>JADJVS010000001.1 GCA_016710465.1 Sulfuritalea sp.
GGCACCTCGATCTTGCTGCAGTCGACATGGATGCAAACGGTCTCGCCGAATTGGTCGCCGTCCTTGGGCCGGGCAGCTTCACCACTTGATTTCCTGCACCGCGTCTATGTCCGCTCCTCCGCTGCCGTTTTCTGGCTATCTCGTCGCCGTACCGCCAGCGCCGACTCTTCTAAGTGCCGGCCCGATAACCCGGTAATTACGCGCCACGACAGGCCCCTGCCTTCACCGCGCGACGAAACCCGCCATGTCATGCACCGGCCGTGAAAACCTTGGTCAGCGGCCAACCGCGAGGGTCTTCGAGTAATCGCTGCCGCCGCCCAGTGTCGGCAGGTCTGAGATGGCTGTCGTGCTGATCGCCAGGTCGTTGTCGCTTTCCGCATTGACGCCGCTGAAGGACCCACGGCGGTAAGGTCCTTCAAGTCCAGCAGTCCTTCCATCAGGCTCGCCAGCCCCACGTTGCGGAAGGGATGGGCCGGAGCTCAGATGCCGCCGAGGTCGTTGATGCGCCTGATGACCTCTTCCAGCGGCAAATAGCTGTCGCGCCCCCAGATGTTCCAGCCATCGTCTCTCCACCCCGTAGGCCAACAGGTGCCCTGTCCGTCGCAATCTCCACCCCCGCGCAGGATCAGATAGCCTCATCGCGACCGACCTGCTCCTCGGCGCGAAGCCTCGTAGGAATAGTGTTCGGTGATCACCGATCCGTCGAGGCCCAGCGCCTTGGCGCGGCGTATCAGGTCCAGCGGTTCGAGCCAGTTGTCGTCAACGAATACTTCGTATGACAGTGGGCATCGATCCACACAGGCTTGCGCCGCGCCTTCGCTGCTTACGGAGCTCGTACTCGAGGTTGATGCGCTTGGACGGCACGAACTTGTTGCGCGAGAAGAACTTCTCCAGCGCGAAGTCGCTCCAGTTCACCAGGTGTAAACCTTCTTCACACCGGCGGCCTTCATGTTCATCGCGAACTGGTCGAGCATCTCGGCGGCGACGCCAAAATTGCGAAGTCCGGATGCACGCCCAGGGTATCGATGGTCGCGGTGCTGTCGGCAATGCCGAACTCGCCGAAGAACACGTAACCGATGATGGAAGCCGGCCACCTTGCCGTCGACTTCGCAGACGATGGAGGTGTTGATGTTGGCCGCGCGGTTGAGAATCCCGGCGATCTTGCGCTCGTAGTATTCCTGGCGCGCTCGCCGGGTGGCCAGGGGCATCGATGGCAACAATCGCGTCCAGGTCGCTCTGGCGCAGCACGCGTAGCACTCGTTTCTGATCAGGCATTTCTTTCCTCCTTTAACCTAGTTTGTAAAGGCGACGCCGGGGGCGCGCCTAATCCTCGAACAATTCATCGTCGGGGGCAGCATCCGCCGACTTGCGCACATAGACCGTGCCATAACTCATCCCCCATTTCCTGGCCGGCGTCGAAACAGGTGTTGCAACCATCCCCTCGACCTTGTACTCCTCGACATGGACCTCGAAACCCATCGTCTGGTAGTTCTTGACGATTTCCGAGAGCCTCGGCTCGCCGATCGTGGTCTGGCGCTTCCAGCCATCGCGGAGCAGGGCATCCTCCGGACTGACCGTCTTGGCCTGGGCGATCGGAATCACGCGCTTGGTCGTTGCCATGGGAATCACCCCGATCACCACGAATGCTTGATGGCGCCCGGCGTGCAGGCGGTCATGCAGGGCAGGCTGGTGTAGCCAGCCGACGGCTTGCAGTCGGCACAATCGTAGGCCAGGGTGCGGCAATTCGGCTTCTTCACCCAGGTCACCTCGTCATCGTAGTCGTCGGTGATGGTCTCGAACATCGACTTCGGGCAGGCCGTCAGGCAGGCGTGACCGGCTGAGCACGAGATGCACTTGTCGGTGTCGATGCTGATGTAGTACTCACCCGAGCCGTCCTTGTATCCGTAGTTGGCGATCATTTCGGTTCCCTTATGGTCAGGTCGCATCGGTGGCCGGCGGTTGCCGGCCACCCCGTCAGGCTATCAGGCCGCGGCTTTCTTCGATTGCAGGGTATAGCCGAACAGCGCCGCACCCAGGGCACCGGCGATCTGGCTGTCGATCTTGGTGTCCATCGCCTTGATACCCAGCAGCTTCTCGATGCGCTTGACCACGCCCGGATTCTTGGCGATGCCGCCGGTGATGAAGAAGCCTTCCTCGACGCCGATGCGCTCGAGCAGCGAAACCACGCGCTCGGCCATCGCCTGGCAGTAGGCCGCGATCACCTTGTTCTTGGTGTAGCCGGCCTTGAGCAGGCCCAGCGCCTCGGACTTGGCGAACACCACGCAGACCGACGACACGGCCTCGACATCGCTGTCGATGTCGAAGGAACGCGGGCCCAGTTCGGCGATCGGGATCTGCATCAGATCGGAGATGACTTCCATGCCGCGGCCGGTGCCGGCAGCGCACTTGTCGTTCATCAGGAAGTTGGTGACCTTGCCCTTGTCGTCGCAGTGGATGGCCTTGCAGTCCTGGCCGCCCATGTCTAGGATGGTGCGCACGCCGTTGCCACCCATGTAGTTGGCGCCGCGGGCATGGCAGGCGATCTCGGTGATGGCCTTGTGGGCGAAGGGCACGTTGACGCGACCGTAGCCGGTGCCGACCACGAAGTGGATGTCTTCCAGCTTCATGCCGCACTTGTCCATCACGCCTTGCAAGGCGTTCTTCGCCGAGTCCGGTGAATTGTTGCCGGTGCGCATGCTGTTGAAGCCATAGAGCTCGCCATCAACCACCAGCACGGCCTGCGACGACACGGAACCGACGTCGATGCCGCAGGTAATGATTTTGGCCGTCTTCCAGTCCTTGGTCTCATCGATCCAGACGTTTTCCTGCCAGCGCCAGAATTCCTTCTTCTCGGGGAGCGTATCGGCTTTCACTTCTGCATTCATGTTTTCTCTCTCCTGGTATCAGTGCTGACGTTCGGCGGCGATCAGGGCGCAACCCAGCGCGCTGATGTACTCGGGCATGTCGGGCAGGGACACGGCATCGACGCCCATCGCGGTCTTCAGTGACTGGACGAAGCCGGCGTTGTGCACCATGCCGCCGATCAGCACCACTTCACCTTCGATGCCGACGCGGCGCACCATGGCGCAGACGCGGCTGGCGACGGCATCGAGCACCGCCTTGGCGATGTCGTTCTTCGGCGTCGAGGAGTGGATCAGGGAGACCACTTCCGACTCGGCGAACACCGTGCATTGCGCGTTCATCGGGATCGACTTGTCCGACTTGAGGCTGGCCTCGCCGAATTCCTTCAGCGTCATCTGCAGGGCGCGGCTCATCGCCTCGGCGAAGGAGCCGGCGCCGGCGGCGCACTTCTCGTTGCCGGCGAAGTCAACCGCCTTGCCCTCGGCGTCGGTCTTCATGCCGCGACCTTCCTCGGCGCCGACGTCGACCACGGTGCGGCACATCGGGAACATGTAGTTCGCTCCCTTGGCGCCGGCGGTCATTTCGGTGACGCCCTCGGTGGCGAAGGCGACCTGCTTTCGCCCGGCGCCGGTGGCGAACACCGCCTTGACGTCTTCCCTCTTGAGGCCGGCGGCGGCCAGGGGCTTCGTTGAAGGCCTTGTCGGCCGCCACGTCCTGGTCCAGGTCGCCCGGCATCATGATGTGCGACTTCTTGACGCCGTACTTCAGTTGCGGCGCGCCATCGACCTTCAGTTCCTCGACCAGCACAACCTTGATGCTGCGCGAGCCCATGTCAATTCCAGCGGTAATCATTCGTGATTCCTCCTGTAGATTCTCGTGTTAAGCGGCCTGGCGACGCAGACCGAGCTGTTCCATGAAGGCGTCGACGCGGGCCTGGGTACGCACTTCGTCGAACTCGCGCTCATCGCCCATGTTGCCTTCGAAGGTCATGATCGGCACGCCGGCCTTGGCGATGCCGCCGCGGTTTTCCATGATGCCCATCGACAGCCCTTCGCAGCCGCGATTCAGGTGCAGCATCACGCCATCGACCTGCCATTCCCTGACGATGCGCAGCATCATCTCGGTCTTCAGGCGCGGGTCGAAGAAGTGCTGCCACTGCGGCTTGGAGAGGTTCCAGTCGGCATAGAGACGGGCGATCTGCTCGCGGGTGTTCATCTCGATGCCCTTTTCCCAGGGCAGCGTACGCCCGCCCCAACTGCCGTCCGGCTTGTCTTCCCAGATGCCTTCGAGGGCAAAGGTGTAGAGCGAGCCGATCGACACCGCACCGTAAGTTTCGAGGTAGCGGAAGATCTTGAGGAAGGACCAGGGCGGCTGCGTGTCGGACATCATGCGCGCCTTCTCGTTGGGCACGGCGGCGATGCCGCGCGCGACGCGATCCTTGACTTCGTCGTAGAGCTCGTCGTAGAAGTCGGCGCACCACTGCGAGGACTTCGACAGCGTGGCCAGCACGTAGAGCGAGTACATCGTCTTCTCGTCCAGCGGCGCCGGCTTGGCCTTGTTCAGGGCGCAGATGTCGGCCCAGCGGCTGGTCGAACGCATTTCGTTCTTGACGGCCTTGAGGAACTTCTCGTCATCGAACTTGCGACCGGTGCTCTTCTCGAGGAACTCGATGCCATCGAGCAACTGGTTGGTAACGTAATCCAGGCGGTCCTTGTTCATGTCCTTGTAGGGGCCGACGCCGACATCGACGTAGAACTGCGGCACCTGCTCGACCTTGGCGACGTGCTGGTACCACTTGGAGTGCGAGCAGCAGATCTGGGTCTGGAAAATGAAATCGGGCTTGGGGAACTTGCCGCCGTAGAGGTACTTGTCGAGGTGCATGCCACCCCAGTAGATGCGCATGTAGGAGCACAGGTCGCGGGCAAAGCCGACGGATTCGGCGGCGTCCATGCACTCCTTGGCGAACTTGCGGTCATGCGCCACGGCCGCCGCGTAGGGCTCGCCGGTCAGCGAATAGACATCGTCGCCGAGGCCGGCGGGAACCGCGTCCAGCGCCCAGGCCGAGCCGGACCAGCGCAGGCCGCCCTTTTCCTTGGCGGTGGCGTAGTTCTGGTAATACTGCTCGCGCAGTTGCTTGGCCTTGCCCCACAGCTTGAGGGACTCGGTCGGGTACTTGTTCGGTGCACTCATCTATTTTCTCCCTTCAGATCAGAACAGCTCTTCTTCGCTCAGCGTCTCGAGCATGGCTTCGACGCGGATACGGAAGGGGCCGATGGGGTTGGTGATGTCGAATTCGAGGAACAGGGTGGGGATGCCGTTCTTCTCCAGGTGCTCCTTGAGGTCCGGATAGTCACCCTCGTGCGGATCGCAGAACTTCTGCTGCAGGAAGATCGCGGCGCGCGCGTTGTAGTCCTTGGCCAGGCCCAGCACGTGGTCGAACCGCGTGTGGCTGGGGTAGTCCTTGGTCGGGCAGGCCGGCCGGTCGCAGTAACGCTCGGCGATGCGCTTGATCGGGTCGGCATCCTTCTTCGACTCGTTCCAGAAGTAGCGGGTGCCCGAGCACTGGTCGTCGATGACGATGGTGGAACCCACCGATTCGACCATGGCCATGAAGGCGATGTCGTCGTTCTCGGAGCCGATGGTCATGAAGCGCACGCCTTCCTTGCGGTCCATCTGGCGGGCCGGCAGGGCGGCGAGCACCTTCTTCAGTTGCGCGTTGTGCTCCTTCTTGTCCACGAACTGGGCGGTAATCGAGGCATACAGGGCTTCGACGCCGGTGACCTTGGGGTTGGATTCCTTGCGGTAGTCGAAAAGCTGGCGCAGCAGGCGGCGGTTCTCGTCGATGGTGTCGGTGGCCTCGTGCAGCATGGCGTCCGTGAGTTCCTTGCCGGTCAGCGCGGAAAGGAAGGTGCGGAAGGCCTGGATTTCGGCGTAGTGGGCCTTGCGGGCATGCGGGCTTTGCACGTCGTTGGGCATGGGCACGTAGTAGTCCCACTTGACGCTGGGGACGTTGCTGCGCCAGGAACTGAAGGTCTGCCGGTACTGGATGCAGGACTGGGTCAGGGTGACGCCTTCGGCGTAGTCGAAGCGGCCGAGCAGGCCCTGGGCCAGGGAGTCGCGGCAGAAGGGACAGAACATGCCGAAGATGTGCGGCTCGGTGACGTTCTGCGGTTCGTGGGCGCCGAGCACGCGCACCGGCAGCATGCCGGCGGCCATCAGCAGTTCTTCGGCGGTGTAGGTGCACATCGTGGCCACGACCTGGCCGCCGGTGCGAGCCTTCCAGTCGCGGGCGTAGTCATGACGCTTCTCATACCAGTCCTTGAACTGGTCGAATAATCCATCAGCCATTGCTGCCTCCTTTGTTGTCCATCCGCCGCGAGGATCGCCGCGAATCAATGCTTGGTGATAAGAGAGGAACTATTGTTCCTTGCCTGAACCATACTGCACAACTGCGACGAAGTATGGACATCGAAAACCACCCTGTCAATAGCGTCATGCAGTATTGTGCCGCAGCGCCGCAATCGCTTTAACTTATTGAATATTTGCTGTTTACAATGCTTTTGCGACTAAATAAGCATTTACTAAATTTAAAAACAGTTGACTTTTATCAAAAACATGCACTATAGTACCTGTACCGTCGTTGCACTGCCAGCGAGGGACAAGCCAATGGACACAAAGACCAAGGACGCCACCACCGCCAACCCGGCCCTCCACGACGAGGCCGCCAATGCCGAATTCATCGCGGCGCTGGGCCATCGCGTGCGCGAGGCACGCGCCCGGCGCGGCATGTCGCGCAAGGCGCTGGCCTTGAGCTCGGCGGTCTCCGAGCGCTACCTGGCCCAGGTCGAGAGCGGCGAAACCAACCCCTCGATCATGGTGTTGCGCCATGTGGCCCACGCGCTCGGCGTCTCACTGCTGGAACTGATCGAGCCGCAACAGGGCTCCAGCGAATATCGCCTGATCGCACGCTTCCTGGAACAGCTCTCACCCAGCCGCATGGAAGAGGCCATGCTACGCCTGATGCGCGACTTCGGCAGCGAGGATGCCTCGCGTCGCCGCCGCATCGCCCTGGTGGGCCTGCGCGGCGCCGGCAAATCCACGCTCGGTCGCGCCTTGTCCGGCGAACTCGGCACTCCCTTCGTCGAGCTCAACGGCGCCATCGAGGCCGAAGCCGGCATGCCCCTCAACGAAATCTTCATGCTTTACGGCCAGCCCGGCTTCCGCCGCCTGGAGCGCCGCTGCCTGGAAAGCATCGTCGCCCGGCACGAGGCCGCCGTGATCACCGTCGGCGGCGGCATCGTCTCCGAAGCCGAGACCTTCAATCTGCTGCTGATGAACTGCTACACGGTCTGGGTCAAGGCCAGCCCGGAAGAACACATGTCGCGCGTCGTCGCCCAGGGCGACCTGCGGCCGATGGAAGGCAGCGCCGAAGCCATGGAAGACATGCGCCGCATCCTCGTTGCCCGCGAATCACTGTACAGCAAGGCCGATTTCACGCTGGATACCACCGGCCGTACGCCGGAGGAATGCCTCAAGCAATTGCGTCAAACCGTCACCCCCGCCCCCTGAAACTTACCAACACAGAGAAACCACAACGGAGAACCCCATGAACAGCCCCGAAGCCGTCAAGCCCGTGATCACCTACGACACCAGCCCTGCGCAGTACAAGCACTGGAGCCTCGCCTGCGACGGCGCCATCGCCACGCTGACGCTGAACATCAACGAAGACGGCGGCATCAAGCCCGGCTACAAGCTCAAGCTCAACTCCTACGACCTCGGCGTGGACATGGAACTGCACGACGCCCTGCAGCGCGTGCGCTTCGAGCATCCCGAAGTGAAAACCGTGATCGTCACCAGCGGCAAGGACCGCATCTTCTGTTCCGGCGCCAACATCTTCATGCTCGGCCTGTCGACCCACGCCTGGAAGGTCAACTTCTGCAAATTCACCAACGAGACGCGCAACGGCATCGAGGATTCCAGCCGTTACTCCGGCCTCAAGTTCCTCGCCGCCTGCAACGGCACCACCGCCGGTGGCGGCTACGAGCTGGCCCTGGCCTGCGACGAGATCATCCTGGTCGATGACCGCTCCTCCGCCGTCAGCCTGCCCGAAGTGCCGCTGCTCGGCGTGCTGCCCGGCACCGGCGGCCTCACCCGCGTCATCGACAAGCGCCGCGTGCGCCGCGACCACGCCGACATCTTCTGCACCCTGACCGAAGGCATCCGCTCCCAGCGCGCCAAGGAATGGCGATTGATCGACGACTACGCCAAGCCGCAGGCCTTCGCCGAGAAGGTCAAGGCCCGCGCCACCGAACTCGCCGCGCAAAGCGACCGGCCAGCCGATGCCAAGGGCATCGCCCTGACCCCGCTCAAGCGCGGCATCGACGAAGCCGGCTACCACTACGAGACGGTGGATGTGACGATCGACCGCGCCGCGCGCCGCGCCACGCTGACCGTCAAGGCCCCCGCCGCCGCCGTGCAATCGAAGATCGACGACATCGTCGCCGCCGGCGCCGCCTGGTGGCCGCTGCAAATGGCGCGCGAGCTCGACGACGCCATCCTGATGCTACGCACCAACGACCTCGACATCGGCACCTGGGTGCTCAAGACCACGGGCGACGCCACCCTGGCCTTGGGCGCCGACGCCGTGCTCGACGCCAACCGCGGCCACTGGTTCGTGCGCGAAACCATCGGCATGCTGCGCCGGACCCTGGCGCGCCTGGACGTCACCTCGCGTACCCTGATCGCCCTGGTCGAGCGCGGCTCCTGCTTCGCCGGTACCCTGGCCGAGCTGCTGTTCGCCGCCGACCGCGGCTACATGCTGGCCCTGCCCGATGCCCCGGCCGAAGAAGGCAAGGTCACGCTCTCGGCCATGAATTTCGGCGACTACCCGATGGTCAACGCGCAGTACCGCCTGGCCGCACGCTTCTACGGCGAAGAAGGTCCGCTCGGCGCCGTGAGGGCCGCCATCGGCCAGCCGCAAGGTGCCGATGCCGCGCTGGCGCTGGGCCTGGTCACCGCGACGCCGGACGACCTGGACTGGGAAGATGAAATCCGCATCGTGCTCGAAGAGCGCGCCAGCCTCTCGCCCGACGCCCTGACCGGCATGGAAGCCAACCTGCGCTTCGGCCCCGGCGAGACCATGGAGACCCGCGTCTTCGGGCGGCTGTCCGCCTGGCAGAACTGGATTTTCATCCGCCCCAACGCCGTCGGCGAAGGCGGCGCGCTGAAAGTCTTCGGCTCTGGAAACAAAGCCAAGTTCGACTGGAACCGCGTCTGACCCCAATCAACAACAACACCCACGACACCCCCAATCCACGGAGAGCAAAATGAGCATCGATTACAGCCAGAAGATCCCCAACAACGTCCACCTCAACGACAACAAGACCCTGCAACGCGCGCTCGAGCACTGGCAGCCCGAGTTCATCAACTGGTGGCAGGACATGGGCCCCGACGGCTCGCAGAACTTCGACGTCTACCTGCGTACCGCCGTCAGCGTCGACCCGTCCGGCTGGGCGCATTTCGACCACGTCAAGATGCCCGACTACCGCTGGGGCATTTTCCTCAACCCGGCCGAAGAAGGCCGCAAGGTGAATTTCGGCGCGCACAAGGGCGAGGCCGCCTGGCAGGAAGTGCCGGGCGAATACCGCAGCAACCTGCGCCGCCTGATCGTCACCCAGGGCGACACCGAGCCGGCTTCGGTCGAACAGCAGCGCCACCTCGGCCTCACCTGCCCCTCGCTTTATGACATGCGCAACCTGTTCCAGGTGAACGTGGAAGAAGGCCGCCACCTTTGGGCCATGGTCTACCTGCTGCACGCCTACTTCGGCCGCGACGGCCGCGAGGAAGCCGAAGCCCTGCTCGAGCGCCGTTCCGGCGACGCCGACAACCCCCGCATCCTCGGCGCCTTCAACGAGCGCACGCCCGACTGGCTCAGCTTCTTCATGTTCACCTACTTCACCGACCGCGACGGCAAGTACCAGTTGTGCTCGCTGGCCGAATCCGGCTTCGACCCGCTGGCGCGCACCTGCAAGTTCATGCTGACCGAAGAAGCGCACCACATGTTCGTCGGCGAATCCGGCGTCGGCCGCGTCATCCAGCGCACCTGCGACGTGATGAACCAGCTCAAGACCGACGACGTGGCGAAGATCCGTGCCCAGGGCGTGATCGACCTGCCCACCATCCAGAGGTATCTCAACTTCCATTTCAGCGTGACCATGGATCTGTTCGGCGCCGATGTCTCGTCGAACGCCGCGACCTTCTACACCACCGGACTCAAGGGACGCTACGAGGAAACCAAGCAGACCGACGACCACCTGCTCAACGACGCCAGCTACGGCGTGCTGGAAGTCAACGACGGCAAGCTGGTCACCATCCAGGCACCGTATCTCAACGCCATCAACGAGAAGCTGCGCGACGATTACGTGGTCGATGCCAAGGCCGGCATCGAGCGCTGGAACAAGATCATCCAGAAGGCGGGCATCCCCTTCACGCTCTCCGCGCCGCACAAGGCCTTCAACCGCAAGATCGGGCCGCTCTCCGCCGCCAAGATCTCGCCCACCGGGCAAGTGGTCTCCGAAGGCGAATGGACGCACCAGCATCTGCACTGGCTGCCCTCCGCCGAGGACCGCGCCTTCGTCGCCTCGCTGATGGGCCGCGTTGCCGAGCCGGGCAAGTTCGCCAACTGGATCGCCCCGCCCGCGCGCGGTATCAACAATCAGCCGGTGGACTTCGCCTACGTGCGCTTCAACTAAGGACGAACTCGACAGACTCGTCATTCCGGGCTTGACCCGGAATCCAGTGGAATATCGCTGGATTCCGGCGTTCGCCGGAATGACGGGGCTGCATCGGCCTGATTCTCCGCTACCATTGGCACGCCCATAAAGCCAAGGAAAACAACATGAACGCCGCCCCAGCGACCATCCTGCGCCAACACCTGATCGACCCCGAGATCTGCATCCGCTGCAACACCTGCGAGGAGACCTGCCCGGTCGATGCGATCAGCCACGACTCGCGCAACTACGTGATCGACGCGGCCAAGTGCAAGCTCTGCTACAACTGCATCTCGCCCTGCCCCACCGGCGCCATCGACAGTTGGCGCAACATGCCGGCCGACCGGGCCTACCCGATCGCGGAACAGTTGCTGTGGGACAGCCTGCCCGGACAGATCGCCCTCGACCAGGGCGGCACAACCGGCGCGGGCACGGAAGTCGGCGCTGGCAACACGGCGGGCGAAACGCCCGCGGATGTCGCACAGATTGCCGCGGCCTCCACCGCCGGCCAGGGCGGCACGGCGCCGCCGCCATGGTCCGCCGCCCACCCCTACGTGAACCTCTACGGCATCCACCAGCCGGCGGTGGCCACCGTCAGCGGCAACTTCCGCCTCACCGCCGAGGACGCATCGAGCGACATCCGCCATATCGTGCTCGACTTCGGCAACGCCTCCTTCCCGGTGCTCGAAGGCCAGACCATCGGCATCCTGCCGCCCGGCCTCGACGCGAATGGCAAACCCCACCACGTGCGCCTGTATTCGGTGGCCAGCCCGCGCGAAGGCGAGCGCCCCAAGTACAACAACCTCTCGCTGACCGTGAAGCGCGTCACCGAGGACCACGAAGGCAAGGCCGCGCACGGCATCGGCTCGAACTACCTGTGCGACCTGAAGAAGGGCGACAAGGTCAATGTCGTCGGTCCCTACGGCACCAGCTTCCTGATGCCCAACCACCCCGGCAGCCACCTGCTGATGATCTGCACCGGCACCGGCTCGGCGCCCATGCGCGCGATGACCGAACGCCGCCGCCGCAAGTTCAGCGCCGGCGAGAGCCTGGGCAAGCAGATGCTCTTCTTCGGCGCCCGCAGCTCCGGCGAACTACCTTACTTCGGGCCCTTGACCAAGCTGCCCAAGGAGTTCATCGACATCAATTTCGGTTTCTCGCGCGTTCCAGGCGAACCCAAGCGCTACGTGCAGGACCTGTTGCGCGAGCGCGGCGAAGACGTCGCGCGCCTGCTGAAGGACGAGAACACCTACGTCTACATCTGCGGCCTGAAGGGCATGGAAAAAGGCGTCGAAGAAGCCTTCACCGCGCTATGCCAGGCCAACGGACTGGACTGGAACAGCCTGCGCCCGCAGATGCTGCAGCAGGGGCGGTATCACGTGGAGACGTATTGAGGTAGCGGAGGCTCAAGAGTCGGCGCTGGGGGGACGGCGAATCAGCCCGTCGACCACTGGTCCGACAGCCGCTCCGCCTGATCCAGCACCAACCGAATTGCATCTTCCTGCTGATCCGGCGGGTACTTGTAGCGGCGCAGCGTAATGCGCACCAAGTTCCGCAGACGGGCGCGGATGCTGTCGCGTTTCTGCCAATCCACGGTGGTGCTGTTGCGCAGCTTCTCGGTGATTTCGACGGCGATCTGCTTCAGCGTCTGATCGCCCAGTTCGCGCACCGCGCTTTCGTTGTCGGTCAGCGCGTCGTAGAAGGCCAACTCGGATTCGTTGAGTCCCAGCGCGTCGCCACGCTCGGCGGCGGCGCGGAACTCCTTGGCCATCTCGATCAGCTCCTCGATCACCTGGGCGCTCTCGATGGCACGACTGCGGTAGCGGTTCAGCGCAGCCAGCAAGCGTTCGCTGAACTTGCGTTCCAGCACCACGTTGGTCCGGGCGCGGGACTTGACCTGATCGTTGAGCAGCTTCTGTAGCAGCTCGATGGCGAAGTTGCGTTGCGGCAACTGGCGCACTTCTTCGAGGAAGGCATCGGACAGAATCCCGATGTCCGGCCGATCCAGGCCCGCCAGCTTGAAGATGTCTTCCACGCCCTGGGCCACCACGGCGTTGTCGAGGATTTGCTTGAGCACCGCATTCTGGCGGTCTTCGGAAAGCTTCTTGTCCGACTCGGTGGCCTTGGCGATCACCGCCTTGATGGCCTGGAAGAATGCGATCTCCTCGCGCAGGACAATCGCCTCATCCAGCGTGCCGCACAGCGAGAAGGCCTTGGTTATGGCCAGCACCGCGTCAGCCCAGCGCTTCTTGCCCTCTTCCAGACCAAGCACGAAGTTGGCTGCCGGCAGCAGCAGGGCGGCGGCCTTGGTCCGGTAGGCGCCGAAGTCGAAGCCGTGCAGCAGGCCGCGCGCCACATCCATCAATTCCTTTAGCTTGGCCAGTGCCTCGGCGGCATCCAGCGCCGGCTGGCCTTTGCCCTTGCTCTCGGTGTAGGTGCGCAAGGCGCTGCGCAGTTCGGCGGCGATGCCGATGTAATCCACCACCAGGCCGCCTTCCTTGTCGTGGAAGACGCGGTTCACCCGGGCGATGGCCTGCATCAGGTTGTGGTCGCGCATCGGCTTATCCACGTACATGGTATGCAGGCAGGGCACGTCGAAACCGGTGAGCCACATGTCGCGCACAATCACTATTTTCAGCGGATCGGCGGCATCCTTGAAGCGCTTTTCCAGCAGCTTCTTGGTTGTGGCGTTGTAGATGTGGGGCTGTAACAGCGCAGTGTCCGCCGCCGAGCCGGTCATCACCACCTTGATCGCGCCCTGCGCCGGGTCGTCGCTATGCCATGCCGGCCGCAGGGCGACGATGGCCGCGTAGAGCCTGGCGCAGATTTCGCGGCTCATGGCGACGATCATGGCCTTGCCTTCCACCGCGCCGTTGCGCGCCTCGAAATGCTGCACGATGTCCGCCGCCACCTGCTCGATGCGCGGCTGGGCGCCGACCAGCTTTTCCAGCGCCGCCCAGCGGGTCTTGGCCGCTTCCTTCAGCGCCGCGTCTTCCTCGTCCTCGAACACTTCCTCCACATCGGCGTTCATCTGTTCCATCTCGTCCGGGTTGAGGTCCAGCTTGGCCAGGCGGCTTTCGTAGAAGATGGGCACCGTCGCGCCGTCGTCCACCGCGTCCTGGATGTCGTAGATGCTGACGTAATCGCCGAACACGGCGCGGGTGTCCTTGTCTGCGCCTTCCACCGGCGTGCCGGTGAAGCCGACGAAGGTGGCGTTCTTCAAGGCGTCGCGCAGGTGCTTGGCGAAGCCGTACTTGTACTGGCCGGTCTTTTTGTCCAGCACGGCGCGGAAGCCGTATTGCGAGCGGTGCGCCTCGTCGGCGATGACCACGATGTTGGTACGCGCCGACAGCAGCGGGAACTCCGCCTCGCCCGGCTCAGGCGTGAACTTCTGCACCGTGGTGAAAATGATGCCGCCGGACGGCCGCCCCGCCAGCAGCGCGCGCAGCTCGTCGCGATTGGTGGCCTGCTGCGGCGTCTCGCGCAGCAGCGAGCGGGCGCCGACGAAAGTCTGGAACAACTGGCCGTCGAGGTCGTTGCGGTCGGTGACCACCACCAGCGTCGGGTTCTGCATTTCCTTCTGCTGCATCAGCTTGGCGGCGAAGCAGACCATGGAAATGCTCTTGCCCGAGCCCTGGGTATGCCAGACGATGCCGCCCATGCGCGAGCCGGGCTTCACCCGCTCGGCGTAGGTCGCCCATTGGTCCTGTGCCGTATTCGGCGCCGGCTGCGTCGCCGCGATCACCGCCGCCTTGACGGCCGCGCGCACGGCATGGAACTGGTGGTAGCCGGCGATCTTCTTCACCACCTGGCCGTCGGCCGTCTCGAACAGTACGAAGTAGCGCAGATAGTCGAGCAGCAGCTCCGGAGAGAAGAAACCGCGTACTACCTTTTCGAGCTCGAATTCCAGCAGCGGCCGGTCGTTCTCGTTCTTCACCGTGCGCCAGGGAAGGAAGCGCTCGCGGCTGGCCGTCAGCGAACCGATGCGCGCATGCAGTCCGTCGGAAATCACCAGTGCCTCGTTGCTGACGAAGAGGTCGGCGATCTCTTCCTTGTAAGTCTGCAACTGGTTGTAGGCGGCCCAGATGTCTGCCTGCGCGTTGGCCGGGTTCTTCAGTTCGATCACCGCGACGGGCAGGCCGTTGATGAAGCAGACCAGATCGGGCCGGCGCGGCTGCTTGCTACCCTGAATGGTGAATTGATTGACGACCACGAAGCGGTTGCGCTCCGGGTACTCGAAGTCGATCACCTGCACCCGGTCGCCGCGCTTCTCGCCGGCGATTTCCACCTCCACCGGCACCCCGGCGATCAGGGCTTCGTGGAAGGCGCGGTTGGAGAGAATCAGCGAGGGGTGGTCGGGCTTGGCGAGTTGCCGGGCCACCTCGTCGAGGACGGCTTCGGGGGTGTTCGGGTTGAGGCGGTGCAGAGCGGTACGCAGATGGTTGGGCAGCAGCACCTGGCGGTAGTCGGTGCGTTCGGGCGTGTCGCTGTCGGGCGCGATGTCCGGGCCGTGGAGGTAGTCCCAGCCGGAGTCCTGGAACCAGGTGAGGCAGATTTCCTCAAGCTGCTGTTCGTTCAGCACTTTTCATGCTTTCCAGGCTCTCGGCCTTCCCGTTCATGATCAATCCGACGATTTGCGTTTAAGCAAGCAAGTCTTTGATTTGTGTAACACATAATCAAATGGGCATTGAGGTTTCCGGGTTGCGTTTATATAAACAGCCCTCTTTGAAAATGAGTGCTTGAAAAAACCGCGGTTCAAACCGATAATCCGTCCCATAGTTTTCGGATTGGGGATTCCCGGTCGGTAGCAGGCCTCGGTGGAAGCACCGGGGCCTGTTGCTTTTGGCGAGCCGATTCTTCACGGGAAACACTTGAGCCCCCATCCGTTCGGCTTCCTGGCCTCGCTCGCATAGAACTTGGGCCGCAGCACGTCAAAGGCCCGGTTCTGCTGGTCTGGCCGCAAAACGCTCATGCCGACTGGGCGCGCCACCAAGTCCGCCAACTGCAAGCCCGCCGAATTGCTCTTCTTGTCGACGAAGGCGATATCGAAGGGAAGCTGTTCCTTCCTGTAATTGCCGCCATCGCATACCCGCCGGAACTCCAATTCCAGTTCGGCGTCCTCACGCTTGCCGCGCTTCTCGACCATGACGTGGGTTCGTGCGGCAACCGTGCCCTTGTCGCGCAGGAAGTAGAAGACACGTTCCAGACCAAAGCCAAGCGCGATGTGATATGGATTGTCGGGCGCAACATAGCGCGAACGCAGGTGATCCTTGCGAATGACCGAACAGATCAGCGTGAACGGTGTGGCGGCGACGATATCGGTCAGTTCGCCGAGGAACGCTTCCTTCTTTTCACGCGTCTTCAAGAACGCAAAGTCTCCCTGGTCCTTGCGTATCTCGCGCTCATGGAGAATCACGTCGTCGTGCCCGAAGTGCCGCATCTTGAAGCGCTGGATCGCCGGCGAAAGCTGGGTGACGTAGTCCTCCTTGCGGACGACGCACAACGCCAGGACGAATATCGGGTAGCCCGCATCGATCACATCCAGGCCATGGTCGCCGCTCTCGTCGACGAAGACCAGGTAGTCGCTGAAAGCGGCGGTCATGCGACGGCCTCCAGTTCTGGAATCGACAGATCGCCGCAAAGCAATCGTGGAAGAAGTGTGTCACGCATGGCAGTCAGTTCATTTTCTTCGAGTCGGCAACTGACTAGCTTTGAAATCAGCGGGCCAATGATCGGCTCCATTGAAGACATCAATTTCTCGTCGGGGCAGAGCACCTTGGCATCCGTCAGGTGTTTGCGCTGGATGTGTCCCATCGTCGTTGCCTTGTTGGCGGCAATGTCCCGAAATTCTTGCAGGTGGTGGCGTGTCCAAAGGAAATAGAACCACTTTGGATAGTCGGCCGAGGTGACCTTGAATAGGTGCTGATTTAGCGCACCCTGACCACCACACCAAATTTCGACCTCCAGACTCCCGGACCAAGAGAACAAGACGTCGCCATTCTCGACGACATACGCTGGCGGGATCTCGGTATTTGCCCGATCCGCACTAAGGGTATGCCCTGCGCGCAGCTGCGCGATCTTGATGACGGGCAGCCATTCATCTCCGGTCGCCGGGTACTTCTGTAGTGCCAAACCGTTGAGGAAGTCCGCGATGCTATCCAGGCAGCGGACGGTCCACCCCGCCGGAATTTCCCCAATCTCGGAATCCTGGAAACTGTCGGGGAACAGCGCGAGAACGTCCGGCGTCAGGCCAAGACGGCGGCAGATGGATTCAGGGGGCTCGCCGCTGGCCTTGGCACGGACGGGATCGAAGTCGACGAACCAGGAGTTGAAGATCGCCCGCGCCATCGCCTCCAGGGTTTCGTTCATGCGTCGGTTCAGTTCGATCTTGTCGTCGAGCGTACCGAGGATGTGGGCGATGGCACGTTGTTCTCCGACACTTGGAAAGGGCAGCCGGAATTGTTTGATCTGCGCGGCACTAAGGTTTTGCTGCGCTGCCCCCGTCGAAAGCGACTTGATTTGAGATCGCTGGGAAAGCAATAGGTAGTAGAGATAGCGGAAGTGCGATTTCGATTCATCAGCAATCAGCGCGCAAGAAGCCTGATTACAAGTCATTGGACGCCTAGTAATACCAAGCTGACCAACGGTGGCGCCATACATGGCCAACAGTACCGTATTGGGGGGGAGAACTTTCGCTGATGACTCTTTAATCGCTTCGTCAGTAATGTGCTCTTCGGTATCGTCGATCCAGCAATCATTTAATTCTTGAGTCTTAACCCAAGGCCAAGAACCCTCTTCAAAGTAGGCGGATGTCTTTCGGCTAGGCGTGCCACCACTGGTGATCCGCTGGCACACATCGGCAATTGACTGTACTTGCCACTCATCAGGCGCTTGACGACAAATCTCAAACTCCATCCCCGCCCCCCAACTCCTCCACCGCCTTATGCAGGAAGGCCGCGATCTCCTCCTTGCCCGGCAGTTGCACCTGGTAGCGCGAGACGAACAGGGTGTTGCTCATGCCGGCCAGGGCGTACTCGACCAGTTCCTCGTTCTTGCGCGTGCATAACAGGATACCGACGGGCGGCTGGTCGCCTTCGGCCATTTCGTTCTTGGCGTAGTAACCGACATAGCTGTTGAGCTGGCCCAGGTGTTCGTGCATGAATGCGTCGTTCTTCAGCTCGATCAGCACATGGCATTTGAGGATGCGGTGGTAGAAGACCAGGTCGACGAAGAAGTGTTCGCCGCCGATCAGCAAACGCTTTTGCCGGGCCTCGAAGCAGAAGCCGTGGCCGAGTTCGAGCAGGAAGTCTTGCAACTTGTCAAGCAGGGCATCTTCCAGGTGACTCTCGCCCATCACCTCCTGCGGCTTGAGGCCGAGGAATTCGAATACGTAGGGATCGCGGATCACCTGGCGGCTGGTGGCGGGCTCGGCGCCGGCGTGGGCGAGCTTGGCCAGGGCTTCCTTGTCGGTGGAGAGACCGCTGCGCTGGAAATACTGGCTGGCGATCTGGCGCTTGAGTTCGCGCACCGACCAGTTGCCGCGCAGGGCTTCGACTTCGTAGAAGCGGCGCTGGAGCGGGTCTTGCATCTCCACCAGTTGCTCGAAGTGGCTGTAGGAAAGGCGGCCGATGAGGGTTTCCGGGTCTGGCGTGGGAGCGGTCGGCGATTGTGCGGACAGTGTCCGCACTTTTTCTTCCAGCAACGGGCGGGATACCACTTGGGCAGATAGTGCGGACGCTGTCCGCACTATCTGGGGATAGGCGCGGTAGAAGGCCAGGTAGCCGTAGAGCTGGCGCCGGCCGCTGTTGCTGACGGACTGGTCGCGCAGGGCCTTGGATAGTTCGGGCAGCAGTTTGTCGCCGTAGGTGGCGCGGTCGGCGCCTTGCAGTTCGAATTCCGCGATGTAGTAGCCGATAAACCAGTTGCGCAGGGTAAGGCTGACGTTGACGGCGCGGCTGGCCTGCTCGGCCAGGGCCGCATCCGCCTCCCGGATGGCGGTGACGAGGCCGGCGAAATCGAGGGCTTTGGAACTCATGGCCGGAACCGCGTGGAGCTTGTGCAAGGGGTCATTGCACAAGTGCGGGCATCAAAGCTCATAGCCCAGCCCAGACAGGTTCTTGCGGATTTCGGCCTCCAGCCGGGCGCTGTCGGCGAACTGGTCGCGCAGCGTGGCGGTGAGCCGGGCCATCTTGTCTTCGAAGGCTTCGCCGTCCGCCACTTGCGCGGCGGCGCCGACGTAGCGGCCGGGGGTGAGGACGTAGTCGCTCTTGCGGATGTCGATGAGTTCGGCGGCCTTGCAGAAGCCGGGGATGTCTTGATATGCCACTGGATTCCCGCTTTCGCGGGAATGACGTGCGGACTTCCAGGCGTGGAAGGTATCGGCAACTTTGGCGATGTCCTCGGGTTTGAAGTCGCGCAGGACGCGGTCTTTCATGTAGCCGAGATTGCGGGCGTCGATGAACAGGGTTTCGCCACGGCGAGCGCGCACTCCATTGCGTTCGGCCTTGCTGCGGGTTAGGAACCAGATGCAGGCGGGTATCTGGGTATTGGTGAAAAGCTGACCCGGCAGGGCGACCATGCATTCGACCAGGTCGGCTTCGATCAGGGCCTTGCGGATTTCGCCTTCGTTGTTGGTATTGCTGCTCATCGAGCCATTGGCCAACAGCAGCGCCATGCTGCCGTGGGGCGCCAGGTGGTGGATCATGTGCTGCATCCAGGCGAAGTTGGCGTTATTGGGCGGCGGTACGCCGTACTTCCAGCGCACGTCGTCGTCCTTCACGCCTTCATTCCATTCCTTCATGTTGAAGGGCGGATTGGCCATGATGAAGTCGGCGCGCAAATCCGGGTGCTGGGGCTTGTTGTAGGTGCTGGCCGGCTCCTTGCCGAAGTCGAAGTCCATGCCGCGGATGGCCATGTTCATCGAGGCCAGGCGCCAGGTGGTAGGGTTGGCTTCCTGGCCGTAGATGGAAAGCTGGCCGATGCGCCCACCGTGCTCCAGCACGAAGCGCTCGCTCTGCACGAAGAATCCGCCGGAGCCGCAGCAGGGGTCGTACACGCGACCTTGAAAGGGTTCAAGCATTTCGACGATCAGGCCGACGATGCTCTTGGGCGTGTAGAACTCGCCGCCGCGCTTGCCGGCGGCAATGGAAAACTCGCCGAGGAAGTATTCGTAGACGTGGCCGAGGATGTCCTTGGCGTGCAGGCTTTCGTGCTTGAAGGGCACGGTGGCCAGCAGGTCGATCAGGCCGGGCAGCGCCGCGTCGATGCGCCAGCGGGCATAGCTCTTGTCGAGCACGTTCTTGAGCCTGGGGTTTTCCTTCTCGACGGCTTCGAGGGCGTCGTCGAGCAGGCGGCCGATGCCGGTGAATTTGTATTCGAAGGTCTTGCCATTCCTGACTTCGAGCTTCGTGCCGATGGCGACCTTGGCGCTGGCCTTGAGGAAATCCCAGCGGGCCAGGGACGGCACCCAGAACACGTTCTTCTCGGTGTAGTAGTCGCGGGCTTCGAGTTCCTGCTCGATCAGCTCGGCGCCGTCTTCGCCGAGGTAGTAATCGTTGGCTGGATCGACGAAGGCGGCATTCAGTTCTTCGCGGCGTTCCTTGAAGGCGTCGGAGACGTACTTGAGGAAGACCAGGCCGAGGACGACGTGCATGTAGTCGCTCGGGTTGAGGTTGGCCCGCAGCTTGTCGGCGGCGGTCCACAGGCGCTTGTCGAGGTCGTTGAGGAATTGCTGTTCTTCGCTGTTCATGGTGTGAGATTCGAATGAGAGGGCAAATCGCGACAGCGACGCCGTACCTTGTGGAATGCCGTTCGACTAGAGGCGAATCTTCGCATAGATTGAACGTCTGCGTGCCGTCGCGGCGGCGACTGACTTATCATCGGTGAACGTTTGGCCCAGGCACCTCCATGCTCCCCGCCCTCACTCTGCTCCTCACCTACCAACTGGTCGGTGAAGTCATCGCCCAGTTCTTCGCCCTGCCGGTGCCCGGGCCAGTGATCGGCATGGCGCTGCTGTTCGCCACGCTGGCGCTGCGCGGCGCGGTGTCGGAAG
The DNA here is from genome assembly GCA_016710465.1 of Sulfuritalea sp. Classification (GTDB taxonomy): domain Bacteria; phylum Pseudomonadota; class Gammaproteobacteria; order Burkholderiales; family Rhodocyclaceae; genus Sulfuritalea. Next base: position 20,683 of record JADJVS010000001.1, read on the forward strand.
AGTTGCGCGGCACCGCCAACGGACTGCTGCAGCACCTGTCGCTGCTGTTCGTGCCGGCGGGCACCGGGGTGATGCTGCATTTCGGCCGGCTGGCGGACGAGTGGCTGGCGCTGCTGGCCTCGCTGCTGGTGAGCACGGCGGTCACCATTGCCGTGAGCGCGCTGCTCATGCGGATGCTGATGCGACGTCGCGAGGCGGAGGACAAAGCATGACGCCGCGCCTGGGCGAAATCTGGGTTTATCTCTCGGCGTCGCCGCTGCTGGGCCTGAGCTTGACCCTGCTGGCCTACCAGGCGGCCTTCTGGCTGCACAAGCGCTGCAACGGCCACCCGGCCGCCAACCCGGTGCTGCTTTCGGTGCTGGCGCTGGTGGCGATCCTGTGGGCGACGGGCACGTCCTATGCCACGTATTTCGAGGGTGCGCAGTTCGTGCATTTCCTGCTCGGCCCGGCCACGGTGGCCCTCGCCATTCCGCTCTATGCCCAGTTCGCGCGTCTCAAGCGCCTTGCCCTGCCGCTGTTGGCAACGCTGGTGGCGGGCTCGATCACCGCGGCGCTGTCGGCGGTGGCGGTGGCGGCGGCCCTGGGCGGCAGCCGGGTGACGCAATTGTCATTGGCGCCGAAGTCGGTGACGACGCCGATCGCCATGGGCATTGCCGAGCGCGTCGGCGGCCTGCCCTCGCTCACTGCCGTGCTGGTGATCATGACCGGCATCCTCGGCGCCATCGGCGCGCGCTACGTGTATCGCCTGCTGGCGGTGAAGGACGAGGCGGTGCGCGGCTTTGCGTTGGGCCTGGCCTCGCACGGCATCGGCACGGCGCGCGCCTTCCAGGAAAGCGAACAGGCCGGCGCCTTCGCCGCGCTGGCGATGGGCCTCAACGGCCTGGCCACGGCGCTGCTGGTGCCTCTGTTGCTGCCGCTGCTGGCCGGCTGAGCCGCGCCGCCCTAAGCGCCGGCAAGCGGCCCGCTCTGCTCGCCCAGGCGAACCTTGAGTTCGCGCACCGTCAACGGCCGCAGCGCGGCGCGCCTTGCGATGCAATCCGGATTGCTCCGCCTGCCGCAGATCGCGCAGATGTTCAGCCCGTCGAAGAAATGGGTCAGGCGGTCGGAGCACCCTTGCAGGTGCACCGATCCGGCGCGCTCGCGGGCTTTCAGTATGACGCCGATGCCCCAGCGGGTGACGCTGGCGCAATCGCTCAGATCGATCACCAGCGCGTTATTGTTCCGCTTCGCGATATCGCAGGCGCTCCGAACCAGCTTCCAGTCGGCGTGACCCAGTTCGCCTTGCACAACGACCCTGGTTTCGGTCGGCGAAACCCGTAGTGTCGCTGCGGTTGCTGACGACGTTGCTTCTTCCAAAGCCTTCATTTCCTTGCCCCTTTGGCGCGCCGGGCAGACAGGGATCGCGGTCCCCGACGACCACCCACGGCATTCATGTAGCATGGTGTAGTGTGGGCCGTGTGGCATTTTTTTGCAATTGCACCAAGGATATAGCGCGAACGTACTAGGTCGCGCACCACCGTCGCCACGAGGACCCGACGACGCCAACGAAAACCCCGTGCCGACCGCGTTGAAACGGGTGAGAATCAGGCGGCACCGCAAGGCCGCCGCACCGCGTTGATCCCACGGTTCAGGACGGCACCCCAGGCCAATCGAAAGGAATCCGCATGCAAGCCTGTTACATCGAACGTTACGGCGACGCCGACGTGGTCAAGGTCGGCGTGTTGCCAGCGCCGACTCCCGGCCCCGGCGAGCTGGTGTTTCGCATGGAAGCGGCGAGCATCAACCCGGTGGATTTCAAAATCCGCGGCGGCATGCTGCGGGCGCTGCAGTCCTACCGCATGCCAGCGATCCTGGGCAACGACGCAGCCGGCGTGGTCACGGCGCTAGGCGCCGGAACGGCGGGCTTCAGCGTCGGCGACCGCGTCGCGGCGCGGCTGGACAAGGCGCGCATGGGCGGCTTTGCCGAGCGGGTGCTGGCGCGACCGGAACACCTGGCGCGGATACCCGAGGGCGTCGGATTTGCCGAGGCGGCGGCGGTGGCACTGGCCGGGCTGACGGCCTGGCAATGCCTGACGGAGGTGCTGAAAGTCGGCCCCGGCGAGCGCGTGCTGATCCACGCCGGCGCCGGTGGCGTCGGCCATCTGGCGATCCAGTTGGCGAAGGAACTGGGCGCGCAGGTTACGACCACGGCGTCGGCTGCCAGCCACGACTGGCTGCGCGGCCTGGGCGCCGACGACTGCGTGGATTACCGCCAGGCCGACTTTACGCGCGAATGCGCGCCCTTCGACGCCGTGCTCGACACCCTGGGCGGCGAGACGCTGCTGCGCTCGATCGCCCACACGCGGCGCGGCGGGCGCGTGGTCAGCGTCGGCGACCTGCCGACGCCGGAAGTCGCCCGCGAACTCGGCAAACCCTGGCTGGTGCCGGTGTTCTGGCTGCTTTCGCGCAAACCCCGTGCGCTGGCGCGCGCCCACGGCGTGGCCTATCGCTACTGGTTCATGCGCGAGGACGGCGCGCAACTGGCACAACTGCTGGAACGGATCGGGCGCGGCGACCTTAAGGTGAAAATCGAGCAGGAGTTTCCGCTGGCGCGGGCGCCCGAGGCGCTGCGCCTTTCCGAAGTCGGCCGGGTGCACGGCAAGCTGGTGATTCGGCCCTGAGCGGGGTACCGCCGATTCAGTGATCCCTGCCGGTCAGCCGCCGCAGGTAGGCGGCGTGCTCCTCGGCCTCGCGCTGGCGGATTTCCTCGCGCGACTGACTCCATGGAAACACCAGGAACATCAGCGGCAGCATCACCAGCAAAACCAGAAAGCCCGCTTCCAGGCCGCAACCGAGGCCAACCACGATGGGCGTGACGGCGACGCCGGTCATCACGAAATCGACGATGTCGTCGGGTTTGGAATAACCGCAGGCGGCGAGGAATTTGGCGAGCATGGCAATCTCCCTGACGGGGTGGGCAGACTGACCGGCCATCCCGGCGGCCGCCCTATTGACCGTGCTAACGGCACCCAAGCGGCCAGGCTTGAGCACTACTTCACGCTTGGCACCCAGTCAGTCGGCAAAGGCGTACTCGGCACTTTTCACGGCGCCGGCGACCAGGGTCACCTTGCAGGTGTGGCGGCCATAACTCTTCGGTTCGGCCAGCACCACCACGCCGGACTCGGGGACTGTGGCGCGGAACTTCCATTCCTCGATGAAGGCGCCAAGCTTCGCGGCACTCATGCCCGGTGTCACCTGGCGACATACGGACTTGATGCGATCCTCGCCGGTGGCGTTGAAATAGGTAAAGAAAATGGCGGCGAGAACGACGGGCGCACCGAACAGCAGGCCGAGGCCTTTGGCAAGTGGTGTCATGGCGCTTGGGTGGAGAGGGATGCCGCATTCTGACCGAAACCGGCGCCCCCCGCCCGCCCGGCGCATATACAACCGACCGGTCGCGATTGACAGGCCGGGGCAAATCCCGATTCAGCCGGAAATTGCCCGGATGCCGGCCACTGGAAGGCGTTTCACCTTCCGTGCGGACGAGCTATCGGCGGGCTCATGCTAAGATGCCCTACGCCCATGCCGAGGGCAGACCGGCGGGCCGGGCAGGCCTGGAGAACGCGGAAAATGGCCAGGACACGATCCCAGGATTACGATTCCATCAAGCAGGCCATCCTGCAGGCCGCGGCCAAGCTGTTCGCCGACAAGAGCTTCGAGGCCACCTCGATCAACGAGATCGCCGAGGCGGCGGGCCTCTCCAAGGCCGGCATCTACCACTACTTCGAATCCAAGACCGAGATCCTGCGCGTGATGCTCACCGAGCACCTCGAGTCGGTGACCGAGATCGTGGACACGGCGCTGAACACCTCGGATGCCCCGCGCGACAAGTTCCTGACCCTGACACGCCTCCTGATCGAGAACTACACGCAGCCGAGTTCGCGCAACCAGCACAGCGTGCTGGTCAATGACATCGGCGCCCTTTCGCCCAAGGACCGCGAGTTCATCGTCGCCACCGAGCGCCGCATCATTCGCGCCACCGAGCGCCTGCTGCAAAGCCTGTTTCCGCAACTGAACAAGCACCCGGACGTGCTGCAGCCGATCACCATGCTGTATTTCGGCATGATCAACTGGACCGATACCTGGTTCTCCGATAAGGGGCGCCTCAGCCCGCCGCAACTGGCGACGCTGGCCGCCGAACTGATCCTCAACGGCATCGCCCATACCGACTACGCGACGCTTCGCCAGGCCTCGAAGTAGACCGATCGGTTAAACAATTCGCTGTAGCCCAGCGTCACCCGCACTGCCGGTCGTTATCGCCAAACCCATCCCAGATGGCAATGGCAACCGCCAGCGGCACTCCGTCTGCCGAATAAGTTGACCGCTCGGTCGGCCTATGTTAGCGTGCCCGCATTGCCATCCGGGAGGCCGCCTCCCGGCAAATACACCACCGTTGCGCAATGGAGGAGACGAGATGGGAACTATCACATTCGAGCATCCCGAGATCGAAAGCCTGGACCGCGACGGCATCGTGGCGATCCAGCGGGCCAAGCTGAAGAAGCTGGCCGAGCGCCTGCAGGGCTCGCCGGACTGGACCAAGCGCTTCAAGGCCGCCGGCATGGAGCCGCGCGACCTCGGCGATTTCGACAATCTGCATGCCATGCCGACGCTGGAAAAGTCCGACCTGCGCGCGCTCTATCCCTACCCTATGCTGACGGTGGACATTTCGCAGGTGCGCCGCTTCGTCGCCACCTCGGGTACCACCGGCCTGCCGGTGATGTTCGGCCTCACCGAGCGCGACCTCAACCACCTGCTTCCGTTCCAGATGTCGCGCCTGCTGCGCGCCGCCGGCATCCTGCCCGGCGACAAGGTGTACCAGGGCTACGGCTACGGCCTGTGGATCGGCGGCCTGGCCATGGACATCGGGCTTGCCGCCTACGGCGCTGTGAATTTCCCGATCGGCCCGGGGCGCAGCGACCTGATGCTGAAATGGCTGGGGGACCACGAATTCACCGCCTGTTCGTTGTCGCCTTTGTGGCTGATGACCCTGATTAACCAGGCCAAGGCGCAGGGCATCGATCCGCGCACGGCCTGGAAGCTGCGCGTGGGCGTGTTCGGCGGGCAGTCCATTTCGGCCGCCTTCCGCGACCAGCTCGAAGCCGAGATGCCGCCGGGATTCCGTGCGCAGAACATCTACGGCACCACCGAGGCCGGCGGGCCCATCGTCAGCATTTCCTGCCCCTATTCGCACGACACGGACGAGATGCACCTGATCAATGAGGACACCCTCATCACCGAGATCGTCGATCCGATGACGCTGCGCCCGGTGGGCCCCGGCGAGGTCGGCGAAGTGGTGATCACCTCGCTCGACCGCGAGGGCAGCCCGGTGGTGCGCTGGCGTACCCGCGACCTGGTCAGGCTTTCGGACAAACCCTACGACTGCCCCTGCGGCCGCCACGGCATGCCCAAGATCGGCCGCATCATCGGCCGCAGCGACGACATGCTGAAGATTCGCGGCGTGATGGTCTTCCCCAGCCAGGTCGAGGACATCATCGCCGACACCGAGGGCACGGTGAAGGAGGCTTGGCACATCTACATCGACAGCGACCCGATGCTGATGGAGGAAATCACCGTCGCCGTCGAGAAGGCCGGGGCCAGCGGCCGCGCCGCGCAGGACATCGAGCACGACCTCGGCCACGCCATCCATTCCCGCCTCGGCGTGCGCGTCAAGGTGGAATGCCTGGCCGAAGGCTCGCTGCCGCGCTACGAAGCCAAGGCGGTGCGCGTGCACCGTCGCGACAAGAAGGACTGAACCCGGGAGTCGGCGCTGGCGGGACGGCGATTCAGGTCCCGACGCGCTCCAGCATCTTCTCCGCCAGCGCGTAGGGATCGGTTTCGCGCGCGATCACCGGGTCGAGCAGCTCGTCCAGCCACTGGCCGTCCTCGGCGCGCATGCGGCGGTCGAGCAGGTCGCGCAGGATTTCGCCGACGCGAAAGCGCATGCGCGTGCGGACGCGCGTGCGGGCGGCATCGGAACCGTCGGCGTGGTCGGCAAAACAGCGGTCGATGTGCGCGGCAAGGTCGGCCACGCCATCCCCGGTCGTTGCCTGGGTCTTCACCACCGGCGGGCGCCATCCGCGCTCGCTGTGCAGCCGCTGGCCGAGCGCGATCATCTCGGCGAGGGCCTGCACCGTGCGATCGGCCTCCTTGTGGTCGGCCTTGTTCACCACGAAGATGTCGCCGATCTCGTTGATGCCGGCCTTGGCGGCCTGCACGTCATCACCGCCCATGGGCGTTTGCAGCAGCACCACGACGGCGGCATGGCGCATGATGTCGGTCTCGTTCTGGCCGACGCCGACGGTCTCGATCAGCACCACGTCCCAGGGCATGGCGTCGAGCACGGTGAGCGCATCGCCCGTGGCGCGCGAGAGGCCGCCGAGGTGGCCGCGCGAGGCCATGCTGCGGATGAAGACACCGGCGTCGCCGCTGTGGTCCATCATGCGCAGGCGGTCGCCGAGCACGGCGCCGCCCGAGAAGGGGCTGGACGGATCGACCGCCAGCACCGCCACCTTGAGGCCGGCCTGGCGCCAGTGGCGCACCATGGCGTTGATCAGCGTGCTCTTGCCGGCGCCCGGCGGGCCGGTGACGCCGACCACCTTGCTGCGCCCGCCCCGGCGGTAGAGCGCCTGCAGCAGCGGCACCACGCCGGGCTCATCGCGCTCGACGCGGGTGATCAGGCGCGCCGCGCTGCGGATATGGCCGGCAGCCACGGCGTCGAGCAAACTGCGATCGGCTTCCTCCACGTCCTTCTCCTTGCAAGCTGGTTAATTCGTCCTTTGGGTCGAATAATAACATTGGTCAAACCTAGGCGCTTTTAGTTCGCTACACGCTTCTGCTAAACCAATCCAGTAGCCGCCGCGTTAAACGTTGACCGGTCGGTCGGTTTTTGTTAGGATGGCATCCGCCTGCGGCCCCCAGCGCCGCCAGCATGCACAGGAGACGCAATGAAGCGCGAGACGGATTACGGTTACGCCATCAAGCCGGTCTACACGCCTGCCGACGTGGCAGGCCTGGACTACGAGAAGGACCTTGGCCACCCCGGCAGCTTTCCCTACACCCGCGGCTACCACGAGAGCGGCTACCGCACGCGGATGTGGACCCAGCGCATGACGGCGGGCCTCGGCAGTTCGAAGCAGGCCAACGGCGTGCTCAAGAAATATCGCGAGATGGGGCAGCGCGGTGGCATGTGCGTGATCAGCGACCGCGTTTTCTCGCACTGCATCGACCCCGACCACCCGCTGGGACGCAAGGAAGCCGGCGTCCTCGGCTGGCCCGGCTGCTCGCTGCTGGAGTTCGAGGAGCTGATGGACGGCATCCCGCTCACCGGGCAGTCGATCACCCTGCTCGGCTCATCGGCGCCGACGGTGATGCGCCTGGCCTACGTGGTGGCGCTGGCCCACAAGCGCGGCATCGATCCCAGCGAAATCCATGGCAGCGTCATGGAGTCGCCCTTCGAGAACTACTTCGGCCAGACCGACGTCCAGCCCTTCGACCTCAACCTCAAGCTCTGGCTCGACGCCTCGGAATACGTGGTGCGCAACAAGATCCGCATGCGCTCCAGCGTCATCAGCCAGCACTTCCAGGAGTCCGGCGGCAACAACGCGCAAGCCGTTGCCGTGGTGCTGTCGATGTACAAGGAGCTGTGCGGCAAGCTGGTGCGCGAGCGCGGCCTGGACTTCGACGATGCCGCGCTGGTGCCCTACGAGCTGGTCAGCATCGGCACCCGCTTTTTCGAAGAGATCGCCAAAGTACGCGCCCTGCGCCGCATGTGGGCGCGCATCGCCAGGGACGAGTTCAAGGCGAAGACCGAGAAGGCCTGCCAGATGCTGATCGCGGTGCACACCTCGGGCCGCACCATGACCTACCAGCAGCCGCTCAACAACATCGCCCGCTGCGCCATCCAGTCGCTGGCCGGCGCCATGGTCGGCTGCACGGCCATGGACAACGCCACCATGGACAACGCCTACGCCGAGCCCTCCGCGCTGGCGGCGCGCATGTCGCTCAACACCCAGCACATCGTGGCCCACGAGACCGGCGTCGCCGACGTGGTCGACCCGCTGGCCGGCTCCTACTTCGTCGAGGCCCTGACCAACGAGGTCGAGCAGGAGGCGACGAAGATCCTGAACAAGATCGACGAGCTCGGCGGCCTCATCGCGGCGATCGACAAGGGCTACATCCAGGAGATGCTGCGCGACGAAGCCAACAAGAAGTTCATCGAGATGGACAAGAAGGATCGCCTGATCGTCGGCGTGAACCACCTCGAAATCCCGCCCGAGGAGGATTTCGAGATCCCGATCCAGAAGCTGCACCCCGGCGATTCGGAAGCCATCGCCGAGCGCATGGCAAAGTGGAAACCGACCCGCGACCAGGACCTGCTCAAGGCCAGGATCCAGCAGCTTTACACCGATGCGCAGAAAGGCGACCGCTTCAACCTGATGCCGTCCATCGTCGAGGCGGTGGAAGCCTATGCCACCTCGGGCGAGGTGATCGGCACCATCCGCAAGGCACGCGGCTTGAACTACGACCCGTTCAACGTCATCGAGTGCCCGTTCGCGCTGCACTGAAGGAGAGAACCATGCAAGCTGGAAACGGAATCAAGGTCATCGTCACGATGATCGGGCTCGACGGGCATACCACGGGCGGCGAGGTGGTGGCCATGATCCTGCGCGACGCCGGCTTCGAGGTGGTCTACCTCGGCGTGAACCAGACGCCGCGGATGATCATCGATGCCGCAATCCAGGAGGACGTCGATGTGATCGGAATCAGCTCGCATGCCTCGAACTACGGGCAGATCGAGGAACTGGTCGACCTGGCCAGGGCCAACGGGCTCGACGACATGCTGATCGTGGTCGGCGGCAACATCCCGCGCGAGCCGGCACAGCACCTGCTGGCCAAAGGGGTGCACAAGATATTCCTGCCGGGCAGCAGCGGCGCGACGATCGTCGAGTACCTGTCCACCGAGGCGCGCGGCGCCCGAAAGTCGGCGCCGGCGACACGGCGATCCGGCGCCGGGAATGCGGATCAGGGGCGGATGTAGGCCCAGCCTTCGCGCTGCTTCTGCATCAGCTCGACGACGCCGGCCTTGACGTAGCCGACCTTGTCGATCATGTCCTCGCGCTTGATCTTCTGGTTGCTCATGGTGTTCTCGCAGGCGACCACCTTGACACCCGCCGCCATGGCATCGAGGACGCGGTTGGCGACGGTGGCGTCGGCCTTGAGCATGCCGATGCCGGGGCCATAGGCGACGATCTCGATTTCGGCATTGGTGACGCCGAGATCGGTCTGCACGTTCCTGGCGTTATTGAGCGCCAGATTCCACTTGGCGGGATCGGCGTCGCTGACCTGGAAGATGACGCGGGCCTTGCCCGGAGCATCGGCGGCCAGCGCCGGCAAGGGCGCGGCGAGGGCAAGCACGGCGACGAAAAGGCTGGCGCAGGCGGTGTGGCGAATCATGGGATCTCCTCTGTGTTGTGGTCTGTCGGGGGCACTACAGCATCATGACGCGTCGGGCGGCGGCTTTATTCCTTGTGCGCCGCCGCATCGACTCCCGGGAATAAACTTGCCTCATCCCGCGTCCTACGCCTGTCCATGGCCATCCTGTCCTTCCTCTTCCATAGCCGCCAATGGCGCGACAGCCTCGAAGCGGCGCGCCCGGCGCTCTATCGCGTCGCCTACGCCTGGTGCCGCGACGCGGCGCTGGCCGATGACCTGGTGCAGGAGGCGACGACCAAGGCCCTGGAACGCGGTGACCAGTTGCGTGACCCAACCCGCTTCAAGGGCTGGCTGTTCGCCATTCTTTCACGCTGCTGGCACGACCACCTGCGCGCCCGCCACCCGCACGAGGACATCGACGAGCTCGCCGACGAGTACCTGGCCGGCGGCAGCACGCCGCCCGAGGAAGCCGAGCGCCGCCAGACCATCGCGCGCGTGCGTGCCGCCGTAGCGCGGCTGCCGGTGGGCCAGCGTCAGGTGCTCACCCTGGTCGACCTCGAAGAGTTCGGCTATGCCGAGGTCGGCGACATCCTCGCCATACCCATGGGCACGGTAATGAGTCGCCTGCACCGCGCCCGCCGCGCCCTGCGCGAGGACCTGCTGCGCGTCGAGTCCGCCGCGCCGCTGTGGAGGGTGAAATGAAGCACGAGATATCCGACGAGCAACTGAATGCCTTTGTCGATGACGAACTCGATGCCACAGACCGCAACCGGGTACTGAGGGCGATGGCCGTCGACGGGGATCTGGCGCAACGCGCCTGCACCCTGCGCCTGGTCAAGGAACAGGTACGCCACGCCTACGCCGAGCCGTCGGCAGCGCCGTCGCGGCAACGACCGGCTCGCCCCTGGCGCGCGCTGGCCATGGCACTGATGCTGGCGGGGGCCGCCGTGGGCGGCTGGATCGCCCGCGACCAGGTCGGCACGGGAAGCGACATGCTCGCGCGCAAGGCTGACACGGGGCACGTAATCCTGCACCTGGCGGCCTGGGACGAGCGACGGGCGCGCATCGCCCTCGACGACGCCGAGGGGCTGCTGCGCACCGCGCGCGAGGCCGGGCAGCCGATCGACGTGGAACTGGTGGCCAATCGCGGCGGGCTTGACTTGCTGCGCACCGGGGTTTCACCCCATGCGGATCGCATCGCGCGGCTGCGCGCCGAGCATCCGAACTTCGCCTTGATCGCCTGCGGCCAGACCGTGGAACACCTGCGCGAAAAGGGCCTGGCGGTACACCTGCTGCCCGGCACCCGCGTCGCCAGCTCGGCGCTGGAGCAGATCGTCACGCGCATGAGCCAGGGCTGGTCCTACGTACGCGTCTGAAGGCGGCGCGGCGCCGTGCCGCCAGCGCCGACTCTCAGTATTGGCTACAGCTTCAGTGCGATCAGTGCAATCGAGGGCACGAAGACGATCAGCGCAATGCGCACAATATCGGACATCAGAAAGGGAATGATGCCGATGAAGGTTTCCTTCATCGAGGTGTCCTTGGCCATGCTGCTGATGATGAAGACGTTAAGACCGACGGGCGGCGTAATCAGGCCGATTTCAACCACCATCAGCGAAAGGATGCCAAACCAGATCGCCTTGCCCTCGGGATCGAGGCCCCAGAAGTCCATGCCCATGATGATGGGGAAGAAGATCGGAATCGTCAGCATGATCATCGACAGGCTGTCCATGATGCAGCCGAGGATCAGGTAGATGATGATGATCACCAGCAGTACCAGCAGGGGCGACAGGCCGAGCCCCACCACCCACTTGGCGAGTTCCGCCGGCATCTGCGTCAGCGCCAGGAAGACGTTCATGATGTCGGCGCCGAGCAGGATCAGGAAGATCATGGCCGTGGCCTGTGAAGTGCCATAGACGCATTCGAGGAAGCCGCGCTTGGACAGGCCACCCGAGCGCCAGGCGACGAAGGCCGTCGCCAGGGTACCGATCGAGGCGGCCTCGGTCGGCGTGAAAAAGCCGCCATAGATGCCGCCGATCACGGCGATGAATATCAGCATCACCGGCCAGGTATCGGCGATCGCCTTCAGTTTTTCGGCGATGCTGGCCTTTTCGCCACGCGGCGCGGCATTGGGATCAAGGCGGGCGATGATGCCGATCACAATCATGTAACCGACCATGGCGATGATGCCGGGAATCACGGCGGCCATGAACAGCTTGGCGATGTTCTGTTCGGTGAGGATGGCGTAGATCACCAGTGGCACCGAAGGCGGGATCAGGATGCCCAGCGTGCCGCCGGCGGCGATCGCCGCCGTGGCGAGGCGCCCGGAATACTTGTGGTTGCGCAACTCGGGCAGGGCCACCTGGCCCATGGTGGCGGCGGTCGCCAGCGAGGAGCCGCAGATCGCGCCGAAGCCGGCGCAGGCACCGACCGCAGCCATCGCCAGACCGCCGCGCCAGTGGCCGATCAGCGTGGCGCCGGCACGGAACAGGGCCTTGGACAAGCCGCCATGGGTGGCGAACTGGCCCATCAACAGGAACAGCGGCACCACCGAGAGATCGTAGATCGAATAGCGCGCCCAGGCGGCTGTCTTCATGTAACTGAGCAGCGGTGCCGGGCCGGCCATCCAGATGTAGCCGACCATGCCGGCGATCATCATGGCCATCGCGATATGTACGCGCAAGGCCATCAGGCCCAGCATCAGGACGCCGGCGACGGCGCCGGTTTCAATTCCGGTCATGCTTCGGCTCCGGTAATGTCGATCCAGGCTGTATAGAGGGCCGCGCAGCCAAGAAGGAAGAAGGATGGCACCATCGGCAGGTAGCCGTACCAGGTGGGCAGGTTAAGCAGCATCGAGGCATCGCCACTGTCGCGCAGATCGAGCATGCCCAGGGTGATGCGCCAGGCGAAGACGAAGCCGGCGACGGACAAGGCCAGGCTGGCGACGATATCGCAGGCGCGATTGAATTTCTTCGGCGCGTGGACGGTGAAGAAGTCTACGATGATGTGGCCGCGGATCATCTGGCAGAAAGGCAACGCCATGGTCACGGCAACCGCCGACATCATCTGCACCAACTCGTAGTCGCCGAGGATCGGCGTGCTGAACAGGCTGCGGCCGACAATGCTCGTCAAGGACATCAGGGACATCAGGATCAGCGTGATACCCGAGCCGACCGCGAAGGCGCGACAAACCTTGTTCAGCACCCGGCCCACCAATGCGGTCGGCTCGGCATCCTTGTCGACATAGAGGGCGTCAGCCATCTTTTTCTCCTTGCGTTCCGTCCGCGACGCAGGTCGGGGACGGCAAAAAAACGCCGGGGCCGGCAGTGCCGGCACCCGGCGGTGCGTCGTGCTGCTTACTTGGTGTGCTTCTTGATCAGGTCCTGAGCCGCCTTGAACAGCTTGGGACCGTCGTGGCCGGCCTTGGTCATGTTGGCCATCCACTCGTCATCGAGCGCTCCGCTGGCCTTCTTCCATTTTTCAAGTTCCGAAGCCGGGATAACGTTGATGGTCATGCCCGCAGCCTTGCTCTTCTCGCGGCCGGGGCCGTCGTCGGCTTCCTGCACACGCCCGGCCATGGCCGAGAACTCGATGCCGGAGTTGTTGTCGATCACTTTCTTCAGGTCAGCCGGCAGGGAGTCGTACTTGGCCTTGTTCATGGCGATGGTGAACACCGTGGTATAGAGCGCCGGGAACTTCGGGTCCGTTTCCGCACCGAACTTGGCGATTTCATTGACCTTGATGCTCGGCACCACCTGATAGGGAATCACCGCACCTTCGATGACGCCCTTGGACAGCGCCTCGGGCACGGCCGGCACCGGCATGCCGACCGGCGTGGCGCCCATCGAGGCCAGCATCTTGTTGGTCAGGCGGGTCGGGGCGCGGAACTTCATGCCCTTGAAGTCTTCCATGGTCTTCATCTGCTTCTTGGTGGTGAACAGGTAGCCAGGGCCATGAACGTGGACGGCGAGCACCTTGACGTCCTTGAATTCGTGCGCGGCGTACTGCTGGGTGAATTCCCAGGCGGCGCGGCTGGTGGCTTCCGCCTTGGTCATGGTGAAGGGCAGCTCGAAGACTTCCGACATCGGGAAGCGGTTGGCCGAGTAGCCGAGCACGGTCCACACCACGTCGGCGACGCCATCCTTGGCCTGGTCGTAGAGCTGCGGCGGCGTGCCACCGAGCTGCATGGCCGGATAGATCTGGCACTTGATGCGGTTGTTGGAATCCTTGCCCAGCTTGGCACACCACGGCTCGAAGACGCCGGTATGGATGAAGGTCTGGGCCGAAAGGAAGTGATGCACCTTGAGGGTGACCTCCTGAGCCTGAACCGCGAAGGCGGTGCCGGCGATCGATGCGGCAATCAGGGTTTTTGCAAACAGCTTTTTCATCTACGTCTCCTCTTTGATGGCGGCGTCGCCGCCTTATTGAAATGACCGAACTCGCCCTAAAACCAGTGATACAAAAATCAATACACCTTATAGCATATCGAGAATTAATTCGCTACAAAACAATCAGATAGATTGGATAGTGCAGTATAGTGCCTGTTACGATTTGCGATTTGAGCAAAATACTACACTAACCGCTCGGTGAATTGTTTGATTTCCAGCAACTATTTCGGCCGCCGGTCGATCACCCGACGGGCCTTGCCGACGAGCGTCCGCTCGACCTTGTCGGTCTCGACTACATGCACCGTCGACGACACCCCGACCAGCACCTTGATCCGGTGCTCGACCTCACCTCCGATCTCCTTGCGCTGCTGTTCGGTGATCCTGTCCGACAGATCGGCGCGCACTTCGACATAGACGTCGAGTTTGTCCAGATGGCCATCGCGGGTGACCTGCAGTTGGTACTGGGCGCATAGCTTCGGATGCTTGAGCAGGATCTCCTCGATCTGCGTCGGAAACACGTTCACGCCGCGGATGATCAGCATGTCGTCGCTGCGCCCGGTGATCTTTTCCATCCGCCGCATGGTGCGCGCCGTGCCGGGCAGCAGGCGCGTCAGGTCGCGGGTGCGGTAGCGGATGATGGGCAGCGCTTCCTTGGACAGCGAGGTGAACACCAGTTCGCCCATTTCGCCGTCGTCCAGCACCTTGCCGGTTTCGGGGTGGATGATTTCGGGGTAGAAATGGTCCTCCCAGATGGTTGGGCCGTCCTTGGTTTCGGCGCACTCGCAGGCCACGCCCGGGCCCATGACTTCGGAAAGGCCGTAGATATCCACAGCGTCGATGTTGAGGCGTTCCTCGATCTCGCGGCGCATTTCGTTGGTCCAGGGCTCGGCGCCAAAGAGGCCGACACGCAGGCTGGTTTCGCGCGGATTGATGCCGAGCTTGATCATTTCGTCGGCGATGGTCAGCACATACGACGGCGTGCAGCAGATCATGGTCGGCTTGAAGTCCTGGATCAACTGAATCTGCTTTTCGGTCTGGCCGCCGGACATCGGGATCACCGTCGCCCCCAGGGCTTCGCCGCCGTAATGGGCGCCGAGGCCGCCGGTGAACAGGCCGTAACCGTAGGAATTGAGGATCATGTCATCGGCGCTGCCGCCGGCGGCACGCATCGAGCGCGCCATCAACTGGGCCCACATCGCGATGTCGTTCTTCGTGTAGCCGACCACCGTCGGCTTGCCCGTGGTGCCCGACGAGGCGTGGATGCGCACCACGTCGCGCATTGGCGCCGCAAACATGCCAAAGGGATAAGTATCACGCAGGTCGGCCTTGGTGGTGAAGGGAAACTTCGCCAGGTCCGAGATCTGTTTCAGGTCATCCGGGTGCACCCCGGCGGCGTCGTATTTCTTGCGGTAATGCGGCACGTTGTCGTAAGCGTGCCTGATCGACCACTTCATGCGTTCGAGTTGCACCGACCGCAGCTCGTCCTTGCTCGCCTTCTCGATGGCTTCCAGGCCCTTGCCCGGCGAATTCTTTGCGCTCACCCCTGCTCCCCCCTTGCTTAAGCCCTGTGGGCCATTTGTTTCACGAAATTGAGATTCTCCACGACCTTGCCCTGAATGTGTGAAATCTGATCCTCGCTGAGATGGCGGAAGCGGCCCATGGCCTTCAGATAGTCGGTCACCGGCAGCGGCTCATCGACCGGCCGCGTGAAACGCAGGCCGCCGGCGCGGGTGTACTCCCAGAGCATGACGAAATTGGTTTCCACGGCCTTCCTCGCCACCTCCATGTTCTGGTCGGTCGGAAAGCGCCAGCCGGTGGTGCAAGGCGAATACACGTGCAGGTAGGCGAAACCGCGCTTGGAGGCCGCGATGGCCTTGTCCAGCTTGTCGTAGAGGTCCTCCATGTAGGCCGTGGAGGCCGTGGCGACATACTCGCAGCGGTGATTCACCATGATCAGCGGCAGGTTCTTGGCGTCCTGGGTCTTGCCCTGCGAAGGCAGGCCGCCGGAGCCGGTGCCCTGCCCCACCGGCGTGGTCGAAGTCCAGGCGCCGTAGGGCGTGCAGCTCGACCGCTGCATGCCGGTGTTCATGTAGCCCTCGTTGTCCACCACCATGAACAGGATCTGCTCGTTGCGTTCGGCCGCGCCCGAGAGCGACTGGAAGCCGACATCCGACGCCCCGCCGTCACCGGCGATGGCCAGCGCCGTGACCTCGCGGCCGATGCGCTTGTAGTGGCGCTTGACCCCGGCCAGCATCGGCGCGGTATTGGTCAGCAGCGGATGGAAGACCGGCACCTTGGTCCCCGTGGTGCCGTTGAAACCCACCGAGCCCATGCCCGGCACGCAGCCGGGGGGCGTCGCCAGCACCGTATCCGGCCCGACCCGGCGCAGGGTGTGGCGCATCAGGAGTTCGGTGTTGCAACCCTGGCAGCCGGCCAGGCCCGGCGCGAACAGGTCTTCCCAGTCGCCGACCTCGTTGTAGATGCGCGAGGTGGTAACGAGCTTCAAGGCGTCGTGCGGGCAGGCGCTGACACAGGCTGGGCTTCCATCGCACATGTCGCACTTGGCGACACGGCCGCTGGCCTCGTCCAGGGCGATGCCGGCGTAGGCGCAGCCGACGGTGCATAGCAGGCAATCGACGCACTTGTCGCCATTCCAGTCGATCACCCCGCTGGCGTAGTCCTTGCCCAGGGCGCCGGCCGGGCAGACCGTGACGCATTTCGGATCGCCGCACTGGCGGCACAGCGCCAGCTCGAAACCTTCAGCCGCGTTGCCGGCGATCTGGAGGCGCGAGCGTGAAATCTCCGTAGTCCCGGTCTTGGCCGTGGCGCAGGCCGTCATGCAGTCGCCGCAGCCGTCGCACTTGTTGGCGTCGAAGGCGATGGTGTTGAATGCACCCATGTTTATCTCCAGGTCAGCGACATGATTTCCCGGGCCGATTTCATCGGCTCGGCGAGGAAGTGTTCCCTGACCGGGCTCAGGTCGATGCGACGCAGGATCAACTGACTCATCACGCCGGCGTCGAAGAACTCATTGACGCCGTAGATGCCGGTCAGTCGGCCCTCGTGGAAAATCACCTTGAGGTAGCGGCCGCTGGCTTCATCGAAACGGGTGACCACCTCGCCGCCCTCGGGCACCTTGCTGGAGCCAACCGATATCGCGTGGCGACCGAAGAAGTGGTAGGTATTCACCGGAATCCCGCCGGGGTAGTCCTTGATGCCGGGGTCGCCGGCCATGGCCATGCCGGCGATGCGACCCTGCTCGGCGGCGTCGGGCAGGATCGCGTTCATCACCTTGGTGTCGGAATAGAAGCTCTTCGCCTGGGCGCAGTCGCCGGCGGCAAAGACGTTGGGCACGCTGGTCTGCATGCGCTCGCCGACCAGGATGCCCTTGTCGCGCTCGACGGCAGCGCCCTCGCCGGTGAGGAAGTCCATGTTGGGCCGCACGCCTGTCGCCACCAGCAGCAGGTCGGCTTCCAGGGTGGCGCCGCTTTCCAGCGTGATCGTGGCGCCCGGGGTGGCAAACGCGGAAGATGGCGCCAGCTTGACCACCCGGCTGCCGGTGAGGATGGTGGCGCCGTTGTCGGTGAAGGCCTTTTCGATCAGGGCGGCGGCCGTGGCATCGAAATAACCGTCGGTCAGTTGCTTGGCCATCTCGACAATGGTGACTTTGGCCCCGGCTTTGACCAGGTTCTCGGCGGCATGCATGCCGACCAGGCCGGCGCCCATCACCACCGCCTGCTTCGAGGCTTTCATGGCGGCATTCAGTTTGGTGGCGTCGTCCAGCGTGCGCAGCACGTGGTAGCTGACCTGGGCTATGCCCGGAATCGGCGGGATCGCGGGCGAGGCGCCGGTGGCGAGGAGGATTTTTTCATAGGCGATCTGGCTGCCGTCGGCCAGTTCCGCCGTGTTGCGCGCCGGATGCAATGCCTTCAATGCCGTGCCCCGCCTGAGGCTGATCTGGTGCCGGGCGAAGAATTTCTCGTCGCGCAGGAAGACCGTGTCCGGCGCGGAACGGCCCGAGACGACGTAGGGCAGCACGGTGGGCGAGTAGGGCAGGTGCGCATCGCGCGTGAGCATCGTCAGGCTGCCGTCCGTGTCGTGCATGCGGATCGCGGTGAGGGCTTCGAGCGCGGCGTGGCTGCTGCCGACGACCAGGTATTTCGTGGTTTCCATGCTCAGTCCTTCTCGTTGAGCCAGACCGGCTCGGTGCTCATCGTGGCGCCGCCGAGCAGGGCTTCGGTGGCGTCGATCACGCGATGGAAATGCGCCGTGGTGATGTCGGCGCCGGCCAGGCCGCCAATGAAGCTTTGCGCGGGGAGCATTTTTCCGGTCGCCTGCCCCAGGCGGTAGAGCGCGCCCAGGGTCTCCTGGTACATGGGCCCGCAGTTCCAGCGAAAGCCCACCGAGCGATCGACCACGCCCAGGGCCTGGATGTTCTTCAGCGACTTGATCAGCGCCTCGACGGGGAAGGGGCTGAAGGTCTTGAGCTTGATCAGGCCGACCCGTTTGCCGGCGTCGCGCGCCTCGTCGATGGCGTCCTTGCCGGCGCCGCTCATGCTGCCCAGGGTCATGATCGCGAACTCGGCATCCTCCATGCGGTAGTCCTCGACCAGCGGCGCGTAGCGGCGGCCGAAGCGTACTGCCCATTCCTCATGCACGTCCTCGATCACCCGCAGCGAATTCTGCATGCCCTTGCACTGCCCCTTGCGGTAGCGCACAAAGGTCGACGGTCCCTTGCCGGACGAACCGCCGGTCAGCGGATCGACCGCCATCGGCCGCAGTGGGTCCAGCGCCACGTGCCAGTTCACGTTCTTGTCGCCCATGAAGGCATCGACCTCGGCCTGGTCGGGCAGCTCGACGCGCGAGGTGCCGTAGGAAAGATAGTTGCCGTCAAGGCAGACATTCACCGGCAGCATCACGTCGTGATGCTCGGCGATCTTGAAGGCCATGATGGTGGTGTCGAGCACTTCCTGCACGGTCTCGCAATACACCTGCACCCAGCCCACTTCGCGCACGGTCATCGCGTCCTGGTGGCCGCCCCAGACCGACTGCGGGGTGATGCCGTCGCGGGTGACGATGGACATGACGATCGGCAGGCGCATGCCCGAGGTGCGGAAGTAGGGCTCGAACATGAAGGCCAGGCCCGGGCCGCAGGTCGCGGTGTAGGTGCGCGCGCCGGCCAGCGCCCCGCCTTGCAGCACGGAGAGCACCGAGTGCTCGCCCTCGGCATCGACGATGTCGGCATCCATCTTACCGTCGGCGATCAGCTTGGCGACATGCTCGACCAGCGAGGACTGCGGCGTGATCGGATACACCGCGACCATGTCCGGGCGGGCCAGGGCCACGCCCAGTGCGGCGGCCTCGTTGCCTTCGACGAGGATGACTTTCTGTTTGGCAGGCGCCGAACTGGGCGGTTTTTCCAATGTGCTGGTGCTCATGCGGCCTCCGGAATTGAAGAGTCGGCGCTGGGGGACGGCGATTTGTCATCATGCCGCTGCCTCCGACATCTCGTGGGTAGTGTTCGTCGGCGCGTCGGCAGCGTGCAGCAATCGCGGACGCTACGCCCCCGCTCGCTTCGCTCACGGGTCCCCCTCCGCTGCTCATGCTGCCTCCGGGATCATGGTGATCGCGCGCTGCGGGCATTCGTTGGCGCAGATGCCGCAGCCTTTGCAGGTCTTGAGGTTGAAGTCGAACCAGGCCGGCTTCTCTTCGACGCACTGCACCGGGCAGTAGAGCCAGCACACGGCGCATTTGACGCACTTGTCGCGATCCACCACCGGCCGCATGCTGCGCCAGTCGCCGGGCAGCATCGGGCTCATGACGGTGGCCACGGGACTCAGGTCGTCGGGCACCTGGGCCTCGACGAGATTGAACATCGGATAGTGGGTGTGCCGACTCATGCGGCCTCCTTTTGCGCAATGGCATGAACCACGGTCTCGTTGTAGCCGCGCTCCAGCGCGAGCAGGTTCTGTTTCAGGCCGGCGTCGCGGAAATCGGAATCCTCGAGCGAACGCTTGAGCGCTTCCAGCGACACCACGCCGGTGGTCCTGGCGAAGGCGCCCAGCATCAGGGTGTTGGTGATGGGCTTCTTGAAGATTTGCAGGGCGATGCCGATCGCGTCGCACAGCCCTACCGTCGCCACGTTGGGCGCGAGCGTGACCTCGGCCAGCGGCCGGTTGCTGGCCTGGACCAGGGTGCCGCCGGGCTTTAGGCCGGCAAAGATATCGACCGAGCGGGTCAGCGTCGGATCGACGCAGATCAGGCAGTCGGGGGCGTAGATGTTGGTCAATTGGCGGATCGGCTTGTCGCTGCAGCGCAGAAAGGAGACCACCGGCGCGCCACGTCGCTCGAAACCGAAGGACGGGATCGACACCGCGTACTTGCCCTCTTCGAGCAAAGCGGCCGCCAGCATCGCCGCCGCCGTGACGGCGCCCTGCCCGCCTCGTCCATGAAATCGCACTTCGTACATCGCCTCTCCTCCTGTCGACGGAACCTGTCGGTTCCGTCTCGTATGGTGCTAAAGCCTGCGCCTAACCGCGATTGCCGCCCGACATCATTTTCCATCCCGGCTTGGCCGCCGGACCGGACGGACCGCGCCCGCGCACGGGCAGATGATCCACGGCCAAACCCTGCGTATATGCCGCTCGCCTAACCAGGGTGTATTTCATCACCCAACCGCTTGCGGCAACCAGCAAACCGGCCAGCAGCACCATCAGGGAGCGCCCCGGCAGGCCGACCAGCGCAGCGACCAGCACCACGGCCGGCAGACCGTGCCCGATGGTCTGGAAGCGCGGGCCGAAGGCATCGAGCACTTTCAGGGCCGCCAGGGGCGCGCCGCTCCGGGTCAGGCCGGCGAGGTAACGTCGCCAGCACCAGACGCGCACGGTCAGCAGGACCAGCAGCAGCACCAGCAGTTTCGTGTCCGGCCCTGCGCCGGCCAGTGCCGCGACACTTGCGGCAAATCCTGCCCCCTCTGCTAGGCCCGTGGACACCATCAACGGCACACTGGCTGGGTGACGCCATGCCGGGATGCCCTTGTTCGCCGCCAGGATACGGGCCTGGCTGTAGAGGAAGGCGGCGCCGCAGGCGCCGGCGACCAGGGTCAGCACCACGGAAGCGGTGATGATCGCCAGTGCGCCTGTCGCAAATACGACCAGTGCAACCACGGCCTCCCGCGTCATCCAGGAGGTGGCGAAGTGGCGATAGACGTTCATCGCGCGCCAGGGCCTGCCGATCTCGAACCAGACGCAGGTCAGGCCGCAGCCGATCAGCGCCAGGCCCATCAGCAAGGCGGCACGCGTCGCGAAGGCGTCGAGGCCGGCAAAGGCCGCCACCAGCAACAGGCCACCGCCGGCGCCGCCACAGATGAAGTTGGCGGCGGCGCGCCAGTCCCAGTTGCGCTGCTGCTTGGGCGCGGCGAGTTCGACCGCGCGGGGGTTGAAGGGCTTCATGATTTGTCCCACACGTAGTACACGCCAGGCTCGGTGCCGAGTTCCTCGTGCATGCGGAAATACTGGGTTTCCGCCAGCAAGGCATTGACGCCGCTGTTCGGATCGTCGATGTCGCCAAAGCCCATGGCGCCCGAGATGCAGGAATTGACGCAGGCCGGCGTCACTTCGGGGTCGACGCCGGGGACCAGACCCGTGCGTTCGGCGTGGTCGATGCGATCCTTGCAGAAGGTGCATTTCATCGAGACGCCGATACGCGCCGGATCGAAGCGCGCGGCTTCGGCGGCCGTCGGCGTATCGCCGTAAGCGAAACGCGGTTCATGGACGATGGAGCGCGCGTCGTAGGGACAGGCCATGACGCAGTTGGCGCAGCCGATGCACAAGTCGTAGTCGATGGCGACCAGGCCGTCGGCGCGCTTGGTGGTGGCCCGCGTCGGGCAGACGCTTTCACAAGGCGGGTCTCCGCAGTGCATGCAGGCCACCGGCAGGAAGGTGCGCCGCACGTCGGGAAACTCGCCGCTTTCAATATCCAGCACCCGCCGCCACTGGATCCCCGGCGGCGTGGCGTTGGCGCCCTTGCAGGCCGCCGTGCAGGTCTGGCAACCCACGCAGCGACGCAGGTCGATGGTCATTACGTAGCGGGTCATGCTGCGGCCCTCCCTTCCATGCGTCGTACGGCAACCCGCACGATGTCCGCGCCCGATCCCGTGGCATCGGTCAGATCCAGCGACATCGGCGCGATGCTGTTGAGGCTGGGCGCCTCCAGGGTCTTGGCGAAGGGCGTCGCCCAATGGTCGAACTGGCCGATGATGACCAGGGTATCGGGGCGTACACCCTGCACCAGCGCCGCCTTGCCATAGGTGGCGCCGATGTGCGAGCGCACTTCGATGCGGTCGCCCTCGGCGATGCCCAGGCCGGCCGCGGTCTTCGCGTTCATGATCACGCCCGCATGACCGCGCAGGTTCTGCGCCACTTCATGCATGACCTCGATCGCCGCATTGCCACCGGCGTGATACTGCATGCTCTTGGTGGTCAGCAGCCAGAAGGGGAAGTCTTCCGCCTTGGCGCCGGCTTTCTCGAGATTACGGATCCAGCGTCCCGGCACGTCATGCCATTCCGGAAGCGCGGCGTATTCGGAAAGCTGTTCGTCCCACCAGTTCATTTTTTTCTCATGCAGGCGGCGGCCCAGTTCGCGGCCGGCGCGCAGCAGGCGCTCCTGGTAGGGAAGCTCGTAGCGCAGGCCATGCTGCTCCATGGTCGGTGTCAGGTACCACTCCAGCCGCGACATCGGCACTGTGAAAAAGCCGTTCTGCTCGAACCACTTCAGGTCATGCTCTTCGCGGCCTTCCGACATGGTGCGCGTCGCCGCGCGGCAAACGGCATCCCAGACCTGTTCGGTGGTCGGCGGAGTGGCGGGATCGAGGCGGAAGTCGTAACCCTCGCCCTTCAGGGGCGAGACGCCGGATATGCCCTTGTTGATCGCCTTGACGTAGGATTCGAGCAGGCCGGTGCGCATGGCCAGCTCGGTGGTGATCCAGGTGAAATCGCGCGCCTCGCCCTGGGGTTCGACGGCCTTGGCGCGCAGCACCACGCCCTTGTGGTCCCAGAACTGCTCCATGTACTTGGTGCCGCCCATGCGGATCATCTGTGTCGACTCGAGGTCGGTGGCCTCGGGCAGCAGCACGTCGGCCATGTAGTTGGTCTCATCGACCGTGTAGGCGAAGCAGGCCATGAAAGGGAACTTCGCGGCGATCTCGGCCAGGTGGCGCGTGTCCCAGAAGGAGATCGAGGGGTTGGAGCGATACACCAGCCAGACCTCGGGCAGGGTCGGCATCGGCATGCTCCAGTCATCCGGGCGCTCGTTCTGGAACATCCAGGCCAGTTGCGTCGGACCCAGGGCCTGGCTCCAGGCGCCGTTGTGGCCGACGATGGGCACCAGCGTTTGATGCAGGTTGCGCGTCGAGGGGGCAACCTGCCATTCCTCCTTGGTGGTCGGGTTGAAGTACTGGACCATGAAGCCATCTTCGCCCGGCGCCACCGAAAGGTGACGGTTGTCGCGCGACTTGTTGAGGCGCACGGTGGTGCCCAGCAGGCCGCCCGGATTTTCCAGCGCACCGACCAGCGCCGCGAGCACGGTGCGTGCCCAACAACACTCATAGGCGCCCCAGCCATTGTTCACCGATTTGCCCAGCGTCACCGCGACCGGCCGCAAGGGCAGGGTCTTGCCGTCGATCTCGATGGTCTCGCCAATGCTGGCGGCCTCAAGGTATTCGTTGGCGATGCGGCGGATGGTTGCCGCCTTGACGTCGCACACCGTCTCGGCCCATTCCGGTGTGTACTTCTCGATGTGCCGCGCCAGCATCTCGTAGGCGGTCGCCCCCTCGACGTCGCTGTACTCGCGACGCTCCTTGTCGGCATCGACCACCACGGCCCTGGCGACACGGTAGCTGCCGGCCACGGCCGGTTTGGCGCCGGGCGTGTCATGCACCACGGCGCCGGCCGTGTTCTCGTCCCACACCAGCGGTTTGCCGCTTTGCGGATCGCGCAGATACAGGCCATCCGGCGCCACCAGATAGGGCGAGGCGGTGCGATCGCGGAGGAAGGGGATGTCCAGCTTTGCAAGCCCGTTCTCACGCACCAGCACATGGATCAGCGCAAACAGGAAGGCCGGATCGGTCTTCGGCCGGATCGGCACCCACTCGGCGGAACAGGCGCCCGTCGCCGAAAGATGCGGCTCGACCTGCACCCGCTTGTAGCCGCGCACGCGCGCGTCGGCGTGACGGGTCACGGCGCAGGGACCGCCGGTGACATCGACGTTGGCGCCCACCGCGATGTTGTATCGACAGTTTGGCGTATCGGCGGCCACGGTAAAGCCGCGATGCCAGAACTCGCCATAGAGATGCTCGGAATGCACGCACTTGACGCCCTGACCGGAGCCAAAGCTGAAATCGACCTCGCCCCAGGAGGCCAGGAAGGCCGGGAAGGTGCCCATGTAATTCGACGGCGTGCCGCCGTGGCCCAGGCTGACGGCGACGCGCGGCAGGCCGGCCTCGTCCACCAGGCCCTTGGCGCGCACCGCCTTGAGCTTTTCGGCGACGATGTCCAGCGCCTCATCCCAGGAGATCGGCACGAAGCCGGGATCCTCATTGCGCCCCTTCTTCGGATTGGTGCGCTTCATCGGTGTGCTGATGCGATTCGGGTTGTAGGTCTTCTGCACCAGGCCATAGGCCTTGACGCAGACCCGCCCCTTGGCCGGATGCACGTTGGCCGCGGCGAAGTTCGGCTCGATCTCGGTGGCGACGCCATCGACGACCTTGACATTCATCAGGTCGGGGCCGGAGACACAGTTGTAGCAGTAGCTCGGCACGTGCTTCACCGACTTGGACTGGGCAGATTCCATGCTCATGTTCGTCACCAATTTCCTCAATGAATCCGTTGCGGATGCGAATACACGCAATGCCGCTCGCCACGGGCGAAGCCGATCAAGGTCACGCCCGACTCGACCGCCACTCGCACGGCCATCCCGGTGGGCGCGGAAACGGCGGCGACCACGGCGATGCCGGCTGCCGCCGCTTTCTGCACGATCTCGTAGCTGGCGCGGCTGGTCATCAGCACGAAGCCCCCGTCGAAGCGTTGCCCGCGACGGGCCAGCGCGCCGACCATCTTGTCCAGCGCGTTATGGCG
This sequence comes from Sulfuritalea sp., assembly GCA_016710465.1. Lineage (GTDB taxonomy): Bacteria > Pseudomonadota > Gammaproteobacteria > Burkholderiales > Rhodocyclaceae > Sulfuritalea. The sequence continues at coordinate 45,671 of JADJVS010000001.1, forward strand.
ACCGACGTCTTCGCGCAGCAGTTCGATGCGGCCATCCGCTTCGCACCAGGCGGCGGCATGCACCGCGCCGGTGGCCCGAAACAGCGCCTGACTGGCCTGCAGGCCGGAAAGAGCGCGGGCTACCGCGCCCTCGGCGAGCACCGTTGAAGATTCGACCCGGGCGCTGCGGCGCGCCAGTTGATCCAGGCTTTCGGTGCCGCACAGCCCGCAGCCGGTGCGGCCGGCCAGGCTGCGCCGATGCCGCTTGAGCGCCTGCGCCCGCTCGGCCGTGATCTGCATCTGGACTTCGATGCCGCTGCCGCCTTCGATGATTTCAAGATCGAGGACTTCCCCGGCGCGGCCGACGATGCATTCGCTGAGGCTGAAACCAATTGCAAAGTCTTCAAGGTCGGCCGGCGTAGCCAGCATCACGGCATGGGATATCCCGTTGTAGACCAGAGCCACCGGCACTTCCTCGGCGAGGATCTCGGCGCTGGATACCGCATCGCCGCCCGTGCGCCGACTCGCCGGATAGATGCGGTGCGTCTCCTGATCCGTGCCAGTTGCGTGATGCATTGTGGCCTGCTCCTCCGAAAGGGCTTTCACCCGCTTTTCGTTACGATACAGAACGGTGATTCTAAAAGCAAGCGTTTTGTATCATATTAGAAGCGCCTAATGCGGCATACTGTATACATTCGCCCCGAACAAGGCGCTCGCCTACAATGCCGCCGGAAGGGCAGAACCCAGCCCCGAAACCCATGCCCCGCATCGGAAAACAATTGAAAAGCCGACACCTCAGCCAGTGGATCGCCAACTTCCTCGACCGGCATCCGACACGTGCCAATTCCCTGATCATCACGGTCTACGGCGATTTCATCGCGCCGCATGGCGGCACGGTCTGGCTCGGCAGCTTCATCCGCCTGATGGAGCCGCTGGGCCTCAACGAGCGCATGGTGCGCACCAGCGTCTATCGCCTCTCCCAGGAGAAATGGCTGGTCTCGGAACAGATCGGGCGCCGCAGCTATTACAGCCTCACCACCTCGGGCCGGCGCCGCTTCGAGCAGGCCTATCGGCGCATCTATTTCGCCCCCCAGGACACCTGGGGCGGAGAATGGCAGTTGGTGCTGATTCCCGGCTCGCTGGCCGGGGCGCCGCGAGATCAACTGCGCAAGGAACTCGCCTGGGCCGGCTACGGCGCGCTGGCCTCTGGCATTCTGGCCCATCCCTCGGCGGATACCGAAGCCTTGCTGGACATCCTTCAGGAAACCGGCGCCCATGACAAGGTGGTCGCCATGCGCGCGGCCAACATCAGCGCGCTGACCAGCAAACCGCTGCAGGAACTGGTCCATGAATGCTGGAATCTCGACGTGCTCGCCGCCAAGTACACCGACTTCATCGAATGCTTCCGGCCGGTGCTGCGCACGCTTCGCGCGGCCGGCGATCTCGATCCCGAACAGTGCTTTCTGGTCCAGACCCTGCTGATGCACGACTTTCGCCGCGCCTTGCTGCATGACCCGCAGTTGCCCGTGCAACTCTTGCCCGTCAATTGGAGCGGCGGGGTGGCACGGCAGCTTTGCCGCGACATCTATTCCATCACCTGGCCTCATGCCCAACGCCACCTGCTGGCGGTCTGCGAAACCGCGAGCGGTCCATTGCCGCCTCCGGCGACGTATTTCCTGGAGCGCTTTGGCGGTCTGGCAGTCGCGGGGGCCAGCCCGGCGCTGGCAACCGCATAGGTTGACCGAGATCAAATGATACATTTTTGTCAGGTCTTGCGAATCATTTTGTATCTGATATAGTTCGCCCCTGAGGCAATCCGGCGTTCGCCCGGAACCTCCGGGGAGAACACCATGAGCAAGACGTCAATCGCCACCAACGGCAATCCTGACCTGGTCCGGCTGGCCACCAGCCTGTTCCGTCAAGCCGCCGCCACCGGCAGGCGGAGTCTCGAACCCTTTGAACTTGAATCACTGCTGACCGCGCTGGGCCTTGGCTTTGCGCCTGGCGCCAGCGAGCTGACGGACCTGCGCATCAGCCTCAACCGCACCCGCGAATTCGGCATGGTGCTGAGCGCCGGTTTGGGCGGGCTCGACGCCGAACTCGACGAAGGCAACTTCCGCCGCGACCGCGCCTCGGTGTATGCCGCGGCGGAACTGACCGATGCCGACAACTTCCTCGCCCTGTTCAAGCGCACCATTGCCTGGCAGCGAATTGCGGCCCAGGCCGCTCGCGCGGGCAAGATGCCGCCCGAAGCGGCGCTGCGCGCCTGTTTCGATGGCCTGCTGGCACTGGCCGCCGGTCCATGGGGCGCCGATTCGGATGCACTGCTGCCGCAACATCTGGAACTGAATCCGGTATGCGCCACCGACACCATCGCCGTCGGCGCCGCGCGTTGCGAGTTCGCCCCGGCCCCGCCGCGGCGCCTGCCGCGCCCGACAGACAAGATCGCCAAGCTGATCCACCCGAAGTCGATAGGCATCATCGGCGTCTCCTCGACCAGCATGAACTTCGGCCGCATCATCCTGAAGAACCTGATGGGCAGCGGCTATCCCAAGGATCAACTGTGCATCATTCGCCCCGGCGAAACCGAGATCGACGGCGTGCGCTGCGTCGAGGGGCTGAAGGCCCTCGACGGCAAGCTTGACCTTCTGATCGTCGCGGTGGCCGCCAGCGCGGTATATGAGCTGGTCGACGAGATCATCGAGACCGATGCGGTCGAGTCCGTGATGCTGATTCCCGGCAGCCTGGGCGAAACGCGCGCCAGCCGCGAGCCCGCCGCCGCGCTCGCCGAACGCATCAATGCCGCGCACGGTAAGCCCGGCGGCGGGCCGATCTTCCTCGGTGCCAACTGCCTGGGCGTGGTTTCGCATCCGGGCAACTACGATTCCTGGTTCATTCCGCTCGAACGCCTGCCCAAGCCGCCGAAAAAGGCCGAGCGCAATTCGGTGATGCTCTCCCAGAGCGGCGCCTTCATGATCACCCGCATCAGCCAGAATCCCTGGCTCGACCCGCGTTACATGCTGGCGCTGGGCAACCAGACCGACCTGACCCACGGCGACATGCTCGCCTATTTCGCCGAACTGCCGGAGATCGAGACCATCGGCATTTACATCGAGGGCTTCAAGGATGGCGACGGGCTCGACTTTGCCCGCGCCGTGCGCAAGGCCGTGGCGAAGGGCAAGGACGTGGTGGTGTACAAGTCCGGCAAGACCGCGCCCGGCATGGGCGGCGTGATGGGACATACCGCCTCGATCGCCGGCGGCCCGATACTCTTCGAATCCGTGGTGAGGCACGCCGGCGCCATCGTCGCCGAAGATTTCAACGGCTTCGACGACCTGTTCTACGTCGCCGGCGCACTGCACGGCAAGACGATAAGCGGCAAGCGGCTGGGGGCCATCAGCGGCGCCGGCTTCGAGGCCGTGGGCATGGCCGATTCGATCGAGTCGGACAGCTTCGCCATGGAAATGGGCGCCCTGGAATCCGGCACGATCACCGCGCTGGAAGACGTCCTCAAGGCCAAGAAGCTCGACGCCCTGGTCGAGGTGCGCAATCCGATCGACATCAACCCCGGCGCGGACGACGAGGCCCACCTGCAGATCGTCGAGGCCTTCCTGCGCGACCCGAACATCGACGCCGTGGTGGTCGGCCTCGACCCCACCGCGCCCTCGGTGCGCGCCCTGGAGTCGAGCAAGCTGCGCCCCGGCTTCGATATCAATGACCCGAAGAGCACGGTACATCTGATGCCGCCCATCGTCGAGCGCAACGCCAAGCCGATCATCGGCATTGTCGATGGCGGCAGCCTCTACGACACAATGTCCGCGCGCCTGATGGACCAGGGCGTCTGCATTTTCCGCAACTGCGCGCGCGGCACCAGGGCGCTGGTGCGCTACGTCGAAGCCCGCCTCAATGCCGACGCCATCCGTCGGCGCCCGTCGAACTGAAACCAACACTCCAAGGAGGAATCACCATGAGCGACACCCTCAAGCCCGGCCTTTCCGCCACCCGCCACGTCGACATCGACCGCGACAAGACCATCAGCTTCATGGGCGACGACTGCCGCGTGTATTCGACGCCGAACCTGCTCTACGACATCGAAATGGCCTGCCGCGACCTGCTGCTGCAGAACATCGAGCCCGGCAAGGATTCCGTCGGCACGCGCGTCGAACTAGACCACGTCGGCGCCACGCTGATGGGCATGTGGGTGGATGTCACGGTGACGCTGACCGAGGTCAACGGGCCCGCCGTGAGCTTCGAATTCACGGCCCGCGACGCGGTCGAGGAAGTCGCCCGCGGCAAGCACAACCGCTTCATCGTCGGCATCGAGAAAACCGCCCAGCGCCTGCAGGCCAAGCGCGCCAAGGCCGGCTGAAGCAGGACAAGAGTCGGCGCCGGCGACACGGCGCCGCTATTCTTCGGCGGTCCCCGGCAGGTTCAGTGCCTCGACGAAGCCGAAGCGCTTGAAGTCGCGCACCCGCTGGGCGGCTGCCTAAATCGCTTCCACGCCCATCTTCATCCGTTTCGCGTTTGCGGACATCACGCTGTCCAGCGTGGCAACAGATTGCGCGCCTATCTCCCTCGCCACGGCCAGGTGCAGCGCATCGCCTGCCCGCAGCCGGTGTGTGTGTTGCTTCGCCAGATCGGCGGCGCTTCTAAATGCCGTGCGGCTGACAGGAACGATGCGCAGTCCGCTCATCGTCAGCTTCTCGAATTCCTTCCGCACGATCTTGGCGTCGCTTTCCACCAGTTCCCCCGCTCTGAGCTTGATTGAAACCGCGCTATCGAACTCCGTCAGCAGCCAATCGCCACTGACGGGGATTTCGTTCAAGCCGCCGAACCATGCCTTTACGTCAGCCGTCCTTGGCTCGGGCACCAACAGTGACACGGCGACACTGGTATCAAGGTAGATCATCAGTAGCGATCCTCTTGGCGCATCATCTCGACGGTAGTGGTCGTCATCGGCATTTTGGCGTGCAGCTTGCGCAATCGCTCCAAGAAGGCCGCCTTGTCGAATGTCTGTGTTGGCGTCAACTTGATCTCGCCCAATGCCGTCACTTCCGCATCAACCGTGTCGCCATCGCGCAACCGGCCGCGCGCGTGCACTCTACCGGCAATCGAACCGCCAGGCTGTTACCCCACTTCGATAGTTGCAACCTCATGACGTCCCCGATGTAGAAACACGTATAAACATAGTAGCACGAACTGAAATGCGTGCAAGCACCTCACACGGTCTTGACGGGCAACCGTGAAGATGCCGGGACCGAAGCGCCCTATTCGTCCGCCACGCCGGGGATATTCAGGGCATCAGTGAACCCGAATAGGCGAAAGTCCCTGACTCGCATGGAGTAGAGGATGCCGTCGAGATGGTCGCATTCGTGCTGCACCACGCGCGCGTGGAAGCCTTCGACACGGCGTTCAAAGCGCCGCCCGGTTTCGTCGCAGCCCGCGTAATACAGGCGCTTCCAGCGCGGCACCCAGCCGCGCAGCCCGGGCACCGAGAGGCAACCCTCCCAGCCCTCTTCTTCCTCGTCGCCGAAGGGCGTCAGCTCGGGATTGATCAGCACGGTTTCCGGCACCGGCGGCGCCTCGGGATAGCGCGGAGTCGCCTGCATGCCGAAGATCACCACGCGCAGATCGACTCCGATCTGCGGCGCTGCCAGTCCAGCGCCGTCAAGATGCGCCATGGTGTCACGCATGTCGGCGAGCAATTCGGCGAGTTCCGTGGTGCCGAACCCGGTCACCGGCTGCGCCACCCGCAGCAGTCGCGGGTCGCCCATGCGCAGGACTTCGCGGATCATCGCCGCCTCATGCCGCCGCCGGGCCGCCCCAAGGCGGAATACGCCCCCCTTGGGGGGGCAGCGAGCCGGGGTTGCGAGCGTGGGGGGGCAATCATGCCTCGCACAGCCCTTCGATGATCCGGCGCACGCGCCCCATGGCTTCGTGCAACACGGCCTCCAGTTCGTCAAACCGGATTCCGTGCGCGGAGTCGGCCCGTCCGGCAGCCCAGTTCGCCACTACACAAAGCGCCGCATAGGGCAGGTCAAGCTCCCGTGCCAGCCCGGCCTCGGGCATGCCGGTCATGCCGACGATGTCGGCGCCATCGCGGTGCATGCGATCGATCTCGGCGGCGGTTTCCAGGCGCGGCCCCTGTGTCGTCGCATAGATGGCGCCGTCGAGCACCGTCTCGGCGACGCGCCGCGCGACATCCAGCAGCACCTGGCGCACGCCTTCATCATACGGCTCGGTGAAATCGACGTGCACCACCGGGCCGTCGCCCCCCGACTGGAAGGTCATTTCGCGGCCCCAGGTGTAGTCGATGATCTGGTGCGGAACGACCAGCACACCCGGCCCGAGGTCGCCACGAATTCCACCGACGGAGGCCACCGATACCACCCGGGAAGCGCCCACGCTGTCCAGCGCATGCATGTTGGCCCGATAATTCACCAGATGCGGCGGTATCGTGTGTCCGTGGCCGTGGCGGGCAAGAAACACGACATCCTGGCAACCGATGCGGCCGAAGGTCAACGGTCCGGAGGGCTCGCCATAGGGCGTGCGCACGACTTCGCGGTGCGAGACGTCGAGATTGGCGAGTTGCGTCAAGCCGCTGCCGCCGATGATGCCGAGCATAAAAATCCCTTGAAAATTCAATCAGAACGAGCACAGGGGCGTGCTAGAATTCGCCCCTTTTTTCCGCATCGCAGCACGCCCCCACCCCTATGTCCCGCGCCCTACGAAACATCGCCATTATCGCCCACGTCGACCACGGCAAGACCACCCTGGTTGATCAATTGCTTCGCCAATCCGGCACCTTCGCCGCCCACCAGGCGGTAACCGAACGGGTGATGGATTCCAACGACCTGGAAAAGGAACGCGGCATCACCATCCTGTCGAAAAACTGCGCCATCGACTGGCAGGGCACGCATATCAACATCGTCGACACCCCGGGCCACGCCGACTTCGGCGGCGAGGTCGAGCGCGTGCTGTCCATGGTCGACGGCGTGCTGCTGCTGGTCGATGCCGTCGAAGGCCCGATGCCGCAGACCCGCTTCGTCACGCGCAAGGCCCTGGCCCTCGGCCTCAAGCCCATCGTGGTAGTGAACAAGATCGACCGTCCCGGTGCACGCCCCGACTGGGTCATCAGCCATACCTTCGACCTGTTCGACAAGCTCGGCGCCACCGAGGAGCAGCTCGACTTCCCGGTGGTCTTTGCCTCGGCCCTGAACGGCTTCGCCATGCTCGACGCGACCAAGCCGGGCACCGACATGGCGCCGCTTTACGAGGCCATCATCAAGCACACGCCGCAGCCGGACGTTGATGTGGATCAGCCGCTGCAACTGCAAATCTGCTCCATCGACTACAACAGCTATGTCGGCCGCATCGGCATCGGCCGCATCAAGCAGGGCCGGCTCAGGGCGGCGCAGGAAGTCGCCGTGATGTACGGCGACGAGAACAAGGGCAAGGCGAAGATCGGCCAGATCATGATGTTCAAGGGCCTTGAACGCGAACAGGCGACCGAAGCCGAAGCCGGCGACATCGTCCTGGTCACCGGCATCGAGCAGGTCGGCATCGGCGTCACCCTGTGCGACCCGACGGCACCGAATGGCCTGCCGCCGCTGGTGGTCGACGAGCCGACGCTGACCATGAATTTCCAGGTCAACACCTCGCCGCTGGCCGGCAAGGAAGGCAAGTACGTGACCAGCCGCCAGATCCGCGATCGCCTGAAAAAGGAACTGCTGTCCAACGTCGCCCTGCGCGTCGAGGAAACCGAGGATGCCGACGTGTTCCTCGTTTCGGGGCGCGGCGAACTTCACCTCACCATCCTGCTCGAAACCATGCGGCGCGAAGGCTACGAACTCGCGGTGTCGCGCCCGCGCGTGCTGTTCAAGGATATCAACGGCGAGAAGTGCGAACCCTACGAACTGCTCACCGTCGATATCGAGGCCGACAACCAGGGCGGCGTCATGGAGGAACTCGGCCGCCGCCGCGGCGAACTGCTCAACATGGAGCCCGACGGCAAGGGTCGGGTCAGGCTCGAATACCGCATCCCGGCACGCGGCCTGATCGGCTTCCAGGGCGAATTCCTCACCCTGACGCGCGGCACCGGCATGGCCAGCCACATCTTCGACGACTACGGCCCGATGGCCGGCATCATGGCCGAGCGCCGCAACGGCGTGCTGATCTCGCAGGACGACGGCGCCGCCGTGGCCTATGCGTTGTGGAAACTGCAGGATCGCGGCCGCATGTTCGTCAGCCCCGGCGACCCACTTTACGAAGGCATCATCATCGGCATCCACAGCCGCGACAACGACCTGGTGGTGAACCCGATCAAGGGCAAGCAACTGACCAACGTGCGCGCCTCGGGCACCGATGAAGCCGTGCGCCTGGTGCCACCGATCCTGATGACGCTCGAATCGGCCGTCGAATTCATCGCCGACGACGAACTGGTCGAGATCACGCCGAAGTCGATCCGCCTGCGCAAGCGCTTCCTCAAGGAGCACGAACGCAAGCGCGCCAACCGCGAAGAGAATCCGCTGTAAACCTTCCGGACGTCATCGTCGGCCCATCGACGATAACCGCCGGCGCGGCCCACGCGGCCCCTTGAGCGGCCAGGCGCCACCGGGGTTTACGTGCGAGTCAACGCGATTCCGGGCGCCGCGCCATGCGATGCGCACAAGGGGTTTGGGCGCCATCCTGCGCTATGATAGGCTTTGACGCGCCCGGGCCAGCCGGCGGTATTTGCCCGGCGTCCGAGCGCGTTCCGTTTTCCGTTTCGATTTCACTGACGATTCGCCATGAACGATACCGACGCAGGCTTGAGTTTCGATATTCCCGGAATCCAGAAATGCCAGCAGAATCGCTATCCGCTGCTGTTCGTCGACCGCATCACCGATCTCATACCGGGAAAGCGGGCGCGCGGCATCAAAACCTTCACCTATAACGAGTGGTTTTTCCCGGCGCACTTCGCGGACGAGCCCACGGTTCCCGGATTCATCATGGTCGAATGCCTGGTGCAGACCTTCATCATGATCTTTCTGTCCAGGCCGGAATACCAGGGCATGAAGACCGCGTTCTCGAATATCAGCGACTTTCAGTTCAAGCGCAAGATCGTGCCCGGCGAGTCCCTCGATATCCTGGCGATTCTGGATTCCTTCAATCGCGGCGTGGCGAAGGGCCGCGCGACGGGTCACGTGGCGGGAGAACTGGCCTGCGCCGGCGAGTTCGTGATCGCGGTGCCTGACGTCCTGAAACAGTTCACACCACGCCCCCCCACCTCGTCCTGAGCTTTCCAGACGTCCATGCCCAGGGTTGCCGACTATGTGATGGAAAGACTCCAGGCGCAAGGCGTGCGCCATGTCTTTCTGGTCAGCGGCCGGGGCGCCTTGTTCCTGACGGATGCCGTTGCCAGGCTCAAGACCATGTCGGCGGTATGCATGCACCACGAGCAATCCGCCGCCTTCGCCGCCGCTGCGTATGCCCAGCATTCGGGAGGCCCTGGCGTCTGTCTGGTGTCGACAGGCTGCGCCGCGACCAATACCCTGACGGGAGTTCTGTCGGCATGGCAGGACGGTCTGCCCTGCATCTTCATCTCCGGCCAAAACACCCTGGCCGAGACCACGCGATACACGGGAAAAGCCCTGCGTACCTTCGGCCAGCAAGAGGCAGACATCGTAAGCATCGTTGCGTCCATCACCAAATACGCGGTGATGATCACCGATCCGGCAAGCATTGCCCATGAGCTCGACAAGGCACTGTTTCTGGCCATGTCGGGGAGACCCGGCCCGGTATGGATAGACATCCCTCTTGACATCCAGAGCATGCGCGTTGTCCCCGAGGAACTCGCGCGCTTCGTACCTGATGCGAATTTGCCGGGCCAGCCCTCGGCCGAGGATGTGTGCCAGGTTGCCGCGGCGCTGCGCGACGCGAAGCGTCCGGTGCTGTTGCTGGGAAGCGGCATGCGCAGCGCGAAGGCGGTCGATGCGCTGCGGGACTTCCTCGCGAGCAATCCAGTTCCCGTCACCTACGCGGCCTCGGCACCCGACGTCATCGATGCTGGCGATCCGCTGCTGATCGGGTCGGTGGGAGCGATGGGCTGTTCCCGGGCGGGCAATTTCGCTGTCCAGAACGCCGACCTGGTGCTGGTGGTGGGGTGCCGGCTCTCATCCATGGTGACCGGAACGGATTTCGCGAAGTTTGCACGGGCCGCCAGGATCATCGTCGTCGACATCGATCCGGCGGAACATGCAAAGGACGGCGTGCGGATCGACAGGCTCGTCGTCGCCGACGCCAGGCAGTTTCTACTGGCGCTGACGCAAGCCGCGGCCATCGGCGACACCAGCGCCTGGCGCCTGAAGTGCCAGCACTGGAAGACAGTTTTTCCACGCCACGAGGCACGTCAGGGAAGCACGGAGCGAGTCGACCTCCATCATCTCGCCGATTGCCTTTCCCGCGTGCTGCCCGCCGACGCCTCGCTGGTCACCGACTCTGGTTTTGCCGAAATCATCCTGCCGACCAATGTCGGATTTTCCAGGGGGCAGCGCTGCATCCACCCGGTATCGCAAGGTGCCATGGGATTCGCGCTGCCGGCGATCGTTGGCGTACACTTTTCCGGCGACCACCCGATCGTCGCCGTCGTCGGTGACGGTTCGGTGATGATGAACCTGCAGGAGCTGCAGACCATACGGCATCACAATATTCCGGCGAAGATCCTGATCATCAGCAACAATGCCTACGGCATCATCCGCCGGCGCCAGACCGACCTGTTCCGCTCGCGCACCATAGGAACGGACTCGAGCAACGGCGTAAGCTGCCCGGATTTCCGCGAGGTGGCGAAGTCCTTCGCACTGCCCTATGCACGCATAGAGCGCGCCGAAGAGCTTGAGCCAAGGCTGCGAGATATCCTCATGGCGGATGGGGCGATAATCTGCGAAATTCTTGGCCTGGAGAATCAGGACTACATCGAGACAAGCCTCGCCAGGAATTCGGCGGGCCGCCTGGTGCGCCGCCCCCTGGAAGATCAAGCTCCGTTTCTGGACCGGACGACATTCCTGGCCGAAATGATCGTCGAACCCATCGACCAATAGACCCACCGGCCCCACTACCAAGCGCAGGCAACGTCATGGCCACCATCAAGTTACGCAACGGCATCGAGCTTTCCGATTTCGGCAAGCCCTATTTCGTTGCCGAGCTGAACACCAGCCATTTCGGTGATCTCGAAACCGCCAGGCAAATGATCGTGCGGGCTAGGGAAGTCGGTTGCGATTGCGTGAAGTTCCAGTCGTGGTCCACGCAAAGCCTGTATTCCAAATCCTTCTACGACGCCAATCCCGTCGCCCGCCGCATGGTCGGCAAGTTCGCCCTGGCGGAGGACAGCCTGCGCGACCTGGCCCGGTTTGCCAAGTCGGCCGGAATTGCGTTCGCATCGACGCCCTACTCGCGCGAGGAGGTCGAATTCCTGATCGAGCAGTGCGACGTCCCCTTCATCAAGGTCGCCTCGATGGAGTTGAACAACCTCCCCTTCCTGGACTTCATTGCCCGCACGGGAACACCGATGGTGCTGTCCACCGGCATGGGTGAACTCGGCGAGATTCGCGCGGCTGTCGAAACCATTGCCAATGCGGGAAACCGGAATCTGTGCGTACTTCACTGCGTTTCGACCTATCCCGCCGCCGCCCCGGCGATCCGCCTCAATAATATCCTTGGCCTGCGCGACGAATTTCCAGAGTATCCGATCGGCTATTCGGACCATTCTCTCGGTCTGGAGTGTGCCGCCGCGTCCGTCGCGCTTGGCGCCTGCCTGATCGAGAAGCACTTCACCCTCGACCACAACAAGCTCGGCATGGACAACCAAATGGCAACCGAACCGGCGGAAATGATGGCCCTGGTCCAGGCGTGCCGGAATGTGCATGAGGCCATGGGCAGCCGCGAACGTATCCTTCCCCCGGAGGAATACGAGCAGCGATTGAAGATGCGACGCAGCATCATCGCCGCGCGCGAATTGAAACAGGGCACCCGGATCACCCCGGCCGATCTGGACGCAAAGCGCCCCGGCTCGGGCCTGCCGCCAACCGCGATGGCGACATTGATCGGGAAGGTGGTTATTCGCGGCATCGAAGCGGACACCCTGATCCGGGAGTGCGATGTTTCAGATTGAAGCGACGAGTGGCATCCCGCTAGCGAGAGAACCGAGCGCAACGCGGAAAACATGCCAGGTCCTGGATAGCGGAGCGCGCCCGTGAGTTCGCTGTTCGTCTACTGCGCCGGCGGCTATGGCAAGGAAGTGATCGAAGTCGCGCGGCGCTACAACTCGCTTCACGGGTGCTGGGAAGCCATCCATTTTCTCGATGACGTGTGCACCGAACCAGCCCGCCACGAGGCGAGGATCTTCGCCTTCGACGATGCCTGCGAGCACATCGGGAAGCACGGCGGCGAAGTGGTGATCGCCTCGGGAGAGCCCAGCCTTCGCGCTACGCTGAGGATGAAATTGCAGCAACGCGGGCTGCGGCTCGGCCGCCTGGTCGACGCAACATCGATCGTCAGCCAGCCCGAAAGCCTGAGCGAAGGCGTCGTGATATCGCAGCATTGTTCGGTTTCGCGCGATGCCAGGCTGGGATGCAATGTTTCCGTCAATGCGATGTCCATCGTCGGCCATGATGTCGTGGTCGGCGATGATTCGGTCATCTCCTCGATGGTCAATATCGGCGGAAAAACCGTGATCGGCCGCAGCACCTATATCGGGATGGGTGCCTTGATCAAGGACCAGGTGCGAATCGGCGAAGGCGTCATCGTCGGGATGGGCTCGGTGGTGTTCAACGACCTGCCGGACAACGTCATCGCCCTGGGCAATCCCGCAAGGCCGATGCGCCCCAACCTGGAACAACGAGTCTTTAAATGAACGGAGGCAGCGTGAGCAACAAGGAAAAATATGACGATATCTTCATCGAGTGCTTCGGCCTTGCGCCCGACCAGCTCGGCGACAAGCTGGCCTACCGCAGCGTTCAGGCCTGGGATTCGGCGGGGCACATGGGGATGATCGCGGCGATCGAGGAGGCCTTCGGCATCATGCTGGAAACCGACGACATCATCGAGTTCAGTTCCTACAACGTCGGCATCGAGATACTGCGCAAATACGGGGTCGACCTGTCGACATGACGCTCCTCGGCGCAAGCGGGCCCGCTGGGCTGGCGGTCCTTCCGGAGGAAGGATGCTGCCTGTCGCACGGGGAACTCGGTGCCGAAGTCAGGGCACTGGCGGCGAAGTTCCCGCCGCCGGGCCTGCTGTTCTGCCTGTGCCACAACGACTTGCCAACGCTGCTTTGCTACCTTGCCTGCCTCGACCGCGCGGTGGTACCACTGCTGCTGCCCGGAGGCATCGACAAGGCAAGGCTCGCCGGCCTGCTGGAGGCCTATAGGCCCAACTATGTGTTTCATAAACGGGACGACCTCGCCGGGATTTCCGCCCAGACCATTCTGCATTGCGGCGAATACGGACTGTATCGAACGGGCGACGACATCCGGCACGTACTGCACCCGGATCTCGCGCTACTGCTGACCACCTCGGGATCGACCGGGTCGCGCAAGCTGGTTCGAATTTCCAGGCGAAACCTGCTGGCCAATGCCGATTCGATCATCGACTACCTGGGCATCGAGGCTGGCGAGCGAGCAATTACCACGCTCCCCATCCACTACTCCTACGGCTTGTCGGTCATCAACAGCCACCTCAGGGGCGGCGCCGCATTGCTGCTCAGCGACCGATCGATCATGGAGCGCCAGCTTTGGGCCCAGATCCAGCGCGACGGGGCAACGAGTCTCGCCGGTGTTCCCTATACCTACGACATGCTGCTCAAGCTGGGTATCGAACGGCTCAAGATGCCTGCAATGAGAACCTTCACCCAGGCGGGCGGACGACTGGCCCCGGAACGGATCCGGCGCGTTGCCGAATCCTGTGGTGCGCGCGGCATGCGCTTCTATACGATGTATGGCCAGACCGAAGCCACGGCGCGGATCGCCTATCTGCCCTGGCAGGAAACCCTCGCCCGGGCCGGCAGCATCGGTCGGCCCATTCCGGGCGGAGCGCTTTGGCTGGAAGACCCGCAGGGCCTGCGGATCACGCAAGCCGGATGCACCGGCGAACTGATCTATTCCGGCCCCAATGTGTGCCTTGGATATGCCACTTCGCACCGGAACCTCGCCCTCGGCGACCAGAACCATGGCATTTTGCGGACCGGCGACCTGGCGATCATCGATGACTACGGCTATTTCACGCTGGTAGGCCGTGCCAGCCGATTCGTGAAGATTTTCGGCAACCGGATTGCTCTGGACGAAGTCGAATCCTTGCTCCACGAACAAGGTCTCAGCGCCACGGTCACCGGCACCGACGAGCGGCTCGACGTGCATCTTGAAGGGCAGCTCCCTGACTACGACCTGCAGACCCGCCTCGCCGCAACTCTGGGCGTCAATCCCACCGCAATCGCGGTCAGGGCCCTGCCCAGCATCCCCAGGCTGGAGAGCGGGAAGATCGATTATGCTTCCCTTGCCGGGATTTTGAGCCCACGCGATGTCGATGCGCACTGATCCTGTCGGCGATCCCTCGCCGCGTTCTCTACCCAGTCCTGGACATCCCTACGCCCTGCACCGCGCGGCCAAACAAGAGGCGCTGGTTCCCGAACTGAATCGCCTGACCCGGCTGCACTACGCCGGCTGCGCCGAGTATCGCCGCCTGGTCGACGTGCTCCACGGCGGCCCGCGCCAGGTCGATCGTTGCGAAGACTTTCCCTACCTGCCGGTACGCCTGTTCAAGCACTATGAGCTGCGCAGCGTGCCTGAAGCGGACCTGGTCAGGACGCTGAGTTCTTCCGGCACCTCGGGACAGGCGGTTTCACGCATCCACCTCGACAAGGATACGGCGGCCAGACAGACCCGCGCATTGACCGAGATCGCGGGAAGTTTCATCGGCAGCCGGCGCCTGCCCATGCTGATCGTCGACTGCCCGGCGACGCTTGCCAACCGTGCCGGCTTTTCGGCGCGGACCGCCGGCATCCTCGGCTTTTCGATCTTCGGACGCAATCCCACCCATGCCCTCGACGACGACATGCAGATCGACTCCGGGGCGATCGAAGCCTTCCTCGCCCGCCACGGCGAGGGGCCAGTTCTGGTTTTTGGCTTTACCGCAGTCGTCTGGCAGCATTTCGTGCTTGCCCTTGCAGCACGCGGAGCCAGCCTTTCGATTCCCGGCGGCATCCTGATTCACGGTGGTGGCTGGAAGAAGCTCGCTTCCGCCGCGGTATCGCCAGACGAATTCAAATCGCGCCTGCGGCGGTTGACCGGGATCGCCAGGGTCCACAATTACTACGGCATGGTCGAGCAGACCGGATCCATCTTCATGGAATGCGAACACGGCTTTCTCCACGCCTCGGATTATTCCGAGGTGATCATCCGCGACCCGCTGGATTTCAAGGTCGTCGCTCCCGGCGTGCCGGGCCTGATTCAACTGCTGTCGGTACTACCGCACAGCTATCCGGGGCATTCGATATTGACGGAGGACACTGGAACAATGGTCGGCGTGGACGACTGCCCATGCGGCCGCCAGGGAGCACGCTTTCAGGTGCATGGGCGGCTCAAGGATGCCGAAACCCGGGGTTGCAGCGATGTCGATCACCATCCCGCCTGAGCTTGCGCTTTCCATGCGCTTTCCGCTGGGAAGCGCGGACGATATTGCGCCGGCGCCCGAGCCGGTGTTTTCGCCTTTGCGGGTCGAATTTCTCGCCGGCCTGTCAAAGGCCTTGTTCGCCGATGCCTCCGCCAAAAGCCACCCCGATGTCGCCGCATTCGCTTTTTGGTGTCGTCGCGCGAACATCGAAACCTGGGCCTCCAGACATCGCCCGAGTGGCCTGCGCATCGGTCTGGGTCCGGTCTTCCACGTTGCCCCCGCCAATGTGCCGATCAATTTCGCCTACTCGCTGGCGTTCGCGTTTCTCGCCGGAAACACAAGCATCGTCCGCCTGCCCTCCCGGCATGGCGAGCAGATCGATCTCGTGATCCGGGCGTTGCAGGAAGTGCTCGCGGAGCCGCGGTTTGCCACGCTGCGTTCGGCCATTCATCTGCTTCGCTACGAGCACGACGATCGCATCACCGAGTTCTGGCTGCAAAACACCCTGGGGCGGATCATCTGGGGTGGCGACGCCACGGTCGCGCACATGCGCGGCCTGAGGGCGCATCCGCGTTCCCGCGAGATCGCGTTTTCCGACCGATACTCGTTTTGTGTCGTGAATGCCGCCGCCATTCTGGCGGCCGACGCGGGTGCCTTGTCCGATCTGTACCTCAGGTTCGCCAACGACATGTATCTGATGGACCAGCATGCCTGTTCCTCGCCCCACATGCTCGCCTGGATCGGCGAAGCAGGCGAAGTCGACGATGCCAGGCGCCTGTTCTGGCCCGGCTTCGAGTTGCTGGCACAATCAAGATACGAACCGGAACCGATACAGGTCATGGACAAGTACGTGGACACCTGCCGCGAGATCATCGACTCGCCCACTGTCGATGCCGTCGTCTTGCGGCATCCCGCGCTCACGCGCATCCGCCTGTGCTCCCTGACCAACGACCTGTATCGGCGGCGCGGGTATTTCGGCACGCTGCACGAACTGTCCCTCCCCTCCCTTTCGAATATCGCGGCAGGCATAGACCCGCGCTGCCAGACGATGACCTATTTCGGTTTCGATGCCGAGGAACTGAGAAGCTTCGTTGTCGACCAGCGCCTGCTCGGCCTGGACAGAATCGTGCCGATCGGCAAGGCCCACGACATGGGCTATTCCTGGGATGGCTTCGATCTCATCGGCGCCCTGTCGCGCGTGGTCGAAATAAATTAGCCCGGCGGTGCCACGAGGCACCGGCGATCAACGGCACCCGGGCCTCAATCGGGCATCCGGCGCGAGGGCAAAGTCGGCGCCCGTGAGACGCCGAATCCGCGGGAGCTCAGCCAAGCGCCTTCAGCGCCGCGTCGTAATCCGGCTCCTGCGCGATCTCGGGCACCATCTGGCTGTGCACTACCTTGTCATTCTCGTCGAGCACGACCACCGCGCGCACGGTCAGGCCGACCATCGGCCCTTCGGCGAAGGCCACGCCCCAGTCCTTCATGAACTCGGGATGGCGGAAGGTCGAAAGGTGCGCGACGTTGGCCAGTCCCTCCATGTCGCAGAAGCGCTTGGCGGCAAACGGCAGGTCGCCCGAAACACACAGCACCACGGTATTGGCCAGGCTGCCGGCGGCCTCGTTGAACTTGCGCGTGGATTTGGCGCAGGTCGGCGTGTCGATGCTGGGATAGATGTTGAGCACCTTGCGCTTGCCGGCAAAGTCCTTGAGACCAACATCGGCCAGCGTGCCGCTGGTCAAGGTCATAGCCGGGGCCTTGGCGCCGACACCGGGAAAATCGCCGTCGACGCGAACCGGATTGCCGCGCAGGGTGATGGTTGTACTCATATGTAGCTCCTCTCTGGGGTGGTGGTTGGGGGATACGGGAAATCAGTGTAACCGAGCAAGACGCGGAAGTACCGCGTTGGCATTTGCCGAGGTAGCCGCGGCCAGATCCTCCACCGCCAAACCACGCAACGCCGCCATGGCCAGCGCGATCCCCGGCAACTGGTCGGGTGAATTGCGCCCGCCGGCCAGCCAGGCCGGCGGGATGTCCGGCGCATCCGTCTCCAGCACGATGGCATCGAGCGGCAGGGTCGCGGCCAACTCACGGATGCGATTCGCGCGAGGAAAGCTCATGGCGCCGCCGAACCCCAGTTTGAAGCCCAGCTTGATGAATTCGTCGGCCTGCTGCCGGCTGCCGTTGAAGGCATGTGCAATGCCGCCGGGCACGGGGCACCGGCGCAGGTGCTTGAGCACCTGGTCGATGGCCCGCCGCACATGCAGCAGGACCGGCAGGCCGGCGTCGCGAGCGATTTCAAGTTGGGCACCGAACCAGAACTCCTGGCGCGCATCATCGCTCGCCTCGATGAAGCGATCGAGCCCGATTTCACCGACCGCCACGGGCTGTTCGCGTTGGATGATTTCACGCAGGACGTCGAGGTCCGGCTCGCGGGCGCGATCGACATACATCGGATGGATGCCGTAGGCCGGCCGGCAGCCAGCGAACTCCCGGCATACCGAAGCCACGGCGCCGAAATTCGCGCGCTCCACGGCCGGCACCACGATACGGCCGACACCGGCGGCCGCGGCCGCGTCTGCCACGGCATCCCGATCGGCATCAAACTCGGCCGCATCGAGATGGCAGTGGGTGTCAACCAGCATGGCCTACCCGACTTCGTCGATCCAGGCCTGCTGGATGGCTTCGAGCTTCTTCTCGCCGCAATGGCTTTCACTTTCCTCGAAGCCCGGAAGCTCCATGACCCAGGTCATCAGGTCGACGAAATTGATGCGCGTCGGATCGACGTCAGGGTGCGCATCGGCAAGCTGAATCGCAATCTCCAGGGAGTCTGTCCACTTCACTTTTTCGAGTGCCCTTCCTTGACCATGTTGATGGTGTATTTCGGAATCTCGATCACCAGCGGCGTCTGCCCGACCACGGCCTGGCACGAGAGGCGCGAACTTGGCTCAAGGCCCCATGCCTTGTCGAGCAAGTCTTCCTCGAGCTCCTCGGCCTCGCCCAGGGAATTGAATCCCTCGCGAATCACGACGTGGCAGGTGGTGCAGGCGCATGATTTCTCGCAGGCGTGCTCAATCTCGATGTCATTGGCGAGCAGCGCGTCGCAGATCGTGGTGCCCGGCGCGGCATCGAGCACGGCGCCGTCCGGACAAAGCTCGACATGGGGAAGGATGATGATCTGGGTCATGCGTCGAGTCCAATCTGGTCGATCTTCTTGCCGGCCAGCGCCTTGCTGACGTTCTTGTTCATGCGCCGTGCGGCAAACTCGTTGGTGCCCTTGCTCAGCGCATCCATGGCCTGATCGATGGCGCGCCGATCGTCGCCCATCACCGCCGCCTGCAGACGCACGATGGCGTTGTCGATATAACTGCGTTCCTCGGCCGACAACAGTTCGGCATCGTCCTTGAGCGCCGAAGCCACCGCCTCTATCAGGCGCTGGGCTTCGACCTGGGCCTCGCGCAGGGCACGACGGAAGGCGTCGTCCGAGGCATGGCTGAAGCTGTCCTTGAGCATGGCCGCGATTTCGTCGTCGGAAAGCCCGTAGGAGGGCTTGACCTCGATGCGGGCCTCATGACCGGTCGTCTGCTCGCGCGCCGTCACCGACAGCAGGCCGTCAGCATCGACCTGGAAGCTGACGCGTATCCGCGCCGCGCCGGCCACCATCGGCGGTATGCCGCGCAGTTCGAACCGCGCCAGGCTGCGGCAATCGGAAACCAGCTCGCGCTCGCCCTGTACCACGTGCACCGCGAGCGCGGTCTGGCCGTCCTTGTAGGTGGTGAACTCCTGGGCACGGGCGATCGGTATCGTGCTGTTGCGCGGAATCACCTTTTCCACCAGCCCGCCCATGGTTTCCAGTCCGAGCGACAGCGGGATCACGTCGAGCAGCAGCCAATCGTCACCGGCGGAGCGATTGCCCGCCAGCAGGTTGGCCTGGATCGCCGCGCCCAGCGCAACCACTTTGTCCGGGTCGAGGTTGTTGAGCGGCTCCTGGCGAAAGAACTCGCCGACGGCGTGCTGGATCTGCGGCATGCGCGTCGAGCCACCAACCATCACCACGCCCTTGATGTCTTCCGCCGCAAGGCCGGCGTCGCGCAAGGCCTTGCGCGTCGGTACCAGGGTCTTCTGCACCAGGGTGCGGGTGATCTCGGTGAAGATATCGGTGGTCAGGGTGACATCGACATACTCGCCGCTGCCGAGCTTGACCGTGATCGGCGCCTCGTCGTGCTGCGAGAGATATTCCTTGGCTTCACGCGCCCGCACCTGCAGCAGGCGCACATCGTGTGGCGACAGCGGCGCCAGGCCGGCCTGCTCGATGATCCAGCAGAAGACGCGGTGATCGAAATCATCGCCGCCCAGAGCCGAATCGCCGCCCGTCGCCATCACCTCGAAGACGCCCTTGGACAAGCGCAGGATGGAAACGTCAAACGTGCCGCCGCCGAGGTCGAATACCGCATAGACGCCCTCGGCGCCATTGTCGAGACCGTAGGCGATGGCGGCGGCCGTCGGCTCGTTGAGCAGGCGCAGCAAATTCAAGCCGGCGAGGCGTGCGGCGTCCTTGGTGGCCTGGCGTTGGGCGTCGTCAAAATAGGCGGGCACGGTGATCACCACGCCGGTCAACTCGCCGCCGAGCGAGGCCTCCGCCCGGTGGCGCAAGACCTTGAGCACTTCGGCCGAAACCTCCACCGGACTCTTGATCCCCTGCGCGGTTTTCAGCTTGACCATGCCTTCGGCGTCGATGAAATCGTAGGGCAGCATTTCGACGTGGGCGATGTCCTTGCGGCCTCGGCCCATGAAGCGTTTGGCCGAAACCACCGTATTGCGCGGATCGGACGCCTGATGGCTCTGTGCCACGTAACCGACTTCGATCTCGCCGCCGGCGGCATAGCGCACGATCGACGGCAACAACGGCCGGCCGCGCTCGTCGTTGAGCACCACGCTCATGCCGCTGCGCACCGTGGCTACCAGTGAATTGGTGGTGCCCAGGTCGATGCCGACCGCAAGCCGATGTTCGTGGGGAGCCGCCGATTCTCCGGGCTCCGCGATTTGAAGGAGTGCCATGTGCTGTAATCAGTGGCGCCCTTGCAGGCGCTTCGGTCTATTCGTAAGTATCAGGCCAGTACGGCCTCGAGCGCGTCATCGATCTCGTGCAACAGCTTTTCCTGAAACATTAGTTGGCGGACAAGCTCGGCTGCCACCGGGAAATCCTGCCGCGTGTCGATCAGCTCCTGCAGGCGCTGGTATTCCCCCTTCATCTCGGAGACCAGCGTGCGGCGCAAACCGTCAAGCGCCGTGTCGTCAGCGCCGACTCTTGCCTCAGCCACAGCCTCGCGCAACTCCATCTGCGCCACCAGGAATTCCATGGGCATGGACGTATTGCTTTCGACCTGGGCATCGTGCCCCTGCAACTGCAGCAGGTAGCGCGCGCGGGCCAAAGGCGACTTCAGGGTCTGATAGGCCTCGTTAACCCTTGTCGCCCACTGCATGGCCAGACGCTGATTGGCCTCGGATCCCTGCGCGTGCTTGTCGGGATGCACCTGGGCCTGGATGTCACGGAAGCGTGTTTCCAGCGCCGCCGCATCGATGCCCTGTGCGCGCGCCAGGCCAAACAGGGCGAAGTAGTCGGCGGAAAAATCCAGCGGAAAGGTCGTCACGACAACCCGAGGCTCAAACGTTGAAGGACTCGCCGCAGCCGCAGGCGTCCTTGACGTTCGGGTTGTTGAACTTGAAGCCCTCGTTGAGGCCTTCTCGCGCGTAGTCGAGCTCGGTGCCGGAAAGATAGGGCAGGCTCTTGGGATCGACCAGCACCTTCACCCCGTGACTGATGAACTCGATGTCCTCTGGATTCGGGCCGTCGGCGAATTCAAGCTTGTAGGCCATGCCCGAGCAACCGGAGGTACGCACACCAAGGCGGATGCCGATACCCTTGCCGCGCTTGGCGAGGAACTTGGCGATGTGATCGGCGGCCCGCGGCGACAGCGTTACCGGGCTGGCACGCTCGGCACCCTGCCATCCGGCGGGAACCGCCTGTGCTTGGGATGCGGCCTCGGGACTGGTCGTGGTACATGCGCTCATGGTCAGGCTCCGTGCTTCTTCTTGTAGTCGGCCACCGCCGCCTTGATCGCATCCTCGGCAAGGATGGAACAGTGGATCTTGACCGGCGGCAAGGCGAGTTCCTCGGCGATCTGGGTGTTCTTGATTTCCAGTGCCTGGTCGATGGTCTTGCCCTTGACCCATTCCGTCACCAGCGAGGAGGAGGCGATGGCCGAGCCGCAACCATAGGTCTTGAACTTGGCGTCCTCGATGACGCCGTCCTTGCCGACCTTGAGCTGGAGCTTCATCACGTCGCCGCAGGCCGGAGCGCCGACCATGCCGGTGGCGACGCCTTCGTCGTCCTTGGCGAAGGAGCCGACGTTGCGCGGATTTTCGTAATGCTCGAGTACTTTTTCGCTATATGCCATGATGGTTTCCTTAGTGAGCAGCCCATTGCACGGAGTTCAAATCAACGCCGTCCTTGTACATTTCCCACAGCGGCGACAGATCGCGCAGCTTGCCCAGCTTGTCGTGCAACAGCTTGATCGTGAAATCGATTTCCTCTTCGGTAGTGAAGCGGCCGAGGGTGAAGCGGATCGAGCTGTGCGCCAGTTCGTCCGAACGTCCCAGCGAGCGCAGCACATAGGACGGCTCCAGGCTGGCCGAGGTGCAGGCCGAACCGGAGGACACCGCGATGTCCTTGATCGCCATGATCAGCGACTCGCCCTCGACGAAGTTGAAACTGACATTGAGGTTGTGCGGCACACGCTGCTCGATGTCGCCATTGACGTAGGTTTCCTCGATATCCATGAGGCCCCTGAGCAATTTGTCGCGCAGCATGCGGATGCGCTCATTCTCGGTAGCCATTTCCTCGCGCGCAAGACGGAAAGACTCGCCCATGCCGATGATCTGGTGCGTCGCCAGGGTGCCCGAACGCATGCCGCGCTCGTGGCCGCCGCCATGCATCTGAGCTTCCAGCCGGACGCGCGGTTTGCGCCTGACGTAGAGCGCGCCAATACCCTTGGGACCATAGGTCTTGTGCGCGCAGAAGGACATCAGGTCGACCTTCAGCTTGGACAGGTCGATCGGCATCTTGCCCGTGGCCTGCGCCGCATCGACGTGGAAGATCACGCCCTTTTCGCGACAGATCTCGCCGATTTCGGCGATCGGCTGGATCACGCCTATCTCGTTGTTCACTGCCATCACCGATGCCACGACGGTATCCGGGCGCAGCGCTGCCTTGAACTGCTCGACAGTGATCAGCCCGTTTTCCTGCGGCGTCAGGTAGGTCGCCTCGAAGCCCTGGCGTTCCAGTTCCTTGACCGTATCGAGCACGGCCTTGTGTTCGGTGGACACCGTGATGATGTGCTTGCCCTTGGTGCCGGCGTAGAAGTGCGCCGCACCCTTGATGGCGAGGTTGTTCGATTCGGTGGCGCCCGAGGTCCAGATGATTTCCTTGGCATCGGCGCCGACCAGCGCCGCGACCTGCTCGCGCGCCTCCTCGACGGCCTTCTCGGCGTCCCAGCCATAGACATGGGAGCGCGAGGCCGGGTTGCCGAAATGCTCGGTCAACCAGGGAATCATCTTCGCCGCCACGCGCGGATCAACCGGGGTGGTGGCCGAGTAGTCGAGATACACCGGCAGTTTCATGCCTGAATCCATTGACGATTTCTCCAGTTCAGCGAACAAGGGCCGTCAGACCCCTGAGTTGCAGGATTGTAGTGTTCAAGGCGCCCAGAAAATCACGCACCTGAACAAGGGTATTGTCCGCACCAAGGCTGACGCGCACCGCGGCACGCGCCAGTTCCGGCGCCACGCCCATCGCCAGCAGCACATGCGAGGGCTCTGGATTGGCGCTGGAACATGCGGCACCGGCGGCGACCGCGAAACCGGCACGGTCAAGCTTGCCGACCAGGGTTTCGCCGTCGACGCCATCGAAGGCAAAGTAGCAGGTATTCGGCAAACGCTCGGCACCGGCGGAAAAGATCGTCGCGCATTGCGCCAGCAGGCCGGATTCCAGTTCCGTCCGTAGCGCCGACAACTCGCTTATCCGCCGGTCGAGTCGCGATGCCGCGAGTTCGGCGGCGATCCCGAAACCAACGATCGCCGCGACATTCTCGGTACCGGAACGCATGCCGCGTTCATGCCCGCCCCCGGCGATCAGCGCTTGCAGCTCGACGCGCTTGTCAAGCACCAGCGCCCCGGCGCCCTTGGGCCCGCCCAGCTTGTGGGCCGAGAGCGTCATGGCATGCACGCCGGCGGCATTGAGCGCGCGGAAATCAAGCCTCATGCGACCGCAGGCCTGTACCGCATCGGTATGGAACCATGCCCGCGCCGAGGCGGCCCGCGCCGCCAGCCCGGCCACGTCCTGCACCGCGCCGGTTTCGTTATTGGCCAGCATCACCGATACCAGGGCCGGCTTGTCGGCAAGTGCTGCTTGAAAGTCGGCGCCGGCGACACGGCAATTGTCATCCACTTCGACTTCGCGCAGCCGCCAACCTGACTGTCGCAAAGCCTTTGCCGGCTCGCGCACGCAGGGGTGCTCAATGGCGGAGATCGCGATCGTGCCCGGCGACAGGCAGGCGGCCGCGCCCTTGATGAACAGGTTGTTGGCCTCCGAACCCCCGCTGGTGAACACCACCTCGGTGGGATGCGCTCCCACGGCGTGGGCCACGCGCTGCCTCGCCTCGTCGATCGCCCGCCGCGCCGCGCGCCCATAGTCGTGGCGGCTGGATGCGTTGCCGAACCTCGCATCGAGGTAGGGCAGCATCGCCTCACGCGCCCGCGCATCGAGGGGCGTGGTCGCGTTGTGATCGAAATAGACGGGGGCAAACATCGCGCTTCGCTTCGGCGTTCAGGCGGCGGCGAGTTCCTCGGCGGGCCGACGCGAACGACGCAGCGGCCGCTCGTCGTGCAATACCGCCGTCTGGCCGGTACGCTCGCGTTGCTGGGCCACAAGCTCGGCCAGCGTGACCGAACTCAGATACTCGAACATCTTTTCGTTGAGGCTGGTCCACAGCTCGTGGGTCATGCAGGGGCGCTGGTCCTCGGCACAATTGCCCTTGCCGCCGCAGTTGGTGGCATCGAGGGTTTCATCCACGGCATGGATGATCTCGGCAACGGAAACACCCTCCAGCGGCTTGGCCAGGCAATATCCGCCGCCGGGACCGCGCACGCTGGATACGAGATGGCGGCGACGCAGCTTGCCGAAGAGCTGTTCCAGATAGGAAAGGGAAATCTTCTGCCGCTCACTGATCCCGGCCAAGGTGACCGGGCCGGTGTGCTGACGCAGGGCAAGATCGATCATCGCGGTAACGGCAAAGCGGCCTTTGGTGGTCAGTCTCATGTGTACTCTCCGTAGGGTTATGCACTCGAAAACACATCGGGAAATCAATACCCGAGCATTTCCATCAACTATATTTGGACTTGACCGTTTTAGTCAACTATTTTCGAGATTAATTTCGGATCGAAATTGTCGGCCGTGGCGACATCGTCCTCCAGCGCCACGCCGCAACGCTCCATGGTCTTGAGCAAGGCCTCGATGCGGCGGTCTGTTTCCACGGCATGGTCGAGCAAGCCATGGATCGCCATGGCCAGCGGATCGTCTTCGGCGCGCGTCACGGCGTAGGCCGAAAATCCCATCTGCCCGGCCTTGACTTCACGATCGATCTCACTGCGGTCTTCGATGATCCTCGCCGGGATGCCCACCGCCGTCGCACCCGGCGGCACGTCACGCACCACCACCGCGTTCGAACCGACCTTGGCGCCCGATCCGAGCGTGATCGGCCCCAGCACCTTGGCGCCCGCGCCGATCACCACGCCGCGCTGCAGCGTCGGATGCCGCTTGCCCTTGTTCCAGGACGTGCCGCCGAGCGTTACGCCGTGGTACAGGGTGCATTCATCCTCGATCACCGCCGTCTCGCCGATGACCACGCCCATGCCGTGGTCAATGAACACGCGACGGCCTATCGTTGCACCCGGATGGATTTCGATGCCGGTGAAGGCACGCGTAAGATGAGACAAGGCACGCGCCAGCCAGCGCATGCGGGCACCCCACAGCCAGTGGGAAACCCTGTGCAAGGTAAGGGCATGAAAACCCGGATAGCAGGTCACCACCTCCCAGGTCGAACGGGCCGCCGGATCGCGTTCGAAAACGCAAGCGATGTCTTCGCGCAAATGATCAAACATGGATGAATTTATTGAAATTTCAGCTACGGCAACTTGACGTCCTGCGATGGTAAAAATCCCGATAGAAAAGGTCAAGTTTTATTTGGGCTTTTCCATACTATCTTCAGGGGATTGTGATTTCTCGTTTCGGCAAGGCGCACCGGGCAAAGGATTTTCCAGTGCGGCGATCATGCCGCGCAGGATGTTGATTTCCTCCTTTTCCGGCACGGCGCGCGCCAGCAGGCGGCGCATGCGCGGGATCAGGCGCTTGGGGCTGGCCGGATCGAGGAAGCCGCTACCGATCGCGGCACGTTCGATATGGGCGACCAGGCCTTCGACCTCTTCGTGGCTGGCGACCTGCCCGGCACCCGAGATTGCCGGTGGCGCACCGGGGTCCAGCGCCGCAAGCCGCAGTTCATAGCTCATCACCTGCACGGCCGCCGCCAGGTTCAGCGAACTGAATTCGGGCGCCACGGGTATCGTCGCCCAGCGCCGGCACAAACCCAGTTCCTCGTTGGAGAGGCCGGAGGTCTCGTTGCCGAACACCAGCGCCACCTCGCCGCCGGCGCTGGCGGCACAAACCGCTTCCATCGCCGCGTCGCGCGCCCATAGCGCCGGTGTCGCCAGCTCGCGGCGGCGCGCGGTGAGCGCCACCGCCAACACCGTTCCCTGCAAGGCCGCGGACATTGAATCGACCACCGCCGACTGCACCAACAGATCGGTCGCGCCGGCCGCCATGGCATCAGCCTGGGCATTGGGAAAATCCCTGGGCCTGACCAATACCAGGCGCGACAGACCCATGGTCTTCATCGCCCGCGCCGCCGCGCCGATGTTGCCGGGATGGCTGGTGTGCGACAGCACCACGCGAATGCGTTCGAGGTTAATGGCGGCGGAAGCCTGCGCTGCGGTCATGCCATGTCCCGGATACCGTGGGCCGGGAAGGTATCCCGGGATAGAATTGCGGGCTCGCTCACCCTGTGTGACATACCGTCCGCCCCGCCCGAATCATGCATCCCACGCTGAACATCGCCATCAAGGCCGCGCGTCGCGCCGGCCAGATCATCAACCGCGCCAGCCTCGACATCGAGAAGCTCAAGATCGAAGTCAAGCGGCAAAGCGATTTTGTCACCGAGGTGGATCGCGCGGCGGAAGCCGCCATCCTAGATGTGCTGCGCGAGGCCTATCCGAGCCATGGAATTTTAGCAGAGGAGTCTGGCCTCGCCGGGACCAATCCCGAGTCGGAGTACCAGTGGATCATCGATCCGCTCGATGGCACCACCAACTTCATCCACGGCCTGCCGCAGTATGCGATCTCCATCGGACTGGCGCACAAGGGCGTGATGACCCAGGGCGTGGTCTATGACCCGAACCGCAACGAGCTGTTC
This sequence comes from Sulfuritalea sp., assembly GCA_016710465.1. GTDB lineage: Bacteria > Pseudomonadota > Gammaproteobacteria > Burkholderiales > Rhodocyclaceae > Sulfuritalea. The sequence goes on from JADJVS010000001.1 coordinate 72,871, forward strand.
ACCGCCACCCGCGGCGGCGGCGCCTTCCTCAACGACAAGCGCATTCGCGTCAGCAAGCGCATCAAGCTCGACGAAGCCCTGATCGGAACCGGCTTTCCCTACCGCATGTTCGACCACATCGAGGCCTACCTGGCAATATTCCGCGATGTCGCACAAAAGACCGCCGGCATGCGCCGCCCCGGCGCCGCCGCGCTCGACCTGGCCTGGGTCGCCTGCGGCCGCATGGACGGCTTCTGGGAACTCGGCCTCTCGCCGTGGGACATGGCGGCGGGCACCCTGCTGATCACCGAGGCTGGCGGCCTGGTCGGCGACCTCTCGGGCGAAGCCAGTTACATGAAGACCGGCAACATCGTCGGCGGCAACCCAAAGGTGTTTGCCCAGTTGCTGCAACTCATCGCGCCGCATCGAACGGCGGCACTTTCCGCCTGATCGCCCACGCATGGCGGTCGCGCCGAGCGCCACGGAGCTGGCGGCCCATACCCCGGTGATGCAGCAGTGGCTGCGCCACAAGGCGCAGCATGAAGACAAGCTGCTGTTCTTCCGCATGGGGGATTTCTACGAGCTGTTCTACGAGGATGCCGAACGTGCCGCGCGCCTGCTCGACATCACGCTGACCGCGCGTGGCCAGTCAGCCGGCAAGCCGATCGCCATGGCCGGCATCCCCTACCACGCGGTCGATGGCTACCTGGCCAAGCTGGTCAAGCTCGGTGTTTCGGTGGCCATCTGCGAGCAGATCTCCGATCCGGCGCAGGCCAAGGGGCCGGTCGACCGCGCCGTGACACGCATCGTCACGCCCGGCACCCTGACCGACGCCAACCTGCTCGACGACCGCAATGAGAGTCTGCTGTTGGCACTGGCCGTTGACCGCCAGCGCGCCGGCCTGGCCTGGCTCAACCTCGCCAACGGCGACCTGCGCCTGCTGGAAACCACGGCCGACGCCCTGCCCGCCCATTTTGAGCGCCTGCGCCCGGCCGAGCTGCTGCTGCCCGACGCCATGCGTGGCGAACTACCGGATACGCGCGCCGTGGTCCAGCATTTGCCGGACTGGCATTTCGACGAGCGCGCCGCGACGCATGCGCTGGCCGAACACTTCGGCACCCGCGACCTCGCCGGCTTCGGCGTCGGCAAGGAAACCCTGGCGCTGGCTGCCGCCGGCGCGCTGTATCGGTATGCCCAAGCCACGCAGTTCCAGTCACTCACCCACCTCACCCAATTGACCGTCGAGCACGAAGGCAGCTACCTCCGCCTGGATGCCGCGACCCGGCGCAACCTTGAAATCTCCGAAACCCTGCGCGGCGAGGCTTCGCCCACTCTGCTTTCGCTGTTCGACACCTGCGCCACCAGCATGGGCTCGCGCTGGCTGCGCCACTGCCTGCACCATCCCGCAACCGACCGCAACATCCCGCGCGCGCGCCACGACGCCGTGGCGGCCCTGATCGGCGAATCCGGCAATGGCCCGGCCGCCAATCTTGCCAAGGCGCTGACCGGTTTTGCCGACATCGAGCGCATCGCCTCGCGCATCGCCCTGAAAAATGCCCGCCCGCGCGACCTCTCATCCCTGCGCAACAGCCTGGCGCGGCTCGACGACATACGGTCGACAGTTCCCGCAGGGACGCACAGCGCTGGCGCTGGCGGTACGGCGACCCGGCTCGCCGAATTGGTTGCGGCGCTGGCAACACCCCACGCATGCGTCGGCCTGCTCTCCGACGCCGTGGCGCCGGAGCCTTCCGCGCTGCTGCGCGAAGGCGGCGTAATCGCCCCGGGCTACAGCGCCGACCTCGACGAACTGCGCGCAATCCAGGACAACTGTGGCGCCTTCCTCGTCGAGCTCGAGGTCCGCGAACGCGAGCGCAGTGGCATCGCCAGCCTCAAGGTCGAGTTCAACAAGGTGCACGGCTTCTACATCGAAGTCACCCATGCCAACGTCGACAAGATCCCCGACGACTACCGCCGCCGGCAGACGCTGAAAAATGCCGAGCGCTACATCACGCCGGAGCTCAAGGCCTTCGAGGACAAGGCACTGTCGGCCAACGAGCGGGCGCTGGCGCTGGAACGCCAGTTGTGGGACGAACTGCTCGGCGCATTGGCCACGCACATCACGCCGCTGCAGAAGATCGCCCGCGCGATCGCCGAACTCGATGGCCTGGTCGCCTTCGCCAGCGCGGCCCAGCGTTACGACTATCGCGTCCCGGAATTCCGCGACGAGGCCTTGATCGAAATCGAGGCCGGGCGCCATCCGGTGGTCGAGCGCCAGCTTGATGGCCAGACGTTCATCGCCAACGACACGCGCCTCGGCGCCAACCGTCGCATGCTGCTGATCACCGGCCCCAACATGGGCGGCAAATCGACCTACATGCGCCAGGCCGCGCTGATCGTGCTACTGGCGCATTGCGGCAGCTTTGTCCCCGCCGTGCGCTGCCGGCTCGGGCCAATCGACGCCATCTACACCCGTATCGGCGCCTCGGACGACCTCGCCTCGGGACGTTCGACCTTCATGGTGGAAATGACGGAAGCCGCTGCCATCCTTAACGGCGCCACGGAGAAGTCACTGGTGTTGATGGACGAGATAGGGCGCGGCACCTCGACCTTCGACGGTGTCGCCCTGGCCTTCGCCATCGCCCGCCACCTGCTGGAGAAGAACCGTGCCTGGACCCTGTTCTCGACCCACTACTTCGAGTTGACCCGCCTCGCGCAGGATTCACCGATCTGCGCCAACATCCACCTCGACGCCGTCGAGCACGGCCACAAGATCGTCTTCCTCCATGCCGTCGAGGAAGGCCCTGCCTCGCAAAGCTACGGCGTGCAGGTCGCGGCACTGGCCGGCATGCCGCCGGCGGTAGTGCGCGAGGCGCGGCGGCGCCTGGCCCTGTTGGAGAATCGCGAGGCGGGCACGCTGCAGCAGCCCGACCTCTTCGCCAGCGCGCCGCCCCTGCCGGAACCGCCGCATCCGGCGCTGGATGCCCTGCGCGACCTCAACCCGGACGAATTGAGCCCGCGCGAAGCCCTCGACCGGCTCTATCAACTCAATCGCCTGGCCAGGCAGTGAAGCTCCTCGCGGCGCTGATCCTGGCAATGCTGATGGCAGCGCCGTCGCATGCCCAGCGCGTGTCGTTCGGGCTCTTCGGCGACACCCCCTACAACGCCTGGGAACGCCGGCACCTGCCCGAACTGATCGCCGAAATGGACGGCGAGGACCTTGCCTTCGTAATCCACGACGGCGACATCAAGAGCGGGTCTAGCGAATGCAGCGACGCCGCGTTCCTCGACGTTCTGGGAGCCTTCCGCCAGTCCATGCATCCACTGATCTATGTCCCCGGCGACAACGAGTGGACCGACTGCCATCGCCGCAGCAACGGCGCATACGATCCATTGGAGCGCCTGGCGAAATTGCGTGAACTGTTCTTTGCCGACGCGCATGCCCTTGGCCGGCGCAAGCTTGTGCTGGAGCGGCAGAGCAATGATCCCGCTTTCACCGCCTACCGCGAGAACGTGCGCTGGGAAGCGGGCGGCGTGCTGTTCGTCGGACTCAACCTGCCCGGCAGCGCCAACAATTTCCATGGCGCCAAGGGCGGCGGCCCATCCGCCGACTACCTCGCGCGCGGCAAGGCCAATCACGCATGGCTGGCGCAGGCCTTCGCCCTGGCCGGGGATCGCCGCCTGGCCGGCCTGCTCTTGGTGATTCAGGCCAACCCCGGCTTCCACGCCGCAAATGCCGGCCGCCCGGCAACGGGATATGCCGATTTCCTGGATCAGTTGCGGCGGGAGACCATGAGGTTCGCCGGACAGGTCGTGCTGGTCCATGGCGACACCCACCAGCATCGCATCGATCAGCCGATGGAAGATCCGGAGAGCGGAGCGCCGATCAAGAACTTCACTCGCGTCGAAACCTTCGGCTCCCCCTCCTTCGGCTGGATCAAGGCAAGCGTCGATCCCGCCAACCCGAGGCTGTTTCGCTTCGAGCCGCGAATTTTTGCCAAGCCTGTGTTTCAATAGGGTGCAGACGCATGCCTGACGGGACGCTCTGACGGATGGATGCCGAATACATTGCGACGATCCTCGTGGTGGACGACCATCCGGTCAACCTTTTGCTGGTGGAGAAGTTGCTGCGGCCGCACTACCGCGTTCGCACCGCCAATTGCGGCGCCAAGGCCCTGGAAGAAGCCCAGTCCGCCTCGCCGCCGGACCTGATTCTGCTCGACGTGATGATGCCGGACATGAGCGGCTATGAAGTCTGCACACGACTCAAGGCAAACCCCGCGACGCACGACATTCCGATCATTTTTGTCACGGCGATGTCCGAGATCGAAAGCGAGGAACAAGGGCTGTCCCTCGGTGCCGTCGACTACCTGGCCAAGCCGATCAGCACCCCCATCCTGCTGGCCCGCGTGAAAAACCACCTGGCCCTGCGACGCCAGGCAATGGAACTCGAAGAGTTGAACCGCTCCCTGGCACAGCGGGTCGCCGACGGGGTTGCCCAGGTCGAGCGTTTGAGCCGATTGCGCCGCTTCTTTTCACCCGCGGTCGCCGACATGCTGCTGACCGGGGATGCCGAAGACCCCCTGAAAACGCATCGCCGCGAGATCGTCGTGGTCTTCATCGATCTTCGCGGGTATACGTCATTTACCGAGGCATACGGCGCCGACGAAGTCATGCATGTGCTGGGCGAATTCCATACAGCCATGGGTGCTCTGATCATGGCCTATGGGGCAACCCTGGAACGATTCGCCGGCGACGGCATGATGATCTTCTTCAACGATCCGCTGGAAATGGATGACCCGGCGGGATCCGCGGTGCGCATGGCGCTGGCCATGCAGCAGCGCTTCGCCGAGCTGCAGGTCCTGTGGCGAACGCGTGGCTACACGCTATCGATGGGCATCGGCATCGCCCAGGGCGTGGCGACCATAGGCGCCATCGGCTTCGAGGGTCGCCGCGACTACGGCGCGATCGGCAGCGTCACCAACCTCGCGGCGCGCTTGTGCGGCGAGGCGCGAGGCGGCCAGATCCTGATCTCCCGCCAGGCGGCAAACGACGCCGCCACATCCGTTCCAATGCATGCGCTCGGTGAAATCAGTCTCAAGGGCTTCGCGGCGCCGGTGGAAATATTCGAACCATCCGCCAATCCCTGATTTTGCCGTCGCCGCGACGACGCGTCGCCGATCAGTGAAACTCGTCCTCGTGGGGAACGGGTGCCGGCAACACGAGAATTCCCTCTTCGAGCAGTTCCATGGTTTCATCCGCGCTCGCGATGCCCCGGATGCCGCGGGCTGGTGCCTCGTCATAATGGATCCGGCGCGCCTCCTCGGGAAAGCGCTCGCCGACATTCTCGGCTTTCCGGGCGGCCAATGCCAGTGCCCGATACAAACCGGCCGCAACGGAATCCGGCACGGCGGGCGTTGCGGCGGCTTCGGCTGTTTCGGCGGGTGGCTGGACCACGTTGCGCCGAACGTAGGGCGCAGAAGGCAGCAGGCTCACCGCCGCGGTCTGGCACTGTGGGCAGAGCACCAACTGCCGTTCGCACTGCTGGCGAAAAGCGTCGGACGAGGCAAACCAGCCCTCGAACCGATGGCCGGAATCGCACAGAATATTCAGGACGATCACTGTCGAACGCATGCTTGAAAAGGCCGCGCAGGCAGCCGAAGCAGACATTGTAGCCGGCCAGCCCCGGCACCGTATTTTCCGCAGCCGGAGCGTAGTTTCCACAGGAGTCGACAGCCTTGCTTTCGACTATCCTGATCCGATCCGGCAGCGCGATTGTTCACGCGCGGGTTCGCGAACCAGGGAGCACGTGATGGCTCAGCAGCAAGCATTACCGCTACGCACCGCATCGCCGGGAGAAGTCATCTTCTCCGAAGGCGCCACGGGGCATCCCCTCATGTATGTGATCAAGGAGGGCTCGGTCGAGATATCCATCACCCGCGGCGAGCGCAAGGTCGTGTTGTCCACGCTGGGCCGCGGCCAGTTCTTCGGCGAAATGGCCCTGCTATCCACCGAACCGCGCAGCGCCACGGCCAGGGCCCTCACTTACTGCGAATTCCAGGTCATCGAGCCCGACGCCCTGGAGCGGCTGATCGACAAATCCTCGCCCATCGTTCGCTACATGTTGCGCACGCTGATCGCGATGGTGAAGAAGAAGGACGAGTTTGTCGCGCGCCATGCCATGGGATTTTCCGTCGTCGTCGCCTATGCCCAGTTGCTGGAGTTGATCGCTGCGCCGGAGGCGACGTCCGGCAGGCTGCGCCGCGAACGCGAAGCGGAGGTATCGCTGCCGATCGACGAGGTCACCGACAAATGCATGCGCATCCTGCGCCATTCACGCCAGGAAGTGACTGCGACCCTGAAGCACATGTTCAAACTCGGCCTGATCTCCATCGAATCCGGACGGCCCGGCTATCGCAAAGTCAGGCTCAACGACAAGGTGGTCACGGTGGATGACGGCAAGCCGGCTTACCAGAACGTTCGCTTCAACCACGAGGAAATCGTCGGCAAGGCACGGAACCTTCCCGAATCCGCAAACCAGGAACTTGCCGACTTCATCCGCGCCGAACTCGAATTTGTCGATCTCGCGGAGATCGAGGAACTGACCGGCATCGATCGCGGCGCGATCCTGAGAAAGCTCGCGCAGGATGAACTTGCCGGGGACATGTTCGTCTTCCGCAAGTCGGCCGTGTTGCGCAAGATCGAGGAAAACGGACCCGGCTATTTTTCCGCTTGAGCAAAGAGGCTGGATGTGGTGCCCGGAACCGGACTTGAACCGGTATGGCTTGCGCCGAGGGATTTTAAGTCCCTTGTGTCTACCAATTTCACCATCCGGGCACGAGAGCTACTCGATGCGGAGGAATACTGGAGGCGCGACCCGGAATCGAACCGAGGTACACGGCTTTGCAGGCCGCTGCATAACCACTCTGCCATCGCGCCGCGAAGGACTTGAACAGGCTTGAAGTTAAAAGGGGGAAAGCAAGGCTTTCCCCCGGAATACTGGAGCGGCAGAAGAGTCTCGAACTCTCGACCTCAACCTTGGCAAGGTTGCGCTCTACCAACTGAGCTACTGCCGCAAAACAGCCGCGCATTATAGCGGGAGCAATCACGCTGTCAACGACTGCGCGCCGAGATCTCCGGCCACGCCTTGCGCAGGTAATAGACCATCGACCAGAGCGTCAGCAGCGCCGCAATCCAGAGCGCGAGGGTACCCAGCAGCACGATGTCCAGCGGCCCGATCGGCGCATGCCAAAGCAGCATCGGGATCGCCGTCATCTGGGTGATGGTCTTCAACTTGCCGATCAGCGACACCGCCACGCTCTTGGCGGCACCGATGTTGGCCATCCACTCGCGCAGGGCGGAAATCGCGATCTCGCGGCCGATGATGATGAAGGCCAGGATCGCGTCGGCACGGTCGAGCTTTACCAGCATCACCAGCGCCGCGGCGACCATCAGCTTGTCGGCCACCGGATCGAGGAAGGCGCCGAAGGCAGACATCTGATTCAGTTTGCGCGCCAGCCAACCGTCGATCCAGTCGGTCACCGCCGCCACCAGGAAGGCCGCGGTGGCGATGAAGTCCTGCTCGGCCGGGGGCAGCGGCAGGTAATACACCCCGACCACCAGCGGAATCAGCAGGATGCGGGCCCAGGTCAGCAAGTTGGGGATGTTGAGCGGCATCTCAGCGGAACGCGCGGCGGATCTCTTCGGCCAACCGGCGCGAGATGCCTTCGACGCGACAGAGGTCCTCGACGGTCGCCGCCTTGACGCCGTCGAGGCCGCCGAACTGCGCCAGCAGCTTGCGGCGCCGTGCCGGGCCGATGCCGGCGACATCCTCCAGCGCGGAGCGCCCTCGCGCCTTGGCGCGCCGGGCGCGATGGCCAACGATGGCGAAACGGTGCGCCTCGTCGCGTATTTCCTGAATCAGGTGAAAGCCCGGATGGTCCATGGCCAATTGTAGCGGCTGCCCGCGCCCATGGACGAAGAGGGTTTCCAGGCCGGGCTTGCGCTCCTCGCCCTTGGCCACCCCGATGCTGGCCAGATGGTCCAGGCCGAGCTCGGCAAACACCTCGCGGGCAACCCCGTGCTGCCCCTTGCCGCCGTCGATCAGGATCAGGTCCGGTGCCTCAACATCGCCCGTCGCCACCTTCTCGTAGCGGCGCGTCAGCGCCTGGCGCATCGCCGCATAGTCGTCCCCGGGCCGGATGTCGGTGATGTTGAAGCGGCGATACTCACCCTTCTTCATCGCGCCGTCGACGCAGACCACGCAGGAGGCGACGGTGCCCTCGCCCATGGTATGGCTGATGTCGAAGCATTCGATGCGGCGCGGCGGCTCCGGCACGTCGAGTGCCTCCTGCAGCGCGGCCAGGCGTCCGCTGCTGCGCGCCCTGGCCTGCCAGCGCGCCTGCAGGGCCAGGCGGGCGTTGTTCAGGGCCATCTCCATCCAGGCGCGTTCCATCTCGTTCCTCGCCGTTCCCGCGTTGAGGCCCTCGGGGAGGTCTTCCAGCGGCCAGATGCCGAGGATAAGCCGCGTCGGTGCGGAGTTCTCGGCATAGTGCTGGGCCAGGAATGCGGCAAGCACCTCGCCCGCCTCCACCTCGCCGGCGGCCTGCGGAAAATAGGCGCGGTCTCCAAGGTGCAGGCCACCGCGCACCATTGCCAGATTCACGCAAAAGCCGCCGCGCTCGGACGCCACGGCAACGACGTCCACGTCGGCGTCGCGCGTCGAACTCACGTACTGGCGATGGAGCACGGCCTGCAGGGCGCGAATCTGGTCGCGCAAGCCTGCCGCTTCCTCGAAGTTCAACTCGACCGCCGCCTTCTCCATCCCACGCGTCAGGCGGTCGATCACCTCGGCGTGACGCCCGCGCAGGAACATTTCCGCCAGACGCACATCGGCCGCATAGTCGGCGGCGGAGACCAGCCCGACGCAGGGGGCCTTGCAGCGCTTGATCTGGTGCATCAGGCAGGGCCGCGAACGATGGGCGAACACGGCTTCCTCGCAGGTCCTCAGCAGGAAGGTCTTCTGGATCAGTTGGATGCTCTCGCGCACCGCCAGCCCGTTGGGAAAGGGGCCGAAATAGTGTGACTTCTTCTCGAAGGGGCCGCGATGGTAGAACAGGCGCGGAAACTCGCCTCCCGAAAGGCCGATGTAGGGGTAGGACTTGTCATCGCGGAAGAGGATGTTGTATTTCGGCGCCAGCTTCTTGATCAGCGTGTTTTCGAGGATCAGCGCCTCGGCCTCCGAGCGCGTCGCCGTCACCTCCATGGCCGCCACCTGCTGCAGCATCAGGGCGATGCGCGGACTATGCCCAGTCTTCTGGAAGTAGGACGAAACCCGCTTCTTCAGGTTCTTCGCCTTGCCCACATAGAGCACGGCACGATCGGCCGCCAGCATGCGATACACGCCGGGCGCCTCGGTCAGCGAGGCGAGGAACTCCCTGGCATCGAAGCCGGCGCTCTGCGCGGCGGCGTCAGGCGTCGAGTTCGGTACGGATCTGGCGGAACACATCTTGAAAGTCGGCGCTGGTGAGACGGCGCGTCTGTGTGTTGTAGCGGCTGCAGTGGTAGCTGTCGATCAGCACCCTGCCACCGGGCAGTTCATGGCGCGCGCCGTGGGCAAATGTACAAGCCGATTGCTTCAGGCCCGCCGCCATCAGCACCGCCTTGTGCGCCACCAGTCCCAGGGCAAGGATCACCCGCAGCTCAGCCGCCCGCGACAGTTCGGCGGACAGATGGGGATTGCAGGTCCTGATTTCGGACGGTTCCGGCTTGTTCTGCGGCGGCAGGCATTTGACGGCATTGCTGATGCGGCAGTCGATCAGCTCCAGCCCGTCACCGGCGGCGACCGATTGTGGCCGCGACGCAAAGCCGAAGACGTGCAGGGTTTCATACAGCAGGATACCGGCATAATCGCCGGTGAAAGGCCGCCCGCTGCGATTGGCGCCATGCATGCCGGGCGCGAGGCCGACCACCAGCAGCCGCGCCCGTGGATCGCCGAAGGGCAGCACCGGCCGGGCATGGTAGTCGGGGTGGGCTACGCGTACTTCGGCGAGGAAGCCGGCGAGGCGCGGACAGTCAGTGCAGTCGAGAAGGGAATCCATTCGGCTAGGATACCGGCTACATGAACACCGACCAACTCCGCTGCGACATTTTCTGCGCCGTGATCGACAACTACGGCGACGCCGGCGTCTGCTGGCGCCTGGCCAGGCAACTCGCGGCCGAACACGGCTGGAAGGTCAGGCTCTGGATCGACGACCCTTCACCACTGGCCAAGCTCGCGCCGGACCATGCCGCCGGCCCGGTCGAAATCCGGCACTGGATCGAACCATGGCGCGACGCAGAGCCCGCCGACGTCGTGATCGAAGCCTTCGCCTGCAACATTCCCGCGGACTACGTTGATGCCATGGCAAGGCGATCTGCGGCCCCTGCCTGGATCAACCTCGAGTACCTCTCCGCCGAGAGCTGGGTTGATGGCTGCCATGGCCTGCCCTCGCCGCATCCACGCCTGCCCCTGGGCAAATACTTTTTCTTTCCGGGCTTCAGCAGCCGCACCGGCGGACTGCCGCGCGAAGGCGACTACGACCTGCGCCGTGCCGCGTTCAACGAAGAGGCATTTCGCGCGGAGTTTGCATTGCCGCCCAGGGACCCGGACGAACTCCTGATTTCGGTTTTCGCCTATCCGCGCAACCGCCTGCCGGAACTTCTTCCCGCGCTCGAGCACTCTCCTCGGCCGATCCGACTGCTTCTGGCCGGCACCGAAGCCACGGCACGCCGCCAGGGATCGCTGAGCGTGCATGCCCTGCCCTTCCTGCCCCAGGTCCGCTACGACGAAATCCTTTGGGCCGGCGACCTCAATTTCGTGCGCGGCGAAGATTCCTTCGTCCGTGCGCAGTGGGCTGGCAAACCCTTTGTCTGGCAGATCTATCCGCAAGCCGAGGATGCCCATTTCACCAAGCTTGACGCCTTCCTCGACCACCATCCGGCGGGTGCCCTGCTGCGTCCATTCTGGCACGCCTGGAACGGCCGGGGGGCGCTGGACTGGCCGGCGTTCGCGGCGCTGCTACCTACCCTGAAAGCGCCGGCCCGCCGCTGGGCGCAACACCTTCGCACGCACCCGGATCTGGCCGCCGCCCTTGTGCATTTCTGTCGTGAGCGGCTAAAATAGCGGGTTCTAAATTTCCGCAGCAGAAAGCTCGCCATGAAAATCGCCCAGGAACTCCGCGCCGGCAATGTCGTGATGGTCGGCACCGACCCGCTAGTCGTGCAGAAGGCCGAATACAGCAAGGGCGGCCGCAATGCCGCGGTCGTCAAGTTCAAGTTCAAGAACCTGCTCACTGGCGCCGCTTCAGAGGCGGTGTACAAGGCCGACGACAAGTTCGAACAGGTCGTGCCCGAGCGCAAGGAATGCACCTACTCCTACTTCGCCGACCCGATGTACGTCTTCATGGACACCGAGTACAACCAGTACGAAGTCGAAGCGGACAACATGGCCGATGCCATCCCCTACATCGAGGACGGCATGGCGGTGGAAGTCGTGTTCTACGACGGCAAGGCGATTTCGGTCGAAATGCCCAACAGCGTGGTGCGTGAAGTCACCTATACGGAACCGGCCGTCAAGGGCGACACTTCGGGCAAGGTCATGAAGCCAGCCACGCTCAGCACCGGCATGGAACTGCCTGTGCCGCTGTTCGTCGAGATCGGCGACAAAATCGAAATTGACACGCGCACCGGGGAGTACAAGAACCGCGTCAAGTAATCACGGCCAAATTCGGCACGGCAACGGGCAGCCTCGGCTGCCCGTTGCCGTTTACGGTGCCAGCACCCGCTCCGCCAGCCGTACCCAATAGCGGATGCCGGTGGCGATCACGTCGTCGTTGAAGTCATAGTGCGGGCTGTGCAGCATGCAGCCGCCCTCGCCGGGGCCGTTGCCCAGCCAGACATAGCAGGCCGGTACCACCTTGGCCAGATAGGCGAAGTCCTCGGCCCCCATGCTTGGCGGCAACTGGGTAAACACCTTGTTTTCTCCCGCGACATGCCGCGCCACCTCGCGCGCGATCGCGCTGGGCCCGGGGGCGTTCACCGTCGGCGGATAGCCGCGCTCGAAACGCAGATCGATGGCGACCCGGTAGGTGGCCTCGATGCCCGAGCAGACCCGGCGCAGGCCGTCCTCCAGGGCATCCTGCAGGTCGCCTTTGAAACTGCGCACCGTGCCGCCAAGCACCGCCTGTTCAGGCAGCACGTTGTCGGCGTGGCCGGCCTGGAATCGCGTCACGCTGACCACGGCGGCGTCCTGCGGATCGGTGTTGCGCGACACCAGTGATTGCAGCGCCTGCACCAGCGCACTGCCGGCCAGCACCACATCCACCGCCTGGTGCGGCATGGCGGCGTGGCCGCCGCGGCCGGTAATCTGGATCTCGAAACGGTCAGCGCCGGCCATCACCGGTCCTTCGGTGACGCCGAAGCTGCCTGCCGCCATGCCCGGCCAGTTGTGCAGGCCGAACACCATGTCCATGGGGAAGCGCTCGAATAGCCCCTCCTCGACCATGACGCGGCCGCCGCCCTCGTGCTCCTCGGCCGGCTGGAAGATGAAATACACGGTGCCGTCGAAATCGCGCAGCCGGTGCAGCGCCTCGGCGGCCCCGACCAGCATCGCCGTATGGCCGTCATGGCCGCAGGCATGCATCCGGCCATGGTGCGTCGAACGATGGGGAAAGCTGTTGAGTTCGGCCAGAGGCAGCGCGTCCATGTCGGCGCGCAAGCCGATGGCGCGGGGACTGCTACCAGCCGAAATCCGGGCCACGATGCCGGTACGGGCCAGGCCGCGATGTACCTCCAGGCCAAGGCCTTCAAGATAGTCGGCCACCTTGGACGAGGTCCGCTCTTCGGCGAACGCCAACTCCGGGTGGGCATGGATGTCGCGGCGCAGGGCGGCAATCCTGGGTGTCAGGGAAGGCAGAATGTCGTCGATCATGGCTGGCTCGCGGGGGTAAGCGTTGCTCCTTCGCTCCATCCTAGCAGCCCAACCGTCGGCTGGCGAGACTCCTCCGGCAACAGCGTGGAAAGTCAGGGACTTGGCGACCCGACGGGGCTGGTCTACCATTCCCGCATGGCCATCACGTCTACCCAAGCCATTGTCGCTCCATTTCCACCGCCGTCGACTCGTGCCATATCGGTGCGCGAGACCGGGTCGCTGGTCAGCCGTATTCCGCAACTGGCGGTTCCCGGCGTAGCCGTGACGATTGGCGCCACACCCCCGGCGCCCCTGATCTACAACCCTGCCGGACTCGTGCGTGCACTGGCCGGACTGGACAGCGCCGATGCCCTGCCGGCCGGCACGAACATCGATACTGGCACCGCCGGCGTGCAAGGCGACCTGGAAACCGTGCTGGGCCTCAACTCGGATACCGGTTTCCTGGGCGCTTCGGACGCCATCGGTTCTCTCGGCGGCCTGTCCGCCGACTCGAAACGGGCGCTTGACTCGGTGCTGGCCGAGCAAACCGGCGGCAGCGAAGGCAGCGACCTGATCTTGCAGGAATTGCTGGCTCGGGCAGTGAGTTCAGCGTCCTCGGGGCTGGACCGGGCCCGGTCCGCCACCGCCGTGGTCAATGCCACCGGCGTACTTCGCTCCGGGTCGGCCGATACGTCGATCAAGGCGCTGGAGGCCTTGCAACAATCCAACCTCGGCCTGGCCGCGACCGCGATCGACGCCGGCGTTGCCACCACCGGCAGTCGCGTCAATGCCAATCTGCTGTCAAACTCGTCGAGTGACTCAAACACCCTAGGCTTGAACCGGGCCTTGACGTCCAACCTGGAACAGGCGACCGCTGAACTCGATGCCGGTCGACCGCGTCGCCGCGCCGCAGCCCAGGCCGGCGCCAGCGATCTGCTGCTTTCCGGGGTTTCGCTGCTGACGGCGGCAACCGACGTGCTGGCGATAGATGCGGAACCGACGCTGCTTGCCGACCAGTTGGCGCAGGCCACCAGCCTGCCGCTCGACGCGCTGGCTCGGATCGCCCCACAAACGCCGCAACGCGCCGCGCTGGCGACGGGCGAGACCGAAGCGGAATTCACCGCGCTTGCCGCGGATCCAGCTTCCGCGCCGAGCCGGACACAGGCCGTGACGGGCAGGCAGGAAGCAAACAACGCGCGCGCGGCGGAACGCGCTCTGGATTTGCCGATGGCAGAGGCGCCGGCCTCAGGCACTCTCCCTGCCGCCGGCATCGCCGCCGTCACCCGCGAGCCGCGCTATGCCGAGATCGCCGCGTCGATGAACATGGGCGCGGCGGTATATCGCTTCCAGACCAGTGTCAGCACCGGGGTTCCCCCCGGCGAAGTTTCCCCCCTGCGCACCGTGCTGCAGATCCGCTCGACACCGGCGGTCAACAAGGTCGCCTAGCGACCGTAATCTGTCCGCGGTTTCCGGCATCGTCACCGGCCCATGGGCATACTCCAACGGCGTATCGCGCATCTCGACATGGATGCGTTCTATGCATCGGTCGAACTGCTGCGCTATCCCGAGTTGAAAGGCCTGCCAGTGGTGATCGGCGGCAGCCGCGACCACTCGCCCGAACTCCTGACCGACGGCAGCCGGCGCTTTGCGCACCTTCGCGACTACGTCGGCCGCGGTGTGATCACCACCTCGACCTATGAGGCCCGCGCACTGGGCGTATTTTCCGGCATGGGAATGATGAAGGCGGCACGACTGGCGCCAGAAGCCGTGCTGTTGCCGGTCGACTTTGCCGCCTATCGACACTTTTCGCGCCTGTTCAAGTCGGCCGTCGCCGCCATCGCTCCGGAAATCGAGGATCGCGGCATCGACGAAATCTACATCGACCTAAGCAAGCTGGCCGAGGACAGCGCGACGCTCGCCCGCCACATCAAGCAGGCGGTGCGCGACGCCACGGGGCTCGGTTGCTCGATCGGCATCAGTCCCAACAAGCTGCTCTCGAAAATCGCCTCCGACCTCGAAAAGCCGGATGGACTGACCCTGCTCGAAGCTGAGGACATCAAGACCCGCATCTGGCCGCTGCCCGCGCGCAAGATCAATGGCATCGGCCCGCGTGCCGCCGAAAAGCTGGCCGGCCTGGGCATTGCCACGATCGCCGAACTGGCGGCGGCCGATCCCGCGCGGCTGCAGGAGCATTTTGGCCCTGGCTATGCCGCCTGGCTTCACGCCGCCGCGCGCGGAATCGACGAGCGGCCGGTCGTCACGCATTCGGAGCCGCGCTCGATCAGCCGCGAAACCACTTTCGAGCGCGATCTCCATCCCCGCCTTGACCGCGATGCCCTGTCGACGATATTCACCGAGCTTTGCGCACAGGTCGCCGAAGACCTCCGGCGCAAGGGCTACCGGGCACGCACCATCGGCATCAAGCTGCGTTTCGAGGACTTTCGCACCGTGACGCGCGACCTCAGCCTGCCCAATGCGACGGCCGACGCCGCGACGATCCGGCGCGCGGCAACGGAATGCCTGCGCCGCGTGCCGCTGGAGAGCCGGTTGCGCCTGCTCGGCGTGCGCACCAGCAAGCTTGCCACCCATGATGAACGCGTGGCGGACGCGGCGGCCGCGCAGGAGGAATTGCCACTGCAGGATTGACTCGGCGTAATATTGCGCCCACGGCGGCGCCGAGGCCGCGACAACAACAAATGGCCGGCATCGGGAAATGACCAGCATCGACAGGGAGAAGGAAACCACCAGCATCGAGCAGGAAGAGCTGCGCGGCATCGCGCGCTCGGTCGGCGAGATCGAGTGGCTACTGATGATCGTGGTGCTGCTGTACCACGCCTTCGGCGGCATCGCCGACGAGGACCAGCCGACCACGGTGCTGGCGATGGTCATCTACGCCGCCTGCATCATGGGCTTCCGCTACGCCAACTTTTTCAAGCACGAAACGCGCTGGAAGCTGGCGGTCGAAACCTGGATCATGACCGCCTTCATCACCTGGACGCTGCTTTACACGGGACGTCTGGAAAGCCCCTTGCTCAACAGCTACCTGCTGGTGATCATCACCAGCGCGCTGGCGCTCGGCAAGCTCACCACCCTGCTGGAGCTGGCGCTGATCGGTGCGTGCATCGTCATGCTCGGCGAAGGCGATACCCGCGACATCCTGACGCTCACATACGCGGCCGGCCTGTTTGCCCAGTTCGCCCCTTTTGTGCTGGTGGCCTACATCACGACGATGTTCGCTTCCGACATCCGCTACGGCCTCAACCAGGTCAAGCTCCTGGCCGAAACGGACGAACTGACCAAGGCCTATAACCGGCGCGGCTTCGCCATCATCGCCGACCGCCTGTTCGGCCAGGCCGCGCGCTACAAGCGCCCGCTCAGCATGCTGGTACTGGATTGTGACAACCTCAAGCAGGTCAATGACGCCATCGGCCACAAGGCCGGAGATGCGCTTCTGGTGGGGCTGGTGAAGTGCGTCCAGGGCCACCTGCGCCACACGGACATCCTGGTGCGCCATGGCGGCGACGAGTTCATCGTGCTGCTGCCGGAAACCCCGGCGGCCGGCGCCGTCGATGCCGCCGAGAAAATCCGCGCCGCGGTGGCCGAGAATGCCCTGGCAATAGGGGGCCAACTGGTCAAGACAAGCGTCAGCATCGGCGTGTCGGGCTATCCGGAGGACGGCAGCACGCTGGACCTGCTGCTGGCCCACGCCGATCGCAACATGTACCAAGCCAAGCTAGGCGGCCGCAATCGGGTCGTCTATCAGTCGCTGCAAGCGGCTTCCGCATCCAACATCCGCCACGCCGAAAACTCGGCTTAAGGATACAGCCCGCGTTGCTCGCGTGCCGCCAGCACGCGCTGGCAGGCGATGATGAAGGCGGCGGTGCGCAAGGGCAGGCTGCGTTCCTCGGCAAGTGTCCAGATCGCGGCGAAGGCCTTGACCATGACGCTCTCCAGGCGGGCATTGATTTCATCCTCGCTCCAGAAAAAGCTGGAAAAGTCCTGCACCCACTCGAAGTAGGAAACGGTGACACCTCCGGCATTGGCCAGCACATCGGGCACCACCAGGATGCCGCGCCGGCGCAGGATGTCGTCGGCCTCCGGCAGGGTTGGGCCGTTGGCGCCCTCGACCACGATGCGTGCCCGCAGCCCCTCGGCGCGCCGCGCCGTCAGTTGGCCTTCGAGCGCGGCGGGAACAAGATAGTCGCACTCGACATGCCAGAACTCGTCGTCGGCTATCGGCTCGGCACCGGCAAAGCCGGCAAGGCTGCCCTGCGACGCCGTGTGCGCCATGGCCGCTGCGACGTCAATCCCCGCGGGATTGAACAGTGTGGCCTCGGCATCCTGCACGGCAACGATCACCGCGCCGTGCTCGGAAAAAATTCGCGCCGCGACGCTGCCGACATTGCCGAAACCCTGCACCGCGACACGCGCGCCTTGGATCGGCACGCCGGCGCGATCACCGGCCTCGCGCGCGGCGATGTACACACCGCGCCCGGTGGCTTCCTGCCGGCCGAGCGAACCGCCCAGCGCCACGGGCTTGCCGGTAACCACGCCGCTGGCGGTATGGCCGACGTTGACCGAGTAGGTGTCCATCATCCAGGCCATGACCTGCTGGTCACTACCGACATCCGGCGCCGGAATGTCCTTGTCCGGGCCGATGACGATGCCGATTTCGGAAGTGTACCGGCGTGTCACGCGCTCCAGTTCTGCCCGCGAAAGGCTGCGCGGGGCGACGCGCACGCCGCCCTTGGCGCCGCCGAACGGCAGGCCCAGCGCGGCGTTCTTGATCGTCATCCAGCCCGCCAGGGCCATCACCTCGCTCAAGGACACGTCGGGATGAAAGCGCACCCCGCCTTTGCCTGGCCCGCGCGAGAGGTTGTGCTGCACCCGGTAGCCTTCGAAATGGGCCACCGACCCGTCATCGCGGACGATGGGGACATCGACCACCAATATCCGCTTCGGCCGCTTGAGGGTTTCGATCCAGTGCGAGAGGCCACCCAGGTGGGGCGCAACGCGATCGATCTGTTCGAGGAAGCTCGACCAGGGCTCGGGTCGGGCCGGATCGAGATACGAGAGCACGGGATGGATGGGGTTCATGGCGGACATCAGATCGACGACGCCGCGCGCGCGCCCTGGTCGTAGCGACCGGACAAGGTACGCAGCAGGCGCGCCAGATCGCCGATGCGCAGATTTTCTTCTTCGGCGCCGGAAAATCCCGGCATCAGGCAGGCTTCGCGCACTTGGCGATAGCGCTCGCAAAGCGCCTCGCCCTCGGTGGTGCTCGACCAGAAGACTTCCTTGCCGCGCCGTTCGCCGCTGACGAGACCGAGGTTGGCCAGCTTCTTCACGGCATAGGAAACGACATGGGTGTCTTCGATATTGAGCACGAAGCAGATGTCGGCCAGCTTCTTTTCCCGGCCGCGATGGTTCACGTGATGCAGCACCAGGATCTCGGTCTCGGTCATGTCCTTCACACCCGCCGCCGACATGCAGCGGATCATCCAGCGGCCGAATGCATGGCTGGCGATGATCATTCCGAACTCGAGCTCGGAGAGTTCCGGACACTTGTCGGAAACCAGATGCTCGGAGGAAACGATGCGGCGCAACTCGGCTTCGGCGGAACTCGCTTTGGCGCTTTTCTTCCTGACCATGGATGCAACTCCATCGTATATCGACGACACAATTCAAACATTTTATTGACGTTTTGTAAATGTAATGTTAACGTGCCGTTTGCTTCCCCATTCCCAAAGTGAATTTTCCGGAGGACTCCCCATATGAAGACCTGCCTTCGCACCCTCGTTGCCGCACTCGGATTCACCGCCCTGGCCGCCTCGGCCCAGACCAAGTGGGACATGCCCACGCCCTACCCGGCCGCCAATTTCCACACCGAAAATATCACCCAGTTTGCCGCCGACGTGGACAAGGCCACTGCCGGCAAGCTCAAGATCACCGTCCATGCCGGCGGTTCGCTGTACAAGGCCAACGAGATCAAGCGCGCGGTACAGGGCGGCCAGGCGCAGATCGGCGAAATCCTGCTCGGCGGCTATGCCAACGAGAACCCGCTGTTCGGCACCGACAACGTGCCCTTCCTTGCCACGTCCTACGCCGAAGCGAAAAAGCTCGCCGCCGCGCAGAAGCCCGCGCTCGACGCGCTGCTCGCCAAGCAGGGTCTGAGGATGCTGTTCTCCGTGCCCTGGCCACCGCAGGGCATCTTCTCGGCCAAGGCGATCAACGCCGGCGCCGACCTGAAGGGCGTCAAGTGGCGCGCCTACAGCCCGCAGACCTCGCGCATCGCCGAACTGGTCGGCGCCCAGCCGGTGACCATCCAGGCCGCCGAACTCTCGCAGGCACTCGCCACCGGCGCCGTCGCCGCCTTCATGACGTCGGGCGCCACGGGCTACGACAGCAAGGTCTGGGAGCAGGTCAAGTTCTTCTATGACACCCAGGCCTGGCTGCCGAAGAATGCCGTGCTGGTTTCGCAGAAGGCCTTCGACGCCCTCGACAAGGCAAGCCAGGATGCCGTTTTGAAGGCCGCCGCCGAGGCCGAGGCTCGCGGCTGGAAGACCAGCGAGGAAAAAACCAGGTTCTATGTCGAACAGCTCGGCAAGAACGGCATGACCGTCGCCGCGCCGTCGGCCGCACTCAAGGCCGACATGAAGAAGGTCGGCGACACCATGATCGGCGAATGGCAGAAGACCGCCGGCGCCGAAGGTCAGGCCATCCTCGACGCCTACCGCAAGTAAGCGCGTGGCTATCCGGCGTGCGCTCGATGGTCTTTACGGCGCCGCCGCCTGGTTGGCGGCGCTGTTCATGATCGGCACCCTGGCGATGATCCTGCTGTCGGTGTTCGGACGCCTGTTCGATTTCCATGTCCGCGGCACCGATGCCTACGCCGGCTATTGCATGGCGGCGGCCGCCTTCCTTTCCCTAGCGCACACCCTCAAGCGCGGCGAACACATCCGCGTCACCCTGATCCTCGACCACACAGGCCCGCGCACGCGCCATGCCCTGGAGATATGGAGCCACGCCGCCGGCCTGCTGTTCGCGGTGCTGCTGGCCTGGTTCGCGGCGCGTCTGGTCTGGCAGTCCTTCCAGTTCAACGATGTCTCGCAGGGCACGGATGCGACGCCGCTGTGGATTCCGCAACTGGGCATGGCCGTCGGCAGCGCCATCTTTGCCATCGCCCTGGCCGAGGATCTGGCCGCCGTCATTCGCGGCGAAAAGCAGCACCGGCGTGATCCGGCCGGCGAACCGGTGAGGAGCGAATAAGCCGTGGATATCGCGATCACCTTCGCCCTGATCCTCGCCCTGTTCGCCCTGCTCGGCAGCGGCATCTGGATCGGCCTGGCCCTGCTCGGCGTCGGCTGGATGGGCATGGAGTTGTTCACCCCGCGCGCCGCGGGTGACGCCATGGCCGTCACCATCTGGGGCGCGTCCTCGTCCTGGACCCTGACCGCGCTACCGATGTTCCTCTGGATGGGCGAGATCCTGTTTCGCACGCGGCTCTCGTCCGACATGTTCAAGGGCCTCGCGCCCTGGCTGGAAAACCTGCCCGGCCGCCTGCTCCACGTCAATGTCATCGGCTGCACCATTTTCGCGGCCGTTTCCGGATCGTCGGCCGCAACCTGCGCCACGATAGGCAAGATCACCCTGCCCGAACTGGCCAAACGCGGTTATCCGGAAGGCATCACCTTCGGCACCCTGGCCGGCGCCGGCACGCTGGGCCTCTTGATTCCGCCCTCGATCATCATGATCGTCTATGGTGTCGCGGCTGAAGTCTCGATCGCCAAGCTGTTCATCGGCGGCGTGCTGCCCGGCCTGATGCTGGGCCTGCTGTTCATGGGCTGGATCGTGGTCTGGGCTCTGCTCAATCCCGGCGCCGTGCCGCCAGCCAGTGAACGATACAGCTTCGGCCAGAAGCTCTACGCTTCGCGCCACCTGATCCCGGTGGTGCTCTTGATCGCGCTGGTGCTGGGCTCGATTTACGTCGGCATTGCCACGGCGACCGAAGCCGCAGCGCTGGGCGTGGTCGGCAGCCTGGTGCTGGCCGCGGCGCAGCAGTCGCTCTCCTGGCAGACCTTCCGCGACAGCCTGATGGGCGCCACGCGCCTGTACTGCATGATCGCCCTGATCCTCGCCGGCAGCGCCTTCCTCACCCTGTCGATGGGCTACATCGGCCTGCCGCGCCAGCTCGCGGAATGGATCGCCAGCCTCGGCCTCGGCCAGTTCGGCCTGCTTTTCGGCCTGATGATTTTCTTCATCATCCTCGGCTGCTTCCTCGACGGCATCTCGATGGTGGTGCTGACCATTGCCGTGATCCAGCCGACCATCGTCGCCGCCGGCATCGACCTGATCTGGTTCGGCGTCTTCCTCGTGGTGGTGGTCGAAATGGCGCAGATCACGCCGCCGGTCGGCTTCAACCTGTTCGTCCTCCAAGGCATGACCGGCAAGCAACTGCCCTGGATCGCGCGCACTGCCCTGCCCGCCTTCGCCCTGATGATGGGTGCGGTCGGCCTGCTCTACGCCTTCCCCGGACTGGTGACCTGGCTGCCGCAGCGCATGGTGGGATGAAGCTGCTTGAGTTAGGCGACGGCGCGCTGACCCTGGAATTCGGCGAGCGCATCGACCCGGACGCCAACGCGAACGTCATGGCGGCGCGCGACGCGCTGCGGGCGCTGAATCTCGACGGCATCACCGACATCGTGCCGACCTGGCGCTCGCTGACGGTGCATTTCGATCCCCTGCGCCTGCCCCACGACCGCGTGCGCCGGGCGCTGCTGCAGGCGGCAAGCGAAGAGTCGGCGCTGGCGACACGGCGATCCGTCGCGCCCATCATTCTGCCGGTCTGTTTCGGCGGCGAATTCGGGCCCGACCTCGCCGATGTCGCGGCCGCCACCGGCCGCAGCGAGGGCGAGCTCATCGCCGCGCTGTGCGCGGTCGACCTGCAGGTGGCGCTGATCGGCTTCCTGCCCGGCTTTCCCTATCTCGGCGGCCTGCCCGACTGGCTGGACCTGCCGCGCCGCGCCACGCCGCGCACGGCGGTGCCGGCCAACAGCTTCGCCATCGCCGGCGGCCAGGCCGCGATCTACCCCTGGCAGAGCCCGGGCGGCTGGCACCTGCTCGGACGCACGCCGCTCACGCTGTTCGATCCGGCGAACCCGCAACGCCCGGCACGCTTTGCGCCCGGCGACGTGCTGCGCATCGAGGCCATCTCACCCGACGAATTTACGGTCCTGCGCGAGCGCCTGCGCCATGCTTGAGATCCTCGCCTGCCCCTTTCCCGCCACCCTGCAGGACACCGGGCGCCCCGGCTATCGCCACCTCGGCGTGCCGCTTTCCGGCGCGCTCGACCCGACGTGGCTGGCGCTGGCCAACGCGCTCGCGGGCAATCCGCCGGATGCCGCCGCGATCGAGATGCGCCTCGCCGGACCGCGCCTGAAGAGCGACGCCGATGCACTGTTCGCCATCGCCGGCGAGGTCGACGCGCGCATTGTCGGCGAGGCCGGCACGCGCGCCGTGGCGCCATGGCGCAGCCATCGCCTGCACGCCGGGGAGGAGCTACACCTCGATGCCGTGCGCAGCGGCGTCGCCTATCTTGCGTTTGCCGGCGGCATCGAGGGGCGCCGCGAACTGGGCAGCCGTTCGCGCTACGAACGCGCCGACCTCGGCAGCCCCTTCGGCCGCGGCCTGACACTGAAAGTCGGCGCTGGCTCGCCTTGCGTGCCCGGAACTCCGCTTCGCGGGCGCGCAACGGCGATTCCGCGCCGCCTCGGCATCCTGCCGGCGCGAGCCGACGGGCCGCTCCGGGTCATCCCCGGGCCGCAACGCGAGCGCTTCAGCGATGCCGCCTGGCAGAGTTTTCTCGAAAGCGAATTCGTCGTCGGGCGCGACACCGACCGCATGGGCCTGCGCCTCGACGGGCCGCGCCTTGAACACGTCGGCGGCGCCGACATCGTTTCCGACGCGGTGACGCCGGGCGCGATCCAGGTGCCGGGCGACGGCCGCCCCATCGTCCTGCTCGCGGATTGCCAGACCGTCGGCGGCTACACCAAGATCGCCACGGTGATCGGCGCCGACCTGCCGCGCCTGGGCCACGCCCTGCCCGGAACGCGCCTGCGCTTTGCCGCCGTGACACTGGATGGAAGCACTTGCGGCACGACAGGAAGCCGCGCAGGCGCTGGCGGCCAGCCTCGCCACCGTCGTGCCGGATACGGCCGAACCCGACCTCGCCGCCCTTTATGGCGCCAACCTGATCGACGGAGTCATCGATGCCACGCATTAACCTGAATGCCGATCTCGGCGAGGGCTACGGCCCATGGACCATGGGCGATGACGCCGCCATGCTGGCCATCGTCAATTCCGCCAATGTAGCCTGCGGCGGCCACGCCGGCGACCCCGACGTCATGCGGCTGACGCTGCGCCTCGCGCAGGAACACGGCGTTTCGATCGGCGCCCACCCAAGCTACCCCGACCTGCGCAACTTCGGTCGCCGCGCCATGTCGCTGACACCGACGGAACTGGCGAACCAGCTCGCCGCTCAGATCGGCGCCCTGATGGGCATCGCCGCGCTGGAGGGTATCCGCGTCAGCCACGTCAAGCCGCACGGCGCGCTCAACAACCAGGCCTGTATCGACCGCGCGCTGGCCGACACGATCTGCACGACCATTCGGGCCATCGACCCTGCCCTGATCCTGCTGGCACCGGCCGCGTCGCAACTCGTCGCCGCCGGCCATGCCGCCGGGCTTGCGGTGGTCGAGGAAATCTTCGCCGACCGCGCCTACCTGCCCGATGGCCAGTTGGTGCCGCGCTCGCGCCCCGACGCCATGATCCACGGCGCCGACGCCTGCCTGGCGCATGTGCGGGCGATGCTCGAGGCCCGCGCCCTGGTCGCCATCGACGGCACGCGCATCCCGACGGCCATCGGCAGCATCTGCGTCCATGGCGACAGCCCGGATGCGGTCACCGTGGCTCGCGCCCTGCGCGACGGCCTGCAGGCGGCAGGGCATCGCCTTGCCACCCTGCCGGAACTGGCCATGGGCTGACGGTTACAATCCGGGCATGAGCACAAGCCTGCTGCGCGCCGCCGAGCTGCGCACCCTCGAACGGCTCCACGCCACTGCCAATCCGTCGCTGATGGAACGCGCCGGCCGCGCTGCCGCCAGCTTCGTCCGCGAACGCTTCGGGCATGGCCGCGTGCTGGTCTGCGCCGGCCCCGGCAACAACGGCGGTGACGGCTTGGTCATGGCGCGCGAACTGGCGCGCGCCGGAGTGTCGGTCAGCATCCTGTTCACGGCCGATCCGTCGCGATTGCCGGCCGATGCGGCGGCGGCCTACCGGAGTTGCCGTGGCACCAGCGCCGACTTCTGCCGCGAGGTGCCTGCCGGCAATTTCTCGCTGGTGGTCGACGCGCTGTTCGGCATCGGCCTCGCCCGCGCCATCGAAGGCGACTATGCCGACGTAATTGCGCGCATCAACGCCTACGCCGGCCCGGTGCTGGCGCTCGACATACCGAGCGGACTCGACGGCGACACCGGCCGCGTGCTGGGCTGCGCGGTGCGCGCCACCCACACCCTGAGCTTCATCGGCGGCAAGCCCGGGCTCTACACCCTCGACGGGCCCGACCATTGCGGCGAGATCAGCATCGCTAGTCTCGATCTGGCGCTGGATGGCTTTCCCGGCGCCCTGCTGTCGACGGCGGATTTTCGCGCCGGCCTCGTGCCGCGCCGGCGCAACAGCCACAAGGGCAGCCATGGCTCGCTGGCGGTGATCGGCGGTGCCGCCGGCATGAGCGGCGCCGCCCTGCTCGCCGCACGCGCCGGCCTGCAGCTTGGCGCCGGCCGCGTTTTTGCCGGGCTGCTACAGCCACTGGCGATCGATCCCGTTCAGCCCGAGCTGATGCTGCGTTCGCCCGCGGACGCTCTATCCAATGCCACGGCCATCGTGGTCGGCCCCGGAATGGGCGATTCGACGACGGCGACCGAGTTGATTCGCCGTTGCCTGCCCGCGGAGCGGAATCCCAGGCACGCAGAGCGCGCCAGCGCCGACTTCCCGACACTGCTCGACGCCGATGCCTTGAATCAACTGGCGACGCACCCGGTTCTTGCCGCGCGAGTACGACACCGCCACGCGCCAACTTTGATCACGCCGCACCCGGCCGAAGCGGCACGTCTGCTTGGCATCCCCACCGACGACGTTCAAGCGAACCGCGTCAGCGCCGCGTTGCAGCTCGCGCAGCGCTTCAATGCCCACGTCGCGCTCAAGGGCTGCGGCACCATCATCGCCTTCCCCGACGGCCGCTGGCGCATCAATGCCACCGGCAATCCGGGGCTGGCCTCGGCCGGCAGCGGTGATGTGCTGGCCGGCATGGCCGGCGCCCTGCTGGCCCAGGGCTGGCCGGCGGAGGCCGCGCTGTGCGGCGCCGTACACATCCACGGCATGGCCGCCGACCTGCTTGCCGCCGCCGGCGAGGGCCCGGTCGGCATGACCGCCGGCGAACTGATACCCGCCGCGCGCGGCACGCTGAATCGACTGATCGCGGCACATGCCTGACCGGCGCAAGGTCGGCCTGGCCATCCTTCTGATGGTCGGCGCCACGCTTTGCTTCGCCGCGCTCGACGCGACCTCGAAGTACCTGTCGCGCACCTACCCGATCCCGATGATGGTCTGGGGCCGCTACACCTTCCACTGCCTGATGATGCTGATCTTCCTCGCGCCGTCGATGCGCCTGGAGCTGGTCGCCACCACGCGGCCGGTGGCCCAGATTACGCGCGCCCTGATGCTCACCGGCACCACCGGATTTTCGATGGCCGGCTTCTCGCTGATGCCGCTGGCGGAAAGCACCGCCTTCCTCTTCGTCACGCCGCTGGTCGTCGTCATCCTCTCGCACTGGCTGCTCAAGGAATCGATCACGCGCGGCCACTGGATCGCGGTGCTCGCCGGCTTCGGCGGCGCCCTGCTGATCGCCCGGCCGGGCGGCGCACTCAATGCCGAAGGCATTTTCTGGATGACGCTTGCCGCCGCCTGTTACGCGATCTACCAGATCCAGACGCGCCAGCTCTCGCCAACCGAGAACACGCTCACCATGTTGTTCTATACCGCGCTGGTCGGCACGGTGGCCATGACGCTGGCGGCACCGCTGTACTGGGGCGGCCCGACGCCG
This sequence comes from Sulfuritalea sp., assembly GCA_016710465.1. Lineage (GTDB taxonomy): Bacteria > Pseudomonadota > Gammaproteobacteria > Burkholderiales > Rhodocyclaceae > Sulfuritalea. Next base: position 98,955 of record JADJVS010000001.1, read on the forward strand.
GGCTGGATCGACGCCGCGCTGATCGCTTCGCTGGGCATCTATGGCGGTACCGGCCACCTGATGTTGACCCGAGCCTTCCGCTACGCGGCGGCATCCTTCCTCTCGCCTTTCCTCTATGGCCAATTGATCTGGGCCGGGTTGCTCGGCTGGATGTTCTACGATCACCTCCCCGGATCTGCTGTCGATCACCGGCATGGTGGTGATCGCCGGCAGCTCGCTTTCCATCGCACTCGGGGAACGCTTGCGCCGCCGCGCCTGATGCAGTAAAAGTAGCCGCACCGCCTCGGCTTTCAACGGGAGCACTCCATGTTGCAGAAGCTCGACAGCATCGTTCCGCAGCGCTACCACGCCTGGGCGGCCTGCATCCTCCTCGCCGCCGCCTGCCTGGCATTGATGGCCGTCTCAACGCTCTGGATCTGGCCCGGCCTGGTCTTCGGCGCGCTGGCGCTGATCGGCCTCATCGACTTCCTCCAGCCGCGCCAGGCGATCCGCCGCAACTATCCGGTCCTGGCGCACTTCCGCTTTTCTTCGAATACATCCGTCCCGAGATCCGCCAGTATTTCATCGAGGCCGATTCGGAGGAACTGCCCTTCTCGCGCGCGCAGCGTTCGATCATCTACCAGCGTTCGAAGCAGGCGCTGGACAAGCGGCCCTTCGGCACCCAGCTCAACCTCTACGAACCGCACTACGAGTGGATCAACCATTCGATCGCGCCGATCCACATCGAGAGCCATGATTTCCGCATCGATGTCGGCGGTCCCGGCTGCACGCAGCCCTACTCCGCCAGCGTCTTCAACATCTCGGCAATGAGCTTCGGCGCGCTTTCCGCCAACGCCATCCTGGCGCTCAACGAAGGCGCCCGGCGCGGGCATTTCTTTCACGACACCGGCGAGGGCTCGATCTCGCGCTACCACCGGCAGAATGGCGGCGACCTGGTGTGGGAAATCGGCAGCGGCTACTTCGGCTGCCGTGATGCCAACGGGCAGTTCGACGGCGCGCGCTTCGCCGAAAACGCCGCCATCGAACAGGTCAGGATGATCGAGATCAAGCTCTCCCAGGGCGCCAAGCCGGGCCACGGCGGCGTCCTGCCCGGCGCCAAGGTCTCGCCGGAAATCGCCGAGGCGCGCGGCGTCCCGGTCGGCGTCGACTGCATCTCGCCACCGCGCCACGCGGCGTTCTCGACACCCGTCGAACTGCTCGAGTTCATCGCCCGCCTGCGCGACCTGTCCGGCGGCAAGCCGGTCGGCTTCAAGCTCGCCATCGGCCATCCCTGGGAATGGTTCGCCATCGTCAAGGCCATGCTGAAGACCGGCATCGCGCCCGACTTCATCGTGGTCGACGGCGGCGAAGGCGGCACCGGCGCGGCACCCCTGGAATTCACCGACCACGTCGGCGCGCCGCTGCGCGAGGGCCTGATGCTGGTGCACAACACCCTGGTCGGCGTCAACCTGCGGCAGCAGATCTGCATCGGTTCCTCGGGCAAGATCGTCACCGCCTTCGACATCGCGCGCACCATCGCCACCGGCGCCGACTGGTGCAACTCGGCACGCGGCTTCATGTTCGCCCTGGGCTGCCTGCAGGCGCAGACCTGCCACACCGGGCATTGCCCGACCGGGGTCACCACCCAGGATCCGGTGCGCATGCGCGCCCTCGATGTCACCGACAAGTCGGCGCGCGTGCATCAGTTCCATCGCAATACGCTGATCGCGCTGAAAGAGATGCTGGGCGCCGCCGGTCTCGGTCATCCGCGCGAATTGGGTCCCGAGCACGTGATCCGCCGCGTTTCGGCCACCGAGGTCCGCTCGCTGGCGTCGCTGCACCATTGGGCGCGTCCCGGCGAACTGCTCTCCGGCGTCCCCGATCATCCGGTGTTCAAGGTGTTCTGGGACGTCGCCAGTGCCGACAGCTTTGCTCCGCCTTCAACCACCCTGAGCCAGCGCGGATCGAAAATGCGTTGAGGCGACGGGGTAGAATCGACCGCATCGCCAACATCCCGGACGCATCATGGAATTTCCGCTTCAGCTCGCTGCCGAAGTGCAGCGCAACGTGCTCGCCGCCCTGGCCGAAGACATCGGCGGCGGCGATCTGACCGCATTGCTCAGCCCCGCCGACAAGCGTTCTCTGGGCACCGTCGTCAGCCGCGAAGACGCGGTGTTGGCCGGCACGGCATGGTTCGACTCCTCCTTTCGCCGGCTCGATCCGCTGACCGAGATCCGCTGGAACCTGCGCGACGGCGACACGGTCCGCTCCGGCGAGGTGGTCTGCGAAATCGAAGCCAATACCCGCGCCCTACTCACCGCCGAGCGCGCGGCGCTGAACTTCCTACAACTGCTCTCGGCCACCGCCACGGTGACGCGGCTCCATGTCGATGCCATCGCCGGCACCGGCGCGCGCATCGTCGACACCCGCAAGACCCTGCCCGGCCTGCGGCTGGCGCAGAAGTACGCCGTCACCTGCGGCGGCGGCAGCAACCACCGCCTCGGCCTCTATGACGGTATCCTGATCAAGGAGAACCACATCGTCGCCGCTGGCGGCGTCACTGCGGCGCTGGAACAGGCCAGGGCCATCGGGCGCAGCGATGTCTTCATCCAGATCGAGGTGGAAACCCTGGAACAGCTCGCCGAGGCGCTCGACGCCGGCGCACGGATGATCCTGCTCGACAACATGGACCTACACCAGATGCGCCAGGCCGTCGGCCTCACCGCCGGCCGCGCAGAACTGGAAGCCTCGGGCGGCGTCAGCCTGGAAACCGTGCGCGCGATCGCCGAAACCGGCGTCGACCGCATCTCGATCGGCGGGCTGACCAAGAACGTGCGCGCCATTGATCTTTCGCTGCGGCACAGCGAGGGCTGATCCGCTATAATGCGCGCCCTGCCGCCACCCACGTTCCGGCAGGAATCCGCGGAGAGGTGGATGAGTGGTTTAAGTCGCACGCCTGGAAAGCGTGTTTAGGATAATATCCTAACGAGGGTTCGAATCCCTCCCTCTCCGCCAGGCAACCCGTACCGGCAACCCGTACCGACGCGCCCTCCGGCGCGTTTTTGCCTTTCGGGCCTCGCGCCTACACCCGGCCGATCGCCTGACCGGTCACTTCCAGCCACAGCGTTTCGCCGTTCTTGCGCTTCATGTTGAGGATGGCATTGCGCGGCAGGCCGGCGACATGGCGGGTAATCACGTCCATCACCCAGCCGTGGGTGATCACCAGGATGCGCTGGCCGGGGTAGTGGCGACCGATGAAAAGCAGCGCGGCGAGTATGCGATCGGCAAACTCGTCCATGGTTTCGCCCTGCTCGAAATCCGCCGCCGGATTGCGCCGCATGATCTGCTGCAGCAGCACGGGATTCAACTCAGCCAGTTCTGCCTTGGGCACGCCCTGGATGACGCCGAAGTTGCGCTCCTTGAGCCCCTCGATGCACACCGGAGGCGGCAGGCGCAGCGAGTGGGCGATGATCTCGGCGGTTTCCAGCGACCTCGCCAGCGGGCTGGAGCAAACCAGCGAAAAATTTGCCTGGCCCAGCGCGGCGACCAGTTCATAGGCCTGGCGCCGACCCTGGTCATTGATCCGCACGTCGAGCCAGCCCTGCAGGATGCCGGCGACATTCCAGTCGGTTTCGCCGTGACGGGCGATGCAGACGTGCGCCGGTAGGCGTGCAGAATTCACCCTGCGCGACGCCCGCTCAGAAGTACCAACGCGTGACCATCTCGGCGATGCAGGCCGGCTTGTCGCTGCCTTCGATCTCCACCGTCGCCTGCCACAGCATCTGCGCGCCGCCGGGAATATCCTCCACCGCGGCAAGCTTGAAACGGGCACGCACGCGGCTGCCGACCTTGACCGGGGCGGCAAAGCGCACGCGGTTGAGACCGTAGTTGACGGCGAGCTTGATGCCATCGACCGCGATGCATTCGCCGGCAAACTTGGCCAGCAGCGACAGCGTCAGATAGCCATGGGCGATCGGCGCGCCGAAAGGCGATTCGCGCGTCGCGCGTTCGACATCGACGTGTATCCACTGACGGTCGCCGGTGACCTCGGCAAAGGCGTTGACGCGGTCCTGATCGATCAGCATCCAGTCGCCGAGGCCGATTTCCTGCCCGATGTGGGCCTTGGCATCGGCCAAGCCGGCAAAACGCGTCGCTTTCATGTGTGCTCTTTCGCTTGTGGCCGGGGCGAAAAGGCCCCGGATGGGTGCGGTTGGCCCGCCCGGCAGGACTCGAACCTGCTACCCCCGGCTTAGAAGGCCGGTGCTCTATCCAGATGAGCTACGGGCGGAAGCCTTGCGGCAGTGGCGGCTGAGTTTAGCGCAGGACGCAACAAACCGGGCCGGGCGGGGCATAATTGGGGATGTAACGCCGGATCCATCCACTCCATGTCAACCGAACTCACCTATTGCTACCACTGCCGCACTCATCATCCGCGCAACGAGATGCGCCTGATGGTGACCAAGACCGGGAAGCGCTGGCGCTGCATCCGCAGCATCGAAGCCACCCAGCAGGGCCGCGAGGCGCGCGAAGCCTACGGGCGCCTGGTATCCGAGATCAACCGCGCGGAATCCAAGAGCCGCGCGCAGCGCCTGAACAACCTGCTGCAGGAAAAGTAGGCTCGGCATGGCGGACCCGGGGAAACTCGATCGCATCGTCGCCGATGCGCGGCGGGCCGCCGAATCTCGGCAGCAGGGTTATCGCGAAAAGGCATTGAAAATCTACCCGTGGATCTGCGGTCGCTGCGCCCGCGAATTCACTCATGCCAACCTGCGCGAACTCACCGTTCATCACCGCAATCACAATCACGACTACAACCCGCCCGACGGCAGCAACTGGGAACTGCTTTGCCTCTACTGCCACGACAACGAACACCAGCGCCAGTTGGGTCCCGCCGAGGGTGGATCAGGAGTCGGCGCCGGCGGCACGGCGGCCATGCACTCGCCATTCGCCAACCTGAAGGACTTGTTGAAAAAGTAGGTCCGCCGGGGACATTCCCCTGGATACCGTCCCCGACTCCGCTGGGGACATAAAATCGGCATAGGGGGCGGCCACTAAGGCCGCACCCCTGCCACACCACCCGGCATGCGGGTCCGCACCGGGCGGTTCGAGAAGTTGAGGTCATGAGAGACGGGGCACGCCGAGGTTGTCGAAGTAGGCAATGGTCAGCACCCGTTTGATCTCGCCATTGCTGTTCCGCCACCAGCAGCGCGAGTTCTGCGCTACCCGCTTGGCTACGTGATCGGCCGCGCCCAGGTTGATCAATTCCCGGTAAATCGTGCTACCCCGCCGCCAGTGTTTGAGCTGGATCGCCCTGAGCCGGTGCCGTAGCCATTCGTCCAGCGCGCGCCAGACTCCGGTGTTTGCGCCAGCCCAAAGTAGGCTTTCCATCCCAACAGGTAAGGCCGCAAGCGCTCGATGACCGCCGCCATACTGCGCCCGCCCGAGCGTCGGGTCAGTTGCCTGATCCGCTGCTTGAACGTCGCCATTGGCTTGTCGGCCACCCGACGCTTGGCTCCTTCCTTGGCAAACCAGATGCTGTAGCCCAGAAACTTTCTTCCCGCAACGCCCGCCACCGCGCTCTTGGTCCCATTGACCTTGAGCTGTAGCTTGGCGTAACACTTCTGCAAGAGGGCCATTACCCGCTCGCCGGCTTTCCAACTGCGGACATAAACGTTGCAGTCGTCGGCGTAGCGCGCAAAGCACTGCCCTTGCTTCTCCAACAACTTATCCACTTCATCCAGCAACACATTGGCCAGCAACGGACTCAGCGGCCCGCCTTGCGGCGTTCCCTGATACCGCTCCAGCACTACCCCCTCGCTCATGATGCCGCTGTTCAGGTAGGCTCGAATCAGCCGGATGATCCCAGCATCGTCGATGCGTTTCCGCAGGCGGTCAATGAGGATGTCGTGATTGACGCGATCAAAGAATTTCTCCAGATCGACATCGACCACGATCTTCCGTCCAGATTGCACGTACCCCTGCGCCGCGAGAATCGCGTCGTGGGCTCGCCGCCCGGCCGGAAGCCGTAGCTGTGTTCGCTGAAGGTCGGGTCCAGTATCGGTTGCAGCACTTGCAGCAGCGCTTGTTGGATCAACCGATCCGTGACCGTCGGAATGCCAAGCTCGCGCTCGCCTCCGTCCGGCTTCGGGATCGTTACCCGTCGCACCGGTTTTGGCCGGTACGTTCCCCGCAGCAGTTGGTCACGTATCTCCGGCCACGCCGTGACGAGGTGGCGGGCAGTCTGGTCAATGTCCAGACCATCCACGCCGGCCGCGCCTTTGTTGGCTTTGACACGCTTCCACGCTTGCCGCAGGTTCTCTCTTGTCAGTGCCGCCGGTAGCAGCCCTGACCCTGTGTTCTCGGTGTCCCGTCGCGGGTTGCTCGCTTCGTCGCTGACAGGATCACTCCCGGCTTCACCGGGGGTTACGCCTGCCCGCTCTGCGGGTGCAGACATCTGACGCGTTGCGTTCAACATCGACATGGTCTCGAACACTTCTCCTCGTTCGGCCCTTCACCCCGTGCTGGCAGCTACTACGGCCTCTGCTGACTTCTCGCTCCGTGTTTCCACGTCGGCCTTTCAGCCATGAGGCGAGATCTCCCCGGGTAAGACCGCACTCCTTCACTGCACAACCGCCGGATTTACGCCGCTCCGCTTTGATCACGAGAGCTTCGCGGAATCATGCCCGCTCGCCCTGCTCGGCAACGCCTTCTTTCCGGTTCTTGTCCATCGGCTCGCAGTTTCGCTCCACGCTTCCTCCCCACACTCGGTCACCCTCATGCAGTTGCGCTTCGCTTCGTTCGCTGTGATCAACTTACGGTGGGACCTACACCCACAAGAGTGCGCCCGTGCCGGGCGCACATGAAAATGGAGCCGGGAGGCTCCATTTTCCGATTCGGGTGGGGTGGCTGATGGGACTCGAACCCACGACAACTGGAATCACAATCCAGGACTCTACCAACTGAGCTACAGCCACCACCGAAACTGTCGCCCGAGAAATTCCGCCTCGGGCAGGGGGCGAATTATCAAAGAAAGGCGGCAAAGAAGCAAGCCTTGCCGCCGCCGACACCTGTCCTTGCAAGGTAGTGTGCTGACTTGTGTGCAAAAGCGTCTGCAGTAGGAAGCAGGCGGGTGGTCATGGTAAGAGGTTGACTGTCGAGATCGACCTTGAACCCCTTGGGAGGGCAAACCATGACCACGAGTAAGCGTAGTACGAAGTTGTCGGCAGTGGAAGCCGTCGCGGGCGACCGCGACCTGATGAAGGCGCTGATGAAGGAGGCGCTGCAGGAAGTACTGGAAGGCGAGATGACCGAGTTTCTGGGAGCGGAGCCGGGAGAACGCACGGAAGCCCGCAACGGCTATCGGGCGGGCTACTACGGCCGCAACCTGGTGACCCGGATCGGCAAGCTCGAATTGCGCGTCCCGCGGGATAGGGGTGGGGAATTCTCCACGGCCCTGTTCGAGCGCTACGCCCGCAGCGAGAAAGCACTGGTGGCAGCGCTGGCGGAGATGTACGTGCAAGGCGTCTCCACCCGCAAGGTCAAGACCATTACCGAGGAACTGTGCGGCCACAGCTTCTCGGCCAGCACCATCAGCGCCATCAACAAGGGGCTGGACGAGGCCCTTGCCCGGTTTGCCCACCGCCCTCTCGATGAACCCTATCCCTACCTGATCCTCGATGCCCGTTATGAGCGGGTACGGGACAGCGGCGTGATCGCCCACCAGGCCGTGCTCATCGCCATCGGTATCAACTGGGAGGGCAAGCGGCAGGTGCTGGCGGTGGAAATGGCCAACCGGGAGAGCCAGAGCAGTTGGAAGGACTTTCTGCTGCGCCTGAAGGAACGCGGCCTGTCGGGCGTCGAATTCGTCGTCTCCGACGACCATGCCGGGCTGAAGAAGGCGATCTTCGCGGTTCTGACGGAAGCGGCCTGGCAGCGCTGCTATGTGCATTTTCTGAGGAACGCCCTGGATTACCTGCCGAGAAAGGCCGACGACGACTGTCTTCAGGAATTGCGCTGGATCTATGACCGGCGCGACATTCAGGAAGCCCAGCAGGATCTGGCGGCCTGGATCGGGAAATGGCAGGGCAAGTACCCGAAGCTGGTGGACTGGGTGGAGGGCAACATCATCGAGACGCTGACCTTCTACCGCTTGCCGCGGGCGCACCACAAGCATCTGAAGAGCACGAACATGCTGGAACGGCTGAATGAGGAGATCAAGCGTCGAACGCTGGTGGTGCGCATCTTCCCGAATACGGAATCCTGCCTGCGGCTGATCCGGGCACTGTGCGTGGAGACCCACGAAACCTGGCTGGAGGACAACCGGTATCTGAACATGACGTTCCTGGCGGAACAGAAGAAGGAGGCACTGAGACTGGCCGCCTGAAGCGGCCGCGCGCTGCGGGCGCCGCTCCGGGCTACGCCCTGCGCGCCACCCACAGCGCAACAGGATCAACCAATTACCTGATCAACATATTTGCACAACTTGACGCACACAACTTCCTTGCAAGCCTACCAGCTTGGTCCGGAAGCGCCCGGAAAGAAGCGGACCGGTTCCGCAAGCGCATCACCGACACGCTGCGAATTCAGTTGCGTGGCGACCTCATCGGCGGTCAAGGCCGCTTCCCCGAGATTGCCGGCGATCAGGGCCCGCAACTGGTCGCACCAGGCAAAGCTCAGCGTCGCCAGCGCGGCATAGAAGGGCGTTTCGCAACGGGCGGCAACACGCCGCGCGAAATCGGCAAGCCAGCGCAAGAGATGGAAATCCATGAACCGTCCCAGGCTGCGCCAGTCGTCCGCATTCGCCGCGGAATTCAGCAGGCGGGCGACAAACTGCAACTGAAACACCAGGTGGTCATCCGGGCGCAGGCGCCAGTCGGGGACGACCAAGCCGCGGGCCTTGTACTCCTCGCGCAACTCGAACATCGGCGACTGGCACACGAGGTGGTCGTCGGAAAGCCAGTAGGACTCGCTGGGCGAAGCGCCGTAAGCGCCGGTGAGGTAGATCGCGGCAAAGTCCGCCGCCAGCCCATCCATGCATGCCGTATCGGGATCGGACGGCAGCGCCGCAAGCGCCAGGCGCATGGCCTCGACCCCGTCGCGCGCCGCGTCATCGCGCGGCAGCATGGCGAGGCTGCCGGGAAAACCCGCCTGGCGCAGCGCCAAGAGCAGCGCCGGGGTGAGTTCCCGATCATGCAGCAGCGCAAGGCTGGCGAAGTCCTCCGCCAGCGCGGCGCCCAATTCCGCGCTCAACTCCAGGCCCAGGGGCATCAAACCTTGCCCTTGCTGTGGGGTACAAAGGCAATCGAGGGATGGGTCAGCTCAGGATCGGCGAAATTCTTGACCTGGCGCACCGGCTTGTCGTGCGGACCGATGGCGGTAGTCTTGTGGCTGCCGTCCCAGAGCGCCTCGATCGGGCCGATGTCGAGCACACGCATCATGCAGGCCATGACGCAATAGGGCTTGCGCCCGGCCTCGATCTCGTCGACGCACATGTTGCACTTCTGGACGATCTGCTCCTTCGGGTTCCATTGCGGCGCACCGTAGGGACAGGCCGCCTCGCAGCGGCGGCAACCAATGCACAAGGTCGAGTCGATATCCACGATGCCGTCGGCCTCGCGCTTCCAGATCGCCCCTGTGGGGCAGGTCGGCAGGCAGGCCGGTTCGGCGCAGTGGTTGCAGGACATGTTCTCCTTTGTAGGCGAACACGTCCGGGTAATGGCCGCCTTCGACGTACATCACGCGGCGGAAGCGCGGACCCGGCGGCAGTCCGTTCTTGTCCTTGCAGGCGATTTCGCAGGCGCGGCAGCCGATGCAATCGACGTTGTGGTGGATGAAGCCGAGCTGCTTCGCCGGCTTGACCGGTTCGTAGGTCTGCGCCACCTTGCGTTCGAGGGCGACCTTGACCTGCTTCATGTCGAGCTTTTTCGTCATGGTCGTGTCCTCACGCGTCGCGCCGGAAAATGTAGGACCGCGCCGTGGCCTGGCTGTCCCATCCGGGACGATGTTCCAGGGCCGACTTGCGGATGTTCGCCAGTATGGTGTTGTAGGCGAAGGCGCCGGCCGGGCTGGGCTCATCCTTGGTCAGAAAGTCCGGGTTGCCGGACCGATCGATACCCTTCTTGTCGAGATCCATCCATGAACCTTCAAAAATAACCGCGACGCCCGGCATGCAGCGCTCGGTGACATAGGCCGGAACGACGACGGTACCGCGGTCATTCCAGACCTCGACGATGTCGCCGGTCTTGATCTCCAGCCGCCGTGCATCGCTGGCGTTCATCGTGACTTCCTGCTGGTAGGTCTCGCGCAGCCACGGAATGTTGTTGAAAATCGAGTGCGTCCGGTGGCGCGGGTGTGGCGTGATCAAATGGAAAGGGTAGTCCTTCACTTTCTTCGTGTCACCAAGCCATTCAAAGGGCTCCACCCATTTCGGGATGGCCGGGATCGGGTAGCCGTACTGGGTCTTGGTCCAGTCCTTGACCTGAGCCAGCGTGGTCGAGAATATCTCGATCCTGCCCGACGGCGTCTCGAAAGGCTCGCCCTCTTCGATCTGCGCGCGGAAGGCCACCAGCGGCTTGTCGAACTTGAACTTGTAGACGCCCCGACGCTTGAATTCCTCCCAGCTCATGGTGACGTGCTGGTGGTCCTGCACCTTTTTCCACCAGGCGACAAGATAGGCTTCGTCGGTGGCATCGGGGTTCTGGAAATAGTTTCTATCGGCGCGCGGGTTGTAGCGCTTGCCGAAGTTCTTGAGCGAAGGATCGAGCGCTTCGAGGCGCCAGGCCAGCTCGGTGTACACCTGCAGATCTGTCCTGGATTCGCCCATCGGCTCTATGACTTTAGGCCGGTGGATGTAGTAGTGGCCCTTGTACCAGGGCAGGGCCACGTCGTGGCGCTCGAAGTGCGTGGCGATCGGCAGCAGGACATCGGCCCACAGGCCGGACGGGGTGATGGTCGAGTCGGAGCAGACCACCAGCTCCAGCTTTTTGATCGCCTCGATTTCCTTGTTGATGTTGGTGAGCTGGTTGAACCAGTCCGAGCCGTGCCAGAAGATCGCCTTGATGTTGGGGATGTTGCCGTCGAGCGCGTCGTCGCGGGGCCAGCAGCCGATCTCCTCGCGTTTGACATTGGGATAGTTGAGCACGCAATGCGCCCAGCGGTCGGACTTGATCGAAGCCCACCAGAGGTTGGCGTTTTCGTCATAGGGATAAGCCACGCTCTCGGCGTGCCAGCCCTTGCCGACGCCCTCGGCGCAACCGCCGAGGATGCCGATGTTTCCGGTCATCGCCTGCAGCGCCGCGGCCATGCGGTTGTACTGCTCGCCGTAGGCGTTGCGCCCCGGCGCCCAGGAAGCCTTGAGCGCCGCCGGCTTGGTACGGGCATACATGTCGGCCAGCTTGACGATGTCCGCCGCCGGCACGCCGCAGATCTTCTCGGCCCACTCGGGCGTCTTGGGCACGCCGTCCGACGTGCCCATGATGTAGTCCTTGAAGCTCTCCTGCCCCTTCGCCCAGTCCGGCATCGTGCCCGCGTCCATGCCTTGCACGAACTCGTCGATGAACTTCTGGTCCTGCAGATTGCTGGCGAAGATGTAGTGCGCCATGCCGGCCAGCATCGCCGCATCGGTGTTGGGCCGGATCGGAATCCACCAGGCATCGTAGGCTGCGGCCGAGTCGGTGTATTGCGGATCGACGACAACAAACTTGCAGCCGCGCTGCTTGGCCATGCGCATGTAATAGAAAGTATTGCCGCCGTGGAAGGTGTAGGCCGGGTTCCAGCCCCACATGATCATCAGCTTGGTGTCGGCGAACGCATCGTCCTCGTTGCCGTCCTCGATGGTGCCGAAGGTCATGCGCGAACTGAAGGTGGTGCCCTGGTAGCTGGGCACCGACCACGAGTTGGTGCGGCAGCCGAACATGCCGAGAAAGCGCGCCAGCAGGCCCTCGATCTGGTCCGACTTGTGCAGGACGCCGTAGGAGGTACCGGCATAGGCCTGGTCGAGGATTGCCGTCGGACCGTACTTGGTCTTCAGCTCGACCATTTTCTTCGCGATGTGGTCGAGCGCCTCGTCCCAACTCACGCGCTTGAAGCGGCCTTCGCCACGCTCGCCGACGCGCATCATCGGATACAGCAGGCGCTCGGGTGAATACAGGCGCGAGCGATACGAACGGCCGCGCAGACAGGCCCTGAGTTGCGGCTCCTCGAAGGTATCCTTGCCGAAGGCGCCGTTTTCCTGGTAGCGGCCGTCGTCGGTGGACAGGCGGACGATGACGTCGCCCTTCTTGTGCGCGACCAGCATGTGCCGCGAACCGCAGTTGTGGTCGCAACTGGTCACGACCGTGGTGAGCTGGTCGTCGGCATAGTGCGGCGCGTAGGCAAAGGCCTGCGCCTCCTTTTTCTGCATCGTCATCTCGATCAGTCCGCCGGCACCGGCAAGCGCAGCACCTGCCGCGGTGGTCTTGATGAAACTGCGGCGGCCGGGATTCAGGATGTCCATCGTCGCTTCGTGAGTCGGTTTCATGGTTCAGTGGCCCGCCGGTTTGGTAGAGGATGACTGGGTCAGGAAACGAATTTCCGAATGGCCCGGACGCAGCCTCGCCCATTCGGGCGTGACTTCAGGCATGCCGGGCCAGGGATTGCGCGCGTAGGGATAACTGGTGCGATACCAGGCGCGACCACCATGGCAACCGAAACAGACGTCGGCGCCGGTCTTGGTGGCCTGCCCGGCCTTCGCGGCGTCTTCGATGGCGTCGGCCTTGAGGTAACTGACCTGGTGCCGGTTGGTACGAAATGCGGCGTGGCAGCCGAGGCAGTCATTCTGGAACATGTCCTTGACCTCGGACCAGGGGCCGGGCAGGCCCATGATCTCCTTGGCCGGCATCTGGCCATGGCACTTGAGGCAAGCGGTTTCCGGATTGACCTGCTTCCTCAGCGTGAACCCGGCGTCGATCTGAGGCGTGGACGTCGCCGAGGCTCCTTGGGCCTCCTCGCGCGGGTCATGGCCCTGATGGCAGGTATTGCAGTTGAGGTTCATCAACTGCCTGGCCAGCGGGGTCACCAGATGCCGGCGATGAAAGCTGTCCTGCTCGCCGCTGTACGTGCTGGTGCGCTGGTACCAGGCGACGCTGTCGGCGGCGCGGACGCCGGCCGGTGACGCGAGACGCGGCTTGTCCTCCAGCACTTCCTTGTGGCAGGCCAGGCATTGCGCGTCGGTCGCGGTGTCGATGGCCGGCTTGAAATGCAGGGGGCTGTAGCTTGCCCGCAGCAGCTTCCCGTCGAGGTCCATGATGCGTTCCCGGTCGGCAGCCTGCTGAGCATCCCTGCCCGCCGCGATTCCCCACGCCGAGGCAAGGATCACCAGGGCGACAAGAATCCATTTGATCGAATTTTCCATGACTTTACCGGCCCTGCTTTACCGTGGATTGAGGGGCTCCGCTGAACCACTGGCGCAGATCGTAATAGCCCGGCCCTCCCGGGTGGTTGAAGGGTGTGTACCAGGCGCCCTGATCATCGAGGAAGCGGAGGCTCGCCGGCACCGGTGCGCTGACTCCGGTCAAGGCCCGCGCACGCCAGGCGGCGTCGGGGGTAAAACCGCTGATTGCGGGTGCACCTGCCGGTCGCTGGTGGGGCACAAGGCCCGCAACAAAGCTCGCCCCAGATGACTCCACAGCCTGTGCCATGTTGGGCAACGCCAAAATCAGCGTTGCTGCCAGTAGTGCCGCATGCTCAAGCTTTTGATTCATGGCAGTCTTTCGCAAAAAGCGCGGATGAAGGGGAGGAGAGTCACCTTCATCCGCGGAACAACATCCTAGCTTACGACTTTAGTAAAGCACCGCTATTACTTCTTGCCTTCCATGCCGGACATGCCCTTCTGACCTTCCATGCCGCTCATGCCCTTCTGGCCGGACATGCCGGACATGCCCTTCTGACCTTCCATGCCGCTCATGCCCTTCTGACCGGACATGCCAGACATGCCCTTCTGACCTTCCATCCCGGACATGCCAGACATACCCTTCTGGCCTTCCATGCCGGACATTCCGGACATGCCTTCCTGCTTGGCCTTCTTCTTTTTCTTGCCTTCCATGCCCGACATGCCTTCCATGCCAGACATACCCTTCTGACCTTCCATGCCGCTCATGCCCTTCTGACCGGACATACCCGACATGCCCTTCTGGCCTTCCATGCCGCTCATGCCGGACATGCCCTTCTGACCTTCCATGCCACTCATGCCCTTCTGACCGGACATACCCGACATGCCCTTCTGACCTTCCATACCGCTCATGCCCTTCTGCTCGGCGGCAACAGCGGCACCGGCGACAGCCAGGGAAACGATCGAAGCAACAACGATGGTCTTGATTTTCATGTGTGCAAACCTCTTCGAAGAGTAAGAATTTTCCGGTCCCGTCGGACCGAAACCCGAGGCTCCCCCCCCATTGCAGAGTAGTCCTCAAACCCAACCGGCATCGTTGATGCACGATCAGCCACTTGATTGTAGCGCAAGGAAATGGCCATATCAATAAACTATTTAGGGTTATCGGGTAGTCACCAAACAGCTCGGGCCGGAGGCAAACACGGCTCGCCGGCTTGTCAGACCAGCCGAAGTCGCGTAGGATGAATGCGGAACTATGTTCCACTATGCAGTCCTACACTTCCGTCTTTCCCAAGGACATCCAAGCCATGAATCTGGACTACTCCGCTGAAGACCGCCAGTTCCGCGACGAGGTTCGCGCCTTCCTGCGCAACCACCTGCCCCCTGAGATCGCCGGCAAAGTCCACGGCGGCCGGCGCATGACCAAGGACGACTACGTTCGCTGGCAAAAAATCCTTCATGCACGCGGCTGGGGCGCCTCCAGTTGGCCGCTGGCCCACGGCGGCACCGGCTGGAGTCCCGTGCAACAGCACATCTTCGACGAAGAAATGCGCCGATGCCGGCGCACCGATGCAACTGCCCTTCGGCCTCAAGATGGTCGCGCCGGTCATCATGGCCTTCGGCAATGTCGCGCAACAGGCGTATTTCCTTCCCCGCATTGTCGACGGCACCGACTGGTGGTGCCAGGGCTATTCCGAACCCGGCTCCGGGCTCCGACCTCGCGTCATTGAAGACCCGCGCCGTCCGTGAGGGCGACCATTACGTCGTGAACGGCCAGAAGACCTGGAACACGCTGGGCCAGTACGCCGACTGGATCTTCTGCCTGGTGCGCACCAGCACCGAAGGCCGCCAGCAGGAGGGCATCTCCTTCCTGCTGATCGACATGAAACGCCCGGAATCACCGTACGCCCCATCATCATGATGGACGGCGAACACGAAATTAACGAAATATGGTTTGAAGATGTCAAGGTTCCGGTCGAGAACCGAGTCGGCGAAGAGAACAAGGGCTGGACCTACGCCAAGTTCCTGCTCGGCCACGAGCGCACCGGCATCGCTGGCGTCGGTCGCTCCAAGCGCGAACTGAAGAAGCTGAAGGCCATCGCCCGCCGCGAAAGCACGGGCGGCAGTCCGCTGATCGAGGACTCGCGCTTCCGAGATCGCATTGCCCAGGTCGAGATGGAACTCATGGCGCTGGAGATCACCAACCTGCGCGTCATCTCCACCGAAGGCGAGAAGAAGCGCGCTCCCGGGCCGGAAGCCTCGATCCTCAAGATCAAGGGTTCCGAAATCCAGCAGATGCTGACCGAACTGCAGATGCAGGCGCTGGGTCACTATGCTCTGCCTTACCTGCACGAAGCGCTCGATCCCGATTGGGCGGGGACGCGGCGATGCCTGCGTATGAAGACGACGCCGGCCCCTTTTCAGGTCACTATTTCAATGTGCGCAAGACCACCATCTACGGCGGCTCCAACGAAATCCAGAAGAACATCATTTCGCAAATGATCCTTGGACTCTGACACCATGAACTTCGACTACACGGAAGAACAGACTGCCCTGCAGGACACCCTGCGCCGCTTCTTCGCCCGCGACTACGGCTTCGAACATCGCCGCGCGATGAGCAGATCAGCGGACGGATTCGATCGCGCCGCCTGGGCCACGTTCGCGGAATTCCGGCATCCTCGCCCTACCCTTCCCCGAAGACTTCGGCGGGCTTGACGGCAGCGCCGTCGACAGCATGCTGGTCATGGAAATGCTCGGCCGCGGCCTCGCCCTCGAACCCTACCTGCCCAGCGTCATACTTTGCGGCGGCCTGATTCGCGATGCCGGCAGCGCCGCGCAAAAGGAGGCCCTGCTGCCGGCGCTCTCCGGTGGCGAACTAATGCTGGCCTTCGCCCACTGTGAAGCCGGTGGCCGCTACGCCCTCGACCACGTCACCACCCAGGCCACACCGGCCGGCGGCGGCTGGAAGCTTGACGGCGCCAAGGCCGTTGTTCTCGCGGCTCCCTCAGCACATAAATTCATTGTTTCCGCGCAGGACGGCACGGGCCTCTCGCTCTTCCTGGTCGACGCCAAGGCGCCCGGACTGAGCCTGCGCAGCTACCCGACCCAGGACGGCGCGCGCGCCGCGGACGTCCGCCTCGACGCAGTGCAGGTCGGCGCCGAGGCCCTGATCGGCCCCGCAGGCGGCGCCCTGCCGCTGATCGAGCGCGCAATCGACTACGCCAATGCCGCGCTCTGCGCCGAGGCCGTCGGCATCATGTCGGCGCTCAACGAGATCACGCTTGAATATCTGAAGACGCGCAAGCAGTTCGGCGTACCGATCGGCAAGTTCCAGGCCCTGCAGCACCGCATGGCCGACATGGTGATCGCCACCGAGCAGGCCCGTTCCATGGCCACCCTGGCCGCCGTACGCGCCGACTCGGACGACGCCGCCGAGCGCAGCCGCGGCGTCGCCGCCGCCAAGGCCTACGTGCTGCAGTCGGCGCGCCTGGTCGGCCAACAGGCGGTGCAACTTCATGGCGGCATGGGCGTGGCCGACGAACTCAACGTCGGCCACTACTTCAAGCGCCTGACCATGATCGCACTCACTTTCGGCGACGTCGATTACCACCTCGGCCGATTCCGACACCTTGCTGGCCGCCTGACAGTGGCGGGGATCATCAGCCGCCGCGACCTCGAATTCCAGCTCTTCGAAGTCCTCGACGCCAAGGCCCTGACTCCACGCCCGCGCTACGCCGAACACAGCAGGGAAACATTCCTCGCCGTGCTCGACACGGCCGAGGCGATGGCCGAAGAGAAGTTCGCGCCGCACAACCGCAAGGCCGACGAGCACGAACCCAGCTTCGACGGCACGCACGTGAGCATGATTCCGGAGGTCAAGGAAGCGCTGAAGGCCTTCTGCGACGCCGGCTTCATCGCCGCCGCCCACGACTTCGAACGTGGCGGCATGCAGTTGCCGGTGCTGCTGACTCAGGCGGCGTTTTCGCTGTTCACCGGCGCCAACGTCGGCACCGCCGCCTACCCATTCCTCACCATCGCCAACGCCAACGTCATCGAGCGCTTCGGCAGCGCGGCGCAGCACCGGAAGTATCTTGAGCCGCTGCTCGCCGGCCGCTTCTTCGGCACCATGGCGCTGACCGAGCCGCAGGCCGGCTCCAGCCTGTCGGACCTGACCACCAGCGCCACGCCCAACGCGGATGGCACGTAATTCGATAGTCGGCAACAAGATCTTCATTTCCGCCGGCGACCACGAACT
>JADJVS010000002.1 GCA_016710465.1 Sulfuritalea sp.
TGGTCTGCCCAACCGCCTGATGGAAAAAGACTTTCATCTCCCCGGGGTGGTGCCGGGGCTGTCCCTGACGCCGGGCGGAACACGCTGGATCGGACCGGCCCTCGGAGGAAATCACCACCGTAGCCGTGCTCCGGGGCCTTGACTACTTCGGACGGGATTGATCCGCTTCCGGCAGGATGGTGCTATCTGATTGAATAAAAGGCGAAAAATTATCCCCATTTAATTCGGGGCGGTAAGTCTCGCCTGTTCAGGACTTTAATCGCCTTGCAAGATTCGCTACAATGGCCGACTTTCAGTTGCGGCCGCACGGCTACGATCTTGATCAACACGCTGGCCTTCAACGAAACTGCAGTGAAATCAATTTCCGTTTTCGCTTAGCGCGTTTCAGCATCCGGGGACTACCACCGCGGGTTGGCAACGAAAATGTCGATTGTGGGCGGCGTCGCTTGCTGGTTGCCACGGCAGCCGTAAGCCGGGAGGTGTCCAGGGTGGCGGCCGCCGTGCCCTTCGTGGCCAGCATGCTGCCTTCCGAGCGCGCCAAGGCGGCCGGTGCTCCGGTCGAGGTGGATATCAGCAAGCTTGCACCCGGACAGATGAGGGCTGTCGAGTGGCGCGGCAAGCCCGGTCTGGATCATCAACCGGACCAAGGAAATGCTCGACGGCCAGGGCCAGATCGCCGACCAGTTGGCCGATCCGAAGTCGGACGAAGATGCAGCCGGTCTACGCCAGGAACGGACGCGTTCGATCAAGCCGGAGATCCTCGTCGCCGTCGGCATCTGCACCCACCTGGGTTGTTCGCCGACCGATAAATTCAAGACCGGTGCCGATTCGGGCATCGATCCCAACTGGCCGGGCGGTTTCATCTGTCCCTGCCACGGCTCCACCTTCGACCTTGCCGGTCGCGTGTACAAGAGCAAGCTGGCGCCGGACAACCTCGTGATCCCTCCCCACATGTATCTTGGCGACGCCAAGCTCGTGATTGGCGAAGACAAAGAAGGCCTGACGCGATGAGCAAAGTGAATGCACTGCTGCAAGGCACGCTGGACTGGGTTGACGCGCGCTTTCCGCTGACCTCGAACTGGAAAGCCCACCTGTCCGAATACTACGCGCCGAAGAACTTCAACTTCTGGTACTTCTTCGGCTCGCTGGCGATGCTGGTGCTGGTGATCCAGATCGTCACCGGCATCTTCCTCACGATGCACTACAAGCCGGATGCCGCGCTAAATGCCTCAGGCGTGCCCGTCGCCTTTGCCAGCGTCAGTACATCATGCGCGACGTGCCTGGGGGCTGGTTGATCCGCTACATGCATTCGACCGGAGCCTCGGCCTTCTTCGTCGTCGTCTATCTGCATGTTCCGCGGCCTGCTCTATGGTTCCTATCGCAAGCCGCGCGAGCTGATCTGGCTGTTCGGCATCGGCATCTTCCTCTGCCTGATGGGCGAGGCCTTCTTCGGCTACCTGCTGCCCTGGGGCCAGATGTCCTTCTGGGGCGCCCAGGTCATCGTGAACCTGTTCTCGGCGATCCCCCTGATCGGCGAAGACCTGTCGATCTGGCTGCGCGGCGACTATGTGGTCGGCGACGCGACGCTGAACCGCTTCTTCGCCTTCCATGTCATCGCCATGCCGCTGGTGCTGGTGGGCCTGGTCGGCGCGCACATCATCGCGCTGCACGAAGTCGGCTCCAATAACCCCGACGGCGTCGAGATCAAGAAGAAGAAGGACGCCAACGGCGTGCCGCTGGACGGCATCCCCTTTCACCCCTACTACACGGTGAAGGATATCGTCGGCGTGATCGTCTTCCTGATGGTGTTCTCGGTGATCGTGTTCTTCATGCCCGAGGGTGGCGGCTATTTCCTCGAGTACAACAACTTTGATCCCGCCGATCCGTTGAAGACGCCGCCGCACATTGCTCCGGTCTGGTACTTCACGCCCTACTACTCGCTGCTGCGCGCCGTGACCTACCCGCTGTTCGGCATCGATGCCAAGTTCTGGGGGGTCGTGGCGATGGGCGCCGGCACCCTGATCTTCGCCTTCCTGCCTTGGCTCGACCGCAGCCCGGTGAAGTCGATCCGCTATCGCGGCACGATGACCAAGGTTTTGCTCGCGATCTGGATCGTCGGCTTTTTCATCCTTGGCTTCCTCGGCACCAAGGATCCGGCCTACAAGTTCTTTGGCGCCATCCCCGGTGCGCCCGTCGCAACTCCTCAGCGTCTATTACTTCCTGTTTTTCCTGACGATGCCGATCTGGTCTTCCGGATCGTTGCCAGCCGGAGCCGGGCAGGGTGACAATGAAATGAAAAAACTACTCATCGCATTCCTGTTCGCGCCGATGCTGGCGTTCGCCGCCAGGCGCCAAGCTGCACCTCGACGCCGCGCCGGACAAGGCCAATGACATGGCCGCGCTGCAGAACGGTGCCAAGGTTTTCGTCAATTACTGCCTGAACTGTCATTCGGCCTCCTACATGCGCTACAACCGCCTGAAGGACATCGGCCTGAGCGACGATCAGATACGCGACAACCTGATGTTTACCGCCGACAAGGTGGGTGAGCCGATGCGCATCGCCATGCGCCGTGACGAGGCCAAGGCCTGGTTCGGCGCCGCGCCCCCCGACCTGACGGTGATTGCCCGCGCCCGCGCTTCCGAGCACGGCAGCGGCGCCGACTGGCTCTACACCTATCTGCGCAGCTTCTATCGCGACGAGCCGGCCCACCGGCTGGAACAACGTGATCTTCGAGAACGTCGGCATGCCCCATGTGCTGTGGGATCTCCAGGGCGACCCAGGAGATGGGGCCCGACCACAAGCTGAAGCTGGTCAATCCGGGCCCGATGCCGCCCCGCGAATACGACGCCATGGTTGGCGATCTCGTTGCCTACCTGAAGTACATGGGCGAGCCGGTGTCCGAGTTCCGCAAGCACCTTGGCGTCGTCGTGCTGATTTTCCTCGCTGTCTTCTTCGTCTTCGCTTATGCCTTGAAGCGCGAGTTCTGGAAAGACATCCATTAACCTGACATGGAATGCAGACCATGGGGCACAGAGAAATGAACGCACCACCCGTCCGCAAAGTGGTGCGTGACGCCGACTATTCGTGGGGCACCAGCGCCATGATGAACCTGTACTCGGGCACCACCTGCCCGTTCAGTCATCGCTGCCGCATCGTGCTCTACGAAAAGCAGATGGACTTCCAGGTGATCGACGTCGACTTGTTCAACAAGCCGGAAGACATCGCCATCATCAATCCCTACAACCGCGTGCCGGTGCTGGTCGATCGCGACCTCGTGCTCTACGAGTCGAACATCATCAACGAGTACATCGACGAGCGCTTCCCGCATCCGCAACTGATGCCGCCCGATCCGCAGACCCGCGCCAAGGCGCGCCAGCTGCTGTTCACCATGGAGCACGAGCTGTTCAGCCACATCGACGCTGTGGAGAAGAACCTCAAGTCGGCTGACAAGGCGCGCGGCCACATCCGCGATCGCCTGATCGAGCTGGCGCCGATGTTCAACAAGCAGAAGTTCCTGCTTGGCGAAGACTTCTCCATGCTCGACGTGGCGATCGCGCCGTTGCTGTGGCGCCTCGACCATTACGGCGTGGAAATGCCGAAGACCACGGCGCCGCTGATGAAGTACGCCGAGCGCATCTTCTCGCGTCAGGGTTTCATCGACGCGCTGACGCCGACGGAAAAGATGATGCGCCGCTGAGGGCGCGTCATCCTTGCTCGCGCTGAACGCTTCGGCGCCGCCATGTTGTCCACCAAACCCTACCTGATCCGCGCCATCCACGGTGGTGCTCGGATCAGGGCTTCACCCCTACCTGTCGGTCAAGGTCGATGCCACCACGCGCGTGCCGCGCGAGTTCGTCAGGACGGCGAGATCGTGCTCAACGTCGGTGTCGAGGCCACGCACCAGTTGCTGCTGGGCAACGAGGAAATCAGCTTCAGGCCCGCTTTGGCGGCAAGGCCTTCCCGGTGGTGGTGCCGATCGCGCGCGTCGCGGCGGTCTATGCGCGCGAAAATGGCGATGGCATGGCTTTCGAGGTGGGCGAGGGTGCGGAGGTGGCTTCGGGCGAGCCGTCACCCGCTGCTGAGGAAGCGATCGAGTCGCCTGCGGACACACCCACGGACCGGCCGTCGGGCCGACCTTTCCTGACCAGGGTGAAGTGACGTGGCGACCTCCGGGGCTTTCTGGTGGCGGATGGGACGAAACTGGTAGTGCGCCTCCGCCGGGTATCGACCTTCGCCCTGGCCGTCACCGGCGCGATGGGTATGCCGGCATTGGCGCAGCAGTCGCGCATGGTGGAGGCCTACGAGGCGAAGCATGCCGAGCGCGTACTCGATCGCAGCGTGTTCTACGGTCCGCGGCAGGGCGGAGTCTATCGCGCCAAGTTCGAGGCGCGGTTGCGCCACGACCCGAACGTCAAGGGCGTCGTCATCCATAACCACGGCTGCGGCGGAATGTGGGGGTTGGGAAACCCATGTCGCACAGTTCTATTTCCGCCGCCGGATTTGCCGTCATCACGCCGGAGTTCGTGACGAGGCCGCATAACCGAACTGGATGTCGGGCAACAACAGTGACGACGCGCTGAAGGGGGGCGGCAGGAATTTCCGCGAAGGCATATACACGGCGCGCAATCCGGCTCGGCTCGATGCTCGGGTCGATGACACCCTGACACTGGTCCGCTACATCAAGGTGCTGACTGCCAAACCCATCCTGCTTAGCGGCCATTCGGAAGGTGCAGGACGACTTACCGCTGGCCCTATCGCGACCGGCAGGTGGTCGGCGCCATCCTGCACAACCAGTCCTGTTCCGCCGGTTACGAGCACCTCTGGCAACTATCGCCAACGATCCCCACTTGGCAGGTCCTGGAGCGCAACGATCCCTGGGCGCCGGAGGGCTGCCTTGGGAAGCTGCGGGCACCACTTCGCCGGGGGCAACGAGGCCAACTTCACACTGTTGATGCAGGATGGGAACAACCACAACCCACTGGCCAACAAGGAGGCGCAGGACAGCCTTGAACGCTGGCTGAAGCGCATCGTGCCGGGGGCGGGGGAGTTCGTCGACACCCACAACGAGCACCTGCTGGAAGCCATACAGCGCAGCGTCTATCCGGATGCCTTCCCCGCGGCGAACGCCGATTCCGCAGTGCGCGAAAGCCGCTCTAGGGCGAACGGTCTATTTCGACTCCATCACCCAGACGCCATTCCATTCGTCACCCGGTGGGTTGGCGATGAAATGCTCGCAACGTCCGATGTACATCGTCGCCGCTTTGTCGTGGTCGTTGAGCGCCAGCACCTCGTTGAATTCGCCCATGGCGTCGTCCCATTTCTGCTGCCGGTACTTCTGCAGCCCGGCCTTGAAATGGCGCAGGGCATCCGTCATGTTGGGATAGCTCTCCTCGGTGTGGTAGTCGAGGATTTCGAAAATCGCCACCGGCTGGGTCTTGCCCTTGACCACCACCAGGTCGAGCTCGCGGCTGTAGTAGGTGCCGCGCAACTGCCGGTTGGTGAATTCGCTGATCAGGATGTGCGCGCCATACTGCTTGCAGGCGGACTCCAGGCGCGCCGCCAGGTTCACGCCATCGCCGATGATGGTGTAGTCCATGCGCTTCTTCGAGCCGATGGTGCCCGAGACCACGTTGTCGGTGTTGAGGCCGATGCCGATGTCAACCGGCAGCTTGCCTTCGGTGTTGCGGACCTTGTTCCAGGCCCAGAGCTCGCGGATCATGCTGATCGCGGTGCGCACCGAGCGGTCGGCGTCGTCGTCGTGGGCGACCGGGATGCCGAAGGCGGCCATGATGGCGTCGCCGATGAACTTGTCGAGGAAGCCGGCCTCGCGCTGTATGCAATCCACCATCAGCGTGAAGTACTCGTTGAGCAGCGCCACCGTGCCCTGGGCGCCGAGCTGTTCGGTGATGGTGGTGAAGCCGCGGATGTCGGAGAACAGCACCGTCGCCTGCACGTTCTTGCCGCCCAGGGTATCGACGCCGCCGGCCAGCATCTGGTCGGCGATGCCGGGGTCCATCAGGCGTGACATGGTCGAGCGCATGCGCTTCTCGCTGGAGATGTCTTCCAGCATCAGCATCGAGCCAATGCGCTTCTTTTCCATCGAGAGCAGGGGCAGGGCGGTGAGGTTGACCGAGAGCTTTTCCTCGCCGACCATCAATTCGGCTTCCATGGCCAGTTCGCTGGTCTGGGTTTCGCCGACGCGCTTCAATTTCTCCTGCACCCAAGCATTGCTGCCGGAGAAGAACTCGGCGGCCGGCTTGTGCAGGATCTGCGCCGCCGTCGACTTGAAAATGCGCAGGCCGGCGGCATTGCAGGTGGCGATCTTCTCCGCTTCGTCGAGGGTGATCACCGCATTCGACATCGACTCCAGCATCGCCTCGTTGTAGTTCTTCATGTTCTGCACATCGGCGAACAGCTTGGCGTTTTCCAGCGCGATGGAAATCTGCGCGGTGAAGGCGCGCAGCCGCGATTCATCCTCGCCGGTAAATGGCCCACCGCGCTTGTTCAGCACCTGGGTCACGCCGATCACCTTGCCGTGCTTGTTGGCGATGGGCACGCAGAGGATGGAGCGGGTGAAGTAACCGGTCTTCTTGTCGAAGGCGGGATTGAAGCGCAGATCGGCGTAGGCGTAGGGAATGTTGATCGCCTTGCCCTGGGTGAACACCGCGCCGGCAATGCCAAGATGGTTGGGCAGGCGGATCTGCACCGACTCCAGGCCCTGGCCGACCTCCGACCACAGCTCGCTGGTCTTTTCGTCGTTGAGGAACAACGTCGAGCGCTCGGCGTTGAGCAGGCGCGTGGCTTCGCCCATCACCTTCTGCAACAGCGAGCCGAGCTTGATGTCGGCGGTGACCTCGGAGACGACGTCGATGAACTCCATTTCCTGGCGGCGGATAGCCTGCATGCGCTCGATGAACTGCGCGCTTTGCAAGGCCAGAGTGCCCTGGCTGGTCATGGCTTCCAGCAGGTTGAGGTCATTCCTGGTGAATTTGCCGGTGCGCTTGTTCAGCGTCTGGGCCACGCCGATGACCTCGCCCTTGACCGTCTTGATCGGCACGCAAAGGATGTTGCGGGTCTGGAAGCCGGTCTGCTCGTCGATCGAACGGTTGAAGCGGTCGTCGGCGTAGGCGTCGGCGATGATCAGCGCCTCGCCCGAGGTATAGACGTAGCCGGCGATGCCACTGGAATTGAGGATGCGAATCTCGCGCTGGATGTTGCCCTGGGCGACGCGCGAATACAGTTCGTTGGTGTCCGGGTCGTTGAGGAACAGCGAGCCGCGCTCGGCGTTCAGTTCGGTGGTGGTCATTTCCACCAGCGCCTGCAGCACCTGGTCCAGCGTGCCGTAGCTGGCCATGCGGCGCGTGACTTCGAGCAGCAGTTCGAGATGGCGCAGGCGGCGCTTGCCGTCCTGGTCGCCTTCGGAATTCTTTTTCCTGGCGGTGGCGGGTTCGATGGGCGGGTCGACGGCGTTCATGAGGAATGGCGTGTGCTGTCTATCTGGTCGCGGAGGTTCTGGATGGTGCCCTGCAATTGCGTTACTTCATCGGCGGCCAGCGCGCGTTCGCGGCTGATCGCATTGGTCTTGTCGATCTGCGCCAGTTCCAGGCTTTCACGCAGGCCGGCGACGGTCTGGCGCAGTTGGGCGATCTCACCCTGGGCGCCCACCAGTGCCATGCGAACGGCATTGTCGGTATCGGCGTGCGCCTTCTGCAACTCGTCGCGCAGCGCCTGCGCGGTGGCCTTGAGCTGGGCCATCTCGTTGTGGCCGGCAACGCGTTCCTGCTGCACGGCGTGGTTGCGCTCGGCGCGCGACTGTTCCAGTTCCTCGCGCAGGGCCGCCGCCGTGGCCTTGAGCATCTGGATTTCCTGGCTGGCGGCCACGCGCTCCTGCTGAATTGCCTTTTCGCGCTCGACGCGGGCGCGTTCGAGTTCTTCGCGCAAGGCCCCCACCGTGGTTCTGAGCTGGCTGATTTCGGCGGCATTGGCCTGGTTGACGCGCGCGGTGACCGCCTGGATCTCGGCGTGGGCGTGTTCGAGTTCCGTGCGCAGCGCGATCACCGTGCGTTTCATGTCGCGCGAGTCGGCCTGGGCCAGCGCGAGTTGCTCTTCGAATGTCGAGTCGGCGATCATCGGTCGAATAATACGCTTGCGAGCAGGGGTTCTGGCGCCCAAGTCAGGAATCGAACCTGAGACCTACCGCTTAGGAGGCGGTCGCTCTATCCACTGAGCTACAAGGGCGCGAGCCGCGAATTCTATCGTAGGCAGGCAGGTCGTTCGCGGTCTTGCCGACGTCGCCGCGCCTATAATCGCGCTCCCCGTTCTCCGCCCCTCTGCCGTGCCCGTCCTCACCCTCGACAACGCCTGCCTTGCCTACGGCCACGTGGCCCTGCTCGACCACGCCGCGCTGCAGGTCGACGTCGGCGAGCGCGTCGGCCTGATCGGCCGCAACGGCAGCGGCAAGTCCAGCCTGCTCAAGGCGCTGGCTGCGCTCGGCAGCCTTGACGACGGTACGCTGTGGCGCCAGCCGGAACTGAGCATCGCCTATGTGGCGCAGGAGCCGGAATTCGCCGGCCACGAGACCGTGTATGAAGCCGTGGCTTCGGGTCTCGGTGGCATTGCCCGCCTGCTGGCGGATTACCACGAAGCGACCCTGAAAGTCGGCGCTGGCGACACGGCGGCCCTGGACCATTTGCACCACTTCCAGACGCAACTTGAGGCCCGCGATGGCTGGCGCCTCAACTCGCGGGTCGAGCAGGCGATTTCGCGCCTGGCACTGGATGGCGAGGCGCATGTCGATTCGCTTTCCGGCGGCGGACGCAAGCGCGTGGCGCTGGCGCAGGCCCTGGTCGGCGAGCCGCAACTGCTGTTGCTCGACGAGCCGACCAACCACCTCGACGTCGACGGCATCCTGTGGCTGGAGGACCTGCTTCGCGGCTATGCCGGTGCCATCATTGTGATCACCCATGACCGGGTCTTCCTCGACGGCGTGGCGACGCGCATCGTCGAGCTCGATCGCGGCAAACTGGTCAGTTTTCCGGGGCGCTACACCGCCTACCAGGAGCGCAAGGAGTTCATGCTCAATGAAGAGGCGCTGGCCAATGCCCGCGCCGACAAGCTGCTGGCGCAGGAGGAGGTCTGGATCCGCAAGGGCGTCGAGGCGCGGCGCACGCGCAGCGTCGGTCGCGTCGCGCGTCTGGAACGCCTGCGCTCGGAACGCGCGGCGCGGCGCGAGCAGCAGGGCCAGGTCGATTTCCGCGTGGTGCGCGGCGAGGCCTCGGGCAAGCTGGTGGCCGAGCTGGAAAACGTCGCCAAGCGATTTGCCACGGCAGGTGGCGACAAACCCGTGGTGCGCGACTTCTCCTGCCGCATCCAGCGCGGCGACAAGATCGGCCTGATCGGTCCCAACGGCAGCGGCAAGACCACGCTGCTGCGCCTGATTCTCGGCGAGCTGGCGCCCGATGCGGGGCAGGTGCGGCTCGGCAGCCGCATCGAAGTTGCCTATTTCGACCAGTTCCGCACCCAGCTCGACCCGGAAGCGGCGCTTGCCGACGTGATCAGCCCGGGCTCGGATTACGTCGAGATCGGCGGCAGCAAAAAGCATGTCATCGGCTATCTGGAGGATTTTCTTTTCGCCCCGCAGCGCGCGCGCTCGCCGGTCAAGTCGCTGTCCGGCGGCGAGCGCAACCGCCTGCTGCTGGCGCGCCTGTTCGCCCGCCCGGCCAACGTGCTGGTGCTCGACGAGCCGACCAACGACCTCGACATCGAAACCCTGGAGCTGCTGGAAGCCCTGCTGCAGGACTACACGGGTACGGTCTTCCTCGTCAGCCACGACCGCTCCTTCCTTGACAATGTGGTGACGCAGACCATCGCCAGCGAAGGCGACGGCCACTGGAAGGAGTATGTCGGCGGCTACAGCGACTGGCTGCGGCAACGTCCGTCGCCGACGACGAGGGACGGTGCGCCGGTGCCCCGGCCAAGAGTCGGCGCTGGCTCGCTTTGCGTACCTGGAACGCCGCTTCGCGGGCAGGTAACGGCGATCGCGCCGCCCCCGGAGCGTCGCAAGCTCGGCTTCAAGGAACAGCGCGAACTGGAGCAACTCCCCGAGCGCATCGCTACTTTGGAAACCGAGCAGGCGAGCTTGCAGGCAAGACTCTCCGATCCCGGCTTCTACCGCGAGCCGGCCGAAACCCATCGCCAGGTCCAGGCGCGGCTGGCGGCGGTGGATGCCGAGATCGATATCGCGCTGGAGCGCTGGGAAAGCCTCGAAAGCCGCGCCTGAAAGCCGCGCATGGCGGCCAAAATCCCGCTTTTTCCGCCGCTCCGGGGTTTCGCCGCGCGGCTATAGTTCGCGCCAGCCGCGGTCAAACGGGAGAACAATGTGGTTGTCATCAACGGCAAGCGCACCACCGCCATCGTCATTCGCCACAAGGGCGACAGCGTCACCCTGGTGCCAATGAAAAGCGGCCGCCTCTCGGCCAAGACCGTCGCCTTCGAGGAATTCCGCCGCGAATGGACGGAAACCGGCTACGCCCTGTCGCAGGCGCTGACTACCTTCCTTACCCACTGCATGAAGTGGGGCGCCTCGCTCGAAGTCACCAAGGGCCTGGAGCGGCTCGCCGCGCGTGACCGCTTCGTGGTCGGCAGCCTGTTCTGAGCGAATCCCACTGGCAGGCCTGGTTCGACGGCGCGGCGCTGCCCAATCCCGGGCGCATGGGCCTCGGCGTGGTGCTGTTGGCGCCCGACGGCGAGCGCCGCGAACACTCCGCCCTGGCGCCGGGCCACGGTTGCAACAACGAAAGCGAACTCCATGCCCTGTGCCTTGCCATCGAGCTTGCCGTGGCGGCGGGCGCGCGCCGACTCATTCTGCGCGGCGACAGCGATCTTGCCGTCCGCTACGTGACAGGCGTCGACAGCACGGCCGTGGCGCGCCTGCTGCCGCTGATTGCCCGGGCCCGTGTGGGGCTGGCGCGCTTCGACGACGCGCGCCTGCTGTGGCTGCCGCGCCATCGCAATGCCGATGCCGACCGCCTTTCGCGTCAGGCGCTGGGGCTAGCTGCCGGCGTCACGCCCAAGCCTGCCCGGCGGCGTCGCCGGTGAGCCGCCGTTGCGGGAAAGCGGCGGTCTTTCGGCTATGATCCGCACGCACTGAAATGGACATCCTGACCAACATCATCGCCGCCGAAGAAGACGAACTCGACGCCGTCGCCGCCTCGTCGCGACCGCTGGCCGAGTGGAGCGGCGTCGAGCGCCCGGGCATCGATACGCGCATGATCGCCGAGCTGCACTGCCTGCTTACCGGCGATGAGCTCGACCTGGCGCTGGACCGCTACGAGCCGGTGTGCGTGGCCGAGGAGGGCGCCATCGTGCTGCGCCTGGCCGAAGAAGCGCGGGAGAAGCTGGCGGCGCTCGATGACGAAGACATCGAACCGATCGCCGAAGAGCTTGCCGCCATCGAAGAGTTCGAGCTGGAAGGCTGGGATGCCGGCGCCGCCTACGACTGGCTGGTCGAACTGGCCGACCTGGCGCGGCTGGCGGAGGCGCAGGAGCAGGCGATCTTCATCTGGATGCAGCGGAGCATGGGTTAAGGCGGCGCATGGCCAGGACTTGGTTCGTGTACATCATCGAATGCCGCGACGGCAGCCTTTACACCGGCATCACCGTCGACCTGGTCGCGCGCTTCGAGGCGCATCGCGCCGGGCGCGGCGCGCGCTACCTGCGTGCCCATCCGCCGCGGCGGATGCTGGCGGCGGAAGCCTGCGCCGATCGCTCCGCCGCCTCGCGGGCCGAGCACCGCATAAAGCAACTGACGCCGACCCGGAAACGCGATTGGGCGCTGGCGCATCCGCTAATGGCATCGGCATGATCGTCTTCTCGCACGCCAACAGCTTTGGCGCCGCGACCTACGGCCGCCTGTTCGACGGCTGGCGCGCCGCCGGCCATGAAGTTGCGGCGGTCGAGCACTTCGGTCATGACGCGCAATTCCCCGTCGACCGTCGCTGGCAGGGCATGACACGGCAACTGACGACGCTGATCGACGGCCTCGCCGAACCGAAGCTCTGGCTGGTCGGGCACTCGATGGGCGGCTACCTCAGCCTGCTGGCGGCCGGGCAGCGGCCGCGCCGGGTGCGCGGCATCATCCTGCTCGATGCACCCATCATCCATGGCTGGAAGTCGGGCCTGATCGGCGTGGTCAAGGCCACCGGCCAGATGCCGCGCGTGTCACCTGCCGCCGGCGCGCTCCGGCGCCGCGATCGCTGGCCCGACCTGGCCGAAGTCCATGGTCATTTTTCCGCCAAAGCGATGTTTGCGCGCTGGCATCCGGACGTGCTCGACGACTACGTGCGCCATGGCACCGAGCCCGATCCGCGTGATGCCGCCGGCGCCGCGCGCCGTCTGCGGTTTCGTCCGGACATCGAGGCGGAGATCTATTCCACCGTGCCGCATCGGCTTGAAGCCTACCTGCGCACCCATCCGCCGGGTGGCCCGGTCGCCTTCATCGCCGGCACGCAGTCACGCGAGGTCGGTCAGGTCGGACTCGCCGCCACCCGCAAGCTGGCCGGCGGTCGCCTCAGCTACATCGAAGGCACGCATCTGTTCCCCTTCGAGAAGCCGGCGGAAACCACGGCGGCCGTGCTCGAGTGGATGACCCGGCTGGACCAGGCCGCGGCGGCCTGAGTCCGTCGCAACCGATTTCATCGGCATGCACCTCTCGCCGCGCCTGGTCCTGCTGCTGATCCTGCCGCCGCTGCTGTGGGCCGCCAATGCCGTGTTCGCCCGGATCGCGATCAACAGCATCGGCCCGCTGTGGCTGAATGCCCTGCGCTGGGGGCTGGCGCTGCTGATCCTGCTGCCGCTGGGCTGGAAGCTGCTCGCTACCGGCGAGGCGCGTGCGCGGGTCGGCGAGCGCTGGGTGTATCTCGGCATTCTCGGCCTGATCGGCGTCGGCGCCTACAACGGGCTGCAGTACGTCGCCCTGCGCACCAGTACGCCGGTCAACGTCACCCTGATCGCATCGAGCCTGCCGCTGTGGTCGATGATCGTCGGCGTGCTGTTCTACCGCGTGCATCCGACACGGCCGCAACTGATCGGGGCCGCACTTTCGCTGGCCGGCGTGCTCACCGTGCTGTCGCGCGGCGAGCTTCAGGTCCTGCTGCGCATCCAGTTGGTCGAAGGCGACCTGCTGATGGTGCTGGCCATCATGGGCTGGGCGATCTACAGTTGGATGCTGGCGCGGCCGCCCGCGAACATGAGCGGGTCGGCACGCCCGGACTGGAGTTGGGCGGAGTTCCTCCTCGGGCAATGCCTGTTCGGCGTGCTCATCGGTTTCGCCGCCGCCGGGGTGGGCGAAGTCGTGGCGCCGTCGATGACGCCGGACTGGAACGGGACGCTGATCGCCACCATCATCTTCGTCGCCGTCGGCCCATCCGTCATTGCCTACCGCTCCTGGGGCCTCGCCGTGGCCGAGGCCGGGCCGGCCATCGCCGCCATCTTCTACAACCTGACACCGCTGATCGCCGCCGTGCTCTCGGTGCTGGTGATCGGCGAGTGGCCGCAGCCCTACCACGGCGTGGCCTTCCTGCTGATCGTCGGGGGCATCGCCGTCGCCTCGCGCCGGGGCTGAGCATTGCTTCGGGAGTCGGCGCTAGCGGTACGGCGAGGATCTCGATAGGGGCATGCGGGAACTATTTCTCCGGGAACTTCAGCTCAAACCACGCGAAGCTGATTGCGATCATCGTAATTCGGAAACAGGCACGGCGCCGCAATATGAAGAAGCCTCCCCCGTTCACGCAGCGACCAACTTCGCCTGCGTCTTGAAGCAATGCTCGACGCGCCGCAGCAGAAGTTCATCCGCGCCGCCGGCGACGAATACAGCCTTCCATCCCGCCACGACCTTGCGTATTCGCTGGATCGTCGCGCTGGCGGCCATCCTGGACAAGCCGAAGTGGCCTGCGGCGGCCAGTACCGCGTCGAGATGCGGTATTTCGCTGCCTTCATTGATGGCCATGCCCATGTAGCCCCGGTTGCTCAGTTGCGGCACCATGTCGAAGGCGGGAGAAAGCTCGTAAAGATTGCCGCCGGCATGCAGCACGCCGTGGTTCTTGACGTGGTCGTCGGTGTTGTCGATCAGCACATTGAACACCAGTCGGCGGAACAGTTCCGGCAGGTCGCGCGCCACCATCGCCCCATGCAGGCGCAATTGGTTCGCCAGGCCGACGTAGCTGCCCGCGTTCGAGTCGTAGGGGCTGTCGGTGAAGGCGGCGGCGGAAAGGTAATGGATCCGCGGGCAGGCCGGGTCCGGGCCCGGCCGATCGAAGCGCCGCAGCAGCAGGGCGTTGTGCCTGCCCAGAGGCGCCAGTTCGAAGGCCGGTACGCGGATATCGCACAGCGCGGCCAGGCGCAGGGTGCAGGCCTCCAGGATCTCTACGTCCACCTCGTCACCCTTGGCCGGGAATTTGGCCATCCACAGCGCCGCGTCGCGCAGCAGCGAGGCCTTGGGCCGCGCCCCGCCGAGGGTGCCGCCCCGGGTCAGCAGGCGGCGCAGCGGCTTGGGCACATCCATGTCGAAGGCGAGGCAGCGGGCCGCCTCGGCCAGGTCTTCGAGGCGCACCCCGGCGGTGCTTGGCGCGGGCGGTGGCATCTCGATGGCGGGCGAGAACACCAGGGCGCCGACCCGGTAGTCGTTGGTCTTCAGCAGCATCTCGGCTGCCGACAACGGCTGCCAGTTGTTTTCGTAGCGCAACACGAGTTCGCCCCAGGCGTCGGGCAAACAGTCGCGAAGGGTGAGGTTCAGCGCGCCACCGTCGCGCAGCCGGCGCGGCGGGAAATCGAAGGATGCGGTAGCGGTGGGCATGAAGCCCGGGTTCAGCGCGATCGCGTCGTCCCGCGTACGGTACAGCCGCCCGTAGGCGAAGCCGCCGTATTCGGTGACGCCGCGACGCCCGAGGGTGAGCAGGCCGACCGGAACGGGAGCCTTCGCGGCGGGCAGGTACATCCCCACATACAGAGCACGCTCATCCGCGGCAAGGCCTGGCCGGCCGCCGGGCGACGCAGAGCGCTGGTTAGAAGTCGAGCTCATGCCCCGCCCTGGTGCGGCCTGACTTGCGCCGACCACTGCGCGCCCCGGCCAGGGCGGCGGGAACGGCAGCCAGGCGGTCGATGCCGTCGAGCTGGCCGAGCAGCCACAGCGCGTTGCACAGATTCCCCACGCTGCCGGTCGGCTTTCCCGCCTCCAGCGCGCGATAGGTGTTGATCGAACAGAACATCCGGCCCGCCATGTCACGCAGCGAAAATCCCCGCTCGATGCGGCAGGCGCGCAGCCGGGTACCCAGCCTGGCTAGGGTCTCGACGACCTCCAGTGGAATCGCGCTCAAACCTGTCGAGGACTTTGACATATCAATAAAATGAACAATAAAGCCAATAACGATCATCATATAGACTGCAACAATCAGTGCAAGCAATCTGGCGGCGATTTCACACCATCCCGCGGCCGATGTTGGACAAAAGCCGCAGGGAAGAGCCGGCCGCACACGGATGTCGATCGCCCGGTGCACGCCGGAAATGGGCGTCGCCACGCGCTGTCTCGGGCGCCAGCGGCGCGCCGATCACACTGTCCCGGCTGCCGGTTCCGGAAAACTTCCGTCATTTTTCGGCGAAAACCTGTCGTTTCTGGCAGGTGCATTACGCAGCCAAAACGAATATTCCGGGGCAATCTTCCGTATGCGCCGCGGGCGGAAAGGAAATCGCAGCTATTCGCTGGCGCCGTGTATATTTTCGCCATGGCCCTCTGATCGGGAAGACCCATGCCCCAGAACTACGGAAAATACAAGCCCATCAAAAAGCTGGGGCGCGGTGCCAGCGGCACGGTGTACCTCGCGGAAGACCGGTTTTCCGGCGACAACGTCGCCCTCAAGGTGTTCGATCCGGAACTGATCACGGCGACCAACCAGGACCAGAAGCGGCTCAAGCAGTTCCTCACCGAGGCTTCGCTGGCGGGCAAGCTCGCGCATCCGCACATCGCGGCCATCCTCGACGCCGCCGTCGACGAGGATGCCGGTTACATTGCCCTGGAGTACGTATCCGGCGGCGACTTGTCGCAATTCGTTCCGCCCGGAACGCTGCTGCCGCTGGACCAGGCGATCGAGATGGCCTTCAAGGCCTGCGGCGCCTTCGACTACGCTTTCCGCCAGGGCATCATCCATCGCGATGTGAAGCCGGCCAACATCATGGTGGTGAGCGGCAGCAACATCAAGGTGGTGGACTTCGGCGCCGCCTACCTGCACAACGCGGCGGCGACGCAGATCACCAACATCGGTTCGCCGGGCTACATGTCGCCGGAACAGTTGCAGGGCGGCACGCTCGGTTTCCACAGCGACATGTTCTCGCTGGGCGTGGTGCTCTACGAACTGTTTACCGGCGAGCGGCCCTTCGTCGGCCGCAACATGGCCGAACTGTTCTCGATGATCGCGCTGCGCGATCCGCTGCCGCCCAGCCGCATGCGCGCGGAGCTGCCCGAGGGCGTTGACCGCTTCGTCATGCGCATGCTGCAAAAGAAGCCCGATGAGCGCTATCCCTCGTGGGCCGAACTGGCGCTCGACATCGCCGATGTCGGCAGCCTCGGCATGTTCCGCAACGCGATTCCCGACAGCGAGCGTTTCGCCGCCTTGCGGCGGATACCCATCCTGGCCCCGCTGAGTGATCCGGAGATATGGGAGCTGGTCTATGCCGCGCAATGGCGGCGCGTGCAGGCGCGCACGGTACTGATGCGCGAGGGCGAGGAGGGCGGCAGCCTCTACTTCCTCGCCACCGGGGACGCCACCGTGACCAAGCAGGGGCGGCTACTGAACATGTTGCGCGCCGGCGAATACTTCGGCGAAATGGCCTACATGAAGGACGGGCTGATCCCGCGCCAGGCCACCGCCGAAACCACCACGGACGCGCTGATTGCGGAATTCCCGGCCGGCGCGCTGAAGCAGGCGAGCACGAATTGCCAACTCGGCGTCGCCACCGCGCTGCTGCATTCGCTGGTCGAGCGCCTGGCCCTGTCGGATGAGCGGATTGCGCGGGTGCCGACTTAGGTGCGTTTCCTGTACGCACTGAGCATCATGGCGATGCTGCCAATCTTTTTTTCGTCTGCGCTGGGCGCGGATTTCGATGCGGCGCGCCGGCAGATGGTGGCCGAGATTGCCGCCGATGCCGCGCGCGCCGCAACCTGGACCGGGCGCGCCGCGCTCTCGCCGCGCGTCATGGCGGCGATGGGCAAGGTCGAGCGCCATCGTTTCGTGCCGGCGGCGCTGGCGCCGCAGGCCTACCTCAACCGGCCGCTGCCGATCGGCGACGGCCAGACGATTTCGCAGCCCTTCATCGTTGCGCTGATGAGCGATCTGCTCGATCTGTCGCCCGGGGACAAGGTGCTCGATGTCGGCACCGGATCGGGCTACCAGGCGGCGGTGCTGGCGGAACTGGGCGCCCGCGTCTTCAGCATCGAGATCCTGGCCGGGCTTTCGCGTGAGGCCGATCGCGCGCTGCGTGCCGCCGGCTATTCCGGCATCATGCTGCGGGTCGGTGACGGCTGGGCGGGCTGGCCCGAACAGGCGCCGTTCGACGCCATCATCGTCACCGCCGCGCCGGAGACCCCGCCGCCGCCGCTGGTGGACCAGTTGCGCGTCGGCGGACGGATGGTGATTCCGCTGGGGCCGCAAGGCGCGGCGCAGGAACTTGTGGTCGCCGAAAAGCAGGCCGACGGCAGCATGGCCCGGCGCCGGGTCTTGCCGGTGGCCTTCGTGCCCTTCACCGGCGAGGGGACGCGGCGTTGAGCCTTGCTATCGCTGTGCACGGGACTGAAAGTCGGCGCTGACGACACGTCGATTCAAGAAAAAAGCCCGGCACAGGCCGGGCTTTTTCCTGGCGGTCGAAGCGACTCAGCCGCAGCTCCCCACCGCGCCGCAGGCCGAGCAGAAATCGCAGCCGTCCTTGCGGATGACGGTGTAATTGCCGCACTCGCTGCACAGCGAGCCCTGCATCACCTTGACGCCGCCGCTCTTCTGCTCGGGGACTTCGAGGATGCCCATTTCGCGCGTCGGGTAGCCGTTCTCGTCGAGGATGCCGAGCATGGCGTAGCGGTGCATGATCAGGCGCGCGATGTAGGCCACGGTCGAGGGCCAGTTCTGCTGCTTGCTGGAGCCGGGCACGCGGGCCATGAAATCGCCCAGCGGCTCGGCGTAGTTGGTCAGCTTGCGCAGCTTCATGCCGATCCAGGCCGGATCGAGCACGCGCATGTCGAGCGAGAGCAGGCGGGTCAGGCCGTCCAGGGCGCGCGGATAGTGGCCGGAGAGCCATACCGAGTAGGGGCGGGTGACGCCGTCGGGCAGGGTGATTTCCTTGAGGCCCAGCACGAACTCTTCGCCGGCGGCGGGATTCACCACATCCACCGTCCAGGACAGGGTGCCGTCGGTGCCGGTCTTGGGCTCGTCGCGGCTGAACATGCAGTCGATGACGGGGGTGGCTTCGGTGCCTTCCAGCGCGCCGAGCTTTTCGCAGCGGTAGCGCACCACCTGGGCCAGCGCGGAGACCACGCCGGGGACCAGCTTGCGCTCGCCGTTGGGCGGCATCGGCAGTTCGAAGGAGTCGTCGTCCTGGGTCTTGGCCAGGGCGTCGAGCTTGAGCTTGAGCCAGGCCTTGTCGTTGGCGCGCATGTCCATCGACAGGGTCTTGGCCACGGCGCCGATGCCGCGCGGCTGCTCGGCGCCATTGACCCAGACTTCGAAGGGCAGGGCGCGGCCCATGTCGTTTTCGATCTGGCCGACGAAAAGGGCGAATTCGCCATGCGGGGCTTCGACCATGTAGGTCCAGGCGGTGTTGCCGTCGGCCATGCGCGGCCGGCCGGGCCAGCGCAAGCTTGCCAGCACCGGGGCGGGCAGGGCGCCGATCGACAGGCGCCGGTTGGCGTGGTCGATGGTCACGTCCTGCGGCTGCTTCTGTGCGGTCTCGGAGGCGGTCGGGGTCACCGACAGCACGCTGCCCAGCACCGAGTTGGGGCGGTAGGTGGCCAGCCCCTTGAGGCCGGATTTCCAGGCCTCCATGTAGAGGTCCTCGAACTCGGCATAGGGGTAGTCGGCCGGCACGTTGACCGTTTTCGAGATCGAGGTGTCGATGTAGGGCGCCACCGCCGCCACCATGCGCTCATGCGCCTGCGCCGAGATTTCCAGCGCGGTGACGAAGTACTCGGGCAGCTTGGAGACGTCGCCGCCCTGGTGTTTGTAGAGGCGCCAGGCGTAATCCTCGACCGCGTATTCCTTGAAGGTGCCGTCGACCATGCGCTTCTTGCGCGTGTAGGTCCAGGAGAAGGGCGGCTCGATGCCGTTGGAGGCGTTGTCGGCGAAGGCCAGCGAGATGGTGCCAGTGGGCGCGATCGACAGCAGGTGCGAGTTGCGCAGGCCATGCTTGCGAATCTGGTCCTTGATCTCCTGCGGCAGGCGTGAGGCGAAGTTGCCGCCGGAAAGGTACATGTCGGCGTTGAACAGCGGGAAGGCGCCGCGCTCCTTGGCCAGTTCGACCGAATACAGGTAGGCGCGGTCGCGCATGTACTCGGAGATCTTCGCCGCCATGTCGCGCGCGCCGTCGGTGTCGTAACGCAGCTTGAGCATGATCAGCGCATCGCCCAGACCGGTGAAACCGAGACCGACGCGGCGCTTGTTCTGCGCTTCTTTCAACTGCTGTTCGAGCGGCCAGTGGGTGGCGTCGAGCACGTTGTCGAGCATGCGCACCGAGGTGTCGATGTTGCGGCCGAAAGCGGCGAAGTCGAAGGAGGGCGACTTGCCGAAGGCATCCTTGACGAACAGCGTCAGGTTGATCGAGCCCAGGCAGCAGCAGCCGTAGGGCGGCAGCGGCTGTTCGGCGCAGGGGTTGGTGGCCTCGATGGTCTCGCAGTAGTAAAGGTTGTTGTCCTTGTTCATGCGGTCGAGGAAGAGGATGCCCGGCTCGGCGTGATCGTAGGTGGAGCGCATGATCTGCTCCCACAGATCGCGCGCGCGGATCTTGCGATACACCCACATGCCGTCGTTGCGCTGGTAGGCGCCGGCGGCCAGGATGTCGGCCGAGGGCGAGGCGCGGTGGGTCAGTTCGATGTCGCCGTCGGCTTCCACGGCCGCCATGAAGGGGTCGGTGACGCCGATCGAGATGTTGAAGTTGGTCAGGTCGCCCTGGTCCTTGGCGTGGATGAATTCCTCGATGTCCGGGTGGTCGCAGCGCAGCACGCCCATCTGGGCGCCGCGGCGGGAACCCGCGGACTCGACGGTCTCGCAGGAGCGGTCGAAGACGCGCATGTAGGAGACGGGACCCGAGGCGCGCGACTGGGTGCCCTTGACGTGGGCGCCGATCGGGCGGATGGAAGAGAAGTCATAGCCGACACCGCCGCCGCGGCGCATGGTTTCGGCGGCCTGCAAGAGTGCCGTGTAAATGCCGGGGCGGCCGTCGACGATTTCGGAAATCGAATCGCCCACCGGCTGCACAAAGCAGTTGATCAGCGTGGCGCAGAGGTCGGTGCCGGCGGCCGAATTGATGCGGCCGGCGGGAACGAAGCCGTTTTCCTGGGCTTCGAGGAAGCGGGCTTCCCACGGCGCGCGCTTGTCTTCGGTTTCGATCGAGGCCAGCGCGCGGGCCACGCGGCTCCTGACGTCGCGCACATCGCGCTCGGTACCCTTGGCATATTTTTCGATCAGGACTTCGCCCGAGATTTCTTGCGGCAGGGGCAGGCCCATCTGCCCGGTGTGTTCGTAATTGTTTGTTTCCTCAGTATTATTTATTGTGGTGGTCATGGTTTCTTCCGAAGGACAGTTCCGTTATTTGGTACCGGTGAGCCGCGAAGCATACCCCCGGCTTTCGGGCAAGAAAAGTAAAAAATATTTGTTTATAAAAAACAATTAATTGCAAGTTTCACTAGTGCGTGTCCTGCATCCGCCCTACTAGGTATAGTATGTTTTATCGAGGCGAAAGCGAAGGAAAAACAGCACGATGGCGCTGCTTTTCAAGGCATGTCCTGAGTGCCGGCTGGGCCGCGAATTGCTTGGGGTACCCACAAGGGGGGTTGACACTTCCTGTTGGCGGCAAAAACCGCGATAGTGCCTACTTAGTGCGCTGGGGATGCCGCTTCGCGGGCCAGCGTGAGTCGACGAGTCGCGCCGTGTGCCTGGCGATTATCCATTCCTCGTTCGTGGGTATCACGCAGACTGCGATCCGGCTGCCAGCAGAGGAAATTTGCGAGGCGTGGCTGGCGTTTGCCGCGCCGTCGAGCCGCACTTCCAGCCAGTCCAGGCCGGCGCAAACCTTTTCGCGCACCGCGGCGCCCCGTTCGCCGATGCCGCCGGTGAACACCAGGGCATC
This sequence comes from Sulfuritalea sp., assembly GCA_016710465.1. Classification (GTDB taxonomy): domain Bacteria; phylum Pseudomonadota; class Gammaproteobacteria; order Burkholderiales; family Rhodocyclaceae; genus Sulfuritalea. The sequence continues at coordinate 21,380 of JADJVS010000002.1, forward strand.
CACTCCGCCGAGCGCGGCGGTGAGCGAGCCGATCTCGCGCTGGATGCGGTAGCAGAACAGGTCCACCGCCTCGCGCGCCTCCGGCGCGGGGGACTCCAGCAGGATGCGCATGTCCTGGCTGATGCCGGAAACGCCGAGCAGGCCGGATTCCTTGTACAGGAGCTGGGTCAGTTCCTGCGAACCCATGCCACGGTAGTCCATCAGGTAGAGCAGTACGCCGGGATCGAGGTTGCCGGTGCGGGTGCCCATCATCAGGCCATCGACGGCGGTGAAGCCCATGGTCGAAGCCTGGCTCTTCAGATCCTTCATGGCGCACATCGAGGCGCCGTTGCCCAGATGCGCGACGATGACGCGGCCGCGCGCGCGCTCGTTGCCGACGAGGCCGGGCAAGGCTTCGGCAATGTACTCGTAGGAAAGGCCGTGGAAGCCATAGCGGCGCACGCCTTCGGCGGTGATGGCGCGCGGCAGGGCGAAGAGCTGGGCGAGTTCCGGCTGGCTGCGATGGAAGGCGGTGTCGAAGCAGGCCACCTGCGGCACGCCGGGCAGGGCGGCGCCCAGCGCGTCGATGCCGGCGAGATTGTGCGGCTGGTGCAGCGGCGCCAGCGGGATGAAGCCACGCAGCGCGGCGATCATCGATGCATCGAGCACCACGGGTTGCGAAAACTTCTGCGCGCCATGGACAACCCGGTGGCCGACGCCGGCTATGCGCCAGCCGGCCTCGTGGCCGTGCAGCCAATCGACCAGCAGGCGCAGCGCCGCCTGGTGCGGCGTCAGTCCGGGCACAACGAGCTGGAGGTCGCTGTCGTCGAGCGCCAGCCCGGCGGCATCCTTGACCTTGAGGTGGGCGGCCTGTCCGGCGGCGCCGATGCCGTCGATCTGGCCGACGAGTTCCGGCTGCCGGGGGATTTCGGTGCCGCGCGCAAACAGCGCGAACTTGATCGAGGACGAGCCGGCGTTTAGGGTGAGGATGGCATCGCGCATGGATCAGAACTTTCTTGCGTTTGGCGTGGGCCATGACCATGGCCACGGCGGTGGAGGCGGTGCGCGTCTCGGCGGAATCGGCGCGGCTGGTGAGTACGATGGGCACGCGCGCGCCGAGGACAATGCCGGCGGTCAGCGCGTCGGCGAGGTATTCGAGCTGCTTGGCCAGCATGTTGCCGGATTCGATGTCGGGCACCAGCAGGATGTCGGCCTGGCCGGCGACCGCCGACTTGATGCCCTTGGTGCGCGCGGCGACCACCGAAATGGCGTTGTCGAAGGCCAGCGGCCCGTCGAGCAGGCCGCCGGCGATCTGGCCGCGATCGGCCATCTTGCACAGCGCGGCGGCATCAAGCGTGGCCTGCATTTTCGGATTCACGGTTTCGACGGCGGCGAGGATGGCCACCTTGGGATCGGCGATCTTGAGCATGTGCGCGAGGTCGATGGCGTTCTGCACGATGTCGATCTTGTCCTCGAGATTGGGCGCGACATTCACCGCCGCGTCGGTGATGAACAGCAGGCGCGGGTAGGTCGGCACGTCCATCAGGAAGACATGGCTGATGCGGCGCGCGGTGCGCAGCCCGGTGGATTTGTCGATCACCTCGGTCATCAGTTCGTCGGTGTGCAGCGAGCCCTTCATCAGCGCCTCGACCTGGCCTTCGCGCGCCAGCGACACGGCGACTTCGGCGGCGGCATGGCTATGGGCGACATTGATCAGGGTGCAGCCGTAGAGGTCGAGCGCATTGGCTTCGGCGATCTGACGGATCTTTTCCTCCGGGCCGACCAGGGTGGGCACGATGAACCCGCGGTCGCGCGCCAGCAGCGCACCCTTCAGCGCTTCGGCATCACAGGGGTGGGCCACCGCCATCGACACGGGGGCCAGGCCGCGGGTGATTTCGAGCAAGTGCTCGAAGCGCGCCTTGCGCGTCGCGGACAGCTTGAAATCGGGCAGGCTGGCCTTGGGCCGCTTCACCTTCTCGGTCGGCGCTTCCACCTCGGCGGTGCCGGTGATCACCTTCTGGCCGTCCTGGTTGGTGCAGGTGCAGTCGAAGACGATGTGGTGGTTGCGCGGAAATTTCTTCTCGCAGGTGATGGTGACGGTCAGCGTGTCGCCGACGCGCACCGGATGGGCGAAGTGCAGCGTCTGGTCGACGTATACCGTGCCGGGGCCGGGAAACTGGGTGCCGAGCACGTTGGAGATCAGCGCGCCGCCCCACATGCCGTGGGCGATGACTTCGCGCAGGCTGGAGGAGTGCGCGTACTCCGGGTCGACGTGCGAAGGGTTGATGTCGCCGGACATGATGGCGTACATCTGGATGTCTTCCTGGCGCAGCGTGCGAACCAGGCGGGCGCTGTCGCCGACCTTGATCTCGTCGAAGGTGCGGTTTTCGATGTAGTCGGTGGTGCTGGCCTGAACCGTGGTCATGGGATGTCGCCCCCTTAGCGAACGCCACTATCTTACTGCGGAGGTGTTGCGATGCAATAAGCCGGCAAGCGTCGCGGGCTGGAAAGACGACGCTTCACGGCTTGCGGTAGCCGATGCGGTAGATCGCGCCGGCGTGGTCATCGGCGACCAGCAGCGAGCCGTCGGGCAGCACCAGCACGTCGGCGGGCCGGCCCCAGGCCGTTTCGCCCTGCAGCCAGCCGCTGGCGAAGCTCTCGTAGCTCACGGCTTTGCCGTCCTTCACGCGAACGAGGGCGATGCGGTAGCCGATCTTCTTCGAGCGATTCCACGATCCGTGCTCGGCGATGAAGATCTGGTTGCGGTATTCGGTGGGGAACATCGTGCCGGTGTAGAAGCGCATGCCCAATCCCGCCACGTGCGGGCCGAGCTTCCGCGCCGGCGGTTCGAATTCCGCGCACTTGCGCCGCGCGCCGTATTCCGGATCGGCGATCTCGCCACCATGGCAATAGGGGTAGCCGAAATGCATCCCGGCGCGCGGCGCGCGATTCAGTTCGTCGGGCGGAGTGTCGTCGCCGAGCATGTCGCGGCCATTGTCGGTGAACCACAGCGCGCCGTCGATCGGGCTCCAGTCGAAGCCGACGCTGTTTCTCACGCCACGCGCGAATACCTCGCGTCCCGAGCCGTCGGCGTTCATGCGCAGGATGCCGGCGTAAGGGTCGCCGGGTTCGCAGATGTTGCAGGGCGCGCCGACCGGCACGTAAAGCTTGCCGTCGGGGCCGAAGGCGATGAACTTCCAGCCGTGGTGGGTGTCGCGCGGCAGGCTGTCGGTGACCACCACCGGCGCCGGCGGATTGTCGAGGCGATTGTCGATGTCATCGTAGCGCAGGATGCGGTTCACCGCGCCGACATACAGCGCGCCATTGCGGCAGGCCAGGCCGCTGGGCATGTTCAGTCCGGCGGCGACGCGGATCACGGCGCCGGCGCGATAGGCGGCGTCGAAGCGCACCGCGTGCACGGTGCCGGCCCCGCGTGAGCCGACGTAGAGCACGCCACCCCGGGCGTCGGTGCCGCCCAGCGCCATCTGCCGGGCATTGTCCACGCGCGCCCAGAGCTCGATGGCAAAGCCAGGCGGCAACTTGATGGTTTCCAGCGGCAGGGCGGTGGCGAGGGTGGTCCAGATCAGCAGGACGATGCTCAGGGCGTGGCGCATGGCAAATCCCTCGGGTGGGGGGGCGGTACGATTCAAGGCGCCAACTGGCGCTGGCGCCATGCCGACGGGGTATCGTCGAACCAGTGGCGGAAGGCGCGGGTGAACGAGCTTTGCTCGGCATAGCCCAGCAGCAGGGCGACATCCAGCGCCGACAAGGCGGCATCGCGCAGATACACCTGCGCCAGTTCGCGGCGCGTGTCGTCGAGCAGCCCCTGAAACGAACAGTCGGCGCTGGCGAGACGGCGTTGCAGGCTGCGCGGCGTGATGCCCATGGCGCCGGCGACGTGCGCCAGGGTCGCCTCGCATTTCGGCATCAGCGGCGCCAGCACCCGGCGGACCTGGGCCGCGATGCCGGTGTCGCCGTGGCGGCGCTCGATGAAACGGCGCGCTTCGTCGCACATTGCCAGGTTGAGTTCGGCATCGGCCTGGACCAGCGGTTGCTCCAGCAGTTCGGCGGCGAACAGCAGCGCGTTCTCGCCGGCGTCAAAGCGCACCGGGCAGGCAAAAAAATTGCTGAAGGGCAGTATGTCTTCCGGCGCGGCATGGCGGAACCGTGCTTCGCGCAGGGGCAGATCGGCGCCGGCGATCCAGCGCCCGAGGCCATACCAACTGGCGATCAGGGATTCCGCCAGGACGTCGCTGTAGGGCAGGCCGGCTTCGCTGGCCTCGGGCAGGATGACCCAGGAGAACTTGAGGGCATCGCCTTCGCGGGCAAGTCGGGTTTCGCTGTAGCCGGCGTCGAAAACGACGTGGCGATAGCGGGGTACCAGGCTGATGGCCTCGCCGAGGTTGCGGCAAGTCATCAGCGCGTAGCCGAGTACCTCGAAGGTGTCCGGCCGGGCGTGGCGGCCGAACTCGAGGCCGAGGTCGCGCCGGCCGGTAAGGACCAGCGCCGAACGAAACAGCGCGAGCAGTGCCGGGAGCGGGATGCGCGCCTGCGCCGGATCCCAACCGGCGAGATCGGGGCCGGCGTGGCGCAGCAGCCCCTGACGCGGCAGGCCGAAGCGCTCGACCAGTTCGCACAGGCGGCGCGCATAGCCGGCGCCGACGCCGGGCGCGGCGGCCGGGTCGGTGGCTTGATGGGGAACGGTTGGTCGCAATGTGTCGTGAAATGACAAAGTGGCTGGCATTCTGCGACAAGCGATGTTTTGCGGCAAGCGACTAATCTTGCGCAAAAGCGTCGCTCGCGGGCGATGACAAGAATTCTTTGCAAGGAGGCAATCATGGCTGAAATCAGTGGCGGCGAAATCCTCGCCCGCATGTTGCAGAAGGAAGGCGTCGAGAAGGTCTTCGGCATCATCGACGGCACCTATTTCGGTTTCTATTCGGCGCTGCACCGGCTCGGCATCGAGATCGTCACGCCGCGCCACGAAACCTGCGCCGCGCACATGGCCGGCACCTATGCGCGGCTCACCGGCAAGCTTGGCGTCTGCATGGCCAGCAACGGCCCCGGCGTCGCCAACCTGCTGCCCGGCCTGGTGGTCGAGCAGGCCGACGGCAACCGCGTGCTGGCGATCACCAGCGCGCGCCGCCCGACCATCATGTATCCGGATCGCGGCGGCAGCTACCAGTGCTTCGACCAGAGCGGCGTTATCGGCAGGATCGGCAAGTGGAGCGTGGCGGTGTCGTCTTTCGACCGCGTCCCGGAACTGATGCGCAAGGCCCTGCGCAAGAGTTGGGAGGGCCGGCCGGGCGTGGTGCATCTGGATGTGCCGGAGACCATCATGAACGGCAAGATCAAGGCCGAGGTGGCTTTCTGGGCGCCGCACCAGTACCGCAACGCCGTGCCGCCGGCGCCGACTCTTGAACAAGTGAAACAGGCGGCCGACTGGCTGATCGCGGCGGGCGCGCCGATGATCCACGCCGGCAGCGGCATCATCCATTGCCACGCCTACGACGCGCTGCGCCGCGTCGCCGAACTGCTGCACGCGCCGGTGACCACGAGCTGGGCCGCGCGCGGCATGTTGAGCGAGGATTCGCCGCTGGCCATCACCATGCCCCACGTCAAGCTCAACCACAAGGTGCGCAACGACGCCGACGTGGTGCTGATCCTCGGCTCGCGCATCGGCGAAACCGACTGGTGGGGCAAGCCGCCCTACTGGCGCCATCCTTCCGAGCAGAAGACCATACAGGTCGACATCGATGCCGACATCATCGGTCTGAACAAGCCCGCCGACCTCGGCGTGGTGGCCGACGCCAAGCGCTTCCTCGAAAGCCTGGCCGACGAACTGGAAAAGCGCCAGGGCGAGATCAAGCTCGATGCCCGCCGCGCCCGCGTTGCCGGCTACACGAAGACCATGCAGGAGGACCGCGCCGGCTGGGACAAGGCGCTTTCCGACATGGCGGTGCCGATGCATCCGGCGCACATCGGCGCCGTCTGCCAGGAAGTCTTTCCGGCGGATTCGGTGCTGGTCGCGGACGGCGGCAACGCCACGATCTGGGCCATGTTCTACCATCGCGTGACGGTGCCCAACACGGTGGTCTCCACCTTCAAGTTCGGCATGCTCGGCGCCGGCACCTCGCAGGCCGTGGCCGCCGCGCTGGCGCGGCCGGGCAAGCCGGTGTGCTGCATCATCGGCGACGGCGCCATGGGCTTCCATTCGCAGGAAGTCGAGACGGCGGTGCGCAACAAGGCCCAGGTGATCTACATCGTGCTCGCCGACAAGCAGTGGGGCATGGTCAAGATGAACCAGCAGTTCATGCTGCGGCCGATCAAGACCATGATCTTCAAGCACCTCGATCCCGACGAGACGATCAAGGCCGACCTCGGCGAAATCAAGTTCGACAAGCTGGGCGAGAGCATGGGCGCCTACGGCGAGCGCGTATCCGATCCGGCGGCTTTGAAACCCGCGCTGCAGCGCGCGCTGGCGACCGGCGGCTGTGCCGTGATCCACGTCGATGTCGATCCGGTCAAACACATGTGGGCGCCGGGTCTGATACATTTCAAGAAGATGCACGAGGAACCGAAGGCCTGACGATGCCGTCATTCCCGCGCAGGCGGGAATCCAGAATGGCCTGGGTTCCCGCTTTCGCGGGAACGACGGGCCGCGGTTTGTTTACCATGGAGCACCCATGAACGAAATCGACCTGGTTCGACTCAACTTCAATCCGGGTTCGCTGTGGCTGCTCAACGCCATCATCGGCCTGGTGATGTTCGGCGTCGCGCTCGACCTCAAGGTAGCCGACTTCAAGGCGGTGCTGACCATGCCCAAGCCGGTCATCATCGGCATGGTCGGGCAGTTCGTGCTGCTGCCCGCCTTCACCTTCCTGCTGATCATGGTGATCAAGCCCTCGGCCAGCATCGCGCTGGGCATGATGCTGGTGGCGGCCTGCCCGGGCGGCAACATCTCCAACTTCCTCACCCACTATGCCAAGGGCAACACCGCGCTGTCGATCACCATGACGGCCTTGTCCACCGCCGTGGCCATCGTCATGACGCCGCTCAACCTGTCGCTGTGGGGCGGGCTGAATCCCGATACGGCGAAACTGCTCAAGGTGGTGGCGCTCGACCCGGCGGAAATGTTGCTCGCCGTGTTCCTGCTGCTGGGCCTGCCGATGATCGTCGGCATGTGGGCCGGCCATCGCTTTCCCGTGTTCGTCGAACGCGCCCACAAGCCGGTGAAGATTTTTTCCATCGGCGTCTTCGGGCTCTTCGTCATCGGCGCGCTGGCGGCCAACTGGCGCTACTTCCTCGACTATGTCGGCTTCGTGGTGATCGCGGTATTCCTCCACAATGCACTCGCGCTGAGCACCGGCTATTTCGCGGCGAAGTTCAGCGGCCTGCCCGAGCGCGACCGGCGCGCGGTGTCGATTGAAGTCGGCATCCAGAACTCGGCGCTGGGCCTGATCCTGATTTTCAATTTCTTCGACGGCCTCGGCGGCATGGCCATCGTCACCGCCTGGTGGGGCATCTGGCACATCGTATCCGGCCTCACGGTGTCGACTTACTGGAGCCGGCGCCCGCCGACATGAACCCGGCCTGCGTCCTCGTCACCGGTAGTTCCGGCTACCTCGGCAGCCAGGTGGTCGCGGCGCTGGCGGCGCGCGGCGACATCGAGGTGATCGCGCTCGACCTGCGCGACCCGGCGCAACGCCTGCCGGGCGTGATCTACGAAAATGCCGACATCCGCGCCGCCGAGGTCGATGCCATCGTCGGCCGCCACCGGCCGCGCGTCGTGGTGCACCTGGCCTCGATCGTCACACCGGGCAAGAAGAGCAATCGCGAGTTCGAGTTCAGCGTCGATGTCGGCGGCACCCGCAATCTGCTCGAAGCCTGCCTTGCGCATGGCGTCAGGCGCATCATCGTTTCGTCCAGCGGCGCCGCCTACGGCTACCACGCCGACAACCCGGAGTGGCTTACCGAGGCCGATCCGGTGCGCGGCAACCAGAGCTTCGCCTATTCCTGGCACAAGCGCCTGGTTGAGGAAATGCTGGCCGAGTACCGCGCCAGCCAGCCGCAACTGGAGCAGATCGTGTTCCGCATCGGCACCATCCTCGGCGCGACGGTGCATAACCAGATCACCGACCTCTTCGAAAAGCCGCGCCTGATCGCGATCAAAGGCTCCGATAGCCCCTTCGTTTTCATCCACGACCAGGACGTGGTCGGCGCCATTGTGCAAGGCGTCGATTCGCCGGTGACCGGAATCTTCAACGTCGCCGGTGACGGCAAGCTGTCCATCTTCGAGATCGCAGGGCGGTTGGGCAAGCGCTGTGTGATCTTCCCGCCCGGCCTGCTGCAGTCGGCATTGTGGCTGCTGAAGCGGCTGGGCCTGACCCAGTATGGGCCCGAGCAGATCGATTTCCTGCGCTATCGGCCGGTACTCGACAACACCCGGTTGAAGCGGGATTTCGGCTACCTGCCGAAGCTGAGCTCGGCCGAGGTTTTCGAGCTCTGGCGCAATTCCCGCCAGCGCAAGGCGACGTGAGCCGGCGCGAGTTCACGGGCCGTGTGGTGCTGGTCACCGGCGCGGCCGGCGGCCTGGGTGCCGCGCTGTGTCGCTGCCTTTCCGATGCGGGCGCGCGCATCGCCGCCATGGACCTTGACGCGGCCGGGCTCGATGTTCTGGTCGCGGAATTGCGCGCCGTCGGCGCGCCGGCGCTGGCCATACCGGGCGACATCACGGATCCGACGGCGTGCCAGTCGGCGGTGGCGACAACGCTCGCCCATTTCGGTGCGCTCGATGGCCTCATCAACAACGCCGGCATCAGCGCACGCAGCCTGCTCGTCGACACCGATCCCAAGGTCATCCGCCGTGTCATGGAAGTCAATTTTTTTGGTGCCGCCAATCTGACGCGTGCTGCGCTGGAGGCCATCCTGGTGCGGCGAGGTTTCATCGTCGCGATTTCCAGCGTCGCCGGATTCTCGCCGCTGACCGGACGCACAGCGTATGCGGCCAGCAAGCACGCGCTGCACGGCTTTTTCGACAGCCTGCGCAGCGAAGTAGAAGGAGCCGGCGTCGACGTCACCCTGGTCTGTCCGTCCTTCATCCGCACGGGCATCGGCAGCGCCGCTACCGATGGCGGCGGCGCGCCGGTCGGCGGCCCGCGCATCACCACCGGTGGTGAGTCCACGCCGGAGGACATCGCGGTACGCATCGTCGATGCGGTGGCGGCGCGCCGGTCCTTGCTGCTGCCGGATGCCACTTCGCGCAAAGCCTGGTGGCTGAGCCGCCTGGCACCCGGGCTCTACGCCCGCATCATGAAGCGCCGGGTCGGCGGTGAGTTTCCCGGCCTGCCCTGAAGCCTGCCTCAAGAGTCGGCGCTGATGAAGCCCCTGCGCAGCAAGGCGGTCGAGCAAAGTACGCTCTCCTCGCCGCTGCGGATTGCGGTACGGCGATGTCGTCCGTCGGGAGGATCGATTCGATGCGATTTCCCTGTCGACGGTTGCCCGGGCGGCAGCCAGATAGGCCATACTCGCGCCATGGCAAGCGCATGAAGGCGGCGGGCGAAAATGAAACTCTCGGCAAGGGCTGGCGCGGCGATCGTCTCGGTGATGCTGGTCGCCATCGTCGGTGCGCTGATGCTGCTCGGCCCTTTCAATCTTGCCGGCAGCCGCCTGCCCGATGGCCTTTACGGGGCTTTCGCTTCACACTGGCAGGCCGGGCAGGCGACCGATTGCAGCCTGTGCCCGGAGAAGCTGTTTGTCGTCGTGTGCGACGCCGACAAGCGGGTGCATCTGCGCAGCATGCGGCAATTGGCCACGCTCCAGGCGGAACAACGCCGGGGCTGGAGCAGCGAGCAGGCTGCGGCGCATTCCTGCATCGGCGGCCGCGGCTTCCGCCTCGCGCAAGCTTCAGGGGCTTACGGCGCCGCCTACGACGATGACGATCCGGGCTTTCGCTTCGATGTCTCGTTCAGGGTGATCCGCGACAGCGCAGCCGCGCAAGTGGTCGAGGTGCGATTCCGGGACCGCATGCCGGACATCGATGAAGCCCTGTTTCTCTATGAAGTCACGGATGGCGCGGTCAAGCCGCTGGAGAGCTGGGTCGTCACCCGCGGGCACCGCGCGATGGCGATGGTCAACGTCGTGGCCACGGTTGCCGCGTTGTTGCTGGCGTGGCTGCTGTACTACGCGATCAGCGCGTTGCGGCGCTTCCTCAAAGCGCGCCGGCAGGCTGGATGAAGCCCCTGGGGCAAGCCGCCGCAGGACTACTTGGCGATTTTCGAGATCTTTGAGCCCTCGAAGGTCAGGTTGTACATCAGGCCCTTGTTCGAGAAGATGAAGCCGATGATCGGCTGCTTCGCGGTCTCGGTGTCAAGCGCGCCGCCGGCGCCCAGGGTGGCCAGCGCCACGCTGCCGTCGACGCCGGCCTTCCAGCCTTCGCTCTTGCGGAAATCGGCCAGCGCCTTGTCGGTCATGAACAGCACGATCTGGCTGCGCGCCTGGGCGCCGAGTTGCAGGCCGATCGAGGCGGCGGCGATGTTGTAGTAGGCGACGGTCTTGCCTTTCACCAGCAGCGCGCCTTCGCCGTATTCGCCGCCGATGCCGACGCCGGCCTTGATCACATTGGGGAAGACCAGCATGCCGGAGGCCTTCTCGGACAGTTCGTGGCCGGCGTTGGTCTGCTTCTTGAAGTTGGTGATGGCCTGGCGCACCTCGGCATTGATTTCCTCTTTCGAGGCGGCCGAGGCAGTGGTGGCAATCGCGATCAGGATGACGGCTATCAGGGCGCGCATGGATTTCCTTTCGTGGTGGGCCGATGAGGCCCGGGTTGGCGGTGGCTCGGCGTTGTCGCCGTGATCCTGCCCATTGTAGCCGGCGCGATTTGGGCCTGCCGGGATGGCGGTATGGCCTGGGTTCAGGCGGATTTCGCGGCCAGCAGGCGGTCGACCGCGTCACGCTCGCCGCGTACCCGCAAATACGCGCCGCTTTCGTCGGCGCGCTCCTCCAGCACTTCGCAGGTGGCGAAGACCTGGCTGCGCTGCTGCTGGGCCGACCAGGGCAGGAACAGCTCGGCTTCGACCATCCCGCTCTGGAAGCAGGCGAGGATCGCTTCACGCAGCAGGGCGACGTCGTCGGCCCGCCGCGCGCTCATGACGATGCAGTCCGGGTAGGCGGCGTGCAGCTCGGCCGCCCGTGCCGCCTGGGCGGCGGCATCGCCGACCTGATCGATCTTGTTGAACACCAGCAGGCGCGGCACCTCCTGGGCGCCGATCTCGGCGAGGACGCCATCCGTGACTTCGCGCTGGCGCTCGAAGCCGGGGTCGCCGGCATCGATCACGTGCAGCAGCAATGAGGCGTCAAGCGCTTCCTCGAGCGTGGATTTGAACGAGGCGACCAATCCGTGCGGCAGGTTCTTGATGAAGCCGACGGTGTCGCTGACCAGCACGCGCGGGCGGCTTTCCGGTTGCAGGGCGCGCACGGTGGTGTCGAGCGTGGCGAACAGCTTGTTCTCGACCAGCACCTCGCTGCCGGTGAGCGCGCGCATCAGCGTCGACTTGCCGGCATTGGTGTAGCCAACCAGGGCCACCGTGGCCAGGCCCTGGCGCTCCTGGCGGCGCGCGCGCTGGGTCTTGCGCTCGACATCCATGGCCTCGATTTCCTGCTGCAACTCGGCGATGCGGTCGCGGATCTTGCGCCGGTCCATCTCGGTGTGCGATTCGCCGGCGCCGCGCCCGCCGGTGCCGCTGCGCTGGCGGCCCTGCGGACCGGCCAGCTTGGCCAGTTCGCGCAGGCGCGGCGCCATGTAAGCCAGGCGCGCGATCTCGACCTGGGCGCGCGCGGCGCGGGAACTGGCGTGGCGATGGAAGATCTCGAGGATGACCATGGTGCGGTCCATGACCTCGGCACCGACTTCCTTTTCCAGGTTGCGCGCCTGCGAGGGAGAAATCTCGTGGTCGATCAAGATGGCCTCGATGCGGCCGGCCGCCGGATCGGCCGCGTTATGGCTTCCCGTGTCGAAGCTGCCGGGCAGGGGTTCGCTATCGACGAAGGCGCGTATTTCCTCGCGCTTGCCGCTGCCGAGGTAGGCGCCGGCGTCGAAGCTGGCGCGCTTCTGGGTAAAGGTGGCGGTGATCGTGAAACCCAGGGTCTTGGCCAGGTCGCGCAATTCGGCGAGCGAGGACTCGAACTCGGTGTCGCTCACGCTGGGCAACTGCACGGCGGCGATGACGGCGCAGGCGGATTGTTCTGGATTGGGCATGTGGCGTGTCTCAGTTTTCGTAGTCGCGGCGCAGTCGGCTCAGGCCCGCGCGAAAGGCCTCGGCATCGCCGTAATCGAAGAAGCGCGGATAGCGCTCATGGGCGCCCTTGATGCGCCGCGCGTACTTGATCGGGCACCAGTACTGCTCGGTGCGCGCCGCCACTTCGCGGGTGTAGGCGGCGACGCCGTTGCCGTAGGAGCAGTAGAAGCAGTTGAACTTCTCGATCAGGTTGAGGTAGGGCAGGTCCTCGCGGTCGAAGATCAGGTAGTCCGCGCGCCTCACCCTGGGGATGCGGTAGATCGGAAAGCAGACCGTCTGGTACAGCGTGACGAACAGGTCCATCAGCAGGAAAGGAATCCAGCCGAGGTAGATCAGCGGTGCCGTGAGCGCCACCAGCAGCCGGGTACGCACCAGGAATCGCAGCAAGCCAACCTTGTTGCGGCGCTGGTAACGCAGGAACTCATCAGCGAGTTCGGCGCGGCGGCGGTCGAACTCGTCGCGCGCCTTGAGGTATTCCTCCTCGACCTGCTCCTGCAGTGACTGGATGCGGTCAAGAAGTTCGTTCAACTGCTGTTTCATTGCCGCCTCGCTTCGAGTGTGCCGGTATGGTCCGATCTTACCCGGCGATGCCGTCGTGGATCAGTTTGGTGCCGGCCGCCAGCAGCGTCCATGCCGTGACCAGGTTGAAGCCGCGCATGTCCACGGCCTGCAGCAGGCGATAGCCGACGTAGTAGCCGACGGGGATCACCGGTGCCAGCAGCAGCGAGACGGCGAGGAAGGACAGGTCGACCAGTCCGAGTTGCGCATAGGGTCCCAGCTTGGCGAAATTCACCACCGTGAAGAAGATCACCGTGGTACCGACCAGGCGCATCTTGTCCATGTTCTGCGGCATCAGGTACTGCATGATCGGCGGGCCGCCGGCGTGGGAGACGAAGCTGGTGAAGCCGGACAGCGCGCTCCAGAAGATGCCCGGGCCAAGAGTCGGCGCTGACGCCACGGCGATTCCGCTGCTGCGCGCGGCGCGGAAGCGGTCGATGGCGAAGAGCACGGCCTCGATGCCGATCAGCAGCTTGATCCAGCGCGCATCGACATGGCCGAAGGTCAGCCAGCCGACACCGATGCCGAGCATGGCGCCGGGCAGGATGATGCGCAGATTGGCCGGGTCGCTGCGACCACGGAATACCACCACGCCGATGATGTCGATCGCCAACAGGATGGGCAGCATCACCGCGGCGGCGAAGACGGGAGACACCGCCAGCGCCATCAGCGGCACGCCGAGGCTGCCTGCGGCGCCGCCGAAGCCGGCCTTGGACATGCCGAAGAGGAAGGTGGCGGCGACCGCCAGCAGCCAAAAGGCAACGGGCAGGGTGGTGGCGTGTTCGAACACGAGGGTGGGCGGCTCGGGCTCAGCCTTTGGAGCGCTGCTGGGTCAGCCAATGCAGGAGGCGAAGGAAAAGCAACTCGGCGTCCACCGGCTTGCCGATGTGGTCGTTCATGCCTGCGGCGAGGCATATCTGGCGGTCTTCCTCGAAAGCATTCGCGGTCATCGCAATGATAGGTGTCGTGCCGTTCAGAGACGAGCTTCGTATCGACCGGGTGGCATCGACGCCGTTCAGGTTGGGCATCCGCATGTCCATCAGGATCAGGTCGTAGCGATGTGCGCGAGCCAGGCGCAGGGCCTCGGCGCCATCGTCCGCGAGCATGACGACAAGACCGGCACCCAACAACAGCTCTTGGGTGACTTCGCGACCCATGGGTTCGTCGTCGACAAGGAGGACGCTGGCGCCGGCGAACTCTCTCCCAATCCGCTGCTCCGCGGTTTCCCATGGGGTGGTGGATTCGGCTTCGGCAGGGGCGGCGGCGCCGAAGCAGGCGACAAACCAGAAGCGACTCCCCTGGCCGGGCTTGCTGTCCACCCCTATTTCGCCGCCCATCTTCCGTACCAGCCGCTTGCTGATCGCGAGTCCCAGCCCGGTGCCGCCGTACTTGCGAGTCATCGAGCCGTCCGCCTGCTCGAAGGCGCGGAACAGGCGCTCCTGCTTTTCGGCATCGATGCCTATGCCCTGATCCTCGATCTCGAAACGCAAACGCACGCCGTTCGCGGCCGCCTCATCCCGGCGTATGCGGACGACGATGTCGCCCTGGTCGGAAAACTTTATCGCATTGCCGACGAGGTTGAGCAGGATCTGGCCCAGGCGCAGCGGATCGCCGCGCAACAGCGGGCCCACGCCCTGGACATCCTGGTCGATCATCAGTTTGAGTCCCTTTTCGGCCGCCCGGTTGCCGACCAGATTGAGCAGGTTGCGCAGCACGTCATCGAGACGGAAATCAATCTGCTCGAGTTCGAGGTAGCCGGCCTCGATCTTGGAAATGTCGAGGATGTCGTTGATCACCGAAAGCAGGTGGTCGGCGGCGGCCTTGGACTTGTCGAGCTGACTCAGGCCCAGCGGATCCTGCATGCGCCTGCGTGCCAGCCCCAGCATGCCCATGATGGCGTGCATCGGGGTGCGCAGCTCGTGGCTCATGCGCGAGAGGAACTCGCTTTTCGCCGCGTTTGCCCGGCGTGCCTCGTCGCGGCTGGCGATGAGTTCGGCCTTGGCGCGCTCCTCGGTGGTGATGTCACGGAAGCTCCAGACGCGCGAGACCTGGCTGCCAGCCAGTAGCGGAATGCTGCGCCGGAAAAGCACCCGCCCGTCATTGAGCAGCACCTTGTCCTCGTGCACCACGCCCATCGCCAGGATTTCGCCGATGCGCTTGACACCGGCGTCGGGATCGACAAAAAGCTTGCGCGCGGCAGCGATGATCTCGTCGCGGCCGGTACTGGCGCGCGCTTCCGGGGGAATATTCCAGATTTCGAAAAAGCGGTCGTTGGCAAACAGCAGCTTGCCGCCGGGATCGTGCCCGTCGTAGCCGAAGATGCCTTCGTCGGTGGCCTCCAGCGTACGCTGCAGGTTGTTGAGGCTCTCCTTGAGCGCCTGGGCGGCAGCGCGCTGCGCGGAGATGTCCTGAAGGGCGCCGGAGAGGCGTACCACCTTGCCCGCCTCGAACTGTGGCTCGCACAAGGCGCGCACCCAGATGTGGCGCCCGCTCGCGGTTTCCAGCGGTAACTCCAGATCGTAGCCCGTGCCTTCCGCAAGGGCTTTTTCCACGGCTGCTTCGAGGACGCGTCGCGATTCCGGCGGGTAGTAGGCAAGCGCCTGGTCGACGCTTGGCATCGAACCCGGCAAGAGATCATGGATGCGGAAGGTTTCCGTGGTCCAGTTCAAGGCGCGGGTTGCCACATCGACTTCCCAGCCGCCCACGTGGGCCAGGCGGCCGGTGCGATCGAGCAGGTCCTGATTGCGGCGCAAGGTCTCGGCTGCGGCCGCCTCGGCGCGTTGCCGTGTCAGTTCGGCGGTCAGGGCGCGCACCTCCTCGACCTGACGGTGGTGGCTGCGCCGCAGGTAGACAATGGTTGCTGCCGAAAGGCTGAGCACCACGGCCTGGATCAACCAGTACATGGCCAGCGGCGTCGGCGGCCATGGGGGGGCTATCGCGGTCCACTCGGCGAGCGCGAAACCGAAGAAAGCAGCGATGCTGAGGGCGGTCATCACGACGGCGGCACGGGCGCCCATCATCCATCCGGTGAAGATGATGATCAGTGGGTAAGCGACGATGATGGTCGAGCGCACGCCACCCATGAATGCCGCGCCCGTCGTCGCGACCAACCAGGTGCCGAGGGCGAGGACGGCGACGGCTGCCTTGGTGCGTCCGCGAAAAAGCAGGTAACGCGCGCCACCGACGACGAGGATGATGGCGCCGGGTGTGAGCACGCGCAGTGTCTGTTCCGGGGCGAGGACCGGGATGATCCCGATCAGCGCGATCGATCCGGCGACAAGGGCGATAGTCGCAATATTGAGGAAGAACAGCGTGGATTCGTCGAGTCGGGGGGGCGCCGTCCTGCTCTCCCCCGGGGGCACGGGTTCCGGCCCGATGTGCTCCCCAGCGTTCACGCGCAACCGGGACAGGTCTCAGCCAGCCCGCCACGCGATGGGTGCGATCGCCGATCAGCCAGCCCGTCAATCGGGCCATGGCAGACATTCATTTGTTTCTTCCCCTTGTCAGGGCAATTTTACACTTCGTGCCGTCTGCCGATCCAGTCGGCAGCCTGAAACAGCGCAGCCTGAAGTGCGGCGACGGCCCCGGCGCTGAGTTCCTCGCCAAGTTCGAAGCGCTCGCCGCGTATCGCCAGCAGCCAGCAGGGTGGCGGCTCGCCGTCGTCGATGTCGACAAACACCTCGAGCACGGCTTGCGGGCTCATGGCGTGGGTGGTGAAGCTGTCGTCGCGCGCGGCCTCGATGCGCGTTAGCGAACAGGGTGTCGGCGCATCCAGGGTGGCATCGACGAAGAGCACGCGTTGCCGCCCCTGCAGGTCGAGGGCGTGCTCGACCTGAAGCTGGAAGTCGGTGAGGAAATCAATGCCGCCCCACTCGGGGTGACGTGCCACCAATTCCGCGAAATGCTCGACGAACAGCGGTCCCAGGGCATCGTCGCCGCGACTGGGATTGCCCCAGCCGAAGATCAGCGTCGGCGCGGTCAAGATCGGTGACGAATGAAGCCGTCGGCGTTGCGCGTGACCTCATCGATCGCCGTACCGTCAGCGCCGACTATTGCCACTTCGAGCGGCATCTGCCCCAGCGCATGGGTGGCGCAGGACAGGCAGGGGTCGAAGGCGCGAATGGCGATCTCGATGTGGTTGAGCAGGCCCTCGGTGACCTCGACGCCGTCGAGGTACTGTTTGGCCACTTCGCGCACCGCCGTGTTCATCGCCTGGTTGTTGTGCGTGGTGGAGACGATCAGGTTGGCGCGGATCACCTGGTCGTTTTCGTCGACGCGGTAATGGTGGATCAAGGTGCCGCGCGGCGCCTCGATGACGCCGACGCCGCGTTCCTGGCGCACGCCGGTGGCCATCAGATCGTGGCCGATGATGTCGTCGTCGTGCAGCAGGTCCTTGATGGTTTCGGCGGCGTGCAGCATTTCGATCATGCGCGCCCAGTGGTAGCCCAGGGTCGCGCCGGCGGCGCTACCGCCGTCGAAGGCGAGGAATTCCTCGCGCTCCTTGTCGGCCAGCGGCGTCGGGATGTGGTCGCACATCGTCACCCGCGACAGCGGACCGACGCGGTAGGAGCCGTCCTCGGTGCCCAGCGACTTGAAGAACGGGAACTTCATGTAGGACCAGGGCTTGACGTCTTCGGCGATGACATCCCAGTAGCGGCCGTAGTCGAAGTGGTCGAACAGGGTCTTGCCCTCGATGTCGCGCGCGCGCAGGCCGCCGTGATACAGGTCCATGGCGCCGTCGGGGCGCACCAGGCACATGCCGGCGGAGCGGAAGCGGCCGAAGGCGTTGTACTCGGCGAGGTTCTGCTCGAACAGGCCGCGGATGATGCCGACGGCGGAGCGAGACCAGACCACCATCTGGTAAATATCCTTGAGCAACTCGGCGCGCTCCTCGGCGGAAAGCGACTTGTTTACCCCGCCTGGAATCGAGCCCGTGCCATGCACGCGCTTGCCGGCCGTCATGCGGATCACTTCCTGGCCGTACTTGCGCAACAGCACGCCCTTCTTGGCGATTTCCGGATGCGCGGCGACGACGCCGACGATGTTGCGTGCGGCCACGTCGGAGCCGAAGCCGAACAGCAGGTCGGGCGACGACAGATGGAAGAAGTGCAGGGCGTGGGATTGCAGGATCTGGCCGGCATGCATCAGGCGGCGCATCTTCTCGGCGGTGGGCGTCAGTTGCTTGACGCCCAGCATCATGTCCAGCGCCTTGGATGCGGCGAGGTGATGCGAGACCGGGCAGATGCCGCACAGGCGCTGAACCATCACCGGCACTTCCCAGTAGGGGCGGCCCTGGATGAACTTTTCGAAACCACGGAATTCGACGATGTGCAGGCGCACCTGGTGCACCTTGTTGTTATCGTCGAGCAGGATAGTGACTTTGCCATGGCCCTCGACCCGCGACACGGGATCGATGGCGACGCGACGGAGTTTCTCGGGGGCGATGGCGGTTTCGAGTTCGAATGTCATGGCGGTTCTCGGGGTTTTGGTTCAAATGTCGTGAAGAAATCGTAGCGAGCGGGCCGCAGCAGGGTGCGGCCGGAGCGCAGCTACCGGAATGCACGTAGGTGTGCATGAGGATAGCGAGCACCGCCCAAGCCCTGATCTGGCACGCGCAGTAGATTTATTCATGGCATTTCAGTCGTAGTGCATCAGGCCGTGCCCCAGCGTGGGCGTGCGGCCGGCGAGCAGGTCGGTCAGCAGCTTCCAGAAGGCGTCGGCCGGCGGCGGGCAGCCGGGCAGGAAGTAATCCACCTTCACCACTTCATGGATCGGGTGCACCTTGTTCAGCGGCAGCGGCAGTTCCGGGTCATTGGGAATCCCGGCGCGGCCGAGCAGGTATTCGGTCTGGTACACCTCTTCGAGGATGTCGCGCAGGTCGAGGTGGTTGCGCTGCGCCGGCAGCCCGCCGTTGATGGCGCAGGCGCCCACCGCCACCAGGATCTTGCAGTTCTTGCGGAACTCGCGCAGCACGTGCACGTTTTCGGCGTTGCACAGGCCGCCTTCGATGAGGCCGAGGTCGCAGGGGCCGCAGTGCTTGATGTCGGTGATCGGCGAACGGTCGAATTCGACCAGTTCCAGCAACTTGAGGATGCGCTCGTCGATGTCGAGGAAGGACATGTGGCAGCCGAAACAGCCGGCGAGGCTGGTGGTGGCGACCTTGAGCTTTTTCGCCGTGACCGGCGCGGCATTCATGGGCGCGTTCATGGCGCAGCCTCCTTCAGGGGCTCCTTGACCTGTTCATTGATCGGCGCCTTGTCGTAGCGGCGCTCGCCGATGGGCACCGCAAAGCCCTTGCGCTTCTCCAGGATCACGCCAACCGGGCAGATGTGGGCGGCGCGGTCGGTGAGGGCGAAGTCGGTGTCGCCGAGTTTTCCGGATTCGCTGTTGATATGGATGCGGCGGCCGAGGATGCCGCGTCCGCCCATGGCGAAGACATTCTTGCCGTCAACTTCGCGCGAGGCGGTGACGCACAGGCTGCACATGATGCAGCGGTTGAAGTCGAGCAGGATGTCGGGATGCGAGGCATCGACCGGGCGGTCCGGATAGAACATGTCGAAATGCGGCGACATCATCTTCAGCTCGTAGGCCGTGGCCTGCAAGGTGCAGTTGCCGCTCTTTTCGCAGGACGGGCAGAAGTGGTTGCCCTCGACGAAGAGCATCTGCAGCAGGGTGCGGCGCTTGTCGTCCAACTCGCCGCTGCGGTTCTCGACGCTCATGCCGGCCTGGGCTTCCAGGGTGCAGGAGGAAGCGAAGCGCCCATTGGCCTTGACGGTGCACAGCTTGCAGGAACCGTGCGGGGCGAAGTCCGGGTGCCAGCACAGGTGCGGTATATACACGCCGGCGGCTTTGGCCGCCTGCATGATGGTTTGCCCGGGAGTGAAGGCGATGTCCTCGCCGTCGAGCTGGAAAGTGAGATCGGTAGTCATGCTTCAGCCTCGTTGCTGAGATGGGCGCCGGCATCGTCGCGCCCGGTCATTTGCCTGGCCTGCGACAGCGCGGCGTCAAGATCGAAGGCCGGCTCGTAGTCCAGGGACTTCAGCCGGCGCTCGTAGGCGGGACGGAACTTGTTCAGGGTATCGAACACCGGGTTGCAGGCCGAGTTGCCCAGGCCGCAGTGGCTGGCGCCCTGCATCAGGCGATGCAGCTTGAACAACTCGTTGATGTCGTAGGGCGAGCCGTGGCCGCGCGCAATCTTGTCCATCAGGTTGCGCACCAGGGTCGTGCCGACGCGGCACGGCGTGCAGAAGCCGCAGGATTCGTGGGCGAAGAACTGGGCGAAGTTGCGCGCCACCTCGAACATGTCGCGCGTCTCGTCGAAGACCATGAAGGCGCCGGCCGTGGCCAGGTCCTCGAAGGCGATCCGGCGATTGAATTCGTCGGCGGAAACACATATCCCGGATGGTCCGGAGACCTGCACCGCCTGACAATCGGTGGCGCCGCAGTCCTCGAGCACCTGGCGCACCGTGACGCCGTAGGCATACTCGTAGATGCCCGGGCGCTCGCAGTCGCCGCTGACCGAGAGGAGCTTGCTACCGGCGGACTTCTCGGTGCCATGCGCCGCGTACCAGGCGCCACCCTGCGCGGCGATCAGGCAGGAGGCGGCCAGGGTCTCGACGTTGTTCACCGTGGTCGGCTGCTCCAGGTAGCCACGCGTCACGGGGAAGGGCGGGCGGATGCGTGGGCGGCCGGGCTTGCCTTCCAGCGACTCGATCAGCGCCGATTCCTCGCCGCAGACATAGGCGCCGGCGCCCAGGTGGATCTCGATGTCGAAATCGAAGCCCTTGCCGAGGATGTTGGTGCCGAGCAGGCCGGCCGATCGCCGTGCCGCCAGCACCGACTCCAGGGGCTCGAGCAAATAGCGGTATTCGCCGCGCAGGTAGAGCAGCCCCTTTTTTGCGCCGACCACGCTGCCGGCAATGCTCATGCCCTCGAACACCAGGTCCGCGTATGAGGTCAGCAATACGCGGTCCTTGAAGGTTCCCGGTTCGCCCTCGTCGGCGTTGCAGACCACGTAATGTGCCGGATTTGGGCCATGGCCGGCCGCTTTGCGGCAGGCTTCCCATTTCAGCCCGGTCGAAAAGCCGGCGCCACCACGGCCGCGCAGCCTGCCGGCCTTGACCTCGGCCAGCATGGCCTGCGGGCCGCGTTCCAGTGCCGCATTCAGCGCCTGCCCGTTTTTCAGTTCGTGGCCGAGCAGGATGTCCTTGCGGCGGATGTTGTCCTCGACCGCGAACCATTCGGCCGGCCATTCGGATACGGGCTTCTGCTCGCGGATCAGGCCGACCATTTCGCCCAGCCGGGCCTGCGTCATGCGCGGGATGGCGCGGTAATTCACCAGCACCGCCGGTCCCTGGTCACACAGGCCGGTGCAGGACGTGGTGTTCACGCTGACCAACCCGTCTTCCGAGACGCGGCCCGGTTCCAGCCAGAGCTTCTTGCACATCGCATCCATCAGATCGGCATTGCCCAGCATGCGGTCGGTGATGTTGTCCGACCAGAGCACGCAGTATTTGCCGCGCTGGCGCGTGTGGAAGAAGCTGTAGAAGGCGGCGGTGCCGCTGACCTGGGCACGCGGCCAGCCGATGCGGTCGGCGATGTGCGTTAGCGTTGCCGGCGAAAGCCAACTGAGTTGCTCCTGGATTTCGCGCAGGATCTGCACCAGGCGTGTGCCGTCGTGGCGATTTCGCGCGAGGACGGTATCGATGATTTGGGTGTCGGACATGGTTGAATTCGTCCAGTGAGCAGGGGGAGAATTGTTCTTCTGCATTGCAGCATAGCGACTTGCGGTGCTCGCGAGTTAACCTGGGTCAACCACTGATCGAGACGGAGCCCGCCGGACGCGGAATTAATTAACGGCTCGCAATCGAAAAGCTTTACCGAAACCGTGAAAATGGACGCTTTGGCACGCTCTCTGCTAGTATTGCGCTGTAATATTTCAGGCCATCACGAAAGCCCTTTTGCGCTGACCCATGAATCCCGACAGCCCCTTCCTCGCCTTGGGCAATATCCGCGACACCGGAGAAGTCGAGGCGCAGGTCGCCGGCATCGTCAGCAGCTTTGCTCCGGGGCATGACCTGACGCGGGTGCACGGCGCGTTCGACCTGCTGGACCGCGCCTTTGACGGCAAGTTGCGCGGCTACCAGAACCTCAAGACGCTGTATCACAACCGCAGTCACACCAACGAGGTGGTGCTGTGCACGGCGCGCATGTTGCACGGCCTGCACCTTGCCGGCCAGGGCATGGATACCGAGCACCTCGACGCGGCGCTGATCGGCGCCCTGATGCACGATGTCGGCTACCTGATGAGCGACGAGGAGGCCAGCGGCACCGGCGCCCAGTTCACCGCCAGCCACGTCATGCGCGGCGTCGAGTTCGCGCGCCGTCATCTGGCGGACCTTCCGTCGTCGCTGCTCGATTCCACGACCAAGGTGATCATGCTGACCGACCACCGCAAGCATCCCGACTGGGTCACGTTCGACAACCTCCAGCAGCAGCGGGCCGCCTTTGCCACGGCCACCGCCGACCTGATCGGCCAGATGGCCAATCGCGAGTATCTTGAGCGGGTATTGTTTCTCTACTATGAATTCGAAGAAGCGCAAATGGGCGGTTTCGCCGATATTCACGATCTGCTGGAAAAGACCGCGGCCTTCTACAAGATGACCAAGGGCCGGCTGGACGGCGACCTCAATGGCATGTCGATCAACCTGGCGCGCCATTTCAGCGTGCAGACCGGCAGTGAGCGCAATTTCTACCAGGAGTCGATCGACCGCAATCTTGACTATCTTGCGCGCATCGTCGGCACCGAGCGTGAGCACCGGTTGGAAAAACTCCGGCGCGGGCACGTGGTCGAGACAGTGCTCGAAATCAAACGGTTGCACTGAGGTGGAGCGCATCACCATCTCGCTGGACGCCGAACTGGCGGCCGAGTTCGACCGCCTGATCGGCGAACGCGGTTACAAGAACCGCTCCGAAGCCATGCGCGACCTGCTGCGCGCGCATCTCGAACAGGCGCGGCGCCAGCGCGGCAAGGCCGGCCATTGCGTGGCCAACCTGTCCTATGTCTATAACCACCACGAGCGCGACCTCGCCGAGCGCCTGACCGCCTTGCAGCATGGCCAGCACGACCTCACCGTGGCCACCATGCATGCCCATCTCGATCACGAGAACTGCCTGGAAAGCGTGGTGCTGCGCGGGCCCACCGCCGCCGTGCGCGGCTTTGCCGACGCGCTGATCGCGGAACGCGGCGTGCGCCATGGGCAACTCAACCTGATCGACGTCGACGTGGATTCCGGACGGGCGCACGGTCACGGTTACCGGCCCGTCGGCAGCAGCCACGGCCACCTGCATCTCAAGCCCAAGACCTGAGCGCTCGCCCAAAGGACCCCGGCGCGCCACCTTATGCCCGACCTGGTCCCGGATCACCTCGTTCTCGCCGCGCGCGATCTCGATGCGGGTGCCGCCTGGCTGGAAAAGCACCTTGGCGCGGGGATGTCGCCCGGCGGCAAGCATCTCCGCATGGGCACGCACAATCGCCTGCTGGGTCTGGGCGAGGGTTTCTACCTGGAACTGATTGCCATCGATCCGCAGGCCACGCCACCGGGCCGGCCGCGCTGGTTCGATCTCGACCGCGACAGCCGCCTCGACTCCGACCGGCCGCGCCTGATCCACTGGGCGGCGCGGAGCGAGGATATCGTTGCCGACGCGGCGTCATGCCTGTTCGATCCTGGCGACATCCTGCCCATGGAGCGCGGCGACTACCGCTGGCGCATCAGCGTGCCCGGCGATGGACATCTGCCCGGCGACGGCCTGCTGCCGACGCTGATCCAGTGGGATGTGCCCTTCCATCCCTCGCAGCGCCTTCCGGAATCAGGCTGCCGCTTGATGAAGCTGGAGGCCTTCCATCCCGATCCGGCTCCGCTCCGGGCCGCGCTGTCGTCGCTTGGGCTGGCCTCGCGCCTGGACCTGCATCCTGGGGTGGCGGACGAACCCGCGCAACTGGTGGCCTACCTCAAGACCCCTCGCGGGCTCGTCGAGCTGGATTGATCAGGCGGTGGCCTGCGCCGGCGGTGGCGTTTCGCGCGCCAGCAGCTTGCCAAGCACGAATGAGCCTGCAAGCAACCCGATCACGGCGCATCCCAGGATCAATTCCTTGCCTTCGTACCAAGCCGAGATGTCGGCATTCAGCCAGCGTGCCAGACCGAAGCCGGCCACGGAAAAGCTGATCCCCGCGACCATCAGCCCCATGACCCGCGAGGCGATGCGGGCGCGTTGGTCGGCCCGGCGCAGCAGGTGCGCAATCCACAAGCCGTTGATGCCGTCGGCCAGCAGCATGCCGAAGGTGAATGCCAAGCCCAGGGCCAGTGCGTGGGCGATGCCGCCATGCCGGGTGGCGGTGACGGCGAACAGGGTCGCCTGGCTCAGGGTGTCGAAGGACAGCGCGAACAGCGCGCCCACTGCCGCGATCGCCAGCGGGTGCGATGTCGCCTGCAGTCGGCGCAATAACCCGGCCTTGATGCCTATCGTCGCCACCATGTCGCCGGCGGGCGCGGTCAGCACGGCACGCAGGTTGAGGGCGCCGAGCAGGGTGAGGAAGGCGATGGATACCCAGGTGCCGAGGTCTTCCATCCATTCCGGTACCTGCCAATGTGTCGAGGCGTAGCCAACGCCAAGGGCGATCAGCATCACCACTGCACCGTGGCCGAGGGAGAACAGCGACCCGCACCAGCGGGCGCGTCGCGGCGCCAGGCTCAGGTTGTAACGCGTCAGTCCGTCGATGGTGGCGAGGTGGTCGGCATCGAGGCCATGCTTGGCGCCCAGGATGAAAACAAGCGCCAGCAAGGCAAACCATTCGTTGGGCAGATCCATGATAGGGAACCGTGCTTGGGTTTGTATGAACTCTACGTGATTCCTCATACAAGTTCCATGCCGTAGGGGACGTTACCAATAGCCAACTCAAAAACATGAGCTTAGCGAACTTGTTGGCGTTGGCTTGTGATTAGTTGGTAATCATCTGCTCGTAGCGACTATCCATTCGCAGGGCCTGCCGGCCTATCGCCTCGGCGATCACGCCAATGCCTCCATCCCGACATGCGCCGCTGACGGCGACGGACAGACGCCGCCGCTTGTGCTAACTTCGACCCCTTTGCCCAGACCTTTCTGGAATGCCCACCGAGTCCACTTCCGCTGACCGCCTGCTCAATCTCGCGGGCGGCCATTTCAGCGCCGTAACGCTGCAGCGCGGCCGCCGCTATGCGCTTGACGGCCGGGTACGGATCAAGTCCGTCGAGGAACGAGCCGACGAAATCCATGTCGCCGCCGAAGTGCGGGGAACGCAGGACGAGCCCTACGACGTCGAGCTTTGGCTGGGCATGGATGGTCGCGGCGAGGTTACCGAAGTCGACGGCGTCTGCATGTGCCCCGTCGAGGAAGACTGCAAGCACATCGTCGCCGTGCTGCTGAAGCTTGAAGAAGCCGGTGCCGGGCAGGCCGCCCGACGGCCCGAAGCCCGCGCCGCGACGGATTTTCCGGAGCCCAGCGCGGCGGCCCTCGAGTGGCTGGGCGAACTCGCCGACCAGGCCAGCCCGCGCCAGGCGGTGGATCGCGCCGCCGCGCGGGTGCTCTACCTGTTACGTCCGGGCGATGCCCCCAGCCTCGGCGTGGCCCGCAGCCGGCCGCTGAAAAAGGGCGGCCAGGGCAAGCCGGCGGCCTATCGGCCACAGCCCTATGACCTCGTTGCCGGACGCGGTCAACGCGGCCCGGTGACGGACGCCGATATCGCGCCCCTCAGACTGTTCCTCGCACTGCAGGCCGGCGGCGGATATTTCTACAACGACGCGGTGGATCTCGCCGGAGAAACCGGCGGCCTGCTGCTGCGCCTGGCGCTGGCCACGGGCAATCTGCAGCTTGATGGACTGGTGGAAACGCCCCTGCGCCAGGGCCCCCCGGTCGAGGCGAGCTGGGTCTGGCGGCATGATGCACACGGCCTGCAGCGCCTGCATCTGGAATTGCCGGCACATCTCGAGGTGATTCCGACGCGTCCCGCCTTCTATCTGGATAGCGCCGGGCACGCCCTGGGGGAACTGCGAACCGGCTTGGCGCCGCAATTGTTCGAGCATTTGATGCGCATTCCACCGCTGAACGAGGCCGATGTGATGCTGGTCACGCAGAGACTGGACCATCTGGCGCGATCCCGCGAACTGGCGCTGCCCCTGCCCGAAGTTCCGGAATCGGTTCCGGCCGGAACGCCGGTGCTGCGCCTGCGGCTGACCCGCGCCAGCTTCCGGCGTCTCGGTGTCGGCCGTATCGAGGAAAGGCTGGCGCTGGCCGTGCCATGGTTCGATTACCCCAATGGCGTCAGCGCGATGGGGGTCGAGGGTGGTGCGCCCTACCTGCGCCGGCGCCTGGACGACCGCTGGCAAACCTTGCAGCGCGACGCCGAGGCCGAAACCCGCGCTTGGGACCTGCTGCGAGCCGCCGGGTTGGAAAGCTGGCGGCGGCAGGCCGGGCACCAGCTTCTGGCCGAGGATGGCGTCGAAGGCCTGGTGCCGCATCGCAACGATGCCGTCGGTTGGCTTGGTTTCCTCGGCGAGGGCCTGCCCGAGCTCGAACGCCAGGGCGTGCAGGTGGAGATTGCCGAGGATTTTCCCTACACGATTGCCCAGGCCGACGACTGGTTCGTCGCCGTCGAGGAAAGCGTCGGCAGCGACTGGTTTGATCTCGACCTGGGCGTGGCCATCGGCGGCGATCGCATCAGCCTGGTCGCGCCGCTGCTGCGCCTGCTGCGCGAACAGCCGGATCTGGCGGGGCTGGTGCGAAGCCTCGACGAAAAACAAAGCTACCCGGTGGCGATCGACGAGCGGCGCATCCTGCCGGTGCCGGCCGGCCGGCTCAAGGCCTGGCTGTTGCCGCTGCTCGAATTCCTCGACGACGAGCGGCCGCGCCTGGCGCGCCACCACGCCGCCGCCCTGGCCGGCCTGGACGCGCTGCCCGCGCAATGGATAGGCGGTGAGGAATTGCGCGCGCTGGGACATCGCCTGCGCGATTTCCGCGGTATCGAGCACCGCCCGCCCGCGCCGGGTTTCACCGCGACGCTGCGGCCCTACCAGCAGGACGGCCTGGACTGGCTGCAGTTCCTGCGCGAATTCGGTCTTGCCGGGATACTCGCCGACGACATGGGCCTGGGCAAGACGGTGCAGACGCTGGCCCATTTGCACCTGGAAAAGCATTCGGGTCGCGCGGATCGGCCCAGCCTGGTGGTCGCCACCACCAGCCTGATGGCCAACTGGCGCAACGAAGCCGCGCAGTTCGCGCCCGACCTCAAGGTACTGACCCTGCACGGCAAGGATCGCAGCGAACTGTTCAGCGAGATCGGGCAGGCCGACGTGGTGCTGACCACCTATCCGTTGCTGGTGCGCGACCGCGAAACCCTGCTGGCGAGGGATTGGCATTTGCTGGTGATGGACGAGGCGCAGTTCATCAAGAATCCCAAGGCGCAGTCGCACCAGGTGGCGCGCCTGCTCAAGGCCCGCCATCGCCTGTCGCTGACCGGCACGCCGCTGGAAAACCACCTGGGCGAACTCTGGGCGCAGTTCGATTACCTGATGCCCGGACTGCTCGGCAGCGGCAAGCGCTTCACGCAGGTGTACCGCACGCCGATCGAAAAGCTCGGTGACGAAGAAATGCGCGCGCGACTGGGTGAGCGGGTGCGGCCCTTCCTGCTGCGACGGACCAAGGAGCAGGTCCTCAGCGACCTGCCGCCACGGACCGAGATGGTGCGCTGGGTGGAGATCGAGGGCGGCCAGCGCGACCTCTATGAATCCCTGCGCGTTGCCTTCGATCGCAAGCTGCGCCATGCCCTGGTGGAGCAGGGCGTTGGGCGCAGCCAGATCATGATTTTCGATGCCTTGCTCAAGTTGCGGCAGATCTGCTGCGATCCGCGTCTGGTCAGGCTGCCTGCTGCCGAGACGCTGGTGAAGAAGGGCCATGCCCATTCCGCCAAGCTGGCCACGCTGATGGAAATGCTGGTCGAATTGCTCGACGAAGGACGCAAGGTGCTGCTGTTCTCGCAATTCACCTCGATGCTGGCCCTGATCGAAGCCGAGCTCGACAAGCTGGGAATCCCCTACGCCAAACTCACCGGCCAGACCCGCGACCGCGAAACGCCGATCGATGACTTCCAGAAGGGGCGCGTGCCGCTGTTCCTGATCAGCCTCAAGGCCGGCGGCACCGGACTCAATTTGACCGCCGCCGATACCGTGATCCATTACGACCCGTGGTGGAATCCGGCGGTCGAGGAGCAGGCGACGGCGCGCGCCCACCGCATCGGCCAGGACAAGCCGGTGTTCGTGTACAAGTTGATGACGCAGGGCACGGTCGAGGAAAAGATACTCGCGCTGCAGGATCGCAAGCGCGGTCTCGCCGATCAACTGATGCGCCAGGGTGGCGGCGGCACGGCGGGAGGCAACCTGCTGACCGCCAGCGATCTCGACGTGCTGTTCCAGCCCTTGGGCTAGGTATTGTCATGTCAAAATCGCCGTCCCCCGAGCAAACGCCAATCCACACAGAGAGAGGAGAACCCCCATGATGAAGCTTTACTACGGCCCCGGCGCCTGTTCCTTCGTGCCCCACGCGGCACTGGAAGTGATCAAGGCCGCCACTGGCGACGATTTCGAAACCCAGACCGTCAAGTTGCACAAGGGCGAGCAACGCACGCCCGAGTACCTGGCGCTGAACCCGCTGGGTCTGGTGCCGGTGCTGGTGGAGGACGGCAAGGCGCTGACCCAGATCGTGGCGATCTGCGATTACCTCGACCGCCGTTTTCCGGCCGCCGGGCTGCTGCCCACCGACCCCTGGCAGCGAGCGCAGGCGCTATCCACCTTTGCCTGGATGAACAACAGCGTGCATCCAACCTTCACCCACGTCTTCCGGCCGTCGAACTTCGCTTCCGGCGAGTCGGCACAGGAAGACGTCAAGGCCCTCGGTGTCGCCAAGTTCCGCGAGCACCTGGAACGCATCCAGTCCATGATCGCCCATGCCTCGCCCTGGCTGCTGGGCGAAAGCATTTCCTTCGTCGATTTCTATGCGCTGGTGTTCCTGCGCTGGGGCGGTTTCGCCAACATCGATCCGGCATCGCTACCGGCCTACAAGGCCTTCGTCGATCGTGTTGCCGCGCATCCCGCCGTGGCCTCGGCGATGGCGCGCGAAGGTATCAATCTGGATACCTTCAAGGCCAAGTAAGCCGGAAGGCCGCGACGTCCGGTACGCCGCGGCTGTCCTCGACCTCCTGAAAGTCGATCGCGTGGCGCGGAGCGATGCCCGACCCGCCGGGAGGTTTAGCCTCGTGTGTTTGTAATAAATAAACGAATATTGTTATACTTGCTACATCTTCATTGGTGGTGGCAGGCATGGAATACCTCGCGATGTTCGTCAGCCTGCCTTCGCGCCAGGGCGCGGGACGCATGCGCATCTGGCGCGGGCTGCGGGCGCTGGGTTGCGCCGCCCTGCGCGACGGCGTCTATCTCCTGCCCGAGACGCCAAGCCACGCGACGGCGCTGGCGGCAATGGCCGACGAGGTGGCGCACGCCGGTGGGACGGCGGACATCTATCGCCTGAGCGGCCGCGATGCCCGCCAGCAGGCGGAACTGCCGGCCCTGTTCGAGCGCGGCGACGAGTATTCGGCGCTGCTGAAGGCGGCAGCGGCTGCCGCAGCCGGCGATGGAAAAGCCCTGCGTGCGCTGCGCCGCGACCTGGCCAGGATCGCCGCGATCGATTTCTTTCCCGGCGAGGCCCAGCGTCAGGCCCGGGCGGCGCTCGCGGCCCTGGAAGCGGCATCAGGTGGCGAACCGATGGCGCGCGGCGGCGCGATTCGCCGTCTCGCCAGCGCCGACTATCAGGGTCGCACCTGGGCCACGCGCAAGCACCTCTGGGTCGACCGCATGGCCTCGGCCTGGCTGATCCGCCGCTTCATCGATCGCAAGGCCGCGTTCGTTTGGCTGGACAATCCGAAGAAGTGCCCGAAGACCGCTCTGGGTTTTGATTTTGACGGCGCGGCCTTTACCCATATCGGCGGGCGCGTCAGCTTCGAGGTGCTCGCCGCCAGTTTTGGCCTCGACGCCGACCCCGCGCTGGTGAAGATCGCCGCGATCGTGCATTGCCTTGATGTCGGCGGCGTGCCGGTGGCCGAGGCGGCCGGCATCGAAGCCGTATTGGCCGGCCTGCGCGCCGCGTCCGAAGACGACGACAAACTGCTCACCGCTGCCGCGCGCGTTTTCGACGGCCTCTATCACCACTACCACTACCAACAGGAGCCCACGAATGGCTGATTCCCAACTTGCCGTGCCGTCTGCGCCGACTTTCATGGAGGCCCTGCGCTTCTGGTTCAAGCTCGGTTTCATCAGCTTCGGCGGCCCGGCCGGGCAGATCGCGATCATGCACCAGGAGCTGGTCGAGCGCCGGCGCTGGATCTCCGAGCATCGTTTCCTGCATGCGCTCAACTACTGCATGTTGCTGCCGGGACCCGAGGCCTGCCAACTGGCGATCTACACCGGCTGGCTGCTGCACGGCTTGCGTGGCGGGCTGATGGCCGGCCTGCTGTTCTTCCTGCCGGCCTTTTTCCTGCTGTCGCTATTGGCCGGGCTGTATCTGGCCTTCGGCGACCTGCCGCTGGTGCAGGGCGTGTTTTACGGCATCAAGCCGGCGGTGGTGGCGGTGGTGCTGTTCGCCGCCTGGCGCATCGGCTCGCGCGCGATCAAGAACGGCCTGCTGCTGGCGATCTCCGCCGCCGCCTTCGTCGGCATTTTCTTCTTCGACATCGGCTTTCCCTGGATCGTGCTGGCGGCCGGCATCCTCGGCGCCATCGGTGGCAAGCTGCTGCCGGCGAAGTTTTCCGGCGGTGGTGGTCATGGCGGCGGCCACAAGGGCTACGGCCCGGCGCTGATCGACGACGACACGCCGCCGCCGCCGCATGCGAAGTTCTCCCTGGCCAAGCTCGCCCTGACCACCTTTGCTTTCGTCGCCGTCGGCGCCGCAACGCTGCTGGCGCTGCGCGGCAATGGCGACCTCTACCACATGGGCGAGTTCTTCACCAAGGCGGCCTTCCTCACCATCGGCGGCGCCTATGCCGTGCTGCCCTACGTCTATCAGGGCGGCGTCGAGCAGTATGCCTGGCTCACCGGCCCGCAGATGATGGATGGCCTGGCGCTGGGTGAAACCACGCCGGGGCCGCTGATCATGATCGTCACCTGGGTCGGCTACCTCGGCGGCGTGGCCAAGGCCGTGGCCGGCGGCGCCATCGCCTCGGGCCTGGCGGGTGCCGCGGTGGCGACCTTCTTCACCTTCCTCCCCAGCTTCCTGTTCATCATCGCCGGCGGTCCGCTGGTCGAGGCCTCGCGCGACGACATCAAATTCACCGCGCCGCTGACCGGCATCACCGCCGCCGTGGTCGGCGTGATCGTGAACCTCGCCGCCTTCTTCGCCTGGCATACCTTCTGGCCGCAGGCCACCGCCGCCGCGCCCTTCGGCGGCCCCTTCGAAGGCGTAGCCGTGCTGGTCGCCGCCGCCGCCTTCGTCGCGCTGTGGAAGTACAAGCAGGACATCATGAGGGTGATCGGTGTCTGCGCGCTGCTGGGTCTGGCGCTTTCGTTTGTGAGGTAAGCCGCGATGAAATGGATCACCCGCGAACGCCCGAAGATCGACCGTATCGCCTGCCCCTGGCTGGTGGCGCGCTTCGTCGACGAAAACCCCGAGTTCCTCTACGTGCCGGGCGGCGATGTCATGAAGATTGCCACCGAAACCGGGGCGATTCCCTATGACGTGCCGGGCGTCGAGCTCGGCCACCATGGCGACCGGTGCAGCTTCGATGCCTTCATCGCCAAATACGCGCTGAAGGACGCCGCGCTGGACAAGCTGGCGCAGATCGTGCGCGCCGCCGACTGCGGCGCGCCGCAACTGGCGAAGGAATCCCACGGCCTGCTGGCGATCTCGAAGGGGCTCTCGCTCAATTTCGAGAATGACCTCGAAATGCTGAAGCACGGCATGGTGATTTACGACGCGCTCTACGCCTGGTGCGCCGACACCCCGTTGAAGCAGATCGGGCAATTGTTCGGCATGCGCTCGGCATGAAATGAGCGCTGCCCGCCGCGAGCTGCGCCTGCTGCTGTTCGGGCGCGGCCTGCGTGCCGGGGTCGATGGCTGCGTCGCGGTGCTGCTGCCGGCCTACCTGCTGGCGCTCGGCCATGGCGTATGGGAAGTCGGCGTGCTGAGCACGGCGACCCTGCTCGGTTCGGCGCTGGCGACGCTGGCGCTGGGCGCCTGGGGCCACCGCGCGCCGCAGCGTTCCCTGATGCTCGGTGCGGCCCTGCTGATGGCGGCCACCGGGCTGGGCTTCGCCGGGCTGACGAGCTTCTGGCCGCTGCTGCTGGTGGCGTTCCTAGGCACGCTGAATCCGGGTTCGGGCGATGTCAGCGTGTTTCTGCCGCTGGAACACGCGCGCCTGGCGCAGGTAGGTGAGGGCATGGACCGCACGCGGATCTTTGCCCGCTACAGCCTGGTCGGGGCCCTGTGTGCCGCGCTTGGTGCGCTGGCCGCCGGCCTGCCGGACCTGCTCGCTGAAGCCGGCGTCGACCGACTTGAAGCCCTGCGCGGCATGTTCCTTGTCTATGCCGGTGTTGGCCTGCTTATCTGGCGGCTGTATGTGCGCATTCCAATGCCAGTGGCGCAGGCAGAGGCGACACCGCCCATGCCGCTGGGCCCTTCGCGCGGTATCGTCGTCCGGCTCGCGCTGCTGTTTTCCGTGGATGCCTTCGCCGGCGGGCTGGTGGTGAATTCCTTGCTGGCGCTGTGGCTGTTCGAGCGCTTCGGGCTCTCGCTGGCGGCGGCGGGCGCCTTCTTCTTCTGGTCCGGGCTGCTGGGCGCGCTCTCGCAACTCGCGGCCCCCTGGCTGGCCCGCCGCATCGGCCTGATCAACACCATGGTGTTCACCCACATCCCGGCCAGCCTGTTCCTCATCGTTGCCGCGTTGGCGCCCGACCTGACCTGGGCCATGGGCCTGCTGCTGGCGCGTGCCGCGCTGTCGCAGATGGACGTGCCGGCGCGTTCGGCCTATGTGATGGCGGTGGTCACGCCCGGCGAGCGCGCGGCGGCGGCGAGCTTTACCGCCGTGCCGCGCAGCCTCGCCGCCGCGCTGAGCCCGGCGCTGGGCGGCGTCCTGTTGGCCGGCGGCTGGCTTGCGGCCCCGCTGCTTGCCTGTGGTGTGCTCAAGATCGCCTACGACCTCGCCTTGTGGCGGAGCTGCCGGCAACACCCGATCTGAGCGGTGGTTAGTAGAGTGGATACAAGCTAACCGAATAAATTGCTTTAGGTGGAAATCAAATCTTCGCAAGCCATTGAATGCGCATGGTGCTGAAGAAAAAGCCCAATATGGCCCGGGACTTGCGTTTGTCTCTCCTCAAATACGGGCCGGGGTGCGGCCCGGCACACCAGGGGGACAGCAGACATGGGCAATCTCAACGAATTTTTCGACACCGGTCGTAACGCGCTCGATGATGTCGAGCGACGCCTCGACATGCCGCGCCGCGAATTCCTGCAGTTCTGCGCCACGGTGGCCGCCACGCTGGGCCTGCCGGCCGGCGCCGAGGCGGCGGTGGCCAAGGCGGTGGAAGCCGCCAAGCGGCCCTCGGTGATCTGGTTGCACTTCCAGGAATGCACCGGTTGCTCCGAGTCGCTGCTGCGCGCCGAGCACCCGACCCTGGAAAAGCTGATCCTCGACGTCATCTCGCTCGACTACCACGAGACCCTGATGGCCGCCGCCGGGCACCAGGCCGAAGCCGCACGCAAGGCGGCGATGAAGGCCAACAAGGGCAAGTACGTGCTGGTGGTGGAAGGCGCGATCCCGACCAAAGCCAACGGCATCTACTGCAAGATTGGCGGCCATACCGCGATCGACCTGCTCAAGGAATGCGCGGCCGACGCCGCCGCGGTGATCGCCATCGGCTCCTGTGCCTCCTGGGGCGGCATGCCCTCGACCATTCCCTCGATTTCCGGCGCCGATTCCAGCCCGACCGGTTCCGCCGGTGTCGCCGAAATCCTTGGCAAGCCGGTGATGACCATCCCCGGCTGCCCGCCCAACCCCTACAACTTCCTCGCCGCCGTGGTGCATTTCCTCACCTTCGGCAAGCTGCCGGAACTCGACAAGCTGGGTCGCCCCAAATTCGCCTATTCGCGCCTGATCCACGAAAACTGCGAGCGTCGCGCCCACTTCGACGCCGGCCGCTTCGCCATGGAATTCGGCGATTCCGGCCACCGCCAGGGCTACTGCCTCTACAAGCTGGGCTGCAAGGGCCCCGAGACCTATGCCAACTGTTCGACCCTGGGCTTCGGCGATGCCGGCGAGAACAACTGGCCGGTGGGTTGCGGCCATCCCTGCATCGGCTGTACCGAAAAAGGTGTTGGCTTCACCAAGCCGATCCATCAAGTTGCCAAGATGCTCAACGTCACGCCGCCCTTGCAGTACCCGCGCATCGTCGAAGAGCAGGGCAAGGCCGCGTCCTTCGCTTCCGCCGCCGCCGTGGCGGCGGTAGCCGGCGCCGCCGCCGGTGCCGCCGTGATGCTGACGCGCAACCTCGGCCTGAGTCACGCCGCCGAGGAGGCCGAGCGTGCCAAGGCAGCGGGCAAGGCAAGCGACGACAAGGCCGGAGCCTGATCATGGGCACCCGGCGAGATTTCCTCAAGGGAATGCTGGCGGGAAGTGCCGCTGCCACGGCTGGTGCCGTGGCGACTCCCGCCGTGGCGCGTGAAACCCGTCCGCGTCCTCCCGAGGCCCTGGGCCTGCTCTACGACGCCACGCTCTGCGTCGGCTGCAAGGCCTGCGTTGCCGCCTGCAAGACGGCCAACAACAACCCGGCCGAGTTCTCGACGCTCGACCACCTGTGGGACACGCCGCTCGATACCTCGGGCTACACCTTCAACCTGATCAAGATGTACCGCAATGGCACCATGGATGCCAAGGACCAGGAGACCAACGGCTTCGCTTTCATGAAGACGTCCTGCATGCACTGCGGCGACCCGTCCTGCGTCTCGGCCTGCCCGGTGTCGGCGATGACCAAGGACCCGGTGACCGGCGTGGTCGGCTACAACCCGGACAAGTGCATCGGCTGCCGCTACTGCGTTGCCGCCTGCCCCTTCGGCATTCCCAAGTACCAGTACGATTCGCCCACCGGGCGCATCGGCAAGTGCGAGCTGTGCCGCCACCGCCACAAGGACGGCCATTACTCGGCCTGCGCCGAGGTCTGCCCGACCGGCGCCACGCTCTTCGGCCGCACCGAAGACCTGCTGGCCGAGGCCAAGCGCCGCATCGCCATGAAGCCCGGCGAGATGAACCGCTTCCCGCGCGGGCACCTGCGCCACGCCCAGGAAAAAGCCCTGCAGGGCAAGCCGGACGGCAAGGGCGTGATGATGCGCGCCGGCTGGCGCGACGAGCCCGACCAGAGCTATGAAACCCAGGCCGGCAAGTACCTGCAGCATGTCTATGGCGAAAAGGAATACGGCGGCACCCAGGTGCTCAAGCTCTCAGCGGTGAACTTCCAGAAGGTCGGCCTGCCCGACCTGCCGCCGGATGCCGCCGCCGCGATGTCCGAAACCATCCAGCACACGCTCTACGGCAATCTCATCATGCCCTTCGCCGTGCTGGGCGCGATGACTTATGTCGCCAAGCGCAACGTCAAGCCGGAGGATGACGAATCCGGCAAGGAGGGGAGCTGACCATGGCCAATCACAATCATGCGGCGCCCGCGCCCGTCGGCGGCAGCCTGATCAATGCCATCACGCTGACCTGCGGCGTCTTGATCGCGCTGATGGCGGCGATCCTGATGGTCCGCTTCCTGTTCGGCCTCGGTGCCGTGACCGGCCTCAACGATGGCTATCCCTGGGGCATCTGGGTGGTGGTCGACGTGGTGATCGGCTCGGCCTTCGCCTGCGGCGGCTTCTCGGTGGCGATGCTGGTCTACATCTTCAACCGGGGTGAGTACCACCCGCTGGTGCGCCCCGCGCTGCTGGCCAGCCTGTTCGGCTATACCCTGGCCGCCGCCGGCGTGATCTTCGACCTAGGCCGCTGGTGGAATGTCTGGAACATGTTCTGGCCCGGATCGATCAACCCGAACTCCGTGATGTTCGAGGTCGCGGTCTGCATCACGCTGTATGTCATGGTGATGTGGATCGAGTTCTCGCCGACATTCCTGGAGCAGATGGGCAAGGTCGATGCGAGAAAGAAACTCGGCAAGGCCATGTTCTTCTTCATCGCGCTGGGCACGGTGCTGCCGATGATGCACCAGTCATCGCTGGGCACCCTGCTGGTGGTGATGGGCGTGCAGATCCATCCGCTGTGGCAGACGCCGCTGTTGCCGCTGCTCTATCTGCTTTCCGCGATCACCATGGGTTATGCGGTGGTGCTGTTCGAGTCCTGCCTGACCTCGTCGGCCTACCGGCGCAAGCTGGAAACCCACATGCTGACGCCGCTGGCGAAAATCATGCTCGGCTTCCTCGCGGTCTATCTCATCGTCCGCGTCGGCGACCTGCTGGTGCGCGGCGCCTTGCCCAAGGCCTTCGTGCCCTCGGTCGAGGCGCTGATGTTCTGGCTGGAAATGCTCAGCTTCATCGCCCCGCTGATCCTGATCGGGGCCGAGAGCAATCGCCGCAACCCGGCGCGACTGTTCCTCGCCGGCGTGCTGCTGATGCTGGGCGGCGCGCTGCTGCGCCTCAACGGCTTCCTCATCGGCTACGAGACCAATGTCGATGGCGCCGGCGGCTACAGCTACTTCCCGACCCTGGCCGAAGTCCTGGTCACCGCCGGCATGTTCGCCATCGAGGTTCTCGGTTACATCGTCATCACCCGCCGCTTCCCGGTCCTGCCCCGGGAACACGCGCAGGCCGCTCATTGAATCAGGGAGAGAGAAAAAATGTCCAAGCGCGTAACGATTGATCCCATCACCCGCATCGAAGGCCACCTGCGCATCGACGTCGATGTCGATGGCGGCCGCGTCAAGAAGGCCTGGTCTTCCGGCCAGATGTGGCGCGGCGTCGAACTCATCCTGCTCGGCCGCGATCCGCGCGACGCCTGGGCCATCACCCAGCGCATCTGCGGCGTTTGCACCACGGTGCATGCCATCACCTCGGTGCGTGCCGTCGAGAACGCACTGCAGATGGAAGTGCCGCTCAATGCCCAGTACATCCGCAACCTGATCATCCTGGCCCACGCCGTGCATGACCAGATCGTGCACTTCTACCACCTCTCGGCGCTTGACTGGGTCGATGTCACCTCGGCGCTGAAGGCCGATCCGGACAAGGCCGCCGCGCTGGGCGAAAGCCTCTCGTCCTGGCACCTCAACGGCAAGCACGAGATGCGCCGCGTGCATGAGCGGCTCAAGCATTTCGTCAATGGCGGCCAGCTCGGCATCTTCACCAACGGTTACTGGGGCCACCCGGCGATGAAGCTTTCGCCCGAGGTCAATCTGATGGCCGTGGCGCATTACCTGCAGGCGCTGGAAGTGCAGCGCAAGGCCAACAAGATCGTCGCCATCCTCGGTGCCAAGACGCCGCACATCCAGAACGTGGCGGTGGGTGGCGTCGCCAACCCGATCGCCACCGACTCGCAGGCGGTGCTCACCGTCGAGCGCCTGATGGCGATCAAGGGTTTCATCGACGAGCTTTCCGACTTCGTCAAGAACGTTTACCTGATCGACGTCGCCGCCGTCGGTGCTTTCTATGCCGACTGGACGGCGATCGGCAAGGGCGTCACCAACTACCTGGCCGTGCCCGACATTCCGATGGACACCAAGGGCACGCAGTTCGCCATGCCCGGCGGCTTCATCGAGGGCGGCAACCTTTCCAGCTACAAGCCGATCAAGACCTTCGGCGACGAGTATTTCACCAAGGGCGTCGAGGAGTCGGTCAAGCATTCCTGGTACGACTATTCCAAGGGCGGCGCGCTGCATCCCTACAAGGGCGAGACCAAGCCCAACTACACCGACTTCAAGGACGACGCCAAGTATTCCTGGCTCAAGTCGCCCACCTTCTACGGCAAGGTAACCCAGGTCGGCCCCCTGGCGCGCGTGCTCAACATGCTCGCCGCCGGCCACGAGCCGACCAAGAAATACGCCACCGCCGCGCTCGACACCGTCTCGGCGCTGGCCAAGACCAAGGTCGGCCTCGATGCCATGCACTCGACCATCGGCCGCCATGCCGCGCGCGCCGTGACGGCCGCGGTGCAGGTCGACATGCTGGCCGGGCAGTGGTCCGCGCTGGTCGAGAATATCGGCAAGGGCGACACCAAGACCTTCAACGCGCCCAAATTTCCCAAGGACGAAGTCATGGGCGTCGGCTTCCACGAAGCCCCGCGCGGCGCGCTGTCGCACTGGGTGGTCATCGACAACGGCAAGATCAAGAATTACCAGTGCGTCGTGCCCTCGACCTGGAACGCCTGCCCGCGCAACGAGAAGGACGAGCCCGGCCCCTACGAGGCCTCGCTGCTCAACACCCCGATCGCCGATGCCGAGAAGCCGCTGGAGGTCTTGCGCACCATCCACTCATTCGATCCCTGCATCGCCTGCGCGATTCACCTGACCGACAAGGAAAGCAATACCGCGATCAGCGTGAAGGCGGTTTGACCATGCGCGCGGTCGTCCTCGGCGTCGGCAACATCATCCTCAGCGACGAGGCCGCCGGCGTGCGCGCGGTCGAGGCCCTGGAACGCGGCTGGCTCCTGCCGCAGAACGTGATGGCCATCGACGGCGGCACCTCGGGCATGGAAATGATCGAGGACCTCTCCGCCATTGATCTGCTGATCGTGCTCGACGTGGTCAAGACCGGCGCCGCGCCTGGCACGGTGGTCAAGATCAGCGGCGACGAGATCCCGGTGTTCTTCCGCAACAAGCTCTCGCCGCACCAGATCGCCTTGCCCGACGTGCTGGCCAGCCTGGAACTGCTCGACGCCATGCCCAGGGAAATCATGGTGCTCGGCGTCGAGTTCATCTCGCTCGAACTCGGCCTGGAAATGACGCCGACCATCGCCGAAAAGGTTCCCGTGCTTGCCGCCATGGCCGCCGACGAATTGGCCCGGCGCGGCTATGTCGTCACGCCCATGAAGGAGGCCGCCTGAGATGTGCCTCGCCGCACCCTCGAAAGTTATCGAAGTGCGCGATGGCATGGCCGTCACCGAATGCTTCGGCCTGGTGCGCGAAGTCAGCCTGCTGCTGATGGACGAAGAGATCGCCGTCGGCGACTATCTGCTGATCCAGGCCGGCGGCTTTGCCTTCGAAAAGGTCGAGGAGGCGAGGGCGCTCGAAGCGCTGGAACTGATGCGCGAACTCACGGCACAGGGCGGCGACGCGCGCGAGTGGGGCCTGGCGGCGTGAGCTTTCGCATCCATCGCGAAAGCCCCGCCGACGCCGTCGAGGAAGCCTTCTTCCGCATCCAGCGCGAGCAGATGGCCGATGTGCCAATACTCAACCACGCGCTGAGTGTCGAGGCGGTCGATTTCCAGCGCTGGCAGGGCCACTGGCTGGGCATCGTGGTAACGCCTTGGTGCATGAGCGCCTTGCTGGTGCCGGGCAGCGAAGCCGACTGGCAGAGCACGGGCGACAACAGGCGCCGCTTCGTCAAGTTTCCCGCCGGCGATTTCGCCTTTCTCGGCAGCACGGCCGCCGAACTCGGCGAGTATCAGAGCTGTTCGCTGTTCTCGCCGATGGGGCAGTTTGCCAATCAGTCGGAAGCGATCATGACGGCACGCGCCTCGATGATCGCCCTGCTGACCGATCCAGCCTCGGCGAAGGCTGCTGTGCCGCCGCCCGGTCAGCCTTCGCTGTCGCGCCGCCGCTTCCTGGCGATGCGTTGAGCATTCCGCTCGGATGCAGGCTTCGAGTGTGCCGTTCGTTAGGCGACCGGCTTGAGGCTGGCGGATTCGAGGGCGGTGAGGTCGTCGACCCCGGCCATATCGGCCAGCATGCGGGCGATCTTCCTCAGCGTGGCCGTCAGTGCCGAAAGTTCCTCGCCAAAGCTGCGGCGGCTGTCGGAGCCGGCAAACGCGCCTTCCACGCTGCGGCGATTCCATTTGGCGGTGAACGGGCGAACCACCTGGTTCAGCGCCAGGATGGCGATCTTGGCGAACTCCATGGAATCGCGCGAAAGGGGCCGCAGTATCTGGCGCGTGATTTCGATGATGGAATTGATGCTCTCGAGGTCCGCCTTCTCGTCGCTGAAATCCTTGTCCGGTGGGCGCGCTGCGGTTCGCGTCAGCAACTCGACATAGAGCTGCCAGGCCGCCAGCTTGTCTTCGTCCCGAGGTCGCCACTCCATGGCGAGGAAGCGATCGCCGAGTCGAAGCGATGCCATGTCCCGCTTCCTGAGCCACTCGCCCCAGGTCATCGTCGCCATTCCCGACGAGTCGGCTGGCACAAGCGATGGACTAGACACGTGTGGCACCCGGCAGGAAGGCTACCGGCTCGCCGTTGTGCTTGCGGGCGTGCCGGGCGGCCTTCTTCTCCTTCAAATTCAGCAGCGGCTGCTTCTTGAGTTCCTTGTTGCCTTTTCGAAGCTTGGTCATGGTGCGTCTCCTTGGGTGTTCGGCACGGGCAAGGGCTGCTGTTTCAATCGGCGCGGCGGGCAAAGCGAATCGATTTCCTGTACGCCGGCAGTCCGTTGGCCTTGACGAAGATGGCTTTCGCGGCGGCACCGAAGGGCATCAGCTTTTCCGCCTCGGTGCCGGGTTGGTCGACGAGCGGAAGCGGGCTGGTCGTGATCTCGGCCACAGGGGGCGGCGGAAGGGGTACGGTGACGGGCATGGCGGGTTTCATGGCGGGCTCCCATTGCTTGGCCAGGAATCTGGCGAGGCCTGCCGGGCAGGAATGACCGGCAGGCAAACCAGCATGCGCCGTCTGCAGGGAATAGCCAGCGATATATTTGTTTCCGCCGCCATTGCTTTTGCGACACGCGTTCACCACAGGCCTCGGTGGCTGGCGCACCGAGGGAATAGCCGGCGCCATGTGCTCCTTCGGGCTTGGCACCGGCATCGCGCTGATGTGGTGCGGCAATGCGGTAAGCTGCTTTCATCGCCGTTCAAACTGGATTCCGGGAAAGGGAAGTGCAATGTCGGGCATGGCTGAATTCAACACCGCATCGAATGCGGACACCGAACGCGAACACGAAATGCAACTGGGTTTGCTGCGCGAGCTGTGCAAAGCCGCCGGCGCCAACGGCGACCCCAAGGTCATCGGCGAAATCCTCGATCGCCTGATCGACTACAGCGAGGCGCATTTCATGTCCGAAGAACTGCTGATGCGCCTGAAGAGCTATGACGACTACGAGGATCACGTCGAGGACCACGTGATGATGCTCGACACCCTGCGCAGCATCGCGGCCAACCACGCCGCCGGCGAGTCCGCCCTCGTCGCCGGCCGCGCCGCCGATACCCTCGACTTCATAAGCAAGCACATCGCCACGCGCGACCGGCGCTTTGCCGACTACGTGCGGAACAATCTCTGAGCGGGCAGGGCGCCAGGAATTCCGGGTCTGGACGCAGAGCGCTGGCGCTGGCGGTGTGGCGATTTGTTTGGTGATGGTGGGGCGGTTCGGCCGGGCGGATGCAGGCCGCCCCGCCCAGCGCGGTGCTTTGGGTACGGCTGGTTGTCGGCCGAAGCGCCCTTCGCAGTTACCGGCCATGAACGTCGGGAACGAAATGGTTTGCGGAAGTTGACGCTGGTCCAGCCAAGGCGATCATCTTTGGCCTTAACCTCCAAATTATGAGTAGAGCATGTGAAAATTGTCTCGACTCTGAAAGCCTGTCGCATAGGAAATACAAGCTTTCAATATAAATATTTGTTAATAATCTGCATTGATTATACAATTATCTCTTCAATATTCATATTGAGGCATATCGTGCTACTTGAGTTTCGCGTCGGAAACTACCGCTCTATCCGCGATGAGCAGGTACTGAGTCTCATCGCCTCAACTGATATGGAGTTGTCAGACACCAATCTGATGCCTACGGGACTGAAGGCTTTCCCCAGTGCGTTGCGAAGTGCCGTGATATACGGTCCCAATGCCAGCGGTAAGTCGACCTTGTTGTTCGCGCTGAATTACATGCGCGCTGTGGTGGCAGAGTCGGCGGCCATCATTCAGCCGGGGCAGACCTACAACGTTCAGCCATTTAAGCTGGATCAAGCTTTCACTAAGGCGCCCACGACGTTCGAATTGACCTTTCTAGTCGATGGCGTACGGCACCAGTATGCCTTCGAGATGACGCCGCAGAGGTTCGTGAGCGAGTCCTTGGTCGTTTATCGGACTTCAAAGCCAACAAGATGGTACAGCCGGCGATTGATGGACGATGGCGAAACCTACGAATACGAGTTCAGCACTTACCTCACTGGCTCGCGCAAGCTCTGGCAAGACAGCACGCGCCCCAACGCGCTTTTCCTGTCCACAGCCGCGCAGCTCAACAGCGAGTTACTCAGCCCGATATTCCGTGCGATCGTGGAGAGCATTGCGTACCTACCGGCAGGTTCCGCCTTTGATCCAGACCTGACAACATCCTTGTTGATCACTGAGGATGGGCGCGCCGCGATTCGTGATTTTCTCGTAGCCGCGGATATCAGCATCTCGGATGTTCAAGCTGTTGCGCGCAAGGGGCTGCGCCAACACATCGTCTTCCATCCAGGCGGCATTGCGCCAAGCAGCCCTGAAGAACGCGAACTCTTCGTTCCAGTTTTCCAGCACACGACCGCCAAGGGCAGCGCCAAGTTCGAGTTGCATGAGGAGTCCGATGGCACACAACGCCTCTACGGCCTGGCCGCCCCGATCATCGATGTGCTAAAGCGAGGCCGCATCCTGGTAGTCGATGAACTTGACAGCAGTCTCCATCCGCTTCTAGTTAGGCGTCTAATTTCGATGTTCGACGATCCGTCCATGAACAAGGCCGGCGCGCAACTCATTTTCAGCACTCACGACACCTCACTGCTGGACCATACCTTATTCCGACGCGATCAGATATGGTTCACCGAGAAGGACAGTGATCAAGGCACGAAGGTTTATCCGCTCACCGATTTCAGCCCACGCAAACGCGAAGCTTGGGAACAAGGTTATCTGACTGGCAGATATGGAGCGGTGCCATTTTTTGGCGAATTACCGGACATTCTGAAGCACGAGTTTCCCCAGCCACGCACCGCTGACTCTGAGTCTGCCGGTCCTGCTAGGGCTTGAGCCTGAGCTACAGTAGAACCGCATGGGACAAGACAATCAACCGAAGCACCGCCAAGAAACGCGTGACTTGAAGCG
This sequence comes from Sulfuritalea sp., assembly GCA_016710465.1. Lineage (GTDB taxonomy): Bacteria > Pseudomonadota > Gammaproteobacteria > Burkholderiales > Rhodocyclaceae > Sulfuritalea. The sequence goes on from JADJVS010000002.1 coordinate 64,531, forward strand.
CCGCGCGGCGCAACGGGCACCGTACAAACGTATGCTTGTCGTATGCGAGGGAGAAAAAACCGAACCGCATTACCTCGGCGAGATTCGCCAAGAACACCGCCTGGCAACAGCCAACGTGCAGGTATGGCCGAGCGCACTAGGGACACAGCCTCTCCAGGTGGTTAACTACGCTGAATCGCTATTTAGGGATGGCGACGGCAGCAAAGGCATCCTGCCCAAAGCTTTTGATCACGTCTGCGCCGTTTTCGACCGCGACGACCACGGCACCTATCACAACGCTCTGGCAAGAGCTGACTCCTTGAATGGGAAGCTCAAGAACGATGCCGGAGAAGGTGTCGCGTTTCAAGCCATCGCCTCCGTGCCATGTTTCGAACTGTGGTTGTTGCTCCATTTCGAAGACATCCATGCTCCGATTGGTCGCGATGAGGTTTATGCGCGCCTAAGATGCCACCTGCCGGCATATGACAAAGGCCAGCGAGGTTACTGGGCGGCCACCAAAGACCGGCTCGAACAGGCAGTTTTCCGAGCTGAAGCCCGTGCTGTAGTCACGACAGCTTACGACGGCAATGAACCCTACACCGGCGTGCACAAACTTATCTTGCTGCTCACGCATCTAAAAGACTGATCGTGTTTTAAGCACTCCCGCAATCGCCCCTCACTCTGTATATTCAAATGAAGCAGCAGGTGATTCATTTTCTGTTCCACCAGGGTTTCCAGCGTCCGCATCTTGGTCAGCACCAACCACTCAACCTCAACGTCGTCACCGGCAGCAAAGGCCGATCACCCGCCATCCACCGCACATTCACTTGGACGTCCTTCGATACGAACCTGTCTGCCGGGCATTCGACAAGAGTCGGCGCTCGCGGTACGGCGATGGACGAATGGCGGAGTGGCAGGGCGAAAGCCGGTCGTTCCGATTACTCGCTAACCGTCGCTATCACGGCAGGATTCGGGGCTTTTCCGGCAAATCATTGATTGAAAGCTAAATAATCTAAATCTCACGGGCTGGCCCGTGGCTTGCTATTACGGTCTCCACGGCAACAACAACCGACGGAGACCGCGATGACCGAAACCTTTTACGACGTGCTGCGGCGCCAGGGCATCAGCCGGCGCAGCTTCCTCAAGTTCTGTTCCCTCACCGCGACCTCGCTCGGGCTCGACAGCGCCTACGCGGCCAAGATCGCCAACGCGATGGAAACCAAGCCGCGCACGCCGGTGATCTGGCTCGAAGGCCTGGAGTGCACCTGCTGTTCCGAGTCCTTCATCCGCTCGGCGCATCCGCTGACCAAGGACGTGATCCTCTCGATGCTCTCGCTCGATTACCACGTCACGCTGATGGCGGCGGCGGGGCACCAGGCCGAGAAGCAACTCGACGAGATCAAGAAGAAATACAAGGGCAACTACATCCTTGCCGTCGAGGGCAATCCGCCGCTCAATGAGGATGGCATGTACTGCATCGAAGGCGGCCGGCCCTTCGTCGAGATCCTCAAGGAAACCGCGGCCGACGCCAAGGCGGTGATCGCCTGGGGCGCCTGCGCCTCCTACGGCTGCGTGCAGGCGGCGAAGCCGAACCCGACGCGCGCCACGCCGATCGACAAGGTGATCAGCGGCAAGCCCATCATCAAGGTGCCGGGCTGCCCGCCGATCGCCGAGGTGATGACGGGCGTGGTGACCTACCTGCTGACCTTCGACCGCCTGCCCGAGCTGGATCGCCAGGGCCGGCCGAAGATGTTCTACGGCCAGCGCATCCATGACAAATGCTATCGGCGGCCGCACTTCGATGCCGGCCAGTTCGTCGAGAAATGGGACGACGACGCGGCGCGCAAGGGCTACTGCCTCTACAAGATGGGCTGCAAGGGCCCGACCACCTACAACGCCTGCTCGACGATACGCTGGAACGACGGCGTGTCCTTCCCGATCCAGTCGGGCCACGGCTGCATCGGCTGCTCGGAAGACGGCTTCTGGGACAAGGGCACGTTTTACGACCGTGTCACCGACATCAAGCAGTTCGGCGTCGAATCGAATGCCGACAAGGTCGGCGGCACGGCGGCGGCGGTGGCCGGCGCGGCGGTGGCGGCGCATGCCGCGGCCTCGGTGCTGAAGAAGGCGAAGAAGTCTGAAACCGTGACGGGAGAAAAGTGATGGGGGCCTACGAAACGCAGGGATTCAAGATGGACAACTCCGGCAAGCGGGTCGTGGTCGATCCGATCTGCCGCATCGAAGGCCATCTGCGCGTCGAGGTGAACCTCGACAAGGACAACGTGATCCGCAACGCGGTATCCACCGGCACCATGTGGCGCGGCCTCGAAGTCATCCTCAAGGGCCGCGATCCGCGCGACGCCTGGGCCTTCACCGAGCGTATCTGCGGCGTGTGCACCGGCACCCACGCACTGACCTCGGTGCGCGCCGTCGAGGATGCGCTGAGCATCAAGATCCCCGAGAACGCCAACACCATCCGCAACATCATGCAACTCAACCTGCAGGTGCATGACCACCTGGTGCACTTCTACCACCTGCATGCGCTGGACTGGGTGGATGTGGTCTCGGCGCTGAAGGCCGACGTCAAGCGCACCTCGGAGCTGGCGCAGTCGATCTCCAATTGGCCGCTGTCGTCGCCCGGTTATTTCCGCGACCTGCAGAACCGGCTGAAGAAGTTCGTCGAATCCGGCCAGCTCGGCCCGTTCTCGAACGCCTACTGGGGCAATCCCGCGTACAAGCTGCCGCCGGAAGCCAACCTGATGGCCGTGGCGCACTACCTCGAGGCGCTGGATTTCCAGAAGGAGATCGTCAAGGTCCACACCATCTTCGGCGGCAAGAACCCGCATCCGAACTGGCTGGTGGGCGGCGTGCCCTGCGCCATCAACGTGCATGACACCGGCGCGGTGGGTGCGATCAACATGGAGCGCCTCAACCTGGTCAAGAGCATCGTCGATCGCAGCAAGGAGTTCGTCGATCAGGTGTACATCCCCGACCTGCTGGCCATTGCTTCCTTCTACAAGGGCTGGCTCCATGGCGGCGGCCTGTCGTCGCAGGCGATCATGTCCTATGGCGATATTCCGGAGCGCGCCAACGACCATTCGACGGGCAACTTGTTGCTGCCGCGCGGCGCCATCATCGGCGGCAAGCTGGACAAGATCCACGAAGTCGACCTCAAGGATCCGGAGCAGATCCAGGAATTCGTCACCCACTCCTGGTACAAGTACGCCGACGAGTCCAAGGGCCTGCATCCCTTCGACGGCGTCACCGAGCCGAACTACAAGCCCGAAGGCCCCAACTTCAAGGGCACGCGGACGAAGATCGAGCATCTCGACGAGTCGGCCAAGTACTCCTGGATCAAGGCGCCGCGCTGGCGCGGCAACGCCATGGAAGTCGGCTGCCTGTCGCGCATGGTGCTGGGCTACGTGCAGCCCAAGCAGTTCCCCTTCATCAAGGAGACCATCGACGCCGTGCTGAAGAAGCTCGACGTGCCGGTCACCGCGCTGTTCTCCACGCTGGGCCGCACGGCGGCGCGCGGCATCGAGGCGCAGTACTGCGCCGACCTGCAGGTCAAGCAGCTCGACAAGCTGATCGCCAACATCAAGGCCGGCGATTCATCCACCGCCAATGTCGAGAAATGGGAACCCAGCACCTGGCCGAAGGAGGCCAAGGGAGCCGGCTTCACCGAGGCGCCACGCGGCGCGCTGGGCCACTGGATCAAGATCAAGGACGGCAAGATCGACAACTACCAATGCGTGGTGCCGACCACGTGGAATGGCAGTCCGCGCGACCACAAGGGCCAGATCGGCGCCTACGAGGCCAGCCTGATGAACACGCCCTTGGCCCGCGCCGACGAGCCGCTGGAGATTCTGCGCACCATCCATAGCTTCGACCCCTGCCTGGCCTGCTCGACCCACGTGATGAGTCCCGATGGCCAGGAAATGACGTCGGTCAAGATTCGCTAACCCTACGCGAGGAGCATGTCATGGATCTGAATGCCGCCGCCGCCGAGCTCGACAGCGACCCGCAGACCGCTGCCGGCCGGACGGTGTATGTCTATGAAATACCGGTGCGCCTGTGGCACTGGATCAACACGCTGTGCATCCTGGTGCTGGCGACCAGCGGCTACCTGATCGCCAGCCCCCTGCCCAGCACGCCGGGCGAGGCTTCCGACCAGTTCCTGATGGGCTACATCCGCTTCGCCCATTTCGCCGCCGCCTATATCTTCACCGTCGGTTTCCTGGTGCGCATCTACTGGGCCGTGGTCGGCAACCACCGCGCGCGGGAAATCTTTTACCTGCCGGTCACGAATCCAAAATGGTGGGCCGGTCTGTTGCGCGAATTGCGCTGGTATTTGTTCCTGGAAAAGCAGCCCTACAAGTACGTCGGCCACAACCCGATGGGCCACCTGTTCATGTTCGTCTTCGTCACCCTCGCCGCCATTTTGATGATCTGTACCGGTTTCGCGCTCTACAGCGAGGGTGCGGGCCTGGGCAGTTGGCAGGATCTGATGTTCGGCTGGGTCATCCCGCTCATGGGTGGCAGCCAGGCGGTGCACAGTTGGCACCATCTGGGCATGTGGGGCATCGTCTGCTTCGTCATCCTGCATGTCTATGCCGCGGTGCGTGAGGACATCATGAGTCGCCAGACCATGATCAGCACCATGATCAGCGGCCAGCGGACGTTTCGGGAGTGAGTTCGCCCATGGACGCGATCGACGACATGCGCTGTGAAGTCCTGGTGCTCGGCATCGGCAATCTGCTCTGGGCCGACGAGGGCTTCGGCGTGCGCTGCGTCGAGAAGTTGGCGGCGGAATGGCAGGTACCGCAGGGCGTCACCGTGATGGACGGCGGCACCCAGGGCCTCTACCTCCTGCCCTACGTGCAGGGCGCCAAACGCCTGATCGTGTTCGACGCCGTCGACTACGGCCTGCCCCCGGGCACCATGAAGCGCGTGGAAGGGGACGAGGTGCCGCGCTTCATGGGCGCCAAGAAGATGAGCCTGCACCAGACCGGATTCCAGGAAGTCATCGCCGCCGCCGACCTGACCGGGCAATTGCCGGAATCGCTGCTGCTGATCGGCGTCCAGCCCGAGGAACTTGAAGACTACGGCGGCAGTTTGCGCGATGTGGTCAAGGCAAGGCTGGGCGATGCGGTGGCCATGGCGGTGGCGGCTTTGCGCGACTGGGGTTTTGCAGTGAGCCCGCGTGATTCAGAAGTCGGCGCTGGCGGTACGGCGTTGGGGATGTCTGCCTACGAGGCGGGGCGTCCGTCGGCCGAGGCGGCGAGCCGGATTGGCGATGCGCGGCTTTTTGGAAGCATGGGATGAAAAGCGTCGCGGTTTGGGGGTTGGTGGGGGATCGGGCCGGCGGGGCGCTCTGCTCCGCTCCATGTCCCCCGGGCCGAAAAGGCGCCGGCCCTCCTCCTTTACTTGCGCGGAGCAGAGCGCCCCACCGGCCCGATCAAGCGAGGCCGTCACAGGTTTTCGGTTGCAAGGCGCAGGCGTATCCCGCCGGGGGCGGTGGGTACCCGACGCAGCGAGGTAAAGGGGGAGAGCAGGGCGCAGCCCTGCTCGGAGGACACGAGCAGCGACGGGTGCCCGCCGCCCTTGGCGTCGCGCAGACCACCGCAATAACACGGAGCAATCACTGAAATGTGCCTGGCATTGCCCATGAAGGTCATCCGCATGGAAGGCACCGAGGGTGGAACTTCGGCCCTCTGCGAAAGCCGCAACGGCATCGAGCGCATGGACACGATGCTTACCGGCCCCCTTGAACCCGGTCAGTGGATCCTCGGTTTCCTCGGTGCCGCGCGCGAGGTGATCGATGCCGAGCGCGCCGCCCAGGTCGAAGATGCGCTGGTCGCGCTGGAGTCCATCCTCCATGGCGATGGCAGCAACGAAGCACTGATCCAGACCGGCTTTGCCGACCTGATCGACCGCGAACCGCAGTTGCCGGAGTTTCTCCGGCCGGCTGCCACTTGAGGAGTAGGCAATGACATCACCGAGCATCGAACGCCTGCAGGAACGCTTCGGCATCCTCCAGGCCCGCTACGGCTACCAGTTGCTGGACGCGGAATCCTTTGAGGACTTTGCGAAGGCCCCCGGCAATACGCTGATCTTCTTTGCCGACGATCCGGCCAAGGTGCCCGAGACCTGGGACCTGACCATCATCCTGCCCGAAGCGCTGTTGCGCATGGAAGGCGAGGTTCGCGTTGGCCTGCTGCCGCCGGCGGTGGCGCGCAGCCTGGCGCCGCGCTATGGCATCCGCATCTGGCCGGCGCTGCTGGCGCTGCGCGACGGCGATTACCTTGGCACGGTCGAAGGTCTCAAGGACTGGAGCAGCTATGTCCAGCGGCTGCCCGAACTTTTGTCCGCGCCGCCGTCGCGGCCGCCGAGCATCGGCATTCCAGTGACCAACGCCACCGCCGCCACGCACTGCCACTGACGAGGGCTGCCGCCATGATGACTTTCCCGATTCCCGTGGTTCCCTTCAAGCCCAGCATCGGCCCCGGTTCGCAGCCGGTCGACGAAGTGCTGGTGACGCTGGACGTGCCCAACGACGTGCACGCCTTCCGCCCGCCGCAGAGCGAGCTGGACGCGCCGCCCGAGGTCGCCGGGCCGGCGCTGGAATTCCTCAAGACGTTGCTGGCCGCGCTGCGCGAGACGCCGTTCTCGCCGATGCAGGTGGTGCGCTTCTCGCTGCTCGACTACCCGCCGGCGGTGCGCGCCGAAATCAACGAACTGCTGGGCGAGGGCGAGGTCAGCGTGCTCTCGGCCGGCGAGCTGCGTGCCCAGGAAACCGCCTTCACCGGCATCTGGCGCATCCGCGGCGAGGGCATCGATGACGTCGAGGCCAGCGCCTTCCCGCTGGCCCTGCGCGCCGTGGCACTGGCGCGCGAGCTGCCCGCGACACCCGCCGCCGTGCCGCCGCCGGAACTGATGAACGCGCCGGCGCTGTACCACGAGGTGCGCAGCCTCGCCGGGGTGTGGCGGGTCGGGCGTCCGGCGCAGGTGATCAACCTGTCGCTGCTGCCGGCGACGCCTGATGACCTGGCCTGGCTCGACGAGCAACTCGGACGCATCTCGTTTTCCATCCTCTCGCGCGGTTTCGGCAACTGCCGCATCACGGCGACGGCCCTGCCTTACGTGTGGTGGGTGCAGTACTTCAACAACATGGAGAAGCTGATCCTCAATTCGATCGAGATCGTCGATGTGCCGGCGGTGGCCCTGGCGGCGCAGGAAGACTACGACGAGACCATCGTCCGCCTCGACGAATGGATCGTGTCGATCGAGAGCGCGCTGGACGACTGAGATGAAGTTCCCCGCAGGCTCCTTCGAACGTACCGGTCGCGAGGTGGCGGCCAATCCCCTGGCGCTGTTCGAATGCGGCGTCTGCTGGCAGGTGTATGACCCGACCGAGGGCGACCCGATCGGCCAGGTTCCAGCCGGCACGGCCTTTGCCAACCTGCCGGAGAACTGGGTCTGCCCCGGCTGCGAGGCGGCGCGCGAGCGCTTTCTGCTGCTCGACGACAGTTGTGACTGAGGCCGCCGCCGGCCTGGTCGCGGCCTTCGAGCGCATCGCCGCCACGCGCATGGCCGGCCTGCCGCTGAACAATTCGGCACTGCGGGTGCAGGCGGTGGGCTTCCGCCCGCAGGACGACGGCTACCTGGTCGGCGTCCTGATCACGCCCTGGGCAATCAACCTGGTGATGCTGGCGCAAACGCCTTCGCGCGAACTGTATCTCGCCCCAGACTGTCGCCGCACCTGGGATTTCCCTTCCGGCAGTTACGAGTTCATGGGCGGCGAGGAGCCGGAATGCGGCACCTACCAGTTCTGTTCGCTGTTCTCGCCGGCCTTCGATTTTCACGACCATGCCAGTGCGGTCGAAACGGGCGTGGCGATCATGGCGACCCTGTACGCCGTTACGCAAGCCGATCACGCCGACCGGCGCGATGCGGCGCGGCTCGCCGGCCAATCCGTGGCGCAAATCCCGACCACGCGCAGGGGGTTTTTGCAGGGGGTATTTGGCGGCCTGAAAGGCTAAACTGTCGCCATGCATGAAATGTCATTGGCCGAGGGTGTGCTGCAACTCATCGAGGATGCCGCACGCGCCCAGGAATTCGCGAAAGTAACAGCGGTCTGGCTGGAAATCGGCCAGCTTTCGGGCGTCGAGGTCGAAGCCATGAAATTCTGTTTCGATGCGGTGGTGCGCGACAGCATTGCCGACGGCGCGCGGCTGGAGATCATTGCCGCGCCGGGTATCGGCTGGTGCATGCAATGTTCGCAGACGGTGCCGATGCAGGAAGTGTTCGGCGAATGCCCGCAGTGCGGCAGCCACCAGATGCAGGTCACGGGCGGCACCGAAATGCGGGTCAAGGAACTCGAAGTAGCCTAGGCAAGCGGAGACAACTATGTGCACCACATGCGGCTGCAGTGCCGGCGAAGTGAAGATCGACGGCGACGACCCCCACCACGAACACGACCATGTGCACGCCGATGGCACGCGGCACAGCCACGACCACGGCCATGAGGGCGAGCATGCCCACGACCATGGCCACCGCTACGCGCCGGTGCATTCCCACGCGGCGACCCATTCTCACGCCCCCGGCATCAGCCAGAAGCGTATGGTGCAGATCGAGCAGGACATCCTGGCCAAGAACAACGCCTATGCGAAGCAGAACCGCGAACGACTCGCCGAGCGCGGCATCTTCACGCTGAACCTGGTTTCCAGCCCAGGTTCGGGCAAAACCACGCTCTTGTGCAAGACCATAGCGATGCTCAAGGGCAAGGCGAGCGTCGCCGTGATCGAAGGCGACCAGCAGACCAGCCAGGATGCCGAACGCATCCGCGCCACCGGTGCGCCGGCAATCCAGATCAACACCGGCAAGGGCTGTCACCTGGATGCCCACATGGTCGGGCACGCCATGGAAAAGCTGGACCTGCCCGAGGATTCGCTGCTGATGGTGGAAAACGTCGGCAACCTGGTCTGCCCGGCGGCCTTCGACCTCGGCGAGGCGCACAAGGTGGTGATTCTTTCCGTCACCGAGGGCGAGGACAAGCCGATCAAGTATCCCGACATGTTCCGCGCCGCGACGCTGATGCTGCTGAACAAGTGCGATCTGCTGCCCTACCTGAGCTTCAAGGTCGACGCCGCGATCGAGTTCGCCCGCCGCGTCAATCCGGCCATCGAGGTGATCGAGGTCTCGGCGACCACGGGGCAGGGCATGGACGAGTGGCTGAAGTGGCTGGAAGTCGGCGCCCGTGACACGGCGACGAAGAAGCTGGCGACCGTCGATGCGCTGAAGCGGCGCGTGGCCGAACTCGAAGCCCAGCTCGGCGCCCGATGAGCGCAGCGGCAATCCCGCTAGCTCCCCATTTCGCCAGCGCCGCGCCGGTGCTGGCGGCGGGCGCCTGGTTCAAGAATGCTCTGTGTGGTGTCAAGGATGGTGAGGCGCGCATGTCGCCCGTAGTCGGCGATCTGAATACGCCCGAAGCCTGCATCGCCCATGAAGACGAGGCCGAGACGCTCCTGGCCTGGCTGGGCGCGCCGGCGGCGATCGCCCATGACCTGCATCCGGATTTCCATTCCTCGCGCCACGCCGCCGGACTCGCAGCGCGGCTGGGCGCCACCGCCGTGCCGGTGCAACACCATCATGCGCACATTGCCGCGGTTTGCGCCGAGCATGGCCATCGCGGCCCGGTGATCGGCCTGGCGCTGGACGGCGTCGGTCTCGGAACCGACAACACACCCTGGGGTGGCGAACTGCTGAGCGTCGATGGCGCGCGTTTCGAGCGCCTCGGCCATCTCGCGCCCCTGGCCTTGCCCGGCGGTGACCGCGCCGCGCGCGAACCCTGGCGCATGGCGGCCGCCGTGCTGCACGACCTCGGGCGCGGCGATGAGGTGCCGGCGCGTTATCCCGATGAAGCGGGTGTCGCAACGGTGCTGGCTATGCTGGAAAAGAACCTGAACTGTCCGCGCACATCGAGCGCCGGGCGGCTGTTCGACGCCGCTTCCGGCCTGCTCGGCCTGTGCCTGAAGATGGATATGGACGCCGAAGCGGCGATCAAGTTGGAGCAGGCGGCCACGCGGCGCATCGAGGCCGCAGGCTGGCCGCAGGCGATGGCCGATGGCTGGCGACTCGATGGCGGCGTGCTCGACCTGCGCCCGCTGCTGGGCGAACTCGCCGGCCAGCGCGATGCGGAGCAGGGCGCGGCGTTGTTTCATGCGACGCTGGTGGCGGCATTGGCGGAGTGGACTGCGCGGGCCTGTGCGACGGCGGGAATCGAAACCGTGGCGCTTGGCGGGGGCTGTTTCTTCAATCGTCTGTTGGCGGCTGGCTTGCGACGCGAGCTGGAAAGTCTTGGACTGCGTGTGTTGGCGCCGATCAAACTGGTGCCGGGTGATGCGGGGCTGGCACTGGGGCAGGCGTGGGTTGCTCTGCATGTTTTGGAAAACTGAGATGAAAACCGTAGCGATTTTGGCGTTGGCGGGGGATTGGGACGGCGGGGCATTCCGCGCTGCTCATGTCACCCGTCGTCGCCCTTCGGGCGACGACTCCTTCTTTACTTCGCTGCGCGGAACACCCCACCATCCCGATCCGGTGACGCCCTCGCATTTCGACCGTTGCAAACAAGAAGCTTATCCCGCCAAGGATGGCAGGTATCCGGATCCGGTAAGTAAAGGGGGAGAGCCTGGCGAAGCCTGGCTCGGAGGACATGGACGGAGCCGGATACCTGCCGTCCTTGGCGCTCCCAGAGGAAACTAATATGTGTTTGGCACTTCCCGTAAAAGTAATGGAAGTCGGCGCCAACGACACGGCGATTGTCGATCTCGGCGGCGTCCGCAAGGAAATCTCGCTGGCTCTTCTCTCGGACGTGCAGGTTGGCGACTACGTGATCCTGCATGTCGGCTATGCGCTGACCAAACTCGATCCTGAAGAGGCCGAGAAGACCTTGGCGCTGTTTGCCGAAATGAACGCGGAAGCTGACGCGGCCTCATGAAATACATCGACGAATTCCGCGATGGCGAACTGGCGAGAAATCTCGGTGCCAGCATTGCCGCCACGGTCCAGCCCGGACGCAACTACAGCTTCATGGAATTCTGCGGCGGGCATACGCATGCGATCTCGCGCTATGGCTTGAGTGACCTGCTGCCGCCCACGGTGCGCATGGTGCATGGGCCCGGCTGCCCGGTCTGCGTGCTGCCCATCGGCCGCGTGGACTTGGCGATCAAGCTGGCGCTGGAGCAGGGTGTGATCCTGTGCACCTACGGCGACACGCTGCGTGTGCCGGCTTCCGACGGGCTCTCGCTGATGAAGGCCAAGGCGCGCGGCGGCGACATCCGCATGGTGTATTCGACCATCGACGCGCTGCAGATCGCGCGTGACAATCCCGAGCGTGAAGTGGTGTTCTTCGCCATCGGCTTCGAGACCACCACGCCGCCGACAGCGGTGGCGATCCAGCAGGCCGATGCCGAGGGGCTGAAGAATTTCAGTGTGCTCTGCTGCCACGTGCTGACGCCCGCGGCGATCAGCAACATCCTCGAATCACCGGAGGTGCGGCAATGGGGCACGGTGCCGCTGGACGGCTTCATCGGCCCGGCGCATGTGTCTACGGTGATCGGCAGCCGGCCCTACGAGTTCTTCGCCGAGGAATACCGCAAGCCCGTGGTCATCGCCGGCTTCGAGCCGCTCGACGTGATGCAGGCCATCCTGATGCTGGTGCGGCAGGTGAATGAAGGGCGAGCCGAGGTCGAGAATGAATTCGCCCGCGCCGTGACGCGCGACGGCAACCTCAAGGCGCAGGACCGCGTCGCCGAAGTCTTCGAATTGCGCCGCGAATTCGAATGGCGTGGCTTGTCGGTGGTGCCCTATTCGGCGCTGCGTATCCGCCAGCGTTACGCCGCCTTCGATGCCGAGCGCCGCTTCAAGCTCGACTACCGCTCGGTGCCCGACAACAAGGCCTGCGAATGCGGCGCCATCCTGCGCGGCGTCAAGCGGCCACAGGACTGCAAGATCTTCGGCACGGTGTGCACCCCCGAAAACCCCATCGGCTCCTGCATGGTGAGCTCCGAGGGAGCCTGCGCCGCGCACTACAGCTACGGACGTTACAAGGATATGCACTGATGGGCGAGGTAAAAAGGGGGTATGTGCGGCCGCTGGACTTGAAGAACGGTCGAGTGGATATGACCCACGGTTCCGGCGGACGTGCCATGGTGCAACTGATTTCCGAGCTCTTCGCGAAACATCTGGGCAACGAATACCTCGGCCAGGGCAACGATGGCGCCGTGTTGCCAGCGCCGACTTTCAACGGCAAGCCTGGCCGGCTGGTGATGTCCACCGATTGCCACGTGGTTTCGCCGCTGTTCTTTCCCGGTGGCGACATCGGCTGCCTCTCGGTGCATGGCACGGTGAATGACGTCGCGGTGATGGGCGCCAGGCCACTCTACCTTGCCGCCGGCTTCATCCTTGAGGAAGGTTTTCCCCTGGCCGATCTGGCGCGCATCGTCGAATCCATGGCCCGCGCCGCGCGTGAGGCCGGCGTGCCGGTGGTGACGGGCGACACCAAGGTGGTGGAGCGCGGCAAGGGCGATGGCATTTTCATCACCACCACGGGGGTCGGCGTGCTGCCCGATGGCCTGGATCTGGGCGGCAGCCTGGCCCGTCCCGGCGACGTGATCCTGGTTTCGGGCTCGCTCGGCGACCACGGTGTGGCGATCATGAGCAAGCGCGAGAACCTCAGTTTCGACGCGCCGATTGAATCCGACACGGCGGCCCTCAACGGCCTGATCGAGGCCATGCTGGCGACCGGTGCCGGCCTGCGCTGCCTGCGCGACCCGACCCGCGGCGGGCTGGCCGCAACGCTGAATGAAATCGCCACCCAGTCCGGCGTCGGCATGGTGCTCCGCGAGCAGGCGATACCGGTGAAGCCGGTGGTCGCCGCCGCCTGCGAATTCCTCGGCCTCGATCCGCTCTATGTCGCCAACGAAGGCAAGCTGGTGGCGATCTGCGATGCCTCCGACGGCGAGCGGCTGCTGAATGCCATGCGCGCCCATCCGCTGGGCCGCGATGCCTGCGCCGTCGGCGAGGTGATCGCCGACGACCACCATTTCGTGCAGATGACCACGGCCTTCGGCGGCAAGCGCATCGTCGATTGGCTGGCCGGCGACCAACTGCCGCGGATATGTTGAGTTTCGCTCCATGCGCATCCTGCTCCTGACCCACGCCTTCAACAGCCTGACCCAGCGGCTGGCGGCCGAATTGCAGCGGCGCGGCCACGAGACCTCGATCGAGTTCGACATCGCCGACAGTGTCACCGAAGAGGCCGTCGCCCTGTTCAAGCCGGATCTGATCGTCGCGCCCTACCTGCGGCGGGCGATTCCCGAATCGATCTGGAAGCGGCATGTCTGCCTCGTCGTGCATCCCGGCATCGTCGGCGATCGCGGACCATCGGCGCTGGACTGGGCCCTTCAGGAAGGCGCGGCGGAGTGGGGCGTTACCGTGCTGCAGGCCGAGGCCGAGATGGACGCCGGGCCGGTGTGGGCCACGGCGACGTTTCCGCTGCGCGCGGCGAAGAAATCCAGCATCTACCGCAACGAAGTGACGCAGGCGGCGGTGACGGCGGTGCTGCAGGCGGTCGAGAAGTACGCGGCCGGCAAGGCGCCGACGCCTCTGGCGGACTGGGCGAACGCGCGTGGTCGCTTGCGGCCGCTGATGAAGCAGGCGGACCGTGCCATCGACTGGCAGCGCGACGACAGCGCCACGGTGTTGCGCAAGATCAACGCCGCCGACGGCTTTCCGGGCGTCGCCGATCACCTGTTCGGCATACCCTGCCACATCTTCGATGCCTGGCCGGAAGCGAGCCTGGCCGGGGTCTCGACGGTGGGAGCGGGACGGGTCATTGGCCGGCGCGAAACGGCCGTCCTGCGCCGCACCCGCGATGGCGCGGTATGGATCGGTCATGCCAGGCGCGAGGGCGGCTTCAAGCTGCCGACCAGCCTGGCCTTTCCCGAGGAGACCGCCGATCTCGCGGTGGTGCCGCTCGCCGCCTGGTGGCGCATGGATCACGCGAGCTGGCAGGACATAGCCTGGGAGGAATCCGGGCAGGTCGGCTTCCTCCATTTCGAGTTTTACAACGGTGCCATGTCCACCACGCAATGCCATCGCCTGCGCGAGGCCCTGGCCTGGGCCAAGACCCGGCCGGTGCGGGTGATCGTGCTCGCCGGCGGGGCCGACTTCTGGTCCAACGGCATCCACCTCAACGTCATTGAGCAGGCCGAGTCGCCGGCTGACGAATCCTGGGCCAACATCAACGCCATGAACGATCTGGCGCTGGAATTGATCAACAGCGGGCGGCAGATCACCATCGCCGCGCTGGCCGGCAATGCCGGTGCCGGCGGCTGCTTCCTGGCGCGCGCCGCCGACCTGTTGTGGGCGCGCGATGGCGTGATGCTCAATCCGCACTACAAGAACATGGGCAACCTCTATGGTTCGGAATACTGGACCTACCTGCTGCCGCGCCGCGTCGGCGAACAAGGCGCGCGCGACATCATGCGCAACCGCCAGCCGCTGACGGCGCAGGGCGCGGTCGAGATCGGCTTCAGCGATGCCTGTCTGGCCGGCGATCCGGATGCCTTCCGCATCGACGTGGCGCGGCGTGCGATGGAGATCGCCGCGGCGGCCGACCTGGACCAGCGCCTGGCCGCCAAGCGCGAACGCCGTGCCGCGGACGAAGCCGCCAAGCCGCTCGCCGCCTATCGCGAGGAGGAACTGGCGCAGATGCGGCGCAACTTCTACGGTTTCGATCCCAGCTACCACGTGGCGCGCCACCATTTTGTGCGCAAGTCCCTGGCCTCATGGACACCCCGCCACCTGGCGCGCCATCGCGATCTGGGTTGGCAAGGATGATGGCCTATCCCCCGGCCCCTTTCCCGAGGAAAGGGGTGACCACGGTTCGGCCGCTTCGCGGCTTCCAGGCGATTGGCTGCACGCCGCCTTGGGGCGGCCCGGCGGTGGCGTGCCCCTCATGAAAGCCCCCGCCCCCCTCACCGTGCTGGTGGTCGACGACGAGCCGCGCTCGCTGGAGACCTTGCGCCGCACGCTGGAGGAGGACTTCACGGTGTTCACCGCCCAATCCGCCGAGGAGGGCGAGGCGATCATGGCGCGCGAGTTCGTGCATATCGTGCTCTCCGACCAGCGCATGCCGGGTACCTCGGGCGTCGAGTTCCTGCGCCGGGTGCGCAGCCAGTGGCCGGACACGGTGCGCCTGATCCTTTCCGGCTATACCGATGCCGAGGACATCATTGCCGGCATCAACCAGGCCGGCATCTGGCAATACCTGCTCAAGCCCTGGCACCCCGAGCAACTGCTGCTGACCTTGAAGAGCGCCGCCGATCTGTGGCGACTTCAGCAGGAGAACCAGCGCCTGCTGCTTGATTTGCGCGACGACCCCGAACAGTTGGTGCGGCGCGTCGCCAGTCAGCGCGGCAGGCTCAAGGCGCGCTCCGGGTTCGACCGTCTCACGCGCGCCGTCGACAGCCCGCTGAATGCCGTCTGCGAGCTGGCGCGGAAGATCGCCGGGCATGAGCTGTCGGTGCTTATCACCGGCGAGTCCGGCACCGGCAAGGAACTGCTCGCGCGCGCCATCCACTTTTCCAGCGACCGTGCCGAGCGCGGCTTCGTCGTCGAAAACTGCGGTGCGCTGCCCGACACCCTGCTCGAAGCCGAGCTCTTCGGCCACAAGAAGGGCGCATTCACCGGTGCCCATGAAGATCGCATCGGCCTTTTTCAGCAGGCCGACGGTGGCACGCTGTTCCTCGACGAGATCGGCGACACCTCGCCGGCCTTCCAGGTCAAGCTGCTGCGCGCCCTGCAGGAAGGCGAGATCCGTCCCGTGGGCAGCGCACGCACGGTGCCGGTCGATGTGCGCATCGTCGCCGCCACCAACCGCGACCTCGAAGCGGATGTCGCCAGCGGCCGCTTCCGGCGCGACCTGTATTACCGCATCGCCGGCATCGGCCTGCACATGCCCAGTTTGCGCGAACGGCCGCAGGACATTCCGCTGATTGTCGGTGGCCTGTTCAAGGAGTCGGCGCTTGATGGCTCGCGAAGCGATATTCCCATCAGGCAGAGCCAGGGACGGCGATTCAGTGATGCCGCGATGAAAACCCTGCTGGCTTACCCATGGCCCGGCAATGTACGTGAGCTGCAGAACGAGGTAATGCGCGCGCTGGCGCTGGGCGAGGGCAACCTGCTGGGCGAGGAACTTCTGTCACCACGCCTGCGGGTGGCCGGGGCCGTTGCCGGTGCGAACTTTGCGATCGACGGTGAAGGTGGCACGCTCAAGGAACGACTCGACCACCTCGAAGGCCAGGTGATTGCACGGACCATGGAGCGGCACAAGGGCAACAAGACGCGCGTCGCCGAGGAGCTCGGCCTGACCCGTGTCGGCCTGCGCATGAAGCTGGAGCGGCTCGGATTGACCGGAGACGACAAGTGAATCTTCTCTGGCTGCAATCCGGCGGCTGCGGCGGCTGCACGCTTTCCTGGCTGGGCAGCGAGCAGGGTTCGCTGTTCCGCCTGCTGGCCGACGAGGGCATCAACATCCTTTGGCACCCCAGCCTTTCCGAGGCCTGCCTTGACGACGCGCGCGAGTTGATCGCGCGTTGCGCCGACGGCAGGCAACCGGTCGATGTGCTTTGCATCGAAGGCTCGCTGTTGCGCGGGCCGCGCGGCAGCGGCGGCTTCCATCGCTTTGGCGGCGGCACCAAGCCGATGGTCGACTGGGTCAGGCAGATTGCCGGACGCGCGAAGCATGTGGTGGCCATCGGCAGTTGCTCGGCCTGGGGCGGCATCACGGCGGCGGGCATGAATCCGACCGACGCCTGCGGCCTGCAGTACGACGGCGAGGCCGCCGGCGGCCTGCTCGGGCCCGAGTTCCGCGATCCAGGCGGCCTGCCGGTGATCAACGTTGCCGGCTGCCCACCGCATCCGGACTGGATCACCGAGACGCTGGCGGCGCTGGCGCACGGACGCCTGGGTGCGGCCCAGCTCGACGACCTGGGCCGACCGCGCTTCTATGCCGATCAACTGGTGCATCACGGCTGCCCGCGCAACGAGTACTACGAATTCAAGGCCAGCGCCGAAAAGCATTCCGACCAGGGCTGCCTGATGGAGCACCTGGGTTGCGGCGGCACCCAGGCCCATGCCGATTGCAACCAGCGCCTGTGGAACGGCGAGGGTTCCTGCCTGCGCGGCGGCTATGCCTGCATCCGCTGCACCGAGCCGGGCTTCGAGGAACCGGGACATGCCTTCGAGAGCACGCCCAAGGTGGCCGGCATTCCGATCGGCTTGCCGGCCGACATGCCCAAGGCCTGGTTCATCGCCCTGGCCGCGCTGTCGAAATCGGCGACCCCGGCGCGCGTGCGCGAGAACGCCACGGCCGACCACCAATTGCGCGCGCCCTCGGTCAAGCGGGTCAAGAAATGACACGGCGCATCGTCGGCCCCTTCAATCGCGTCGAGGGCGACCTCGAAGTCACACTCGACATCGACGCCGGGCAGGTCGTCGCGGCCTATGTCAATTCGCCGCTGTATCGCGGCTTCGAGCAGATCCTGCAAGGCAAGCAGCCGGCCGATGCGCTGGTGCTGGTGCCGCGCATCTGCGGCATCTGTTCGGTGGCGCAATCGGCCGCCGCCGCGCTGGCGCTGGCCGATGCGGCGGGCATCGCGCCGCCGGCCAACGGCCGCCATGCGGCGAACCTGACCCTGGCGGCGGAAAACCTGGCCGACCACCTGACGCACTTCTACCTGTTCTTCATGCCCGACTTCGCGCGCGAGGAATACAGGAGTCGGCGCTGGTACCACGGCGCGGTGGAACGTTTTCGCGCCACGGTGGGCAGCGCGCCCAACGAGGTGCTGCCGGCGCGCGCGCGCTTCATGCAGGCGATGGGCCTGCTCGCCGGCAAATGGCCGCATACGCTGGCGGTGCAGCCCGGCGGCTCGACGCGGCCCCTGCAAAGCTCGGAAATCTTCCGCCTGCATCGCATCCTGCGCGAATTTCGCGCCTTCCTCGAAAAAACGACCTTCGGTGGGCCGCTGGAAGACTTCGCCACGCTGGCCAGCCGCGACCGTCTCGATGCGTGGCGCGGGCAGGCGCGGGATGGCGATCTGCGCCGCTTCCTCGACATTGCCGACGACCTCGACCTGTGGCGGCTCGGGCGCGGCACCGATCGCTTCATGAGCTTCGGTTGTTATGCGCTGGAGGAGGGACGCCTGTTCCCGCCGGGTGTCTGGCACGAAGGCCGCCTGCACGCGCTGGATGTCGGTGGCATCACCGAGGACACGGCCCATTCATGGTACGCGGCGATCGGCCGCCCACAACATCCGGCTGATGGCGGCACCCTGCCGGTGGCGGAAAAGGACGGCGCCTATTCCTGGTGCAAGTCGCCGCGCCTGGGTGGGCAGGTGGTCGAAACCGGCGCCCTGGCGCGGCAGGCGGTGGCCGGCCATCCCCTGGTGCGCGACCTGATTGCCGCCGGCGGCGGCAGCGTCGCGGCGCGCGTGGTGGCGCGCCTGCTGGAGATTGCCCTGGTCTTGCCACGGATGGAAACCTGGTTGAACCAGATCGTGCCGGGCGAGCCCTGGTGCATCCCGTCGCAGCCGGCCGACGAAACCGCCGGCGTCGGCCTGATCGAAGCCGCGCGCGGCTCGCTGGGCCACTGGCTGACCGTGCGCCGTGGTCGCATCCACAACTACCAGATCATCGCGCCGACCACCTGGAATTTTTCGCCGCGCGATGCCGCCGGCCAGCCGGGCGCCCTGGAGCAGGCGCTGGCCGGGTTGCCGGTCGGTGCCGACGACCCACTGCCTGCCGCGATCCATCACGTCGTGCGCAGCTTCGATCCTTGCATGGTGTGCACCGTGCATTGAATCGCGGCCGGCTCAGCACGCGCTGCTGAGCACTTCCGCGCGCAAGTCGTCGAGCGCGTCGAGCAGCTTGTCGCGACCCTGCTCAAGCCCGGAAAAGTGCTCGCGCGCCGTGCCGCGGTCGTAGCGGGCAATCGCCTCGATCTCGCGCCCGGCCCGATGCACGTCCTCGTGGGCCCTGACCAGCTTGTCGAACGAGGGATAGTGCCCGTAGCGCTGGCGGCCGACGGAATTCAGCCAGTGGCCAAAGCGGCAGTCATGCGGATCGAGCGGCGGGGTTGGCGGTTGTTCGCCGGGCGCGGCGGCCACCGAGCGGCGCAGCAGGTCGATCCAGCGCAGGTGGTCGATTTCCACGGTCAATAGGGGCAGGTCTTCGCGCGGCCAAAGCGCTACCTGGCGCCATGCCTCGGGTGGGCTCCAGGCATCGATCCACGCCGCAAGCTCTGCTGCCGGCATCGGCCGGGCGATGCCGTAGCCTTGCGCCAGATCACAGCCGAGGCGCAGCAGCAGGGTGCCATGGGCCACGGTTTCCACGCCTTCGGCGACGACGTTGCGGCGGAAGGCGGCCGCGAGCCCGATGATGCTGTCGACGATCGAGAGGTCGTCCGGGTCGTTGAGCATGTCGTGAACGAAGGACTGGTCGATCTTCAGCGTGCCCGCCTGCAACTGTTTGAGGTAGGTCAGCGAGGAATAGCCGGTGCCAAAGTCGTCGATGGCGAAGCCGACGCCCAGCGCCTGGCAATCGGCCATCACGGCGGCCACTTTTTCAAGATCCTTGAGCGCGGCGGTTTCGAGGATTTCGAATTCAAGGCTGGCCGGGGGCACCGTGGGATGCCGAGCCAGTGCCGTGCCCAGGGTGGCGGCAAAGCCTTCGCTTTGCAACTGCTCGGCGGCGATGTTGATGCCCATCCCGAGCTTGCGACCCTCGGCAACCCAGGCCTCGGCCTGCGTCAGGGCGGTTTCGAGCACCCACTCGCCAAGCTGGCCGTGCAGGCCGACGAAATCCACCATGGGCAGGAACTTGCCCGGGTCAAGCACGCCGCGCTGCGGGTGGCGCCAGCGGATCAATGCTTCCACGCCAACGATGTCGCCGGTGCGCATGTTGACCTTGGGCTGGTAGTGCAGTTGCAGCTCGTGATTGGCAATCGCGCTCTGAATGCTGTCCGTCGAATCGCGGCGCATCTCGGACACGCGGTCGTGCTCGGCGTCGAACAGCGCATAGCGGTTGCGACCGGCTTGTTTGGCCTGGTACATGGCCTGGTCGGCATGGCGCAGCAGCATGTCCGGTTCGGCGCCGTCGAGGGGGAACAGGGTCACCCCCATGCTCGCCGAAATCCTGGCTTCGCCGTCCTTGAGGTGAAAAGGTCGGTTGAGCTCGGTTCGAATGCGCTCCAGCGCGACCTCGCATTCGTCAAGGTGGGCGAGGTTGCCCAGCAGCACCACGAACTCGTCGCCGCCGAGGCGGCTGACGGTATCGCCGGCGCGAACATTTGCCGTCAGGCGGCGCGCGGCATCGATCAGCAGCAGGTCGCCGGCGGCATGGCCCCACTGGTCGTTGATCGGCTTGAAACCATCCAGATCGAGGTAGCAGATTGCCAGCAGGGTGCCGCCGCGCCTGGCCTGGCCGATCGCCTGGTTGAGGCGGTCGGAGAGCAGGCGCCGGTTGGGCAGGCTGGTCAGCGCGTCGAAATAGGCCATCCGTTCGAGGCGCTCGCGCGATTCCTTGATGGCGCTGATGTCGCTGGACAATCCGATGTAGTTGCGTACCCGCCCATGCTTGTCCTTTACCGCCGAGATGCTGGTTTGCTGCACGTAGCGGGTGCCGTCGCGGCGGCGGTTGATCAGTTCGCCGCGCCAGAAGCCCTCGCGCTCGAGGGTGGCCCACATTCCCCGGTAGAAGTCCGCGTCGTGCTCGCCAGCGGCCAGGAAGCGCGGATTGCGTCCCAGCGCGTCGTCACGGCCATAGCCGGTCAGGGCGGCGAAGGTGTCATTGGTGTCGATGATGTTGCCGGCGGCATCGGTGATGACGATGCCCTCCTGCGCATGCTCGAAAACACCGGCGGCCAGTTGCAGGTGATCGCGGCTGCGGCGCAACTCGAGGTTGGTGCGCGATATCCACCAGAGCAGGATCAGCAGGGCGGAGATCACCGCGGCGCCGGCCATGGCCAGGCGCCTGCCAAAGCGCGAGACGACATCGCCGATCTCCAGTGGCAGGTCGACGTAGGGACCAAGGCGAAACTCGAGAAACAGATCATGCACCGTCTGGTAGTTCTGCGGCAGCGTCCAGCCGTGGATGCCGGCGGCGCGCGCGGCGGGATGCTCGGCGGGCAGGCTGAGCAGCGCGATCAGCAGCCCGCGCGTCAACTCGTCGGAGACGTGGTCGAGCTTGGCGAAGGGCCAGTGCGGATACAGTTGGGTGCTGTGGCGGTAGGGATAGCCCGCGGTCTTGCGCTCGCCGATGAGCTTGATCGCGGCGAGATCCAGCTTGCCCGCCGCCGCCATCGATTCGATCAGGTCGGAGCGCACCAAGCCGGCATCGGCGCGCCCGGCCAGGACGGCGGCGACCACCTTGTCCTGGGCCTGCAGTTCGAGGGTCTCGGCGAGATCGTTCCTGAGGTCGACGCCGGCGCCGCGGGCTTCGCGCAAATGTACCTGCCAGCCGCCGAAGCTGCCGGTGTCGGGCGTCGCCAGGCGCTTGCCGCGCAGGTCGGCATAGGAATTCATGTCGGCGCGGTCGGCGCGGGCGATCGCCGCGCCGCCGAATCGATCGACCGGACCCCGTGGCCCGGCGACGCGCAGGGTGGCGATGCGCGAGATCGTGCCGCCGCCTTCCAGCTCGACATAGTGTCCGGTATTGGTGATGACCAGGTCGATGCGGCGCGATGCGATCGCCGGGCGAAACTCGTCCGGCGTCAGCGGGACGATGCGAAAGCGGTGGGGCGACAGTTTTTCGCCCAGGTAGTCGGCATGGGGCTGCCACTCCTGGCGCGCGCGGGCCTCGCCGCGAAAGGCCAGCACGCCAATGCGCACTACCTCTCCGTCCGCCCCGGCGGCTGCGCCATCGGCCGCGGTGGCGGCAGTCGGAAGGCAGAAAATGCAAGCTGCCGCAATCAGAAAAAGCCGCCCCAAGGGGGCAAAAACCGTGGTTGCCATGCATTGATGCTACCCGTCCGATGCCGCGACAACCCGTACTGGATCAAATCCCGGTGAGATTTCGGGGGAGGCATCGGTAAAAGTTGGCACCCGAGGCCATGCGCGATCGGGTCGGCCTCGGCACGGGGGAATGCACCGGCGGGAAAGGAGGGGGTGGTTTGAGGTACATTGCCGTCATGAGGCCCGAGCCCGACCCACCTTCCGCAGCCACGACGCCAGCCCGCGCGGGGGAGGGGCGCGCCGCGCTGACCGTCGGGATGCTCGCCGCCGCCGGCGCCTCGGCCGAGGACGGCATCTGGCTCGACGTGATCCGCAAGATGGACGAGGTCTACAACGACCTGCTGCAGTACGAGGTGGCGCTGGAGGAAAAGAACGCCAAGCTGGAAGACACCCAGCAGTTCATTTCCTCGGTCCTGACCTCGATGTCGGACCTGCTGATCGTCTGCAGCCGCGCCGGCGTCATCGAAAGCGTAAACGAGGCCCTGGCCTCGCTGCTCGGCATCGACGCCGATGCCCTGCATGGGCGTACCGTGTTCGACTTGTTCGCCGACGAGGAATCGCGGCAGCGCGCCGGGCGCCTGTTTGCCGAGCAGGACGGCGGTGGCGTCGAGGATTGGGAAATGCTGCTGAAGGCGGCCAACGGCAGCGCCATTCCGGTGTCCTTGAATTGCACGCCGCGTTACAACGGCGTCGGCAAGATGCTCGGCCTGGTCATCACCGGGCGTCCGGTGGGTGAGCTGCGCCGCGCCTACCAGGCCCTGCGCCGCGCCCACGAGGACCTCAAGACCACCCAGCAGCAACTGATCCATTCCGAGAAGATGGCCTCGCTGGGCCGCCTGGTGGCCGGCGTGGCCCACGAACTCAACAATCCGATCAGTTTTGTCTACGGCAACGCCGTGGCCATGAAGCGCTATGCCGAACGCCTGGCGCGCTACCTGGCCGCCGTGCACGGCGAGATGCCGCGCGACGGGCGCGAGGCCCTGCGCCGCGAACTGCGCATCGACCGCCTGCTTGACGACCTGCCCTCGCTGATCGACGGCACGGTCGAAGGCGCCGAGCGCACCCGCGACATCGTCGATGCCCTGAAACGCTTTTCCGCCACGGATCGCGACGAACGCCGGGTATTCGACCTGGGCGAGGTCATCGAGCGCGCGGTGCAATGGGTGGGCAAGGCCGTCGGCAGCCAGTTCGAGGTGAAGCTCGAACTTCCCGCCGGGATCGAGGTCGCCGGCTCGCCGGGGCAGTTGCAGCAGGTGGTGATGAACCTGGTGCAAAACGCCGCCGATGCCACGGAGAAATCGCGCGAGCGCCGCCTTGAAATCGCCGGCCGTGCCGACGGCAAAGACGTTGTCATCGATTTTCGCGACAGCGGCCCGGGCATTTCCGACGACAACCTGGGCAAGCTCTTCGATCCCTTCTTCACCACCAAGCCGGTGGGCCGCGGCACCGGCCTGGGCCTGGCGATCAGTTACGGCATCGTCGAGCGCCACGGCGGGCGGCTTTCCGCCGCCAACCATCCGAAAGGTGGCGCGCTGTTCAGCCTGCGCCTGCCGCTGGCCGCCCCCGGCGGCGATACCGGCGGCGCATGAGCGCCGGCATCGATCCCGGCTGCATTCGAATTCGGCTCGCGCCCGGTGGCGGCGGGATCGGCTCGATCGCGGTGGCCAGCGAACGCCCGCAGGTTTCGAGCGTGCTGCGCGGGCGTCCGGCCGATGCCGCGGTGAGCTTGGTGCCGCTGTTGTTTGCCTTGTGCGGCAAGGCCCAGGGGCGGGCGGCCGAATTGGCCCTGGCGGCGGCGCGCGGGCAGGCGATGGCACCCGGCATCGATCCCGCCATTGCCGCCGAAGCGGCGCGCGAACACCTCTGGCGCTGGCTGCTCGACCTTCCGCCATTGCTTGGCGATTCGCCGCTGAAGGAGGAATTCACCGCCGCCCTCGGCTGCATCGCCAGCGACCAACGCGCCAGTCTGGCCACGCTGCTCGATGACCCGCGCCTGGCGCGGTTCACCGCGCGACTCGACGACCTGGACGCCGTCCCGGACGCGATGGCGACGCTGCTGCCGGCGATGGATGCGGCCGCCTCCCTGCGGCACTGGCCGCGCCTCGATGCCGGGTTCTGCCGCCAGCCGAACTGGCGTGGCGGCGCGGCGGAAACCGGGGCCCATGCCCGGCGCGGCGGCGGCCCGGGCCACGCCTTCGCGCTGCGCTGGCTGGCGCGCCTGGCCGAGTTGCGCGACTGGGCGCAAGGCGTGGCGAAAGTCGGCGCCGGCGGCACGGCGAGCGCGGTGCCGGTGGCGCCGGGAATCGGCCGCGCCCTGGTTGAAACCGCGCGCGGCCTGCTGATGCACGAGATCGTGCTCGACGGCGACACGGTGGCCGAGTATTTCATCGTTGCGCCGACGGAATGGAATTTCCATCCGCAAGGCCCGCTGGCCGGCTGGCTCGGCGGCGCCGAGGGCAAGGATCGCGAGGCGCTGCGCGCGCGTGTCGCGCTTGCCGTGGCGACGCTGGATCCCTGCGTGCGCTGGGAACTGGACGGCCTATGAAGCGGGGCCGGCAAGCAGGCTGAGGGCCACCGCCTCGGCGACCTTGATGCCGTCGACCGCCGCCGAAAGAATGCCGCCGGCGTAACCCGCGCCTTCGCCCGCCGGATACAGGCCGCGCGTGTTGAGGCTCTGGAAGTCATTGCCGCGGGTGACGCGGATCGGCGACGAGCTGCGGGTCTCGACGCCGGTGAGCAGGGCGTCGTCCATGTCGAAGCCATGTATCTGGCGGCCAAAGGCCTTCAGCGATTCGCACAGGGCGGCAACCACGTAATCGGGCAGGCAGGCGCCAAGGTCGGCTGGCCGCACGCCGGGCGTGTAGGACGGCACCACCGACCCGAGGTGGGTGGAAGCGCGCCCGGCGAGAAAATCGCCGACGCGCTGCGCCGGCGCGGCGTAGTCGCCGCCGCCGGCGGTGAAGGCCAGGCTTTCCCAGTGGCGCTGGAATTCGATGCCGGCCAGCGGGTCGCTTTCGATTCCCGGATAGTCGGCCGGAGTGACGCCGACGACGATGGCGGCATTGGCATTGCGCTCGTTGCGCGAATACTGGCTCATGCCGTTGGTGACGACGCGGCCGGGTTCCGAGGTCGCCGCCACCACGGTGCCACCCGGACACATGCAAAAGCTGTAGGCGGATCGGCCGTTGGCGCAGTGATGCACCAGCTTGTAGTCGGCGGCGCCGAGCAGCGGGTGGCCGGCGAACTTGCCGAAGCGGGCGCGATCGATCAGTGCTTGCGGATGTTCAATGCGCAGGCCGATGGAGAACGGCTTGGCTTCGACCTGCACGCCGCGCGAGTACAGCATGCGGAAGGTATCGCGGGCGCTGTGGCCGATCGCCAGCACCACGTGGCTGGCGGCGATCTGTTCGCCATCGGCCAGGCGCAGGCCGCGCACCTGCCCGGCCGCGATCTCGATGTCCTCGACGCGCGCGCCGAAGCGGATCTCGCCGCCCAGCGCCTTGATCTCGGCGCGCATGGTTTCGACCATGGTCACCAGCTTGAAGGTGCCGATATGCGGCTTGCTCAGAAACAGTATCTCGGCCGGCGCGCCGGCCTTGACGAATTCGGTCAGCACCTTGCGCCCGCGCCAGCCTGGGTCCTTGATCTGGCTGTAGAGCTTGCCGTCGGAAAAGGTGCCGGCGCCGCCTTCGCCGAATTGCACGTTCGAATCCGGATTGAGCTGGCCCTTGCGCCAGAGGGCCCAGGTGTCCTGGGTGCGCTCGCGCACCGCCTTGCCGCGTTCCAGGATCAGCGGCCGAAAGCCCATCTGCGCCAGCAGCAGGCCCGCAAACAGGCCGCAGGGGCCGGTGCCGATCACCACCGGACGCGGTGTCGGCGGCGGCGACGGCGCGCGGGCGATGAAGCGATAGGCGGTGTCCGGCGTCGGGCCGACGTGGTCGTCGTCGGCTAGCCGTGCCAGCACGGCCGGCTCGTCCCGCAGCGTGACGTCGAGCGTGTAGGCGAGGAAAACAGCGGAGCGTTTGCGCGCGTCGTGGCCGCGGCGAAACACGCTGTAGCCGAGCAGCTCGTCGGTGGCGATCCCAAGCCGCTTCACGATTGCCGCGCGCAGGTCGGCATCGCTATGGTCGAGGGGGAGGCGAAGTTCGGTCAGGCGCATGGAAGCGGGCGCGCGGGCATTGCGCTGGGTCGCATTCTAGTCGAGGCGCGACCGGGAGTCGGCGCCGGCGCCACGGCGATTCAGTGGCGGGGCGCGGTGGATTCCCGATAGGCCTTGACCTGCGCCACGTACTCGATGTCGACGGTGAGGATGTGGCGGTAGAACCAGCCGTTGATCAGGTCCTTGATGCGGCTGGCGATGTCGTCGAGGCTGAGCTTGCGCGCGTCATCGAGCAACTGGCGCAGCATCGCGCGGAATTGCGCGTGCTGGCGCTGGTGCTCGGCCAGGCCGGCGTAGCCGATCTCGCGCAACATGGCTTCCTCGTCGCGCAGGTGCGTGTTGGCGTAGTCGGCGAGCTGGGCGAGGGTCTTCATGACGCGGATCTGGTCGCCCTCGCCGCGAAATGAGGCCGCCAGTTCGAACAGTTGGCGGTGCTGCCGGTCGATTTCAGGCAGACCGGTTTCAACGGATGGCGACCATTCGGCCTTCTCGGTTTCCAATTCCGCTCCCGTATGAAAAATCGTGACAACCCGCATTTTGGCCGAGATTCGTCGGCCGTGGCGCGATGCATGGATTACCGGTGCCATGGCGATTCATCGCATAATCCTCAGCTTCGCTCCGCAAGCTCTCCAGCAGAATGTTCGATATCCCCACCCTCTATCTTTCGTCCTCTGTCGTTGCCGCGGTGGCAATCGTGTCCTGGCTGGCATTCTGGTATCAGGTTCCCGAGGAGCACAGCTTGCCTGACTGGGCGCTTGCCTCGCTTTTCCTGGGGGTCGGCATGGTATTGATCGGCTTGCGCAACCTCATCCCCGATTCGCTTTCGATCATTGCCGGCAATACACTGCTCGCGGCAGGCATCGGCTATGTGTACTCGAAGGCCACGCGTCGGCTTTTCAATCTGCCGCCGGGCCTGCCCTGGCACTGGATCAACGGTGCCATCGCCGCGTTGGGCTGCACCTGGTTTTCCGTGTTTCAGCCCGACGTGTCGGCGCGGATAGTGCTCACATCCGTTTTGCATATGGGCGCCTTGGCCGCAATCGCGATGACCTTCTGGCGCCACCGCGATTCCGCGTTGTCCGTGGTCCATCGCGCCACCGCACTGGTCTTCGGGATCGGCGCCGTCTTGTTGTTGTGGCGCGCGATCACGGCTTACCACGTACCTGTTGCCCCCGACTTCACGGCGACACCCAGCATCATCATCGTGCTGCCGAACCTGTATTTCCAGGTTTTCGTGCTCTGGCTGGCGATCACCATCCCATTGGGGGCGCTTACGCGCCTGCAAGGCCGCGTGGCGCGCGCGCGCGACGAGGCCGAGGCGGCGAGCCGCGCAAAAAGCGAATTCCTTTCCAGCATGAGCCATGAATTGCGTACCCCGCTGAATGCCGTGCTCGGCTTTGCGCAACTGCTGCAACTCGACAAGTCGCTTGGGGATGACCAGCGGGATTCGGTGCGCGAGATCGTTCGTGGCGGCAACCATCTTCTGGAATTGATCAACGATGTTCTTGATCTGGCTCGAATCGAGTCCGGGCGGCTGGAGCTGGAATTCGCACCGGTGGATCTCCGCGCCTTGTGCGAGGAATGCCGATCCCTGGTGGATCCTCTGCTCGGCGACAAGCAATTGCGCCTGCGTTGCGAGATCGCCCCCGGTCCGCCACTGCGGGCGGATAAGGTACGGCTCCGGCAGGTCCTGCTGAATCTGCTTTCCAACGCGATCAAATACAACCGCGAAGGTGGCGAGGTCAGCATTTCGACGTCATCGATAGGGCCGCGTCACGCGCGCGTCACGGTGGCCGATACCGGCGTCGGAATCGCACCGGAGCGCCTGGGCGAGGTGTTTCAGCCCTTCAATCGGCTGGGCGCCGAACTCGGCGGCATCGAGGGCACCGGAATCGGCTTGACCATCACGCAGCGCTTGGTGCGCTCGATGAACGGCGACGTCAAAGTCGAAAGCGTGCTCGGGGTGGGTACTTCGGTGAGCATCGATCTGCCGCTGTATCAGGAATAGACGCGGGATCGCTCAGCGGCTGGGGCAGGACCCGGTGGTGCGGCTGGCATTCCGATAAATGCTGCGCGACCGCTTCCCCCGCCCCGAAAGGGAATGCCGGGTTCAGTCCGCCGTGCGCGGCTCGATCAGCGCCCGGTAGGCGTGCCAGGTGGCATGCCCGACCAAGGGCAGGGTCACGATCAGGCCGACAAAGGCCGTGGCAACGCCGACCGCTGTCAGCAGGACGATCAGGCAGCCCCAGAGCAGCATCATCGGCAGGTTGCGCGCCAGCGCGAGGAAACTCGCCAGCATGGCGGTGACGGTGTCCTGGTTGCGATCCAGCATCATCGGTATCGAGACCACCGAGAAGGCAAATACCAGGGCGGCAAAGATGGCGCCGACCAGCAGATAGGCGATCATGAATTCAATGTTGTCGAACTTCGCGATCTGGGCAATCAAGCCTTCCAGCGTCGGCATGCCGCCCTGGTAGAAGAGCGCGAACATCACCAGCGAGGCACGCGCCCAGAGCAGGTAGAGCACGATCAGGATCAGCGAAAAGATGCCGATCGCCGACAGGTTGCCACGCCAGACGGCAAGGGTCGGCAGAAGCGCCAGGGCTTCGCCGGTTTCTCGACGACGCGAGAGTTCATACAAGCCGATGGCGAAGAACGGCCCGACCAGCATGAAGCCGGTGGTCACGGCCGTAACCAGTTGCACCGCGTGGCGCAGCGCGAGCAGGAGGGCCACGCCGGTTGCGGCGAAACAGAGGCCGTAGAACAGGCTCGGCCAGCCGCAGGCCTTGAGGTCATCGGCGCCGCGCCGCAGCCAATCGATGGGCGCGGCCAGCGGCAACCCGTCGCGAACGACGGGAAAGGGATTTTGCGGGGAAGTCTCGTCCAAGCGCTTCAGTTGAGGATGAAGGCGCGCAGGGCGTCGAGCACGGCATCGGGCTGTTCGGAAATGATGTGGCCGGCGCCTTCGATGCTGACCGTTCGCACGTCTTTGAGCGTCGCGGCAAGCTTGGCGGCTGCCCTAGGGTGAGTCATCATGTCTTTGCTGCCGCTAACGATAAGCACCGGGCAGCTTAGTGCCGCCGCAGCCTCCAATCCATGCGCGTAGGTGTTGCAGGCCGTGAGGTCGTTATACAGCACGCCGGGGTGCTGGCGTTCCGCCAGGCGCCGGGAGGCGCCCATGTGCCAGATACCCGGGACAGCGTAGCCACCGATGGTGGCCCGCGGCGAATGCGACCATGTGTTGATCATGGCGATGGCCTTGGCCTCGTTGTTCTTCGCCGCGTTGAGCAGACCTTCGGAGACCGGCATCGGCACCGCGGTGCCGACCAATGCAATGCGGCCGATGCGCGCCGGATGGCGCGCGGCGCATTCGAGGGCGGTCAGCGAACCCATGCTGTGGCCGACCAGTGAGACCGATTTCGCCGTCTCCCCGGCGCCGACTCTTTCGAGCAGCAGTTCGATCCAGTCGGCCAGGTCCTCGATCGAAGGCAGCGGCGCGCCGCCGCTGCGGCCATGGCCGGGCAGGTCGACCGCAAGCACGCCGCAGCCATGATGGGCGAACCAGCGGCTTTGCAGGCCCCAGACACTATGGTCGTTCTGCGCGCCATGGATGAAGACGACGGTCGGCAGGCTGGCGTCGAAGGACTTGCCCCCTGTGTAGGCATAGACGGCATGGCCGTCAAGTTCGAGTTCCAGGCCCATGCCTAGGCCTTCGCCGCCGCGGCGAGGCTGCGGTCGAGGTCGTCGAGCAGGTCGTCGGCATCCTCAAGGCCGATCGACAGGCGGATGGTGCCGGGGTGTATGCCGGCGGCGACCAGCGCCTGGTCGGACATGCGGAAATGCGTGGTCGATGCCGGATGGATCACCAGCGACTTGGCGTCACCGACATTGGCCAGGTGGGAGAACACGCGCAGGGCTTCAATGAACTTGCGTCCGGCCGGCCGCCCGCCCTTGAGGGTGAAGCTGAAAACCGAACCGGCGCCGCGCGGCAGCAGCCTTTGCGCCAGCGCGTGATCGGGATGGTCCGGCAGTTCGGGGTAGGCGACGCCGGAAACCGCTTCGCTCTTTGCCAGATGGGCGACGGCCTGACGGGTGTTGGCGATGTGGCGTTCCATGCGCAGTGGCAGGGTTTCCACGCCTTGCAGCAGTTGGAACGCAGTCATCGGGCTCATGCAGGCGCCGAAGTCGCGCAGGCCTTCGCGGCGCGCGCGCAGCAGGAACGCGGCAACGGTGGATTCCTCGCTGAAGTCCATGCCGTGGAAGCCCTCGTAGGCTTCGGTGAGGGTCGGGAATTTGCCGGATTTCTCCCAGTCGAAAGTTCCGCCATCGACCAGCAGGCCGCCGATGGCGACGCCATGGCCGCCGAGGAACTTGGTGGCGGAATGGAAAATCAGGTCGGCGCCGTGGTCGAAGGGCTTCATCAGCCACGGCGTGGTAAACGTGCTATCCACCAGCAGTGGCAGGCAGTGTTCATGGGCCAGTGCCGCCACCTCGGGAATGTTCAGCACGTCGAGGCCCGGGTTGCCGAGGGTTTCGCCGAACAGCAGCCGTGTTTCGGGGCGTATCGCGCCGCGCCAGGCGTCGAGGTCGCGTGGATCGACAAAGCTGGTCTTGATGCCGAAGCGCGGCAGGGTGTAGTCGAGCAGGTTGTGCGAGCCACCATACAGCGAACGGCTGGCAACGATGTGGCCGCCGGCGCCCATCAGCGTGACGATCGCCAGGTGCAGCGCGGCCTGGCCCGAGGCCACGGCGATGGCGCCGACGCCGCCCTCCAGCGCCGCGATACGCTCTTCGAGCACCGCATTGGTCGGGTTGGAAATGCGCGAATAGACGTGGCCGCCGCGCTCCATGTTGAACAGCGCCGCCGCCTGGTCGGAATCCTTGAAGACGAAGGAGGTGGTCAGGTAGATCGGCGTCGCACGCGCGCCGAAGCGCTCGTCCGGCACCTGACCCGCGTGCAGCGAGAGGGTGTCAAATTTATACGTCATCAGGTCGGATCAGGCGTATTCGTCGGGATCGAGCAGGCGTTCCAGCGCCGACATGCGGTCCTTGATCATCAGCTTGCGCTTTTTCAGGCGGCGCAGCATCAGGTCGTCGTCGGGCGGCGCCTGGGTCAGGCGCTCGATCGCCTCGTCGAGGTCGCGATGCTCGACGCGCAGCTCGACCAGCTTCGCGCGCAGGGCTTCGGGAGTCTCGGGCGCGTCGTTGGCGGCCATCTGGGGGGAAGTCAGCTGGTGATGTACTGTTCGAGCTGCTGGATCAGGAACTGCTGCTCGGAGATGGTTTCACGTAGCAGGTCGCGGATCGACACCATGCCGACGACCTTCTTGCCGCTGTCGAGCACGGGCAGGTGGCGGAAGTGCTTGTCGGTCATCAGCGCCATTGCCTGGTCGACAGTCTGCTCGGGCAGGGCGTAGAGCACCTTTTCGGTCATGATTTCCCTGACCGCCATTTCCTTGGAGGATTTGCCGAGCAGGATCACCTTGCGCGCGTAGTCGCGTTCGCTGAAGATGCCGACCAGCTGGTTGTCACGCATCACCAGCAGGGCTCCGATGTCGTGCTTGGCCATGAGCTCCAGCGCGTTGAATACCGAATCGTCCGGCCCCACCGAGAGCGGCGTGCGCGGGTTGGCACCGAGCAGCTGTTTCAGGGTTTTCATATTGGGGTTCTCCTCTCCTGTCAGGTGGCCCTCACGGCCGTTGGTTGTCTGTGACGCCGCCTGGTGCGGCGATTGTGTTGCCGCTATTGTGCAGTAAGTCGCGGGCCCGGTGTTTCAGATTTCGATGATGCCTACTCGGCGAGCCCGTGTTCTAGGCCGTATCGAATCAACTCGGCCGTGCTGCGCAGCCCCATTTTTTCCAGCAGGCGCGCGCGGTAGGTGCTGACCGTGGCGACGCCGAGGTTCAGGGTTTCCGCGATCTGGGTTTGCGTCTTGCCGGCGGCTATCAGCTTCAACACCTGGTATTCGCGGTCGGTTATGCGCTCGTGCGGGGATTTGTCGGTGGCCTCCGAAATGGCATCGGCCAGTTGCTGGGCCACGGCCGGGCTGAGGTATTTCTTGCCGGAGGCTACCTGGCGGATGGCATTGACGAGTTGCTCCGGGGCGCTTTGCTTGGTCAGGTAGCCCGAGGCGCCAGCCTTCAGGGCGCGTACCGCGTATTGTTCCTCGGGATGCATGCTGAGGATCAGCACCGGCAGGCGGGGGAACTCCTTCTTCAACTGCTTGAGGGTGTCGATACCGTTGCGATTGGGCATCGAGACATCGAGCAGGAACACGTCCCAGGGCTGCTGGCGGGCAAGCCCCAGCGCCTCGGCGCCGTCGTCGGCTTCGCCGGTGACCAGCATGTCCTCGGTTTCGGAAAGGATCTGCTTGAGGCCCTGGCGCACGATGGCGTGGTCGTCGGCGATCAGGACGTGGATTTTGTCGGCCATGTTCAGAACAGCTTGCGTTGCATTTCTTCTTCCGTGGGCGGTTCGTCGGGACGGGATTCGGGAACGCGCAGCACCAGGTGCGTACCGCCATGCTCCGCCGCGCCGATCGCGAACTCGCCGCCCAGACTCGATACCCGTTCGCGAATGCCGCGCAGTCCGAAGGACCTGGGTTTCTGCATGTCATGCTGCGAAATGCCGCGCCCGTTGTCCCGTATTTCGAGCAGGATGTTACCGCTTTCGCGGCTCAAGCGCATCACCACCAGCGAGGCGTGGGCGTGCTTGGCGACATTGGTCAATGCCTCCTGGGCAATGCGGAACAGCGCCAGCGAGGTATCCGGTTCCGGCTCGATGCCGTCTTCATCGCACTGGACGCGACAGGGAATGCCGAAGCGCTGGCTGAAGTCCTCGGCCTGGCATTCGATGGCCGCGGGCAGGCCGAATTCCTTGAGGATGCCGGGCCTCAATTCGCGGGC
This sequence comes from Sulfuritalea sp., assembly GCA_016710465.1. Taxonomy (GTDB): domain Bacteria; phylum Pseudomonadota; class Gammaproteobacteria; order Burkholderiales; family Rhodocyclaceae; genus Sulfuritalea. The sequence continues at coordinate 97,650 of JADJVS010000002.1, forward strand.
GACGCGGCTGGCGGTGCTCATCGCCTGGTTGAGCAGGGTTTCGATGGAGCGGGCCTTCTCGCGCAGCTTGGCGGCGTCCGCCGGAAGCTTGCCGGCAAGCTGCGCCGCCTCGATCTTGAGGAACACCAGGATCGAGCCAAGTTCGTCGTGGATGTCGCGCGAGATGCGCTCGCGTTCTTCTTCCTTGACCGCCTCGAGGTGGCTTGACAGTTCGGCCAGTTGCTGCCGGGAGCCGCGCAATTCGGCTTCGCTTTCCTTGCTCTCGGTGATGTTGGTGGCGATGCCACGCCACTCGACGACGCCGTTGTCGAAGCGATGCGGCGTCGATCGCAGGTTGATCCACTTCTGTCGTGTGCGACCGCGGGTATGGCCTTCCCAGTTGAGCAGGGTGCCGTGCAGCGCGGAGTCGCGCAAGGCAGCCTCCAGCCCTTTGCGGCGTTCGCCATCGAAGGCGTCGAACAGCTTGGCGGCCGACGCCAGCAGGTGTTGCTGCTTGAAGCCGAAGAGCTTCTGGCAGCCCTCGCTGACGAAGAGGAAGCGGTATTCGCCGGCCTCGTCACGCCGAAGGTGGAACAGCATTCCCGGCAGGTTGGAGGCCAGGGCGTCGAAGCGCGCCTGGCTTTCGTTGAGCATCTCCAGTGCGGCGCGATGGTCGGCGCGATGGCGGGCTTCGCGCACTTCGCGTTCCACGGCCAGGCGCAGGCGGTCGAGTCGGTCCGCGTCGACGACATCGCGGGCGCCGGCCTGCATCGCTTTGGTCATCGCTTCCTTGTCACTGGCCGGCGCCACGGCGATCATCGGCAAGTCGGCGCCTTGCTCATCAATCAGGCGCAGGGTTTCGACGATTCCCGGACCAACCTCAACTGGCAGGTGCAGCACCAGATCCCAAGCCTGGTCGCACAGGGCTGCACGCAGGGAGTCGGCGCTGGCGACACGGTGAAAGTGGCAGGCTGCCTCGGCGTCTTCCAGCGCCAACGCCAACGCCACCAGCGCCGCGTCCGCGTCGGCGACGACCAGCAGGTTCAAGGCTTGGCGGGAGGGCGGGTTGGTGCTCATGGGGCGATCGACGAGGCCGAACGCGGAGTGTATAGCGGAACGCCTCCGCTATAATCCGCGCCGTGCCGGCATAGCTCAGTTGGTAGAGCAACCGCCTTGTAAGCGGTAGGTCGTCAGTTCGATTCCGACTGCCGGCACCATCCGATGCGGCGCCCGTCAGGGGGCCGTCCATCGTTGCCGAGACAAGAAAAATGGCCGGCAATTGCCGGCCATGAAATTGGTGGAGGCGGCGGGAATTGAACCCGCGTCCATAAGTGCGCCACAGACAGTTCTACATACTTAGTCTCGCCGTTTGATTTAACCCGCTACCCGCCGACGGACAGGCTGGCTTCAGGCGATTCGCTTGATTTTCGAACCGTGCGTCGCGACTCCGCATGGCCTTATCCCGCTGAATGATTCCGATGCAGCTTGCGCTGCCTGGCCCGCGGGATGGCCAGTTCGGAAGCCAGCCGCAATTAAGCGGCTAGAGCGAAACGCTCGTCGTTGGCAGTTAGTGCGTTCCAGATGGATTTACGAGGTACCCGGATCCTCGGTATGCCCTGCATGCTTTGTCACCCATGTCGAAGCCATGTCGCCCCCTGCATGGTGCGGATCATCTTGTGGCGGATCCGCGAACTACAAGACGGATTCTAGCGCTTTGCGGCACGGATGCCGAGGATTTCCCCGGGGGTCGCGGCAATGGCGTCGGCCCCCCAGTCCCGTGGGGGCTTGCCGGAGCCGAGATAGCCCCAGGCGGCGATCACGGTGCGCATGCCCACCGCGCGCCCCGAAATGACATCGCGCTCGTCGTCGCCGACGTAGAGACATTGCTCCGCCGCGATACCGATCACGGCACTGGCCAGTTGCATCGGGTGGCCGTGGGGCTTGGCGCGCGGGGCGCTGTCGCCGCAAACGATGCAGACGCTGCGCTGGCGCAGCTCGAGTTGCTCGATCAGCGGAATGGCGAAGCGCTGCGACTTGTTGGTGACGATACCCCAGGCGATACCGCGCTGCTCAAGCTCGCCGAGGTGCTCGGCAATGCCGGTGAACAGCCGCGTGCCAACGCAAAGTGCATCCTGGTAAATGGCGAGAAAGCGCTGCTGCAGGTTGGGGTAGCGGGTATCGGCCGGTGTGATGCCAAGGCCCGCGCCGATCAGCCCGCGCGCACCGGACGAGACGTGCGGCCGCAACTGCTCCAAGGGGAGCGGGGCGAGACCCTGTTCGCGCCGAAGTTCGTTGAGCGCGCCGCCCAGATCGGGGGCGGTGTCCGCCAGCGTGCCGTCGAGGTCGAACAGGACGGCTTCAGGCAAGACGTCGGGCTCGGAGCAAATAGTTGATGTCGGTGTCGGAGCCGACCACGCCTTCGCGTGAGAACGGGTTATAGCGCAGGCCGGTGATTTCCTGCACATCGAGGCCGGCCTGCCGACAAAGGCGCGCAAGTTCAGCCGGTTTGAGGAAGCGCGTGTATTCGTGGGTGCCGCGCGGCAACAGGTTCAGCAGGTACTCGGCGCCGAGCACGGCGACGACATAGGCCTTGGCATTGCGGTTCAGCGTCGAGAGGAAAACCTGGCCACCCGGCTTGACCAGCTTTGCGCAGGCGGCAACGGTGCTTGCCGGATCGGGGACGTGTTCCAACATTTCGAGGCAGGTGACGTGATCGAAAGTGCCCGGGGCTTCCTCCGCCATGGTTTCGGCGCCAATCAGCCGATAGTCGATCGTGTGGCCGCTTTCGTACAGGTGCAGGCGGGCGACGCCGAGCGCCTTCTCCGAAAGGTCAATGCCGGTGACCTCGGCGCCAAGCGCCGCCATGCCTTCACTGAGCAGGCCACCGCCGCAACCGATGTCGATCACCCGTTTGCCTTTCAGGGCAGCGTGGGAATCAATCCAGGCTACGCGAGCCGGATTGATGTCGTGCAGCGGTCGAAACTCCGAGTTGGGGTCCCACCAGTGGTGGGCGACTTCGCCGAACTTGTCGAGCTCGGCCGGGTCGGCGTTGGTTGCAGCGTTCATTGAGACAGGCTCGGATAGGTGGATTAAGGTGACCAAAGAAAAAAAGCCCTGCGGGGCAGGGCTTTTTCCGGAGCCAAGGCGGGATTACATCTTGGTGCCGATGACTTCGATTTCGACGCGGCGGTCAGGCTGCAGGCAATCCACGACCTTCTTGCTCTTCGGGCCCTTGCACTGATCGGCCTTGGTTACGGGCTGCTTCTTGCCCTTGCCTTCGGTGTAGACGCGGTTCGGTTCGACGCCCTTGCTCACCAGATAGGCCTTGACGGCTTCGGCGCGCTTCTCGGAAAGCTTCAGGTTGTAGGCGTCGGTGCCGAAGCGATCGGCGTGGCCGACGGCAATGATGACCTCAAGCTTGATGCCCTTGATGTCGGCGGCCAGCTTGTCCAGCTTGGCTTTGCCTTCGGACCGCAGGTCGGCCTTGTTGAAGTCGAACAGCGCGTCGGCGGCGAGGGTGACCTTCTGCGCGGCGGGCTTGGGCGCAACGGCGGGCTTCGGCGCGACGGCCGGGGCGGCGGGCTTAGCGGCGGGGGCGGCCTTCTTCACCAAATCCGGATCGCATTCCTCGATGGCCATTGCCGGCGTCCAGTAGCCGTCACGCCAGCACAGGCCGGTACCACTCTTGACAACGTATCCGCGCTGGTCGATGGCGTAGCCGACGGTGCCTTTCAGGTCAACTCCGGGCGTTTGGGCGATGGCGGCGGCGGAAAGGCCGAGCATGGCGGTGAGCAGCAGCGATTTCTTGATCATTAGGTCCCCCCTGGGTGGGTTAGATGTTGACGGATTCGGTGTTTCTACTTTTACCTGAGTGCGTGAAGCGAGTCAGGACGTCAGGCGAGTATGCCATAAACCCGCAATGTCAAGCAATTCCAAATCATCGATCTGTGACGGATTTCCATGACTCATCACGAGCTTGCCGCCAACCCAGACGTGGGTTACCTGTTCGCGGCCGGCTGTGTAAACCAGATGCGAGGCCGGGTCGTAGCAGGGCTGCAAAAGCCATTCGTCGAGTTTCACGGCGCAGAAGTCCGCTTGCTTGCCGGCAAGCAGGGAGCCAATTTGGGATTCCAGGCCGAGCGCTCTTGCGCCGCCAAGCGTGGCTGCCGCAAGTACTGCATGGGCACCCAGGGCCTCGGCGTCGAGGCTCGCGGCCTTGGCCAACAAGGCAGCGTGGCGGATTTCGTGAAACATGTCGAGGCGATTGTTCGAGGCGGCACCATCGGTGCCAAGGCCGAAACTCACGCCACGCGCATGCACTGCCGCCATGGGCGGGATGCCGCTGGCGAGCTTCATGTTGGAGGTCGGACAGTGCGCGACGTGACAGCCGTGGTGGGCCAACAGATCAATTTCGGCGGGCTCCAGATGCACGGCGTGCACGGCGATCAATTGCGGGCTCAGCAAACCCAGGCGGCGCAGTCGCTCGATCGGCCGCACGCCATGCAGTTTCAGGCTTTCCTCTATCTCGTGCGCCGTCTCGTGCACGTGCATGTGGATCGGTACTTCAAGTTGCGCGGCCAGGGTGGCGATTTTCTCGAAAGTCTTGTCGGCCACGGTGTAGGGTGCGTGAGGCGCAAGGCAGAAGCTGATCCGCGCCGCGTCGCTGTGGCGGTCGCGCACCGCGAGGCCCTTGGCGATGTAGTCGTTGGCGTCGGCGGCGTAGCGGGTGGGAAATTCGATGGCGATCATGCCCAGTGCGGCACGCATGCCGCTCCGAAGCACTGCGTCGGCAGCCGCATCGGGGAAAAAATACATGTCGTTGAAGGTGGTGATGCCTCCGCGCAGCATCTCGGCGCAGGCGAGCAGGGTGCCGGCGCGCACGAATTCGGCGTCGGCATGCCTGGCCTCGGCCGGCCAGATGCGCTCGGAAAGCCAGCGCATCAGGGGCAGGTCGTCGGCATAGCCGCGCAGCAGGGTCATGGCGGCGTGGGTATGCAGATTGACCAGGCCCGGCAAGAGAACCTGACCGGGCAGCGCGATGGTCTGCCGCGGACGGTAGTTGCGGCGGGCATCGGAATCCGGCAGCAATGAAAGTATCCGGCCCTTGTCGACCGCCAGTGCATGGCCAGTGAGGGTGACCCCTGCCGGTTCGATGGGAATGACCCACTCGGGGCGGATCAGGAGGTCGATTTCGACCGGCGGCGAGCTTGCGGCGACGGGAGGATTCATCTTTGGATTCAACCAGATTTGCCGGCTCCGGACAACCCGCCCGGGCTACCTCCCCATGCTAAAATCGCAGGCTTTTATGTCCCCGCCTGTCGTGCGTCGGCCGAGGCCCGCCTAAATGAATTCGTTCGCCAAAGAAACCCTGCCGATCAGCCTCGAAGAGGAGATGCGTCACTCCTACCTCGACTATGCGATGAGCGTGATCGTCGGCCGGGCCCTGCCGGACGTCCGCGACGGCCTGAAACCCGTGCACCGCCGTGTGCTGTTCGCGATGCACGAGCTGAACAACGACTGGAACCGGGCCTACAAGAAGTCCGCGCGCATCGTCGGTGATGTCATCGGTAAATACCACCCGCACGGTGATACGGCTGTGTACGACACCATCGTGCGCATGGCACAGGACTTCTCGCTGCGCTACATGCTGGTCGACGGCCAGGGCAACTTCGGTTCAGTCGATGGCGACAACGCCGCCGCGATGCGCTATACCGAGGTGCGCATGGCGCGCATCGGCCACGAGCTGCTGATTGACATCGACAAGGAAACCGTCGATTTCGGGCCCAACTACGATGGTTCCGAGCAGGAACCGCTGATCCTGCCTTCGCGCATCCCCAACCTGCTGATCAACGGTTCTTCGGGTATCGCCGTCGGCATGGCGACCAATATTCCACCGCATAACCTCAACGAGGTGGTCGATGCCTGCCTGCTGCTGTTGCGCAGCCCGGAAACGAGCATCGAGGAACTGATCGAGGTGATTCCCGCGCCGGACTTTCCCACTGCCGGCCTGATCTACGGCGTCTCCGGCGTGCGCGACGGCTACCTGACCGGGCGCGGCAGGGTTGTGATGCGTGCCCGCACCCATATCGAGGATCTGCCGCGCAACGGCCGCCAGGCCATCGTGGTCGATGAACTGCCCTACCAGGTCAACAAGAAGACGCTGCAGGAGAAGATCGCCGAACTGGTCAACGAAAAGAAGATCGACGGTATTGCCCACATTCAGGATGAGTCCGACAAATCCGGCATGCGCCTGGTGATCGAGCTGAAGAAGGGCGAGGTGCCCGAGGTGGTGCTGAACCACCTCTACAAGCAGACCCAGTTGCAGGACACCTTTGGCATGAACATGGTGGCCCTGGTCGATGGTCGCCCGAAGTTGCTGAACCTCAAGGAAATGCTGCAGTGTTTCCTGGCGCACCGGCGCGAGGTGATCACCCGGCGCACGGTGTTCGAACTGCGCAAGGCGCGTGAGCGCGGCCACATCCTCGAAGGCCTGGCGGTGGCCCTGTCCAACGTCGACGAGATCATTGCCCTGATCAAGGCCGCGCCGACTCCGGCCGACGCCAAGCGCGGGCTGATGGCCCGCCCGTGGCGTTCGGCACTGGTGGAGCAGATGCTGTTGCGCGCCGCCGCTGAATCCTCGCGCCCGGATGGCCTCGGCGCTGAATTCGGCCTGGCCGCTCAGGGCTACATGCTGTCCGATGCCCAGGCGCAGGCCATCCTCGAATTGCGCCTGCAGCGCTTGACCGGCCTTGAGCAGGACAAGATCGTCGCCGAGTACAAGGAAGTCATGGAGCAGATCGCCGACCTGCTCGACATCCTGGCCCGTCCGGAACGCATCACCACCATTATCGGCGACGAACTGGATGCCGTGAAGGCGCAGTTCGGCGACGCGCGTCGTTCCGAGATCGTGCTCAGCACAGCCGAGATCAATCTTGAGGACCTGATCGTCCGCGAGGACATGGTGGTCACCCTGTCGCACTCCGGTTACATCAAGCGCCAGCCACTTGCCGACTACCGTGCCCAGCGCCGTGGTGGTCGCGGCAAGCAGGCGGCGGCAATCAAGGAAGATGATTTCGTCGATCGCCTGTTCGTCGCCAACACCCACGATTACATCCTCTGTTTTTCCAGCCGGGGCCGGGTGTATTGGCTCAAGGTCTATGAAGCGCCCGAAGGCACGCGCAATTCGCGCGGCAAGCCCATCGTCAATCTGTTCCCGCTGGAGGAAAAGGAAAAGATCACCGCCATCCTGCCGGTCAAGGAATTCGACGAGGAGCATTTCGTCTTCATGGCCACCGCCATGGGCACGGTGAAAAAGACGCCGCTGACCAGTTTCGCCAATCCGCGCAAGGCGGGCATCATTGCCGTCGGTCTCGATGACGGGGATCACCTGATCGGGGTCGCCATCACCAATGGCGAATGCGATGTGATGCTGTTCTCGGATGCCGGCAAGGCGGTTCGCTTCGCCGAGGACGATGTGCGACCGATGGGGCGTGAAGCGCGCGGCGTGCGCGGCATGACGCTGGAGGACGAACAGCAGGTGATTTCCATGCTCGTCGCGGACAGCGAGGACTACACAGTGCTGACCGCCACCGAAAACGGCTTTGGCAAGCGCACCCCGATCGCCGAATACACGCGACACGGTCGCGGCACCAAGGGCATGATCGCGATCCAGACCTCCGAGCGCAACGGCAAGGTGGTCGCAGCCGTGCTGGCGGCACTGGGCGAGACCAACGAGGAGATCATGCTGATTTCCACTGGTGGCGTCCTGATTCGCACCCGTGTTGCCGACATTCGCGTCATGAGCCGTTCGACACAAGGGGTGACGCTGATCACGCTGGACGACGGCACTTTCCTTGCCGGTTTGGAAAAGGTTATCGAGACCGAAGACGCGGACCCGGCAAGCGAGGCGCCGGTGGCCGAGTGATTCATGCTAGCCGACTGGCGCAAGTAAGCCTGTCAATGTATACGGTATTCTGTACTCCCTAGATTTTTGCCAATTCATCTACGATTAATTCAGGAGGCTGGTAATGGCACGTATTTTCAATTTCAGCGCGGGACCGGCGGCCTTGCCGGAAGAGGTTCTCAAGCAGGCCGCCGACGAAATGCTCGACTGGCACGGCAGCGGCACTTCGGTGATGGAAATGAGCCATCGCGGCAAGGAATTCATGGGCATCGCTGCCCAGGCCGAAGCCGACCTGCGCGAACTGATGGGCATCCCTGCGAATTACAAGGTACTGTTCCTGCAGGGTGGCGCCTCGGCGCAGTTCGAGATGATCCCGATCAATCTGCTGCGCGGCAAGCCGGTGGCTGACTACGTGCACACCGGCGAGTGGGCGAAGAAGGCAATCAAGGCGGCGAAGATGTTCTGCAACGTCAATGTGGTTGCCAGCGCCGAAGACAAGAGCTTCACCTACGCTCCGGCACAGGCCGACTGGAAGCTCTCCAGGGATGCTGCCTACGTGCACTACACCGCCAACGAGACCATCGGCGGCGTCGAGTTCCACTGGACGCCGAGCACGGGCGACGTGCCGCTGGTCTGCGACATGTCCTCCAACATCCTGTCAAAGCCGGTCGACGTCAGCAAGTACGGCCTGATCTACGCCGGCGCGCAGAAGAACATCGGACCGGCCGGCCTGACCATCGTCATCATCCGTGATGACCTGGTCGGCAAGGCCCAGCCGACGCCACCGGCCATGCTCGACTACAAGACCCATGTCGATGCCGAGTCGATGTACAACACGCCGCCGACCTACGGCATCTACATTGCCGGCCTGGTGTTCCAGTACATCAAGCGCAACGGTGGCGTTGCGGCGATGGAACAGCGCAACATCGAAAAGGCCAATCTGCTGTATGACTACCTTGCCACCACCGACTTCTACCGGAATCCGGTTGCGCTGGCCGACCAGTCGCGCATGAACGTGCCCTTCACGCTCAAGGATGCGGCGCTGGACGAGGAATTCATCAAGGGCGCCAAGGCGCGTGGCATGGCGCAGCTCAAGGGCCATCGTTCCGTCGGCGGCATGCGCGCCTCGATTTACAACGCCATGCCGGTGGCGGGCGTGCAGGCGCTGGTCGACTACATGAAAGAATTCGCGGCGCAGAAGGGCTGAGATCATGGCTGACCAATTCGAGGTTCTGATACTCAACAACGTTTCGCAAAACGGCCTCAAGCGCCTTGGCGACCGTTTCGCCTGCGGCAAGGAGGTCGCCAAGCCCGATGCCATCCTGCTGCGCTCGGCCGACCTGCACAAGGTCGAGATCGCCAGGTCGGTGCTGGCCATCGGCCGCGCCGGTTCCGGCACCAACAACATCCCGGTGGGCGAGATGACCAAGCGCGGCGTGCCGGTGTTCAATGCGCCCGGCGCCAACGCCAACGCGGTAAAGGAACTCGTGCTGGCGGGGATGCTGCTCGCGGCGCGCAACATCGGTGGCGCGATGAGGTTCGTGTCGGCCCTGGATCCCAAGGATCCGGAGATGGAAAAGAAGGTCGAGGATGGCAAGAAGACCTTCGCCGGCTACGAGATTTCCGGGCACACGCTGGGTGTCGTCGGCCTCGGCAAGATCGGCTGCCTGGTGGCCGATGCCGCGATCAAGCTGGGCATGCACGTGGTCGGCTACGATCCCGAGATTACCGTCGATGCCGCCTGGAGCCTGCCGTCGCAGGTGCGCCGGGCGAATTCGCTGGGCGAGGTGCTGAAGAGCTGCAACTTCATCACCCTGCACGTGCCGCTGGTCGATGCCACGCGCAAGATGATCAATGCTGCCAGCATCGAGCAAATGAAGCACGGCGCCGTCCTGCTCAACTTTTCCCGCGAAGGTGTTGTTGACGAGGATGCCGTGCTTAAGGCCTTGGAAGCCAAGAAGCTGGGTTGCTATGTTTGCGACTTTCCCAGTCCCCACGTCAATGCCCATCCGCATGTCGTGGCCTTGCCTCACCTTGGCGCCTCGACCCGCGAGGCGGAAGAAAATTGCGCGATCATGGTCGCCGATCAGGTGCGCGACTACCTGCTCGATGGCAACATCGTCAATTCGGTCAACTTCCCGAATGTGGTAATGCCGCGGGAGTCGACTTACCGGCTGGCGATCGCCAACGCCAACGTGCCGAACATGGTCGGCCAGATTTCGACGGCAATGGCCGAGGCCAAGCTCAACATCCACAACATGATGAACAAGTCGAAGAAGGATCTGGCTTACACGCTGGTGGATGTCGACAGCAAGGTGCCAAAGAAGGTGATCGACCAGATCGCCAGGATCGAGGGCGTGCTTGCCGTACGGTACCTGCCGATGCCAGAGGACAGATGACGGCCGACGGCGACCGGAAGACCGACGAAGTCGCCGAGCTTGGGCTGCTTCGCGACCAGATCGACGCGATCGATGGCGATCTGTTGCGCCTGATCAATGAGCGCGCGAAGCTTGCCAGGCGCATCGGCGAAATCAAGCAGGGCAACATCTATCGTCCGGAGCGTGAGGCACAGGTATTGCGCCGCGTCGCCGAGCGCAATCCCGGGCCGTTGCCGGCGGTGGCGGCGCAACGCATAGTGCGCGAGGTCATGTCGGCCTGCCTGGCGCTTGAACAGCCACTGAATATCGCCTATCTGGGGCCGGCCGGTACCTACTCGGAGTCGGCGGCGCGCAAGCATTTCGGCGCCGCGCCGACTTTGCTGGCCTGCCCCGGCATCGACGACGTGTTTCGTGCCGTCGAGGCCGGCAACGCCGACTATGGAGTGGTTCCGATCGAGAACTCGACCGAAGGGGCCATCGGTCGTTCCCTCGATCTGCTGCTGTCCTCGCCCTTGCAGATTTGCGGCGAGATCAACCTGCCAATACACCACAAGCTGATGGGACGCGGCGACGGCCCGGCGGCGGTCACGCGCATCTACTCTCATGCGCAATCGCTGGCGCAATGCCACGAGTGGCTGAATCGCAATCTGCCCCAGGCGCAGCGCGTACCGGTCGCCAGCAATGCCGAGGCCGCCCGATTGGCGGCCGCTGAAACCGGGACTGCCGCGATTGCCGGCGATGCCGCAGCCGAGCTTTATGGCCTCGCAATCCTCGCCGACAACATAGAGGACGATCCAAACAACACCACGCGCTTTGCCGTGGTGGCCGGTCACGATGCCGGGCCTTCCGGTTCTGACCGCACCTCGCTGGTTTGCTCGGCACAGAATCGCCCAGGCGGTCTGTATCAACTGCTGGCGCCGTTTGCAGACAATGGTGTTTCCATGAGCCGCCTCGAGTCCCGTCCCGCGCGCGGTTTTGGTGGCAGCCGCTGGGAGTATGTGTTCTACATCGACATTGAAGGCCATCGCAGCGAGCCCGCCGCCACGCGCGCGCTCGACGAGCTGCGCGGACGCGCGGGGTTTGTGAAAATCCTGGGCTCCTATCCACGAGCGGTTTTCTGAAAGGGTTTTGCCATGGGCATCGTTGATCAGGCACCGTCCTATGTTCGCGCCATCTCCCCTTACGTTCCGGGCAAGCCGATCACGGAACTGGCGCGACAGATGGGGCTCCCCGTCGACAAGATCGTCAAGCTTGCCTCCAACGAGAACCCCCTTGGCATGAGCCCGAAGGCGCGCAAGGCGGTCGAGGCGGCCTTGTCCGGCGTCGAGCGCTATCCGGACCAGTTCGATCTGATCGCGGCGATTGCCGAGCGCCATGGCGTGGCGCAGGAGCAGGTGGTGCTCGGCAACGGCTCGAACGACGTGCTGGATCTGGCGGCGCGGGTGTTCCTTGCGCCCGGTCGCTCCGCGGTGTTTTCGCGCCACGCCTTCGCCGTTTATCCGCTGGCCTCGATGTCGGCGGGGGCGGAATGCCTGGCCGCCCCAGCGAAGAACTACGGCCATGATCCGGCGGCGATGCTGGCGGCGATACGCGGCGACACCCATCTGGTCTGGATCGCCAACCCGAACAATCCGACCGGCAATTTCCTGCCGCAGGCCGAAGTGCGCGCCTTCATCGAGAAAATCCCGGCCCACATCTGCGTCGTGCTCGACGAGGCCTATACCGAATATCTGGCGCCGGCGGACCGTGCCGACACGGTGGCCTGGGTGCGCGATTTTCCCAACCTGCTGGTAGTGCGCACCTTCTCCAAGATTTACGGCCTGGCCGGCCTGCGCGTCGGCTATGGCATCGGTCGTGCTGAAGTGATCGACCTGCTGAACCGCGTGCGCCAGCCGTTCAACGTCAATAATCTGGCGCTGGCCGGCGCGATCGCCGCCCTCGATGACCATGAATTCCTCGCCCGCAGCTATGAGTCGAATCGCAGCGGCATGGAACAGATCGTCTCGGGACTGAAGCGGCTTGGGCTGGCGCACATCCCCTCGCATGGCAATTTCGTCACCTTCGAGGTGGCGGACACTCCCGGCGTCAATTCCCGGTTGCTGAAGCAGGGTGTGATCGTTCGGCCGATCGGCGGCTATGGCATGCCCAATCATCTGCGCGTCACCATCGGCCTGGCGGCGGAGAACGGCATTTTCCTCGATGCCCTGGAGAAGGCGCTGCATCCCTGATGCTGAAGAAGCTTGTCGTCTGCGGCGTCGGCCTGATCGGTGGTTCGTTTGCGCTGGGATTGAAGGCCGCTGACAAGGTCGAAAGCGTGCTTGGCCTTGGCCGCACCCGTGGCCCGCTCGAAGAGGCCTGCCGGCTGGGTGTGATCGACCGTATCGCGGACGGCTGGGCGGATGCGCTTGCCGGCGCCGAGCTGGTATTGCTGGCCACGCCCGTGGGGCAGATGGAAGCCGTATTCACCGCGTTGGCGCCCCACCTGGGCCCGGGCACGATCATCACCGATGGCGGCAGCACGAAGACGGATGTGGTGGCTGCGGCACGTGCCGGACTCGGCAACAAGATCGGCCAGTTCATTCCCGGACATCCGATTGCCGGCGCTGAAAAGAGCGGTGTGGCCGCGGCGAAATCCGATCTCTATGCCGATAGGCGCGTGGTGCTGACGCCGCTGGCGGAAAACTCGCCGGCCGACGTGGCCCGTTTGCAGTCCATATGGGAAGCCTGCGGAGCCAAGGTATCGCGCCTGGCGCCCGAGGAACATGATCGAGTCTTCGCCGCCGTGAGCCACCTGCCGCACCTTCTGGCCTTTGCCCTGGTGCACGATTTCGCGCAGCGGCCGAATTCCGACCAGTTATTCGGCTTTGCCGCAGGTGGCTTCCGCGACTTCACGCGCATCGCCAGCAGCCATCCGGAAATGTGGCGCGACATCTGCGTCGCCAATCGCCATGCGCTGCTGCAGGAACTCGATGCCTACATGGTGGAACTGATGCGTACCCGCGTGCTGCTGGCCGGTGCCGATGCCGCCGGACTCGAAAGCCTCTTTTCCACGGCACGTGCGCGGCGCGATGCCTGGCTGGATTCCCTGCTGCCTCCCGGCGAATGATGGAAAGCTTGACGCTGCCTCCCTTGCGAATCGCCACGGGGGTGATCCGCCTGCCGGGTTCGAAGAGCATATCCAACCGGATGCTGCTGCTGGCGGCGCTGGCGCGGGGCAGGACCGAGATCCGCGAGCTGCTCGATTCGGACGATACCCAGGTGATGCTGGCCGCGCTGGCAAGAGTCGGCGTTGGCGTCACGGCGATCGGGCACAAAGCCTGGGCCGTGGAAGGTTGCGGCGGGGCGTTCCCGGCGCGTGATGCCGATCTGTTCATGGGCAATGCCGGCACCGCGATCCGGCCGCTCACCGCCGCGCTGGCGCTGTCGGGCGGACACTACCGGCTGTCCGGCGTGCCGCGCATGCATGAGCGGCCGATCGGCGATCTGGTCGACGGACTGCGGCAGATCGGTGCCGATGTGCGTTACACGGGCAATCCGGGTTTCCCGCCGCTGGCGATCCACCCCGCAGCGGTCAAGCTGGATGCGCCGATCCGCATGCGCGGCGACGTGTCCTCGCAATTCCTCACGGCGCTGCTGATGGCGCTGCCATTGACCGGGCGACCGGCGGTCATCGAGATGACTACCGAGCTCATCTCCAAACCCTACATCGAGATCACGCTGAACCTGATGGCGCGTTTCGGCGTCGATGTTGTGCGCGAGGGCTGGCAGCGTTTCAACATTCCTGCGGGACAGGCTTACCGTAGTCCCGGCGTGCTGCACGTCGAGGGCGATGCTTCCGCCGCCTCCTACTTCCTCGCCGCCGGCGCCATCGGTGGCGGCCCGGTGCGGGTCGAAGGCGTGGGCAGGGGCAGTATCCAGGGCGACGTACGCTTCGCCGACGAACTGGAGAAGCTCGGTGCAACGATCACCTGGGGCGACACCTGGATCGAGGCTCGGGCGCCGGCGAGCAGCCGGCTGAAAGCCTTCGACCTCGACCTGAACCACATTCCCGACGCGGCGATGACGCTGGCCGTGGCGGCGCTGTTTGCCGACGGTCCTTGCCGCCTGCGCAATATCGCCTCCTGGCGGGTCAAGGAAACCGACCGCATTACGGCGATGGCGACGGAATTGAGGAAGCTCGGCGCGTTGGTGGAAGAGGGCGACGACCATATCGCCGTATCACCAGCGCCGACTCTCACGGCGGGTGCCGCCATCGACACCTACGATGACCACCGCATGGCGATGTGCTTCTCGTTGGCGGCGCTCGGCGGCGTGCCGGTCACCATCAACGATCCGGCTTGCGTGAACAAGACCTTTCCCGATTACTTCGATGCCTTCGCCGAAATCGCCGCTCCGGTGATCGCCATCGACGGCCCCTCGGCCTCGGGCAAGGGCACCGTGGCCGAGCGCGTCGCGGCAGCCCTCGGCTACCACTACCTCGACAGCGGCTCCTTGTATCGGCTTACGGCGCTGGCTGGCCTGCGCGCCGGCAAGGCGCTGGACGACGAGGCGGGGTTGGCGGTCGTGGCGGCAAGCCTGCCGGCGCGCTTTTCCGCCGGTCGCATCTATCTGAACGAGGACGACGTAACCGACGCCATCCGGACCGAGGAAATCTCGGTCGGCGCCTCGAAAGTCGCGGCCCTGCCGGCGGTCCGGGCTGCTCTGCTGTCCCGCCAGCGGGCCTACCGACGCTTCCCTGGGCTGGTCGCCGACGGCCGCGATATGGCTTCCGTGGTATTCCCCGGAGCGGTGGCCAAGGTGTTTTTGACGGCTTCAGCCGCGGCGCGTGCAGAAAGACGCTATAAACAGTTGATCGCAAAGGGGATGCCTGCTAACATGCATGCCCTTTTGCAGGATTTGCAGGAACGGGATGCGCGCGACGCCCAGCGCAGCGTGGCTCCCCTCAGGCAATGCGACGATGCCGACCTCGTGGATACCACGGAATTGGATATCGAAGCCGCAGTCTCTGCCGTGATGGCCATCGCCAAACGGCAAGGTTTGCGAAACTGATGAAGGTTATTTGAGCAGCATTGCATCAACGGCGTCATGCCGGCCGCCCGGCCGGTAGGGCAAAGTCCAACCAACCCGTCACCCCGGTGACACCCCTCTGTAAGGTCCCCCACTCAATGTCTACCGCAGCTATTGCCGAAGCATCACCCATGGAGAGTTTTGCCGCACTGTTCGAGGAAAGCCTCCAGCGCCAGGAAATGCGTGCCGGTGAAGTCATCACCGCCGAAATCGTCCGCATCGACCAGAACTTCGTGGTCGTCAATGCGGGCCTGAAGTCCGAATCCATGATTCCCGCCGAGGAATTCCACAACGAACGCGGCGAAGTCGAGGCCAAGCCCGGCGACTTCGTCCTCGTCGCCATCGAGATGCTCGAAGACGGCTACGGCGCCACGCGTTTGAGCCGCGAGAAGGCCAAGCGCATTGCCGCCTGGAACGACCTCGACAAGGCCATGAATGACGGCATCCTGATCAAGGGCCTGGTCACCGGCAAGGTCAAGGGCGGCCTCACCGTCATGGTGAATGGCATCCGCGCCTTCCTTCCCGGTTCGCTGGTCGATACCCGCCCGGTCAAGGACACCACGCCGTTTGAAAATCGCGAATTCGAGTTCAAGGTCATCAAGCTCGACCGCAAGCGCAACAACGTCGTCGTCTCGCGCCGTGCCGTGCTCGAAGCCAGCATGGGCGAAGAGCGCCAGAAGCTGCTCGAGAACCTGCAGGAAGGCACGGTCATCAAGGGCATCGTCAAGAACATCACCGACTACGGCGCATTCGTCGACCTCGGCGGCATCGACGGCCTGCTGCACATCACCGACCTGGCCTGGCGCCGCGTGCGTCACCCCAGCGAAGTGCTCAACGTCGGCGACGAAGTCACCGCCAAGGTGCTCAAGTTCGATCAGGAGAAGAACCGCGTCAGCCTCGGCATGAAGCAGCTCGGCGAAGATCCGTGGGTGGGAATCGCCCGTCGTTATCCGCAGGGCACGCGCCTGTTCGGCAAGGTCACCAACCTGACCGACTACGGTGCCTTCGTCGAGATCGAGCAGGGCATCGAAGGCCTGGTGCACGTCTCCGAAATGGACTGGACCAACAAGAACATCCACCCGACCAAGGTTGTCCAGCTCGGCGACGAAGTCGAAGTGATGATCCTCGAAATCGACGAAGACCGTCGCCGCATCTCGCTGGGCATGAAGCAGTGCATGGCGAACCCGTGGGACGATTTCGCCATGAACCACAAGAAGGGCGACAAGGTTCGCGGCGCCATCAAGTCGATCACCGACTTCGGCATCTTCATCGGCCTGCCCGGTGGCATCGACGGCCTGGTGCACCTGTCCGACCTGTCCTGGTCGGTTACCGGCGAGGAAGCCAAGCAGAACTTCAAGAAGGGTGACGAGGTCGAGGCCGTGGTGCTCTCCATTGACGTCGACAAGGAGCGCATCTCGCTCGGCGTCAAGCAACTCGATGGCGACCCCTTCACCAGTTTCGTTGCGACCCATGACAAGAACAGCCTGGTCACCGGCACGGTCAAGAGCGTCGATCAGCGCGGAGCGGTGATCGATCTCGGCACCGAGGTCGAGGGCTACCTGCGCGTGTCCGAATTCTCGCGAGATCGCATCGAGGACCTGAGCCAGCATCTGAAGGTGGGTGACGTGATCGAGACCCTGATCGTAAACGTCGATCGCAAAACGCGTTCGATCAATCTTTCGGTCAAGGCCAAGGACCAGGTCGAGCAGAACCAGGCGATGCAGAAGCTGGCCGCGGACACTTCGTCGGCGAGCAGCGGCACCACCAACCTGGGCGCCTTGCTCAAGGCCAAGCTCAACCAGCAGTAAGCTGATGCCATGACCAAATCGGAACTCATCGCCCGGCTGGCGGAGCGGTTTCCCCAGCTCGTGGCGAAGGATGCCGACTTCGCCGTCAAGATGATTCTCGATGCGCTCACCTCGGCCCTGGTCAAGGGCGATCGCATCGAGATCCGCGGCTTCGGCAGTTTCGCGTTGAACTATCGACCACCGCGTGTCGGCCGCAACCCCAAGTCGGGCGACAAGGTGCAGGTACCCGAGAAGTACGTGCCGCATTTCAAGGCCGGCAAGGAGTTGCGCGAGAGGGTCGATTACGGGGCAGAGGGTCGTTGACGGCGTGATTTCGGCCGCTCCGGGGGCGGCGTTTGCCCCCTCCGGATCCCGGTCATCCGGCCACACCCTTCGACCGTCCGAATCATGAACTTCCTGATCAAGCTGCTGGTCTGGATGCTGCGCATCGTCGTGTTTGTCGGCCTGTTCGGGCTGGCGATCAAGAACAGCGGGCCGATGGAATTGAGATTCTTTTTTGACCAGGCGTGGACCGCACCGGTGTCGGTGGTGGTGCTCGTCGTGTTCGCCTTTGGCGTCGCGGTCGGCCTGACCGCGGCACTTGGTGTTTTCCTGCGGCCGGCCAGCGGTCGCAAGTCCTGAGCCGTCATGGAAATCGAACTGTGGTGGCTGCTGGTGCTGCCGGTCTTTTTCGCTTTCGGCTGGGTTGCCGCGCGCATCGATATCAAGCACCTGCTGCAAGAGTCGCGCGCCCTGCCGCGTTCCTATTTCAAGGGGCTGAATTTCCTGCTCAATGAACAGCCGGACCAGGCGATCGAGGCCTTCATCGAGGCCGCGCGCGTCGATCCGGAAACCATCGAGCTGCACTTCGCGCTGGGCAACCTGTTCCGCCGGCGCGGTGAAACGGATCGCGCGATCCGCGTGCATCAGAATCTGATCGATCGCGATGGCCTGACCCAGGCCCAGCGCCTGCACGCGCTCGCGGAATTGGGTCAGGACTATCTCAAGGCCGGCCTGCTCGATCGCGCCGAGGAAATCTTCATCAAGTTGCGCGATACCGAGCGCAACGAAGAGGCCTTGAAGAATCTGCTGGAGATATATCAGCAGGAAAAAGAGTGGGCCAAGGCCATCGTGGTGGCCGAGGCCATGCCGAATCATTCGGATCACCTGTGGCAAAAGGCGATCGCGGAATTCCGCTGCGAGCTGGCCAGTGGTGAATTGCTCGCCGGCAACCCCGAGCGTGCTCGCGAACTGCTCGATGCAGCGCTGGCGGTGAATCGCAAGTGCGTCCGTGCCACCCTGCTGCTGGGGGAACTGGCGGCGAAAGTCGGCGCTGGCGAGACGGCGATCGAACACTGGAAACGCGTCGAACAGCAGAATCCGGTGTACCTGGCCCTGATCGCCGAAAAGCTGATGGCCGTGCATGTAAGCATTGGGCGTCTGGAACAGGGCCGGGAACTGCTGCGCAGTTGGCTGGAGCGCCATCCGTCGCTCGACTTGCTCGATGCGGTATTTCGCATCGAACTCGACAACGATGGCCCGGAAGCCGCCTATGCGCTTGTGCGCGAGGAATTGCGACGCAATCCGACCCTGCTCGGTCTCGACAAGCTGCTTGAAGCGCAGATTCTCGTCGCGCCGGTGGAGAAACGCGCCGACCTGGAACTGATCAAGAACCTGATCCACAATCACACCCGTCGCGTGGCGCGCTACCGTTGTGACGCCTGCGGCTTCAAGGCACGACAGTTCTACTGGCGTTGTCCGGGCTGCGGAGGCTGGGAAACCTATCCGCCGCGCCGCACCGAAGAATTCGACATCACCCTCTGAAACTTCATGAAAATCACCGTCATCGGCACCGGCTACGTCGGCCTTGTTTCCGGAACCTGCCTTGCGGACGTTGGCAACGACGTCCTCTGCCTCGATCTGGACGCCGACAAGATCCGCATCCTCAATGAAGGTGGCATCCCGATCTACGAGCCGGGTCTTGAGGCCATGGTGAAGAAGAACGTTGCCGCCGGGCGGCTGCGGTTCACCACCGACGTCGAGGCCGCCGTGGCCCATGGCGTGCTGCAATTCATCGCCGTCGGCACGCCACCGGATGAGGATGGTTCCGCCGACCTGCAATACGTGGTGGCCGCCGCGCGCAACATCGGACGTCATATGGCGGACTACAAGGTGGTGGTCGACAAGTCGACCGTGCCGGTCGGCACGGCCGACAAGGTGCGTTCCGCGATCGCCGAAGAGTTGCAGAAGCGTGCTTCCCGGATCGACTACAGCGTCGTATCCAATCCGGAGTTCCTCAAGGAAGGTGCCGCCGTTGAAGACTTCATGAAGCCCGACCGCATCGTCGTCGGCGCCGATGATCCGCGCGCCATCGAACTGATGCGCGAGCTGTATGCGCCTTTCCAGCGCAACCACGAGCGCCTGATCCTGATGGACGTGAAGAGCGCCGAGCTGACCAAGTACGCCGCCAATGCCATGCTGGCGACGCGCATCAGCTTCATGAACGAACTGGCCAACCTCGCCGAGAAACTGGGCGCCGACATCGAACTGGTGCGCAAGGGCATCGGCTCCGATCCGCGCATCGGCTTCCATTTCCTTTATCCGGGCGTCGGCTACGGCGGCTCGTGTTTTCCCAAGGATGTGCAGGCCTTGATCCGTACCGCGAGCGAGGCTGGCCAGGGACTCAAGGTGTTGCAGGCCGTCGAGGATGCCAACGAAGCGCAGAAGACCGTGCTTGGCGGCAAGATCGCCAAACGGCTGGGCAGGGATCTGGGTGGCAAGACCTTCGCACTCTGGGGCCTGGCCTTCAAGCCCAACACCGATGACATGCGCGAGGCACCGAGCCTGGTCTTGATCAAGGAACTGCTGGAGCGTGGCGCTTCGGTCTGCGCCTACGATCCGGTGGCGGTGCACGAGGCGAAACGCATGCTTGGCGAGAATCCGCGCATTCGCTACGCGGCGAGCCCGATGGCGGCGCTCGATGGCGCGGATGCGCTGGCCATCGTTACCGAATGGAAGGAGTTTCGCAGCCCCGACTTCGAGGCCATCAAGGCCAGGCTGAAAACACCGGTCATTTTCGACGGCCGCAATCTTTACGAGCCGGCGGCGCCGCGCCGCGCCGGCCTCGAGTACTACGCCATCGGCAGGCTGTGAGCATGGTTCCGGATACCTCCAGCACCCGCATCCTCGTCGTCGGCGACGTCATGCTGGACCGCTACTGGTTCGGCGAGGTCTCGCGTATTTCGCCCGAGGCGCCGGTCCCCGTGGTCAAGGTCGAGCGCAGCGAAGAACGGCCTGGCGGCGCCGCCAATGTGGCGCGGAACTGCGCCGCACTGGGTGCGCGCGTGGTTTTGTTGTCCGTGGTTGGCACCGACGATGCCGGTCGCAGCCTCGCACGACTGATGGGCGAGTCGGGCATCGAGTGCAGCCTGCACGAGGACGCCAAGCTGAGCACCACCGTCAAGCTGCGCGTGATCGCGCGTCAGCAGCAACTGCTGCGCATCGATTTCGAAAACGCGCCGGACCACGAAGTGCTGGAAGCCAAACTGGCCGATTTCGATGCCCGCCTGGCGAATTGCGATGTGGTGATCCTTTCCGACTATGGCAAGGGCGGGCTGGCACACATCACCGAGATGATTGCTCGGGCGCGGGCCGCCGGCAAATTGGTGCTGGTCGATCCCAAGGGCGATGACTATGTCCGCTATGCCGGGGCAACCTTGTTGACCCCGAATCGTTCCGAATTGCGCCAGGTGGTGGGCGGTTGGCGCGATGATGCGGAACTGGAGCAGAAGGCCAGTCGGTTGCGCTCGGAGCTGAAACTCGACGCCCTGCTGGTGACCCGCAGCGAAGAGGGGATGACCTTGTTTTCGGCCGACGCGACGGCGCATGTACCGGCCGTGGCGCGCGAGGTCTATGATGTCAGCGGTGCCGGCGATACGGTGATCGCGACCCTGGCGGTGATGTTGGGAAGCGGGCTGCCTCTGCCCGAGTCGATGCGCCAGGCCAATCTTGCCGCCGGCGTTGTGGTCGGAAAACTCGGCGCCGCGACATGCACGCTCGATGAACTGAAACAGATCAATTAGGAATCCCATGTACTACGTTGTCACCGGCGCCTGCGGATTCATCGGCGCAAATCTGGTCAAGGCGCTGAACGAACGCGGCGTCACCGACATCCTTGCCGTCGACAACCTGGAAAAGGCCGACAAGTTCCGCAACCTCGCGGATTGCGAGATCGCCGACTACATGGACAAGCGCGAGTTCCTCGATCTGGTCGAGCACGGCCAACTCGACGGCGGTGTCGATGCCATCCTGCACCAGGGTGCCTGCTCGGATACCATGGAAACCGACGGCCGCTACATGATGGCGAATAACTACCGCTATTCCCTGGCGCTGATGGATTTCTGCACCGAGCAGGAGATTCCCTTCCTGTATGCCTCCTCGGCGTCGGTCTATGGCGGTGGCAGTGTGTTCCGCGAGCAGCGTGATCATGAAGCGCCGCTCAACGTCTATGGCTATTCTAAGTTTCTGTTCGACCAGGTCGTGCGTCGCCGTATCGCCGGCGCCGACTCCCAGATCGCCGGCTTTCGCTACTTCAACGTCTATGGCCCGCGTGAGCAGCACAAGGGTCGCATGGCCTCGGTCGCCTTTCACCATTTCAACCAGTATCGCGCCGACGGCAAGGTCAAGCTCTTCGAGGGTTATGGTGGTTATGAGCGAGGCGAGCAGCGTCGCGACTTTGTCTTTGTCGGAGACGTGGTCAAGGTCAACATGGCCTTCCTCGAAGAACGTATCTCCGGCATCTACAACCTGGGAACCGGCCGCGCGCAGAGCTTCAACGAACTCGCCGTCGCCACCGTGAATGCCTGTCGTGCCCTGGAAGGCAAAGCGGCGCAGAGCCTCGAACAACTGGTGACCGCCGGAACCATCGAGTACATCCCGTTTCCGGAAGCGCTGAAGGGCAAGTACCAGAGCTTCACCCAGGCCGACATTTCATTGCTGCGTCGTGCCGGTTACGAAGGCGGTTTTGCCACCGTCGAGCAGGGCGTTGCGGATTACGTTAGGTGGCTGGCGCGATGAACTTCAAAGGGATGGAGGATTTTGTCGGCAATACGCCGCTGGTCCGCCTTAAGCGCCTCCCCGGTCCCGACATCGAGGGGCGCCACAACGTAATCCTCGCCAAGCTGGAGGGCAACAACCCCGCCGGATCGGTCAAGGACCGGCCGGCGCTGTCAATGATCCGCAAGGCCGAGGAACGCGGCCGCATCAAGCCCGGTGACACGCTGATCGAGGCCACCTCGGGCAATACCGGCATCGCCCTGGCGATGGCGGCGGCGATACGCGGCTACCGCATGATCCTGATCATGCCCGAGAACCAGAGTGTCGAGCGCTGCCAGACCATGCGCGCCTTCGGCGCCGAACTGCTGCTGACACCCAAGGCGGGCGGCATGGAAGCGGCGCGCGATCTTGCCGACAGGATGATGGCCGAAGGCAAGGGCGTGGTCCTCGACCAGTTCGCCAACCAGGACAATCCGCTGGCGCACTACGAGACGACCGGGCCGGAAATCTGGCGCGATACCGAGGGCCGGGTGACGCATTTCATTTCCAGCATGGGCACCACGGGAACCATCATGGGGGTATCGCGCTTCCTCAAGGAAAAGAATCCGGCCATCCAGATCGTCGGCTGCCAACCCGAGGAAGGCTCGCAGATTCCCGGCATCCGCAAATGGCCGGAGGCCTATCTGCCGAAAATCTACGACGGTTCGCGGGTAGACCAGATCGAGTACGTCGGTCAGGGCCACGCCGAGGACATGGCGCGGCGACTGGCGAAGGAGGAGGGCATCTTTGCCGGCATCTCGTCGGGCGGCGCGATGGTGGTGGCGCTGCGCATCGCCGAGCAGGTGGAGAACGCGGTGATCGTCAGCATCGTCTGCGATCGCGGTGATCGCTATTTGTCTACCGGGGTATTCCCGGCCTGACGGGGCGGCGCCACGCGCGTCGTGGCCATTTTGCTTCGCGCGTGCAGGTGTCAGGCCGGCAGGGCGATCGTGTTGTCGGTGCTGAACTGGTAGTCGCGGAAGATGTGTTCCGCCGACAGCAGGCGATAGCTGCCATCCTCATTGCGCCGCGTGGTGTCCTTGAGGCGGTAGGTCAGATGCCCGCAGGTCCATATCTCGAAGTTGCGCATGTGGGTGCATAGGCAGGTCTTGTCCATCACCTTGACCTTTTTTGCCCCCGGGTGCAGCGCGACTTCCCGGTTGTAGGCTTCGATGTACTGGCAACTGCCGTTCGAGTCGAGCAGATAACCGTAGGCCTCGCAATTCGGACGGATGCCGTCGCCGATGCCCGGGCTGTTTTTCAGCATGCGCATCGGATAGCCGGTCGGCGAAATCGTGTTTACCTCGATATCGCTCTCGCCGGCCTTGAAGTATTCCTGCTGGACGTCTTCCGGCAGGCCGCATTCCTGCGATACCGTGAAGCGGGTCGCCACCTGTACGGCGGCGGCGCCATTTTCGAGAAAGGCGACGGCATCCGAGCCGGTGAAGATGCCGCCCGCCGGAATCAGGGGAATATCGAGTTTCTCGGCGTCGAGCCAGGCGCGGATTTCGGCGACGATGGTGGCCAGATCATAGGCGGACCAGTCCATGCCGAAGCCGAGATGGCCGCCGGCGAGCGGTCCTTCGATGACGACGTAATCGGGCAGGCGGTTGGTGCGGGCGCTCTTCTTGATGAAGAGCTGCAGCGCGCGCAGGCTGGAGACGATGATTCCCAGCTTGGCGTCGCGAAAGCGCGGATGGTCTTCGATCAGGCCGAAGCTGCCCAGGTGCAGGCCCGCGGCCAGGGTTACACCGTCGATGCCGGCATCCAGTGCCGCCTTGATGCGCGCGCGCAGTGTTTCCCTGGGCGCGTTCATGGTCAGCTTTTCCATGCAGTTGATGAAAATCAGGCCGTCGCCGCGCTTGGCTTCCATGGTGCGGCCGACGTGCAGCGCCGTGGCTTCGGCCAGCAGCCCGAGGTCGAACTTGACCACCGCCTTGTCGGTGTTGGCGACGTTGAACTTGAACTGCTTGAGCTTGGCCTTGACGTATTTGGTATTGAAGCGCCGATCGGAGACCGTGGGCACCATGGCGTCCGAAATGTGGCCGATGCCGCCGAGTCGCGCCGCTTCCAGCGAAAGTTCCGCCGTCGAGATGTCCACCCCCATGCCACCGACCATGATGGGCACCAGTTCATGCTTGCCCAGTTTCAGGCGGAAATCATCGACGCGCTTCATTGCAAAACTTCCGGGTTTTCAAGGGACGCATTATCGCCTGCCCCGCCGGCCGGCGGGCGGGGCGACGGCGAATATTTCGCGGCGTCAAGCCACCAGTCGCAGGAGGGCTTCCGCGTAGCGGTCGGCCTTGGCGGCGCCGATGCCGGGAATGTCGAGCAACTCCGTGATGTCGGTGGGACGACGACTGGCGATCTCGCGCAGGCTGCGATCGTGGAGGATGACATAGGCCGGAACGCCCTGGGTTCGCGCGGTTTCCGCGCGCCAGAGGCGCAGGGCCTCGAACAACTCTTGATCGGCGGCGTCGAGAAGGGTTTCGGCGCCGGGGTGCCGTAGTACCGGCGCCGACTCCTTGCCACGCACGCGTCGTCGCGTCGCCGCGCGACGCAGGTTCAGCGCCTGCTCGCCTTTGAGCACCGGGCGCGCGGCATCCGTCAGCCGCAGCGCGCCATAGGCCTCGGCGTCCGCGCGCAGCAGGCCGGCGGCCAGCAACTGGCGGAACACGGAGCGCCAGGCGGCTTCGTCCAGGTCTGCACCGGCGGCGAACGTGGGGAGCCGGTCGTGGCCGAACTGCAAGACCTTTTCCGTGGTCTTGCCGCGCAGTATGTCAATCAGATGGCCGGCGCCGAAACGCTGCTCGGTGCGCAGCGCCGCCGACATGGCTTTTTGTGCCGCAATGCTGCCGTCCCAGGACTCGGGTGGCTCCAGGCAGGTGTCGCAGTTGCCGCAGGCAACGCTCTCCTCACCGAAATAGGATAG
This sequence comes from Sulfuritalea sp., assembly GCA_016710465.1. Taxonomy (GTDB): domain Bacteria; phylum Pseudomonadota; class Gammaproteobacteria; order Burkholderiales; family Rhodocyclaceae; genus Sulfuritalea. The sequence continues at coordinate 122,790 of JADJVS010000002.1, forward strand.
CAGGACGCGGCGCCGACACTGCATGGTCTCGCACCAGGCCAGCAGGGCGTCGAGTTTGCCGTGCTCGATGCGCTTTTGTTCATCGCCGGCCACCGATTCGTCGATGCGCATGCGGTGGATCACCACGTCGTTCAGGCCGTAGGTCATCCAGGCCTCGGCGGGCTCGCCATCGCGACCGGCGCGGCCGGTCTCCTGATAGTAGGCCTCCAGGCTCTTGGGCAGATCGAGGTGGGCGACAAAGCGTACGTCGGGCTTGTCGATGCCCATGCCAAAGGCGATCGTGGCGACCATGACGATGCCGTCCTCGCGCTGGAAGCGCTGCTGGTTCGTTTGCCGTATCGTTTGCTCCAGCCCGGCGTGGTAGGGCAGGGCGGCGATGCCCTGGCGCGCCAGCCATTCGGCGGTCTCGTCGACCTTGCGTCGCGAAAGGCAATAGACAATGCCGGCTTCGCCGCGGTGCGTGGCGAGAAAATCGATCAACTGGCGGCGCGGATTGTTGCGCTCGACCACGGAATATCGAATGTTCGGCCGGTCGAAGCTGGCAACGAAGACGCGAGCCGCGTCGAGGCCCAGGCGTTCGATGATCTCGCGGCGCGTCTGTTGATCGGCGGTGGCCGTCAGGGCGATGCGCGGCACGCTCGGCCAGCGCCGGTGCAGGATGGCAAGCTGGATGTACTCGGGGCGGAAATCGTGGCCCCACTGCGACACACAATGCGCTTCGTCGATCGCGAACAATGCCAGTCCGCCGTTGTCCGCGATCCCGTCGAGCAGGGCGAGAAAGCGCTCGGTGAGCAGGCGCTCCGGCGCGACGTAGACCAGGTCGAGCCTTTGCCCGCGCAAATCGTTCTCGACCTCGGTGGCCGCTTCGCGTTCCAGCGAGGAATTGAGAAACGCGGCGCGCACGCCGGCCTGACGCAGGGCCGCGACCTGATCCTGCATCAGCGCGATCAGGGGCGAGACCACGACCGCGACGCCGGGGCGCAGCAGCGCCGGCAATTGGTAGCACATTGACTTGCCGCCGCCCGTCGGCATCAGCACCAGGGCGTCGCCGCCACCGACAACATGCTCGACGATCTCTTCCTGGGCGCCGCGGAAGGCCTCGAATCCGAAGACGCGGCGCAGGGTTTGCAGGGCGGGCGACATGGGCATTGCCGTCGAGAAAGGCGCAAAGGGGAGCCGAATTATGCCGGCTTGCGCACGGTCCGCGCCGAAAATGAGACACTTGGGGGATCGAACTTCCGCGACGGGCATCCCATGGCAAGCAATTCCGAAATCATCAGCATGGCGCTGTTCTGCGACTTCGAGAATATTGCGCTCGGCGTGCGCGACGCCAAGCATGCGCAATTCGACATCAACAAGGTGCTGGAACGCCTGCTGTTGAAAGGCAGCATCGTGGTCAAGAAAGCCTATTGCGACTGGGCGCGTTACAAGGAGTTCAAGGGCCCGATGCACGAGGCGGCCTTCGAGTTGATCGAAATACCCCATGTGCGCCAGTCGGGCAAGAACTCGGCCGACATCCGCATGGTGGTCGACGCCCTCGACCTTTGCTATACCAAGTCGCACGTCGATACCTTCGTCATCATCAGCGGCGATTCCGATTTTTCTCCGCTGGTGTCCAAACTGCGCGAGAACGACAAGCGGGTGATCGGCGTCGGTGTCAAGGCGGCGACGTCCGACCTGCTGGCCGCCAATTGCGATGAGTTCATTTTCTACGACGACCTGGTGCGCGAGCTGCCGGGCAAGAAGCCGCGCGCGCAGCGCAAGCCGGCTGCCAAGGCCACCGGCTCGGTCAAAACCGCCGAGTCGAAGGCAGAGGAAAAGCCCGAGGAATTGAAGCGCCAGCAAGCCTTCGACCTCGTCGTCGAAACCATCGAGGCACTGATTGCCGAACGCGGCGAGGACGAGAAGATCTGGGGCTCGATGGTCAAGCAGACGCTGAAGCGGCGCAAGCCAGGCTTCAGCGAGTCCTACTACGGGTACCGATCCTTTGGTGAACTCCTGGAAGACGCCATGAAGCATCGCCTGCTGGTGCTGGAGCGTGACGAGAAATCCGGTCAGCACATCATTCGGCTGGCCGCCGACGACTGAGCCTGGCCGTGAGTGGTATCCCCGAGATCCGTCCGGGTCAGTCATCCGAACTGCTGAAGGAGCTGCACATCCTGACGCGTGACGGCCGCCTCAACCAGGACAGCCGGCGCAAGCTGAAGCAGGTGAACCACCTGTGCCAATTCATCGCGCCGCTGCTGCAGGAAGTGCTCGGCGCGCGCGGCGAATTGAACCTGGTTGACCACGGTGCCGGCAAGTCCTACCTCGGCTTCATCCTCTATGACCTGTATCTCAAATCGGGCAAGGTCGGCCGTGTCTTCGGTATCGAAGCGCGCGCCGAGCTGGTTGCCAGATCAAGCGAACTGGCGCTGCGGCTCGGCTTCGAGCGCATGTCCTTCCTGAATCTGACGGTCGCCCAGGCGATCGAATCGCCGGATCTGCCGACGCAGGTCGATGTGGTTACCGCGCTGCATGCCTGCGACACAGCCACGGACGACGCGATCCGCTTTGCGCTGCAGCGCCAGGCCCGCTTCATCGTGCTGGCGCCGTGCTGCCAGGCCGAAGTGGCGACGGTGATGCGCAAGCACAAGAACAGTTCGCTATCCGCCTCGGCCCTGGCCGAACTTTGGCGGCATCCGCTGCACACCCGCGAATTCGGCAGCCTGGTCACGAACGTTCTGCGCTGCCTGCTGCTGGAAGCCCACGGCTATCGTCTGAATGTAACGGAACTGGTGGGCTGGGAGCACTCGATGAAAAATGAACTCATCATCGCTCGCCGCGAGGACGCGCCGCGTGGCAATGCCCGGGAACGCGCGATGCAGTTGCTGCGCGATCTGTGCTTGCTTGACCTGGAAGCGCGTTTCATTTACTGACCAAAACCTAGCTCACGATGGGAGTCAAGATGCGACTGGATCCGCGCCGATTGCTCGAACTGCTCGCCGTGGCGCGGCATGGCTCACTGAGCGGTGCCGCCGAGTCGATCGGCGTATCGCAGCCTGCCTTGTCGCAGAGCATTGCCGTACTGGAGCATGGCCTGGGCGTGCGCGTCCTGGATCGTGATCGCCACGGCGCCAGGCTTACCGAATTTGGCAAGACACTGGTATTTCATGCCCAGGCGCTGGAGTCCTTGCTCGATCGCGCCAAAGTGGATACCCGCCTGCGTTCCCTCGGTGTTGAGGGCTTGCTGGCGCTTGGAATCACGCCGATCACCGCCGTAGGGTTGGTGCCGATTGCGCTGGAGTCGCTGCTGCGCGATACCCCGAATGTTTCGGTGTCGGTGGTCGAGGATCTGGACGACAGAATTCTGTCAATGCTGAGAGCCCGGGAGCTTGACCTGGTTATCAGCCGCCTTGGTGTTGGACCCGATTACCCCGATGTCAAAACCGAACCCTTGCTGCTCGCCGACTGGTCGCTCATTCTTCGGTCTGAACATCCTCTGGCGAGTTTGTCCTCGGTGTCGCTCAAGGATCTGGATGGCGTGAAGTGGGTACTTCCCGCCGGCGGCAGCGCATTTCGGCGGCAATTGGAAAACATGTTCGCGACGGCCGGCATCGGCTGGCCGACTAGGGCGATCAATACCAATTCAATACTGGCGATCAAGGCAATTGTCATGAGCTCGGACTGCGTGACCATCATGTCGCCACGACTGGTGGAAGTCGAGCGGGAAATTGGACGCATCAGCACGATTGCGTTGACCGATGTCGGTCCGCTGCGTCCCGTCGGCCTGATGTGGCGGGCGAATGACGAACTGTCGCCAATTGCCGCGCGTTTTGCCGATGTCCTGCGCCGTGTGGCGCGGGGAAGTGCAGCCTAGGTGCCATCCGCGACGCGCGCTAGGAATTTTTCTCGCGCTGTATAGCCCGGCATGCAGCGGGGCGAGCCATGGTTTGCTGGTAGTGCCGGACCAGTTCGGGATAGCTTGCCGGGTCGATACCCGATTCGGGGCAGCGGCCCCATACCCATGCAAGGTAGGTATCTGCAATCGACCATTGCCGACCGAGCAGCCAGTTCTGGTGGGTAAGGCGTTCTTCAGCAATGCCTAGTTGAACAATCATCTCGTTCCGTGCCAACTCGCGCACTCGATCGGCGGTTCCGGGATGATCGCAGAATTTTTGCGGCAGGCGCAGACGGGTTACCAGCGGGTGCAGGCCGGAGGCGCACCAGGCAAGTGTCGCCAACGCTGTCGCCTCGACAAGCGGGTCGCCGATCGGAAGCAGTGCGGCCTTTGGATACAACTTGGCGAGGTAATCCAGAATCGCGATCGTTTCAGTAAGCATGTGATCGCCGACCCTCAGGGCAGGCACCTTGCCTTTTGGATTCAGCTTGCGATACGCGTCGGTCAGTTGTTCACCGTTGGCGAGAATGACCGGCATCGCCGCGTAAGCGATGCCGGTCTCCTCCAATGCGATCATGCTGACTCGTGAGCATGAACCGGGGGAGAAATACAGCGTAAGCGATGGCATGGCGCCTTGGTTGACAGGAACCCGGATATCCCGCCTAGGTTCCATACAGCAGACGCGGCAAGTACAGGGCGATGTCCGGAAAAGCCAGCAGAAGAATGATCAGGACCAGGGGCGAAACGAGAAAGGGCAGCGTTCCCTTGTAGATGGAGAGAATGGGAATATCCGGTACCTGAGCCTGGATGACGAAGAGATTCATGCCCACTGGCGGGTGGATCAGCCCCATTTCAACGACGACAACCACCAGTACGCCGAACCAGACTGGATCGTATCCACTCGCGACCACCACGGGCAGGAACACCGGCACCGTGATCAGGACCAGACCGATGCCTTCCAGAAAGCAGCCCAGCACGATGTAGGTGACGATCAATGTGATCATGAGCGCGAGCGGCGACATGCCAACCGACTTGATCCAGCCGATGAGGGCCTCCGGCAATTGCGCCTGGACCACGAAATAAGAAAAAATCATCGCGCAGATGATGATCATGAACAGCATGCAGGTGGTTTTCACCGTCTCGGTAAAGCATTTCACCAGCACGGGGAGTGTGAGCTTGCCCTGAACGGCACCTATCAACAGGGCCATGAAGGCGCCTACGGCAGCAGCTTCGGTCGGACTGAAGAGACCGGCATAGATCCCGCCCACCGAGACCGTGAACAGCAGGACGAACTCCCACATGCCCATCAGGTTGCGCATCCGCTTTGGCCAGGTTTCCGATTCACCGCGCGGAGCCCACGCCGGGAAGATCTTTACCATTACTGCTGCCGCTGCGATGTAGAGAGCAGTGAGCACCAGTCCGGGCAGCAACCCGGCAGCAAACAGCCGTGGCACGGACTGTTGCGCGATTACGGCATAGATCACGAAGATCAGGGATGGTGGGATCAGGATGCCCAGCGTGCCACCCGCGGCGACCGAGCCGGTCGAGAGCCGGTCGTCGTAATTGTTCCGGCGCATTTCAGGAACGCAAATTCGCGTCATCGTTGCCGCAGATGCCACAGAGGAACCGCAAACCGCGCCGAATGCGGCATTGGCGCCGATCGTTGCATAGGCCAAAGACCCGCGCAGGGTACCGAACATTGACTTGGTACCGGCAAACAGGCGCGAGGACATACCGGAAGCCGAAGCTAGTTCGCCCATCAACACGAACAACGGCACCACAGAAAGGGCGTAGCCCGACGCGATGTCGAAGGGGGCGGCACCTATGACCTTGGTAGCCCTGGCCCAGCCCTCCAGTGCTGCGTAACCGAGGAAGCCGACGGTGCCCAGGCAAATCGCTACCGGGACACGGAGGAAAATCATGGCCAGCAACGCCAGCATGCCAATGGCACCAATCATCTGCACGGACAGGGTCACTTGGTGTCCTCCGTGTCAGGGGTGTTCTTTTCGAACAGGCTCACGATAACCATCAGCGAGGAAACGGCGATACCGAAGATCATCGGAATCCACAATGCGTAGAGCGGCAACCCAAGTTCCTGTTTGCGCTCGCCGAACTTGTACGCGTCATGCGCCGGTTCCACCATCTGCCAGGCCAGGAATGCCAGGAAAACAAGCGAAAACAGTTTGCCAAGGGTCTTCAAGCGGGCAAGTGTTCTTGGCGACGCGACAAGGTCAATCACATCCACGGCGATATGGCCACCCGCGAGGAATGTCGCCGGAAAGCCAAGGAATACTGATAGCACAAGCGTGGTTTCGACAAGATCGAACACGCCGACTATCGGCCGCTTGAAGGCATTGGCCATGAATACATCGACTACCGTGGCGCCCATCATCAATACCAGGGCGACTGCGGACAATGCGGTGCAGGCCCGCACTATCTTCTCGCTGAGATTGCGAACTGCCATTTCGACCTTGCTCCGAAGAATTGCCCCGTCGCACGTCACGCAACGGGGCGGGTAGGTCCTTAGCGGGTGCCGCCCTTTACCAGGGCATCATAGAACTGGCGCGCAGGTTGGCCCTTGGCTTCGAGCTTGCTGATCGTTGTGTCGATGATCGGTTTGACCACGTTGGTCATGTCGCGACGCATGGCCTCACTGAAGGTGACGACCTGGACACCTTTGCTTTCGAGGTGCTTGCGTCCTTCCACTTCCGCGTCGTCGAGCTCCTTGCCGATACGTTCGGCATTCGCTGCGCCGGTCGTCTGGTCGATCAGCGCGCGCAGATCTGCCGGCAGCTTTTCGTAACTGGCCGGGTTCATCACCCAGAAGAAGCTGGCGGCATTGATACCCGGTTCGTAGGAAAACTTGGCCACCGTGCTCACCTGGAAGCTCTGGGCGCCCTCGTGGGGGAACATGGCGCCATCAACCGTGCCCTTGCTCATGGCATCGACAACTTCACCGGGAGGAACCGCGACCGGGGTTGCGCCAAAGGCCTTGATCGATTCGGCAAACAGCTCCCCGGCATAGCGAATTCGCAGTCCCTTGAAGTCGGCCAGGGTATTGAGCCTGGCCTTGGTCATGTGAAACTTGAGCGGCGGTGTCAGGATGATCTGCAGCAGTTTGACTCCCGCATACTCCTGGCCGACATATTTCGGAGCAAGTTCGGTCATGAGCTTTGAGGAGCGCGAGCTTTCCGTCACCACGAAAGGCAGGTTCGAGACTTCAGTCATCGGAAAACGGCCGGGCGATGCTCCGGAAAGACCTACGCCGATATCTGCCACGCCCGTGCGCACGAGGTCGAACTGGCGTGGAGTGGGGCCCATTTGGCCAGAGGGAAACACTTTGATCGTGAGGCGCCCGTTGGACTTCTTGGCAAGGTCGTCGCCCCAGCGAGTCAGTTCCTTGTGAAAGGCATGGTTCGGGGGCAGGAAATGAGTCGCCTTGAGCTCAAAATTCTGTGCCTGTACGGAGGTACTTGCGAACAGGGTCAGGCTTCCAATCACGAGCGCGGCACTGGAGCAGATGGCGTAAGTGCTTTTCATGGTGTTGTGTCCTCCTTGCGGTTTGGTAATGGGTGGTTGGCGGAATCCCTGGTTGGCCTTTTCGCCAGAAACGTGCGGATCCTTGCCGTCTTTTCCTCGGTACTGAACATGAGTTGAAATGCCTTGCGTTCCTGGCGCAAGCCGGCATCGAGCGAGCCATTCATGCTTTCCAACACCAGTTCCTTGATCTGTCGTATCGCCAACGGCGGCATTCCGGCGATTTCATTCGCCAGTTTCAGTGCCTCGGGCAGCACCTGATCGTCGTCGACGATGTGACTGACGAGGCCCATGGCATGGGCCTCAGGGGCGCCCAGGTTCGCGCCGGTGAGCAACAGTTTCATTGCTGCGAACTTGCCTATCGCGCGCGTGAGGCGCTGGGTCGCGCCGCCGCCGGGTATCAGGCCGACGCGGACTTCCGGTTGGCCGAAGATCGCCGACTTGCCGGCGATGATGATGTCCGCGTGCATTGCCAGTTCGCAACCGCCGCCCAGAGCGTAGCCGTTAACCGCGGCGATCACCGGCTTCGGGCACTCCGAGATGGCACCCCATAAAAGATGCATGTTGCGCGAGATTATTTCGACTGGCGTGGCGTCGACATATTCATTTAGATCGGCTCCGGCACAAAAGGCCTTTTCGTTGCCCGTAAGTACAATGCATCGCACCTGCTGCCGACTGCCGAGTTCATGAAACTGCGCGGCGATTTCCCTGCGCAGCGCCAGGTTCAGGGCGTTGCGTACCGCCGGTCGGTTGATGCGCAATAGCACGACGCCATCGGCAGGCCATTCTTGCAAGAGAAGCGTATCGGTCATGGCTATTCAGTGCCCGGTGAAGCTGGGGGGACGCTTTTCGAGCATGGCCGCCACTGCTTCCGCATGATCCGACGTTTGATGGGCGAGTGCCTGGTAGGTGGCGGCCATATCGAGGATGGTATCGAGCCGTTCGTGCTGGGCTTCCCGCAGCAGACGCTTCGTCCAGCGCAGCACATGTGGCGGATTGGCGGCGATCCGGCCGGCGAGATCAAGTGCCGATTCCAGAAGCTTTTCGTGGGGAACGACCTTGGACACCAGGCCGATCGCGAAACCCTGTTTGGCATCGACAGCTTCGCCGGTGAAGGCCATTTCGGCGGCTCGCGCATATCCGACGAGACGGGGAAGCAGCCAGGATCCGCCGTCGCCGGCAACAATGCCGACACGCACGAAACTTTCCGCGAATGATGCTCGGGTCGAGGCGATCCGCACATCGCACATGCAGGCCAGATCGCATCCGGCGCCGATCGCCGGTCCATTGACCGCTGCAATCAGGGGAACATCCAGTGCCATCAGTGCGCGTGGAATTCGCTGGATGCCATTCGTGTAGTTTTGCGCGATTTCGAGCGGGGTGCCGCCAAACATGCCAGTCTTTTCATGCATCTCGCGAATGTTGCCCCCGGAACTGAAGGCGGATCCGGCACCGGTCAGGATTACCGCACGTACCGACAGATCCGCATTGGCATCGGCGGCGAGAGCCTCGAAGTCGCCAAACAGATCATCGCCGTAAAGTGCATTTCGCGTTGCAGGATCGTCGAGCGTGGCGACCAGAATGTGGCCGTCACGGGCCAGATGCAGCCTTCCGCTCTCGGACTTTCTGTCGATCGAAGGATTGGCTGTGTTCATGGCGATTTACGGGCGGTGAACCGGCTTACGCACCTACCATCGCCAAGCCGCCATTGCACAGCATGAACTGGCCTGTCATGTGGCGCGACTCGTTGCCCGCAAGGAACAGGGTAGGGCCGACCATGTCTTCAGGGGTGGCGATCCGCCCCAGCGGTGTTTGGCGAAGGACTTCTTCGCGACGTCCGTTCTTCCAGTCGTGGCGGTTCTTCAATGCCTCGGTTTCCATGAAAGCCGCGCCGAGGGTATTGACCCTCACGCTTGGCGCCAGGGCACGGGCGTAGGACTTGGTGAGGCCGATCACACCGTACTTGGCAGCCGCATATTGTGGCGCACGCGGGCTACCGGCAATCACCACCTGGGAGCCAATGTTGACGATCACGCCGCCACCGGTGTCCAGCATGCGCAGGCCAACTTCATGAATCATGAACATGGTGCCCTTGATGTCCACTGCCAAGGTGTGATCGACGACCTTTTCGTCCATCTCGCGCCAGGACGTCTGGTCGAGCGCCATGTCGCCGACATTGTTAACCAGGACGTCGACCTTGCCGAACTCCGCAAAGGCGGCCGTCGTGATGCGCTGCACATCGGCGAGGCTGGAAATGTCGCCTTGCACCACCAGTGCCTTGCGTCCCATGGCACGAACTGCCTTGGCAACTTCTTCGGCGCCCGTCCCTGAACTGTTGTAGTGAATCACCAGGTGCGCGCCTTCCTGGGCGAAGGCATCGGCCAGCACCGCGCCAAATCCGCGTCCGGAACCGGTTACGAACACCACTTGATCCTGAAATCGTCCCTTGCTCATGTTTTTTCCTGTGTTCTGATTCGTTGGTCGGGGCACTGCGGCGGTATCACGGCAAGATTCCGCATACTGGAAATACGGTGATTTCCTTGCTCTAGGCGACCTTGCTATGGGCGCCGACGAGATTCCTGAACTCTTCGTCCGTCACAAGGCGGCGCTTGCTGATAGCCAGCTTCTTGATCTCGGAAAGCAGGGTCGGGAAGCTGTCTTCAGTGACAGCCAAACCGAGCTGATCGCACTTGAGCTTGATCGACGCCAGTCCGCTTTTCTTGCCGAGTACGATTCCACGCGGGGTATTGAGCAGCGAGGAAGAATAGGGCTCAATAGCCTCGGGGATATGGAATTGCGCTGCGACGGCGCCGGTTTCGCGGACGAACAGGGTATCGCCCACCACGGACTTCCAGGGCTCCAATTGATAGCCGGCAATTTCGCGCAGGCGTTTCGACGTTTCGCGTACGCGACTGAAATCGAATCCGGTTTCGACCTGATACAACAATTCAAGGGTGAAGGCGATCTCGGGGAGGTTGGCGTTCCCTGCGCGCTCGCCAATGCCGTCAATGGTTCCCTGGATCCAACTGGCGCCGGCGTTGACCGCCGCGATTGCATCGGCAGTTCCCAGTCCGAAATCGTTGTGGCCATGAAAGTGGATCACCGCATCCTGCCCCAGCCAGTCTCGTGCCTTGCCGATCAGGTAGGTCACGGCTTCCGGAGTGGCGATTGCCAAGGTGTCGACGATCACGAATTCCGCCGCACCTGCATCTCGGGCCGTTTTGTATATTCGTTCGAAGAAGTCGAGATCGGCACGGGTCGAATCGACGCCGAAGAATGCGACGTGTATTCCCTGCTTGACGCCGAATTCCACCGCGGTCTTGATTCGGTCGAGCACCGCTTCGCGAGATACGCCAAGGGCCTTGAGCTTCTGGTTGGAAATTGGGGCCTCGATCACGCTGTGGCGCAAGCCAAGGTCGGCGACCGCTGCCACATCATCCGGCATGGCGCGGGCAAAGCCCCAGATTTCCGCCTTCAGGCCGGCGGCGGTGATCAGCTTGATGGCTTCGCGATCGTCTTCGGAGACACGCGGGAAGCCGGCCTCGATACGTCCGACGCCCAGTTGATCCACCATCCTGGCGATTTCCAGCTTCTGCTCAGGATCGAACATGACTCCGGTGGATTGCTCGCCATCGCGCAAGGTGGTGTCATAGAAGCCAACCTTGGGTTTCGGCCGGCCGGCGAGGGCGACCTCGTTCAGGGTTCCGGTCCAGATTTTTGTACGGTCCATGTTCGGGATTTCCTCAGAAGGGAGTGAACGGAGGGGCATCGACGCCGTATGCCTCTTTCCAGGAAATGACTCGGTTGCGCAGGATGCCGATTTTTTCGATCTCGGCTTCGATGAGGTCGCCGGGCTTGAGGAACCAGGCCTCCGGATCCGCACTGAAGGCGGCAACGCCGGAAACGGTACCCGTCGAAATGATGTCGCCGGCGGAGTAGCCGGCGGGCGAGAATTTCGAGATGATCTGCGGGATGGTCACCGACATGTGGCTGGTGTTGGAGATCTGGCGCTTTTCCCCATTCACGCGCAGTTCTAGATCCAGGTCGTAAGGGTCGGGAATTTCGTCAGCGGTAACGATCCAGGGACCGATGGGGCAGAAGGTGTCGATTGATTTGCTGAACGAAAAGTTGGCGGATTGCATTTCACGACGCTGGATGTCGCGAGCCGTGATGTCGTTGAAGATGACGTAGCCACCGACGTAGTCTTTGGCATCTTCGACGCTTATGTATTTGCCAGGCTTCGCGATCACTATTGACAGCTCAAGTTCATAGTCGAGTTGCTTGGTCAGGTGCTCCGGATAGATCACCGGGGCATCCGGTCCGACGATGGCGTCGATGTTCTGGAAGAACACAATCCATGGCTTGATGGCGGCGACCCAGTTTGCCCGGTCACCTTCCTGAGCGTGCTCGGCGTAATTGCCTGCGGTATGGAAGAATTTCTTGGGGATGATGGGCGCCTGGAGCTGGACGCCGGCAAGCGGGTAGCGCTGGTTTGTCTTAAGCCGTTGCGCATGGTCTTGAACCGGAGTTCCAAGCGCAAACAGGGAGCGCATGTCGGGAATGTCGAGAACAACGACAGCATCGTCTTCCAGTGCTCCCACCAGCTGCTTGCCGTTTACGGCGAATGTGACCAGTTTCATTGTTTCAATCGCTCCAGTGAGTTGATGCAACCGATTGCAGTTCGCGGATCAGCCAGCGACAAAATGCTGTGCGTCTTTAAACGCTCTCGATCGTCCTTGATTTCAAATAAGCATTCCGCCGAGGCGGCTGCACTCCATCCCGTTCCTGCTAGCTTTACCTGATGTTCCAGGCGGCTTTTTCAGAATGATGGCAAGCCGGGATTGATGCGTCCAATACTGGTTTTGGGGATCACTATCGGGTTTGCTTATGTATCGACCCGATACGGAACGCTGCGGCTAGTGGTGCTTGCCGAACCTGGCGAGGAGGCGTGTGCTGAGAAACAGGGCGATCGATACAGTCGCGCTGATTGATGCCAAAGGGATCAGGGTTCCGTCGTGGGTTTTGCTGACCCAGATACCGGCAAGCAGGGCGACGACCATCATGACAAATCCGAAAAGGCCGGCTGCAGCACCGGCATTGTCTGAAAATGGCGCCAGGGAGCCGGATTGGGTACATGGAATATTGATTCCGTGTCCGGTCATGACGAGGAACAACGCGACCACGACGAGGCTCCAGTGCTGGACCCCGGCGAGCACCAGAAAGAGAAAACCGAGCCCGGCACCGAGCCCGATCGAGGTTCCAAGGCGAAGCGTTCCCTGAATTCCTATCGTGTGGAGCAGACGCCTGCAGGCGAGTGTGCCACCCAGGTAGCCGACCACTCCCAGAGCGAACAGGTAACCATAGTTCTCGGGTGCCACTCCCAACAACTGAATCAGCACAAACGGTGTTCCCGAGATGAATACGAATATTGACGCATATGAAAGCGCGCCCGGCAGTGCGTAGGCCCAGAATCCTGGGGTTTTCACGACACTGATGTAAGTTCGGGCAAGGTGGCCCAGGCGCATCGCGTCCAGGTTCGGTTGACGGTTGGATTCCCGCATCCAGCGCAAGGCGGCTATCCAAACGGTCGCGCCGCCCAAGGTCAGGGAAACAAACGCGGCGCGCCAGCCGAAAGCAACTTGCAAGTAGCCGCCCAGCACAGGACCAAGCAATGGAGCCAATGAGAGCATCGAGCTTGCCTTGGCCAATATATGAGCGCCTTCCGAAGGTGTATACGCATCGCGAATGATTGCCCGCGCAACCACGACGCCCGTACAGCAGCCCACCGCCTGGGCGAAGCGCGCCGCGACAAGCCAGCCGAGTCCCGGCGCCACTGCGCAGGCAATGCTCGAAAGGAGGTACAGCGTCAGCCCTCCGATCAATACCGGGCGTCGGCCATAGCGATCCGACATCGGCCCGCTGACCAGTTGCGCCGTGCCGAAGCCGATAACGAACAATGAAAGCGTGTGCTGGACGTCTGCCGCCGCGACGCCGAAATCGGCCGCCATGCCCGGCAAGGTGGCAAGGTAGAGATCGGTGGATAGCGGCTGCAACATCAGGCAGCCAGTGACCAGCCAGAGCAGCGTGGTGGGAGTCATGCGGCGCGTTCCGGGCTCAACCGCGCCGATCACGCATCAGGCGAGCCTTCTCGCGCACCCAGTCGCGTTCCTTTTCCGCGTCACGCTTGTCGTGTTGTTTCTTGCCCTTGGCGAGACCGATCGCCAGCTTGACCCGTCCCTTGCTGTAGTGAAGGTCGAGGGGTACGAGCGTGTAGCCAGCGCGTTCGACCTTGCCGATCAATTTGCCGATTTCCTCGGCGTGCAGCAGCAATTTGCGGGTGCGCACCGGGTCGGGGTGGATATGCGTCGAGGCCGACAGCAATGGCGTGATATGGGCGCCGATCAGGAACACCTCGCCGCGCTTGACCACGACATAGGCTTCCTTGAGTTGGGCGCGCCCCGCCCGGATTGCCTTGACCTCCCAGCCTTCGAGCACCAGTCCGGCTTCGAAGCGATCCTCGATGAAATAATCGTGGAAGGCCTTTTTGTTGTCGACGATGCTCATTGGACCGGGCGCTAAAATGCTGGATTCTACCGTAGCCCCATTCCACGCCTGAGCGGCAGATCCAATGGCCCTGGTTGAGAAATCCGTCCTCCTTGAACGAACTCCGGCGCAGATGTTCGTACTCGTCGATCGCATCGAAGACTATCCGCAATTCCTTCCTTGGTGCGGCGGCAGCACGATCCACGAGCGCACGCCGGAACGAACGGCGGCGACGGTGTTCATCAATTACCATGGCCTCAAGTCCCACTTTTCCACCGAGAACACCAAGCAGGAACCCTTTCTCATGGACTTGAAGCTGAAGGATGGCCCCTTCGATCATCTTGACGGTCACTGGCGATTCACGCCACTGGGCGACACCGCCTGCAAGGTAGAATTTCGCCTGCATTACGAGTTCTCCAGCCAGTTGCTGGAAAAGGCGCTGGGGCCGGTGTTCCATCACATTACCAACACTTTCGTCGATTCCTTCGTCAAGCGGGCACGGATGGTCTATGGCTGAATCGATCAACGTCGAGGTCGTATATGCGCTGGCCGACGTTCAGGATCTGGCCCGTCTCAGCCTGCCCGAGGGCAGTACGGCAATGCATGCCATCGAGGCCTCCGGCTTGCTGGCCAAGCATCCGGAGATCGACATGAAGAAGAACAAGATCGGGGTCTTTGCCAAGCTGGCAAAGGCGGATACGCTGTTGCGCGACCGCGACCGGGTCGAGATCTACCGCCCGCTTATCGCCGACCCCAAGGAAGTTCGCAAGCAGCGAGCCGCCGAGGGGAAGGCAATGAAGAAAGGTGGCGGCGACGCCGAAACCGAATAGGCGGCTCTGCCGCGGTTTGCTCCCCCGGTATCCGCTTTGCGGGCTGGGAGGCGCGGAGGAGGACTGGTCCTCTCGCGTATAATGCGTTTTTGCGACTCAAGGAAAACACCATGCGACTGCTCCAGAAGGCGCTGACGTTCGACGACGTCCTCCTGGTTCCCGCCCATTCGGCGATCCTCCCCCGCGACGTCAGCCTCGCCACCCGTCTCACCCGCAAGATCCAGCTCAACTTGCCGCTGATCTCGGCCGCCATGGACACGGTGACTGAATCGCGCCTTGCCATCGCGCTGGCTCAGGAGGGTGGCATCGGCATCATTCACAAAAATCTGAATCCCAAGGCGCAGGCCGCCGAGGTTGCCAAGGTCAAGCGCTTCGAGTCCGGCGTGCTGAAGGATCCGATCACCGTGCCGCCGACCTTGAGTGTGCGTGAGGTGCTGGCCCTGACCCGCAGCTACCGCATTTCCGGCCTGCCCGTGGTCGATAACGGCGTGGTCGTCGGCATCGTCACCAACCGCGACACGCGCTTCGAGACCAATCTGGATCAGGCGGTCCGCAACATCATGACGCCACGCGAACGGCTGATCACGGTCAGCGAAGGCAGTTCGCCCGAGGAGGCCAAGGCATTGATGCACAAGCACCGCCTGGAGCGAGTGTTGGTTGTCAATGCCGCCTTCCAGTTGCGTGGCCTGGTCACTGTCAAGGATATTCTCAAGTCCAGCGAGCATCCGTTTGCCTGCAAGGACGAGCAGGGCCACCTGCGCGTTGGCGCCGCGATCGGCGTCGGCGAGGGCACCGAGGAGCGCGCGGAATTGCTGGCCGAGGCCGGCGTCGATGTGATCGTGGTAGATACCGCCCATGGCCATTCCGAAGGCGTTCTCAAGCGTGTGCAGTGGGTGAAGAAGACCTTCCCGCAGGTGGAAGTGATTGGCGGCAACATCGCCACCGCGAACGCGGCCAGGGCCCTGGTCGATCACGGCGCCGACGGTGTCAAGGTCGGCATCGGCCCCGGCTCGATCTGCACCACGCGCATCGTCGCCGGCGTCGGCGTGCCGCAGATCACGGCCGTGGAAATGGTCGCCAATGCGCTGGCCGCCGACGGCATACCTTTGATCGCCGATGGCGGCATCCGCTATTCGGGCGACATCTCGAAGGCCATCGCCGCCGGCGCCAGTTCGGTGATGCTGGGCGGGCTGTTCGCCGGTACCGAAGAAGCACCCGGCGAGACCGTGCTCTACCAGGGCCGCTCCTACAAGGCCTATCGTGGCATGGGAAGCCTCGGCGCGATGAAGGACGGGGCGGCAGACCGCTACTTCCAGGATTCCGATGCCAACGTCGAGAAGCTGGTACCGGAAGGCATCGAAGGCCGCGTACCCTACAAGGGACCGGTGCTTGCCGTGATACATCAGTTGATGGGCGGCTTGCGTTCCTCAATGGGCTATGTCGGCTGTGCCACGATCGACGAGATGCGGGCGAAAGCCGAATTCGTCGAAATTACCTCGGCCGGTATCCGCGAGTCGCACGTGCATGACGTGCAGATCACCAAGGAAGCACCGAACTACCATATCGATTGATATTGTTTCCGACGGCAAAGGCGGCTACGGCCGCTTTTGTCATTTCAGGGGTTCCCGCCATGGCTCACCAAAAGATTCTCATCCTCGATTTCGGTTCGCAAGTCGCGCAACTCATTGCCCGCCGCGTGCGCGAGCAGCAGGTGTATTGCGAACTGCATCCCTTCGATGTCAGCGAGGAGTTCATCCGCGAATTCAAGCCGCAGGGCGTCATCCTTTCCGGAGGCCCCAACTCGGTCTATGAAGCCGAGGAATGGAAGGCGCCCGACATCGTGTTCAAGCTGGGCGTGCCGGTGCTCGGCGTCTGCTACGGCATGCAGACCATGGCGGCGCAACTCGGCGGTAAGGTCGAAAGCAGCCACAAGCGCGAATTCGGTTACGCCGAGATGCGCGCCCGCGGGCATTCGAAACTGTTCAACGGCATCCAGGACCGGACCAATGCCGAGGGCCACGGCCTGCTCGAAGTCTGGATGAGCCACGGCGACAAGGTCACCGAATTGCCTCCCGGCTTCAAGCTCATCGGCAGCAACGAATCGACGCCGATCGCCGCCATGGCCGACGAAACGCGCGGCTTCTACGCCGTGCAGTTCCATCCCGAAGTCACGCATACGCTCAAGGGGCGCGAGATCTATGCCCGTTTCGTGCGCGACATCTGCGGCTGTCGCGGCGACTGGAACATGCCCAACTACGTCGAGGAAGCGATTGCCAAGGTGCGCGAGCAGGTCGGCAAGGAGGAGGTGATCCTTGGCCTCTCCGGAGGTGTCGATTCCTCCGTGGTGGCGGCGCTGCTGCATCGGGCGATCGGCGACCAGCTTACCTGCGTCTTCGTCGACAACGGCCTGCTGCGCCTGAACGAGGGCGTGCAGGTGATGGACACTTTCGCCAGGAACCTCGGCGTCAAGGTCATCCACGTCGATGCGGTAAGCCAGTTCATGGGACACCTGAAGGGTGTCGCCGATCCGGAACAGAAGCGCAAGATCATCGGCCGCGAATTCGTCGAGGTGTTCCAGGCCGAGGCGCAGAAGCTGCCCAACGCGCGCTGGCTGGCACAGGGCACCATCTACCCCGATGTGATCGAATCCGCGGGCGGCAAGACCAAGAAGGCGCACGCGATCAAGAGTCACCACAACGTCGGCGGCCTGCCCGAGACTCTGAACCTCAAGCTGCTGGAACCGCTGCGCGAACTGTTCAAGGACGAAGTCCGCGAATTCGGCGTGGCGCTGGGCCTGCCGCACGAGATGGTGTATCGCCATCCCTTCCCCGGCCCCGGACTCGGCGTGCGCATCCTCGGCGAAGTGAAGCAGGAATTTGCCGACCTGCTGCGCCGCGCCGATGCGATCTTCATCGACGAACTGCGCGCCGCCGACTGGTACGACAAGACCAGCCAGGCCTTTGCCGTGTTCCTTCCGGTGAAGAGCGTCGGCGTCATGGGTGACGGCCGCACCTACGAGTACGTGGTGGCCCTGCGCGCGGTGCAGACCTCGGACTTCATGACCGCGAAGTGGGCGGAATTGCCACACGAATTGCTGGGCCGGGTCTCCAACCGCATCATCAACGAAGTACGTGGCATCAACCGCGTGGTCTACGACATCTCGGGCAAACCGCCGGCAACCATCGAGTGGGAATAATTACTTAGCGTTTCGGTACTATTCTTACCTATTCAAAAAACACGAAAACCCCTTGGTAAAACAAGGGGTTTTCTGTTTTTTACTATTCATGACTATTCAGGGTAGCCCACATCTGGAGACGGTATCGGTGACGGTATTGGCATTTCTTGAGAGCTTCAGTAACATCGATACCGTCAACATCAAATGAACGCGTTGACGGTATCGTGAAATGCAAAACCCAGTAACCATGCGGGTTGGCTGGCGAAATTAGGGAATTTTGCGTTGACGGTATCGGCGACCAGGAAAGGGCCACCATGCTTACCGATACCCAACTGAAGAACCTCAAGCCGACCGGCAAGTTGTACAAGCTGGTCGATCGTGACGGCCTCTATGTCGCGGTTACCCCGTCAGGAGTTGTTTCCTTCCGTTACGACTATCGACTGAACGGCCGGCGGGAAACTCTCGTTCTTGGGCAATACGGCCCAGAAGGCCTGACCTTGGGCGAGGCTAGAGAGAAACTGATCGAAGCCAAAAAGGAAATTGCTGCAGGGAAGTCACCCGCCAAGGAAAAGCAGCGTTCAATTCAGAAATCGAAAGCGGCCAAAACTTTCGGCGAGTTCTCGACCCTGTGGCTGAAGGAATATCGCATGGCGGACAGTACCCGGGACATGAGGAAATCTGTCATTGATCGCGATATCGAGCCCGAGTTTGGCCGACGTCTTCTCAAGGAAATCGCGGCTGAAGATTTGCGGGCACTGTGCGAAAGGGTCAAGACTCAGCGCAATGCACCGGCAACGGCCGTTCACATCCGGGACATTGTTGCTCAGGTTTTCAGGTTTGCGATCGAGCGTGGTCACAAGGTCGCAAATCCTGCTGATGATGTCAGGGCATCCTCGATCGCGACCTTCAAGCCCAAAGATCGGGCGCTTTCCCCAGACGAAATCAGGATTTTCTTCCAGGAGTTGGATTTGGTACCTACGCTGCCAACAATCCGGTTGGCGTTGAAGCTTGTTCTTCTTACGCTCATCCGCAAGGGCGAGCTTCTCAATGCGACCTGGGATGAGATGGATTTCGTTGGCGCCAAGTGGATCATCCCCGCGCAGAGAATGAAGGCCAGAAGGCCCCATGTGATTTACTTGCCCGACCAGGCCATGGACATCATGATTGCGCTGAAGACCTGCGCAGGAGGATCCAATTTTATCTTGCCGTCCCGGTATGAAGGTGACAAGGGAATGTCCAACAATACCCTCAATCGCGTTATTACTGTCACGGTCGAGCATGCGAAGAAAAAGGATTTGCCTCTGGACGATTTCACCGTTCATGATCTCCGCAGAACGGGTTCAACGCTTCTGCATGAGGCGGGATTTAATACCGACTGGATTGAGAAATGCCTGGCCCATGAGCAGAAGGGAGTCAGGGCCGTCTACAACAAGGCAGAGTATGCGGATCAGCGCAAGGACATGCTCCAGCAATGGGCAAACATGGTAGATGCGTGGATTGCCGGGAAAGAAATCACGCCCATTCATCGTCCCACCCGCGCGGCGGCGTAGAAATCTGATGCTACCGAGCGGGCCGGTGCCGGCGTCAGGCCTGTTTTCGGACAGGTCTGAATTTGCGTTTTTGGACGTCCGGGGAAAGCTGGGGTTGGATGAGCGCTGAGCGTCTTTCTTGAATCCAGTTCTCCACTTCGTCAAGATCCCAGACAACGCAACGTGGCGTTAGATTGAATCTATTGGGAAAGCCCCCCGACTTTTCGAGCCGGTAAATTGCCGAGTCGGAAAGTGGGATTAGACGGAGTAGTTCTTCGCGTCTGATCAAGCGCTTGACCTGTATTGGTTTGCTCATTGTCGATTCCTGACTATTCAGTACTATCGACAATTACAGCTTGCCGCGGGTTGGCTGTGTTTTCGAAATCGATCCAAAAAGGGCGTATTTCGGAATTCTCTCGCGGGAAGTTTTGAGGTTGGTGGTGCATTGGGTTCTTCTTACTGGTTCTCGTTTCCATTCGGATGCGGTATGATGATAGGCAGATGCGCACCTTTATCGTCATTCTCCTGTCGGTTGTTTTTTCGCTGAACGCGGCTTTTGCCGCTGTGGCGGGTGTATGCGATGCCATCGATCATCTCCCGCAGGGGGGGGCTGAGCAGCACCTCCATATAGACCATCACAGTCACAGCGTTTCGGATGCGGCGGCCGATGAGGACGCGATCGGCGATCAAGATACACCGCAAGGCAAGAAGTCAGTGGGCGGTCATTGTCATGCGCATAGCCCAACGGCAAGCGCTGCAACTGCATCTAATGTGGTTTCATCACCAAACGTTGGCCACCACGTTTTGATGGCGCTTCCCGCATCCCCGTTTATCTCATTCATCCCGGCCGGCCTTGATCGTCCGCCGCGAGATTCCCTCGCCTGATCCGGCGGGGCGTTTTCCCTAGACATTAGTTTTTCCACGGCACTCGATGTCCGTGGTTGCTGTGGCGTCCCGTCGAAATCCCTTGCTTTCAACCTTCGTTGAGGATTTCGATGTTTACCCTATATCCCAGTTTCTGGCGCACAACAGTCTTGGCAATGGCCATTGGACTGCTATCGCCTTTGGCCAGTCTGGCGGCCCCGTTGGCCGAGAACGATGCCGTTCGTCTTGGCCTTGCTCGCCCCGAACTCGCCGACTTGGCCCGCGCCCGGATCGCCGAAGCGGATGCAGATGTCGTCGCGGCGGGCACCTGGGCGAACCCAGCGCTGGAGATTTCCCGCGATAAAACCGGGGCCACGCGCGAATCCACCTGGCGCATCGCCCAGCCGCTTGATGTCTCCGGCCGCCGAGGATTGCGGCAGGACGCCGCGCGCTTTCGACTCGATGCGACGGAAGCCGAAACCCGGGCCTGGCGCGAGGAACGGACGGCTGAGTTGCGCCACTGCTTTCATGAAGTGCTCCGGCAGCAGTTGGCTTTGCGTGTCATCGACGTTTGGGTGGCGCGATTCGCGGTCATCAGTGGCGTGGTCGACAAACTGGCGCGCGCCGGGGATGCCTCGGGCTATGACCGGCGCCGTCTCGCACGCGAGCAGCAGGCGGCCGAAGTCAAAGCAGCCGAAGCGCGCGCCGGACTCGAGCGCAGCCGAGCGCGTCTGGCCGCGTTGATCGGGCAGCCGGCCACGGATCAAGGCGTCGTCGGGACGTTGCTGCCCACGCTGCCAGCCGGGCTACCCGGATTGCAGGCGCGTCTCGCGCAGCGCCCGGACCTAACAGCACTCGCGGCTCGCGCGGATGCAGCGAACGCGGACAACGCAGCAGCGCAACGCCATTTCCCCGAACTAACCGTCGGCGTGGGTGGCAAGCGTACCGACGACGGCGTGCTTCGAGAAAACGGCACCCTGCTTTCGGTATCGATTCCATTGCCGATCTTTGACCGACAGCAGGGCGCTGAGCGCCGCACTACCGCTCAGGCGATGGCGGCGCGAGCCGAATATGCCTTGGCCAAACAGAAGGCCGACGGCGACTTGATTGGCCTGCATCGCCAGCTAGTGCAGTTGATCGCCGCCGCCGAACGCTACCGCCGCGAGGCGGTTGCCCCGTCCGCCGACCTAGTGCGTATCGCCGAAGCTGCCTACCGTGCTGGCGAATCCACTGTTCTCGAACTGCTCGATGCCTACAAAGGCGCACTGGAGGCCGAAACCACGGCCCTCGATCTCGAAGGCAAAGCGCGCGATGCGCGCATTGAACTTGACCAATTGACCGGAAGCCATCCCGAATGAAGACTTCATTTATCACCTCACCGGCAGCACTGATGGCGGGCCTTGTCGCCATGACCCTGCTCTTGGCGGCGTGCGGCGACAAATCCACCGCCAAAGACGACCACGGCAGCAAGCCATCGGCCACCGCGCAAGCCCACGACGAGCCCGAAACCCTGACCCAGTTCACCGACCAGACGGAGCTTTTTCTGGAGTTTCCGCCCCTGGTCGTCGGCCAGCCGGCGGCGCTGGCGGCGCATCTGACACGACTCGCCGACTTCAAGCCCCTCGCGCAGGGCCGGCTGACCATCGTGCTCGCCGGAGGAAAGGCCGCCGCCGAGCGTTTTGTCGTCGAGGCCCCGGCGGTGCCCGGTATCTTCCGGACGACGGTGACCCCCGCCGTGGCCGGCGAGCGCGAACTGAGCGTAATCCTTGAATCGGATCTCGGCACCCTGACCCATGAACTCGGTCCGGTGACCGTCTTTGCCGACAGCAATGCCGCCAAGGCCGGGCATGGCGGCCATGCGCACGACGAGGAAGGCATCGCCTTCAGCAAGGAGCAGCAGTGGAAGATCGATTTCGCCACGGCGGAAGCGGTCAATGGCCTGGCGCGCACCGCGATTGCCGCCACCGGCACGATCCGTGCGCCCGCCGGCAGCGAGGCGCAACTGGTGGCACCGACCGCTGGCGTGCTGCGCGCGGCCAACGGTTTTCCGCGCATCGGGCAGGCGGTCAAAAAGGGGCAGGTGCTCGCGGTGCTCGGCCCACGCCTCGGCGGCGATAGCGATCAGGCCAGCCTGGAAGCCGCCTCCGGTAAGGCACAGGTGGCCCTCGAACAAGCGCGGCGCGAACGCGAGCGCATGGAGCTACTGTTCAAGGAAGAGGCGGTCGCCGAGAAACGCCTGCTCGATGCCCGCGCCAATGAGCACATGGCGCACGCCGAAATGCAGGCGGCCACGGCACGGGCGCAACAGCTCGGCGGCGGCGGCGGCATTGCGCTCAAGGCGCCGATGGATGGCATCGTCGCCGAGGTGACGGCCGCCGCCGGGGCCTTTGTCAATGAGGGGGCGCCGCTGCTGCATATCGCCAACACCGGCAAACTCTGGCTGGAAGCCCGGATTCCCGAAAGCGACATCGGTCGCGTGGGCAAACCGACCGGCGCCGCGTTCACGGTGGATGGCTACGATCAGGGCTTCGCCATCGAGCCCGGCCGCAATGGCGCGTTGATTGCCGTCGGCGGCGTGGTCGATGCGCAGACACGCACGGTGCCGGTGATTTTCGAGTTTGCCAATCCCGAGCGCGCGCTGCGGCTGGGGCTCACGGCGCGCATTCAGGTCTTTGCCGGCAACGGGCAAGAGGCGGTGTTGATCCCGGCCAGCGCGGTACAAGATGAGAACGGCGCCCAGGTGGTCTATGTGCAGATCGGTGGCGAACGTTTCGAGCGGCGCATGGTGCAGACCGGGGCGCGCGACGGTGACCGCATCGCCATCGTTGCCGGACTGGAGCCGGGGCAACGGGTGGTGAGCAAGGGCGCCTATCTGGTGCGCTTGTCGACCAGCAAGGCCGCAGCCGCCGGCCACGCGCACTGAGGACCGAGGACATGATCGGTCAAATCATTCAGTGGTCCCTGCGCAATCGTCTGTTTGTCGTTCTCGGCGGTTTGATGCTGCTGGCCTGGGGCGGTTACCAGACCACGCGCACGCCGGTGGACGTGTTTCCCGACCTCACCGCGCCGACGGTGACGGTGGTCACCGAAGCGCCCGGCATAGCGCCGCTCGACATGGAAAGCCTGGTCACCTTTCCGATTGAAACGGCGTTGAACGGCGCGCCCGGCGTGCGCCGCGTGCGCTCGGCGACCAAGGTCGGCTTGTCGACCATCACGGTCGAATTCGCCTGGGGCACCGATACCTATCTGGCGCGCCAGGTGGTGGCTGAGAAACTGCAACTGGCAAAGACCTCGCTGCCGCCCGGCATCGAGGCACCGGTGATGGCCCCGGCAGCGTCGATCATGGGCGAAATCATGTTCATTGCCCTGACCTGGGACGACCCGGCAAAAGTCGGCGCTGGCGGGACGGTGACGCTGAAAAACACGGCTGACTATGTGCTCAGAAAACGCCTGCTGGCGGTGCCCGGTGTCGCCGAGGTGCTGCCCATCGGCGGCGATTTGCAGCAGTTCCAGGTGACGCTGAAGCCGGAACGGCTGGCGGCCTACGGCTTGACCATCGACGAGGCGATCAAGGCCGTCGAGGGTGCCAACAGCAACGCGGCGGCGGGCTATTACGCCGAGAACGGGCAGGAATACCTGATCCAGGGCATCGGCCGCATCACCAAGACCGAGGACATTGCCGAGGCGGTGGTGGCGATGAAGAATGGCCAGCCGGTATTGATCCGCCACATTGCCGAGGTGGCGCTGGGCACGGCACCGGTGCGCGGCGTCGGCTCGACGCGCGGCAAGCCGGCGGTGGTGCTCGGCATCCAGCGCCAGCCGGCGGCCAATACGCTGGAGCTGACGCGCCGGCTCGATACCACCCTGGCCGACATTCAGAAGTCATTGCCGGCGGGAATGAAGATCGAAACCCGGCTGTTCCGCCAGGCCGACTTTATCGAAATCTCGATTGCCAACCTGATGGCGGCGCTGCGCGACGGGGCGATCCTGATCGTCGCCATCGTCTTCGCCTTCCTGCTTTCGGTGCGCTCGACGGCCATCACCCTGGTGGCGCTGCCGCTGTCGCTGGTGGCGACCGTCTTGTCGCTCAAGATGCTCGGCGCGACGATCAACACCATGACCCTGGGCGGCATCGCGATTGCCCTGGGCGCGCTGGTCGATGATGCCATCATCGTGGTCGAGAACGTGGTCAGGCGCTTGCGCGAGAACCACCAGAAGGACGCGGGGAAACGCGAATCGACCATGCATGTGGTGTTTCTGGCGACCCAGGAAATTCAGGGTTCCATCGTCTTCGCCACGCTGATCATCATGCTGGTGTTCGTGCCGCTGTTCTTTCTCTCGGGCATCGAGGGGCGCCTGATGGTGCCGCTCGGGCTGGCCTATGTCATTTCCTTGTTCGCCTCGCTGCTGGTGTCGATCACGGTCACGCCGGTACTGGCTTCGATGTTCCTCGGGGCGTCCAAAGAAATCACCGCGCCGCATGAACCGCGCTTCGTGCACTGGCTGCGCGCGGCCTATCGCGGGGTTCTGGAGAAGACCGTGAGGCGCTGGAAAGCGATTGCCGCCGGCAGCGCGGCCTTGCTGGTGGTCTCGCTGGTGGCGCTGGGCATGGCCGGACAGTCGTTCTTGCCGGACTTCAACGAGGGCACGCTGACGGTGGGCGTCGAGACGCTGCCGGGCACCGCGCTGGCGGAATCGGCCCGGCTCGGGCAATTGGTCGAAGAGGTCTTGCTGACGCATCCCGAAGTGATCGCCACGGCGCGGCGTACTGGGCGCTCGCCGCTCGATCCGCATGCGCTCGATGTGCATCAGTCGGAGCTGGAGGTCAGCCTGAAGATGGGGGCGCGCAGCAAGGAGCAGTTTCTCGGCGCTCTGCGCGAGGATTTCGCCAAGCTGCCCGGTGTCCAGGTGGTGGTTGGCCAACCGATTTCGCACCGCATCGATCACATGCTGTCGGGCAGCCGGGCCAATATCGCGGTCAAGATTTTCGGCAGCGATCTGGCCGAGTTGCGCAGGCTGGCGCAACAGATCAAGGGCGTGATGGAAAAGGTCGAGGGGGCGGTGGACGTCCAGCCCGAACAGCAGACCGAGATCCCTTTCCTGACCGTCAAGTATCGGCGCGAGGCGCTGGCGCAGCACGGGCTTTCGGCGAAAGAGCTGTCCGAGAATATCGAGGTGGCCTTCAACGGCCTGGCGGTGGCCAAGGTGGTGCAGGGACAGGCCAGCTTTGATCTGGTGGTGCGCTATGACCCGGCCACGCGCGACAACCTCGACACGATCCGCGCGACGCTGATCACCACGCCGAGCGGGGCGCGCCTGCCGCTGTCGGCGCTGGCCGAGATTCGCAATGATCGCGGGCCGTATTTCATCAACCGCGAAAACGTGCAGCGCAAGATTGTCGTCATGGCCAACGTCGCCGGGCGCGATCTGAAGAGCGTGGTCGAAGAGATGCAGGCCAGCGTGGCCAGGGAGGTGAAGTTGCCGGCCGGTTATCACATCGAGTTCGGCGGTCAGTTCGAGTCGGCGGCGGAGGCCTCGCGCGTGCTGCTGTTGCTCGGCTCGGCGGTGGTGGTGGGCATTTTCCTGCTGCTGTTTGTCGCCTTCCATTCGGCGCGCGATGCCTTCCTGGTGATGCTCAACCTGCCGCTGTCGATCATCGGCGGCGTGGTCGGCGTGTATCTGGCCGGCGGCGTGGTGACGATTGCCTCGATCATCGGCTTTATCACGCTGTTCGGCATCGCCACGCGCAACGGGGTGATGATGATTTCGCATATTCACCACCTGATCGAACACGATCAGGCCAAGACCGTGCTGGAAGCGGTTACGCGCGGCGCCGAGGAACGCCTGATTCCCATCCTGATGACGGCGCTCGCCGCCGGCCTGGCGCTGGTGCCGCTGGCGCTGTCCGCCGGGCAACCGGGTTCCGAGATTCAGGCGCCGATGGCGGTGGTGATTCTGTGCGGGCTGATTTCGTCCACGGTGCTGAACATGATCGTGGTGCCAGCACTTTATTTACGGTTTGGCGCGGTGCGGCGTGCGCTGGAATCCGGGGATGTTGTACGCCGTCGCTCAACCGATCTAGAGGAAAATTAATATGCGCAAGACATTGTTGTCCGCTCTGCTCGTTGCAGGTCTTTCTGGCTGTGCCGCTTCACCTGATTTGCCTTCAACGTATTCGCTGGATTCCAATAAACCAGAGGGATTGGCCATCGTCTCGTTGACGCTGAGCGGCAAGCCGCTGGATAAGGTCTCGGGCTACGAATATCGGATCAGGGAAGCATTGCCGCGCGGGGAAGCCTATGCCGTCGTCTCGCAACATTATGCGTCGGCGCGACAGCATGCGCGGTCGGTGCAGGACGAAGGTAAAGAACGACCATTCACGCATTCGGTGGTGGTCAAGGGACCGAACAACATCGATGCGCTCGACATTCAGGATGCCGGCAAGACAACGGGGCGATTGGCGGCGCTTCGCTTGTCACCAGGAGACTATGAATTCCATTCGTGGCAAGTGCGCGAACCTAGCCCGTATGGCGAAACCGAGTACAAGCCGGCTCGTGAATTTGTTTATCGTTTCAGCATCAAGCCCGGTGAGGCAACCTATATCGGCCGCCTGAATCTCCATCTGGGTTCCGGGAATACCGAGCGGGTCACGGTCAATGATCGGCAGGCGGAAGACATGAGTTTGCTCGGCCAAAAATATCCGGCGCTGCGTGCGGCTAAAGTCACTGCATCAGTGGGAACACTTCAACCGTAAACCGGCGCTAGCGCACGTGCTTGATAGTGAGGTCATCACACACCATTGCTTAACTGAATAACTTTTTGGAGAATGAAAATGAATATCAAACCCGGATTCGCAGCCATTGGCGTATCGATTGTTCTGGCAGGTTGCGGCGCGCATTCCCATATGCTAACCAAAGACTCGGCACCGCAATTGCTCAAGGGAGAATTCACCCACGGGCAGACCAATCGGCTGACGCTCGAATCGGCGGATCAAAAGTACGAGGCCGCAGGATTCAAGGTCGAGACACACATGAACTGGGCCGAACTGCAGCGCCGCTACCGGGGCTCCGATCCCAAGCATTGGGATCGCATCTTTGCCGGCCACGACAAGGACCACGAGACGTATTCGGCAGAGGCCACGGCGATTGCCAAGGACGGCGCCGAGTTGAATTGCAAGCTGGCGTGGCCGTCTGGCAAGAATCCCCAGGGCCTGTGTCTGGACAAGGCCGGCAAGGAATACGCGGTACGTTTTGACTAAACAGGAGAAGCCCATGTTGCGCAATGTCATCACCACCACCCGTATCACCCTTGTCTGCCTTGCTCTTGGCATCGCTTCCATCGCAGCGGCGGCCGACAAGCACGGCCACGATCACGACAAGCCGTTACATGGCGGCATCATCGCCGAGGCGGCCGGTTTGGACTTTGAACTGGTGGCGAAGGCCGACAGCCTGACGCTCTATGTCATCGATGATGGCAAGCCGGTGTCGACCGCCGGCGCCAAGGGCGCGGCGACGGTGCATGCCGGCAGCGAAAAGACCACCGCAAACCTTGAACCGGCAGGTGAAAACAAGCTGGTGGCCAAGGGCAGTTTCAAGGCGGGCGTCGGGGTGCGCGTGGCGGCAAGCGTCACCCTGGCCGGCAAGCCTGAGGCGAAGCTGAATTTCCGGCTGAAGTAAGCCAGCCAGCGGTGGCGGGCAGCATCGCCACGAGCAAACGGGAGCGGAAGCAGAAACGGCGGAACATGGCTAAGGATTAGCGAGAATGGGTTTTATAACCCGTCAATGGCACCGCGATATAAGGAACGTGAGGACATCAGCGCTGCCACATGTACTGCTGGTGCTGCATCATGTGGTCCATCATCATCTGCTGCATGCCCATGTAGCGGTCCATCATGTACTGCCGTTGTTTCATTTGCTCCGGGGTGAGCTTGGAGTAATAGCTGCCCATGTGGCCCCAGCCCATCTTTGGGTCGCCCATCATCATGCCGTGCCCCATCATGCCACGGCCACCCATACAGCAGCCCATGCCCCCCATACCGCCGCTACCCCACATGCCGTGCATCATCTGCATATTGCCTTGCATGGAGGCCCAATGGTCTTGCAGCAACTTCTGACGCTCCTGCGGATCTTGGGTCTGGCGAATCTTGTCCATCTGTTCCTGCATTTTCTTCATGTTCTCCTGCGCCTGCGCCATCTGCTTGTCGTACTCGGCCACATTCGGCGCCGCCTGCTTCGCCTGGACGCCCTTGGCGGCCGGCGCGGGCTGCTGGGCCTGAGCCGGCGCCATCGCAAGAACGAGGGAGGACAACGCGGTTATCAGGATGGTCTTTTTCATGACCGATTGCTCCTTTGCGAGGTTGAGGATGGTTACCCGCCGCACCAGGCGGAACGGTGGGTGGCGAGACCGGTCTGTGCTCCATAGTAGGCAGCGAGATCGACAATTTCCTGATCGCTCAGGTACTCGGACTGGGCGCGCATGGTCGGGTCATTACGCAGGCCGGCGCGATAGGCGCGCAGGGCAGCGGCGACATACGCCGCGCGTTGCCCGGCAATTCGGGGAAACTGGTCCGAAGCACTGTTGCCATCCTTGCCATGGCAAGCCGAGCAGACTTCCCGGGCCTTGAGCGGACTCGTTGACGTTCCGCCGTCCGCCGAGGCAGCACCGGCGAGACACAGAAATAAACAGGCTACGGGTAATGCGGGCTTCATTCTTCACTCCTGCGGCGAGGCATAGAAGCGGGCAACATCGGCAATATCCCGCTCTGACAACATTGCCGCCATGCGGTTCATGATGGGGTGCCGACGTTCGCCGGAACGGTAGGCCCTGAGCACTTTCTCCAGGTAGGCAGCGTGCTGGCCGCCGAGCTTCGGCGCAGTTTCGCCCCGGTTCATGCCCATTCCCATGTCATGGCAACCCTGGCACATCTCCAGCTTGTTCCAGCCACTGCCGCCCCAAGCACCGCCCTGGCGCCCGGACTGCCAGCCTTGCGCCAGGGCCGACTGGGCACCGCAGGTCGCGAGGACAAACAGGAGAATCAGTCGAGACTGCTTCATTTCTCTACGAACGCCCGTTCGATCACATAGTCGGCAGGCGCACCGATGTGCGGTGAAATCCGGAAGCCGCGTGAATTCAACAGGTCGCAGCAGTCCTGCAGCATGGCGGGACTGCCGCAAATCATCGCCCGATCGATGGCCGGATCGAGGGGCGGCAGGCCAATGTCCGCGAACAGCTTGCCGCTGTCGATGAGTTCCGTCAGCCGCCCCTGGTTGCGGAAAGGCTCGCGGGTCACCGTTGGGTAGTAAATGAGCTTGTTGCGGACTTCCTCGCCGAAGAACTCGTTTGCAGGAAGTTGCGCGGTAATGAAGTGTGCATAGGCCAGTTCGCTCACGTGGCGGACGCCGTGAACGAGCACCACCTTTTCGAACCGTTCGTAGGTTTCCGGATCCTGGATGACGCTCATGAACGGGGCAAGACCGGTGCCCGTGGCAAGGAGATAGAGATTCTTCCCCGGCAGAAGGTCGTGCAGCACCAGGGTGCCGGTGGGTTTGCGACTGACGACGATGGGGTCGCCCGGCTGCAGGTGTTGCAGGCGGGACGTCAGCGGGCCGTCTTGCACCTTGATGCTGAAGAACTCGAGATGTTCCTCGTAATTCGGGCTGGCAATGCTGTAGGCTCTGGTCAGCGGCTTGCCGCCAACTTCCAGGCCGATCATGACGAACTGGCCGTTGGCGAAACGCAGCCCCGGATCGCGGGTGGTCTTGAAGCTGAAAAGGCTGTCGTTCCAGTGACGAACGCTCAAGACGCGCTCGGTTCTCCATGTGCTCATTGAATCTCCTGAATCGGAATGAAAATTGACGGTAAAAAATCTCAGCGAGAAAATTTCAGTTCGATGCTTCGCTCCAGTGGCGGATAACAGATGCCCAGCGCTTCGTTGCACCCCTGGAAATAGGCAATCAGCGTCATCCCGCCGGCAGAGGGCTTCCTGTCCAGCATGATGTCCACGCGAGCCGTTCCCTTGTAGACCTCGATTCGACCGAAGAAGAGGTCGTCCTTGATTTCGCCGGACGACAGCACAACGTCCCGGATGCTGACGCCAGGCGAATTCTTCAAGGCAAACCGGGTCTTGCTTTTGTACAGGTAATGCTTTTTCGCCGGAATGATTTCCACGGCGACCACATTGGCGCTTTTGAGCTTCGCAGTGACAACGAAGGCTTGCTCCGGCGGCAGAGGTTGCTCCTGCGCTGCCGGCGCGGGCCGAACCATGGCAAGAACGGCAAGCAGCCCCGCTATTGCTGCCTTTGGTACATCGATTCGCGTCCTCATCAAGTTGTAGCTCCATGTCTGGGATCCAGGCAAACGCTGCCGGCAGCGAGAAAGATTCCGACGCCGAGTGTGATCGCTACGTCGGCAAAATTGAAGGCCGGCCAGTGCCAGCCGCCCCAGTGAAAGTCGAGTGAATCCACGACGTAACCGCGAAACACGCGGTCGGCCAGGTTTCCCAATGCGCCACCGAGAATCAGGCAGTACGCGGCGGCCTCCAGTGGCAGGCGCGGCTTGAGCAAGGCCAAGGCGAGCCACGCCGAAACACCTGTCGCCAGCGCAATGAAGAACCAGCGTTGCCAACCGCCTGCGTCGGCCAGAAGGCTGAATGCCGCGCCGCTATTCCATACATGGACAAGATTGAAGAAAGCTGTCACCGGAACGACTTGGGCATACTCCAGCTTGGCCTCGACGAGCTGCTTGGTTCCCTGATCGAGCAGGGCGATTGCCACCGCCGCGCACCACCAGACCCACCGTGTCCCCGAGGAGCAAGCGATCCACGCCGCCAGCCATCCAATCAGGAAGCCGGCAATCACGTCCGCCGGGAAGTGCGCGCCGACAGCGATGCGCGACCACGCCACCCATGCCAGCCACGCCACCAGCAATGCTCGGAAGCGGCGCGCCGCAAGCGGCCACAGGGTTGCGGCTGCGAGCATGGCGTAGGCCGCATGCCCGCTGGGAAAGCTGTACTGCAATTCCGGCTCGCCGATGATCCGCACCAAATCGGGCAGCGCTGCCACGGGCCGGGGGAAATCCACGATCAGCTTCAGCATCGCAACTCCCAGCCACGCCAGTGCGAAGCCAAGCGCGAAGCGTTGGGTCTGGACTCGCACCGCCGCCGCCTGCGTTTCGGTCGCTGCATCGAGGCGCCTGGACCAAAGCAACAGCCCGATCAGCAAGAACGGCCCGCCCCAGTAACTGCCGAGTGCGCTGCCAAGCTGGGCAAGGGGCGCAAGCCAATCCGGCGTCGCCTGGTTGATCGTCCCGAACCACGCCACGTTCAGACCGTTCCAATCGTAGAGGAATTGCCTGAATGTCATCGCCGCAGCAGGCGCAAGCCGTTGAACACCACCAGCAGGCTGGCGCCCATGTCGGCGAACACCGCCATCCACATGGTGGCGCTGCCGACTATCGCCAGCACCAGAAACACCGCCTTGATGCCCAATGCCAGCACGATGTTCTGCCAGAGAATGGCATGGGTAAAACGCGACAGGCGAATGGTCTCGGGAATGCGCCGCAGGTCGTCGTTCATGATCACCACGTCGGCGGCTTCCATGGCCGTGTCCGTCCCCGCTGCACCCATCGCCACGCCGATGTCGGCACGGGCCAGAGCCGGCGCATCGTTGATGCCATCTCCGGTCATGGCGGTCGAACCATAGCGGCTCTGCATTTCCTCGATGGCCGCCAGCTTGTCTTCGGGCAGCAGGTTGCCGCGCGCATCGTCGATGCCGGCCTCGCGGGCAATGGTGGCGGCCGTCGCGCTGTTGTCACCGGTGAGCATTACCGAGGCGACGCCGAGTTGATGCAGTTCGGCGATGGCCGCGCGCGAACTGTCCTTGATCGTGTCGGCAACGGCAAAAATCGCCAGCACCTGCCGCTCCGAGGCCAGCAGCGTTACGCTGCGCCCCTGCGATTCATGTACCTCCAGCCGCGCCTCGATCTCCTTGCTGCACAGGCCGCGCTCCTCGATCAGGCGATGATTGCCCAGCGTCAGCCGTTCGCCGTCGGTGCGCGCCTCGATGCCTCGCCCGGGAAGGGCGACGAAATCCTGGAGGTCGTTCTCGGGCAGGTCGAGTCCGCGCGCGATGGCCTTCGAGACGGGATGATCGGAGTGTCCGGCGAGACTGGCGGCCCAGGCCAACACCCGAGCTTCCGGCACAGCCGAGGACAGCACCTCGGTCGCCACCAGACGCGGCTTGCCTTCGGTGATGGTGCCGGTCTTGTCCAGCGCGATGGCGCGCAGCTTGCGCGCCTCTTCCAGATAGACGCCCCCCTTGATCAGAATGCCGCGCTTGGCCGCCGCCGCCAATCCGCTCACCACCGTGACTGGCGTGGCGATCACCAGCGCGCATGGGCAGGCGATCACCAGCAGCACGAGCGCCTTGTACAGCGCATCGGACCAGTTCCAGCCCAGCAACCAGGGCGTCAGCAGGGCCACCGCGACGGCCATCGCGAACACCGACGGCGTGTAGATTTCGGCAAAGCGGTCGACGAAACGCTGAGTCGGCGCCCTGGTCCCTTGGGCTTGCTCCACGGCATGGATGATCCGGGCCAAGGTCGTATTGGTGGAGATTGCCGTGACCTGGAATTCGAGCATGCCGGTTTCGTTGATCGTGCCGGCGAACACCATGTCGCCCTCGGCCTTGTCCACCGGGATGCTCTCGCCCGTGACCGGGGCCTGGTTGACCGCGCTCGTTCCCGCCGTGACGCGGCCATCGAGCGGGATTCGCGCACCAGGCTTGACGCGCACACAGGCGTCGAGTGCCACCTGCCCGGCAGGGACTTCCCGCCAGACGCCATCGGCCTGCCGAACCTCGGCCGTATCGGGCGTCAGATCGAGCAGGCTCTTGATGGCATTGCGCGCCCGATCCACCGAGCGCGCCTCGATCAGCTCGGCGATGGCATACAGCGCCATGACCATCGCCGCCTCGGGCCATTGTCCGATCAGGAAGGCACCAGTGACGGCGACCCCCATCAGCGCGTTCATGTTCAATTTACCCCGACGCAACGCCGCCAGCCCCTTGGTGTAGGTCGACAACCCGGCGAGCCTGATGGCGATGGCCGCCATCGCCATTCCCAGCCCCCTAAACGGCAGCGTATCTGGTGTGAAGAAGTGCACCAGT
Organism: Sulfuritalea sp.; assembly: GCA_016710465.1. GTDB lineage: Bacteria > Pseudomonadota > Gammaproteobacteria > Burkholderiales > Rhodocyclaceae > Sulfuritalea. The sequence continues at coordinate 156,311 of JADJVS010000002.1, forward strand.
TCGGCGCCTGTGGCCAGAACCAGCGCCAGCACGGCTTTCCACAAATCTCCCTTTGCGGAACTGCCTTCACTTGCTTCGCTGCCGGCTGCAAGCGACTTGGTTTCGTAGCCAGCCTGCCGAATAGCGGCGAAGACAGACGGCAATACTGTGTCGGGGGCGACAATGGACAGCGTCCGTGCTGAAAGCTGGAAACTCAAGGAACGAATGCCACCGATATCTGCCAAGGCGCGGCGAATGTCGTTTTCCTCGCTGGGGCAATCCATCGCCGGAATCAGCAGCACGGTTGCGCCAGCCTGACCAGCCGCGACTGGCGCCTCCGACAGGGAAGGCATTGTCGAGCAACTGTTGCTGCAACCGCAGCCGGAGGATTTGATCGGAATTGTGTGTTCGGATGTGGGCGATGTCATGCGAAATCTCCTTGCTTGACAACATTTAAAACCCTGTAGCGGCTATAGAGTCAAGAAGCTACAATGATGATGGGAGGAATAATGATGCTGGAGTTTTTTAGAATATCTGGTCTCTTCGTCATTACGGCGTTGGCTGAGATTGTCGGCTGCTATCTTCCGTGGCTTGTCTTGACGCACGAACGTTCCCGCTGGCTGCTCATCCCAGCCGCTCTATCATTGGCTGCATTTGCTTGGTTGCTCACTTTGCACCCCGGCGCTGCCGGGCGTATCTATGCTGCCTATGGCGGCGTCTATGTCGCCATCGCCATGCTCTGGCTTTGGCAGATCGACGGCCTCACTCCGACACGCTGGGATCTAATCGGCAGCGCAGTGAGCCTTGTCGGCATGGCCATCATTGCCATGCAGCCGGGTCGCAGCGTTTAGGCGTTCATGAAAATCGGAGAACTCGCCCGCCATACCGGCGCCCAAGTGGAGACCATCCGCTATTACGAGCGCGAGGGACTGTTGCCGGAAACCGCGCGTACCGATGGTAACTACCGCATCTATGGGCCCGCGCATGCGGACCGGCTGCGCTTCATCCGCAACTGCCGCAGCCTGGACATGACGCTCGACGAGATTAGGTTATTGCTGTGCTTCAAAGATTCGCCGGCGGAAAATTGTGGGGGTGTGAATGACTTGCTTGACGAGCATATTGGACATGTCGCCAGCCGTATCCGCGAACTGCGTCAGATGGAGCGCCAGTTACGTGATCTTCGTGAACTTTGCAAAGTGGCACGTGATGCCGGTCACTGCGGCATTCTTAACGAATTGAAGCGGCCATCCCTCCATCGCCCCGACGGCACTGACCACATGTGGGGCCCCCACAAAAGTGAAAACTTCCGTCCTTCAGCCGCAAAGGCCCGACGAAGCTGATGCCTCAATCCGATACTGGAACTTTCAGATCAAACGCTGTGACTCCATCGGCCGATTGAACCGACACGAATCCACCGTGCGCTTGAATGATCGAGCGCGTAATCGCCAGCCCCAGACCAACCCCATCGGCATGGCGTTTCCGTGAAGGGTCTGCCCGGTAGAAACGGTCAAAGAGGCGCGGCAGATGCTCTGACGAGATTGTCTCGCCAGAATTTTCAACCTGGATCGTTGCCATTCGATCATCACTCATGCCGATCAGAATTCGGACATATCCCCCTCGATGAGTGTGTCCGAAGGCATTCGACAGCAAGTTGCCAATGGCCCGACGCAACATCAACCGGTCTCCACTTACAGTGGCGTTGCCATCTACCGTCAGAGTGACACCATTCTCCTCGGCGACTGCTTCATAGAATGACGCCAGTCCTTCAGCCTCTGCCCGAAGATCAACGGCTTCGAGATTCGGCATCACCAGATCGTTGTCGGCCTTGGCCAGGAACAGCATGTCGGCGATCATTTTCGCCATGCGCTCCAGTTCCTCCACGTTGGACGCGAGCACATCCTGGTATTCATCAATCGTCCTGGCACGCGAAAGCATGACCTGAGTCTGCGTCAGTAGGTTACTGACCGGCGTTCGTAGTTCGTGGGCGATGTCAGAGGAGAAGTCCGACAAGCGCCGAAAGGAATCCTCCAGACGGGCCAGCATCAGGTTGAGGGTTTCGGCAAGATCCATCAGTTCGACCGGGACCGATTCGGTAGGTAACCTCGAATGCAGTCGATTCGCCGTAATAGCCGCCGCCTCCCGCTTGATCGCGTGCAAAGGCGCCAGTCCTCGTCTAACGGCCATCCAGCCTAGAAGCCCGGTTATAAGCGCAGCCAGAACGACGACCGTCCATAATGTGAATCGAAACGAACTCATAAAGTGCTCGTGGTGAGATATGTCCGTCGCCACGGCAACGACGGCCGGTTTCGCCCCCTTGATACTGGTTTGAACCATCTCCGAAATCCCGCGCAGCGGCAAGCCATCCTTCGATTTCCAGATCATCGGACGGGAGCTTTCCATCTTGGAATTTCGCGCAAGCAAGGCTTGCGGAAATTCGGCTCCGCTGGTGACAAACAGGGTCTGTCCTGAAGGTGCCACCACCACGACCGCCAGCCCGTGATGCCCCACCAGGGAGTCATCCAGTTGCTGCGGCAAAGCATCCAGATCGCTTTGCGAATGAACCTTTTCCAGCGCGTATCTGGCCAGTTCCAATTTTCCGTTCAGAACCTCCATGTCCTGCTCCTCGAAATGGTGCTCGACCGAATTGCCGATCAACAGTCCAAGCACAAGCAGAACTCCGGTAGAAACCGACGCAAATAACAGTGTCAGGCGGTAAGTAATCGATTTACGTTTGGGGGACTTCACTCCGTGATCTCCAGCACATACCCCATGCCGCGCACGGTGCGGATCAGCTTGGGTTCGTAAGCATCGTCGACTTTTGCCCGTAGGCGTCGTATCGCGACTTCGATCACGTTGGAATCGCTGTCGAAATTCATGTCCCAGATTTGTGAGGCAATCAGCGAGCGCGGTAAAACCTCGCCCTGACGCCGCAACAGCAGTTCCAGCAAGGCGAATTCCTTGGCAGTCAGATCGATGCGCTTGCCTGAACGTGTGACACGGCGTCGCATCAGGTCGAGTTCGAGATCGGCGATACGCAGATACTCGGACTCCTTCGCCTTGCTGCCGCGCCGCAGATGGATGCGCACCCGCGCCAACAGTTCCGCGAAGGCGAAGGGTTTGACCATGTAATCGTCGGCCCCCAGTTCCAGTCCATGCACGCGGTCCTGCACTTGGTCGCGGGCCGTCAGGAACAGCACCGGCATGTCCTTGCCGGCTCTGCGAATGCCCTGTAGCACTGCCCAGCCGTCGATGCCGGGCAGCATGACATCAAGTATCGCCAGGTCATAGGCATCCGTCAGCGCGAGATGCAGCCCGTCCAGTCCATCGCGCGCCAGGTCGACGATGAACCCAGCCTCGACCAAGCCTTGTTTCAGGTAATCCCCGGTTTTGATCTCGTCTTCGACCACCAGTATTTTCATGTGCATTCTCCCGTGTTGCGATTTGCGCCATTCTGCGCTGGCAACATGGGCAATCCCGCAAGATTACAGAAATGTAATCTTGCGGTCAGCATGGCGTTAGGTAAGGTTGCGCAAAATTCACTCATCGTCGAACAGGAGCGAATGCTGTGGAAACTCATACTCAAAATCATCAGGCAGTTGCGGGCCGTCCCCTATACCTGATTCATTCTTCCCGGCAGCCATGAAACCCGTCAGGTTTCATCAATCACGCCAACTGTGGCTAGTGGCGGTTTGCGCTGCCGGTCTGCTCGCCGGTCTTTCCGTGCAGGCGGCAGAAACGCCGAAATCCGGACTGGCGACAGCCGTGGAACAGGCCTGGCGCTTGAACCCGCAAGCCGCCGGATTGGATGCCCGCGAGGCCGAAGCACGCGCTGCGAAGGATGTCGCGGCCGGACTGACGCCCGAGCCAGGCTCGGTCAGCATCGGTAGCCTGAACGACCGGCTTAACCGCAATCAGGGCAAGCAGGAATACGAGGTCGAACTGGCGGTGCCACTGTGGCTGCCCGGCCAGAAAGCAGCGCGTGAAGGCGAGGCGGCGAGCCGCATCGACGAAGCCGTTGCCAGACGGACTGCGTTGCGTCTGGAGGTCGGCGGCGAATTGCGGGAGGCGTGGTGGGCGTTGGCAGCAGCTCGCAGTGCCAAGGTGCTGGCAGCACGGCGCCTGGAAACCGCACGCGCCCTGGAAACTGATGTGGTTCGGCGCTACAAGGTCGGAGAATTGTCCCGCATCGACGCTAATCTGGCGCAAACCGAAACCCATGTTGCCAATGCGGAGCTGATCGAGGCGGAGGCAACGCTGCTTCAGACTGAGCAGGCCGTGCAAACCCTTATTGGTTCTCCGGCCCCGAAAGATCTGGACGAAGAGTCACCGACGATTCGGCGACTGATCGATGAAACCAGCGATACAGCCGAATCCCATCCGTTGCTGGCCGCTACCGCCGCTGTTGCACGCAGTGCCCGTGCGCGGGTACAGGTTGCAGATGAATCGCGCCGTGCCGCGCCTGAACTGGCGCTACGGGTCGTGCGTGAGCGCGGCGACTTCGCTGAGTCTTATTCCAACAGTGTTGGGATCAAACTCAAGATTCCATTTTCATCCGGTTCACAGGTGCGTCGGGATACGTCGGCGGCGCAGGCCGAAGCAAATCAGGCCGATGCCGACCTGCTGCGTACCCAGACCCGGGTTCGGCTCGACATGGAGCGCGCACAGCGCAATCTACAGTCGGCCGAACGTCAGCTGACCATGGCGCAGGAACGCCGTCAGCTTTCCGCCGAGAACCTGCGGCTCGCCGAGAAAGCCTTTTCGCTGGGCGAATCCGATCTGGCGACCTTGCTGCGCATTCGGGCCGCCGCCTTTGATGCCGATGCCTTTTTAGACCGCCAGCGCGTGGCCCGCGCCGCCGCGATATCACGTTTGAACCAAGCTCTGGGAGTGTTGCCGTGAAGCATGTGAAGAAGTTATTTCTTGTGACGCTCGTCGCTTTTTCCTTGCCCGTCTGGGCAGGCGGGGACAGTAGCGATGGGCATAGCCACGCGGCACCCGCACCTCTCCCGGTTAGTCAGAGCGTCACGCCACGTGCCGCCACATCGACCGAGGAATTCGAGGTCGTCACCTCGCTCGAAGGCAAGAAGCTGGTGGTGTATGTGGATCGTTTCGCCAGCAATGAACCCGTGGCGCAGGCCAAGGTGGAGATCGAGGGTGCGGGGCTGAAGGGCATGGCCAGCGAAACCACACCAGGAACCTACGTACTCGATGTTGCCACGCTACTGCCGCCGGCCAAGCATCCGCTGACCATCAGCGTCGAGGCTGGCGATAGCGTCGATCTCCTTACCGCAACGCTGGATACCTCCGCTTCCGTGGCCAATGAGGCGCATGCGCACGGCTGGAGCGAGTGGGTCGTCTGGGGGATTTCGGGAGCGCTCCTTCTGGTCACCGGAATATTGTTTGCCGTTCGGCGTCACAAGCGCGCCAAGAAGGGGATTTGATGATGCGCAAGATCGATTTGCATTTGCTGGTGGCCGCACTGTCATTAAGTATGGTCACGGGAGTAACCTTGGCTCACGGCGACGAAGATCACAGCCAGGACGCCAAGAAGAAGGCGCCGGCCGCTGTGTCGGCGGTAGGCACAATGGGTGCAGGGGGGGTGACTGCAGCACTGCAGCGGCTGGCCGATGGCAGTCTGTTCGTGCCGAAGCCGGTGCAACGTCAGCTCGGTTTGCGCACCCAGCCGGTGCGTATCGCCGAGCTGGCGGCGACAGTTGAATTAAACGGCCAGATCATTCCCGATCCCGAAACCAGCGGGCGGGTGCAGGCCATGTTCGCCGGGAGCGTGATTCCCGGCCCGAAAGGCATGCCGACCGCTGGGAGGAGGGTCGCCAAGGGCGAAGTCCTGGCCTACCTGCGCCCGATCAGTGGCGCCATCGAACGTGGCAACCAGAAGGCCAGTCTTGCCGAACTCGAAGCTCAGTTGGCCATCGCCGAAGGCAAGATGAAACGTTTTGAGCAGCTTGAAGGCGCCGTGCCGCAAAAAGAGATTGAGGCAGCGCGCATCGAGCACGCGGCGTTGCAGCAGCGGCGGGCCTATGTCCGGGCCAGCATCGATTCTGCTGAATCGCTGGTGGCCCCGGCGACCGGCATCGTTAGCGCCTCGCACCACTTGCTGGCCGGACAGGTGGTCGATGCCAAGGAAGTGCTGTTCGAGATCGTCGATCCCGCACGCCTCGCCGTGGAGGCGCTGGCTTACGATGTCGGCATCGCCAAGACCCTGGTTTCCGCCAGCGCCCTGGCCGATCAAACGGCGCTGGACCTCAAGTTTGTCGGCGGCGGTCAGCAACTGCGCGAGCAGGCCTTGCCCCTGCTGTTTCGCATCACCAACCCTAACGCAGCAGTGGCTGTTGGTCAGCCGGTCAAAGTGATCGTCCGTATCGACAAAGGTGTCAAGGGCGCGACCGTGCCAAGGGCGGCACTGACCAAAGTCGGCGCTGGCGAGACGGCGGTTTGGGTCCATACCGAGGCCGAGCGCTTTGTCGCCCGCCGGATTCGCCACCAGTCGCTCGACGCTGCCAACGTCGCCATCCTCGACGGCCTGCATGACGGCGACCGCGTGGTGACCGTCGGCGCCGGGCTGCTCTCGCAGGTGCGCTGACATGTTCGACTACATCATTCACGCCGCGCTCAAGCAGCGGCTGATCGTTCTTGGCATCTCGCTGCTGCTGATCATCTACGGCGCGATCACGCTGCGACAGATGCCGGTCGACGTTTTCCCCGACCTTAACAAGCCGACCGTTACGCTGATGACCGAGGCTGGCGGCATGGCCCCGGAGGAAGTCGAGCAACTGGTGACCTTCCCGGTCGAGTCGAGCATGAACGGCATGCCGGGCGTAACGCGCGTCCGCTCGGTGTCTGGCATCGGCCTGTCGATCATCTACGTCGAATTCGAATGGGGTTCGGACATCTACCGCAACCGCCAGCAGATCGCCGAACGCCTGAATCTGGTGCGCGAGGCCCTGCCACCCGGAATCGTGCCGCAGCTCGGGCCGATCTCGTCGATCATGGGTGAGATCCTGCTGATTGCGCTTCCGGCCGATCCCGACAAGATCAGTCCGATGGTGGTCCGAGAATATGCTGACTGGGTGGTGCGTCCACGCCTGCTAACGATTCCCGGCGTCGCCCAAGTTATCCCGATCGGCGGCGAAGTGCGGCAATACCGCGTCGAGATCAAGCCGGCGCAGCTCCAGGCGCTCGGCATCGAGCGGGAGAAGCTGGAAACTGCCCTGAAGGACTTTGGCGCCAACACGAGCGGCGGCTTTCTCGAAGCCCAGGGTCGCGAATGGCTGATCCGTCAGATTGGTCGCAGCTCGCGGATCGAGGACTTGCAGAATCTCGTAGTGACGGTCAAAAACGGCCAGCCGATCCTGCTCAAGCAGGTGGCGGACGTGAAGCTCGCCCCGGCCATCAAGCGCGGCGACGGCAGCTACAAGGGCAAGCCAGCGGTGATCCTGTCGGTGCAGAAGCAGCCGGCCGCCGACAGCGTTAAGCTGACCCGCGAAGTCGAGAAGGCGATGGCCGAACTCGGCAAGAGCCTGCCCAAGGGATTCGATACGCCGTCCTTCCTGTTCAAGCAGGCCGACTTCATCGAGCATTCGGTAAACAACGTTGAAGAGGCGCTGCGCGACGGCGCCATCCTGGTGGCGGTGATCCTCTTCATGTTCCTGCTCAACGTGCGCACCACGCTGATTTCACTGATGGCGATTCCGGTATCGCTACTGGCCACGGCGCTGGTATTTCATTACTTCGGCCTGTCGATCAACACCATGACGCTGGGCGGTCTGGCCATCGCCATTGGCGAGCTGGTGGATGACGCCGTGGTCGGCGTCGAAAACGTGCTGCGACGTCTGAAGCTGAACCGGGCCGCCAATTCGCCGCGTCCGGTGGCAGAAGTGATCGCCGCCGCCACCCTGGAAGTGCGTTCCGCCATCGTTTATGCGACCGTGATCATCGTCCTGGTATTCGTGCCGCTGTTCGTGCTGCCGGGCATCGAGGGACGGCTGTTCACACCGCTCGGCATCGCCTACATTGTCTCGATTCTCGCCAGCATGATCGTTTCGGTGACGCTGACGCCGGTGATGGCCTATTACCTCTTGCCGCGGATGAAGCAGCTCCACGCCGGCGACAGCCCGCTGGTAATTTGGCTCAAGCGCTGGGATGCGAAGCTTCTGCACTGGTCATTCGGTCATGCGCGCAGCCTGCTGGCCGGCGCCGTGGCACTGGTCATCATCGTCGCGGCGAGCGTTCCCTTCTTTCCGCGCTCCTTCCTGCCGCCGTTCAACGAAGGCACGCTGACGGTCAATGTCCTGCTCAATCCCGGCACTTCTCTTGCCGAATCCAGCAGCATCGCCACCCTGGCCGAGCAACTGGTGATGCAAGTGCCCGAGGTGACGCAGGTCGGACGCCGTACCGGCCGCGCCGAACTCGACGAGCATGCGGAAGGCGTGCACTACACCGAAATGGACGTCGATCTGAAAGCCTCGGCGCGCAGCCGTGACGAAATCATTGCCGACATCCGGCAGCGTCTTGCCAGCCTGCCGGCCGCCTCCAACGTCGGCCAGCCTATTTCGCATCGCCTTGATCACTTGCTCTCCGGCGTGCGTGCCCAGATTGCGCTGAAGATCTACGGCGACGATCTCGATACCCTGCGCGGACTGGCGGCCGAGATGCGCGACCGGCTGGCGCGGATTCCCGGTGTGACCGATCTGCAGATCGAAAAGCAGGTGCTGATCCCGCAGATCAAGATTCGCCTCGACTACGAGCAGGCAGCACGCTATGGCGTGGCGCCCGGCAATCTGCTGCGCGGGCTGGAACAAATGATCGAGGGCGAGAAAATCACCCAGATCATCGAAGGCAACCGCCGCTTCGACCTGCTGGTGCGCTTGCCGGAGTCCGCGCGCGGGCCGCAGGCATTGGCCGACCTGCTGATCGAGACGCCGACCGGTTACGTGCCCTTGTCCAAGATCGCCAGCGTCGAGGAAAGCGATGGCCCCAATCAGGTCAGCCGCGAGAACTCGCGTCGCCGTATCGTGCTCTCGGCCAACACCGATGGCCGCGACATGTCGAAGGTGATCGCCGACATCCGCGCCGAGCTGGCCGCCAAACCTTTGCCCGAAGGCTATTTCACCGCACTCGAAGGCCAGTTTCAGGCGCAGGAGCAGGCGGCAAAGCTGATTACCTTGCTCGCGCTGGTGTCGCTGACGATGATCTTCATGGTGCTCTACAGCCGTTACCGCTCGATGGCGCTGACCTTGATCATCATGGGCAACATTCCGCTGGCGCTGATCGGTAGCGTCATCGCCCTGTGGGTCTCCGGGCAGCCGCTATCGGTCGCGGCACTGGTCGGCTTCATCACGCTGACCGGCATCGCCACGCGCAACGGCATCCTCAAGATCAGCCATTACATCAACCTGTGCGCCTTCGAAGGCGAAACCTTCGGTCAGCACATGATTGTGCGCGGATCGCTGGAGCGCCTCACCCCGGTGCTGATGACCGCGCTGGTGGCCGCCTTCGCACTCACTCCGCTGCTGCTTTCCGCCGACGCACCGGGCAAGGAAGTGCTACACCCGGTGGCGGTAGTGATCTTCGGCGGCCTGGTCAGTTCGACCCTGCTCGATACCCTGCTGACCCCGGTGATGTTCTGGTTGTGGGGCAAGCCGTCGCTGGAGCGCCTGCTCGCCGATCGGTCACAAGAGAGTTTCTAAACCTGTTTTTCCCAACCGTGGAGAGTTCAACATGAAATCCCTGAAAGCAATGATTCCCGTCGCTACCCTGATCGCATCCCTGTTCGTCGGCAACGCCGCGTTCGCTCATAGCGATGAGTATCTCGATACGCAGAAGGCGCCCAATGGCGGTCAGCTGCGCATGGCCGGCGTCTATCACTTCGAGCTGATCGTCGCCAAGGACAGCAAGGAAGCCAAGGACAACCCGGTCGTGGTCTATGTCACCGACCATGCCGGAACCAAGATACCGACCGCAGGCGCGACTGGCACCGTGACCCTGCTTGGCGGCAAGGCGAAGTCGTCGGTGACGTTGACGCCGGACGGCGACAATCGCCTGAAGGGCGTCGGCAAGTATGCCTCTATGCCCGATCTGAAAGCCGTGGTGTCGATCACATTGGCGGGCAAAGGGGCGGAGCAGGCGCGCTTTACCCCGTTGGCAATGCCAATGCCGCAGGATGGGCATATGGACCATAAGCACTGAACGGCTGCGATCTTCGCGCCAGCCCGCATCCTGCGGTCCTGAAAACGAACGCGACCAATGAGTATCCGGATCCACCACATCGAGAATGCGCCTCCGGCATTGCTTGACTACGTGTTTTACGGCAGCCTCATCGCGTTCGTTGTCGCCTTCATCATTGTCTTTCACGTCAGCAGGAAGCCGCGGCCCGGCGAAAAAAATCCATCCCAGCGGAAGGCCGAGCGCAAGCGAGGTTTCCGATAAACAAGGTGTCGATCTACGCTTCGACGAACTCGTTATCTTGTTGGAGATGAAAGCCTGGTCAATGATCATCCTGGGCGTCTCAACACATCAGGAATTCCAGACGGAGCACAACAGACTACGATGGATATGACCACGCCACAAGGGCTGCGCCGGCAGGTTCTGAGTCGTCTGGCGCTTGCGGGGATTTTTATTAGCCTGATCACTGGAGCAATTTCCTACGTTGTCGAGCGGCGTCACATCGAGGAATTGGTTTTTTCCGAAGTGCTAAAACGTGCTCAGCATTTCAATGCGCCGGAGAATCGCCGGCATCTTGCCGTGGAACACGGGCACGACCAGTCGGAACTTAGGCGCTTGCTGAACGATTCCCCGTTTCTTGCAATTCGAATCCTCGGCACGTCCGGTGAATTGCAGTCCGAAGTATGGAAATCGGATCCTCCGGGCCTTCGTCTCCTGGTGACGGCGCATCGCCTGTCGTTGCCGGAAGCAGGGGCGAGCCACCAATACTGGCTAAAAAGCGGCGGAGAGCAATTCACACAGGTTGTTATTCCGCTGGCCAACGAGGGAGGCAACCCGCCCGCCTACCTGGAAGGTATCTACCGGATCGATTCGGACTTGCAGCGTGAACACAACGAACGAACCAGGAACAGCACCTTGATCGGTCTCGTTTCCGCACTCTTCGCGACCGTTCTGCTCTATCCCGTCCTGATGAGCTTGATGAGGCGTTCATTAAGCCTGTCAAGCACGTTGCTCGAATCAAATCTCGAATTGATCGGCACCTTGGGTAGCGCGATCGCCAAGCGCGACTCGGACACCGATTCCCACAATTACCGGGTCACCTTGTACGCGACTCGTCTGGCCGAGGTATTGGAACTGCCTGGCATGGAAATACGAGAACTGGTTGTCGGTGCCTTCCTTCACGATATTGGAAAAATTGGTATACCGGATGCCATCTTGCTCAAGCCCGATCGCCTGACCGAGGAAGAATTCGTCATTATGAAACAGCATGTCGTACTGGGCCAGCAGATTGTTGCCAACAATCAATGGTTGAAAAAGGCCCAGAGCGTGATCGGCGGCCATCACGAGAAATTCGATGGCACCGGCTATCCGAACGGAATCCGAGGGGAAGAGATTCCGACTGTCGCGAGGATTTTTACCGTAGTTGATGTTTTTGACGCACTGACCTCGGAACGTCCATATAAAGAGGCGCTCCCCCTGGAGGCTGCGAAAGCCATTATCCGGGCCGGTGCCGGGACACATTTCGATCCTGCCTTTGCCGAAGCATTTCTCAGTCATGCCGACAGATTGTTCCATGAAGTCGGAATTGTCCCGCATGACCGCTTGGTGGCTCAGCTCCAGTCAGTCATCCATCAGCAGTTTGAATTAGAGGATTCAGGGGGAACTCCAGAAGACGTGAAAGTTTGAGCACCGAGTCGATGCTCAGATTACTGAAATGTAATCTTGGTGTCAGCGTGATGTCGGTAACGACGGATCATACTGATTCCATCTTGAACGAAAGGATATGCACATGAAATCCTCCATCCGCACAGCCCTAATCCTCGTGATGTTTGCGTCCGCATCTTGGGCCGCCGCGCCGCTGCCGACCGTAACGGTTTACAAGAGCCCGTCCTGCGGTTGTTGTGGGAAATGGGTTGAGCACATGAAGGCCAACGGCTTTCCAGTCGTCACCCACGAGACGAACGACATTACGCCGCACAAGCAGCGGCTGGGGGTGCCGACCGCCATGGGGTCTTGCCACACCGCCGAAGTGAATGGCTATCTGGTCGAAGGCCATGTGCCTGCGGCCGACGTGAAGCGGCTGCTGGCCGAGAAGCCAAATGCCAAGGGACTGGTCTCGCCCGGCATGCCGCAGAGCGCGCCGGGAATGGATGACCTGCGCAAAATCCCCTACGACATACTCTTGGTTGGTAACGATGGTCGTATATCCACTTACGCACGTCATTAATGTTCATCCGGGCCGTAAGAACAAATTCCAAGCGCTTCAATCCGTCGTTGAAAAACGACTTCTACCAGCAAAAAAGGAGAAATACCATGAAAAAGCTTGCCATGACTGCCATTGCCGCCTCGCTGGCATTTTCGCTACCGGTTTTTGCCGATGATGCCCATCACCCCGAGAAAGCGGCTGCGGCGACAAATGCCCCCGCTCCACAAGTCGGAAAAATGCAGGAGAACGTCAAGAAGATGCAGTCGCAGTTGGACCGTATCGCCAAGGCCAAGACTGACGCCGAGCGGCAGAAGGTCATGGCCGAGCATATGCAGACCATGCAGGAAAACATGCAAATGGCACGCGGCATGCAAGCCGGGATGATGGGTTGCCCGATGATGGAGGGCGGCATGATGGGCAAGGGCGGCATGGGAATGATGGGGGGCGGCCAAGGAATGATGGGTCAGGGCATGGCCGGTGCCGACGACATGGTGGCCAAGCGCATGGAGATGATGGAAAAGCGCATGGACATGATGCAGATGATGATGCAGGGCCGCATGGGCATGCCGCCGGCCGAGCCCCAGAAACCAGCCAATTGACCATATTCATGGAGGCATTCCCATGTGGGGATACGATCATGGAGGAGGCCTGATGGGCATCGGCATGATTCTGGTTTGGTTGATACCGATCGTCTTGCTGGTCTGGCTGTTCGCCAAGGCGGCGTCCGGTCGCAGCGGCAAGGACGAAACGCAGCGATCCCCGCGCGAGATTCTGGATGCGCGGTATGCGCGCGGCGAGATCGGGCGCGACGAATATCAGGAACGTCGCGCCGACCTCGAAGGACGCAACAAAGAGTGAGCCGCACATGGGCACGCCCGTAACAAGGTGAACGCAATGAGCACACGCTACGGATTCGGCAAGCAGGTCGCGCTTGCATTTGATCAGGCCATCGAGCGCGTTACCGCCGAGTTACAGAAGGAAGGCTTTGGCGTACTGACCGACATCGACGTTTCGGCCACGGTGAAGAAGAAACTGGATGAGGACATTCCGCCGTATCGCATCCTCGGCGCTTGTAACCCCAAGCTGGCGCATCAGGCAATGACCGCCGAACCGTCCATCGGCCTCCTGCTGCCATGCAACGTCGTCGTCCGGGAGGATGCCGTCGGCGCCGTGTTTGTCGAGTTCATGGATCCGGTTGCCGTGCTTCAACTCGTCGACAACCCGAACATCGAGCCTCTTGCCGTCACGGTGCGCGGCAAACTCGATCGGGTCATGCAGGCGATCTGACAGATGTCCCGAAAGTCGGGGCTGGCGGGACGGCGCATTACCGGCACGCCGCTGACTTTCAGCATCTCCATGCGCTACCTTGACAGGCGGGGACCATGACCAGAAGACCCGAAACGAGCCGCGACCCGGTGTGTGGCATGGTTGTAAACGTTGCCGCATCACCGTACTCGACGATGTGGCAGGGGCTTGAGTTTCATTTCTGTTCGGCGCAATGCCAAGAGCGCTTCATTGCCACGCCGGCGCTCTACACCGTTCCGGGAGGCGTCCGGAACAGCGTTCCCATCGTTAAGCGACGCAAGCTCCACTTCGTCGCACCGACACAGGAGGCGCTTCGTGCTGTGTGCGGCAGGCTCCTGGGCATGATGGGAGTTGCAGCTGCCATTCCGGGCCCGGATGACATCACGGTCGAATATGACCTGCGCCAGGCGACATTCGCACAAGTCGAAGCTGTCGTTGCCGGGGCAAGCCTCGTTTCCCGGGGCGGCCTGCATCGCTGGCGTCGCAGCCTGTGGAAGTTCATCGAGAGCAACGAAATCGAAAACGAGGCGCATCCCGCGAGTGGCGCTTGCTGCAACCGTCCGCCAGCGCGATTGGGCTAAGGGAAAACCGGTCATGCTGACGGAAATGTCATTTCCGGGTCATGTTCGCGTCGGGTTGTCGCGGGCATAGTGACAGTCACATGAAACTTATCGAAACCGATCAGCATCCAGGAGGGCAGATGAAACATCGTTCCGACGACACGAAGTACAAGGATCCCGTTTGCGGCATGGTCGTCAGCCGACTCACTGCGGTCGCAGAAGTGGAACATCAGCGAAAGACTTATTACTTCTGTGCACAGGTATGCCGCGATGCCTTCCTAGCCGATCCGCAAAGCTATCTTCGCGTGCACCGCCAGCACGGCATGCCACCCAAGCCATCGCCCACAGGAGAATACGATGCAAACCCATGACCATGCCGCGCACAGGATGCCGCCAGCGACCGCTGCCGAAACGAGCCGCCGCTCCCGCTGGGTCTTCGGCGGTTTCGCTCTCCTCGCGGTACTGCTCCTGGGCTTTGAGCACCGGATGCATCTCTCCGGCCTGATCGCGCCCTACCTGATCCTGCTGGCCTGCCCGTTGATGCACTTGTTCATGCACGGCGGCCATGGCCATGGCGGAGGCGACGGTAAATCCGACGGTGGAGAAGGAAAATGACTGAGACTGCCCCCGCTTATGGTCTGTGGTCGTTGGTGCTCATCAACTCGGCCCTGTTCATCTTCTTTGCCTTCAGCTTCTTCAAACCGCAAAGCGCTCGCGACTGGCGCACCTTGGGCATGTTTTCGGCCTTCGTGGTCGCGCTGTTCACGGAGATGTATGGCTTTCCGCTCACCATCTATCTGCTCTCCGGCTGGCTGACCAAGCAGTTTCCCGGCGTGGATTTTCTCGCCCACGATTCGGGCCATCTCCTGGAAGTGATGTTCGGCTGGCGCGCCAATCCGCACTTCGGGCCGTTCCACCTGTTGTCCGCCGCGTTCATCGGCGGCGGCTTCTGGCTACTCTCGGCCGCGTGGCGCGTGCTCTATGCGGCGCAAGCAAGCGGCCGGCTGGCGACCAGCGGCCCTTACGCGCGTGTCCGTCATCCGCAGTACGTCGCCTTCGTACTGATCATGGCCGGATTTCTGCTTCAGTGGCCGACGTTGATCACGCTGGTGATGTTCCCCATCCTGCTCGTCGTGTATGTGCGCCTCGCCCGGCGCGAGGAACGCGATTCCGCTGCCGCCTTCGGCGAGGCTTGGACACATTATGCACAGGCGACCCCGGCCTTCTTTCCGCGTCGAGGCGATGGACAAGCGTCGCTCACGAACTGAATCTGCCATCGACCGCCGCGTGTGAAGGAGAAACTGATGAATAAGTCCGAGCTACAGCACGAGCCTAGTAGGATCGTTCCAACTCATGGTGGCCCGCATAGTCACGGCGATGGTACAGATCATCAGCATGCCGCCCATGCCCACCATGCCGGGAGCGTGAAAGATCCGGTATGCGGCATGGACGTGTCGCTGGATGCTGGTAAGCCGACCGCAGAACTCGCGGGCACGGTCTATCACTTCTGCTCGCAGAAATGTCACGACAAGTTCGTTGCCGACCCGCATCGCTATCTGTCTCCCGCGCCGATAAAAGCAGAGACAGCACCGGCGGACACAGAATATGTCTGCCCCATGCACCCGGAGGTGCGCCAGGTCGGTCCCGGCACCTGCCCGAAGTGCGGCATGGCCTTGGAGCCAGTGCTGCCGGAGATCGATGAGGGTGAAACCCCCGAGCTTGCCGACTTCCGACGCCGCTTCCGGTGGTCCTTGCCGCTGACCGTGATCGTCACTGCCATCGCTATGTCGGGCGGACTGCTAGACAACCTGCTGGGTGCGGTGCGTGCTTGGGTCGAACTGGCGCTTAGCACCCCTGTCGTCCTGTGGGCGGGCTGGCCGTTCTTCGTGCGCGGCGTGCAATCCGTGAAAAATCGCAGCCCAAACATGTGGACCCTGATCGGGCTTGGCACCGGCGCGGCCTATCTATACAGCGTGGCGGCCACGGCGCTGCCCGGCATCTTTCCTGCCTCGTTCCGCGTGGCCGGGCATGTGGCCGTTTATTTCGAGGCCGCTGCCGTCATCATTTCGCTCACGCTGCTTGGTCAGGTACTGGAACTCAGGGCTCGCTCGGAGACCGGCGCCGCGATCAGGTCGCTGCTCGGCCTGGCGCCGAAGACGGCACGGCGCATCCGCGCGGATGACAACGGCGGTGACGTCGAAGAAGATATTCCATTGAGCCAAGTGCATCCGGGGGATCGACTGCGCGTGCGGCCGGGTGAAAAAATTCCGGTGGATGGTCTGGTTCTGTCCGGTGAGAGCGCGGTGGATGAATCCATGCTGACTGGCGAACCGATCCCGGTCAGCAAGGGTTCCGGAGACAGGCTCATCGGCGCCACTATGAATACGAGCGGCAGTCTGATCATGAGCGCGGAAAAGGTCGGCTCGCAAACCGTCCTCGCGCAGATCGTGCAGATGGTTGCCCAGGCCCAGCGCTCGCGCGCGCCCATGCAGCGCATGGCCGACCTAGTTGCCGGCTGGTTCGTGCTCGTTGTCGTGGCCATCGCCCTGACGACCTTCGTAGTATGGGGGCTGTTTGGGCCGCAACCGAGTTGGGCTTACGGGCTCATCAACGCCGTCGCCGTGCTGATCATCGCCTGCCCCTGCGCACTGGGGTTGGCGACGCCGATGTCGGTCATGGTGGCGACTGGCAAGGCGGCAACCCACGGCATCCTCTTCCGGGACGCGGCGGCCATCGAAAACTTGCGCAAGGTCGACACCCTGATCGTGGACAAGACCGGCACCCTCACCGAAGGCAAGCCCGCCTTCCATGCGGTAAGTGCAGCGTCCGGCGAGAACGAGGAAGAAGTCCTGCGGATCGCCGCGAGCCTTGACCAGGGCAGCGAACACCCCCTCGCCCAGAGTATTGTCGCCGAAGCCCGGCGACGCAATCTCAAGCTTGATGCGCCCGAGCGCTTCGAGTCAGCCTCGGGCATCGGCGTGAGCGGTTTTGTCGGGGGAAAACCCGTCGCGCTCGGCAACACCGCGCTAATGGACGACAAGAACATCGCCTGGCACCCGCTGGCGGATCAGGCCGAAACACTCCGTCAGGAAGGGGCCAGCGTCATGTTTCTCGCCGTCGCCGGCAAGGCCGTCGGCATCGTTGCGGTGTCCGATCCGCTCAAGCGTTCCACGCCGGAAGCGCTGGAGGCGTTGAGGGCCAGCGGCCTCAAGGTCATCATGGCCACCGGCGACGGCCTGACCACGGCTAGGGCAATCGGCCGCCGGCTCGGCATCTCCGAAGTGCACGGCGAAGTCAAGCCGCAAGACAAGGACAATCTGGTCGCGCAGCTTCAGGCGCAAGGCCGCATCGTCGCCATGGTCGGCGACGGCATCAACGACGCCCCGGCGTTGGCCCGCGCCAATGTTGGCATTGCCATGGGAACGGGCACCGATGTCGCGATGAACAGCGCACAGGTCACGCTCGTCAAGGGCGATCTGCGCGGCATTGCCAGCGCACGGCGGCTCTCGCTCGCCACTGTCGGCAACATGCGCCAGAACCTCCTGTTTGCCTTCCTCTACAACGCGCTGGGAGTGCCGATTGCCGCCGGAGTCCTCTACCCGATCTTTGGGCTGCTGCTCTCCCCGCTGATTGCCGCACTCGCCATGAGTTTCAGTTCCGCGTCCGTAGTGAGCAATGCCCTTAGGCTACGGCGTGCAGTTGTTTGAAATGATCCGGGAACGAGTGTTACACATGGAGCGAGTGGTGACGAATCTGTAGGAGGAGTACAAAGTGGTCGAACGGACTTATGCGAATATCCTCAATCCGATGCAAGCCAAGAACTATACAGATGCCCAACATTCGCAACGATCAGCGGATTCCCATTGGTGTGGTTTGTTATCGGTGTAAATCAGCGATTTGATGTACTTTCGAGTTCGTGATGAGGTGTCGCCGAGAGTTCATTGATTAGTTTTGGTTCCCTTTCCTCGGCGGCTATCTCAGCGTTCTCTTTCTTGCGAGCCGCAAGAATTGCGCGTGTCGCCAAGGTCCGTATCTGCCCAGCGAGTCGAAGAATCCTGCGCTTCCATTGGTAGGCCTCGACAGCGTAGTGGGTGTCGTCGATGATGCATGCCAGCCACAAGGTATCCATAGCGGCGATCAACTGATCGAACTCGCGGATGATGGCCAGGAACCGGATAGACCGCGGCGAAGTGATCTGAATCTCGACCGTCCTGGAATTGGTATAGCTGATCATTGTCTCGCAGCCATTGGACTCACCAAGTTCTTTCATGCGTGCGATTTCCTGGCGAATCTCATCCAGTGCCTTATTGAGCAGGTCATCCACCATCGTCTCGACAGCCTGGGCCTGTTCCTCAGTACCGATGAACCGCAATACGACGGTCAGTGAGAAAAGACCATTGGCGCACATGTCGTACCCACGCTCGAATATCTGTTGCGCATGCAGGGAATTGAGGACCGCCTTCTGCGTAATGAAGGGACGGCTGTTGCTCAGCCTGACGGTGGGTATGTTCGATGAAGGCTTGTACTGACGTGTGGCCATGACTGTCTCCCGGTTGAAATAGCCTCGGGAGAGTATTCGGGTCGTCACGGGTTCGGTGGCCGAAATGCGTCCAAAAAGTTTGCATTTCGCCTGCCCATGAAATTTGTCGACAGCCAGAATGCGCCCATCTCATGTCCTCCTTATGGTGGGCACGGTGAAGGTAGCTGGCCTTCCGAAATAAACAGCATTTACTAAACCCCGGCGGGGAAACCCCGTCAGGTACTGACGGCCTTCCTGCCAACTTTTTGTCAGGAGGCAACATGGCATCACTCAATAGAGTCACCCTCATCGGCAACTTGGGGCCGACCCTGAAGTTCGTTACACGCAGAACCGCGAAGCGATCGCAACGATTCGGATCGCAACGACGGAGACGTACAAGGACAAGTCGTCCGGTGAGCGCAAGGAAATCACCGAATGGCACCGTGTCGTCTTTTTTGGTCGTACGGCGGAAGTCGTCGGCGAGTACCTGAAGAAGGGCTCACCCGTCTATGTCGAAGGCCGCATCCAGACCCGCAAATGGCAGGACAAGGCGGGTCAGGATCGTTATGTCGTCGAGATTCTCGCCAGCGAGATGAAGATGCTCGGCAGTCGTCCGTCGGATGACGATGCTCCCGAAGCAGTTCGTGGCAAGCGTACCGGTAAAGGCAAGCCGGCTACCGCTACGGGACCCGCGTTCGAGGATGTACCCGACATCGAGCCGTTCTGAGTCGCACGTTTCTTGTTTCCCCACCGGGAGGTCTTCCTCCCCTGGGGGACAGGCCTCCATCACTTTTGGAGGTTTGTTCATGGAACGCGTCATTCTCGTCCTGGCCATGCTGGCAGGGCTGCACCTGATCCTTTCGTTTCTTCAGTTCGCGTTGGAATCCATTCGTAACTTCTTTATGCGGATACCACTCCAGGCCAAGGTCGAGGAAGTGGTGGCCGACGTGCGTGAAGTACGGGCCGAGGAACACTTAGCGGATTGGCGGCAGTACGACATACCGGCGTATCTGCGCCGCAACGGGATCGACAACGATTCCGGCAACACGGCAAAGGCTTCCTTCGAAGTCATTGCCTGACGTTTCCACCCCAGCGGGGGCATCGCCTCCGCAAAGGGAGGGGTGCCCCTTTTTTATTTCAGGAGGCACCTCATGGAACTCGTTCTTCTCGCATGCTGCATTACTGGCTGGATCATCAGCCGTCCGATCATTCGCGCGCTCGGCCTGTAGTTCGCAGCATTGCCTGCTGGGGTCTTCCCCGCAGGACAAAGCGCTTTTTCCAAAGAGCCCTTTGTCCTGCGGGGATCGCTCCATCTTGGATGCGGTTTTCGCCAGGGTCTTTCATCAACCTCTGGAGAAAATCATGAAACTCAATCCCTATCTCGTTCGACTGTTCGATCCCCTGCCCATGGCCTTTGCCTGCGATCTGTATCAGCGGTTGAGGGACGGCAAGCGGGACACGGAAACCCGCGACATGTTGTTGAAGGCACTCGACATGGCGCGCAAAGCCGGAACTATCGAATGATCCCATCGCCCCGGACCTCCGGGGCTTTCCCGAGGGCGTTCCTGCGGAGCGTCCTGCGGAAAGCCAGATTTGATCGGACGGTTATCCGTTCGGTTGAAAAGCGGTAGCTGGCCGCGCGAAACAAACAGCATTTTCCAACCCAGCCGGGGACAACGCCCCGGTTCGGGTCGGTGCTTCCGGCAATCACTCTGGAGGCATCATGAAACTCAATCATCCCGGCCTGCTCGTCATGCCGGCCACGCAGTATCACGCGGAGAAAGCCATCGGCCATTCGGGTATCGTCAAGATGCTCAAAAGCCCGGCCCACCTGCGCGAGTATCTGGATCATCCGCATCAACCGACGCCCGCCATGGCATTCGGTACCGCAGTGCATACCTATGTACTGGAGCAGGATCGCTTTGCCGAGGAATTCGTGGTGGCCGAGAAGTTCGACCGTCGCACGAAGGAAGGCAAGGAAGCCGCAGCACGCTTCGAGGAAGCCAATCAGGGCAAGATCGTGATTACTTCCGAGGAGATGGCCACGCTCACTCTGGTGCAGCGTGCCGTGTTTGCCCATCAAGGGGCGGCACGACTGCTGTCCGTTGGTGACGCCGAGCTCTCGGCGTTCTGGACGGATGCGGACACGGGCCTCAACTGCAAGTGTCGGCCGGACTGGTTCAACGGTGAAGCCATCGTTGATCTCAAGACCTGCGTCGATGCCAGCAGTAGCGGCTTCTCCAAATCCATTGCGAACTTCGGCTACGACATCCAGGCGGCGTACTACGTCGACGGGATCAAGGCCGTGACCGGAATGGAACTTCCGTTCCTGTTTGTCGCCGTGGAGAAGGACGCGCCGCACGCGGTAGCGGTTTATCGCGCCGATCCCGACGTGATCGAGATCGGGCGCAAGAAATACCGGGCGGCACTTCAGCTCTTGAAGTGGTGCCAGGCATCAGGCAACTGGCCGGCGTACCAACCGGGTGGCGAGATTGAACTGATCTCCCTGCCACGCTGGGCCGCCAACACAGAAGCCTTCGAGCTGGACGCCGCCTAATCCGCGGAAACTTTTGTAGGTCATCAACCCCGGCGGGGATACCCATCCCCGTCAAGGGAGACAGGTGTCTTCGCCATTTTTCTTTGGAGAAAACCATGTCTCAAACCCTACGCAACATCCAGAAGTCCCGCCAAGGCGGCCAGTCCAACGTGGTGCAATTCCCGGCCATGCTGGAGCAGTTCAAGGGCGAAATTGCCCGCGCACTGCCCAAGCATCTGAGTCCGGATCGCATGGTGCGCATCGCGCTGACCGCGTTCCGCATGAACCCGAAACTGGCTCAGACCGATCCCCGGAGTGTCTTTGCGGCGGTGATCCAGTCCAGCCAGCTCGGGCTCGAAGTGGGATTGATGGGTGAAGCGCACCTTGTGCCTTTCGGCAACCAGTGCCAGTTGATCCCCGGTTATCAGGGGCTGATGAAGCTGGCCCGCAACAGCGGGATCGTGCAGGATATCTACGGTCACGAAGTTCGTATCAACGACAAGTTCGACATCGTTCTGGGCCTTAACCGGACCCTGATGCACGAACCGTTGAAGAAGAACGGCTTCCCTGCCTCCGATGAGGAGCGGGGAGCGATCGCGGGCTTCTATGCCGTCGCGGTGTTCAAGGATGGCACACGCACGTTTCACGCCCTGTCGAAGGAACAGATCGAACAGGTGCGCGACAACTCGCGTGGCTACCAGATGGCCAAGAAGTACGGGAAGGAAAGTCCCTGGGATACGCATTTCGTCCCGATGGGCCTCAAGACCGTGATTCGCCGGCTGTGCAACCTGTTACCGAAGTCGCCGGAACTGGCGATGGCGCTGACGCTCGATGAAGTGACCGAGCGAGGTGAAAGCCAGAACATCGGGATCACCGAGGCCATTGATGGTTCCTGGGCGCCGATCATCGACGAGGAAACGGGAGAAGTCATCCCGACAGCGACCGAGACCGGCGACAAGGGGAACAAGCCTGACAAGGCCGAAACATCTCAAGCCAACGAGCGTAAAGCTTCCGGCAGGCTGCTGCAGGATACCCTGGTCACCATTGGCAAGGCAGCATCGACCGACGAACTGGATGAAGTCTATGTCCGGGCCGAAGGCTCATTTGAGGGTGGCGAGCTGGAGCAACTGCTCCGTGCTTACCGCAGTCGCAAGGCTGCCTTGGCCAATCCGTCCTCCGCAGACAGTGACATTTTCGGGGAGGAAGGCAAGTGACCATGCTTGGTGACACTGAGTTCGGTGCCATCCGGATCTGTGCCAGGGCAGTGCGTGTGCTCGATAACGTCAGTTTCCTGACGATGAACAAGGAAGATGATGCCGCCGTTGTATTGGCGCGCAATCAGCTTTTGAGCGTCGTCCACGGCAACGGATACCAGATCGAGTACGAAACGTACCGCGTAATCAAAGCCGACAACCGCAACTAGGCGCAACGAATCACCGCGCTTATTCAAGGAGGCGGCCATGCACAGGGAAGACGGTCTGGTGCGTCAACTTAACCTGGCAGGCACGGCAGGAAGTGAAGCGAATTTTGATGGCGAGCCCCCATGGACCGAGGATGAGATCCTGCGGCTACATAGCCTCCTGCTGGAAAAATCGCTGCACGACCTGTTCGATCTGAGGGTGTCCGCCGCAACGCGGTTAGACATCCTCGATTGGATGCAGGCGCCACGGACGGAGTCGAGCGCATTTGCCTATCGGGCGTGTTGCCGTCTGTTTGGCCTCGATGCCGAAGAGATTCGGGATCAGGTGCTGCAACGCTACCGGCAACGTTACACCCATTAGCTTTTAAGCATTTCAACCCGGGCGGGACAGTCGCATTCCCGTCCGGGGATGCGGTTGCCTGCTTTTTTTCATGGAGGCATCATGCAACTGCAAGCATCTATCAGGGTCGGGAACATTCTTCCCGGCCGAAATCCTCGTGGTTATTTCGATCCTGCCGAGATGACGGAGCTGGAAGAGTCCGTCAAATCCAAGGGAGTGCTGCAGGCGATTCTGGTGCGGCCTCGCGATGCGGGACGCTACGAGATCGTCGCCGGCGAACGTCGCTGGCGTGCGGCAAAGAAGGTGTTCGGGGATGAGTATGAAATCCCGGCACTGGTGCGCGACCTGGACGATGGCGAAGCCGACGAGGCGGCGCTGATCGAAAACATCCAGCGTGCCGACATGAGTCCGACCGAAGAAGCCGAAGCGGCAGCCAAGATTCTTGGCCGCTGTCAGGGGGATCGGGACGAGGCCTCGCGTCGTCTGGGCTGGTCGCGGACCACGCTCGACAAGCGCCTGGCGCTGATGAACTGTTCGGAACGGGTCCGTCGGGCCTTGTCCGAGCGGCGCATCCAGCTGGGTCACGCCGAGTTGCTGGCCGCGGTCACCCGCGACAAGCAGGATGCCGTGTTGGAGAAGTTGCTGTCGCAAGCCAGTCTGCCGACGGTCGCCCAGTTTCGCGGGCAACTTGAGCAGATCTCGCGGGGCTTGAGCAGCGCGATCTTCGACAAGGGCGAGTGCACGTCGTGTCCCCACAACTCGGGGAACCAGCAGGCACTCTTTGGTGAGGCGATTGCAGCGGGTCATTGCACCCACGGGGCGTGTTTCGATGGCAAGACCGATGCGGCGCTGGACGCAAAGAAGGCATCGCTGGCCGACGACTATCCGACCATTCGGATCGTCCGACCCGGCGAGAACTTCACGCTCCTGCGACTGCTGGCGGAGGGCGATACCGGGGTGGGCGAGGAACAGGCGAAAGCCTGCCGCGCCTGCAAGAACTTCGGTGCCGCGATCTCGGCCGTGCCGGGCAAGCTGGGCAATGTCTATCCCGACCTGTGCTTCGATGCGAGCTGCAATGCCAAGAAGGTGGCAGCGCGCATCAAGCTGGAAAAGGACAAGGCAACGCCGGCGGAAGGTTCTGCGAAGACAGCGTCAGGCAAGTCGGCAACCCCTGCCAAGTCACCCGGCAAGGCCGAAGCCAAGTCGGAGGCCAAGGTCCAGGACTCGCAACGGGTCAAGGACTACCGGCTGGAAGTCTGGCGCAAGGCGCTGCGTCGGGAGTTGATGGGCAATCGTGACAACAATCTCACGGTACTCATTGCCCTGGCGTTATCAGGCAATGCCCGCCATATCAGCGATACCAAGCTGGGCAAGGCATTCGCCGCGATCACCAAGCAGGAGTTCACCAGCTTCGTGTTCAAGGCGGACGAGGCGGCACGCCTGGTTGCGCAGTCGGATGAAGCCGTTCGGGACAAGCTGTTTCTCGGACTGGCGGCATCGGCGGCGGACGGCATCGAGGAGAAGACCCTGGTCCAGATCCTCACCTATCTCGAGATCGATCTCGGGCGGCACTGGAAGCTCTGCGAAGAGTTTCTCAAGCTGCTCACCAAGAGCGAAATCGAGGCGATGTGCGACGAGATCGGCTTGAAGGTCGCCATGGGCGGGGCATTTGCCAAGGCCATGAGCGGCAAGAAGGACGACATCGTCAAGGCGCTGTTGAACGTGGCGGCTTTCCCCTACGAGGGCAAGGTGCCGCGGTCGATGCGCTTCAACATCGCGTAAGACAGTTTCTTTCCACCCATGCGGGGACCACGTTCCCCGCACGGGGCGTGGTGCGCCTGCAATTTTCTCTTTGGAGGTACCACCATGTTTTTTCAGGAACTGAAATCGTTGTTGGACGGCTGCGCAGCACTGGCGGTCACTTTGTCATCGGCCAGGGAAGGATTGATCACCGTCACGGTGCGACCCACCCCGAAGGATGCCAAGGATGCCGAGGCGTTGGCGATCCCGCTGGTCCTGACTGGAACGGCGGAGGAGCTGGATGCGCAATTCGTCGGATTGCTTCGCAGCTTTGCCGACGAGCATCAATCGCTGGCCGAGCAACTGGAAGCCACCCGCAACATTCTTGAGGCAGCCAAAAAGGACGCCAGCAAGAAAGCGGAAGGCGCACTCAGGAAAGGCACGGCCAAGGTAGCGGCGCCAGCTGATGACGATGATGATGAGACCGAGACACCGGCAGCCGCCGACGTTCCGGTCGAAGACAACCTTTTCGCATGAGGAGGGCGTCATGACCATTACCGTTCAGAAGCTGCAGCGTTCGTTTGCCTACAACGGCATTGCCTTGCCCGATCCCGGCTGCGAGTTGTCGCCGGAGCAGGTGCGGGATGTCTATTCCGCGACCTACCCGGAGATCACGACGGCCTCGATCGAGGGGCCGGAGCAGAAGGGGGATCGGTTGATCTACACCTTCCGGCGTGCGGTCGGCACCAAGGGCAGCCTATCGGCCAATGCACCGCGAACCTCCCGGATCGTGGTGCGGCGGCGCGATGACGGCCTGAGCTATGTCGAACCGCAATCGGCGGTCGTGACGCCGGTGGAGCGCCTGACTATCGCCTTGGGACGATGGGTCAGGTGGCTCGATCGGCGTTGGCCTGTTGTCCTCCGCAAGGAGTAGGCCATGGTGTCGCTCAAGGAACGGCTTCAAGCCGCTGCCGATGGCGACTTCTCGCACTTTGAAGGCGGAATCCCTCCCGGGATTCCCGCTTTCGATCACGAGGAGATGAAACGATGCGTACAAGCCTTGCAACGCTTGGTGCTCCGGTCTCAAGCAACCGTGGCCCCCGGCGATCGCTGTCAGGTGGCCGCTTCCGTCCAGGCCCTGATCCTCTGAGTCTGCCGCAGTTTGGCAAAGGACTCACGATCAGCCTCAATCCCAGCCTTGATGTTCGTCGCTGGGCGATGCTGGCCTTGCGCTGGCTGGAGGTTGGGGAGCTTCCCGAGTCTGCGAGCGGTCTGCCGCCTACGCTGGTGCAACAAGCGTTGGTTGCGTGGATCAACCGCATGGTGGGGCAGTTGCAGCACATTGCCTTCGAGGCTCATGTCGCGGCATCGCCCAGTGGCATTGGGCTACGGATCGCTGTTTCCGGATGCCAGTGAGGACGATGACCAGTGGTATTGGGCCATCCAGTCCGAGCAGGTCGAATGGCTGGGCATGAAGGATCGGCTGACCCGGATCGAGACGCACTGTCCCGGTTTGGGTGAGACGGCGCTGTATTGGCTGCAACGGGCTTCGGGGCGCACGCTGTATGCCCTGACGCCCCAATCGGCGCGCGATCTGTGCGAATACATCCACTGGCAAGGGAGTAGCGACCAAGCCGAATGGCTGGATGAGATGCGTTCGATGGGAATGACCGACGAGGATCTGGGGGATGCAATTTCTCCGGATTGGTATGACGGTCATTTCCCGAACTGGGTGCTTCGCGCCAAGCCGGTGCTGGATGAGGAGGCCTTGTCCCGCATCCAGTCCTCCATGCCAGAAGTTGCGCCGGTAGCCGCCGTGTTGCTCGACATCGAACAATTGATGGCGGATGGCGGGCAGCTTCCCGGCCTGGATGGCATGGAAGTCGAGTGTGTCTATTTCGGGGCTTACCTGCGATGGGATGCCGATGACCCTATGGATCGGGTGTTCGATGACTTTATCGAATACGCGAACTGCGCCAGCGATGGCTATACCGATCTCTTTGGCGCCGGCGCGGTACCTCTCGATACCGAGGGGTTCCATGTCTGGCTCCACAAGACCGGCCTGGGGTTGCAGTTGTTGTCGTCACTGGATCGGCTGATCGCCCTGATCGCCGAACCGCTGTGAGTTCCATTAACCCGGTGCGGGTGATGTCCTGCCCGCCGGGCTCGACACGCCTGCACCATTTCATTAAGGAGGTCGCGATGGCGATCAATGTCAGTACGTTTTCCAGCGAACAGTCGTACCGGCTGACTCATGCCGTCCTGATCTATCAGGATGCGCAGCGCAAGCCGGCGTTCGTGTCGATTCATGACGTGGGTTCCGACGATGGCAATCGTCCGGTGATTCAAGCAGGGGTTCCGGCCAGCAAGGCGGGACTCATGGCGCTGATGCGGATTCTCGATCCGGAAACGATGCTCAAGCCGGCCATCAAGCCGGCGCATGTGCTCGCGGAAGGATCGGGTTTCTTCGTCTGGTACAGCGCTCCACAGGACAGGCAGGTCTGGTTCGACTGCAAGGAACTCGGTGCGCGAACCGCTCGGGTTCCCTGTCCGGGCTGGTGTTCGTGGTGACCACGAAGGCATGGAAGGTGTTTGCGTTCAAGGGGCGGCAACGTCCCGATGCCGACACACCGCTGTACGTCGCGCCATTCTTCAACGTCTGGCAAAACGGCACGATCTGTGTCGGCAGTGCCCGCTTGCCGAAAGGCGATCAGGCACACAACCACCTGGCCTGGGAGGAAGCCTTCTTCCGGTCCTACTTCACGCATCCGAACATCCATACCCCAAGGGGGCTGACCCGTTACCGGGCCGGTCCGTTTGCCTTGTGGCGGGATCTGCTGGATGGTCGCCTGAGTCGCTTTCCAACGCGCACGCTCGTTCCGACGGGTTGGACGCTACGGCAAGCTTTTGAGGCCGCCGTGCTGGAAGGAGACGCGTGATGGATGCGAGAGATGTCGCCTTGCAACACTCGGCACCTGTCGTGACGGTGCCGCGCTATGGTGGATTCACGCCCCTGGCCGAGAATGGTCATCGCTTTCTGGTGACCGGTGACGGACTCTGGCTCGAAGCACGGCGTCCCTGGTTGTACCTGCGGGTGCCGCTGGTCTGCCAGAAAAGCGTCCCCATGCCGTATGGCTGGGTGGGCCGTGAGCTCTCCCTGACCTTTGGCAAGATTCCTCGCCATCTGGTCATCGAGTTCTACCGGTTCGCGCTCGATCGTTGCCCGGAAGAGTGTGTGGGATGGATCGTGTGGCATGCCGGCTCCGGCGAGATGCGGCTGGTGTTCCCGACGGAAGAATCGACGGGATGCACGCATGTACGTTATCGCCGGCCGCTCCTCGACGACGACGAGCATCTGGTGGTCGACCTGCATTCCCATGGTCGCCTCTCGGCCTTCTTCTCGACGCAGGACGATCGGGATGATCGCGGGGAGTTCAAGATTGCTGGCGTGATCGGCAACTGCGATCGCGGGCAATGTTCGACGGCGTTTCGCTTATGCGCCAACGGGCTGTTCCTGCCGCTGGCATTCGATGAGACCGGCCTGAACGGCCAGACAGGAGGGAATGATGGCTATCCATCATCTTGTGCCTGAACTGCTCACGCGGGAGGTGCGTGTCACCGTCATCGGAGCCGGCGGGTCGGGTTCCCAGATGTTGATGGGACTGGCCCAGCTGCATACGGCCATGCTTGCCTTGGGACACCCCGGGGGACTGGATGTGACCGTTGTGGACGCCGACCAGGTGTCGGAAGCCAATGTCGGGCGGCAGATGTTTTATCCGTCCGACGTGGGGCTCTCCAAGGCATCGGTACTCGTCAATCGCATCAACATGGCGATGGGCACCGGCTGGAAGGCGCAGATGCGGCGTCTCACCGCGGGCGAGAGTTTGCGCACCGATCTGGCGATTGGTTGTGTGGACAATCGTCTGGCGCGCAAAGCAATCCTGGAATCGGTGGGACGTGCTGGCGGCGGGTATTGGCTCGATCTGGGCAACCGCTTGCATGATGGTCAGGTCATTCTCGGTGTCGTACCGGCGCGTTGGGCCAAGCCCGATGCGAACCGGCTGCCTCATGCCGGCGATCTTCTCCCGGAGATCGTCGATGAGTCGCAGGAAGCCGAAGATGACACGCCGTCCTGCTCGCTGGCCGATGCCCTCGACAAGCAGTCGCTATTCGTCAATCGCGGGGTCTCGATGTATGCGCTGAATCTGCTGTGGGAGTTGTTCCGCTACGGCCAGATCGCCTATCACGGTGTTTTCGTGAATCTCAAAAATGCCCGGACGACACCGCTTCCCGTCGATCCGGCGGCATGGTCCCGATTCGGCTATCCCAAGCCTGCGCGCAGTCGTAAGCGCAAAGGTCAGGGGCGCTGATGGCTGGACCATTTTCCCGGTGCATGCGCGTTTGCGTGTGCCGGGCTTTCCAGAACGGGTTGCGCATGTCCGTAGCCCGCTGTGGAAAACCCGAGTTTGGCCGTTCCCATAGGGGAACGACTGAAAAGCGGTAGCTGGCCGCTGGAAACAAACAGCATTTCTCAACCCTGTGGGGGCTCGCTCCCGACAGGGTCGCTGCCTCCCGATTTTTACTGGAGGCACCATGAAGCAATACGAACGAATGCTGCGCGAAGCGATTCGCGTGGCAAGGGGATGGTCATGATGTTCGATCGCTATCCCCGCTATGAAGGTTTTCGGGATACCCCGAGAAAGCGCTCGGCCGTTTTGCGCAAGCAGAAGGCAGAACGCGAGGCCTTGCCGCTTTTCGCGGATCAGGTTGCGGCATTGCAGCCATCGGTGGATGAAGTCATGTCCCGCCGTGCGCAGCGTGCAGACGTCGTTGAGGTCGAACGGCGCCAATTCACCGCCAAATGGTGGCGAATCGCCCGGCAGACCTATTTCGGTTTGCCGGCGGAGCAGAAAGCCAAAGTGCAGGTCCGCTGGCATCGCTGGTGGGGGCCGCGCAATTCGAGCTGTCTGCTGTACCTGTGTTCGCAAGCCAAGGCGGAACAGCTGTAAATCCATTCGGCCTTACGGCCATCACCCGTCCGGGGACATCGCCCGGAAGGGATGGTGTCTCCGGCATTCATTTCTGGAGGCATCACATGTCGTATCGCATCGAGTATGACTGGGTGGCAATTCGTCTGCCCAAGGAACGCATCGAATCCGCCTACGAAGACCATTTCATTCTGGCTTCGCTGGGTGGTGACAACAATGTCTATCGGCAGGACGGCAAGCGTCCGCGTCGGTGGTCCTGCATGGCCCTGGGCATGTCCTGGCAGGTCATGCAAACCGTCGTGGAGTTTGCGGCCGCCTGCGAAGGTGGATCGCTCAAGCCCCACGGTCGCTGGATGAAGCCGGAGGCCTACATCGCTCGCCTGCGGCGGGTGGTGGCGGACGCCGTCTCATTGGAGGAAGCCAGAAACCGGGGTGTCCGGGTCTCGCTCTGTATCGATATCGACACGCAGAAGATGCGTGACCGCTACGACGCCGAGTGTCTGGCCAAGTTCCGCGAAAACCGGACCGGGCTGGCTCTCAACGGCAGCGGGGACGGTATCGAGCGCTTCATCCTTTCCATCGACGATGACGCCGACCTGTCGGCATTCGTTCGCTATCACTGGCTGAGTGATTCCAAGTCCCTGTGGCGAAAGATCGAAGTTGGCGGGCGCGGCGAAATGTAGGCAGTCGTCTTTGCATCACCCGGTCGGTTGTCAGGGCTCGCGCCTTCGACATCCGATCCACCAAAGTTTCTCAACCCTTCCGGGGACACACCCCGGAGGGGGAGCGTGTCTCCGGCTTTTCAGGAGAACCGCATGAAACTCAAGAAACTCGCGGAGGTCACGATGTGGCTTCCCGGATTTGCCCCGGACGATCCATTGTCGGAGGCAAGAAGCACGGCGGAAATTATCGCCTTTCCCTTAGTCAACGAAGTACATGACGCCGTTCCGGTCATCGACGAGGGAAGTTCGGGCGACATCGCAGAACGGGTTATCGAGGTGGCGGCCGACGTTCCGGCACCCAAGCCGCTCCGCTCGGTATGGCCCGCGCTGGATGGCTCTCTGCATGCGATGTTGCGTGGGGAGGTCGGGAAGTTCGAGGCGAATCTGGCGGCGATCGCAGTGTTGTCGTTGCTGGATGCCGAAAACCGATTCCCGACTGACGAAGAGCGATCCGTCCTCAATCGTTATACCGGATGGGGCGGGCTTCCCAAAGCGTTCAATCCTGAGCAGGACGATCCAGCGTGGCGGGCGAGAGCCGAGTCATTGCCGGATCTGTTGGGCGAGGATTACACGAGCGCCAAGGGGAGTGTGGTCAATGCCCATTACACGGCAGTCTTCGTGATCGATGCGATCTGGGAAGCGGTGCGCCGACTCGGTTTTCGGGGCGGTCGCGTCCTCGATCCCTCGGCGGGTACCGGGTATTTCATCGGTGCCATGCCAAAGGATCTGGCCGAAGTATCGGAAATCACGGCCATCGAAATCGACCGTCTGTCGTCGCGGATGCTGTCGCGCCTGTATGGGCAACACGGGGTTCGTACTTTGACGGTGGGCTTCGAGAAGGCGCGATTGCCCAAAGACTGGTTCGATCTGGTGATCTCGAATGTTCCGTTCGGGAACTATCAGGTGCCGGACGATCGGAACGTGCCTTATGCAAACTTCCTGATCCACGATTACTTCTTCGGGCGTGCCCTGGAAGTGACCCGTCCGGGTGGTCTGGTGGCGTTCATCACGTCGGCCGGAACGTTGGACAAGTGGGAAGACCGGGCGCGGCGCCATATGGCCTCCCAGGCAAAGCTGCTGGGGGCGATCCGTCTGCCGTCCGGGACGTTTTCGCAGATCGCCAATACCGACGTCACGACCGATATCGTCTTTCTCCAGAAGTTGGGGGCAGGCGAAAAGGCCACTGACGACTGGATCAGCGTGGTCGAAGCGCCCTATGCGATGTGCGATGGCTACCGCCGTTTGTATGTCTCGAACTGGTATGTCCAGAACCCGGAGATGCTGATCGGGCGCATGGGACAGAAGTCGAATGGCTATGGCTTGTCGAATGCCGCCATTTTCGATGGCGATATCGGCACTGCTTTACGGGAACGGATTGCGCGTTTGCCAGAGGGCGTTCATCACCCCCGGGCGGCGAGAAATTCCGAGCCCAGTGGCAAGCCGCAGCGCGACATTCATGCCGCGGCGCCGGAGTTCGTGAAGCCGGGCGCATTCTGCCTCACCGACGATGGCCGTTTGGCTGTCTCGGAAGGCCAGGAGCTGCTGGTCATCGAGGGAACGGTATCGGCAACGGCTGCCAAGCGCATCGTCGGCATGATGGCGATTCGTGATGCGGCGAGGAAGTTGCTGCATGTCCAGCATCTCACGGATGACGATAGCCGTCTTGGCAGTTACCGCATGATGCTCAACATGGCCTATGACGGCTTTGTGGCGCGGCATGGCTATCTGCATGCCAAGGCCAACAAGCTGGCGTTCAAGGGAGACCCCGACCTGCCATTGCTGTTGTCTCTGGAGAATTACGATCCGGAGGGCGGCGTGGCGGAAAAGGCCGATGTGTTCTTCCGTCGGACCGTGGGGGTCGTCCGCAAGGTCGACCGCTGCAATACGCCGGAAGAGGCCCTGTTGGTGTCGCTGCATGAGCGCGGATGTGTGGATGTCGCGTTGATGGCATCCCTGCTTGGGCAGGCTTCATCTGCGTTCCTCCCGGACATGGCGGATCGCGGTCTGATCTTCCTGAATCCGGAAACATCGCAGTGGGAAACCGCGGATGCTTACCTGGCCGGGAACGTGCGCAGCAAGCTGGAAATGGCAGAAGCAGCGGGCGGAGAATTTGTTCGCAATGTGGATGCCTTGAAAGCGGTGGTGCCTGCTGATCTGGGGCCGGGAGAAATCGATGCCCGGATCGGATCGACCTGGATACCGGCGAGGGACTATGCCGAA
The DNA here is from genome assembly GCA_016710465.1 of Sulfuritalea sp. Classification (GTDB taxonomy): domain Bacteria; phylum Pseudomonadota; class Gammaproteobacteria; order Burkholderiales; family Rhodocyclaceae; genus Sulfuritalea. Next base: position 189,028 of record JADJVS010000002.1, read on the forward strand.
TTCCTCGATCAGTTGCTGGAGTGTGAGGGATGCACGGTGGAGTTCTGTGCGGAAGCCGGGGCGTGGAACATCGATGTGCCCTGGCAAGGTGAACGGTCGGTCGCATCGACCCAAACCTTCGGTACCGGACGTATCTCGGCAGGCGAGTTGTTTGTCGTGACGCTGAACCAGATGGTGCCAACGATTCGGGATCGCGATCCGGTGACCGACCGGTACTTCGTGAACACGGAGGAAACCATTGCCGCACGTGAGAAGCAGCAGGCGCTCAAGGAAGCATTTGGTGCCTGGGTGTTTGCCGATGCGAATCGTTGTGAGCGCTTGGTCAGGCTGTACAACGACCAATTCAATTCTGTGCGCTTGCGGGAGTTTGATGGGTCGGGCCTGGCTCTGCCGGGCTTCTCCGAAGTGTTCAACCTTCATCGGCATCAGAAGGACGCCATCTGGCGCATCGTGTCGGGCGGGGTGAATACCTTGCTGGCCCATGTGGTCGGTGCTGGCAAAACCCTGACGATGATCTGTGGCGGTATGGAGTTGAGGCGTCTGGGAATGGCCAGCAAGCCGTGCTATGTGGTGCCAAACCACATGCTGGAGCAGTTTGCGGCGGAGTTTTTGCGAGCCTATCCCGGGGCCAATATCCTGATGGCGAGCAAGGACGACCTGGTCGGCGACAAACGCCGGACGCTGTTGTCACGGATCGCCACCGGGGATTGGGATGGCGTGCTGATTACCCATGCCTCTTTCGAGAGGATCAAGATGAGCGACGAGGCCATGACCACGTTCATCGAAGCGCGTGTCTATGAGATCGAGTGTGCCATTCGGGCCTCGAAATCGCAGAAGCGGGGGAATCGGATCGTCAAGGAGCTGGAGCGGGCCAAGAAGAGCTGGCTCGCGCGGTTGGAGAAGCTGGCGGCGAAGTCGAAGAAGGATGACATGCTCACGTTCGAGGAACTGGGCGTCGATTTCCTGTTCATCGACGAGGCGCACTACTTCAAGAACCTCTACCGGTTCACAAAGATGGCACGGGTCGCAGGACTGCCCAATGCCAACTCGGAACGTGCCTTCGATATGTTCGTGAAGACGCGGCATGTGATGGACAAGCATGGCGGCCGGTCGGGGGTGGTGTTCGCAACAGGAACGCCGGTATCGAACTCGATGGCGGAGATGTGGACCATGCAACGCTATCTGCAACCCGCGACGCTGCGGGGGAATCATGTGGCGCAGTTCGATACCTGGGCGGGCAATTTCGGCGAGTCGGTGACGGCCCTGGAGTTGTCGCCCGATGGCGGGGGATACCGCATGAACACGCGGTTCGCCCGCTTCGTGAATCTGCCCGAGCTGATGACGATGTTCCGCGAAGTGGCGGACATTCGAACGGCGGACATGTTGAAGCTACCGGTGCCGCGTTTCCATCTGGAGACGGTGACAGCGAAACCCACGGCGGCCCTGAAGGCGTTTGTGGCAACGCTGGTGGAACGTGCCGAAGCCATTCGCAACGGCACTGTGTCGCCCAACGAGGACAACATGCTGGCGGTAACCAACGATGGCCGCAAGGCCGCGCTGGACATGCGGCTGGTGGCTCCTCGTGAGCCGGAGGCACCGGATGGGAAAGTGAGCCTGTGCGCCGAGCGGATTCATGGCATCTGGCGCGATACGACGGCGTTCCGCGGCACTCAGGCCGTGTTTTGCGATCTGAGTACGCCAACGGACGATGGACGGTTCAGTGTCTATCACGTCATACGGGCGAAGCTCGTGGAGATGGGGGTTCCGGGAACGGAAATCGCCTTCATTCATGACTTCGAGAGCGATACCGCGAAGGCCGAGTTGTTCAAGGCCGTGCGGGAAGGGCGGATTCGCGTTCTGTTGGGCAGCACTCTGAAAATGGGGGTGGGCACCAATATCCAGACGCGCCTGGCGGCATTGCATCATCTGGATGCGCCATGGCGTCCGTCCGACGTCGAGCAACGGGAGGGACGCATCATTCGTCAGGGCAACCTGAATGAGGAAGTGCGTATCGTCCGTTACGTGACGGAGGCCTCGTTCGACGCCTACATCTGGCAGACCCTCGAAACCAAGGCACGCTTCATCGCCCAGGTGATGCGCGGGGATACCGGGATGCGTAGCGCGGAGGATGTGGAGCTGGCGGCGCTGTCCTATGCCGAAGTGAAGGCACTGGCGTCCGGCAATCCGCTGGTCATGGAAAAGGCCGGCATCGATGCCGAGGTCGCCAAGCTGTCCTTGCTCAAATCCCAATGGGACAACCAGCGATGGTCCAACCAGAGGGAATCGGCCACCTTGCCCGGTCGCATCGAGAAACTCCGGCAACGGATCGAGGCGATCGACGCGGATATCGCCGATCGGGTGGATGTTCGTGGCCAGCGCTTTTGCATGGTGATCGACGGGCAGCATTTTGTCGAACGTGCCGAAGCAGGCGAGGCGCTTGTCCGGTATTACGTCGAAGCCAAAGCCAGAACCCGGAAGATCGGGAACTGGAAGACGTCGGCGGGCGAGATCGTCGTCGGGCAGTTTGCCGGCTTCGATCTGGCGGTGTCGATACCGACGGCGGCAGCCGATGGACCAAGCTTTCTGCTGAAAAAGCGGCGAGCCTACGTGGCACATCATTCCGACAATCCCATTGGGATGGTCAGGGTGATCGAAAACGTGGCCAATGCGCTGGAAGGCAGGCTGGCGGAAGTCCATGAGGATCTGGCACGGGCAGAAAAGCGCCTGGCCGACATTCTCGCCGAGCTTTCCAAGCCCTTCGACAAGGAGGAGCGGCTGACGCAACTGCTGGTGCGCCAACGCGAGATCAATGCCAGTCTCGATCTCGACAAGGGCAATGCCGGCGCGATGGAAGCGGAAACCGAAATCGCGTGATGGTGTTGTGATGGTGTTCCGCCGTTGCCCGAATGGGTGACGGCGGGCATACCGGTCTTGCACTGCATGGAACCGTTTCAACGAACAGCCGAAGTCGAGCCGAAAAGGGCGCATTTCAAAATCCGAGAGGGCGACCGGGTGCGTAGCATCGCATCCAGTTTCCTCCCTCCTGTGTCCTCTTACCCGGCGCGCACGTTCTGTGCGCCGGGGTTTTTCAGAACAGGTTCGATGCGCAATTCGAGCCTGCTGTGCAAAGCCTGAACATGGGATTCAGTCTGACGCCGTAAGGCATCGGACGGACGTGTGGTAGCTGGCCACGAGAAAACAAACAGCATTCATCAACCCCGCCGGGGAGCCATTCCCGGACGGGATCGCTCCATGCCGCGCGGAGATTTCCACACGGAGTTGTTACATGGAGGCATCGGCAATGAACACACGAGTACGAGACGCAGCAAGTCAAGGAAGATGCGCGTGGTCGCTGGGAGCGAGTGCTGCTCACACTGGCGCCACTGCTGAAAGACGCCATGGAACGTAAAGGCAAGCATGTGCCTTGTCCGGTTCATGGCGGTCGGGATGGCTTTCGCCTGTTTCGGGATGTCGCCGATACGGGGGGAGGCATCTGCAATACCTGCGGCAGTTTTGCCAACGGCTTTGCGCTGCTGATGTGGATCAATGGCTGGGATTTTGGCCGGACGATCCGCGAAGTGGCGGAACAGGTCGGCAGCCGGTCGCGCAGTGCCAATTCGGCGGCGGATAAATCCGAGGATGAGATGCGTCGGGAGCAGCTGAATCGCACCTGGCGGGAGTCTGTGGCCTTGTCCCATCCGAGCGCCGAGCCGGCACGGTTGTATTTGGCTCGTCGCGGTCTGTCGGTCAAGGTGCCTGAGACGCTGCGGTTTCATGCAGCACTCGGGTACTACGAGGACAACCGGCGCCTTGCTGATTACCCGACCCTGATTGCGCAAGTGACGGGGCAAGGTGGCGATGCAGTCACCATCCACCGAACCTATCTCACCCCCGAGGGCCGCAAGGCGCCGGTCGATTCCCCCAAGAAGCTGATGCGCCATCCCTTGGCGCGTCAAATGACCGGGGGCGCTATTCGACTGGTGCCGGCGAATCATCGCCTGGCAGTCACCGAAGGGATCGAGACGGCACTTGCCGTCACCGAGGCCACGGGCATTCCCGCCTGGGCTACCGGTAACGCGCATCTGCTGGCGACGTTCCAGCCACCGGCCGGCATCGACCAGATTCTGGTCTTTGCCGACAAGGACCGGCCCTCACGCCAACATCCGTCCGGGCACGGGCAGGAAGCGGCGCGTGAGCTGGTCAAACGGCTGTGGTCCCTGGGTATCCGTGCCGGCGCCATTGCACCGGCCATGGAGATCCCGGAAGGCAAGAAGGGAATCGACTGGCTGGACGTGTTCGTTCTTGAGGGCAAAGCGGGATTTCCTGCCTTGGTCAGCGTGGAGCAAGCGCTGCATCAAGCCGCTTAGGAGAACGGTCATGTACGGCGTTATCGATTTCAGTCTGATCGACACCATGCCGGGCGGGCAGGGCGCATTTGCTCCGCCGGCAGGATGGCAAGGCGATTATCGGCAGTTCCTGCGCACGCGCTTCGACTCCGATTGCGGTGCGCGTCAGCACATTGCTGTGGTCGGAAGGCGACTCTTCATCAAGATCGAAGGCAAGCCCAGCGAATTCCTTGGGCCGCATGCAGTCGAGGCCAAAGAGTTTGCCCTGTCGGTGTGGTCTGCAAGAAGGAAGTAGCAGAACCGGAAGTCCATCAGACTTTCCATCAGTCATCCGGCTTCGACCGGAAATTTCATCCCACGGGGAACGCATTGCTCCCCGACGGGGACGGTGCCTCCCCATTTTTTCTTTGGAGGCATCATGCATGACAAGTTTGCACCCCTGCTCACGCAGGCGCTCTCGGAGCCCGGAATCGTCAGTGCCGCTTATGGACGATTTCATCGCTTCAGTATCGGCAACCAGATTCTGGCGGCCATTCAGTTGCAAGAGCGCGATCTCCCCATGGCGCCGATCGCCAGTTTCCTCCGCTGGAAGGAACTGGGACGCTCTGTCACCAAGGGCCAGAAGGCGTTGTCGCTCTGGATGCCGATCACGGTCAAGCGCCGTGAATCGGAGTCAGACGATGGATCGAAGGAAGAAAACAGTCGGTTGCTGACGCTATTCAGGCTGGCACCACGCTGGTTCAGCCTGGATCAGACCGAAGGCGAGGACTACGTCGAAGCCATCGAATCGCCCCAGTGGAATGCCGAAGCTGCCTTGACGGAACTCGGTATCTCGCAGGAGCCGTTCGAGTTCATGGACGGGAATGTGCAGGGCTATGCGGTCAAACGGCGAATTGCCGTGAGTCCGATTGCCGAATATCCGCACAAGACCCGGTTTCACGAAATGGCGCATGTGGTGCTTGGCCATACCGAAGAAGGCGATTGCCATGACGCCGCGACGATCCCGAGAAGCATTCAGGAGGTCGAGGCGGAGGGCGTGGCCTTCCTGCTGTGTTCCATCCTCGAACTGCCCGGACGCGATGAGTCGCGAGGCTACATCCAGTCCTGGCTCGATGGCGATGTATTGCCGGAGAAGTCGGCGCAGCGGATTTTCAGCGCAAGCCAGAAGATCCTCGATGCCGGAAAAACCGCTGACGAAGCCGGCGTATTGCAGTAATCCACATCCATTCATTCCACCCCGCGGGGCGACTCATCGCCCGCATGGGGAGGGGCCGTCCTGTATTTCTTTGGAGGCACCCAAGATGATGAATCAAACCAACCGTGAGCTACTGGACATCCTGCTCGGATCGTCGGCGGCCAATGGTCTCAATCATTCGCTTGCTGAGATGTTCGGCCTGCGGCGAAATTTCCCGGCAACCGTTCCCGGTATTGCTGAGGAAATACCGGCGTATGGCGTTTCCGACCGGCTGCTTGCGGCACGGGAACTGCTGCGGCGCGCGCTGGAGGAAACTTTGAAGGAATCTTCGGACTCTCTGGCGTCTCCCGATGCCGTGAAAAGCTACTTGAGATTGTTTCTAGGAGGTCAGGAGTATGAGAGCTTCGTTGCGCTTTGGCTCGATGCCCAGAACCGGTTGATCGCCGGCATGGAGATGTTTCGCGGTACGACCACGCAAACATCGGTGTATCCGCGCGAAATGGTGCGTGTTGGTTTGAAGCTGAATGCATCGGCAGTGATCGTCGCGCACAACCACCCCAGTGGTAGCGCGGAGCCGTCACGAGCCGATGAGATGTTGACACAGCCAGTTGCGACAGGCCTTAGCGCTTGTCGATATCAAGGTGCTCGATCACTTCATTGTGACCGATGCCTCAGTCATGTCCTTTGCAGAACGGGGACTGATTTAGAAAACTTGGCCCTGCACACCAATTGGTGTGCAGGGCCATTTTTATTGTAATAGCGTATTACATATAGGATGCGCTATCGTAATGGCTAACGAATTCGGCCGGAAAAAATCACCGTTCCCATCAGGATGATGTCCGATGTGAGCGGTAGGATTGGGTTGGGCCAACACGGGTTCAGTGTCTTGAGAAACAGACCTTCCGGTGTCTCGACGAATCGCCTGAATAGTCCGGCTTTCGGGCTGACCGCAACAACATCGCAACCGTGCGTGGGTTTCACGGCCGGATCAACAAAAATCACTTCACCTTCCCGATAGCCGTCTTCACCCACCATGGCTTCCCCAATAACCGGCAGAGCGAAGCACATATCGCTATGGGGTATCGGGCAAATCAAAGCTCGGCCCGGTGGAATATCGCCCGAGTACGGGTTGTGGGTCAGCGTTTCCCAGCGTCCGATGGGTACGGCGCCCTTGTCAAACAAGCGTACTGAAATGGGGTCTTGCCCCGTGAGTTGCTCGGGTGTGACGCCCAGCACGCCGCCAATTTTCTCCAAAGTCTCGCGGCGAGGTTTCTTGGCCTTGTTGCGTTCCTTGAGGATGCGATTGATCGCAGGCTGGGAGACTCCGGAACGATGCGCTAGGTCAGTCTGATTCAGGCTGTGCTTGTCCATCAGCGCTTCAAGAATCTCCGCGACGGGGTTTTGCCCAAGGAGCGTTGCTTCCATCGTAGTCGTCATAATTTATTCTCCTTGGCGGTTACATTGGTAATGATTGTAATATAAAATGCGCACTCGTGACCATTCATTGGAATTTTTATTATGGAACAGCGCGACATACTCAAGATCAACCGGCAGCTTCTCCTGCTGACCCGTCAAATGGCCAACGACAGCGATGCCGCCGAATTGATGACCGGTCTATCAAAACCCGTCATCGACAAGATTGCCACCCTGGATATGGAAGAAATCGAAGAGTTGGCTGAGACAGTCGGTGTCTCGCTCTATACCTTGCGGTTCTCCGATTCGGTATTCACCCGGTTATTGCAACTGCCACGAGATGCTCGAAGTACGTACGCCGAGGCAACGCTGGCAGGCAATAGTCGTGGCGGCGCTACTTTCCCCTGAGGAGTTGGAAAATCATCGGATAGCCCACGAGCTGGTCAGGTTGAAGCTCAGGCTACCGATCGTGAATCATCTGACACAGATTCATATCAAGCCACTCCGGCTTCGCTGGCGTGTGATTCATGCCGAAAGTCCGCCGAATGGCAGGCTCCCCGAGTCGGTTCGACCTTTCATCGTCGATGCCCTCTCGGCAGCAGAGTTGGCGAGCTTCGCAGCAGTGTATCAACGCCTTGGTGGCGCTGATGACGGCAAGGTTTCTGCCCCGATGCTGTTACGAGCGAGGGAAATGCATCTGCGGATGGCGCATCGGGAACTCGATATCAATGCCGCCTATTTCGCCGTGCGAGACGTTCGTGCCAAGATCGTCGAGTGGCGGCGATGCGGCCGCTGCCAGACCTTCTATATCTTTGACATGAACGAATTTCACGCCAGATCATGCCCATACTGCGAGTTAAGCAGCAGAGGTTGATCAGGGTGCGTTCAGGCAGCGAATTACAAACTTTCCTTGAGTCGCTGTATCAGCCTGGTCGCCGTTGTCTTTGATCCGGTTTTGACCCGTCCTCGATTGCCGGAGATTCGTAGACCGACTGCGGCGACGGTCTCTGAAAATCTCTGAGACCGAGCAAAGCCAGTATCCGCAGTCGTTCGGCCCGGTCTCGGAGCTGGACCTTCGAGAGGTCCGCAACGAGTTCCGGGTAAATACTGGCCGGGATTTTGACGACGACCCTGATCGAGGACACCTCAAGCTCCTATCCGCCAGAAACCGCGGGCATTGGCAAAGACCGGCAGATCGGATGTGGAGACCTTGAGATTCGGAAACGCTTCTTTCACCGATGGCTCAAAGAATCCTGCGCCGCCACCAACCAACAGTACGATGTCGGCACCGGCATTTTCTTTGCGCAGAGATTCCCTTAGCCGTGTGGCTACAATCGGCCCCACTTTTTCGGCAGCTTTTTTGAGGTAGGAGGCGAAATCGATTCGCTCTCCAAACAATCGAACCTCAGTCTGATTCTGCCTGATGGCGTTTTCAAGCCGCTCGCGTCCGATGTTTCCCCCGAAGTCATTGGCGACCAGCTTCGCTGCTTCATCCAGGATGACGGAAGATGCTTCGAGACTGGTGCCGCAGGATTGACGTCGCAGCTCTCCATGGCTGATCAGCACCCAATCAACGGAGAAGAAACCTGGATCGACCACCAGGACTCGCGACTCTTCGAACTCGGAGGCGTCAGTCAAGTTCCAGACATGATCAACAAATCCTCCGACCGGCTGCGGCACCACTTTGACCTGTTGGACGGTGATCCGCCGGCGTGGGGTGACCTGGTGTTCTCCCCTGCATCTGTGATTGAAGCCGTTCGCGGAGGTCCGGGTTCAAGTACTGATTGACGGGTAGGCCAGTGACGAGCATAACTACCTGATCGAGTTCCGAAAGCAGCAATCCGGCATGGAAGAGTGCGCGATACGACTCTGTCGATGGGTAATCCTCATGAAGTTCGCGACTCCACAATTCGGCACGGTCCGGCGATAGTCCTGCAACGAACGGGTTGCCGTTGACCATCACGCGCAGAAAGTCATCTTCTGCCTTGCCGGAAATTTTCTCGCCCAAGCGGTCTGCTGGTGCTGCGCCGGCAGGGCGCAACAGAACTTGTGGATTGTGGCCCGCCTTGCCAA
>JADJVS010000003.1 GCA_016710465.1 Sulfuritalea sp.
CCACGGCCTGCTGGCGATCTCGAAAGGGCTCTCGCTCAACTTCGAGAACGACCACGAAATGCTCAAGCACGGCATGGTCATTTACGACGCGCTCTACGCCTGGTGCGCCGACACGCCCTTGAAGCAGATCGGGCGTTTCCTTGGGATGAAATGAGCGCCGCCCGCCGCGAGCTGCGCCTGCTGCTGATCGGGCGCGGCCTGCGCGCCGGGGTCGATGGCTGTCTCGCGGTGCTGCTGCCGGCCTACCTGCTGGCGCTCGGCCACGGCGTCTGGGAAGTCGGCGTGCTGAGCACGGCGACCCTGCTCGGTTCGGCGCTGGCGACGCTGGCGCTGGGTGCCTGGGGCCACCGCGCGCCGCAGCGCACACTGCTGCTCGGCGCGGCCCTGCTGATGGCGGCCACCGGGCTGGCCTTCGCCGGACTGACGGGCTTCTGGCCGCTGCTGCTGGTGGCCTTTTTCGGCACGCTGAATCCCGGCGCAGGCGATGTCAGCGTGTTCCTTCCTCTGGAACATGCGCGCCTGGCGCAGGCCGGCGAGGGCGCGGATCGCACCCGGATATTCGCCCGCTACAGCCTGGTCGGCGCCCTGTGCGCCGCATTCGGCGCCCTGGCCGCCGGCCTGCCGGATCTGCTGGCCGCTGCCGGCGTCGACCGGCTCGGCGCCCTGCGCGGCATGTTCCTTGTCTATGCCGGTGTCGGCCTGCTGATCTGGCGGCTGTATGCGCGCATTCCGATGCCGGTGGCGCGTGAAGCGTCGGCGGCGCGGACCCCGCTGGGCCCCTCGCGCAGCATCGTCGTCCGGCTGGCGCTGCTGTTCTCGGTGGATGCCTTCGCCGGCGGGCTGGTGGTGAATTCGCTGCTGGCGCTGTGGCTGTTCGAACGCTTCGGGCTCTCGCTGGCGGCGGCGGGCGCCTTCTTCTTCTGGTCCGGGCTGCTGGGCGCGCTCTCGCAACTCGCGGCCCCCTGGCTGGCGCGACGCATCGGCCTGCTCAACACCATGGTGTTCACCCACATCCCGGCCAGCCTGTTCCTGATCCTTGCCGCGCTGGCGACGGACGTGGCCTGGGCCATGGGCCTGCTGCTGGCGCGGGCCGCGCTGTCGCAGATGGATGTGCCGGCGCGATCGGCCTATGTCATGGCGGTGGTTACGCCCGGTGAGCGCGCGGCGGCGGCGAGCTTTACCGCCGTGCCGCGCAGCCTCGCCGCCGCGCTGAGCCCGGCGCTGGGCGGCGCCCTGTTTGCCGGTGGCTGGCTGGCGGCGCCGCTGATCGCCTGCGGCGTGCTCAAGATCGCCTATGACCTCGCTTTGTGGCGGAGCTTCCGGAAACACCCCGTCTGATCAGTGGTTAGTAAAGTGAATACAAGCTAACCGAAATATTTGCTTTAGGTGGAAATCAAATCTTCGCAAGCCATTGAATGCGCATGGTGCTGAAGAAAAAGCTCAATATGGCCCGGGACTTGCGTTTGTCTTTCCTCAAATACGGGCCGGGGTGCGGCCCGGCACACCAGGGGGACAGCAGACATGGGCAATCTCAACGAGTTTTTCGACACCGGCCGTAACGCGCTCGACGATGTCGAGCGACGCCTCGACATGCCGCGCCGCGAATTCCTGCAGTTCTGCGCCACGGTGGCCGCCACGCTGGGCCTGCCGGCCGGCGCCGAGGCGGCGGTGGCCAAGGCGGTGGAAGCCGCCAAGCGGCCCTCGGTGATCTGGCTGCACTTCCAGGAATGCACGGGCTGCTCCGAGTCGCTGCTGCGCGCCGAGCACCCGACGCTGGAAAAGCTGATCCTCGACGTCATCTCGCTCGACTACCACGAGACCCTGATGGCCGCCGCCGGGCACCAGGCCGAAGCCGCGCGCAAGGCGGCGATGAAGGCCAACAAGGGCAAGTACGTGCTGGTGGTCGAAGGCGCGATCCCGACCAAGGCCAACGGCATCTACTGCAAGATCGGCGGCCAGACCGCGATCGACATGCTCAAGGAATGCGCGGCCGATGCCGCCGCGGTGATCGCCATCGGCTCCTGCGCCTCCTGGGGCGGCATGCCCTCGACCATTCCCTCGATTTCCGGCGCCGATTCCAGCCCGACCGGTTCCGCCGGTGTCGCCGAAATCCTCGGCAAGCCGGTGATGACCATCCCCGGCTGCCCGCCCAACCCCTACAACTTCCTCGCCGCCGTGGTGCATTTCCTCACCTTCGGCAAGCTGCCGGAACTCGACAAGCTGGGTCGCCCCAAGTTCGCCTATTCGCGCCTGATCCACGAAAACTGCGAACGTCGCGCCCACTTCGACGCCGGTCGCTTCGCCATGGAATTCGGCGATTCCGGCCACCGCCAGGGCTACTGCCTCTACAAGCTGGGCTGCAAGGGCCCCGAGACCTATGCCAACTGCTCGACCCTGGGCTTCGGCGATGCCGGCGAGAACAACTGGCCGGTGGGTTGCGGCCATCCCTGCATCGGCTGTACCGAGAAGGGCGTCGGCTTCACCAAGCCCATCCATCAAGTTGCCAAGATGCTCAACGTCACGCCGCCCTTGCAGTACCCGCGCATTGTCGAAGAGCAGGGCAAGGCCGCGTCCTTCGCCTCCGCCGCCGCAGTGGCTGCGGTAGCCGGTGCCGCCGCCGGTGCCGCCGTGATGCTGACGCGCAACCTCGGCCTGAGTCACGCCGCCGAGGAGGCCGAGCGTGCCAAGGCAGCGGGCAAGGCAAGCGACGACAAGGCCGGAGCCTGATCATGGGCACCCGGCGAGATTTCCTCAAAGGGGTGCTGGCGGGAAGCGCGGCGGCCACCGCGGCGCTTGCCGTGACACCGGCACAGGCGCGTGAAACCCGTCCGCGTCCTCCCGAAGCCCTGGGCCTGCTCTATGACGCCACGCTTTGCGTCGGCTGCAAGGCCTGCGTTGCCGCCTGCAAGACGGCCAACAACAACCCGGCCGAGTTCTCCACGCTCGACCACCTGTGGGACACGCCGCTCGATACCTCGGGCTACACCTTCAACCTGATCAAGATGTACCGCAACGGCACCATGGATGCCAAGGATCAGGAGACCAACGGCTTCGCTTTCATGAAGACGTCCTGCATGCACTGCGGCGACCCGTCCTGCGTCTCGGCCTGCCCGGTGTCGGCGATGACCAAGGACCCGGTGACCGGCGTGGTCGGCTACAACCCGGACAAGTGCATCGGCTGCCGCTACTGCGTCGCCGCCTGCCCCTTCGGCATTCCCAAGTACCAGTACGACTCGCCCACCGGGCGCATCGGCAAGTGCGAACTGTGCCGCCACCGCCACAAGGACGGCCATTACTCGGCCTGCGCCGAGGTCTGCCCGACCGGCGCCACGCTCTTCGGCCGCACCGAGGACCTGCTGGCCGAGGCCAAGCGCCGCATCGCCATGAAGCCCGGCGAGATGAACCGCTTCCCGCGCGGGCACCTGCGCCATGCCCAGGAAAAGGCCCTGCAGGGCAAGCCGGACGGCAAGGGCGTGATGATGCGCGCCGGCTGGCGCGACGAGCCGGACCAGAGCTATGAAACCCAGGCCGGCAAGTACCTGCCGCATGTCTATGGCGAAAAGGAATACGGCGGCACCCAGGTGCTCAAGCTCTCGGCGGTGAACTTCCAGAAGGTCGGCCTGCCCGACCTGCCGCCGGATGCCGCCGCCGCGATGTCCGAAACCATCCAGCACACGCTCTACGGCAATCTCATCATGCCCTTCGCGGTGCTGGGCGCGATGACCTACGTCGCCAAGCGCAACGTCAAGCCGGAGGATGACGAATCCGGCAAGGAGGGGAGCTGACCATGGCCAATCACAATCATGCGGCGCCCGCGCCCGTCGGCGGCAGCCTGATCAACGCCATCACGCTGACCTGCGGCGTGCTGATCGCGCTGATGGCGGCGATCCTGATGGTGCGCTTCCTGTTCGGCCTCGGCGCCGTGACCGGCCTCAACGACGGCTATCCCTGGGGCATCTGGGTGGTGGTCGACGTGGTGATCGGCTCGGCCTTCGCCTGCGGCGGCTTCTCGGTGGCGATGCTGGTCTACATCTTCAACCGGGGTGAGTACCACCCGCTGGTGCGCCCCGCGCTGCTGGCCAGCCTGTTCGGCTATACCCTGGCCGCCGCCGGCGTGATCTTCGACCTCGGCCGCTGGTGGAACGTCTGGAACATGTTCTGGCCCGGCTCGATCAACCCCAACTCGGTGATGTTCGAGGTCGCGGTCTGCATCACGCTGTATGTCATGGTGATGTGGATCGAGTTCTCGCCGACATTCCTGGAGCAGATGGGCAAGGTCGATGCGAAAAAGAAGCTCGGCAAGGCCATGTTCTTCTTCATCGCGCTGGGCACGGTGCTGCCGATGATGCACCAGTCATCGCTGGGCACCCTGCTGGTGGTGATGGGCGTGCAGATCCATCCGCTGTGGCAGACGCCGCTGTTGCCGCTGCTCTATCTGCTTTCCGCGATCACCATGGGTTATGCGGTGGTGCTGTTCGAGTCCTGCCTGACCTCTTCGGCCTACCGGCGCAAGCTGGAAACCCACATGCTGACGCCGCTGGCGAAGCTCATGCTGGGCTTCCTCGCGGTGTATCTCGTCGTCCGCGTCGGCGACCTGCTGGTGCGCGGCGCCTTGCCCAAGGCCTTCGTGCCCTCGGTCGAAGCGCTGATGTTCTGGTTGGAAATGCTCAGCTTCATCGCGCCGCTGATCCTGATCGGGGCCGAGAGCAATCGCCGCAACCCGGCGCGACTGTTCCTCGCCGGCGTGTTGCTGATGCTGGGCGGCGCGCTGCTGCGCCTCAACGGCTTCCTCATCGGCTACGAGACCAATGTCGATGGCGCCGGCGGCTACAGCTACTTCCCGACCCTGGCCGAAGTCCTGGTCACCGCCGGCATGTTCGCCATCGAGGTTCTCGGTTACATCGTCATCACCCGCCGCTTCCCGGTCCTGCCCCGGGAACACGCGCAGGCCGCTCATTGAATCAGGGAGAGAGAAAAAATGTCCAAGCGCGTAACGATTGATCCCATCACCCGCATCGAAGGCCACCTGCGCATCGACGTCGATGTCGATGGCGGCCGCGTCAAGAAGGCCTGGTCGTCGGGCCAGATGTGGCGCGGCGTTGAACTCATCCTGCTCGGCCGCGACCCGCGCGACGCCTGGGCCATCACCCAGCGCATCTGCGGCGTATGCACCACCGTGCATGCCATCACCTCGGTGCGTGCGGTCGAGAACGCCCTGCAGATGGAAGTGCCGCTGAACGCCCAGTACATCCGCAACCTGATCATCCTGGCCCACGCCGTGCATGACCAGATCGTGCACTTCTACCACCTCTCGGCGCTCGACTGGGTCGATGTCACCTCGGCGCTGAAGGCCGATCCGGACAAGGCCGCCGCGCTGGGCGAAAGCCTCTCGTCCTGGCACCTCAACGGCAAGCACGAGATGCGCCGCGTGCATGAGCGGCTCAAGCATTTCGTCAATGGCGGGCAGCTCGGCATTTTCACCAACGGCTACTGGGGCCACCCGGCGATGAAGCTCTCGCCCGAGGTGAACCTGATGGCCGTGGCCCACTACCTGCAGGCACTGGAAGTGCAGCGCAAGGCCAACAAGATCGTCTCCATCCTCGGCGCCAAGACCCCGCACATCCAGAACGTGGCCGTCGGCGGCGTGGCCAACCCGATCGCCACCGATTCGCAATCCGTGCTCACCGTCGAGCGCCTGATGGCGATCAAGGGTTTCATCGACGAGCTTTCCGACTTCGTCAAGAACGTCTACCTGATCGACGTCGCCGCCGTCGGCGCCTTCTATGCCGACTGGACGGCGATCGGCAAGGGCGTCACCAACTACCTGGCCGTGCCCGACATTCCGATGGACACCAAGGGCACGCAGTTCGCCATGCCCGGCGGCTTCATCGAAGGCGGCAACCTCGCCAGCTACAAGCCGATCAAGACCTTCGGCGACGAGTATTTCACCAAGGGCGTCGAGGAGTCGGTCAAGCATTCCTGGTACGACTATTCCAAGGGCGGTGCGCTGCATCCCTACAAGGGCGAGACCAAGCCCAACTACACGGACTTCAAGGACGACGCCAAGTATTCCTGGCTCAAGTCGCCGACCTTCTACGGCAAGGTAACCCAGGTCGGCCCCTGGCGCGCGTGCTCAACATGCTCGCCGCCGGCCACGAGCCGACCAAGAAATACGCCACCGCCGCGCTCGACACCGTCTCGGCGCTGGCCAAGACCAAGGTCGGCCTCGATGCCATGCACTCGACCATCGGCCGCCATGCCGCGCGCGCCGTGACGGCCGCGGTGCAGGTCGACATGCTGGCCGGGCAGTGGTCCGCGCTGGTCGAGAATATCGGCAAGGGCGACACCAAGACCTTCAACGCGCCCAAGTTCCCCAAGGACGAAGTCATGGGCGTGGGTTTCCACGAGGCGCCGCGCGGCGCGCTGTCGCACTGGGTGGTGATCGACAACGGCAAGATCAAGAACTACCAGTGCGTCGTGCCCTCGACCTGGAACGCCTGCACCGCGCAACGAGAAGGACGAGCCCGGCCCCTACGAGGCCTCGCTGCTCAACACCCCGATCGCCGACGCCGAGAAGCCGCTGGAGGTTTTGCGCACCATCCATTCCTTCGACCCCTGCATCGCCTGCGCGATCCACCTGACCGACAAGGAAAGCAATACCGCGATTTCGATAAAAGCCGTATAACCCCAAGCATCGTCATTCCGGCGAAAGCCGGAATCCAGTTCCGTAGAACCACTGGACCCCGGCTTTCGCCGGGGTGACGGACAGGCCCTTCAAACAGGTATCCACCATGCGTGCAGTTGTCCTCGGCGTCGGCAACATCATCCTCAGTGACGAGGCGGCCGGCGTGCGCGCGGTCGAGGCCCTGGAACGCGGCTGGCTCCTGCCGCAGAACGTGATGGCCATCGACGGCGGCACCTCGGGCATGGAAATGATCGAGGACCTCTCCGCCGTCGATCTGCTGATCGTGCTCGACGTGGTCAAGACCGGCGCCGCGCCTGGCACGGTGGTCAAGATCAGCGGCGACGAGATCCCGGTGTTCTTCCGCAACAAGCTCTCGCCGCACCAGATCGCCTTGCCGGACGTGCTGGCCAGCCTGGAACTGCTCGACGCCATGCCCAGGGAAATCATGGTACTCGGGGTCGAGTTCATCTCGCTCGAACTCGGCCTGGAAATGACGCCGACCATCGCCGAAAAGGTTCCCGTGCTTGCCGCCATGGCCGCCGACGAACTGGCCCGGCGCGGCTACGTCGTCACGCCACTGAAGCAGGCCGCCTGAGATGTGCCTCGCCGCGCCCTCGAAAGTCATCGAAGTGCGCGATGGCATGGCCGTCACCGAATGCTTCGGCCTGGTGCGCGAAGTCAGCCTGCTGCTGATGGACGAAGAGATCGCGGTCGGCGACTATCTGCTGATACAGGCCGGTGGCTTTGCCTTCGAAAAGGTCGAGGAGGCGAGGGCGCTCGAAGCGCTTGAACTGATGCGCGAACTCACGGAACAGGGCGGCGACGCGCGCGAGTGGGGCCTGGCGGCGTGAGCTTTCGCATCCATCGCGAAAGCCCCGCCGACGCCGTCGAGGAAGCCTTCTTCCGCATCCAGCGCGAGCAGATGGCCGACGTGCCGATACTCAACCACGCGCTGAGTGTCGAGGCGGTCGATTTCCAGCCCTGGCAAGGACACTGGCTGGGCGTGGTGGTCACGCCCTGGTGCATGAGCGCCTTGCTGGTTCCAGGCAGCGAAGCCGGCTGGCAGAGCACGGGCGACAACAGGCGCCGCTTCGTCAAGTTTCCCGCCGGCGATTTCGCCTTCCTCGGCAGCACGGCCGCCGAGCTCGGCGAGTACCAGAGCTGTTCGCTGTTCTCGCCGATGGGGCAGTTCGCCAATCAATCCGAGGCGATCATGACGGCGCGCGCTTCGCTGGTCGCCCTGCTGACCGATCCGGCCACGGCTGCGGCGGCAGCACCACCACCGCCCTCCGGCCAACCCTCGCTGTCGCGGCGTCGCTTCCTGGCGATGCGTTAAGCTTCACCACCACGCAAGAACAGCGGTTTCGGGAAAGGGCAGGGCAATGTCGGGCATGGCTGAATTCAACACCGCATCGAATGCGGACACCGAACGCGAACACGAGATGCAACTGGGTTTGCTGCGCGAGCTGTGCAAAGCCGCCGGCGCCAACGGCGACCCCAAGGTCATCGGCGAAATCCTCGATCGCCTGATCGACTACAGCGAGGCGCATTTCATGTCCGAAGAACTGCTGATGCGCCTGAAAAGCTACGACGACTACGAGGACCACGTCGAGGACCACGTGATGATGCTCGACACCCTGCGCAGCATCGCCGCCAGCCACGCCGCCGGCGAGTCCGCTCTCGTCGCCGGCCGCGCCGCCGAAACCCTGGACTTCATCGGCAGGCACATCGCCACGCGCGACCGGCGCTTTGCGGATTACGTGCGGAACAATCTTTGAGCGGGGGGGGGCGGCGGAAAGTCGGCGCTGGCGCTACGGTGATTATTGAGAATCCCCGACCGCGCGGAGGGGCTTCTGCAGGGGGTGGTTGGCGGCCTGAAAGGCTAAACTGTCGCCATGCATGAAATGTCATTGGCCGAGGGTGTGCTGCAACTCATCGAGGATGCTGCACGCGCCCAGGAATTTTCCAGGGTAACGACAGTCTGGCTGGAAATCGGCCAGCTTTCGGGCGTCGAGGTCGAGGCCATGAAATTCTGTTTCGACGCCGTGGTCAGGGACAGCATTGCCGACGGCGCGCGGCTGGAGATCATTGCCGCGCCGGGCACCGGCTGGTGCATGCAATGTTCCCAGACGGTGCCGATGCAGGAAGTGTTCGGCGAATGCCCGCAGTGCGGCAGCCACCAGATGCAGGTCACGGGCGGTACCGAAATGCGGGTCAAGGAACTTGAAGTAGCCTGAGGGACTATCGATATGTGTACGACATGCGGCTGCGGCGCCGGCGACGTCAAGATCGACGGCCATGACCACCATCACGGCGAGGACCACGAACACGGTCACGAGCACGTCCATGCCGATGGCACGCGACACAGTCACGGCCATGGCCATGATGGCGACCATGTCCATGACCATGACCACGACCATGGCCACGGCGCCGGCCACGATCACCAGCACCGTTATGCGCCGGTGCACTCCCACGCCCCCGGCATCAGCCAGAAGCGCATGGTGCAGATCGAGCAGGACATCCTGGCCAAGAACAACGCCTATGCGAAGCAGAACCGCGAACGACTCGCCGAGCGCGGCATCTTCACCCTGAACCTGGTTTCCAGCCCCGGTTCGGGGAAGACCACGCTGCTGTGCAAGACCATCGAAATGCTCAATGGCAAGGCGTCCGTCGCCGTCATCGAAGGCGACCAGCAGACCAGCCAGGATGCCGAACGCATCCGCGCCACCGGCGCGCCGGCCATCCAGATCAACACCGGCAAGGGCTGCCATCTCGATGCCCACATGGTTGGGCACGCCATGGAAAAGCTGGACCTGCCCGAGGATTCGCTGCTGATGGTGGAAAACGTCGGCAACCTGGTCTGCCCGGCGGCCTTCGACCTCGGTGAAGCGCACAAGGTGGTGATCCTCTCGGTCACCGAGGGCGAGGACAAGCCGATCAAGTACCCGGACATGTTTCGCGCTGCGACGCTGATGCTGCTCAACAAGTGCGACCTGCTGCCCTATCTCAGCTTCAAGGTCGACGCCGCGATCGAATTCGCCCGCCGCGTCAATCCCGGTATCGAGGTGATCCAGGTCTCGGCGACCACGGGGCAGGGCATGGACGAGTGGCTGAAGTGGCTGGAAGTCGGCGCCCGCGACACGGCGACGAAGAAGCTGGCGACCGTCGATGCGCTGAAGCGGCGCGTGGCCGAGCTCGAAGCCCAGCTCGGCGCCCGATGAGCGCAGCGGCAATCCCGCTGGCTCCCCACTTCGCCAACGCCGCGCCGGTGCTGGCGGCGGGCGCCTGGTTCAAGAATGCGCTGTGCGGTGTCAAGAGTGGCGAGGCGCGCCTATCGCGCGTGGTCGGCGATCTGAATACGCCCGAAGCCTGCATCGCCCATGAGCAGGAGGCCGACACGCTGCTGGCCTGGCTGGGCGCGCCGGCGGCGATCGCCCATGACCTGCATCCGGATTTTCATTCCTCGCGCCATGCCGCCGGCCTCGCGGCGCGGCTGGGCGCCATCGCCGTGCCGGTGCAGCACCATCACGCGCACATTGCCGCGGTCTGCGCCGAGCATGGCGAACGCGGCCCAGTCATCGGCCTGGCGCTGGACGGCGTCGGCCTCGGCACCGACAACACGCCCTGGGGTGGCGAACTGCTGCGGGTCGACGGCGCGCGCTTCGAGCGCCTCGGCCATCTCGCGCCCCTGGCCCTGCCCGGCGGCGACCGCGCCGCGCGCGAACCCTGGCGCATGGCGGCCGCCGTACTGCACGACCTCGGTCGTGGCGACGAGGTGGTGGTGCGCTATCCCGATGAACCGGCCGTCGCCACGGTATTGGCGATGCTGGACAAAAAGTTGAACTGCCCGCGTACCTCGAGTGCCGGCCGCCTGTTTGATGCCGCTTCCGGCCTGCTCGGCCTGTGCCTGAAGATGGACATGGACGCCGAAGCGGCGATCAAGCTGGAGCAGGCGGCCACGCGGCGCATCGAGGCCGCAGGCTGGCCGCAGGCGATGGCCGATGGCTGGCGACTCGATGGCGGCGTGCTCGACCTGCGTCCGCTGCTGGGCGAACTCGCCGGCCAACGCGATGCGGAGCAGGGCGCGGCGCTGTTCCATTCGACGCTGGTGGCGGCGTTGGCGAAATGGACTGCGCGAGCCTGTGCGGCGGCGGGAAACGAAACCGTGGCGCTTGGCGGCGGCTGCTTCTTCAATCGTCTGTTGGCGGCCGGCCTGCGTCGTGATTTGGAAGCTCTTGGACTGCGCGTGCTGGCGCCGATCAAGCTGGTGCCCGGTGATGCGGGGTTGGCGCTGGGGCAGGCGTGGGTTGCGCTGCATACCTTGGAAAACTAGGATGAAACTCGATGCGTGTTTGCGGCTGGCGGGGGATCGGGACGGCGGGGCATTCCGCGCTGCTCATGTCACCCGTCGTCGCCCTGCGGGCTCCTCCTCCTTCTTTACTTCGCTGCGGGGAACACCCCACCATCCCGATCAGGTGATGTCGGCGCAGTTTTGCGGTTGCAAGGCGCAAACGTATCCCGCCAAGGATGGCAGGTATCCGGATCCGGTAGGTAAAGGGGGAGGAGCGGGCGAAGCCCGCGACGGAGGACACGGACGGAGCCGGATACCTGCCGTCCTTGGCGCGCACGGAGGAACATAAGATGTGCCTTGCATTACCCGTAAAAGTCATGGAAGTCGGCGCTGGTGACACGGCGATCGTGGACCTGGGTGGCGTCAGGAAGGAGATTTCGCTGGCACTGCTCTCCGACGTTCAGGTCGGCGACTACGTAATCCTTCATGTTGGTTATGCCTTGACCAAACTTGATCCCGAAG
Source organism: Sulfuritalea sp. (assembly GCA_016710465.1). Lineage (GTDB taxonomy): Bacteria > Pseudomonadota > Gammaproteobacteria > Burkholderiales > Rhodocyclaceae > Sulfuritalea. The sequence continues at coordinate 11,499 of JADJVS010000003.1, forward strand.
AAGCGGAAAAGACGCTTGCGCTGTTTGCCGAAATGAACGCTGAAGCTGGCGCGGCCTCGTGAAATACATCGACGAATTCCGCGATGGCGAACTGGCGAGGAATCTCGGTGCCAGCATCGCCGCCACGGTCCAGCCCGGGCGCAACTACAGCTTCATGGAATTCTGCGGCGGGCATACGCATGCGATCTCGCGCTATGGCTTGAGCGACCTGCTGCCGCCCACGATACGCATGGTGCATGGTCCCGGCTGCCCGGTCTGTGTGCTGCCCATCGGCCGCGTCGATCTGGCGATCCGGCTGGCGCTGGAGCAGGGCGTGATCCTGTGCACCTACGGCGACACGCTACGCGTGCCGGCTTCCGACGGGCTCTCGCTGATGAAGGCCAAGGCGCGCGGCGGCGACATCCGCATGGTGTATTCGACCATCGACGCGCTGCAGATCGCCCGCGACAATCCGGATCGCGAAGTGGTGTTCTTCGCCATCGGCTTCGAGACCACCACGCCGCCGACGGCGGTGGCGATCCAGCAGGCCGATGCCGAGGGGCTGAAGAATTTCAGCGTGCTCTGCTGCCACGTGCTGACGCCTTCGGCGATCAGCAACATCCTCGAATCGCCGGAAGTGCGGCAATGGGGCACGGTGCCGCTCGACGGCTTCATCGGCCCGGCCCATGTGTCCACCGTGATCGGCAGCCGGCCCTACGAGTTCTTCGCCGAGGAATACCGCAAGCCGGTGGTCATCGCCGGCTTCGAGCCGCTGGATGTGATGCAGGCCATCCTGATGCTGGTGCGCCAGGTGAACGAAGGCCGCGCCGAGGTCGAGAACGAGTTTGCCCGCGCCGTGACGCGCGACGGCAACCTCAAGGCGCAGGACCGCGTCGCCGAGGTATTCGAGCTGCGCCGCGAATTCGAATGGCGCGGCTTGTCGGTGGTGCCCTATTCGGCGCTGCGCATCCGCGCGAAGTATGGGAGCTTCGACGCCGAGCGGCGCTTCAATCTCGACTACCGCTCGGTGCCTGACAACAAGGCCTGCGAGTGTGGGGCGATCCTGCGCGGCGTCAAGCGGCCGCAGGACTGCAAGATCTTCGGCACGGTTTGCACCCCCGAGAATCCCATCGGCTCCTGCATGGTAAGTTCCGAGGGAGCCTGTGCCGCGCATTACAGCTACGGACGTTACAAGGACATGCACTGATGGGCGAGGTGAAAAGAGGCTACGTGCGGCCGCTGGATCTGAAGCACGGCCGTGTCGACATGACCCACGGTTCCGGCGGGCGCGCCATGGTGCAACTGATTTCCGAGCTCTTCGCCAAACACCTGGGCAACGAATACCTCGGCCAGGGCAACGATGGCGCCGTGTTGCCAGCGCCGACTCTTCACGGCCGGCCCGGTCGGCTGGTGATGTCCACCGATTGCCACGTGGTGTCGCCGTTGTTCTTTCCCGGTGGCGACATCGGTTGCCTCTCGGTGCACGGCACGGTGAATGACGTTGCGGTGATGGGCGCCAAACCGCTTTACCTGGCGGCAGGCTTCATCCTCGAGGAGGGTTTCCCACTGGCCGATCTGGCGCGCATCGTCGAATCCATGGCTCACGCCGCGCGCGAGGCCGGCGTACCGGTGGTGACGGGTGACACCAAGGTGGTCGAGCGCGGCAAGGGCGACGGGATTTTCATCACCACCACGGGGGTCGGCGTGCTGCCCGATGGCCTGGATCTGGGCGGCAGCCTGGCCCGTCCCGGCGACGTGATCCTGGTTTCGGGCTCGCTCGGCGACCATGGCGTGGCGATCATGAGCAAGCGCGAGAACCTCAGCTTCGATGCGCCGATTGAATCCGACACGGCGGCCCTGAACGGCCTCATCGACGCCATGCTGGCGACCGGCGCCGGCCTGCGCTGCCTGCGCGATCCAACGCGCGGCGGGCTGGCCGCCACGCTCAATGAAATCGCCACGCAATCCGGCGTCGGCATGATGCTCTACGAACAGGCGATACCCGTGAAGCCGGTGGTTGCCGCGGCTTGCGAATTCCTCGGCCTTGATCCGCTCTATGTCGCCAACGAAGGCAAGCTGGTGGTGATCTGCGATGCCTCCGACGGCGAGCGGCTGCTGAATGCCATGCGCGCCCATCCGCTGGGGCGCGATGCCCGCTTCATCGGCGACGTGATTGCCGACGACCACCACTTCGTGCAGATGACCACGGCCTTCGGCGGCAAGCGCATCGTCGACTGGCTGGCCGGCGACCAACTGCCGCGGATATGTTGAGTTTCGCTCCATGCGCATCCTGCTCCTGACCCACGCCTTCAACAGCCTGACCCAAAGGCTGGGCGCTGAACTGCTGCGGCGCGGCCACGAGACATCGATCGAGTTCGACATCGCCGACAGTGTCACGGAAGAAGCCGTCGCCCTGTTCAAGCCCGAACTGATCGTCGCGCCCTACCTGCGGCGGGCGATTCCCGAATCGGTCTGGAGGCGGCATGTCTGCCTCGTCGTGCATCCCGGCATCGTTGGCGACCGTGGTCCGTCGGCGCTGGATTGGGCCTTGCAGGAGGGTGCGACGGAGTGGGGTGTCACCGTACTGCAGGCCGAGGCCGAGATGGATGCCGGGCCGGTATGGGCCACGGCGACGTTTCCGCTGCGCGCGGCGAAGAAGTCCAGCATCTACCGCAACGAGGTGACGCAAGCGGCGGTGACGGCGGTGCTGCAGGCGGTCGAGAACTACGCGGCCGGCAAGGCGCCGACGCCGCTGGCGGACTGGGCGAACGCGCGTGGCCGTTTGCTGCCGCTGATGAAGCAGGCGGACCGTGCGATCGACTGGCAGCGCGACGACAGCGTCACGGTGCTGCGCAAGATCAACGCCGCCGACGGCTTTCCCGGTGTCGCCGATCACCTGTTCGGCATACCCTGCCACATCTTCGATGCCTGGCCGGAAGCGAGCCTGGCCGGCGTATCGTCGGTTGGGGCGGGAAGGGTTCTCGGCCGGCGCGAAACGGCGGTTCTGCGTCGCACCCTGGATGGCGCGGTGTGGATCGGTCATGCCAAGCGCGAAGGCGGTTTCAAATTGCCGGTAACGCTGGCGTTTCCGGAAGAGACTTCCGATATTGCGGATGTACCGCTCGCCTCGTGGTGGCGCATGGATCACGCGAGCTGGCAGGACATAGCGTGGGAGGAATCCGGGCAGGTCGGCTTCCTGCATTTCGAGTTTTACAACGGCGCCATGTCCACCACGCAATGCCAACGCCTGCGCGAGGCCCTGGCCTGGGCCAAGACCCGGCCGGTGCGGGTGATCGTGCTCGCTGGCGGGGCCGACTTCTGGTCCAACGGTATCCACCTCAACGTCATCGAGCATGCCGAGTCGCCGGCTGACGAATCCTGGGCCAACATCAACGCCATGAACGACCTGGCGCTGGAATTGATCAATAGCGGGCGGCAGATCACCATCGCCGCGCTGGCCGGCAATGCCGGTGCCGGCGGCTGCTTCCTGGCGCGCGCCGCCGACCTGCTGTGGGCGCGCGATGGCGTGATGCTCAATCCCCACTACAAGGGCATGGGAAACCTCTACGGCTCGGAATACTGGACCTACCTGCTGCCGCGCCGCGTCGGCGACGAGGCGGCACGGGCCATCATGCGCAACCGCCAGCCGCTGACTGCGCAGGAAGCGGTCGAGATCGGCTTCAGCGATGCCTGTCTGGCCGGCGATCCGGATGCCTTCCGCATCGACGTGGCGCGGCGCGCGATGGAGATTGCCGCAGCGGCCGATCTGGACCAGCGCCTGGCCGCCAAGCGCGAACGCCGCGCCGCCGACGAGGCCGAGAAGCCGCTTGCCGCCTATCGCGAAGAGGAACTGGCGCAGATGCGGCGCAACTTCTACGGTTTCGATCCCAGCTACCACGTGGCGCGCCACCATTTTGTGCGCAAGTCTCTGGCCTCGTGGACACCGCGTCACCTGGCGCGGCACCGCGACCTGGGTTGGACCGTTCCCGCATGAAAGCCCCCGCCCCCCTCACCGTGCTGGTGGTCGACGACGAACCGCGCTCGCTGGAACCTTACGCCGCACCCGCTGGAGGAGGGACTTCACGGTGTTCTCGCCCAATCCGCCGAGGAGGGCGGGCGATCATGGCGCGCGAGTTCACTGCATATCGTGCTCTCCGACCAGCGCATGCGCGGAGTACCTCGGGCGTCGAGTTCCTGCGCCGGGTGCGCAACCGGTGGCCGGACACGGTGAGGCTGATCCTCTCCGGCTATACCGATGCCGAGGACATCATCGCCGGCATCAACCAGGCCGGCATCTGGCAATACCTGCTCA
>JADJVS010000004.1 GCA_016710465.1 Sulfuritalea sp.
AGCAGTGGCGCACGGCTTCCATCATCACCGCAAAGACATTGTCGTTGTCGATCACCGCCTGACGCAACCTGGCCGGGCCGAGGCTTCCGGCCTGCCCCGCATTGCGCTTCTGGAAATCGGCCAGGCGCTTCAATTGGCTCTGCTTCTCGTCCTCGGTCGAGCGCGCCAGCTCGATCTCGCTGGCGACACCCGAGCCGTGCGGATTGAGGAAGGTATTGACGCCGATGATGGGGTAGGAGCCATCGTGCTTCTTGTGCTCGTAATGCATCGACTCTTCCTGGATCTTGCCGCGCTGGTAGCCGGTTTCCATGGCGCCGAGCACGCCGCCGCGGCTGGCGATGGCCTCGAATTCCTTGAGCACGGCCTCCTCGACCAGGTCGGTCAGCTCTTCCATGACGAAGGCGCCCTGGTTCGGATTCTCGTTCTTCGCCACGCCCCACTCGCGGTTGATGATGAGCTGGATGGCCATGGCGCGGCGCACGCTCTCCTCGGTCGGCGTGGTGATGGCCTCGTCGTAGGCGTTGGTGTGGAGTGAGTTGCAGTTGTCGTAGATGGCGATCAGGGCCTGCAGCGTGGTGCGGATGTCGTTGAAGTCCATCTCCTGCGCATGGAGCGAGCGGCCGGAAGTCTGGATGTGGTACTTGAGCTTCTGGCTGCGTTCGTTGGCGCCGTACTTGTTCTTCATCGCCACGGCCCAGATACGGCGCGCGACGCGGCCGATCACCGAGTATTCCGGGTCCATGCCGTTGCTGAAGAAGAAACTCAGGTTGGGCGCGAAGTCGTCGATGTGCATGCCGCGCGCGAGGTAGGTTTCGACGTAGGTAAAACCGTTGGCCAGCGTGAAGGCGAGCTGGCTGATCGGGTTGGCCCCGGCTTCGGCGATGTGGTAGCCGGAGATCGACACCGAGTAAAAATTGCGGATCTGATTATGGACGAAGAACTCGGCGATGTCGCCCATCATCTTCAGCGCGAACTCGGTGCTGAAGATGCAGGTGTTCTGACCCTGGTCTTCCTTGAGGATGTCGGCCTGCACCGTGCCGCGCACGGACGAGAGCGTCCATTCGCGGATTTTCTCGGCTTCGTCCTCGGTCGGCTGGCGGCCGTTGTCGCTGACGAACTTGCCGATCTGCTGGTCGATCGCGGCGTTTAGGAACATGGCGAGGATCATCGGCGCCGGGCCGTTGATGGTCATCGACACCGAGGTCGCCGGGTCGCACAGGTCGAAGCCCGAATACAGCACCTTGAGATCGTCCAGCGTGGCGATCGAGACGCCGGAGTTGCCGATCTTGCCGTAGATGTCCGGGCGCGGATCGGGGTCGCAGCCGTAGAGCGTGACCGAATCGAAGGCGGTGGACAGGCGCTTGGCGGGCATGCCTTCGGAAACCTTGAGGAAGCGCTTGTTGGTGCGGAAGGCATCGCCCTCGCCGGCGAACATGCGCGTCGGGTCCTCGTTCTCGCGCTTGAAGGCGAACACGCCGGCGGTGTAAGGGAAGGAGCCGGGAACGTTCTCGCGCATCAGGAACTTGAGCAGTTCGCCCTCGTCGTCGAAGCGTGGCAGCACCACCTTGCGGATCTTGGTGCCGGAAAGCGTCTCGCTCACCAGGCCGGTGCGGATTTCCTTGTCGCGAATCTTGACCACGTACTCGTCGCCGGCATAGGCCTTCTTCATGTCCGGCCACATCGCCAGCAGCTTCCTGGCGTGCGGCGTGAGCTGGCCGTCCTTCCAGGTAATCAGCTCGTCGAAATCAGCCGCGTTCTTCTTGCAGCCCTCGAAGATGACCTTCGCGGTCTTCAGCGACTGGCGCTCGCGGGCGAGCAAGGCCTGCTCGACGATGTGCTGGTGATAGCCGCGCAGGGTGTCCGCGATTTCGGCGAGATACCTGACACGGTCAGCCGGCACGATGGCCCGGCCGGCCGACGAGGCCTTGACGCTGACAACCGGCAATCGGCCCTTGGCAAACTTGAGGCCGCGCTCGGCGAGCTTCGGCACCAAGGCCTGGTAGAGCGCGGTGACGCCGTCATCGTTGAAACGTGCCGCCATGGTGCCGAACACCGGCATGTCGTCGGGCTTCTCGCCGAAACGCTCGCGGTTGCGCTGGTACTGCTTGCGCACGTCGCGCAGCGCATCGGAGGCCCCGCGCCGGTCGAACTTGTTGATGGCGACGAAGTCGGCGAAGTCGAGCATGTCGATCTTTTCCAGTTGCGAAGCGGCGCCGAACTCGGGCGTCATGACGTAGAGCGAGACATCAACCAGCGGCACGATGGCGGCGTCGCCCTGGCCGATGCCGGAGGTCTCGACCACGACCAGGTCGAAGCCGGCCAGCTTGCAGGCGGCGATCACGTCGGGCAGCGCCTTGGAGATTTCGCTGCCGGTATCGCGCGTCGCCAGCGAACGCATGTAGATGTTCGGATGCTGAATCGCGTTCATGCGGATGCGGTCGCCCAGCAGCGCGCCGCCGGTGCGCTTGCGCGAGGGGTCAATCGAGATCACGGCGATCTTCTGCGCGTCGTCCTGGTCGAGGCGGAAGCGGCGGATCAGCTCGTCGGTCAGCGAGGACTTGCCGGCGCCGCCGGTGCCGGTGATGCCCAGGGTGGGGACTGCGGTCGGCGCCGACGAAAGTGTTGCGGCTTTCTCATGCAGCGCCTTCTTCGCCTTCTCCGGCCAGGCCCCGTTCTCCAGCGCGGTGATGATCTGCGCGAGATTTCGCAGGCGCTCGGCGCGGTCGGCGACTTCCAGCGCCTTCATTTCCTGCGGCGCGCGCTTGCTCAGATCGACGTCGCAGCGCGCCACCATGTCGTTGATCATGCCCTGCAGGCCCATGGTCTGGCCGTCCTCGACCGAATACAGGTGGGCCACGCCATAGGCATGGAGTTCCGCCGCCTCGGCCGGCACGATGACGCCGCCGCCGCCGCCGAAGACCTTGATGCCCGCGCCGCCGCGCTGCCTGAGCAGGTCGATCATGTACTTGAAGTATTCGACGTGGCCGCCCTGGTAGGACGACACCGCAATGCCCTGCACGTCTTCCTGCAAAGCCGCGTTGACGATCTCATCCACCGAACGGTTGTGGCCGAGGTGGATCACCTCGGCGCCGGTCGCCTGCAGGATGCGCCGCATGATGTTGATCGAGGCGTCGTGACCGTCGAACAGCGAGGTGGCGGTGACGAAGCGCACCTTGTGCTTGGGCTTGTAGGGCAGCAGTTTGGCGGCGATGCTGAGGTCGGTCATGGCGCGGCTCCACGGATAGGCGGCAGAGCTTGCATGATAGGCAAAGCTCTCCGGCGATGCCATGACACAAAACGACGATAACTATGCATAATTTGCCATCATGCCCACACCCAACTCCCCGCCCCGCAGGACCACCGGCAGTGCGCCGACGGTATCCATGGGCTTTGTTACCGGCATCCTGGCCGGAATCGGGCGCACCGGGCTGAGCCAAAGGGAACTGCTCGAACATGCAGGAATTGCCAGCAACCTGATCCACCAGCGCCATGCCCGCATCCCCGTCGCGCGTTACGCGGCGCTCTATCGCCTGATCAATGACAGCCTCGACGACGAAGGCTTCGCCCTGTTCTCGCGCCCGCTGCGCCGTGGCAGCTTTGAACTGCTGTGTCGCGCCGTGCTGTCAGCGCCGACTCTTGAGGCCGCGCTGGAGCGCATCGCCCGCAGCCTGCGCGTGCTGCTCGACGACTTCTCGGTGGAACTGGAGACCGGCGGCCGCGCGGCGGTGCTGGTCATCGCCGAAGAGCAACCGCTGCCGGTCGGGCGCGCGGGGCGGGTGTTCGCCTTCGAGTGGCTGCTGCGCCTGATCCACGGCCTCGCCGCCTGGCTGGTGGCCCACCCGCTGCCGCTGGACGAGGTCAGCTTCCCCTATCCGCCGCCGCTGCATGTGGCCGACTACGAACTGGTCTTCGCCCCGCGCCATACCTTCGACGCGCCGCGCCTGGAGGCACGCTTTCCGGCCGAATGGCTGGCGCTGCCGGTGCGCCGCGACGAGGCCGCGCTGACGCTCTTTCTCGCCGACGCCCCAGCCAGCATCACCACGCTCTACCGCCGCGACCGCGCGCTGGCCCTGCGCGTGCGCGAACACCTGCGCGCCGCCCTGCCCGAGCACCTCGCGCTGCCGGCACTGGCCAAACGCCTGTTCCTCTCGCCGCGCAGCCTGCACCGCCGGCTGGAGGACGAGGGCACCAGTTTTCGCGCCATCAAGGACGGCCTGCGCCGCGAGCTGGCCATCGAATGGCTGACCAAGACGTCGCGGCCGCTGGGCCGCATCGGCGCCGACCTCGGCTTTGCCGACGCCGCCGCCTTCTATCGCGCCTTCAGCGCCTGGACCGGCAGCGGGCCGCGCGAGTACCGGCGGCGCTTCGCTGCTGCCTGATTGGCATATTCCGGGCGTGACGATGTTAGGATGCCGCTTCCCCAGCCCGCTCCACGCGACGTGACGACCCCTTCCGGCAAAACCCTGCCCGCCAATTTCGAGATCGGCATCGCCGAGCTCGATGCCCAGCACAAGCGCCTGCACGCGCTGCTGGAGCGGCTGCGCGTGGCGGTGGGCAAGCACTACGGCTACGCCACCAACGCCATCCTCGACGAATTGTCGATTGAAACGCGCATCCACTTTGCCGTCGAGGAAAGCCTGATGCGCATGCTGTCATTCCCCGACGTCGAAACCCACGTCGCCGAGCACCTGACGCTGCGCGACCAGTTGGACAGGTTCCGCAAGCGCGCCCAGGACCACGAGGTGACGGACGACCTGGCGGCCTTCATCGAAGAGTGGCTGAACGACCACGTCGATCGTTTCGATCGTGAGTTCGTCGAGCATTTCCTGCGCGCCGGCGTTGATTCCGGCTCCAGCCCGCAGAAACAAGCTTAGGGCGGGCTCGCAATCATCCGGACCCACCGGGCGGTTCCGGCATGATCGATTCCCGCCCCAGCGCGCCTTCCATCACGGCTGCGTACAAGTCGGCGCTGGCGACACGGCGATTTTCAGCGGCGCAACGACGTAGCCACCGGTTAGACAGATGGACGCCCGGCGACGCTAGCCCGGATATTTCACCAGCCCTATGATTTGGGCGCGTAGATATGCTGGACGGGTTGATCGTGATGCGTGTGGAGGCATTTGATCAAATCTTGATCAAATAAGCGAATTTCAGACGGACTACCCCCAACCCCCGAAGCTCACCATGTCGGGGACGCACTCGGTTGCGGCTATGGAGACGCCAAGGCGTTGGCGGCGATGAAGTAGATATCGCGCAACGGATGGTGCGACGCCAGCAGGATGCGAATGCGCCGCGTATTGCGAATCACCGCCGCCCCGATCTTGAGCAGTTTTACGCGGATTGTGGCCGCCGTGGCCTTCGCCAGATCGGTGTGCCGGAGCGCGATCTCGCGCAGGCGTTGCATCAGCGTAAGCCAATGCCGAGAACAAGATGCGCAGCCAGTTGGCCAGGAACTTGTGGCAACTGGCGCGTACCGAACAGATCCAACTGGGTTTCCTTGATCCGGTTCTCGGCCTCGCCCCGCTGGCAGTAGAGGTCGTCATACAGCTCCTCGGCAGGACGGTCGAGGTTGGTCACGATGAAGCGCGGATTGGTGCCTTGGGTACCAAACTCCAGGCGGGTGATCAAGCGCCGCTCGCGATCCCAGCTCTTGGCGGCGTAAGAGAACTGCCGGATCAGTCGCTGCTTGACCCCGGTGTCGTGGAAAGCCTGCGCCATCGTCTGCTCCCAGTCAGCTACGTGGCGATGCAGACGGGCATTCCTCGCCATCCCGATGACGTAGCCCACGGCATGGCGTTCGCACCAGCGAATCAGCCGCTGCCGGCAGAACCCCGAATCCCCGCGCACAATGATCCGCAGGGCCGGCCAGGTCTGGCGTAGCCGGGTCACGATCAGCTTGATTACGGCGGCCGCATGCTTGGCACCGTCGATCCGGCTGCGGCGCAGGACGCAGGCGAGCATGGCCTTGCCAGCGAACACATACAGGGGCAGGTAGCAGTAGTGGTCGTAGTAGGCGTGGAACTCGGTCTGTTCCTGTTCCCCGTGCAGCGGGATGTCGGAGGCGTCGATGTCCAGCACCAGTTCCTCCGGACAGGTCGCCTGGCTGGCAATGAACTGGTCGATCAGCACCCGGTTCAAGGCCACGATGTCCGATCGCGTGGCCCGCTGCTCCAGCCGACACAGGGTCGGGCTGCTGCCCAATTCATCACCCGTGCCGACGGCGGTTTGCATCAGCGGGTCGTTGCGCAGGGCGGCGTGGTCGTTCAGATCCTCGTACCCGCAGCACAGGGCATACAGGCGCTGGGCGACCAGGTCGCGCATCCCATGCGTGATGCGATCCTGATCCCGTGGGTCGTGCAGTGCTTCCGCTACCGCACTGACAATCCAATGCGCCGGTCGACTTGCCGCAGCAGCATCAGGCCACCATCGGAACTGAGCGCGCCACCCTCAAAATTCGCCTCAATCGTGCAACGACCCAGGCGCCCAAACTCCATGTCCCCACGCGTACAATTTGGCATCGGCGGAATACTCCGTTAATCCTGTCTCGACACCAGTATTAACGCGCCTCACGGCGATTCCGCCGACCTACTTTCGTGAAATATTCGGGCTAGCAACGAGTTCCGCAAGCTTCAGCACCGGCAAACCACGACTGAGCCACGAAGCTGATTGCCTGGCCAAGATTCCTCCTGTGGTGGCATGGGGAATCACGATGCGCGGCAAGTCGGGCGGCGAGTTCGTTGCGTTCGAGCGCCTCTGTGCTGGTCAGCCGTTTGGCGTGGGTACTGCAGCTCACCACGGCCATGTTGCCCCTGGCGATCGCTGTTTCCCTCTCGGGCTTCAGGCGAGCATCAGCCACCAGCCGCGCCAGCATCGCCACCACCGGACTGCGCGCTTCCAGCAGCGGAGCAGTACCAACTGCTCCAGCAGCGAATCAAAGCCGCCGACAACGGCCCGCCGTGCGCTGACCTGTTCCAGCGCCCCGTCCATGACGGCGCGGATAATGCTGTGGTGTCCAAGAGATTGTCTCGTGGAGGTTTTTTCTGCTGGTGCGGTTCATTATCCAAGCCGCCGGATAATGAAACCGGTGGCCGCTTTGGTGCCCGGAGAAAATGACGCGAAGTCTAATACGCTGATTTATTGAGAATATTTTCAATATTCCGTTTCATTTTCCAGGCCCAAAGATAATGAATCTCCGCCCGCCTGCAGTCGGTTCGGCAAGGTGTAGTTCCTGCTGGCGAGAGGCCACAGGAGGTGCTACCAGCACCTCTTAGCGACCTAGGCGCACAAATGTTTGGGGCGACGAGGGTGTCTCGCCCGACGATCATCCATTCACGCGCCGTAATAGCTTGCGCTGAAAATCATCCGTCGCGTCTAGCGAATCGATCATGTCGTTTGCGGCATTGGTAAGACGACTCAGATCCGGGCGAGGTAGGTCCGCCATGTTCTGGTAGACGATCATTGAATTGAAATCCTGATTGGACGCGATCAGATGCTGGAGGATGATGGTCGCCAGTCGCGCCTTGTCTCGATTTGGCACACCGAACAAATAGAGCGGCGCCGCACCGCCATGGACAAAATAGTCGACCGGATAGTCGCGGCCATTCGGAACATTGGGTACGAAATAGTTTTCCGTCAATCGCTCGCTACCCACTAGCGCTTCCAGCTTCTCCCGCAAGTCCTCATAAAATGTGCTTTCCGCCCTGGCACGATTTAGGAAAGTCAGGTCATGCACCCGAGTCAGCGCCTGCCCGAGGCGCAGAACATTGGCCCCCACATCTTCCGCTGTGGACTCCAGAAAAAACTCACCGTCGTCTTCCATCAAACCCGCATCGGCCAAGACTTGCGCCAGCAGGCGGCCCCGCGTGCCTTCGCGCAACTTGGCCAAATCGTTTTCGTAGCTCAAGCGCATCAGGGTCAAGCCTTGATCACCAATGCGCAGACCTCCAGTGGGTGCAGGGGAGATATAGATCGAATAGCCGTCGCCGTCCGGAAACGTCCATGGCGTATCGACACGCCATAAGGCGTCGGATCGCTGCTGTACCGTCACGCTGCCGCACAATGCATGGCAGAGTGTGCTTTCCAGATCGCTCGTGTTCATGGCTGCTCTCCGAACAAACCCGGCTGTACGGCTCCATCAGGCTGGGTTTGCAAACCCTGAATATGCGCTCGTTGCACCAGATGGTGCAAGGCGCCGGCCAGAGTCCTGTATGCCTGCGTCTCCTCGGCAAAGCCCTCGGCCTTGCGATTGGCCTGTATGTAACGCTCGGTCGCCAAGTGCACATGGTATTGGAACTCGATGCGCTCGCGCTCAAGCGCATTGGGATGGGCGTGGTCGCTGCCATTGCAGCGCAGCAACATGACCTCCTCCCCGGATTTGGCATGCCACAGAAGCCCCGCGCTGAAACCCTCGGCAATCTTGATGCTTTGGCGCGTGAACAAAGCAAAGCGATGTTCGCCGTCATCACTGACGATACGAAAATCGCGCCTGATGTGCTTGCCCTCCTGCTTTTCACGCGCCTGGGGGTTCTCGACGCGCTTGGGGCACTCGATCAGTTGCGCAATTCTCTCGTCGGTCAAGGTTTCAATGCCCATTGGTCCTCCTTCGCTGAGTGCAGCGCGCCCCCTGTTTATGACTGGCATATATCCGAACTTCGGGAACCTTATGCGCTGATGGCAGCAAGCAATGCGAACGTCCGCGTGGGTGCGCGCCATGGCTGTTTGTTCTTCGTTCGACTCTAAATCGCCGTCGACCGTCCTCCACCCTTATGACGGCAAATTCTAGCATCGGGCTCTATGTGAAACGGCCGCGCTGCGCCAGCTCTCCGTCCCTGGGCCTTGCCGGTTCTGTCGAATGTCAAACCTGGCCCGTCAAGCCCTTACCTCCAGCCTCCACTCCTTCACCAGCGCATAGATCGCCGGGATCACGATCAGGGTCAGCACCGTCGAGGAGATCATGCCGCCGACCATGGGCGCGGCGATGCGGCTCATGACTTCCGAACCCGTGCCGGTGCTCCACATGATGGGCAAGAGGCCCGCCATGATCGCCACCACGGTCATCAGCTTGGGCCGCACCCGTTCCACCGCGCCTTCCATCACGGCGGCGTACAAGTCGGCGCTGGCGACACGGCGATTTTCAACCTTGCACCTCGCTTGCGCGGCTTCCCAGGCGTGGTCGAGGTAGATCAGCATCACCACGCCGGTCTCTGCCGCCACGCCGGCCAGGGCGATGAAGCCCACCGCCACGGCCACCGACAGGTTGTAGCCCAGCGCCCACATCAGCCAGACGCCGCCGACCAGTGCGAAAGGCACCGAGAGCATCACGATCAGGGTCTCGGTCATGCGCCGGAAGTTGAGGTAGAGCAGCAGGAAGATGATCAGCAGCGTCAGCGGCACGACGATCTTCAGCTTCTCGATGGCGCGTTCCATGTACTCAAACTGGCCGCTCCAGGTGATGTAATAGCCGGGCGGGAACTTGACCTTTTCGTTGACCGCCTGGCGCGCGGCGGCGACGTAGGAGCCGATGTCGCGCTCGCGGATGTCGACGTAGATGTAGGCCGAGAGCAGCGCATTCTCGGTACGGATAGCCGGTGCGCCCTTGACGATGGAAATCTTCGCCACCTGACCCAGCGGCACCATGGCTGGCGGCGCATTCGCCTCCATGCCGGCGCCATACACCGGCACCAGCACTTCGCGCGCGATCGCCTGCGGGTCGGCGCGCAACTCGCGCGGGTAGCGCACGGTGACGCCGAAGCGCTCACGCCCTTCGACCGTGGTGGTCACCATTTCGCCGCCCAGCGCCGTGCCTATGGTGTCCTGCAGTTCGCCCACCGAGAGCCCATAGCGCGCCAATGCGGCGCGGTCGGGCTCGATATCGAGGTAGAAGCCGCCGGTGATGCGCTCGGCATAGGCGCTGGTGGTGCCCGGCACGGCCTTCACCACGATCTCGATCTCGCGCGCCAGGCGCTCCATCTCCTCGAGGTCCTTGCCGAAGACCTTGATGCCGATCGGCGTGCGGATGCCGGTGGACAGCATGTCGATGCGCGCCTTGATCGGCATGGTCCAGGAGTTGGCGACGCCGGGGAACTGCAGGGCCTTGTCGAGCTCGGCGATCAGCTTGTCGGTGGTCAGCCCTGGCCGCCATTCCGACTCGGGCTTGAGGTTGATCACGGTCTCGAACATCTCGGTCGGCGCCGGGTCGGTCGCCGTGTTGGCGCGGCCGGCCTTGCCGATCACCGAGGCCACCTCGGGGAAGCTCTTGATGATCTTGTTCTGCGTCTGCAAGAGCTCGGCGGCCTTGGTGATGGACATGCCGGGCAGCGAGGTCGGCATGTAGAACAGCGTGCCCTCGTTGAGCGTGGGCATGAACTCGCTGCCCAGGCGCGAGGCCGGATACACGGTGGCCGCCATGGCAATCAGGGCGAGGACGATGGTGCTGCCCTTCCAGCGCATCACGCCGGCGATGATCGGCCGGTAGAGCCAGATCAGCACGCGGTTCACCGGGTTCTTTGCCTCGGGCATGATCCTGCCGCGGATGAAGAACAGCATCAGCACCGGCACCAGGGTCACCGAGAGCATGGCGGCGCCGGCCATGGCGAAGGTCTTGGTGTAGGCCAGCGGCGAGAACAGCCGGCCTTCCTGCGCTTCGAGCGTGAACACCGGCAGGAAGGAGACGGTGATGATCAGCAGCGAAAAGAACAGCGCGGGCCGACCTCCTTGCAGGCGGCAATGATGGCCTCGGTGCGCGACTCAC
>JADJVS010000005.1 GCA_016710465.1 Sulfuritalea sp.
GGCCGAACCACCTTGCTGAGGTCAGGTTTTGGTGACCGCGCCGTTGACGGTTGTTTCGGAGTCCTGATTCAGGACCCTGTGGAGAAGGGCGTAGGCGACACGCCACTTTTGTCCGTCGCAGTGGAGGGTGACGGTCTTGTCGTTGAGTCGCATGACCTTGCCGCTGCGTTGATGGTGCTCGTGATCCAGGAATCCGACGGTATCGCCGATCGCCACTTCATTGCGACTCAAGCCCTGCTGCGATGTCTCGCGCACGCTGACATCGATACGATTGACGTTGATGGCGGCATAGGCGAGCCACCATAGCTGCTTCGTATCGGTCTGGCGCACCAGGACTTCCTTGGTGCGGAACTCCAGAATCTGTCCGGGACACAAGCGATTGGCACGAGGATCGAAATACTCGATCTCCTGACCGATATGCAACTGTGCGCGAATGGCTACCGTCCATTTGGGGTCCGTCAGGACACGATCAATCACCACCCGCAACCGGTACAGTTCGAAGGCCGACGCCTGATTCAACGCCTCCAACAGCGCCGAGAAATTCATGCGGCCCCGCCTGCCAGCGGCAGAAGGTCATCAATCTGGCTGTTGAGGCAGGTGGGCAGCTTCTCCAGCGTGGTGCGTAGCCATGCCGCTGGATCGAGGCCGTTGAGGGCCGCGGTCGCCAGCAAGCTCTGGATCGCAGCGGCACGCTTGCCGGCCCGTTCGGAACCGGTGAAGAGCCAATTCTTCTTGCCCAGGCAGATCGGCCGGATGGCGTTCTCGACCGGGTTGTTGTCGATCGGCAGAGCGCCACTGTTCGCGTAGCGGGAGAGCGCCGGCCAGCGCTTCAGGCTGTAGTCGATCGCCTTGGCGGTGCCGCCCCCATTGGCCACCGTCATGCGCGTCACCTTCAGCCAGTCGTGCATCGCCGCCAGCATTGGCTGCGCTTCCCGTTGCCGGAGGTCCGCACGCTGCGCGATCGACATGTCCCGTCCCCGCGCCTCGATCGCGTACAGCGCCGCAATCCTGAGCAACGCCTCCTGGGCGATCGGATTGGCCTGTGCCTCGTTCAGCTCGAAGAACTTCCGGCGCGCATGGGCGAAGCAACCCAACTCGGTCACCTCCTTGGCCGAAGATCGCCTTGTACCCGCCGAAGTCATCGACCATCAGCGCGCCTTGCCAGCCCGCCAGGAAGTTCCGCGCGTGCGCACCCGATCGGCTGATCTGGTAATCGAACACCACGATCGGCGGACCCGTCTCCAGCACGTTGCTCCGGTACGCCCACAGATAGGCGCGCTTGGTCTTGCCGTTGCCCGGATCCAGTTGCTGCACCGGGGTTTCATCGGCATGCAGTATCGGTCGCTCCAGCAGACGTGCCGTCAGGCGATCCGCCAGCGGCTGCAGGGCCACGCCGATGCGTCCGACCCATTCGGCCAGGGTCGAGCGGGCCAGCGTCACACCGTCCCGGGCCGCGATGCGTTCCAGGCGATACAGCGGCAGATGATCCAGGTACTTGCCGATGATCACCCAGGCCAGGAGACCCGTGGCCGCCATGCCGCCGTCGATCACCGCCGGCGGGATCGGCGCTGCCGTCACCGTCTCGCAGGCACGGCAGGCGTACTGCGGGCGGATGTGACGATGCACGAAGAACTTTGCCGGTTCGACGTCGAGTTGCTCGCTGACGTCTTCGCCGATCAGCACCAGCTCCTTGCCGCACTGGCCGCAGGTGCAGGATTCCGGTTCATGGCGGTGTTCAATCCGCGTCAGATGCTCTGGCAGGGGTTGCCGGCCGGCCCGGTCACGCTTTGGGCGCGCGGCGGCGGGCGTCTCTTCCGCTTCCGCCTGGCGTCTGGCGAGTTCCGCTTCGGCGGCGGCGACATCACTGGCCAGGGTTTCCTGGAACAGGTCGCGAGTTTCGGCATCCAGGGCTTCGCTCTTGACGCCAAAGCGCATCCGCCGCAGATGCGCCAGTTCCAGCGTCAGGGCCTGGATCTTGGTCTGGGCGGCATGGAGTTCGGTATCGCGGCGGGCGATTTGCTTGTTCAACCGAGCGGATTCGGCGGCTTCTCTTTGTGCGCGGTCAAGCAGCTTCTGAACGGTGCCGGTGACCCACTCCGGAAGTTCCGGAGTCGTCTTGAGTCGGGCCAGTTCAGCGTGTAAATCCATGCCGCAATTGTATCGGCCAACCGCCCGCCAGGCCCGATGAACAGGTCGTTCCGGCGATGATTGTTCTGTCGTTCATCCACTGATTTTGCGTACGGCTTTTGCATGACGGCGCGGCGTCATCACACGCGCCAATGGACCGGTGCCGGGGCGTCGAGCCGTTGCCAGTCGACGCCGGTGACGAGCCAGTTCCATTGCCGCGCCGAGAGCGTCACGCTACTCGTGTCCGCCGTCGGCCAGATGAAGTGGCCGCGATGCAGTCGCCGGTGACACAGCCACACGCCGGTACCATCCCAGATCAAGAGCTTCAGGCGCGTTCCCCGCCGATTGCGAAAGGCGTAGGCGGCACCGTCACACGGGGTGCGTCCCAGCAGGTTCTGCACCCGCAGCGACAGGCCATCGATGCCGCCGCGCATGTCCACCGGTTCGACCATCACCCAGATCTCGTTCGGCCGAATCATCCGAGCAGCTCGCGCAGGCAATGCCCCAGGCTGGCCACCGCGTCCACCGGCCACGCCATCTGGACCGTCGTACCACCACGGCGCACGTCCAGACGGATTTCTGCTGGCGGCACGTTCGGCGCCACGGTCATCTGCACCATCGCCGACGGTGCCGCCGCCAATTCAGTAAGCGCTCTATTGACACCGCCATTGACGCTGGCGGCGTTGGCGAGGTAAAGGCGAGACCTATCGGCGACCGTGTGCCAAACACCAGGGCAGAAGAGCCTCGAAGTCGTCGGCGGTTTGGGCCGTGGGGAGACTGCTAAAGAGGCTGACGAGATAGGCGTAGGGATCGACGCCGTTGGCCTTGCAGGTCTCGACCAGCGAATAGAGATTGGCGCTGGCATGGGCGCCGGCCACGGTATCGGCGAACAGCCAGTTGCGACGGCCGACGACGAAGGGGCGGATGGCGTTCTCGGCGAGGTTATTGTCGAGTGGCCATGCGCCGTTCTCGACATAGCGGGTGAGCTTCGGCCACTGCGTCGCCAGGTAATGCAGCGCCTTGCCCAGCAGGCTGTTGGGCACCACCGCGTGCAGATGGGAGAGCAGCATCGTCTCGATCCGCGCCAGTACCGGACGAGCCTTCGCCTCGCGTAGCTGCCGGCGTGCTTCGGCGTCGAGCTTGTGCTCCTTCGCCTCGGATTCCACGGCATACAGCTCGCCGATGGTGGCAATGAACTGCGTGGGGATCTGTTCCGGTGCCCGGCTGGCCTTCGGGATGACGGCCTCGGCCTCGACGAAGTAGCGGCGAGCGTGCGCCCAGCACCCCAAGTGCGTAAGCCCATGGACCTGGGCGATTCCGCCATAGACCTCGTAGCCGTCACTCATCAGGACGCCGCCAGGTTTGATGCCGGCAAACAGCATTTCGGCCTGCTTCGCACCCCGTCCGGGGGCATAGCCGAACAAGCGGATGGGAGGCCCGGTGCCGCTCGCTTGTGCCCAGAGATAACTCTTCGCCTGCGCCGCCCGCCCCGGCTCCTTGAGTACCTGGAGTGTGGTTTCGTCGGCATGGACGAGGTCCGCCTCCAGGAGGTGATCGCGCAGCAAGTTGATGATCGGCTGCACCGCGCCGCCGACCTTGACGATGCTCGCCGCCAGCGTGGCCCGCGACAGGTCACCGCCGAAGCGCCCCAGGAGCGCTGCCTGCCGATACAGCGGCAGGGCATCCATGTATTTCGAGGTCACCACCCAGGCCAGGGCCGAGGCCGTCAGCAGCCCCTTGGGAATGATCCGTGCCGGCGCCGGCGTGACCTTGATGCTCTCGTCGCAGCAGGGGCAGGCATATTTCACCCGTTGATGCTGGATCACTCGTACCTGCTGGGGGACGATGTCCAACTGCTCGCTGATCTCGACACCGATCTCGACCAGAGCGGCACCGTCGTGGGCGCAGATCCGCTCCGACTCGGGCAATTCATGGCGGACGATCTCGCGTGGCAGGTTCGGATCGAGCGGCTTGCGGCCGCGTTTCTTGCGCGTGTGCGCGGGAATCTCGATGTCCTGCGTTGCTTCCTCGGCAACCGGCGTACCTGTCGGCGCCAAGGCTTCGGCCTCGTTGAAGAACATGTCCTTCTGCTCGGTGCCGCGTACTTCCGATTTGGCGTCGAACAGCTTGCGCAGATGGGCTTTGAGGCGTTCTTCGAGCAGGCTGACCTTGACCTTCAGGGTGCGCACTTCACCGTTCAGTCCGTCACACGCGTCGCGCAGACCGTCGCGCTCGGCGACGAGCGCGGCGTAGTCTTCGCTGGTCAGGGTGATCGTCGTCATGTCCCGGATTAGACCAAGGGCATGACGACCAGTTCACCCTACCTGCAAATATTTCCGCGCCGGGTGCGGTTGCATGGCCGCCAGATCGATGCCCGCCAACAGCCAGTGCAACTGCTCCACGCTCAGCGCAACAACGTCGGCGTCGGTCGGCCATTTGAACCGGTCGGCTTCCAGTCGCTTGATCATCAGCCAGAAGCCCGTGCGCTCCCACAGCA
>JADJVS010000006.1 GCA_016710465.1 Sulfuritalea sp.
GCGACTCGCCCTTCCAGAAACTCCATAATGATATAGAGCGTGCCGTCGGGAAGCTGACCGAAGTCGAACACCTCAACCAGGCCCGGATGTCGCAGCATATTGACGGCGCGGACCTCATTGAAGAAAACGCTGCATGAGTCAGCAGTCCCGGCCAATGGAACATGCAGGATCTTGATCGCGGCCCGACGGCCGATCTGTTTGTGAACTGCGGCACGGAACGACCCTTACCGCCTTGGCCAATCTTGGCGTTGACACGATAGTTCCCGACGAGTTGACCGGCCTTCAGCGCAACCTGACCCTTGACACCCGGGCTCTGCGGAAAGTCGCCGACGTCCCCTCCCCAGCTTTGGCCCCGTGCCCGCTGCTGCCTTTTTGGGTGTACTCGGCCGAAATCTCGACCGCTTCCGCAAGTCCGCAGACTCCCCAGCCACAAGTCGTCGCCCTGCCGGTGGAGCGATCGTCGCCATTAGCGATGCCTGTCGTTGGTGGCGCGGGCTTGCGGCCTGGTCTGCCCCATCGGAAGGCTATCCGCCTTCCCCTCTCTCGCTTTATGCGGGTGCGTCGGAAGCCCACGCACGCCCGACTCCGCAGGTCGTCGCGCCCGGGATCGTCGAGCGAGTCCGATAGTGCGTCCCCACCATTCGGCGGCAACGAGGCCGATGGCGACAGACGTACCAGATGGCGGCAAGCTTTCCAGACGGCAGGCTATTGCCAGACCAATTCGTAGAGAAGGTCGCCGAGGTGGAGTTGCGCGGTCAGGTGCTGAAGTTGGGCCGCCACCTCTCCCATCGAGGGCCGAGCCAGCGGGTCGTTCATCAGCATCCGCTCAAGCAGTACCGCCAAGGGTCGCTGCCGGGACGTAGAAGCTGAGGAAGGCTTGTCACCTGACTCGCGCCGCTTCATCCCGACGGCCTGCATCGGCAGCCGACCGCTTCTAGCCCATATAAGATGACGCCGAGTGCAGGTGCAGACATCGGACGCGGCTCCTTCCGGAGAGCTCGCCCTTGCCGCTGCTCAGGGGCCAGATACGCCCGATCTTCCTAGCGCGGCACCTCGCTGTCACCCCCACCGGGTAGGAGTTCAAGCAGGCGGGGCGATCCCTGTTCGAGGCAGCTTGACCTGTTCCCCATCACCACTGCCTCCGCCCACGAAAGTCTTCGACGGAGACAAACGAGAGGTGAAGGGCGATGCACTATGAGCGAGCGTCAAGCAAGTCGCGTACCTGCCTACCCACCCGCAGTACCTTGTTCGGGAGCGGCAGACCCATAAAGCGTCGGCGCTGCTGCGAAGCGGTTCGCCCTGCACCAGTTCACTCGCCACAAAGACCAAGCCACCTGCCATCGTGCCGTACTCAAGCAGGCGTCGGGTAGGACAGGATCAGGACGAACACTCGGATCGCCTTGGCTCTGACCGGTCATGAACCGGTTGAGCGATTTCTTCAGCCCCTTCAGCTCGAGCGAGCGCCTTGCCGTCTTTGTTGAGCAAGCCCGGCAAGATCCCTCAACACACGGCTTGGGTCTGCGAGTTCGTCGCTTCGTGGAGAGCACACAACGGGGCTTCAGCAGAAATTAGTACCAACGGAATAGCTCCAGGGCCTCCATCACCACACCGACACTTGCATCCCAAGCGGAGCGCCCCTGAGCGTAATGAGCTGTGATTTTGATGAGCCACCGCCATGAATTTAACCAATTTATTCCTTACGTTATTTTTCTTCGCGGGTGATCGCCGTGTCCACCGCCCGGTGGCGTCCTGACCACGCAGCCAAGTCGGCAGAGTGATAAATGGGCGCCTTTATGAGCAGCTCCGGCAATAAAGCACCTCCTGGGCCGGGGAGGTGGCGAGTCCACGCCTAGCGAACAAGAACTCGCCATGGGCATCACGGGCAGGCGCTCAGACCACTCCACGGAACACAGCGTGTCTGATCCCTATCGCGCAAGTCGACGCCGAGTCCGGTCTGGCTGGGCGACCTGCCGAGAACCTGGCATGTCAGGCCGGGCCGTACCTACGAAACGACCGTCTCGGACCTAGCCGCCACCGGCGAGCAGCTGGCCGATGAATCGGCGCTTCTCAAGAAAGCAGATGACCCGCAGCAAGCCGACCATCGAAAAACTGACGCAGTGCCACCACACCCGGACGTTATATGGTGCTGTCTGCCTGGGGCCGGTGGGATGGGATTGGTCACAGCCGCCGCCTACGACCCCGAGCTGGACCTCAAGGTCCGATCAAGCTCCTCGGGTCCGGTGGGGGCGGCGGAGGCGAAAGTGCGGTTCCTGCGAGAAAACCCAAGCGATGGCGCGGCTATCTCGCGGACATCATCAACGTGTTCGACGTTGGCACCATCGACAACCAGGTCTTCTCGCGATGGAGTTTGTCGATGGCGGCACGCTCAATCGCTGGCTGGAACAAACGACGCGGAGCCAGCGAGAGATCCTCGACACCTTCACCCTCGCTGGTCGAGGTCTACAGGCGGCCCATGCAGCCGGGCTGGTCCATCGTGATTTCAAAGGCTTAGTCGCACTAAGCCAGGGCTTAGCTGGACTAAGCGTGAGCTTAGTTCCCGTCTGAGGACGCAAAGCCGCGCTTGGGCGAAGTGCGGCCTAGCAGAATTGGCTTGACTTGCGGTCAGAAGGATATGCGAAATTTTTTTGCTCGACTAATCGTCGGTGTCGAGCAGCGAAAACCGGGTCACTGATTCGTCGGGCACGGGTGGGATGCTTCGCCTTGGCTGAGCTTGCGCCTGAGCCAATTCCAAGGCTGTGCCAGACAGTCTGCGGGAAGCGACGGCTGTGGTTTGTCGAGAAGCGGGTAACCGAAGCGGAGGGGATGGTGGCGGAGGGACAACCGGCGAACGCTGTGCTGCGTTGGGGGCGATTGAGTCACTCAGAAGATGCGCGAGCACCAGCACCGGATTCGAGCTTGTCTCCGAAAGTCGCTGCTCTAAGTTGTCTCGCGGCTGCGCGGACACGAGCGCTATGAGCAACTGCCGGTGCCAGGGGCCGACCCGTAGCTCGTCGCGCTCCCAGCGAGAAATCGTCATTGGGTGAACGCCGATCAATCGAGCGAGAGCGACTTGGGTGATGCTGAGCCGCTGCCGAACTTCTGCAACCGCAGCGCCGACTGTGGAGCGGCGAACCGTCGTCATATCTCCAGCCTTGAAATGAAGACCTGAAACTGCCGCATCGCGGATCTGATCTGTTGCGCTCCGCCGTCCTGCAAGTAGGCATTGGCATGGCCGGTGTTTTCGGGTTTGAAGACTCCCCGCGTTACCACAATCTCCATCGCGACCGTATCCGGCTGAAAATTCAGATCCACAGAAATGTGTGACCTTGTCTGCTCTGGCAGGACGGTCAGCGAAACCGTGAATGTGGGCGGAGTGGTTTCAGGAGCCGGTCTGAGGTGTTCTGGCTCTGTTACTTCTTCCATGGTTCTTTCCTTTCAACTTGGGGGGATTCCGAGTCCCTTCTTCGTTGCACGCTGCTCTGGACAGTCGGGGTGATGCACCAATTCGCCCTTATCCATCCGCTTCCATCCCGTCGGATCGAGCTGCCGGTGATGCTGGCCCCACGCCCAGCTTGCGCAGCGGACACAGGTATTGGGTTCGATCACGACTCGCTCGGTGACTCGAAATTGCGGGAGTGCTCTGTGAGGACAGAAGGGGGACTGCACATCGGCGTCGTAGTCCTTCTGGCAATTGAGACAGTGCCGCAAGAACATGATGTCCCTACGCCGAGCCGATCATCATCGGAGTCAGTGGCCCACCGTGAGCGGCCTGCACCCGGATGGCATCTTCCTCATCGAAGATCGGGATGGCCTGAATCAGAAGGATCAGCTCGCTCCGCAGGTTGCTGGCGGCGCTGCGGAGAACTGTCCGCAGCTCGGGTGAAGGAGTCATCAGGATGCGATGGTTGAGTTCCGTGATGGCTCGCATCATTCTGATTTCTGCTGTGTCTCGTTCATCGTATGGACTCATTGATTCCCCCTTTGTGGTCGGTTTGGATTTCAAGAGAGCGGTGGACCGTCTCAATCCATTCCCGAGGCAGTTACCAACCGAGACTTGATCACTTCAGGACTTCCTCGTGCAGCGTCCTGTCCGAGCCCAATAGGAACCGCTCAGTCCCATCCGAGGAGATCGTCATTGGCGATTCAACGAGCTTCAGTCTCGCCCCCGGCTGCACTGCCAGCTCACGAACCTTGTTGAACATCATGATCTGCAAGGTGGTCAGCGCCCACGGCGCTTTCGGATCGACTCGCTTCGCCAGATCAACGCTCAGAAAGTCGTCTGTCCGCTTTCTCCCCAACGCCCCCGGATTTGGAGCGAATACCGGAGCACGTTCTCTTCCTGGGGCTGAGGAGGAGGAGCAACCGGAGTGACGGGTGGTTTGTCCCCGACCTGGATCACGACGATCTTGGATTGTTGGTTTGGCGGCTCGTCACTCGGTACAACCCGCCAATCTTCGACCGCCATCCATCGACTAGACAGTTCCCGTGCCGCACTCTGCGCTTGATCGGGAGTCTCATACCGCTGTGAGTTGCTGGCCCAGCCACCACCAGCCAATACTTCAAACTTGAACGAATGCGGCTTCGACTGGGACTGTTCGTCCACTTGAGAGATAGGATTCCCTTTCTCATCGACTTCTGCTTTCGAGTCGAACTCCCAGCCTTTCCAGATCCGACCGTTATAGGAGATATGCACCCATGGCTCGCCGTTGCGAGCAATCTGTCCGGCTTTGCCTACGAAGTTGCCCCCACCGAGCTGGTTGTACTTGATGAAATCTAAGACACGTCGCCGTCCATCGGCGATGTCCGCGATCGAGTGCCATTTCAGCGGAATCGAGATCGAGCCATTGTGGGTGCCCGATTCAAAGTCAGGATTGGGCTGCGCTTCCAGCGCAAGCCACAGTCCCGCGAGGGGCGGTTCTTGCTCCGTTGCAAGCTGCCAGAGCCTGCGGGTGATGCTCCGCAGCATGCCGTGACGATGATCAAACCATCGCTGAAACTCAGCGCGACTGGCCGGTTCTGCGGTGCGATTGAGTAAGTCCTGACGGAATCGCTCTAGGCTCCAGCGCTCGCCATCGCTCATCCGACTCTTGACGGCAGTTACAACCACCGCAGCAAGATGTCGATACATGCCGCTCCGTGCGCGCCAGTAGCCAAGGACATCCGCATGACTCCCTGATGCGCTACGTGCAAGACTCTCCTGCTGCAACCGATCCACATAGTCCCGCGCTCGCAGCTTGGTGTCGTGGTCGAAGGTTGCTGTATGAGCTGTCATGGTGACTTCCCTCCTTGCCAAATAGAGGGGCAATCCCTCACTGTGCCATCCTTCTGAATGGCAAGAAGTTTCACTTTGGTATCGGGGTCTTTCTTCTCGAACGCTTGTACCCAAGCTTGGGCGAGCCGCACCGCATAGACCATTTTGATTGTCTCAAAGACCCACAGGACGCTGCGGTCTGAGGTGTGAATGAGCACCACTTTGAAACGCGCAGTGTTTTGGCCTGTTACTTGGTAGCGATGATCCCAAAGATTGTGCCGACCACCCAGAGAATGGAGCAGCTCCATAAAGATTGTTTCAATGCCTGCAAAGGCTAATAGCAACTCTTGCTGGTCTTGCAGACCCGGTAGTTTCCGATATATTTGAAGGTGCTCCCAGACGGCATTGTTAAGTCCCTCTCGCACTTTGGGTCCATTTTCGCACTGTGCTATCGCCAGGGACAGCGCTTCACTCATACGCACGAAGGACGCCCACGCTTCTACGATGATCATACTGCCCCCATCACCGTATTCACCGCAGATCCTCCGGTGAGGTTGGCAACAATGATTCCTGTGTCGGCTCTGAATGAATTGAGTCGGCTGATGACTGGAATGGAGCCTCCAGCATTCCCAAAAATCATCGCAGTACCCGAGGTCCATGCGGTGGCACGGAAGACTGAAAGGACAACGGCGAGCGCGGTGACTCCTGCCGTGGCGTTTGGATTCACCAGAACGAATCGAATCGGCACAGCGGTGCTGTTGATGATGAATTGGGTGCAGCGGAGCAGAGAGAGTCCGATGGAGCCCGCTGCGATTGCTGTGCTGAGTGAGCTGTCGATCCGTACGTTGCCCTCGATGTTGCAATCGGTCAGGGCAGCGGTACAGGTTTGGGACTGCGCCACGCTCGGTCCCAACACCATCACATTGGGTGAGCTGGTCGCACCAACCGGAGGCCGATTCCAGAGGTCTGTGCGGTTCGCTTCGACGGCACCAGACTTCACGCGCAGCGCGGGCTCAAGCACGTTGGTGGAGCGGAGTCGGCAGTCTGTGACGAGTATCTGGCTGGTTCCGGTTCCAACGGTGAAGGTGTTGTCTGCGAGTATTGCGGGAACGGAGCCCTCGATCGCGACATCGGTGAGGATGAGCTTCTGGCTGTTTGCGCCGGTGAAGTAGATCCCCGCTGTCTTGCCACCTGGCGGAAAGATGCAGAGCCCGGCAACCGTCGCGAAGGTCTTCTCGCGGACTCCTCCCTCCAGCGTCAGGGAGCACGTCACCTGCCCACGAATGATCGTCGAGAATTGGTTCAGTCGGTCGAGTCCCAGCAGCGCGACATGCTTCTTCAGCGCGACATCCTCGGTGTAGTCACCGGGCAAGATCAGAACCAGCGCGGGGTCTGCTTCGGTTCGCTCTCCGCCAGATACCGCCGCATCAATCGCAGCCTGCACGGAGGAGTAGAACGGAGCGGTCGCGCCGGGCGACACCACAAAGACATCGGGCCACAGAGGCCCCGGATCACCTTTGTCGCCTTTTGGGCCCGTTGCTCCCGGCAGTCCCGGCAAGCCATCGTTGCCAGGGTCGCCCTTGTCGCCTTTGGCTCCTGGTGGCCCGTTGTCGCCAGGGTCGCCCTTGTCGCCTCGCTCACCTGGGAGTCCAGGCAGGCCGGGGTCGCCTTTCGGCCCCTGGATGCCAGGCTCTCCCCGTTCGCCAGCGATCCCCGGTGCGCCTCTCGCGCCTTGCAGTCCTGGGAGTCCCTGTTCTCCTGGGCGACCGTCTCGACCGCGTTCCCCGCGTCCCCCGCTGACGAACCCCAGACGAGCGCAACATAGGGCTACAATGAAATCGACTTCTTCTTTGGTCATGGTTCCCCCGAACCAATCGAATTAGGTGACTTTGCGGGCTCCGCACTTGATGATCTGACCGGATTCAAGGACAGCGAGTAGCGTTACCGTCAAACCGATCCCAGCTACCAGATAGTACCAATTTTCCGCCGTCTCAATGGCGGACGCTTGATTTGTCATCCTGGTGGCGTTACGGATTTCCCCGTCTTCATCAATCACTACGCGATAGTATTCGACATCTGCACCAGCGCATGCTTGCACAGAAAATGGAGCGTTGGTAGGACGCAGTAATACGACTCGAAAGACATGATCCAGAGACTCGAACATCCTCGCGAGCGGATCAGCAGGGTCACTTCGGGCGTGGTCCCTTTTGAGCAGTACGCGAATTTCGCGCACTCTTCCTTCGATGGCTGGAGAGTATGACTGACCTCGATGGTAGTGGAGGCGAGCCAATTGCCTACCATATTCTTCTAGCAGGTCTAGTCGTGTTGTCTGTTCCATGCGATCCCCCCGAATCACCTGGGTTCGTTATTCTACGGTGGGCAACAGAGCACGCCGTTGCGAGCGTCATCCATCTTCTGCGCATCGAGTCGCAAATCAGTGAGATTGCAAGTGAAGTTGTTGAGCGTGTCGCAATAGGTGATGAGTGGTAGGTTTTTACAGGGGAACTGCGTTCGTTCACTTGGCGAGCGAGTACCCTGATACCAGCCACATCCAAACCATTCCACCGCTCCCAGCACCGCCTTGCGCACACTTTGCGACAGACCCGGTCGAGCCTTGCGCCGGAACATCTGCAAAGAAGAAGCCTTTGATGGATGCATTGCTGCACTCTGCATCTGTAATTTTGGAACCATCTGCACAGAGCTTGTAGCCGTTTTGACAAAGTGCTGTGGCTACTGTTGTAGTCGGCGAGAACTTGCCCCGACAAGCCCACACCCCCTGAGTGCCAAGCGGAAAGCCATCCGTGCATGGTTTCAGCATAGACATATCCAACATTCCATCGGAACCGGAGGCCAGATCGGGCGTCGCTATCCCGTCCTTGGCGCACCAGTCATTCACGCACGTCTGACCTTCTGGGCAAAGCGGTTGATCTACCGAGCATCGCCATACGCGATCGGCGGACGGCTCAGTAAAACATGCGGTGAGCAGGCACAACAAGGACAGGACAGCGAGCCTCATCTTACTTCTCCTTGGTGTCCGGCTTCAGCGGCACCGGAACTGGGGTTGGTGGACAACACACATCGATCCGAGCCGTCAGTCCATCCAAGTATTGAGCCAAACGACGTGCGCCCGGATCTGAGGTTAGCTTTTTGACTTCATCAAGTAATGGTGTTGGCACTTGCGCCTCCACTCACGATGATCGAGAAGTCTTGCGAGCTGCCTGTAGGGATTGACTGCTGGCACTGTAGCGTGAATCCGGTCGATGAGATACCGGAGGCAAAGAGACCCTGACTTCCCACAAGAGAAGGGATGATCGGATTGCCGCTCGAATCCTTCCACTCCGAGGCGAAGGTGACAGTGACGATGTCAGTCGTGGCGGAAATGTTCCCGGCTCCGGCGGTGATCCGAATCCGCATGGCACGGTCGTTCTTCACAGCACTGGGAACGAAGCTGACGCTACTGACGTTATTGGCACCGTTCGGAGCCCCGATTACCGGAGTGCCAAGATGCGGATCAGACACCGTGGTCGATGGAGGCCCCAAAGACCTTCTGCCACGCGGCAGCGTACTGCGCGGCGGACAGGTTCAGGGTCGAGAGCACTGACACGAGCTGGTTGGCGGCTCGGTTGATCTGGAGCAGCCCAGCCTGGGTCGGACTCTTGCTCTGAGCCAAGCCCTCGATGAACGCTCGCACTTCTTGGAACGTCATCGCCAAGAAGGTGCGCGTCATCTCGCCGATCTCGCTCACGCGATTTTTGGCGTCATACGTGCCGGTCTTCGGTGGCCAGTTCAGGTCGGACACCGACTCCTCATCGAACGCGGGCCGGGTGAGCTTGGTCGTCGTCGGCAGGATTTCCGGTGAAATCTGCGCGGGATTCGCGAGCGCAAGACCAATCTGCGCATCCATCACGATCGGCAAACGGCCCCGAACCTGTTCGCCGGAACTCTTGTACGCGGCAATTTGGTCGAGTGCGTCGTTTGCATCCTCGCGATTCTCGCGCAACTTGCGGCGCGTATCGTTGTCGATTCGATCCCAACTGGCGAGTCCTGCGGCAACGAGTCCCGCCATTGCTGCGGTTGCTTTGCTTTGCATAGTCTGATTCCCCTTCAGGTTCGGTCAGCGACGACGCCGACTGCGAGAGTTGTTGTCACGATTGTTGGAAAACAGCAGACCCAGCCCAAGACCGGCTGCGCCGACTGCGAACAAAGAGCCCGTCGAATCACCGCCCCCAGCACCGCCGCGACCCGAGTAGCCTTCATACAAGTCGCCAGCGACCCGAGCGACGCCCGCGCCGGTCTGGATGTCGATGGCCGTGAGCTGGTCTTCCAGAAGTGCGGTGCTCGCCTCGGTGGCATTGCGCTCTGCGATCAAGCACTTCTTCAGGATCGGAATCAGCTCGGCGTACTTGGTGCTGTTGGAGAGCGTTTCCAGCTCCGCCCGAGCGGCCTTGGAATCGTCCAAGGCGTCTTGCAGTTCATCGAGGGTCCGCCGGACGTTGCGGCCTTGCAGAAAGGCGGCAACGGCTTCGGCGGCATCCGCCCCGGTGCGAAGCCAGCTCAGTCCGCCACCGCCGCCCCGACCACCGCCGCCTCCGAGCGTTGGAGTGGTGCCCTGTTCCTGCATGGCGTCCCGCCATGCCTTGTCGGCCTTCAGGAAGTCTGCCTCCGAGGCAAACATCACATCGGCGTTGCCCACGCGGGCTCGGTAGCCACCAGTCTGCACAGCCTGGGTCGACTGGTTCGCCAGCACGAGCCCGGTCTGCTGCGTGCCGCCGCCCAGGAACGGGTTCCCACCGTCGGGCATCTGCACGTTGATGGTTCCGTCCGGGTTCGTCCCGGTGACTCGAATCGTTACATCCTTGGCCATAGATCACATCCTCCGATGGAGAGAACTCTCTCCGTGTTCCTCTCGCGGCGAGCCGCGACGTGAATCCCCCCGCTCCACAAGGAAGCGGACCTAGTAATAGACAGCCTGCCGCCAGTTCGAGCCGAAGATTTGAGCGAGCAGAGTGGCTGGCAGCGCCCACCCTCGCGACCCGTCCGAAGCCAGCACGGCCTTGTCGGCATCAAGCCCGAACTCCGCAGGGCTTCGACCGGCGTAGAGCGTCGACCACCGACCCGGCGTTCCCGCGAGTCCGTAGCCCTCATTCGGCGCTTCCGTGATCATCACAGAAGCCCCCGGAACCACCGACCAGCGACCCCCATTGTTGATGATGGCACTGGTCATCGGTGCGAGCCGACCGCCCACGATGCCGAACACCTCGAAGGTGCGGACGGTTCCGGCACCACCGCCTTGTGGCCACTGCGTACCGCTCGGTGGAGTCTGTCCTCCATTCTTCGCAGAGTCGATCTGCGCCCGCAGCTTGGCCAGCTCCGCTTCCTGCTTGGCCTTCTGAAGCTCAAGCTGCATCTGCCGCTTCTGGCGCTCTAGCTCTTTGCGATACCGGCGTTCTTCGGCAGCGGCTTCCTTGTCCGCAGCGGCTTCCTCTGCGCTCGCGTCCGCGTCTGCCGTCTCGGCCTCACGCTTCGCAGCGTCTTCCTTCGCTCGACGCTGCATCTCGTCGTACTGACCGCGATCCGTCAGCTTGAAGACCAAACGAAACGGCTGATTCCCTTTCAGCTCGGAGTTGACCGGAGCCAGCCAGGTTCGACCGTCTTCGTCGTTGATGATCTTGGCGTAGTCTACGGTCCAGTCCGGCGAGGCCCCCGAGCCATCGTGTTTCAGGGTGCCTGTCTTCAGGTCGCCAAGGTCAGCCGTTTCAAACACGCCATGGTTTACGTCGCCCTTCTCCCAATCGTTGTTGGAATCCGGGTCATTCAGCTCCATCTCTTTCATGGAGCCCTTGTCACCGGCCAGTGACAAGTACGGTGTAGCGTCCGTCCCGGCGTACCATGTCGCGCCAGTGCGGATCTCCCATCTGAACCGCATGTCTCCCCCCCTTTCGTGTTAGGCCCAAATTAGGCCCGTGTCGGACTCATCAGGAGCGTCACCGGGAGACAATCCCTCGGTGGCGTTCCCTTCATCAGAATCGTTTGGTGCGGCTTCGGCGATACGGACCCCCGGATCGCTCGTGGCCGAAAAGCCTTCGTAGGAGTTCCCAGATACACCCTCATCGCTCACAGATATCTGTCCCTCTTGCTCTGGGAGCCGACGACCTTCGGCGCTAGCCAGCGTTTGTCCTTCGGCGGGCGAGGTCATCGCCAGGATCTGGTCATCGGTGTAGCCCTGTGCCCGGAGTGCGTCTAGCTGGCTTTCAGGCATCGGATTCCCAACACTCCCCGCTCCCGCAGACATCGCCAGGATCTGGTCGTCGGTGTAGCCCTGTGCTCTGAGTGCGTCCAGCTCGCTTTCAGGCATCAGATTTCCTTGCTCATCGCTGTAGCTCGGCTCGCGGACCTTCGGCTGACTTGGGATTTGCTGAGGTGCTCCACGACGAGACTGTTGCGGACGAGTCGGAGTCTGCGGACGAGTTGGTCGAGTCGGCGTCCGCTGCAAACGCGGCGCGGGCGGCGGCGTCCGCACTGTCTGCTGAGTCTGCGGAACGGGCGGCTCGAACACGGTCTGCATGGGCTCGCTCATCACGGATTGCAGCGGCTCAGACAACGACACGTTGGTAGTCCGCAACAGCGGGGTCATCGAAGGCTTTGGCGATGACCTCTGTTGCGACCGCGCCACGGACCGAGTGCGGAAGTCCTCCTCCCCTGGCTCTAGTCGCGAGGCTCTTGCCTTGGGTGGCCCGACGATGCCGCCGAGCGACATCAAGCCGTCGCCCGATCCGCTCCGAAGAAAGACCAAGTGATAGGGCTGATTGCGGGTGAGCGTAGTGCTCACCGACGCGATCCAAGTACGGCCGTCCTCATCGTTTCGGACCTTGACGGATTCCACCGCCCAATCGGAAAACGCGCCAGAGCCGTCGTGCCGGAGCGTGCCCCGAACAATGTCACCGAGGTCCGCAGACTCGATGAACAGGCTGTTCACATCCCCGCGTTCCCAATCATTGGCGGTGATCGGGTCGTCGATTTCCGCTTCGGCCATCGCGTATTTGTCACCGGCCAGTGACAAGTACACCCTGGCATCGGTGCCTGCTCCGGTCCGCTCGCTCGTACGGATCTCGATTTGGTATCTCATGGCGTGTCCCCCCCCTACGTCTGACCCGACCCACCGAAGCCCTTGAGCATTCCGAGCACGCTGCCGAGATTGAAGCCCTCGAATCCGCTTCCGGGCTTGGCCTCCGCACCACTCAAGGTCTGTCCCTGCTGCTGGGGGACTCTCTGCGCAACGGCACCTGACATCGTCTGCCCCTGCGAAGTGGGTCGCCACCGACCAGCGGCGATTTCGACGATCTCCGCGTCCGAGTAGCCGAGCTGCGCAAGCTCCTGTCTGACTCCCGGCGGAATCTGGTTCGACTCCTGAGTCTGTCGTGGTGCAGGCTCAACCACCGATTCCCGAAATACGGGCGGGCTCTGTGCTTGCGGCTGACTCACCTGCGCGGTCTGATTCCGCTTCTGGAGCGCGTTGTTCCGCGCTGCAAAGTCCTCCGTCTCGGGATTGAGACGGCTCTGTTTGGGCTCCGCAGTGACTCCCGCCATCCCCAGGATGCCGTCGAGTCCTTTGTCGATCTGCTGCGCTCCTTGGGCTCCTGCCGCGCCTCCGGTCGCCCCAGCGGCTACTGTGACGACTCCACAGGATGTCCGCTTTCCCTGACAGTCCAATCTGCTTCCAGTCCGGCCATCACACCACCTCAAACTTGGGGTTTATGGGTTCACCGTAGTCCTGCCGCTCGCTCGTGTAGTCTCCGGCGCGGACCTCGAAGTGCAGATGCGGACCTTTGCCGGTGCCGCTCGTTTTGGCTTCTGCCACCACTCCGATCAAATCGCCGCGCTTGATCTTCTGCCCCGGCACTACCTTCGCCTCTCCGAGGTGGAGGTAGCGATCCATCTGCTTGCCAACCTCTACGTCCACCCACAGACCCGCCCGGCGTGCGGCCTCTCGGTCTGAGCCTCTGCCATCGACCACTCGCTTGACTCGGCCCGAGCGTGCCGCCGTGATGGGGGTTCCGGGTTTGGCAAACAGATCGACTCCCTTGTGGGGTTCGCCTGTTTTGGGGCGGACTTCCATCACTTGATCCCCCACTCGGTTGATCTCAGTGCGAGCGATGGGCCAAGCGAGCTTTCGCGCTTCATCACGAGCCGCAAAGTCGTGATCTTCAGGACTCATTCTCATTCTGCTCATTTCGTAAAACTCCACGCCGTCAATGGTCCCGGCAAGGCGCATCGTCTTCTGCCAGTCCGCCCGGATGTCGTCTGCGCTCTTTGTGTAGTGGCGCAGACGCTCCTCCTGTTTGGTGAGAGGAAGTCCCTGCTTGAGCTTCTCCCGTGCTCGGTCTGCAATCCGAAGCACCTTGTCTTGCTGAGCCGGTTCAAAGAACGCGACCGCTTTTGGAAACTGAGCCGGATGCAGACCGGCGAGCACCTCGGCTGCAAACTTCCGATGTACTGGCAAGGCGGGCTGCTCGGTGGCGACCGGCCGCACCTTTCCGGGCCATGACTTCTCGCCCTGGGGGCCGTAGCCTGAGCCCGCTGTAATCCGATCGAACAGTGTCTCGCCGGGCTTGCGAGCATGGAGCTGCGAGCCAATCAGCTCGGCCCAGAGGGCTCGGCTACCGTTCCCGTTCTCACTCGCCAGCATCCGAGCGGCCGCATCGAGATCGTCCTCTGAGAACTCCGTGCCGGGGGTGCCCCTGGGGTTGGCTGTAGCAGAGGACCGAACGACGGCTCGGTGGTCGCACGCCTCGACAGCGCAAGCGCCGCCACAAAGCCACCCAGCGTCAGGATGGTGCCACCGATGGCCAGCGCCGTCAGCGCCGAGTCCGACTTGCGCCGACTCATCGGTTCCGCCCCTTTTTGTCTTCGCTCGCCGCCGCTGCAAGCAGCGCCACAAGAGTGACACCCCCGAGCGCGGCCAGTCCGATGAGCAGATAGGTTTCGGTGCTGGGCAGACTGGGCAGCTTGGCACCCACGTCCTTGGCCAGCTCCACTCCGCCATACCCCTGCACGGTCCCCCGAAGCTCCGCCAGACGCTGGGCAACTCTGCGCTCTTTGGGAGTCTCTTCCGTCCGCTTCCGTTCTGCTTCCTTTTGCTCACTCTCTGTCTTTCGCTGCTCGTTCTCTGTCTTGCGCTCGCTCTCTGTCTTGCTGCGCTGCTCCTCCGACTTCGATGCCCGTTCTCGCTCCGCTTGTACTCTCGTC
Source organism: Sulfuritalea sp. (assembly GCA_016710465.1). GTDB lineage: Bacteria > Pseudomonadota > Gammaproteobacteria > Burkholderiales > Rhodocyclaceae > Sulfuritalea. The sequence continues at coordinate 14,498 of JADJVS010000006.1, forward strand.
TTCAATTTCTCGGGCGGAGGGAAGCGCTCGACCATCTTGCCCGACGCGAAACGAAACGCTCGATGGGTCAGCACCAGCTCCAGAATCGTGATCCCACCTTTGCTGATGGCCGTTGCGAAGTGCTGACCGGCTTCGTCCAGCTCCTTGTCGTTCGTGGCGTTGTAGAAGCCCCAGAACCAGTCCTTCAGCAGCGCATAGAGTTCACGGACTCGGTCCCACAGATCCCACAGCCCATAGACCAGCAGCGCGACATTGATGGCAATCCCAATCGGTCCCGATATGACCGTGGCGAGGAACCAACCAGCGAGTACCAGACACAGACCCCACAGCGTGTGCAGGTTGAGGAGTCCGAGCAGCTCCGCTGTGATCGCGGGCGTCAGGTAGTTCACGCTGCGCAGAAGGGACTCCGCAGCGCGATAGGCCACAGCGATGAGCTGCTTTTCCGAGTCTGGTCCCCGATAGAAGGTGTCTTCCATGGTCAAGCCTTGAGGATTCTCTTCAGCAGATCCTCGGAGTATCGCTTCGACAGGAAGGCAACCGTTTCTTCGCTCACGGGAGGCTGCGCGGGTGCGGTCGAAATCGGGGCTCCCTCCGCCTCTGTGAGTCGCTTCCCTTCGACTGCGGGCGGATTCCTCCGCACGACACGGCCTGGCGCTGCCTGCGAGGCAAACAGACTGCCGGGAAGCGGATAGGAGGCCACGATTTGGTCTTGCAGCCGGATAAAAATGCTGTTTTGCAGGGCGGCCTTTAGCTTCGCGATTCCCAGCTCCGAAACCACCGCTGCAAAGCGCTGTCCGCCACTCTGTAGTCCGGCCTCATCCTCCGCTCGCGAAACCGCAGCCGCGAAACCAGGCAGCGCCTTGACCCCGTTGAAGATCGAGAACAGCATGGGCAGCGCCGCAAACGGGCGCAGCTCGGCTTCGATCTCTGGGTCGCGGCCAGTCAGCCACCAGCCCGCAACGGCGATGGCGAGCGTCCACAGTGCCTCTGGACCCGCCTCGGGGATCTGGACCCCGCTCCGACGCATCGCCAGGATGAGACGCTGCGCCAGCGCGATCAGACGCTGCCTCGGGTTCATCGGGTGCCGCCGTTGCCGTTGCCACCTCGCTTGAGCTGAGCCTCTCGCTCCGCCGACTCCTTGAGGGCGACCTTGAGCTTTTCAAGGTTCTCCGCCATCACCTTGTTGTCGGCAATCGCCTTCTGCGCGTCGGCTTGGGCCAGCTCCAGCTCCCGCTTGGTCGCAGCGCCCCGCGAGCGAATGGCCTGGAAAAACTTCGACATGCCCAGATTCCCGAGCACCTTCGCCGCTTCCATCCTGCCCATCTTGAAGGAGCCCGGAGGAGCCTTGCCGACTCCGTACAGCTCAATCAGATACCACAGGAGTCCACCAATCGCGGGGAAGCTGGCTTGCAGGTAGTCGTTGTTTTCAGCGACGAAGCCGTCCACGCTGGCCCGCCCCGCGACCCGCATCAGGTAGCTCCATCCTTCGTTGAGCCCTTGTGCAGCGGCCATGCCTCCCAAATCGGACAGTCCGATCTTGAGCTTGCTTGGCTCCGCAGCCAGCTTGTCCTTCTTGTCCTTTTCCTTCTTGCTGGGCTTGCTGCTTCGCTCGCCCTGCATATCGACCGCCATATTTCCGGCTATCGTCGCCATCGCCAGCTCCTCTTGAGCCTTGAGGCGATCTCGTGACTCTGCGAGCATGGCGGCATTTCGACTTCCTTTTCCCATCTGTCGTCCCCCTTTTCTGTCTACGTCCGTCAGCGTGAACCACGCTGGCTGTCCCGTTCACTTCTTGGTCATCGCAATTCCTGAAACTTCGCTTGGATCTCTTCGACTGACACCAGAAACGGCTGGGAAGCCAGCCACTCAACCAACTTTTCGATTACCGGGAGCGTCAATTCTCGGGTCACCACCTTCGGCTGAGTGAAGTCGATTCCCAAGGTCAGCAGCCACTCCGCGAATCGTTGCGCCCGTTCGCCCGACGCGATGGCGGAACCTACGCTTCATACCCGTTGCTACGTGGGTTACGGAGTAGCCCTGAGTCCAGCCGTCCGGCAGCGTTGCAGGCGTCATCACCGCGACGGCTAGACCACGAGAGATCCAAGTGGCCGAGCTGGGCAGCATTCCCACTGTCGTGTACACGTTGACAGTCATCGACTCCTCTGCCTTCCCAAGGACTCCCTTTGGAAAAGGACGCTCAAACCACGACTCCGACAGAGCGTTGAGTTCCGTCCATTTGTTCGGGGTGCCCTTGGCGCGCTCGACAAACTGCCGATGTCCTTGCTCAGTCCACGGCAGAGGCTGCTGTCCCGCTGTCCCGGCATTTCCAAACAGAGGCCCCATAGCGAGCGGCACTCTCTGGTTGTTCGGGAGTCGTTCTAGGATTTTCGCGCCCCAGGTGTCCCAGACTTGCTGCCGCCACGTCTCAGGCGCATGCGTCATGGCCAGCGCCGCGAGTCCCTTGTCTGCCAGCCAGGGCAATGCTTCGAGTAGGCGCTGCTCAATCCCAAGCCTGTCCACGGTTGTGGGCCAGCGCTGCTGGTCATACTGCTCTGGGCTTGCCTTGCGGAGCGCTCGGTGCAGCGCAACATGCTGTGGCAGAGGCGACGAGTTCAGGAGGAGCGAATTGATGCGCACCCATTCGATCGACTGCGCCATCCGAATCGACACGTAGTCGGCTCGCGCTACGCCCACCTGAAACTGGATCGGCTCTGTGGCAGAGACAAACACGGCGCGTTCCCACAGCGGCACCGTGACGATTCCCTCTTCTCCGGCCTGCTCCGCCGTCTCGCCGGACTCATCGGTGCGATAGCGCAGATCGAGCAGAGTGAGCGCGTATCCGTCGAGCAGGTACTTGAGCAAAGTGGAGTGCCACGGCCACGTCCTTGTGGGAATCTCTTTGAGCTGGCGGACCAGCTCCCGAGTCGCATACTCCTCCTGATTCAGCTCGACCGGACCCTTGGGCGGATGGCCGCTGGTTTCCGCAATGCGCTTCGTAAGCTGCCAGGCTCGCCTGCGTGCGACTCGACGGTCCTCTTCCTCCTGCCGCTTCGCGATCTCGGCCTTGAGAGTCGGTAGATCCGCATCCGAGTACAGGAACGACACCAGATCGTCGTTGCTCAGCTCGGAGCCCGCCGCCGGATTGTTGGTTTCGCGGTCGGAGGATTGCAGGATGTCTTTCATCCACGTCAATTTGCCGAGGATGATGGTGAGCCGTGCGGCGTCGATGCTCCCAATCGAAATGTAGTAGTAGATGCCGATGACGGCCTGCGTATTGCCTTGCCGTACTGCGCGCCCATTCCGCTGCTGTAGCGTCGCGGGTTCATACGGCAGATCGAGGTGATGCACCATGCAAGTACGGATGTGCAGATCGATTCCCTCGTACGCGACTGAGTTCGCGATCACCACGTCGTACAGAGGCAGCACGGCCTCCATCTCGACATGGCCCTCTGCATCAAGGATCGCTGGGACGCCGTTGAAGCTCTCGGCGATGACTTGCCGCCGGAGCGGTGTCGGAGCTTCCTCTGCATTGAGGATTGCAATCCGCTCCCGAGCGACTCCCTTTTTGACGAGCACCTCGCGGAGCCAGTAGTGCGCCGCCACCGTCTCCACAAACACGAGGTGGCCGCAGCGCTGTTTGTTCACGATCTCGTTGCCACAGCGCTCGAACTTCGGGGAACTAGGGTTCCTGACTTGATTCCAGTTGCTCCTCGTCCAGCCGTCTTTGAGGGAGGGAGGGGTGAGCAGTTCCGCGTGGATCGATACCTGGACCAGTTTCATCAGCGCACCGAGGGCTGCGTTCCGCGCCCCCGCTGAGCGGTCCGCGATATTTTCCCGATACAGAGCGATCAAGCGACGGTGAGACTGGCTCTGCTCTTCGTCCATCGGCACCTTGATCGTGTACACATCCGTCTTCGGTAGCTTGAGCCCGACTTCCTCTGCCGTGCGAAACTCAGACAGTCGATTGATGGCATCCCGTAGCTCGGGAATGTTCACAAACCCGACGACCACCTCCCGAGTTGTCTGGGTCAAGTCCGTGTCGAGTACCCGCTTCCGCTCGATCTTGAGATACCGCGTCACAAAGATGCCGCTGTCCGTGATGCCGAGCTTGGTCCACGCTTCGCCGTCTACAAGACTGAGGAGCGAGAAGTATTCGATGGGGCTGTTCTTGGCCGGAGTGGCAGACAGCAGGAACACTCCCGAACCCCCGTTTTTGCGTCGTACCAAGTAGGCGCGAATGGCAAATTCCAGCGCTCGCTGCGACGGCCTATCAATCGCACCCAGGTACTTCGGAGGCTTCCCGCCATCGCCCCGCAGGTACGGCCACAGGTTCTTCATGTTCTGGGCTTCATCGAGGAACAGCGCGTCGATTCCCAGGTCTTCCCAAACGACTCCTGGGTCGGACTCTAGGGGCTGCGCAAACGCCCACCGCTCGATGCGATTCTTGAGCACGGCCTGTTCCCGTTCGGTATAGGTGCTCAGCGTGCTGAGAAGCGTCCGAAGTGCCTGCCGGTCGGCTTCCCGTACCCGTTCGCTCTCCAGCGCGATGGCCTCGGCCATACTCTCCAAATCAGCCTGGGACATCCCCTTGTGTTCTGGTTGGGCAAACAGCCGGTCTAGGGTCGCTCTGCTGGCCTTCCTCGGCTTCTTCTTGCCCTTGCTCTTGTCCTCGGTGGCGTCCGCCTCCGCCTTGCGTGCTTCGACACCAAACAGTCTCAGCATCGGCGGCGAGCTATAGATAAACGACACGCGGGACTCGGACCGAACCACCGCTCGCGCAAAGGTGGTGTAGCTGATGAGCACCACATCCGCGCCTCCGGCTTGAAACATCCGCCACTTGGCTGCGCGTTCCTCGGGTGTGTCGGTGCGTGAGGTCAGCGCGCCGCTGCGTCCGATGTAGCGCTCAGCTCCGATGATGAGCACCCGGTAGTCTGGTAGGGCGACCTGGATCTGCTTGAGCCACTGAAACAGCAGCGAATTGGGCACCACCACTACCGGGCGACGGGCTTTGCCTTGCTCTCGGAGCTTCGCAAGCGTGGCGATTCCGGTGTACGTCTTGCCCACGCCCACGTCGAACGCAAGCAGCCCCCCATTGTGGGCAAGGAGTCGTGCCGCACCGGCCTCCTGATGCGGCCTCAGCGTAACCTGGCTACCCCATCGCGAAGGATAGGTGTAGGGGTCATTGTACGTGGGTTCTACGTAGCCCCGATAGGTGCGGTTATACGCTTCGACGACCGCGTTGGCCGCACTTGGAGTTTCGTCTAGGTAGGACCGCCAAGAGGCCAGCGCCTTGCCTTCGTAGCCGAGCCGGGCACGAGCCTGGGCTTCGCTGTCCTCTTCCGGCTTGCCGGTTTGCAAGTCGATTTCTTTGGGCGGCTTGGGAATCTCAAAGACGGAGTAGTCGATGTTAAGAAAGCCAATCACCGTCGCGAGCGACAGCGCAATGGACTCCCGCTTGATTAGCGCGAGCAGCGAAACGCCCTTGGGAATCAGGTAGTAGTCGCGTCGCTCCAGCTCTGGACAGGGTCCGCCTGTGAATAGCTCGATCCAGACTCGCAGAATCGTCATCGGAATCCACGGCAGACGTGGATCGGGCTCGATGGCAGACAGCGTCACAGGCGCGATGGCAGTCAGCAGCCGAGCCGCTTGGCTGGTCGCCACCGGGTCGCCCGCTGCCGCACGGGCTGTAGCGCGGTCGTATCGAGGCCACAGGCTCCCCGTGTAATACTCGCCAGCGGGCAGCCAGTCGTCGCCGTCTTCCGCCCAGCCTCCCGCCAGCAAGGTCGCTCGAAGTGTCTCCCGGTCGGAATCGGAATCAACGCCATAGGAGCGGCGGCGGAAGTCGCTGAGATCGCGCAACGTCAGACCGCGCTGGGTCCGGTACAGCCAGTGCGCTTGTTCGAGCACGTCCTCGCGGGCTCCGCCGAATCGGGGCGTGTAGCTTGGGCGAGTCCGAAGCTGCGGAACGATTTGGCCGTCCTCTGTGTAGGCCGAAAGGAGCGATACGATCTGGCTGTGCTGCCGAGAATGACCGAGGAGCGTTCGGTCAGCGCGGGGTGACCCGGAATACAGCGCCCGGAAGTCCGTGAGGGCAGTGAGCAGCTCCCCATGCTGGAGCTGAGCCCGTTCGATTGCCTTTTCCTCCGCAGAGGACAGGAGCCGCAAATATCCCGAAACCCGCTTGCCAAGGACGATGGCGGACTGAATGACGGGGGGAAGCAGGTATTCCGCAACGGTCGCAGAGAGCTTGGCTTGCGTGACCGGAGCCACCACGCACACGGAACACAGCGGCCTCTCGATAAAGTTTGGCAGCTCCGAGAACGTCCCGATCACTTCGTAGCCAAAGCGCGGCTTTTTACTCATCCTTGGCTCCCTTGTCGCTGCGGAGTTCCTGCCCGAGGAGGTGCGCTGGGAATAGCTCGAAGTACCGACCCTCGACGATCGCAGAGTCCTCCCCCGCAACCTCTGTCAGCTCGCCCCCTCGCGAGCGGAACAGCAGCAGATCGGTGACGATGTTTGCCCCAGGAAACAGACTCGAAGGGAGCCGGAAGGCCGCCATCAGGTGATGGCGGAGCAGCACGCGCTTGCGCAGCGATAGGTACTCTGCGCTCTGGCCCGTCAGGAATCCGTAGGGAATCAGAAAGACGCCGATTCCCGAAGGAGCGAGTAGATCGAGGCAGCGCCGCAAAAAGTACACGTAGGCTTTGCGCTCTCGATAGTTCCGATTTGGATCGTCGTTGAAGCTGGCTCCTCGTTCTCCGTAGGGAGGATTCGCGACCACCAGATCGATGTTTCCCATCAGCGATGATTCCTCTGCGGCCACAAACTTCTCGAAGGAACCTTCCACTACGCGGATGTCGGGGCGCATCGCTCGCAGGATCGCTGCCGAGATCGGTGAATACTCCACAGCGGTCCAGCTCACCGCCTTGTAGCTCCCGAAGGACAGGGCGTTGACAAATCGACCAATTCCGGCGCTTGGCTCCAGTGCTCGCACGGTGCCCTTCGTCCGTGCCATCGCCTCCACATACTTGCGCAGCACCCGAGCCAGACTCAGACACAGGAGCGGGGGAGTGTAGTATTCATGGATGAGCGCATCGCTCGATGGAGTCCATTTCGGCGGCAGTGCGCCCGCCACGCTCTCAATCGACAGACCTCCCCACCCTGTGTAGCCAGCCAGGATCTCCCGCTCTGCGAAACCGATGGATCTGCCACTCGACATCACCTCGATCGCGAGCAAATTGCCTTTGGTGCGTTTTGCTGGGTCCGCCTCTGCCGACAGCGGCACCGACATATACTTGACCAGCAGCTCGTGGGGGATCTCCACGGTCTGCGCCACAATGGGAGTCGCTACGGGTTGCGGGACAGAGTGCTGCTCTGCCAAGTCCCACAGTCGGGCAGAGACACCGCGCAGCATCTTGTCCCGCGCTAGAAACCAAGTCTCAAACTGCCTCTGTGATTCCGGGGACGATGCCCGGCTCAGAATATCGTTGCGGAGATCACGGAGCGACCACTCCAGCCCATCCTCCCGCCGCAGCGAACGGCGCGAGTACAGAATCCTGGCCGCAAGCTGGCGATACAGTCCGCCCTTGGTTTCGTAGTAGCTGCGGATGCCAGCCACCTGATCTGGGCGGGCGCGCCGCGTCGAATCCTCGACCAGCTCGCCGACGAGAGCTTTGGCTCCCCGCTTGGTATCCTCGTCAAACTGCACGATCAGTCGTCCTCGTAGAGCTTCGCGATGGTGTCTTCGACCGCATTCATGGAAGCTGCGGGCGGCGGACTGGGGGCTTGCACAGGGGCCGCAGGGGCCGGGTTAGCAGCCTTCGCCGGTCGCTTTTGACGAGCAGGCTTGGGCGTCGCAGGCTCCGCCTTCTGCACGGGCTCCTTCTTGGCCTTGGGCTTGCGACCCACCGCTGACAATCGCCCGGTGCTCTCTAGCTCCGCCAGCCGCGCAGTCGCGGCTTCGGCCTGCTTCTTCTGCTGATCGAGCTGAGACACCAGCCTTTGCCGCTGTTCCTCTAGCTTGGCCCGAACCGACTCTGTCGCTCCGCGCATGCGGCGATACAGGATCTCGATCTCGGTGCCAATCGACTTGGCTTTCAGTTCGGCAATCTCTGCTTGCAGCTTGAGCCGACTGACCGACCCGGCATCCCGAATCTCGTCAGAGCCAAACGTCTGCCCCGGCACAGCCCCAGTCGGAGACAGGCTCAGTCGGCGCGTTGGCACAACCTTGAGCGCCGCCGGGCTAGGGGCAATGTTCTGCCCGTCGTTACACGAGCACGCCGTCTGCGCGATCTGTGCCAGCGTCCATCCCTCGCGCCACTTGCGCAAGATGTACGGATAGAGCTGCTTCATGCGCTCGCTCGTGATCTGCGCGTTTGGCCAGATCGTCATCCAGTGACGGATCAGCCTGGCCAGGTCATCTGGCGGCGGATACTTCCCCTCTCGTGACTTCATCTGCTTTCCCCCCCTTAAGGTGTGTTCAATCGTCAGTCAGTGTGGTCCGTCGAGCTGTCCGTGTCCTCGGTTGTGGTCAGCGGTCTGGTATCTGGCACCGTCTCCGGCGACTTGGTCACAGGCTGCGACTGCCGAGCCTGGGAAGCAGCCACTTCGCTGGGAACCACCGGACCCGCCACCGGACTCGGCGTGGCGGAACTCTGTTTCGCCGGACCCTTCGACTCAGGGGCTACGGTGGTCGGTGGGAACGAGTAGGCAAACATTGGCTTTGCAGCGACCGCCGGAGACGAGGCCGGAGCCATCACCGCCAGCGCCGACTCGCTTTTCGGTTCTGGGCTCCCGTTGGCCATCTCCATCCCAAGCGCGATGTCGTTTTCGACCGCGTGCTCGTGGTCGGCTGCGGACAGTTGACCAAGTGGTTTGGTGTCGATCGGCGCTGGCCCTGGACCAAACATCGAGAGCTGCTCGGTGCGCGGCGCGGTCGGCGCTGGCGGGCTGGGAGCTGCTGCCGGTTCGAGCGTCGGAGCCGTCAAGTGGAGCAAGCGCACGATGCGTTGCGCCTCGTCTTCTCGCCGCTTGGCCTCGAACTGCTCTAGCTCAAGCTCATTGGCCATTGCGTGGCCTTCTAGTTCGGCCACTTGCGCATAGAGAGCTTCGATCTCTTCATCGTACCGCTCACACATGAACTTGCTCTTATACAGAGCCGCGTAGCTCTCTTTCTCGTAGATCCTCGCCAGTAGTCGATTCACTTTGCGCTGACACGTAATGATTACCGTTTTACGTCGTGCCGCCGCATAGCAATCCAGATTGGTCACAGATAAAACATTCATCTTCATCCTCTCTTCCGCTTGAGTCTCCGGCGAGCGCTATCGAAGCCACTCACGATCAACCCTGACAGCAGCGTCGCGCTCTGCCTCATAAGCTCCCGCCCCAGACGCTCGGCCTCACGCTCGCTGGCATCGAGTACGGTGTCACCGATACGCACGCCGCTCTCAACAAGTGGTTCCACGACCGACGACTTCCATGCACTGCTATGCGGCTTTGGTTCCGGCTGCAAATCTTCCACCGGAGTTTTGCACAGAGGGCAGCGCAACCCATTGCCATTCGGTAGCCGCAAACCTTCGCCGCAACCCTCACACCAAACCGCTCCGCGTTCCGACAGCCATTGCTCACGCGCTGCGTCATATTGCTCACGCTTTGTGGGGTCGCCAAGTACCTCCCACGCTTCGACGGCGGCTTCAAACAAGACTCGATATTTCTCGCTGCCGCCATTGGCGTCAGAGTGCGTGCGTTTCACGATTTTGCGTTTTGCACTCTTCAGCGTTTCAGCGTCATCTCTGGGTCGGCACATCAAAGCCAGGTAGTAGTTCTTTTGGGGGTTCACTGACCTACTCCGTCGCGTCTTCCGCCTTCGGTTCACTGGACATAAACGACTGCACGGACTTCATCCACAATTGGAGCTTCTCGGGATCTTTGAGAAGCACTTCGAGGCGATCATTGCTCGCCACATTGCCCAGTAGCTCGTACAACTTGCCCATTTTTTCATCGACAGGAGTGAGCAGATCGGCGGTCGATGGCCGCTTGGATTTGCGACCCTCACCCTTGATCGCATTGACCGTTTCGACGTACATCGCCGCAAAGGCTGGGGCAGCGGCAGCCACGATCTTGTCCCACTGCGGCGGCGGTGGTGGCGTGCGAAGACTGGCCGCGTGCTGGCGGAAGGTATCCATCAGCTCCACCTGCGTCTCCAGCAGTTTCGTGCAGGCTTGGTTCAGCAGAGCGAATTGTTCGTTCTTGACTTGCAGCTCATGAGCACTTTGCGTGCCCATCATCGCAGTGAATCCGCGATACAGAGACAATGTATCAGTAAGGGACGCAGCTCGGGCACGCACAGTGCTGGCATCGGCGGCCGTTTGCTCCATTTCGAGCGAAAGCCTTAAATCGTCACTGTCCGTCTCAATCTGCTTTCGAGTCTCCGTAGCTGGGATATCTCCGGGGAAGACCCAGCTCACCGACTTCCCCGTCATCCACTTTTTCGCTTCACCATCCTCATAAATCACAACGTACGTACCTGTTTTTAGCACGGGCAAGTCCAAAGGCTTCAGACATAGTGCCTTTTTCCTTCCGGTGGAAAGTAGACCAATCCGTCACTGGTCTGAATGACTAGACGGTACGCAGTTGCGCCATCTGGACATCCCTCTTGGACCTCTCGCTGAAATGCCTCAACCGACATCAGGTCTCCCCCCAGGTTTGATAGGTTGCCTGATCTCTGGGGAGGTGCGCAAGTGAAATTTTGAAAGCCAGGTTAGATTTTCTACACTGTGTAGAAATTCCTCACCAGCGCGGTTCGCATATACCTCTACTCGATAAAATACCCGTTAAACAGATCGATGATTGATCGTCAATCTGCAAGCAAAGTCAACGCAAAGACACATCATATATCCGTTAAAATGATCATCATTCCAACCCTGTCCTCGTCGGAAGTGGCATAGAGCTACTTTTTCGATTGACACACTGCCAGACTATCGGCTACGATTAGGAATGCTTCCCGCTCCCCACAAGTGTGCGCTTTGTCCCGATCAGATAGGGACAACGGAGCGCAGTGATAAGGAGTTCTGCTCGGATGCGTGCCGATCGCTAAACTGGCAGCGGAACAATCGGGTTCCGATCAGCGCTTATACCGTCGAAGACTTTGAGGGACTGCGGGCGGTTATCTCACGGGCTGAGCAGCGACTTGCTGAGTTTAAAAGGATTCGCATCATCGGCTACTCGCTCAAGGGAGATCCTCCGAGGGCGTTGCTGGCTCGAATCGGCAGGGTCGAGTTTCCCGATCCAGCACGGAAAACAAAGCGCTTCCCCGACGAGTCGGGTGTCACTCGTGTACTTCGTGGGAGCTATTTTCGCTGGGCTCCTTTCGAGCCACCCCGCGTGCCAGTCGCCGGATACTACGACGTGACCCTGCACTTTGAGGACGGTAGCGTGCTGGTGATGGGCGAACATGAGGTGGCGAAGGGTTTCCCGTCGGTCCTCTACTACGACAAGGAAGGCAATCGCTACGACGTGAAGGGCAAGATGATCCCGAAGGGAAAGCCCGCGACGCCGAAGGCGCGAAGGAAGTATGTGCCCCGCAAGCACAGCACGCCCAATGACTCGGTCGTGCCTGTTGAGCCAACGATCTTAGAGCATATTCGCGTAGCCGTAGCGCGTGCAGTCCAGGCGGAGCGTGAAGTCGATCGGCTGCGAGGCCAGGCGACACCTCCCCCAGACAATAGAGAGCAAGCAACGAGGTTGGATTCGATTAGCGAACAGGTGGCGATGCTGACGGCGAAGCTGAACGCTGCGGAATCTCAGATAAGCCAAGCCGAGGCGCGAGCGGCGCGAGCCGAAGCCCAGCTCGCCCAGACATTGGAAACGGTTCGATCCATGAAGCAAACCGCGTTGAGTGCGTGCGGAGGATGCTCTGGACAGATCTCAGCGAGAGCGTGGCAGGCTGTTGGAGCAGGTCGCAACACTGCGGCAGTCAGCAGCGGCGAGAGTTCCAACCGCCGATAAAGCCGTATCGACGGTTGTCGAATCCCCGACTGTTGCGACTAAACCCGCCCCGGTTCAGCAGAGCAGCGCGGCAGCACCTTCCGCACCCGCTCCCGCGAAGCCTGCGACGGTTCCCATGGAGCAGTCAGTAACCCGAGCGGCGGCGCAAGCAGTGCCCCCACCGGCTGCGGTCAAGCCCGCTGCGCTGCGTCGAAACACGCTGTCGATACTCAAACCGGGAGGTCGAATATGAAGCGCAGCAAGCGCGAACCGCAGAAGATTGTGCCCATCCTCCGCGAGCTTGGTTTCAGGATCAAGGAGGTCTACGCCGACTGCCTCGATCTGATGGTGGATGGAGTGCGAGAGCTGCGACGCCTTCAGCAGCTCGCCCACTTCCTCAGCACCCGTGGCACCTGGGTCTGCGAGCTTGAGTTAGTGACCGACGGGCTCACGTCACAAGCCGAAGACGAGTGGCGGGTGGAGCTGTTGATCGGTCGAGTAGACCACGCGGGCATGACCACACAGGACTACGGATGGGTTGCTTCTGCGATCCGGTCTTGGGCCAAAGCAGAGCGGCTGATTAAGAGCGACGTGGACCTACAGGCACTCCGTCATGGGGACATGCTGAGTGTCGAGGATCTCAAGTGGCTCTGGCCACCCGATGTCAGCACATTCCTTGGGTCCGATGTCAGCACATTCCTTGGGAAGGAACCATCCATGCGACAAACGCCAAAGCGGAAGCCAAGAAAAGCCGCGACAGGGAGCAAGCCATGAACCGTCCGCGAATCGGGGAACGGTACGAAGCGTGCGAGCACGCAACACCAGGAAAGCAGCACTGGTGGAGCGTGAAGGGACGTTGGATCGCGCTGTGCGCCGTTTGTCACAAGGCGTTCGCGGCGAAGAAGCCGGTCGCGCTGAAGGCGGCGACGCTGACCCGCGATGACGACCGACCCCTCATGGATCTGTCTTCCAGGAAGCCGGAGGTGCTCAATTTCGATTTCCCGTGGGGTGGCAGGGCGAATAAGAAGAGTGAGGGATGATGACCAAACGAAAACAGAAGCGAAAACAGGATGTCGGTCAGAAACGTCTCTTTCAGGTGTTCCGACACCACAGCGGAACGAACATGGTTGCATTCGATGTCGAGCCCAGATCCGGCGAAGGATTCGACTTTGTCGGTGAAGTCTCTGCGGAGGGGTTCCTGGCTGCGCATCTCGCCGTGCTGGGCGAGCTGCCGCCGCTAGACGAAGCCATCAAGCCGCTTGTCCTGCTTCTCAATGAGTTGGGATACTGGACCGAATTTAGTTGCAGCGGACACGAGGAGTCGGACGGCGGAAACCGTGGTTACATCTTGGTGTACATTGAGCGACCCGAAACGCTGCTTCGGCTCAAGCGGTTGCTTGCCGATATCTGGGACGAGGATGATGGGCCATGCGACTGCGAAGGGGATTGTGATTTTATCGATGGGCACCCTCCGCTCCGGTCACTGAGGAATGGCACCCCAATACCTTTGCCCAACATGGATGTCCGACTCAATTTGGTCGTCGATGGCACTCTGCACGGAGAGTGGGGGGTGAGTATCGACTTCGTCGGCTATGAGCGCCCACTAACGGCGTTAGACTACGCCTGGCTGGTTGAGCAGATCGAGCTGCGCACGGGTCGCGCAAAGCCGCTCCCACAGCCGGTTCTTCCACAGCCGCTCCAACGTCATAAGCGGCTCACCATTCAGCGTCTTCTCTGAGCGGAGGTGGTGCATGTCCGAAGAAGACCAGAAGCCAGAAAACGATACTGTGCAGAGACGCCGAAAGCGTCAGCAAGTTCGACTCCTCAAGCTGCGGGACAAGGAGGACCGCGTCCGAATATCGCTCCGGCTTGAGGCGACTGTAGACGAGAAGCTCGACCAGCTTGCCGAACTTCGCGGACTCGATCGGAACACCGCGATCAGCCTTGCCATCGCACAGGACTGGATCGCGTGCTTTGGACCCCCAAACGCCCACAGCCTGAAGAGGTGATGCCATGGAAGATTTGTGTTCCGTCTGCAAAAAGAATCCCTTAAGCGGATCGCGGCGTCAGAAGTTCTGTAGCGATGCCTGTCAAACGGCCATCCAACGGACAGGGCGATGACCAACTACTTCAAGGTTGTTCGTCGTTGGTATTGTAAGGACTGTCGGAAGGAGTATCCGGTGCGGGGGCCGTACTCCTGCAAAAAGGGGCACTCCGTGGTTCGGCTCTGCGGATACAGTCTTTGCTTTCGAGAAGTGCTGCCCAATCGCAATTCTTGCGACCATGAGCATGATGTCTTGGCAGCGCGAGAATCGGCTGGAAAAGTCCTGCATCCCGAGATCACCACAACCTCCGGGGAGTGGCTGTTCCGCGAGCGGCTTCGGCTCGGTATGAGTCGCACACAGGTCTGCGAGCCCCTTAATGGCAATTGGAGCGAATCGCGAGATCAACTCGGTGAAAGAAGTCCGACTACAGCTAGAGCAGCAGCGCATCGTCTTGGTCTGTGGCTGTGGAGCAAGAACCTCGATACAGATTGCCAACGATGGCCACGCATCGCTTCGCACAGGGAGTACGGAATGAGCACCCTCTGTGGCCAATGTCACGAACCCCTTCCGGCCTCACCTCGCGGCAGTGTTCCGCAAATCGTGACGACCAACGGCACAACCCATCGGCTCACCGCGCAGTGCATCCCTTGCACCGCCAAGGGGAGTCGCGAGGTTCGGACGGGGCTCCTCATCGAAGCGTGGGACAGGTTCACGGCGCTGCGTGTCCCACCGAAGGTTGCCCATCCTCTGTTCTTTACGTTTGAGGCTCGCAAGGGCGGCTCCGCGAGTCTGCTCCTGCTTCCTGACGACGTGCGAAGCGAACTGAAGATCGAAGCAGAGCTAGCGGAGATTTGCGACGCAGGAATGCAGCCTGTGGTCCTCGCACTGTTCACGCCGGGACTGCTGCCGCTCTACATCATCAAGGGCTACGAACCAACCATTCAGTCTGGAGGATAGCGATGGAAGACAGATATGCACACCTGCGAGTCCGCAACGAACACGGGGCTCTGCGCAAGGGCGGGCGACAGAGCGTCGACTTCAAATCGGCCCACAGGGCTTGGCAGTCCGAAGCCGCGCAGATACTGGAACTTTCCGGCGCGGGGCGACTCTTTGATGTGGGCATCCGTCGGCGCTAGGCGCTGTTCCGGGGGCGTGACTTCATCCGCAACGCCCACTGACAATCCTGACTCTGGACTACCTGACCGAACCGAAAGGAAGACACCAGGGCCAACTTTCAACTGG
>JADJVS010000007.1 GCA_016710465.1 Sulfuritalea sp.
TCAGACCACGGCTCATCGCCGTACATGTTGGCGACGGCATCGTCGTTGTCATCTGCCGACCAAACGAGAATGACGCTATCGCCGCCGGTTTCGACGCTCCACGAGCCCGGCAGACCATCGGAAATGCTCTCGTGGTGTTTGATGGCGGCCTCAAGGGCTGCTTCCGCTTGTGCTGCTTGGGTTTGGTTGGTCGCCGCTTCCATGTCGTTCTCCTTCTGTGTTGTGTGTCGATATGGTTAGTATATATCAATCAAGTGAGGTGTCAGGTGATTTTTGAAGAAATTTCAGACGAGCGGCGCGAAGCCTGGGAAGAGCGCGCGGCGATCGTCGAAGAGGGCTGCCAAGTGTCGCGCGGGAGGCCGAGAGGATGGCCGCAGAGCAGATGGCTCTGACGGACGATGAGATTGAGTTTTTTCAGGGGGTGAAATGACGACGATTGCCGCAGACGAGGCAGAAGTGCTGACGCGGGCGCAGAAGGTGGCGGATATGCTCAAAGAGTGGGCGGACTGGCAGCGAGGGTACAGGCTGCGCATTTGGTATCCAGATCGCTCGCCAGGCTTTGCGACCGGCGGCGGCGTTGTTACTCGGGATACGTCCGACGAGCAGGCGGACGACGCGGCGCACCATCGGTGCGAAATCATCGATCGTTGTGTCGATGATCTGCGAGAGCCAGCGCAGCGAGCAGCAATACATCACTGCTATCTGCATGCTGTATTCCGCATGCGCGATTACGACGTGGCTCTGCTCGACGCACACGCCGCGCTTGACATTGCGTTTCGGCGCAAAGGCATCCTATGGTGATGCTCTTGACAATGGCCTGGAGCAATGCAAGACTTCGCGCGTGAGGGAAGTTGCGCCAAAAACAATGCTGCTTGAGATGGCGGTTTTTTTCGCTGACATTCCGGAGGGCCGCTGGTGGCGCTAAATCGTAGGCAGGCGCTGTTCGTGGCTGAATACCTCAAGGATCTGAACGCGAGCGCGGCAGCAAGGCGGGCTGGATACAGCGAGAAAAGCGCTTTCCGCTGCGGTGTCGAGAACATGCAAAAACCGGCAATCACTGATGCAATCGCTGCGGCAATGCAGGAGCGCAGCGAGCGCGTGCAGATCACAGCCGACAAGGTGCTGACAGACATCGAGGCAATCAAGGCCGACGCGATGCGCGAAGCCTCCGACAAGGACGGCAACTTAGCGATGGTCAATCACGCCGCTGCGCTCAAAGCCTGCGAGCTGCAAGGGCGGCACCTGCAGATGTTTGTCGATCGAGTCGCGATGACAATCGAGCAAGTCCCAGACGAGGAGATAGATGGGCGCATTGCTGAGCTCGTCAGAAAAGCGGGAACTGTTCGCGCTGCTGACTGAGCAGGACCGGCGACGGTCAATGCTCAAGTGGCTGAGCTTTTACCCGGCGGAAGGGCCATTGCGGCGCGAGCTTTACCGCAAGCACCTTGCTTTTTTCGCTGCCGGCGCTCGATACCCGCAGCGAATGATGATGGCCGCAAACCGTGTCGGAAAAACGGAGGGCGTTGGAGCATATGAGGTCGCGCTTCACCTGACCGGAAATTACCCGGAATGGTGGCCGGGAAAGAGATTCGCGCGGCAAACTCGCGGATGGGCTGCCGGCGACACGAGGCAGACGGTTCGCGATATCCTTGTGGAAAAGCTGCTTGGGCCGAAGTCGGCGCGCGGCAGCGGGATGATTCCAGGCCGCCAGATTGTGCGTATCGTGCCGCAGCCTGGCGTTCCAGATGGCGTCGAGTTGGTTGAGGTTAAGCATTCCTGCGGCAAGGTGTCGAGGCTCGGGTTCAAGTCGTTTGACCAAGGCCGCGTGTCGTTTCAGGGCACTGAGCAAGATTTTGTCTGGCTGGATGAGGAGCCGCCTCCTGACGTCTACGAGGAGTGTCTTACTCGGACGATGACGACGGGGGGATTGCTCCTGCTGACATTCACTCCGCTGTCGGGATTGTCGGACGTGGTGATGATGTTCCTCCCTGGCGGAGACATCCGCGAGCAGGCAGACGAGAAAAGCGGCCGGTTCGTGGTCATGGCCACGTGGGATGATGTGCCGCACCTTGATGAGCGCACGAAAGAAATGCTGTTCGCGTCGTACATGCCGTTTCAGCGAGACGCTCGCACAAGGGGCGTTCCGGCGCTCGGTAGCGGCGCGATTTACCCGGTGCCTGAGTCAGACATCGTCGTGCCCGATTTCGCACTGGCTGAGCATTGGCCGCGCTGCTACGGGCTCGATGTCGGCTGGAATCGCACAGCGGCAATATGGGGCGCTACCGATCGAGAGACGAGCACGACTTACCTCTACTCGCAGCACTACCGAGGAGAGGCTGAGCCGATTGTCCATGCGCAAGCGATCAAGGACAGAGGCGCATGGATACCAGGCGCGATCGATCCCGCGAGCCGAGGACGTTCGCAAAATGACGGTCAGCAGCTGCTCGACCTATATTGCGGCATGGGTCTTGACCTGGCGCCAGCCGACAACGCGGTCGAGTCCGGAATATACGACACGTGGACGCTACTGTCAGCCGGCAAACTCAAGGTCTTTGCGAGCTGTCAGGACTGGATCAACGAGTACCGGATTTATCGGCGAGACGACAAAGGAAAGGTCGTGAAAAAGCACGATCACCTGATGGACGCATCGCGCTATCTCGTGCGAACTGGGCGCGACCTGGCGCGGTGTAAACCAACAGAAAGCAGCGACGATCAGAACTACGGTGGCGGCGGATGGATGGGCTAAACGCGCGCGAAGTGCGAGCAGGAGCAGCGAGCGCAATCGTCGCAGAGAGCGCGGCAATTCCTCCGCACATCCGGTCGAGAGTGCTTGAAGTGCGTAGCGTTTATGTCCCCGAGAACAGCCGCAAGGCAGGGCTTGGGAATGCGCTGATGCGCAAGTTGTGCGCTGATGCTGACATCGCCGGAAACGCACTGTTCCTGATGCCAGACGGTGCTCGCCTTGAGCGATGGTACGAAACTCACGGCTTCGAGCGTATCCAGGATGAGCCCGTGATAATGTTCCGCAAGCCGCAACAGACGCTGATCAAACACTGAGGCAACATGGCAAAAAAGAGCAAGGCAGACGACGACATCATCGCCGAGGCAAACGCCAGGCGCGCTCGCTGCTTGGCGTTTGAAGCGGACAACCTACGCGACGCGAAAGACGACTTCCAAAAGCTCGCCGGCAACCACTGGCCAGAAGACGCGGTGCGGCAACGAGAAATCGAGCGGCGGCCGTGCATCACGGTCAACAAGCTGCCAGCTTTCTTGCACAACGTCACGAATGACCAGCGCCAGAACAAACTCGGCATCAAGGTACATCCGGTAGATGACGGATCGGACATCAAGACGGCCGAGGTCCTGCAAGGATTGATTCGGCATATCGAGTATGAGAGCGGCGCAGACGCGGCATATGACACATCAGGATTCCATGCGGCCGCCTGCGGTTTCGGGTTTTTCCGCATTCGCACCGAGTACGACCGCGAAGATTCATTTGACCAAGTGGCGCGGTTCGAGCGCTTCCGCTCTCCGTTTTCGGTGCATCCGGATCCGGACGCAAAAGAGCCAGACGGCAGCGATCAAGAATTCTGCTTTGTCGACGGAACTGTTGCGCGATCAGAGATTGCCCGCGATTACCCCGGCGCATCTGCGGCCGTGTCGAACGAGAGCGACGGCACGGACGACGTGATGCTGCTCTGCTCGGAGTATTACCGGGTCGAGCACTCGCCGGCAACTCTTGTGCGCTTGAGCAACGGCGAAACCGGGTGGAAAGACGACCTGATCGAGCTGCCGATCGGCGTATGGATCGCAGACGAGCGCAAAAGCCACCGCCGCAAGGTCATGTGGTACAAACTGACGACTTCCGAGTCAGTCGAGCGAGGCGCTGTTGGCGCCCCAGGGTGCGCTGAGACATTCACCGACATCATCGGCCGAGCCGAGATTCCCTGCCGATGGATTCCAGTTTTCCCGGTTTATGGCGAGGAGCTGGAAATCGACGCAAAGGTCGTGAGGTCGGGCCTTATTCGGCACGCCAAAGGCCCGTCCGTGATGTACGACTACTGGATGACTGCGGCGACAGAGGAGGTCACGCTACGGCCAAAGGCGCCATTCATCGGCGCTGAGGGCCAATTCGAGGGCCACGAGAAAAAATGGCGCTTGGCGAATGTGCAGACGTTCGCCTACCTCGAATACAAGCCGAAGACGATCGGAGGCCAGCTTGCGCCGGCGCCACAGCGCCAGCCGATGGCTGACATCCCTTCTGGCGTACTCCAAATGGCGATGCACGCAGCCGACGAAATCAAAGCAACGACGGGCCTTTTTGATTCATCTATGGGCGCCAGAGGCACAGCAACCAGCGGCGTACAGGAGCGTGAACAGAAACGCCAGGGCAACGTCGCAAATTTCCACTTCTCGGACAACCTGACGCGCGCAGTGCGACACGCAGGACGGTGCCTTGTCGACATGATTCCGCGAATTTACGACACAGAGCGCGTCGTCAGGATTTTGGGCGAAGATGAGAAAGTGTCTCACGCGACGATCAATCAACCTCTTGAGCGGCCCGAGCTGGACGAGAAAACTGGCGCCGTCAGAACGGTGCTGAATGACCTGACAGTCGGCAAGTACGACGTGACCGTTTCCGCTGGCGCCAGCTACTCGACGAGACGACAGGAAGCATCTGACGCGATGGTGTCGTTCGGTCAGTCATGGCCGAAGCTGATGGACGTTGCCGGAGACAAGGTAGTTACTGCGATGGATTGGCCTGGCGCCGAAGAAATCGCGGAGCGCATCAAGCGCACGATCCCGCCAGAAATTCGCGGAGACGATGGCGAAGAGGGAGGAGGGCAGGGTCAGCAGCTTCCGCCCGAGGTGCTACAGATCGTCCAGCAGGCACAGCAGCATATTCAGCAGCTCGAATCTGAGCTGCGAGACGCAAAGACCGGAATAGAGAAGGCGCGCATCAGCGCTGAGTCGTCAGAGCGAGTTGCGCAGATCAACGCCAACAGCAGGCAGGATGTAGAGGAGCTCAAGGGCTGGATTGCAATGCTCATGGAGAGCATGCGGCCGCCGCCAGCGCTCAACGCTGCGGCAATGACGACGCAAGAACAACAGCCGCAAGAACCAATCGCGCAGGGGCCGGGCCAGCCTCCTGAGTACGCGCCCGGCCAACAGTATTGATCGTGGAGATCTCCATGCAGGAAGCACAAGAGCAGCAAACATCGTCGCCGGCTGACGCAAGCACTGATACGCCGGAAACCGTAACCGAGGACCTGCAGAAGACTGGGTCGCAGGAAGCCGCCGAGACGCCAGAAGATGGCAACGAAGGCGACGACCAAGGCGGCGAGGAAAAGCCGCAGGAGAAGCCAAGGCGCAGCGCTCGTGACCGCATCAACGAACTTACCAAGCGGGCGCACGAGGCAGAGCGAGAGGCGCAGCACTGGCGAGAAGCCGCCGAGCGAAAGCCGGCCGAATCAGCCGACAAGCCAAGCCCTGACAAGTACGGGTCGTATGACGATTACGTCGAGGCCTTGGCAGACTGGAAGGCTGACCAGCGCGTGTCAGAGTCTTTCAGGCGTCGCGACGCGGAGCGGTCACAAGCGGCAGAGTCTCGGGCCGTAGAGGCCAAGGCGCAAGCCTGGCACGAGCGGCAAGGCGCCTTCCGGCAAGCCACTCCCGACTATGACGACATTGTCGGCAAGTCGAGCGTGCAGGTTGCGCCGCACGTCGTCGATTCTCTGCTCGATAGCGACTCAGGACCGGAGCTTGCGTATCACCTGGCTAAAAACCCGGAAACGGTAAAGCGTATCAACTCCCTATCGCCGCTGGCAGCGGCGAGGGAAATCGGACGGATCGAGGCATCGCTATCGACTCCTGCCGCGCCACGAGAAAAGCCGGCAAGCAAAGCGCCTGCGCCAATTACGCCAGCACGATCGAGCGCCCCTGCGTCGGTCAATCTGGCCACTGCAAACATGGACCAATACATCGAAGCCCGTCGCAAACAAGGTGCGACATTCAGGCGGCGATAATCCACATCACGGAGCATTAAAAAATGAGCAATACGCTGCTGACTTCCAGCATTCTGGCTAAAGAAACACTGGCCGTTATCGAGAACAACTGCGCCTTCGGAGGTATGGTCAATCGCGACTATGAGACCGTCCAAAAAGCATCGATGCAGGACGGCTACGAGCCTGGCGCAACTATCAACATCCGCAAGCCTTCGCGCTACACGTACCGATCGGGCCGCGTTGCCGTTCCGCAAGCGTCGGCCGACGGCTCTATTCCGCTGACCCTGTCGCAAGGCGGCGCGGATTTGAACTTCAACCTGTTCGAGCGCACGCTGCAAATCACCGACCGGCGCATCCAGAAGAAGATCAACGCGGCAGCGGCGACTATCGTCAACGAGATCGATCGCGTTGGACTTCTGCTTGCCAAGACTGCCGTCTATAACACCCTGAACCCGGCCGGTGCGCTGCCAACGACTCAAGCAGAGGCGGTTGCTGCGATTACCAGCATCAATCGCAGGCTCGATGAAATGGGCGCCCCTCGCGACAACATGCGGGGGCTGGTAATGAACCCGGCGCTAAATGCCTCAAGCGTCAGCGGATTCGCCGGCCTGTTCAACGGGCAGGCCAAGCTTGGGCGGCAGTACGACTCTGGACTGATGGTCGACGCGCTCGGTCTGTCATATGCGATGGATCAAAACGTGGCCGTTCACACCAACGGGGCGGCGACTGCGACCAACATCAACGGTGCGGGACAGACCGGATCGACGATTACGGTCATTGCTGTGGCTGGCGGCACGCTGGCGGCAGGAACTGTAATCACCCTGCCTGGCGTCTTCGCGGTCAATCCGCAGTCGCGGGTCAGCACCGGCGTTCTGGCAGACTTCGTGGTTACGGCTGACGCAGTGGCCACGGCTACATCAATTTCAATCAGCCCGGCAATTGTCACGAGCGGCCCGTACCAGAACGTCACGGCTTCACCGACGACCGCCCAGCCCTACGTCATCAAGGGTGCTGCATCGACCTCCTACGGCTGTAATGTCGGCTTCCACGAAGACGCTTTTACTCTCGCCATGGTGCCGATGGCAACCCCGCCAGACGGCACCGGCGCGCGAGTGGAGCAAATCTCGCACAACGGCTACACGATCAAGGTCACTGATTTCTACGACGGGACCAATGACAACGTTGTTACACGGCTCGATGTGCTGTTCGGGTGGGCGGCGACGTATCCGGAGCTTGCCGTCAAGTATTACACGGTCTAACGGCGGTCATTAACCATCAGCGCCGGGGGAAACCTCGGCGCTATCTGGAGCGGCGTCAATGAATGATGTTTTTGTAACGTGCATAAAAAACGGTCGGTTTGATCGGTTTGGGCGGCCGCTAGAAAGCGGGTCGTCGTATACGCTTTCGTGGAGCTTGGCGCGCGACCTGTGGTTATCTGGATATGTGTCAGTCACTGACGCTGCGGTATTTGATTCTAGCAGCGTAGACGTGAGACGGCCGAATCTCGCCGCAGAGCTTGCGGCGATTGGCGCGCCAGTGCCGCTATGGGTATGCGGTATGCCGTTTGTCCTATTCGCCGGAGACGGTGGAGCAAACGGAATGCTATTTACTGGCACGGCTGGTGGCTTTACGCTGTCAGCGGCCGTGCTGACGGGCTTTGTGATACCAGTCGGATACTGCTACCTGCCGGCAAATGCAGGCGGGCTGGGTAATGCGGCTGGCTGGTTTTATTTTGAGATGTCGTCTGCTACTGCTGGCACGGTATATAACAACGGCTTTACACCAACGCCGGGGGCATTGCCAGCAGTCCCTACAGCAAAAACAGCCTTCGCCAATCCGGCAGGCGGAAGGATAACTCAGACAACAGCAGATATCACCATGCTTTCATGTTCTCTTGCCGCAGGCGCTATGGGAGCAAACGGATTTTTGAAAGCTGGAATAAAAGAGCTTGGCTCGGCCACCGCTGTCATTAAAACGGGCAAGCACTTATGCAGACTCGACGCTGCTACATGACTCCGGTTTCAGGCATCTTCCTGTGCGGATTTTGAGGCAATCATCCAAACACAGGCGCATTAAATGCAACAAATAGCAACGCGGTCGCACATCGCTTTAGCAGCCAATATCGTAGATCACCTGGGATTTGACTAAGTTCAACTTTGCCAAATGCTTGCACCCTATCCATTACGCAAACATTGCGGCAAATACTGAATCTGTGCTTATCGTCCCAAGGTATCTTAACCTGCAAGCAAAGGCGTAAAAATAATGACCATTCAAAACTTCCCAGACACACCAGAAGGTCAAGCTTCTGCCGCAGCAGTCCCCGAGCCCAAGCACATCTGGATTACTCCGCGCGGGAAGATTGTTGTATTCACCGGCGTTGATATTCCAGACCCTTCGATTCCAGTCGCTGATATTACCCTCTCCAAATGGCAGCTAATGACCGGAATTCTTACGGTCGGAGGACAGCCGAAGCTTAACGCTGCGAATGCGTATATCCGAGGCATTGTTGGCGTTGATGCCAAAGACCTTGCTGACCAGATCGCCGGAACAGGAACGCCAGCGCAGAAGGTCATGTGGAGCCACTGCGATAAATTCACCAGAGGCATGGTGTATATCAACCAGTTGCGAATCGGCGCAGGACTGACGAACAAGGAGATGGACGACGTTTTCAGAATTGGCGTGGCGCAAGTCCCGTAACTCAATGACCACCGTCACACAAGCCGCAGAATACATCTCGCGCCTGATCGAGCAAGGATTCGGCCATTACAGCCTAAAACTCGGCACGCGAGGCCTTGAGTCTCTTCGCCCCGAAGGTCGCGAGCTTGACTTGTGCCTGCCAGATCACTGCGCGGAAACAGCGCACGACGGGCGCGAAGTGGCGTATCTGAGGGCGTGCGATGGAGATTTATGATCGGCGCAGAACCATTTATCAGGCGACAACACTATCAACCATGGGCGCTAAAACATGACAACCGCTCTACAGCTTGTAACCTCGTCACTGCGCAAGCTCGGAGCCGTCGCGGCCGGAGAGGCCCTGGACGCAGACGAGCAGTCGGACGCGCTAGCCGCGCTGAATCAGATCCTAGAAAGCTGGAATCTCAAAGGGCTGGCGCTGTTTCGTCGCGAGAATGCCGCTTACACGCTCGTGCCGAGCCAGCAGGCGTACTCAGTCGGTAGCGGCGCAGACTTCGACGGACCGCGCCCGATTACGCTGCACAGCGCCTTTGTGACGCGCGGCGGAATCGACTACCCGCTTGCGGTACTGACACAAGCGCAGTGGAACGACATTATTCAGAAGTCAACGCAATCAGAGATCCCGGAAGGCGTCTATTACGAGCCGACGTTTCCCACTGGCACGATGCGATTCTGGCCGATCCCAATCGAAGCTCTGACGGTTACGCTTGCCATAGACATGCAACTTGCGGCCGTTGCGGACATCAATGATGACTTGGCTTTTCCTCCCGGATACGAGCGCGCGCTGCTCTACGCGCTGGCGGTCGATCTTGCGCCGGAATACCCGGCCGTGACGCTGAGCCAATCTGTGATCGACACAGCGGACGATGCGCTTGCGGACATCAAGCGGGCGAACAACACGCAGCAACAGCCTGCGACGTTCGATTTTGCTCTCGCTGGCGCGTACGGGAGCGTCTCGATGGCGCGCTTTATGTCCTGGGTCTGATGAGAATCCCTCTCGCATCCGACATCGAAAGCCGCGACGGCACGCTGGCGGCAGGGGCGTTGCTCGTCAATGCGGCGGTGCAGATTGAGAGCGAGTCCGAGACGACGGCATTCAAGCGATCGGGAGTGGTGTCACGAGGCGCGGTCACGGCCGGCGATGCACAGTGCTTCGCAGGTCTCTCGGGGAAGGCCGTTGCAGTCGTTGGCGATCACGCCTTCACTTTGACTGTTGGCGAGCCGATCACCGAGGACGCAGACGATGACATGGCGCCGATCTTTGCCGGGCTGCAAGTGTCCGCTCGCGAAGCCGGGCAGGCAAGCAATGCGCGATCGCTGATGCTCAAGACTGGCCGCGAAGCATGGATCCTGACGCTGTGAGACTGCCTCTCGCAACCGACCTGAAAACGTCGATCAGCGACGTAACGAAAGATGCGCGCTTGATCAACGCTCACGCGGAGACGCGAGGAGGCATTCAGCGTGTCAAGAAGCGTCCTGGGGCGCTGGCTACCGGGTGGAATTTCACGACACCGATTCAAGGTCTTTTCGGAGGGGGTCTGCTGTACCTGATATACGGCGACGAATTCTCAATTGTCGACGTCGATAATCCACCTCCCGGCGAAGTTCTCATTGGTGATCTTGTTGGCGGCTATTACGCGATGATCGACAACCCGCCAACGTCGCCGGGGCCAGGGGATGCGTATTGGAGCGCATCGCCTCCCGGCGCAGATCGGTGGCGAGTCAATTTTTGTGGTTCTGCGTCTGGCTATGACCCTTGCGATATTTACCCGCGATTTGTCGGCGGGAAGGGGGCGTCAACTGGCGCAGCTGCAAAGCTGTTCATGCAGCAAATTGCAGCTATCCCATCTGGTGTTGCGGTGCTCGCAGACTCGTTGGGGGACTACAACCCTGACGCGGTGATCGAAACCTACGCGTTCCCGACGCCAAGCACGTTTACTTACTCGGAGTCATTCGGTCTAGGGTGGGTTTATTCTGACGCAAACCAGAAAGCTGTTCTCGCAGCATACCCGTCTGGTTGGCCGTCTTTGGCAGATTTCAGCTCGCCGAGCTTTGTGGCAAACGAACAAGTCGGAAGCATGGGCAAGCGCAAGACGAAAACAACATTCACAATATCTGCAACTGGAGACATTGGAAGGATCCCGCTATCGACGTTTTCTGGATCTGGAGAAAGTCTTTATGGGACAGTGACATGGCTGGAGGTGTCTGGTTGCGATCAGCCGGAATTCAATGGAGAATTTCTCGCCTATCAGATTCCAAATCCTGCGGGGTTCCCCATTTCCGATGGTTATCTGTATTTTCAACTGCCCGCAGCCCCTGCATCTTCTCCTGCTACGGGCGCCAGTAAGCAACTCGGCTATTACACCAAGATATGACCGCGCTATCTGTAACCGTCGCAGGCCAGCCGTTCGATATGATTGGCTACGTCGCTGAACAGTCGATATTCGGCCTTTTCTTCAAATCCGCATATGACGCTTTCAACTTCGAGGATAACGTGCTAACGAAAATCACCGATACAGACTATCCTGGGTGGAGCACGGTCACGCCGAGCAGCATCACGCGATCAGGATCAATAGCGACCGTTACCCTGTCGGCTCCGGTTAACTGGCAGTCTGGCTCTACCGTGACAATATCCGGGGCTGCGCAGACGGAATACAACGGAGATTTCACGATCACCGTTACCGACTCTACGCATTTCACGTACGGGGTAACAGGCACGCCAACAACCCCGGCAACAGGCACGATCACAGCAACAGGCGGGCGAACAACCGTCCCTGGCGTAGAATATCTTGATGGTTACTTTTTTGTGATGGACGCGAACGCGGTTATCTACAACTCAGGGCTGAATGACCCTACCTCATGGGGCGCGTTGGACTTCATCACGGCGGCGATCGAGCCTGGCGGCGGGGTGGCGCTGGCGAAGTCTCAGAACTACCTGATTGCGTTCAAAGAGTGGAGCTCCGAATTTTTCTACGACGTAGGCAATCCGACAGGTAGCCCGTTGTCGCCGGTGTTGTCCGCCTTCACGCTGACGGGCTGCGCTGTTGGCGAGTCAGTCGCCGAGCTTGATGAAACGGTCTATTGGGTGTCTAAGGCGAGGCAAAAGGGGCGCGCGGTACACAAGATGGTTGGACTCCAACAGCAACTTGTCAGTACTCCGGACATTGATCGGATTCTGGCCACCTCCGACCTGTCGAGCGTCTACTCATACGGCGTCAAGTTGTCCGGGCACTCGTTCTACATCCTGGGCTTGCGCGACATCGACGTGACGCTGGCGTATGACGCAACAGCTGGCACGTGGGCGCAGTGGTCAAGCCTGACGGCGCAGACCCCGAAATCGTGCACGCTCACGCAGGCTGGGGGGGTGGCAACGGCGGCATGCACGGCACACGGCTACGCAGACGGCGCGGCGGTCACAATCTCCGGGGCAACGCCGATCGCTTACAACGGTCTGAAGCAGATTCGTGCTACTTCTGACGACGCATTCACGTTCGGCGTTGCCAGTGGCACCGCAAGCCCTGCGACGGGCACTATTGAGGCAACCGGGTATGCAGAGGGCTATTTCCGGTATTCGCACTACGTAGCGGCGGCCGGCCGGGATCTTGTGCTGCACGAGACGACCGGCGCGCTTGTGGAAATTACCCCGGACGCCTACACCGACGACGGCGCGCCGATCGCGCTCAAGATTAGGACAGGAAAACTCGACAGCGGCAACGAGGATTACAAGAGCATTGGACAGGTGCGCGTGATTGGAGAAAAGATGGGCGGGCAGGCGATGCTGCGATGGTCGGACGATGACTATGCGACCGACTCGCAATGCCGGCCGGTAGATCTGTCGTCGAGCCAGGCGCGCATACGGCGCTGCGGGGCGTTTCGGCGCAGGAGCTTTGAATTGCTGCACGTTGCGGATCTTCCTGTACAGCTCGAATCACTGGAAATTGACTAAGAGGTAACGCATGCAATCGGCAATGGACTATCACGGGCTCGAGGCGAAATACCAGGGCAGCGGCAGCGGGCTTGACGAGGCGGCGCAGGCTGCCGGCTATCGGGCGCTTGGAAATGGAAACTACATCAACCAGTCGCGATGGTGGGAGGCTCCGATCAGTGGGCAGGATTTGCAAGGCAAGCTCGATGCGCAAGGGTTCGCGAAGCAACAATCCAACCCTGAAAACCTGATTGGAAGCACCGACTACCTAGCGCAAATTCAGCAGTACCTGAACCCGCAAGGGAGCGCGGCGGGCGGCGCGGCAAGCGGGACGCAAACATCGAATCCATACGAGCAGCGCCTGCAGCAGTTGGTCAATGACCCGAATTCGATCAGCGACAGCAACGCCTACAAGTTCCGCTTTAACCAAGGGCAGCAAGCGCTTGAGCGTAGCGCGGCGGCCAAGGGCATGCTTGGCAGCGGCAACACGCTTGCTGCTCTTGCGCAGTACGGACAGGGCATGGCGTCGGATGAGTACGGAAACGAGGTTGGCCGCCTGGGCACGCTATCCGGGCAGCGCGACTCGTACAATTTAGGGCTCAAGGGCCTGGCAAACAGCGAGTACGGCATGCGCGCAGGCGTCGATCAGAACCGCGGAGCGATTGCTCTGTCGGCGCTTTCGACGGCAAACGACCAGCGGCTGCGGGCAAACCAGCTCGCATCAAACACGGCAACGGCAACCGGTCGCGTTCGCCAGAATATCTGGTAAGGGGCTGGAATGTACAATCAAGGATCAATGGACAGAATCGGGCGGCTGATGAGCTTGCGCGACCTCGTAGCGGCCGGCCAGATGGCGCCAGACGACGAGACGCTGCCGGTGAATACGCTGCGCAACAATTCGACGGGCGCGGAGTATCAATTCGCATCTGGTCCGCAGGGCGCCCAAGTCCCGCAGCTTGACTACTCGCAGCCGATCGATATTGTCGGCCAAGGCAAAGGCTACGCGATCAAGGGTCAGCCCCTGTCGGCAATGATCAACGGCCGGCGCGTGGATTACGGCGTCGATGGCGACGCAAGCAGGAAAGCCACTCAGGCGGCGCAAGACCGGACAATGAAGCTCGCCGAGCAGATGCAGGGGCTTGACGCTGGCGCGTTGGACATCGCAAAAAAGCGCATGGAAAATTCGGCGATGCAATCGACTGGCGGGGCAAAGCCGCTTACCGAGGGGCAAGGGAAATCGGCGGGTTTCGGCATACGCGCAAACGATGCTGACTCGATCATCAGGGACGTTGGCGGCGGAGGAGATGTGCAGCCAGGACTTATCAAGCGGGCTGCAGAAGCTGTGCCGTTTATGGGTGACGCGCTCGGCACGCTGACTAACTGGACGCAAAGCGAGCCCCAGCAAAAGATCGAGCAGGCGCAGCGAAATTTCATTAACGCAGTGCTGCGCAAAGAGTCTGGGGCGGTGATTAGTCCTGAGGAATTCGACAATGCGAGAAAGCAGTATTTCCCACAACCAGGCGACGAGCCAGGGACCATTGCTCAGAAGCAGGCAAACCGGCAGGCGACAATTGCCGCGCTGAAAACAGAAGGAGCGCATGGGTACGAACAGGCTCGGGCAGAATTCGAGGCCAGAAAGGCGGCTATTGCCGGCGGCAAGAAACAACAGGAAGGCGCCGGAAACAACACGGTGGCGCTGCCTGATGGCCAGGTTATGACATTCCCGAGCGCTGCGCACGCGGACGGTTTTCGGAGGGCGGTCGGACTATGAGCGGATACGAGGAAGCGGCAAAGCAGTTCGGCGGGCAGATGGCCGATCCTTCCGCGCCAACTGCGCCTGACTACAGCGGGATTGCTGCGAAGTTTGGGGGCAAGGTTGACACGGCGAAGCAAGTTGCGACGAGCGCATACCAGGGCGCCTCTGACTGGTTCGCCGAAACATTCGGCCCAAACGGAAATCTTCGCGGGTCGGCTATCGGCGGCGTCATGCAGGGCATGGCCGATCCTGTGGTCGGCGCGGCTCAGTTCGCGGCAAACCTGCCTGGCGTCCGATCGCTGGCCGGCGAAAGCGTGAATGCTGGGATCAAGGCCAAAGAAGCCGAATACGAAGCCGCTCGCGCCCGAGCAGGACGAGGAGGGTTCGACGCAGCCAGGTTTGCCGGCAACCTCGCGGCGCCGAGCAATATCGCGCTCGCTTCCCGCATCCCTGCAGCCGCAGGACTCCTTGGTCGGGCCGGAACTGGCGCAGCGGCCGGGGCGGTCGGCGCGGCAATGACGCCAGAAACGGACGCTGAAAACTACTGGAGCAAACACAGCACAGAAAGCGGCGGTTGGCGGCGCTGCGGGGGCTGTTCTGGCGCCTGTTGCTGGCGCGGTAGGGGATAGGATAGGGCGCATGTTTGGCGGCTCTGGCGCGCCTCCAGCGGGAGGTCTGCCGCCAATCCCCGGCGCGCCAGGAACGCATGCGGCAGATGCCGTTATTGCTCGCGCAGCAGCGGAGGCTGGCCAGTCGATTGACGACATCCCGCAGTCCGTCCTGTACCAGCTACGCGCGCAGGCGCAGCATGCTCTGTCGCAGAATCAAACGCTCGACACTGCGGCGGCGCTACGCAAGGCGGACTTTGAGGCCATCGGCCTGCAACCTCTTCTCGGTCAAATCACCAGAGATCCGATGCAGTTCGCCAGGGAAAAGAACCTGCGAGGAATTGCCGGAGCAGGGGAGCCAATCGCGGCGAGGCTGGCTGGACAGACCGAGGGATTGAGCCGCACGCTTGGCGGGTTCGCGCAAGGCGCTGATGAGGCGTTCGCCTCTGGGCAAAAAATTGCGGGGTCGCTTGCCGAAATCGACAGAAATTCTAGAGGCGCAGTTTCTGCGGCATACAACGCCGCCAGGGATAGTAGCGGCCGGTCTTTAACGCTTCCGCTTCAGGGCCTGGCGCAGGATTATGCAGACGTTCTCGGAAGGTTCGGCGACAAAGTGCCGTCCGGTGTGCGTAGCAATTTCGAGGCTCTTGGGCTGGAAGGTGGCGTGCAGCGCCGAATTTTTGACTTTGAAGAGGCGGACAAACTGCGGAAGGTGCTGAGCGACAATGCTGGGCACGATCCTGCTACAAACAGGGCGCTGTCTATGCTTCGCGGCGCGCTTAACCGGGCACAAACTGACGTCGACGCTGCTGGCGGGCCATTCGCGCCGGCCGTAAAAATGGCCGCTGAGCGCTTCAAACTGCACGAGGCCATCCCGGCATTGAAGGCTGCTGCCAACGGAGATGTTCCGGCCGATGATTTCGTTCGAAAGTTCGTCATCAACGGCGACGCGCTCGAATTACGCGGCATGGCTAAGCTGCTCAAAGAGCATGCGCCAGAATCCTATCAGCAGGCCCGAGCGCAGATCGGAGCAGAGCTGCGCCGCTCAGGGTTCGGAGAGAACGTCGCGGGAGACAAGCCGTTTTCGCAGGAGCGCTTTAACGCCAAACTGCGGCAGATGGGAACGGCTAGGCTGCAGGCGTTTTTTACGCCAGAGGAAATAGCAACGATGCGCACAGTTGGGCGCGTCGGGTCGTACATGGAAAGCCCGCCAGCCGGGTCGGCGGTGAACTTCAGCAATTCAGGGTCTGCGGTAGCAAACGTTGCCCAAGCAGCCGCTCCTGGCATCCTCGGGCAAATCGTTGGCGGAGCAAGGTGGGCGGCGAGGGCCGCCGGAAACAATGCCGCTGTCGGCAAGGCTATGCGCGCAGACGTGCCGAGAACATCCAGCGGACATCCGCCAGGGTCGCGGCGCCTGAACGAGTTATTGCTGCTCGGAAGCGCGGGCGCTGGTGCTGGATCGGGGCGTCAGTAACCGGCTTTCTTCCCGATCCGATCCTTTCGCTTCTGCTCCTGATACCATCGAGCGTCTGCTTCAAGCGAGTTGCCGGTAAGGATGCGATAGGCAGCATGGATGACGACGACCAACGCGAATACGATCGCTATCCGAATGAATACATGCTCCCAGTTCACTCAACGCCTCAAGAGGTAAAAAGTTGACCGTCATTGTATCCCCCCCCGTCCCGAAAACTGATCAGCGGTTTGACGACTGGATGTATTTGTTCTGGAAACGTGTGTTCGAGGCCATCGCGGACGGGGGAGGGGGAGGGTCTCTCGGGCCATTCACTGATCATTCTGTAATTCTGGCTGATTCTTCGTCAACAATCGCATCGCTGGCAAGCCTCGGGACGACAACAACGGTACTGCATGGCAACCCATCTGATGATCCGTCATGGGGGCCGGTTAGCCTATCGGCTGACGTGGCAGGAAATTTGCCGGTAACAAACCTGAATGACGGGATTGATGCTGATAGTTCGACGGTCTGGTACGGGGATGGAACATGGCGTGTGCCAGGGCCACCTTCATCACTCTACCTTACCACAATCAACTATATCCAGAACAGCCGGTTCCAGGTGCGAAATAACGCAGAACAGGCGTCTGTTGATTTTGCAACAAGCGCCCCGTACTCGCAGCACGTAAGGCGCTGGTATGGCTATTGTGAGGATGCGGGATTCAGAACGGAAGCGGCGACCGGGGCTGATTTTTCTTATATCGCAATCAAGCGGTACTCCGGAAGTAGTCAAGCACCTGTGCGCTTAGTGCAAATTTTCGATACAGAAGATAGCATACCCCTATCCAACACAGTAAATAAAGCGGTCGTTATTCGTATAGGAAAGAAAAACACATCATCGAATATCGACAGTGTAAATCTAATTGTCACAAAAAATTCAGCCGTTAATGAGTCTCTTGATGATTATCTTACAGATAGCTGGAATGATCCTGAGCAGATACTTAATGCTACCCCTTTCGTAAATGAGTATCTTAACTATTCTAGCTACTACCTTGATTTTGGAACTGTAAAGCAATTGGCGGTCGAAGTGCAGGTTACTTTCGGTGCCAGCGTAGATGCTGTGAATGATGAGGTATGGATAAGCTACATTCTGCTCAACGACGGTATTGGTGCCACATACATGGACTCAAAGTCTTTAGCGGTCGCAAAACAGGAATGCAACAGGTACTATCAGGAGCTTGAGCTTTATTTAACAGACTCGTTTATAAGCGTTCCGATTAATATGCGAGCCGTGCCGAGTATAACACTAGGCGACGCTGCCGCATTCACCACAACAGGAACAACCAAAGACGCCCTCATTATTAAAGTAAATTCGAGTGGTGACAACGGGATACATACTGTTTATCTTGATTGTGAGTTGTAATAATGACAGGCGAACAAGAAGAAAGGCATCGAGACCTTGCGGAAAGGGTGGGCGCACTGTCCAGAGACGTTGACCGCTTCCGGGCGGAACTGGAAAAGGTCGCTGATCGAGCAGAGCAGGCAGACAGACGGCTGGCTGACGAAATGGCGGATGCGCTTATAAAGGTCCACGAAAAGCTTGACCACACAATGGCGATGCAAACATCACGGCACGCCGATCAAGCGGCGCAAATACAACGTATACAGGCGTCTATTGATGGGCTTTCGTTTGACCTGAAGGAGCCTATGGAGGTTTGGCGCACAACGAAATACGGGGCAAAGGCTATCAGTTTGCTGGTACTGTTTGTCCGATGGGTTGTCCCAATCGGGGCCGCAGCGCTTATCGGGTATAACGCATGGCAGGCGAAGATGCTCACGGAAATACGCAACGAAATCCCTCCGCCGTCGGTAAGCACAGCGAAACCGGGAGAGAAATGAAGCCGCTTTTTATCGGAATACTCCTCGGCCTACTGCTGGCCCTTCTGGCGACGATTGCGACAGCGTCTGAGCCTCCGTCCGGCTTGAATGCTGGCGCGTGGGCAGCCTATCAGGCGTCGTCGTCATCGTCGGCAGGGG
Organism: Sulfuritalea sp.; assembly: GCA_016710465.1. Classification (GTDB taxonomy): domain Bacteria; phylum Pseudomonadota; class Gammaproteobacteria; order Burkholderiales; family Rhodocyclaceae; genus Sulfuritalea. Next base: position 18,476 of record JADJVS010000007.1, read on the forward strand.
CTGCTGTGAAAACAGCGCAGACGGCCGCGCAGCAAGTTGCCGTTACGATAAATCAGCCGGCATCGGCGGCGGATAGCGGCAGCAAAACATCGACGCTGCGCACCGTCCCAGACTCATATGCGCCAACGGTTGGCGCAACTGCGCCTTGCCGGATTGCGGTATCGGCGGGCATTGCGGTGATCGGGATCGGGGTGTCTGGCGGCGGAAGTGTCGAGGATGATCCGTGCAACCTGCGCGAAACTGCCAGGCTGCTTGACGGGATCGGGCAGAGGGAAGCTGCGGCGCGGGTTATGTGCGGAGATCCGCGAGCCGCTCGCGCTCTCGGGAGCACAGTTTGTCCTCAAGCATCAGTCCCGCCATCTCGCGACGCTCCGGCCACCACAGAAACTCGTAGCATCTGCGATCAGGCGTACCGCTACGACGATCCGGTGTTGGCGGCTCGGAACGGGTGTGATGGTTGGTAGCCATTATTCGCCCTCCTGCTCAGTCCTCGCATTGTCTATCGGTAGCGCGCGGCGTCTTCTTTGTCGCAAATACTTCTGTCCCCCCATAGCCGCATTGCTGCATTGCGTAGAGTGGTGATTTCCTTCTGCATGCGAATCAGTGCATCCGCCGCCGTCTCGCCTTCCTTCAGGTACGGGCGGCAGGCGTCGAGCTGGTCTTTGGCCTCTGCGCGATCAATCTGCAATTCGGAATCCGTCTTGTATGCGCCTTCCTCCGCGAGCAGTGCAGGCACTTTGATCGCGACTTTTGACCACTCGAATTCGTCCGGGCGGCTGGAAAGACCGATGAACGTGGCCAGCATAGCCGACGCTTCGTTTTGCCACTGCTCAAGCCTGTGAATCTCCGCAGCGCACTCGCCGTGAATGTCGCCGTCTGGCTGTTCGTCAAAGCTCATATCTCAATCCTCCATGTAGGCGCCTGATTTGCTCAACAAGCGACGGGTGCGCGACAAGCATCCTTCTTGGCCGATCCACGGAAAACGGCAGGAGCAACATCGACGTGTCGATCATGAACGCAGCCGGCTTTTTCACCATGCCAAACCGCTTGTTCCACTTCTTTTGAATCCTGGCGTGGTAGCTGGCGGTCTGGTTGCGCCGTCGCTTGTGCGCCCTGGCCGGCTTCGTTTGGCAGGCGTTAATCGACTCCCGCACTTCAATACCGCCAAGCGGCCCGGAAATGTTGCCGGGCGCATAGTTACTCCGGGATTTGCCGAAAAGCTCGCTCAGCTTCTCAACGCCGAGATTAATGTCCGCCATAGTGAGGGTGTACGCGTTACTCGATGTTGTTGCTGTTTCCGGGCTAAAAATCATTTCTCAATCCTCATCGCAACTTTTCCTGGCGACCACGACAGCGGGGGTTGTCCTGAAATCGCCGCATTGAACTGATCAACAGCATCTTCAAGCCAATAAGGTGCGTCGCAGTTGCTATCGCTAGGCAGTTGGTCATGCCAATTGCTGTAGTCAATCGGCCTTGCATATTTTGGCTCGCAGATATGTAGCTTCAAATCGGCCAGGGTCTGGCCTTCTTCCAGAGAGTCTTCAGCGTCTTCCGGCGAGCTAAAGTATTCGTCGCGACTGTCAGAGTAGAGCATAGCAACGCCATCCCACTCTGCGGTAGGCATGGCGTCGTACTTTGCTTCTGCGGCCTTGTCTCTGCACGACTGGCAAGCCAAATAGAGCTTCTTTGTTGGCTCTCCGCAACTCACGCACTTGACGTGCGTGCACCCGGACCAGCGCGCCGAGTGCTCATTGTCGCCGTAGAAACGCCCGTCCCTAGACCGCCATCCGGTCACGGTCACGAGCGTTGCCGCCCTGGGGTCGTCGATCATTACGACTTCCTCTTGCTGATTCGTTGCTGTCATTTCTCAATCCTCCGTTGTTGGTGGGGCGGCCGGCGCTGATCCCCGGCTTGCTGCGCGCTAGCTCCGTTGGCCGATTAGTCTGGCGGCATTACCAAGACTCCGCACTTGGCCAGTACTTCGGGGCTGGCTTTTTGCTTCAAGTTAGCCGAACGGCTAATACTTTTCATGGCTTATGCTGTTCGGAAGTGGATACGTTAAATGACAAGGCAGCTTGACGCGCTCTCTTCGTCGTATTCGTCACACTCGTAGCATTCGCATCCATAGGGAACCATGTGCGGGCAGCAATCAATACCAACCTCCATTTGTTCGTCGTCGTCATCTATATACGGGTTGTCGAAAACCGGATTTTTGTCTTCAGTATTCACTTCCATCATCATCCCCTCTTTATCATGCTGGCACGAACACGGTTTTACGCGCCGTGCGACCAATTTCGACGAGTCCGTAGACGATCACTTCGTCGTCGCTGCGCAGTGCCATTGCTGTTGCCGTATCTAGATCTGCAACAATGCTTTGGTTTGCTGGCGAATCGGTCCCCTGAACCATGTAGGCCGAGTAGCGCGGACAAACGCCAGTTGGCGCGGATGCCGTCTCTCCTCGGTCTTCTGGCGCGTAATGCGCTTGATGATCTTCACCATCTTGGCCGGTGTCCGCGACCGCTTGCGAGTCGCCATCGCCAGCCATCAACCATTCGCGCCCCTTCTGCGTGATGTGGTACGTGACGAAGCGCGTCATTTCGTCCTGCTCGATCGTCAGCAGGCCAGCCTTTTTTGCCACTCCGGCGTTGTCGCGCACCTGGCCGGCGGCAAGCCCTGCAGATTCTGCAAGCTCCGCTGTTGTCAGGCCACAATCTGCGTTGGCCAGCGCGCGTAGAATCTTCGCGCGGGCGCCGTTTTGTTGGGTTTTTGGTTCCATTGTTGGTCCTTGTTTGCTGTGGTCAGAAAGGGATGTCGTCATCCATATCATTGAAATACGGCTTTTTCTTTGCTGGCGCGCTCTGAGCATGAGCCTGCGGCCGTTCAGCTTGTGGCGCCTGCCGAGACTCGCCGTCGCCACTCTTGCCGCCGAGCATCTTCATTTCGCTACCGACAATCTCGGTCGTGTAGCGGTCGCTGCCGTCCTTGTCCTGCCATTTGCGCGTCTTCAGGCTGCCTTCGACATAGACCGATGATCCCTTGGTCAGATACTGGCCGGCGATTTCAGCGAGGCGCCGAAAGAACACGACGCGATGCCATTCGGTGGCTTCCTTCTTGTCGCCGGTCTGCTTGTCCTTCCACGATTCCGAGGTCGCGATCTTGATATTGCACACGGCGTCGCCGTTGGGCAGAAACCGCTGCTCAGGATCGGCGCCCAAATTGCCGACCAAAATAACCCGGTTGACTGATGCCATTTTTCTTTTTCCTTGTTGTGTGAGGTCAGGCGGCCTTGATCTTGCCGGCGGTTGTCGCCCGCCCGTTCTCGATCCAGACCGCCTCAATGTTGTCCGGCAGATTCGCCGGCAGCGCCTTCAGCGTCGCGAAAAGCAGCGCGGTTTCGATCTGCCCTGATGAAGCCAATTCGTCCAGCCAGAACAGCAAGTCCTCGCGACCCTCAATGTCGAGCACGTCGACCCGGTCCAGAACGAGCAACTTTTCGCCTGACAGATGCGCGATCGTCTCGGCGATCATGGCGTCGACGCGCCACCGTTCGGACTCTGAGAGCAGGGCATACGCGCGGCCGTCTGCGGTGATGTCCATATCGGCCGTGATGGTGACGATCGGCCACTCGGTTGAAAAGTGGCTATCCGCAAGCCGCGAATTCACCGGGCCAAGCGCCTCTCCGAGCATCTGTCCCGGTATCCCGTCAGGCGCCAGGGCGGCGGCGATCGTTTCCCATTGCTGCACGTCGCCGTGGTGCTTCGCGGCGTCGGCGGTGCGCTTGTCGGCCTGCTGCGCTGCGCGTTCCGCATCTTCCAGTTCGCGGATGGATTTCTGCAGCTCGGCGCGCTGCTGTTTCAGATCGTCGGTTGCCGCCTTCAGCGTGTCCATTTCGCCGGTGTTCGGAGCTTCAGCCAGCCCTGCGTCTTCGATTTCGGCGAGCGCCTTTGCGGCGGCGTCTGCGGCGCCCAGGTCGCGCTTTCCGTTATCGACGGATCGGCGCATAAGGTCTGCGGCTTGCTTGTATTCGCGCAGCTTCCCGGCGGCTTCGTGATCGACTGGCGGGGGCGGCGTGAATTCGACAAGGGCGCCGTTGACGTGCGAGTGCCGCAGCACTGTTCCGCAGCTCGGGCAGTCGTAGGTCGGCTCATCCGGCAGGCGCGGGCCAGCGTTACGACTAGCTTCCATGAACTTCTCTTCCCACTGCGTCAGCTCGGCTTCGTCGCGCGCAAGCTTGTCAGCGATCCGCGCGTATTTTCCGGCCTTCTCGCGCAGCTCAGAGAGCCTTCCAGCCTGCTCTGCCGCGCGCTTTGCGCGCCCGGTCATGTCGCCGAGCGTGCCGGCGTTGGCTTCGATCTGCGCGTCAAGGCGTGACAGTGCGTCACGTGTTTCAGGAAGCTTGTTGGCGCCGGCTGGCGCTGGCGCATTTGCCCGCCAGCTTGCGGCCTTGACGCCTCCGTATGTCTCGCCGGTGATCGCCCGCCAGGCGGCCTTGGCGTCGCGCGCCTTGGCCTGGGCCTCTTTGTGCGCTGCGTCGCTGCCGGCGCGCAAATGCGGGGCGATGATGTCGACCTTGGCGGGGTCGCAGCCGCGCTCAAGCATGCGCCTGACAACCTCCGGCCAGTGATCGAGATCCCGGTCAGCGCGAACAGAAGCTGCCGGCGCTCGTTGGCGTCGAGGCTCGCGAACCGCTGCGCATCGAGAACGAACGGCAGCAGTTCGGACGGGCGACGGCTTCCGGTCTGCTCGTGGGCGCCGTTGGGCATGGTGATGGCGGACTGCCCGCCGTCGTGCTCGACAACGGCGTAGCCGACCTCGGCATCGTCCGAGACGAGCTGCTTGTACTCCTTCTTTAGCACGACTCGCGACGGCTCGCCGGTCAGCGCCATGCGCACGGCTTGTGCGATGCTTGATTTGCCGCTGTGGTTTTTCCCGCAGATCAGCAGCACGGGGCGCGAAAGCTTCAAGTCGACGTCTCTGGCGCCGATGAAGTTCTTTGCGGTGATTGCCGAGACTCTCATCTGACTCTCCTCTTGTGCGCCTTGCGGCGCTTTGCTTTAAGAGCTTCGCGTTTGGCTTGCGCAATGCCGCCGCGCTGGCCGTTTGTGCCGCCTCTTGCGGACCTGTTTGCAAAATTTGACCGATCAACAGTCAAGGGGCTTTTGGCAAACGTTGCTGCAGAGAACACCATCCGCAGCCAGCTTGAAATGAATGCGCCTCCCATCACTCCACCCCCATCGAACCGCGCTCGCGGCGCTGGCGTGGCGCCGGCCGGTTGCTGCTCGGCTGCCTCGGCGACCTCAGCGGCGCGGGCGTTCGCCTCGTCCTCTTCGGACCAGTCGCTTTGCGCTGGATCTGCTTCGCGTTTCGGCATCTGCTGCGGAACGGTCTGGGGCTGCTTTTCGTCGGGATTCATGCGCTCGCTTTCTTCAGCGTCGCTGGGCTCGTCTTTTCTCGCCGCGCCTGGATTCACGACTGATTTGAGCCCTTGAGCGCCGGTCTTTTTGGCGCGATCATCTTGCTCGGCAGAAAACCAATCGTCCGGGCCGCTCATTCCGTCCTTGATGCTTGCGTAGATTTTGCGCAGGCTGACGATTTGCGCTGGCTGAATGGCGTCTATTCGGCGCTGGATGCGGGCCTCGACTTGCGCCTTTGTCACGCCGATTGAAGCAAACGCGGAAACCAGTTTCTGCACTGCTTCTTGGCTGGTATCTGCCGTCGCGTGCATCGTTACCGCGCACTGATCTACAGCGGCCTCTGTCACGTCGCCAGGAATGATCGACAAGATGCAAGAGCGCACGCGGCGCTGCGCCATGTTGGCTACCAGCTCGTAAATCTCGCGCTCGTCTCTCGTCTTTCGGCCGCCGGACTTCGTGTCGATCCAGTGGCGAACGCGGAAATTCAGCGGGCGCTCAGTGTTGGTTTCCAGATCCCAGGCAAACGCCTTCACGTCGGAGTACCCAACGCCGTCCCGGTCCTGTCCGCGAGACATTTCGCTGAATCCGAACTTGATATTCCCCCATTGCTGCGCGATCGTCTCAGCAAGCCTAATGGTCGGACCGCTTACGTCTTGCCCGCCCTTTGCGTAGTTGTAGATTGCAGCATTTGCCAAAGACGGCCGGGTGCAGGAATTCAGAATGCGGTCCATCGCCGCTATCTGGTTGCGCGGATTCTGTTGCGCGATGACCATTGCCGCCTGAATTTCAGCGATTGCCCGGTGATGGTCTGAGGTTGCTGCGGAGCTTCCTGCCGCTTGCGGAGCAGAGCTTCCGAAAGGGTTTGAAACGACGTTGTTCATGACGCCTCCTGTTATTTGATGAGCAGCGGGCGGTTGCCGACTGTCGTGGTGATGAATTTCTTGATGTGGTCAGATGACGGCGACAGGTCGAGATACGCGGCCTGCCAGTCGGTTTTCTGGCTGTCCTTGTTGCTCTTCCATGTTGCTATCCGCTGGCCTTGGTAGATCACCGTTGCAGCCTTTCCGATGCGCGCCTTGATCTGCGTGGCGAGAACTTCGGCGCGAGCCTCGTGTCCTTTAATGGCGCCTTTCATGTGCTTCATTTCGGCGATCATTTCCGCCAGCTTGTTATCGGCCTCGATCACTTCTCCGCCGTCGCGCGCGTACAGCCACTTCACGTCATCTGCCGTCTCTGGGTCTGGTGGCTCGCGGTCCTGTACTCGGCGCCAGAATTCAAGTTCTCGCTCACGAATTCCGGCGATCGTCTCTTCGTCGCGCTCGATCCAATGCACGCGCGGCCGGTCGTCGAACCCGGTCAGCGCGGCCACTACAGCGCGGCGGCGCGGCTGGATCATCAAGCCGTGCATCACTTGGGCGGCGTAGTAGATCGGGATTTCGTCCGTCTCTTCTTCGCCCCAAAACTTTGCGGCGAACGGGATAACGGTCTTGGCTTCGCCGTTGGTCGGCTCGCCGTCGATCAGCAGTTCCAGGTCGATTTCTGCGGCCAGGAACGGGAACGTGGGATCTGCGTAGCGCTGGTTTCGCGCAACCAATTCAACCTCGTGGCCGCGCTCGCGCAGTTCGTCGACGAGCATTTCAACGACGATCGGTTCCCAGCGCTTGCCGCGCCGGAAAAGCTTTGCCTTGTCGGCGGGCGTCTCTTCTTCGACGGCTGCGCCGGTCTTTTCCAAGTACAGAGCAAAGGCAGATTTCCAAGGAGATATGCCAAGTATTGATGCCACGTCGCTGCCGCCGATGTAGGTCGTCCTGTCGGGCGTGTAGATTTCTTGCTCCGCGTTCATGCGTCAATCTCCATGTCGAATTCAATTCTCAGGTTGTCGAGCATTAGCCCGAGTTGCAGCCGGCAGGCGCGCTCGTCTTTCGCCGCAAGAGCGGCGCCTGCCAAAGCAAGCTGGCGGTTCAAGTCGCGAAGCAGCGCGCGCATCGATTGCTTCTCTTCGTCCGGGCCGTCCGAGTCGAACTGCGGGCAGTACGGCCCATAGCCGATGTCGCCAGGGCCAGGGGCTCTAAACATCATGGTTCTCCGAGCAGAAAGCACGCCTGAATTCTTTTTCCTGTGCAAATGCCATTGCGTCGCCCAATGCTTCTGCCTTTTCTGCAGACCGTGCAGCGGCCCGTACAGCGGCCCGCGCAGTGGCCCACGCGGCTCCACCAGCGGCTCCTCTTTCGGCGGCGGACCATACTGCGGACCATGATGCGGAACTTTCGCAGGGCCGCGTAGCGGCCATTGCTGCGTCCCACGCGCTGGACCACGCCGATCGCAGATCATCTTCTGTTGCCGCTCCTGACGCATACTGTTCAGCAACGTCAATCGCATCTACAGATCGCTTGTCAGCCATCAGATGTTGCACTTGGCGAGCGCACCATACTGCGAACAACCGAATCTTTTTGTCGTGTCCAGATACTGCGCACAAGCACCAGATAGCCTCATCAACCCCGTTGCTATCAATGATTGTTGCCAGCGAAATATTGTGGCTGTCTTTCTCCGACAATCCAAGGTGGGCGATAAGCTTATTAAACTCATCAGAGCAAGGCCCGTGTTTTTTGATTCCTGAAAGAGTTACGCAGATCACCACGCCCACCCTGCAATCAACTCTTTCGCCGGATCGAATAGCGCGGCAAAAAGGACGACGGTCACGACCAGCCCGCAGAAAATCCCCGCCGCCTTATCTCCGCGTGAAAGCTCGACGCGCGGGGCGACTAGCAAGCGCTGCTCCGATGGAGTCAGATTGCACGCCTTTATCGTCTCGGCCGCAACTTCGGCCCATGTATGCGCGGCGTTGTACATTTTCTGGTCGAAGGCCGTGATTGCTGATTCAAGCGCCAGGCGGCCACGACGGTCGCGTGATTCGTTCGTATTCATTCCGGAACCCCCGTTCTTCTGGCGCGATCCAAAAGGTTCGCGGAGACGATTCGCTCGTTCAGATCGGCGATTGTCTTCTCTGCGGCACAAAGCTTGTCTCCGAGGCGCGCAATCTCGGCGCGCATGGCGTCCTCGCGGGCGATCCCTTGCTGGATTACGTCAAGCGCGGACAGGTGGCTATCACGCAGCTCGTTTGCCGCCTGCTCGAAGCGCTTTGCCTTTTCGGCAAGCCGTGCATTACCAGCAAGCAGACGATCAATGTCGTTCGCTGCTTCCGCCGCGCGCCTTTCGGCGCAACTCCGTGCAATATCAATCATGATTGCCAATCCTCCATTTTTGGGCTTCGTCTTCCAGCTCTTTTAGTGAGCGAATCGCCCACTTTGTCAGCGGCCAGATAGAGAGAATGGCCACAACAAGAAACGCGAGAAACACATTTGCAACGGTCATCATGTCGAGACCCCTAAACCTGGTGCGTTTTGCCGCAGCCGGCAGCGCCCAGTCGCCGCGCCCGGCCCGGCCCTTGTCCTGAAACTCGCTCTTGCAAGAGCATTTCAGCAAAATGTCTTCGTGTTTCATGTTGCGGCCCCTCCGTTGGTTTGGTGCCGTCTTTCCGGCTGTCTGGCTTCTTTCGTTTGTGTGCCTTACGCCAGCCGTTCGGCGCTGGTCCCGTACTGCCGGCCTGGAAGCCTGGCCGCCTTCACGGCCCCGCCCGCCTTTCAGTAAAAAGCCTCGTGATCCCACGAGTAGGGTGCCGGCAGTCTGTAGAGAGCACCCGGAGCGGGAGCCGATCTCCGTCCCGTTGGCCAAACGGGCAGGCTTACATCGGGGCGCCCTCTACGGACTGTCTGCGGTAAAGCGCCATCGGCGGCAGCGTCGCGTCATGCTAGCGGCGCTTTCTTTCGGTCTGGCGAGGAAGACGGGGAGAGCCAGCCGGGTCCGGGTTTTCGGGGTTTGCACCGCCGATGGGTATTGCTCGTTGCGCCAGCGGTATCGCCTTCGCCTCATCTGCTCGCAAGCAGCGTCTTGGCTGTGCTGATTGGCCCGCTCGGGGCTTTTGCTGGCCGCCGCGTTGTGTTGCGGCATGGACGAACAATAGCGCGGCTAGTTGGCGCTGTCAATAGCGGCGCTCTTGACACGCGCAACTAGCGGCGCTATTCTCTGCACCATGAACAAAATTCTTGAAATCCGCACCAATTTTGGGCTTTCGCAGCGCGCCCTTGCTGACGCATTGGCGTTGTCTCAAGGCAATGTGTCGCACTACGAGTGCGGCCGCCAGGAAGTTCCGCCAGACGTTGCACGGCGACTGATTTCGTTTGCCGAGTCTCGCGGGGTGGCGCTGACGTTTGACGACATCTACGCGCAGAAGACCTCCGCATGACTGCCGAGGGGGGGGGGGGGGGGGGGGCCTCTGGGAGCGCCAATGCTGCTCTTGTGGTGGCTGTTCTCATGATCACCTATCTCCTCCTGTCGCGCGTTCCGTTCGGTCGGTCAAGTCGCGCGCGCCAGCTTGCCGGCCCTTCGGGGCTGGCTTTTTTATTCTGTGCAATCCTGCGGGGCAAGGCGGCATGAGCCATCAAGAGCAATACGCTGACTCCGAGGCCAGATACCGGCGCGAGAACGCCCGCCCGCAAATCGCCGGCGGCTGGTTCTGCAAGAACTGCGGCGGCCAGTCGTTCTCGACGGCCGGCCGAAAACAACATTTGAGCGGCAAGGGGTGGTCCTGTGCCGCGTGCGTAGCAAAACGAGGAGAGAAGAAATGACGACGTTCGTAAAGGCTGTCGCCGAGAAAGGCGCAGAATTCCAGCTGATCGAGGGCGGATACTTTGGCATTCCGAAGGCAGAAACCGCGCTCGATCGTGGCCTGGCGGATGTGAATGCCGAGCTGCGTAAAGAACTCACTGAGCTGCGCGCCGAGAACAATCGCCTGACGGCCGCGATTGATGCGATCAGCGGCACGATCGCAATCTACAGGGCGCATCAGCCATGACCGAACAACAAAGGGCCGAGTACATGGCGGGGCTGTCGCGCAAACCGGCAACGACCGAGATAAAGGCGCGGCTTTGGGGGGCCGACATGGACACGCCGACGGCGCGCACAACCGGGAGCCCTATCGCAAGGCGTTGTGTCTGCTCCTTGAGGTGGGTGGCAATCTACGGCGAGACGTTCGCCGAGGTCATTCGGCCTACCGGGGGCGGATATGAGCAAGGGTTTGTCCCGCCAAGCTGGATCGTGCGGCCGGAATTGATGCGCCTCTGGCGTTACGGGCTATTCCCGCACCAGTCTGATCTTTCAAGGTGGGCTGCGCCGAGGCCGCGCTGCGATATTCGCGGACACCGGGCTTGGAAAATCACGGATGCAGCTTGCGTGGGCAGATACGGTTCGTCGAGAGATTGGCCGCGACGTGCTTATTCTCGCCCCGCTTGCCGTTGCTCAACAGACCGTAGAAGAGGGCGCAAGCATTAGCGTCGAGGTTTCGCACGTCAGGGAGGTTTGCGATATTCGCCCAGGAATAAATATCACCAACTACGACCGTATTCATAAGTTCGACGCTTCGCAATTCGGCGCAGTAGTGCTTGATGAGTCGTCAGTGATCAAACATCACGCTGCCAAGACGCTGCAGACACTGCTCGACAAGTTTCGTGCGACTCCGTACAAGCTTGCCTGCACCGCGACCCCTGCGCCGAATGACTGGACTGAGCTAGGCAATCACGCCGAATTCCTCGGGGTTCGGTCGCGATCCGAAATGCTCGCAGAGTTCTTCGTTCATGACGGCGGCGATACTCAGACGTGGCGCCTAAAAGGACATGCGCGCAAATTGTTCTGGCGGTGGGTTGCATCCTGGGGCGCAATGGTGCGAAGCCCTGCGGATCTAGGGCACGACGCCAGCGCATACGAACTGCCTCCGCTTCACGTCCACCAGCACACCGTAGAGATTGCGCACATCATGGGTTGTTCGCAATGGAAGCACAGACGCTCACAGAAAGGCGCAACGCGCGCAAGGAAAGCCTTGTAGATCGCGTGCGCGCGTGCGCTGAAATCGTAAATTCGACCGACGAAATATGGTTGATCTGGTGCGACTTAAACGCTGAAGGTGATGCGCTTGAAGCCGCCATTCCTGGGTCAGTACAGATTGCAGGGAGAGACGATGAAGAATTCAAAGAGCGCAACTTGCTCGACTTCGCGCACGGAAAAACCCGCGTTCTGATCAGCAAACCATCTATCTGCGGATTTGGCCTGAACTTTCAGGCCTCTGCACATATGGCGTTTGTCGGAGTTACAGACAGCTTCGAGTCATATTACCAAGCCGTCCGCAGAAGCTGGCGCTTCGGACAAAAGCGCCCGGTCAATGTGCATGTGTTCGCCAGCAATCAAGAGGGCGCTGTTGTCGCAAATCTCCGGCGCAAAGAAACGGACGCCAAAGCAATGGCCGAAGCAATGGCTGCAGAGACGCTTGAGGCAGTGCGATCAGAAATCATCGGTGCGCGCAAGGACACAAACGCATACGTCGCTACGAAACTAATCGCGCTACCGAACTTCATGGAGGCCACATGGGCTGCATAGACTCAACAATTGGCGAAAACTTTGCCCTATACAACGGCGATTGTGTCGAGGTTTTGCGCGGCATTCCTGCGCAGTCGGTGCATTACAGCATCTTCTCGCCACCGTTCGCCAGCCTTTACACGTACAGCAACAGCCCGAGAGACATGGGCAACTGCAGGACGAACGAAGAATTTTCGAGCACTTCGCGTTCCTCGTCACGGAACTGAAGCGGGTCATGCGTCCAGGTAGGAATGTTTCGTTTCACTGCATGCTGTTCCCAGCCAGCAAAGAGCGCGATGGATTCATTGGCCTGAAGGATTTTCGCGGAGATTTGATCCGCGCATTTCAAGCGCAAGGGTTCATTTTTCACGCCGAGACGGTCATTTGGAAAGATCCGGTCACGCAGATGCAGCGCACGAAAGCGCTCGGACTGCTGCATAAGTCGGTTCGTGAGAATTCCGCAATGTGCCGCATGGGAATACCGGATTATCTGGTCACGATGCGGGCGCCAGGAGAGCAGCTTGACCGCGTGACTCACACTCGTGATGACTATCCGGTCGATCAGTGGCAGAAGGTCGCTAGCCCGGTCTGGATGGACATCAACCCGAGCGACACGCTGCAGTACCAAGGCGGGGAACACGACACGAGCCACGCCCTCTCCAGCTAGAGGTAATCCGGCGAGGCGTGGATCTTTGGACGAACCCCGGCGACGTTGTTCTGTCGCCCTTCGCAGGAATCGGCAGCGAGGGCCATGTCAGTTTGCAAATGGGCCGCAAGTTCATCGGCATCGAGCTGAAAGAGTCCTACTACCAGCAGGCGGCGAGGAATCTGCAAGCGGCCTTGCGCATCAATGGCGACCTGTTCGCAGCATGACAACAATCTCAAAAAAAGGATGCCGAGCAAAGGGCGCCAGCGGCGAGAAGAGAGCTTTTCTCGCTGCTGTCAAACGAACTTGGTTTTGTCATCAAGCGCGAGCTTGGCGCAAGCCGTGACGGCGGGTGCGACGGCCTTGATGTGCCAGGTTGGGCTATCGAAGTTAAGCGCACTGAGACGTACTGCGCGGCCTTTTGGGATCAGGCCGTCAGGCAGGCCGCATCTGTTGGCCGGCGCCCGGTTTTGTTCTGGCGCAAGAGCCGGGCGAAGTGGGCTGTATTTGTCGACGCTTACGACATCGCCCCAAGCGTATTCAACCGGGGAAAATACCCTGTGCAGATGACGCTGCCAATGTGGTGCCAGCTTGCACGCGCACTGATGCCAATTGGGGGCGAATAGTGGCACGGATCCGCACGATCAAGCCGGAATTCTGGACGAGCGAACAAGTCATGGAGTGCTCGACGACCAGTCGCCTACTGTTCATTGGTATTTGGAACTTCTGCGACGACGCCGGAAATCACCCCGCGGCATACAGGACGCTTAAGGCCGAAGTTTTCCCGGCGGACGACTTTACTGCTCTGCAGGTCGAGGCGCTCGTATCCGAGCTGATAGCCGCGGGACTGATTGAAGAGTACGAGGCAGACGGCAAACGGTACTGGCACATCACAGGATGGCATCACCAGCGCATCGAAAAGCCCAATTTCAAGCACCCAACACACGAAAATCGCCGACCAGTCGAGGAGCGCTCCTCGACCAGTCGCCGACCAGTCGAAGAGCGCTCGACCCCGGAAGGGAAATGTAAGGGAATAGGAGAAGGAAGGGATGTAGACCCTTCCGGCGCACCGGTCGAGTCTGCCGACAAAAGCCCGAAGATTCCCGGCCCGGCTACGCCGATGCCGGCCGAGGTTGATTCTCCAGCTATCGACGGGGAGCTTTTGCCAGCACCCAAGCCGAAGCCGCCTGCCAAGCAACAGCGAGCCGAATCGACCAGCGCCGAGCAGGAGGCGTGCCGCGCAACCTGGGCCGCATACGCAGACGCCTACGAGCAACGCTACGGCGTGGCGCCGATTCGCAACGCCAAGGTCAACGCGGCGATCAAGGGATTTACCCGGCGAGTGGGGGCCGATGAATCGCCGGGGGTTGCCCGGTACTACCTCCAGCACCAGGACGCTTTCTACGCCCGGAAATGCCACGACGCCGGGTTGATGCAGCAGGACGCAGAGAAGCTCAGAACGGAGTGGGCGACGCAGCGCCAAGTGACGGGCGTAACGGCGCGGCAGCAGGAGCGGGCAGGGACGATGTTGAGCGCGGTTGATCGGATTTTGGCGAAGCGGGAGGCGGCAGCATGAGCGAAATAGGTACGGTGCTGAAGGCTATTGCGGTGACTGCACAACTCACCAGCACAGAGCTTTCGGAGGCGGCGCTTGAGGTTTTAGAGGCGGATTTGTCCGGCTATTCTGAAGAGCAGATTTTGGCCGCCCTTACTCGCTGTCGCCGAGAGCTTTCTGGCCGGCTGACGGTATCCGCAGTCATCGACCGGATTTCATGCGCCGGCGGACACCCAACGGCGAATGAGGCGTGGGGCGTCGTCATGGCGTCAGCAGACGAGTCCGATACGGTGATCTGGACTGACCAAATCGCCGAGGCGGCAGGCATCGCGCGGCCGATCCTTGATGCAGGAGACGAGGTAGGCGCGCGCATGGCATTTCGTGACGCCTACGAGCGCATTGTCAGAGACGGAGGAGACGCTGCCCCGCGATGGTTCCCGAGCCTTGGCCATGATCCAGAGAAGCGGCAGGCGGCCATCGATCGCGCCGTATCTGCCGGCAGGATGACGCAGAAGCACGCATCTGGACTGTTGCCGGCGCCAGTCAACGCCAGCGGCGCATTTATCGCCGGGCTGCTGACCGGGAAGGCTGTGGAAATGCCGAAAGACCCGGAATTCAAGCGGCGCATTTCTGGGCTGCTGGCGCAACTGAAAGGAAAGGACGCGGCGTGAAACAAGAGGCGGAAGCGTTTGATCATTTGGGGTGGGCCAAGCGCCCGCAGTCGCAAAACGCGTGGGATCTGATCGTCACGGAGGCGAAGGTCGATCCGCGCTTCGCGGCGATCGTCGAGAAGCATGTCGCTGACGGGGTATGCGACGAGGCTCTGAATCTGCAATACGTCTGGAGTTTCGCGGCACAAAATTACGTGCGGCCGGCTTGGTATGTGCGGGCGAATGGCGAAAGGGCGGCGTGATGCGAGTTACCGACACAAAAACGCTAGCCAGCGCGATGCGCGTCCTCTCTGAGGAAGTTGAGAGCGAGGACGGAATTGCAAACGCGGCGATTGCGGAAGCAGCCCAGCGTATCGATGACCTGGCCGATCTCGCCTCTGAAATGGCCGGCATGCTCGCGCACGATCGGGCTTTGCAGGATGGCTGCAAGGCTTGTGCGATGCAGAAGCGCCTGTCTGAGTTGGGGGTAGTGGTGTGATATGTGCGGCCACCACCCATGCGACAAGCCGTCATGCACGCACGGAGAGGCACACAGAGCAGCCTGCGAGGCGCGAACGGTTATGAGGTGGCCACGTGGTAGCAGGCAGTATTTTTACGGCCTTGTGAAGCGATTGCGTGGCGAGACAGCAGCAAAGGCGCTCGCTGCGGACGTGTCAGCGGAGTATCGGAAGTCTACGGATGGAAATTTTATGAAATAATGGAGTTGCAGTTGAAAAAAAGCGGCGCGGCGCATCCGCGATAACAGAAAACAGGAGCAAGCAAATGGCAACGTATCAGGAACTGTTAGCACAAAAAGCGTCGATCGACGCACAGATCGAAGAAGCGCGCAAGGCGGAAGTGTCTGAGGCCGTCGCGGAGGTCAAGCGGCTGGTTGGCGAGTACGGGTTGACTGCCGCCGATTGCGGATTCGGCGCGCCGGCGGCGAAGAAAGCAAAAACGAAGGTTGCGGTAAAGTACCGTGGCCAGAACGGCGAATCCTGGACTGGGCGAGGAAAAGCGCCAGCGTGGATCGTCGCGCACGAGTCGGCGGGCCAGTCACGCGAGTCACTGCTGGCTCACTGACATGACGACTCGGACGGTTGCCGCAGTAGCAGAGCGCCTCGACCGTCTCGCAGACCAGATGCGCGAGACGGCTATCGTGATCGGCGGCAATCGGTCGGTTACGCCAGCCAGGCCGCACATAATCGGCGCGG
>JADJVS010000008.1 GCA_016710465.1 Sulfuritalea sp.
CGCTATCGCCCGCCGTTGCTGGCGTTTGGCCTGTTTTGTTATCCTGGCTGGGCTGTACTGCCGTGAATTTGACGCGAACATCGGAGCGCAGCATCTTACGCCCGTCCTTTGTGCTGATCGTCACCGATCCATCAGGATTTGTTTCAAGAACCGTCCCGGTGGACTTCGGAATGCCGACATGCTGCGCCTCGTACTCCACAACATCCCCGACGCGAAGCCCCGAGTCTTTGACGAACGGGATTGCCAGCTCAGCCGACTTTCTCCTTTTTTGATCCCTGTCTAACCACGCATCGGCAAGTTGTCTTGCTCTATCGCCAAGGGCTGCTGCTTGAGCGTCTGCCTCCACGAGAGACATAAAATCCATGTTTTCTGCGTGCACGGATCTGTCAACTATGACGCCCCACAGGTCTGAAGGAAGAATAGATGCCGCCCTTGCAATGGCTTCAAACTCATCTGCCACCACTTCTTTTGTTTCTTTGTTGCGAAGTATCCAACTTGCTGGCGGGCCTTGCAGCGAAGATGTTGCTGGAATTGGGGTGGAAACGTTTCCCCCAGCCCGCCGCGCAATCTCCGCAATCGCCGCTTCCTTGTAGCCGTTGCGGCCATTCGTGCTCAGGTAGGCGAGTTGCTTGTCGGTGCGCGTGGATACGTCGATAGCCGGTTCCGCAATTGCCTTCGGATGTGGTAGGCGCAACTGACAAGGATTGCTTGTTAGTTGGAACAGCTTTCGCGCCAGAGATACGCTCACCGCTGAGCGCATCTTTTACCGGCATCGCGACAGCCTGCTGCGGCAGCGGACCGGCGCTCGTCGTCGGCTGCGGAGGGACTGCGAGAGATGGTGTCGCGCCATTTGCCGTCTCTGAGCTTGGAAACGCGTGAGCAAGATCGACAAGCTGCTTGATTGGCGCATTCAAGCGAATGATCTTGATTGCCTCGCCAGATTCACGCTTAGCCATCCATTGATGGTGCCCGTCAAGGACGTGATTATCGGCAGATACGAGAATTGATCTATCGCCGCCGACGAAGCCAGCGGCTTTCTTGACTTTGGATGGCGAAAATTCAGCTTGCGTAGGCAACAAAGAATCAGCGGGAACTTCCTCTTTCTGCTGTGTTACGCCTCGTGCCGTCAAGAAGTTGGCTAGCGCGCCTCTATGCTCTGCTTTGACTTGCGGCATCTCTGATCTTGGAATGCCAAGCGTGCCGGAGTCTTCAGAGAACGCGGTCCATTCGCGATTTAGTTTGTCTCCGGCAATTCCTACCCCTGCGGCATTGGCAGCCGTAGCGGGTTGCGCTGGTCGTCCCTGCGTTGCTTGCTCGGCTTCTTTGGCTTGAGTGCCATCTGGTGTAATTTCTCCTTGTTGAATAGGCGCAGTGGCTTGCGCCTCGGCCTGTGGCTGGACGATTGGCGGCTGGCCTATGGTCTGGCTTGGTGCTACGCCGGCCAGAACCTCATCGGAATCTGCGCTTCGGCCTCTCTGACCAGCGCCGACATTCGCGCTCGCTCCAATTTCCGAGCCTTGTCCTGCAAGTCCAGCAGGTGCGCCTGAAATGCTCTGTCCTGCATCTTCAATCGGCCCTTGCGCTGCTTTTTGCTCATTCGTAGCCCCTTTCTGTTTGGCTTGCCTGGCTTGATGTTCGTCGAATGCCGCCTGGTCTTGCATGGCCTGCTGCATTGCTGCCGCGTCCGCAGCGCCAGATTGCTGCGCCGTAACCGCTGCCTTGCCCATTGGCCCGGACGGTGGCGCGACAGGCTGCGGGGCTGGCTGCTGTGGCGTTGTTGGCTGCTGCTCGCGAGAGCCATACGAAACGCCAGCCATGCCACCGCCAAGCACGCCGCCTCCGATGGCGCCAATTGCGCCGCTAAAGGCCGTATCGGCAACATTCTTGCCGGTTGTCGGGTCTTGGTAGCTGGCAAGCTGCTCGACGGGGTTCTGTACAAGTTCCTCTGCTCCTTCAACCGCTGCGCCTTTGAGTGCGCCCTTGCCAATGAACCCTGGCAGAGACTTTGCTGCTGCGAAGTTCTTTGCAACCGCCTCAATGCCGCCCTTCTTCATTGCGGCCAAAGCCCATGCTTGCGGGCCGAAGCTACCTTCGATAGCGCCGACCGTGCCAGCACCAAGCAGCGCAATCGCCTTGCTTCGGGCGTCCTGCTCGTTCAGCGGGTCAGCGGCGATCTGCTCGCCACGGATACCTCCATAGGACGGCAGCGCCGCTGCAACGAACGGGCCGACGTTGGCTACCAATTGGCCAGCACCAGCAACAACGGGCGCGAAAGGTCCGGTGAATGGAGCCGCCGCAGTCATGGCCATGCCGACACCGCGAGCACCAAGCATGGATGCCATTGATCCGCCTGCGTTTCCGGTCGCCTCTTTTACCGCCGTCCACGGCTTGTCTGCGATGTCGCCAAGGCTGCGAATAGCCGTTTGGTTCGCGTCGATCACTGACTGCCCGTAGCTGGACAGGGCATTGCCCTTCTCTACGCCAGGAATGAAGTCTGTAGCCGCTTGGCCAAGCCCCTTGATGCCGGCGCCAATTGCCTGCTTGGCTGCTGGCATGAATCCGCCGGCTTGGTTTTGCTGCCCGCTTCCAAACACATCATCATCAGAAAGAATTCCGCCAGTTGCCGGAGGTACGCCGAATACATCTGCGTCAGAAAGTAGCTTTGCCATGTTAGCCTTTGATTGTTTGTGGAAGGAAAACTAGCCGGCTTATGCCGCTTCCCACCCGTTCCCGCGCCAAACCATTTTGCCTTTTGGAGTATCATAAACTTGCCCGATTTTCCGGCTACTTGCTTCTGGAATAGCCGCTGGCGAATCAGGCGATAGCCATCTCTGCGTTTGCGTATCAAACATCCTGACCTCTTCTCCTGTGGGCATACCATTATCGTATGTCTTGGCCGTCTGCGGAATGAACCGCTTGTCGTCAGACTTCGGTTTCAGCGCTCGCAAAGTAGCGATGGCTGCGGCCTGTTCTTCCGCCGTCTTCGCATTCTTCACCGCGGCCTCCGCATCGTTCAGGCGTTGAGCCTGCTGCATCGCCATCCCGCCCTGTGCAATCTGCTGACCCTTCAGTTTACGATCCATTTCTGGAACGTTCGCCGCTTGCTGCTGCTGGTCCCCCGCGCGTCGAGTAGCCGCCGTGTCCAGCGCCGAAACATCAGAAAGCCCGCGCATCTGCGCTTGCCCAGCCTCTCGATAGCCGGCAAGTGGAGAATTCATCATGGACAGCGCGTTTTCTTGCCGCTGACGCATGAGCGCATCGCGCGCTTGCAGCGTCTGCGTCATGTCGTTGCCGTACTGGTCACGCGGAGCATTCGGGTTCTCTGGCACGCCAGCCCCGGTAATCATGATCGTGCGCCCGGTCTTCGGGTCGGTGATCGCGCCAGTCCCTGCGGCCATTGTTTGCTTCGTTGGGTCGTAGCCCTTCTCGGTGAAGTAGCGATTGCCGGTCGCCTGGTCGAACGTGGTGCCGTTAGCGTTTCCGGTGTTTCTGTCTATCTGCGGGTTTGGCGTTGTGTTGCTGTTTAGAATTGCCGACTGCCGGCCTTCGTTGCTGTACGGGGCATTGCCAACTTCTGAACGCGCCGCAATCTGCTGACTTGTTGGAGCATAAACGCCTTCTAGCTGCCCGACTCCTTGCCGATACGCGTCGTTAAACGATGCTTCGCCTGCCGGAAGCGCCCACCCACCAAGAACGTCTAGCCCTTTTGTTCCCCAATCTCCAGCGCGCAATGCAGCTTCTTTTAGAGTGCTCGCCACTCGCGGAAAACCTGCCGTTTCGTCATAGTTTGGATCGGCGGCCCGGTTGCCCTCTACGCGGATTCCATTATCGCCAAACGTTTGAGCAGCGGCGATTACCGGCACTGCGATGTTCGCCAGCTTTCCAACAGCACCAGACATGCCGCCAACGTTCTTGTATGCCGACCCTGCCGCCTTCCCAGCCTCAAACGCCATGCCTCTCGGCGCCGCTTTTGGCACATCATACGGACGAGGTTGAGCGCTTGGAACGTATTGCGCAACAGCAGTCCCCGGCCCTCTATACGGTCCGACAGCAGTCCCCGGAAGATTGGCGCCGCGAGCAGTCCCTGAGCTATCAACGGTGAAGTTTGTACGCACAGGGTCAGGCGGTGGAGGCAAATATCCAGCGGGGCGCCCGTTGACATAAACCTGCCCTGATGGATCAACAATATGCGGCATCGCCCCACCAGCATACCGCCCGCCCTGCGCCATCCCCATAGCTGGCGGCCTGCCATCGTTGCTCTGCTGGATCACGTCGGCAATCCGGGCCATTGCCTGTTGGTTCTTTGCCGTCTTTGCTGGAACGACCAGCACCTCTTCTTCGTGAGATACGTTCACCTCCTTACCGGCCAGAATGACGGGCACCTTGTCCCCACGAGGTCCGCCCTTTCCATCAACCCTATAACGAGGAATGCCGCCGTCAGCCATGCCGCTATGCTGGCTGATCTGCTTGCGACGTTCAGCGAGCATTGCCCCCAAGGTCAGCCGCGCTGGTCATTCCTTGCCCTCTCTGCTCTTGCTCCTGCGGAGCAGCCTGCCTCTCTTGCGGATAGATCGGCCGCGCAATCTGCTGAACAGGCTTCGGCGCAGTGACTACCGGGTCGCGGCTGCGCGTGCCGATGGTTCCTGTCATTGGGCGATCAGAGAATGTGTCACCTCTCCGATACACCGCGCCGCCATCGCGTAGCCCAGGCGTGCGCGTCTGGCGTCTTTGTCGAGAGCTTGTTGTGTCCATCGGATTTTCGATTTGTGGTGCTGCCTGATTCGGCGCCATCGCCGCCGCTGCCGCGTTCGATCCTGCAACACGCTGCGCCGCAGTCACCCCGGACAGCCCGCTAGCGTACGGGTCTTGTGCGGACCCTGGACGATATGCGGCATGCGGATTGATGCCTGCGGATAGCTGTTTCTCGGCCATCGTTTGCAGTCCGGGAGTGTAAACGTTTACACCCTGCTCGCCGGTCACATTGCCGGCTGAAGGGTTCTTGAAGACGTTGCCGGCCCCCGCAGGAGAAAATACGTTGCCATATGGCTTTTCTGCGGCTGGCGCCGCATCCGGTGCGGGCGGGGCTGTCACAGGTGCGGCAACTCCCGCTCCAGACTGCACAAGCGAACCGGACGCCGCCAGACTCTGCGCATTGATGCCAGGAAGGGCGTTAGGCGCCGTCGCTCCGGTGGCAACGCCGAAAGGCGCGATACGGCCCTGAAACGCCGCCACTTGATCCGGCATACCGCCAGCCGCGTACCCTGGCCGCAAAGCCATCAACTGATCTTTCATCGACTGCGGCGATTTTGCGCTGCCGCCATTCGCACATTTACGCTTTGCCATTGTTTCTCCGCTGTTGCTATTTTACAGTGATTATGCAGATACCGAGTAGGTCGCACTCGACCCGGCCCGCAGATTGTTGAGCATAGAGACAAGCTGTTGCGCCGTGAGCTGAGCGTCTGACAGGAAGGCTTTAAGGTGATACTCAAGCTCCGCAAGCTCCTTGCTCTGGTTTGTTTTGTCGGCGTCGAGAGTTAGCGACTTGTCTGCTTGAGCTTCCTTCAGTTTCCGTTCGGCCTCATTGGTCCTGGCCGCATACGCCTGATACGCCGCTTGAAGCTTCGCCACCTCGGCGCCGTGCTGCGCGCCTGCCGACTGCACGCCAGTGCTCCAGCCCTGCGCGACAATCCCGGCGATGTACTGCTGAGCAGCCTGAAGCGCGGACGCCCGGCTGGCCACCGCAATGCGCACCGCTTCCAGTGCAGTCTGGTGCGAAAGCTCGAAATCCTTGATGGCAATCGCCCGGCTTGATGCCGCGATCTGGTCAAGCGCGGTTTGTGCGATCTGGCGAGCCTTTCCGGCCTCGTAGCCAGTCGGGAAACGATGCCGCTTTGCGCCCATTGCCTCGTACAAATCCTCTTGCGCCCGATTCTCTTCGCGCAAAATCTGAGCCCGCGAGTCCGCAAGAATGGCCGTCTTGATGGTCGCAGGCACAATGCCGCTTGTCGTGTTGGTGATCGCTGCTTGCAAGTACGCCTCGGCCTGCCCGTAGGTCGTCGAGTTGTCCGGGAAGTAGGTTGTAATGAAGCTGCCGAACTTCGTTACCGCCTCGCTGATCACCGCCGCTGACGCTGTAGAAATCGTGCCAGCGACCAAAGCCGTCGATGTGTCGGAAATGGTCATGCTTGGCTCTGTCGGCGCAGCCACAGAGATTGCCCCTGCCGTGACATCCGCCGCCGAGTTGGTGACGAGGAAGCCGGTTACAGCATTCGTCAAGTCGTCCATCTTCGTTTGGAAGTCGGCGTCTTTGGCCTCGGCAAGCGCCACGCACTTGTTCACCAAGTCCGCAGACAGCTTGATCGTGTAGGCAGCCCCTGGCGTGAATAACCCGCCAGAGTCGATTGCGATTTCCGGGATGGTGCCGATTGGCGAGTCTACGAAGTCAGTCATGCTTTATGTCCTGTGCAGCGAAACAGTAGAAATTGAGGCGAAGTCAGCGCCGAGAGAGTCAGACCAGTTGCCCTGGACGCCATCGCGGACAGACACGCGGTATGCGCTTGAAAACAGCGTGCTCATCATGTCGTTGTAGCGCGCCGTGAAAGTGACCGGGTATCGGGTGCCGTCCTCTGCGACCCCGTATTCCTGCGAGAACACGAAGGCATAGAGCATTTCCAGCAGGTTGCACGGCACGAAATGAATCGCCCGCCCTTCGTCATTCGTTGCGTTCAGCGTGCCTATTGCGCTGTAGGGCTCTGGATACAAAACGAAGTTGAACAGGTGCGCAGGGGTGGCGCCGTTGCTTTCCTCTTCTGCCGTGACGTAGTGCGCACCTTTGAACGAGCCCTGCTCCTGAAACAGCGGGGCGAAGATCGCGCGAATCTGCGGCGACGGCATGGCGTATTTGCCTGTTGTTCCAATCTCGCGCTCCTGTACCAGTTGCGTATAGGTGTAGCTGTACTCGCCAAGCGTCTGCGTGACGGTGTGGTGCCTCGTTTGCACCTTCAAGATGACGGTTAGCGTTGCCGCAGTGTCGACGCCGACAAACTCGCCTTCGACAGAGATATAGACGCCGTTCGTTTCGTCGTAGAGCAGGAAGTCTTTTGACGACCACGACATTGAGCTGGTGTCGAGATTTACGCTTGAAGATTTGTCAGAGAAGTAGAACGAATTACCCCCGTAACGCCCGATAATCATACCCGGACGAATACTTTGTCGCGAAGCAAACAACTTGCGTCATCACTACGTCGCGCATTCCTGAGTAGATTGCATTTCTTCGCCACAGCAGCAGGAAGTTGATTTGGCGCCATGTTCGGGTAATGTTTGTAAAAATCAATCATTGGTGCTTGGTTTCGATGCAGAAATATTAAACCATAACCAATACCCGACGATCCAGATCCCGTAAGGAAAGCAGAATATTTGTCGGTCGACTAGAGTTTGGCGGGTACGAAGCATGCGTTGCCCTGACGCATTCCTTGATGCTGATAAATGATACCTCAATCTTTTCACCCCATCTATATGACCGAACGCCCGTCTGTGTCTCATAATTTCGCGTATTCAGAACCGCTATCGAAAAGGCATTCCACCTATGAAATCCTGCCTGTACGGGCCCCTTGGCGGTTGACGTTCAACCCCAGGTATCCATCAGCCAGTAAAAAAGCCCCCAAAATAAATTATCAATCGCCAGTCATTGAGGCCTGTGTAGGTTGCAGAGAAGTATGATTCGCCACACCATGGCTGAGCAGTCAGAACGGATCTTGTATTGCCCTTGCATCCCACTTTTGTAATTGCTTGCCGAGTATTCAAAATTCCTGCCGGCCTGACCTCTGTCGATGACGCTGACCCTGTGTATTCGGTCCTTGTGTATGCGCCTGAAACCTGCCCGGCAAGTGGCTTTTATACAACCCCCTCCGGGAACCCCACCTCAGAAACCATTGTTTCCGCCTCCTCCATCTACCAGGTATACGTCAGCGCTGTGCGACGGAAGGCTCCGGTCATCCCAACAGGAGTTGCGGCAAAAGCATTACGCCGTACCTCTGTTCCAGAGCTTCCCACCGCAGATCAGAGACGGCGGGGACATCGCCACATTCGCATTGCCCGCCACCTTCACAAGATACGCCGAGGCCAGCAGCATCGTGATTTCAGCCGACGTAAAGTACCACTCTCCGGATGCGTCCCATCCAGCAGCCGGGTGATAGAGTTGCCCAAGCCATGCCTTGTTTGTCGCATGATCGACGCGCTGGCCGATGGTCATGGCCCGGTCTTCTGTCCGTGGTGCAGTCGGCGTAAGCGTCTCCGTCACGCCGCCGCCACCCCACGAAGTCACCGAATATCGACCGACCGCAAAGACGCGCTTTTCTGTCGTGTTTCGTTCCGCGTTGCCGTACTGGTCCTCTGCTGTCTCGCGGTTGATCACATACGGGATCGCTGGATAGCCGTGGTTCGCTGTAATGCCAAGCGTCGGCATGGCCTTCGCATTGACTTTGATAGTCGAGCCATCGAACAGCACCACGTCGTACCAGTCCGTATCGTCATCAGTTGGCACGTTCCAACTCGTTGCGAAGTCCTGAACTGAGTAGGTATTGACCGCTGGTTGATAGTTGGCGTCGAGAATGTCGAGCGTGTATGGATCGAACAGAACCGCTCGCGAGGGAATCTTGGCGACGAACCCGCGATACTTCTGCGCTTGCGCGGAGCGTCGAGCTACCCCTGTCGTCTCGAAGATCGGCCGCCCGCCACGTGTCCGCAGAATCGTAATCGACCCGTCCGGGTTCAGCTCCTCAACCGTCCGAATTCCTGAGTAGCCACCGACCATCGATGCCATTTTCCGTTCTTGCGCGCCGCCAACGTCAAAGCCGTCGCGCAGAGGAAGGTCTGAGCCGTCATCGAATGGCCAGCTCATCTAGCCGCCTTCATGGTCATAAATCGACCGTTTAGCCAAGTTTTCATGCACCATGCCGAGTCAAAAACGTGCGTTTGAGTGGGGTAGATAGACTGCAAATCGCCCCACTCCTTGATGATGAATTCCAGCCTCGGCAACACTGGCCCAGGATTTGAAATCGCCAGCCAGACCACTTTGCCATGAATGACAAGAAGCTCCTTTGTACTGCGCTTTTCGAGCAGATACACGTCATGCGGAGCAACAAACAGCAGCGGTTTGACGTGATCAAAAAGTGTCACAACAGCAAACTGCGCTATCTACAGGCGGCAGTTCAGCGCCGCACTCATCGCATGTTGCATAACGCACACGGACCACTACGGCATTCTCGTCGATGACTGTTTGCTCAACGTCTCGCGCGTAAAGCGTGCCGCACATCCTGCACTGGTCACTCATTTGAGCCCCACCGTCTTGCTTGTGGTGATGGTCAGCACCGCATTGACCGGGGGGGGGGGGCGGCGGGGGGGGGGGCGGAGGGGGGGGGTGGCGGGGGGGCGGGGGGGGGGGGGGGGCGGGGGGGGGGGGGTCTGTGGATCGGCTACGGACGCCCTTGCTGAAACAGGGCCAGCGTTCTTGCAATGGTTTCTATGTTCATCAAATCATCCTGTTCGATTCGTTGATAAGCACCTGCACTGCCGACACTTCCATACTGCCGCCGTCCTGGTTGATGATCACCGTCGAGAACCACGGAAGGCGAGCATTCATTAGCCCCTTCATCCCGTCGAAGCGGACAACCAAGGGCGCCTCGCTGAACGTCCTGGCCGGGTAGGAATACGTCGGTCCTACGGGCATAGCGATATCAACCACCATTGCCGTCGAAGATTTTCCGGCGACATAGACGCACTCCGGCGATTTGATGTTCAGCGACCCAAAGCCGACACGCCCGCAATCAAGTGCGCAGAAAATATCCGTTCCGAGGTCGTCGCTTCCTTCAAGCAGGCTCATTCCTACGGAGTCAATGCCGTATTCGTCGCCGTCGATAGTCGCGTAGGAATTGAAGTGCCAATGCGAGTAGCGAGAAGTCGCCCCGTTGGCGAGATTCATGCAAAGAGTCGTCGAGTCATCGACATATCGCTGGCGTGCGGCCGTGAAATCTGGCGACACCTTCTTGCTGTATGCTGCCGTGCCGTCGAGACTGATCACTACATGCGTCATGCCGTCACGCTCGCGCACCCATGCCGAGCCAGACTGTGCCACAGGCGCAATAAATCCTTTTTCTAGCTGCGGCAGCGTCACTGAGCCATCCCCGGCACCGAACACAATCCCCTCGTCCGAGTACCAGCCTGCGACCGGGCTTGTTGTGTCAGGATGATAGAAAGCCGTGCCAGACGCCGCGCCGAATGGCAGCTTCTCGACGGGCTCGGCGGTGGCGATGTCCGTGCCGGCGTAGAACCATGTCCGGTCAGCGACGACGAATACACCAGACTCGACGGAGATCACGATTGACCCCGTGGCGCCAAGCCGAATGAAATCCTGCGCAGGGTTGTAAAGACCGTAGTCGTGTGGCTTGGAGTAGTAGAGGAATTCGCCCTTCAGCGACAGCAGCCGGCCATTGTGAAAGGCGATTGCATCCCCTGCAGGAAGTGGCCGGAGAAACGCCCTGTCGCGTATCTGGCGCCCTTCTGGCAAGTCGGTGATACTGACGCTTGCAGTCACAGAAGAAACTGTCGTGGCGCGTTGTAGCACTTCTCCGTCGCCCCATGTGCAATAGACGACAAAGTTATCCGTTCCCGATGCCGCAGCCGGCAGCGTCAGTTCGATGCTTCCTGTTGTCGAAAGAGTGATTGACTCGATAGTCGATGCGTGGCTTTCTTCGCCGTCGTCCATCGAATGCGTGATGCACACCCGGTAATCGCCGGGAGGCAGAGATCCAACCCCGGAGAACACGGACACCAGATCGAGAGGCGCAGGCACCGCCCAGGGCGAATCCGTGTTGTCGGCGTTGCAGCGGCCTGACGCTGTGCCGTTGCTCCACCACACTTCGCCGCCGCGCTCTGCGTAGCTGACAGGATCAGTGCCCAGGCCAGCGCGCAGAGAGGTGATGACCAGCGGATTGACGGCAGTAACGACGCCAAGCTCTGACCCGTTCCTGATCATTACCTTCTCGCCTTGATTGCTCAGGCCGGCGCCATTGTCGATAGCGACCGTCTCGGAGTAACCGGAACGAGATACCGCGTTGCCCTCGTCGGTGAAGTCGATATTCAGTGCGTCAAGGCAAGCGCCGGCAGGCAGAACATAGTCCCGCTTGCTATTGACGATGCCGAGAGGCCAAGGGCCAAGGCTTGCTTTGCGTTGCTTATGCACTGGTGATTCCTATCGCGTGAGGGGCGATGCTCGCTACAAATGAGCACCAAACGGGCTTTGGCGACGGAGAGAATGCGGCGATCGCTTCTGATTCTGGAAAGATCGCCGCATCGACAGAGCACCGGAACAGGCGCACCAGATCGCCGCGAGCATCCGGCGAAAGGTCGGCGATACCGAATGCCGAGACGCCACGAACGGCGATACCAATTGCGTCCGGGGAAAGGTCGGAAAGCCCTGCTGCGTAGGATGTTGGGCGATACGCCTCGCCCAACGCATCGGGTAGCAGGTCGGATTGCGACTGGCACAGATAGACGAAGACCGCAGTTCCGGCAGCAAGCGGCGACAGGCTTGCATCGCCGGCCGCCGAATACACCATGTCTGCGCGCCCGAGCGCATCCGGCGCAATGTCTCCAGCAACACTAGCAAAGAAGGTCCGCCAAGCCTCGCCGAGAGCGTCCGGGGCGATGTCCGCTGTACTGAACGCGTGCTGGTGATTGGCCTCGCCGAGAGCATCGGGAGCAAGGTCCGCCGTACCGGATGCGTACTGGTGATTGGCCTCTCCAAGAGAGTCTGGCGCAATGTCGGAATCGGACCACGCCAGGGAAGCGGGAGGCGTGACGAAGTTAACGCGGTCCCACCTTGGGGCAGAAACAGCCTGCCCTGTCCCGTTGAAATCAACGGCATTCCATGCTGGAGGTGAGTACGCCACTTCGGCATTACGTCATGCGGAATACGAACGACGAGAACGCAATCGGCCCGCCGGCAACAAGTACGTTCGTGACCATCTGAATAACCGCGCCGCTGCCGACGACGCCCACATCAACGTCCACAACGGTCAGCCCGGTGCTGTCGGCAATCCTTGCCCACGTGGCTGTTCCTGACGCATCTGCGGCCGAATCGCCAACAATGGTTCCGATGGTAAGCGACCCTGACGGCGTTTCAGATCCGCAAGTAGTCGGCATGGTGCATGTTCCGAGCAGCACTTGTGCACCAATGCCTGTTTCTGCGCCGGTCTGCGGCAGCGTACCAGTCGGCATCGATCCGGTGTAGAACTTGATCGTTGCGCCGGTTGATCCTGCATCGAAAAGCGTTTGCAGCGCGCTCATTAGCGCCCATGAAGCTACTCGCGTGAAGTGGTACGTTGCCATTTGTCGTCGCTCATAAAAAAAGGCCCCCGCAGGAGCCTTGTGGTTGTTGCTGTGATCGTTAGCCGGGGATTACTCGGTCGTAGATGATTGCGTTCTCGCCTGAACCGCCGTCGAGTTGGGCCAACAAGAACAGCGGAGTGCGTGGCAGGCGTGAGGCCCTTGGACAGCCAAACGGCCCCTGTGTGTATTGCAGTCGAACAGCTTGCCGTCCATGTTGCTGCCGATGCCAGACCTTGTTGCACCAAGGTCAAAGTTATTTCCGCTGATTCCGTGCCAGTTGCAACGGCGGACCAACATACACGCCGTCACAAAAAGCAATGCGCTGATCCGTTCCGCTGCAGCAAAGTGAATCCATGGCGCAGAAGACGCCTGCCGCAACAGTAATGCACGACGATGCCGGAGTAAAACTCAATCGCCGTCGGAAATACTGTTTGATGTTCTGTTATTGTCTCGATGCCGTATCTCCGATGTAGATAAGCGCCGATTTCTTGTCGCATCAAGCACCGACAGATACACCCACCCTGAAATTGTATAGACAGGTCCCAGGCAGCATAGCCGCATTGGCGCCAGTGCTCAGGTAGCTTCCGGCTCCTGTGAATAGCGTACTGCTTCCAGTGCCGAATGGGTCTGTCGTCGGCGTCGTGGTTGTCGTAGTTACCGTGCCGGTCTTTGACAGAGCAGGCCCGACAAGCACAGGGAAACTTGTCCCTCCGTTTGCGCCAGTCAGCCTTGCGGCAAGAGCAACAGAGCTCCAGTACGGGTCAGCAAGCTCGTCGATGCGCTCGACTTTTAGCTCGCCGAAGTCTGGCGGGTAGAAGGTATATTGCCCTGTTGTTGGGTCAGAATTCGCGCCGCCAATGTAGGCGTTGGTGCTGCGATCATAAACAAGCACGGTTTTTGCAACAGGCGCGGCAAGGTGATCGCGGACCGTTCCTGAAATCATCGGGCGCGGGAATGGCAGAGAATCAGGCGTGAAAGTTGTCGAGTGGCCGCGGCCGTGCTTGGTGATCCTGATCGGCCCAAGATACCCATTCAGGCTTCGATAGTCTCCGCTGATAGCTGCGAATCGCCCTCCGATGTTCGCTACTGTCTGCGTATAGTTGTTGGCGTCTGTGTAGCTTGACCCTTCCTGAACACCGTCAATGAACAGTCGCGTAACACCGGACACTCTTGACAGGTTCACCCTCTTGAACGCCGCCCCTATTGATGTCGTTCCGGTGATTCGTACAGATCCATTGACGTACAGATAGACCTTGTTCGCTCCGACTGATCCTGATCCGCCATCGACTGCGATTTGAATAGCTACCGATGGATCAGACGCCCTGAAGTCGATGATGTTGGCTGCATTCGCAGCTCCAGTCGTCGTTTCCCCTGCCTTGTACAGTGGGAAATCAATATCAAAGTCGCCAGTTCCGAGCGCTAAATCAGCGTGCGATATCGTCAGGTAGTCATTGTTGCCGTCGAACTTTGCGCTTGACGAACAGCCTGCAGGATATTGAGCCGTGCTGATCTGCGCGTTTCCTGCGACAGTGACGACGTGTCCTTTGACATCTGTAATCGTCGTGGAGCCGTCTGCGCCTTCAAACGGGCAGAGCAGAACAACGCTCGACCACTGCGCATCAATCGCCATCGCACGCCCTCAGATACGCCACTTCGCGCCCGTCGTGCGCAGTTTCCGCGCTGTGATCTGGCAGGCACAAGTCAAGCTCGCGACCTTCGGGGCGAAGAGACTCAAGGCCGCGCGTGCCGAGCCGCAGTCTGTAATGGCCGAAGCCTTGCTCGATCAGGTGCGAGAGGTAGTCAGAAACAACTTTTACGGAAGTCATCGCGTCGTCTCACGAGACAGCGTTAGTTCGTACTCACGCACCCGATGCACGACGCCAGATATTTCAACTTCAAGCTGCGCTGTCGCAGTGGTCCATGTTGCAGCCGAGCTTGCTGCGTCGTCGAGCGTCCACGTGATTGTGTTTTCGTCGTCGTCGATCACGATCCCGCCATTCTCTGTCGTCAGTACCACGTAGGCGGTCGTTCCGGCGAATGAAGAATGCAGAGCCCATGTCACCGTCCCGTCAGTTGTCAAATCCACTGGCTGCGACACGGCAGAAGTCCCTGACTCAGTGCAGATGTAATGCGTTCCGACGTTGATGTGCATAACATCACCAACGACATAAGCCGTTTCGTTGATGCGCGGATACGAAACCCCGCGACTCGCAGGCGTCCATTTGTCGACGATGTGCATCCGGGCCGTTGCGCCAGTCAGATCGACTGGAATCTGGTAGCGAATCGCCCCGCCAGAAACATAAGCGCCGTACCCGAACGAACTCACGCCGTCTAGCGTTAGCGTGTCTGTCCCGGTAGATGTGATCGAAAACTTGTCAGAATCGCGCGGAGGGTTGCTCTTTGCGTTTAACTGCGTCATGCCTTTGACGTCCACAATCGCAACCTGCCAGCCAGTTTTCAGGCCGTGGGAAACTGCGCTGACAGAAGCCGGCGCGGAACGAGTAATGCCAGAGATTGCGACGAATCCTACTGCGTCAGACTCGTAGCGGACAACCTCTGTATGGTCCGCGCCAGACTGTATAGTTAGCTTCATGGTCTGCAATCTCTATGTGCTGCGCGAGATGTATTCGGCGGCTTTGGCGGATGGGATCATGGAGTTACGGGACTTGCGCCACGCCAATTCGGAAAACGTCGTTCATCTCATTGTTTGTCAGTCCTGCGCCGACGCGAAGCTGGTTGATATACACCATGCCTCTGGTGAATTTATCGCAGTGGCTCCACATAACCTTCTGCGCAGGCGTTCCTGTTCCGGCGATCTGGTCAGCAAGGTCTTTGGCATCAACGCCAACAATGCCTCGGATATACGCATTCGCAGCGTTAAGCTTCGGCTGTCCGCCGACCGTAAGAATTCCGGTCATTAGCTGCCATTTGGAGAGGGTAATATCAGCAAGGGGAATCGAAGGGTCTGGAATATCAACGCCGGTGAATACAACA
>JADJVS010000009.1 GCA_016710465.1 Sulfuritalea sp.
GATTGCTGAAATTGGCACGTATATCGCAACAGGCTGCTCGACGCGGATTACCCACTGTAGTGTGCTCTTTCTGGTGTTTGTCGAGATTGATTAATGCCATCGTTGTTTCCTTAGATGTACCCGTTACAAGCAACCACTTTCGGCGCCTTGTCTCGATAATTACGAAGCGTCAGAGCGCTCTTTTTCTCGCCGAACGACTGCGTAAAGCGCGCCTCATATTTCGCCGCCGCGCCAGGATCGTATCCGTCCGAGTCTGGGATCAGGTAGCAAAGCGACACCGCATAGTCGATCATCCTGTCATGATGCCGCGCGCTAATCTCTGGCTCGTCGTCGTCATCAACCATGTCGTTTAGAGGAAGGCGATAACAGTGCAGCGTCAGCGTATCGTCTCGCGCAGGAAGCCGATCAAAAACAAGGTGAGTGTCCGTTAGCGTCCAGCCAGTTACATCAACGCCAGGGCTCAATGCTGCTTCGATGCCGATCACGTCAATCACCCGGCCATCAAGCGCATATCGCTTCGTCGCAGTGTCGATGTCTATCTGTGTGACCGCGCTTGAGTCATCGTCGATCAGCAGCGCACGGACGCACGCCTCCCGCTCTGCCTCGTTGATGTTGCGGTCAATGTCCTCGTCGGCCCAAAGCGGAGGCGTCCCGTTGTCGTTCAGGCGCTTCCTTGTTAGGGCGCGAAGCTCAGACAGGTTCATTCAGCTTCTTCCATGCGGCATCAAGCTCTGCGGCAGTGACTGGTCCGCCGATAACCTTGGCCAACTTGCGGCGATCCGGGGTGCCGGCAGCGGTAAAATCCCCCTCTTCGTCCCGCTCAATCATCTGCTTGATTCCGTCCTCGATGATTTCTTCCTGAGACTTCCCATGGTTGTTTTCTGGTGCGGATACAAACTCTTCCGGGTCAGCATCATCAGGCACGGCGCCCGCAGCAAACGCAGCCTGAACCAGCATCTGCGGAACCTCGCCGCCATCTAGCCCGAGAGACATGCAGTGCCCTGATCCGTTTTTCGTGCCGAAACTTATCCGGGCAGCAGTTGGAGACTTCAATCGCATGTTCAAATCCTAGAAATGAAAACAGGGGATTTCTCCCCTGTCTTTGTTGATGCCGATTAGACCTCGTAGGTCGTGGTGGCGTTGCCGAGCTGCGCGTAATGGATGACCACTCGCAGCGCCCCGGTCGTTGGAGTGCCGCCGCCGCTGTTCCACTTGACCGTCAGAGATCCACCCGTATGCGAGAATCCGGTCGGAACAAGAGGCACGTTCGCGGCCAAAGCCCGGATGTTGCCGTCGTTCAGGTAGCGGTTCTGGCTGGCCGCGTCGCCAACGTCGAGCGTGTCAGTGCTGGTCGAATTCCATGCCTCGGTGGTGTAGGCATGGCTGCCTGACAGGACGACCGCCCCAGGCGGAAGGTCAATAGCCGCCGTGTCAGTTCCGGCCACAAGATCAGCGAACC
Organism: Sulfuritalea sp.; assembly: GCA_016710465.1. Taxonomy (GTDB): domain Bacteria; phylum Pseudomonadota; class Gammaproteobacteria; order Burkholderiales; family Rhodocyclaceae; genus Sulfuritalea. The sequence continues at coordinate 1,460 of JADJVS010000009.1, forward strand.
TAATCTCGACGATCTTGCATGCGGTCTTGTGAACCCCTGCGTTTTTGGTGATTGCCATAGTATTTTCTCCTTGGCCTGATTAGAGGTAGTAGTCGAGACAGATAGTGCCGAAATCCTGCACGGTGTCACCGTCAAGGCGAGACATGAAGCGCGGCTTGATCACGCCGTTGTACTGCGCAAGCGTGATAACGTTCTTCGCGTCGTCGTCCGTCTTGCCCTCGTACCATTCGCCGGTATTCCACAAGTCGGCACAGGCCAAAGCTTGCTGGCCGAGGATCAGAGAGCGAGTACCGTCAATCGCGCTTCCTGCGCCCCATTTCGATCCAGAAGCTGCGCCAGACGTGTTGTAGACGTTGTTAGAGATGTGGAACAGGATTCCATCGACCGTAAAGCCCGCCGCTCCGGTGAATACCGGGTTCTTCATCCCGCGATCACCCGCATTGATCAGCGCGTCTCGGAAGTCGGCGTCCTTCTTGTACCTGGCAAACGTCTTCGGATGAACGACGTGGACATAAACGTCCATGCCGTTGACCTTCAGCGGCTTGATCCCCCGCGTGCGCGCTTCTGCGCAAATATCCACAAGGGCGCCGTACTTCGGCACGTAGGTAGAGGCAATCGCAGCAGTGTTGCCGGCGATGATGTTGGTTCCGTCATACGTGAAGTGGCGATTGCTGGTAGGAGATGCCGCAACATCGGCAGCGAATTCGAGCTGAGTCAGCGGGTCTTCTGCACCAGACGAGCGAGCCGATCCGTCCGTGTTGTAGGCAAAGCTGATATTGCTCGCCGCCAAGAACTTCAGTTCGTCATTTACCTGGACCTGCCAATCGGCAAGGCTGTCCTTGGCTTCGGTGCGGAAGTTGAGCACAGAGCGCTGGTCATCAACGCGGCCCTTGCTGGACACCGATTTGCGGAGTTGGTCGGTATGGATCTCGATCCAGTACGTTTCCAGCGCTTCGCGGCGGCCGTCGATGTCGTTGTCGCCAACAATGCCGGAAGTGCGCATATTGGCTTTCAGGCCAATCATGGCCCGGTCGCCCTTTTCAGTGCGCTTCAGTTCGGTGACGCGCTGAACGATGTTGTTTGCGCCTTCGCCGGTGAATTTCTCCCAAAAGGAATTATCCCGGTAGGCTTTGATTGATTCGCGCACCCACGCGCGCTTAAACTCGGTTTGGCCTGCGCCAAAAGCGGTATATGCCATGATGTTGACCTCGTAAGTTGTCGATTTCTCGTTGGCTTACGGGCCAACAACCGAACACCGATTCCGCTTGGTGATCTAGCTGAGTCGCGTTTTTCGTGTCGCGCAACGGCCTGGATTTCCGCCCTGGCAAGGGCTAGATAATGATGTGTTGCTTTTTTGCTACAAGCGTTTCGTTTGTACCACACAAAACCATGTTATGCAAGCAGTCGCATCCGCTCTTTAACGTCGGCCTTCTCATAAGCGTCCTGATTGTCGAGAATGCTTTTATCTGCCGGCATGGCGCGATTGCCGACGCCGGCATCGCCACGAGCAGGCTGCGACGCCGCAGACCTTGCGGCCTCAACCAGAGCAAGGTTCCGTCGCTCGTCTTTCGTGTTGATTGGTTGATTTGCTTCGCCGCGCGCCCTGGCAATAACCCCCGCGGCTTTCACAAGCGCTGCAGATAGCGACTGCCCATTGCGAAAATACCCATCACGAAGGGCGATTACCTCTGCGATAGCTTCTGGATCACCATTGCCGCTCACGCTGTCCAGCCACGGGTACTTTTCGACAAGCTTTGACGCCTCGGCCTGAGCCTCAGCTTCTTGTTGTTGCGCAGCCTTTTGTGCATACTCCACTTCCCGGATTCGCTCGCGCTCGGCAATTCTGGCTTCGGCCCTGGCTTCTGCACGCCTGTCGCGCTCTGCCTCGATCTGATCTTCGATTTTGTCGATTTCGTCCTGATCAGAATCAGGATCAAGGCGATAGTCGAACAGCCGCTGCTTCAGTTCGCGCAAATCAACAGCATCAGTCGGCTTATCTTCCTGTTTCTGCTGACGCAGCGCCTGAAGTTCTGCCTCAAGCCTCGCCGCACGCTCTTGCTCTGCCTTCCATTGCGAATGAATCTCGTCGAATCGAGCGCGAGGAATAACCGGGTCGCGCTTGGCGGACGGCTTTTCCGCTTCAGGCTCTACCTCTTCCTTTTCGCCCTGCTCGCCGTTGTCGCCATCTTGTTCGCTGTCGTCGTCGGCAGACTCTTGAACAAGCCCATGATCTTCGTCTTCAGTGCCTTCGAGCAATGCAAGGTCTGGCTCTGCGTTAATATCAAATTCGTCCATCATACAAGCTCTCCTGTTTCAATGCCTTCGTTCATCCCTACTGCTGGATTTGTTGGCGTCAGCGGGTTTGTGTTTTCCTGCATCGGCACAGACTCAATGCCAGCAGGCATGTTGGGGATTGCTGGCGCTGCGTCAGCGTCTTTGAAGCCCGCACTAGCCAGCATTTGATCAGCGACCGGCGCAATGCTCGGCTGCATAGCGATCTGGTTTGCCGCAGACGTTGCAGAGAACATGCCCTCTACCGATTTATTCACCGCTTCGGCGTCGGTCTTGCGCGTCTGTGCCTGCATCAGAGCCTTCTTAGCTTCTGCGAGCGGGTCTTGCGGAGCTGAAGCATTCTGCATTTGCTCGATAATCTCGGCTTTGTCGCTCAGGTTGCTCTTGCGAACAACCGACGTTTCCGGTATCCCTATGCCGTTTTTCCGCATTTCCATCGCTTGTGTGAATTGCGAATTCTCGAACGTGACCTGCATCGGCTGCTCTGTTACGACCGTTTCATACTCACCACTTGTCATGTCGTTGAGATACAAGCCGCTAGCGGGATCGAATTGGTTGATTGTCAGAGCGCTCTCTATTTCCTTGCCAGTCGTCGGGTCTGTGTCAGTGATCCTGAACACCCTCTCGGCTTTGTAATACTTGCCAATGCCGTAATCAAACCAATCGGCCAACAAGTTTCTTGTCCTTGCTAGGTTGTCGAGAGGAACCGCTAGCTGCTGCTGCGCTGCGCTTTGGCGCGACTGAATAGCAATCCCTGGCTCGTCGCCTTCTCCGATCCCTCTCATTGCCGGAGGAACAGTTACCTCGCCGATTGAAATTGACGCAATCTCGATCAGCTTATCAATCCCATGCGGCATGGAATTCGACTGAATCTTTAATAGCGGCGGCGTTCCCGGCTTTCTCTCTAAAACTAGCCCGGTCTGCGCCCCGTTTTCTTGTAGCTGCTCGGCGCTCATGTTTGTGAGCTGCCCTTGCTCCATTTGCCAGCCAGAATTTGCGGTAGTGTTGATGATATGCACCGCCTGGCTGACGCCCTTGTCTAGCACTCGCTGAGGGCCAACGGCGTTATCAACCATTCCCCTGGTCTGGCCGCGACGGAAATATGGGAAGTAGGGAACCTTTGTGAATCGGTCATACGGCGACCAATCGTCATGCAGCGTCGTTTCTTTCGTCGAAACGCTCCAGCGGACACGCTTCATGCGTTTTTTTGTGATGACCGCGCCGGCTTGGCGTATCTGCTCAAGCGCCTCGTCAGACTCGTCGCCGTTCAGTTGCCGAATATCGCCACCCGGAAAAATTGCCACGTCAATTACTGAACGAATCCACCTCTGCCGGTCAATAATTCTCAGCCGTCGAGCGCTGCCGAATAGGTATTCGCCACCAGTCGCCGACCCAAAGGCGAATTTCGCACGCGGCTCGCCGCCATCTATATCGCCATGTTCGCCGTAGTCGTCATCGCCGCCAGACAGTCCTGCTGATTCAGCGGCTTTACGCGCCTTCTTACCGTAGTCTCCCTCGATCTCATCAAGCGTAAGCCAACGAAGCCACAGAACGTCGCTCCACGTCTTTGGGTCGTAGCCCTTGGCGTCTGGATCAGGGATAACGTCCATTGGATCATCAACGTTGACGCGAAGCTCTCCGTATTCCGAATCTTCGAAATCCATACGCACGTCGAAATACCCGCGCTGCTGGATCATCCCGTCGCAGAAAACCTCTGTCTCTTTCCAATGCAGCTTGTTATTGTTGGCGATCTGCATCACCACTTTGCTGCGAGAATCCGCAAGCTCTTTCGTCGCTGCGCCAGACCTTGGCCGGAATGAAATATCCATCCGGTTCGAGATTTGATAGCCGAACGCAGAATTTAGCGCGGGCATAATCTGATTGATCTCGTATGCCGGGCGCCTTTGCTCGTCTAGTACCTGCAAGTCTGCTTCAGACCAATGCCCTCCAGGCTTCAGCTTTCCGTCGCCGCCGTACAGCCCGCCTAGGTAATACCCCTCCAGGAACCTTGCTGTCTCGATATAGTCGCGATGCCCGCGCTCCATGCCATACATGAAGCGAGTCCAGTTCTCGGCCGCCACATTCTCGCCGATAGTAATTTCTTCGCTCATGCTGTCCCTATGCCGCCTGTGACGACGCTCTGTTGCGCGCTGCTAGTTTTGCTCGCCAACCGGGGGAATCTGGCCGGCGTTGATCGTGCGAGAAAAATTGTTCAGCACAGATTGCTACGAGCCCGAAAGCGTCCGAACCATGAGAAGACCAATCATGCTCAGGCCCAAGGCCAATTCCTCGGGTTTCGTCGCGCTTCTCGTGATACCAGCCGAGAGCGTCTATTCCGCCACTTGTTTTTGCTTCATTGAACCAGCACGACGGAAATACTCGCCGGCCGGCCTCGATCCTTGCCGAAGCTGCGCCGCGCCCTTGGTTTGGGACAACCTCTACCGCGTATCCCATGCCGCGAAACGCCGACTCGTAGCTGACGTTGAATACCCTGTCGTGCGTCTCGCCGTCGTGCGGCAGGACGATTTGTGCGACATTTGGCGTGTAACCCTCGTTGCGCAGCCATGCTGCATGAGTGGCTACGTCCTGGCCTTGCGCCTCGTAGTAATTGAGTACTCGGATCTCTCTCCCAACGAACTGCACTGCCCAGAAAACAAAAGCGTCCGCTCTCGCACCAGTGCCGCCGATGTCCGCAATCAGTCGAATAGGCAGTAGCGGGTCAGCAGCAACCCTGCAAATGCGCCCATCTGCTTTCGCTGCGGACAGAGACTTGGCGTAGTAAGCTCCGACAAGTACAGTAGCGTACTCACCCTCCCAGATGTGCGGATACTGATCAGGATCAAGGCGCAGGCAGTCAAGTCGTTCCTGCTCAAGCTCTGCCGGGAAAAGCGGGTTATCTCTCCAGTTTGCCTGCACCACCACCGCACCGGTCGGCAAGTCATCGCCGCGCAACATCGCATCAACTGGATCAGTCTTTCTGCGAGCGTTCCATGAAAACCATAATTCAGAGCCTGGCGCGCGAATCGTTGGCCGGAGAAGAGACAGCGACGTTGCCGACAAGCTGTGAGCCTCTTCTACAGCCGCTATGCGAAACCCCTCCAGTGACTTTATCGAGTCTGCCGTGTGGTCGCGCATGCCTTGGAAAATGATAACCCCATCGCCGGGGGTCTCGATGACCTCGTTAAAAACCTTGAACCCATCAACATCGCCCAGGCCAAACGCAGAAAGCTTATCCTCAATCAGACGTTTGCTCGACTCCTTCAGCGACTTCTGCACCTCCCGAATGCACACTGCACGGGTCCCGCGCTCAAGCAAACACTGCTCGATAAGCGCCTCAGCGAAGAAATGCGACTTGCCGCTCCCACGACCGCCCCACGCGCCCTTATATCGCGCAGGCTGCAGCAGCGGCTCGAAAACCTTGGCAGTGTTAATTACCAGATTTCGGGCCATCGCCACCGATGATTCTGCGCGTGATCATCGTCACCGCGAGATTGTGATCCATCGTGCCGACGACCTCTTGCCGCGCCTTACCCCATCCGCGATCGATCACGTACTGAGCAGCGGCCAAGCGATTGCGTTCATTTTCGCCGTCGGTCATGATTTGAGTGATGGTCGCCAGCGCTTCTGGCGTCATCTCTTTGCACTTTTCTTCGAGCGTGATTTGCTCAGGCGTTTTCTTCGGACGGCCGCCAGGATTGCCGCTTGCGCCCTTCTTGAACCCTGCTACAGGCGGTAATCCCCTCGGCATTGTTTGGTCCTTGTTCTGAAAACATCTAAACGCCAGTTATTTGACGCTGCGTAAACGCAAAAACCGCCCTCTCAGGCGGCTCGTTCTTTGGGCGCAACTTCGCCCACGCACAGCTTTTCATAATCATCAGCCTATTGTCAAGCACATCACCATAGTATCCCTTTGCGCCGAAACGCAATGTCAAGCGCGGCGTGTGCGTCGAGCAACGCCACGTCGTAATCGCGCATGCGGAATACAGCATGCAAATAGCAGTGATGGATCGCCGCTCGCTGCGCTGGCTCTCGCAGATCGTCGACGCACCGATCGATGATGTCGCACCGCTGATTGGCCGCGTCGTCCGCCTGCTCGTCGGACGTGTCTCGAGTGACGACGCCGCCGCCGGTCGCAAAGCCTGGCGATCGCTCTGGATAGCCTATTCGCATCCGGTATCCGCGCTGCCAGTCCGCCCACTCTTTGAGCATATCCGCCACCTTCTGCGCCCGCGTCAGCACTTCCGCCTCGTCTGCTGCAATCGTCGATCATTTCGCCCCCCGCATGAATTCTATCTCGTCGTCCGTCAGCTCCATCTGCTCTGCGGCCATCCTCTCTGCCTCAGCGCGCGACACCTTGCAGCCCTCCTCGATGATCGCCGCGCGCTCCTCCCAGGCTTCGCGCCGCTCGTCTGAAATTTTTTCACATTTCACCTTGACACCTCTCTTGATTGATATATACTAAAGCTGTCATCAACGAACACAGAAGGGGAACGACATGAACCAGCGAACAGCCGAACCCAAGCACAGCAGAAGTGGCCCTTGAGGCCGCCATCAAGCACCACGAGAGCATCGCCGAAGGGATGCCCGGCTCGTGGAGCGTCGAGACCAGCGACGGAAGCGTCATGCTCGTCTGGAGTTGCGATGCTGACGATGAAGCCGTCTCCGGCATGCAAAGCGACGAGCCGTGGTCTGCGCATGGGGAGGAGACGCCATCATCGAAGACGCCGGAATGCGGGCTCGACGACCAGGGATCGTACCATGACCAGCACGGCGACAGCAGTGTCGCAGTGGGTCGAGTGGAAGCTGTAATAACCAACCCGGCCCGCAAGGGCCGCAATGAGGAAAACGAAATGAGCAAAATCACCTGGACAGCGAGCAACAATTCCAGCTTCCTGAATGGATCTCGGGAAGCTTCCAGCATCGCCGCAGCCGTGCGCGCGGCACGCGCCTACATCAGAGGCGAGCTGTACGGAGAGGGCCGCGCCACTATTTTTTCTGACGGCGATCCGGTTCGCGAAGACGAGCGCAGCATATTTACCGGCTTGCGCTGGAACGTAACAAAACTGGAGGGTTGAACCGTGGCCACCAAAACAATAACTACCGAAATTATCAAAGGGCAAAAAATCGCCACCACCACATATCGCGGAACGCGCTACTGTCTTAGCCGCGGCAATTACGGATGGACCCTGTTGACGAAGCGGCTTGCTTACGGCGGTCGGCTGCACATGGGAAGCGGCAGATGCTTCGACTCCATCGGCGACGTTGCGGCGAAGTGCAAGGCGTTCGGCGACGAGTCGGAAATTTCCGCGCTGTTTTTCGGCGTTGGGGTGTAGTTTATGAAAACCAAAACCACTCACGGCGGCGCCGCCCGCAACGCCGGCCGCAAGTCCGCTGACGGCGCCCAGGTCAAGCGCCACCTTGTCACCCTCGACGCGCAGACCGTCGAGCGCCTGAAAGCTGCGGACCTCGGCGACGGCGAACTGTCGATCGGGATCAGAAGGGCGGCAGCAAGCTTGCCGCGTAAGTAATTTTTCAGCCGGTGGCGCATGATGCGTCATCGGAATTTTAGGAAGGGGATTGAAATGGATGTGTTCACAACAAACGAAGGCGGCGACATGGCGCGCTTTGGCGTGCCTACCGGTAACTCCAGAAAGAAGGCTGTGGCCGCGATGTTTGGCGGCAGCGGAACGCGAGTTGAGATTGAAATCGAGGCGTTCGAGATCCTTCACCCGGATCTCACGACCGCAGAAATGACGGCCTACTCCGTTCCTGAATGGATTTCTTCGCGGCCTTGTGGCGTCGGCAAGAGTCTTGGCAGAGAATGGGCGTGATGCGATGATTATTAATCTGACGCAGCACCAAGCCACGGCCGAGCAGATCGCGGCCGGCGTTATCGACCTTCCACCAGCAGAGCGGGAGGCGCTGACGGCGCTTCTCACTTTCGACACCCTGCCCACGAGGCAGGAAATCGAAGACCGGGCCGCAGACATCGCAGAACTGGCCGCGTACAACGGCATTTGTTGTGATGATGGCGACGACTCCTTCGTCGACGCGGCAATGATCGGTGGCGCCCCGTATCTCATGCCCGCTCTGGACGCGACACTGCGTGCAGCGGACATAACGCCGCTGTACGCATTCTCGGTGCGCGAGAGCGTCGAGCAAACGCAGGCGGACGGCAGCGTCCGAAAGGTCAATGTTTTTCGGCACGCCGGGTTTGTGTGACCAGCGCCAATAACGAAACCTAGCCGCCTCCGGGCGGCTTTTTCATGCCTCACGCCCGCAGCTCCTGCGCATTGGCCGCCACGAACCGCGCCATCACCGCCAGACTGCTAGCCCGTATCGCATCCAGCCGCCTATTCGGCTGCGCGTCCGCCCACTCTCGCAGCGTCTCGACAACGCCGTCGATTTCTGCCGCCGCGTGCATTGCCCTGTCCGACTCGGCCATGCTCCCGCGCAGCATCAACGAGCACCGCCTGGCCGTCCGCGCCGCGCCGATTATGTGCGGCCTGGCTGGCGTCACTGACCGATTGCCGCCGATCACGATAGACGTCTCGCGCATCTGGTCAGCTAGACGGTCGAGGCGCTCTGCAATCGCTGCGTATTTTCTCGTTGTCATCGCACCACTTCCGTAGATTTCCGATACTCCGCTGACACGTCCGCCGTCAGTCGCTGGCATGCTGCGTCTCCGCGCGCTTTCGTCACGCGCCCGTAGTATTCCTGCCTCTGTGCTCTTGGCCAGCGCATCACCGTCCGCGCCTCGCAGGCTGCTCTGTGCGCCTCGCCGTGCGTGCAGTCTGGCTTGTCGCATGGGTGATGGCCGCACATCATTCGCCACCGCCTGCTTTTTCACGCCCCATGCGCCAAGGCTGTAGCGCGACAAACAGCCCACAAACCGGGTCGCCGACAACCCCTGTCCGATCTGGATGAGGATCGAAGATCATGACCCCATCAACGCCGACCGTCGCATGCAGCGTGCCCGGCCTTCTTGGGCTGTCGCCAAACACCTCGCAATAACACCCCTCGATGCCAGACGCCTCGCATTGCTCTTGAAAGCTCTGGCATTGCACATACGCCAACCCAAATTGACGCAACCAGGCGTTCAGGTCTTTAACCCACGATACTTCGTCACAAAACACTGGAACGTCAGCGATGTCGACGTGCAGCAATGACGCCAAAACAGCGGACAAGCAATTCCCGTTAATCCCGTTTTCAGGGTCATGAAGGATGGTTTGCGTTGTTGGAATCACACCACCACCCCGAGCTCAGCCAGGCGCTTCTGCATCGCACAAGCCTTGCAGCCATCCGGCAAAGCCCGATCGTGCGCGAGCATGCCGGCCATTTCATTGGCGAGCGCGCCAAGGTCGTCGATGCGCTGGGCTGCTTCCGCAATCGCCGCGTTTGCAATTCCGTCCTCGCTCTCAACTTCCGCCGATAGCACGCGCATCGCGCTAGCTAGCGTTTTAGTGTCCGTCGCTCGCATCACGCAGCCCTCGCAAAATCAACAATCTCCGCGCGCTTCGCTTCAGCGCTGGCGCGAATAGCTTTAAGGTCGTCCAGCGTAAATTTCTGAGCTGGTGTTGGCGTGTCCAGCGCATCTGCTAATTCTTCGCTGCCGTACCGCTCTACTATCCCGGCGCGGAAAGCATCACGATTGCCGGCCAAATCGACATTGCAGCGACTGCACTGACCGTGAATGTTGGCCTCGTTAAACCGCATCTCTGGCCTTGCCCCAACGCTCCAATAATGGCCAGCCTGCAACGGCTTCATTTCACCGCAGCTAATACACGGCTTCCCATCGTCCCTTGCCCGAACGTAAGCATTCACCGCGCTTTGAGCCAGCGCAACAGCCTTTGCACGAGGGTTTGACGAGCGTGATTTGATTGGCGAGCGCTTCATTCGTCCCTCCATTTTGGAGCTGAAAACTTCACTCCATTCTGAGCTCCAAACGCGAAACACAATTCTATCATGTCTGACATCTCCTTAATGCTCATGCGACTGGTTCTTGCGCCGAGCACAACAAATCCGTTTCCGTCGATGTTCGGCACGACTTTTTGAGCCTTCAGTCCAGCAGATAGTAAATCCTTCCACTCGGACGGATCTAGCTTATGACCGTGCCAGACCACTTGCCTCGATATGTCCGTCAAGCTTGCCCACATGCAGGCGTTTGCTTGCAGGCTTCTGGTGCTCTTTAACGGCGTCCATGTGATCTTGCCAAGCAGGCCGTCGTCCATCGCCGCTCTTGCGCGCGCGAAAATATCCCGCAGGATGTCCTTGACGTTGGCGAGCGTGACTACCTGCTCTAGCGGCTCGTGGATCACGACACCCCCGCCTTGATGATGGCCGCCTCTGCAGAGAAAAACTCATCCCAAATCCGATAGCGATCGTCCCTGTCGTCAATCGTAGCAGGCACCGTTCCACCGTCTGCTGTGACGAATTCCAGCCCCTTCCGAAGCGTGTCCGGCCCTGGACGCAGGTCTTGCTTAACCGCGCGTCGAAGCTCGACAACCTCGTCGGCAGAAAACCAGCCTTTAGCAACCCGGTCGGCTGCGAAAGTCTCAAAATTTGTCGCCATTATTGCTTCTTCTCGTTGTTTACCAGCATGTACCAAGCAGGCTTGACGTAAGCCTGTGCGACGTGCGACCAGACAAGGGCGTCGTTCATGTTCATGAAGCCCCCCTTTTTCGCAAGTGTTCAGGCATCCACCGCATAAACTGTGCGTTAGGCGTCGCCCGCGTCCGGGGGCCGCGCGCCGTGGGGCGGGTGGTCGGGCGCCCCCGGGGGGGGGGGGGGGCGGCGGTCCTCCTGGCCGTGGGTCGCGCCCCCGGGGGCCCGCGGGGGCCGCGTCTGTCCCGCGCGCCCCCGCCCGGAGGGGCGGGGTGGGGGGGGGCGGCCGCCCGGCCGCCGCGCCGCCGCCCCACCGCCCCGCCGCGGGGGCTGGCCCTTGCCGTGGTCTCCCTCTTTGCTTTCATTGCTTCCGTGCTGCGCCGGGGCCCCACGCCGGGCGTCGGGGGGCGGCGGGGGGGGCGCGGGCGGCGCCGCGGCCCCCCTGCTCTCAATGCGATGTTTTCAACATTCTCTACAAACCATACTTTTTTCGCGGCGTCCCATCTCGCCCCACGCTTTCTAGCCTGATCCTTCTCTGCGTATGGAACCTTCAAGTCTGTTCTCATATCATCAATTTCCTATCTTAGCCATGCCATGCGCTGCTTGCCTGTTGGTGAAGGCTGTATCCCCTGGGCAAAAATCCTCCTAAGCAGAACGGCGTTATCGTTCTTGCTTAGGAGTCATTTCACCTTTGCTTCCTGCCTGCCGGAGCCAAGCTTGTAGAGCCACAAAGGGGCCGGGTTCTTTTGACACCTTGTAAGAACACGACATCCCCGCTTTTCGGCATGTGTCTGCCGCCTGCACTGTTCGGGGATACCAAAATCCTCGATCACCGCCACACTGAAGGGCGGATTGATTTTGGCTGAAATCCTCAGTTACGCTTGCATCTTCTGTGCGCAAATCAAGTCATGACCAGAACGTAATCAGCAGCCGACCCCATATCTAGCCCACAACAACAAACTGTCGTGTATTCCTGCCGGGACGTAATATCTCTAGCACTGCCTATCAACCGCTAGACTTCATGACCACAAACAACAACAGGTCACGACCAAAGAAAAAGCCCGGAGGGTTTTTCAACCGTCCGGGCTCTTGGTATCGTTCTGAGGCTGGGCGGCTTGGTCGCGTTTCAAGTCGCTAGAAACTTGAACGCGGATTAGGCTTTCCCCAATCCCCGCTAGCCACTTGCGCCGGGCACCACCCCGACATGAACCTAGTATTGACAAAAAACTATCATTCGTCAAGCACTAATTTTGCATCAGGAACCTCCGTAGCACCTGGCTGGCCCTGAACAAACCAACATCCCGATGCAGGTCGTTGAAGTCCTGCCCCACGGTCGGCGGCATGAACCACTTGCAGCCTGTTTCTTCTGCTACCCGCTGTCCTGTGCCTGATGCGTCGTTATCTGCCAACACAAGGGCCGTTGGGTACGCTACAGCAAGCTTTTTCATGTTCCCGGCAGAGAAGGCTACGTGGATACGGAAACGCGCCTTGATCGCGCTTAGAGCAGCCTTCAAGCTCAACGCGGTTGCGTAGCCCTCGACAAGCCAGTCCTGGCCCTTGCCGTCGATAAGAAATTCAGCTTGTGCCGTTTGCTGGCCAAGCAAGAATTTCTTATTGCCGTCAATGTCGATCATTTGCAGCCCGACCAAAGACTTACCGACACGCATCGGGATGCAGAGGATTGGATTCTCGCCGTCTCTGGTCCAGACGTTCCCAATCTCGTTTGGGAATCCCTTGGCGTCGAAATAAGCGTGTTTCTCAAGCTGGCATTGTCCAAGTATCCACTTTGCCTTGTTCGCGGCCCTGCGACGCTCTGCTGCGGTTTCTGCATTCTGTTTTTGCTGTCTCTCAATCGCCGACTGTCTTCTGGCTTCGATTTGCTCTGGCGTTAGAGTGTGCCGGATACCGTTATCACTCCATCCCTCTATTTTGGCGTAATGGAACAGCGTGCCGATACCGATACCACCAACCGGCTTGATGCTTTTCCAAACTGCTTTGGATGCTTTCTCGTTGTACGAATCTGCTTGGCTGCTCCAGCGGTCCCAAAGGTCGAAGCCTGAATCTCCCATTTCAGACTTGACGGCCATTCCAATTTCTACCCACAGTTCCCGGTCTATTGCCGGAATGTAGGATATTGCCGACTCGATTTGTCTGGATTGGTCGATCACGCCGACCTCTTTTTTGCGTAGGCAATGTTGCGAGACCGGATGAACTGAATAACCTCGAACGTCGGCGCCTGCGGATCAGGCTTGGCCATCGACGGATAGACGCCGAATTTTTCCTGGTAGCGGTGATACGCCGACCCAAGGTTTTGGCCTTTCGCCTCCGCATATCCGAGCAGTTGAGCATAGAAAGCGACCTTGTACTCCATCGAGTACGCATCTTTCTTTGGCTTCGACGAAAGCTCGAACATTTCCCCAGGAACCTCGATTACTGCCGACTTCCTGACGCGCATGAATCCGCAATGTGAGCATGTGTCGCTTTGTCCGGGCCACAGTTGGCCGCAGGATGGGCACTTTGCCGCGTCTTTTTGCTCCGCTCTGTCGGCTCTTTACGCGCTTTTTGTCTTCTGCGCTGGTTAGCTCTTTGACGCCATTGCTGTATAG
>JADJVS010000010.1 GCA_016710465.1 Sulfuritalea sp.
CTATCCGATCGTAGCGATCACGGCAGCTCGCCGGCCCACTGAAGGAAGTCCCGGCAAACGACATCAAAACCCTTGTCGCTTTAGGAATCTCGCGGTGCAGGTACATATTTCGCAGCATCTGGCGCACTCCTTCGGCATGAATTCTGCGACCCCGCCCTGTTAGCGCTTGGCTCAAAGGCACGAGTTGCAAAGGCCCAATGTCCGCCATTTCCACAGCGATGCGCGCGAGCTTTTCAGGGGGTTAAGGTAGTACTGGTGCGTCTTCTGGTCGGGAAGGCAACCGCTGCAGATAATCGCGCTGATCGCGTCACCTGGCGGGTAATCGGGCTGCCAGTGGCCTTCTTTCTGCTGCACACCTGATTGCCGCCAGCACGCGATATACCTCTTGCATGCTTGCGTTTTTCGGATCGTCGAGAGAATATCCGCGCCTTCAGTGCGTTTGGGATCTCAACGCGCCGATACTCACGCCGCCAATCACCGGTCTTTTTCTAGCGTATAGGCCGGCTCAAGGTCGCCGAGAACTTCCAAATACCGCAAATGGAAGCGGGCGCTGGATCATCTGGAATTCGCGCGCCTTTTCTTCGGCTTCTGGCGAAACTCCGATGGGATGGCGCGCGGGTGGAGCTCGTGCAAAATGCAGTTCAGCCGCCATGCCATATCGGGGTGAACTTCCGGGTGGGCTGTTCCTTTGATGTGCAACGAATCCGCAGCGCACCGCCGTCACGGTTTATCCACTCTCCGTGGTTTTGCGGGCGATGTTGACCCGACACTCCTTGATCCGTTCCACTTTGGCTCATCACGCCCCATGGATTTAGCGATCACGCAGCGCAAATCGTTGATGTATCCGGCGCGCTCAGTTGTGCCAGAAGCCGGTGTGGATACCAGCGAGAATCATGCGTTTACCAAACCCCATTGGACTGTTTGTCACATGCTCCCCCGGATAGCTCGCGGAAGATTCCGTCGACGCGCTCCGCGCAAATCTCGCCCGCCGAAAAGAGGAGGTCTTTCAGCGTTGCTTCGTTCCGTTTCCTCTTCAAAGTCCGGGCGGCCATTCTCGCGAATCTGCTTATCCCCTCCTCCCTTCTCTTCACTCGCGCCTGGTGCAGTCGCGAGAACGTCGAACGTCGGCAGCGCACGCCTTGCCTCCAAAGACGAATTCAGCGGTTCTGCGACTGCTCCATTCCGCTCGAAAATGGCATCAGCGGCCAGTCGAGAATATCCGCGCTCTGAGTCAGTCGAGTTGCCCTTGACAGGAGTATCGACACGCTATCCGACACCGATGACACCTCTTTAAAAGGGCAAGACGGACGGACATCTATCCCTTGCCGGGGAGGTCGCGATTACTGGACGATTAACCCGTCTGTTGCGCCCGCGTCTGATGAAACGGGGGGAAGATTGCCCAATGGCGGGACGCCTCGGCTCAATTGCTGTGGGTTCGCTCAGTGTCCGCTTACCTGTCGGCCGAATGGCCTCGGAGAACGTCTCGCCGTAGATGCGCCACCAATCAACCGGGGCGCACAGTAACAGGCGCATGGTGCGAGCGATGGCGACTCGGCGCGGCTGATTGCGTAGACGGTCGGCGTGGAATTCGGCTTTCATGGCGGCGACTTTGAGCGGGTCGCTGGTGGCTAGGATGTTTGCGGTCATGGCTCTCAGTCTCCATCGTCGATCAAAGCGTCTGCTTCCTCCCAGATGCGCAAAGCCCATCGCGCCACTCTATCAGCATCTCCGTTCCAGTTGCCAGGGGAGTTTGCAGCGACAGCCGCCACAATCGCCATGTATTCGGCCCTTTGCTGTTCGGTCATTACCAAATCCTCCCAGGAAGCGCTTTAACCATATCAACCGCGTCTTTTAACGACGCCCCTGTTTCAGCCCGACAAGCTTTAACTGCCTCAGAGTTTCTTTCTGTCCGCAGGGCGACGGACTGCCACCCCGTACCATGTTTGTTTGCGCCCGGCCGCACAAGGTTTGAACCGCTGTTCTTCGGTTTTGGTTTGCGACAAAATGTCAATCGCGGCCTTGTAGTAGTTCTTCATGGCCGATTCGCCCGGTACATCGTGATCGGATACGACACGCGCTCAAGCACCGTTTCAAGTTCCCCGACTTGCGCTTTTAGTGTCGCGTTGATGCGCTTCAGCTCTGCACACTCCTTGCGCAGCGCCGCATTCACATCCGCCAGGCCACGATCGAGCGCGGTTTCTGCCTTCGGAATGCCAAAGTATCCGCCCTCGATCAACAGGCTTTCAGCGCCTTGAGCGGCTACAGCTTTTTCAAACGTCGTCATGATTTATCCTCTCGTCGCTTCAGATAGTGCTGGCTGCGTCTCGTGGTCACAATCAATACAGCGGAGCAACAATCGCGGCTCCGGAAATCCGTATTGCTTCACTTCTTTGTAACGGTGTTCGCCTCCGTTCATGCAATCAGCTTGCGCCGTCTCGTAGTGAAACGAAATTTCGGTTGTGTATGCAAAATTCTTGTCGCACGCTCCGCAATTTTGTTCGTGAATTTCCGACTCTTCATATCCGTAGCCGTCGTCGTGGTTTATTTCCACATCGGCACCGCAATATGGGCATTCAGCATCTTTCATGACCTACCTCCTCGTTTCGCTACGCACGCGGCACAGGACCACCCCTTGCCGCTCAAATGTTGTTTTCGGCCGGCCGTCGAGAACGACTGCGCGTGACATGCCTTGCAGAACCAGCCGCCGGCGATTTGCGGGCTGGCGTTCTCGCGCCGGTATCTGGCCTCTGAGTCTGCGTATTGTTCTTGGTGGCTCATGCCGCATTGCCCCGCAGGATTGCACAGAATAAAAAAGCCAGCCCCGAAAGGCCGGCAAGCTGGCGCGCGCGACTTGACCGACCGAACGGAACGCGCGACAGGAGGAGATCATTGGTCATGCGGTGGCCTTCCGCCGCACAGGGTCAGCGATCAAACGCCCACAGGTTATGACCTGTAGTTGGTGTTGCCTGGACCACGGCACGTAGGCGCCCCAATGCGCAATTGCCGAAACGTCTGTGATACCCAGAGCTTCGGCAAGCTTCTTGCGTGACCCGAAATGAGAAATTGCGTCTTGTGTTTTCATGTTGCCGCCAATTGTGATTTCTTTCATTGAGCATGTCAAGCGTAAATTGTCAGCATTGTGCTTGACATGGCGGCTGAGTTAGCTCACTATTTGCCCATGCCGCAACACAACGCGGCGGCCAGCAAAAGCCACGAGCGGGCCAATCAGCACAGCCAAGACGCTGCTTGCGAGCAGATGAGGCGAAGGCGATACCGCTGGCGAAATCTTCAACCACAGGAGGAAACATGAATCAGCAACAGCTAGAAATTATCAGCCTGGCGCTACGCCTTGCTGGCGACGCGCCGAGACCGATGAACGTCCCGGTGGCGCATCAGTGCATCGCCGACCCTTTTATTGGCGCGTACTGCATCGTTAGAAGCGCACGCGCTGGAGTCTTTGCCGGAACATTGGCAAGCCGAAACGGGCAGGAGGTGTGCATGACCAACGCCCGCCGAATTTGGTATTGGGACGGCGCTGCATCGTTGTCTCAGCTCGCAATTTCTGGCGCATCAAGGCCGGAAAATTGCAAGTTTCCGGCAGCTGTTCCAAACGTGATGCTTATGGAAGTCGTAGAGATTTTGCCGACGACTGCCTCGGCAGAACAATTCATCAAAGGGGTGGCGGAATGGAAAAAGTAGAAGACGGCTACGGCTACGGCTACGGCTCCGGCTACGGAGACGGCTTCGGCTACGGCTACGGCGACGGCTCCGGCTACGGCTACGGCGACGGCTCCGGCGGCTACGGCTCCGCCTACGGATCCGGAGACGGCTCCGGATCCGGCGACAGCTACGGCTCCGGCTGGATCCGCGGCTCCGGCTCCGGCGCCGGCTCCGGAGGACGGCGCATAGGCGACGGCTACGGCTACGCCGACGCCCCCGGCGACGCCCCGGAGGCTCCGGCGGCTACGGCTCCGGCGACATCTACGGCGACGGCTACGGCTACGGCGACGGCTCCGGATAAAGAGCACCAAACCATCGGCGGTGTAGTGGGTTGCCATTCTTACCAGCCCGACAAAAGCGGCGCTATCAACAAAGCGACGCTGCCGCCGATGGCGCTTTACCGCAGACAGTCCGTAGAGGGCGCCCCGATGTAAGCCTGCCCGTTTGGCCAACGGGACGGAGATCGGCTCCCGCTCCGGGTGCTCTCTACAGACTGCCGGCACCCTACTCGTGGGATCACGAGGACTTTTACTGAAAGGCGGGCGGGCAGCGGGAAAGGCGGCCGCGCTGGCAGTCACAGAGCAACGCCACTCGCAGCAACCTGCAGGCCTGGGTTCACGTGGCCCAACTTATGAAAGGCGTGATCAGGTGCTTGGAAATCTCTTGATCGCTGCGAGTGGAAACAAAGCAGCACTACGGGACCAGCGCCGAACGGCTGGCGTAAGGCACACAAACGAAAGAAGCCAGACAGCCGGAAAGACGGCACCAAACAACCAACGGAGGGCCGCAAAATGAAACACGAAGACATTTTTCTGAAATGCGCTTGCAAGAGCGAGTTTCAAGACAAAGCGCATAAGGGATTGCGCGTAGGAACGCCTGTCAACGGCCGGCGCGCAAAGGACTCCGGGCAGCGACTTACGGAAGCGCGCTGCACGGTCTGCGGCAAAACGCACCAGGTTTAGGGGGTGGCGACATGATGACCGTTGCAAATGTGTTTCTCGCGTTTCTTGTTGTGGCCATCCTCTCTGTCTGGCCGCTGACAAAGTGGGCGATTCGCTCACTGAAAGAACTGGAAGACGAAGCCAAAAAATGGAGGATTGGCCATGAATGACATAGCCAGGAACTGCGCCGAAAAGCGCGCGGCGGAAGCGGCGAACGATATTGATCGTCTGCTTGCCGGGAATGCACGGCTTTCCGACAATGCGATGCGCTTTGAGCATGCGGCAAACGAGCTGAGGTCCAGCCACCTTTCCGCGCTTGACGTAATCCAGCAAGGGATCGCCCGCGAGGACGCCATGCGCGCCGAGATTGCGCGCCTCGGAGAAAAACTTTGTGCCGCAGAGAAGACAATCACCGATCTGAATGAACGAATCGTCTCCGCGAACCTTTCGGAGCGCGCCAAAAGAACGGGGCTCCCGGCATGAGCGCCAATCGCACGCAGCGGGAAAGGCGGTCTGTGTCCGACGCGCTCAGAGACTCTGGATTTACAGCCGCGCAGATTCGGCGCGCCATTGCTGCGCAGGACGAGCCGACAGCAGGCGACGTAGCGGCGGGATGGTTGTCCGCCGTGTTTCTGGTAGTCGTAATTATTTTTACAATCGTTCCAGGGGCGGCCGCGCATGTTATCGGGTGGCTGCAGTGAGAAGCAACGCCGTCACCGTCGGCCCCGGCGACATCGGCTATGGGCCGTACTGCCCGCAGTTCGACGCGGACGGCCCGGACGAAGAGAAGCAATCGCTTGCCGCGCTGCTCCGCGACTTGAACCGCCAGCTTGCTTTGGCAGGAACAGCGCTTGCGGCAAAAGACGAGCGCGCCTGCCGGCTGCAGCTCGGGCTGATGCTCGACAACCTGCGGATTGAATTTGACACATAATAACCACGCAACTAGGAGCCAGTAATGACAACTGAAAAAACCCATTTTCGCAAAGCGTTTGATAGTCCGTATTTGGGAAGCGCCGACCTTGTTGAGCCGACTATCCTAACAATTTCACACGTCCGGCTGGAGCCGGATCACACGAAAAAAACGAAGGATGTATTTAACACTGCTTTTTTCGTCGAGCAAGAGCTGCGCCGCGGCGAAAAGTTGAAGCCGATGATCCTAAACGCCAGCAACAGCAAAACAATGCGGACATTGGCGGGATCTCCGTATATCGACGACTGGAAAAACATAAGGGTGACGATATACGTCGACCCCTCAAGTCAAGTTCGGTCGAGAAGTGGTAGAGGGCTTGCGTATCAGCCCGCACGCACCAGAAAAGGCCCGCCCCGTGCTTACGCCAGCAAACGCAAAGCGGTGGGCAGCGGCGAAGGCAGCGTACCTGCGTGACGGAAATCTCAATGCCGTACTGGAGCACATGGACATAAGCAGCGCCAACGAGTCCGCTTTAATCGCAGAGGCGAATGCTGAAGGGCGCCATCCAGAAGAAGATAAAGGGCCGAGCGAGCACGAGCAGAAGCTTGTTCGCGCAGAGGGTTGATCGGCATGGCTACAACATTCCACGATGTCACGCAGAACAGCGAAGAATGGTTTTCGCTGCGACTCGGAAAAGTTACGTCTAGCATTGCCTCAGACTTCATGGCGTTCGACGGTAAGCCGTTCGGAGATGGCGCAAAAAGGCCGCGCTACGCATTGCCTTGGAGCGCATCACCAACCGCTTATCAGAAGGGGGGGGGTTCTCAAACAACCACACGGACCGGGGGCACGCTCAAGAGCCGGTCGCTGTAATGCTCTATGAGGCCAACAACTTCGCAACGGTCAATAACGGCGGATTCTTCGATTGCGGAGATTACGGCGGATCGCCTGATGGCCTAATTGGAGATGAGGGGTTGATAGAGGTCAAGTCGGTAATCAGCTCAGTGCATTACGAAACGATGCTTCGCGGAGCGCCAGACCCAAAATACAAGTGGCAGCTAATTAGCCACTTGGACACCACGGGACGAAAGTGGGTTGATTTTTGCAGCTACTGCGAAGAATTCCCACGCGAGCTGCAATTGATTGTTTATCGAGTGTCCGCAGAAAACAATGGCGTGCAAGAAGACATTAGACGGCTGCGAAACCGTAGGCTGTCGTTCTTAAAAACAATGGTAGAAACAACCGAAACAAAAATAAGGGAAGCCATAAAACATTCATGACAGAAGCTATCTGAAACTTCATCTAAGTTAGTTTTCATAGGAGTTACGAATGAGCACACAACTTACAGTACAGGAGCGCGCGGCCGTTGCGCTGAGGTCTAGCAAGGCAGAGGCCGAACTGCGCTCTCTTGTCGATTCGTCGAAAGGCATCGCGGCGCCAACTAACAAGGCTGGTCGCGACGAATGCCACGGCGCAGCAATGACTGCGCGCAATGCACGCACGGCGATCGCAAAGACCAGCAAATCCGCTCGCGATGACGCGGTGCAGTTCTCAAAAGCAGTAATTGCCGAAGAGGCCAGGCTGGTCGCCATCATCAAGCCAGAGGAGGATCGGCTAATTGTCTTGCGCGACGAATTCGACGACGAACAGGCGCGCATCAAAGCCAAAAAGGCTGACGAAGAACGGGCGAGAGTCGGGATCATTCTGAGTCGCATCGATAAAATCCGGCAGCTTGCAATCAGCGCAGCCCACTTCAGCGCCAGCGCTGAGCGCGCAGCCGAATTGCTGGCAGTAGCCCGCGAAACGGAAGTTGACGCGACGTTCGCAGAATTCTACGGAGAAGCGGTCGAGGCAAAAGCGGCGGCAATCGCTGAGATTTCTGAGGTTGTCCATGCAAAAGGCGCAGCAGAAGCAGCGGCCAAAAAGGCAGAAGCGGACCGCGTAGAAGCTGAAAGGCTACGCAGGATCGCTGATGCTGAGGCGAAAGCAAAAGCCGACCAAGAGGCCAAAGAGCGCGAAGAGGCAAGGAAAGCCGAAGACGAGAAGCGGGCTGAGGCCGACCGAATCGCCGCAGAGCAGCGAAAAGCCGAAGACGCGAAGCGGGACGCAGAACAGGCGGTAATCAAGGCGGAAATTGACGCCAAGCTCAAAGCGATTGCAGACGCAGAGGCTGCTCTTGAATCCAAGCGCAAGGAGCAGGAAGCCAAAGAGCAGGCCGCCCGCGACAGGACGCAAGCCATCAAGGACGCAGAAGAGAAAGCCGAGCTTGACAGGCGCCTGGCGGAACAAAGGAAAGCGGCAAAGATTGAGCGCATGGCGGAAAAGGCGCTGTTCGACGCTCGCTCAAAGATTATCGACCTTGCCGAGTCAATAACCGATACATCCGTTCTTGCCGCAATGTTTGACGCGGCTAGCGCTGTGGCCAACAAAGCCGTGAAGATCAAAGCGGATTAACTAGGAATCAACCAATGATGCGATCCACATTTTTCTCTTCCTTCGCCTCTGCTCTGTCTTTGGCTGCCTCCGGCTCCGGAATACCGCTACTTCATCGCCCGAACTTCGCAATGCCATCTGGCGTTGATATTCTCGACGCGCCGCAGACAAGCACTAGCAGCACGCGCAGGAACCGCAACACGGTCGCCGCAGCGAAACGGGCGGCTCTCAAGGCTAAGCGTCGTAAGGCGCACAGAGCGCGCTGCAGATAACCGGCAATCCAACATCACACACACAACAAGGACAAACAAATGAGTCTCAACGTATGGACATTCACCGGCCGACTTGGCCGCGATGCAGAACAGAAATACCTACCGAACGGAACCGCCGTTACTGAATTCTCAGTTGCCGTTGATGTTGGAGGACTTCCGGCGACAAGAAGAACGACTCGCTGGCGCTGCGCGTGTTTTTGGCGACCGTGGCGCAAAGGTTGCGCAATACCTGCTAAAAGGCCAGCAAGTCGGCGTTAGCGGATCGGTGAATATGCGCGAATGGACGAACAAGGACAGCGAAACAAAAACCTCGCTGGAAGTTCGCGTCAGCGAACTGGACTTGATCGGCGGCAAAGGCGACGGCGAGCAGCGGCAGGCGCCACAAGCTGAACGGCCGCAGGCTCAGAGTGCGCCAGCAAAGAAAAAGCCGTATTTCGATGACATGGACGACGACATCCCTTTCTGACCACAGCCAACAAGGACGAACAAATGGAACAAAAAAATCAACAAAACGGCGCCCGCGCGAAGATTCTACGCGCGCTGGCCAACGCAGATTGTGGCCTGACAACAGCGGAGCTTGCAGAATCTGCAGGGCTCACCGCCAGCCAGGTGCGCGACAACGCTGGCGTGGCAAAGAAGGCTGGCCTGCTGACGATAGAGCAGGACGAAATGACGCGGTTCGTCACGTACTACATCACACAGAAGGGGCGCGACTGGCTTAAATCAGGGAAAGATGACGACGCGCAAGCGGTCGCGGACACCGGCCAAGATGGTGAAGATCATCAAGCGCATTACGCGCCAGAAAACCGCATCGAGACGGAATCCGCGCCAACTGGCGCTTGGCCGCGCTACTCGGCCTACATGATTCGAGCGATTGGCTCGCTACCAAACCAGAACCTTGTTTCAGATCTAGATACGGCCACAGCAATGGCGCTGCGCAGCGACGACGAAGTGATCGTCTACGGACTCGTCGAAATTGGTCGCACGGCGCGTAAAACCGTGTTCGTGCCAGCATGAGAGATAGGTATAAGCTCAAAAACGGCCTTCCCAATTGGGATGTGCTCGACCCGCTTATTATCGCCGCGCGCAAGAGCGGAGCGTCTCTGGCGGATATCATGGCCAAAATGAAATTGTCAAAAAACCGGGCATCCGGTCGGCTTTCTCACCTTGCAAGTATCGGCATGATCGACCCTAGCCGGCACTCATCGGCGCGCAGAACGACCGACGAGGAAAAAAGGATTGTCGCTGCAGAGTACCCGGAAGGAGACACGTCAGATCTCGCAAAACGCCTCGGGGTGACAATGCACAAGTTGGCTGAGATTGCCAAAAAGATAGGCGTCCGCAGGTCGGCGTCCGCAAGAAGCTCGCAATGCAGAGAGGCTGCGCTGCGCACAGTCCAGCAGCGGCTAGCAACGATGCGCGAAGATGATGACAAGGAAGACGAGGAAGACGCGATCGACGGGCGAAGGAAATTGCTGCGAAATTGCGCCACCGGGCAAATTTTCTTGTTAGAGAACGGGGCGACTTTGCATAGGTCGTGGCGCGATGATGCAGCATACGCAAAATATCTTTCCAGCAGGAGTGCGACGTGAAGAATAAAAAAACGAAACGCCTGCTCGCCCATCTTGGGCAGAAGAAGCTGCGCAAGGCTCTGAGGCGCGCCGTGATGATGCGGTGCGCTCTGAGGGCGATTTGCAACTGGTCGATACAGGACGCTGACGACGGCGTTCCGGTCGCGCCAGAGCGCATTGTATGGGCCTGTGGGAAGGGGTTGGGGGTTGTGAAATGACCATTGAAGCCCGCACCATCACCGGACGCAAGCAGCGCATGGATCAGGCGACCACGCGCGTGGATCTTCGCGGGCGGGAAACGCCGGAATCGGAGGTGGTCATGCGTTTGCCCAACGGCATAAAGTGATGAGGAGAAGACGCAAGTGAGTGCTGAAGATAAAAATCCTGTTTGCGACAACCCGCATATAGATGACGGCGACGAACAAATGGAGGTTGGTATTGATTGCTGCGAGCATATGGTCCCCTATGGGGGCGAATGCTACGAGTGTGACGAATACGACGAAGAATACGCGTCAAGCTGCCTTGTCATTTAACGTCGCCACTTACGAACAGCATAAGACATTAATTACTGGTTAGCCGGCTACCAGCTACAAAGACCGGCAGCAATTGGAGATTTCTACATGAGCAAAGATGATCAATCAATTGAAGCAGAGACTCAATCCAAGGGGCTAAACGCTCCGCGCGTAACGCCGAAAGACATTGAGGCGAACATTGCTGGTGAGTATTTCTTCACCGCCGACCAAGCCACGAAGGATTGCCCGCAACTCGAACCGTTGCGCCTGCTTACATTCTGCGTTTTGGTGCTGAAGAACGGCTTCACTGTGACCGGAGAAAGCGCCTGCGTCAGCCAGGAGAACTTCGACGCCGATCTTGGCAGAAAGATTTCTCGGCAAAACGCCGTTAGCAAGATGTGGCCGCTGATGGGCTACGCGCTGAAAGAGCGCCTCTCGGCCTGACGCATTAGCCGAACTGCATAAGCCATGAAAAGTATTAGCCGTTCGGCTAACATTTTACGCGCCTGGAATTGCCCTATAGGCCGCTTGTTTGCTCGGTTGCCGTTTGAATATTATCCGCCACGAGAAGGCGAAACAGGAGAAGGTGTAATGACAGCGATTGTTCCGACGATGACTGATTCAGGTTTTTTATTTGGCCCTGCAAAGGTGTCTGCCAGCGCCAGCGACAATGGCGGCAATGTTTGGGTTGGCGTGGCATCAAAGCGCGCCAGCCTTAGTGTGCATGTGACGCCTAGCGGCCAGCTACGAGTGTGGAAAGACGGCAAGAAAGTGTTTCCTGCGCAATGACCAGCCGTGGCTTGAGCACAGGATAGCGGGATGATTTGGTTCTGCCGCGAAGCATGCGCCTATCGTGGCGCGCTTGATGCGGTCAGGGCGGAACCATCCGCCAAACTTTTTGAGGATTGAGCGATGTTCCCTGATGACGACGTAACGCGCTTCTTTGCATGGTGGGAAGCGACCGGCGGCGGCAATGTATCCCTCCGCTGCGCAGTCGAGCAAGCATGGATTGCATCAGCAAGAAGAGAGCGCATGGCGTGCGTAGCAATCTGCCAGGAAGCCGCCGCGCGATACCCGACAGACGTATTTCCGGAGCGTGGCGAGTCGCCTGACTGCAAGTCGGCGAAGATGGCGCGGCTTACGGCTGCGAACATCGAGCGGGAAATTATGGATCGTGGTCCGAGTATCGCGAAAAAGAGCGGCTAGATAGGGATCAGCGACGGCCGCCCGCCAACAACGGAGGATTGAGAAATGACAGCAACGAAGCAGCAAGAGGAAGTCGTAATGATCGACGACCCCAGGGCGGCAACGCTCGTGACCGTGACCGGATGGCGGTCTAGGGACGGGCGTTTCTACGGCGACAATGAGCACTCGGCGCGCTGGGCAGGATGCACGCACGTCAAGTGCCGGGCATGCGGAAAGCCAACAAAGAAGCTCTATTCGGCTTGCCAGTCGTGCAGAGACAAGGCCGCAGAAGCAAAGTACGACGCCATGCCTACCGCAGAGTGGGATGGCGTTGCGATGCTCTACTCTGACAGTCGAGACGAATACTTTGGTTCGCCTGAAGACGCGGAAGACTCGCTGGAAGAAGGCCAGACCCTGGCCGATTTGAAGCTGCGCATCTGCGAGCCAAAATATGCAAGGCCGATTGACTACAGCAATTGGCATGACCAACTGCCTAGCGATAGCAACTGCGACGCACCTTATTGGCTTGAAGATGCTGTTGATCAGTTCAATGCAGCGATTTCAGGACAACCGCCGTTGTCGTGGTCGCCAAGCGAGGTCGCGCTGAGGATTGAGAAATGATTTTTAGCCAGGCAACAGCAACAACATCGAGTAACGCGTCCACCCTCACTATGGCGGACATTCATCTCGGCGTTGAGAAGATGAGCGAGCTTTTCGGCAAAGACCGGAGCAACTATGCGCCCGGCAACATTTCCGGGCCGCTTGGCGGTATTGAAGTGCGGGAGTCGATTAACGCATGCCAAACGAAGCCGGCCAGGGCGCACAAGCGACGGCGCAACCAGACCGCCAGATACCACGCAAGGATTCAAAAGAAGTGGAACAAACGATTTGGCATGGTGAAAAAGCCGGCTGCGTTCATGATCGACACGTCGCGGCTTCTCATGCCGTTTTCCGGGGATCGGCCAAGAAGGATGCTTGTCGCGCACCGGCTGCCCGAAGTGCCGGCAATGCGGCACGATCATCCCTGTGTGCGACGAGCCAGGATGCTGGAATCACGCCTCGTGCGGAACGCCGACGCCAGCCGGGTACAGGAGCACTTGTTGTAACCACATACCGAGGATTGAGAAATGAGCTTCGACAACAACGGCGACCCAACTGACTTGAGCTTCGAGGATTGAAAGCTCTGCTGATTCTGGTTTGTTTGCTCGCCGGATGACAATCCACATACTCTTCGGCTAGCGCTTATTGAGCATTGTCTATTGCGCATGGACGAAGAAGGAAAGTTAGGCGCTACGAGCGAAACAAGGGCATAGAATGCCAACATTAAGAAGAACGAAGAAGCGGCGATCCGAAACCGAAACAAATAGACCGACTTCTGAAACTTCGCGCAAGGAATAAAAATGACAAATAGGGAAACAGACGGCGACATTCACGGCGAGTGCGCTGCGGAGATTCACAGGCTTGAGCAGTGGCAAAACGAAGCGTCGGCTATGCTGGCCACGTTCATCGGTCTTTCCAGCCGCCCGGACGAATTCGAGTGGTCAAAAGTCGCGATCAAAGTGCCTGCACTGCTCGCGGAGGAAGGCGCATACAAGACGGATTCCGAATTGCAGATTGATCGCGCAGAGGCCAAAGACCAGCTCGACGCCTGCCGCCCGTACCTGAAGGAAGGCGAGACGGCGGCGGATGCACTGATTCGCATGCAGAAGGAAATCACCACTCTACGCAATGCAGCAATGCGGCTATGGGGGGACAGAAGTATTTGCGACAAAGAAGACGCCGCTCGCTACCGCTGGCTGCTCGAACATCCGACGTTTGCAGTCCACTGTTTTATCTATCTGCCAGGCCATGTCAGCGCAGAGATAGACAAAGAGCTGGCTGCGCATGAGGTGGATGGATGAGCGCAAGAACACAAGACGATCACGAGCGCATCAACGCGCAAGAGTACCCAGGCACGCGGCAGCTTTGCTTTCAGTGCGGAGATCCAACGGGGCGATGCGAAGAAGATTCAATGATGGACGATTCCGGCGATGGCCCGTACTGCGAAACGTGCTGGGGAGAAGGCGTATGCGGGTTTTGCGGAAAGGCCGGCGCCGACAAGTTCCCGCATCCCGAGCATTGGCCAGGCGAGCAAATCGCCGGGACAGAGTTTGTGCATGCTGCGTGCGAAGACGAAGAGTGTCGGCGCGCGCACGCGCTCCTGAGCGACAATCAGCGTCGGGCCTTTTTGCGCAGCATCTGACTGCACAGACTGTCTCAAAGCAACGCCTAGCGTATGCCTATCATGTGCTATACTTAGCGCATGAAACGAATAGCCATGTACGTAACAGAGCAGCAGAGAAAGCTGCTCAAAGCGCTGTCTGAACAAACTGGCCTAACCATGGCTGAGCTGGTTCGTCGGGCGATTGATGAGTTTTTTGCGAGGATTAAGCGATGAAAGTTTGGGTCACGAAGTACGCAATGAGCGGGAAAGGCATGATTCCTTGCGAAGAGGCAAGAACAACCAGTTATGCCGACATAATCGCCATCCCTGCGAGAGACGGGAAACGAAACAGAGACTGGATTATACACAAACCAGACTGGCACACAACACCAGAAGCCGCCATCTCCTGCGCCGAAGAAATGCGCACGAAGAAGATCGCATCGCTCAAGAAGCAGATTGCCAAGCTTGAGGCGATGACGTTTAGCGCGGAGGAATGATGGGCGAGTACAGAACAGTAGAAACAAGCGCCGAAGTATGGGCCGTGATCCGGGCGCGGCATCCAGAGCTGCGCGTGTTCGGTAGCTACAGCTATCCAAGCGGCGATGAATTCGGCGACCCGTCGAAAGGCAAGATGTTCACCAGCTACGGGTTTGCGCAGGCAGACTATCCGCTGATGGAGGCGGAAACAACGTGGGACATTGAACTATCGAGGCCAGGATTTAGGAGGAATGAAGTACATCAATACTGGCTGTGCTGCCCTGTCAATGGGGGCGAATAGATGAAAGCCCAATCAGTAGCGCAGTGGCCATTCCCGGAAGTCTCGACCGGGAACCCCGGTAACGAGTCAATAGACTCTCACGAAACGGAAGACCAGGCGCAAGCCGTTGTCGACCGGCTATTGGCTGAAGGATTCGGCGGCGATCGTAAAATCTTCCCGATCAGCGCGTTTGTGCGGAGGCTTGATCAGTGACACTACACAACGAAATCATGAACATCCCCTGCGATCCAATCGAAGGCACCGAAAGCGAAGTGCGCGCGTTCCAGTTGGGGCACAAGCAGGCGCGGCATGCTGCGGCAGAGTTGGCGGCACGGTTCAGCGAGTGGCAGAACGAAGCGTAGGCAGTGCTGGCACATTTCGTAAGCCTATCAAACCGGACAGACGATAGACGCATTGACTGCCGGAGCGTTCCGGCGAGCACGGAGGAAGAAATGAGCGGAGGATCATTCGACTACGCATACAGCCGAGTCTTGCAGTTCGCTGAAGAACTGCGCGCCAAGATTGCCAACAACGGAAAGGAAAACGACTATGGCGAGAAGTGCGAATTCTCAGCACAAACCATCGCGCGACTGCAATCAATCGTCGAGGATGCGGAGCGCACGGCCAAGCTTATGAAGGCCGCGGAGTGGCTGTACTCTGGCGATACGGGAGAGAATGGATTCGCCGCTTCTGTTACGGATGTTCGTAGAACAGCGATGATTAGAGCGCACGCGGCATTCGCAAGCGCAGAGGCTATCCGGGAGGGTCCGTACAAATGACCAGACTTCACATATGGATAGGCGGCTGGATTGAAATAGCGCAAGGGCTTGTGTGCGTGCTGACGCTGGCGCGATACGCACCTAATTGGGAAATGAGATTTTACGCATGGGCCACATTGAGGGCGATAAAGAATGACAAATGATGAGCGAGAACAATCAATATCGGGAATGTGGGTAAAGTATCTTGAAGGCGCAGCAATTGCGCTTCGTTGTGCTATTGGATCTCACGAAGCAATGGGCGGGCGCGTGCATGGAAGGAGATACGATAGGCGTGCAGTAGAAGCTTTGCGCGGGGTGTTGCCGTATTGCCTGCACCCGGCATCAAGCGGGGACAATGCGCCGTTTGTTTGGCTAAACCGAGATTACAAGCCTTTAGGAGTTTTGCCATTCAATGAATTCGTCACGTATTCTGACTTTCCTTGGATGCACGTTTGTAAAGAAGACCCGCGAATTGCGTTTATTTTGTCTGAATGCAAGCGGTGCAATGCTTTTTGTGACGGGCATCCAATATTCTATCTGTATGACGACGCAACTAGCCCGAGGAGAAGCAAGGAGAACGCAACTAGACTACTTGGAATCATTGAGCGAGTGCTTGCCACAAGCGGCAATCATGTTCCGCAATGCGACATTGAGGGCGATAAAGAATGACCGCAAGAACTAACGGCGCCGAATTCAAGGCGTATTACAACGACAAGAAAGTGTGGCCAGATGGTTGGTATCACGAATACGCGACTATCACCGTTAATGGCGTGGCCTATGGCAGACTGGATGACCTAGAAGGCGTAGATGACGACGCCATTCTAACAATAGCCGGTGGCGGCATCTACAAATATGACGGGAGTCCGCTGAACCTATCAATGGAAACCCACTTTACGCGGTGGCGAAAAAGTCAGAAGACAGATCGCGTCGTGGTCGAGGTTGATAAGGCGCGCAAGACGGAATTCTTGGAAGCCATCAAGCGAGCTGGCGCCAAGGTCGTGAAATGACAAGCAGGCGCACGACATGTCGATCAGTCCTGAATCGACACCCTGAACTGGTCAGTCCTGCGGCGATATTCCCGCACGTTTCTCAGTGAAGAACAAAACTTCGGGCATTTTCTCTGGTTTGACATGATCAACGCCATCCCTACCGCCACTGGCGCGCTAGGCCAGCTCGGGACAGTCCCTGATACGATCATGACCGCGCCAAGCGCAGCGCCGCCAGCAAGCACAAGGTATCCTGCCCTTGTCACTGTATTTGTACATTTTGTCATCAGGTTTATCGCCTCGTGGCAGTGCCAAACAATCAGCACTAAAGAGCAAGCGACAACAGTTTGCAAAAACAGGTCAAGAATCATTTTGGTGGCGGTTGTGGCGCAGATGTAGATTGTTTTGAAAAAGGATAGGAAGCCCGCAAAATTGCCGGCCCGATCCGCGAGTAGGCGAGAAACCCAATTCCAACAGCTACTGGGAACGGTAGAAGGTCTCGCGCGAGCTGCGTAGAAAACACGACTTCTTGTATCTTCACCAGTTCGACAGCGAGCGGCGTCAAAAATCCCGCGATCACGCTTGAGATTGCGTTAGCCGTGAATCGCTTTGCCAGCGGTTGCGGTGTATCCTGATACGATAGCCACCAAAGCCCGCCGACAGCCCCGGCAACGAGGTATTGAGGATGCAGGCCGGTAGCGATACCAAATACCGTCAGTCCTGTCGACGTGATTGCAATTGCGGCAGCGGCTGCCGCTGCATCAGCCATTTGATACGCCATGTTTGTTGTTCTCGTTCATAGTCTTGCATTCTACTCCATCGCGCCTATACTTGACTTTCTGCCGACAATATGGGGCGGCGCATGTCAACTTCTTTCGTTGCGGTTATCGCTTGGTTCGCCCTGCTCGCAGGCATAGCCGCGCTCAAGCGTCAGCACATGGAGAATGTGCTAACGCTCGTTTGGCTAACGATGATAGCGCTTGGCGTAGTGCAAGTGATCTACTACGCGGCCCGCTGATTTGCCTGTACGCGGTTGTTCAACGCCTTCATGAGCGCGGCGATCTGGTCTTCTGCCTGCTTGACGCGATCTTTAGGCGCCCCTTGATCGATAAGCTCACGCTTTGCTCTACGCAACTCCTGCACTCGCCGCTCGATTCTCGACGCCAAAACAACCAGCCGCGCGTCCGGGTTGTCTCGCAGGTATTCAGCAACGTCCTGGCCGGCCTTCCTCCTGCCGTCCAGTTCAGCCTTATGTGCCTTCAAGTCGCGCACGTTGGCATAGAACCGGCTGGCGTCGGCTGCGTTCCCCTTTGTGTCGCCCACGAACTTTCCGACAAGCGGCACCTTGTACAGCGGCAAGTCTTCGCCGCTAAATACGCTCGTCGAGGACTGTACGGCCTTGCTGATTTCCCTGCCCACCCCACCAGTGACTTGACCGATCAGATAATCAATCTGGTCTGGCGTTGGGCTCGACAATCCGGCCTTGTGCTCAGTCCCTCCAGACAGGTAGTTCAAGCCCTCTGCAATCCACTTGCTCCAAACGGTAGCCGTGTCCTTGGCGTTCTTGTAGCCGGCGGCTTCCTCGTTGAACGACATGCGCTTGATAGGCTTCCCTGTCCAGTCCTTGTTTTCTGCAAGAGCTGCCAGCGGGTCAATCACCGTTGGCGCAATCGTCTGTAGCGAGACGCCTGCGTTTCCAATCGGATTCAGCGTGTCGGCCAGGACGTTCAGCAGAGATCCGATGCGCTTCGCCGGGTCTTTGAATCCAGACATGGCGAATTCGGCCGTAATCCGCCCGATGTTCGGCAGCACGTTGAAGCCAAGCGGCATCGGCACAGAGAAGTAATGATCGCCAAGCGGAATGATCAAACTGCGCTCGCGAACGAACTGCGGCGGTTCCTCGTCATCCCACCCGGCAAGAGCACCTAGAAACGCCTGCGCAACGCCTATCATGATGCCGCCAGACACAATCTTTTTCCCCGCTGACGACAGGCTTACCTTGCCGTCGCGATTCACGAACAGTGTCTGAGCAATCCGCGCGCTGCCTTGAACAGCAGCGTTGAAGAAGGCATACATCGCCCCAGCTTGTGCGGCTACCTGCCCCTTCTTATTGAAGTTGACCGTTAGCTCCTTGGCCAGCGATGCCGCTTTGTCGTCTGACAATCCTTGCTCGATGCCGACAGAGAAAGCGGCCACGCGCACCGAGTTTTCCATCATCTCGTTGTAGTCAGAGAGCCACGCAAAGACCGGGTTACTCTGGCCAAGGGTGAATAGCCGGCGCCCCTTGCTCATGCTCATTTTCTTCAGCTCGTCCTGAAGGTCTTTCGACCGATCAGATAGCGTCTCGAACATATCTCGATATCCGGTGGCGCCTCCCGCCTGCTTGAATCGCTCGAACATCGCCGCCCACTTTGAAGAGGGAAGGTTCCCCGCCCGGTGCGCCCGCAAGTCGGAATAGATGCCGCGCATGGCAGAAAGTGAGCGCGTAGCCACTTCCTTCTTGTGGTCGGCAAGCGGCGTGCTGGAAAGGTTCAGCATCGCCGTCTGGATGTCTCGCACGAAGTTGGTTACGCCGAAAATCGGGTTGAACTGCGTATTGATCGCCGAGAAGTATCGAGTCGCCTTGGCCATGTTGCCAAGCAAGAAACCAAGCTGATCGGCGTCAAGGTTCTTCATGGCGATGGCCATCCTAGACGCCCGCTTGTCTCTGGCGTCGAAGACAACGAACACGTCGCGCCCGTTGATCCGAGTCGCTACCACGTTATCCAGGTGGCGCAGTAGCGGATTGACGCGCTCAACAACCATCCCGGTGCGAGGATTGATAGCCAGTTCCTTGGGCTCGGCCAGCACGCGCTCTGCCATCTCTGCAGGGAGGCCAAGAGACACAAGCGAATCGACCACCTTCTTCATGCCCGGAATGGCCTTCTTCATCATGGCTTTGTGCTGTGCCTTCATGCCGTCGATGATCGCCTCAAGGTCTGGATCTCCGTTAGGCATCGAGGCAAGCTTGGTCATGCGCTGCTTGATCTGCGCCCATAGTGCTTCAGCGTCTCGATTGGCGTTTGCCTCAGGATCAACCGCTTTCCAGAATTCCTCGTTCGGCGCAGTCGTCGCCAGGCCGTAGAGCGCGTTGCCTACGCGGTTCTTTTCTGCTCTGGTGATATACAGCTCCCGCTGCGAGACAATCGCCGCCAGGATGTTCCCAACGGGCTTGTCAGAGCCTATTGCGCGCTTCCCGGACGGCCCTTTGACCGACATGCCAAGCCCGCGCCCGGTCATGCGGTCGTCTTCAAATTCTTCGCGGTGCAGAGGCACGTAATGCGGGTAGTCACTCTTCCATGCGTCAATCGTGGCGCGCGTCTCTAGGCCGTTTTCGACAAGCAGTTCCCGAGACTTGTCCAGCATGGCATCTGCCATCGCTGACAGTTCGCCAAGTTCATCAAGCTTGTTCTGCGGAACGCCTGCAATCGTCTCGCCGTTGATCGTCACGTCGTTGCCGGAAAGAAGCTGCTTCGCTTGGGCATTCGTCAGGCCCGATCCGCCGTCAGGCATCCTCGGGTTGATCTTGGCGATATGGGCGTTTCGCTCCTCGGCGTGCCGCGCCCAAAGGAAGGTTTCGAGCGTCGGCGTATCGACGCCAAGCGCAATCATCCTGCGGGTTAGCGGGCGCAGCTCAAAGTCAAGGAACTTCCGCGTCTCGTTGGCTGCGCGGCCGTGGTACAGCGACTCTTTCAGTTCCGGGTTGTACTTGTCTGCAATGTCGCCAATCGCCTTTGTGATCGCCTGCACGGTCCTGCGCGTGTCGATCTGCTTGTGTTGCAGCTTGTAGATCACGTCGTCGAGCAGGCCTGGTTCGGTGGATTGCCACTGGCTTGGGTTGTCCTGCTCACGGAACCGGATGTCTGGATTGTCGGGGGAGAATTCGCCGGCGTTTCCGGTGGCGGATTTCACTTGTGCAGGATCAAGAATGGCCACCTCATTTATTGAGTTTCCATCCACCATAAACAAAGCGTCTGGAGTTTTTTTCGTTTCACCTCTAATTGCCCTGCCGTTTATCTGGTCGAAGCGTACAGGAAATTCAGCTTTTATATACCGGGCTGCATAATCCCGGATTGCTCGCTAGCGTAGGATTCTGCATACTTTTGATTTGGGCTGAAGAATGCCGCCTCTGGGCCAAGTTCATGTACCTGAAGCAGCTTGTTGTTGGATTGCCCTCCGCCAGTTAGATAGTGCTTTCTCCGCTTTCTTGGCCTTGCGGAACAAAATGACTTAATGTCAAATCCGTGCGTCCCGTGATACATAACCAGCGGCCTTCCTTTCTCGTCCGTCACTGCGCTGTCACCAAACCAAGCGTAGAACTTCCGCAGCGCCTCGTCAGTCTGCGCAATCGGCTTGCCGTTGCTGTTCATGCGCGGGCGCTCTACGCCGTCAATTGTGATGGTGTCGGAAATGTCACCGCCGACATTTCCTGATACATTTCCGTCGTCGGCTTCGCGGAATCGGATGTCGTCAAGCGCTTCGCCGTTGCGCTCAAGCAGCGCGATGCGGTCGAGAGTCTTCTGGTCCCAAATGACGTAGTTGTGCGTGCCGGCGCCGTCACTGCGGCTATCGCCGTCCAGGTAGCGAAGGCCGGGGATTCCAGCCTCTCTGAGCCGCCCTTCGCCGATGGTTGGCACGATATCCTTGCCAAGTAGCGCCATGCTAAGCGGAGCAAATGCCGAACCGGTTTGCTTTGCTCGAACTTCTGCAGCTTTCTGAATAGCCGCCATCACTTCTGGTTGCTGCTCCCTCAGCGGCTTGTCCCAATCCAGCAGCTTCGGCATTACATCGTCGGGGATGTCGAGGCGGTAGATAGAGCCTTCCTTTGCTGCACGATACCCCGCAATGAGATTTGCCAGCTTTGCGGAATCTACGTCTCTTGCGGCGATATTGGCGCGCTGAACAGCGACTGCCGCCAAATCACTTGGCTTGTCTGTACTTGCTTGCCTGACAACCTCTCCTCGGGCCGCTGCGTTGAGAGCAAATCCAAGCTTTGCAGATTCCGCACTTAGATCAAACGCTCTGAATGTGTTTTGTTTTTGATACGTGCCAGCAACACCTTCGTTTTCTGCGAAATACACCCCCCACCCATAAACCTGCGCGCCTTCGCCAGTCCCAATCTTGTCCAGCCGGAATCGACCATGCGGGAATCCAGGCTCAGGAGCGAGCACGTGCGGCGTTCCGTGGTGCGCGATGGCATACCTATTTCCACCAGTCGCATTCCCGGCAATCGCCGCATTCTCATTCATCACCGCAGCACCAAGCACCATAGCCCGGTCCAGCGCGGTAGCCTGTGCTGGCCGGCGCATACCAAGCATGCGCGCCACGACGCCGACGAACCACTCCCATGCGCTCTTCAGCGATGACCCCCTCGGCGCAGGAATCGACATCAGCGCCTGCTGAAACTTTGGATTGCTGAACGCCTCGGCGACGAACTCATCCACGTTTCGCATGCCGTACATTCCATCGGCCTGACCATTGTCCTGAACGTGCTTGAACAGCCGGCGCATTTCGATTGCTGCACGGCTGCGCGGATTGGCCAGCGCCTTCAGCGTAGCGGCATGCACCAGTTCATGCAGAATGCTCTGAGTAGCGCCGCGCGGGGTGAAGATTGCCACTGTGTCAGTCTTTGGGCTGTAGGCTGCCGCATACCTTTTCCCTGGTAGCGCCTGGCTGATCTTCCAGCCGGAGAACATATCAAGCTTGATGGTGGATTTCACGCCGAGATTCATCAACGCTTTTGCCAGATAGCGGTCGAACGGTCGCCTTGCCGATGCTCCGATGAACTCTAGGATTTCCTGCGCGCTCTTGCCTTCGCGCGCCATGTCGTAGATTGCGGAGTCTGACGGGGTGATGGTGGCTTGGCCGGATTGGTTGCCGACACCATCCTGCGCTGGCATGGTCGCAGTATCTGCTTCTCCCCCCTTCGCTTCCGGCGCCTTGGCGGGGGCGGAAGTCTGTTTGTTTTCGGCGACCGCTGGCCTGTCATAGCGCCTATCTCTAATCAAATCCGAAACATATACTTCAGTATCTTGCATCCGATCGTTGTTCCCGCCAGACGTGGTAAGCCCTGTGTCTGCCACTTGCCGGATGGTGGCCGTTTTTTCCACATTGCTGACGAAAACAACTTGGTATCCGCGATTGATTTGATCTCTCGTAACGCGCCAGCCAACGCCATACCCAGCCTGAAACTTTGACGGGTCAGAAGCAATCCTGCCTTTCAGAATCGAGATTAGCTGCTCGTTTGCTCCAGTTTTATACCGGATGCTCTCAAGACTCTCAAGCTCAGACGCAAGGCGCCGGTCAGTCTCGGCCCAATCCGCCCCAGGCTTCCCGCCAATCGACGCTATCTGTTTGTCGTATGAGCGAACCTTGGCGCTTTCGCTTCGCTGCTTGGCCGCCGCTTTCTTTTCGAGAAGCGCGCCATGTTTCTTTCCTGCGTTAGCAAACGACCATGACGCAGACTTGTCTTCCTTGACGTATCGCAACACTGCATCAATCGCATCATTAACGGTTATTGATCCTTTTATCCACCCGAACGGTATACTTGTGTTGACCTTTCCTCCGTCGTAAATATCTGCCCACCAGTCGGCGCGGTTCTCGCGCTTGAAGTTCATACGAACAGGGTACGCCACCCCGTCTTTCATCAAGTCGCCAATCCATGCGCCTTGTGTTCCATTCTCGGCGCGCAAATCTGATAAGGTCCTGGCCTCGAACGCTTGGCTTTCCGGCGCCTTGGCCTTGGCGGGGGCGGCTTCGGCGGTCGGCTTGGCGTTGTCGTTCCTTTCCGCAACAATTTCACTCACAGCAGTCCGAACATCTGCATTGCTGCTTGCTTTGCTTCCAAGCGATTTCGCTACGGAGTTAATAACATCCCAAATCTGCGCGTTGTCTGCTTTGTATAGGTACGCGTAAGCCTCTGAACCTAGTTTTGAATTGTTTCCTAGAACGTCGTCTCGCAAAGTGGCGGCAACGTACCAATGAGGACTTCCGTGCAGAAATTCGTCCCTTGCGAAGTCAAGCGCTTTTACCCTTCCAGGGGCATCGTCGCTTGCTACATGCCCCTTGATAGGAACGGCATTACCACTGGTGCGCGACAGTCCGCTAACTTTTGCTTGATAGATTCCGGTGCTCGTGCTAACGGAGGCAGTCCCATTTGATGCCTTCAGCACAACACCTGACCGCTTCTTTTGTTCTCCGTTGAATGTGGTGTCAATGAACGAGACATTTGCGCCTATCCACGCAGTGTTCTCTGCATATTTACTGCCTTCTGCGGTCGGCTCGCTACTTATCGGCAGCGGAGATGACTCACCGCGAGCGTCAAGGTACGCCTTCATCGCCGGCCCTGGCAAGTACGGCTTTCCAGCGGCCATTGCGTACAGCCTGCGCATGGCCAGAGCAATGCGCTTGAAGAACGTATCGACAGCAGTAAGCGGCTTGTCCGAGGTCGTCGCCCATCGCGACACTTGGTCTGCGAAGTATTCGCCGAACGATCGCCAGTATGGCGGCAGGCGGTCGGCGGTTTCGCTCGTTGCAACACGAGTGAGCTTGCCGGATGTGTGCGCGCGCAGTTGCTTGACCCAATCCGCAGCTTTGGTGTTGCCGGCCGTATCGAGCCACTTCTGATAGTCAGCCATTACGGCGTCTTTCGTCGCGCGATCTGCGCCTGACCACTCGTCAGACTCTAGGATATGTCCAATTTCATGCGCCAGCGCTTCAAGAGCGTGACTCTTTCGTGCCGACTTCGGGAGGATGATGTAGTGATCGCCGTTTGGCAGCGTCCGCTTTCCGCCGTCCGCTTCGTTCTGAGTCCCCGCTGACCGGATAGCCGAGAACGGGCCGCGAAGATTGTATTTGTCAATCGCGGCAACGCTCGACACGTCCGCCTTCGTCGCCAGAAAGACGCGCGACTTGATGCCAAGCATTGATAGCCATTTTTGCGCAACGCCTGCCATCTCGTCAGACACGCCATCCGCCTTCGCGAACCGAGCTCCGTTGGAGAACGGACCGTCTGGCGCCTTTTTCGTACAGCCTACCTTGCTCTTTCACATGATCGGCTTTGGCCTTCTCAAGTTCCGCTTTCTCGGTTTCGCTGAACAGCTTTCCGGTGTAAGCAGAAATATCGGCGCGCGTTCTGCTATCGCCCTTCACCCCGGCATATACGGCATTGCCAAACGGAGAGAAGCCCTCAACAAGCGCAATATCACCGCGCGAATAGACGACCGCGCCGCCAACTTCTTTTGCTGCCCACTGGAACGACTCCGGCTGTGATGAGTAGCCATAGATGACCGCAGGTTTGCCACCTTCTGCGGTCGGCTTGCTGGCTTCGTCGGCCTTAGCGCCAACAACGAAAGGCGCGAAGGTTTGATCTGCATCAACGTCGCCGTTCATGCCCATGACTACCTGGCGCATGGTGCCGTCTTTCGACACGGCGTACAGCCTCGGCGCTTGACTTCCAGGAAACGGCGCCATACTCACCAATGCTTCGCCATGCCCAAACGAACGGAAAGCGTTAGCCATTGCCTCGATCAGTCGAGCCTCAAAGAACCCTTTATTGTTTCCGACGTGGAGAGGTAGCGCAACAAACTTGCTGTGCGAGTATCCCGCAGCTTTCCGAACCCCGCGAGCGTAATCGCCAAGGTCGGTAACGCTCACCGTCTCTGGATTGGTGGCGTGCTTTGTGGGCATCACGCGCTCGTAGTCCGGGAATTTGCCGTCGATCCACTTGCCGTCGTTGCCAAGAACTGTGTAGTGGAATTGCTTGTCGTCTTCCGGTTTCGCCGGTAGCCCATCGAGGCTTACACCATCAACGACCGCCATCTGGTTTCCGTTAGTTGCCACAAGGCGGCCAGTCTCTTCGACATGAACACCTTGCAGATACGTGCGAACTTCCGTCTTGTCTCCGGCGACTGGCGCAAGGGCTTTGAGCTTTGCGTCGAGCGTCTTGGCAACGCCGACGTTCTTCGTAATTGGCTTCGGCTTGACGTTGCGCAGTTCGTGGTTCCGCAGGGTTTCCGACCTAGCACCCGGAACCTTGGCCGTCAAATCGCCTTCAAGGAATTGCTTTGCGGCCTCGTTGTAGGCTTCCCAATAGCGCCTATTCATTTCCTCCGTGGTGTCTTTTGCAGACTTCCCGCCAGCGAGATTTGCGGACGCGCGCGGCACGCTGAAGTCGCCAGCCTCAAATCGACTCAACTGGTCGCCGACAAACGAATCTTGGTCCTTTGGCGCCTTCGGTTCTTCGGCAGACTCTTTCGCTTTCGCCGCCTCAAGCCTAACCAGCCTTTCCTCAAGCGCCGCCTTGCGCGAGCCTACAGCGGTCGCTGCTGCTGCTTTGAGCCTATCTGCCAGTGATGCGACTTCAGGCGCCCTGGCGGCGAGCGGACGGGCTAATAGTGAGAAATGAGCCTTCGTCAAGAAACTTGGTATGCAGGCATGTTCCCTGCGGAGATTTCTGCTGATATGTGATCGGCAATGGCCGCCGCCGCGGCGTCTCTTGCTGCGCCGGTGTCTTGGCCGCTGAACGGCTCAATCTTGCCGTACTCAGCCGTCAGCCTATCGGC
>JADJVS010000011.1 GCA_016710465.1 Sulfuritalea sp.
GGGGCGGCTTCGGCGGCATCTTGCTGCGCCTGTACCACAGCAAGCATTGCTCTGCTTAGCCCGTTGCTAGTTACGCTGCCCCTTCCTCCTGGCCCGCGAAACTTCATGTCGGACAGCAGAATTTCCTCGAACATGCTTTCGTTCGTTGATCCAGGCCAATTTCCAGATGCCACCGCGCCTCTTGCCTGATCCATTGTCCTATTGAGATTTGCAAATACGATAACAGCGCCATCGTCTGTCGATACTTCGTCGTCAAGTTTTTTCAGCTCTGAAAGCTCTTTCGTCAGTGCCTCGATTGCGTTCCTTCGGCGGTTTTCATTGATTGCACCAATGGACATTGACTCATGCCTAGCCGGCCCATCGCCAAGAAACTCCACTTGCGTCTTGTTGCGCTTGTAGACCTTTGCGGCCCACTCTTCGCGCTCTTTCGTTGCGCGATCGATCTGTTCGCTGATTGCTGCGCGAACCGTATCAGCGTTTGCTTTGATGGTCGCTTTACGCCCCCGCCTCTTTGGCCTCGTACTGCTTTTTATCTTCTGCCTGCTGCTCTGGAGTACCGAAAAGCTCATCAAGCCAGCCAACCACTTCGCCAGATGGCTTACCACCTTCTACGGTCGGATTCCCGCTTATCGACAGCGGAGACGCCTCGCCGCGCGCATCAAGGTACGCCGTCATCGCCGGCCCTGGCAGGTACGGCTTTCCAGCGGCCATTGCGTACAGCCTGCGCATGGCCAGAGCAATACGCTTGAAGAACGTATCGACAGCAGTGAGCGGCTTGTCCGATGTCGTCGCCCATCGCGACACTTGGTCTGCGAAGTATTCGCCGAACGATCGCCAGTATGGCGGCAGGCGGTCGGCGGTTTCGCTCGTTGCAACACGAGTGAGCTTGCCGGATGTGTGCGCGCGCAGTTGCTTGACCCAATCCGCAGCTTTGGTGTTGCCGGCCGTATCGAGCCACCTCTGATAGTCAGCCATTACGGCATCCTTCGTGGCCCTATCTGCGCCTTTCCACTCGTCAGACTCTAGGATATGTCCAATTTCATGCGCCAGCGCTTCAAGAGCGTGACTCTTTCGTGCCGACTTCGGGAGGATGATGTAGTGATCACCGTTTGGCAGCGTCCGCTTTCCGCCGTCCGCTTCGTTCTGAGTCCCCGCTGACCGGATAGCCGAGAACGGGCCGCGAAGATTGTATTTGTCAATCGCGGCAACGCTCGACACGTCCGCCTTCGTCGCCAGAAAGACGCGCGACTTGATGCCAAGCATTGATAGCCATTTTTGCGCAACGCCTGCCAGCTCGTCAGACACGCCGTCCGCCTTCGCGAACCGCGCGCCGTTGGAAAACGGCCCGTCTGGCGCCTTTTCGTGCAGCCTGCCTTGCTCTTTCACATGATCGGCTTTGGCCTTCTCAAGTTCCGCTTTCTCGGTTTCGCTGAACAGCTTTCCGGTGTAAGCAGAAATATCGGCGCGCGTTCTGCTATCGCCCTTCACCCCGGCATATACGGCATTGCCAAACGGAGAGAAGCCCTCAACAAGCGCAATATCGCCGCGCGAATAGACGACCGCGCCGCCAACTTCTTTTGCTGCCCACCCGAACGACTCCGGTTGTGATGAGTAGCCATAGATGCCCGCAGGTTTGCCACCTTCTACGGTCGGCTTGCTGGCTTCGCCGGCCTCAATAATTGCCCGGATGAACTCGGACTGCCCATTGATGCCGGCGACTGTCGGATGCTGCGTCTTGCCTTGTAGCAGCGTCCATGCTCCGGGACCGCCAGTCCATCCGTTCTTGGCCACCCACTTCGACCCGTCAGAGAACTGGATTGTGTCGCCGTAAGCAACCGGATTGGCCAGCAAGTTAAGGCTTTCAGGGCGCTTTATCGTGCCGTTGGCGTCGTCTAGTTTGGCTGGCTGTGATTGGTTTCTGGCTTCGTCAGCAGGCTTGGCTGGTTGCGCCGGCTTGTTGGTAGCGCTAACCTGCCTCGCTCTTGCGCCAACAACGAACGGCGCGAAGGTTTGATCTGCATCAACGTCGCCATTCATGCCCATGACTACCTGGCGCATGGTGCCGTCTTTCGATACGGCGTACAGCATCGGCGCTTGACTTCCAGGAAACGGCGCCATACTCACCAATGCTTCGCCATGCCCAAACGAACGAAATGCGTTAGCCATTGCCTCGATCAGTCGAGCCTCAAAGAACCCTTTATTGTTTCCGACGTGGAGAGGTAGCGCAGCAAACTTGCTATGAGAGTATCCCGCAGCTTTCCGAACACCGCGAGCGTAATCGCCAAGGTCGGTAACGCTCACCGTCTCTGGATTGGTGGCGTGCTTTGTGGGCATCACGCGCTCGTAGTCCGGGAACCTGCCGTCAAGCCACTTTCCAGAGTTGCCAAGAACTGTGTAGTGAAATTGCTTGTCGTCTTCCGGTTTCGCCGGTAGCCCGTCGAGACTTACGCCATCAACGACCGCCATCTGGTTGCCGTTGGTTGCCACAAGGCGGCCAGAGTCCTCGATATGAACGCCTTGAAGCCAC
The DNA here is from genome assembly GCA_016710465.1 of Sulfuritalea sp. Classification (GTDB taxonomy): domain Bacteria; phylum Pseudomonadota; class Gammaproteobacteria; order Burkholderiales; family Rhodocyclaceae; genus Sulfuritalea. Next base: position 2,528 of record JADJVS010000011.1, read on the forward strand.
GTGCGAAGCTCCGTTTTGTCGCCGGTGACTGGCGCAAGGGCTTTGAGCTTTGCGTCGAGCGTCTTGGCAACGCCGACGTTCTTCGTGATTGGCTTCGGCTTGACGTTGCGCAGCTCGTGGTTACGCAGGGTTTCCGCCCTAGCGCCCGGAACCTTGGCCGTCAAATCGCCTTCAAGGAATTGCTTTGCGGCCTCGTTGTAGGCTTCCCAATAGCGCCTATTCATTTCCTCCGTGGTGTCTTTTGCAGACTTCCCGCCAGCGAGATTTGCGGACGCGCGCGGCACGCTGAAGTCGCCAGCCTCAAATCGACTCAACTGGTCGTCGACAAACGAATCTTGGTCCTCTGGCGCCTTCGGTTCTTCGGCAGACTCTTTCGCCCTCGCCGCTCCGGCTGATTCAGTTTCCGATTTCTTGGCATGGAACAGCTCTGGATAGTCGGATTTAACCTTGTCCGGGATTGTTCTGCCTTCGTAGTTTGCTTTGGATATTGCTTTACGGTGTTCGTCTTTCGCCTCGCGCCAGTAAGCTGGAGTCTTTGGAAGGCTGTCTAAGGTCTTGACAATGCTTCTTTCTTCAGCCCATGTCCTTTCGTATTTCTCCTTATCCCATGTTGTTCTGACTGGATCAGGCCTTCTAGGAGCGTTCCGCACGTCTGGAATGAGATATCCTTCAACCCCTTTTTCATGCACCCCGCGAAACTCACGGACCATTGAATCAAGCCCATACTTTTCAACGAAATCATCAAGCACGTTGTCAGGAATTCGGCCATGCTCTGCGCGATTCACAAGAGCCTTTACCCATGCGCCGCGCTGGTCGTCCAAAAACTCTTTCTTGAGCTTTTCGTCTTTCCTATAAGCGTCTGCATACTCGTTTTTGTTCAACGCGTCTTCGGCAAACTCGTCTCGCGTCATCTCCCACGGCTCTCTCGTCTCCGCTTTCCTGGCCGCGTTTTGATCGTCCGTTGCTGATTGTGGGGCTGCGGCTGGTTTGGCGGCATCAGAAGCGGATTGCTTCGCCGCCTCAAGCCTAACCAGCCGTGCCTCAAGCGCCGCCTTGCGCGAGCCTACAGCGGTCGCTGCTGCTGCCTTGAGCCTATCTGCCAGCGATGCGACTTCAGGCGCCCTGGCGGCGATTGTGCGGGCTTCGGCTGCCTTTGTGGCGGATTCCTTCGCCTTGTCATTCGCGACGTTGCCCGCTCCAAACTTTTGTTCGGCCTCTTTTGCGATGCGTTGCAATTCTGGAATGGTTACGCTGCGCAATGTTTCTACTGCGTCTTCTGTTGCTCCGTTGTTGTCAAGTTTTTGCATCGCAGCGATAGCTGCTTTCTTTTGCGCAACGGTTTTTGCGATAGCTTTTGCGTGCGCAGCCTTTGCTCGCTCCCCGGCAATTTTTGAGTACAGGTCTTGCGCAGAGAACAATTTGCGCTCAGCTTCAGAGAAAGAATCAACCTTGATCGGAACCAAGTTCCGCAAGATTGGAAAGCCATCAAACATCGGATGGCCTTCAACAACAAGAGAAAATACATGCTCTCCTACACTGTCGCCCCTAAGCTTTGCGTCTATTTCTGACAGGCTAACTTTCCACTGCTCGGGGATCTTCTCCCCGTTGGCGGCTTTCGTTTCCATCATGTCAGAATAAAGCTGTTTTTTGTCCAGCAGCTTTTGCTTTTCATCGTCGGAAATGCCGCCAGATTCCTTCGCCTTCCTACGCTCAATCGCCGCCGCCTTCCTTTCTTCGAGGGTT
>JADJVS010000012.1 GCA_016710465.1 Sulfuritalea sp.
CCACCGTCAGGTTGCGCGCGTTCAGATCCACCGCGCCGGTCACCGTCACCGTGTCGGCGCTGGTGGTGATGGTGGTCAGGCCGCCGCCGCGCGCCGCCGGCCACTTGCACGGCATTGGTCGCCGCGCCCGCGTTCAGGGTCAACTGGTTCTGGTTGTAGGTGGTGCCCGTCAGCGTGATCGAGCCCGCGTCCGGGCCGGCGCCGTCGGCCGCGGTGACGCTGCTCGCGCCACTCACCTCCGCCGCCAGTTCGCCGATGTTGCCCAGGCTGATGTCGTTGCCGGTGAGGCTCAGACTGCTCAGCGCCGTGCCGTTGCCCGTCGCCCCCGTGATCGTCACGTCGCCCAGCGTGCCGCCCGTCAGGGTCAAGGCGCCGGCGCCGTCGATGGTCTGGTTGAAGCTGATCGCCGCCCCCGCCGCGCTGCCGCCGGCGTTGGTGCTGTCGACCGTCAGGTTGCGCGCGTTCAGATCCACCGCCCCGGTCACCGTCACCGTGTCGGCGCTGGTGGTGATGGTGGTCAAGGCCGCCGCCGCACCGCCGGCCACTTGCACGGCATTGGTCGCCGCGCCGGCGTTCAGGCTCAGCTGGTTCTGGTTGTAGGTGGTCCCCGTCAGCGTGATCGAGCCCGCATCCGGTCCGGCGCCGTCGGCCGCGGTGACGCTGCTCGCGCCACTCACCCCCGCCGCCAGCCCGCCGATGTTGCCCAGGCTGATGTCGTTGCCGGTGAGGCTCAGACTGCTCAGCGCCGTGCCGTTGCCCGTCGCCCCCGTGATCGTCACGTCGCCCAGCGTGCCGCCCGTCAGGGTCAAGGCGCCGGCGCCGTCGATGGTCTGGTTGAAGCTGATCGCCGCCCCCGCCGCGCTGCCGCCGGCGTTGGTGCTGTCGACCGTCAGGTTGCGCGCGTTCAGATCCACCGCCCCGGTCACCGTCACCGTGTCGGCGCTGGTGGTGATGGTGGTCAAGGCCGCCGCCGCACCGCCGGCCACTTGCACGGCATTGGTCGCCGCGCCCGCGTTCAGGGTCAACTGGTTCTGGTTGTAGGTGGTGCCCGTCAGCGTGATCGAGCCCGCGTCCGGGCCGGCGCGCCGTCGGCCGCGGTGACGCTGGTCGCGCCACTCACCCCGGCCGCCGCGCCGCCAATGTTGCCCAGGCTGATGTCGTTGCCGGTGATGGTCAGACCGGTCAGCGCCGTGCCGTTGCCCGTCGCCCCGTGATCGTCACGTCGCCCAGCGTGCCGCCCGTCAGGGTCAACGCGCCAGCGCCGTCAATGGTCTGGTTGAGCTGATGTCGCCGCCCGCCGCGCTGCCGCCAGCGGCGGTGCTGTCCACCGTCAGGCCGCGCGCGTTCAGATCCACCGCCCCGGTCACCGTCACCGTGTCGGCGCTGGTGGTGATGGTGGTCAAGGCCGCCGCCGCACCGCCGGCCACTTGCACGGCATTGGTCGCCGCGCCGGCGTTCAGGCTCAGCTGGTTCTGGTTGTAGGTGGTCCCCGTCAGCGTGATCGAGCCCGCATCCGGTCCGGCGCCGTCGGCCGCGGTGACGCTGCTCGCGCCACTGACCCCGGCCGCCGCGCCGCCAATGTTGCCCAGGCTGATGTCGTTGCCGGTGATGGTCAAACCGGTCAGCGCCGTGCCGTTGCCCGTCGCCCCGTGATCGTCACGTCGCCCAGCGTGCCGCCCGTCAGGGTCAAGGCGCCCGCGCCGTCAATGGGTTGGTTGAACCCGATGTCGGCGCCCGCCGCGCTGCCGCCAGCGGTGGTGCTGTCCGCCGTCAGGCCGCGCGCGGTCAGATCCACCGCGCCGGTCACCGTCACCGTGTCGGCGCTGGTGGTGATGGTGGTCAAGGCCGCCGCCGCACCGCCGGCCACTTGCACGGCATTGGTCGCCGCGCCGGCGTTCAGGCTCAGCTGGTTCTGGTTGTAGGTGGTCCCCGTCAGCGTGATCGAGCCCGCATCCGGTCCGGCGCCGTCGGCCGCGGTGACGCTGCTCGCGCCACTCACCCCCGCCGCCAGCCCGCCGATGTTGCCCAGGCTGATGTCGTTGCCGGTGAGGGTCAAACCGGTCAGCGCCGTGCCGTTGCCCGTCGCCCCCGTGATCGTCACGTCGCCCAGCGTGCCGCCCGTCAGGGTCAGCGCGCCAGCGCCGTCAATGGTCTGGTTGAAGCTGATGTCGGCGCCCCGCCGCGCTGCCGCCAGCGGCGGTGCTGTCCACCGTCAGGTCGCGCGCGTTCAGATCCACCGCGCCGGTCACCGTCACCGTGTCGGCGCTGGTGGTGATGGTGGTCAAGGCCGCCGCCGCGCCGCCGGCCACTTGCACGGCATTGGTCGCCGCGCCCGCGTTCAGGGTCAACTGGTTCTGGTTGTAGGTGGTCCCCGTCAGCGTGATCGAGCCCGCATCCGGTCCGGCGCCGTCGGCCGCGGTGACGCTGCTCGCGCCACTCACCCCCGCCGCCAGCCCGCCGATGTTGCCCAGGCTGATGTCGTTGCCGGTGAGGCTCAGACTGCTCAGCGCCGTGCCGTTGCCCGTCGCCCCCGTGATCGTCACGTCGCCCAGCGTGCCGCCCGTCAGGGTCAGCGCGCCGGCGCCGTCAATGGTCTGGTTGAAGCTGATCTTGGCGCCCGCCGCGCTGCCGCCAGCGGCTGGTGCTGTCCACCGTCAGGCCGCGCGCGTTCAGATCCACCGCGCCGGTCACCGTCACCGTGTCGGCGCTGGTGGTGATGGTGGTCAAGGCCGCCGCCGCGCCGCCGGCCACTTGCACGGCATTGGTCGCCGCGCCGGCGTTCAGGCTCAACTGGTTCTGGTTGTAGGTGGTGCCCGTCAGCGTGATCGAGCCCGCGTCCGGGCCGGCGCCGTCGGCCGCGGTGACGCTGGTCGCGCCACTGCCCCCGGCCGCCGCGCCACCAATGTTGCCCAGGCTGATGTCGTTGCCGGTGATGGTCAAACCAGTCAGCGCCGTGCCGTTGCCCGTCGCCCCCGTGATCGTCACGTCGCCCAGCGTGCCGCCCGTCAGGGTCAGCGCGCCAGCGCCGTCAATGGTCTGGTTGAAGCTGATCGCCGCCCCCGCCGCGCTGCCGCCGGCGGCGGTGCTGTCCACCGTCAGGTTGCGCGCGTTCAGATCCACCGCGCCGGTCACCGTCACCGTGTCGCCGCTGGTGGTGATGGTGGTCAAGGCCGCCGCCGCGCCGCCGGCCACTTGCACGGCATTGGTCGCCGCGCCCGGCGTTCAGGGTCAACTGGTTCTGGTTGTAGGTGGTGCCCGTCAGCGTGATCGAGCCCGCGTCCGGGCCGGCGCCGTCGGCCGCGGTGACGCTGCTCGCGCCACTCACCCCCGCCGCCAGCCCGCCGATGTTGCCCAGGCTGATGTCGTTGCCGGTGAGGCTCAGACTGCTCAGCGCCGTGCCGTTGCCCGTCGCCCCCGTGATCGTCACGTCGCCCAGCGTGCCGCCCGTCAGGGTCAAGGCGCCGGCGCCGTCGATGGTCTGGTTGAAGCTGATGTTGGCGCCCGCCGCGCTGCCGCCGGCGTTGGTGCTGTCGACCGTCAGGTTGCGCGCGTTCAGATCCACCGCGCCGGTCACCGTCACCGTGTCGCCGCTGGTGGTGATGGTGGTCAAGGCCGCCGCCGCGCCGCCGGCCACTTGCACGGCATTGGTCGCCGCGCCAGCGTTCAGGGTCAACTGGTTCTGGTTGTAGGTGGTGCCCGTCAGCGTGATCGAGCCCGCGTCCGGGCCGGCGCCGTCGGCCGCGGTGACGCTGATCGCGCCACTGACCCCCGGCCGCCGCGCCACCAATGTTGCCCAGGCTGATGTCGTTGCCGGTGATGGTCAAACCAGTCAGCGCCGTGCCGTTGCCCGTCGCCCCCGTGATCGTCACGTCGCCCAGCGTGCCGCCCGTCAGGGTCAGCGCGCCAGCGCCGTCAATGGTCTGGTTGAAGCTGATGTTGGCGCCCGCCGCGCTGCCGCCAGCGGCGGTGCTGTCCACCGTCAGGCCGCGCGCGTTCAGATCCACCGCGCCGGTCACCGTCACCGTGTCGCCGCTGGTGGTGATGGTGGTCAAGGCCGCCGCCGCGCCGCCGGCCACTTGCACGGCATTGGTCGCCGCGCCAGCGTTCAGGGTCAACTGGTTCTGGTTGTAGGTGGTGCCCGTCAGCGTGATCGAGCCCGCGTCCGGGCCGGCGCCGTCGGCCGCGGTGACGCTGGTCGCGCCACTGACCCCGGCCGCCGCGCCGCCAATGTTGCCCAGGCTGATGTCGTTGCCGGTGATGGTCAAACCGGTCAGCGCCGTGCCGTTGCCCGTCGCCCCCGTGATCGTCACGTCGCCCAGCGTGCCGCCCGTCAGGGTCAGCGCGCCCGCGCCGTCAATGGTCTGGTTGAAGCTGATGTTGGCGCCCGCCGCGCTGCCGCCAGCGGCGGTGCTGTCCACCGTCAGGTTGCGCGCGTTCAGATCCACCGCGCCGGTCACCGTCACCGTGTCGGCGCTGGTGGTGATGGTGGTCAAGGCCGCCGCCGCGCCGCCGGCCACTTGCACGGCATTGGTCGCCGCGCCCGCGTTCAGGGTCAACTGGTTCTGGTTGTAGGTGGTGCCCGTCAGCGTGATCGAGCCCGCGTCCGGGCCGGCGCCGTCGGCCGCGGTGACGCTGGTCGCGCCACTGACCCCGGCCGCCGCGCCGCCAATGTTGCCCAGGCTGATGTCGTTGCCGGTGATGGTCAAACCGGTCAGCGCCGTGCCGTTGCCCGTCGCCCCCGTGATCGTCACGTCGCCCAGCGTGCCGCCCGTCAGGGTCAGCGCGCCCGCGCCGTCAATGGTCTGGTTGAAGCTGATGTTGGCGCCCGCCGCGCTGCCGCCAGCGGCGGTGCTGTCCACCGTCAGGCCGCGCGCGTTCAGATCCACCGCGCCGGTCACCGTCACCGTGTCGCCGCTGGTGGTGATGGTGGTCAAGGCCGCCGCCGCGCCGCCGGCCACTTGCACGGCATTGGTCGCCGCGCCAGCGTTCAGGGTCAACTGGTTCTGGTTGTAGGTGGTGCCCGTCAGCGTGATCGAGCCCGCGTCCGGGCCGGCGCCGTCGGCCGCGGTGACGCTGGTCGCGCCACTGACCCCGGCCGCCGCGCCGCCAATGTTGCCCAGGCTGATGTCGTTGCCGGTGATGGTCAAACCGGTCAGCGCCGTGCCGTTGCCCGTCGCCCCCGTGATCGTCACGTCGCCCAGCGTGCCGCCCGTCAGGGTCAGCGCGCCCGCGCCGTCAATGGTCTGGTTGAAGCTGATGTTGGCGCCCGCCGCGCTGCCGCCAGCGGCGGTGCTGTCCACCGTCAGGCCGCGCGCGTTCAGATCCACCGCGCCGGTCACCGTCACCGTGTCGCCGCTGGTGGTGATGGTGGTCAAGGCCGCCGCCGCGCCGCCGGCCACTTGCACGGCATTGGTCGCCGCGCCAGCGTTCAGGGTCAACTGGTTCTGGTTGTAGGTGGTGCCCGTCAGCGTGATCGAGCCCGCGTCCGGGCCGGCGCCGTCGGCCGCGGTGACGCTGGTCGCGCCACTGACCCCGGCCGCCGCGCCGCCAATGTTGCCCAGGCTGATGTCGTTGCCGGTGATGGTCAAACCGGTCAGCGCCGTGCCGTTGCCCGTCGCCCCCGTGATCGTCACGTCGCCCAGCGTGCCGCCCGTCAGGGTCAGCGCGCCAGCGCCGTCAATGGTCTGGTTGAAGCTGATGTTGGCGCCCGCCGCGCTGCCGCCAGCGGCGGTGCTGTCCACCGTCAGGCCGCGCGCGTTCAGATCCACCGCGCCGGTCACCGTCACCGTGTCGCCGCTGGTGGTGATGGTGGTCAAGGCCGCCGCCGCGCCGCCGGCCACTTGCACGGCATTGGTCGCCGCGCCAGCGTTCAGGGTCAACTGGTTCTGGTTGTAGGTGGTGCCCGTCAGCGTGATCGAGCCCGCGTCCGGGCCGGCGCCGTCGGCCGCGGTGACGCTGGTCGCGCCACTGACCCCGGCCGCCGCGCCACCAATGTTGCCCAGGCTGATGTCGTTGCCGGTGATGGTCAAACCAGTCAGCGCCGTGCCGTTGCCCGTCGCCCCCGTGATCGTCACGTCGCCCAGCGTGCCGCCCGTCAGGGTCAGCGCGCCAGCGCCGTCAATGGTCTGGTTGAAGCTGATGTTGGCGCCCGCCGCGCTGCCGCCAGCGGCGGTGCTGTCCACCGTCAGGTCGCGCGCGTTCAGATCCACCGCGCCGGTCACCGTCACCGTGTCGCCGCTGGTGGTGATGGTGGTCAAGGCCGCCGCCGCGCCGCCGGCCACTTGCACGGCATTGGTCGCCGCGCCCGCGTTCAGGTCAACTGGTTCTGGTTGTAGGTGGTGCCCGTCAGCGTGATCGAGCCCGCGTCCGGGCCGGCGCCGTCGGCCGCGGTGACGCTGGTCGCGCCACTGACCCCCGGCCGCCGCGCCACCAATGTTGCCCAGGCTGATGTCGTTGCCGGTGATGGTCAAACCAGTCAGCGCCGTGCCGTTGCCCGTCGCCCCCGTGATCGTCACGTCGCCCAGCGTGCCGCCCGTCAGGGTCAGCGCGCCCGCGCCGTCAATGGTCTGGTTGAAGCTGATGTTGGCGCCCGCCGCGCTGCCGCCAGCGGCGGTGCTGTCCACCGTCAGGCTGCGCGCGTTCAGATCCACCGCGCCGGTCACCGTCACCGTGTCGCCGCTGGTGGTGATGGTGGTCAAGGCCGCCGCCGCGCCGCCGGCCACTTGCACGGCATTGGTCGCCGCGCCAGCGTTCAGGGTCAACTGGTTCTGGTTGTAGGTGGTGCCCGTCAGCGTGATCGAGCCCGCGTCCGGGCCGGCGCCGTCGGCCGCGGTGACGCTGGTCGCGCCACTTACCCCGGCCGCCGCGCCACCAATGTTGCCCAGGCTGATGTCGTTGCCGGTGATGGTCAAACCAGTCAGCGCCGTGCCGTTGCCCGTCGCCCCCGTGATCGTCACGTCGCCCAGCGTGCCGCCCGTCAGGGTCAGCGCGCCCGCGCCGTCAATGGTCTGGTTGAAGCTGATGTTGGCGCCCGCCGCGCTGCCGCCAGCGGCGGTGCTGTCCACCGTCAGGCCGCGCGCGTTCAGATCCACCGCGCCGGTCACCGTCACCGTGTCGCCGCTGGTGGTGATGGTGGTCAAGGCCGCCGCCGCGCCGCCGGCCACTTGCACGGCATTGGTCGCCGCGCCAGCGTTCAGGGTCAACTGGTTCTGGTTGTAGGTGGTGCCCGTCAGCGTGATCGAGCCCGCGTCCGGGCCGGCGCCGTCGGCCGCGGTGACGCTGGTCGCGCCACTGACCCCGGCCGCCGCGCCGCCAATGTTGCCCAGGCTGATGTCGTTGCCGGTGATGGTCAAACCGGTCAGCGCCGTGCCGTTGCCCGTCGCCCCCGTGATCGTCACGTCGCCCAGCGTGCCGCCCGTCAGGGTCAGCGCGCCCGCGCCGTCAATGGTCTGGTTGAAGCTGATGTTGGCGCCCGCCGCGCTGCCGCCAGCGGCGGTGCTGTCCACCGTCAGGCCGCGCGCGTTCAGATCCACCGCGCCGGTCACCGTCACCGTGTCGCCGCTGGTGGTGATGGTGGTCAAGGCCGCCGCCGCGCCGCCGGCCACTTGCACGGCATTGGTCGCCGCGCCAGCGTTCAGGTCAACTGGTTCTGGTTGTAGGTGGTGCCCGTCAGCGTGATCGAGCCCGCGTCCGGCCGGCGCCGTCGGCCGCGGTGACGCTGGTCGCGCCACTGACCCCCGGCCGCCGCGCCGCCAATGTTGCCCAGGCTGATGTCGTTGCCGGTGATGGTCAAACCGGTCAGCGCCGTGCCGTTGCCCGTCGCCCCCGTGATCGTCACGTCGCCCAGCGTGCCGCCCGTCAGGGTCAGCGCGCCCGCGCCGTCAATGGTCTGGTTGAAGCTGATGTTGGCGCCCGCCGCGCTGCCGCCAGCGGCGGTGCTGTCCACCGTCAGGCGCGCGCGTTCAGAGCCACCGCGCCGGTCACCGTCACCGTGTCGCCGCTGGTGGTGATGGTGGTCAAGGCCGCCGCCGCGCCGCCGGCCACTTGCACGGCATTGGTCGCCGCGCCAGCGTTCAGGTCAACTGGTTCTGGTTGTAGGTGGTGCCCGTCAGCGTGATCGAGCCCGCGTCCGGGCCGGCGCCGTCGGCCGCGGTGACGCTGGTCGCGCCACTGCCCCCGGCCGCCGCGCCACCAATGTTGCCCAGGCTGATGTCGTTGCCGGTGATGGTCAAACCAGTCAGCGCCGTGCCGTTGCCCGTCGCCCCCGTGATCGTCACGTCGCCCAGCGTGCCGCCCGTCAGGGTCAGCGCGCCAGCGCCGTCAATGGTCTGGTTGAAGCTGATGTTGGCGCCCGCCGCGCTGCCGCCAGCGGCGGTGCTGTCCACCGTCAGGCCGCGCGCGTTCAGATCCACCGCGCCGGTCACCGTCACCGTGTCGCCGCTGGTGGTGATGGTGGTCAAGGCCGCCGCCGCGCCGCCGGCCACTTGCACGGCATTGGTCGCCGCGCCCGCGTTCAGGGTCAACTGGTTCTGGTTGTAGGTGGTGCCCGTCAGCGTGATCGAGCCCGCGTCCGGGCCGGCGCCGTCGGCCGCGGTGACGCTGGTCGCGCCACTGACCCCCGGCCGCCGCGCCGCCAATGTTGCCCAGGCTGATGTCGTTGCCGGTGATGGTCAAACCGGTCAGCGCCGTGCCGTTGCCCGTCGCCCCGTGATCGTCACGTCGCCCAGCGTGCCGCCTGTCAGGGTCAGCGCGCCCGCGCCGTCAATGGTCTGGTTGAAGCTGATGTTGGCGCCCGCCGCGCTGCCGCCAGCGGCGGTGCTGTCCACCGTCAGGCGCGCGCGTTCAGATCCACCGCGCCGGTCACCGTCACCGTGTCGCCGCTGGTGGTGATGGTGGTCAAGGCCGCCGCCGCGCCGCCGGCCACTTGCACGGCATTGGTCGCCGCGCCCGCGTTCAGGGTCAACTGGTTCTGGTTGTAGGTGGTGCCCGTCAGCGTGATCGAGCCCGCGTCCGGGCCGGCGCCGTCGGCCGCGGTGACGCTGGTCGCGCCACTGACCCCGGCCGCCGCGCCGCCAATGTTGCCCAGGCTGATGTCGTTGCCGGTGATGGTCAAACCGGTCAGCGCCGTGCCGTTGCCCGTCGCCCCCGTGATCGTCACGTCGCCCAGCGTGCCGCCCGTCAGGGTCAGCGCGCCCGCGCCGTCAATGGTCTGGTTGAAGCTGATGTTGGCGCCCGCCGCGCTGCCGCCAGCGGCGGTGCTGTCCACCGTCAGGCCGCGCGCGTTCAGATCCACCGCGCCGGTCACCGTCACCGTGTCGCCGCTGGTGGTGATGGTGGTCAAGGCCGCCGCCGCGCCGCCGGCCACTTGCACGGCATTGGTCGCCGCGCCCGCGTTCAGGGTCAACTGGTTCTGGTTGTAGGTGGTGCCCGTCAGCGTGATCGAGCCCGCGTCCGGGCCGGCGCCGTCGGCCGCGGTGACGCTGGTCGCGCCACTGACCCCGGCCGCCGCGCCGCCAATGTTGCCCAGGCTGATGTCGTTGCCGGTGATGGTCAAACCGGTCAGCGCCGTGCCGTTGCCCGTCGCCCCGTGATCGTCACGTCGCCCAGCGTGCCGCCCGTCAGGGTCAGCGCGCCCGCGCCGTCAATGGTCTGGTTGAAGCTGATGTTGGCGCCCGCCGCGCTGCCGCCAGCGGCGGTGCTGTCCACCGTCAGGCCGCGCGCGTTCAGATCCACCGCGCCGGTCACCGTCACCGTGTCGCCGCTGGTGGTGATGGTGGTCAAGGCCGCCGCCGCGCCGCCGGCCACTTGCACGGCATTGGTCGCCGCGCCCGCGTTCAGGGTCAACTGGTTCTGGTTGTAGGTGGTGCCCGTCAGCGTGATCGAGCCCGCGTCCGGGCCGGCGCCGTCGGCCGCGGTGACGCTGGTCGCGCCACTGACCCCGGCCGCCGCGCCGCCAATGTTGCCCAGGCTGATGTCGTTGCCGGTGATGGTCAAACCGGTCAGCGCCGTGCCGTTGCCCGTCGCCCCCGTGATCGTCACGTCGCCCAGCGTGCCGCCCGTCAGGGTCAGCGCGCCCGCGCCGTCAATGGTCTGGTTGAAGCTGATGTTGGCGCCCGCCGCGCTGCCGCCAGCGGCGGTGCTGTCCACCGTCAGGCCGCGCGCGTTCAGATCCACCGCGCCGGTCACCGTCACCGTGTCGCCGCTGGTGGTGATGGTGGTCAAGGCCGCCGCCGCGCCGCCTGGCCACTTGCACGGCATTGGTCGCCGCGCCCGCGTTCAGGTCAACTGGTTCTGGTTGTAGGTGGTGCCCGTCAGCGTGATCGAGCCCGCGTCCGGGCCGGCGCCGTCGGCGCGGTGACGCTGGTCGCGCCACTGACCCCCGGCCGCCGCGCCGCCAATGTTGCCCAGGCTGATGTCGTTGCCGGTGATGGTCAAACCGGTCAGCGCCGTGCCGTTGCCCGTCGCCCCCGTGATCGTCACGTCGCCCAGCGTGCCGCCCGTCAGGGTCAGCGCGCCCGCGCCGTCAATGGTCTGGTTGAAGCTGATGTTGGCGCCCGCCGCGCTGCCGCCAGCGGCGGTGCTGTCCACCGTCAGGCCGCGCGCGTTCAGATCCACCGCGCCGGTCACCGTCACCGTGTCGCCGCTGGTGGTGATGGTGGTCAAGGCCGCCGCCGCGCCGCCGGCCACTTGCACGGCATTGGTCGCCGCGCCCGCGTTCAGGGTCAACTGGTTCTGGTTGTAGGTGGTGCCCGTCAGCGTGATCGAGCCCGCGTCCGGGCCGGCGCCGTCGGCCGCGGTGACGCTGGTCGCGCCACTGACCCCGGCCGCCGCGCCGCCAATGTTGCCCAGGCTGATGTCGTTGCCGGTGATGGTCAAACCGGTCAGCGCCGTGCCGTTGCCCGTCGCCCCCGTGATCGTCACGTCGCCCAGCGTGCCGCCCGTCAGGGTCAGCGCGCCCGCGCCGTCAATGGTCTGGTTGAAGCTGATGTTGGCGCCCGCCGCGCTGCCGCCAGCGGCGGTGCTGTCCACCGTCAGGCCGCGCGCGTTCAGATCCACCGCGCCGGTCACCGTCACCGTGTCGCCGCTGGTGGTGATGGTGGTCAAGGCCGCCGCCGCGCCGCCGGCCACTTGCACGGCATTGGTCGCCGCGCCCGCGTTCAGGGTCAACTGGTTCTGGTTGTAGGTGGTGCCCGTCAGCGTGATCGAGCCCGCGTCCGGGCCGGCGCCGTCGGCCGCGGTGACGCTGGTCGCGCCACTGACCCCGGCCGCCGCGCCGCCAATGTTGCCCAGGCTGATGTCGTTGCCGGTGATGGTCAAACCGGTCAGCGCCGTGCCGTTGCCCGTCGCCCCCGTGATCGTCACGTCGCCCAGCGTGCCGCCCGTCAGGGTCAGCGCGCCCGCGCCGTCAATGGTCTGGTTGAAGCTGATGTTGGCGCCCGCCGCGCTGCCGCCAGCGGCGGTGCTGTCCACCGTCAGGCCGCGCGCGTTCAGATCCACCGCGCCGGTCACCGTCACCGTGTCGCCGCTGGTGGTGATGGTGGTCAAGGCCGCCGCCGCGCCGCCGGCCACTTGCACGGCATTGGTCGCCGCGCCCGCGTTCAGGGTCAACTGGTTCTGGTTGTAGGTGGTGCCCGTCAGCGTGATCGAGCCCGCGTCCGGGCCGGCGCCGTCGGCCGCGGTGACGCTGGTCGCGCCACTGACCCCGGCCGCCGCGCCGCCAATGTTGCCCAGGCTGATGTCGTTGCCGGTGATGGTCAAACCGGTCAGCGCCGTGCCGTTGCCCGTCGCCCCCGTGATCGTCACGTCGCCCAGCGTGCCGCCCGTCAGGGTCAGCGCGCCCGCGCCGTCAATGGTCTGGTTGAAGCTGATGTTGGCGCCCGCCGCGCTGCCGCCAGCGGCGGTGCTGTCCACCGTCAGGCCGCGCGCGTTCAGATCCACCGCGCCGGTCACCGTCACCGTGTCGCCGCTGGTGGTGATGGTGGTCAAGGCCGCCGCCGCGCCGCCGGCCACTTGCACGGCATTGGTCGCCGCGCCCGCGTTCAGGGTCAACTGGTTCTGGTTGTAGGTGGTGCCCGTCAGCGTGATCGAGCCCGCGTCCGGGCCGGCGCCGTCGGCCGCGGTGACGCTGGTCGCGCCACTGACCCCGGCCGCCGCGCCGCCAATGTTGCCCAGGCTGATGTCGTTGCCGGTGATGGTCAAACCGGTCAGCGCCGTGCCGTTGCCCGTCGCCCCCGTGATCGTCACGTCGCCCAGCGTGCCGCCCGTCAGGGTCAGCGCGCCCGCGCCGTCAATGGTCTGGTTGAAGCTGATGTTGGCGCCCGCCGCGCTGCCGCCAGCGGCGGTGCTGTCCACCGTCAGGCCGCGCGCGTTCAGATCCACCGCGCCGGTCACCGTCACCGTGTCGCCGCTGGTGGTGATGGTGGTCAAGGCCGCCGCCGCGCCGCCGGCCACTTGCACGGCATTGGTCGCCGCGCCCGCGTTCAGGGTCAACTGGTTCTGGTTGTAGGTGGTGCCCGTCAGCGTGATCGAGCCCGCGTCCGGGCCGGCGCCGTCGGCCGCGGTGACGCTGGTCGCGCCACTGACCCCGGCCGCCGCGCCGCCAATGTTGCCCAGGCTGATGTCGTTGCCGGTGATGGTCAAACCGGTCAGCGCCGTGCCGTTGCCCGTCGCCCCCGTGATCGTCACGTCGCCCAGCGTGCCGCCCGTCAGGGTCAGCGCGCCCGCGCCGTCAATGGTCTGGTTGAAGCTGATGTTGGCGCCCGCCGCGCTGCCGCCAGCGGCGGTGCTGTCCACCGTCAGGCCGCGCGCGTTCAGATCCACCGCGCCGGTCACCGTCACCGTGTCGCCGCTGGTGGTGATGGTGGTCAAGGCCGCCGCCGCGCCGCCGGCCACTTGCACGGCATTGGTCGCCGCGCCCGCGTTCAGGGTCAACTGGTTCTGGTTGTAGGTGGTGCCCGTCAGCGTGATCGAGCCCGCGTCCGGGCCGGCGCCGTCGGCCGCGGTGACGCTGGTCGCGCCACTGACCCCGGCCGCCGCGCCGCCAATGTTGCCCAGGCTGATGTCGTTGCCGGTGATGGTCAAACCGGTCAGCGCCGTGCCGTTGCCCGTCGCCCCCGTGATCGTCACGTCGCCCAGCGTGCCGCCCGTCAGGGTCAGCGCGCCCGCGCCGTCAATGGTCTGGTTGAAGCTGATGTTGGCGCCCGCCGCGCTGCCGCCAGCGGCGGTGCTGTCCACCGTCAGGCCGCGCGCGTTCAGATCCACCGCGCCGGTCACCGTCACCGTGTCGCCGCTGGTGGTGATGGTGGTCAAGGCCGCCGCCGCGCCGCCGGCCACTTGCACGGCATTGGTCGCCGCGCCCGCGTTCAGGGTCAACTGGTTCTGGTTGTAGGTGGTGCCCGTCAGCGTGATCGAGCCCGCGTCCGGGCCGGCGCCGTCGGCCGCGGTGACGCTGGTCGCGCCACTGACCCCGGCCGCCGCGCCGCCAATGTTGCCCAGGCTGATGTCGTTGCCGGTGATGGTCAAACCGGTCAGCGCCGCCGTGTTGCCGATCGCGCCGCTCACCGTGACGTCAGCCCCGCCGGCGGTCAGGGTCAGTGCCT
Source organism: Sulfuritalea sp. (assembly GCA_016710465.1). Lineage (GTDB taxonomy): Bacteria > Pseudomonadota > Gammaproteobacteria > Burkholderiales > Rhodocyclaceae > Sulfuritalea. Next base: position 13,599 of record JADJVS010000012.1, read on the forward strand.
GGGCGTTGTCGATGGTGCTGGTGAAGCTGATCGCGCCGGTCTGATCCGTGACGTTGGCGCTGGTGTTGATGGTGATCGCCCCTGTCGCCAGCAAGGCCGGGCCCGTCACCGTGACGCTGTTGCCCGTGTTGCCGTCCGTGGTGATGTTGCCGTTCAGGGTGACGCTGGTCGCGCCGGTGAGCGCCACGGAGTGCGCATTGACCGTACCAACCGCCAAAGCACCTTCCGCATTTGCTACAAACACCCCTGAGCTCGTGCTTATGTCGCCGAGACCAATCGCGGCACTAACTGCGGCATCAGTACCGCCAGTCCCGGGGCCTGTCCCCGCATCCGCAGTGTAAAAGGCAAGACTGCCGCTACCCTGAGCCGTGATTGAAAGACCCGACGTATTGATCCCAGGCGTTTTGGCTGATCCACCGACGTCACCGGTATTGTTCCGCGTCCGGAATGTAACGCTTGTATTGTTCGAAAATGTGAGCCCTGCGGTGAATGGAGTTGCTCCAACAGTAATGCTGTTTTCAGCCTGAAGATCAATAATTGATCCAGCGGCGATCGCTTCCAGGGCTGCTTCCGTTATGGTCGTATCCGCGCCAGTATTGGTGGCGAACGCAACAGTGTTCCCGACAATCGAGTCGTCGGTTCCCACACCCCCACCTGCATTGGTTGCACCTCCATTAATGATCAAATCGCGTGGGTCGAGCAACAACCTGCCCCCACCCCCACTTGACGCAGAAAGGTCTACACCGCCGCGGAAGGCGAGTTGGTTCTTGCCCGAGACTTCGACCTGTCCGCCATCACCTGCCGAGCTACCACCGCGCGAAAAAATTGACCCTAAAAACCGGGTAATGCCGTCAGCCCATACCACTACCTTGCCGCCATCACCACTGCCAACTGCATCGGCAATGATCGTCACATCCTTGCCAACGTATGTCACGTTCGCGTTCTGCTCCGGGCCCTTGCCCTGCCAGTTGCCGCCGACCAGCGCCGTACCACCACCGCCGACTCCTGAAACATCGACCTTCGCCTGCTCGAACAGCCCGACCTTGTCGCCCAGCACCTTCACCGTGCCGCCACGTTGACCAGCAGCAGTACCTGATGCATCAAGCGTTCCACTGACGCTGACCACGCCGGAGCTACCACCGCCCAGCCAGATCTCACCATTTCGCGATTCGACGCTTCGCGCACGCACGATGCCGTCGTTGCTGAGAACGGTGGAAAGCAGGGCATCCTTGGCCTGGGCACTCATCACCACGCGACCGCCATCGGCCAAGATCAGCCCGCTATTGTCGACCCGTGCGGCGGCCGCGGCGAGGTTCACCTGAAAACTCAGCAAACCATCGTGGTCAAAATCGAGGCTGACTGTTTCACCCGCCGCCATTCCGATGCTGCCATTGGCTGCCGAGATTGTTCCCTTGTTCGCGACCTGCGGAGCGATAAGGGCAACAAAGCCGCCATTTGCCACATTGATGCTTCCGTGATTCTCCACCGCCCCGCCAGCACCGACTCCTTCGAACTGATACTTTGCCGCCAGAAAATTGCCGTCGGATATGCCAAGTGAAGACGCGACCAACCCGCCAACGTCGACCCGGGCACCTGGCGCAAATATGACTCCGGCAGGATCCACCAGGAAGACATTGCCATTGGCCGTCATCTGTCCGAGGATCATCGATCCACTGCCGCCGAGCACCCGATTGAGAATGACCGCCGACGCACTTGGCTGGACAAAATTGACTTGTGCCTGGCTACCGATATTGAAACTGTCCCAGTTGACGATCGCACTGTTCGACGACTGGGTTACGTCCATGCGCGACCCGACGGTCGCGATCTCGACTTGACCGGCAACAGTTTGCCCGCCCGTCGGCAAGGCGGTCGGAGCCGGATTTTGGGCAGCCGAGTTACCTGCCATCCCCGCCACAAGGGCCACCGACAATGCGATCCCAGCCGCGGACCGCTTTCCATGCGCGCGCGCGAACTCCGCCACCGCAACCCAAGTGCTGCGCACCTCGCACCAGATCAACCGGTAGGCTCGATTCATCGTGGCGTGCTTGAACATGGCAATGTTCCTATGCGATTGAAGCACCGCGTCCAGATCGACGATCGAACACTATGCCCTCAAATTCCTTGCGACAAGAGGTACTACATCACGGCCTAGAAGAACTTGCTGAACTGAAAATAGAACCGCGGATAGCGCAGCAAATGATCCGCAGTGGCCTTGGTAGTGTCCCGGAAAGCAAGAGTTGCCCGTAGATACCAATTGTTTGGCACTTCCCAGTTAACGCCCACCCCCGGGCCGGCAATACGCCGCAAACGCTCAGCATTCCCCGCAAAATCGGCGGCGCTGGGCCGTTGGATCAGCTTCGCGCGCCCAAAATCATAAAAAGTGGCAAACACGATGCTTCCCGGAAGACTTTCCTCCAATGGCAACCGGTATCGCATTTCCAAAGTCGCGAAGTATCCCTGGTCGCCAGCGCCTTCCCCTTGCGGATAAGCACGAACGGCATTGGGTCCGCCGAGACTAATCTTCTCGCTAGGATCGAGGTTCTTGTTGGTAAATTGCTCCGTGTAGGAACCATAGAATGCCAAGCGATCGGCCACCGCCTGAAGGCGTGAAAGCGTGATGTTGGTCTTGCCAAACAAACCCTTGGTACGACGACCCGCATTGTCAGTGGCTTCAAGCGCGGCGTTGCCAAATTTCAAATCGCCGAGCGTATATGCAAGGTTGAAGACGTTGATGCCGCCACCGCCAATACGATCGCGGAAATCCCCCGAAACACTTAGCGAATAGACATCCGACTTCTTAAGATTGACGTTCCCTGAAGTCAACTGGATGTCATAGAACTCGCGTTTGTCGCTCTGCGCGATCAGCAGCAGATTGGTATTGCGCGAGCGGATGAAGGGATGGATCGCGGTCAAGGAGGTAACGTGGGCCGCGCCATTGACCTTCAGCGCCGCGAATGACGAAGTACCAAGGCGATAGTTGAGGTCCGAGATGGCACCGCCGATCTTGGTTCCCCAGGGACCGATTGGCAGCAACACCGAGGCTCGCGCGAAACGCAGATTTCCGTCGATCGCATTGCTTGCGCGCACGCTGATGAGCTCGCCGCGGCCGAACAAGCCGTTGGCGTCCACTCCGGCGCCGGCTCGGTGCAAGCCGGTATAGATCGAACCGTTGGCGTCAAAGTCGAAATTTCCGTCGAAGGTCTTCGCCGGCGAAACGCGGATGGTCAGGTCCGCCGTTCCCGAGGCCGTGCCCGGCGCGAAACTGCTGGTCGCCACAATGCCGCGCAGATCATGGATCTGGAACAGCGCGCGCTCGACGTCGGAGGTCCGGATCAGGCCCCCCTCTTCCAATCCGTCGATGTAGGACTGCAACAATTCGCGGTCGATTCTCGTTGCCGGGTCGATCACCAGCCGAACCTTGCCCAGCCGCCCTTCGAGAACCCGCAACTCGACGATGCCATTGGCGATCTTCTGTTCCGGAACCACCACGTCGGCGAGGAAGAATCCAAGGCCGGCCAGCTTGCGCTTGATCGCCGCGGCGGCATCGAGCAGATCCTGAAAACGCTTGTTGGGGCCGAGGAAGCCGGCAAGGTCCTCTTCCATGTCCTCGGCTGTCGCAACTGAAAGGCCGACGATGCGAAAGCGCTTGATTTCAATCCGCAACCCCTCGACGTCGGCAATGGCGCGCGGCCTGGAAGCCCGGTCGTCTATGCTCGGCCCGCTGTCCGGACGCGTCGTCGCCGGTGGAACCGTCTGCAGCACGCTGCCCGCACCCGGCGGGGTTTGCCCTTGAGCCGGCACAGCGACATGGGCAAGCAACAACGCGGAGCACGCTTGGAGAATCCAAACGCAACCGGATATCGATCGCCTCGCTGAATGTCGAGTCAGTGCCATTGCCTTGTCGAAATTTGGACCGCCTGGGCTGCGGTCGACGGCTCCCACGCGAACTACGGATCGGTCATCTTGGGTGTCCGACGCTTGGAAGTAGCCGTGTTACCCCAGCGTGGCTGCAGACAAAATGCGCCTCCGCGATTTTAACCCAGCGCATGCCTCAAAGCCATGAGACCGTGATGGCGAATTGGCGTGCGGCGCTTGATTCAATAGCCTCGGGACGGCAGCCGCAGGGCGGGCCGATACCCGAGATCCAGGGCTTTTCGTTCGAAGCGCGCGGCATCGGCGACCAAGCCCGTGTAGTTGTAGTGTTCGGCAAGCTCCCAACTCGCCCTGCCATGACCGAGCTCCGCTGAGTACCTCAACCATTGTTCCAATCTGCGCGGATCGCTGGCGACGCCACTCCGGCCGGACTTGTAGGCTTCGGCAACGCCATAGGCGGCATCCATGTCGCCGCGCGCCGCCCGTTCGACAAGCTCGCGAAGCTCGCGGTCACCCGCCGCATCGGCAAACAGTTCCCCCGAAATCCCAGCCGAGCGCTGCCCATCCAGGGCAGTTCGCGCCCCCGCTTCAATACGCCGGAACTCGTCGCTAAAAGGCCCAGGTGGTAGTTCCTTCACGCATTCCTCGGCCAGGGTCGCGACACGTGCCGGTTGAACGACCGCGACTATTCGTTCCCGGCACTCCGCTGCACGAAACGACACCAAATCGCCGGCCGGCGCCAACCTCGCGCCCGCCGACCGTCGCCCGCCCGTGGATTTCGGCGCCACGGCTTTGCGCTTCGCGCTCGGCGCCTTGCCGCGCGACAATGACCGCTTTGCATTGGCCTTTTCGCCAGCCGTGCGCTTTTCCTGTCCGGTCTTCGCGGTACTCGATTTGCCTGATCGCGTCGTGTCGACGCGGCCGGAGGAGATTTCGCCACGCGAGGGCCTCGGCCTCGCTTCCACCCCTTTACCAACGCCGTCCTCCGCGCCGATACCTGGCATGCCCGCCAATGCCAGCAGCAGCGCAACGACCATACGGGAACGCGCCAGCAGGCGCCTCACGCCGCCGCCGAGCCAAGAAAAACTCCGATAAAACCGCCTTGCACCGTCCGCGCCGCTTGCAGCTCAGTAGCCACGCGTCGCCAATCTTGGCGGCGGCCGGTAGCCAAGATCCAGCGCCTTTTTCTCGAACCGCGCCGCATCACCCACCTGGCCGCTCTGGTTGTAGATTTCGGAGAGCTCCCAACTGGCAATACCATTGCCGAGCTCTGCGGCGAACCGCAACCATTGTTCGGTGCGGCGCGATTGTATTGCGACTCCGGACTTGCCATCCCGATAGGCCAGGGCAAGTCGATGCGCGGCATCCTTGTCACCGCGCAGCGCCTTGATAAGGTCGTCGCGGAAGTCCCGGTCACCGGTGGTTTCCTCAAACAAGTCCGCCGATAGCCCGGCCGAACGCTGGCTTTCCAACGCCTGCCGGGCACCGGCGATCGTGACGCGAATCTGTTGATCGTATTCGCTGCCGGGAAAATCCTTTTCGAACTGTTCGCAAAGCCGGATCAAGCGCGCGGGCCGCAAAGAGGCTTGAATTACTTGCCAGCGCTTGTCGAGCAGGGCTGCGTCGACACCGAGCAGCGCGGTGCCCTTGCCGGTACGGCCCCGACGCAGTTCGAGCTGGCGATTGCGAATCACGAAGCGTCCGCGCAAATTGCCCGTGCTCTCCGGGAACTGGGGCGGAATCGTCAGTTTCACCTTGTCGAACTCGGCCTTGACGCGGGTCTGGCATTCGATTGCAGCAATCCGGAACAAGTCGTCAATCGGCGTCACGCCGTTGGCTTCGCGCAATACGTCGACCAAGGCCCCGACAAAAAACGTGTTGCGGTCCGCGCTGATCGGCGCCAGCGCTGGCCGTCCGGCGCGCGTCGCAAAAAAGACCAGCATGCCCTCGGGCGCCGTGATCTGGTTGAAGTCGTCAACGCCACGACGGATCGACGGGTCGGTGCGACAGGCATCGATCAGCGCGATGCTGATCCCCGGATAGCGCTGCGGCAGCGCGACCAGGATGTCCTCGTTCAGGCGCAGCGAGGACGACAGCGCCTTCTCCGAGGATGGATCGACGCCGGCGGGAACCAGATAGTTGCGCCCCGCCGATTGAAAGCCGTGCCCGCAAAAATAGAACACCACGGCCACGGAACCGGGCAGGCTCGACTCGCTGCTTGCCTTCAGTTCCGAGCCAAACTCGGCGAGCACCCGGGCCATCGCCAGTGCGTCGAGGTCGCGGTAGTCGCGCACCTTGAACTCGTAGTATTCGAGCGTTTCCTTGAGATCCCGGACGTTCTTGTGCGCTGGCGCAATGTCCTTGCGATTCGGATAGTCGCGGTTTCCGATCAGGAGCGCGAACTTGCTGCGGGGGGCGTAGATGTCCTGGATCGGTTCGCCGGCTGACGCTTGCGCGAAGCATTCCTGGACCACCGGCAACGCACCGAGGGCAGCCGCAGCCCCTGCGCCCAGCAACAGGTTTCGGCGCGCCGCGCTGGGACGGGGATCGGACATGGGGCAGCTACCTCAACCGCCGCGGATCACGGCAGGGTGCGTGCCACCCGGAAACCCAGATTGTCGTGCCGCTCATCCTTTGATTCGCGGTCCCGATACGCGGTGCGCAGCGTTGCCGGCGTGCTGTTCCAGGCGCCGCCGCGAAATACCCGCTCGCTGCAGGCGCCGGACACCCGTGGCACGGCAAGTTCCGGTGCTCCCGAATAGCCCTCGTTCCAGCAGTCCTCCACCCACTCCCACGCATTGCCGAGCATGTCGTGCAAACCGAACGGATTGGGCGGGAAACGGCCCACTGGCGCGGTATGCGCAAATCCGTCCGAGCAAGGGAATAGTGGCGCGCCAGGGGAAACCGCCTTGTAGGAGGCGTCGGCAACGCTGGCATGGCGGCAGGTTGCGGCGTCCTCGGCGTCAGCCCAGTAGCGCCGACCCGTGCTGCCACCGCGCGCGACATATTCCCACTCCGATTCGTTCAGCAAGCGATACTGCTTCAGCGATTTCTTGGTCAGCCAGGCCACATAAGCCTGGGCATCGTTCCAGCTTACGCAAACCACTGGTTCTTCGTTCTTTTGCTCGAATCCCGGGTTTTGCCAGGTCGCCTTGGGGTTCTTGTGGAAAAAGCCGCCTCGCATGGAATGACAACCCGGCTTTGTCTCGCGCGCGGTTTCCTTCACAAAGGCCGCATACTGAGCGCGGGTGACTTCGAATTTGCCCACCGCCACGGCCGAGGTGACGCGCACGCGATGGGCCGGCTCTTCATCCAGCTCGCGCAGCTTTTCCTTCGGGCTGCTGCCCATCACGAACTCCCCGGGAGGAACGGCGACCAGCTCCGGGCACTCCGTGCAATCCTGAATCACCGTGCCCGGCGACGGGATGGCACCATTCGGGAGAGCCCCAACCGCTACCGGTGCAGCCTGGGTCGGCAAGACCGCAGCGGGGGCTGCCAGGCTAATTTGTGTCGGCGCATCTCCGCCCTGGCGCCCAGCGGGGCGCGCGGTGGCCGGAACCGTGCCGCCCAGCTTCTGTACCATCCAGCGAGCATAGGCGGCGCGCTTTGCACCGGCGAACTTCTCCAGGTAAGCGACATAGTCGGCCGGGCTGCGGCTGTCCTTAATCCGCTCCCAGAAGGCCCGCTCCTGAACCGGATCATAGGGAATCGGCAGAGCCTCGGCGGCGGATTCCTGGGCAGAAACCGCGGGTTGAATCGCCGGTCGCTGCAAGGCCGCCAAATCCTCGGCCATGCTGAAATAGAAAGACCCAATGACCGAGCTTGAGGTCCAGGGTACCTGCTCTCCGTTCGTGTCCTGGACCACGCCTGTGCGCACCCGGCCGAAAACCCGGTCGATGTCGGAGTCCTGGGTTTCCAGCGAGCGCAACAAATGTTTTGTGTAGAGGCCGTTGCGCCCCGTGCCGTCGGCCGCCGTGGAGCCAGGCGACGTCGCATACGCAATGAAGGTGCCCTTTTCCGCGCGGCCGACGTTCATCACGCCGAGCCCCTTGCTGATGGACTTGCGCGACTGCTGGAGCGGGTTGTTGCGACAGGCATCGAGAATGACGATGTTGATCCGGTTCCCCGCCTCGGCCATGCGCGAAAGCACATACTCGGCACTGACCGATTTGAAACTGACGTCGGCCTCGCTTTCAAAGCCGACATCCACCGGCAGCAGAAAATTCTGGTCCTTGAGCTGGATGCCGTGGCCGGCGAAAAAGAACAGGCCAATACCGCCCTTTTTCAGGTGTTTGGCAAAGACATCCACCGCCTCCTTGAGGCCGCGTTCGCCGACATTTTCGCGGACCAATACGTTGAAACCCTGCTTTTCCAATGCGGCGGCGAGGTCGCTGGCATCGTTGGCCGGGTTATCCAACGGCGCCGACCGGTAATCCGAATTGCCGATCACCAGGGCCACGCGTGTCTCAGGTGTCGTCGGCCTGGCGAAGCGATCCTGGGCCAGCGTCGCGCCTCCCGAGGTAAACGACATCAGCACCGCGCCAATACAAAGGCTACGGGCAAGCATCCCCCAAGGGGAACGCGGTCTTGACAGGAAGTCGGCGCTCACTGGCATCGTCACACGATCGATCCGGAATCGTCCTGATTCTTAATCAAAATGTTGATTATCCCACCCAAACCGGAAATTTCAACATTTCAACGATGTTCGAGGGCCATCGGGGTTTTGCGCGGGCACCGGTCAATCACTGAGCACCTCGAATACCTCGATGGGTTCCGCCTTGCCCTTTACGTGCACCACTTGCTGGCGCCCGGTGCGTATGCCGCCACCCGCCGCCGTGATTGCGGCGGCGCTCGCGGCTATCACGCAGCCCAACTCCTTGGTCACGCCCTCCAGGCGGGACGCCGCGTTCACGGTATCCCCGATGGCCGTGAATTCGCGCCGCTTGACGGAACCGATGTCGCCCATGACCGCCGGACCGGTATGCACGCCGATGCCGATCGCGAACTCGGGCAGCCCGCGATCGGGAAAACGCTGCTTCATCCAGGCCTTGAAGCCTTCCGCTTCGCGCGCCATACCCTGGGCCGCCAACACCGCGCGGCGGGCATGGTCGTCATAGTGCACCGGCGAACCGAAGACGGCCATCACGGCATCCCCGATGAACTTGTTGACCATCCCGCCCTGCTCCAGAATCGGTTCGCAGGTCAGGCCGAAGTACGCATTCAGCATTTCAACGACCTCTTCCGCGTCGAGCTTCTCCGAAATCGTGGTGAAGTTCCGGATATCGGAAAACAACACGGTGACTTCGAGCTTTTCTCCGCTCAGGTTTGGACGCTGGCCGTCGGCGATGATCTTGTCGACCACCACGTCGGACACGTACTGGCCGAACATCGACTTGAGCTGCGCCCGCTGCCTTTCCTCGCCGGTCAGGCGCAAAGCCAGGGTAGCCAGGTAGGCGGTGGCCAACGCGACATGGAAGGGCGCCACGGTCAGCAGCAGGTCCTTCTGGAAAAGGGCGAAAGCAGGGATCAGGACCGCGCCTGAAAACGCCAGGCCAACGCCCAGGCCGGCGGCGGGATGCATCCGCAGGAAAAGTGTGACCACGAACACCAGAACCAGTACCAGGCCCGGCCAGGCAACCCAGTGCGACAGGGCGCGCGGGTAGATTCCGGACATGATGGTCTCGATCGCGTTGGCGTGAATTTCGCCGCCGGTCATCGGCTCGTTGTCGAAGCCGGGCAACACCCGCGAATAAGGCGAAAAATGCCGGTCCGAGGTGCCGATGTTGTTGGGCGCGATGATCACCGAGCGTCCCTTGAGCTTTTTCACTTCCGGATCGTCGAGCGCGTCCGCCTTGAGCAGCCGGTGCATCGACACGGTCAACATGCTTCCCGGGGGGCCGACGAAGCCGATGCGCCGACGTTCACGCTGGCGCGAAAAGCTTTCGCCGGCAAATGTCCAGCCGTCGGCGTGACTGTCGCCACCCGTCGCCCGCAGGGCAAGCTGCATGGCCAGGCCGACCCCCGGGAACTCCTTGTCGGGAATGACCACCGGGTAAAAGGTGCGCACCAGTTTGTCGTTGTCCGGGAAGTGGTTGGCGATACCCGTGTCGTGGGCGCCATTGGGCATCATCAGCAGATGCTCCGGTGGCGGGCCCATGACTTCCATGTCGCCCTGCGACGTCTCAACCAACTGCGCGATCAGGATCTTGTTTCCCTGCGCCAACTGACCACGAAACGGCGCGTCGTAATTGCGCGAAACCTCGCTGTCCGGCAGCTTGAGCTTGCGCAACCAGGCCTCGGCGCTGACGGCATAGATGAAGTCCAGACCGATCGACTTGACGCCGGCGTCGGTAAGGTTTTGCATCGCCACCGCGAATATCGGCTGCCAGAACGCCAATGGATCGTCCTTGTATTGCAGCAAGGTGTCGTCGTCCACGGCGATTACAGCGGCATGTTGCGCATCGCGCCGCTTGCCGGCGATCTGATGCCAGTAGTCGTAGAAGATGTTCTCGTAATCCTGCAGCCAGCCCAGGCGCTCGCTGCCGAGCGATACCACCAGCGCCAACACCGTCACGGCAAGAAACTGCCAGACCTTGCGGAACCGTTCCCCGGACATCCACTGCGGACGAAGCATGCGTATCCCTCGCGAATTGCGCAGGCCGATGTCGGCCTGCCGCCGCCGGTCACCACGGGCGGACTGCGTCGCATCTTACCCATTCTTGGCCTGGAATAGAGGCCCCTCTGGCCGGGACGGCTTGAAAGACCCGGGCCACGGCCCATCTATATAATCAGCGCACGACTTCACCAAGGACCGCACCCGCCATGAGCACCCGCCACGTTCGTCTTCTGATTCTCGGCTCCGGCCCGGCCGGATACTCCGCCGCCGTATATGCGGCGCGCGCCAACCTCCAGCCGGTGCTGATCACCGGCATGGCCCAGGGCGGGCAATTGATGACGACCACCGAGGTGGACAACTGGCCGGCCGATGCGGATGGGGTTCAGGGTCCTGACCTGATGGCCCGCTTCGAGAAGCACGCCACCCGCTTCAACACCGAGATGATCTTCGACCACATCCACACGGTGAAACTGGCGGAAAAGCCGATGCGACTCATCGGCGACTCCGGCGAATACACCTGCGACGCACTGATCATCGCCACGGGCGCCTCGGCACAGTATCTCGGCCTGCCGTCCGAAGAAACATTTTCTGGCAAGGGGGTATCGGCCTGCGCCACCTGCGACGGCTTCTTCTACAAGAACCAGCCGGTTGCGGTAGTCGGCGGCGGCAACACGGCGGCTGAAGAAGCGCTCTATCTCTCCAACATCGCCAGCCATGTCACCGTCGTCCATCGCCGCGACAAGTTCCGCGCCGAAAAGATCATGCAGGACAAGCTGTTCGAGAAGGCAAAGGCCGGCAAGGTGACCATCAAATGGAACCACACGCTTGACGAAGTGCTGGGGGACAAGACCGGCGTCACCGGCATGCGCATCAAGCACGTGCAGACCGGGGCCGCCGAGGATGTTCCGCTGATGGGCGTCTTCATCGCCATCGGCCACAAGCCAAACACCGACATCTTCGCCGGGCAGCTCGACATGGAAGGCGGCTACATCGTCACCCAGGGCGGCCGCAACGGCAATGCCACCGCCACCAGCATCCCGGGGGTGTTTGCCGCCGGCGACGTGCAGGACCATATCTATCGGCAGGCCGTGACCAGCGCCGGCAGCGGCTGCATGGCGGCGCTGGATGCCGAGCGCTATCTCGACAGCCTGAATCCGGCGGGCTGAAGCCCATGGCCCGGCGGCCGCACTCCGCCGAAGATGAGCGCATCGCCTTCGAGGAAGCGGTGGCGGATGTCCGACCGCTGGCATGGGATCGCGTGCATCACGAGCCGCCGCCCCCGCCCGCCATTCCGCGACACACGCAAAACGACGACGCCGCCGTGCTCGCCGAAACCCTGGCGAGCCCGGATTTGCTCGATCTCCAGCTTGAAGGGGGCGACGAAGCGGCCTGGTTGCGACCCGGCCTGTCGCGCGGTGTGCTGCGCGATTTGCGACGTGGCCGCTGGGTGGTCCAGGCCAGGCTCGATTTGCATGGCATGAACCGTGACGAGGCAAGGCTTGCGGTAACGCGCTTCATCCATGACAGCCGGCAACAAAACCTGCGCTGCCTGCGCATCGTTCATGGCAAGGGACTCGGCTCGCCGGGGCGTGAGCCGATTTTGAAGAATCTGGTATTCGGGTGGCTGGCACAGAAGCGCGAGGTGCTTGCCTACTGCCAGGCACGGGCCGCCGAGGGCGGCGCCGGCGCGGTCATCGTGCTGCTCTCCGCCCCAAAATAATCGAGCGCAGCGAGCCCTGATCAGTCACCCCTTCCCGCGGGGAAGGGGTCGGGGGATGGGCCAAACAATTTGCTGCCAAGCAGCGATATGGCCAGCCAATAGCTGGTCAGATCGCTGCTTCATTTGCTTCGCCGGTGCGAATCCGCACGACCTGTTCGACCGGCGAAACAAAAATCTTGCCGTCGCCGATCTTGCCGGTGCGCGCCGCCTTGATGATGGCCTCGATCGCCGCTTCGACGGTTTCGTCGGCAACCACGATCTCGATCTTGATCTTGGGCAGGAAGTCGACCACGTATTCGGCGCCGCGATAGAGCTCGGTGTGTCCCTTCTGGCGGCCGAAGCCCTTGACCTCGGTCACGGTCAGGCCAGTAACCCCGACATCGGACAAGGCCTCGCGCACTTCGTCGAGCTTGAACGGCTTGATGACGGCTTCGATCTTTTTCATTTGCTGCGTCCCCCTGTTCAGAATTCGTCTGGATACCGCGATGTTATCGGATAGCGCCAGTCCTTGCCAAAGCCGCGTTGCGTCACGCGGATGCCGACCGGTGCCTGGCGGCGTTTGTATTCGTTCTTTTTCAACATGCCAACCACCTTGCGCACATCAGCCTCGGGGCAGCCGCGGGCAATGATCTGGCGCGGGCTTTCATCGCGCTCCATGTAGGCCTCGATGATGGAATCCAGCACCGCGTAGGGCGGCAGGGTGTCCTGGTCGGTTTGCCCCGGCTTCAACTCAGCCGACGGCGCGCGCGTGATGATGTTGCGCGGAATCACCTCGCCCAGCGTGTTGCGGTACTCGGCCAGGCGATAGACAAAGGTCTTGAACACGTCCTTGATCACGGCAAAGCCGCCGGCCATGTCGCCGTAAAGCGTGGCGTAGCCCACTGCCATCTCGCTCTTGTTGCCGGTAGTCAGCACGATGCGCCCGGTGCGGTTGGACAGCGCCATCAGCAGCATGCCGCGGATGCGCGCCTGGAGATTTTCGTCCGTGGTATCCCACGGCGGCTTCGGGCCCGCAGTTTCCTCGATGCGGGCAAGAGTCGGCGCCAGCGTCACGGCGAATTGATCCATCAGCGGGCCGATCGGGATTTCGTCGTACTGCACGCCCAGGCGGCGAACCATTTCGCGCGAATCGTCCAGGCTCATTTGCGCCGTCCACGGCGAAGGCATCATCACCGCGCGCACCTGGTCGGCGCCGAGGGCGTCCACGGCGATCGCCAGCGTCAAGGCCGAGTCGATGCCACCGGAGAGCCCGATGATGGCCCCCGGAAAACCGTTCTTGCCGAGGTAATCGACCACCCCCAGTTTCAGCGCCGCATACACCTCGGCCTCGGCGGATGGCGGCTCGGCGATGGCGCCGGGCAGCAGGCGGGAATCCGCGTAATCGACGACCACCAAGGTTTCGACGAAGGCCGGCAACTGATGGGTCAGCCGGCCCTGCCCGTCGAGGGCGAAGGATGCGCCGTCGAAAACCAGTTCGTCCTGTCCGCCGACCAGGTTGGCATAGATCACCGGGCGGCCCGTCGCGGCGACGCGGTCGCGCAACACCTCATAGCGTCGTGCCTGCTTGTTCATGTGGAAGGGCGAGGCATTCAAGGTCAGCACGAGTTCGGCGCCCGCCATGGCGGCGGCTTCCGCCGCGCCATACTCCCATACGTCGGCGCAGATGGCGAGGCCGCAACGCACGCCATTGAGTTCGACGACGCAGGGTTCGCGTCCGGCCGCGAAGTAGCGCTCCTCGTCGAACACTTCATAGTTGGGCAGGCGATGCTTGCGGTAGGTCGCCAGGACCTTGCCGTCCGAAATCAGCGATGCCGCGTTGAAATGCTCGCCTTCTGCCTCAAGGGGATGGCCAACAATCAGCGGCAGGGCCGCCAGCTTCGCCAACCCGGCCAGTTCTGCGGCGCAGGCGCGATAGAAATCGTCCCGCATCAGGAGGTCTTCCGGAGGATAGCCACTCAGGGCAAGTTCCGGGGTCAGCAGCACATCCGCGCCGGCATTCCTGGCGCGCACCGAAAATTCGAGGATCTTGGCCGCATTGCCCGCGAGATCGCCCACCGTGGCGTTGATCTGGGCAATCGCGATGCGTAGGCGTTTCATGGCGCGGACTATAGCCGAAGCGGAAGAATCCGATCACGGAATGCCATCCGGACCTCCCGTGGAAAAGCGGCGCTCAGTAGGCGGGCTTTTCCTTCGCCGCCTCAAAGGCCTTGATGCCGTCGAGGATCTCCTTTTTGGCCTCCTCGATGCCGACCCAACCATTGATCTTGACGAACTTTCCGGGCTCGAGATCCTTGTAGTGGGCGAAGAAATGCGAAATCTGGTCGAGCACCAGTTGCGGCAGGTCGCGCGGGCCGGAGACATCGCGATACATCGGCGTCAGCTTGTCCACCGGAACGGCCAGCAGCTTGGCATCTTCGCCGGCTTCGTCGGTCATCTTCAGCATGCCGATCGGCCGGCAACGCACAACGACGCCAGGCGGTAGCGCAAACTGCGACAGAACCAATACATCCACGGGATCGCCATCGCCTGAGATGGTGTGCGGGATGTAGCCGTAGTTGCAGGGGTAGTGCATCGAAGTGGACATGAAGCGATCGACGAATATCGCGCCGGATTCCTTGTCGACCTCGTACTTGATCGGCTCCGAGTGCATCGAGATCTCGATAACCACATTGAAATCATTGGGCAAATCCTTGCCCGACGGAACGCGATCGAGACCCACGGCGAACTCCTTTCAGCTAAAGCTTGAATTATAGCGTCGTCAAGATTTCGGCTTCCTGACGGGGATAGACGAAAAGAAATCGGCATTCCCTTGTTGACAATACGGTTCATATCAATGAGAATCATTCTCACTACGATTCATTGACCAACGTCTTCCATGAAAGCCCCGCTGCCCGTGCCGACCACTCCACCCCAAACCCCGTCCGCGGCGACAGGCACCCCGTCGCCGCTGGAAAGCGCGGCGCTGTTCCGCGGTCGCGACGAAATCCTGATCGCCCATGGCGGCGAAACCTATCGCCTGCGCCGTACCCGGCAGGGCAAGTTGATCCTCACCAAGTAGTCGGGAGACCCGAAATGTACGTCTGCATCTGCAACGCCGTGACCGAACGTGATATCGGCAGCGCCGTCGCCGAAGGCTGCGGCAGTCTGCGAGAATTGCGCGAGCAACTGGGCGTCGGCGCCTGCTGTGGCCGCTGCACCGGTTGTGCGCGCGACGTGCTGAAGACTTCCCTTCATGCCCACGCGCCTCATCAACTGTCCGCCAACGGCGCACGGCCCCTGGCGGCATGATCGGGAGTACGACATGAAAGGCGACAAAAAAGTCATCCAGCTTCTCAACAAATGCCTGGTGAACGAGCTGACTGCGGTCAACCAGTATTTCCTCCATGCCCGGATGTACAAGAACTGGGGTTTCAATGCCCTGGGCAAGCACGAGTATGAGGAGTCGATCGAGGAAATGCACCACGCCGACCACCTGATCGAGCGCGTGCTGTTCCTCGAGGGCCTGCCCAACCTGCAGGCGCTGAACAAGCTGATCATTGGCGAAAACGTGCCGGAATGCCTGGCCGGCGACCTCAAGCTGGAACACGGCGCGCATGCCGACACCAAGGCCGCCATGATCCACTGCGAAAGCGTCAGCGACTTTGTGTCGCGCGACATCCTGCAGGACATCCTGGACGATACCGAGGAGCACATCGACTACCTCGAAACCCAGCTCGAACTGATCGAGAAAGTCGGATTGCAGAACTACCTGCAGTCCGCCACGGGAGGCATTTCCAGCTCCTGATCCCATTCCGGCGGCCCGCGTCGAAAGCCGCGCCGCCTGCCCATCCAGCCAGCCAGCCGCCAGCCAGGACGATACATCGCGGCAAGCCAGCCAAAGCATTTTCATTTCCACCTTTGGAGGTTTGCCATGCGTCTCACCCGTTCACTGCTTCTCGCCTGCGCCGCGTTCTGGGCGCTTTCCGCCAACGCCCTCGAATATCCCATCGGCACGCCACAGAATCTCGCCGGCATGGAAGTCGCCGCCGTCTACCTGCAGCCGATCGAGATGGAGCCGGAGGGCATGATGAAGAAGGTGTCCGAGTCGGACATCCACCTCGAAGCCGACATCCACGCGCTGGCCAACAACGCCAACGGCATCCCGGAAGGCTTCTGGGTGCCGCACATCCTCGTCAAGTACGAACTGACCAAGGTCGGCACCACGGACGTCGTCAAGGGCGACATGATGCCCATGGTCGCCAGCGACGGCCCGCACTACGGTGACAACGTCAAGCTCAAGGGGCCGGGCAAGTACAAGCTCAAGTTCACCATCTACCCGCCCAACGCCAAGGAAAACCCCGCCGGCAACATGTTCGGCCGCCACACCGACCGCGCCACCGGCGTGCGCCCCTGGTTCAAGCCGGTCGTCGCCGAATGGGAATTCACCTACGCCGGCGTCGGCAAAAAGGGCGGGTATTGATCATGCGCAGAACATTGATCGCCGCCTTGCTGGCGGCGGGGTTCGCCACGCCAGCCCTGGCCGCCGACGATGCGGTACTGGCCGAATTGAAGCGCCTGGCCGCCCGTATCGAGGCGCTGGAACAACAGAACAAGAGCTTGCAGCAGGCCCTGGCCAGCGAACGCCTCTCGGAGAAAGACCCCGAGATCGTCTCCCGCATCAAGCACCTCGAAACCCAGGTCGATGCGGTCAAGGGTCCGGCTACCAAACTCGCCGAGGCGCTTGACGGCGTCAAGGTCGAGGGCAGCATCACCACGGTCGCCCAGCGGGCAACCGGCACAGGGACAGCCGCCGGTGTCGATCAATCGCGCACCAATTACCGTGGCGACCTGAACGTGACCATGCCGGTCGGCTCGATGGGCGACAACGAGGGCAGCTTCTTCACCCACTTGCGCTTTGGGCAGGGCACCGGCGTCGGTTTGCGCTCCACCTATACCAGCACGCCGAACACCACGGCTTTCCAGAAAGCCTCGGGGGCCGACGATTCCTTTGCCATCCTCGCCCAGGCCTGGTATCAGCTCAAGATGCCCCTGAACTATGCCGGCCGCAAGGAGGACGCGCGCGACCACGTGTACCTGACGGTGGGCAAGATCGACCCCTTTGTCTTCTTCGACCAGAATGCCGCGGCGGACGACGAGTCGGCCAAGTTCATGAACAACGCCTTCGTGCACAATCCGCTGCTGGATTCGGGCGGCGACATCGGCGCCGACCGGTACGGCTTCCAGCCCGGCGCCATCCTGAAGTACGAGAACAGCAGCGAAAAGGGCGGCGAATGGGCCTTGTCGGTGGGCGCGTTTTCCTCCGGCACCGGTGCCAACTTCTCCGGCGCCAACCGCTCGTCGTTCGTGATCGCGCAAGCGGAAATGAATACCCGCTTCAACCACCTGCCCGGCACCTTGCGCGCCTACGCCTGGAGCAATAACCGGGCGCAGAACTATGACGGCGTGCAGCGGCGCAATACCGGATGGGGCGCGTCCGCCGATCAGAAAGTGCATGAGAATCTGACCCTGTTCGGCCGCTACGGCAACCATTCCCAGGGCTTCGTGCGCTTCGATCGCGCGCTCACCGTCGGAGGCGAACTGGAAGGCACCGCATGGGGTCGTTCCGCGGATTCAATGGGGCTGGCATTCGGCAGCCTGCGCACGAGTGGCGACTTCCGCCGCGATTCGCTCACCGTCGATGGGGACGGTGACGGGAACGCCGATTTCGGCTTCCAGGCTTCCGGAAGCGAAAAGCAGACCGAGCTGTACTACCGCGTCAAGGTGAACGGCAACATCGAGTTGTCGCCCAACTTCCAATGGATCCGCTATCCCGGCGGCAACACCACAGCCCCCACGGTGAAGGTCTTCGGCCTGCGCGCCAAGCTGGGCTTCTGAAATGCCCCGCGTCGCCGCCCACGCCCTGTTCGTCGCCCTGCTCTGGCTCGGCCTGGGCTGGGCGACAGGCGCGCGGGCGCAGGAACTGCCGACCTTCGAGGTGATCGCCAAGGAAGGTCGGCTGTTTCCCGCTCGCCTGGAAGTGCCCGCGGGCCAGCGCATCAAGCTGGTCATCCGCAACCAGGGCAAGGGGCCGATCGAGTTCGAAAACCTCAACATGCGCGTCGAGAAGGTGCTCGCACCCGGCGCCTCGTCCTTCGTCGTATTGCCGAAGCTCAAGCCCGGCGAGTACGAATTCATCGACGAGTTCCACATGGACACCGGCAAGATGTGGGTCATCGCCAAGTAGATCAATCGCGGAAACAAGCATCATGTTCAATGCCCTCGTCGTCGTCTGGCGCGAAAGCCTCGAAGCCATGCTGGTCATCGGCGTTCTCCTGTCGTGGATCGCTCGCCAGCCGGACACGGAGCAAGCCACGCTCCGGCGCGGCGTGTGGGGAGGCGCGGGCACGGGGCTGGCCTTGGCCTTGGCGCTCGGCTATGCCACCTATGCCATCCAGAGCGAATTCGCCGGTGCGACGCTGGAAAAGTTCCAGCTTGCGATGGTGCTGGTTGCCGCCGGCCTGATCCTGCAGATGGTGCTGTGGATGCACCGCCATGGCCGCAGCATGAAACACGAACTCGAAGCGCAGGCCGAGAAAAACGCCGGCGCACTGGGGATCGGTCTGATTACCGCGCTGGCGGTGGCGCGCGAAGGCGCGGAAACCGTGGTCTTCCTCTACGGACTCGGCCTCGAAGCCGAGGGCGTGGCATTGACCAGCATGCTGCTGGCAGCCTGCGCCGGCTTTGGCGCGGCACTGGCCACCGCCTGGCTGGTGGCGCGCGGGGCGCGTTACCTCAACTATCGCACGCTGTTCCGCATCAGCGAAATCCTGCTGCTGCTGATCGCCAATGCACTGCTGGCCAACGGCATCGACCGCATGATCGGCATGGACTGGCTGCCGCCGCTGCTCGACCCGGCGTGGGACATGTCCGCGATATTGTCCGACAGCCAGGGCGTGGGCCGCTTCCTCGCCGATTTCGTCGGCTACCGCGCGCAACCGGCCGGCATGTTGCTGCTGGCAAGCCTCGCCTTCTGGGTTTACGCACTCTGGCGGATGAAGCCTGTCGCCCACGAGCCACCGGCCCGGGCCTGAGACCGCCCATGTTCAAGCCTCTCGCCACCCGTGGCCTGGCCCTTTTGTGCTGCGTGCTGCTCGCGCTGGCAAGCCTGCTGCCCGCACCGCAACCTGAAGTGCGGCTGCTTTCCGATGGCTGGGGCTCGTCGAGCTTCACCGATCCGAATCTCTGCGTCGACACTTCCGCCGGCCAGGCGCCGCGCATGGTGCTGATTTCCAAGACGCCGGCCGCCGCGGATTGGCAAGACCGGTTGGCGCTGCTGGCGAAGTACCTGCTCTGGGGACTGCTGCTGCCGGTATTCGCCCTGGCGGCCTTGTTCAGGATCAGTCGGCGGCCATTCGGCACGCTGTCGGCATCGTTCGTGGCCGTGGGCCTGCTCGGCATCGCGCCGGCTTGGTTCCAATGGACCCTCAACCCCGGCTTTGTGAGCCTGCGGCAGGCACTCGGGGTCTGGCTGGTCGAACGCTGGAGCCCAAACGAGAGTCTGTTTCCCCTGATCGACGCCACCGCCTTGCTGATCTGGCTCGCTGGCGGCGTGCTGCTGTGCGGCGGCGCGACGTTTGTCGCGACATGGGCGGCGGCACGGCTGGTCCGACTCGACTGGCGCGCGCTGGCACGCGATCTGCTGCCGCTGGCCGGGGTGACGCTGCTCCTCGGCCTGACGATGGATAGCGCGCTCTACCTGCGCGGCGAGGGGGCGAAGCTCGACTGGCTGCCCGGCCTGCGCGCATCGCTGCTGACGCTGGCTGTCGGTGCTTCGACCTGGCTGGGCTGGCGCAGGATGCAAACAGTCGGCGCCGGCGGGACGGCGAATCGGGTCCTGGCCGGGCTGCTCTGGCTGCTTCCGGCCGCGCTGGTCGCCCTCAACGGCTGGCTGATGTTCTTCCACTGGACGAATCGCTACCATGTCTGAGTCGAATACGGGCGCGGCCGCGAAGCCGATCCAATTCATCCGGCCGGGGGTGATTCGACAGGGTGCCCAAACCTCGCGCTTTTCCGAGTTGATCGAGAATCTTTTTGTCCGCCATCGCGACAAGCTCGTCTGGTTGCACGCGGCGATGTTCGTGCTCTTCGTCGCCGTCATCGCCGTGCCGCTGTTCCTGCCCGACCCGCCCGAGACGGCGACGCAATGGACGCACTACACGACATTCGCCAACTGGCTGCTGTGGGGCGTCTGGTTCCCGCTGGTCTTCCTCTCGGTGATCTTCACCGGGCGCTCGTGGTGCGGTATTTTCTGCCCGATGGGCGCGGCCACCGAATGGACCAACAAGGTCGGCCTGCAATGGCGGATTCCGCGCTGGATGCGCTGGGAAGGCACGCCGGCGGTCTCCTTCATCCTCATCACCCTGCTCGGCCAGACGCTGGGCGTGCGCGACCACGCCGACGGCGCCGCCATCCTCTTCGGCGGCACCATGGCGCTGGCGATGGTGGTCGGCTTCCTCTACGGCCGCAAGAAGCGCGCGTGGTGCCGGCACCTGTGCCCGATCGGCCGCGTACTCGGCCTCTACTCGCGCCTCGGCCCGGTCAATTTCGAGCCGCAGGTGAAAATTCCCGGGCGCGACATCTATTCGCTCAAGGGCGCCTGCCCGACCATGATCGACCTGCCGCACAAATCCGAATCGCGCCACTGCCTCGCATGCTTCCGCTGCGTCAATCCCGGCGCCAAGGGCAGCGTGCGCCTGGTGTTCCGCCGATTCGGCGCCGAGATCGAGCAGATCCGCACGCATCGCGCCAACTTCGCCGAGGCCTGGATGCTCTTCCTCGACACCGGCATCGCGCTCGGCGGCTTCCTCTGGCTGATCCTGCCGCAGTACCAGCAGATGCGCCAGAAGGTCGCGGAACTCGCCGTCGAGCGCGACTGGTCCTGGCTGCTCGAAGTCGGCCCATCCTGGCTGATGAGCGTGCACCCGGAGCGCGCCGAGGTGTTCACCTGGCTCGACTTCGTCATGATCGTCGGCTTCATGAGCGGCTTCATGGCCGCCATGGCCGTGGCGCTGGGTGGGCTGACCGCCGCCGCCGCGCGTCTGTCCGGCCTGATGGGCGGCGATTCGGACTTCCGCCAGCGCTTCACCGAACTGGGCTACCAGTACGCGCCGGTGGCCATGGTGTCACTGATCGTCGGCCTGGGCAGCATGCTGTTTGAGCCGATCGGCCTGACGCCGCTGGGAACGGCGGGCATCCAGGGTGGCAAGGTGCTGATGTTCCTCGTCGGCGCCGCCTGGAGCGTCTGGCTCGGCGAACGCATCCTCGCCCGTCAGGGTGTCCCCGCCGCCAAACGCTGGTTGCCGCTGCTGCCCGGCATCCTCGGCAGCGCGGTGGTCGGCCTGGCGTGGTGGCCGGCGATCTTCGGACTCTGATCGCCGCCACGCGCCGTCCGCCCGGCGCCGACTCTTCGGCGCCGATCATGGAAGCGAACAAATCCCTGTTGACAGGACCGCAAAGTTATATGAGAATGATTCTCATTAACTGATTCCTTCAAACCCCTCGGTGCTGCAATTGGCGCCGCCGGACCCACCGCAGCCAGCCACCCAACCGGGTTCCCCCGGACACAGGCAGCCAGCAAGCGAATCCCCTGTTGGAGACCGCCTTGCTTGTGATCTTGTGCTTTTGTCCGCCTGTCGGGAGTCTGTCGTGAAGCCGATCATCGCCGGCATGATAGGTGCTGCCTTCGGCGACACCGGCGCCACCGTGATGCGAACCCCAACTCCGGGGCGGCGGCGCAAGTTGTGGGAAATGCCGGCGCAGCGCCACTGCCCGCTGATCGGCACCTGCCTGCCGGTGGCCGAGATGCGCAAGCTCGCCACACGCGCCAGCTACGACGTGCGCGACATGAGCGACTACAGCCTCCACGCCACCGTCGTCAGCCGCTGCGATGCCCGCAATGAGCTTGCCGAATTGATCCAGCGCTGGCTCGAGAAGCGCCATATCGGCGCCATCGCTCGCTTCGAGCGGTCGAAGGACGCGGCGGCCGTGATGTTCGCCTGGCGCGAAGCGCTTGCCGCCGGCGACGACATTGCCGGCGCGCTCTGGGCGGCATGGACCCATCCCGCGCTCGACGAGGACGACGGCAAGGAGATCTACGGCGATCTTCACATGCTCTCGCATCAGGTCGGCGCCGGCGCGCGCGCCGACCTGCGCCAACTGGATCACCTGAAGCGGGAGAATGCCCGTCTGCGCGACGAGCTCCAGGCCTTCCGTCTCGGCCTCGGCGCGGCGCAGCGCGACAAGGACCTGGCCACCGGCGAGCTGCAGCGCCGCCTGACCGACGCCGAACAGCGCGCGGCGCTGCTGCCGCATCGCGAACTGGAGCTGGCCGAGGCACGCAAGGCGGCGCGCAACTACCGCACCGTGCTGGACCGCGCCGAAGCCCTCGCCACGCGCATCGAGCGCCTCGAAGAACGCAACGTCGCACAGGCCCGTCTCAACGAAGCCCTGGCCCGCGATCTCAATGAAGCACAGGACAGCCTGGCCGCCGCCGAAGCCGCACTGGAAACCGCGCTGGGCGTCTGTGACGGCGTCAGTGACGACATGAGCGGCGGCGCCGGCTGCGGCCGCACCTGCCCCGCCGAAGCCATGCTGGCAGGACGTTGCGTGCTGTGCATCGGCGGCCGCACGGGGCTGGTGGACGGCTACCGCCGGCTGGTCGAAACCCAGGGCGGGCGCTTCCTGCACCACGACGGCGGCCAGGAGGAAAGCCTCCACCGCATCGACGGCGCCATCGCCACCGCCGACGCGGTGGTCTGCCAGGCCGGCTGCATTTCGCACGCCGCCTATTTCCGCCTCAAGGACGCCTGCAAGCGACTCGGCAAGCCCTGCGTCTTCGTCCAGTCGCCGGGCGTCGGCAGCTTCGCTCGCGGCCTGGCCGTGCTCGGCGGCACGGCGCCCGCCACTGCGCAAATCACCCTGCTCGCCCACTGACCCGACACTCCCTGGAGCCCCGCCATGAATGACGCATCGCACCTCGCCGACTACGGCAACGAACAGACTCCGGCCCGCACCGTCGCCGGCGCATTGGCGCACCTGGCCACCCACATGCAGACCGGCTGTCCGCGCGCCGCCTGGCTCGCGGCCATGCTGCTGGAACGCGTCGCCGCCGACCCCGATGCCGACGGCCACCTGCGCAACCATGCGCGGGAACTGGTCGACATACTCGAACGCGACTCCGACGCGCCCGCGGATCCTGCGCCGCGCCGCGGCCAGGCGGCTCCTGCCAGGATCCCCGCGTGACGCGGCCGCCGTACCGCCGTACCGCCAGCGCCGACTCTTGACACACCGAATGAGACTTGCAAGCTCCCTGTACTACGACGAGGCGCGACCCGGCCCCTCGCCCGCCGCGCTGGGCATCGTCGTCGCCGTCCACATCCTGGTGGTCTGGCTGCTGCTGCACTTCAAGGTCATCGCCTTGCCGGCGCCGCTGGCCGTGCTCAGCGTCAGCCTGCTGCCGCCGGCGCCCGAGATCCGGCCGCAGCCGGACATCCTGCCGCCGAAGCCGCTGCCGGTGGCGCGCAAACCGGTACCGGCGCCGGTGCCGGTGCCGACCCCAACCGTACTCGCCGCGCCTGCCGATTCGCCATCGCCCTCGCCAATCGCCGTGCCGCCGGCGCCGACTCCCGTGCCGGCGCCCGCACCGGTGGCCGCGACTCCCGTCGCCGCACCCACGCCGCCGCGCTTCGATGCCGACTACCTCGACAACCCCAAGCCGGCCTACCCGGCCATCGCGCGCCGCATGGGCGAGCAGGGCCGCGTCGTGCTGCGCGTGCGCGTCGATGCGCAGGGGCTGCCGATCGACGTCCAGCTCCATGCGTCGAGCGGTTCCGAACGCCTCGACGCCTCCGCATTGCAAACCGTGCGCCGCTGGAAATTTGTCCCGGCACGCCTCGGCAACGAACCCGTCGCCGCTTCCGTACTGGTTCCCATCGCATTCACCCTGAAGGACTGACCATGGAAACAACACTGGGCTTCGGCCACTTCCTCGCCAACTCGGATGGCATCGCCCGCTTCATCCTCGCGCTGATGCTCATCATGTCGGTCGGCACCTGGTACCTGATCGCCACCAAGGGCGTCCAGGCGATCCGCGCGCGAAAGAAGAGCGCCGAGTTCCTCGCCGCCTTCTGGGCCGCGCCCAGCCTCGACGCCGTGGCCCGCCACCTGCGCCAGACCGGCGTCACCGAGGCCTTCTCGCACCTGGTGCACCACGGCTTCACCGCCATCGAGCAGCACAAGGCCGGGCGCGACGGACACAAGGGGCGCGGCCTGGTCGACGCCGGTACGCCGGACGAGTTCCTCACCCGGGCGCTCAAGCGCGCCATCGCCCAGGACAAGTCGCGGCTCGAACACGGCCAGACCTTCCTCGCCACCGTCGCCTCGTCGGCGCCCTTCGTCGGCCTGTTCGGCACCGTCTGGGGCATCTATCACGCGCTGATGGCCATCGGCGCATCTGCCAACAGCGGCGGCCAGGGCACGCTGGACAAGGTCGCCGGTCCGGTCGGCGAGGCGCTGATCATGACCGCCATCGGCCTCGCCGTGGCGATCCCCGCCGCCGTGGCCTACAACGCCTTCGCCCGCGCCAACCGCAACACCTTGGCGGAACTGAATTCCTTCGCCCACGACCTGTTCAACTTCCTCGCCACGGGCCTCAAGAGCGCACCGCGTGAAGTCGATGTCGCCACCACCTCGGAGCGCATCATCGCCCGCGTCGTGGCCAACAATTCAAGCCGCGCCGGCGCCTGAGGAATGCCGTCATGAGTTTCGCATCCCTCAACGACGACGACGGCAACGAAGCACTTGCCGAGATCAACATGATCCCGCTGATCGACGTCATGCTGGTGCTGCTGGTGATTTTCATCGTCACCGCACCACTGCTGACGCATGCCGTGAAGGTTGACCTGCCCAAGGCCAGTTCGGCGCCCAATCTGACCAAGCCGGACAACGTGCAAGTCGCCATCGACGGCGCCGGCCAAGTGTACTGGAACGGCGAGGTGGTTGCCGCCCCGGCACTGGAACAGAAGCTGCGCGCCGCCGCCGCACTCCAGCCGCAGCCCGAGCTGCACCTGCGAGCCGAGCGCACGACAGCCTACGAGAAGGTCGCCGAGGTCATGGCGGCCGCCGCGCGCGAAGGGCTGACCCGCATCGGCTTTGTAACCGAACCCAAGGCCCGCTAAGACGCCAAGACAAACCCCACCACCAGCCAGCCCGTCCTCGGACCAGCCAGCCACACGATCACGAGGACAACCATGAACCATACGCTTTCCCGGCACGCGCGATCCCTGGCATTCGCCGCCGCTGCCGCGGTCCAGCCCGCCCTGGCCCAGGAGGCGGCAAAGGAACTACCCACCGTCAGCGTCCAGGCCGATGTCGACAAGCCCGACGGCTACCGCGCCACGGCGACGCGCGTCGGCAAGGTGCTGCAGGACCCGCACGACATCCCGCAGGCGGTGACCACGCTGACCGGTGCCCTGCTCGAAGAGCAGCAGGTGGGCAGCCTCAAGGAGGCGCTGCGCAACGTCTCCGGCCTCAGCTTCAACTCCGCCGAGGGCGGCCGCTCCGGCGACAACATGAACCTGCGCGGCTTCTACACCTTCGGCGACATCTACCTCGACGGCATCCGCGACACCGCGCAGTACAACCGCGAGACCTTCAACTACGAGCAGATCGACGTGCTGCGCGGCGCCGGCGCCATGCTCTTCGGCCGCGGCCAGGCCGGCGGCGTGATCAACCAGGTGAGCAAGACGCCGCTGCGCATCGAGCAGTACAAACTGACCGGCAGCGTCGGCGACTACGGCTACCGCGAATTCACCGCCGACTTGAACAAGCCCATCAATTCCGACACGGCATTGCGCATCAACGCCATGCAGCGCGACGAAGGCAGTTGGCGTTCCAACCCCGCTTCCGGCGCCGAGCCCGAAATCCACCGCAAGGGCCTCGCCTTGAGCCTGGCGCTGAACCAGCGCGGCGACCACCGCTTCTGGCTCAACCACTACATCCTGAGCACCAACGACAATCCGGACTACGGCATTTCCTTCGACGGCACGACCAAGCGGCCGGGCACCAGTTCGCGCTTTTCACCCGATACCTTCTGGGGCGCCGATCGCACCTTCGACAAGAGCGACACGCGCATCACCACGCTGGTCCACGAATACCGCATCTCGGCCGACAGCCAGTTGCGCACCCAACTGCGCAGCGCCGATTACGAACGCAGCTACTGGGCGCGCACGCCCAGCCTGACGGTAGCGCCCAGTGCCAATGGCTCACTGTGCACTGCGCCCGCCACCTGCAATGGCGGTCCGACGCGCATATCCGACTACGAGACGGTGACCCTGCAATCCGACTTCAACACGAAATTCTCGGCGCTGGGCATGAAGCACGAAGTCATCGCCGGGATCGAGTACCTGAAGGAGAACGCCTTCCGCACATCGCTGCGCAACCGCGGCGGCACCACGACGGCCAACCCGCCCTGGTACGAGCCCTATGACGCCAACACCACCGCCGCCGCGACGCGTTTCAACTCGGATTCCTACGCGGTCTATGCGCAGGACACGGTCGAATTCGTCCCGCGCTGGAAGACCACGCTGGGCCTGCGCCGCGACCTGATGGACGCGCAGTACAGCAGCGCCACCTCGCCCAAGTTGACGTTCAGCGAGAACAGCCTGCGTGCCGCGCTTTCCTTCCATCCGGCGGAAGACACCCACTATTACCTCGGCTGGAGCGATTCCTTCAGCCCCACCGCCGACCTCTACCAGCTCACGGTCACGCCGCAACCGCCCGAACGCAGCGAAGTCGCCGAACTCGGCGCCAAGTGGCTCCTGTTCGAAGGTGACCTGGCCTTACGCGCCGCGCTCTACCAGGCGACCAAGCACTGGGAACGCAACGGCGACCTGGAGTCGACAGCCGCCATCCTGACCCGCAAGCGCCGTACCAAGGGCATCGAACTGGAAGCCGCCGGGCGTGTCGGCGAGCGCTGGGAAATCTTTTCCGGCCTGGCGCTGATGGACGCGCGCATTTTGCAGCAGGCGCTGAACATCAATGCCACCACCGGCGCCGTCACCGTTGCGGACGGCCGCTACGTCGGCCAGCCGGCGCGCAACACACCGCCGTGGACCATCAATCTGTGGGCCACCTACAGGCTGACATCGCAATGGAAGCTGGGCGGCGGCCTGGAAGCCAAGGCCCACCGCTACGCCTACAGCCCGAGCGGCGCCTTCCCCGTCGTCACCGGCGGCACCACCTTCGCTCCGAACACCGCACCGGCCTATGCGCGCTGGGATGCGATGGCCAGCTACGAAGCGAAGGACTGGGCCCTGCGCCTCAACGTCAAGAACGTCTTCGACCGCCTGTATTGGGATGCCGTGTATGACAACGGCGGCTTCGCCATTCCCGGGCCGCGACGCACCATCATCCTCACCGGCGAATTCAAATTCTGATTCGGAACCTGCACCCATGAACCGTCGCCAACTGCTGCTGGGCCTCGCCGCCTCCGGCGCCGCCGCTTTCCTGCCCCGGCTCGCGCTCGGCGCCGCCGGCCCGCGCCAGGCCGTGGTCGGCGCCGCCTGGCGCGGACCGAACAAGAGCGATCCGTATTTTGCCGGCGCGCTGGTCGCCGACTGGGAATCCCGCAAGCTGAGCATTCGCTATGCCGTTCCGCTGCCCACCCGCCCGCACGGCCTCCTCGCCGAAGCGGACGGCGGCCTGCTGATGCTCGGCGTGCGCCCCGGCACCTGGATGCTGCGTTGCGATGGCGCGGGCAAGCTGATGCAGCAGGTCCGGCTTGACGACGATGGCGCCACGGCGCGACTCGGCGGCCACGCCGTCGTTTCCGCCGACGGCGAGCGCCTTTACAGCACCGAGACCGACCAGCGCAACGGTCGCGGCCTGGTCGGTGTGCGCGATCGCCGCAGCCTGGCAAAGCTCGCCGAGTGGGAAACCTTGGGCATCGACCCGCACCAGTTGCTGCTCGATGCGGAAGGCCACGTCATCGTCGCCAACGGCGGCGTGCCGCGCACGGCCGAGGACAAGAAATTCGATCTGCACCGCATGGACCCCTCGCTGGTGCGCCTTGATGCCGGCAACGGCAAGCTGCTGCGCCAGTGGCGGCTCGACGATCCACGCCTGAGCCTGCGCCACCTGGCCTGGAACACCTCGGCACGCGACGGCCGGGCGCGCCTGGGCATCGCCCTGCAGGCCGAGCACGCCGACGCCACCGAGCGCCGCGCCGCGCCCATCCTCGCCGTGCTCGAAGGCGACCGGCTATCCGTACCGACGCGCGCCAACGACGGCATCGGCTATGCCGGCGACATTACCGCCGCGGGCGACGGCGGCTTCGTCACCTCGAGCAATCAGGCCGGGCTGGCGCAGCTTTGGCAACCGGCGGCGCCGGACACCCTGAGCACCGTCGCCGCGATCAAGGAAACCTACGCCCTGGCCCCCTGGGCCGGCCCCACTGGCGGCGGCGTGCTGGTCGCCACCGCGCTGGGCCTCGGCCGCTGGCACCCCACCGCCGCACCCGCGCTGCTGCCCTGGCCACAGCCGATGGCGCTGGACAACCACTGGGTACTGCTGGGCGAGAGTTGAGCGGTATCGCAGCGTTGCGCTTGGGCGGGTCGCCGTGGCGTCGGCACCGACTCTTGTCACCGGCGGAAAGTTGATTCACGTCAATTACGAATCATTCGCATTTACTTAAAGTCCCTGAAGCACTTTGCGAATCCGCCCGACGAAGGGTTCGCCCATCCGTTAATCGCCGTTCGGTCCGCCAGCCATCGCCAGCCAACCCCGACATCCTCGAGGTATTGCACGATGCGCACATCCGCTTCTCCACTTGTCCTGGCCGTGGCCCTGGCCTTTCCCGCTGCTCACGCCGAAGAGCCCTCTACGCTCGGCACGGTCTCCGTCACCGCCAAAGGCTACGCCGCCGACGACCTGGAAACGCCGTTATCGACGACTTCGCTCGACCGCGCCGAGCTGCTGCGACGCAATGCGCAGAACCTCGGCGAAGCCTTGCGCGGCGAACCGGGCCTGGCCGTGGCAAGCGACGGCGCGCAGGGTCAGAACCCCGTCATTCGCGGCCTGAAAAAGGAAAGCGTGGTTCTGCTGGTCGACGGCATGCGCGTGAATTCGGCGCAGCCGCAGGGCGCGATTGCCTCGTTCATGACCCTGGGGCTCGCCGACCGGGTCGAAGTGGTCAAGGGCCCGACCTCGGTGCTCTACGGCACGGGCGCACTGGGCGGCGCAATCAACCTGCGCTTGCCGCAGGCCAGCTTCGAGCCAGGAGTCGGCGCTGAGGCGACGGCGGCCTACGACGGTTCGAGCAATGGCCTGCGCGGCAGCGCGCTTGCCAAGGCGGCCCAGGGCGACCACGCGCTGATGGTCGGCGCGTCCGTGGCCCGCATTGGCGACTACAGCTCGCCCAACGGCAAGGAGGCCCTCACCGGCTACGACAGCGACGCGCTGATCGGGCAATACCGCTTTCGCATCGATGCCGCCCAGCAGTTGCGCGTCTCGGTGCAGCAGCAGGTGGACACCGACGTCTGGTATCCGGGCTCGAAGAAGGCGCACCCGGTGGCGCCGGCCGTGGTCGGCAACACCATCGTGCATTCGCCGCGACAGGAACGCCAACTCCTCGAGGCCGGCTACAACCGCAAGGGCTCCGGGGCCACGCCCTTGAACCTCGATGTGCGCGCCTATCGCCAGTCGGTCGAGCGCCAGATCTGGTCGTTCAGCGACAAACAGAACGCCGAAAAGGCCAAGACCCGCGTGACCTTCGCCACCGACGGCGCCGATGCCAGGGCGGAATGGCTGCTCAATCCGCAGCATTTGCTTTCCTTCGGCGCCAATGCCTGGCGCATGACGGCTTCGCCGGAGCGCTATATCGCGGCGGCGCCCGCCGGCTCGGCGCTGCTGCGCAACGATCCGTTCAACAACGGGCGCATCGATGCGTTCGGCATTTTCGTGCAGGACGACATGCGCTTCGGCAAGCTGAACGTCCTCGCCGGCCTGCGCCACGACACCGTCGAAGGTCGCGCCGATTCGATCAACAACGGCGCCACCACCGCCGGGCTGGCGCGGCGGGACAGCGCGGCCTCGGGCAGCCTTGGCCTGATCTACGAGGTGGCCCCCCTGCTGCGGCCCTTCGCCAACCTGTCGCGCGGCTTCCGCGCCGGCGAGATGCGCGAACGCTTCGAATCCTCGCCGCGCGGCGACGGCTACCACTACCTGGGCGACCCGCAGATCCGGCCCGAGCTCGCCACCCAGTTCGAAGCCGGCCTCAAGGGTTCCGCCGACAGGCTCCAGTACGCGGCCTCGGCCTATCGCCAACGCATCACCGACTACATCACCGGGCAACCGACCGGCGCCGTCGTCGGCGGACTGCCGGTGAAACAGACCATCAACCTCGGCTCGGTGACGATCCGCGGCCTGGAGGCCAGCGTGCGTCGCCAGATCGCCGGCAGCTATTGGCTTTCCGCCGCCTATTCGCAAGTGCGCGGCACCAACGACGCGCAAGGCGAGCCGCTGTTCCAGATGCCGGCGGATGAGCTGAGCCTGGGCTGGGAAGGCGCGGTGGCGCAGGCCTGGACGGCGGACGCCACGCTGCGCCTGGTGAAGCGGCAGGATCGGGTGGCGACGGTGTTCTCGCGCGGATCGGAAAACGCCACGCCGGGATTCGGCACCATCGACATGGGCGCGACCTGGCGTTACGCCAAGGCGCAGTCGCTGCGCGTGGCCTTGAAGAACCTGGCCGACAAGGCCTATCACGAGCACCTGGCGGAGGGCGTTTCGGGACAGGAAATGCGGGCTCCCGGACGCAGCCTGCAACTGACATGGCAAGGAAAGTTCTGATGCGCGGTGTTTTGCGTGGGCTTGGCGGCTGCCTGGCAGCCGCCCTTTTTGCGTTTTCGGCGCCGGCACAGGCCAGGCAGCCGAAGCTGGTGCTTTCCGGCCCCTTCGCCGCGGTGTCGTTTCCGCTGATCCACATGGTGGAAAGCGGCGCGCTGAAGGATGTCGCCGAAACCGTCGAGTTCCGCTCGTGGAAGGATCCCGACCAGTTGCGCGTGCTGGCGCTCGACGCCAAGTCCGATGTCGATTTCGTCGCCATGCCGACCAACGTCGCCGCCAACCTCTACAACCGTGGCGTCAAGCTGCAACTGGTCAACGTCTCGACCTGGGGCGTGCTGTGGATGGTCTCGCGCGAGGCCAATCTCAAGACCCTGGCCGATTTCAAGGGCAAGGAAATCCTCATGCCCTTCCGCGCCGACATGCCGGACATCGTCTTCCAGGTGCTCGCCGAAAAGCAGGGGCTGGACGTCAAGCGCGACTTCACGCTGCGCTACGTCGGCTCGCCGCTCGATGCCATGCAGATGCTGATCACGCGCCGCGCCGACCATGCCCTGCTGGCCGAACCGGCGGTGTCGGTGGCGCTGCGCAAGACCAAGTCATTCCCGGTCAGTGTCATCGCGCCCGAGCTGTATCGCAGCGCCAACCTGCAGGAGGAATGGGGCCGCGTGACGCAGCGCCCGGCGCGCATCCCGCAGGCCGGCATGGTCGCGTTGGGCCGCGCGCTGGCCGATCCCGCATTGGTCGAAAAATTCCAGAAGGCCTATGCGGCCTCGCTGGCCTGGTGCGAAAAGCATCCCGAGGAATGCGGCAAGCTCGTCGCCAAACGCGTTGACATGCTGACCCCGGAAGGCGTGGCCGATTCCGTGCGCGTCGACAATGCCGTGTTCGTCACCGCGCGCGAGGCAAAGCCGGAGCTGGAATTCTTCTTCGGCCTGCTGCACGCCAGGCAGCCGGCGCTGGTCGGCGGCAAGCTGCCCGACGCGGCCTTCTATTTCGGCGGGAAATGAGCGCCCGTCAACATGGAGCGGCCGCGGCGAACCACCGTCACCCCCTTCCCTGGGAAGGGGGCTGGGGGGATGGCTGTCTCATGAACTTGCTGCGCGCCTGGTTCGCCGGCATCCCCGCCTATCTGTGGAGCGGCTGGGGCGCGATCGCCAGCCTGTTCCTGCTGCTCGCCGCCTGGGAAGGCGTCAGCCTCGCCTATGGCAGCCTGATCCTGCCCGACCCCGCCAGCACCATCGCCAAACTGCGCGACCTGTTCGCCTCCGGCGCGGCCTGGCCGGAGCTGGTGACCACCGCGCGCCGCGCCATGGCCGGGCTGGCGCTGGCGATCCTCGCCGGCAGCCTGCTCGGGCTCGCCGCCGGTGTGTCGATGACGGCCTCGATGATGTCGCGGCCGCTGGTCACCGTGCTGCTCGGCATGCCGCCGATCGCCTGGCTGGTGCTGGCCATGCTGTGGTTCGGCGTCGGCGACGGCACGCCGGTGTTCACCGTCTTCATCGCCTGCTTTCCCGTGGTGTTCAGCGGCGCCTTGCAGGGCGCGCGCACCCTCGACCATCACCTCAAGGACATGGCCAGGGTGTTCCGCCTGCCGGCGCGCATGAGGCTCTTCGACCTCTATCTGCCGCACGTCGTCTCCTACCTGTTCCCGGCCTGGATCAACGCGCTCGGCACCTCCTGGAAAGTGGTGGTGATGGCCGAGCTGCTGTCGTCCAGCGACGGCATCGGCGCGGCGCTGGCGGTGAGCCGCAGCCATCTCGACATGGAGGCGACGCTGGCCTGGGTGGCCGCGGTGGTGCTGGCCCTGCTCGCGGTCGAATACCTGTTGCTGGAACCGATCAAGCGCGAGGTCGAACGCTGGCGCGAGGTGGACGCATGAGCAGGCTCCGGCTCTCCGGCGTGGCGCATGCCTACGCGCTCAAGGAAGTCTTGAGCGACATCGACCTGACGCTGGATGCCGGCCGCGTGCTGGCCCTGGTCGGCCCCTCGGGCTGCGGCAAGACCACGCTGCTGCACCTTTGCACGGGTTTGCTCACCTGCCAGACCGGCACGCTGGACAACGGCTTCGCCCGGCCGGCGGTGATGTTCCAGCAGCCGCGCCTGCTGCCCTGGAAAACCGCGCGCGACAACATCGCGCTCGGCCTCAAGGCGGCCGGCCTGCCGCGCGCCGAATGGCAGATGCGCGCCCAGGCCATGGGCCATGCCGTCGGCCTCGACGCCACCGCGCTCGACCAGTTTCCGCACCAGCTTTCGGGCGGCATGCAAAGCCGCGCCGCGCTGGCCCGCGCGCTGGTGCTGGAGCCCGACCTGCTGCTGATGGACGAACCCTTCTCGGCGCTCGACATCGGCCTCAAGGCGCAACTGCACCGCCTGCTGCTCGACCACCAGGCGGCGCGCAAGGTGGCGGTGCTGATGATCACCCACGACCTGATGGAGGCCGTGCGCCTGGCCGACACCGTGCTGGTCATGGCGAGCGAACCGGGGCGCATCGCCCAGCGCTTCGAGCTTGGTTTGCCGGCGATGCAGCGCGACGACGGCTTCGTCCATCGCGGCACGGCTGACATTGTTGCAGGTACCCGTGGTGCGCGAATGCTTCGGGCTGGAGGCGCCAGCGATGGCAGCGGAACCCACTCCATCCGCAAGAGTCGGCGCTGGCGCCACGGTGATTGCGCTCGAAACCTCGCGCCCCGCCGGCAAGAAGGGCATCGCATGCTGAGCGCCGGCCTGCGCGGCGCGACGGCCGCCTCGCACCCGCTG
The DNA here is from genome assembly GCA_016710465.1 of Sulfuritalea sp. Classification (GTDB taxonomy): domain Bacteria; phylum Pseudomonadota; class Gammaproteobacteria; order Burkholderiales; family Rhodocyclaceae; genus Sulfuritalea. The sequence goes on from JADJVS010000012.1 coordinate 47,444, forward strand.
TGGATGTGCGGCTTCCGCTCCTTCTTCCTCGCCTCCGTGCTCGCCGCGCCGCTGCTGATCGGATGCTGGGTCGCCTTCCTCGCGCTCGGACTACCGCTGCCGGCGGTGCCCGGCGGCGCCTCGGTATGGCACGCGCATGAACTGCTGTTCGGCTTCGCCTTCGCCGCCGTGGCCGGCTTCGCGCTGACCTCAATTCCCGAATTCACCCGCACGGCCGCCTTCGGCCGGCGCCCGGTACGCGTGCTGGCCGGGCTGTGGCTGCTCGGCCGGATCGGCTTCTGGAGCAGCGGCGCGTTCGGCACGCCGGCCCTGTTGCTCGCGGCGGCGGCCCATCTCGGCTTTCTCGCCGGCCTGGCCTGGCTGCTCGCCCCGCGCCTGTGGCGCGATCCGGAACGCAAGCACCTGGCCTTCCTCTGGGCGCTGGCCGCGCTGGCCGCCTGCGTAATCGGCTTCCATGCCGCCGCCATTGCCGGCGAACATCCCGCGCGCTGGCTGCATGCGACCGTGGGCGTACTGATGATGCTGATCGTCGTCGCCATGAGCCGCATCTCGATGCGCATCGTCAATGGCGCGATCGAGGAAGCCGGCGTCATCGACGCCGAGTACCGCGCCCGGCCGCCGCGCCGCAACCTGGCGGTCTTCTGCATCGGCCTCTACACCGCCGTCGAGCTCGTCGCGCCCGGCACCCGGCTGGCCGGCTGGCTGGCGCTGGCCGCCGCCGCCGCGCTGTGCAACCTGCTCAACGACTGGCACGTCGGCCGCGCCCTGCTGCGCCGCTGGCCGCTGATGCTCTACGGCGTGTATGCGCTGATGGCCGCGGGCTACGCCGTGATGGGCCTGGCGCAACTGCTGGATGCCGGCGCGCTGCCGGCCGTCAGCGCCGGCCGCCACCTGCTGACCGTCGGCGCCATGGGGCTGAACATCTACATCGTGATGTGCATCGCCGGCCGCATGCACTGCGGCCGCCCGCTGGACGAACATCCCTGGGTGCCGACGGGCGCCATGCTGATTGCCGCCGCCGCCATTCTGCGCGCCGGCGCGGCCTGGCCCGGCGCGAATGGCGGCCTCCTGCTGGCGGCTTCCGGCCTGCTCTGGGGCGCCGCCTTCGCCCTGTGCGCCTGGCACATGGCGCCGCTGTGGCTGGCGCCGCGCGCCGACGGCGGCACGGACTGCGAAGGACTCATCGAGCACTGAGGCGCCGGCCGCCGCCGTCCCGCCCGCGCCGACTCTTGCCACGAATGGCGGCAGCCTCCGCCTGACCAAGAAAAGCTGAAGTCTGCCTTTAGCATTTCATGGTATTGCGCGGCCCATGATCAACGGCCATTCCCATTCCGCCGAGATCAGCGCCCTGCGCCGCTTCGACCTCGAAGACCCACGCGACGAAGCGCGCCTGGCTTCGCCCATGCTGGCTCTCGAAGCACTGGACAGCCTGGTGATCATCGATGAAGTGCAGCGGCGGCCGGACTTGTTCCCCGTCCTGCGCGTGCTGGCCGACCGCGCCGCCAGGCGCATGCGCTACCCGGAGCTTCGTATTTGCGGGCATAACCGGTCGGCCTTTGCCAGCCTGCTGAGTTGTAGGAAATCTGTGTGATCTTGTGCATAGAATTAGACCATGGAGTGCAGTTCAGCTATTTCCCTGAGTTCCCGAGCATTTGGCCAGTTCCTGCTCGAAGAGCCGCCGAACTACCGCGCCGTCATACATTCCCAGACCCGTATCCATGTAGCCCTCCTGGGCCAGGTGCAGCCACAATTCCAAGCCTGCGGCCATACCGAAGTTGTTCCGCTCCGGGTCGATTCCCCGAAGAAACACATCCGGCTTCAACGCCATATCCTCGGGATACCATTTCTTGCCGCCAAACGCCCAAACACCTTCGTCTCTCGGGATCAGCAAGTCGTCACCCGTCGCCATGCGATCAAGCTCATTCCTCGGCATGAAAACGCCGCGGACATGAACTTTGCTCTTCCAGGCTATGGCGACGAAGGCCGCCAAATAGGCGCGGGACTTCCAGTACTCGAACAGCCAGTTATTGCACAGGTGATAGCGATAGATAGGCTTGTCGCCGACGGCTCCTATCTTCTCCTGCAGGATCAGCAGCGCCTCGCCTTCCCCTTCCTCGGGAGCGAGCAGCACGCCATCCAAGTCACCATCGGGATTGTTGGCCTTCAGGGACTCAAGGAAGCCGGCAACTTTTTCCGGGTGCTTATATAAATCGTGACGGGGATAGACCTGAGTTTCCGCCCCGTCCAGCCACTCCCGGCGCACCGCGAAACGCATGCGTGCCGCATCGAGCATAGCCTCGTCGAGCTTGGCAAAGAGTGAGGCATCGTCCTGCACATCCTTGGGCAGAAGACCATGGCCGAAGAAGCGCGGAATCTGATTGCGGTGGACGTCGTGACTTGCGAACAGACGGATGAAGCGGGTGGCAACGGATTCGGCCGGCGCGGCTTGCTTTTGTCCACGAATCCAATTCCAGAATTTCCCGAGTTTCTCCAGGATATTCAGCCCGGTCAGGATTTCACCAATCATGCCGCGATCTCAACTTGCTGCCCGGTGAGTTCAGCGACCACGACCTCCATCAGCATTTCGGCAGCGGCGCGGGAGGTGGCGAGTTGGGTTTCCAACTGATCCACCAGTGCCATGAGTTGGTCGACTTTGGAAACGATGCGGCGTTGTTCGGCAAGGGGTGGGACGGGGACGACGGTAGAGGATAGCTTCGTTCCATTGAAGTTGGCCTGCCCGCATTGTTGGATGACTTCAGGTTCGATCTGAGTTTCCCGGAAGTACGGAGCATTCATTGCGAGACTGAAAAAGGCTGGGAACAGGAGGGCGCTCGGTAGCCTAATGCGGATGAGATAAGAAGCAAACGTCGCGCTGTCGTCTGGCCCTCTGAAAATTCCCGACTTCCCAACCAACTCGTAGCTGTTCGTACGATTGAACAAGATGTCGTGGGTCTTGAGATACAGTCCCGGCAGATCGTCGATGCTCGCATCAACGTATTTCAAATTCGTATCGACAAGTCGCCCTCCAACGATATTGCCCATCCGATAGACAGGAACCTTGGACGAATTGCTATCGGCCTTTTGCGAGGTTCCATAGTCAATTACCAGAGCCAGGTGCCCGATCCGGCTCCACTGCCACGACTCTGGTATGTCGTGCGGATAGCCTTCTGCCGCGAGGGCGGGAACATTCTTTGGCAGGCGAACACCTTGCTCCTTAGCGATCCAATTCCTGTCCCGCTCAATACGAGCAAGCAGCTCCTCCGTCGGCTCATCATTCGGGTCTTGCGGAATGAGCTTGCCTTGCACGGCGAGGGTGAGGATGGTCTTGCGGAGGTCGGCGGGGGTGATGGGGCAGGACTTGTGGAAGAGGAAATCGAGGTTGGCCGGGGTGGGGGCTTCGGCGAAGCGGGTCAGGGAGGCACGGGCGAGTGCGGCGTGACGGGTGTCGCGCTCCTGCTGCTGCGCCTCCAGCCGATCGCACAAGGCCATCAACTCATCAACCTTCGCCACGATGCGCTTTTGCTCGGCGAGAGACGGGAGGGATATCTCCCACGCCTTGAGAATTGTTTGACTGATGTTTTTTTGGGCGAGGCCTTGTCCACGCGCTAGCAAGGCCGGTTGAATCGCTTTTAGCGTATGGAACAGGAATCGGAGGTCTACCTGCTCCGGGTTGGGCTTGCAAAACGCTATTGCTTGGTTAGTTGCGCACTCGATTCCTGTAATGCCCAACTTTCCTATCGAGCCATACATGGCAATCAGCAAAACTCCTTCGGGGAGTACGCGGGCCGAACTATTGGCCAGACCTTCCTCCGTTATGAAGGTCGATGCCGACGTCACGATGCCGTCATTCAGGTCACCAATTACTAACCACGGAATTACGCCCCCGTAGTACGTTGGTTCGCTCCGTAATGGCGTACCGCCACTGCCCCACTCACCGAGTCTTCCTAACTGGATACACTCCCATCTCGAAGAATCAAGGCCAATCAGGGTTCCGTTAAGCGCAAGCTGCAACACCAACTCCCGCATCTTCGCCACCGCATTCGGCGCATCCGCGAACAGCTCGAACTTCTCGAAAAAAGCTTCCAGCCTCATGCCTCGGTTCCGGCGCGGGCGGTCAGGGCGTGGTGGAGTTCCTTTTTCAGCGCGGCGCGGGTTTCGGCGATCTGGGCCAGCAGCTTTTCATATTCGGGCAGCAGGTGGTCCACATCGCCGGGGCCGTCGTCGGATCGGTGCGGGTTCTTCAGGTCGAGGTTGTAGTTGCCGGCGCGGATGGTGTCGATGGAAACGCGCCAGGCCTGCTCATTTTCCACGCGCTTGTTCCACCAGGCGCGTTCCGCCTCGAATTCCTCGATGCGGATTGGCTTGCCCTTGTTGTAGGACTTGGCGCCGGTCGGATAGGGGTGCTCGTAGTACCAGACTTCGGTGGTGGGCTGGCCCTTGGTGAAGAACAGCAGGTTGGTGCGGATGCCGGTGTAGGGATTGAACACGCCATTGGGCAGGCGGACGATGGTGTGCAGATTGCAGTCGCTGAGCAGGGCTTCCTTGATGCGGGTCTTGACGCCTTCGCCGAACAGCGTGCCGTCGGGCAGCACCAGGCCGGCGCGGCCGCCCGGCTTGAGGATTTTCATCAGCAGCACGAGGAACAGGTCGGCGGTTTCGCGGGTGCGGAACTCGGCGGGGAAGTTGGACTCGATGCCGTCTTCCTCCATGCCGCCGAAGGGCGGATTGGTGACGATGACATCCACCCGCTCGCGCGGCGACCAGTCGCGCAGTGGCCGCGCCAGGGTATTGTCGTGACGCACGTTGGACGGCACGTCGATGCCGTGCAGCAGCAGGTTGGTCATGCACAGCACATGCGGCAGGTGCTTCTTTTCGATGCCGGCGAAGCAGTCCTGGATGGCCTGTTCGTCGGCCTCGGTTTTGGCCTGCTTGCGCAGGTGTTCGATGGCGCAGGTGAGGAAGCCGCCGGTGCCGCAGGCGGGGTCGAGGATGGTCTCGCGTTTTTTCAGGTTGGGATTGACCTGCTCAACGATGAACTGGGTGACGGCGCGCGGCGTATAGAACTCGCCTGCATTGCCGGCGGATTGCAGGTCCTTGAGGATCTTTTCGTAGATGTCGCCGAACATGTGGCGGTCATCCGAAGCATTGAAGTCGATGCCGTTGATCTTGTTGATCACCTGCCGCATCAGGGTGCCGTTCTTCATGTAGTTGTTGGCATCTTCGAAGGCCATGCGCACCAGCCCGGCGATCTTGTCGGCGCCGCCGGTGAGCGCCTTCAGCTTCGGCAGCAGGGTGTTGTTGACGAAGTCGAGCAGGGCCTCGCCGGTGATGCCCTCGGCGTCGGTGGCCCAGTTGGTCCAGCGCAGGTGCTTGGGCAGCGGCGACTTGTAGTGGTCGCGCAGGAGTTCGAGTTCCTTTTCGCGGTCGTCGAAGATCTTGAGGAAGAACATCCAGCCGAGCTGTTCCAGCCGCTGTGCGTCGCCGTAAGTGCCGGCGTCCTTGCGCATGATGTCCTGGATGGATTTGACGATGTTTGAGACGTTGGACATGGCGTGTTTCGATTCTTTGCTGGGTGAGTCTGCAAAGTTGAGGCTGGCCAGGCTTCCAAATATGGCGAATTCGCCACATTTGGCGGCCGATTGGTCGCTATGGCACTACCGCGCCAGTCGAGGGGCGTGGATTGGCTTTAGCGTGCAGCGCCTGCGGCAACGCCGGCTTGGGCAGCTTTTCGTCGTTTGGGTGCCGCCGGCACAAGCTCGATCTTGAGCGTGCAGCCAACGGCGGCAGCGTATCGCTTCAGCGAGGCCACCGAGGGGGCATGCTTGCCCGCGGACTCAAGGCGCGAGATGGCGCTCTTGGTGGTGCCCATGCGGTCGGCGACCGCCTCCTGGGTCAGGCCGGCACGGGCGCGGGCGGCCAGCATTTCATGGGCGAGCGCGTATTCGACCTCAAGAGCTTCGTAGGCTTCGCCAAAGCCCCGCCGCTTGGCGGCCTTTTCAAGAAAGGCCTTGTGGTCGTGAGCTACAGCCTGGAATTTCAGATCAGCCATTTTGAATCTCCTTCAATCGCTTCCGAGCGAGCTTGACTTCATGGTCGGGCGTTTGTTGCGACTTCTTGATGAAGGCGTGCAGCACGATTACGCGCCGCCCGACGAGAAAACAATAGAACGCCCGGCCGATACCCGAGCGACCGCGCGGCCGCAGCTCGAACAGACCATCGCCGAACGCTCGCGAATACGGCAGCTTCAGGTTGGGGCCATGCTCGATCAGCAATTCGACGATTCGCGCGTAGTCCGCGAGAACATCGACCGGCCAGGATTCGATCTCGGCCAGCACTCGGGCATGGAAGTACTCAACAGAAAATGCCATGGACGAAGGTTAGCAATAATGCGAACTTTGGTCAATCCGGCCTATGTCGACATCGGGTCGCCATCAGGCTGCCTTGGAATAAAGCGCGGTTTCCAGCTCGCGGATGGCGGCAAGATAGTTGTGCTTGTCGCCGAAGAGCTTGACGATCTCGACCGGAGTGCCGAAGGCGGTTAGCGGATCGACCTTGAGGATTTCGAGGGATTCGACGCTCGTGATGCCGCCGTCGGCGTATTTCTCCAGCAAGGCGTCGAGCACGGCGCGGGTCTGCTCGCCGTACTTGCCGAAGACATGGCGCTTCCTTACCCGCTCGGCGCGCTCGCGCCGGGTCAGCGGCGGCTGGTCGAAGGCGACATGGCAGACCAGGTCGAAGGCGTCGTAGCCACGGCCGACCTGTTCGGCGAGCTCGTCGAGGAATACGCCCCGGGTAGCCAGTTCCTCGATGATGGCCTGCTTGCGCTCGGCGTCGTTCCAGGCGTTGAGGAAGGCATTGAGCGAGGCGTAGGCCTTGCGCACCGTCTTGCGCGTGTAGTCCTTGAGCGACTCGGTAATGAGCCGACCATGTTCGTCGAGATACTGGACGCGTTCGGTGGCGACGGTGACTTCGACATCGTCGACGTAATACTTTGTCGGCGGTTCTCTGGCGCCCGGTTGATCGAGGGCGCCGGGGCCTTCGTAAATCACCTCGCCGGCCTCGTCTTCGGGGTTCAGCAGAGGCTCGTCGGGCGGCACCGGCGGGTCATTGGGGCCGGGTTCGTAAATCTGCACCGGATCGCCATCGAAGGCCGGGTCGGCGAATAGCGCCGTGGCCCGTTTGAAATCCATGATGGTAAAAAAGAACTTGTTGTAGTCCTCGTTGATACGGGTGCCGCGCCCGATGATCTGCTTGAACTCGGTCATCGAGTTGATGCGCTTGTCGAGCACGATCAGGTGGCAGGTCTGGGCATCGACGCCGGTGGACATCAGTTGCGAGGTGGTGGCGATGACCGGGAAGGTGGATTCGGGATCGATGAAGTTGTCGAGCTGGGCCTTGCCTTCGTCGTTGTCGCCGGTGATGCGCATGATGTAGCGCTTGTTGGCGGCGGCCAGGTCGGCATTGGCATTGACCAGCGCCTGGCGCATGCGCTCGGCGTGGTCGATGTTTTCGCAGAAGACGATGGTCTTGGCGTAACGGTCGGTGGCTTTGAGGAATTCGGTGATCTTGGCGGCGACGACGGCGGTGCGCTTTTCCAGGATCAGCTTGCGGTCGAAGTCGGATTCGTTGTACTCGCGATCTTCGATGAGCTGGCCGTACTTGTCGGTCTTGCCTGTCTCGGGGCGCCAGCCGTCGAGATCCTTGTCGAGCCCGATGCGCACCACTTTGTAGGGCGCGAGAAAGCCGTCGGAGATGCCCTGGCGCAGCGAGTAGGTGTAGAGCGGGTCGCCGAAGTAATGGATGTTGGAAACGTCGCGGGTTTCCTTGGGCGTGGCGGTGAGGCCGATCTGCGTCGCCGATGAGAAGTAGGTCAGCACATCGTGCCAGGCGGCGTCTTCCGCCGCGCTGCTGCGATGGCATTCGTCGATGATGACCAGATCGAAGAAATCGGGCGAGAACTGCTTGTAGATGTTCTTCTCTTCCTCGGTGCCGGTGACCGCCTGATACAGCGACAGGTAGATTTCGTAGGACTTGTCGACCTGGCGGTTGCTGATCTTGGTCATCGCCTGCCCGAAGGGCTTGAAGTCGTTGGTCTTGGTCTGGTCGGCGAGGATGTTGCGATCGACGAGAAACAGGATGCGCTTCTTGGCGCCCGACTTCCACAGGCGCCAGATGATCTGGAAAGCGGTGTAGGTCTTGCCGGTGCCGGTGGCCATGACCAGCAGGATGCGGTTCTCGCCACGGGCGATGGCCTCGACCGTGCGATTGATGGCGACGAGTTGGTAGTAGCGCGGCGCCTTGCCGGAGCCGTCGTCGTAGTAATCCTGGGCGGTGATGGCTTCCTGCGCCGGGTTGTAGCCCTTGCCCTTGCAGTAACGATTCCACAGTTCGTCAGGGGAAGGGAATTGGTCGAGACGGAGTTCGCGTTCCACGACATCGCCAGCACCGGTGCGGTCGTGCTCCAGAAAGCCGTCGCCGTTGGAACTATAGGCAAACGGAACGTCGAGGATTTCCGCATAGTCCAGTGCCTGCGGCATTCCGGCGCCCACCGTGTGCTTGTTGTCCTTGGCCTCGACTACCGCGATCGGGATGTTGGGTTTGTAGAACAGCAGGTAGTCGACCTTCTTGGCTTCGCCGCGTTTCACGGTCTTGCCGCGCACGATGACGCGACCTTTGGTGAAGTAGATTTCCTCACGAAGCTGGGTCATCACGTCCCACTTGTCGCCGCTCGCGCCGACGATGGCGGGAGTGATGAACTTGGTGCGGATGTCGGCCTCGGTGAGTTCCTTCTTGTTCAAGCGATAGCTTCCCGTTTTGCGATGCACCGACAGAGCCGGCTTGGCTGGGCTGGTCGTCGCGACGCTTCCAAGTGGAATATTAGCAGCGTTACCGTCAATGCCTGAATTTCGGTGGCTACTGATCGGTACGTCGAATCTGGTGAGTCTTTCATCCTCGAACGCTGAATGCCGGGCGCGCGCCACGAAAGTCGGCGCCGGCGACACGGCGCTCCCCGCATCGCAAAAAGCCCGATTGGACGATTCGATCGGCACCGATAGCCCGCGCCTATTCAATCGATTTCAACAATCAATTAGACGATGGCGATTGCGATAATTAATATTCACTCCATCGCAGCAAATCATCTCAACCACCCCAAGGAGCCACACCATGAACGCATCGCTGATCAACACCGAAATCCTCCCCTTCAAGGCCACCGCCTTCCACAACGGCAAGTTCGTTCCCGTCACCCAGGACGACCTCAAGGGCAAGTGGTCCGTGGTGTTCTTCTACCCGGCCGACTTCACCTTCGTCTGCCCGACCGAGCTGGGCGACCTCGCCGACCACTACGCCACCTTCAAGTCGCTGGGCGTCGAAATCTACGCCGTATCGACCGACACCCACTTCACGCACAAGGCCTGGCACGACACCTCCGAGACCATCGGCAAGATCAAGTACCCGATGATCGGCGACCCGACCGGCGCCATCACCCGCAACTTCGGCGTGATGATCGAGGAAGCCGGCCTGGCCGAACGCGGCACCTTCGTCATGGACCCGGCGGGCAAGATCCAGATCATCGAGATCAACGCAGGCGGCATCGGCCGCGACGCGATGGAGCTGCTGCGCAAGGTGCAGGCCGCCCAGTACGTCGCCAGCCACCCGGGCGAAGTCTGCCCCGCCAAGTGGAAGGAAGGCGAAGCCACCCTGGCGCCGTCGCTGGACCTGGTCGGCAAGATCTAAACAGCCTTCAACCCGCCCCATTGAACCCGGGGCGGGATTGCAGCGCCAAGCGGCGCCGGGCCACAAGTCCCAGCCGCTTGCCAGTGCAATCCCAACCGAGGAAAAAATCATGCTCGACGCCGCCATCAAGACCCAGCTTTCCGCCTATCTGGAAAAGCTCCAGACGCCCATCGAACTCGTCGCCTCGCTCGACGCCAGCGACGCCGCGCGCCAGATGCGCGAACTGCTGGCCGACATCGCCGCGCTCTCGCCCAAGGTCAGCGTGCGAATTGACGATGGCAACGATGCCCGCAAGCCGTCGTTCTCCGTCGGCCGTCTGAACGAAGCCGCGCGCATCCGCTTCGCCGGCATCCCGATGGGCCACGAATTCACTTCGCTGGTGCTGGCCCTGTTGCAAACCGGCGGCCATCCGCCCAAGGTCGACGCAGCGGTGATCGAACAGATCAAGGGTCTCGGTGGCAAGTTCCGCTTCGAGACCTACATCTCGCTCTCCTGCCACAACTGCCCGGACGTGGTGCAGGCGCTCAACCTGATGGCCGTGCTCAACCCCGGCGTCGAGAGCGTGATGATCGACGGCGCGCTGTACCAGGACGAAGTGAGTGCACGCCAGATCATGGCCGTGCCGACGGTGATGCTGAACGGCGAGCCCTTCGGCCAGGGCCGCATGACGATCGAGGAAATCCTCGCCAAGGTGGATACCGGCGCCGCCGCCCGCGATGCCGAAAAGCTGAACGCCAAGGACGCCTACGACGTGCTCGTCGTCGGCGGCGGCCCGGCCGGATCGGCGGCGGCGATCTACGCCGCGCGCAAGGGCATCCGCACCGGCGTGGTGGCCGAGCGTTTCGGCGGCCAGGTGCTCGATACCCTTTCGATCGAGAACCTGATCTCGGTGCCGCACACCGAAGGGCCGAAGCTCGCCATGGCGCTGGAACAGCACGTCAAGCAATACGAGGTCGACATCATGAATCTGCAACGCGCCGAGGCCCTGGTCCCGGCCGGCGATGACGGCCTGGCGCAGGTGAAGCTTGCCAACGGCGCCACGCTCAAGGCGAAAAGCGTGATCCTCGCCACCGGCGCGCGCTGGCGCGAGATGAACGTGCCCGGCGAAAAGGAATACAAGGCCAAGGGCGTCTGCTTCTGCCCGCACTGCGACGGCCCGCTGTTCAAGGGCAAGCGCGTGGCGGTGATCGGCGGCGGCAACTCGGGCGTCGAGGCGGCGATCGACCTCGCCGGCATCGTCAGCCATGTCACGCTGCTCGAATTCGACAGCAAGCTGCGCGCCGATGCCGTGTTGCAGGCCAAGCTCGGCAGCCTGCCCAATGTCACCATCATCACCAGCGCGCTGACCACCGAGGTCACCGGCGACGGCGAAAAGGTGAATGGCATCGTCTATCAGGATCGCGTCAGCGGCGCCACGCAGCGCGTCGAGCTCGAAGGCATCTTCGTCCAGATCGGCCTGCTGCCCAACACCGACTGGCTCAAGGGCACCGTCAAGCTCTCGCCGCGCGGCGAGATCGAGGTCGATGCGCGCGGCCAGACTTCGCTGCCCGGCGTCTTCGCCGCCGGCGACGCGACGACCACGCCCTACAAGCAGATCATCATCGCCATGGGCGACGGCGCGAAGGCATCGCTTTCCGCCTTCGACCACCTGATCCGCAGCCCGGCGGTGACTCCGGCCGCCACAGTTGTTGATTTGGGTCAGCCCGCCTGATCCGCAAGCGGGTAGCGTTACATTCAGAAGTCATTTCAATCCACATGGGAGAAACGTCATGAAAAAGACCACCAAAGTCGCCAAGCTCGACATCGGCATCACCGACAAGGACCGCAGCGCCATCGCCCGGGGCCTCTCCGGCCTGCTGGCCGACAGCTACACGCTCTACCTGATGACGCACAACTTCCACTGGAACGTCACCGGGCCGCAGTTCAACAGCCTGCACCTGATGTTCATGGGGCAGTACACCGAGCAGTGGAACGCGCTCGACCTGATCGCCGAACGCATCCGCGCCCTGGGCCATCCCGCCCCCGGCACCTACAAGGAATTCGTCAAGCTGGCAACGATCAAGGAAGTCGAAGGCCAGCCGAAGGCCATGGACATGGTGCGCCACCTGGTCGCCGCGCAGGAAGCCACGGCGCGCACCGCGCGGAAGCTGTTCCCGCTGGTGGACAAGGCCAACGACCAGCCGACCGCCGACCTGCTGACGCAGCGCATCGAGGTGCATGAGAAGACGGCCTGGATGCTGCGCAGTCTGTTGGAAGAGTAGTCGCACACCCATCATTTGCCACAAGGAGAACGTCATGAGCAACGAGAGCAAGTGTCCCTTCGCCGCGCAACACGGCGCCCGCACCACGGCCAGCATGCAGTCCAACGCCGACTGGTGGCCAAAGCAACTGAACCTCGGCATCCTTCACCAGCACGGCGAGAAGTCGAACCCGCTGGGCAAGGACTTCAACTACGCCGAGGAATTCAAGAAGCTCGACCTGGCCGCGCTGAAGAAGGACCTCACCGCGCTGATGACCGACTCGCAGGACTGGTGGCCGGCCGACTGGGGCCACTACGGCGGCCTGTTCATCCGCATGGCCTGGCACAGCGCCGGCACCTACCGCATCTCGGACGGGCGCGGCGGCGCCGGCACCGGCAACCAGCGCTTCGCGCCGGTCAATAGCTGGCCCGACAACGTCAACCTCGACAAGGCGCGCCGCCTGCTGTGGCCGATCAAGCAGAAATACGGCAACCGGATTTCCTGGGCCGATCTCTACATCCTCACCGGCAACGTCGCGCTGGAGTCCATGGGCTTCAAGACCTTCGGCTTCGCCGGCGGCCGCGAGGACATCTGGGAACCGGAAGAGGACATCTACTGGGGCGGCGAGGCCGAGTGGCTGGGCGACAAGCGCTACAGTGGCGAGCGCGATCTGGAAAACCCGCTGGCCGCCGTGCAGATGGGCCTGATCTACGTGAACCCGGAAGGCCCCAACGGCCAGCCGGATGTGATCGCCTCCGGCCGCGACATCCGCGAGACCTTCCGTCGCATGGCGATGGACGACGAGGAAACCGTGGCGCTGGTCGCCGGCGGCCACACCTTCGGCAAGTGCCACGGCGCCGGCGACCCGAAGCTGGTCGGGCCCGAGCCCGAAGCCGCCGCGCTCGAACAGATGGGCCTGGGCTGGAAGAACGCCTTCGGCACCGGCAAGGGCGGCGACACCACCAGCAGCGGCATCGAAGGCGCCTGGACGCCGAACCCCACCCAATGGGACAACGGTTACTTCGACATGCTGTTCGGCTACGACTGGAACCTGGTCAAGAGCCCCTCCGGCGCCTGGCAGTGGGTGCCGGCCAACGTGGCCGACAAGGACCTCGCGCCGGCCGCGCACGACGCGTCGAAGAAGGTCACCACCATCATGACCACGGCCGACCTTGCGCTGCGCATGGACCCGATTTACGGCCCCATTTCGCGCCGCTTCCACAAGGACCCGCAAGCCTTCGCCGACGCCTTCGCCCGCGCCTGGTTCAAGCTGACCCATCGCGACCTCGGCCCGCGCTCGCGCTACCTCGGCGCGGAAGTGCCGAAGGAAGTGCTGGTGTGGCAGGACCCGGTGCCCGCCGTCGATCACCCGCTGATCGATGCCAAGGACATCGCCGACCTGAAGGCGAAGATACTCGCCACGGGCCTGTCGATTTCCGAACTGGTCGGCACCGCCTGGGCCTCCGCCTCCACCTTCCGCGGCTCGGACAAGCGCGGCGGCGCCAACGGCGCGCGCATCCGCCTCGCGCCGCAGAAGGACTGGGAAGCCAACCAGCCCGCGCAACTCGCCAAGGTGCTGGCCGCGCTCGAAGGCGTGCAAAAATCCTTCGGCAAGAAGGTCTCGCTGGCCGACCTGATCGTGCTGGGCGGCTGCGCCGCGGTCGAGCAGGCCGCCAAGGCTGCCGGCCATGCCGTCACGGTGCCCTTCACCCCCGGCCGCACCGATGCCACGCAAGAGCAGACCGACGTCGTTTCATTCGCGGTACTCGAACCCGTCGCCGACGGCTTCCGCAACTACCTCAAGGCCAGCGGCGTGCGGGCCGAGGAGCGCCTGCTCGACAAGGCCCAGTTGCTGACGCTGACCGCGCCGGAGACGACGGTGCTGATCGGTGGCCTGCGTGCTCTGGGCATCAGCCACGGCTCCCATGGCGTTTTCACCGCCAAACCCGGCGTGCTCTCCAACGACTTCTTCGCCAATGTGCTCGACATGGGCACGGTGTGGACGCCGACTTCCGATGCGGCTGAAACCTTCGAGGGACGCGATCGCAAGACCGGGGCGCCCAAGTGGACCGCGACGCGCGTCGATCTCGTCTTCGGCTCGAACTCGCAACTGCGGGCGCTGGCCGAGGTTTATGCCCAGGCCGATGCGAAGGAGAAATTCGTCGGTGACTTCGTCGCCGCCTGGAACAAGGTGATGAACCTGGATCGCTTCGACCTGAAGTAAGGCAGGCCACCTTGGCACCATCCAGCGGTAAACTGGGTATCCGTACCGTTTACCGCTGGCGCTTCATCGCCAGGAAACCGCCGTGACACCTTCGAAACAGGAACTTCAGGACAAAGCGAAACACTTCGCCAACACGGTATTCGTGATCGGCGCGGGTGTGATCATGTTTTCCGCGTCGTGGCTGCAGCCCTACACGATGAAGTGGCTGGGGGGCGCAACGGGGGAACAGCTTCCGTTCATCGCCGGCACGCTGCTGATCGTCATGCTGGCCATGAAACGGCCGGCCTTCGCGCTGTTCGCGCTGGAACGGCAGTGCCGGAAATACGGCCACGCCATGCGTGAAGGCTCGCCGACTTGCGAGCGTTGCTTCCAGAAAGTCGGCGACGGCGGGGCTTCCTGAAGCGCGTATCCGCTACGCGGCGTCGAATCCGGCGTCCTCGATCACGGCTTTGAGCCGGTCGCGCGTCACCTTCCCGGCGTCATACTCGACCACCGCCTGCTTCAGCTCCAGCGAGACCTCCGCCTTGGCCACGCCCTCGAGCGCGGTGAGCACGCCGGTCACGCTTTTCACGCAGCCGCCGCAGGACATGCCGTCTACCTTGATCGTCGTCGTTTCCATGTTCAATCCTTGTTGGGTTTCCAGCGGCGCAGCAGCAGCGAGTTGCTGACCACCGACACCGAGCTTGCCGCCATCGCCGCGCCGGCGATCACCGGGTTCAACATGCCCAGCGCCGCGAGCGGGATGCCGAGCACGTTGTAGATGAAGGCGAAGAAGAGATTCTGCCGTATCTTCGCCAGCGTCGCTCGCGACAGCGAAATCGCGTCTGCCACGCTGGCAAGGTCGTCGCGCATCAGCGTCACGTCCGCCGCCTGCATGGCCACGTCGGAGCCCGCCGCCATGGCGAAGCTGACGTCGGCCGCGGCCAGCGCCGGTGCATCGTTGATGCCGTCGCCGGCCATGCCGACCAGACGGCCGCCGGACTTGAGCCGATTGACGGCCTCGGCCTTGCCCGCCGGCAGTACCTCGGCTTCAAAGCGTGATATGCCGGCCTGCTGCGCAATGGCCTTTGCGGTGCCGGCGTTGTCGCCGGTAAGCATCACGACCTCGACACCAAGCCGGCCGAGGCGAGCAACGGCGGCAGGCGACGTGGCACGCAGCGGATCGGCGATGCCGATGAAGCCGAGCAAGGCATCGTCGGCCACCACCGCGACCACGCTGCGACCCGCCTGCGCCAGTTCGTCCGCCTGCGGCGCCGAATGGCCATGCTCCTTCAGCCAGGTCACCGAGCCCAGTTGCACGCGCCGGCCGTCGACTTCGCCGGCGAGGCCGCGACCGGCGGTTGTCACGACGTTCTGCGGCGTTGCCAGCGCAAGCCCGTCCGCCTTGGCGCGCGCCACGATGGCGGCGGCGAGCGGATGCGTCGAGCCCTGTTCGAGGCTGGCCCCGAGGCGCAGCAAATCCGCCGTATTGCCAGCGCCGACTCTTGCTACATCCGTCACCACCGGCCGCCCTTCGGTCAAGGTCCCGGTCTTGTCCACCACCAGCACCTTCAGCTTCTCGGCCATTTCCAGCGCCACGGCGTTGCGGATCAGCACGCCGGCTTTGGCTCCCCTGCCCGGTGCCGACCATGATCGCCGTCGGCGTCGCCAAGCCCAGCGCGCAGGGGCAGGCGATCACCAGCACCGCCACGGCATTCACCAGCGCCTGGGTGAAATCACCGGCCAGCGCCCACCAGGCGACAAACGTCAGCAGCGCGATGGCCACCACCACCGGCACGAAGATCGCCGCCACCTTGTCGGCCAGGCGCTGCACCGGCGCCTTCGAACCCTGCGCCTCTTCCACCAGGCGGATGATGCCGGCCAGCAAGGTGTGGCTGCCGACGCCGGTGGCACGGCAGCGCAGCAGGCCGTCGCCGTTGATCGTGGCGGCAAAGACGCGGTCGCCCGCAGCCTTGGTCACGGGCAGGCTCTCGCCGGTCAGCATGGATTCGTTGGCCGAGGATGCGCCGTCGATCACCTCGCCATCGACCGGCATCGCCTCGCCGGCGCGGACAACGAAAACATCGCCGGGAATCAGCGTCGCCACGGGCACGTCGACCAGTTGCACGGCTTCGCCGGCCTTGCGCTCGACGCGCGCGGTCTGCGGCTGCAGTTTCGCCAGCGCCTCGATGGCCGACGAGGTCTTGGCCTTGGCCCGGGCTTCGAGGATCTTGCCCAGCAGCACCAGCGTGATCACCGTCGCCGAGGCCTCGAAATAGACATGGTGGAGATGCAGGTCGGCCACGGTGACGACGACGCTGTAGGCCCAGGCCATGCTCGTGCCCAGCGCGACGAGCACGTCCATGTTGCCGGCGCCGCCGCGGATCGCGTTGAAGCCGCCGACGTAAAAGCGCCAGCCGATCCAGAGCTGCACCGGCGTCGCCAGCAGCAGTTGCAGCCAGCGCGGCAGCACATCGTCGTGCGCCGCAGCACTTCCATTCGCGCCAAACATGAAGCCCATCTGCGCCACCAGAGGAAGGGTCAGCGCGGCGGATATCCAGAAGCGGCGCTGCTCTTCGTGATACTGCGCCAACTTGCGCGCCTTTTCCTCGGCACGGGTGTCCGCCGTGGAAACATCGGCGGTAAATCCGGTTTTGACCACCGTGGAGATCAGCCGCTGGACGTCGACCTCGCTGGGCGCAAACCGCACGTGGGCACGCTCGGCGGCGAAGTTCACCGCCGCCTCGACGCCCGGCAGTTTGTTCAACTGCCGCTCGATGCGCGCCGCGCAGGCCGCGCAGGTCATGCCGCCAAGCGCGAGTTCGACGGTGTCGCACCGCGCGTCGGACGAAAGGGCGTCGTTCGCTGTTTTGGTTTCGGTCATCTGGAAAAGCCCGCGGATGTATCGAGCGGAATCCGGCGGCCGGATTTCCATTTTTCAAGCACGCCCACCAAATCATCGATGCTGAAAGGCTTGGAGAGAAAATCATCCATCCCGACGACAAGGCAACGCTCTCGATCCTCCTGGAATGCGCTTGCCGTCAGGGCCACGATGGGTATGCCGGGCTGGTCGCGACTTGCCTCCCACTGACGTATCTTCTCCGTGGCGGTGTAGCCGTCCATGACCGGCATCTGGCAATCCATCAGGATCAGGTCCGGTCGCGCGCCGCGCTCGATTGCCGCCAGCGCGTCGAGCCCATTTTCGACGACGTGCGCGCACACCGAGCTGGGCCAGCGTTTGTTCCACCAGTTTCCGGTTGACCGGATTGTCCTCCGCGACCATCACCTCTCGACCAACAATCGAGTCTTGGCCGAGATTTCCGTTGGTTCTCGCTGCCGGTTGGGACACGGGCTCGGCGGGCTCTTCAAGACATGCCCGGATGCGGAACCAGACCTGCGCGCCCTCGCCCGGCGAACCATCGATTCCGACTTCGCCCTCCATCAGCGTTGCCAACCGCCGCACGATCGACAGCCCAAGACCGGTGCCACCGTATTCCCGCGTGATCGAACTGTCGATCTGGGAGAACGGCTGGAACAGCAGTACGCGCTTTTCTTCGGGAATTCCGATGCCGCTGTCGCTCACCCGAAACTCGAGCAGCACATGCTCCTGCCGGCGCTCGACTTCCCGTATATCGACACGCACATGTCCGCTGTCGGTGAACTTGACCGCGTTGCCGACCAGGTTCGCCAGCATCTGTCGCAACCGGGTCGGATCGGACCGGTATTGTTGGCGCGGTACACCGTGCCACGCCGACTCGAGCCGCAAGCCTTTCTCGCTGGTGGCCTGAACAAACAGGCTCGTGACCTCGTCAAGCAGGGTTTCCGGCGAGAACTGCAGACGCTCCAGTTCGAGCTTCCCCGCCTCGATCTTCGAGAGATCGAGAATGTCATTGATCAAGGCAAGGAGCAGCTTCCCGGAGTTCAACAGCAGTTGGGCATGTTCGTGTCGTTGCTCCTCGGAGAATCCTGACATCGTCAGCAACTGGGCGAATCCGAGGATGCCGTTCATCGGGGTTCGTATTTCATGGCTCATGGTGGCGAGAAACTCGCTTTTCGCCACGTTCGCCGCCTCGGCCTCGACGCGCGCCCGGTCCAGCACCTCGACGAGGCGCCCCTTCTCCAGGCCGAGTTCAATCGACTGCTCGATGGTTTCGCAAAGAAAGTTTGCGCTGCGCAAGACACCGCCAAGAAAAATCAGCGTCAGGACTCCGAACACCCAATGTTCCGGCTCGCGCGCGAAGGCAAAGGCGAGCAGCGCCACGCCGAGCAGGATGGGAACCGCGTAGACCCGGAAGGCCAGCTTGACGGGGCCGAGAATCGGCACCGCGCCGGCCACCATTCCGGCCAGCATCAATCCAACGAGGAAGCGCAGGGAATCGCTGCCGCTCCACATGACGAGGCCACCCCCGATCAACCAGGTCAGCCCGGTGAGCGCGACACTGCGCACATAGCGAGCGCGCCACGTTTCCGTGTCGGCCGGCTGCGGCCGCGCGGCGGCGAAACGCAAGGACTGGCGATAGCGATGGATCGACAGGCCGCTCATCCATCCCCACCAGACAAGTATTGCCGGCCCGGGTTGGGCGAGGTATCCAAGATAGGCCAGCAATGTCGCGACGAGCAGATTCACCGCCTGGCCGGTCCCGGCGTTGCGGAACAGCAACGCCGTCAATTGCGCTTGCACCGCAAGCGACTGCCCCATGCTTTCTTTCAATTCTGCCGGCTTGGATTTCATTGGGACATATTAACGTGAGCGGCTCATGCCGGACGGCGTATCCACGGATCGGCTGGAGCCATGGCGGAATTGCATGCGGCGGCTTTCACGCCGTTCCAACCACGCCTTGCCATAGCGGGCCTCCGAGGCTTGCGGCATTGAACAATCCGTAGGCGCCGAAGCCAAGCACCACGAGTCCGGAGGCGATGCGCAGCGTGGGCGCCTGGGCGATGTTGCGAAAGCGGACCAGCAGCAGGCCGGCAAGCATCAGATTGGGCAAGGTGCCCAGGCCAAAGGCCAGCAAGGTTGCCGCGCCGCGCGTGGCGCTGCCGGTGAGCATGGCCATGGCCAGCACGCTATACACCATGCCGCAGGGCAGCCAGCCCCACAGCATGCCCAGCGGGAAGGCCTGCGCCGGGCCACGCACCGGCAGGAAGCGCCGCGTCAGCGGCTGCACACGCCGCCACAAGTGATGGCCGATGCGCTCGGTGAATGCCAAGGCGCCGGTGAGCCCGGTCAGGTACAAGCCAAGCGCGACCATCATCAGGTTGGCGACGACGTACAGGATCACCTGCACCGGCAGCGCCTGGTTGAGCAACAGGCCGAGGCTGCCCAGCGCGCCCATCAGCGCGCCGGCCGTGGCATAGCTGGCAATGCGACCGAGGTTGTAGGCGAGATGGATCGGCCACGCCGGCCCGTGCGCATCGCGCGGCCCTTGCAGGGCGAGGGCCGAGACGACGCCGCCGCACATGCCGGCGCAATGCACGCCGCCGAGCAGGCCGACGAGGAACACGGCGAGAAATCCGCTATCGGGCATCAGGAGAATGTCGAGAGTCGGCGCCGGCGGCACGGCGCCGCGCGCGTCAGATGACCTTGGAGTAGCGTACGCGCTCGCGGTCGGTGCGCAGGTATTTGTCGAATGCCATGGCAATGCCGCGCACCAGCAGGCGGCCGCGCGGCTCGACGGTGATCCACTGCTCGTCGATAGTGAGCAGGCCGCCCTTTTCCATCTCGCGCAGGTCCGCCAGTTCGGAGGCGAAGTAGGACCTGAAATCGATCAGGTGGGCGATCTCGATCGACTCGATCGACAGTTCGAAGTGGCACATCAGCGCCTGGATGATGCTGCGCCGGAGCAGGTCGTCGGCGTTCAGCTCGATGCCGCGGAAGATCGGCAGCACACCCTGGTCGAGGCTGTCGTAATACTCGTCGAGCGTGCGCACATTCTGGCAGTAGCTCGGGCCGACCTTGCCGATCGCCGAGACGCCGAAGGCCATCAGGTCGGCTTCGGCATGCGTCGAGTAGCCCTGGAAATTGCGGTGCAGGCGGCCCTGGCGCTGGGCCACGGCGAGCTCGTCGTTGGGCTTGGCGAAGTGGTCCATGCCGATGAAGACGTAGCCGGCGTCGGTCAGGCGGCGGATCGCCAGTTGCAGGATCTGCAGACGCTGATCGGGGCTGGGCAGGTCGGCTTCGTTGATGCGCCGCTGCGGTTTGGCCAGGCTGGGCAGATGCGCGTAGTTGTAAATCGAAAGGCGATCCGGATCGAGCTTGATGACCTCATCCAGCGTATGGTTGAAGCTGATCACGTTCTGCTTGGGCAGGCCGTAGATCAGGTCGACCGATATGCCCTTGAAACCGAATTCGCGCGCCGCGTCGATCACCAGCCGGGTTTCGTCGAGACTTTGCACACGATTGACCGCCACCTGCACATCGGGGAGAAATCCTGCACGCCGACGCTCATGCGGTTGAAGCCGAGGGCCGCCAGTTGCCTGACGTTGTCACGGCCGACCTTGCGCGGATCGACTTCAATCGAGTACTCGCCGCCGGGCAGCAGCCGGAAATGCTTGCGGATGATGTCCATCAGCCGCTGCATTTCCTCCTCGCTGAGGAAGGTTGGCGTACCGCCGCCAAAATGCAACTGGACCACGTCGCGGCTGCCGTCCAGGGCGGCCTCCTGCATGGCGATTTCCTTGCCCAGGTACTTGATGTACTTGGCCGAACGCCCGTGATCCTTGGTGATGATCTTGTTGCAGGCGCAGTAGTAGCAGATGGTATTGCAGAAGGGTATGTGGACGTATAATGATAAAGGTCGTCCAATCCCGCCCACCGTGCGCTTTCCCAGCCAGCGGATGTAGTCGTCGGCGCCGAAGGCTTCGACGAATCGATCCGCGGTCGGGTAGGACGTGTAGCGCGGCCCATTGACGTCAAACCGGCGAATCACCTCCGGGTCGAAGATTGTTTCCTGAAATTTCATCGCCTAGACATGGGGTACGCGACACATGCAGCGCCAGGACGCAGCGATACGAACGGCCAGAAAATGGCACGGTGCCGACGCGAGAAATGGCGCAAGTCCTTCAAGCCTATACAATGCCGCAAATGAGAATGTGTGGCATTGACGCAGATCAAAGGGGTGCCGCTTAGCGCGGGCTGGTGAATACACTGTGCATGCAAATGTCAAACAGAACGTCGTCCCGCTGATCACGCCCGGCCTCAAGGTCGCGTGTTCGCAATGCAATCTGCGCGAGCTGTGCCTGCCCTTCGGCCTCGACGACAGGGACATGGCGCGACTCGACAGCCTGATCGGCGGCGGCCGCAAGCTCAAGCGCGGCCAGCACCTTTACCGCGCCGGCGACGCCTTCGAGTCGATCTTCGCCGTGCGTTCCGGCTTCTTCAAGACCGACGTGCTGACCGAAGACGGACGCGATCAGGTCACGGGTTTCCAGATGGCCGGCGAAATCCTCGGCATGGACGGCATCAGCACCGAGCACCATACCTGCAACGCCGTGGCGCTGGAAGATAGCGAAGTCTGCCTGATCCCGTTTACCGAACTGGAACTCCTCTCCAGCGAGATTCACTCGCTGCAGCACCATCTGCACAAGGTGATGAGCCGCGAGATCGTGCGTGACCACGGCGTGATGATGCTGCTTGGCACGATGCGCGCGGAGGAACGCCTCGCGGCTTTCCTGCTGAACCTGTCGCAGCGTTTCAGCGCGCGCGGCTATTCGCCTTCGGAGTTCCATCTGCGCATGACGCGCGAAGAGATCGGCTCGTATCTCGGGCTCAAACTGGAAACCGTCAGCCGCGCTTTCTCCCGTTTCCAGGATGAAGGCCTGATCTCGGTGCAGCAAAAACACGTGCGCATCGTCGACCTGGCCAGGCTGAAGAGCCTGCTCGCGCCGCCCGACGGCCGCATTGCCTAGGGCGTGCTCCCAATCATCCGCGGGTGATTGGCCCTCTTACCCAAGCGCGGCGAACACTCCCAGCGGCTGGCGAGTCAGGGCCACGGACACGATCCAGCCGAAAACCGCAAGCGAGGCAAACCAGCACCCGATCCGCGCGCGCCGCGTGCTGGCATCGCGCAAGGCCAGGGCACCCAAGACGATGTAGGCGATGACGCCGAATATCTTGGCGGTCACCCAATCGGCAACGAAGGGATACTGGCCGGACAACGCGGCAAGGGTCAGGGCAGCCACCAGAAGGACCGTGTCGTTGATGTGCGGCAGCACCTTGATCCAACGCGCCCGGAGCAAGGGCGAGTCACGCATCATCAGCAGCCCGCGCAGGAAAAACCCGCTCACGCTCAGCACCACGCTGATCACATGGACGTACTTGACCAGGATGTACATCGCCTAGCCCGGCTTGCCGTCCGCCCGCCGACGCCAGAGCGCCGGCGCATAACCGGCGGCCCAGACCAGGAAGGCACCCAGCCAGACGGCGGAGGATAGCCACACCACGGCCAGGCGCCCGCCCGGCAAAGGCAACTCGCCGGCGACCCGAAGCAAGGCGGCCACCTGCATCAGACAGA
Organism: Sulfuritalea sp.; assembly: GCA_016710465.1. Taxonomy (GTDB): domain Bacteria; phylum Pseudomonadota; class Gammaproteobacteria; order Burkholderiales; family Rhodocyclaceae; genus Sulfuritalea. The sequence continues at coordinate 70,135 of JADJVS010000012.1, forward strand.
AGGCCGTCCACATCGCCCCGTCGGCAAGCACCGGGCGTCCGGAATGCCCCAGGGTGACCCGCGACACCATGCCGATCATCATGCTGGAAAAGAAACCTATCGCCAGCGCGTGCATCGGCGCCTGACCGAATGTTCCCGGCAGCGCGCTTTGCAGGGCGAACAGCGCGAACGCCGGAGCCAGCCAGCCGAAGGCGATATGCAGCACCGCGACCATGCGATTCTCAAGCACGCCGCGCCGCCACCAGAGCCAGCTCAATGTGCCGGCGGCAAGCATTGCCGGCAGGTCGGCCGCCCAGAGCCAACCCGACAGATCCATCTGGCTCAACGCCCCGTGCAGGATTCCGGCCCCCAGAAGGGTTCTCAGTGCCCACGCCGGCCGCTGCACGACATAGCCACGCTGTACTGCCGAGGTGAAGAAAGGCAGCATGCGGTGGGACACCGTGACAAACACCGGCAGCAGAAACCCCCATAGACTCAGGGAAATCCCCAGACGACCCCACGCGATGTCGCCGCTGAGTGCCAGCACGATATAAGCGCCGATGCCGGCGGCGCCCAGCCAGGCCGCCAGCGCAACGCAAACGATGTGTTCACGGCCAAGCGCGGGCCGCAAGGCGATCCGCGTCAGAATACGCGCCACCAACATCCAACCGGCAAGCACCGCCGCCAGCCCGATGGCCAGTAGCGCCGGAACGAAGAGCGCGATCCAGACCAGCAGCCAACCCACCGCCAGCAGCATGAACGGCGGCAGAAAGTCCCTCTGACCAAGATCGGCGGCGCCTTGCCACCGCGGTCCGGCGGTAAGGATGAAGCCGAAGACGAACCATGGGAAAACACCGCTTCCCATCAGCAGGCCGTGCCAGAGGGATTGGGGCAATACCGCGAGCAGCGGCCATACCGGCACGGACCAGAACCCGGCATAATGCCCCCCTGTCTGTAGCGACCAGAATCCCATGGCCAGCAACGCCTGGATCGAACCACCAAGAAACATCACGCGATGCGGCGCCGCGAAGAAACTTGCGCGAAACATCAACACCCCCGCGACCAACAATATGCCCTGCTAGCCATTGCAGCCCCAAAAACAATTCGAAAATGAACGAAACCCGCCTCGACATTCCGCAGATTCTTTCGCGCCTGCCGTTGTTCCAGGAGCTGGCCCCCGCTCAGTTGGCCGTGCTGGAACCGGCGTGCCGCGAGCGCCGACTTTCGAAGGGGGCCATGCTGTTCCAGAAGGGCGACCCCGCCAAGGGGTTCTTCGTTTTGGTTTTCGGCCAGATCAAGCTCGCGTTTCCCTCGGCCCAAGGCAACGAGAAGGTGGTTCAGATCGTCGGACCGCGACAGAGCTTCGGCGAGGCGGTGATGTTCCTCGACCTGCCTTGCCCGGTGTTTGCCGAAGCGTTGGTGGACAGCCTGCTGCTGCACATCGGCAGCGGCCCGGTGTTCGAGTTGCTGGAAACCGATCCGCTGTTCGCCCGTCGCATGCTGGCAGGCCTGTCGATGCGACTGCATTCCCTGGTACAGGATGTCGAAACCTATTCCCTGCGGTCGTCGGCGCAGCGGGTCGTCGGCTACCTTCTGCAGCACTGCCCCCAAAACGACGCGGAATGCGAGGGCTCGTTCGACATCTCGCTGCCGACTTCGAAGCAAGTCATCGCCTCGCGCCTCAACCTGACGCCGGAAACCCTGTCGCGGATATTTCACGATCTCGCGGCCAATGGTTTGATCGCGGTGAGCGGCAAGCAGATCACCATCAACAACGCAAAACGTTTGCGCGAATTTGATCTCTGAAGCGGCGGTAGCTGTTCACCGCCGATATCAGGTTCCAGCCCAGCCAAACGCAGGACCCGGCGAACATGATGCCGGCTGCCCGGACCAGCGACGGCAGCCAGACCGAGGCCAGCAGCAAGAGCAAGGCCAGCACATGCAGGCGAAACTGCGCCGTCATGGCATCGGCGGAAATCATCTTTTTCATGTTGGGCACGGCTGAAATCGGGGCGCCAAGGCGTTGCAGGTGCAGCCAGTTGAGGAAGGGCGCGATCTTGTACATCATTCCCGATATCGTCGAAACGAAGACTCCGGGAAACGCCAGCATCCCCAACCAAACCGTGGCGCGAGGATCATCGGCAAGCTCGGGGAACGCCACGATCGCCGCCACCGAAACGCCAAAGGCAAACAAGGCAAGCATCGCCACGCGGAAATTGAGCGAAGTCGCATCGTCCACTTTACGGCGCCGAGTGAATTGCAGCCACAGGGTCATGGCGGCGAAACCGGCGCACAGCAGCGCAAGCGGCAGGCCGACACCACGCGCGTATGGCGCATCGCCGACAAACCAGAGTACCGACCATGCCGTCACCGCGAGCAGCAACGCGGGACCGAACCCGCGCGCAAACCAAAGCGGGTAGGGATGTGTGAGTTGGAACATGGGCACAACGAAGTAGGAAACCGCCGCGACCAGCATCAGCGCCCAGCCGCCCAGCCCCCAGGCCAGATGAATATTGGTCAGCTCTATCAGCGGCAGGGGGAGGCCACGAGCCAGGGCTTCCGCCAGCAGTGAGCCCAACAGGACGGTGACCGCCAGGCCAGCCACCGCGATGCGCATGGTCCACAGCGTCATTCCGGTCGCCGGGGTACGCCACAAGGCAAACAAGACCGCTGTCACGACGATCCCGACTCCAAGCAGCAGCGCGGGCACGGCGGCACGCAGCAGGACGGGAGCCGAGAACAGAAACCCGGCAACCAGCAGCAATGCGCCCAGCAGCAGCAGAGGCTGCACGACATTGGCGACCAAGAGCGAACGCCAGACATTTCCACCAACCGCCACCGGAATGAATTGGAACATCGCGCCGCTCATGGCCTGCAGCATGAACCCCGCCGCTATCAGGTGCGTCAGGGCCAGTGCTTCCGGGGTCCAGCGTGATCCCAACGCATCGCCGCCCGCCCAAGCCAACAGGACGCCGGCGAGCACGCCAAACCAGGGAGCCGCGAGAAAGAAGCGGTAGGGAACCGAAATCGGCGGCGCCTGTTCAAAGGAGAGGTTGGGGTGCATCGGATCGGGAAATCCTCAACCCGACTGCTTGCGAATTCGAATTTCGCGCGTCCCCTCCGGGAGCAGGTTGTCGGTCCAAGTGTATCCGTTGTTTCTCAGGATATTGAACAGGGGATGCGGCTGGCAGTACAGCAAAAGCAGGATGTCATCACCCTCGCCAAGCCTGTCCAGCGCTTCCAGGGTACGCTCCATCGGCTCGGGCGGTTGCAATTCCCGCCCGTCTATCACGATGGTCATGCGCCAGCAAGCCTTTGGGCGATCGTGGCGCCGACATCCGATGCGCCGAGCGCGTTGTCGCACATTGGGTAGAGGATGTTCTCCTCCTTCATGTTGTGCTGTTGCATCATGATCAGCAAGGTTTCCGCCGTTCCGCCAAAACCGTCGCCGTCACGCTCGTCGAGCGCCTGCTTCATCTGGGCAAGCAGCTCGCGCATTTGCCGATGCTCGCCACGCATCACCTCGGTCGGGCCGGACACCATGCCGGTCGCGGATTCAAACGCAGGGAAAAGCACTTCCTCCTCGCTCTTGAAATGAGTTTCGAGTTGTCCCGCAAAATCGGCGAACGCCGTGGCACCGGCGACCCAGTCGCCATTGGCGCAAGCCGCTTCGGCGTCGGCAAATATTTCATCGCAGTGCTTGTGGTGCTGAAACAGGGGTTGTGTTGTAGACATTCTCACGAGGCTCCAGTTGGGTTGATGCCGATTCTGGAGGTTGCTCAAACCCGCAACATTGATAACGGTCAAGCGTGCACCGTGTTCCGTATCCCTACCGTGGTGATGGAATAGGCATCAGCGCGCCGTGTTCACCGGTACTGACAAGAAATGCTGCAGCGCACTCAGGGCTCGAGCACATAGGTTCCCGGTGCATCGGCAAGCGCGGGAAAACCCTTTGGCGCGAGCTTTGGTGCCGCCAGTGATCCGGATTGGGGCTTGAGCCACGCCATCCAGTCCTCCCACCAACTGCCGTGGCGGAACTCCGCCCTTTCCAACCACTCGTCCGGCGTGTCGTGCCGCTCCACCGCGCCGACGTGGAAGTCCCGCTTCGGCGGATTGACCACGGGATTGACGATGCCCAGGATGTGGCCGGAGGTCGATAACACATAGCGGCGCTGACCGGCGACGAAGTTGTTGATGCGGAAAGTCTGCCGCCAGGGCGCGATGTGGTCGTCCTCGGCCGATACCGCATAGAGCGGCTGCGAAATGCGCCCGAGGTCGATCTTCTCGCCGGCCAGAGTCAAGGCGTCTTTCTTGATCAGCAGATTTTCGAGATAGAAGTTGCGCAGGTACCAGGAATGCATGGTCGCCGGCATGCGCGTGGAATCCATGTTCCAGAACAGGACGTCGAACGCCGGTGGCGCCTCGCCGAACAGGTAGCCGCGCACGACATAGTGCCAGACCAGGCTGTTGGACCGCAGCAAACGGAATGCGGAAGCCATTTCCTTGCCGTCGAGGTAGCCCTTTTCGGCCATGGACTTCTCCAGCCACTTGATGCTGTTTTCATCGAGAAAGACCTCGATGTCACCCGGCTTGTGGTAATCCACCAGCGTGGTCAGCAAGGTCGCCGTGGCGACAGGCACGTCCTTGCTTTCGTATCGTGCATTGGCCCACGCCATCCAAGTGGCCAGCGCCGCGCCGCCGATGCAATAGCCGACGGCATGAACCTTGGCCGAGCCGGTGATGGCGCGCGCCGTCTCGATGATCTGGCCGACGCCTTCCATCAGGTAGTCGTCGAAGCTCACATCACGCATGTCGGCACCCGGATTCTTCCAGCTCGTGATGTAAACGTCGAAGCCCTGGTCCACCAGGAACTTGACCATGCTCTTCTTGGCATTGAGGTCGAGCACGTAGAACTTGTTGATCCACGGCGTAACAATGACAATGGGAATCTGGTGCACCTGCTCCCGCGTCGGCGTGTAACGGATGACCTCGAGCAGCCGATTGCGGAAAACGACCTTGCCGGGAGTCGTCGCCAAGTCCTTGCCGACCACAAAATCGGTCGGCCGCGCCATTTGCACGTCGCCCGCCTGAAAGTCGGTGACGAAATTATTGAATCCCTTGAGCAGGCTTTCGCCGTGCGTCTCCATCGCTTTCCGCATGGCCGACGGATTGGTCGCCAGGAAATTGGTCGGGGCCATCGCGTTCAGCCATTTGCGCCACCAGAATGCGGCGCGGCGCCTGTCGCGATTCGACAACCCCGGCGTGTCGTAGAGGGCGTCCTGCACCTGGCGCGTGAGCATCAGGTACCACTCCTTGACGATGTCCCATGTCGCCGATTCATTCCACACCGGATCGCCAAAGCGGGTGTCGTCGGGATTCGGCGAAACCACATCCTTGCTCGGCATGCCCAGGGCGCGATGCCAGGAATGGACCTGAAGATCCCACATCCTGGCGGAAAATCCCGCCAGCGCCTCCGACATCTCCTGAGGATGCGACAGCCAGGCCAGTTGTGCATGCAGCAACGGCGTCATCATGCCAATCGGATCGACTTTCGCTTCGACTGCCTGATTCACCGCGCGCCATGCCGCTTGGGGTGTCGCGGGTACCTTGCTGGGCTTTTTCGTGCTCATGGCAATTCCTTTCATCGTCCCGCGTCGCCCTCCCGCGAAGCGGCAATCGGCAATATTTTGCTCCTTGCGTCGACGCGTGTGCCCGTCGCGGCGTTGACCTTGATCAATCTGCCTGTTCTTTAGTAGGCTAGGCTTGTTCCATCATCCAAAGGATCCATTTTCATGTTCAAACATATTCTCGTTCCCACCGACGGCTCGCAGCTTTCGTCCGATACGGCAAAGCGCGCCATTGCCTTTGCCAAGGAAACGCGCGCCAAGGTAACCTTCTTTTTCGCCAAGCCGGACTATCCTGTCGCCTTCTATGGCGAGGGGGCGCTGATCGATCCGACAACGCCGGACAAGTTCGCCGAAATGGCCGGGCAACAGGCCAAGGAGATTCTCGCGGCGCACGAAGCCGCAGCCAGGGCGGATGGCGTTGAATACGGTTCGACCAGCGCCGTGAGTGACATTCCTTATGAAGCCATCATCGCGGCGGCCGAGGAGTCTGGAGCCGATCTCATCTTCATGGCCTCGCACGGCCGACGCGGAATTAGCGGCCTCCTGCTGGGTTCGGAAACACAGAAGGTACTGACCCACTCCAAGATTCCCGTGCTGGTCTATCGGTGAATTCGCCCGGCTCGGCCCGGGGAAAATGTTCAATTCGGCATGGAACATGATTTGCGACGAGCATCGCTCGCTCGCCGCCGTGGTTCAGGGACTGCGCCATCTGGTCGAGGAATGCCGCCGCGACTCGACCACCCCCGACTTCAAATTGCTGCGGGCGATCGTGTTCTATCTGGATGAGTTTCCGCAGAAGCTGCATCATCCCAAGGAAGACGCTTACCTGTTCGCCCGGCTCATGGATCGCACCCGTGCGGCGGACGGATTGATCGCGGAGTTGCGGGAACAGCATGCGTCGGGAAGCCGATATGTAGAGGCGCTGCACGCGACGCTTGCTGCCTTCGAAGCCAACGAAGCGAAGGGTCTGGACGCCTTTTCCGTCGCCGTGGATCGCTTTGCCGATGACATTCTGCGGCACATGGCGCTCGAAGAAAGCGCCCTGCTACCACTGGCCAGCCGTCACTTGACAGGCGCGGACTGGGTGGAGATCGGGGCGGCATTCGGCGAAAACGGTGACCCGCGCTTTGTCGCCGATGCCGATCAGGCCTACGCGGACCTGTTTCGCCGGCTGGTCAATCTGGCATCGCCGACGGCGACCGATGCAGCCGGCGCAGGCAAGAAGCGCCGGGGGCGCCCGGACGAATCCCGCCCTACTCCTGGCGGCCACGCGGCCGATTGAGGTCGCTCGGCCCGAGCATCAGAAACCAGGTCATCAGACTCGATGCGGCACAAACGATCCAGAACCCGAGAAAACCGATCGAGTAGGTCGCCAGCCTGGAGAAATGCACCGGTTCGCCGAAGAGATAGAGTTCCCGCGGATCGATCACGGTGAAGAACACACCTTCGGCGATTCCCGCCACCACGAATGATGGCCACAACACCAAGAGTACCTTGAGCATTCCCCTCTCCCCGGCTAGGCGTGCATGGGCGCTTGAGCGCGCCTATTGCGCCTTGCGCGCATCTTCGGCGGCATTCTTCTTGATGAAGCCAACCAGATAGAACCCCATCACGATCACGAAGCCGATGGTGAACAGGCTGAGAAGACCGATGTCGCTACTAAGCAAGAGCTTCAGCGCTTCCATGATTTTGCCTCCTTCAGGTTGATGAAATCAGTTGCGAATGTCGGCGGGCTCGGCCCTGGCACCTGGCGCCGGGGCTCCGATCATGGCCTCGCCATTGGACGGAAGGACCACATTGCCCATCAAGCGCCACGACTTGGCCTCGTCTTCCAGAAGCACCAGCCAATGCCCGGCGGCGGGAAGGCGAAAATCCGCGGAATAGCCACTGGCATCGCGCGTCAGCACCCGCGTTTGATCCAGCCCCGCGCGCGTCGGATGCGATAGCGACACCGCGAGCGTCGTCGGCATTGCGAACGCGGGGTTGGCGGACCGCAGATTTACCTGCATCCGCTCTCCCACGATTCGCACTCCGGCCACCAGCCCAAGACTGGTGGCCAGTTCGTTACGTGCGATCGTCTGGTTGGCGGCGAGACCCTTTTTGTAGTAGTCATCGGTCACCAGACCATCGTTGGACTTGATTGCCAGCCACGCGGTGTAGATTCCAGCGACCACCACAATGAACGGCCCGGCCGCAAGAATCCACGGCCATGGTTCGCGATACCACGGACGCCCCCTGCCGGTGTCGGGGTCGGCGCTCTTCATGGCAGCAGGAAACTTGCCTTCTCGTGGACGGAAATCTTCTCGTCCGCAAGCGACTTGACGTCGAAGTAGATCTGATTGGAGCCTTTCTTTCCCGACTCCGGCGGCACGCGCACCTGCACTGAAATCGACTTCGCGCCGGCCGCGGGAACCTCGATGGTGCGCTCACTGGCCAGATCGATGCCCTGCAGCCCGCTCACGCCGATGGAATAGCGATGGCCGGTTTCCGACACATTGATGACATGCAGCCGATACACGTTTTCGATCAGCCCGCCTTCGACCTCGCGCGCCAAGGTGGCCCGATCGCGTATGACGTCGACCCGCAGCACGGGCTTGGTGGCGATTCCCCAGACAAAAGCCACGCAGATCGCGCCGAGCACCACCGAATAGATCACGACCCTCGGCCGAACGATGTGACCGAGGATTTCGCGCCAACCCCAATGCTCCTCGATGGCATGTTCCGTCGAGTAGCGAATCAATCCCTTGGGATAGTCCATTTTGTCCATCACCTGATCGCAGGCATCAATGCAAGCCGCGCATCCGATGCATTCGTACTGGAGGCCGTCGCGAATGTCGATGCCGGTCGGACAAACCTGGACGCAGATGCCACAATCCACGCATTCGCCCTTGGCGATCGCCTTGGGGTCAACGCCTTTCTTCCTGGCCCCGCGGGGCTCGCCTCGTTCCGTATCGTAGGTGATGGTCAACGTGTCCGGATCGAACATCACGCCCTGGAAGCGGGCATAGGGGCACATGTGCTTGCATACCTGCTCGCGCATGTGCCCGGCAAAAAGGTAGGTGAAGGCGCCGTAGAAGAACATCCAGAACGTCTCCCATGGGCCCAGGGCGAAGCTCCAGGTCGATGTCCAGAGAGTCTGTATCGGCGTGAAGTAGCCGACGAAAGTGAATCCGGTCCAGAGCGACAGCACGGTCCATGCGCCATACTTGGCGGCACGCAGGCGGAACTTCCGCGCACTCATCGGCGCCGCATCCAGCTTTATTCGGGCATTGCGCTCGCCTTCGATCTTCTGCTCGATCCAGGTAAAGATTTCGGTGTAGACCGTTTGCGGACAAGCGTATCCGCACCACAATCGTCCGCCCACGGCGGTGAACAGGAACAGGGAGTACGCAGAAATGATCAGCAGAATGGCAAGGAAGAACACATCCTGTGGCCAGAAGACCAGGCCGAATATGTAGAACTTGCGTTCGACAAGATCGAACAACACGGCCTGGCGCCCGTTCCAGGGCAGCCAGCAGACGCCGTAGAAGATCAGTTGGGTTATCCATACCAATGCCCAACGCCAGGTCGCGAAGATGCCGCTGACGGCCCTGGGATGCACCTTCTTGTGGACTTCGTAAAGGCTCTCCTCGTCGAATTTCGGCTTGAATTCGATAGGGGCAACCTGTGGCTTTGACGTCATGATTACCGTATTACTATATTCTTATACGCATCGGCGAAAATTCCCCGGCACCGTGAATGGTGCCGGGGAACTCACATCAGTTTACTTCTTTTCCGCAGGTGCCGCCGGCGCAGCGGCTTCCGTGGCAGGTGCGGGCGCAGCCGCCGGAGCGTCTTCCTTGGTGCCACCGCCGAGACCGTAGACATACGCAGTCAGCAAATGTGTCTTGGCGTCACCGAGAAATTCGCCGAAGGCCGGCATGCGATTGATTCGTCCCTTGGCAATCGTTTCGACGATGTCTGCTTCCGAGCTGCCATACAGCCAGACCTTGTCCGACAGGTTGGGCGCAACGCCGAGCATGCCTTTTCCATCCGCGCCGTGGCAGGCACTGCAGGCGGCGCCAAACTGTTCCTTGCCGCGCTGGACGCGAATCGAATCCGCGGCGAGGCCGGACAGCGACCGCACATAGTTGGCCAGGTCCTTGATCTGGTCGCCGTTGAGGTCGGGCTTGACACCCTTGGCCGGCATCGCGGCATCACGACCCTTGGCAATCGACTCCTTGATCTGGTCGGGCGTGCCGCCGAACAGCCAATCCTGGTCAGTCAGGTTGGGGAAGCCCTTGGCACCCTTGGCGTCGGAACCATGGCACTGCGCGCAGTAGGTAAGGAACAGGCGCTGGCCCATCTCCTTGGCTTCGCTGTTGGCCGCCACGGCACGGATATCCTGAGCCTGGAACTTCTTGAAGATCGGACCATATTGCTCGTCGGCCTTCTTCATTTCGGTTTCGTATTGACCGCGCATGGTCCAGCCGAAGCTACCTGCCATGTTGCCCAGCCCGGGATAGAGCGCGAGATACACGAGGGAAAAAACCACGGTGATGTAGAACATCCAGCGCCACCAATTGGGCAGCGGGTTGTTGTATTCCTCGAGGGTCTCATCCCAGACGTGCCCCGTCGTTTGGCCTGCATTGGTCTTGGCCTTGTCTTGCAGCAGCAGAAGCAGGCCGCATCCGAGCACGCTGACCAGCGTGATCACGATGACATACATGCTCCAGAAGCCGCTGACAAAATCGCTGGTGTTCTTGAAGTCCATGTCAGTTTCCTTTCAGTTATCGACTTGTCCCGCGCCCTTGCCCGGAACCATCGGCGAATCGTCGTCGAGTGGCAGCCGCGCAGCCTCGTCGTAGGTCTGCTTGCGGCGATCCGAGTAGGCCCACCAGACGATGCCCATGAACGCAAGGAACGCGAGCACCGTGATGATGGAACGCAGGTCGTTGATGTCCATGCTTAGCGAGTCTGCTTGAGCGCGAGGCCCATTCCCTGCAGATAGGCGATCAGGGCTTCGATTTCAGTCTTGCCCTCGACGGCCTTCGGCGCGTCGGTGATTTCCTTATCGGTATAGGGAACGCCCACGGCACGCAGGGCAGCCATCTTGGCGCTGATGTTGGGCTCCTTCAACGGACGATCCAGCCAGGAATACGCCGGCATGTTCGACTCGGGGACTACGTCGCGCGGGTTCATCAGGTGCGTGTAATGCCACTGGTCGGAATAGCGGCCGCCGACGCGATGCAAGTCCGGACCGGTCCGCTTCGAACCCCACTGGAAAGGGTGGTCATAGATGAACTCCCCCGCCACCGAGTAGTGGCCGTAGCGCTCGGTCTCGGCACGGAACGGGCGGATCATCTGCGAGTGGCAGTTGTAGCAGCCTTCACGGATGTAGATGTCGCGGCCGGCAAGGCGCAGCGGTTCGTAGGGTTTGACCAGTTCGTTCAAAGGCGTGGTGGTCGATTTCTGGAAAAACAGCGGCACGATCTCGACCAGGCCCCCGAAAGCAATGGTAACGATGGTGAGAACGATCAACAGCGGAACGCTGCGTTCGATCTTGTCATGATTCAACATGATTCATAGCTCCTTATTCATTGCGTTCGGCTTAATGGGCGCCGGCCGGCTCTAGTACCGGGGCGTCGGTGGCCTTGCCGGCCGCCATCGTCAGGAACATGTTCCACGCCATGATGATCATGCCGGTCAGGAACAGGAGGCCGCCGAGCAGACGAATCGTCCAGAACGGGTAGGTGGCCTTGACGGACTCGACGAACGAGTAGGTTAGGGTGCCATCCACGTTGGTGGCACGCCACATTAGGCCCTGCATCACTCCGGCAATCCACATCGAGGCGATGTAGAGCACGACGCCGATGGTTGCCACCCAGAAATGGACCTCGATCAGCTTCTTCGATGCCATTTCGGTCTTGCCGAAGACCCTTGGCAACAGGTAGTAGGTGCAACCTATCGCAATCATCGCGACCCAGCCCAGGGCGCCGCTATGGACGTGGCCAACGGTCCAGTCGGTGTAGTGCGACAGCGCATTCACCGTCTTGATGGACATCATCGGGCCCTCGAAGGTCGACATGCCGTAGAACGAGAGCGAGGTGATCATGAACTTCAGGATCGGATCGTCACGCAGTTTGTGCCAGGCACCCGACAGCGTCATGATGCCGTTGATCATGCCGCCCCAGGAGGGTGCCAGCAGGATCAGCGAAAAAATCATGCCGATCGACTGGGTCCAGTCCGGCAGCGCGGTGTAGTGCAGGTGGTGCGGACCAGCCCACATGTAGGTGAACACCAGAGCCCAGAAGTGCACCACCGACAGGCGGTAGGAATACACCGGGCGGCCGGCCTGCTTCGGCACGAAGTAGTACATCATGCCGAGGAAGCCGGCGGTCAGGAAGAAGCCGACCGCGTTGTGGCCGTACCACCACTGGATCATCGCGTCCTGCACGCCGGCGTAGGCCGAGTAGGACTTCGGCGTCAGCACGCCTGCGGCGAAGACCGGAACCTCGGCGCTGTTGACCAGGTGCAATACCGCGACCGTCAGGATGAAGCCGCCGAAAAACCAGTTGGCAACGTAAATGTGACTGACCTTGCGCTTGACCAGGGTGCCAAAGAACACGATGGCGTAGGAGACCCAGACCACGGTGATCAACAGGTCGATCGGCCATTCAAGTTCGGCGTATTCCTTACCCGAGGTAAATCCCAGCGGTAGGGAAAGCGCAGCCAGCACGATGATCAGTTGCCAGCCCCAGAACGTGAATGCCGCCAGTCCGGGCGCAAAAAGCGTCGTGTGGCTGGTGCGCTGCACACAGTAATACGAGGTGGCGAATAGCGAGCAGCCGCCGAAGGCAAAGATCACCGCATTGGTGTGCAGGGGCCGCAGGCGACCATAGCTTAGAAACTCGTGCACGTTCAATTCCGGCCAGACCAACTGGGCGGCGATTATCACGCCGACCAACATGCCGACGATGCCCCAGATTACGGTCATCACGGCGAACTGGCGCACGACTTTGTAGTTGTAAGTCGCTTGCGATTGCATGATGGATTCACCTCACATTGACAAAGAAAAACGGGTTGTCCGACCGCTTTGATGCAGTGCGGTATCAAAAATTTTCGGCAGATTACCGCAGTAGCCTTACCGCTTCTTGATGCAAATCAAAATATATCCGACTTCAAGGAAAATAACTACTACATAAGTATGGTTTATTTGCCTATGAATTTGGCTCGCGCGAGCCTTGCCAGAATCGCAAGCGCTTGAAATCAGGCGAAAAAAAAGGGTGCGCAGTGCGCACCCCCAACCCCAACAGAGAGCCTTTGGGCAGCAGCCAAGGCCACTGCCATAAAACCCACGCAGAGTATGGTTACTTGCGTCCAAGCCTGCATTGATCTGTATCAAGTGTCGTTCAGATTGGCTTGGGCACTGTCAGATACCCGTGATTTCGGCGGAGCCGCTGCCGTGCCGTGGTCCGCCGTCCTCGTCCCATCGTTACTGTCGTCATCCATGAGGATTCGGTAACCAGGCCCGTCGAGATCGTCATATTGGTTGCTGCGCAGGGACCACCAGAAAAATACGGCGATGATGAACACCAGGACCAGCGACAGCGGAATCAGCAAATACAGGATGTCCATTCAGTCTTTCTGTAAACGCAAGGCGTTGAGCACGACCAGCAGCGAACTCGCCGACATGCCTATCCCCGCCATCCAGGGGGTGACCCAACCGGCCATGGCGAGCGGGATCGCGAGAAAATTGTAGCCAAATGCCCAGAGCAGGTTCTGCCTGACAATTCCCAGCGTGCGCCGCGCCAAGCGCAAGCCCTTCGGCAAAGCCAGCAAGTCATTCCCGAGAAGCACCACGTCGGCGTTCGCCCGGGCCAGGTCGGCGCCACCTCCCATGGCGATCGAAACCTGCGCCTGCGCCAGCACCGGTGCGTCATTGACGCCGTCGCCCACCATCGCCACCGTCTCGCCGGCGGCCTGCAGCGCGGCCATCGCCGCATGCTTGCCCTCGGGCCCCAGTCCGGCCCGGATATCCGCAATGCCCAGGGCCGCGCCGACGCTGCGCGCCGCGGCGAGCGTGTCACCGCTGAACATGGACAACTTGACCCCCATCGCGCCGAGTTGGCTCGACATCGCCACCGCCTCGGGACGCAGCCCATCGCTGAGGCGGAAAAATGCTAGCCACCCGGAGGCATCGCCGAGCGCTATCACGGTGTCGCCCTCGCCTGGCATTTCCTTCAGAACATCCGGAATCGCCTGGCCATGGGCCTCCGCGACAAACTCCGGGCGACCGAGCCGAACCAGCCGGCCGGCGATAACGCCTTCGACCCCCGCGCCGGTAACGCCCCGAATCCGCTCCGCCGCGGGCAACGTCCCGTCGATGTCCGTCATCAACGCGCGTGCGATCGGATGCTCCGATCCGCGTTCGAGCATAGCGGCAATCCTGCGCGCCTCGTCGCTTTCTCCCCGCACGGGTAGCACCGACGTCACCACCATCCGCCCGAGCGTCAACGTTCCGGTCTTGTCGAAAACAAAGCGATCGGCGCGCGCAAGCGCCTCTATGGCGTGGCCCCGGGTCACCAGCACACCCTTGGCCGCCAGGGCTCCGGTTGCCACCGTCATTGCCGCCGGCGTCGCCAGGGACAGGGCACAGGGACAACTGACCACCAGCACGGCAACGAATACCCACAGCGCCCGCGACGGATCGATCCACCACCAGGCCATCGCGGTGGCCACCGCCAACACCAGTAGCGCAACGATGAAGCGCCCGGCAACGCGGTCCGCCACTTCAACCAGCCGCGGCTTCTCGGTCGCGGCCCGTTCCATCAGCCGCTGGATCGCCGCCAGGCGGGTGTTCTCGCCAACGCGTTCCACCCGCATGACCAGCGGGCTGGCCGTGTTGACACTGCCGCCAATCAGCGAGTCACCCATGAGTTTGGCGACGGGACGGCTTTCCCCGGTGAGCAGGGATTCATCCGCGGCACTCTCGCCATCCACCACCGCGCCGTCGGCGGGAAAGGTTTCGCCGGGCCTGACCATCACCACATCGCCGGGATTCAGCTCGGCCACGGCAACACGGCGCGAACTTGCTTCGTCATGACGGGGCCAGTCGGGAAGGAGCAGCGCAAACGCGGGAATCGCACGCGCCAGCGTCTCGACACTGCGCGCCGCCTTCTGTCGCGCCATCATTTCGAGGTAGCGCCCGGAAAGCAGGAAGAACACGAACATCGTGACCGAGTCGAAATACACCTCGCCCGATGCCGTCAGCGTGGCCCACAGGCTGGCGGCAAACGCGGCCCCTATGCCAAGCGCCACCGGCACATCCATGCCCATCCGCGATAGGCGCATATCGCGCCAGGCGCTGACGAAGAAGGGGGCCGCCGAATACAGCATCACCGGCGTCGTCAAGATCAGGCTGGCCCAGCGCATCAGTTGTTCGATATCCGCGGTCATGTCGCCGGCCGCCAGATAGACGGGAATCGCGTACATCATTACCTGCATCATGCCGAAGCCGGCGACGAAGAGCCGCCACAGCGCCGTCTTGCGTTCCTTGCGCGCCAGCTCCTCGGAACGCCCCACGTCATAGGGATGGGCTCGATAGCCAATCGCCACGATGGCTTCGAGCAGCGCCGAGAGGCGCGTCTCACGCTCGTCCCAGCGGACCCGCGCGCGCCGCGTCGTGTAATTGATATCTACCGATACCACGCCCGGCTGGCGCCTGAGATGCGACTCGTTGAGCCAGACACAAGCGGCGCAGGTGATGCCCTCGAGCATCAGCGCGGCTTCCTTGACATGCCCGCCGGCGTCGCCGTCAACGCGGCGCACGAAGCTCTTTTGCACGTCCGGATGATCGAACAGACCGAGTTCCGCGATCGCCTGGGGCATGGCTTCGCGCGGACTTTCGGGCAGGGCATCGCGGTGCCGGTAGTAGTCCGCCAGCCCGTTGGCGACAATGGCCTGCGCCACGGCGGAACATCCGACGCAACACATTGCGCGCTTCTCGCCGCCGATCTCGACGGCGAAATCCACGTCCTCCGGAATCGGCAGGCCGCAGTGGTAACAGGCCTCTTGTCCGGCCATCAGCGGAGTGGTCCCGGCACGCTTGCGCTTACTTCGGCGCCATGCGGATGGCACCGTCGAGACGGATCACTTCACCATTGAGCATTTCGTTCTCGATGATGTGCCGTACCAGCGCCGCATACTCCGCCGGCCTGCCAAGGCGGGAGGGAAAGGGAACCATTTTGCCCAGTGCATCCTGGACTTCCCGAGGCATGCCCAGCAGCATCGGCGTCTCGAAGATGCCCGGCGCGATGGTCATCACGCGTATGCCGAAACGGGCCAGTTCGCGCGCGATCGGCAAGGTCATGCCGACCACGCCGCCCTTGGACGCGGCATAGGCGGCCTGGCCGATCTGGCCGTCGTAGGCCGCCACCGAGGCGGTGCTGACGATCACCCCACGCTCGCCGGCCGCGTTCGGCTCGCCCTGGCTCATGGCCTCCGCCGCGAGGCGGATCATGTTGAAACTGCCGAGCAGATTGACATTGATGGTACGCGCGAATACATCGAGTGAATGCGGACCATTGCGCCCGAGCACCTTCTCCGCCGGCGCGATCCCCGCGCAATTCACCAGACCATGCAAGCCGCCAAAGGCCTCCACGGCGGTTTCGACACAGGCACGGGCACTGGCCTCGTCGGCGACGTTGGTGGCCACGAAGCGCACGTTCGCGCCAAGTTCATCGCTCAAGGCCTTACCCGCGGTCTCATTCAAGTCGGCGAGAAGCACCTTGGCGCCCTGGCCAGCCAGCAGTCGCGCCGTGCCTGCGCCGAGTCCTGAAGCGCCGCCGGTGATGATGAATACGCTGTCCTTGATTTGCATGCCTGGCCTCGCTTGATGGTCGGATGCTCGCGACGAACCACGGAAACATCCAAGAAACAGGGCCTGCCGCCCGAAGGAGCGACAGGCCCTGAAATTGGTGCTGTTGGCCGGAATCGAACTGGCGACCTACTGATTACGAATCAGTTGCTCTACCAACTGAGCTACAACAGCAATTTGAGCGGATGCGGATTATACCCGCCACCCCGGCGCGAAGGCAACGCGACAGCCGCGATGCCCCACGCCGGAGGGCTAATCCGAGAGTTCCCGGGGAATCGGAAAGTTGATATTCTCGGGCACGCCATCAAGGGTGTCGACCCTCAGCGCACCCAGGGTCTTCAGGCGGTCGACCACGCCGTTCACCAGCACCTCCGGCGCCGATGCCCCCGCGGTTACACCAACGCGCGAATCACGATCCAGCCATGCCGGGTCGATCTGCTCGGCGCCATCCACCAGATAGGCGGGCACACCGCTGATCGCCGCGACCTCGCGCAAGCGGTTCGAGTTGGAACTGTTCCTGGAGCCGACGACGATGACCCGGTCGACCTTGCCCACCAATGCTTTCACCGCGTCCTGGCGATTCTGCGTGGCGTAGCAGATGTCGTCCTTGCGCGGACCGACGATGGCGGGAAACCTTTGGTTCAGCGCATGCACGATGACGCGGGCATCATCAACCGACAAGGTCGTCTGCGTCACGTAGGCCAGCGGCGGGACGTTGCCCGGGGCGATCTCCAGGCGCGCGACATCCTCGATGCTCTCGACGAGATACATTTTTCCCGTCGCCTGTCCCATGGTGCCTTCGACCTCGGGATGACCCTTGTGGCCGATCATGATGATCTCGTAATCCTGCTTGTGCAGGCGCGCCACTTCCATGTGCACCTTGGTCACCAGCGGGCAGGTCGCGTCATAGACGCGCAGGCCCCTTGCCTCCGCCTCGCGACGCACGGACTGGGGCACGCCGTGGGCGCTGAAAATCACCGTCGCGCCATCCGGCACCTCCGCCAGTTCCTCGACGAACACGGCCCCTTTGGCCTTGAGTCCATCGACCACATAACGGTTGTGCACCACTTCGTGGCGAACATAGATCGGTGCGCCGAACTTTTCCAGCGCGCGCTCGACGATGGCGATGGCGCGCTCGACGCCGGCACAAAAACCGCGTGGGTTCGCAAGCAGGATATCCATCACATGATCCCCAGGACTTCGACTTCGAAACGGATGGCCTTGCCGGCCAGCGGATGGTTGAAATCGACCAGCACCGCCTCGGCATCGAGTTCGCGCACCATGCCGGTGAACTTGTCGCCGGCGGGCGAGGCGAATTCGATCAGACCGTGCAGTTCGGGTGCCACGCCGGCGGGCAGGTCGGCAATCCCGATACGCTGCACCAGTTGCGGATTGTGCGCGCCGAAGGCCTGGTCGGGATCAAGCAGGAACACATGGCGCTGGCCGGGCTCGATGCCGATGATGCAGCGCTCCAGCATCGGCGCCAGTTCGCCGGTGCCCAACTGCAAGGTGGCCGGTCCGGTACCGAAGGTGCTCACAAAATCGATGTCGTCGCTGTTGGCAACGCGGTAATGCAGGGCGATGTAGCTGTCGGGCTGAACGGTATCGGTCACGAGCTTTCCTTGGGCTGGCGCCATTGCTGCAGGAGCATCAGGACGACGCCGACAGTGATGGCCGAGTCGGCCACGTTGAATGCCGGCCAATGATAGCCGGCCAGGTGGAAATCGAGAAAGTCGACCACGGCATCAAAGCGCAGGCGGTCGATCACATTGCCCAGGGCGCCGCCGAGAATCAAGGACAAGGCCATGGGCAGGAGCCTCTCGCCGGCATGCTGGCGCAACATGAGCAGCAGCCAGACCGAGACGCCGAGGGCCAGCACGATGAAGAACCACTTTTGCCAGCCGCCGGCACCGGCCAGAAAACTGAAGGACGCACCCGGATTCAGCACCAGCACCAGGTTGAAAAAGGACGTCACGACCAGGCTTTCGCCCAAGCGAAAGCTGCCGATCACCCACTCCTTGGTAATCTGGTCGAGCACGATCACGAACGCGGCCAGGGCCAGCCAGCGGAGAAGTCCGCGACGCATCTCAGGCGAACTGGCGCGCCTCGCCGTCGCCATGCAGGTTGCTCACGCAGCGACCGCAAAGTTCAGGGTGGGCGGTGTCGCTGCCGACATCCTCGCGCCAGTGCCAGCAACGGGCGCACTTGACGTGGGCCGTCGGAAGAACGGCAACACCCTCCGCATCCGCACCGTCGACGCGCACCAGCGTGGTCTTCGAGCAGATCAGCACGAAGCGCAGGTCATCGCCCAGCGAGGCCAGCAGGGCATGCTTGTCGCCGCCGACGCGAATCTCGACCTCGGCCTGCAGCGAGGAACCGATCTTGCCCGCCTCACGCTGCGCTTCCATGGCCTTGGTCACCTCGGCGCGCACTTCGCGCAACTCGGTCCACCGTGTCACCAGCGCCGACTCTTCGGCCAAGTCGGGAAGCGTGTGCCAGGTGGCCAACATCACGCTCTCGCCTTGCCCGGTGACAGACCAGATCTCCTCGGCGGTGAAGGACAGCACCGGCGCCATCAGCCGCGTCACGGTTTGCAGGATGTGCCACAGCGCGCTTTGCGCGGCGCGGCGCGGCACCGAATCGGCCGCCGTGGTGTAGAGGCGGTCCTTGAGGATGTCGAGGTAGAAGGCACCGAGGTCCTCGGAGCAGAAGTTCATCAGCGCCTGCACGACCTTGTGGAATTCGAAGCGCTCGTAGTCGGCGGCGCATTGCGCCTGCAGCTTGCGCGTCAGCGCCAGCGCATAGCGGTCGGCTTCGAGCCATTGTTCAACCGGCAGCATCTGCGTCGCCGGATCGAAGTCGGCCATGTTGGCCAGCAGGAAGCGCAGGGTGTTGCGCAGGCGGCGATAGACCTCGACCACGCGGGCGAGGATTTCCTTGGAGATCGACAGTTCGCCGGAGTAGTCGGTCGCCGCCACCCACAGGCGCAGGATCTCGGCGCCCAAGGTATCGGAAACTTCCTGCGGAGCGACGACATTGCCCTTGGACTTGGACATCTTCATGCCCTTGCCATCGACTACGAAGCCATGGGTCAGCAGACCCTTGTAGGGCGCGCGCCCGTCGATCGCGGCGCCAGTCAGCAGCGAGGAATGAAACCAGCCGCGATGCTGGTCCGAACCTTCGAGGTAAAGGTCGGCGGGGTAGGTTGACTCGGCCTGGTGCGAACCGCGCAAAACCGTACGATGGGTGGTCCCGGAATCGAACCAGACGTCGAGCGTGTCACGCATCTTGTCGTATTGGGCGGCTTCCTCGCCCAGCAGATCCTTCGCATCGAGGCTGAACCAGCCTTCGATGCCCTGCTGCTCGATGCGCTTTGCCACGGCCTCGATCAGTTCCAGCGTGCGTGGATGCGGTTCGCCGCTTTCCTTGTGCAGGAAGAAGGGGATCGGCACGCCCCAGTTGCGCTGGCGCGATACGCACCAGTCGGGCCGGTTGGCAATCATGGCATGCAGCCGCGCCTGGCCCCAGTCGGGATAGAACTTGGTGGCTGCGACGGCGGCCAGCGCGGCGTCGCGCAGTGTTGCTTTATCGGCGCCCTCGCGCCGTTCCATACCCACAAACCATTGCGTCGTGGCGCGATAGATGATGGGCGTCTTGTGCCGCCAGCAATGCATGTAGCTATGGACGATCTCGCTGCTGGCGAACAGGCAGCCGGTTTCGGCGATCTTGTCGATGATGAGCGGATTGGCCTTCCAGACGAACATGCCGCCGAAGAAGGGCAAGGTCGACGCGAACACGCCGTCGCCCTGCACCGGCGTCAGGATCTCGTCGTTGTGCATGCCGTGCTTGCGACAGGAGTCGAAGTCTTCCAGGCCGTAGGCCGGGGCGCTATGGACGATGCCGGTGCCGGCGTCGAGTGTTACGTACTCGCCGAGGTAAACCGGCGAAACACGGTCGTAGAAGGGATGGCGGAACTTCACCAGGGAGAGCGCCGCGCCCTGACAGGCGCCAAGCACCCGGCCTTGCAGGCCGTAGCGCTCCAGCGCGGCGGCGCGCAGTTCGGCGGCAAGGACCAGGCAGCCACGTTCGGTCTGCACCAGTTCATAGGTGAACTCGGGATGCATGTTGAGCGCCTGGTTACCCGGGATGGTCCAGGGCGTGGTGGTCCAGATCACGGTGAAGCACTCGCCCTCGGGCAACGCCGCAACGCCGAAGGCGTGGGCCACGCGCTCGCGCTCTGAAGCATCAAGACGGAAGCCGACATCGATCGCCGGCGACTTCTTGTCCTGGTACTCCACTTCAGCTTCGGCCAGCGCCGAGCCGCAGTCGAAGCACCAGTTCACCGGCTTCAGGCCCTTGAACAGGTAGCCGCGGCGATACAGTTCGCCGACGGCACGGATCTCGTCGGCCTCGTTGGCGAAAGCCATGGTCAGGTAGGGATTGCCCCAGTCGCCAAGCACTCCAAGACGGATGAAATCCTTTTTCTGGCGCTCCACCTGCTCCGTGGCGTAAGTGCGGCACAACTCGCGCGCCTTGTCGCCCGGCAAGTGCTTGCCGTGGGTCTTCTCGATCTGGTGCTCGATGGGCAGGCCGTGGCAGTCCCAGCCCGGCACGTAGGGCGCGTCGTAGCCGGCCAGAGTCTTGGAGCGGACGATGATGTCCTTGAGGATCTTGTTTACCGCGTGGCCGATGTGAATGTCGCCGTTGGCATAGGGCGGGCCATCGTGCAGAACAAAACGCGGCCGCCCCCTGGCTGTCTCGCGGATGCGCTGGTAGAGCTTCCTCTCTTGCCAGTCCTTGATCCAGCCCGGTTCGCGCTTGGCGAGGTCGCCGCGCATCGGGAAGGGCGTGTCGGGCATGTTGAGGGTTTTGCGATAGTCAGCCATGGGTCTTGCCATCGGGGTTGGTGAAATAGGCGCGCACCTCGGCGACATCGCGGGCGATCTGCGCCTTGAGTGCTTCCAGGGACTCGAACTTCGCCTCGCTGCGCAGCTTGTGCATGAAATTGACATCGACATGGTGGCCGTAGATGTCGCGGTCGAAATCCAGCAGGTGCACTTCCAGCACCGGCTTCAGGCCCTCGGCCACGGTAGGCCGCACGCCGATGTTGGCGGCGCCGGGAAGCGGCCTCGCGTCGACCCCCGAGACCGTGACGGCGAACACGCCGGAGAGCGGTAGGCGCTTCCTGCGCACCTGGATGTTGGCCGTCGGGAAGCCGATGGTGCGGCCGATCTTCTTGCCGTCCATGACGCGCCCGGCGATGACGAAGGGGCGACCGAGCAGGCGCTCGGCACGCTCGATGTCTCCACCCGCAAGCGCGTCACGCACGGCGGAACTGGACACTCGCAGCCCGCCGAAATCCACCGTAGGCATGGCCTCGACGACGAAGCGATATTCGTCGCCGGCCTTCTGCAACATGACGAAATCGCCGCCGCGCGCCTTGCCGAAGCGAAAGTCGTCGCCGATGATCAGGTGCCGCACCGAAAGGCCGCGGACCAGGATTTGCTCGATGAACTGTTCGGCGGTCAGGCTCGCCAGCTTGCGATCGAAGCGGCAGACATGGACGCGATCGACGCCGCATTCCGCCAGCAGCTCGAGCTTGTCGCGCATGCTGGCAAGGCGCGCCGGCGCCTGGTCCGGCGCAAATAGTTCGCGCGGATGCGGCTCGAAGGTCAGCACGGTCGCCGGCAGGGCAAGCGCACGGGCCTTCGCCTTCAATTCGTCGAGCAAGGCACGATGCCCGAGATGCACGCCATCGAAATTGCCGATGGTCAGCACCGTGGAGCTCGTGGCCCGCTCGGGAACACCGCGAAAAACCTGCATGGGAAGGGGAAGCGGGGAAAGGCGCGGATTATATCAATCCAGCCGCGCCAGCTTGGACTTGGCGAGCGGCGGATTTTTTGCGAAGTAGCGCCGGATGCCCTTAAGGATGGCCTCCGCCATGCGTTCCTGGTAGGCCTCGTCGTTGAGGCGCGCTTCCTCTTCCGGATTCGAAATGAAGGCGGTCTCGATCAGGATCGAGGGAATGTCGGGGGCCTTGAGCACGGCGAAGCCGGCCTGCTCGACATGGGCCTTGTGCAGGGTGTTGATGCGCCCGAGTTCGCCCAGCACGTCCTTGCCCAGCTTCAGGCTGTCGTTGATGGTCGCGGTCTGCGACAGGTCGAGCAGGGTGCGCGCGAGATAAGGGTCCTTGACGCCGAGATTGACGCCGCCAACCAGGTCGGCCGAGTTTTCCTTGTTCGCCAGCCAGCGCGCCGCGGAACTCGATGCACCGGTTTCGGAGAGGACGAACACGCTGGAGCCGCGCGCCGTCGGCTTGATGAAGGCATCCGCATGCACCGAGACGAAAAGGTCGGCCCGCACCCGCCGCGCCTTGCCCACGCGCTGCTGCAGGGGAATGAAGTAATCGCCGTCGCGCGTCAGCACCGAGCGCATGTTGGGCGTGGCGTCAATCTTCTGCTTGAGGCGGCGCGCCACCGACAGGGTGACGTGCTTCTCGTAACTGCCGCCACGGCCGATCGCCCCGGGGTCTTCGCCACCATGTCCGGGGTCGAGCACGATGGTGACAAGGCGCGCGATCTCGGGCCTCGGTTCGGACTTCTCCGCTTCGCCGGGCGTCTTCTCCGCGGGGCTGCCCTCCCCGCCCAGCTTCGTCTCGGACCTGAGGCCGGGCTGGTCCGACTTTTCCAGCAGGGCCATCAGCGGATCGACGGGTTCGGCGGGATACAGGTCGAGCACCAGTCGATGGCCGTATTCGCCCACCGGCTTCAGCGCGAACACCTGCGGCTTGATCTCGCCCTTCAGCTCGATCACCAAGCGCACCACGCCCGGCTTGTTGCGCCCGGCGCGGATCAGCTTGATATAGGGATCGGCCTCGATGATCTTGGCCGGCAGGCTTTGCAGCACCTGGTTGAACTCGACGCCTTCGAGGTCGAGCACCAGCCGGTCCGGATCCTTGACCAGCAGGTGCGTGTAGCGGATCGCCTGGTCGTGCTCCAGCGTCACGCGGGTGTAGTCGCGCGCCGGCCAGACGCGCACGGCGAGGATGCTGGAAGTCGCCGTGGCGCCAGCGCAGACTCTTGTGACCAGCAGCGTCAGGCCGGCGGCGGCGTACTTGAGGACCTCACGCCGGCGAGGCATGCCCGTCCCCTTTCACTGGCGGCGACAATGACAGCGATGCGGCCTTGCGGCGCGAGCTGCAATTCAATTCGGATATCCGCCGCTGGCACATAGGGCGCGGCCTGGCCCGGCCATTCGACCAGGCAGATTCCCCCTGCTGAAAAATAGTCGTCGAGCCCTGCATCGAGATATTCTTCCGGCTGATTGAATCTATAGAAATCAAAGTGATAGAAGTTTAATCCAGAAATGAGGTGAACTTCAACCAGCGTATAGGTCGGACTCTTTACCGGGCCGGTTTCGCCGGCCGCGCGCAACAGTCCGCGCACCAGCGTGGTCTTGCCGGCGCCGAGGTCGCCCTCCAGCCAGACCACCATGCCGGGCCGCAGCCGCGCCGCCAAATGCGCGCCGAGAGCGGTGGTGGCGGCTTCGTCGGCGAGGGCTAACGTAGATGTCATCCGCGCCGCAATGCCCAATCGCGCACCGTCCGAGCGAACTGCCGAGTTGGGCGTCGTCGGAAAGATTGGCTATCTCGCGTCAGCCTCGGAAACAAACAACGCTCCTTGACTCAGGGACCGAATTTTCGCTTTTGCTTTCCTTGCTGGGTCCAATGCACAGATCGTCTCACCAATATAGCAATCGGCATGGCTGTCGTTCAATTTCCTCAAAACTCCCTTCACGGCTTCTGGGCTATGCCCATCAAGGAACCGAAGTGCGGAAGAAACAAGATAGTCCTGATTCATCTCAAAAGTTAGCCACTTCCGCTTTAGCGCTTCGGCGGCAAATCCGGTGGTATTCGACCCCCCAAAAATGTCCAGCACGACATCCTCTTCATCAGTCAGCATCTTGATAAAGAACGCGGGGAGTTCCGATGGGAATCGCGCCGGATGACGTTCAACTTCATGTTCCTTGCAAAGCCGGAGATAGCTTGAGTTGCTGTCGGTGTTCGGTATGGAAAGGAGGTTGGAAGGAATCGCTCCCCCATTGTCCTTGCCAAACCCAGCACTGATGTCATGGCCTGACGGGCGCTTCTTTGGCGTATAGAAGCTCTCCGGGTCTTCAATCAACTTCCTCATCCTATCGGAATACGGAGCCAGCACTTTTCGAACGTCGGCTTTTGGAAAGGCGGTCTTGCTAAGCCACCAAACAGTATTTACGGAATCCTTTGCCCGAATCTTTCGTTTGTTTACCCATTCAATCGGCGACGGCAGCTTTGCCGGATTGAACCAGTAAAAATCCTCGGCAAGGTGGAATCCGATTTCGTCGCAAAAAGCCAAGAGTACGCGGAAGCTATACAGAGAACGGGAGGGAACACCTGAGCGGTATGCTCCGCCCAAGTCGAGAACGAAACTCCCGCTCTCCTTGAGAACTCGGAAAACCTCCCGGCCGAATGGCTTGATCCAGTGGACATATTCTGCTTCCTGGACATTGCCGTAGGTCTTTTGGCGCAAAAGTGCGAACGGTGGCGACGTCACCACCAAGTCAATGCTGCTGTCGGGCAATTCGGAGAGAAGCGCAAGTGATTCGCCAACATAGGCATTGCCACTGGCGGTGCGGTAAAGTGGTTTTACCTGCATGTCAGTATTCCCTCAGGTCGTTGACCCAGCTTGCCACGATCTGCCACAGCACACTTGCGGCGAAATAAACTTCCGGATCTGCCTTGCAGATGGCTTCAACATCGCCCTGAACAAATTTGTTTTTGCCATGTCCTACGATGTAGCTCATCCATTTCCTAAGGTTATCGTCTGCCCCGGCGACCAAGTCCGATGGATTGAATTGGCCGGTTCGCGCAAGTACCCATGACAGGCCGTCGCGCTTGGCGGGGTCTCCATTCTTCAGGAGATCGATCAAATGGGGAATTTGTGGCCCGGCAATCCGCAAAAGCGCGCGGGCAGCTTCAACCTTGATTTCCAAGGGACTTGAGTTGAATGTGTCAACGAGCGCGGTCGCCGATGCCGCGGAAGCAAATTGGCCAAGTGCCCATGCCGCTCCGGCGCGCAGTTCGTCGTCACGTTCCGAATCCCGCAACACCTCGATAAGCAACTCCTCACTCCGGCTCTTGGGTATTTCGGATGCAACTATGATGGTTTCAAGTTGCGTCTCGAGGGGAACCGTCATGATCGGGCTTCGCAGCTTATTCTCCATGAACTCCCAACCGCTCGGCTCGCCATATGCCGCAAGGGCAGCCGCAGCCTCAAGCTGAACATAAATGTCCTCGTCAGCATCGGTCATTCTTCCCACGAGCAACGACTTGGCAGTGGTGTAGCCTCTATACCGCAACGCTTTTGCGGCAGCGTACCGCTCGCTTAAATTGACGCTCGCGAGCCTTTCCATGAAATAGGCTTCGCTAACCGACGTGGGGCACTTCAACTCCGTGTTGACCGGGACAACGGACGCCACAATCTGATTGACCTCGACGGTATCACCAGCGCTTACCTGTGGGAGCAGGGAAATCTTGCCTTTGCTTCGGCTCAACTGAATAGATTGACGACGTGCCTCCGGGATAGGAGTCAGACTGATCCTTCCTGATTCCACGGCGAACACAATCGACCGCTGATGGGCGGCGGCACATGTCCACAGCACCCGTATTTCAGAGCCTTCCTCAACACCTTTAGGTTGGGTGATGGACACCTGTCCGGCGGCAAACGCCTTCCGCATGTCCTTCACGCTGACGAAGTGAATGGGCGAGATCAGTTTCAAATCCACGGGAGAGTCGTCGTCCTGTTCGAAGACGACGATTGAAACCAGATCGTCGTCCCGCATACCAACATCCCATGCCCGCTTCGGGTCATTCAGTGAATGCGACATCGATATCTCAAGCTTTGTCTTGCCACGGGACTCAAATCGCATGCCAGTGCTCAGGCACAAAATGTCGGGAACCCGCACTCGTTTGATCTTGATCCTCTTCCAGATTTTGAAACCTGTGGAACCACGCTCAAGTTCGATGGGATTAAATCCCATTGCCTTCAATCGTTTGATCGTTGCATTCGTGCCAGCGGCGCCAACGACGAGCTTTCTCAGGAAACTATCATCACTTTTGAAGCTGTTTGCCACGGCGGCCACCACAGTGATGTTGCGTAAGCGGCCATTATATTCGCGAGATACTTCGCGACGCCCAACGTAAGATGGTCGTCATGCATGGAAGCGGCTACATGGATCAAGGGACAGCGGCGCAACTGAAGGAGGACATCCGGCGCTGGGGGCGTGAACTGGGTTTCGACGCCATCGGCTTTGCCGGCACCGAACTCGGTGCCGCAGAAGCCGGCTTGGCGGCCTGGCTCGCGGCGGGCTGCCAGGGTGAGATGGATTATATGGCCGCGCACCACAGCGAGGCCGGCTACAAGCGCGCCCGCCCCACGGAACTGGTGCCCGGCACACGCTGCATCATCAGCGCACGCCTGAATTACCGTAGCGCCAGCGCCGACTCTCGGGCAGCGCTGGCCGATCCGGAACGCGCCTTTGTTTCGCGCTACGCCGTCGGCCGCGATTACCACAAGCTGTTGCGAAACCGCCTGCAACAGCTTGCCGATCGCATCGAAAAGGAAATCGGAGCCTTCGCCTACCGCGTGTTCACCGATTCTGCCCCGGTCATGGAGGCCGAACTTGCGGCCAGCAGCGGCCTCGGCTGGCGCGGCAAGCACACGCTGCTGCTGGATCGGGAGGCCGGGTCGTATTTTTTTCTCGGCGAGATCTTCGCTGACCTGGCTTTACCTCCGGACGCCCCGGTCACCGACCACTGCGGAAACTGCACGGCCTGCATCGATGCCTGCCCGACGGCCGCAATCACCGCCCCGTATCGGCTCGACGCCCGCCTTTGCATCTCCTATCTCACCATCGAGTTCAAGGGTGAAATTCCGCCGGCGCTGCGGCCGGCCCTCGGAAATCGCATCTACGGCTGCGACGATTGCCAGCTCGCCTGCCCCTGGAATCGCTTCGCGCCGCTGACGCGCGAAGCCGATTTTGCCCCGCGTCTAAGCCTCGACACGGCTCGCCTGGTCGATCTCTTCGCCTGGACCGAACCGGAATTCAACGAGCGCCTTGCCGGCTCGGCGATCCGCCGCATCGGCCACGAGCGCTGGCTGCGCAACATCGCCGTGGCGCTGGGCAACGCGCTGTTCAGCGACGAAGCGGTCACCGCGTTACGCGCGCGTAGCGCCCACCCTTCCCCACTCGTACGCGAACACGTCGCCTGGGCGCTGGCGCGCCTCGAAAGCCAACAGGCGCCTTAGCGCGCGACCGGCCGGGAAGGGTCGGCGCACCACTCGCTCCAGGACGCGGGATAGAGCCGCGACCCAGACAGGCCGGCGAGCTCCATGGCCAGCAGGTTGTGGCAGGCGGTGACACCCGAGCCGCACTGCTGGACCACCGCTGACGCCGGGCGTCCACCGAGGATGGCATCGAATTCGGCGCGCAACTCACCGGCCGGCTTGAAATAGCAGCCGGCGTCGTCGAGGTTGTCGAAGTAAAAACGATTCACCGCACCCGGGATGTGGCCGCCCACAGGGTCCAGCGTTTCGTTCTCGCCGCGGAAGCGCTCCGGGCTGCGTGCATCGAGAATCAGCATCGACGGGGCGTTCAGGTCGGCAAGTACCTGCGCTGTCGACACCGACAGGTCGCGCGGACGGGCCACGAATTCGCGCGGGGCGACGACGGGCGCGGCTTCCTCCAGAACCCGCTTGCCGCGCTTCCAGCCGGCGAGACCACCGTCGAGCACGGCGACGCGCTCATGCCCCAGCCAGCGCAGCATCCACCACAGGCGGGCGGCAAAGATGCCGCCTTCATTGTCGTAGGCAACCACCTGCACGTCATCGCCAACGCCGCAGTCCGACATGCGCCGCGCAAACGCGGCAACTTCGGGCAATGGGTGGCGGCCGTTGCTTCCGGTTTTGACCCCGGACAGGTCGTCGTCCAGGTGCAAAAACAGCGCGCCGGGGATGTGGCCCCTGGCATAGGCCTGGCGACCATACCCGGTATTCTTCAGGTCATGCCGGCAATCGAAAACCCGCCATTCGGGATGGGCGGCGAGCTCATCCGTCGATACCAGAACGCCCGGCATCGGCGAACTCATTCCTCGACTTCAGCGAGCCAGGCCCTGGCTTCGGCCTCGTCCTCGAACACGGTGAGGTCGGCATTGACGAATAGCTGCGACAACCAGGCGCTCCATGCCACCCACTGGCTGTTGGTGATTACCGCGATGCGGCGGAAATCGCCCGAATGCTGCTGCGAGAAACGAATTTCCTCCCACGCCACGTCCAGGGTGAAGTCGGCCATTTCGCGCAGGTCGACCAGCAGATCGACCGTGCCGGAAAACTTGATCTCGTAAAGAACGAGCTCCTCGAACTCCTTGAAGTCCGACAGGGTGAATTCGCCGAGCACGGCGAATTCGACAAGATGGGCCTGATGCTGAGTGGTGATCATGATGGTTCTCCTTAACCCCGAGAATAATCGGCGGAGCCCCAAAAGACAATGCGCATGCCGGCGCGCACGGCCCCAAAAAATTGAAAAGCCCGCGTTGCGCGGGCTTTTCAATTTCAGGTCTGGCGACCGGATGTCTACTTCTTGCCCTTCCTGCCGGCCACGGCCTGCTTGAAACCCGCACCGGCGCTGAACTTCGGCACGGTCGTTGCGGGAATCTTGATGCTGGCGCCGGTTTTCGGGTTCTTGCCGGTACGCGCGGCGCGCTTGGCCGGCTTGAAGGTTCCGAAACCCACCAGGGTAACGGTATCGCCCTTCGAAACGGCCTTGACCACGGCGGCGATGACTCCGTCGAGTGCCCTGCCCGCAGCGGCCTTGCTGATGTCGGCCTCTTTGGCGGCGATCTCGATCAGTTCTGCTTTATTCATTCTCTATGTCCCTCCGGTAATTTGCGGATGGTCCGCGAAAAAATATTCTAATTCGCACCCCGCCCGGCCTTACAAGGAATTTATGCACACCAGGGCTGGGATGCAGCGATGATGCCGCCGCCCAGACAGACCCTGGATTCATAGAGCACCATGGACTGCCCGGGTGTCACCGCCCATTGCGGCGCGGCAAACCGGACCTCGCACTCGGCCGCGGAAACGCGCTCGACCTGACAGGCCGCGTCGGGTTGGCGATACCGCGTTTTCGCGGCATAGACCCAATGCGTATGCGGCGCGCGACCCGATACCCAGGAAAGATCGCCGGCGACGAGGCTCGCCGACTGCAGCGCCGGGTGCTCATGGCCCTGCACCACGTAAAGCACATTCGCAGCCATGTCCTTGGCGGCGACGAACCACGGCTCCTCGGGCGCACCGCGCACGCCGCCGATACCGAGGCCCTCGCGCTGCCCCAGCGTGTAGTACATCAGGCCCTGGTGGCTGCCGATCACGCGGTCGCCGCCATGGATTCGAATTTCGCCCGGTTGCGGCGGCAGATAGCGGGCGAGAAATTCGCGGAAGGGCCGCTCGCCGATGAAGCAGATGCCGGTGGAATCCTTGCGCGCGTGGTTGGGCAGTCCCGCCTCTTCGGCGATGCGGCGCACGTCGCGCTTGTAGAGGTGGCCGACCGGGAAAAGCGTCTTTGACAATTGCGCCTGGTTGAGCCGGTGCAGGAAGTAGCTCTGATCCTTGGTCCCGTCCTCGGCCTTGAGCAGTTGCCATTCGCCAAGGAATTCGCGCACCTGGGCATAGTGGCCGGTGGCGATCTTTTCCGCGCCCAATGTCATGGCGTGATCGAGGAAGGCCTTGAACTTGATTTCGGAATTGCACAGCACGTCCGGATTCGGCGTGCGCCCGGCCTGGTACTCGCGCAGGAAATCGGCGAACACGCGCTCGCGATACTCGGCCGAGAAATTCACCGCCTCGAAGTCGATGCCGATCACATCGGCGGCGGCGGCGGCGTCGACCAGGTCCTGGCGCGACGAGCAGTACTCCTCGTTGTCGTCGTCCTCCCAGTTCTTCATGAACAGGCCGATCACCTCGTAGCCTGCGCGCTTCAGCAGCAGGGCGGCAACCGACGAGTCGACGCCGCCCGACAGTCCGACAATGATTCTTCCCTTGCTCATGGCTCAACCGTGATGCGTGATCAGTTCGAGGGGGTAACGCCGCCCGGCGAGGCAATCCGCGACGCACTGCCAGACCAGCGGGCTGCGGTGGCGATCGGCGCTGGCGCGGATTTCCTCCGACGTCATCCATACCGCGCGGAGGATGCCAGCGTCGAGTTTCCGGTCGGCATGGTGATCACCGAGCTCGCCGCCAAAGGCAAAGCGCAGGTAAGTGATGTCGCCCTGCGGACGCGGCCATTGATAAACCCCGATCAAGGCCGTCGGCCGGAAGCTCCAGGCGGTTTCCTCCAGCGCTTCCCGCGCGCAAGCCGCGACCAGGGACTCGCCCTGATCCAGGTGGCCGGCGGGCTGGTTGAAGCGCAGGCCGTCGTCGGTCTCTTCCTCTACCAGCAAAAAGCGGCCGTCGCGCTCGATCAGCGCGGCGACGGTGACGTTGGGTTTCCAGGGGCGTTGTTCCATACGGGCATTCTAGCGCCTGCTAAAATCCGCCATTCACTCAACGCAATGCTGGAGATTCCCATGTCTATGGCCGACCGTGATGGCTTCATCTGGTACGACGGCAAGCTCGTGCCCTGGCGCGAAGCGACCACCCACGTGCTGACCCATTCGCTGCATTACGGCCTGGCCGTGTTCGAGGGTGTGCGCGCCTACAAGACCGATTCCGGCACGGCCATTTTCCGGCTCAAGGAACACACCGACCGCCTGTTCAACTCGGCGCATATCTACCGCATGCCCATGCCTTACGACAAGGCGACGCTGATGGAAGCGCACAAGGAAGTCGTGCGCAGCAACAAGCTCGATTCCTGCTACCTGCGCCCGATCGCCTTCTACGGCTCGGAGAAGATGGGCGTCAGCCCGCGCGGCGCGGCCACCCACGTCTCGATCGCCGCCTGGCCCTGGGGCGCCTACCTCGGCGAGGAAGGCCTGGAGAAGGGCATCCGCGTCAAGACCTCGAGTTTCACGCGCCACCATGTCAATGTCTCGATGTGCCGCGCCAAGTACGCCGGCACCTACGCCAATTCGATCCTCGCCAACATGGAAGCCACGGACGACGGCTACGACGAAGCCCTGTTGCTCGACGTGGACGGCTTCGTCGCCGAGGGCGCCGGCGAGAACCTGTTCGTCATCAAGGATGGGCAGATCTACGAACCCGAGATCGCATCGGCCCTGATCGGCATCACCCGCGCCACGGTGCACACGCTGGCGAAGGAACTTGGCTACAGCGTGATTTCCAAGCGCCTGACGCGCGACGACATCTACATCGCCGACGAAGCCTTCTTCACCGGCACCGCCGCCGAGGTAACGCCGATCCGCGAACTCGACAACCGCAAGATCGGCGCCGGCAGCCGCGGCCCGATCACGGCAAAAATCCAGAGCCTGTTCTTCGACGTGGTCAATGGCCGCGTGCCGGCCCACGCCGACTGGCTCAGCTACATCTGATCCCGAGGAAACCCGCCATGACAGTGATTGACGAAACCAAACGCCAGATCGACGTCACCGCCCATGACCTGCCGCTCGCCTGCCCCCGCCCCGGCGCCCCGCTCTGGGCGCGCCATCCGAAGGTCTACATCGACCTCTTGAAGGGCGCCAACGGCGAGGCGGCCTGTCCCTACTGCGGCACGCAATACCGCTTTACCGGCGAACGGCCAAAGGGTCATCACTAAGGCAGGCTCCGGCGCTTCTTGCCGCCACGGACGTGAAGATACTGGTCGTCGCGCCGTCCTGGATCGGCGACACGATCATCGCCCAGCCGTTGCTGCGCCTCATCAAGCAGCGCAATCCCGGCGCGCGGATCGACGTCTTCGCCGCCGACTGGTGTGCGCCCCTGCTGGCGCGGATGTCCGAGGTCGACGCCGTCGTCGACAACCCCTTTGGCCACGGCGAATTCGGTTTGGCTGCCCGGCGTGCGCTGGGTCGCCGTCTCGCCAGCGCCGACTATGACGCCGCCTACGTCCTGCCCAACTCCTGGAAATCCGCGCTGATGCCCTTCTTTGCCGGCATCCCGCGCCGCATCGGCTACCGGGGCGAGGCGCGCTTCGTCTTGCTCAATGAGCGCCACGTGCTCGACGAGACAGCACATCCCTTGCAGGTGCAGCGCTACGCGGCGCTAGCGGGGCCGCTGCCCGGCAACTTGCCGCCGCCACGCCTGAACTCCACGCCCGAACAACAACGGGCGGCGCGGCAGGCCCTCGGCCTGCCGCCGGACGGCGCCCCGGTGGTGTTCTGTCCGGGAGCGGAATACGGTCCGGCCAAGCGCTGGCCGGCGCGGCATTTCGCCGCCCTGGCGCAACTCGTTGCCAGCCCGGCCAATCCCGCTTGGCTGATCGGCTCGGCCAAGGATCGCGACGTCGGCGACGAGATCGTCTCGCTCGCCGCAAATTGCGCCATCAACCTCTGCGGCCGCAGCTCGCTCGCGCAGGCCATCGACCTGACCGCCTCGGCGCGTTGCGTGGTGAGCAACGACTCGGGTCTGATGCACGTCGCCGCGGCCCTCGGGCGGCCCCTCGTGGCACTTTTCGGCTCGTCCTCGCCGGCCTATACGCCGCCGCTCTCGCCGCATGCGAAAATCCTTTCGCGCAAACTCGAATGCAGCCCCTGCTTCAAGCGCGAATGCCCCTTGGGCCATTTCGACTGCCTGAACGGCCTTGAACCTCGACAGGTTCTCGACGCCATGGAGGCCTGACCTTGCCCAGCCAGAAAATCTTCGCCACGCCACAGGATGCTGAAGCCGCCTTCTACGAGGCGCTGGAACGCTGCGATGCCGACGCCATGATGGACGTCTGGGCCGAGGAAGACGAAGTCACCTGCATCCATCCCGGCGGCCCGCGCCTGGTCGGCCATGCGACGATCCGTGAGGCCTGGCGCGCCATTTTCGCCAACGGCATGCGCCTGAAACTGCGCTTGTCGCAGGCCACCACCTTGAGCACCCCGTTCGCCGTGGTCAATACCGTGCTGGAGCACTTTTCGACCCCGAACGACCAGGCCGTCGGCGCACCGGTCGTCGCCACCAATGTCTATGTGCGTGGTGCCACCGGCTGGAGGATGGTGGCGCACCATGCCTCGGCGGTGCCGCCGAGCAGCCTGGCCGACGATTCGCGCATCCTGCATTGACGCCTTGCGACTACCGGGCGCCGGCATGGCTGCCGGGAGCCCATGCGCAAACGATCTGGCCACTGCTGATCAGGGGGCCGCTGCCGTCCTATCGGCGGGAACGCTGGGAGACGCCCGACGGCGATTTCATCGACCTCGACTGGGTCGATGGTGAGCGCGGAAAGCCCTGCGTGGCCCTGTTCCATGGCCTTGAGGGGAGTTCGCGAAGCCACTACGCCAGGCGCCTGATGCAAGCGGCAAGGGAACGCGGATGGCATGGCGTCGTGGTGCATTTTCGCGGTTGCTCGGGCGAAGCCAACCGCCTGGCGCGCGCCTACCACTCCGGAGATTCGACGGAAATCGACTGGGTTTTGCGGCGCCTGGACGCCGGCGGCTTTCCCGCGCTGTTTGCCGCCGGCGTATCGCTGGGCGGCAATGCCCTGCTCAAGTGGGCCGCCGAACTTGGAGCCGATGACAAAAGCCCCGCCATGGCTATCGCCGCGATCAGCGCGCCGCTTGACCTGGCGGCCGCCAACAAGGCCCTTTCGTCAGGCTTTAACCTGATTTACGCGCGGCATTTCCTGCGAACCCTGATTCCGGCGGCGCGCGAAAAATACCGCCGCTTTCCGGGTCGCTTTGACATTCGTCGCGCGCTGGCGGCGAAGACCTTGCGTGATTTCGACGATGCCGTCACGGCGCCACTGCACGGCTTTGCCGGCGCGGATGACTACTACGCGCGCAGCAGCGCCGGCCCGCTACTCGGCACGATCCGCCTGCCGACCTTGCTGCTGCACGCGCTCAATGATCCCTTCCTGCCGGCTGCCGCCTTGCCGTGCCGCGAGCAGTTGCCGCCGTCGCTTACGCTGGAGCTGACCGAGCACGGCGGCCACGTCGGCTTTGTGCACGGCGCTCCACCCGGGCGCCTGGATTGGATGCCGCGACGCGTCCTGGCGCATTTTGCGCAGCACCTGCCCGCTGCGGTGCACATGCGATAATCCGCCACCGTCCGTTCAAGCCATACGTCATGAATAATCCGGCACCCGAAATCTTCAAGGCCTACGATATCCGCGGCATCGTTCGCGACAAACTGACCGCCGACGTAGTGCGCCAGATCGGCCTGGCGCTGGGGACCGAAGCCGTGGCGCGCGGAGTCAAGGCCATCGCCATCGGGCGCGACGGACGGCTCTCCGGCCCGGAGCTTGCCGGGGCGCTGGCCTCGGGCATCACCCATACCGGCGTCGACGTGATCGACATCGGCCGCGTGCCGACACCGATGAGCTATTTCGCCGCCCACGAACTGGGCACCGACAGTTGCGTATCGGTTACGGGCAGCCACAATCCGCCGGAGTACAACGGCCTGAAGATGGTCCTCGCCGGCCAGACGCTCCATGGCGACATGATCCAGGATTTGCGTCGCCGTATCGCCAGCGCCGACTTCTGCGAGGGCCGTGGCGTGGTACGCCACGCCAGCGTGCGCCAGAGCTACATCGACCGCATCGTCGGCGATGTCAGGCTGGCGCGGCCGATGAAGATCGTCATCGACTGCGGCAATGGCGTCGCCGGCAGCGTCGCCCCGGAACTGTTCCGGCGCATGGGCTGCAGCGTGACGCAACTGTTCTGCGAGGTCGACGGCAATTTCCCCAACCACCATCCGGATCCGTCCAAGCCCGAGAACCTCGAAGACCTGCGGCGCGCGCTGCGCGAAGGCGATGCCGAACTGGGCCTGGCCTTCGACGGCGATGGCGACCGCCTCGGCGTGGTGACCAAGGATGGCGCAATCATCTATCCGGATCGCCAATTGATGCTGTTCGCCGCCGATATCCTGACGCGCAATCCCGGCGCCCAGATCATCTATGACGTGAAGTGCTCGCGCTGGGTCGCCGAGTCGGTACGCCATCAAGGCGGCGTGCCGCTGATGTGGAATACCGGCCACGCACTGGTCAAGGCCAAGCTCAGGGAAACCGGCGCGCCGTTTGCCGGTGAAATGAGCGGCCACATGTTCTTCAAGGAGCGCTGGTACGGTTTCGATGACGGCCTCTATGCCGGCGCGCGCCTGCTCGAGATCGTTTCGCGCTGGGCCGATGCCGGCTGGCCGCTCAAGCATTTGCCGAATGCCATCTCGACGCCAGAGCTCAATCTGAAAATGGCCGAAGGCGAACCGCATGAGCTGGTCGCCCGCCTGCGCAAGCAGGGCAGGAAACTGTTCCCCGGCGCCAGGAAACTGATCCTCATCGACGGCGTGCGCGCCGAGTATGCGGATGGCTTTGGGCTGGCGCGCGCCTCCAACACCACGCCGGTGGTGGTGCTGCGCTTCGAGGCTGACACAAAGCCCGGGCTCGAACGCATCCAGAAGGAATTCCGGGCAGCACTCGCCAGTGCTTGGCCGGGTCTGGCGATCGACTTTTAGCCGAGGTTTGCGCGCCAACCGGAATCAGGCGCGTTGCTCGACCCACCCCTTGACCGATGCCAGCGCGGACGGCAGGGCTGCGGCATCGGTGCCACCGGCCTGCGCCATGTCGGGACGGCCGCCGCCCTTGCCGCCGACCTGCCGGGCGACGAAATTCACCAGCTCACCGGCCTTCAGCTTGCCGGTGTGATCCGCCGTGACCCCGGCGATCAGACTGACCTTGCCATCGCCGGCGCTGGCAAGCACGACGACCGCGCTCTTGAGTTTGTCCTTGAGCTTGTCCAGCGTCTCGCGCAAGGCGGCGGCATCCGCGCCATCGAGGGCGGCCGCCAGCACCTTGATGCCATTGACATCCACCGCCTGGCTCACCAGCTCATCGCCCTGGGACGAAGCCAGCTTGGCCTTGAGCCGGGCGAGTTCCTTTTCCAGCGTCCGGGCGCTTTCCTGGATCTGCGCCACACGCGCAGCCGCCTCGGCGGGCTGCGCTTTGACTTCGGCGGCGACGGCGTCAAGCAGCGCCTGCTGCTGCTGCACGCGGCGCACCGCGACATCGCCGCAGACGGCCTCGATGCGACGCACCCCGGCGGCCACGCCGGACTCCATCACCACCTTGAACAGGCCGATGTCGCCGGTACGGGCCACATGCGTGCCGCCGCAGAGTTCGCAGGATGAGCCGATGTCGAGCACCCGTACCTCGTCGCCGTACTTCTCGCCGAACAGCATCATGGCGCCGGTCTTCTGCGCCTCTTCAAGCGGCATCACGCGCGCCTGCGTTGCTGCATTGGCGATGACTTCGTCATTGACGAGGCGTTCGATGCGGATGATCTCATCGGCGGTCACCGGCTGCGTGTGGGCGAAGTCGAAGCGGGTCTTGTCCGGGTCGACCTGCGAGCCCTTCTGCTGGACGTGGCTGCCCAGCACTTCGCGCAGGGCCTTGTGCATCAGATGGGTCGCCGAATGGTGGCGTACGGTCCGCGCCCGTGCCAACGTGTCGACTTTCGCCGTAACGCCACCGCCGACCTTCAGGGTGCCTGTACGCACCACACCATGGTGGCCGAAGACGCTGGCCTGAATCTTCTGCGTGTCTTCAACGGCAAAAATGCCGTGGCTGGAGCGCAGTTCGCCGACGTCGCCGACCTGGCCGCCGGATTCGGCGTAGAAGGGCGTGTCGTCGAGGACCACGACACCCATCTCGCCTTCGACCAGTTCATTCACCGGCGTGCCGTCGCGGTACAAGGCAAGGATGTTGCCCTTGGCCTCGAGGCCCTCGTAACCGTGGAAGCGCGTGGCCGGCCCGGCGTAATCGAGGTTGGCGGCCATCTTGAACTTGCCGGCGGCGCGCGCCTGCTCCTTCTGCCGCGCCATCGCGGCATCGAAGGCGGCGCTGTCGACGGCCATCTTGCGCTCGCGGCAGATGTCGGCGGTGAGGTCGAGCGGGAAGCCGTAGGTGTCGTGCAGCTTGAAGGCGGTCTCGCCGTTGAACATCGTCGCGCCGGTCTTCTCCATGAGCTCCAGCTCGGCCTCGAGGATGGCCATGCCGTGCTCGATGGTGGCGAAGAAGCGATCCTCCTCCTGCTTCAGCACCTCCATCACCCGCGTCTTGCCGCTGGCGAGTTCGGGAAAGGCGGCTCCCATTTCGGCGACAAGATCGGGCACCATGCGATGAAAGAAGGCGGCGCGCGCGCCGAGCTTCCAGCCATGGCGGATGGCGCGGCGGATGATGCGGCGCAGGACATAGCCGCGCCCTTCGTTGCCGGGGATCACGCCGTCGGCGATCAGGAAGGAACAGGCACGGATGTGGTCGGCCAGCACACGAAGCGAAGGGCTGTCCATGTCGGCGCCGGAGGTTTCTCGCGCTGCGGCGGCGATCAGCGCCTGGAACAGATCGATCTCGTAGTTGGCGTGCACGCCCTGCAGCACGGCCGAAATCCGCTCCAGGCCCATGCCGGTATCGACCGAGGGCTTGGGCAGCGGATGCATGACACCCGCCTCGTCGCGGTTGAACTGCATGAAGACGTTGTTCCAGATCTCGATGTAGCGGTCGCCGTCCTGGTCTTCGCTGCCCGGCGGGCCGCCCCAGATGTGCTCGCCGTGGTCGTAGAAGATCTCGGTGCAGGGGCCGCAGGGCCCGGTATCACCCATCATCCAGAAGTTGTCGGAGGCGTAGCGCGCACCCTTGTTGTCGCCGATGCGGATGGTGCGTTCTGCCGGCACGCCGATTTCCCGGGTCCAGATGTCGTAGGCCTCGTCGTCCTCGGCATAGACCGTGACCCACAACTTTTCCCTGGGCAGCTTGTACACATCGACCAGCAACTCCCAGGCGTACTTGATGGCGTCGCGCTTGAAGTAGTCGCCGAAACTGAAATTGCCCAGCATCTCGAAGAAGGTGTGGTGCCGAGCCGTGTAGCCGACGTTCTCCAGGTCATTGTGCTTGCCGCCGGCGCGCACGCATTTCTGCGAACTCGCGGCGCGGTTGTAGCCGCGCTTGTCGAAGCCGAGGAACACGTCCTTGAACTGGTTCATCCCCGCGTTGGTGAACAGCAGGGTCGGGTCCTCGTGCGGCACCAGCGAGCTGGAGGCCACTACCTGGTGGCCTTTGGAGGCGAAAAAGTCGAGGAACTTCTGGCGGATTTCTGAGCTTTTCATGGCGGATGCACAGCCTGGGACGCAAAGCGCTGATTTTACGCGAATGAAACCCATCCCACGGGAGGATGAAGGACGTCACTTGCAGCCCGCAAAAAGGCAAAGCCCGCACCAGGCGGGCTCTACTGACTCGGAGGTGGACTTACTTGCGGCCCGGCCGATCCCGCTTGCCGTCATGGTTGCGGTCGTGCTGGCGGTCATGCTTTTCCTTGGCCACGTGGCGACTCTGCACGTCCTGCGCCTGGTTGATGCGGGCGCGCTCCTTGGCCGTCACCTTGCCATCGGCCTTGGCCTTGTCTTCCATCTTCTGCACGCGCTCCTGGCCCTTCTCCATGCGGGCGGCTTCCTTCGCCGTCAATTCGCCGGACTTGACGCCCTGGTCGATGCGCTTCTGCTGCTCGGCCTGGCGCTTGTCGATGCCGGGTGTCGCGGCGGGATCTTTTGCCGGCGCGGTCTGGGCATACACCGGCAGGGCCACGGCGGCAAGAACGGAAAGCAGCAGGCGGGTGGTACGGTTCATTTGTTTCTCCTCGGATTGGCATGGGACGACCCCATGCGCAGAGTAACGCCGGTCGAATCCATGCGCTGACGCGAGAGTGTAAGCGGGCGTAAGGCCGCTTACATTTCGCTCGGCGTCCACAGGTCGGGACGATCGGTAAACACCGCTGTCGCCCCCATGGCAAACAGCCGCTCGGACTCGTCGCGCCGATTGACCGTGTAACACGCGACCGGCACACCGGCATCGAGCGCGGCTTGCAAACGGTCGGCCGAAGCACGCTTGGCGTCGATGTGCAGTGCCCCCGCAGCCACCTCCGAAAGCATCCGGCCCCAATCGTCCGCGAGCGAATCGACCAGTAGCGCCCGCGGCAATTCCTCGGCCGCCGCCGCCGCCTCGCGCAAGGCATCGATGGAGAACGAAGACAACACCAGCTTGTCGACTCCGCGGGCGGCACGCGCCACGGCGCGGCCGGTTTCGCGCTCCAGGCCGGGCGCCGGCTTGATTTCGACATTCGCCCACAGGTCGAGTGCCGCGCACAGGCGCAAGGCCTCCGCAAGCGTCGGCACGGCCTCGCCGGCGAACGCGGGATGATGCCTGGCACCGGCATCGAGGCGCACAAGCTCGGTCGACGCCCTATTTGCCACGGGACCGCAAGCCAGTGTGGTTCGCTCCAGGGTTTCGTCGTGCATCAGCACCGGGATTCCGTCAGCGCCGAGCATGGCGTCGAACTCGACCCCCCTGCACCTCAGGCGAGCCGCGACGCGCAATCCGGCGAGCGTGTTCTCCGGCGCCAGGGCACCGCCGCAGCGGTGGGCAATGATGCGCGGATAACGCATTATTTCCCGGCGACCGGCCCGCCCTTGCCCACCGCAGGTTTGCCCGTGACAGGCGACGCGCGGGCCGGCGCCGCCAGGGCGCCATTGACGCGACGCACGGCATTGTCCAGCGCTTCCTTGGCGGCGCGGTCCGTGGTCCAGACAAACGCCACTTCCTCGCCGAGAAATTCGTGGAGACGGTCACGCAAGGGCCCATGCTTGGGTCGCGTGCTGCCCTTGCGCGATGCGGAAAGCCGCTTCTGCGCGGCGTCCAACAGTTCCCGCGGGATGTCGGTGTCACGCAGGGCGCTCAGCGCACCCGGGGTCATCGGCAGGTAACTCGTGGTCTTGACCCACTCCTTCTGCACCTCCGGCCGCATCAGGAAGGCGACGAACCTGGCAACCAGCTTCGAGTCGCCCTTCGCGAGGCCCGCCAGCACCCACAGGCCGGCGCCATCGGGCAACACGTCGGCCGGCTTGGCCGCGTAAACATCGTCATAGTGCGGCAAGGCCTGCACGGCGAAATCGATGCCAGCGCGGCGCGCCTCGGCATAGAGAGACGATTCGCCGGTCAGCATCGCGCATTCGCCCGACAGAAACCGCTGGTAGCCTTCGCGCCCCGGCCCGGCGTAGTGGAAATACCGACTCTTCTGCCAGCTCATCAGCAAGGCCAGATGCTTGACATTGACCATGCCGTTGACCAGCACCTTCTCGGTATTGCCGACGCGGTGGGTGATGGCCTCACCGGCCTGTGACGAGACATTCTCGGAATGGATCCAGGCAAAGCGCCCCGTGGTCAATGGGCATTTGCCACCCCGATCGTAGACCTCGCCGGAAACCTTCTGCAGCTCCCACCAGGTCTTCACCGGCTGATCGGGATCGAGGCCGGCCTTGCGCAACGCCGCCCGATTGACGAACAGCACCGGCAGCGAGAGGGCCAGCGGCAAGGCCTGCAATCGGCCGCCGGCATCATCGATCGCATCGGCGACCTGCGGGTAGAACTGCGCCGCGTCGAGCTTCTGTCCGCCTTCACGCATGACCTCGTGCAGGGGCCGAAAGCGCGGCCGGGTGCCGAAGAATTCCATGCTGTCATCCGGATCGAGCAGGGCCAGTTGCGGCAAGGCATGCTTGTTTTCCAGGCCGCGCGCATCCTGCAATACCACCTTGCCCTTGCCTTTCTGTTCGTCGTTGAAACGCAAGACCTGCGTAGCCAGAATGTCCAGCGCCTTGCCTTCCAACTCGTGCCTCAGCGTGATCTCCTGCGCCTGCGCCTGCCACGCCAGGCCACAGCCAAACAGAATCGAAAATATCGCCTTCATGTCCCTGTCCGCCATTCGTCCAAACACGGGCAGTTTATACGCGAACCATCGAGGACCACCCCAATTGCCTCGCCCGCCAATGTCGGCTACGCTGAGCATCCGGTCCATGCAGGGAGACTTGGCGCTCCCGTCCACGCGCGGAAATGAACAAGGGACAAAAATACGCACTGCTGGTGGCCGCGGCCAATGTCGCGCTGGTGTTTCTTTTCCCGCCCTACGATTACGTCTCGATGCTGCTGGGCAACGTGGCCACCTTCGATGGCTTCTACTTTGTCCTGGCCGGCGAACCGCACCGGATCGTCAATTCGAGCTTCCTCGCACTGGAAACCATCGTCGTCCTGGCCAATGCCTGCATCGCCGTTCTGCTCTTGCGAACCCCGCCAAGCCCAGCGGCACGGCGCCCGGGAGGAAACAGCCGACAACGCGCCATTCTCGGTCTGGTGGCGACAAACCTGATCCTGGCGGTGCTGTTTCCGCCCTTTGAAAATTTCTCCGCGATTACCAAGGCCGCGTTGCCGACCTTCGAAGGCTTCTACTTCGTCTTCGGTGATAACCCGATGCGCCAGATCGTGACATCGATCCTGTACATCGAGGTGGCTCTGATCATGATCAATGGCGGCCTGCTCTGGCTGCTGTTCCGCGACAAGACCGAAGCGGAGCTTTCGGCCGGGCAGATGCGCGATCTGGCGAAGCGCGCGGGGATGGCGCAAGAAAAGTAACCATTGCGCTGGCTGCCGAGTGCCAAAGTCCCACGCCAACCGCTTTGTTCCCAAGGATTTTTGGGTATAATCTCGCGCTCTCAAGCGCCCGTAGCTCATCTGGATAGAGTACTTGGCTACGAACCAAGGGGTAGGGAGTTCGAATCTCTCCGGGCGCGCCAGAACCCAAAAGGGCCTGCAGCAATGCAGGCCCTTTTCATTTGCGTCCCTGCTACGCTAGGCGCTCCACGCACCCGGAGGGCAAGCCATGCGGCGTCTGGATTTCCTCGTCAGGAAGGACGAACTCGGCGCGACCTGTTTGCGCGAAAGTCCGCCACAGTCGCTTGGCGACGGGCAGGCCAGGCTTTGCGTCGAAAAGTTCGCGCTCACCGCCAACAACATCACTTATGCAGCGTTTGGCGAGGCGATGAACTACTGGAACTTCTATCCGGCCGAAACCGGCTGGGGGCAGATTCCGGTCTGGGGCTTCGCTACCGTCGTCGAGTCGCGCTGTCCTGGCATCGCCCCGGGGGAACGCTTCTATGGCTATTACCCGATGTCGAACGAAGTCGTCCTGCAACCCCTGCGCCTTTCCCCGGGCGGCTTCATGGAAGGCGCCGAGCATCGCGCAGCGCTTCACGCCGTCTACAACAGCTATTCGCGTTGCGGCGCCGATCCGTTCCACGATCCCGACACCGAGGATGCCGAGGCCATACTGCGCCCGCTATACACCACGTCCTGGTTGATCGACGACTTCCTCGCTAACAACGACTTCTTTGGCGCTGCAGGGGCGGGAACCGGGCTCGTGGTGCTATCCAGTGCGTCAAGCAAAACCGCCTACGGCACGGCATTCCGGCTTGCCCGGCGACAGGGAATTGAACTCGTCGGCCTGACGTCCGCCGCGAATGTCGGGTTCTGCCGCGACCTCGCCTGCTACCACCGGGTTCTTGCCTACGACCAACTCGACCAGATCGATGCCGAAGCACCTAGCATCTACGTCGATTTCGCCGGCAATGCAGCGTTGCGCAAGGCGATCCATACCCGCTTGGTCAATCTGAAGTTCAGCAGTTCGATCGGCGGCACCCACGTCGACCAACTCGGTGGCGCCCACGACCTGCCGGGGCCGCGGCCGGTGCTGTTCTTCGCGCCGGCACAGATCAAGAAGCGCAACGCGGAATGGGGTGCCGCGCTTCTCAGTCAGCGCCTCCTGGAATCGTGGCGAGAGTTCATCGGCACCGTCTGCCGGCCCGCGGAACCGTGGTTGCTCATCGAGCATCATCGCGGCGCGGACGCGGTACAGGCCGCCTATGAACGGGTGCTGTCAGGTCGCGACGATCCGCGCAAGGGGCGCATGCTTTCGCTGGCGGACGGTTAGCGTCGGCGGTTTCGCAAAACAAAAAAGCCGGCGCATGGCCGGCTTTTGGTGTTCTGGTGGAGGTGAGCGGGATCGAACCGCTGGCCTCGACGTTGCGAACGTCGCGCTCTCCCAACTGAGCTACACCCCCGAAGGGCGCAAATTATAGCAACCGGGGCAAACCTTTGGAAAACGGATGCTCAGACCAGGCTCAACTCGTCCGGGCTGCACTTGGTCACGCCCATCGCCGTGCGAATCACCAGCGGATAGGCGTGGCCCATGAAATTGCCAAAGCTGGCGATGTTGTAGCCGACCACGATGCCGGGAACAGTGCCCACCAGGACCTCGCGTCCCACGACGAAGCCGCGACTGATCGCGGCATGGATTGCCGTGCCGACGTCCCGAGCCGGCGGCGTGCCGAACTGCTGGCGTTTCTCCGGGCGCGACCCCGTGCGGTCCTTGGCAGCCATGTTGATCTCCGTTTGCGGAACATCCACCTTCAATGGATTATCGGCAGCGGGTGAAAAACCTTAGGCCGGAATGACGGGAGTCTTTGGCCCCTATTTCCCGCCGGCGGCGGCGCGCCGCAGACGATCGGCGACGGCGCACCAGGAGTCGGCAACGGGTGGCGCGGCAACCACGATCAAATCTCTTTGCATCGCGTCAAAGCGCCGCAAGCTCGCATACAGCTCGTGGGCATAGCGCGCGGGATCCATGCTG
This sequence comes from Sulfuritalea sp., assembly GCA_016710465.1. GTDB lineage: Bacteria > Pseudomonadota > Gammaproteobacteria > Burkholderiales > Rhodocyclaceae > Sulfuritalea. Next base: position 114,284 of record JADJVS010000012.1, read on the forward strand.
GAAGCCTGCCAGGACAGCTTCGCATGGACGAACGATGCGGCGTCAGGCGCAAACACCACGACGCTCAGCCCCGCCTCCAGCGCATCGCGCAATGTCGTTTCGAGCTCGGTGGGCGCGACCAGCCTGAGCGGCGTCGCGGGCGCGTAATGCGATTCCAGGCTACCCGAGACGCGCGGCGCCTCGGCGTTGGCGCCAAGCGCCGGCATCTCGCCAAGGATGTCGGCCAGCGCGGCGGCATCAAGCATCCCCGGGCGCAGGATGCGCGGTCTTGCCGAGGATAGGTCAAGGATGGTCGACTCGATGCCGACGTCGCTCGGGCCGCCATCGAGCACGATGCTCACCGCCGCGCCGAACTCGTCGCGTACGTGGGCCGCCGTGGTCGGACTGACATGCCCAAAGCGATTGGCGGATGGCGCGGCGACGCCACCGCCGAATTCGTTCAGGAGTTGCAGCGCCAGGGGATGGTTCGGCACGCGCAGCCCCACCGTGTCCTGCCCGCCGGTGATTGCGTCGATCACCGCCGGATGGCGCTTGAGGATCAGCGTCAGGGGGCCGGGCCAGAAAGCGTCGGCGAGGCGGTGCGCACTTTCCGGAATGTCCATCGCCCAGCGCGAGAGCTGTGCCGCATGCGGAAGATGGACGATCAGTGGATGGTCGGCCGGACGGCCCTTGGCGGCAAATATCTTCGCCACGGCCTCGGCATTGCTCGCGTCGGCCCCCAAGCCGTAGACGGTTTCAGTCGGAAAGGCAACGAGGTCTCCGGCGCGCAGCGCTGCCGCCGCGCGGGACACATCATTCATCGCGGATGCCGATCAATCGCCGTGCCACCAGCGCCGACTCCCGTGCTTGCTGGGCATCCTTGCCGATGACCGTGAAGTGCCCCATCTTGCGTCCGGGCCGCGCGTGGTGCTTGCCATAGAGATGCAGCTTGAGATTCGGCACGGCCAGCAGCGTCGCCCAATCCGGCTCGTGGCTGTGATGCGGGTCCTGCTGGAACCAGAGGTCACCGAGCAGGTTCACCATCACTGCCGTCGAGTGGGCGTGTGCATCGCCCAGCGGCAGACCCGTCACGGCACGCACCTGTTGCTCGAACTGGTTGCTGACGCAGGCATCGATCGTGTAATGCCCCGAGTTGTGCGGCCGCGGCGCCATCTCATTGACCACCAATTGGCCGCGAACGACGAAGAACTCCACGGCCAGGGTGCCGACGTAGCCCATCTTCTGCGCGACGCCCTCCGCAATCTCCTCTGCGTTGCCGGCGAGGCAGCCCGAGGTGCGCGCCGGAACAATGGAGACGTCGAGGATGCCGTGGCGATGGCTGTTCTCCACTGTCGGAAAACACTTCACTTTGCCCGCGGCGTCACGCGCCAGAACCACGGAGACCTCGTAGTCCAGCGGCAGCATTTGCTCCAGCACGCAGGGCTCGCACTTGAGCTGGCGAAAGGCCAGGCGCGCCGCATCGCGATCGGCGACGCGCACCTGGCCCTTGCCATCGTAGCCGAAGCGGGCCACCTTGAGGATGCCGGGGAAAAGGCCGGCATTCGCGGAGTCGATGTCGGCCTCAGCGCGGATGTCGGCGAAAGGCGCATGGGGAAAGCCGTGCTGGCGCAGAAAGCCCTTTTCGGCACTGCGGTTCTGGCTGATGCGCACCGCTTCGGCGCCCGGCCGCACCGGCACGAACTTGGAAAGGTAGGCCAGGCTGTCGGCGGGAACGTTCTCGAACTCGGTGGTCACCGCCGCGCAGGATTCGGCCATCCGGTTCAGCGCGTCCGCGTCGTCGTAGGCGGCGACGAGATGCTGGTCGGCGATGCGCCCTGCCGGGCTTTGCGGGTCGGGATCAAGCACCACCACGCGGTAGCCCAGCTCATGGGCGGCAATGACGAAGAAGCGCCCGAGTTGGCCGCCGCCCAGCATGCCCAGCGTGGCCGGTGGCAGGATCACGGTGCTAGCGCTTGATCGCCCGGTAGCCAATGTCGCGCCGACACTGCATGCCGTCGAAGCTGATCTGATCGAGCACTTCATAGGCGCGCTTCTGCGCCGCCTTGACGTTGTCGCCCAGCGCCGTGACGCAGAGCACGCGACCGCCGGCCGTCACCACCGCGCCGCCCTTTTCCGCCGTGCCGGCATGAAAGACGTGGCTGTCATCGGTGCGCGCCGGAAGCCCATGGATGACGTCGCCCTTGCGCGGCGTGTCGGGATAGTTGGACGCGGCCATCACCACCCCCAGGGCCACGCGGCGGTCCCACTCGGCCTCGACCTCGTTGAGGCGACCGTCAATCGCGGCATCGACCAGCTCCACAAAGTTGCTCTTCAGCCGCATCATGATCGGCTGCGTCTCCGGGTCGCCGAAACGACAGTTGAACTCCAGCACGCGCAGGCTGCCGTCGGGCTTGATCATCAGGCCGGCATAGAGGAAGCCGGTATAGACGATGCCATCCGCCGCCATGCCGTTGATGGTTGGCATGATCACCTCGCGCATGACGCGGGCGTGAATTTCCGGCGTCACCACCGGCGCCGGCGAATACGCGCCCATGCCGCCCGTGTTGGATCCCTGGTCGCCGTCCTTGAGCCGCTTGTGGTCCTGGCTGGTCGCCATCGCCAGGGCATGGCGCCCATCGGCCATGACGATGAAGCTGGCCTCCTCGCCGTCGAGGAACTCTTCGATCACCACCCGCGCGCCAGCATCTCCGAGTTTGTTGTCGGAGAGCATCATGTCCACGGCGGCATGGGCCTCGGCGAGATCCATAGCCACCACCACACCCTTGCCCGCGGCGAGCCCGTCGGCCTTGATCACGATGGGCGCGCCTTCGGCATCAATGTAGGCGTGGGCGGCCTTGGTGTCGGCAAAGGTCTGAAACTTGGCGGTTGGAATCTTGTGCCGCGTCATGAAGCGCTTGGCGAAGTCCTTGGAACTTTCGAGCTGGGCGGCCGCCCTGGTCGGGCCGAAGATGCGCAGGCCGCGGGCACGGAAGGTATCGACAATGCCTGCCGCCAAAGGCGCCTCGGGCCCGACGACCGTGGCATGCACCTTCTCGCGCTCGGCATAATCGGCCAGCGCCTCGATGTCGGAAAGCGGCAGGTTTTCCAGCTCGTGCTCGCGCGCCGTGCCGGCATTGCCGGGCGCGACATAGACCTTCTGCAGGCCCGGCGCCTGCGCCAGGCGCCAGGCCAGAGCGTGCTCGCGACCGCCGGATCCGACTACCAGGATCTTCATGGCTCAGTGACGGAAGTGGCGGAAGCCGGTGAACACCATGGCCAGGTTCTGCTCGTCGGCGGCGGCAATCACCTCGGCGTCGCGCACCGAGCCGCCGGGCTGGATCACTGCCGTGGCGCCCGCCTTGGCCAATACGTCGAGACCGTCACGGAAGGGGAAGAAGGCGTCCGAGGCGACCACCGAGCCCACCACGGTGAGGCCGTTGTTCTCGGCCTTGATCGCCGCAATGCGCGCCGAATCAACGCGACTCATCTGGCCGGCGCCTACGCCCACGGTCATCGCATCCTTGCAGTAGACGATGGCGTTGGACTTGACGTACTTGGCGACGCGCCAGGCGAACAGCAGGTCGCGCATTTCGGCTTCAGTCGGCGCACGTTTGGTCACCACCTTGATGTCGGCCTGGGTGATGCGGGCATCATCGGCACTTTGCAGCAACAGGCCGCCGCCGACGCGCTTGTAGTCGAAGATACCGCCCGCGACCTTGCCCGCACTTGCCAACATGGGGACAACCAGCACGCGCAGGTTCTGCTTGGCGGCGAATACCGCGCGCGCCTCGGCACTGATTTCCGGCGCGATGATGACTTCGGCAAACTGGCCGGCGACGGCCTCGGCGGTTACCTTGTCGATCGCCACGTTGAAGGCGATGATGCCGCCGAAGGCCGAGGTCGGATCGGTCTTGAAGGCCTTGCGATAGCATTCTTCCGCCGTCGCGCCCACCGCCACGCCGCAGGGATTGGCGTGCTTGACGATGACGCAGGCCGCCGGCGCGATGACGGCATCGAAGGCCTTGACGCATTCCCAGGCCGCATCCGCATCGGCGATGTTGTTGTAGGACAGTTCCTTGCCCTGGATCTGCTGGTAACTGGCGATGCTGCCGGGCACGGCGAGGTTGCCACCAGTGGTCTCGCGATAGAAGGCGGCCTGCTGGTGCGGGTTCTCGCCATAGCGCAGGGTTTCGACCTTGTCGAAGGCGAGTTGCAGCTTTTCCGGGAAGACACCGGGCTTGTTGTCCGCATCCAATGCGGTCAGCCAGTTGGCGATTGCCGAGTCATAGCGCGCGGTGTGGGTGAAGGCCTTCTTCGCCAGTGCGAAACGCGTCGCGTAGCTCAGCGCGCCGCCGGCCTTGATCTCGTCGAGCACCGGTGCGTAGTCCTCGGGGTCGGTGACCACGCCGACGCCGCCCTGTGCGTTGCCGTGGTTCTTGGCCGCCGCGCGCACCATCGTCGGTCCACCGATGTCGATATTCTCGATGGCGTCGTCCAGCGTGCAGCCGGGTTTGGCCACCGTTTCGCGGAAGGGATAGAGGTTCACCACCACCAGGTCTATCGCCGGGATGCCGTGCTGGGCCATCACCGCCAGGTGCTCGGGCAGGTCGCGACGACCGAGGATGCCACCATGTACCTTGGGATGCAGCGTCTTGACCCGGCCGTCAAGCATTTCCGGGAACCCGGTGTAGTCGGATACGTCGGTAACGGCCAATCCGGCGTCGCGCAGCAACTTGGCCGTGCCCCCGGTGGACAGCAGCTTGACGCCGAGTTGCGCCAGACCGCGGGCAAAATCGACAGCGCCACGCTTGTCGGAAACGCTGATCAGCGCTTGGGTGACTTTCATTGTTAACCTCGCAGGGAATTAGAGCAATTCGTGTTCGACCAGCATGCGCCGCAGCGTGCCGCGGCTGATGCCCAGCATTTCGGCGGCAACGGTCTGGTTGCCGTCAGCCTGTTTCATGACCACTTCCAGCATCGGCCGCTCGACGCACTTCAGCACCATGTCGTAAATGGCATGCGGTGCCTGACCGTCAAGATCGCGGAAGTAACGGTTCAGCGAGCGCCGCACGCAATCATTGATTTCGCTGCTCATGCGGCCTTCATCTCCGTGCCTTCGGTCACGTAGCGCAGGCTGTCGTTCGCCGCGGCATGACCGAGGAAGAATTCGTCGGCGGCGGCAAGCTGCTCGCCGACCGTCTGCAACTGGTTCATGGCATGGCGGAAATGCGCCGCGCCGACCAGGCCCTTGGTGTACCAACTGATGTGTTTGCGGGCGATGCGCACACCCATCTCCTCGCCGTAAAAGCCATACAGATCGGCGAGGTGATCGCGCAGGATGCGATGGATTTCCGTGGCGCGAGGCGGGGCCATTTCCTCGCCCGTGGCGAGAAAATGCTCGATCTCGCGGAACAGCCACGGACGGCCCTGGGCCGCGCGGCCGATCATCACGCCGTCGGCACCGGTGTAGTCGAGGACATGCCGGGCCTTCTGCGGCGAGGTGATGTCACCGTTGGCGATCACCGGAATCCCGACCCGCGACTTGACCAGGGCAATGGTGTCGTATTCGGCGGCACCCTGGTACTGGTCGGCACGGGTGCGGCCATGGATGGCGATGGCGCGAATCCCCGACTCTTCGGCGATGCGCGCGATCGTCGGCGCGTTGCGATTCTCGCGGTTCCAGCCGGTGCGGAATTTCAGCGTCACCGGCAGGCCGGGGACGGCACCGACCACGGCATCGAGGATTTTCGCCACCAGCGGCTCGTTCTGCATCAGCGCCGAGCCGGCCATGACATTGCAGACCTTCTTCGCCGGGCAGCCCATGTTGATATCGATGATCTGCGCGCCATGGTCGGCGTTGTAGCGCGCGGCCTGCGCCATCATCGCAGGATCGGCGCCGGCAATCTGCACCGAGATCGGATCCACCTCGCCGTCATGGTTGGCGCGACGTCGCGTCTTGGCGCTGCCATACAACAGGGAATTCGAGGTGACCATTTCCGAAACCGCCAGTCCGGCGCCCAACTTCTTGCACAGTTGGCGAAACGGTCGATCCGTAACCCCGGCCATGGGCGCGACAAACAGGTTGTTGCGCAATGAGAAGCCGAGGAATTCCATGGGCCGGAAAGAGAGTGCGTTTGGGGGAGTGCGCAATTTTAGCGCAAAGCGTCAAAGGCGCTATCGAGGCTTCTTATACAGCGGAGCGCGGGAATCAGGGCCAGGCGCGGGCGCCAAAGATCATCCGCCTGGCGACAAATCCACGCAGGGCGGGAAGCATATCCAGGGCCAGCAAGCCGGCCCCGCGCGCGTGCCGTAGCGGCGGAAAATCGTTGCCGAATCCGAGGATCAGGAGGTCGGTGAATCCGATGGCCCCGCGCCGGTCCGCCTGTCGCCCGGCGGCATAGGCGGCAAGCACATCGGGCGCGCCAGGGTCGGCCGCCCCCGCCAACGCCTGGGTCAGTTCCCAGATATCGCGCAAGGCCAGGTTGAATCCCTGTCCGGCGACAGGATGCAGGGTCTGTGCCGCGTTGCCGAGCCACACCTGGCGCTCCGCCACCGGATGCGGCCGATAGCGCAAACCCAGCGGGTAGGCCACCCGCGGTGTCGTACTGACAAATCGGTGGCGGGTCCCGAAACGCTTTTGCAGCAGCGCCAGAAAGGCCGCATCATCGAGCGCCCTGACCTCGTCAAGCACGGCATCGGCACAGGTCAGCACCACGGAATACCGCTCGCCCAGCGGCAGCAGGGCCAGCGGACCTTCACCGGTGAAGCGTTCCCAGGCGACGTTGCGATGCGGCTCGGCGACTTCGACATTGCACAGTACCGCATGTTGGCCATAGTCACGCGCGCTGCCGGCACCTGTCTCGACGCGCCCCTCGGCGAAGGCGGTCAGCGGAAATCCGGCGGTGTCCGCCGCCACGATCGTTTGACTTTCGCGATACACGATTCCTTGCGCCGTCACCGCCGCGTCCAGCGCGGCGATCAGGTCGCTCGCCGCCGCCACCCAGCCCAGGGCCGGCACGTCCAGTTCGCCGGCGCGCAGCACGGTGCGGCCGAAACCACCCCGCTGCGAAACATGGATGGTCTCGATGGAGGTTTTCGGCAAATCGGCCCATGCGCCAAGCCAGTCGAGGATCTGGCGCGAGCCGTCGGATAGCGCCAGAACCCGTTGGTCATGGCGTACCGCCTCGCGCGCTCGCGCCTCGAAAATTTCCGGCTCGATGCCCTTCAGGCGCAGCGACAATGCCAGCGCCATACCCGCCGGGCCACCACCGGCGATGGCGACCCTCGGCACCGGATCACCCGCCACGGGCATCCCGCATCAGCGCTTCGATGTCGGCAATCGCTTTTGGCGCGCCAGCGGTGATGATTTCGCAACCGCCGGCAGTGACGACCGCATCGTCCTCGATGCGTACACCGATATTCCAGAATGCCTCGCGCACATCGTCAGCGGGCCGCACGTAACAGCCCGGCTCGATGGTCAGCACCATGCCCGGCACCAGGGGCGCCCAGTGCTCGCCATCCTTGTATTCGCCGGCGTCGTGCACGTCCTTGCCCAGCCAGTGGCTGGTGCGGTGCATGTAGAAACGCTTGTAGCTTTCCGACTCGATCACGGCATCGAGCGAACCGGCCAGCAGCTTCATGTCGATCATGCCCTGGGCCAGAACTTTCAGCGCGGCATCGTGCGGATCGGCGAAATTCGCGCCCGGGCGCACCGCGGCGATCGCCGCCGCCTGGGCGTCGAGCACCAGGTCATAGATGTCGGCTTGCGGCCCGCTGAAGCGCCCGTTCACCGGAAAGGTCCGCGTAATGTCCGAGGCATATCCGGAAAGCTCGCCGCCGGCATCGATCAGCAGCAGGTCGCCGTCGCGCAGGGGCTGATCATTGCCGACGTAGTGCAGGATGCAGGCATTGGCCCCGCCGGCGACGATGGGCGTGTAGGCGGGGAATTCGCAGCCATGGCGGCGAAACTCATGCAGCAGCTCGGCCTCGACTTCGTATTCGAACCTGCCCGGCGCGACAAAACGCATCGCCCGGACGTGCGCCGCGGCGGAGATTTCCGAGACACGCCGCATGATGTCGATCTCGGTGGCGTCCTTGACCAGCCGCATCGCGTCAAGTTCGGCGCGCACGTCACGGATCACGGACGGCGCGCGCTTGCCGCTGCGCGACTCGCCGCGCACCTTGTTCAAGGCGCTGGCGACCCGGCCGTCCCACGACGAATCCTGGCCGATCGAGAACCATAGCGCCGGCTGATCGGCGAGAAGCCCGGGCAGGCGCGCATCGAAGTCGCCGATCACATGCGCGGCATCGAAGCCGAAGCGCTCGCGAGCGCCATCCGGACCATGGCGAAAGCCATCCCAGGTCTCGCGTTCGGCATTCTTCTCACGACAGAAAAGGATCGACCGCGATTCGCTTCCATCCTTGCCGGCGACGAGCACCAGCACCGCCTCGGGTTCGGTGAAACCCGTCAGGTACTGAAAATAGCTGTCGGCGCGATAGGGAAAGTGGGCATCCCGGTTGCGCGCCTGCTCGGGCGCCGTGGGAATCAGGGCAACTCCGCCGCCCGCCATGCGCATGCGTTCCGCGAGCAGGAGTCGGCGCCGGCGATACGCCGAGTTTGCGTCGTCTTGATTCGGTGCCTGGTCCATCGGCCGATTATAGCGACCGCAATTCCCGGTCCAGTTCCTCCAGGCGTTGCGGCGTGCCGACATCAACCCAGCGGCCGGTGTGTGCTTCGCCGGAGACCCGCCCGTCGCGCATCGCGCCGCGCAACAGGGGCGCCAGTTGTGCCGGTTGGCCGGGATGGATTCCGGCGAACAGTTCCGGTCGATAAATTCCGATTCCGGAGAAGGTGTGCATCGCTCCCGTACCGGCGAACGCCGTGGCCTCGGCGCCGACTTCCGTGCCCAGAAGACTGAAATCGCCATGCGGATGCTGCGGCGGATTCGGCACCAGTACCAGATGGGCCTGCTTGTCCTGGCGCAGCGCCGAGGCGGCCCGCGCCGGACTCCAATTGCAGAAGATGTCGCCGTTGATCACCAGGAATGCATCATCCGTACCCAGCAAGGACAAGGCGTTGGCGATGCCACCGGCGGTTTCCAGCGCGCCCGCGGGTTCGGGCGAATAGCGGATACTCAGGCCCCAGGCCTCGCCGTCGCCGAGCAGTGCCTCGATCTGATCGCCAAGATGCGCATGGTTTATGACGACTTCACGGAAGCCGGTCGCCGCAAGGCGCTCGAGATGCCAGACGATCAATGGCCGCCCCGCCACCGGCAGCAGGGGCTTTGGCGTGCGATCGGTCAGCGGCCGCATCCGCTCGCCGCGACCGGCGGCAAGAATCATGGCTTTCACGGAGCGCCTCCGTGAAAGCCATGATCCTTGCCCTTGGCAAGCCATTGCTCGGCTCTCTCCCCACCCCCCTCTCCAAGAGAGGGGGAGCGCAAGCGCTCCCCCTGGGGAAATTGGTGCGCTCTCCCCCCATCCCCCTCTCCGAGAGAGGGGGCGATTGATTGGAGTCCGCGCTGCGCGCGGATGGGAAGCTTACAGATCACGCTGATCCAGCGTATAGCCGAGCACGGTAATTTTTTCCTCGACGCGATCGAGCAGGTGGCGCAGCGTGGATAGTTCGGCATAGCGTTCGCACGCCTTGCGCAGGTAGCGCGCCACCAGCGGCAGGTCCTTGAGATAACCGTCCTTGCCGTCGCGATGCCAGAGCCTGGCGAAGATGCCCAGCACCTTGACGTGGCGCTGCACGCCCATCCATTCGTAGCATCGGTAGAACTCGCCGAAGTCCGCGGCGACGGGCAGCCCGGCCTTGCGTGCCTGCTCCCAGTAGCGGATCAGCCAATCCAGGGCAATGTCTTCATCCCATTCGACATAGGCATCCTTCAGCAAGGAAACCATGTCGTAGCTGATCGGCCCATATACCGCGTCCTGGAAGTCGATGATCCCCGGATTGCCCGCGCCGTCGAGGCGCATCAGGTTGCGCGAGTGGTAGTCGCGATGCACGAAGACCTTCGGTTCCGCCAGATTGGCGGCGAGTATCCGCTCGAAGACGTCCTCGATCTGTTGCCGGTCGTGGTCGGAGAGGGCAATGCCGTGGTGCCTGACAAGAAACCATTCCGGAAACAGATCGAGTTCGCGCCGCAACAGGGCACGGTCATACGCCGGCAGGGCACCCGGTCTGCTGGCAAGTTGAATCCGCACCAGGGCCGCAATTGCGTCGGCATACAAGGGCGATGCATTTTCCGGCGTCAAGGCCTGCAGGTAGGTCGTGTTTCCCAGATCGGACAACAACAGGAACCCGCGCTCCAGATCCTGCGCCAGGACATCGGGCACATGGACTCCGGCGTCATGGAACAGCCGTTGCACGTGGAGCCACGGTCGGCAGTCCTCGCTGGCAGGCGGCGCATCCATGACCACGAACGACGAGCCGTCACCCTTGCGGGCACGGAAATACCTCCTGAAGCTGGCATCGTTCGACGCCGCCGCAAAACTGAACTCGTCACCCGGCCATATGTCGGCAAGCCACTTTTTGATCTGGTCCTGGCGTTCCATGTAGGCGCTGTCCGCGGTGCCGGAAAACACGCAAGAACTCAGTCAGGGAGCGCGTTCCGCAGGGATTGAAGTGTTAGAATTATCGATTCTAGCATCGGCCGGCAAGGGCATTTCCGGCGGGCGACAGGTGTCTCCAGTTTCACGGCCTGTCATCAGCGTTGCGCTAACACTTCGATTCGGCATGCCAACTTCGCGTCGCGGACAATTCGGCCCCGCCTTACCGGCAATTCTGATGCTGCTTGCGGCCGGCTCCGCGGCGGCGGAGCCACTACCCCCATTGCGCGTCAACCCGGCCTTGCTCGGCGCGGGAACCCCGCCCGCGCTTGCGACTGCAGCATCGCCGCGGACCGCTTCCGTGGCGGTGGCACCGGCTCCCGCGGTAGCGACGATCGGCACCCAGCCTGTCCAAACGCCCGCGCCGACGCCGCAGGCAACACCCATTTCCGCCCTGGCGCCCATGGCTGCGCCCGCCCCCCGGCCGGCCACCCAACCGCCACCCGCGGCGGCGGCCGGCCCTGGCGCCGCGAGTCCCGCCGTGCCGGCGCAGGCCAAGGCCACGGCAACAGGAATGGCCAAGGCGGTAGTCGCCCCACCACAGGCTGCCGTGAGCGCGGCCGCCGGCAAGGCAACCGGGCTCGGCTTGCCGGCGCCGCAGCACGAGTCCGTCGCCAAACCCGTGGAGCCGCCGCAAGTCGAAGAGCGGCCGGCGTTGCCGCCCTTGTATTCCGCCCATGTCGCGGCGGGTGAACTGCCGGTACCGGACCTGCGCCAGTCGCCCCGCATCTCGCCCTATTTGAAGCAGCCGGGCGAGGAATTGCCGACCTTCGTTTCCGCTGAGCGAATCAGCGGAAGAAACGACGTTGACGTCGTTGCCGAAGGCGACGTCGAATTGCGCAAGCGCAATTCGATCCTGGTCGCCGACCGCCTGACCTACCGCCAGATTGCCGACGAAGTCGAGGCCGAGGGAAACGTCCGCCTGTCGCGTGACGGTGATCGCGTCAGCGGCCCGCGCATGAAGATGAAGCTCGACGACAGTACTGGGGTGTTCGAGCAACCCAACTACAGCATCCGCCGCATCAAGACCGGATCCGCCCCCACGCTCTGGACCGGCAACGAGGAACGTGAATCGCGCGAATTGACCACCGGGAGTGGCGCCGCGTCGAGCATGGAATTCGAGGGAGAGGGCAAGTATCGGCTGCGGGATGCGACCTACAGCACCTGCGCGCCGGCGCCCGGAGGCGCGCCGGACTGGTTTGCCCGCACCAGCGACTTGCGCCTTGACTATGAAAGCGAACAAGGTACGGCGCGCGATGCCACGCTGTATTTTCAGGGCGCTCCGATGCTCTATGCGCCCTGGCTCAGCTTTTCGCTCAACAACGAGCGCAAGAGCGGCCTGCTGACGCCTACCGCGGGCTCCACCAGCCAGGGCGGCGCCGAATTCACCCAGCCGTTTTACTGGAACATCGCGCCAAACATGGATGCCACGATCGCGCCACGCATCATGGCCAAGCGCGGCACCTTGTGGAAAGGCGAATACCGCTACCTGCAGCCGTCATATGCGGGGAGCATCGAGGCCCAATACCTCCCCGAGGACAAGCTGCTGCACAAGCGTCGATCGAACTATTCCCTCAGCCACACGCAGAGCCTGGGCTATGGATTCTCCGGCTCGCTTGCCCTGAACGGCGCGTCGGACAACACTTACTTCAGCGACCTCAGCAATGGATCCTCGGTGATCGCGCAGACCAACCTGCTCCGCCAGGGCACCCTGAGCTATAGCGGTGGCTGGTGGTCCGCCAACCTGCTGGCGCAGAGTTACCAGACCCTCCAGGATCCCTCCCTGCCGCGGGTTGCCGAACCGTATCGACGCCTGCCGCAAATCACCGTGGATGCCGCTCGCGGCGACCTGCCGCTCGGAATGAACTTTGCGTTTCGCGGCGAGCACGTGAATTTCCGCAACCCCGCGCTGGTTCAGGGGCGGCGCTTCACGCTGTACCCGCAATTGTCCTTGCCCCTGCAGACCGAAGTGCTCAGCGTGACTCCGAAAATCGGTGTGCATTCCACCCAGTACACGCTCGATGGCCAGGCCGCGGGCGTTCCAAGCAAGCTCACGCGCAACCTGCCCATCCTCAGCCTGGATTCGTCGGTAACCTTCGAACGCCCCGTATCGTTGATGGGTAACGCCTTGACCCAGACCCTTGAGCCGCGGCTTTACTATCTCTTTGTGCCGGAGCGGGACCAGCGCCTGATTCCGGTGTTCGATACCGCGGTAACCGATTTCAACTTCGCGCAGATATTCGGCGAGAACCGCTACGGCGGCGGCGATCGCATCGGCGACGCGAACCAGGTGACCGCCATGCTCACGTCGCGCCTGATCGACCCGCAGACGGGCGCCGAGAGCCTGCGCGCCGCGTTCGGCCAGCGCTTTTACCTGAGTACCCAGAAAGTCGGCCTGCCCGGCGAGGTGCTGCGCAGCGACCGCCAGACCGATTTCCTGGGCTCGCTCTCGGGCCGGATACTTCCCAGAACGTACGCCGACGTCGGCGTGCAATACAACCCGCGACTCAACCGTGTCGAGCGCCTCAATCTCGGCGGCCGCTACCAGCCCGAGGCCGGCAAGGTCGTCAATGCCGGCTACCGCTATTCGCGAGACCAACTCGGGCAAATCGACATTTCCGGCCAGTGGCCGATGTTCGGTGGCTGGCATGCCGTCGGCCGCGTCAATTACTCCACCAAGGAAAGCCGCATGATCGAATCCGTGGTCGGCCTCGAATACGATGGCGGCTGCTGGGTTGGACGGGTGGTGATGCAGCGCCTGGCCACCCAGACCCAGCAGTCGAACACGGCGCTGTTCTTCCAACTGGAGTTGAATGGTTTCGCCAAGGTTGGTTCAAATCCACTTGACATTCTCAAGCGCAACGTTCCGGGCTATGGCGTAATCAACCAGCAGGCAGCGGACACGCAGGCGATAGCCCAATGATTGCCAGATTGCTTCTGCTTTGCGGGTTTGTGATCTTCGGCGTGCCGTCGCTCCAGGCCCAGACCCGCCGCAGCGTCCCGCTGGAAGTCGACCGGGTAGTCGCCGTAGTCAATGACGAAGCAATAACCGCATTTGAGCTGCGCGCGCGCGTCGCCCAAACGGAGCGCCAGTTGCGCGCCCAGCGAGCCCAGATCCCCAGCCGCGAGGTTCTCGAACGGCAGATGCTCGAAAGAATGATCACCGACCGGGTGCAACTTCAGTTCGCCCGCGAAACGGGGCTGCGAGTCTCCGATATCGAGCTGGATGCCGCAATTCGACGCATCGCGGAAAACAACAAGCTCGGCCTCGCCGAATTTCGCGCCGCGCTCGAGCGGGATGGCCTGGTCTGGCCCAAGTTTCGCGAGGAGATCCGCGAGGAGATCGTGCTGTCGCGGCTGCGCGACCGCGAAGTCGAAAGCCGCATCGTGGTTTCCGATGGCGAAATCGACAACTATCTGGCGAACCCGGAACCAATCGAGGCCGGCGCCCAGGAAGCCAATGTTTCGCATATCGTGATCCGGATACCCGAGCAGGCCAGTCCGGACCAGTTGATGCGGATTGGCGCGCGGGCGCAATCCGCGCTCGACCAGTTGCGACGTGGCGAGGACTTCGTAAAAGTTGCCGCCAGTTTCTCGGATGCGCCGGACGGGCTCACCGGCGGAGTCATGGGAATGCGCCCATTGGATCGATTGCCCGCGCTCTATGCCGACGCCTTGAAGAAGCTCAAACCCGGCGAGCTCAGCGACATCCTCCGCAGCCCGGCCGGATTTCACATCGTCAAACTGGTGGAAATGCGCGGCACTGGCCCCGCCAAGGGCCCGGTGGCCTTGCGGCAGACCCGCGCGCGCCACATACTGATCAAGGTCAATCAATTGGTGACCGAGGCCGAGGCGCGGCGCAAGCTGGTGGCGATCAAGGAGCGGCTGGACAACGGTGCGGACTTCGCCGAAATCGCGCGCCTGAATTCCAACGACTTGTCCGCGGCACGCGGCGGCGACCTGGGTTGGCTGAACCAGGGCGATACCGTTCCGGATTTCGAAAAGGCCATGGATGCGCTGAAGATCAAGGAAGTCAGCGCCCCCATCCAGTCGCCCTTTGGCTTTCATCTGATCCAGGTGCTTGAACGGCGCACTGAAGACGCCACCGCCGAACGCCAGCGCCAGACGGCGCGGCAAGTGCTGCGCGAACGCAAGGCGGACGAGGCCCACCAGGACTGGATCCGGCAAATGCGCGACCGCGCCTATGTCGAGTACCGCGTCGAAGAACGCTAAGCCGGTCATCGCCGTCACGTCCGGCGAGCCGTCCGGTATCGGGCCGGATATCTGCCTGCATCTCGCGAAACGCGAATGGAATGCGCGCCTTGTGGTGCTGGGCGACCGCGAACTCTTCGCCACGCGCGCCGCATCGCTCGGCCTGGACCCGGGCCTGATCGAGCTTCACCACGTCCCCCTGCGCCAGCCGTCGCTTCCCGGGAAGCTCGACCCGGCGAACGCCGCGTATGTGCTTGAACTGCTCGACCTCGCGCTGGCCGGGTGTCGATCCGGGGATTACGCCGCCATGGTGACGGCACCGGTGCACAAGGGTGTCATCAATGACGCCGGGATTGCCTTTACCGGCCATACCGAGTACCTGGCGGAGCACACCGGGACCCCGCGCGTGGTGATGATGCTCGCGGGCGCCGGCTTGCGCGTCGCGCTCGCCACCACGCACCTTGCGCTTGCCGAAGTTCCCGCCGCGATCACGCGGCACGAGCTGGACACCACGTTGCGCATTCTCCACGCCGACCTGAGCGCCAAGTTCGGCATCGCCCGACCGCGCATCCTGGTTGCCGGCCTCAATCCCCATGCCGGCGAAGGCGGCCACATGGGCCGGGAGGAAATCGAGGTGATCGCGCCGGTGCTCGATGCCTTGCGCGCCGAAGGCATGGACCTTGTCGGCCCGCTGCCGGCCGACACGCTATTCACCCGGAATGTCCTTGCCGGATCCGATGCCCAGCTCGCGATGTACCACGACCAGGGCCTGGCCGTGCTCAAGTACGCGGCCTTCGATGAGGGCATCAACGTCACGCTGGGCCTGCCCATCATCCGCACCTCGGTGGACCACGGCACGGCGCTCGACCTGGCCGGTTCCGGCAAGGCCTCGCCGACCAGCCTGTTCGCGGCAATCGATGCCGCGATCGACATGGCGCGGCGACGGATCGCGCCGCCCGCAGGGCCGCCCCAAGGGCCGCGCAGCCATGACCCGGAGGCGGCGCAGCCGCCGAACCAAGGTAACCCCCTCTCGGCGAGAGGGGGCGGGGGGGTGATCTGAATGTGCCAACTGCTGGGCATGAACTGCAATGTCCCGACCGACATCTGCTTTTCCTTCGAGGGCTTCCGTATCCGCGGCGGCCTCACGGATGTGCACCAGGACGGATGGGGCATCGCGTTTTTCGAGGGCCCCGGCTGCCGCGTCTTCCTCGATGTCGCGCCATCGGCGAAATCGCCCGTGGCCGAACTGGTGCGCAACTACCCCATCCATTCGAAGAACGTCATCGCCCACATCCGCAAGGCGACCCAAGGCCGCATCGCCCTGGAGAACACCCACCCCTTCCAGCGTGAGCTTTGGGGTCGCTACTGGATCTTTGCCCACAACGGCAACCTCAAGGGCTTTGCGCCGGTACTGGACGGAAGCTTCGTCCCGGTGGGCGACACGGATTCCGAACTGGCGTTCTGCTACCTGTTGCAACGCCTGCGCGCCGAGTTCGGCGAGGCCATGCCCTTGCGCAGTCCGATGTTCGACTTCCTCGCCGACATCACCCGCGAGATTGCCAGCCATGGCGAGTTCAACTTCCTGCTGAGCAACGGCAATTGCCTGTATGCCCATTGCGCCACCAAGCTCTCGTTCATCCTCCGTCAGGCACCCTTCGCGGTCGCGCATCTCGCGGACCAGGATGTCAGTGTCGATTTCAGCGCCATCGCCAGCGCCGCGGACCGCGTTGCGGTGATCGCGACGCTGCCCCTGACCGACAACGAGGCGTGGACCGCGATCGCGCCCGGCACGCTGATGGTCTTCCACGAGGGCATGCCGGCCGGCACGGCCGTCACCGCGTGAAGATCGTCGCCGGACACACTGCCCGCAAGCGCTTCGGGCAGAACTTCCTCGTCTCGGACGGGGTCATCCGCAAGATCATCGATGCCGTCGCGCCACGCAAGGGCGATACCGTGGTCGAGATCGGGCCGGGGCTGGGCGCCCTGACCGAGCCGCTGCTGGATCGCATCGACCATCTGCACGTGGTCGAGATCGACCGCGACCTGATTGCCCGCCTGCGACAGCGCTTTCCCCCGGAACGACTGTCCATCCATGAGGGCGATGCCCTCGAATTCGACTTCGGCACGCTGCAGGGCGAAGCGCGGCTGAAGATCGTCGGCAACCTGCCCTACAACATTTCCAGTCCGCTGCTGTTCCACCTGGTCCGCTTCGCTCCCCTGGTTTATGACATGCACTTCATGCTGCAAAAGGAAGTGGTCGACCGCATGGTGGCGGCCCCAGGCAGCAAGGATTTCGGCAGGTTGTCGGTGATGTTGCAATACCACTTTCACATGGAACGCCTTTTCATTGTCCCGCCGGGGTCCTTCAACCCGCCGCCGAAAGTCGACTCCGCCATCGTGCGCATGATTCCGATCGATCACTTGAAAGTCGGCGCTGGCGAGACGGTGAAAAATCACGACCGGTTTGCCAGCGTCGTGGCCAGCGCGTTCTCCCAGCGCCGCAAGATGCTGCGCAACACCCTGCGCGAGCTGATCGCCGAAGCAGACCTGGCGGCCCTTGGCATCACCCCGACCGACCGCGCCGAGGACATCGCCGTCGCCGACTATGTCCGCCTCGCCAACTTCCTCGCCGGCGGCGGTGGCTGCTGAATCCAAGGGGCGGCACGTCGTCGTTGTCGGCGGCGGCCCGGCCGGCCTGATGGCGGCGGAAGTTCTGAGCCAGTCCGGCGCGGACGTCGATCTCTACGACGCCATGCCCTCGGTGGCACGCAAATTCCTGCTCGCCGGGCGCGGCGGCCTCAACCTGACCCACGCCGAGGCACCGAAGATATTTCTGACCCGCTATGGCGTACGCCAGGCCGAGATCGGCCGCTGGCTGGCCGAGTTCGGGCCGGCGCAACTTCGTGCATGGGCGAGTGGTCTCGGCATCGATACCTTCGTCGGCAGTTCCGGTCGCGTGTTCCCGGCGGAAATGAAGGCCGCCCCCCTGCTGCGCGCCTGGCTGCACCGGCTGCGACAGGGCGGCGTGCGTTTTCACGCCCGACATCGCTGGCGCGGCTGGATGCCGGATGGGCGCAGCCTGCGCTTTCTGGCGCCGGGCGGCGAGCTTGCCGTCACCGCGGATGCCTGCCTGCTGGCGCTGGGGGGCGGCAGTTGGGCCCGGCTTGGCTCGGACGGCGCATGGGTCCCGCTGCTCGAAGCCCGAGGCGCACGAGTACAGCTGCTGAGGCCCGCCAACTGCGGTTTCAACGTGGGCTGGAGCGAGCACCTGCGGCAAGGCTTTGCCGGAGCGGCGGTAAAGAACGTTGCCGCCAGCCACCTGGATGCCAGCGGAATTACGGTGGCGCGCAGGGGCGAGTTCCTGGTGACAACCTATGGCGTCGAGGGCAGCCTGATCTACGCCCTGGCGGCCGGCCTGCGCGACCGCATCGAGGCGGACGGCAGCGCCACGCTGCTGCTTGACCTGTTGCCCGACCGTGCATTGGAACGACTGCGGCAAGACCTCGAACGGCCGCGCGGGCGAGACAGCCTGGCCAACCACCTGCGGCGCAAGTGCGGCATCGAGGGCGTCAAGGCCGCGCTGCTGCGCGAGGCGGTGCCGGCAGGTGATCTCGATCATCCGGCCAGGCTCGCCGCCCGAATCAAGGCGCTGCCCTTGCGGCTTGATTCCCCGCGTCCGCTAGATGAAGCCATCAGCAGCGCCGGTGGCGTGGATTTCGCCAGCCTCGATGACGGGCTCATGCTGCGCGAGCTGCCTGGCGTGTTCTGCGCCGGCGAAATGCTCGACTGGGAAGCGCCCACGGGGGGCTACCTGCTCACCGCCTGCATGGCCAGCGGTCGCGTCGCTGCCCGGGGCATGCTGCGCTGGCTGGGTAATCCTGGCAAGCCTGCCGGGCGATAATCGGGCTCCCGTATCACTTCACGACGCGCCATGTTTCGCCTGTTCCTCATGCTGACCCTGCTTGCGATGCCGACACAACGCGCCCTGGCACTCGAACGTCCGCCCGAGGGCAGCGAAGTCCAGCTCTTCATCGAAAACGACCTGCTGGCCAGGACCGACCGCTACTACACCAATGGCATCAAGTTCGGCGGCGGCATGGGCTTTGACCTGCTGCAGTTGCCGGCGGCCGAGTTCCTGCGACAAGTGGCGCCGGAAGCGGCCGGCAAGGTCCATCTCGGGCTCTTTCTGGGACAGAACCTATACACACCGCGCGCGATCGGCGTAAGCCAGGCGCAGCCGCTGGACCGGCCCTGGGCCGCCTGGCTGTATCTCGGCGGCGTGGCGCAGCGCGCGCGCGACAATCGGCTCGACACGGTGGAAATCGACCTGGGCCTGGTCGGCCCCTCGGCCTTGGGCCGGGAAGTCCAGTCGGGCTGGCACCGGCTGATCGGTTCGCCGCAGCCCCGCGGCTGGCAGCACCAGATCCCCAACGAGCCGGCCATCCTGGTCTCCTGGCTGGCCAAGAGCAAGCACGGCCTGGGCAGCGTGGCCGGCCTGGACCTGGAGGCGATTCCCCACGGCGGCGCCAGCGTCGGCACGGTCATGACATTGGCACGCGGAGGCGGCCTGCTGCGACTGGGACGGCATATGACCGGATTCGGCCCGGACACCATCGAGCCCGGCGGCGCCATGCTGCAGAACATGCGCCGCGAAGTCGAGCCGGGGCGGGGACAGGGCATGGAATGGTATGTCTTCGCCGGTGTCGACCACCGACTGGTGGCGCACAATATATTCCTCGACGGCGCCGTCTTCCGCGACGGCCCGAGCGTGAATCGCCGGCCGCATGTGTATGACCTCAGCCTGGGGCTCAGCCTGCGCCACGGTTCCTTGCGTGTTTCGATGACCCGGGTAAAGCGCAGCGAGGAGTTCTTTACCGCCGCGAGCCGGGGCGGACGCCAGACTTTCGACTCGATCAACCTCGGGCTTGAGTTCTGAGGCAGGCAACGCGAACCGCCCCAAAACAAAATGCCGCGCGCGAACCGCGGCGCGGCATTTTCAGTTGCCCGAAACCTCAGGCTTGTTTCTTCATCGGGCAAGTGCTCATACCAAGCAGCGGATAGGCCGGGCAGAAGCCGATCGCCCCGGTAGCCAGGGGAACGAGGCCGATCCAGGCCCACACGGGACCGCCGAGGGCCGCCCAGGCGACGAGGCCGAGGCCGGCGGCGATACGAAGAACGCGGTCGATGCCGCCAACATTGAGTTTCATGGTGTGCTCCTTGAATTGGGTTGGTGTGGGAGCATTACAGCAACTCGTCCGCTGCCTGGATGTAACCTAAGTCACAGAGGCCAGTTTGCGCAGCCCCGGCGCATCCAGGATTTCAACCTGCTCGCGGCCGAGCTTCACCAGGCCCTGCTCGGCAAAACCCTTGAGCAGACGGCTGACCATCTCGCGCACGCTGCCCAGTTCGTCGGCCAGTTGCTGGTGCGTGGCGGGCACCAGCCGTCCCTTGCCCAGCAGCAAAGCCGCCAGGCGCTGGTCGAGTTTGCGGAAGGCGACTTCCTCGACCAGTTGCATGAGTTCGGCCATGCGCTCCGAAAACAGCAGGAAGACGAATTCGCGGAACTCGGCAACCGCCAGCAATTCATCGAACAATGGACGCGGCAGCAGGGCCAGCGTGGTTTGTCCTTCGCTCACGCCGCGGGCATTGTAGTCGGCATGGCCGAGCAGGCAGCTCGAGCTGATGATGCAGCTCTCGCCCGCCACCACGCGGTAGAGCGGAAGCTCGCGTCCGCTGGCACTCTGCTTGACGACACGAATCGCGCCCTGCAGCACGAAGGGGAAACCGCGACAGGCCTGATGCTCGTCGAACACGGTGGTCGCCGCCGGCACCGTCATCATCTGCATGCCGTCGGCCACGCGTCGCGGCAAGTCGCCCGGCAGCTTGCCGAAGACCGGATACAGCGCAACCAGCTCGGCCAGCGTCATGGAGCCGGCAGGTCAAGGGTGGCGATCACCGGCGCATGGTCCGACGGCCGTTCCAGCTTGCGCGGAGCCTTGTCGATGGCGCAGGCGCTGCAAGCGCCCGCCAGTGGCGCCGAAAGCAGAATGTGGTCGATGCGCAGGCCGCGATTGAGGCGGAATCCCATCTGCCGGTAATCCCACCACGAGTAGCTCTTCGGCGCCTGTTCGAAGAGACGGAAGGCGTCGCTCAGGCCCAAGCCCAAAAAATCGCGAAAGGCGGCACGCTCGGGCTCGCTGCAGAGGATCTGGTCCTTCCAGGCGACCGGATCATGCACATCGGCATCCTCGGGGGCGATGTTGTAGTCGCCCAGCAGCGCCAGCTTCGGCCAGCGCTGCAAGTCCTCGCGCAGCATGTCGGTCAGCGCGGCCAGCCAGCGCAGCTTGTACGCGTACTTGTCGGCACCGACCGCCTGGCCATTGGGCATGTAGGCACAGACGATGCGGACACCGCCAACGGTGGCGGCTGCAACCCGCTTCTGCTCGTCGGCAAAGCCGGGGATGTCAAAGCGCACGTCCTCGGCCGCCGACCGCGACAGGATCGCCACGCCGTTGTAGGTCTTCTGGCCGTTGTGGAGCGCGTGGTAACCGGCGGCGGACAATTCGGCGAAGGGGAAGCCCTTGTCCTCGGTCTTGGTTTCCTGCAGGCAGAGCGCGTCGACCGGGTTGGCGGCCAGCCAGTCCAGCACATGCGGCAGGCGCACCTTGAGCGAATTCACGTTCCAGCAGGCGATCTTCATGCGGCGATGATACCCGACGACCCGGCGTCTATAATCAAGGCAGGAGGGGAATGGCTTTGCATGTGGAGGTGCGCCATGTTCGATTCACCCATAGCTCCCTGTCCGGTGTGCGGCGAAATGGTGCTGCTGGACCAGACCAAGGCGGAATGCGCGCGCGAACACCATTGCACCAGGAAGGTGGCCTGTCCGCTGCGGGAATATTTCACTGGCATCGATTTCAGCATCAAGCAGCCCAAGGAGGATTTTCGTGACACAGGCTACTGAAAGGCGCAATTTCTGGCGGGCCGTGTTTCACTCGCCGGTGCGGGTGACCACGCATGCCGGCGAAATGTCGGCGCGCTTGCAGGACATATCCCTCAAGGGTGCGCTGCTCGAAACCAGCGGCCCCTGGGACGGCAAGCCCGGCGAGGAATGCCAGTTATCGCTGACGCTGGCGCCCGACGCCACGATCGGCATGTGGGCCGAAATCATGCACGTCGATGGTCATCACGTGGGCTTGCGCTGCAAGTCGATCGACATCGACAGCATTACCCATCTGCGTCGCCTGGTTGAACTCAACAGCGGCGACCCGGCCTTGCTGGATCGGGAATTCAGCGGCTTGGTGCGCGCCGCCTGAACCGGCCCGAGAGTCGGCGCTGACGGTACGGCGTTCGGCCCGCCGTATTACGCAGGCAGGGCCATGCCGCTGTGCCTGAGCAACGCATCGGGGCGCGGCTCGCGGCCGCGGAAGGCCTTGAAGGATTCCAGCGCCGGGCGCGAACCGCCGACCGAGAGGATTTCGCGCCAGAAGCGTTCGCCGGTGCTGGCATCCAGCGTCGTGCCGCTTTCCTTGGCCGCTTCCTCAAAAGCTTCGTAGGCGTCGGCCGAGAGCACTTCCGCCCATTTGTAGCTGTAGTAGCCGGCCGCGTAGCCGCCCGCGAAGATGTGCGAAAAGCTCTGCGGAAAGCGGTTCCATTCCGGCGGCAACAGCACCGCCACCTCCGCGCGCACCTCCGCCAACAAATCCTTGAACGCCTTCCTGCCCTCCGGCGCACCATGCAGCAGCAGGTCGAACAAGGCGAATTCGGTCTGGCGCAGCGTGAACATCCCGCTCTGGAAATTTTTCGCCGCGATCATCCTGTCATATAGCACGCGTGGCAGCGGCTGGCCGGTTTCGGCATGGGCCGTCATCCCGGTCAGCACGTCCCATTCCCAGCAATAGTTCTCCATGAACTGGCTGGGCAGTTCGACGGCGTCCCATTCCACGCCATGGATGCCGGACACCGGCAGTTCATCCACCTGGGTCAACAAGTGGTGCAGGCCGTGGCCGCATTCGTGGAACAGCGTGATCACATCGTCGTGGCTGAAGGTGGCATCCCTGCCGCCGACAGGCGCTGGAAAATTGCAGTTGAGGTAGGCCACCGGCGTCTGCACGCCGCTCTGGACGCGCCGGCGGGTGATGGCTTCGTCCATCCAGGCGCCACCGCGCTTCGTGTCGCGCGCATACAGGTCGAGGTAGAACTGGCCGATCAGCCGGCCGTCACGCTCGATGCGGAAGAAGCGCACATCGGGGTGCCAGGCCGGCGCCACATCCCGCCGCAGCGTGACCGCAAACAGCGATTCGATGACTCGAAACAGCCCGGTCAAGACCTTGTGTTCCGGAAAGTACTGCTTCACTTCATCGTCCGAAAAGCTGTAGCGCTTCAGCTTCAGCTTTTCCGAGGCCCAGGCGATGTCCCAGCTTTCCAGCGTATCGAGGCCGAGTTCCGCACCGGCAAAGTCGCGCAACTCGTCCACATCGCGTTGGGCGAAGGGGCGCGCCTTCTTCGCCATGTCGCGCAGGAAGGCGGCCACCTGGTCCGGCGTGTCGGCCATCTTGGTCGCCAGCGACACGTCGGCATAGCTTGCATAGCCCAGCATCCGCGCCTCTTCGTCGCGCAGGGCGAGGATCTTCCCTATCAGCGGGCCGTTGTCCCACTCGGCCTTGCCGAATTCCGAGGCACGCGTGGCATAGGCGCGGTACATGCGTTCGCGCAAGCCACGGTTGTCGCAGAACTGAAGAACCGGCATGTAGGACGGGGCATGCAGGGTGAATTTCCACCCCGCGCGTTTGGCAACGTCGCCATCTTTCGCTGCGGCCTCGCTTGCGGCGGCCTTGGCATCCTCCGGCAGGCCGGCGAGATCGACCTCGTCGGCAATCCATTCCGCGTGGGCATTGGTTGCGTCGAGCAGGTTCTCGGAAAACTTTGCGCCCAGCGCGGAAAGTTCTTCCTGGATTTCCTTGAAACGCGGCTTCTGATCCTCGGCCAGCTCGGCGCCGGACAGGCGGAAGTCGCGCAGGTCGTTTTCGACGATGCGGCGCCGCGCCGGCGAGAGCTTCGGGAATTCGGCGGTCTCCGACAACGCCTTGAACCTGGCGAACAAGGCCAGGTTCTGGCCGAGTTCGGCGTAGAAACTCGACACCTCGGGCAGCAAGGCGTTGTAGGCCTCGCGCCAGGGCGGCACGTCATTCACCGAGTGCAGGTGGCCGACGACGCCCCAGGCACGCGACAGGCGCTCTCCGGCATCGAGCATGGGCTGGACGAAATCATCCCAGGTCGCGGGAGTCTGCGGCCCGATCAGGCGATCGACCAGGCCACGGTTTTCGTCTATCAATTGGCGAATCGCCGGCGCCACGTGTTCGGGCAGCACAGCGTCAAAGCGGGGCAGGCCGCTGAAATCGAGCAGTGGGTTCATGTCACTCAGCTTGGGTCGGAAACGAAAGACTTCAAGATCGCAGCGAAACGGCTATTCGACGAGATCCTTGTAGGCGTGGAAGCTGGCATGCCCCAGCCAGGGCATGACCAGGACCAGTCCCAGCAGGGCAGTGGCAAAGCCGAGGGCGGTCAGCAGCATCAGGATCAGCGCCCACAGCGCCAGCGGCAGGGGGTTCTCGGCCACGGCGTTTATGCTGGTGGCCAGCGCGGTCAGCAGGTCACACTGGCGATCAACCAGCATGGGCATCGAGACCACCGACACGGCAAACACCAGCGAGGCAAGAAAGCCGCCGGCACAGACATAGACGAAGAACAGCAGGTAGTGCCGCGGATCGAGCACGATCTCGATCATCATGGCCATCGGCGCCATCGCGGAGCCCTTGTAGAACAACGCGACGATGACCACGGAAGCCACCTGCCAGGCGGTGCCGGCAAGGATCGACATCAGCGCGAAACCGACCAGACCGGAGGGATTTCGCCGCCAGGCCAGCATCGAGTCGACCAGGCTCGCGGGCTCGCCGGCGAGGTAGCGGCGCGAAAGTTCATACAGCCCGGCCGCCAGCATCGGCGCCACCAGCAGGAACCCGGTGATCGCGGCGGCAAACAGATAGGGGAAACTCGCCGTAACACCCAGGATCACGGCGCCGGTGACGGCAATCGCGACACCGTAGAACAGGCTGAAACCCGGATGCCGCCACAGGTCCTTCCAGCCCCGCCGCAGCCACGCCAATGGCGCGCCGAATCCGATCTGCCGGACCCCGACAGGAGTTATGTTCCCGGCGGAGCCAGGGTCGGTATCCCTTGCGGACGGCGCTGGCGCCACGGCGTCGCCCTCGCTCATCGCCGGATCAGCTTGCCTGCACGCCGGTAAGGCGCGTCAGGGCTTCGCGGTAATTGGCCGCGGTTTTCTCGACGATGTCCGGCGGCAGCGTCGGTCCCGGCGCGGTCTTGTTCCAGTCCAGGGTCTCGAGGTAATCACGGACGAACTGCTTGTCGAAGCTGGGCGGGCTGCTGCCCGGCTTGTAGCGGTCGGCCGGCCAGAAGCGCGATGAATCCGGCGTCAGGACTTCGTCGATCAGGTGCAGGCGGCCCTCGTCGTCGCGACCGAACTCGAACTTGGTGTCGGCGATGATGATGCCGCGCACGCGGGCAAAGGCAGCGGCTTCGCGGTAGAGGCGCAAGGTGGTGTCCTTGACCGTCTTCGCCAGGTCGGCGCCGATCAGCTTTTCCACGGCTGCATAGCTGATGTTCTCGTCATGACCCCCGGCCTCGGCTTTGGTCGCCGGAGTGAAAATCGGCTCGGGGAGTTGCTGCGCCATCTGCAGGCCGGCGGGCAACGGAATGCCGCAGACGGCACCGGTGGCCTGGTAGTCCTTCCAGCCCGAGCCGATCAGGTAACCGCGTGCCACTGCCTCGATAGGCAGGGGTTTAAGCCGCTTTACCACCAGGGCGCGGCCACGCACCTGGGCCTTTTCGTCCTCGCCGGCCACCACGGACTCGGGATCGATGCCCGTAAGCTGGCTGGGGATCACATGCGCCAGCTTGCCGAACCAGAAGTCCGCCACCGCGGTCAGCACCGCTCCCTTGCCAGGAATCGGATCGGGCAGGATCACGTCGAAGGCCGAGAGCCGATCGGTGGTGACGATCAGCAGCTTGTCATCGCCAACGGCATAGATATCGCGCACCTTGCCGCGCCCCAGCAGCGGCAGGCTCGTGATGCTCGACTCGAACAATAGCGGGGTGGCGACAATGGGCATGATGCGCTCGGACGGTTACTCGCGAACGTAGGCCTTGCCGGATTCGGCTTCGGCATCTTCGCGATAGGGGAATCGGACGTGGCCGTAGCGTATGACAAGCACGCCCACGGTCAGCAGGAAAATCGCCGCGGCCACCGCCAGCATGCGCCACTCGCTCATTTCCTTGAGGTCGAGGATCAGGTAGCGCGCCAGGGCGACCATGGCGATGTACATCGGGAAGCGCACCGGCAACTGGCCGGACTTGAAATACTGGCCGATCATGGCCAGCACCTCGAGGTAAAGGAACATCAGCAGCAGGTCGGCCAGGGCCACGCGCTTGGCGTCGACCATGAGCATAGCCTCCTGGTACATGGCAATCGTGGTGGCAAAGGCGATTACCAGCAAACCGGCGTATTCGACGGCGTCCAGCCCGCCGCTGAAAAACTTGCGCAGGCGATCGAAGGTATGCGAACGGATGTCCATGCAGAGGCCAAGAAAAAGGCCGCCGGAGGTACCCGGCGGCCCGAAACTTTACTCCAAAACGATTCCTACTTCACCACCTTCACTTCACGATGGCGTTGAGCTCGCCCTTCTTGTAGCGCTCGGCCATCGCATCCATCGAGATTGACTTGATCTTCGCCGCCTGGCCGGCGCAGCCGAAGGCCTCGTAGCGGGCCTTGCAGATCGCCTTCATGGCCTTGCGCGCCTCGGCCAGGTACTTGCGCGGATCGAAGTTCTTGCGGTCCTTGTTCATGAACTGGCGGATCGCGCCGGTGGAGGCCATGCGCAGGTCGGTGTCGATGTTGATCTTGCGCACGCCGTGCTTGATGCCCTCGACGATTTCTTCCACGGGAACGCCATAGGTCGCGCCCATGTCGCCGCCGTTCTCGTTGATGATCTTCAGCCAGTCCTGCGGCACCGACGACGAGCCGTGCATCACCAGATGGGTGTTGGGGATGCGGGCGTGGATTTCCTTGATGCGGTCGATGCGCAGCACCGCGCCCGTCGGCGGACGGGTGAACTTGTAGGCGCCGTGGCTGGTGCCGATGGCGATCGCCAGGGCATCAACGCCGGTGGCCTTGACGAACTCGGCGGCTTCGTTGGGGTCGGTCAGCAATTGGTCATGCGACAGCGCGCCTTCGGCGCCGTGGCCGTCTTCCTTCTCGCCCATGCCGGTTTCCAGCGAGCCCAGGCAGCCCAGTTCGCCCTCGACCGAAACGCCGATGGCGTGGGCGATGTCGACCACGTGGCGGGTCACCTTGCTGTTGTAGTCGAAGCTGGCCGGGGTCTTGGCATCTTCCATCAGGGAGCCGTCCATCATCACACTGGAAAAGCCCGAGCGCATCGACTGGATGCAGATCGACGGGCTGGCGCCGTGGTCCTGGTGCATCACGATCGGGATGTCGGGATGGGTTTCGATCGCCGCCTCGATCAGGTGGCGCAGATAGGGCTCGCCGGCGTATTTGCGGGCGCCGGCCGAGCCCTGCATGATCACCGGGCTGTTGGTCTCCTGGGCGGCTTCCATGATGGCCTGGATCTGCTCCAGGTTGTTGACGTTGAAGGCCGGCAGGCCGTAGCCGTTTTCGGCGGCGTGATCGAGCAACTGGCGCATGGATACGAGTGGCATGGCTATCTCCTGTTTATGAATTTTGCACGATTGGACGGCGGCTAGTGATTGGAGCGATGCTCGCCGACCTTGACGATCTTCATGGTATTGGTGCCGCCGGACTTGCCGATGGGTTCGCCGATGGTCAGCACGATCAGGTCGCCGACGGCAACGGCGCCAGCGGCGATCAGGGCGTCTTCGGCATCGCGCAATACCTGGTCCCGGTCGTGGCCGCTCTGCGGCACCATCACTGGGAACACTCCCTTGAAAATGCTGACCTTGTAACGCGTGCGCACGTCCTGTGTCAGGGCATAGATCGGAATGCCGGTGTTGAGGCGCGACATCCACAGGGCGGTGGAGCCGGACTCGGTCAGCGAAGCAATCGCCTTGACCTTGAGGTGATGCGCAGTGAATAGCGCGGCCATGGCAATCGACTGGTCGATGCGGGTGAACACGCGATTCAGAAAATGGGTATCGAGCGGAAAATCCGAAGACTTCTCGGCTTCGACGCAAATGCGCGCCATGGCTTCGACGGTCTGCACCGGATAGTCGCCGGTCGCCGTTTCGGCGGAAAGCATCACCGCATCGGTGCCGTCGAGCACCGCGTTGGCCACGTCCGACACTTCGGCGCGCGTCGGCACCGGGCTGTGGATCATCGATTCCATCATCTGCGTCGCGGTGATGGCAAACTTGTTGAATTCGCGCGCGGTGCGGATGATGCGCTTTTGCAGTGCCGGCACCGCCGCGTCGCCGACTTCCACCGCCAGGTCGCCGCGCGCCACCATCACGCCGTCGGTGGCTTCGAGGATGTTGTTGAGGTTCTCGATGGCCTCGACGCGCTCGATCTTGGCCACCAGCAGCGCCTTGGAGCCCGCCGCATTCAACAGGGCGCGGGCCAGACGCATGTCGTCGCCCGATTTCGGGAAGGACACCGCGACATAGTCGATGCCGAGGCCGGCCGCGGTGCGGATGTCCTCCATGTCCTTGGCGGTCAGGGCGGGCGCGGTCAATCCCCCGCCCTGCTTGTTGATGCCCTTGTTGTTGGAGAGTTCGCCGTCATGGCGATTGCGGCAGCGGATTTCCTTGCCCTGCACCTGCAGCACGTCAAACACGGTGCGCCCGTCGTCCAGCAGCAGCACGTCACCGCTGCACACGTCGTTGACCAGGTCCGGATAGTCGAGCCCCACTCGCCCCTCGTCGCCCACGGTACAGGCAGCATCGAGAATGAACTCCTGCCCGGCCTTGATCTGAACCGGCCCGGCGGCAAACTTGCCGATGCGGATCTTCGGCCCCTGCAGGTCGGCCATGACGCCCACAGTGCGCCCCGTTTCATGCGCGGCCGCACGCAGGGCATCGACGCGCTTGCGGTGGTCGTCGGCCGTGCCGTGCGAGAAGTTGATACGCACCACGTCGACCCCGGCCGCCACCAGCGCCAACATTCGCTCGGTGCTGCTGGACGCTGGGCCCAGCGTGGCGACAATCTTGGTCGAGCGTTTGTGCGTAAAGGTCATCCAGCCGCCCGTTGTTCGAGCATGGCCACGGCCGGCAAGACCTTGCCTTCCAGATACTCGAGGAACGCGCCACCCGCCGTCGAGATGTAGGAGACCTTGTCGTAGATGTCGTACTTCTGGATCGCGGCGATGGTGTCGCCGCCGCCGGCCAGGGTGAAGGCCTTGGTGTTGGCGATGGCCATGGCGATGGCCTTGGTGCCGGCGCCGAACTGGTCGAACTCGAAAACGCCGACCGGGCCGTTCCAGACCACGGTACCGGCATTCATGATGATGTCGACCAATTCCTGCGCCGACTTCTCGCCGATGTCGAAAATCATGTCGTCGTCGCTCACCTCGCCCGCGCCCTTGCGCACCGCCGGCTCGGCGGCGTCGAACTTCTTGCCGCAGACCACGTCGACCGCGATCGGGATGGTCGCGCCGCGCGCCGTCATCTTCTTCATCAGCGCCTGCGCCGTGGGCACCAGATCGTCCTCGCACAGCGACTTGCCGACGTTCTTGCCCGAGGCCTTGAGGAAGGTGTTGGCGATGCCGCCGCCGACCACCATCTGATCAACCTTGTCGGACAGCGATTCGAGCACGGTGAGTTTGGTGGACACCTTGGAGCCGCCGACGATGGCCACCATCGGCCGCGCCGGATTGGCCAGCGCCTTTTGCAGGGCCTCGAGTTCCGCGGCTACCAGCAGGCCGGCGCAGGCGGCCGGTGCAAACTGCGCCACGCCGTAGGTCGAGGCCTCGGCGCGGTGGGCGGTGCCGAAGGCGTCCATGACAAACAGGTCGCACAGCGCGGCGTACCTCCTGGCCGTCGCCTCGACGTTCTTCTTTTCGCCCTTGTTGAAGCGGCAGTTCTCCAGCAGCACGACTTCGCCGGCGGCAACGTCGAATCCACCGTCAACCCAGTCGCGGATCACACGCACCGGCTTGCCCAGCTTCTTGGCCATGACGTCGGCCACCGGCTGGAGCGAGTTTTCCTCGGCATACACGCCCTCTTCCGGGCGTCCGAGGTGCGAGGTCACCATGACTTTGGCACCCGCCTTGAGGCAAAACTCGATGGTCGGCATCGATGCCGTGATGCGGGCATCGGAGGTGACCTTGCCATCCTTGACCGGCACGTTGAGGTCGGCGCGAATGAAGACGCGCTTTCCTGCCAGGTCGAAATCGGAAAGACGCTTGAAGCTGGCCATGTTTCTGTCCCCTGTCGTCCGTCCGCCGTCCTCAGCCCGCCACGTGCTTGACGAAGCGCAGCATGTTGCACGTATAGCCGTACTCGTTGTCGTACCAGGCGACGACCTTGACGAAGGTCGAGTCCAGCGCGATGCCGGCTTCGGCGTCGAAGGTGGACGGGGCCGGGCTGCCGCGGAAATCGGTGGCGACGACCTTCTCTTCGGTATAGCCGAGGATGCCCTTCATCGCCCCCTGCGAGGCGGCCTTCATGGCTGCGCAGATGTCGGCGTAGGAGGCTTCCTTGTTCAGTTCCACCGTCAGGTCGACCACCGACACGTCGGAGGTCGGCACGCGGAAGGACATGCCGGTCAGCTTTTTGTTGAGTTCCGGGATCACCACGCCGACGGCCTTGGCGGCGCCGGTCGAGGACGGGATGATATTTTCGAGGATACCGCGGCCGCCACGCCAGTCCTTGTTGGACGGGCCGTCGACGGTCTTCTGCGTTGCCGTGGCGGCATGCACCGTGGTCATCAGGCCGCGCTTGATACCCCAGTTGTCATGCAGCACCTTGGCCACCGGTGCCAGGCAGTTGGTGGTGCAGGAGGCGGCGGAGACAATTTTCTCGCCGGCGTACTTGGTGTGGTTGACGCCGAAGACGAACATCGGCGTATCGTCCTTCGAGGGTGCGGACTGCACGACCTTCTTGGCGCCGGCGGCGAGATGCTTCTCGCAACCTTCCTTGGTCAGGAACAGGCCGGTGGAATCGATCACCAGGTCGGCGCCGATTTCGTTCCATTTCAGTTCGGCGGGGTCCTTGACCGCCGTAAGGCGGATCTTCCTGCCATTGACGATCAGGTTGCTGCCTTCAACGGCGACATCGCCCTTGAAGTTGCCGTGCACCGAGTCGTACTTGAGCATGTAGGCCAGGTAGTCGGGCTCCAGCAGGTCGTTGATGCCGACGATCTCGATGTCCGAGAACTCGGCTTCCCTGGCGACAGCGCGAAACACCATGCGGCCGATGCGACCGAAACCGTTGATACCGACTTTGATAGCCATTTGGATGATCTCCCTGAGTGGTTAAATGAGCTTCTCTACTGCCTTCACGACATTGCCGGCCGTGAAGCCGAATTCCTTGAACAGTTGCCCCGCCGGCGCCGATTCGCCAAAACGGTCGAGGCCGATGACGACGCCGTCGAGGCCGACATACTTGTACCAGCCGTCGCTGACGCCGGCTTCGATGGCCACGCGCGGCACCCCCTTGGGCAGCACCGATTCACGATAGGCCGCGTCCTGGCGATCGAAGACATTGGTGCTGGGCATCGACACCACGCGCACCGGAATCTCAGCCTCCATCGCGGCCTGGGCCTTGAGGGCGACATCGACCTCGGAGCCGGTGGCGATGATCACCGCCTTGGGCTTGCCGCCCTTGGCTTCCGAAATCACGTAGCCGCCGCGCGCGATGTTGGCGATGGTGGCCGCGTCGCGCGGCACGAAGGGCAGGTTCTGGCGCGACAGGCACAGCGAACTCGGACCGTTCAGCTTTTCCACGGCCGAGGTCCAGGCCACCATGGTTTCCACCGTGTCACAGGGACGCCAGACGTCCATGTTGGGAATCATGCGCAGCGTGGCGGTCTGCTCCACCGGCTGGTGGGTCGGGCCGTCTTCGCCGAGGCCGATCGAATCGTGGGTGAATACATGGATCACGCGCTGCTTCATCAGCGCCGCCATGCGCAGGGCATTGCGCGCATATTCGGAGAACATCAGGAAGGTGCCGCCGAAGGGCAGCAGGCCGCCGTGCAGCGCCATGCCGTTCATGATCGCGGCCATGCCGAACTCGCGCACGCCGTAGGAAATGTAATTGCCGGTGCTCTTGCCGGAAACGGCCTTGCAACCCGTCCAGTTGGTCAGGTTGGAACCGGTCAGGTCGGCAGAGCCGCCGAGGAACTCGGGCAGCGCCGGCGCCAGGGCGTTGATGGCGATCTGCGAGGCCTTGCGCGTGGCGACGGTTTCGGCCTTGGCGTTGGCGCCGTCGATGGCCTTCTTCGCATGCTCGGCCCAGTTGGCCGGCAGTTGATTGGCCATGCGACGTTTGAACTCGGCGGCCTCGGCCGGAAATGCCTTGGCGTATGCGGCGAACTTGCTGTTCCAGTTGCCTTCGCGTTCGACGCCCAGCTTCTTCGCATCCCAACCGGCATAGACGTCCTGCGGAATCTCGAACGGGGCATGCGCCCAGCCCATGTGGGCGCGTGCGGCGGCAATCTCCGCATCGCCCAGCGGCGCGCCATGCACATCGTGGGTGCCGGCCTTGTTGGGCGAACCGAGGCCGATTACTGTCTTGCAGCAGATCAGGGAAGGCTTGTCGGTGACGGCCTTGGCAGCCTCGATGGCGGCATTGATGGCCGCCGGGTCATGGCCGTCGACGTTCGGCACCACGTGCCAGCCGTAGGCCTCGAAACGCTGCGGGGTGTTGTCCGTGAACCAGCCTTCGACGTGGCCGTCGATGGAAATGCCGTTGTCGTCCCAGAAGGCGACCAGCTTGCCCAGGCCCCAGGTGCCGGCCAGCGCGCAGGACTCGTGCGAAATGCCTTCCATCAGACAGCCGTCGCCGAGGAAGACATAGGTGCGATGGTCGACGATCTCGTGACCGGGCCGGTTGAACTCGTTGGCCAGCAGCTTCTCGGCCATGGCCATGCCGACGGCGTTGGTGATGCCCTGGCCGAGCGGACCGGTGGTGGTCTCGACGCCGGGTGCGTAGCCATACTCCGGGTGGCCGGGAGTCTTGCTGTGCAACTGGCGGAAATTCTTCAGGTCATCGATTGATAGCTCGTAGCCGGTCAGGTGCAGCAGCGAATAGAGCAGCATCGAGCCGTGGCCGTTGGACAGCACGAAGCGGTCGCGGTCGGCCCACTTCGGGTTGGCCGGGTTGTGGCGCAGGTGGCGGTTCCACAGCACTTCGGCGATCTCGGCCATGCCCATGGGCGCGCCGGGATGGCCGGAATTGGCCTTTTGCACGCCATCCATGGCGAGGGCGCGGATGGCATTGGACAGCGGGGAACCGACGGGAGCGGTAACGGGCGGAACGGACATGTTGGTCATGGCGGCTCAAGGGAAGGACGGCCGGGAGATATCCCGTCCGGTGAGCCCGGTATTATCGGCGAAACCGGGCAGATCGCGCTAGCAGGCTAGCCAGGTGCTTGATTCAACGGTGATCAGGCGCGCTTGCTGTTTTCGATCAGGCGCAGGATCAGCGGCGTGAAGATCAACTGCATCGCCAGTTCCATCTTGCCGCCGGGCACCACGATGATGTTTGGCCGCGACATGAAGGAGTCGTGGATCATCGACAGCAGGTAGGGAAAGTCGATGCCCTTGGGATTGGCGAAGCGGATCACCACGAAGCTTTCGTCGGCGGTCGGGATGTCGCGGGCGATGAAGGGATTCGAGGTATCGACCGTCGGCACGCGCTGGAAATTGATGTGGGTGCGCGAGAACTGCGGCGTGATGTAGTTGATGTAGTCCGGCATGCGGCGCAGGATGGTGTCGACCACGGCCTCGGTCGAATAGCCGCGCTGGTTCTTGTCGCGATGCAGTTTCTGTATCCACTCGAGGTTGACCGTCGGCACCACGCCCACCAGCAGGTCGGCATGCTGGGCGACGTTGACCTTGTCGCTCACCGCCGCGCCGTGCAAGCCCTCATAGAACATCAGGTCGGTGCCCTCGGGAATGTCGGCCCAGGGCGTGAATTCGCCGGACTGCTGGCCGTACGGGGCAGCCTCTTCGGCATTGTGCAGGTACTTCCTGACCTTGCCCCTGCCGGTCTCGCCATAGCCCTTGAACAGGTCGGCCAGTTCCTCAAGCAGGTTGGCTTCCGGGCCAAAGTGGCTGAAGTGGTTGTTGCCCTTCTGGCGCGCTTCTTCCATCGCCACCTTCATCGCCTTGCGATCGTAGCGGTGGAAGGAATCGCCCTCGACGATGGCGGCCCTGAGTTTCTCGCGGCGGAATACCAGGTCGAAGGATTTGGTGACGGTGGAGGTACCGGCGCCAGAGGACCCGGTGATGGCGACGATGGGATGCTTGACCGACATGGCGTGTACTCCTGATTTGAATTCCTGGCGGGTTTCCGTCTATTGGGTGCGGAACAGCGAACGGGTGCCGAACAGCGGCGAATTGAAACCCTCGGCATCCTTGCCGCTGACGTAATCCTGATGGTAGCGTGCGACGCGCTCGACTTCGTTGATCGAACCAAAGATCAAGGGCACGCGCTGGTGCAGGTCCTCGGGCGCGATGTCCATGACGCGCTGGCGCCCGGTGGTTGCCGCACCGCCGGCCTGCTCGATGATGAAGGCGATCGGATTCGCCTCGTACATCAGGCGCAGGCGTCCTGGTTTGGACGGATCCTTGTTGTCCCTGGGGTACATGAAGATGCCGCCACGGGTCAGGATGCGGAAGGTCTCGGCCACCAGCGAGGCGACCCAGCGCATGTTGAAATCCTTGCCGCGCGGCCCGGTCTTGCCGGCCAGGCATTCCTCGACATAGCGCTTCACCGGCGGCTCCCAGAAGCGCTCGTTGGAGGCATTGATGGCGAACTCGCGGGCGTCGGCATCGATGCGCATCCGCGGATGGGTCAGGATGAAGGCGCCGATGTCGCGATCCAGCGTGAAGCCGTCGACGCCATCGCCGGTGGTCAGCACCAGCATGGTCGACGGGCCGTAGAGGGCGAAACCGGCGCAGACCTGCTGCGTCCCCGGCTGCATGAAATCGTCGACCGTAGCGTCCTGGCCAGGATTCGGCGCGCGCAGGATGGAAAAAACAGTGCCCACCGTCAGATTCACGTCGATGTTCGAGCTGCCGTCGAGCGGATCGAAAACCAGCAGGTATTTCCCCCGCTTGCAGTGCGCGGGAAGCCGGTAGACCTCTTCCATTTCCTCGGAGGCCATGCCGGCCAGATGACCGGCCCACTGGTTTTCCTGAAGCATGATGTCGTTGCTCAGCACATCGAGCTTCTTTTGCACCTCGCCCTGGACATTGACCGAGCCGCCCTCATCGCCGGCGTTGCCCAGCGCGCCCACCAGAGCCCCTTTGTTGACCTGGTTGGAGATGATCTTGATCGCCGTCGCCAGCGAGTTGAGGAGGCCCGAAAACTCGCCCGAGGCGCCCGGATGCTTGTGCTCGGCCTCGATGGTGTAGCGCGTCAGTGTGATGCGTCCGTGTTGCATGGGTCTCGCTCCCCTGTTGTGCCGTCCCGCCCTTGGCAAGGCGCCGGCTTTCCCGACCATGTTCCCGAGCGGACAATGTAGCCGGATCGAACTATAAGCACCATTCACTTTTTCTTATTTCGTCAATAAGGAGCTTGCTGCGCCAGGCCAGGGCGCCACGGGACGCCGGGAATCCGCCGTCGCGGCGCTAGAATCCGGCGCAATCCCGCCGTGTAAGGCCACTGATGCGTCGCGCCCTGTCCATCTTGCCGCTGCTGCTTTTCGGCGCCGCCCATGGCGCCGCCGACCCGCTTTCTCCGGTTGGCGCCTGGCGCACTTTCGACGATGTGACCAAGAAGCCCAAATCCGTCGTCCGCATCATCGAGAAGGACAGCGGCCTGATCGCGACGGTCGAAAAGTTCCTCGTTCCCGCAGCCGACCCGGCAAAGAAATGCACGGAATGCAGCGACGAGCGCAAGGACAAGCCCATCCTCGGCATGACCATCATGAGCGGCTTGAAGAAGGACGGCGACACCTGGAGCGGCGGCCGCATCCTCGACCCCGAGAACGGCAAGACCTACCGCTGCACGCTCAACCTGGTGGAACAGGGCCGCAAGCTGGAAATTCGCGGCTATGTCGGGATTTTCTTCCGCACCCAGGTCTGGGAGCGCATCGAGTAGCAAGAGTCGGCGCCGGCGCCACGGCGACGAGCAAGTCCGGCCGGCTCAGCGGGTCAGGTTCAGGTACAGCATGGGCAATTGCTCGGGCAGGCGTTCAATGCGATCAAGCACACGCCAGCGCCGGCCGAATATTTCGCTGACGTAATCGTCGGCCTTCGGGTCCAGGCTGAGGCAGAACGTCGTCAAACCCTTGGCGGCCAGTTCATCGACGGCGCGCCTGGCATCCGCGCGCAGGTAGGCGGCATCGTCGACGTCGACGTCCGACGGCTCGCCGTCGGTCAGCAGCAGCAGGATGCGCTTGTCCGCCTTGCGCGCCGCCAGGTAGTGTCCGGCATGGCGCAGGGCCGCGCCCATGCGCGTGGACCAGCCGGCCTGCATCGCCGCGACGCGCGCCTTGACGGGCTCGTCCCAGCGCTCGCTGAAGCCCTTGATGTGGTGGAAGCGCACCTCGTGGCGGGTGTTGGAATGGAAACCGGCGATGGCGCAGGGATCGCCCAGGCGGTCGATCGCCCAGGCCAGCAACGACACGGCTTCCTGGCTCAGTTCCAGCACGGTCTGCGTACCGTTGGCCAGCTTGCCGTTGAGCGACTCGGAGAGGTCGAGAAGGACCATCACCGCGATGTTGCGTCCGGCCGTGGTATGGCTCATGTTGATGCGCGGATCGGGCATTGCACCGCTCTTCAGATCGATCAGCGAGCGCAGGGCGACGTCGAGGTCGAGCTCACTGCCTTCCTCCTGATAGCGCAGGCGCACCTTGTCCTGCGGCTTGAGGATGTCGAGCAGGCGCTTGAGCTGATTCGCCAGCGCGGCGTGGCGCGCCAGCAGCCGATCGATCTTGCCGGCGTCGCCGCTCGGATGCAGGGCCTCGTAGACGCTGGTCCAGTCCGGTTTGTAGCTGACTGAGCGGTAGTCCCATTCCGGGTAACGGCGCGGCGGCAGGCCGACGGGCTCGTCGCTGCGTTGCAGGCGACGTTCCTCGTCGAAGGCTTCTTCCTCGTCGCCCTGCTCGATGAAGCGCCACATCTGCCGGTTGTCATCGCGGTAGTCGATCACCGTGTCGGCGAAATGCACTCGCGCGAGCTGGTCGCTCTGGCGCCGTGTTTTCGCCACCCAGGCCAGCGCCAGTTGCGCCACCTCGGCGGTACTGGCGCCGGCGCCGGCCAGCAGGCCATGGAAGCGCGCCACGAACTCGCCCAGCACCGCATCGGTGTAGCCGTGGTCCGGGTCGATCAGCGCGCGGGAAAGCATCGCCAGGCGGTGGCGCAGGCAGGACGTGGTTTGCGGATCGCAGGCGCCGGGCGCGGGCTTGGGATGCAGCGCAAGGAAGACGCGCCGCAGACCGGGGAACTCGCGCATCAGCAGGGTTTCGACCCGGCAATCCTCGAAGAACTCGACCGCCATGCGCTGGAAGGGACTCCAGTTGTCGGCGATCTGCGGCAAGGTCCAGCGCCGGTGGCCGACCATGTGCGCCAGCACAGCGCGGTAGCGGTCCAGACCGGCGATGCCATGCGCATCATCAAGAACGTCGGGGACCCGCATGCCCTGGCTGTCGTAGTAGGGCAAAGGCTGCCGTATTTCGTCGAAAGCCGTCGAGTAGGGCACCAGCAACTCCCCCTCGCGCCACAACGCTCGCAGCCACAGCTCTAGCTTGCGCTCGACATCGACGAACAGCGTGCCGTGGCGCTCGCGTTGCAGGATGGCATGGCTGTCGGCCGATTGCAGGGCGAAGTATTCCTCCTGGCGCTCCGGATGGGTGGCGTGGCTGAGGATGCCGTAGTCGACCCAGTTGCGCAGCCCGCCCAGCGACAGCAGGCCGAGCAATTGCGGCGCCTGACGGCAGAACACCGGCAGCGAGGGACTGGGGAAGGTGATGTGCCGGCCGTGGATCGAGGTTGAGGTGCGCTGCATCAGCTCGCGCACCAGATCGAGGTAAAGCTCCAGTTGCTCGATCGCCTGCAGGCGCCGTGCCACAGGGGCCAACGTCTGCAAAAAGCCGGCGATGGCACCGCCATTGGGCGACTTCTGCATCGCCTTGACCAGGTCCAGCACCGGCGCCAGCACATCACCCCGCGCGGCGGCGACCACCGCCGGCCACTCCTGGAGAAAGATGAGCATCGGTTCCGCGCCGCGGCCGAGTTTGCCCAGCCCGCGCGCCGCCTCGATGTAGGCCGCCATCTGCGCAGCGCCAAAGCTCGCCAGCGCCTCGCTGGCGCATTCCTCGAAGACGTCGGCCACCTGAGCGAAACCGCAGTCCAGCGCGGCCCAGGCATCCTGCACCTGCGGATGCGCAAAACGACGCCCGCGGGCGTCGCTTACCGGTCTCAGGCCGATGGCCATCGGTATGCCAGCCTCTTTAGCCGTACCGTCAGCGCCGACTCTTGCCTAACCGAACACGCTGTCGATCGCGTTGTCCAGGGTGGCGCGTATGTCGGCGTCGTCGGTGATCGGGCGCACCATGGCCATGCGGCAGGCATCACCGGCGGCCACGCCCTGGCGCATGAGGGTCGCGGCATAGACCACCAGGCGCGTCGAGATGCCCTCGTCGAGGCCGTGGCCCTTGAGGTTGCGCGCCGCCTGCGCCACCTGGATCAGGCGGCCCGCCGTGGCCGCGTCGATGCCGGTCTCGGTGGCGACGATGCCCGCCTCCAGCCCGGCTTCGGGGTAGTCGAAATCGAAGGCGGTGAAGCGCTGCTTGGTCGATTGTTTCAAATCCTTCATCAGCGACTGGTAGCCGGGGTTGTAGGAAATGACGAGCTGAAAATCGGGATGCGCCTCGACGACTTCGCCTTTCTTGTCCAGCGGCAGGTTGCGCCGATGGTCGGTCAGCGGGTGGATCACCACCGTGGTGTCCTGCCGCGCTTCGACGATCTCGTCGAGGTAGCAGATGGCGCCGATGCGCGCCGCCGTGGTCAGCGGGCCGTCTAGCCAGCGCGTGCCGCCGGCGTCGAGCAGGTAGCGGCCGACCAGGTCGGAGGCCGTCATGTCCTCGTTGCAGGCGACGCTGACCAGCGGCTTGCCCAGCTTCCAGGCCATGTATTCGACGAAGCGCGACTTGCCGCAACCGGTCGGCCCCTTGACCATCACCGGCAGGCGCGCGGCGTAGGCCGCGGCATACAGCTCGACCTCCCTGCCCTGCGCTTGGTAGAAAGGCTCGGCCTTGACCAGGAATTGCTCTCTGTTCGACATGGGCTTATCCGATAAAAAGAGTCAGGTATGGGCCGGTAAAAATCCCCGCCGCAGCGGGGATTCTGGCGCAGGCAGATTACTTGTGCGCGCCGATCTTTTCGCGCCAGCCCGGGAACAGCTTGTCGGCATCCTTGGGGAAGGACTCGAAGGCGCGGGCGAATTCCTTGTGCTCCTTGGCATACTGTATCGGGTCGGCGCCGGCCTTCCAGCACTCGTAGGCCTGGCGCAGCGACTTGGCACCGGAGGCCGGGCTGTCGATGTGGCCGTAGGCGCCGCCGCCAGCGGTGTTGATCACGTTGCCGTGGCCGAGGTTCTCGAAGAAGCCGGGCAGGCGCAGCGCGTTCATGCCGCCGGAGATGATCGGGGTGGTCGGCTTCATGCCGTACCACTCCTGATGGTAGGCTGGGCCGGTGTAGCTGTCGCGCTCGATGATGTAGGCGATAGCGCGGTCGTCGGCGTCGCCTTCCATCTTGCCGTAGCCCATGGTGCCGACGTGGATGCCCGAGGCGCCCTGCAGGCGGCTCATCTTGGCCAGCACGTAGGCGGTGTAGCCGCGCTTGGCCGACGGCGAGGTGACCGCGCCGTGGCCGGCGCGGTGATAGTGCAGGTACTGGTTCGGATACTGGCGCCGCGCCGTGGTGATCATGCCGGGACCGCCGACATAGCCGTCGACCAGGAAGGCCACCTTGTCGGCGTCCGCGCCGAAGGTCTCAAGGATGAAATCGGCGCGCGCCAGCATTTCGTAGTGGTCGTCGGCGGTGATGTTGGCCGAGAATATCTTGGCTTCGCCGGTCTCGTCCATGGCGCGCTTCATCGCGTCGTACACCAGCGGATAGACCTTCTTCGCCGGGCAGAACACCTGGTTGCCCTGCGGCTCGTCGTTCTTGATGAAGTCGCCGCCCAGCCAGAACTGATAGGCGGCCGCGGCAAAGGGCTCGGGGCGCAAGCCAAGCTTGGGCTTGATGATGGTGCCGGCGATGTAGCCGCCGTCCTTGATCGGACGGCCGAGGACGCGCCACAGGTCGGAGATGTCCTTGGCCGGGCCGTCGAACAACTGGATCGCGCGCGGTGGCATGTAGAAGTCATACATCTTGGCGTGTTCGATGTCGCCCATGCCTTGGTTGTTGCCGATCACCAGGGTCAGGAAGGACACCAGCATCATGCGGCCGTCGGTGATGTTGCGGTCGAACAGGTCGATCGGGTAGGCGATGCGCATTTCCTCGGTCGCCTCGTCGATGTGATAGACCAGCGCGTCCACACCCTTGGTGAAGTCGTCGGTGGTGGACACTTCGACGTTGGTGCCGGTCGAAGACTCGGCGGCGAAGTGGGCCGCGCCTTCCAGGTAGCCGGTGCCCGCCTTGGGCTTCATCTTGTAGGCGACCAGGATGTGCCCGCCACCCTTGATCAGGTCTTCTTCCTTGAGGCTCAGGTCGGCGTAGCGGTTCGATTGATCCATTCGATTCTCCTCGTGTTCAGCGTGGCAAAAAATTCGTTTGGCGTACGATGGCGGGTATCTTAGCCGTCGCCATCCATAAACAACAGTCACAAGTTTTTATCGTCATCATCATTTTTTACTGATGATCTTGTCGTGCCAAAGGCGCAGCAGATCGACATCGACGCAGCAGCGCCCGTGCATGTCGCCGCGCCGTACCTCCGCCGGGCGTTCGGGCACGCCAAGGTCCGAGAGCACGGCGTGGGCGCCGCTGAAATCGTGCCCGTGCGTGTATTCGCCGTCCGTGACCACGGTCGCCAGCCCGGCGCCCAGCGCCGCTTTCAGGCCGTTGCCCGAGTCCTCGAAGGCCAGGCAGTCGTCGGCCGGCAGGCCGAGGCGCTCCAGCACCCAGAGATAGATGTCGGGCGCCGGCTTTTTCTCCGGCACCACGTCGCCAGCGCCGATCACGTCAAACCAGCTTTCGGCATCGGGCGCGAGGCTGGCGCGTAGCAGCGCGGAGACGTTCTCCGGCGAGGTCGTGGTGGCGATCGCCAAGCGCAATCCGCTGGCACGCGCCGCGCGCAGCAGGGATCCGACACCGGGGCGCAGCGGCAGGTGCCCGGCGTGCACCAGTTGCACGTAATACTCGGTCTTCAACACGTGGAGCTTGCGCATCAGGGTGTCGAAGCCGGCCTTGGCGGCCAGTTCGGGCGCGTACTGCCGCGCGTAATGAAGCATGCGCTCCTTGCCGCCAGTCACCGCCAGCAGTTCGCCATAAAGCGTGACGTCCCAGTGCCATGGCAGGCCGGCATCCCGGAATGCCGCGTTGAAGGCGACGCGATGTCCGTCGCGCTCGGTATCGGCCAGCGTGCCGTCGACGTCGAAGATGAGTGCCTGCAACATGGGGAGGCAGCATAGCCCGGCTTGATCCATAAGCGCCAGTCATGCTTTCTTATGGCGGTGATAAGATGCGCTGAATCGCACCGCCGTGCTCCCTCCGGACCTGCCGCCATGAAGAACGTCACGCTGCGCCAGCTCAAGATCTTCGAGGCGGTGGCCCGCCACTTGTCGTTTTCCCGCGCCGCCGAGGAACTGCACCTGACCCAACCCGCCGTGTCGATGCAGGTTCAGTCGCTCGAAGACCAGGCCGGCCTGCCGCTGACCGAGCAAGCCGGCAAGAAAGTGCGCCTGACCGCCGCTGGCGAGGAAGTGGCGCGCCAGGCGCGGCGCATCGCCGAGCAACTGCGTGAAGCCGGCGAAGCCCTGGCGGCGCTCAAGGGGGTCGAGGCCGGACGGCTCAAGATCGGCGTCGTCAGCACCGCCAAGTATTTCGCGCCCTCTCTGCTGGCCGAATTCCGCCGCCGCCATCCGGGCGTCGAGGTCCAGCTCATGGTGCATAACCGCGGCACCATCGTTCGCCTGCTCGCGGAAAACGAGATCGACCTGGCGATCATGGGCACGCCGCCCGGCGAATTCGAAACCGTGGCCAGGGAGTTTGCCGACCATCCCCTGGTCTTCATCGCCGCGCCCAATCACCGCCTCGCGCAAAAGCGGCGCATCGACCCGCGACAACTCGCCGAGGAAACCCTGTTGATCCGCGAACCCGGCTCGGGCACGCGCAGCGCGCTGGAACGGTTCCTGGTCGAGCATGGCGTTGCCGCCGGCAGCGTCATGGAACTGGGCAGCAACGAGACCATAAAGCAGGCGGTGATGGCCGGACTGGGCATCTCCTTCATTTCGGAACACACCATCGGCCTGGAGCGCTCGGTGGGCCGCCTGGTCCGCTTGAACGTGAATGGCACGCCGCTCAATCGCCAGTGGCGGCTGGTGCATCGAACCGACAAGCGGCTGATGCCGGCAGCAATGGCCTTTGTCGAATTCATGAACGCCGAGGGTTCGCGCCTGATCGAGCAACAGATCGGGTGGCACGACGCCTCCCCTTTGGAGTCCGCCGACACGAGCCGGAAACCGGCGCCGGCGAAGCGCTGAAGCCGGCCGCATGTTAAAACCCTGTTGAGATTCCTTCGCCAACCCGCCGCACCCGAGGACAACCGACAATGAGCCAGACGCCTTCCGGGAACGACCCGCAATCGCCCATCGAGCGGATGCAGGACCGCCTTGATTTCGCCAGAAAACTACAGGGCCTGACCAACAAGATTCACGGCACCGACAATATCGCGCAAATCATGGTCGACCTCTCGGCCGAGATCAGCGAACTGTTCCAGTGCGAACGGCTGACGCTGTATGTGTACAGCAAGGAACGCGGCGCCCTGGTGTCCAAGGTCAAGACCGGCATCGACGCGGGCAAGGATCTGGTGCTGCCGGTCAGCCGGCAGAGCATCGCCGGCTACGTCGCGGCGACGCGCAGCACGGTGCGCATCGACGATCTCGACGACCTTGCCGAACTGGAGAAAATCGATCCCGAACTGCGCTTCTTCAACCAGGTGGACATGATCACCGGCTTCAAGTCGAAGCAGATGCTGGCGGCACCCCTGTTGCAGGGGCCGGGCAAGGAGCTCGTCGGGGTCCTGCAACTGATCAACCAGCGCGCCGGCGGACGCTTCGACAGCGTCGCCGAAGACGGCCTGGAGGCATTGACCGCGACCCTGGCCCTGGCCTTTGCCCAGCGCATCAAGAGTACGGCGCTGCTGCCCAAGCGCTATGAAATCCTCGCCGTCGAGGGCGTGATTTCGGCCGCGGAACTGGAGTTGGCCCAGCGTTGGGCACAGCGCAAGAACAAGGATCTGGAGCAGGTGCTGGTCGACGACTTCCGCGTCTCGCTGGCGGCCATGGGCACCGCCATGGCGCGCCAAAGCAGCCTGGCCTACCAGGCGCTGGGGCAGAACTGGTATCCGAACGCGGAACTGGGCAAAAAGCTCAATCGCGCCACCGCCGAGCAG
This sequence comes from Sulfuritalea sp., assembly GCA_016710465.1. GTDB lineage: Bacteria > Pseudomonadota > Gammaproteobacteria > Burkholderiales > Rhodocyclaceae > Sulfuritalea. The sequence continues at coordinate 157,925 of JADJVS010000012.1, forward strand.
CAGCAATGGCTGCCCTATTCGCAGGACGGCAACATCGTCATCCTGGTGACCACCGAGCCCGACAACAGGCTCAACAAGCAGAACATGAACCGGTCCTTTCCCTACAACGAACTCGCGGTGCGCTTCACCACCCGCACCGAGTTCCGCCGGATGCTTGACGCCACCTGGCCCTAGGGCGCGTCACTTGCGCGCCGGACGTGGCTTCCAGATGGCGACCATGATGCCGATCGCGGTGAGGTAGCTCTTGGCATGGCGTTCCGCGTCGAGCACCAGGCGCGGGCCGCCTCCCGGCAGCGCGGCCAGCACCAGGTCGGTCGCCTGTTCCTCGGTCAGCGGGACGCCGCCTTCGGCGTGCCAGGTCTTGAGGTGGCCGCAAGCATCCCGGTCGACCAGCAGCGCCTTGTCGGTCTTTACCTCCGCCAGCTCGATGATCACGCCCAACTCGGTTCGGCGCGCACGCGCCGGCCCAAGGGCGGTCGGCACCGGAGCGCTGCCTTGCGGCTCGGCCAGGGAATCCAGCAGCATCACTTCATCGTCGCTGAGCAGCGAGGGTCCGTCCGCATGCCAGATGCGAAAACCGCCGCCCGGCTGCAACTGGATCAGGAGGTTGCTGTTCTCGGCAAGCACGCCGGACGACGCCAGCGTCAGCAAGAGCAGCAGCAGGGCACGAAGGCACTTCACGCCTGGCGCCACTTGATGGAGCAGCCGATGCCGGGCATCTGCACGCGCGGGCCCTGCCCGGTCGCGGCGACCTGCTGCATGGCCTCGAACAACTCGCGCCGCGCATCGGGCGCGGCCGCCTCCTTGCGCGATGCGTCGAGCCGGCCCCGATACTGCAATTCCAGCGCCGCGTTGTAGCCGAAAAAGTCCGGGGTGCAGACCGCGCCGTAGTCCTTCGCCACCGCCTGGCTTTCGTCCAGCACATAGGGAAACGGGAAATCCAGGCCACGCGCCAGCCCGACCATGTTGTCCCAGGAATCTTCCGGGTAGTCGGTCGGATCGTTGCTCATGATGGCAATGCTGCCAACGCCGAGCGTGCCCAGCTCGCGCGCATCGCGCAGCAGGCGATCCAGCACCGCCTTGACGTAGGGGCAGTGGTTGCAGATGAACATGACGAGCAGGCCGTTCGGCCCGCGCGCGCTGGCCAGCGAGTGGCGCCGGCCATCCACCCCGGGCAGATCGAACTCCACCGCCGGTCGACCGAAATCGCAGACGGGAGGCGAAACACTGACCATGCGCGGGCTCCGATATTTGGTGATATGGTTTCCCGCGAACGCGGGAATTCGGTATCCCCCAGTGGGATAATCGGCACATGATACCGAGGTTCTTCTGCCCATTCCCCCTGCATCCCGGCGCGCACGTTGAATTGGGCACGGACGCCGCCCACCACGCCCTGAAAGTGCTGAGAGTCGGCGCCGGCGACACGGCGATCCTGTTCGACGGACGCGGCGGCCAGTGGCGCGCAACGCTGCAACCGGCCGGCAAGAGCCTGCGCGCGACACTGGACGAGTTCGACGCCACCGATCGGGAACCGGCGCTCGACCTCACCCTGGTTCAGGCGCTGCCCGCCAGCGACAAGATGGATTTCGTGGTGCAGAAGGCCGTCGAGCTTGGCGTGCGTCGCATCCAGCCGGTGGCGACGAAGCGCGGCGTGATCAAGCTCGCCGGCGAGCGCGCCGAACGTCGCGTCGAGCATTGGCGCAATGTCGCCATCGCCGCCTGCGAACAATGCGGGCGCAACCATGTGCCTTCCGTCGCGCCGATTCTTGATCTGCCGCAATACCTTGGCATGGCCGCGCAGCAAAATGGAATGCGCCTGATCTGCGCGCCGGGGGTTGCCGCCCGGCTGCGCGATCTGGCGATTCCCGAGGGTCCGGTCAGCCTCCTGGTCGGCCCCGAAGGTGGTTTCGAGGAAGGCGAACTCCTGGCGGCGCGCGCCGCCGGCTTACATGCCATCGGCTTGGGGCCGCGAGTGTTGCGCACCGAGACAGCCGGGTTGGGCGCCGTGGCGGCAATGATGGCACTTTGGGGAGATTGGTGATGTTCGAATCCGCGGAACTCGGTCACAAGATCGACAAACAAACCTACAAGAAGGAAGTCCCGACCCTGCGGGCGTCCCTGCAGGATGCCCAGTACGACCTCAAGGAAAACGGCAAGATTCCCGTGGTCGTGCTGGTCAGCGGCCAGGACGGCGCCGGCAAGGGCGAAACCATCAACATCCTGTACGAATGGATGGACCCGCGCTTCATCTCGACGCTGGCGTTTTCCGCGCCGACCGACGAAGAGCGCGAGCGCCCCTTCATGTGGCGCTACTGGCGCGCCCTGCCGCCCAAGGGCCGCATCGGCGTGTTCGCCGGCTCCTGGTATTCGAGCCCGATCCACGACCGGCTCGAAGGCCACATGAGCAAGGCCGACCTCGACGCGCGCGTCGACCAGATCAACCGCTTCGAGGCCATGCTGGTCAATGAGGGCGCGCTGGTGCTGAAGTTCTGGTTCCACCTGACCAAGGACGGCCAGAAGCGCCGGTTGAAGGCGCTGGAAAAAGACCCGCACACCGCCTGGCGAGTGACCAAGTGGAATTGGGATCGCCTGAAGACCTACGACAAGCTGCAGGACGTGGTCGGCCATGTGCTGCGCATGACCAACACCCCGTGGGCACCGTGGATCATCGTCGAGGGCGAGGATGACCGCTACCGCTCGCTGACCACCGGCAAGATCCTGCTCAACGCGATCCGCGAGCGCCTGGCCAACGCCGGCAAGCAGGCCACGCCCGTGGCGCCGCCAATACGCGTCAATATCGACGGCCGCAACGTGCTCTCCGAACTCAATCTCACGCACAAGCTGAGCGAGAAGGAATACGAGGAGCAATTGGCGAAGTGGCAGGCCAGGCTTTCCGAACTGGTGCGCGATCCGCGCTTCAAGGGCCGCTCGCTGCTCTGCGCCTTCGAAGGCGCCGACGCCGCCGGCAAGGGTGGCGCGATCCGCCGCATCGCCGCCTCGATGGATGCCCGCGACTACCAGATCATCCCGGTCGCCGCGCCGACCGAGGAAGAACGCGCCCAGCCCTACCTGTGGCGCTTCTGGCGCCACATGCCGCGCCACGGCCGGGTGGCGATCTTCGACCGCACCTGGTACGGCCGCGTGCTGGTCGAACGCGTCGAGGGCTTCTGCGCCGAGGCCGACTGGCTGCGCGCCTACACCGAGATCAACGATTTCGAGCACGACCTGGCGGGCGCCGGGGTCATCGTCGTCAAATTCTGGCTGCAGATCAGCCAGGAAGAGCAGTTGCGCCGCTTCAAGGAACGCGAGAAGATCGAATTCAAGCGCTTCAAGATCACCGAGGAAGACTGGCGCAATCGGGAGAAATGGGATGCCTACCAGGAAGCCATCTGCGACATGGTCGACCGCACCAGCACCGGCATCGCGCCGTGGACCCTGGTCGAAGCCAACGACAAGGGCTATGCACGCGTGAAGGTGCTGCGCACCATCTGCGAACGCCTCGAAGCCGAACTCGACGGCAAGCCGATTCCCCACGCCGCCCCGGAAAAGCCCCTTAAAGCAAAAAAGGACAAGAAGGCAGACAAGGCACCGAAGCCCGCGGCTAAGCCCGCACCTGTCGCTCCCGTCGCACCCAAGCCCGCGCCCAAACCCGCGGCGAAGCCAACTGCCACCGCGCGCAAGCCGACGCCGCGCAAACCCGCGACACGGGCGCCGGCGGCCAAACCAAGGAAAGGCAAACCGACGCAATGACCCTGGAGACCCGCGCAAGCCAGCCCGAAACCGACGCCCGCCTGGTGGCCTGGGTCCGCCAGGCGGCGCCCTACATCCATGCCTTTCGCGGGCGCACCTTCGTCATCGCCTTCGGTGGAGAGGTTCTCGATTCGGGCGCCGCCCAGGCGCTGATCCATGACATTGCACTGCTCGACAGCATGGGCATCCGCCTGGTGCTGGTGCATGGCGCGCGGCCGCAGATCGATGCCGAAATGCACGCACGCGGCCTGACGCCGAAGTTCCACAAGGGCCTGCGCGTCACCGACGCCGAGGCGCTGGAATGCGTCAAGCGCGCCATGGGCGTGACCCGCATCGAGATCGAGGCACTGCTTTCGCAGGGCCTGCCCAACACACCGATGGCCGGCGCCTTCCTGCGCGTCACCGGCGGCAACTTCATCACCGCGCGCCCGGTCGGGGTGGTGGACGGCATCGACTTCCAATACACCGGCGCGGTGCGCAAGGTGATCGCCGAGGAAATCCAGGCCGATCTGGCCCAGGAGAACGTGGTCCTGATCACGCCAATCGGCGCCTCACCAACCGGCGAGATTTTCAATCTGGCCTGGGAAGAGGCGGCCGAGGCCGTGGCCGTCGCGGTCAAGGCCGACAAGCTGATCTACCTGTGTGACGCGCCGGGGCTGTTCAACGCCAAGGGGGCGCTGATCGACGCGATCACCGCCGACGAGGCGCAGAAGTTGGTCACGCGGAGCATCAAGAGCCAGGCACCCGAGGTCGCGCGCGTCCTGCCCAGCGCCATCCGCGCCTGCCGCAGCGGCGTCGGTCGCGTGCATTTCCTCGATGCCCGCGCCGACGGCGCCATGCTCATGGAATTATTCACCCGCGACGGCATCGGCACGGTGCTGACCAGCGCGCCGCTGGCACGCCTGCGCGACGCGACGATCGACGACGTCGGCGCGATACTCGGCCTGATCGAGCCGCTGGAGGCCGACGGCACCCTGGTCAAGCGCGGCCGCGAACGCCTGGAAATGGAAATCACCCGGTTCTCGGTGGTCGAGCATGACGGCGTGATCGTCGGCTGCGCGGCGCTTTATCCTTTCTCCACCGAGAAGGCGGCCGAACTCGCCTGCCTCGCCGTGGTACCAGATTTCCGCCGCAGCGGCTACGGCGACCAGTTGCGCGCCCATGTCGAGGCGCGGGCGAGAAAGCTGAAGCTGAAACGCCTGTTCGTGCTGACCACGCGCACCGCGCACTGGTTCATCGAGCGCGGCTTCGTCGAGGCCGATGTGGATGCCCTGCCGGCGGCGCGACGCGAACTCTACAACCTGCAGCGGCGGTCCAAGGTACTGGTGAAAGCCTTGTAGCCTTAGGGCGTGTTCTCATTCAGTCGACGGCTGCGAAGGAGCTTGCCTGGGTGCAGGGCAAGGCGGGAGGAGCGATGTTTGGTTGTTCCAAATGAGCGACGACCAACGCCGCCATGCGACCAGGCAAGCCCTTCCCGCAGGGTTGCGCAGGAAGGCGCGTCTGCGGCGTTGCACCGCTTGCCCACAGATGACTGTAGGCGGCGCGGCGCGCCTTGCATCCATCGCCTTCCTGACGCAACGCAGCTCGCCGACTGAATGAGAACACGCCCTAGCCGCAACTCAGGGTAAACTGCGCGCTTTCCGCCGGATATTGCGAAAGGAACACCGTGGCACGACTGGTCAATTGCATCAAGCTGGGACGCGAAGCCGAAGGCCTCGACCTGCCGCCCATGCCGGGCGAACTCGGCAAGAAGCTATGGGAGAACGTCTCCAAGGAAGCATGGCAGCAGTGGATCAAGCTGCAGACCATGATCATCAACGAGAACCGGCTTTCGCTCGCCGATCCGCAGCACCGAAAGTATCTTGCCGAGCAGGTCACAAAACATTTCTTCGGCGATGGCGCCGATCAGGTCGGGGGCTACGTTCCGCCCAAGAGCTGAACAATCCCGACAGCAAAAAGGGCGGCCGATGGCCGCCCTTTTTTTGGCCGAAAACCCCGCGGTCAGCGCGAAGCGACCTCGCGTTCCATCGCCTCAAGACCGATGTGGCGGACGTCGCGTCCCTTGACCAGATAGACCACGTACTCGGAGATGTTCTTGGCGTGGTCGCCAACGCGCTCGATCGAGCGCGCGATAAACAGCAGGTCAAGCGAGCTGGAGATGGTCCGCGGATCTTCCATCATGAATGTGATCAACTGACGCATCGCCGCCTTGAAACCGGCATCGACGTCGCGATCCTGGCGCACAACCTCGGCGGAGGCATTGACATCCAGGCGGGCAAAGGCATCCAGCGCCTTGCGCAGCATCGCCACGGCGATGTCCGCCGGATGCCGCAGATCGACCTTCGGCACCAGGCGGATTTCGCCGTGATGCACCTCGCGGGCCATCTTGGCGATCTTCTTCGCCTCGTCACCAATCCGCTCCAGGTCGGTGATGGTCTTGACCACGGTCATGATCATGCGCAGGTCGACCGCCGCCGGCTGGCGCCGGGCAATCACGTTGTTGCAGGCCTCGTCAAGTTCGACCTCGTGCCGGTTGACCTCGCGGTCGGCGGCGATCACCTGTTCGAGCAAGGCGACGTTGCCGGATTCGAGGCCGTCCATGGCGCGGACCAACTGCTGTTCCACGAGGCCGCCCATCGCCAACACGCGCGTGCGCAAGCCCTCGAGATCGGCATCGAACTGTCTGCTGATGTGTTCCTGATTCATGCCATCACCTGATATCGAATTGGGCGACTATAGCCGCGTCATGTGACGGAATTGTTTCAACGCTGAAAAGTCAGCACACCTTCCGGCGCCGCCAGCAGCAGCACATCCGCTCCGCGCCGGGCAAAGAGGCCGTTGGTGACGACGCCAACGATCTGGTTGATGCGGTCTTCGAGTCCGACCGGGTCGGTGATCGACAGGCCATGCACGTCGAGGATCAGGTTGCCATTGTCGGTGACGAAACCGTCGCGCAGCCGGGGCGAGCCGCCGAGCTTTGCCAGTTCGCGGGCAACATGGGCGCTCGACATCGGAATCACTTCGACCGGCAGCGGAAAGCGTCCCATCACCGGAACCCGCTTCGAGGCGTCGCAGATGCAGACGAAGGTATCGGCCACCGCGGCGACGATTTTCTCGCGCGTCAGCGCGCCGCCGCCGCCCTTGATCATGGACATGCCGGGGTCGATCTCGTCCGCGCCGTCTACGTAGATGCCCATTGCATCGACATCGTTCAAGTCGAGCACGCGGATGCCGTGGCCGGCGAGCCGCCGCGCGGTCACCTCGGAACTCGCCACCGTGCCGCCGAGCCGGCCCTTGATCGCGGCAATCTCGTCGATGAAGAAATTCGCCGTGCTGCCAGTGCCGACTCCGAGGATGGCGCCGACCGGCAGCCGGTCGGCAACGTAATCGCGGGCGGCCCGCGCCACGGCCTGCTTCAGTTCGTCTTGCGTCATTGAATCGCTCCCTTGTCGAGGAGCGAATCTTACCGCTTGCGCATCGGCGGCAGGTCGGTGCAGGAGCCGTGGGCGACTTCCGCCGCCATGCCGATGGTTTCGCCCAGGGTCGGATGCGGGTGGATGGTCTTGCCGATATCCATCGCGTCGGCGCCCATCTCGATCGCCAGCGCCACTTCCCCGATCATGTCACCGGCATTGGGGCCGACGATGCTGCCGCCAATCACGCGGTGCGACTCTTCGTCGAACACCAGCTTGGTGAAGCCGTAGTCGGCGCCGTTGGCGATCGCCCGACCCGAGGCCGCCCAGGGGAATTTGGCCACGCTGACCTTTCGGCCCGCCTTTTTCGCCTCGTCCTCGCCGACGCCGACCCACGCCACTTCGGGATGGGTGTAGGCGACGCCGGGAATCACTGTGGCGTCGAAGTGAGCCTTTTGCCCGGCGGCGGCTTCCGCCGCGACGTGGGCCTCGTGCACCGCCTTGTGCGCCAGCATGGGGTTGCCGACGATGTCACCGATGGCGAAGATGTGCGGCACGTTGGTGCGCATCTGGCTGTCGACCGGAATGAAGCCGCGTTCGCCGACGATGATGCCGGCCTTCTCCGCGCCAATCTTTTTGCCGTTCGGCGCGCGGCCCGCGGATTGCAGGATCATGTCGTAACGCACTGCTTCGGCGGGAGCTTTCTCGCCTTCGAACCTGACCCACAGACCATCGTCCTTGGCCTCGACCGCAACCGTCTTGGTCTTCAGCATGATGGACTCGAAGCGGTGGGCGTTCTGTTTTTCCCAGACCTTGACCAGGTCGCGGTCCGGGCCCTGCATCAGGCCGTCGAGCATCTCGACCACATCGACCCTGGCGCCCAGCGTCGAATACACCGTCGCCATTTCGAGGCCGATGATGCCGCCGCCGATGACCAGCATCTTCTTCGGCACCTGGCGCAACTCGAGCGCACCGGTGGAATCAACGATGCGCGGATCCTTGGGAATGAACGGCAGATGAAAGGCCGCGCTGCCGGCGGCGATGATGCACTTCTGGAAGCGGATGACTTTCTTCGCCCCGGTCTTGTCCTGCGCGGCGCCCGTGGTCTCTTCGACTTCGAGGTGGTTGGCGTCGAGGAAGTGGCCGTAGCCGCGCACGGTCTCCACCTTGCGCGCCTTGGCCATGCCGGCCAGGCCGCCGGTGAGCTTGCCGACTACTTTTTCCTTGTGCGCGCGCAGCTTGTCGATGTCCACTTTCGGCGCGGCGAAACTGACGCCGAGGTCGCTCGCATGCTCGGCCTCTTCCATCACCGCGGCAACGTGCAGCAGCGCCTTGGAGGGAATGCAGCCGACGTTGAGGCAGACGCCGCCCAGCGTTGCATAGCGTTCGACGATCACGGTCTTCATGCCGAGGTCGGCGGCACGGAAAGCGGCGGAATAGCCGCCGGGACCGGCGCCCAGCACCAGCATTTCGCAGTCGAGATCAGGAAGGGGGAAGGGGGAAGAGGGAAGGGTGGAGGCGACAGGAGTCGGCGCTGGCGATACGGCGACCGGGGCCGCTGCGGGTGCAGGCGCAGCGGCCGTTGCGCCAGCGCCGACTGCCACCAATGCCACCGGTGTTCCCTTGGCAAGCTTGTCACCAACCTTGATCTTTAGCTCCGTCACCACACCCGATACCGGCGAGGGCACATCCATGGTGGCCTTGTCCGATTCCAGGGTGATCAGCGCATCCTCGGCTTTGACCGCGTCGCCGACCTTGACCAGCACTTCGATGACAGGCACGTCCTTGAAGTCGCCGATGTCCGGCACTTTCACTTCGACGATGTCACTCATTGGGTTTTCCTTCCAGGATGAACTCATGGACCACGATGGGCGGTCCCGAGGCGGTGTCGAACTCGATGCCGGCGGCAACGCCGGCGCGGGCGATTTCGGCCGCGGTGAGTTGGCTGTCATAGAGCGCGTGCATCGCACCGAGCGCGAAGCTGCGACCCGAACCGGCCGCCCAGACGCGGTCGAACTCGAACACCTCGCGATAGGAATAGACACCGTAGATGCCGCTGGTGTTGGCGATCAGCGCCGTGATCTGCGAACTCTCGTAGGGGTCGTCCTCGTCTTCCTTGGGATTGAGGAAGGCGTGTTCCTTGAGCACCGGATGCAGGCGGCGGAAGGTTTCATACACCTCCATGCGCGACCCGAGCTTCACGTCCTCCAGTCTGGAGAAGGCGGAGAGCAGCACCAGGTGATGGGCCGAGGAACCGCAGATGCCGATCTTCGAACCGGCGATGTCGAGGATCTTGTCGTGCTCGCCCTTGTAGCTGCGCGACAGGCGCGTGTCGCCGAAGGTGGTGAGACCGTCCGCCGCGATGGCGACACGGTCCCCCTTCTTGGCCACGGTGAGCGTGGTCACAGCATGCTTCTCCGCATGTCGGCCAGCAATTGCGCCAGATAGACGTTGAAGCGCGTTGCCAGCGCGCCATCGATCACGCGATGGTCGGCCGTCAGCGACAAGGGCAGCGTCAGGCGCGGGACGAATTGCTTGCCGTCCCATACCGGCTTCATGGCCGACTTGTTCACGCCGAGGATCGCCACTTCCGGCGCATTGACGATGGGCGCGAAGTAGGTGCCGCCGATGCCGCCGAGGCTGGAAATGGTGAAGCAGGCGCCCTGCATGTCGGCCGGCTTCAGCTTGCCGTCGCGCGCCAGCCTGGCCAACTCGCCCGACTCGCGGGCGATCTCGAACACGCCCTTGCTGTCGGCGTTCTTGATCACCGGCACGACCAGGCCATTCGGGGTATCGGCGGCGAAGGCGATGTTGTAGTACTTCTTCATCACCAGGCTCATTTCCGTACCACTCGCGTCGAGCGAGGCGTTGAACTCCGGGTACTTCTGCATCGCCTTGACGCAGGCCTTGATCAGGAAGGCGAGCATGGTCAGTTTGTTCCCGGACTTCTCGTTCTCCTTGTTGATCTGGACGCGGAAGGCCTCCAGCTCGGTGATGTCGGCGTCCTCGTGATAGGTGACCGCCGGGATCATCGCCCAGTTGCGCGACAGATTGGCACCGGAGATCTTCTTGATCCGCGACAGCGGCTGCACCTCGATCGGACCGAACTTGCTGAAATCGATCTTCGGCCAGGGCAACAGGTCGAGCCCACCCCCCGATGCAGCGGCCGCAGGTGCCGCCGCGGGCGGCGCGCTGAGTACGCCCTTGACATAGGCCTGGACGTCGCTTTGCAGGATGCGGCCCTTGGGTCCGCTGCCGCTCACCTTGCTCACATCGACGCCGAGTTCGCGGGCGAAGCGCCGCACCGAAGGGCTGGCGTGTGCGGCCTTGCCGGAAAGCCGGTCGGCCGGCGTCGGCATGGCCACGCGCGGCGGCGCAGCGATGGCTTCGGCGGCGCCGGGGCGGAAATCAAGCGGCGTCGCCACTGGCGCGGCTACCGGCGCCGGAGCCGCGGCAGGAGTTGCGGCGTGCGCCGCCGGTGTTGCCACGGTGGGCGCCGCAGCCGGCGCAGCCGCCGTGTTACCAGCGCCGACTCCTTGCGAGCCTCCGGACACGCTCACCAGCGCCAACAGCACGCCCTCGGCGACCTTGTCGCCGACCTGAACCTTGAGTTCGCTGATCACGCCAGCCACCGGCGAGGGAATGTCCATCGTCGCCTTGTCCGACTCCAGCGTCATCAGCGAATCCTCGGCCTTGACCGTGTCGCCGACCTTGACCAGCAGTTCGATGATGGGCACGTCCTTGAAGTCGCCGATATCGGGCACGCGCACTTCGACCGTAGACGCCGCAGCGGCAGTGGGTGCCGGTGTTGCCGCAGGGCTTGCTGCGGGCGCAAGAGCGGCGGCCGGTGCCGGCGCCGCAGCCTGCGCGGCGCCGCTCTCCACCAGCGCGACCAGGCTGCCCTCGGACACGGCATCGCCGACCTTGAGCTTGATCTCGCGCACCACGCCGGAAACCGGCGAGGGCACGTCCATGGTCGCCTTGTCCGATTCCAGGGTGATCAGCGAGTCTTCCGCCTTGACGGTGTCGCCGATCTTGACCAGCACTTCGATGACCGGCACATCCTTGAAATCGCCGATGTCGGGCACTTTCACTTCGACTATCTGGGTCATGCTGCCTCCGCAGGGCCGCCCCAAGGGGGCAGCGAGTCAGTTGTTTGGAGCGGGCAAAGCCCGCGAACCTTTGTCATCCCCGCCCTCGGGGCGGGGAACGAGGGGAGGGTCATCTCTACACCTTCACCGGGTTGGGCTTGTTCGGATCGAGGCCGTACTTCTTGATCGCCTCGGCCAGTTTTTCACGTTTCACCGCGCCCTCGTCCGCCAGCGCGGTCAAGGCCGCAAGGGTGATCCAGTGGCGGTCGACCTCAAAAAAGTGGCGCAGCTTTTCACGCGTGTCGGAACGGCCGAAGCCGTCGGTGCCGAGCACCGTGTAGGGACGCGGGACGAAGGGCCGGATCTGCTCGGCGAAGGCGCGCACGTAATCGGTCGCAGCGATCACCGGGCCGCGGGTCTCGGCCAGACAGGCGCCGACATGCGAAGTGCGTTGCTTCTCGGTCGGATGCAGCAGGTTCCAGCGCGTGCAGTCGTTGCCTTCGCGGGCGAGTTCGTTGAAGCTGGGGCAGGACCAGAGATCGGCCTCGACGCCCCAGTCCTTCTTCAGCAGCGCCGCCGCCGCGACGGCTTCCATGAAGATCGTGCCGGAGCCGAGCAGTTGCACGCGCGGGCCATTGGAGGCGGCACCCTTGCGGAACTGGTACATGCCCTTTAGGATGCCGGGCGCCGCGCCTTCCGGCATCGCCGGATGCTCGTAGTTCTCGTTCATCACCGTCAGGTAGTAGAAGACGTCTTCCTGCTCGGTGACCATGCGGCGCAGGCCGTCCTGCACGATCACGGCGACTTCGTAGGCGAAGGTCGGATCGTAGGTAATGCAGTTCGGCACCGTGCCGGCGAGTATCTGCGAGTGGCCGTCCTCGTGCTGCAGGCCTTCGCCGTTGAGCGTGGTGCGCCCGGCGGTGCCGCCGATCAGGAATCCGCGCGCGCGTTGGTCGCCCGCCGCCCAGACCAGGTCCATGGTGCGCTGCATGCCGAACATCGAGTAGCAGACATAGACCGGAATCATCTGCACGCCGTGCGTCGAATAGCTGGTGCCGGCGGCGATCCAGTCGGCCATGGCGCCGGCCTCGTTGATGCCCTCCTGCAGGATCTGTCCGTTCCGGGTTTCCTTGTAGAACATCATCTGGTCGGCGTCCTGCGGCACGTAGTTCTGGCCGTCCTGGTTCCAGATGCCGATCTGGCGGAACAGGCCTTCCATGCCGAAGGTGCGCGACTCGTCGACCACGATCGGCACCACGCGCTTGCCGATGATCTTGTCCTTGAGCATGACGTTGAGGCCGCGCACGAAGGACATCGTGGTGGAAAATTCGCGTCCTTCGCCGCCGGCCTTGAGCAGGGCATCGAATGCCGTCAGCGGCGGCACCGGCAGGGCTTCGGCCTTCTGCCGGCGCGCGGGCAAGTAGCCGCCCAGCGCCATGCGCCGCTCGCGCATGTAGTTGAGTTCCGGCGAGCCCTCGGGGAAGGTCAGGTAGGGCAGCTTTTCGAGGTCCTCGTCCTTCACCGGCAGCTTGAAGCGGTCGCGGAAGGCCTTGACCGAGGTGGTGCCCATCTTCTTCTGCTGGTGGGTGATGTTCTGCGCTTCGCCGGCTTCGCCCATGCCATAGCCCTTGATGGTCTTGGCCAGGATGACGGTGGGCTGGCCCTGATGCGCCACGGCGGCGGCATAGGCGGCATACACCTTGTGCGGATCGTGGCCGCCGCGATTGAGGCGCCAGATGTCGTCGTCGGTCCAGGTGGAAACCATTTTCTCCAGCTCGGGGTACTTGCCGAAGAAGTGCTTGCGCACATAGGCGCCGTCGCGCGCCTTGAAGGTCTGGTAGTCGCCGTCGACGCATTCCATCATGCGCTTTTGCAGCAGGCCGCTCTTGTCCTGCGCCAGCAGCGGATCCCAATAGGAACCCCAGATCACCTTGATCACGTTCCAGCCCGCGCCGCGAAAGTCGGATTCCAGCTCCTGGATGATCTTGCCGTTGCCGCGCACCGGGCCGTCGAGGCGCTGCAGGTTGCAGTTGATGACGAAGACCAGGTTGTCGAGGCGCTCGCGCCCGGCCATGCCGATGGCACCCATCGACTCCGGCTCGTCCATCTCGCCGTCGCCCATGAAGGCCCAGACCTTGCGGTTGTCGGTGGGGATCATCTCGCGGTGCTGCATGTACTTCATGAAGCGCGCCTGGTAGATCGCCTGCAAGGGGCCGAGGCCCATCGACACGGTGGGGAATTGCCAGAAGTCCGGCATCAGCCAGGGATGTGGATAGGAGGACAGGCCCTTGCCGTCGACTTCGCGGCGGAAGTTGTCCATCTGCGCCTCGGAGAGGCGGCCGAGCATGAAGGCGCGGGCGTAGGTGCCGGGCGCCGAATGGCCCTGCGAGAACACCAGGTCGCCGCCGTGTTTTTCGGACGGCGCATGCCAGAAATGGTTGTAGCCGATGTCATACAGGGTGGCCGCCGAGGCGTAGCTGGCGATGTGGCCGCCGAGGCCCGAGTCGTCCTTGTTGGCGCGCAGCACCATGACCATCGCATTCCAGCGCGCGTAGTCGCGGATCTTCTGCTCCATCTCGTAGTCACCCGGCGTGATCGGCTGCTGGTCGGCGGGGATGGTGTTGGTGTATTCGGTGTTGGCGCTGTAGGGCATGTTGATGCCCGTCTGGTGCCCCATCGCAATCAACTGCTCGAGCAGGAAATGCGCGCGCTCGGGTCCTTCCTGCGCGATGACGGCCTGCAGCGCTTCAAGCCATTCACGGGTTTCCTGCGGATCGGCGTCGGACGACGCAAGTAGGGGCGCGGCTGCCATGACTTCTCCTCGTCTGTTGGTGAGCGTCGGCACGAGATCGTCCCGCCGACGTCCTGCTCTTCACGCCACGGATGCCTCGCAGGGATCGGCCTGCGCAGCGGCATCCACAACGTTTTTCTTTCGCAGCATAGACCGGTTTGATGCCCGGGCGGCCTGCGAGTGTTGCGCATTGTAAAATGTATATTCACAATGCGCAATAGTGGATTTCACGTAGGTCGGAATCGGAAACGACCGACAGCCGCCGCCGGCGCAGCCGGGACGGCAATCAGGATCGAGCCGGAATCAGTTTTCGGAGTTCTTGCGCAGGGCGGCTTTCAGCCGCGCGCGACTGGCGCGCTTGTCCTTGCGCTGGTGCGCGCCGCCCTTTTTCAGCAGCGGGGCTATCGCCACCGGGTTGCGCGGCTTCAGGTGCCTTTGCCTGGCGCGCTTCATCGCGACTGGAACCGGATCACGGAACGGCCGTCGGCGATCTGCCGCGGTTCGGGCTTCCAGGCGTGACCGAAGACGATCTCGAAGCTCGCCGGCAAGCGGCCCTCGGCATCGCGGCACCAGGCGCCGAAGATGCGACGCCAGTCGCGCCAGCCCTGGCGACCGAGCAAACCGTCACGCACGCCGAGGTGGCGCTGGTCGGCGAGGAAGGCACGCGGACCGGGATAGGTCAGGGTGATCATTTCCATGTCCATCACCGGGTCGCCGAAACCGGCCGCAACCAGCATGTCGCCCAGGTCATGCATATCGAGGAAGCGCTTCGCCGTATCGCCAGCGCCAACTCTTGTCGCCGCCTCGCGCAATTCCTTGAGGGTATCCGGCCCCAGCGTGGCGAAGCACAGCAGGCCGCCGATTTCCAGCACGCGGTGTAGTTCGCGGAAGGCCGGCAGGGGCTCGTCCAGCCAGTGCAGCATCAGGTTCGACCAGACCAGCCCGACGCTGCCCGCTGCCAGCGGCAGGGCACGCACATCGGCATTCAGCAGCCGCGGGCCGCGCCCCATGAGGCGATGCAGGCGCGGGGTGCCGCGGCGCACGGCGTGCAGCATGGGCAAGGCGTAATCGACCGCCAGCGGCTGCGCCTTGGGGTAGCGCCGCTGCAACTCGCGGATGCCATCGCCGGTGGCGCAGCCGATGTCGGCTACGCGCTGCGGAGCGATCTTTACCAGGTCGAGGCGCTGCGCCATGCGAGCGCCCACTTCGCGGGCGAGGACTGCCGCCGAGTCGTAAGTCGCGGCGGCCGTGGCGAAGTTGAGCCTTTCCCCCAACCCCCTTCCCCGGGAAGGGGGTGACTGTGGTTCGCGGGCTACGCCCGCTTCGGAATTTGACTGCGCCGCCTTGGGGCGGCCCGGCGGTGGCGCACCGCGCATCAGGCGGCGTGCAGCCCCAGGCGCTTGAACAAGGCCTCGTCGCGCCCCGCTTCCGGGTTGTCGGCGGTCAGCAGCTTGTCGCCATAGAAGATCGAGTTGGCGCCGGCGAGGAAGCACAGGGCTTGCAATTCGTCGCTCATTTCCTGGCGACCTGCCGACAGGCGCACCAATGAAGTCGGCATGATGATGCGCGCCACGGCGATGGTGCGCACGAACTCGAAGGAATCCAGCGGCGGCGCATTTTCCAGCGGCGTGCCGGGCATCGGAACCAACTGGTTGATCGGCACCGACTCGGGGGGCGGGGCCAGGTTGGCCAGTTCCGCCAGCAGCGAAGCGCGCGCGCGGCGGGTCTCGCCCATGCCGACGATGCCGCCGCAGCAGACATTGATGCCGGCGGCGCGCACCTGATCCAGGGTATCGAAGCGATCCTGCTGGCTGTGAGTGCTGATCACCTGACCGTAGAACTCCGGCGCGGTATCCAGATTGTGGTTGTAATAGTCGAGACCGGCAGCCTTGAGCTTTTCCGCCTGGCCGGCCTTGAGCATGCCCAGGGTGACGCAGGTTTCCATGCCCAGCGCCTTGACCGCGGCTATCATGCCCGCCACCTGATCAAGGTCCTTGTCTTTGGGACCGCGCCAGGCCGCGCCCATGCAGAAGCGCGTGGCGCCCTTGTCCTTGGCGGCCTTGGCCGCGGTCACGACTTCATCGATGTCGAGCAGCGCCTCGCGTTCAGCCTCGCCGTGATGCGCCGATTGCGAGCAATAGCCGCAGTCCTCGGAACAGCCGCCGGTCTTGATCGACAACAGGGTCGACAACTGGACCGCATTGGCGGCATGGTTCTGCCGGTGCACTTCCTGGGCGCGGAACAGCAGCTCGTTGAACGGCAGATCGAACAGGCCGACGATGGCGTCGGTGGTCCAGCGCAGTTGCGGAACGGGTGCGGAGCTGTGGCGTTGCGGGGCGGCCGTGATGGTCATTGCAAGGGCTCGCTAGAATGCGGGAAAGGCGCGAATCTTGGTGGAAGGAGGCGGGCTTGTCAAATTCAGCGAGGCCGATCGGCGGGTCGGCGGGCCGTGCAGCGAGGCTGCTGGCGGCGGTGTTGCCACGTCAGTGCTTTCTGTGCGCCGCGCCGGCGGCCGGGGAGTTCCTCTGCCCCGATTGCCTCGACAGCCTGCCGCGCCTGACGACTGACTGCTGCCCCGTCTGCGCCCTGCCGACGCCTGCGGCGATGGTCTGCGGCGCCTGCCTGAAGAAGCCGCCGCAGTTCGACGCGACGCAGGCCGTGTTCCGCTACGAGTTCCCTGTCGACCGCCTGGTGCAGTCGCTGAAGTACGCCCACCGTATCGCCAGCGCCGACTTTCTCGGCCGGATCCTCGCGCAATGCCGCTCGCAACAAGCGCCTGACCTGATCCTGCCGGTACCGCTGGCACCGCAGCGGCTCGCCGAACGGGGTTTCAACCAGGCCCTGGAAATCGCGCGACCGCTTGCCCGCCAACTGTCCTTGCCGCTGGAAACGCACCTCGTGCAACGCCACATCGACACCACGCCGCAGGCGGCCCTGCCGTGGAAGGAGCGCGCGAAGAACATCCGCCACGCCTTCGCCTGCGGGATCGACCTGAGCGGAAAGGCAGTTCTGGTGATCGATGACGTGATGACCACCGGTGCGACACTGAATGAACTGGCCGGCACGCTCAAGGCTTGCGGTGCGGCACGGATTGAGAATTTGGTAGTGGCGCGGACGCTGAAGGCGTAGCGACGGATTCGCGAGCAGCCGGTGGATCGGGATTCAGGTAGGCCTTCTTAGCCGCCCAACTGCTGTACTTCCAGCGGTCGCGCACGAAATCATAGTCCCAGGTATCGAACACCGTGAAGGTCGCCACGTAGGAGAATCGCGGCTTGCGCTCGACGCAGGCATACTTGTAGTTCGAGCCCAGCCTTTCCTCGACATCGTCGGGTTTGAAGCCGAGTTCGGCGAGGCTGGTGGCACAGTAACCCTGGTTCTGGACATGGCGATCGATCGCCAGCGCGATCCGGTCGGCATCGCTCCGCGTCATTTCGTGGCGTAGAAAGTGTGCGGCCACGATCAGGCCAAGAGCCAAGGCCCAGATGAACAAGGCGAAGATCTGTGCCAGCCGTGCGTAGGGCCGACGGACGATGACGTAGGCACTCCACCCCAACCATGCCCCCAGGGGCAGCACCAGCAGCAAAAAAAGAAAGCCGGCATGGGCCTGGCCGATGGTAAGGACGCAAACCACCGCGGTGATGGTTGCGGAATAAATCGTCCGCTTCGACTGCCGCGAAAGATGAAAGCGGGCTTTCTCGTCGGCCGTCTCAGACAACGCGCCGCCCAAGAATGATCACTGCCCTGCGGGGCTGCGGGCGGCAGCGGCAGGGCAGGTCTTTCGGAACAAGCACCGGAAACTTGGCATTCACCAGCGCAAACTCGATTTCATTCTCAGAGCTTCATGCAGATCGTGTGCAGGCCCGCCTCAAGTACCGCGGAAGCGGCTACCGCTGGACCATAGACGGCGGCTGCGGCGGTTGCCGTCGCCGTGACGTTTGTCGCGCCCGACCTTACCTTTCCCGTGCCGCTGACGCCATCATCGAGCTGCAAGTCAATTGACAGGGCGGTACGCCAAGGCACCTGGCTGGCGCAGACCACATTGCCGGTCATGCCGTAGGTCGTCCCGCCCGCCGCCGTCACATGCGATTGCACGCCAATCACACCACCAAAATTGTTCGCCTGCGGAAGTGCGGCGGCTGCGGTCGCAACCCCGCTCAGCAGCCCGGCCATGCGCGTGTGCTGCCAGAAGTTGTTGCTCTCGGTGGCGGCGGCAGGTGCGGCAATCGCATCGAACAAGCCGGTGATCAGGCCGTTTCCGCCGCCATTGTCAGCCCCGGTGAATCGGGTGGATGCAATCAAGTCATCGCCTGGAATCGCCTGATAGCGGTCCTGATAGGCGTAGTAGGCTGCTGAAACTCCTTTCATGTCGGCAACAAGCTTCTTGACCTTGCCGTTCTCGATCATTTCCTGCCCCTGCAGCACACCGACCAACAGCAGGCCGATGATGACGAGGACGATAGCGATCTCGACCAGGGTAAAGCCGCCCTGGCGCGCCTTGATATTGATATTCATGATGACTCCTTTGTGGGTTGTGGAAGGATTGCTATGGTTTGAACTGTAGCGATGCGAGCGCGATCGGGGAAGTGAAAAATCTTTACGGTGATGGAAGGGGCAGCATCAAGCGAAAGCCCAGGCCCTCTGGCGACGGCGTCGCGTACAGATCGCCGCCGGCTTCACGCAGACTCTTCCGGGCCTGGTACAGACCGAGCCCAAGGCCACTGGGGCGGCCGCTGGCGAAGGGTTCGAATACTCGTTCCGGCGACAGTTGGGGCATACCGGAAGGCCAAGGACTGAAAAACTCCATCTGTGCCATCGGCTTGCCGGTGGCCCCCGAAGTCGACAACCGCATCGTCACCGCCACCGTCGGCTTGTCCCGCCAGGCCGCGCCGAGGTTGCTGAACAGGTTGTCCAGGGCGCGTGCCAGCAGACCTTTCTCGACCCAGCCCGTGACCCGACCCTCGATCACCGGCTCGATGCCGGCAAGGCGCGCCGCCTGCGCCGCCGCCTCACCGAGCTCGACCGGTGCTGGAGACTCGGCAATGGGGTTGCGGCCAAGGGCCGTGATCAGCCGTTCGGCGCGCTCGTGCGCGAGCGGCGCGTTGTCCTTAAGGCGTCGGGCTGCCCCCAGCAGCGCAACATCATCCTCGCAAGCGGCAAAATCGTCCGCAACCCAGAGCACCCATTGCGCCTGATTGCGCATGTCATGCTGGAGGTAGAGCGACAGCCGGGCACGTTCGGCCAGGGCGGCCGACAAGGCCTCGGTGCGCGCATGCAGGCGGGTTTCGAGCAGGAGCACGAACACGCGCGCCAGGTGTTCGGCGAACAGCCGGTTTTCGCCCCAGGCCTCGCCGTGGATGAGCCTGACCACCAGACGCACTTCATCACCACTGGCCAACTCGAAACAAAGCGGTCCGGTCGCCCGTCGCTTTGCCGGCGCCACGGCCTGCAGGCAGCCCGAAACCGGCTGACCGAACCATACGCCATCCCATTCCAGACGAAGCCAGCCGCCCGCCTCCAGGTCCGCCCAGGCTGCGCCGGGGATTTCGAGCGGGTCGAGCGGCTTGCTCGCGAGCTGCAGGAGATTCTCCATCCGCCCGCGATAGCGTCGCGCCAGGTGCGCAATGCGATAGCTCGCCGCGAGCAGAACCCCGCCGGCAAGGATGAAGAAGACCGACAGTTCAGCCCGGCCGGCGAATTCCATACTTGTTCAGGTAGTAATAGACATGTTCCCGCGCCAGCCCCAGGCGGCGGGCCGCCTCCGCAACGTTGTAGCCAGACTCGACAAAGGCGCGCCGCAACAGTTGCTCCTCGGCGGCGGCGGCCACCTCCTTGGGGCCCTCCTGCAGGCGCGCGGTCACCTGCACACGCGCCTCGCCGGCTTCGGCCATGCGCGCTTCCTCGCGCAGGAAGAGCGAGGCGCGCTTCAATGCGGCAAGAATGTCGGGGATTCGCGCGGGCTTGACCAGGAAGTCGAATGCACCTCGGCGAACGGCCTCGTGAGCGGCGGCGCTCTCATCCTGCCCGGTCAATACGATCACCTTGGTCGCCGGTGCGCGCGCCAGGCACTCCTCCAGCACCGCAAGGCCTTCGCTCATCGCGCTTGGCGCCGGCGGCAGGCCGAGATCAAGCAAGACCAGATCGGGCGCCGATGCGCCGGTTACCATCGACGCGGCCTCCGCGCGGTCGTTGGCCGTCGAGACTTCGTAGCCCCGGTCGCCAAGCGATGAGGCCAGATAGCTGCGCAGGGCCGGATCATCCTCGACGATCAGCAAGGCTCTGCCAGCTCCGGACTCGGGCGAATTTGCCTCCGTGACCGGCGCGCTCATCAGGGACATGCCGTTGTCTTGACACAGACACCTGCCTGCAGCAGCCGGCTGAACAACAGCCCGGCGGGCAACCAGGTGACGACATCGTCGAATTCGCTACCCGCCAGCTCAATCGGTCCATTGCTGACAAAGGTCGTGTCGCTATCGGCATTCTCCAGTTCATTGGCGCGCGTCGGCGCGCCGACGGCGGTTCCGCCGCTGCTGATCGCGCCGAGTCCATTGGGGCCATGGGAGAGCACCACCAGCGGCACCGCCGTCGCGACCGCCGCGGGCACCGCCGAATTGATGGTCAGTGTGCCGGCCGTACTCAATTGCATGCCTGCGTTGTTCTGCGCAAAGGCATTTGTAACCTGATATCGCAAGCGATTCGACCAACCATCGAGCCCCTTCAAGCCGAGAGTGACCCAGGGCAGGTTTCCGTCATAGGCGACACAACCCGTACCCGTCCTATCCTCCTGGCCGTCGTTGGCAGTTCCGGCACCCGCCGCGGTAGTCTTGTCCGGGCAGGGTAGATAGGGCCGGGAATCGCTTGCGAGATGCGTTACCGCGTAGCCGATCAGCGCCTCCCTGGCCTCGTCGAGAGCGCTTTGCGTTTCCTTGACCTTCTGCACTTCCATTTGGGTACTGAAAACACTCAGACCACCACCTATGGCCAGGGCCACTATCAGCAGGACTATCGCCATTTCCACCAGCGTAAAGCCGGCAGTGGCCGGTATGGGTTTTTTCATGTTGTATCTCCTACAGTCGTCCGGCCGCCTGCATCCGGGCCAACAGGGTTGCCGTGACGAACCAGTGGGTCAGATCGTCGAATTCACCCCCGACCCCGCCACTCGCGACCTCGGCGTTGCGGATGAAGACCAGGTCCCCATCCGTATTCTCGCGCTCGCTCGTATTGGCAACCGGTGGCAAGGCAGCAACGACCCCCGAACTACTCGTGGCCCCCCAAGCATTGGGGCCATGTGAAACAAGAACCATGGGCAGGGCACTTGCGATCACCGCGCCTGCAGCGCTATTGGCGCTCAGAATGCCGACGCTCGTCAGTTGCATGCCCGTGACGCTGTTGGAGAACGCTGGCGTCACCCGGTACCGAAGACGCTGTGACCAGCCGTCCAGCCCGACCAGGCCGAGGGTAACCCAAGGAAGATTGCCCTCATAGGAAGCGCACACGCCGGTCCCGGCATTGCGGTCTTCCTGGCCGTCATTTGCCGTCCCCGGACCAGGCGCTGTCGTCTTGTCGGGGCACGGCAGATAGGGCCTGCTGTCCGTGGCCACGTGAGTTGCGGCATAGCCCACCAACGCATCCGCCGCCTGAACCATGACTGTGTTCGTCATGCGGATTCGCGAATCCGATTGGCTGGTCCTGCCAAAGTTGCGGACAGCATAGTAGCCCATCGCGGTGCCGACGAAAATGAGCAGCAGCAGCAGTCCGGCGCCACGCTGCCGGTTTCTTCCAGCCGACTTCATTTTCCTGCCTTCACATTGACTGACCCTGCCGGCAGGGCATCCACCCGCGCGCCGCTTTCGATGTCGACGGTCTCGCGAACGCGGACGCGATGCCCCTCTATGGTGATGTCGCGCTTGTCGATGGCGGGTATGCCCGCCGACTGGACGGCCTGCCCTTCAGGCACCAGTTGCCCGTTTATCCAGGCGCTGCCCTTGCCCTTGTCACGCCGCACCAGGCCGCCGACGGAAATGGTGGTGCCGGAACTGGCCGACCCCCCCGGGACGACGCGCCTGGCCGCTGAAATGGAAGCCCGCTCCTGCGGCGAGTAGAACAGCGTGCCAAAGCCGTTATCCGGACTTGCGGCAGTGGCACCCGTTGGTGCAATCGACCCGGCAACCGCCAACGAGCTTAGCACCAGAGTCCGGACTAGACACAAGGCCACTCTGGAACGCAGCGGTTGCTTGCGCTCGCCGACGTTGTTCACTTTGCCTTTTCCTGATCGGGCAGATTGAAGAAACGCAGCGTGCAGACAGCTACGAGTCCGTCAGGCGTGGGGCGGCCGAGGCGGCAGGACTGAACCCGGAAACGACCCCGGACTTGGTCGCGGAAACTGTCGAGAAACGCAATCAATTCACCCTCATGGACACCCGAAATTTCAAAATCGAGGTCATGACTCTGCGGCGCTCCAGGCTCCAAGGAGGTCGCCGATGCCGTAGGTGCCGAAGCATTCGGGTCGGCAACGGTGGAATCGAGTATTGCCTGCGCCGGCTTCAGATTGTAGACGAGGGCGTTGCCAATTCCGAGGCGCTCACGGCTTGCAACCAGTTGCTCGACCCAGCCTTCGCGGTCGGCTCGGCCGATCAGTCCCTGCTTTTTCAGCGCTCGGAATTGCTCGATGTGTGCCATTACGTTCTGGAGATCCCGGTGTTTTGTTTCCAATGTTGCCTTCTGTGCGGCATGCACTTCCTGATTCTGCAACACCCGGGCCTTGAGTGAATCACGGAGATAAATGCTGCCGAACACCAGCGTCAGCGCAAGGAAAATCGCGGCGCCAAGCAGGTTCAGCGGACCCCGCGAGCGCTCGAAAAGCATGCGCTCCGGGCTCATGCCCCCTTCTCCTGGGCCGGCACGGCGTCATCGGAGGGCATGCCGGGGACCGTAAAGCACCATCCCTGGCGGAACGCGGCATTGACCGTTGTCCCACCACGCAAATTGCCGGCGGATAGTTCCTTGTTGGCATCGGTCCACAGGCTCACGCCGCCGACGTCAGCCAGCCTTTGCGAGACCAACCTCACGGTCTGCGCCCGATCGCGCGGACCATAGGAGCCTGGAATCGTGAGGTCGAAACCGATCTCGATGCGCCGCTGGGCGACACCCGGCGCCGTGGCTTCGGGACGCTTCATGCCATCCTCGGACGTCAGGTCAACTCCGCAGGTATTGGCCGACGGCAAGATCATGCGTAACTGCAATTCACTCAGACGCAGGGCCGAGTCGGCGGAAATTGCATCGGCCACCAGGCGGAAACCCGCTCCCAGCGGGGGAACCGAAGCAATCTCGCGATCGTGGATGGCAATCGCATCGCGCAGCAGATCCGGCGCAACACCGTAGCTTCCGATCTCTCCCTCCACGATGGCGATCTGTCCATCCAGTTCCTGTATCGACGCCGCAATTCCACGCTCCTGTGCGACCAGGGAAATAATTGATCCCAGATTGCTGCCGACCGCGCCAATGCCTGCCAGCGCGATCACGACTGCCATGACTCTTGCGGCGCGGCCCAACCGCGAAGAGAGATAGCCGACCCGACGCACCATTGGCGCCACCTGCGGCGTCCCATCCTTGAGCGCAAGGTCGAACAAGGCAAAGCGCCAGTCAGCAGGAGGCGGCCTCAGCGGCTTTGGCAATTCCACCAGCCGCAAGCGCTGTGCAGTCATCAGGGGCGCCATGCCAGTCGCATCACCGAGCAACAAAACCGCGTGTTCCAGGTTCCGCGGCAGCCCAAGGTTGTTTTCCAGATGACGCAAGGTTCGCATGATCTCGTCGATCTGGGCCCTTGGTTCGCCGGGTGTCAGAGTCAGACGCGTGAGAACCGGGGTTCGCTCGCGGAGAAAAACGATGCGCAGGCTTCCCTGCCCGGGCAAAACGACAAACAGGTTAGGTGGCAGCTCGCGATGCTGGGCGAGTTTTGCCAGCAACAGCGACACGGGCGACACGGCGGCGATCGGTTGCGGCAGTGCCTCGATCTCGGCGTCTATCCTTTCGCCGGCATCAACCCCGAACAGAACATGCCTGGTTGGCGCCAGGCGGTCGAATAGCTCGCCTCCTTCAACTGGCAGGGAACGCCGATAGGGAGATTCCGGATAGCGCGCCGCCAACTGCCTGTCGATGAAGGCGCTGCGATCCTTGCCGAACAGGCGTGGAGTCTTGATCTCGACAAAGCTTTCCTCCGGAAGATCCGTCACCAGCCATACGAATCCGCCGGTGACCGAATCCACCGGTCGCCACTGTCCACCGTCGAGACACCAGGTTTCATTGCCGGCCGGGCTGAGGTAGCGAACTGTCTTCACGTTTTCATCTTCGAGATGGTGTCGTAGATCGGGCTCAGCACGGCCATCATGATCCAGCCAAGAATCAAGCCCATGGCCACCGTCATGACGGGTTCGATCAAGGCCTGTACCTTGCCGATGGACTCGTCGATCTCGCGGGTGTAGAAGTAACTTACGTTTTTGAGGGCATGATCCAGCGCACCGCTGGCCTCGCCCACCTGCAGCATGCGGATCACCAGGGTCGGAAACAGTCGCTCCTCGGCAAAGCTGGCCGAGATCGACGTACCGGTGGCAATCCGCTCCACAACCCGAGTCAGCGCTTCCTGGATCACGAGATTCCCGGTCACCTTTCGGCAATGTTCCAATCCCTCGATGATCGGGATCCCGGTCTTGTACATCAACGCGAAAGTGTCCGCCAGGCGGGCCAGGATCATCTTCTTCAGCACCGCGCCTATCACGGGGATGCCCAACAGCATTCGGTGTGCGGCAAAGCGCGCACGCTCATTCACGCGTATGACACCCGCCAGCACGGTCACAATTACCGGTGGAATGGCGAGAATCAACCACCAGTAGCGGACAAAAATATCCGAAACGACGATGAGTATTCTCGTCTGCAGCGGTGTCTTCTGGCCCATGCCGGCGAGAAAGGTGACCAGTTGCGGTACCAGATAGATCATCAGAAAGAAGACTACGCCGCTGATGACGACCACGACGAAGGTCGGGTACATCATCAACTTCTTGGTCTGCGCGGCCAGCTCGTCCTGCCATTTGAGGGAGCGCACAAGTTCCTTCAGCACTTCAGGCAACTGGCCGGTGACTTCGCCCGAGCGAACAAGGTTGACCATGACCTCGGAGAATATCCCGGGGTAAAAGGCCAGCGCCTCAGCCAGCGTGGACCCGTTCTCGACCCGCTGATACACCCCCGCGGCGAGAATCTGGCCTTCCATCGACTCCGCCGAATCGCGCATGTCACCAAGCGCCGCCAGGATGGGCACGCCGGCACGGATCAGCATCTCCAGTTGGAACATGAAGCCGATGATCTCCTGCTGTGGCAAGCTCTTGACCTTGCGAGTGCGCGCCTTGGTGATGGTGGCGCGCACCAGTGAAAGCCCGACTCGACTCAACTGGGTTTCAAGGTCGGTTTCGTGCAGTGCTTCTATCTGACCCTTGACGATCCTGTCATTGGCATCGGCAGCACGATACTTGTAGAGCGGCATCAGGCAAGCGCTTCGGTAAGGTCGACCACGCGGCTGACTTCATCGACCGTGGTCAGACCGTCGCGGACGCGACGCAGGCCGTCTTCCGCCATGCTGACAAAGCCGCGCTCGACGGCATGGTCGTACATGGCATTGACGCTTGCGTTGCGGGTAATCAACTCATCCAGCCCTTTATCGAACTTGAGCAGTTCGAAGATTGCCATGCGCCCCTTGTAGCCTTGCTGCTCGCACGCCGGGCAGCCGACGGGGCGATACAGGGTGATTTGCTCGTCCGGCGCCAGACGGAGAAGCTGGGCTTCCACAGGGCTGGGCACGTCCGGCCGCTTGCATTTCTTGCACAAGGTACGTACCAGACGTTGCGCGACAATGCCGATCACGTTGCCTGCCAGGACGTTGGTTTTTATATTGAGGTCAAGCAGGCGCGGAATGGACTGGATCGCCGAATTCGTATGCAGGGTCGAGAACACCTGGTGGCCGGTCATCGCCGCGCGAAAGGCCATCTCGGCCGTGTCGTGATCCCGTATCTCGCCGACCAGAATGACATCAGGGTCCTGACGCATCATGGATCGAATGCCTTCGGCAAAGTCCATTTTCGAGACTTCCGAAATTGATGTCTGGCGCACCATCGGCAGGGGATACTCCACCGGGTCTTCCAGGGTCATGATGTTGACCCCTTCGCTGTTGAGATGACCAAGCACGGAGTACAAGCTTGTGGTTTTGCCCGAGCCCGTGGGGCCGGTCACGAGGAGGATACCTTCTGGCCGGGCGAGCATCAGTTGGAGTTGCGTCAGTTGGCGATCCGACAGCCCCAAACCGTCGATGGGAACCAGACCGCGCGCACGATCGAGTACGCGCAGCACGAAGTTCTCGCCGTGGATCATCGGCTGCACCGCGCTGCGGTAATCGACCTGCCGCCCCGCGATCGTCAGAGAAATTCGGCCGTCCTGCGGTGCCCGAGTTTCCGCGATGTTCATGCCCGCCATCACCTTGAGGCGGACCACCATGGCTGACCAGTAGCGCATGTGCAGAACGCGAACCTGTCGCAGCACGCCGTCAATTCGATAACGGATACGCAGGAAATGCGGCTCCGGCTCGAAGTGAATGTCCGATGCGCCACGCAAGGTGGCGTCCGCCAGCAATGCGTCCATCAGGCGCACCACTGGATGACTGTAGCCCCCCGTGTTCTGGGCCAGGCTGGCGGTATCGATATTGCCGGTTTCGAGTTCGTGGAGGATGCCGTCGATCGACAGCTCATGGCCATAGAACTGCTCGATCGCGTTGTGGATTTCGGTGCTGCTGGCAAGACGCCAAACCGCCTTGAGCTTGCCGGCAAGCAAGGCGTTGATCTGGTCTCCCGCAACAATGTCTCCCGGATCCGCGCTGGCGATGAGCAGCTCGCGACCCGCCGGATCGTAGCCCACTGGGAACAAGGTGTGGCGCTTTGCCATCGCCTTGGGGATCATCTTCAACGCCGCCGGATCAGCCACGATGCCGCCCAGACTGATGGCGACCTCGCCGAGGTTCGTCGCAAGCGCACCCCGCATCGCTTCTTCGGTCACGAAGCCCAGCGCCAGCAGGGCTTCGCCTAGCGGCTTGCCCATGGCCTTTTGCTCAAGCAGCGCGATGCGCAACTGGTCTTGTGTGATCAGCCCTTTTTCGAGCAGGAGATCACCGAGCCGGACAGGCGGCTTACCGGCATTGTCTTTGGGGGTGTTCATCAACCGTCCTTGGTCGGCACCTACCGAGCCGGCGTTGCGACTGGGCGCGCCTCCACCGCGTCGCTGGCGGCTCCGCGCAATTGCTCAAGGCGAACCCTAGCCTGCTCTCCCGGGAAGCCGGTAACGCCAGAATTGCCGCCTTTCTCTGCAAGCCGGAGCGCACGTTGGTAGAACTCGCGCGCCTGCGCGTACTTGTGCAGGCGATCCAGGGCCACCGCCAGGTTGTAGGCGTGCAAAGCATTCTCCGGATCAAGCGTGTAGGCCCGGAAAAACGCCTGCTGGGCTTCGCCGATCCGTCCCTCGCGCGCCAGCATGCTTCCCAGGGTCGACATGGTGACAGGTGACTGCGGCGATCTTTCGGCCATGTCGCGCATGCGACTGGCCGCAGCCGCCGGGTCGCTGGTGGATGCGATGCTCAGCAGGCCGGCGGCGGCATCCGGCTGCTCCGGATCCAGCCTCAACACCTGCTGGTAGAGATCGCGTGCTTCATCGAAGCTGCCCTCACGATGCGCCAGGTGAGCCAGACCGAGCAGCGCATCGCGCTCCGCCGGGTTGCTCTTAAGGGCCTGCCTGTAGGCCACGCCGGCCTCCTCGAAGCGTCCGGCGCGGAGTGCGTCATAGGCGCTCTGCAAGGGATTGCCGATCGTCTGCCGCCGGACAATCACTTTTGGCGGCGTTCGCGAGGGGCTGGTCGCAGCCCTTTTTTCGTCCGACTTGCCGGTAGGCGACTCCGCGGCTAGTCGCGACGGCGAATTGACACCGGTACCCGCCCCAGTCGGCTTCGCCGTCACCGATAACGACGATTCGGCACCGGCATCTGCCACGGGGCCGGCCGGTTCCGCACCAGTCGCCTTGGCGTCGGCCACCGATGCTTCGCCGATGGCACCGGCCGCCGGCGGCGGTGCGACCGCCACGCCGGCTCCTACTACCGTATCGCCAGGTCCCAGCAGGGAATCGAAGAAGCCGAGGAAGAACGCCAGATTTACCAATGCCACCACCGCAACCAGTCCTATCAGGACTATGTTTCTGGCAGCCAACTTTCTCTTTGACGGTCGGTGGGCGATGAGAATCTCACGTGCGATGCGGGGCGATGGTTCGGTACGTGAGGCTTCCGACGTCGACGTACCAGACGCCTTGCCGCCGTCGGCGGGTGACTCGCGGGTTGAATCGCTTTGCCTATCGGGCGATTGCATTGGCGCGACTATGGTCGAACCCGTCGCGAGCGGATCCCCGGTAGCCTGCTCAGCCAGCATCACCGCTTCCACCGCCGATTGAACCGGCGCACGCACTGACTCTGCTTCGGCAAGTAAGGGGCTGCCATGATCGGGAGGTGACGACCTTGTCGCCAGCCCCGTCAGCTCGACTGCCGCCGGATCGGTGTTCATGATCGGATCAGGCACCGATACGGTTTCAGCCTCCGGCAGAGTCACCGCATAGGGCGGAAGACTGTCGCTCTTCAGTTCAGGGTGCGACGCGGCAGGGGCCGGCAATTCCTCGACCGGCTCAAGGCTCAGCTCAGGAAATGTGCTTGGTGCAGCTTCGAGCTTATCCGTTGGTCGGTCGGCCCCTCGCGCTTCAGCCAGCTTCATCTTCTCCTGGCTGGCACGCTGCAATGCATCGAGCAACAGGCTCATGTCATGGCCGCCCGGGTGCCGGCCTACCCCTGTCGGCCGGTTGGTAGAAGGCTTCCCTGGCCTCGGGCAGGTTTGCGCGGAACTGACGGAAGTCGCCGTCCAGGCTGCTGTCGGTAAGCACCGTGGGGCGCAGGAAAATCACCAGTTCGGTCTTTCTGCTGCGATTGTCGGTGTATTTCAGTAGATCGCCCACCACGGGCACGTTACCGATGCCCGGCAAACCATCGGTCTTGCGATCACGGGTATCCTGGATGAGGCCGCCGAGAACCGCTATGTCGCCGGACTGCACCCGCAGGATGGACTCCATCTCGCGGCTCTGGACCACCGGAATGCGATTGACGACGCCGGCATTCGCCAGATCGGGATTTGGATCCGTGGCAAAAGAAGTGATGCGGCTGATCGTGGGCCGCAGATTGAGAATGACTTCGCCATGACCGCTGATTTGCGGGGTGACCGACATCAGGAATCCGACCGGGACCGTGTTTACATTGCTCGTGTAGGTTGCCGGGGTGGCAGCGGAGGTGGCGGTAGCGGCGGTTCCCGGGGTAACCGTGATGGTGAAATACACCTCGTTGTCGACGACCTTGAGCAGGCTGGTCTGGCTATTAAGTACCGATACCTTGGGACTCGACAATACGCGCAGGGTGCCGAAAGACTCAAGCAGCCGCAGCGCCGTGGTCATGCTGTATTCCCAACTGGTCTTGTTCCAGGCCAGTCTGACAATGCTGCTGAGCACACCTCCGGTCAGTTGGCCGGTGGACGGACCCGCCGGCGCAAAACTGATCCCCGTTCCAGTCCCCGATCCCACCGTTCGCAGAAGTGACCAGTCGATACCCTGCTGAAAGCGGTCGGAGAGATCCACCTCGACAATCGTCGCCTCGATCAATACCTGACGCCGGGCATTCCCCATGATGCCATCGAGAAACTCGCGGACTTTTTCGTGCTGCCGCTGGGTGGCGCGAACATTGATTATGCCGTTTTCGGGATTGGCGATCACCGATCCGGTTTCCCGATAGCTGCGCGGCCCAACTGCCGCCTGGCCGCTTGTCGCGGGCGCGGCGACAGATGCTACGGGCGGTGGCGTCGGCGCCGTGGATGCCGCTGGCGGCGATGCGGTGGGCGTCGCAGCGCCCGCCGTCGCACCGCCCCCTCCAGCCTGGCCTGGCGTCGACACGGCGGTTGGAGCCGGAGCCGAGACCTGGACCCTGCCCGTTGTCGCTGAACTCGCGGTTGGAGCGGTCGATGCCGCCGCTACGGGTGCAGTACCGGCAGCCGAAGCGTCAACGATCGGGTCGGTTTGAGCGAGTATCTCGCGAAGATTCGCCACCAGAGTGACCCAGAACATGTTATTCGCCTGATTCACGATGGAACTGTTCGAGGCATTGCTGCCAGTACCCCCGGTGCCGCTTCCCGTACTTGCGATGTTGGTCGAAATACTCACGGTGCTGTCAGCCCGGCGCGTGATGTTCGGATAATCTATACGGTATATCTTGAGAAAAGGCCGGTCGGGAGAGATCGTCAGGTTCTTGCCGTTCAGTTCGTAACGCAGGTCGACCTGTTTGCCAATGACATCGAGAATTTCGGTCAGTGTTTGATCGAGCACACTCATTGTCACGCTGCCGCTGATGCCCGGCTGGATGGAAACGTTCAGTTTGGCGTCGCGGGCGATGGCGAACAACAGATCCTGTACCGGCGTCTCATGTACCACCACACTATAAAGTTCCGGCTTCTCCATCGGCTTCGGCGGTTTGGGCAGCGGTGGCACGACAGCAAACTCGGGCGCCTTTCCGGGCACCGGAGGTGGCGGGTCCAGATGCTGGGTGGATGGCGGCGGGTTGGGGCTGGCGCAGGCCCCCAGCAGCGCCACGATGGCCAGGCGCAGCGGAATGGCGGAACGACGACGAGGCCCCGCAGCGACGACCATCTCCCCCTTGGCAGCGATCAAGGCTTCGGCTCCTGGCGAATGCGTGCCCAGGTGCGAACTATTGGCTGGTTGTTCTTGAGTGCCTCGGGCAACTGGTGCAGCGCCCTTCTGGCTTCTTGTTCGGATGCATACTGCCCGACGTAAACGGCGACTGAGCTCTTTCCGTTGTACGTACGATCATGGGCGAATATGGTCGACGAATCCACATGCTTTTCGATCAATTCAATATACCCGGACAGGGGCTCCATCGAAGGAAGGCTGGCCAGTTGCAACGTGTAGCCGCGTGAATTCTTGTCGGCAAGGAAATTCTCCGTGCGCTTGATCACCGCCTGAACGCGTACCGGGTCGTGGTCGGATCGAAGTTCCACCGGGGCTTGAACCGGGTAGGCGGGAAATGCCTGAGGTCCGTCGCTGGAGCCCGGCAACTTCGCCGGAGACTGTTTGCCCTCTGGCGAGCTGACGGGCAATCCGTCCCTGGATACCGCGGCGACCGCCGAACTCACGGGCATCTTCGAAGCCAGTGCGTCTGCCGGCACAATAGGCGTACCACGCAACCAGCCCAGCATCAGAACCGCCATCAAAGCCATCGGCACCGCAAGCCCCAGTCCGGTCGCCCATAGCCGCCAGTCGGGCAAGGCAAACCTGGAGACGGACGCCGGATCAGTATGCAGTTCGCCGCAAGCTGCCTTGACATGACGCCTTTCAACCTGCCGCGCCCCTTCGGCATAGGCAGCAAGCAGCGATTTGTCGGCCAGCAGATTGATCCGACGCGCCCTGCCTTGTGACGCCTTGAGCAGATACCCCAGCGCGCCATTGGTAAACAGTCGCCCGCCCCGCCAACCGGCAATGCGCAGGCGGTGATCGATGTAGGCAACGGCCTCATCCTTGGGCAGGGGCGGAAGCTCAAAACGATGGATCACGCGATCCCGGACCTGACGCAGGCGCCGGTCCTGAAGCAAGGTATCCAGTTCAGGCTGACCGAACAGCATGATGTTCACCAGTTTGTGGCGATCGGTTTCCAGGTTCGACAATAGACGCACTTCTTCCAGCGACTCGGGCGGCATGGCATGCGCTTCGTCGATCACCAACAGAACGCGCTGTCCAAGTGAATGCCGACGCAGCAACTCATGGTGCAACCCGGCCAGATTCTCTTCCGTCGTTGTGCACTGGCCGGACAAGCCGAGATCCCGCGAAATGGCACTGATGATTTCATCCCGGCTGAAGCAGGGGTTGGCCAGATACACCGTGCTGATGTCGGGCGGCAAGCGGCTGATCATCAAGCGCGCCAGCAGCGTCTTGCCGCTCCCCACTTCGGCTACGGCGGTAACTATGCCTTCTTCGTGGCTGGCGACATGCAACAGGGCGGTGAGCATGCCGCCACGCTGGCTACCAGAAAAAAAGAAATCAATGTCGGGAGTGATCTGAAACGGCGATTTCTCAAGGTCGAAGTGTTTCAGATAGAGAGCGGACATTGCGTGTCACCGGCAAGCAGAGAGTATCAAAAGTATCTCTTTTTGTTCAATATGCTGTAACGGGCTCCCGGGGAGCTTGCCTGGAATATAGACGACCGCGACCTTGGCTGAAGCGTCGTTCTGACCGCGTTTAATGCCGCATATATCGAATTCGCCGTGTCTGATCCTCCAGGCCGGACGCGAACGGTCCATACTGCACCATAGGGCCGCTGCCCAGGCAGGGTCCGTCGTGTTTCCTGACGATTCCCTTCGTCGAATTCTGTTCATCAGGGTTGGAAATTCGTTCCATGTATCACGTCGTCCTCGTCGCCCCGGAAATTCCGCCCAACACCGGCAACGTGATCCGGCTGTGCGCCAATACGGGCTGTCGCCTGCACCTGGTCGAGCCGCTGGGCTTCGACCTTTCGGATGCGCAGTTGCGCCGCGCCGGGCTCGATTACGCCGAGATGACCTGTGTTACCGTGCATCGCGACTGGGCCGCGTGTCGGGCCGCATTGAGCGAAGCACGGTTGTTCGCGTTGACGACGAAGGGACATTGCCGTCACGCCAGCGCCAGTGCCCTGCATCCCTTCGGGAACTTTCAGGCCGGGGATGCATTTGTCTTCGGTTCGGAATCGCAAGGGCTGCCGGCGAAGCTGTTGGCGCAGTTCGACGACGACCATCGCATTCGCTTGCCGCTGATCCCGGGCAACCGCAGCCTGAATCTGTCGAACGCGGTGGCGGTGATGGTCTACGAAGCCTGGCGCCAGCAAGGCTATGCCGGGGGAATCTGACTCGGCTATTCGTGCCTTGCGCCGCGCGCCATCAATTGCTCGACGGCGGCACGCGGCGTGATGCGGCCGTCGAGTACGGCCGTGACGGCGCGCGTGATCGGCATATCGACGCCGAGCGCCTCGGCCCGGCGCGCGACCTCGCGGGCAGCGGGAACGCCCTCGGCAACATGACCAAGCTCCCTGATAACATCGGGTAGCGCACGTCCCTCGGCCAGCAACAGGCCGACGCGGCGATTGCGTGACAGTTCGCCGGTACAGGTCAGCATCAGGTCGCCCATGCCGGCCAGGCCCATGAAGGTTTCCCGCTTGGCGCCCAGGGCCTCGCCGAAGCGGGTGATTTCCACCAGGCCGCGAGTGATCAACGCGGCGCGGGCATTGTTGCCCAAGCCGAGGCCATCGCAGATGCCGGTGGCGATGGCCAGCACGTTCTTCACCGCCCCGCCGACTTCAGCGCCGACCAGGTCTTCGTTGGCGTAAATGCGCAGGTTTCCGCCGTGCAGGGCATTCGCGGTGGCAGCGGCGAACTCCGCATCCGTGGCCGCCAGAGTGATTGCCGTCGGCAGGCCGCGCGCGACTTCGAGCGCGAAGCTGGGACCGGTGAGCACGCCGCAGCGGGCCCGGCCCATGACTTCGGCCACCACCTGGTGCGGCAGCAGGCCGCTGCCGGCCTCGAGACCCTTGCAGACCCAGAGGAAAGGCGTTTCCGGCGCCACGGCCTTGAGACGTTCGAGCAATTCACGCAACCCGGCCAACGGGCCCGCGAGTATGGCCAGGCCAGCGCCGTCGAGCGCATCGGCAAAATCGGCGGTTACGCGCAAGCCCGTAGGAAAGGCACAACCCGGCAAATAGCGGGAGTTGGCCCGCTGGCGCGCCATCTCGTCAATTCGTGCCGCGTCCCGGCCCCAAAGCGCGACCTCGTGCCGGGCGGCAAAGGCAATCGCCAGGGCCGTACCCCAGGCGCCGGCGCCGAGCACCGCTATGCGCATTGACTCTCCTTCCTCACCGCCCGCGCGTCGCGCGAGCCGAAACTACATGCCCCAGACCTGGGCGACCTTGAGGAATCCGGCCTGGCCGTCTCGATGCCTGACCTTGACCCACCCGCCCGGCGCCGCCTCGATCAGGTCCAGCACCACGTCGCGCTCGGCCTCGAACACCAGGGTCGACTTCTCAGCCGCGGCGGCGCGCACCTGCGCGCGATCGACGCGGACGATGACGGTGCGCCTGTCGGCGAGGTGCTTCTTTTCCATCCAGAATAGGTCGCCCTTGCCGTCGCGCACCTTGAACCAGCCGTCGAGGCTGACCACCAGTTCCACCGGCGTGCCGGCGTGCATCACAAACAGGGGCCTGGCCTTGGCCGATGGCGCGTCGTAGGCCGGCGCCGCTTCGGCGACACTGCGGTAGTCAAGCGCCCAGCTTGCCTGCGCCGCAAGCAGCGCGGCGAAAAACGTGACTTGCGCGGAAAATCGCCGTGGCGCCATCGCCGACTATTGCAACTGGATGCGGCTCTCGCCCTGCTGCTGCTCCATCAGCCGCTGCTGGTAGAGCGACTCGAAATTCACCGGAGCAAGGATCACCGGCGGGAAGCCGGCGCGATTCACGGCGTCGGAAATTGTCTCGCGGGCGTAGGGAAAGAGGATATTGGGGCAGGCCACGGCCAGGATAGGCTCCATGTCCGCCTCGGGCACGTTGCGAATCTGGAAGATTCCGGCCTTGACCACCTCGACGAGGAAGAAAGCCTTTTCGCCTTCCTTGGCGTTAACCGTGATGGTCAACGCGACTTCGAACAGGCCATCGCCGACGGCTTGTGCCGCGCTCTGGATCTGCACCTCGATGCTGGGTGTTTCGCGCTCGAGGAATACCTGCGGGGCATTCGGCACCTCGATGGACAAATCCTTGACGTAAATCTTTTCGATGCTGAATACCGGCTGCTCGTCGCTCATGATTTCTTCTTGGGAGGGGAAAGTGGTGTTGCGAATTCGGTCGATCAGGCGGCAAGCAGGGGATCGAGCTTGCCCTGATGATCCAGTTCGTAGAGATCGTCACAGCCGCCGACATGGGTGTCGCCAATGAAAATTTGCGGCACGCTGCGGCGCCCGGTGCGCTCCATCATCTCCTCGCGCCGACCGGGATCGAGGTCAACACGCACTTTCTCGATTTCGGTGACGCCCTTGCGCGTCAGCAATTGTTCGGCACGAACGCAGTAGGGGCAAACCGCCGTTGAATACATCAGGACCTTGGGCATGGCGGACTCCGGGATCAATTCTTGGTGGTCAGCGGCAGGTTGGCATCGCGCCAGGCGGCGACGCCGCCCCCCAGGCTGAACACCTTGCCGAAACCGTGCTTCTTGAGATTGCCGCAGGCCGAGGTGGAACGGTTGCCCGTGGCGCAGACCACGATGATCGGCCGTTCCTTGAATTTCTCCAGCTCGGAAAGCCGGCTATCGAGCTGGCCCAGCGTGATGTGGCGCGCACCGCCGATGTGGCCGCCGCCCCATTCGCCGGTCTCGCGCACGTCGAGCACCACGGCATCTTCGCGGTTCATCATCAGCGTGGCCTCCGCCGGCGTCAGGCTCGCCACGGTACCGCCGGCGATCAGCGGCCAGATCAGCATCCCGCCGCTGACCACGGCCAGCCCCACCCAAATCATGTTCTGCTGCAAAAA
This sequence comes from Sulfuritalea sp., assembly GCA_016710465.1. GTDB lineage: Bacteria > Pseudomonadota > Gammaproteobacteria > Burkholderiales > Rhodocyclaceae > Sulfuritalea. The sequence continues at coordinate 193,682 of JADJVS010000012.1, forward strand.
TTCCATTGTCGTTCAGTCCTTGATGGCCGGCTCGCCGCAGAACACTTCGCGCATCAAGGCGATGAGTTGCAGCGTGCGCTGGTCGGCGATGCGGTAATACACCCGGTTGGCATCCTTGCGGGTTTGCAGGACGCCCTTGTCGCGAAGGATCGCGAGATGCTGTGAGATGTTGCTTTGCGAGGTGCCCACCGAATCGACAATGTCCTGCACGCAGGTTTCGTCGCCGCCGATGACGCAGAGGATTTTCAGGCGCAGTGGATGGGAGATCGCCTTCAGCGCTCGCGCCGCGGTTTCGATATGCTCCTGCCTTCCGATCAGATCGTCGATTGCGTTCATGCCTTGCCGCTCCGTATGGCCGTTGGTCCGGCGCAAAGATTGAATATTATAGAATACTGGTATTCACACGCATCAAGGCCGCAATCATGTACAAAATTGTTCTGCTCCGCCATGGCGAGTCCACCTGGAACCAGGAGAACCGTTTCACGGGTTGGACCGATGTCGGTCTCACCGAAAAGGGAATGGCCGAAGCCATTGCCGCCGGGCAGTTGCTGAAGAATGAGGGCTTCGATTTCGACCTGGCCTACACCTCGGTGCTGCGCCGCGCGATCAAGACCCTTTGGACGGTACTGGAACAAATGGACCGCATGTGGCTTCCGGTGCAGCACTCCTGGCGCCTCAACGAGCGCCACTACGGCGCCCTGCAGGGCCTCAACAAGGCCGAAACCGCCGCCAAATTCGGCGACGAACAGGTGCTGGTCTGGCGCCGCGCCTATGACACGCCGCCTCCCGCCCTCGACGCGAATGATCCCCGCTACGAGATCAACGATCCTCGCTACGCCGGCCTCAAGCCGGGAGAGTGCCCGCGCACGGAATGCCTCAAGGACACCGTCGCCCGGGTCCTGCCCTTCTGGAACGACAGCATCGCGCCAACCATCCGATCCGGCAAGCGCGTCGTCATCGCCGCGCACGGCAACTCCATCCGCGCGCTGATCAAGTATCTCGACAATGTTTCCGACTCGGACATCGTCGGGCTCAACATCCCGACGGCGCAGCCGCTGGTGTATGAACTCGACGCCGACCTGAGACCGATCCGCAACTACTACCTCGGCGACCAGGAGGCAATCAAGGCCGCGATGCAGGCTGTCGCCAATCAGGGCAAGGCCAAGGCCTGACGCCGCTGCAGCGCCCGTGAGCCCGAAGTCGCGTCAATCCCGGCGGCTTCGGGTTAATCGTTTTCTTTTCGCCACGGGAATATGCCTGCTGTGGGGACTTGCCCCGGCATACGGCGCCAGCGTCGACCGCAAGAAAGAGGAGCTGCAGGACCTCAAGGGCCGCATCGAGGCCCTGCGGCGCGACATGACCGCCGCCGAGGAATCCAAGGCCCACGCGGCGGACCAACTGCGCGAGACGGAATCGGCAATCTCCACCGTCAATCGTCGCCTGCACGAACTGGGCCTTGACAGTGCCGGTCTGAAAGCCGAATTGGCCGAGCTCGATGCCCAGGGACGGCGCCTCGACCGTCAGGGTGGGGCGCAACGGAACCAGTTGGCCCAAGTCCTCAACCGCCAGTTCGTCGGCGGCGATGCGGATGCGTTGGCCCTCCTGCTGGCCGGAAAGGATCCGAATCAGGCGTCGCGCGACAACTATTTCCTGACCCATCTGTCGCGCGCCAAGGCCGAGCTGATCCAGCGCCTGCGTGCCGCCGCCGACGAAAAGAGGAAGCTTGCCGAATTGGTGCGCGAGCGTCAGGCACAGTTGGCCGCGATCGAGCGCCAGCAACAGGAAAGCCGGGCCCAGTTGCTGGAACGCAAAAAGCAACGGCAGACGCAACTGGCGGCGATCGCCGACCGTCTGCAGGCCCAGCGGCGGGAAATCAACACCCTGCGCCGCGACGAACAGCGCCTGGCGCGCCTGATCGAGGGACTGATACGGATTGCCGGCGCAAGGAAGCCCAAGACCGGCGGCGGCACCCGGGACAAGGCGGCGCCAACGCCAAAACTGAAAAGCCATGATCCGGGCAATGTCGGTGGCGCTTTCGCGGCACTGCGTGGACGCCTGCGGCTGCCGGTCAAGGGCACGATTGCCGGGCGATTCGGCATGCCGCGGCCGGAAGGCGGCGCGGTCTGGAAGGGCCTGTTCATCCGCGCCGCCGAAGGCGCCGAGATCAAGGCGGTGGCGGAAGGCACCGTGGTCTTCTCCGACTGGTTGCGCGGCTTTGGCAACCTGCTGGTGATCGACCACGGCGACGACTTCCTCTCGGTCTACGGCAACAACGAGTCGTTGCTCACCGCCGTGGGTGCCGCGGTCAAGGGCGGGCAGGCAGTCGCCACCGTGGGAAACAGCGGTGGCAACCCGGAGTCGGGTTTATACTTTGAACTCAGGCATCGGGGCCTGGCCTTCGATCCCATGAGGTGGTCGGTCGGTCCTTGAAGCGACACACCTCCGACGTCGCGCGATTGGAGTCTCTATGAGCAGCAAACTGCAACAATTCGGTCTCGTGGCTACCGGCCTGGTGGCGGGGGTGTTCCTGAGCCTCAACTTTTCCGCCAGCGCCAACAAGGAAGCCGCGTCCGCGCTGCCGATAGAGGAGTTGCGCAGCTTTGCCGACGTCTATAGCGCGATCAAGCAGGGCTACGTCGAACCGGTCGAGGACAAGAAGTTGATCACCCATGCCATCAGCGGCATGCTGGCCAACCTTGATCCGCATTCGGCCTATCTCGATCCCGACTCCTTCAAGGACCTGCAGGTGAGCACCCAGGGCGAGTTCGGCGGCCTCGGCATCGAAGTCGGCATGGAGGACGGCTTCGTCAAGGTCGTCTCGCCGATCGAGGACACGCCGGCCCATCGTGCCGGCCTCAAACCCGGCGATCTCATCATCAAGATCGACGACACACCTGTAAAAGGACTTACGCTCAACGACGCGGTCAAGAAGATGCGCGGCAAGCCCAAGACCCAGATCCGCCTTACCGTGGTGCGCAAGACGGAGCAACGCTCCTTCGACGTCACCCTGGTCCGCGAAAAAATCAAGGTGCAGAGCGTCAAGTCCAAACTGCTTGACGGCGGTTACGGCTACCTGCGCGTCACCCAGTTCCAGGAGGAAACCGCGCCCGACGTGGTCAAGCATCTCGACAGGCTGGCCAAGGTCGACAAGGACGCCAAGGGTGAGGGCGTCAAGGGCCTGGTGCTTGATCTGCGCAATGACCCCGGCGGCCTGCTCAGCGGCGCCGTCGGTGTGTCCGCCGCCTTCCTGGCGCCGCAGATGCTGGTGACGTCCACCGATGGCCGCACCGGGGATGCCAAGCGACGCTACATGGCGGCACCCGAGGACTACCAGCGGGGAACCAAGGATGACTTCATGAAGGCCCTGCCGGCCTGGGCAAAGACCGTGCCGATGATCGTGCTGGTCAATGGCGGCTCCGCTTCGGCATCCGAGATCGTTGCCGGCGCCCTGCAGGACCACAAGCGCGCCGTCGTCATGGGCACCCAGACCTTCGGCAAGGGCTCGGTGCAGACCGTGCTGCCCTTGTCGAACAATGCCGCCATCAAGCTGACCACCGCGCGCTATTTCACGCCCTCTGGCCGCTCGATCCAGGCCAAGGGCATCACCCCCGACATCGTGGTCGAGGAAACCGCCAACGGCAATGGTTCGCGCGCCCGCGTGCGCGAAGCCGATCTCGAGCGCCACCTCACCGGCGAGGGCGAGAAGGCCGAGCCGGCACCGGCCAAAACCACGGCGAAACCGGCCGACAAGAAGGACAAGGGCAAGACCGACGACGCGGAGGAATCGCTCCATGCGCCGCTCGAATTCGCTTCGCCAAAAGACTACCAGCTCGGTCAGGCCGTAAATCTGCTCAAGGCCTGGCAGATCATCAAGCGCTGAGCGGACAACGGCCATGAGCCGCATGAACGTCGAAAAGGCCCGCGAGCTGCGCGACGAGAAGCGTGACGGCAAGACTCGCCAGCGGCCGGCGGCTTTCGTCCCGCAGCCGGGAACGCGCAAGCATCGTGAGTTGCGTTTCGACCATCGCCATCCCGAGCATGTCGACGAGGCGCGCAAGCTGCTGGCCGGCCTCGATGGCATGGAGATCGACGATGGCATCGCTCCCTACAGTTTGTCGATCTGGTACGAGATCAGCGATTATTCGCTGGAGGGACTGGAAGCGGCGCTGGTGCGCCAGGGCTTCCATCTCGACAACAGCATGTACAGCAAATTGATGCGCACCGTGGTGTATTTCTGCGAGGAAACCCAGATGCGCAACATGCGGGTGCCCGAGCGCCTGATCAAGAAATCCCACGAGGTTTATTCGAAAGCCTGGGAGCACCATCCCCACGGCGACCACGACGAAACGCCCCCGGAACTCAGGCAGGAGCGATGAACGACCAGCAGTTGCTGCGCTACAGCCGCCACATCCTGCTGCCGCAGATCGGCATCGAAGGCCAGGAGAACATCGTAAAGGCGCGCGCGCTGGTGATCGGCGCCGGCGGTCTCGGTTCCCCGGCCGCCTACTACCTCGCTTCCGCCGGCATCGGTACCCTGGTGCTGGCTGATGGCGACACGGTCGACCTGACCAACCTGCAGCGCCAGATCCTGCATCGCACCGATGCGGTCGGCATGCCCAAGGTGGAGTCCGGCAAGCGCACGCTGGGGGAAATCAATCCCGAGTGCCAGGTGGTCGCGCTCGCCGAGCGCCTGTCGGCCGAGCGCCTGGAGCAGGAAGTGGCCCTGGCCGACATCGTGCTCGACTGCTGCGACAACTTCGCCACCCGCCACGCCGTCAATCGCGCCTGCGTCACGTTCCGCAAACCGCTGGTGTCGGGCGCCGCGATCCGCTTCGATGGCCAGGTAACGGTGTTTGATTCGCGCCAGGCGCACTCGCCCTGCTACCACTGCCTGTTTCCGGAGGGCCAGGAGGTCGAGGAGGTGCGCTGCGCGGTGATGGGCGTATTCGCGCCGCTGACCGGCATCATCGGCACGGTGCAGGCCGCCGAAGCGCTGAAATTGCTGATCGGCTGCGGCACCAGCCTCGCCGGGCGCCTCTTGCTGCTCGACGGCCTGGGCATGGAATGGCGGGAAATCAAGGTGCCGCGCGACCCGGCCTGCCAGGTCTGCGGCGAGGCGCGCTAAAAAAGCTGTCGGTGCCGGATGCGTCCCGGCGCGTGGCTCAGCGCCACGGAGAACGCCAGCAGGAACCAGAACAGCGGCTGCCGCCCGGGCTCCCATGACATCAAGATGCCCACCAGCGCGAGCTTGACCAAGGTGCCAACACCCTTGGCCTGCCTGAAGTAAAGCGGATTGGCCCAGGCATCGAGGCCGATGATGCCGACGCCGGATGCCAGCATCAGCGCGGCCCATTGCGTCAGCGCGCCGCCGCCGGCAAGGATCGCGGCCGAAAGCCCCGCCAGACCCGCGACATGGAAGACCCGCAGCAGGTTGATCAGCAGGCTGCGTCCGGGGAAGTCGCGCCGGCCGGGCTCGTCATCCCGATCGCGCTTAGACAAGGCGCGCCCGGATGCGCAAGTCGGCGCCCAGGCTACGGCGCTCGATGATGCTGAGCCGCGTCGCCCCCCCCAGGTCGGTCAATTCCGCCAGGCCGAACATGCCGCGGGCGGAGTCACCCATCAACAGCGGCGCCTGGTAGATCAGCAGCTCGTCGACACAGCCTTCGCGTAGCAGCGAACCGTTCAGGCGCGTCCCGGCCTCGGCGAGTATTTCGTTGATGCCGCGCCTGCCCAGTTCCCGCAGCAGGTCGGCGAGTTCCACCTTGCCACCGTCATTGGGCAGGATGACGATCTCTGCGCCGCGCGCGCGCAGGGCCGCGGCGCGCCCGGCATCGTCCTGCGCCGCCGCGATCAGCACATTGCCGCCTTCGAGGATCGCCGCATCCGGCGGCGTTTCCAGCCGGCTGTCGATCACCACGCGCAAGGGCTGGCGGGTGGTCGGCACCTCGCGCACCGTGAGCCGGGGGTTGTCGTCCCTGACCGTGCCGATGCCGGTCAGCACGGCGCAGGACCTCGCCCGCCACGCATGGGCATCGCGCCGCGCCGCCGGCCCGGTGATCCATTGCGAGACGCCGTTGTTGAGTGCCGTCTTGCCGTCAAGGCTGGCGGCGACCTTGAGCCGCAGCCAGGGCCGGCCGCGCGTCATGCGGGAGACGAAGCCGATGTTGAGTTCGGTGGCCTCGGTTTCCATGAGGCCCGAGGCCACCTCGATGCCGGCCGCCGCCAACTTGGCGAGGCCCTGCCCCGCCACCAACGGATTCGGATCGCGCATCGCCGCCACCACGCGCGCGATACCGGCTGCGATCAGGGCGTCGGCACAGGGCGGGGTGCGGCCGAAGTGGCTGCAGGGCTCGAGCGTGACGTAGGCGGTGGCACCGATCGGCGTATCCCCGGCGCCGACTGTTGCCGCCAGCGCTCCAGCCTCGGCATGCGGCAATCCGGCCTTTTCGTGCCAGCCTTCACCGACAACATGTCCATCGCGAACGATGACGCAGCCGACGCGCGGATTGGGGGTAGCAGTATTCAGCCCGCGCCGCGCCAGACGCAGCGCGCGCGCCATGAAAGCGTGGTCAGCGGCGGAAAATCTGCTCATGCGGCACTCATCGGCCGCAGCCGCTCAGGTCTTGGCCCGCGGCTGGCGCGGCTTCTTGATTTCGCGAATCGCCTCGGAGAACTCATCGACGTCCTCGAAGTTGCGATACACCGAGGCGAAGCGGATGTAGGCGACCTTGTCGAGCTTCTTCAGTTCGCGCATCACCAGTTCGCCGATGCGGTCGGATGCCACTTCACGCAAGGCCAGTTGCACCAGCTTTTCCTCGATGCGGTCGAGCGCCAGATCGATGCTCTCGGTGGTCACCGGGCGCTTGCGCATCGCCAGCATCATGCTCGCCTTGAGCTTGTCACGGTCGTAATCGGTACGGCTGCCGTTCTTCTTCACCACCTGCGGCAGTTGCAACTCGACGCGCTCGTAGGTGGTGAAACGCTTGTCGCAGGCCAAACAACGGCGGCGGCGGCGAACGGTGTCGCCGTCTTCGTTTTCCCGGGTATCAACGACCTGGGTATTCGGCTCTGCGCAGTAGGGGCACTTCATCTTTTGGGAAGGGGGAAGGGAAAGAAAAAGGGGGGGGGCCCCCCGGCGGGGGGGTCCCCCCCCCCCCCCCCCTTCCCCCTTCCCGGCTCTTAGCCATACACCGGAAACTTCTTGCACAAGGCCGAAACTTCGCCGCGCACCCGCGCCAGCACCGTCTCGTCGCTTGGTGCGTCCAGCACGTCGGCGATCAGGTTGGCCACCTGCTCGGCTTCGATCTCGGTGAAGCCGCGGGTGGTCATCGCCGGCGTGCCGATGCGCACGCCCGAGGTGACGAAGGGCTTTTGCGGATCGTTCGGAATCGAATTCTTGTTGACCGTGATGTGGGCACGGCCCAGGGCCGCCTCCGCATCCTTGCCGGTGATCTGCTTGGCCTGCAGGTCGACCAGGAACACGTGTGACTCGGTGCGACCGGAAACGATGCGCAGGCCGCGGCTCTTCAGCACCTTGGCCATCACCTGGGCGTTGTCGATAACCTGCTCCTGGTAGTTCTTGAACTCGGCGCTCATCGCCTCCTTGAAGGCGGCGGCCTTGGCGGCGATCACGTGCATCAGCGGACCACCCTGCAGACCGGGGAAGATCGCCGAATTGATCGCCTTCTCATGCTCGGCCCGCATCAGGATCAGTCCGCCGCGTGGCCCGCGCAGGGTCTTGTGGGTGGTCGAGGTGACGACATCGGCATGCGGCACCGGGTTCGGGTAATAGCCGGCGGCAACCAGGCCGGCGTAGTGCGCCATGTCGACCATGAAGATCGCGCCCACGGCCTTGGCGACCTTGGCGAACCGTTCGAAATCGATCTTCAGGGCGTAGGCCGAGGCGCCGGCGATGATCAGCTTCGGCTTGTGTTCATGGGCCAGACGCTCGAGTTCCGCGTAGTCGATCTCTTCGTTGGCGTCGAGGCCGTAGGGGATGACATTGAACCACTTGCCCGACATGTTCACCGCCGAGCCGTGGGTCAGGTGACCGCCCATGGCCAGGTTCATGCCAAGGATGGTATCGCCGGGCTTGAGGAAGGCCATGAACACGGCCTGGTTCGCCTGCGAGCCGGAATTCGGTTGCACGTTGGCGGCATCGGCGCCGAACAGCTTCTTTGCCCGATCGATGGCCAGTTGCTCGGCCTTGTCGACGTACTCGCAACCGCCGTAATAGCGCTTGCCGGGATAGCCCTCGGCATACTTGTTCGTCAGTTGCGAACCCTGTGCCTCCATCACCGGCCAGGACACATAATTCTCCGAAGCGATCAGCTCGATATGGTCTTCCTGGCGGCGGTTTTCCTCCTGAATGGCGGAAAACAGTTCGGGATCGGTCTTGGCGAGGGTGGATTGCTTGGAGAACATGGCGACGTCCGGCAAGGGTGTAAAGGGGCCGATTTTAGCACCCGACCGCCGCGCCGCCCCGCTGCTGACTCAGTTGGAAAGCTCGTCCAGCGCCGACTCAAGATGGGCGTTTTCGGCCCAGGAAACCAGGGTCCAGGCCCCATCGTGCCAATCCAGCCAGTTCATCGCGGCATTGGCCAGGGTGAAATTGCGCGGTGCGTCCAGGGGCTTGCCCGTCGCCGCGCGATAGGCGATGTCGAGCACGCCGCCGTGGGTAAAGGCGAGCACGGATTGCCCGGCATGCCGGCGCGCCATGATTTCCAGCCCATCGAGCACGCGACGGGCGAACACCTGTAGCGACTCGCCGGTTTCGTAGTCGAAATCCGGCTTCCGCGCCAGATGCAGGCGGTGCGCGGTTGGATTGGTCAGACTGGCCTCCGCCGCCGTCAGCCCCTGCAGAACGCCGAAATGGCGCTCGCGCAAAGTCGGCGCCGGCAATACGGCGATTTCCCGTCCGGCCACGGCTATCCGCGCTGTACGCCAGGCACGGCTGAGGTCGCTGCTATACACGGCGGCAAACGGATGGCCGCGCAGGCCGTCGGCAAGCGCCCTCGCCTGGGCTTCGCCAGCGGCGTTGAGGTCAATGTCGATCTGGCCTTGGACGCGTTTCTCGGCATTCCAGTCCGTCTCGCCGTGACGAACCAGGCAGAATCGGGTGGGCGCGCTCATGCCCCCGATTTTAAGTTGAGTCGCGCGTCGCTGCGCAGCATGCGCGCCAGGTTTTGCCGTACGTAACCGATGTGGCTGGCCGCCGCCGCCAGGGCAAGGTCGGCATCGCCTTGCTCGATCGCGCGCCAGACGGCGCGGTGCTGGTCGAGCAGGGCTTCCCGTGCCGCCGGCACCTGCATCAGCTCGCTCAGGTTACGGCGCAGGTTGTCGCGCATCAGGCGCAAGAGGCTGGCGGTAAGGTGGCCGACGATGACGTTGTGCGAGGCCTCGGCGATCGCCTGGTGGAAGGCGAGATCGCTGTCGACCTGATGATCCAGGTCTTGCCCGGCGAAGGATTGCTCAAGCATTGCCAAGCATTGGCGCACCCGCTCGCGGTCCGCCGCGGTGGCCCTCACGGCGGCGCATTCCGCCGCCCGGGCCTCGAGCATGTGGCGGAACTCCAGCATGTCTTCATGGACGCCGGGATGTTCGCGAAGGATCTGCTCCCAGGGATTGCCAAAGCCGGAATCAAGGCGGTCGGTGACGAAGGTGCCGCCGCCCTGGCGGCTTTCGAGCAGGCCGCGCGACGCAAGCTTTTGTATGGCTTCGCGCAACGAGGCCCGGGAAACGCCAAGTTGCACCGAGAATTCGCGTTCCGACGGCAGGCGGTCGCCAGACTTCAAGCGCCCCTCCAGCATGCGCTGTTCAATTTCACGGGCCACCACGTCAGCAAGGCGTGGCGCTATCATGCGAGAGTCCATGGTTTCACTATAGCACTGGTCAGACCAACATATCAATACAACGCCACAAGATAGTCTATGCTCTGAAAACCCTTGACAACAGGCCTGCCGACACTTACGATGCCGCATCTTTTGGTCTGACCACTGATCCACATCCCTTCACCCACCATCACGGCCGGCCTGCATTCAAGGAGATTTTCTTGAGACCTGCGATGTTGCAACCGACTTCACCCAGCCGCATTTGCCGCATCGACCTTGGTCATGCGATTCGCCTCGGCAGCGGCACCAATCCATTCCCACGGGAGACGTTCGCATGAATGCCATGCTGAAAATGTCGCAATTGATCGACGGTCTGAACGAACGCGTCGGTCGCAGCCTGATGTGGCTGGTCCTCTTCGCCGTGGTCATCTCGGCGGTCAATGCCGTGGTGCGCAAGGCCTTCGACATGAGTTCGAACGCCTTCCTCGAAATCCAGTGGTACCTGTTCGCCGCCGTGGTCATGCTCGGCTCCGCCTACACCATGCTGCGCCAGGGGCACGTCAAGATCGATGTCATCGTCGGCCGCTTCTCCAAGCGCACCCAACTTATCGTCGAATGCGTCGGCATCGTGTTTTTCCTCTTTCCCTTCGTCTACAAGGTCAATCAACTGGTCTGGCCGCTGGTGATCCAGGCCTTCCACAGCGGCGAGATGTCGCAGAACGCCGGCGGCCTGATCCGCTGGCCGGTGTATGCCCTGGTACCCATCGGCTTCATCCTGCTGGGATTGCAGGGTCTGTCGGAATTGATCAAGCGCATCGGCTTCCTGCAAGGCATTGCCGTCGATCCAACGGCGCCGGTGCAAACCAAGACGGCCGAGGAAGAACTGGCCGAGGAAATCCTCAAGCATCAAGTCGCCCCCGAAGTGGTCGTGCGTGTCGAGGATTCCCTCGACATGCATGCGGACAGAAACAAAGCGAACGGGAGCACGAAATGATCGAGTTCCTCCAGCACAACATGGCGCCGATCATGTTCGGCGGCCTGATCGTCTTCCTCCTGATGGGCTACTCGGTGGCCTTCTCCCTGGCGGCCTGCGGCCTGGCGTTCGGCGTCCTGGGCGTCGAACTGGGCTTGCTGCCCCAGTCCCTGCTGCAGGCGTTGCCGCTGCGCATCTTCGGCATCATCCAGAACGACACGTTGCTGGCCATCCCCTTCTTCACCTTCATGGGCCTGATTCTCGAACGATCGGGCATGGCCGAGGACCTGCTCGACACCATCGGCCAGTTGTTCGGGCCGATCCGCGGTGGCCTGGCCTACGCGGTGATCTTCGTCGGCGCCATGCTCGCGGCCACCACCGGCGTCGTCGCCGCCTCGGTGATCTCGATGGGCCTGATCTCGCTGCCGATCATGCTGCGCTACGGCTACGACCGGCGCATCGCCTCGGGCGTGATCGCCGCGTCAGGTACGCTGGCGCAGATCATCCCGCCCTCGCTGGTGCTGATCGTGATCGCCGACCAGCTCGGCCGCAGCGTCGGCGACCTGTACGCCGGCGCCTTCATCCCCGGCTTCATCCTCACCGGCCTCTATGTCGCCTGGGTCTTCATCATCAGCCTGGTCAAGCCGGCCTATGTACCTGCCCTGCCGCTCGAAGCACGCACCATCCGCGAGGATGACGGCAGCGCCGGCCTGACTTCCGTATTGGCGCTGGTCGTCGTTTCAACGGGCGCCGCGATTGCGTTTGCCAAGACGCGGCCGGCGGAAACACCGACCGACGAACTGATCGTGGTCGCCATGTGCGTCGGCGTCGGCGTCGCCTTCTCGCTCGCGGTGATCAACAAGGTGACCAAGATGGGCCTGCTCTCGCGCATGGCCGAGCGTGTCACTTTCGTCCTGATCCCGCCGCTGGCGCTGATCTTCCTCGTGCTCGGCACCATCTTCCTCGGCATCGCGACGCCGACCGAGGGCGGCGCCATGGGTGCGGTCGGCGCCCTGATCATGGCCATCTCGCGCCGGCGCCTGAGCATGAGCCTGATGAAGCAGGCGATGGACGCGACCATGAAGCTGTCCTGCTTCGTGGTCTTCATCCTGCTCGGCGCCACGGTGTTCAGCCTGACCTTCCAGGCCGTCGATGGCTCGGTCTGGGTCGAGCACCTGCTGACCGGCCTGCCCGGCGGCCAGGTCGGCTTCCTGATCGTGGTCAACCTGCTGGTCTTCTTCCTCGCCTTCTTCCTCGACTTCTTCGAGCTGGCCTTCATCGTCATTCCGCTGCTGGGGCCGGTGGCGGAGAAGCTGGGCATCGACCTGGTCTGGTTCGGCGTGCTGATGGCGGTGAACATGCAGACCTCCTTCATGCACCCGCCCTTCGGCTTCGCGCTGTTCTACCTGCGCAGCGTGGCGCCGCACAGCGAGTACATCGACCGCCTGACGCAGAAGAAGATCGCACCGGTCACCACCACCCAGATCTACTGGGGCGCGGTGCCCTTCGTCGTCATTCAAGTGCTCATGGTCGGCCTGCTGATCGCCTTCCCCGGCCTGGTCAGCACGCCGGACACGGCAGCCAAGGTCGATCCAAACAGCATACAACTGGAAGCCCCGCCGGTGCCGACGCTGGAGCAGGCCGCCGACGAGAAGGATGAGGCCGAGCAAAGCGCCGCCGACAAGGACAAGGTCGACGGCAAGGAAGAGGAAGAGAAGGAAGAGGAAGCCGACGATCCGGCGAAGGCCCTGGAGCAGTCGCTGAAGCCGGGCAAGAAATAGTAGCGGTGGTGTAGTATCCGGCGACCGCCCGCGGGGGCGTCGCCGTTTTGGATGAACAACAATCGAGGAGACTCATACATGGAACGTCGCAAGTTTTTGCAAAACGCCGCCGGTACTGGATTGGCCGGCATCCTGGCTGCTGGTGTCGCACCGGCGGTGCATGCCCAGGCCCCGGCCATCCGCTGGCGCCTGGCATCGAGCTTCCCCAAGGCGCTCGACACGATTTACGGCGCTGCCGAGACCTTCTCCAAGGCGGTCTCCGAGGCCACCGGCGGCAAGTTCACCATCTCGGTCCATGCCGGCGGCGAGTTGATGCCCCCCTTTGGCGTGGTCGATGGCGTGCAGCAGGGCACCGTCGAGTGCGCGCACACCGCCCCCTACTATTTCTTCGGCAAGGACGACACCTTCGCCATCGACTGCGCGATTCCCTTCGGTCTCAACAGCCGCCAGATGACTGCCTGGATGTATGAAGGCAACGGCATGAAGCTGCTGCGCGAGTTCTACGCCGGCTACAACATCGTCAATTTCCCGATGGGTAACACCGGAGCCCAGATGGGCGGCTGGTACCGCAAGGAGATCAAGACCCTGGCCGACATCAAGGGCCTCAAGATGCGCATCGGCGGCTTCGGCGGCAAGGTGCTGTCGGCCATCGGCGGCGTACCGCAGAACATCCCCGGCGGCGAAATCTACCAGGCGCTGGAAAAGGGCACCATCGACGCCACCGAGTGGGTTGGTCCCTATGACGACGAGAAGCTCGGCTTCGTCAAGGTCGCCAAACACTACTACTACCCCGGTTGGTGGGAAGGCGGCCCGCAGCTTTCGCTCTACGTCAACCAGAAGGCCTACGACGCACTGCCGGCGGACTACAAGGCGATCCTCGCCTCGGCTGCTTCCCATGCCCACGTCGTAATGCAGTCCAAGTACGACGCCAAGAATCCGGCGGCGCTGAAGCGCCTGGTCGCCGCGGGCGCCAAGCTGCACGTCTTCGACAAGAGCATCCTCAAGGCCGCCCACGACGCCGCCATGGCGCTGTATGACGACCTGGCCTCCAAGAACCCGAACTGGAAGAAGGTCTATACGGATTACGCCGCCTTCCGCGACGAGCAGCACCTGTGGTTCCGCTTCGCCGAAGCCGGCTTCGACAACTTCATGCAGACCGGCCGCAGCGGCCCCGCCAAAAAGGCAGCCCCGGCGCCGAAGAAGAAGTAGGGCCGCATCCGGCTGGCAACAGCCACCCCGGCAAACCCCGCCACGGCGGGGTTTGTTTTTTTGTGAGCCGGAGTTGTCGGCGCCGGTCCATTGGATCGCCGCGGCGCGATAATTCGCCGACAGTCCCTGGCGACAGAATTTCAGCGAGGTACCCGCCATGCCACAACACCCCCTGATCGCCTCCCTGCGTGGCGGCGACACCGGCAAGCTGATGAGCGCCCGTCAGGCCGTGCAATTGATCCGCGATGGCGACACCATCGCCACCGGCGGCTTCGTCGGCATCGGCTTTGCCGAAAACATCGCCGTCGCGCTCGAGGCGCGATTTCTCGAGACGCAGGAAGCTGATACCCACGGCCTGGGCCATCCGCGTGATCTCACGCTGGTGTATGCCGCCGGCCAGGGCGACGGCAAGGAGCGCGGCCTCAATCACCTGGGCCACGACGGCCTGGTCAGGCGCGTCATCGGCGGGCACTGGGGACTGGTGCCGACGCTGCAGCAGCTTGCGGTCGCCAACCGCATCGAGGCCTGGAACCTGCCGCAGGGCGTGATCTGCCACCTGTTTCGCGATATCGCCGCCGGCAAGCCCGGAACCCTGACCCGGATCGGGCTCGGTACCTTCGTCGATCCCCGCCATGGCGGCGGCAAGCTCAACGAACGGACCATTGCCAGCGGTGTCGACCTGGTGCGCCTGATGCCGATCGACGGCGAAGATTTTCTGTTCTACAAGGCCTTCCCGATCCATGTCGGCATCATCCGCGGCACCACGGCGGATTCCGACGGCAATATCACCATGGAGCGCGAGGCCCTGACGCTCGAAGCACAGGCCATTGCCATGGCGGCGCATAACTCAGGGGGCATCGTCATCGCCCAGGTGGAGCGCATCGCCGACAGGAACACCCTCAACCCGCGCCAGGTGAAGATTCCCGGGGTTCTGGTGGATTGCGTGGTGGTCGCGGAAAAGCCCGAGTACCACATGCAGACCTTCATCGAACCCTACAGCGCCGCGTTTTCCGGCGAGATACGGGTACCGATCTCGGCCGTGGCGCCGATGGGGCTCGACGAGCGCAAGATCATTGCCCGGCGCGCGGCGATGGAGCTCTCTGCAAACGACGTGGTTAACCTCGGCATCGGCATGCCGGAAGGCATCGCCAGCGTTGCGACGGAGGAAAAAATCCTCGACCTCATCACCCTCACCGCCGAGCCTGGCGTGATCGGGGGCGTTCCGGCCGGGGGGCTCAATTTCGGCGCGGCCATCAATACCCAGGCCATTGTCGATCAGCCCAGCCAGTTCGATTTCTACGACGGCGGCGGCCTCGATATTGCTTTCCTCGGCCTGGCCCAGGCCGATCGGGAAGGTAACCTCAACGTCTCGAAGTTCGGCCCCAAGCTTGCCGGCGCCGGCGGCTTCATCAACATCAGCCAGAGCGCAAAGAAGGTGGTCTTCGTCGGCACTTTCACCGCCGGCAAGCTCGAACTCGCACTCGATGCCGGCGGCCTGAAAATTCTCGCCGACGGCAAGGCGATGAAGTTCGTGAACGAGGTCGAACACCGCACGTTCAGCGGCCCGGTTGCCGCCACGAGCGGGAAGACCGTGCTCTACATCACTGAGCGCTGCGTGTTCCGCCTTTGCGCCGAGGGTCTGGAACTGATCGAGATCGCGCCCGGCGTCGATCTGCGGCGCGACATTCTGGACCGCATGGAATTCGCGCCGCTCATGCGCCAGCCGCCAGCGCTGATGGACGCGCGCATTTTCAGCGCGGAGCCGATGGGCCTGCGCCCCGGCCTGCTGGAAATGCCGCTGGAACAGCGCCTCAGCTACGACGACGGGCAGAACGTGTTCTTTGTCAATTTCGAGGGCTTGTCGGTACGCAGCGGCGCCGACATCGATCGCATCCTGGCCGCGGTGGAGTCACGCCTGGCGCCGATCGGCCACAAGGTGGCGGCGATCGTGAACTACGACCGCTTCAGCATCGCGCCGGAACTGATCGACGACTACACGGCCATGGTCAAGGGCATCATGGACCGGTACTACACCGACGTGACGCGCTATACCTCGAGCACCTTCCTTCGCGCCAGGCTGGGCGAATCCTTCGGCAAGCGCGTCGCCGACCCGCAGATCTTCGGCAGCCGCGACGAGGCGCAGCAACGCTTGAAATCCGCGGGCGGCTGACGCGCCGGCCACGCCCTCAGGCGCGACTCTGGATTTCCTCGATGAAGCCCTGCATGCCGGTGGTGATATTGCCGGCATTGCCTTCATCGGTGTCGATGTGCATGGCCAAACGGTAGTTGGGATTCACCCGCACCACGACGTCGCCGTAGGTCACTTCGCGCTCACCCTCGATGCGCACGCGCACCACGTAGCGATCGCGCAGGCGCAGGCGCATGGCATCCTCGGGAGACATGTGGATATGACGCTGGGCACAGATCACACCACGCTCGAGTTGCGCGCTACCGGCCGGCCCTTCAAGGCGCAGCCCGGGCGTGTTGGCAAGATCGCCGGACTCGCGTATCGGCGGTTGCACGCCCAGCTTGAACTGCTCGGTCATGGCGATCTCGACCTGGGTTTCCTTGCGCGTCGGTCCGAGCACGCGCACATTGGCGATGCGCCCCTTGGGGCCGACGAGATCCACCTTCTCGGCGCAGGCAAACTGCCCCGGCTGCGAGAGTTCATGT
This sequence comes from Sulfuritalea sp., assembly GCA_016710465.1. GTDB lineage: Bacteria > Pseudomonadota > Gammaproteobacteria > Burkholderiales > Rhodocyclaceae > Sulfuritalea. Next base: position 210,148 of record JADJVS010000012.1, read on the forward strand.
TCCGGCGTGAGCTGGTGGCCGGGGCCAAAGAGTTTCTCGACATCGGCCTGGGCCAGATGCACGTGGTGCGCCGAGACCTCGATCGGAATCGGCGATGCCGCCTCGTCGCGGATGGCCAGGGTGATCTGGTTGCGCTCGATGGCACGCAAGGCTTCCCAGGCCAGCAGGCGTTCGTCATTGTTGGCGACAACGATGATGGTGACCGGCGAGTCGTCGGCGGAGATGACCGCGAAATCGCTCACCGCGCCCAGGCTGCTGTTCTTGTCCTCGTCGAGCTTGATGCCCATGTAGGCCAGGCCCTGGCAAGCCAGGCTGCGCACGGCGGGACTGGTCTCGCCGATGTCACCGGTGAAGGCCAAGACGCTGGCACCGCCCATCGCCGCAACGTAGGCGCCGATGTTCTTGCGGATCTGATAGCAGAAGGCCTTGTGCGCCAGCAGCGCGCGATGGTGGCCCTCGGCGGCGGCGGCTTCGATCTCGTGGATGTCGCTGGAAATCCCCGAGATGCCCTTGAGGCCGCTTTCCGAATTGATCAGCTTGTTGAGTTCGTCCGGACCGAGCTTGTAGCGCTCCATGAGCTGGATCATGATCGCCGGATCGAGGCTGCCGGATCGGCTGGGCATGATCAGTCCGTCCGAAGGCGTCATGCCCATCGTGGTGTCCACCGAGCGGCCGTGGTCGATGGCACACATCGAAGCGCCGACGCCAAGATGGCAGGAGATGATTTCCAGCTCGCCCAGTGGCCGCTTTACGACTTCCGCCGCCTTCAGCGAAACGTAGCGGTGCGAGGTGCCATGGAAGCCGTAGCGGCGTATGCCTTCCTTTTTGTACCACTCGTAGGGCAGGCCGTAGAGATAGGCATAGGTCGGCAGCGTCTGGTGGAAGGCGGTGTCGAACACGGCGACATGCGGCACGCCGGGAAAGAACTTCATCGCCTCGCGCATGCCTTCGAGGTTGTGCGGGTTGTGCAAGGGCGCGAGTTCCGCCAGGGCTTCGATGTCGGCCAGCACCTGGGGGGTGATCACCGTGGCGCTGGAGAACTTGCTGCCGCCATGGACCACGCGGTGGCCGACGGCGATGACGTCCAGCGGCGTAAACAGGTAGCGATTGTCGAGATCCAGCATGGACTCGAACAGCACATTGAAGAATTCGCTGAAGGCGAACGAGGATCGCTCGCGGCGCGTGGTTTTGCCGGCCGCCGTCATCGTGATGTGCACGGTCTCGCAGTCGGCGCAGTCGACCACGCCATGAACGTCCAGCGACTCGTCGTGGGTGTCGTAGATGCCGAAGCGGATCTGGCTCAAGCCGGCATTGATCGAGAGGATCTTGCCGTGCACCTCCTTCTTCAGGCTCAGCGCATACGGATCGTCGGATTGCGCCAGCGCGCGGGCGCGCAATTGGCTGCTGGTGACATCGACGGCCTGCGCGCGCGCGCGGTCGGCGAGCAGCTTGGAGAGATACAGGATGGCCTTGGGATTGACCAGGATATGGCTGCTGACCACGTCCTGCGGAATCAGCAATACCAGGCAGCGATTGCCGGCGATGACGTCGGCAACCGTACGATCTCCGGTCAGCACCGACATTTCGCCGAACACGTCGCCCACTTCCAGCGGGCTCATGACGATGCGCCCACCGGTGTTGTCGGCCACCGAAATCTCGCCGTGGCCGTCGATCAGCGCGCCGATGAAACGTCCCTCCTCGCCGCACTGGATGATGGATTCATTCCCCTCGAAGGTGCGCAGTTCGGAGCCATCGACAATGGACTCGATGCCCACCGGGGTGAAGCTTTCGAACAGCGGCACCTGCTTGAGCAGAAAGGAAATCAGTTCGTCACGGGTCATGATGGTTTCTTGCCGGGAATCGGGATACTTGGCAATTATTATATTGCTGCATTGCACCAATATTAGGGTATCCGCCTAATTTCTGGCGTTTCACTGCCGATCGGCGGATCTCCGGACTTGTCATGCCTCCAGCCGCCAGAGAGAGGTGGTCTCCCGCGAGCGCGCCGCATGAAGCGCATCGCCCGGGTCGGCGGCGCGCGAATGTACCGGTCGCGCGTCAAGCCGGCCCGCCACCCGCAGGCCGGCCTGTTCAAAGGCCGCCAGCAGCGACTCGCGCGAGCGCAGGCCGAGTTGTTCGGCCAGGTCCGACAGAATCAGCCAGGCCTCGCCTCGCGACGCCAGATGGGACCGTATGCCAGCGATAAAGCCGTGCAGCATGCGGCTGTCGGGATCATATACAGCCCGCTCCAGCGGCGTGCCGGCGCGCCCCGGCAACCACGGCGGGTTGCAGACGATCAGATCTGCCTGCCCCGCCGGAAACAGATCGGCATTCACGACCTCGACCCTGCCGGCCAGGCCCAAGTTCCGGATGTTCTCGGCGGCGCAAGTCAACGCCCGCGCGTCATTGTCGGTTGCCACTACCCGGCTGGCGCCGCGCCGCGCCAGCAAAGCCGCCAGCACGCCGGTACCGGTGCCGATATCGAAGGCCATCCGGCACGACGTGGGCAGCGGGGCCTTGGCTACCAGATCGACGTATTCCCCACGCACCGGCGCAAACACGCCGTAGTGCGGATGGATGCGCGCCTCCAGCGCCGGGACCGGAACCCCCTTCTTGCGCCACTCGTAAGCGCCGATCAGGCCTTGCAGTTCGCGCAGCGAGGCGACGAAACCCTCCTCTACCGGCCCATGGGCCGCCAGGCAAGCGTCGCGTACCTCGGGCGCCCGGCGCAGGGGAATATGGAAATCCGCATCGAAGGGTAGCAACACCATTCCCAGCGTGCGGGCGCGCTGCGCCTGGGCAAGGCGATAGCGGTGGAAATCCTCGGCCGCGATCACGCCGGCGGGGGCGGCTTGGCGCGATTTCCGGTCGATGCGCCTGGCCATGGCCTGAAGCAATTGGCGCGCATTGTGAAAATCGCCGCGCCACAACAGCGCCGTGCCTTCGGCTGCCAGGCGGAAAGCGGCGTCCGCCGGCATCCGGTCGTCGGCCAGCACCACGCGGCGCGGCGGCGGCAGGCCGGCCAGGGATCGCCAGCGCGCCTGGCACGGGCGGCCGTCCTCGTCCCAGTCGACACGCCGAGCCGGCGAGCTCATGAACCTGCCCATGCATGCATGTCGAATCGAGCAATCATTGTCCGAGACCGATGAAAACGGAATCGACCATGCTACGCGGCCCGGACGATGCTGTAAATTCGCCCCTTGCACGGGAATCGCCGTAGCGCCGGCGCCGACTCCTGCGATACAGTTCCGTTCCCGCCGAACTTCCATCCGCCATGCCCGCCCGCCTGCTGTTCACCATCGTCTTCATCGAAGGCTACTGCTCGCTCGGCGCGGAGATCATTGCCTTGCGCAGACTCATCCCGCATGTCGGCAGTTCGATCGTGGTGACGGCACCGACCATCGGTTTCTTCCTTTTGGCGCTGGCCCTGGGCTACCACTCCGGCAGCCGCGTCGCCGCGAACTACCGCGCGGTCGTGGCGCGCAACTTCCTGATCTCGGCGACGCTGCTGGGCGGCGGCCTCACCGCAACCACGGTCAACGCGATCTTCGCCGGCACCCAGGTGGCATTTGCCTATCTGATCTTCATCGGCGGCATCCTCTGTCCGCTGGCCTGGTTGCTGGGGCAGACCGTGCCCATCCTGACCAACCTGATGCTCGCCCAACGCAGCGGCGAGGCCGCCGGGCGGGCGTTGTACTGGTCTACCCTGGGCTCTTTTCTCGGCTCGGTCACGCTGTCTCTGCTCTTCATGCAGGTCTTCGGCGTCTGGGCCGCCGTCTTGCTCGGCACCCTGATGCTGGTCGCCGGCGCCATGCTGGTGCAAAGACCGACGCCGGTCATGGCCGGACTCCTGGTCGGCGTGCTCGCGCTGGGGCTGTTGCTCAACTTGCGCGACCGCGAGCGCATCGACACCGCCTACGCCGACTACGAGGTGCTGCCGGTCGAGCGCGACGGCATGATCAGCCCGCGTGCCTTTGTGGTCAACAACCAGTACGCATCGCTGATCGACGACGGCAAGCCGCCCACCTATGCCCGCTACGTACAGCACATCCGTCGCATCCTGCTCGACGACCTCCGTCTCAATGATCAGGACATCCTGGTGCTTGGCGCCGGAGGATTTTCCTTGTCGCACCGGGAACCGCTGAACCGCTACAGCTTCGTCGATATCGACCCGGAAATCCGCGCCATCGCCGAACGCGAGTTCCTGCGCGAGCCCGCGATCGGCAAATTCATCGCGACGGATGCGCGACGCTTCGTTGCCGGGACGGACAAGCGCTACGACGCGTTGGTAGTCGATGTCTTCAGCGCACGCACCTCGATTCCCGGCCATCTGGTGACCCGGGAGTTCTGGAACGATACGCGCCGCGCCTTGAAGCCGGGCGGCGCCATGCTGGCCAACCTGATTCTCGACGGCCAGTTGGCCAGCCCCTACGCGCGAAACCTGCTGGCAACCATCGAAAGCGCCTACGGCCGCTGCGCGGTGGAGGTTCTGTACAAGTCCGCGCCGCGCAGCAACGTCATCGTCACCTGTTTCGCCGTCGACGCACGGGAGCCGACCAGGATTTATGCCGACGAGCGCAACCGCGCGGATCTCGATAGCGCGCGATCGCCGTGAGTCGCACGGCGTCGAAGTCGCGCGTACTTTACAGTAGCATGCCTGCGGCACGCGCAGGTAGCGCCCGACCGCTTCCACGGAGACCTCCGACATGTCTTACCCAAATCGCCCGATAGCCTTCGTTTTGGCCGCATCGAACCACGGCAGCCTGATCGTGAATCGCCATGACTACCGGATGATCGACGCCAAGCAGGGCTATGGCGTCGGCTTCCAGATACTCAACAAGAGCTGTTTCGATCCCGACGAAATCCGCTTCGCCACGGTCCTGCTCGACAGCCGGCGCGAGTACTTCGGTGACGGCGTGTTTGCCATCGACGGCGGCGCCAACATCGGCGTGCACACCATCGAATGGAGCCGTCACATGCATGGCTGGGGTCGGGTGCTGGCCTTCGAAGCGCAGGAGGTGGTCTATTACGCACTGGCGGGGAACATCGCCATCAACAACTGCCTGAATGCCCGCGCCCGTCTTGCGGCCCTGGGCGCGGCCTGCGGCGAGCTGGAAATACCGCAGCCCGACTACCCTGGTCCCGGCGAGCTTCGGCAGCCTCGAATTGCGCCAGAGCGGCGGCAACGAGTTCATCGGCCAGGCGATATCCTATGCCAGCCAGGACTGTGCCCGGGTTCCCATGGTCAGCCTGGATTCGCTGGACATTGCACGCCTCGACCTGATCAAGATCGACGTCGAAGGAATGGAAGTGGAAGTGTTGCAGGGCGGCCGGGATTTGCTGTGCAAGCTGCGCCCGCTGATGATCGTCGAAGCCATCAAGGCGGATCGCGCGGCGCTGGAGGCGCTGCTGCTCGGAATGGACTATCGGATTTTCCCGCTCGGCATCAATCTGCTAGCGGTGCATGCCGCGGATCCGACGCTGCAGCACATTTCGACTTCGGAGAACGGCACCCACTTCGCCCTCTCCTGAGCGAGGCGTTCTCTGCCACGGCGGCGCTGCCGCAACCCGGCAGCCTTAGGGCGTGTTCACAATCATGCGACGGTAGCGCCGGGATCAAATCGGGATGCGATGCAAGGCGCGGCGACGCCGCGATGTTCTTACCTCGCCAGGAGCCGCAACGCCGCAGCGCGCCCGATTTGCCCCGGCCCTGTGGATTGAGGCCGGACGCGGCGTCTGCGGCGTTGTCGGACTTGGCAAGGGATTACCCTTGCCGGCGCCCTCCGCCTTGCATCCATCCGCGTCTGGCCTCAACGCCATCCGTCGAATGATTGTGAACACGCCCTAGCGACCTGAGACCACGCACGGGCCGCCAGTGCCCGCGAGGGTTCGCTTCTCGCCGTGGCGCCAGCGCCGACTCCGGTGCAGCTCAGTTCCCCGCCACGGTCATTCGCTCGATCAGGATCGAGCCCACCCGTTTCGAGCCGCGCACTTCGACGTCGTTGCCGATGTCGACCATGCCGCGCAGCATGTCGCGCAGGTTGCCGGCGATGGTGATCTCTTCCACGGGATAGGCGATTTCGCCCTTCTCGATCCAGTAACCCGCCGCACCGCGTGAATAGTCCCCGGTGACATAGTTCACCCCTTGGCCCAGCAACTCGGTGACCAACAGGCCGTTGCCCATTTCACGCAGCAGGCCCCGCAAGTCATGCTTTCCCGATTGCACCAGCAGGTTGTGGGAACCACCTGAATTCCCGGTGGTGGGCATGCCCAGCTTGCGCCCGGAATACGTGGAAAGGAAGTAACCCTGCAGCACGCCCTGGGCGACCACTTCACGGTCATGCGTCGCCACGCCATCGTCATCGAAGGGAGAGGAGGCAACGCCGCCGCGGATGTGCGGCCGCTCGCTGATATTCATGAAATCGGGAAATATTTTCTTGCCCAGGCTGTCGAGGAGAAAGCTGGTCTTGCGGTAAAGCGAGCCGCCGGAAACCGCGTGCACAAAGCTGCCGATCAAGCCGGTCGCCAGCGGCGCCTCGAAAATCACCGGGCAGGTGCGTGTCTTCAGCTTGCGCGAACCCAACCGGGCCAGCGCACGCCGCGCGGCGTAGTCGCCGATCAGCGCCGGATCGGGAAATTCGGCGGCATTGCGCCGCGAGGGCATACCAGTCGTCGCGCTGCATGTCGTCGCCTTCGCCGGCAATCACCGAGCACGAGACGTAATGCCGGGAGGTGGCGAAGCCGCCCATGAATCCCAGGCTGTTGGCGGAGATGAAATGGGACTGCTGCGCAGACACCGTGGCGCCTTCCGAATTTTTCACCAGCGGGCTAACGTCGAATGCCGCCTGTTCGCAACGCCGGGCGATGTCGATGGCGGCTTCGACGGAAATGTCCCAAGGGTGGAAGAGGTCAAGATCCATGGCGCCCCTGGCCAGAAGCCGCTCTTCCGGCAGTCCGGCGCAGTCGTCTTCGGCGGTGAATCGGGCGATCGAAAGTGCCGCGTCCACCGTGGACCGGATGGCCGCGAGCGAGAAATCCGAACTGCTGGCGTGGCCACGGCGCTGCCCCCAGATACACGGTGACGCCCAATCCCTTGTCGCGGTTGTACTCGATGGTTTCGACGTCCTGGCGGCGCACGCTGACGGAATGGCCGAAGCCCTCGGACACATCGACTTCGCAGGCGCTGGCACCACGCGCGGCGGCGTGATCCAGCGCGGCCTGCGCCAGCACCTCCAGTGCGGATCGAGAATGAGCAAAGCCGTCGGACATGCGGAAACCCCTGAAATAGGCGAAGCTATAATCATATCCCACGGGGAATGCCTTCCCCTTCGAATGCTCCGGGGACATCACCGTGGAAGAAACTGATAACGAGCTGCCGGAGTACCGCGGGCCCAGCAAATCGCAGCTCAAGCGCGAAATGACGGCCTTGCAGGAACTGGGCGAGGAACTGGTCGGCCTTTCGCGCGAGCGGCTGGCGAAGATCGACATGCCGGAGCGCTTGCGGGATGCGATCCTCGACGCCCAGCGCATCACCAAGCACGAAGCCCGGCGGCGCCAGATGCAGTACATCGGCAAGATCATGCGCGACGTGGATGCGGGCCCCTTGCGCGAGGCTCTCGATGAACTCAAGGGCCTTTCCGCGGCGGCCAATGCGCGTCAGCATCATCTTGAAAACCTGCGCACGCGGCTGATGGAAGACGAGGCGGCCTTCGGCGACCTGGCTCGCGAATTCCCCGCCGCCGACATCCAGCATCTGCGCCAGTTGCGGCGCAATGCACTGCGCGAGGCCGAGCAGGGCCGCCCGCCGCGTGCCTACCGCGAGCTGTTCAGGGAATTGCGCGAACTTGGCGGCAACGCGCCGCCCGGGGACGCCGAAGCCTAGCCCGAATATTTCACGAGAGTAGGTCGGCGGAATCGCCGTGAGGCGCGTTAATACTGGTGTCTAGACAGGATTAACGGAGTATTCCGCCGATGCCAAATTGTACGCGTGGAGAAATGGAATTTGGGCGCCTGGGTCGTCGCACGATCGAGGCGAATTTCGAGGGCGGCGCACTCAGCTCAGACGGTGGTCTGATGTTGCTGCGGCAAGTGGATCAGCGCATCGGACTATCCCGGGCCGTGGCCACGGCACTGCACGACCCGCGCAACCAGGATCGCATTACGCACGAGCTGCGCGACCTGGTGGCGCAACGACTGTATGCCTTGTGCTGCGGCTACGAAGACCTGAACGACCATACGGCCTTGCGTAACGACCCGCTGATGCAAACCGCGGTCGGCACGAGCGATGAACTGGGCAGCAGCCCGACCCTGTGCCGCCTGGAGAAGCGGGCGACGCGACCCGATGTCGTGGCCCTGAACCGGGTGCTGGTCGAGCAGTTCATTGCCAGCCAAGGGAGTTGTCCGGGCGAGTTGGTACTGGACATCGACGCCTCGGACATCCCCTTGCACGGGGAACAGGAACAGACCGAGTTCCACGCCTATTACGACCACTACTGCTACCTGCCGCTGTATGTGTTCGCTGGCAAGGCCATGCTCGCCTGCGTCCTGCGCCGCAGCCGGATCGACGGTGCCAGGCATGCGGCCGCCGTGATCAAGCTGATCGTGACCCGGCTGCGCCAGGCGTGGCCGACGGTACGGATCATCGTTCGCGGCGATTCGGGGTTCTGCCGGCAACGGCTGATTCGCTGGTGCGAACGCCATGCTGTGGGCTACGTGATCGGGATGGCAAGGAATGCCCGCCTGCAACGTCATGTGGCGGACTGGGAGCGTCTCATGGAGCAAGCCTACGAGGAGACCCGGACCAAGCAGCGGCTGATCCGGCAGTTCTCCTACGCCGCCAAGAGTTGGGATCGCGAGCGGCGCCTGATCACCCGCCTGGAGTTTGGCGCCCAAGGCACCAATCCCCGCTTCATCGTCACCAATCTCGACCGTCCCGCCGAGGAACTGTATGACGACCTCTACTGCCAGCGCGGCGAGGCCGAGAACCGGATCAAGGAAACTCAACTCGATCTGTTCGGCACGCGGGCCAGTTGCCACACCTTCCTCGCCAACTGGTTGCGCATCCTCTTCTCGGCCTTGGCCTACACGCTGATGCAGCGCTTGCGTGAAATCGCGCTGGCGAACACAGATCTGGCCAAGGCAACGGCGGCGACGATTCGCGTCCGCTTGCTCAAGATCGGCGCGGCGGTGATTCGCAATACGCGGCGCATCCGCATCTTGCTGGCCTCCCACCACCCACTGCGCGACATCTACTTCATCGCCGCCAACGCCTTGGCGTCCCCATAGCAAAAAAACGAGTGCGTCCCCGACATGCTGATCTTCGGGGGTTGGGGGAAGTCCGTCTGAAATTCGCTCGATTGATCAAAACTTGATCAACTATCCCTTCCGAGCATCACGATCAACGCGTTCGGCATAGTTCCACAGCCAAATCATCGGGCCGGTGAAATATCCGGGCTAGGCGCTTTCGGTTTGGGCGGCCGCCTGGGCCTCGACCACGGGGTCGAGAATCATCAGCAAGGCTTGCGCATGCTCTGCGGCGTCGCGGCCCAGACCGGTCAGGTAACCGCCGTCGACCAGGGTCAGCAAACCCTTGGCGTGCAAGCGCCGGGTTGCGGCAATGACCTCGGGCGCCGCCGTCGTGTGCACCTTGATGCCCTGCTGGCTGGTCTCGAGATTGAAGCGCACCAAGGTGTTCAGCTCATGGACAAGCTCGGACGTGAAGGGCATGTTGGTTCCTCGGTCGGGGGTTGGGCTGGGCGGTCGGGATCATTCTAGCCTCGGGATCGATCGCGGCATCGTTTCCGCGCGAGGATTTGAAGGCGGGTGGGCTACAGGCCGGGATCGGCCCCCTCCGCCCGCAGCGTCGCCTCGATCACCTGCCTGCCTAGCTGAGGAGCCAGGAGCTGCATGAAGTCGTATTCATGATGGCGCAGCCAGGCATCGCGGCGAAACGCGACACGAGTGGTATTGCCTTCGAATAAATGGGTCGCCGGCAATCCCGCCAAAGCCGTGTCCCGCAGCGGATCGAAGGCCATCTCGGCGATGATGCCGACACCCAGCCCAAGTGCGACATAGGTCTTGATCACATCCGAATCGATCGCGGTGAGCATCACGTTCGGGCGCAACTGCTGGCGCTCGAAGGCCCGATCGACGCGCGAGCGTCCGGTAAAGGTGGCGTCATAGGTGATCAGGGGAAACTCGGCAAGCGCCGCCAAGGTCAATGGCCGCCGATCCAGCAGGGGATGGCCCAGCGGCGTCACCACCAGATGCGCCCATTGGAAGCAGGGCAAGGTCAGCAGCTCGTCACGGTGGTCGAGCGCCTCGGTGGCGATCCCGAGGTCGGCGCTGCGATCGAGGACCCAGCCGGCAACCTGCTCCGGACTGCCCTGCTGGAGTTGCAGGCGTATCGTCGGGTGCTGCCCGACGAAACGCTGTATGACGGACGGTAAGGTGTAACGCGCCTGGGTATGGGTGGTGGCGATCGAGAGCTGCCCGCCACCCTCGGCGGCGAAATCCTCGCCGACCCGTTTCATGTTCGCCGCCTCCGCAAGGATGCGCCTCGCCATCTCCAGCACCACCCGGCCCGGGGGCGTGATCTGCACCAGGCGCTTGCCTGCCCTTTCAAAGATTGCCAACCCCAACTCCTCCTCGAGCATGGCGATCTGCTTGGAGACACCGGGCTGTGAAGTGAAGAGCGCCGCGGCGGCGGCGGAGATATTGAGCCCGCGTCGCTCGACTTCCACCAGGTAACGCAATTGCTGGAGCTTCATGGACAGAGTATATCCAATAGTTATATATAAATTGCCAGAAAGTATTTTTCAAGACTATATAACCTAACTACGATGCGCTGCATCATGGAATTCGCACTCAATCCCCTGCTCCCGCTTTCCGGCTTTGTCGTCGGCACCCTCGTCGGCCTGAGCGGCGTCGGTGGCGGCTCGCTGATGACACCGTTACTGGTTCTGCTGTTCGGCTTCAAGCCGGCAACCGCTGTGGGCACTGACTTGCTATACGCGGCCATCACCAAGAGCGGCGGTTCCTGGGTCCATCACCGTCACGGCAACATCGAGTGGACGATTACCGGCCGGTTGGCGCTGGGCAGCGTTCCGGCCGCCGCGCTGACACTGCTGATTCTGGCCCGACTTGGAGTTCAGGGCCACGGCGCGACGGGGCTGATCTCGGTGGTGCTCGGCTTTGCCTTGTTGCTGACCGCGCTATCCCTGTTCTTCCGCCAGCGCTTGCTGGATATCGCGAAACGCCGTAGCGCCAGCGCCGACTCTTTGCAAGGCCATGTGGCCGATCTGACCGTCCTGGTCGGCGCCGTGCTCGGTGTGCTGGTGACCATCTCCTCGGTCGGCGCCGGGGCGCTGGGCGTGACGGCGCTGACTTTCCTCTATCCACAACTCGCCACTCGCCGCATCGTCGGTTCGGACATCGCCCATGCCGTGCCGCTGACCCTGGTTGCCGGCCTGGGCCACTGGTGGCTGGGCACGGTTGATGTGGTGCTGCTGGTTTCGCTGCTGATCGGTTCCCTGCCGGGCATCGCGCTCGGCGCCCATTTCGCCGCCAGAGTGCCGGAGCCGGCGCTGCGCGGCCTGCTCGCCTCGGTCTTGTTGCTGGTCGGCGGCAAGCTGATCCTCGCTTAAGGAACCCCAATGTACAAATACGACGACTACGACCACGCCATCGTCCAGGCCCGCATTGCCCAGTTTCGCGGCCAGACGGAGCGCTATCTCGCCGGCAAGCTGAGCGACGACGAGTTCCGCCCGCTACGCCTGCAAAACGGCCTCTACATTCAGCGTCATGGCCCGATGCTGCGGCTGGCGGTGCCTTACGGCCTGCTCTCGGCCGCGCAATTGCGCCGCTTCGCCGACCTTGCCCGCCGCTACGATCGCGGCTTCGGCCACTTCACCACGCGCCACAACCTGCAACTGAACTGGGTCAAGCTGGCCGAGGTGCCGGACATCCTCGCCGATCTGGCGCGGGACGAACTGCACGCGATCCAGACCTCCGGCAACTGCATCCGCAACGTCACCACCGACCACTTCGCCGGCGTCGCCGCCGACGAAATCGCCGATCCGCGCCCTTGGGCCGAAATCCTGCGCCAGTGGTCCACCTTCCACCCGGAGTTCGCCTACCTGCCGCGCAAGTTCAAGGTTGCGATCTCGGGCGCCACGGAAGACCGCGCCGCAATACAGGTCCATGACCTCGGCTTGCAGGTAGTCAAGAACGATGCCGGCGAGATCGGCTTCAAGGTTTATGCCCGGCGGCGGCCTCGGGCGCACCCCGCTGCTGGGCCAAGTGATTCGCCAGTTCCTGCCCTGGCAGCACCTGCTGAACTACACCGAGGCACTGGTGCGCGTCTTCAACCGCCACGGCCGCCGCGACAACGCCTACAAGGCGCGCATCAAAATCCTGGTCAAGGCGCTCGGCCGCGAGGAATTCACGCGGCAGGTCGAGGCGGAATGGGCGCACCTGAAAAACGGTCCCGCGACCCTGACAGCCGCGGAGGTAGATCGCGTAAGCGCGCAGTTCGCAGCGCCGGCCTATGAAACGCTGGCCGAAAACGACCTCTGCCACCTCGCCCATCTGCGTGAAGACAAGGCCTTCTCGCGCTGGGTCGAGCGCAACGTGCAGGCGCACAAAGTGGCCGGCTACGCCGCCGTCACGCTGTCGCTGAAAAAACCCGGCGCCGCGCCGGGTGATGCAAGCTCGGAACAGATGGAGGCCGCCGCCGACCTCGCCGAGCGCTACAGCTTCGGCGAGATCCGCGTCTCCCACGAACAGAACCTGATCCTCGCCGACGTGCCGCAGCGCGAGCTCTACACCGTCTGGCACCGCGCCAAGGCCGCCGGCCTGGCTGCGCCCACCGCAGGCCTGATCCAGGACCTGATCGCCTGCCCCGGTGGCGATTTCTGCGCCCTGGCCAATGCCCGCTCGCTACCGATCGCCGCCGCGATCCAGGAACGTTTCGAGGATCTCGACTACCAGCACGACATCGGCGACCTGGAGCTCAACATCTCCGGCTGCATGAATTCCTGTGGTCACCATCACCTCGGCGCGATCGGCATCCTCGGCGTCGACAAGAACGGAGAGGAGTGGTACCAGATCACGCTCGGCGGCCGCCAGGGCAACCATGCTCGCATCGGTGAAGTGATCGGCCGGGCATTTCCCGCCGCCGAGGTGCCGGATGCCATCGAACGCCTGATCGGCGCCTATCTCGCCCATCGCCATGCCGACGAACGCTTCATCGATACCTTCGACCGCATCGGCATCGAAACCTTTCAAACCGCTGCCTATCAACGCAACCCCGCCCACCCCCATCAATCAAGGAGAGTCGCAAATGGCTAACAAGCAGATCATCAAGGAGCGTCGCCTGCAGGACGACGCCTGGAAAGTCGTCAACCTGGTCGACGGCGAAGCGCCCTTCGACGTCTGCCTGCCGTTCGGCCCGTTGCTGGTGCCGGTCTCGGTTTGGAAGGCGAAGAAATCCTGCCTGATCGCCCGCGAATACGAGCACGGCACGCCGCTGGGTATCTGGCTCGCGCCGGAGGACGATATCGCCGAAATCGCCGCGGACATCGACGATTTCACCGTAATCGCCGTGCATTTCCCGAAATTCGCCGACGGCCGTGGCTATTCGACGGCGCACCTGCTGCGCGAGCGCCACGGCTATGACGGCGAACTGCGCGCCTTCGGTGACATCGGCCGCGACCATATCTTCTTCCTCAACCGCGTCGGCTTCGATGCCTTCGTGCTGGGTGAAGGCAAGAACGCCGAAGACGCGCTGGCCGCATTCGACGACTTCCCCGAGAGCTATCAGGGCGACGCGGTCCAGCCGCTGCCCCTGTTCCGCCGACGGGCTGCCTGAACGCCGATTTTCTGGAGACTGCAATGCTGCGCGAAAACCTGCCCGATCTTGCCGACCTCGAACTGGTCGGCACCGTGGCCGAGAAGGCCGTCCGCGTCAAACAACTGCTGCGCGATGTCGCGCGCGACTATGCACCCATAGTGTTCGCCAACAGCCTGGGTGCCGAGGACATGGTGCTGACCGACATGATCTGGGGCGAGAACCTGGACATCGAAGTCTTTTCGCTGGATACCGGACGCCTGCCGGCCGAGACCTATGAGCTGATAGCCCGTGCCGAGCGCCGCTACGGCCGCCGTCTGAACGTCTTCGCGCCGCGCCACGACACGGTGCAGGACTTCGTCGCCGGCTACGGCATCAACGGCTTCTACGATTCGGTGGATGCGCGCAAGGCCTGCTGCCAGGCGCGCAAGATCGAGCCGCTGCGACGTGCCCTGGCCGGCAAGCAGGCCTGGATCACCGGCCTGCGCGCGGCGCAGTCGCCGACCCGCGACAAACTCAAGACAGTGGCCTTTGACCACGGCAACAACCTGGTCAAGATCAGCCCGCTGGCCGACTGGAGCGAGCGCGAGGTGTGGGTCTATCTGCGCGCCAACCGCGTGCCCTGGAACACGCTGCACGAACGCGGCTACCCCTCGATCGGCTGCGGCCCCTGCACCCGGGCGATCCAGCCCGGCGAGGATGTGCGCGCCGGTCGCTGGTGGTGGGAGAGCGCCGACACCAAGGAGTGCGGACTGCATCTGGTGGACGGCAGGCTGACGCGGGTGACAAGAGTCGGCGCCGATGACACGGCGGTGGCGGCATGAACGCGACCACACTCCAGGCGGCGAGGCACGGGCTCGATCATCTCGACTGGCTGGAAGCGGAGGCCATCCATATCCTGCGCGAAGTGGCGGGGCAGTGCGCCAATCCGGCGCTGCTGTTCTCCGGCGGCAAGGACTCGATCGTGCTCTTGCGCCTGGCCGAGAAGGCCTTCCGCCCCGGTCGCTTTCCGTTTCCGCTGCTGCACATCGATACCGGGCACAACTATCCCGAGGTCATCGACTTTCGCGATGCCCGCGCCTGCCAGCTTGGCGAGCGCTTGATCGTCCGCTCGGTCGAGAACTCCATTTCAAGGGGCACGGTGCGGCTCAAGTCGGCTGACGAGTCGCGCAACAAGCACCAGTCGGTGACCTTGCTCGAAGCCATCGGCGAATTCGGCTTCGATGCCTGCATCGGCGGCGCCCGGCGCGACGAAGAGAAGGCCCGCGCCAAGGAGCGCATCTTTTCCTTCCGCGACGAGTTTGGTGGCTGGGACCCGAAGAACCAGCGGCCCGAACTGTGGGACCTGTTCAACGCCCGGGTACACACGGGGGAAAACATTCGCGCCTTTCCGATCTCGAACTGGACCGAGCTCGATGTCTGGCAATACATCGCCCGTGAAGGCCTGGCCCTGCCGGCGATCTACTTCGCGCATTGGCGGCCGGTGGTGCGCCGGGGCGGGTTGCTGCAACCGGTGACGGACATCAGCCCAGCCGGCGACGGTGAAGCGGTGGAACTGTTGCGCGTTCGCTTCCGCACGGTGGGTGACATCACCTGCACCGCACCCGTGGAATCGGACGCGGATACGGTGGAGAAGATCATTGTCGAGACGGCGACCACCACGATCACCGAACGCGGCGCCACCCGTCTGGACGATCAGGCCTCCGAGGCGGCAATGGAGCAGCGCAAGAAGGAGGGCTATTTCTGATGAGCGCCATCGAACACATTCCCGAGTTTTCCCGTCCCATCGACAACGGCCTGCTGCGCTTCCTTACCTGCGGCAGCGTCGACGACGGCAAGAGCACCTTGATCGGTCGGCTGCTCTACGACACCAAGGCAATCCTCGCCGACACCCTGCATGCGATCGAGAAGACCTCGCTGCGGCGCGGCCTGGAAGCGGTCGACCTGTCGCTGCTTACCGACGGCCTGCAGGCCGAACGCGAACAAGGCATTACCATCGACGTCGCCTACCGCTACTTCAGCACCGGACGACGCAAGTACATCATTGCCGACGCGCCCGGCCACGAACAGTACACGCGCAACATGGTCACTGCCGCCTCGACCGCCGATCTGGCGATCATCCTGATCGACGCGCGCAAGGGCGTTCTCACGCAAACCCGTCGTCACTCCTGCCTTGCGCATCTGATGGGGATTCCGCATCTGGTGGTGGCGGTTAACAAGATGGACCTGGTCGGGTATGACCAGACGGTGTTCGAACGCATTTGCGGGGAATACCTCGCCTTCGCCCGCCAGCTCGGCATCGGGGATGTGCGCTTCGTCCCGCTTTCCGCCCTCAAGGGCGACATGCTGGTGGATCGCGGCGACAATCTCTCCTGGTACCCAGGTCCGACGCTGATCGAGATTCTCCAGTCGGCGCCCGCCGCGCACAGCGGGTGCGACGAGCGCTTCCGCTTTCCGGTGCAGTATGTTTGCCGGCCTCGGAAGGCGGACGACCCGGCGCTTCATGATTACCGCGGTTTCATGGGCCGGGTTGAATCGGGTGAAATTGCGGTCGGGGACGAGGTCCTGGTTCTGCCCTCGGAGCGGCGCAGCCTGATCAAGGGCATCCACGTCGGCGGCAAGCCGCAACCGCGCGCAATCGCGGAACAGTCAGTGACACTGCTGCTCGATGACGAAATTGACGTTTCGCGCGGCGACATGATCGTGCGTGCCGGGGATCAAGAGTCGGCGCGGGTGACACGGCGAATCGAGGCCATGCTCTGCTGGCTGGGCGACCGGCCGCTGGATGCGCAACGCAAATATCTGATCCGCCAGACGACACGCGAAACCCGTGCCCTGCTCGACGGCATCGGCCAGCGGCTGGACATCAACACCTTGCAGGAGCATCCAGCCGACGGCTTGGCCATGAACGACATCGCCCGTGTCGCCTTCAAGCTGGCGCAGCCGCTGGTCGTCGATAGCTATACGGAAAACCGCGCCACGGGAGCCTTCATTGTCATCGATGAAAGCACGAACAATACGGTGGGCGCCGGGATGATTCTTTAGCCACCCCGAATCACCAACAAAAAAGGCCAGGCGACGCCTGGCCCTTTTTCTCGCGGCGAAAACCTTATTCGGCGGCCGTCTCGTCGACAACCTCCCCGGCGGGACGATCCAGCAGTTCAACAAACGCCAACGGTGCGTTGTCGCCGACGCGGAATCCCATTTTCAGGATGCGCAGGTAACCACCGTTGCGCGCGGCGTAGCGCGGGCCCAGCACCTCGAACAGCTTGCCGACGATCTCGCGATCGCGCGTGCGATCGAAGGCGAGGCGGCGATTCGCCAGGCTGGGCTTCTTGCCCAGGGTGATCAGGGGCTCCACCACGCGGCGCAATTCCTTGGCCTTGGGCAGGGTGGTCTTGATGGCCTCGTGGCGCAGCAGTGAAACAGCCATGTTGCGCAGCATCGCCTGGCGATGCGATGAGGTTCGATTGAGCTTGCGAAGTCCGTTACCGTGACGCATTTTGATTCCCTCGTTTTTTGCGGCCACCGCGCGATGCAAATGGCCGGTTAATGGTTATCGAGTCGTATTTTCGTTGAAGCAGGTGCGAGCTTGCGACTTGGCTGGGCAAACGCCCGGCCCAAATTGAATCAGGACAACTTCTCCAGACCGGCCGGCGGCCAGCTTTCCAGCTTCATGCCCAGCGTCAGGCCGCGCGAAGCCAGCACTTCCTTGATTTCGTTCAGCGACTTGCGGCCAAGATTCGGCGTCTTGAGCAGCTCGGTTTCGGTGCGCTGGATCAGGTCGCCGATGTAATAGATGTTCTCGGCCTTGAGGCAGTTGGCGGAACGCACGGTCAGTTCAAGGTCATCGACCGGACGTACCAGCACCGGATCGACCGAGGTCTGCTTCGGTGTCTCGGCCGACATCGGCGTGCCTTCGAGATCGGCGAAGATCGAGAGCTGCTCCATCAGGATGCGAGCCGCCGTGCGTACGGCTTCCTCGGCATTGTCGATGGCGCCATTGGTTTCGATGTCGAGGATCAGCTTGTCCAGGTCGGTGCGCTGCTCGACGCGGGCCGACTCGACGGAATAGCTGACACGACGCACCGGGCTGAATGAGGCGTCCAGCATGATCTGGCCGATGGCGCGGTTTTCGCGAGCGATTTCGCGCTGGTTGGCCGGAACATAGCCGCGGCCGGACTCGACGCGAATCTGCATGTTCAATTTGCCGCCGGGGGCGATGTGTGCGATCACGTGGTCGGGATTGACGATCTCTACGTCATGGGTAGACTCGATGTCACGCGCGGTGACCACGCCTTCACCACTCTTCGCCAGGGTCAGCGTCGCCTCGCGACGGTTGTGCATCTTCAGCACCACGCCCTTGAGGTTCAGCAGGACATCGACCACGTCTTCGCGCACGCCGTCCAGCGTCGAGTACTCGTGCAGCACGCCCTCGATCGAAACCTCGGTCGGTGCGACCCCTTCCATCGAAGACAGCAGGATACGACGCAGGGCATTGCCAAGCGTGTGGCCATAGCCGCGCTCGAAGGGTTCCATCACCACTCGCGCGTGCACCGGCGAAAGTTGCTGAACGTCAATACTGCGGGGTTTCAGAAGTGTGTGCATGTGCATTCCCTCAAATGGGCAACGCCTGGCGTCCATGGGACGCCAGGCGCATGACTACGAATTAGCGCGAATACAGTTCGACCACCAGGCCTTCGTTGATCGACGGGGGCAGGTCTTCGCGAGCTGGCATGGCCTTGAAAGTACCCTTGCCAGCCTTGGCGTCAACCTCGATCCACTCCGGAAAACCACGCGATCCGGCGGCTTCGATGGCGGCCTTGGTGCGCAGGTGCCCGCGCGTACCGTCGGTCAGTTGGATCACATCGCCGGGACGCACGCTGTAGGAGGGAATATTCACGCGCTTGCCATTGATCAGCACGCCGTTATGGCGCACCACCTGGCGAGCCTCCGCGCGCGACGCGCCGAAACCCATGCGATAGGCGACGGTGTCGAGACGGCTTTCGAGGAGCTTCAGCAAATTCTCGCCGGTCTGCCCCTTCTTGCGCTCGGCATCGGCGAAGACCCTGCGGAACTGGCGTTCAAGAATGCCGTAGATGCGGCGAATCTTCTGCTTCTCGCGCAGTTGGGTGCCGTAGCCCGACAGGCGCTGGCCGGACTTCTGGCCGTGCTGTCCGGGCGCATAGGAACGGCGCTCGACGGAGCACTTGTCGGTAAAACACTTTTCGCCTTTGAGGAAGAGTTTCTCGCCCTCGCGGCGGCACTGACGGCACTTGGCGTCTAGGTTGCGGGCCATGGTGTCGGGTCCTTTGCCTTAGATGCGACGGCGCTTGGGCGGCCGGCATCCATTGTGGGGAATCGGGGTAATGTCGGTGATGCTGGTGATCTTCATGCCGAGCGCATTGAGCGCGCGAACGGCCGACTCACGGCCGGGGCCGGGGCCCTTGATGCGGACTTCCAGGTTCTTCACGCCGCACTCCTGGGCCGCCTTGCCGGCGGCCTCGGCGGCGATCTGCGCGGCGAACGGAGTCGACTTGCGCGAGCCCTTGAAACCGGCGCCACCCGAGGTCGCCCAAGACAATGCATTGCCCTGGCGATCGGTAATGGTGATGATGGTGTTGTTGAAGGAAGCGTGAACGTGCGCGATGCCTTCGGCAACGTTCTTCTTGACCTTCTTGCGAACTTTGGTAGCGGTCTTTGCCATGTGCTGGTTCCTGGTTTACTTCTTGCCCATCGAAATTGCCTTGCGCGGCCCCTTGCGGGTACGCGCGTTGGTGCGCGTGCGCTGACCGCGCACGGGCAGGCCACGGCGATGACGGACACCGCGGTAGCAGCCAAGATCCATGAGGCGCTTGATGTTCATCGTCACTTCGCGGCGCAGATCGCCCTCGACGGAGAACTTGCCTACCTCCTCGCGCAAGCGATCCATCTCGCTGTCGGTGAGTTCCTTGATCTTGGTCGAACGCTTGACGCCGACGGCGTCGCAGATCTTCCGGGCACGGGTACGGCCGATGCCGTAGATCGCCGTCAATGCGATCTCCGCGTGCTGGTGGTTCGGGATGTTGACGCCTGCTATGCGAGCCATGTGCTTACCTGTTCTTCACCGCCGGTGCGATGTGGCGGGTTAGCTGAAAATTGGGAAACTGCTAAGTATATCCGATCGCCGCTGCCTGATCAACCTTGGCGCTGCTTGTGGCGCGGATCGGTACAGATGATCCTCACCACGCCGTTGCGGCGGATGACTTTGCAGTTACGGCAGATACGTTTGACCGAAGCCAGAACTTTCATTGGATTTCTCCGGAAAAATTACAACACTACTTGGCGCGAAACACGATACGCGCCTTGGATAGATCATAAGGCGTCAACTGCACGGTGACCTTGTCGCCGGGAAGGATGCGGATATAGTGCATGCGCATTTTTCCGGAAATATGGCCGAGTACCACGTGCCCGTTTTCCAGCTTGATGCGGAACGTGGCATTGGGGAGATTCTCCATGACCTCTCCCTGCATTTCAATTACATCTTCCTTGGACATGCTTCAACGACCGGGAAATCCGGCGCCCTTGAAGTTGGCCTTTTTCAACAAGCTTTCATACTGGTGCGACATGACGTAAGCCTGGACCTGGGACATGAAGTCCATGGTCACGACCACAATGATCAGCAGACTGGTACCACCGAAGTAGAACGGTACGTTCCATTTCAGGATCAGGAATTCCGGGATCAGGCAAACCAGGGTGATATAGACGGCTCCAACCAGGGTCAGGCGCGTGAGAATCTTGTCGATATAGCGGCTAGTCTGGTCACCCGGGCGAATCCCGGGCACGAAGGCCCCGCTCTTCTTCAGGTTGTCAGCGGTTTCCTTGGAGTTGAACACCAGCGCCGTGTAGAAGAAGCAGAAGAATACGATCGCAACGGCGTAAAGAATGACGTAAATGGGCTGGCCGGGCGACAGGGTCGCGGCGATATCCTTCAACCAGGTCATGCCCTCGCCCGAGCCGAACCAACCGGCGGCGGTGGCAGGAAAGAGAATGATCGACGAGGCGAAAATAGGCGGGATCACGCCTGACATGTTCAGCTTCAACGGCAGGTGCGAACTCTGGCCGCCGTAAATCTTGTTGCCGACCTGGCGTTTGGCGTAATTCACCAGAATCTTGCGCTGCCCCTTCTCGACAAACACGACGAATCCGGTGACCAGCACCACCAGGGCACAAATGAACAGCGCCGAAATCGCGTGCATGGCACCGGTGCGAACCAGTTCGAAAAGACCGCCCAGCGCACTCGGCAGACCGGCGACGATACCGGCGAAGATGATGATCGAAATGCCATTGCCAAGTCCGCGTTCGGTGATCTGTTCACCGACCCACATCAGGAACATCGTTCCCGTCAGCAACGTCAGCACGGTCACGAAGCGGAACAGCGGACCCGGGTCGAGAACAAGCCCTGCTTGCGACTCCAGTGCAATGGCGATTCCAAGTCCCTGAAACAGGGCCAGTGCAACCGTCCCGTAGCGGGTGTACTGGGTGATCTTGCGGCGACCGGCTTCACCCTCTTTCTTCAATGCCTCGATCGAGGGCACCGCGACCGCCATCAGTTGCATGATGATCGAGGACGAAATGTAGGGCATGATGCCCAGAGCGAACAGCGTGAAGCGCGACAGCGCGCCACCCGAGAAGAGGTTGAAGACGCCCAGAATTCCGCCCTGCTGGCCCTGGAACAGTTCGGCCAGTTTGACCGGGTCGATCCCCGGCACGGGTATGTGGGCGCCGATGCGATACACAACCAGCGCGCCGAGCAGAAACCACAAGCGGCGCCAGAGGTCGCCGAACTTGCCGGCCTTGCCGATTGCTGCTGCCTGGTTGCTCGCCACTGCCTCTACCGTCCGCTATCAGGCTGCGGCGATGTCCGCCACGGACCCACCGGCGGCCTCGATCGCCGCACGCGCGCCCTTGGTGGCGCCAACGCCTTTCAGCGCGATCTTGCGACCAAGCTTGCCGGACAGGATGACCTTGGCCGACAACGCGTCGCTGGCGATCACGCCGGCCTGCTTGAGCACCAACAGGTCGACTTCTTCCACGGGCAGCTTGTCCAGTTCGGAAAGACGCACTTCGACGTTGCGGCTCGCCGTCAAGGAATTGAATCCACGCTTCGGCAAGCGTCGCTGCAAAGGCATCTGACCGCCTTCGAAACCGACCTTGTGGAAACCGCCTGCGCGCGATTTTTGGCCCTTGTGGCCGCGTCCCGCCGTCTTCCCCAGCCCACTGCCAATGCCACGACCAACGCGCTTGGGCGCATGTTTTGAGCCGGCACCAGGCTTCAGGTTGTTGAGTTCCATCCCCATTGCGTTCCCCTTAGCCTTCGCACTTAACCAGATAGGCAATCTTGCGGATCATGCCGCGGACAGCAGGCGTGTCTTCAAGCACGGCGGAGCTGTTGAGCTTGCGCAGTCCGAGCCCGCGCGCGGTGGCGCGATGATCCTGCTTCGTTCCGATCAGGCTCTTGACCAGCGTGACCTTGACTTTTTTCTCGGTCATTTTCTTACTCCAGAATTTCCGCCACGGCCTTGCCGCGCTTGGCGGCGATCTCGGCCGGCGTGCTCATTGCACGCAGTCCATGCAGCGTTGCGCGCACGACGTTATAGGGATTGGTCGAACCGATTGTCTTGGCCACCACGTCGGTGACACCCATCACCTCGAACACGGCACGCATCGGGCCGCCGGCGATAACGCCAGTACCGGGCGACGCAGGCGACATCAGAACCGTCGTAGCACCGTGCTTTCCGGTCACGGAATGATGCAGTGTGCCGTCCTTGAGATTAACCTTGGTCATCTTGCGGCGAGCCTCTTCCATGGCCTTTTGCACGGCGACCGGCACTTCGCGGGACTTGCCCTTGCCCATGCCAACGCCACCGTCGCCATCGCCAACGACAGTCAGCGCGGCGAAACCGAGAATCCGGCCACCCTTGACCACCTTGGTAACACGATTGATGGAAACCATCTTCTCGCGCATGCCGTCATCGCGTTCTTCCTGAACCTGCTGCTGTTTCCTGCCTTGCGGTTTTGCCATTGTCGGCCTCGCTCAGAACTTGAGACCGCCCTCACGGGCGGCTTCAGCCAGCGCCTTGACGCGGCCGTGGTAATGAAAACCGGAACGATCGAACGCAACCTGTTCGATGCCGGCGGCCTTGGCTCGTTCGGCGATCAGCTTGCCGATCGTCTTGGCGGCCTCAACGTTGCCGCCATTCGGAATCTGGCTGCGAACGGTTGGCTCCATGGTCGAAGCCGTCGCCAGGACACGCGTGCCGCAACCGGAGAAAATCTGGGCGGAGATATGCTGGTTGCTACGATGCACCGCGAGGCGCACAACCTTGAGCTCCGCAATCTTGGCGCGGGTTTTACGCGCCCTGCGTAGACGAGCCTTTTTCTTTTCCATGTTTCAGCGCCTCGATTATTTCTTCTTGGTTTCCTTGATGGCCACGACCTCATCGGAGTAGCGCACACCCTTGCCCTTGTAGGGCTCCGGCGAACGGTACGCGCGAATCTCGGCGGCCACCTGCCCAACCACTTGCTTGTCGATCCCCTTGATCAGGATCTCGGTCTGGGTGGGCGTCTCGACCTTGATGCCACTGGGCATGTCGTGCACCACGGGATGGGAAAAACCCAGCGTCAGGTTCAACTTGGCGCCCTGCGCCTGGGCACGATAGCCGACGCCTACCAGCGTCAGTTTCTTCTCGAAGCCCTTGGTAACGCCAAGCACCATGTTGTTGAGCAATGCCCGCATGGTGCCTGACATCGCACCCGCGTCAGCCGCGCCTTCGACGGCACGGCACAGCAGCTTCTCGCCGTCCTTCTCGATCGTTACCGAGGGCAAAAGGAACTGCTTCAGCGTCCCCAGCGGACCTTTGACGGAAATCTCGGAATCAGAGAGCATGACCTCCACGCCCTTGGGAACCTCGACCGGATATTTTGCAATACGTGACATGAAGCGCTCCTTAGGCGACGATGCAGAGAACTTCGCCGCCCATGTTGCCCGCCCGCGCGCGGCGGTCGGTCATCACGCCCTTCGGCGTGGAGACGATGGCAACACCCAAGCCGTTCATTACGCGCGGCAAGTCGTCCTTGCCCTTGTAGACGCGCAGGCCGGGCTTCGAAACACGTTCGATGCGCTCAATCACCGGACGCCCGGCGTAATACTTCAGCGCGAGGTCAAGTTCGGGTTTGGCGCCCCTCTCGCGAATGGCGAAATCATCGATGTATCCCTCGTCCTTGAGAACCTTGGCGATCGCCACTTTCAGCTTGGATGAAGGCATCGACACGGAAAGCTTCTCCGCCATCTGCGCGTTGCGGATGCGGGTCAACATGTCGGCAACCGGATCGGTCATGCTCATATCGGTCTCCTTACCAGCTTGCCTTGGTCATGCCCGGCACTTCGCCGCGCATAGCGATGTCGCGCAGCTTGTTGCGGCAAAGACCGAACTTGCGGAACACACCACGCGGACGCCCGGTCAGCGAACAGCGGTTGCGCTGGCGCGACGGGCTGGCGTTTCGGGGCAGTTGCTGAAGCTTGAGCCGCGCATCCATGCGCTGCTCGTCCGGCAGGTTGACATTGTTGATGACGGCGAAGAGTTCGGCGCGCTTGGCTGCATATTTCGCAACAGCCTTGGCGCGCTTTTCCTCGCGGTTGATGAGTGCTAGTTTCGCCATATGTCCCTCAGTTCTTGAAGGGGAACTTGAATGCGGCGAGAAGCGCTTTCGCTTCGTCGTCGTTCTTCGCGGTGGTGGTAATGCTGATGTTCATGCCACGCAACGCATCGATCTTGTCGTATTCGATTTCCGGAAAAATGATCTGTTCCTTGACACCGACGTTGTAATTGCCACGACCATCGAAGCCCTTGCCCGAAATGCCGCGAAAATCGCGAATACGGGGCATGGCGATGGTCACCAGGCGGTCGAGAAACTCGTACATCTGGTTGCCGCGCAGTGTCACCATGCAGCCGATCGGATAGTCTTCGCGGATCTTGAAGCCGGCAATGGCCTTGCGGGCCTTGGTGATCACCGGCTTCTGGCCCGCAATCTTGGTCATGTCGCCAACCGCGTGATCGAGAATCTTCTTGTCGCCGACCGCCTCGCCCACGCCCATGTTGAGCGTGATCTTGGTGATGCGCGGCACTTCCATCACGGATTTGTAGCCGAACTTGCCAAGCAGTTCGGGAACAATGGTCTCTTTGTAAAATTCCTGCAAGCGCGCCATGACTGGTCCTTACGCGTCAACGACTTCGCCGTTCGACCTGAACACCCGAACCTTGCGGCCGTCATCGAGCATTTTGAAGCCGACGCGGTCCGCCTTCTGGGTGGCCGGATTGAACAGCGCCACGTTGGAAATATTGATCGGCATTTCCTTCTCGACAATGCCGCCCTGATTGCCCTTCATGGGATTGGGCTTGGTGTGCTTCTTGACACGGTTGACGCCTTCCACCAGCAGGCGCTCCGCATCGAGGCAGCTCAGCACGACTCCGCGCTTGCCCTTGTCCTTGCCCGTGGTGACGACCACGTCGTCACCCTTGCGAATCTTGTTCATGATCGAATCCTCGATTGCTGGTTCAAAGAACCTCGGGGGCGAGCGAGACGATTTTCATGAATCGCTCGGTACGCAGTTCGCGCGTCACCGGTCCAAATATACGGGTGCCGATCGGCTCGAGTTTGTTGTTAAGGAGTACCGCAGCGTTCCCGTCAAACTTGATCAGCGAGCCGTCGGGGCGGCGGACGCCCTTCGCGGTACGCACCACCACGGCGCTATATACCTCGCCCTTCTTCACGCGGCCGCGTGGAGCCGCATCCTTGATGCTGACCTTGATGACGTCGCCAATACCGGCATAACGACGCTTGGAGCCGCCGAGCACCTTAATGCACATGACCGAACGCGCACCCGTGTTGTCGGCGACGTCGAGCAGGGACTGCATTTGAATCATTTTTCATCTCCAACTTAATTCGCGGCATACAAGTAAGTCGCCACGATCAGTCTTGGAGCCCGCTAGGGGCTGGATCGCCGGAAAGGACTCCTTCCGGCGGAGCAAAGAGGCGAAATTTTATCTTGCGCCCAGGTATTGTCAACTACTTGTTGCCGAGACTCCGCAATATCAGACGATGCGCGCCTTTTCGACCACCTTGGCAACCCGCCATGCCTTGGTCTTGGAGATCGGAGCACATTCCTCGATCTGAACCAGATCCCCTGACGCGGCTTCCAGGCCTTCAACGTGCGCGTGGTACTTTTTCGAACGCGTCATGATCTTCCCGATCACGGGATGCTTGACCTTGCGCTCGACAAGAACCGTGACGGTCTTCAGCATCTTGTCGGAAACGACGCGCCCCTGCAGGGTACGCCTTACGGTCTGGGTGCCTTCGGTCATTTCGTCACCGCCTTCTCACGCTGTATGGTCTTGATCCGCGCGATATCCTTGCGCACCTTGCCAATCTGGCTCGTATTCGTCAATTGCTGGGTTGCCACCTGCATGCGCAGACCGAACTGCGCCTTGCGCAAATCGAGCAGCTCCTTTTGCAGATCGTCCGCACCCTTCGTTCTCAACTCGCTTGCCTTCATGTCTCTTACCCCAAGTGGCGAATGACGAACGTAGTCTCAAGAGGCAGCTTGGCTGCCGCCAGGCGGAACGCCTCGCGGGCCAGCGTCTCGTCCACGCCATCCATTTCGTACAACACCTTGCCCGGCTGGATCTCGGCGACCCAGTATTCGGGCGAACCCTTGCCGTTGCCCATGCGCACCTCAAGCGGCTTCTTGGAAATCGGCTTGTCCGGAAAAATGCGTATCCAGATGCGTCCGCCACGCTTGATGTGACGGGTCATGGCGCGACGAGCCGCTTCGATCTGGCGCGCCGTGAGGCGGCCGCGGCCAATGGCCTTGAGGCCGTATTCACCGAAGCTCACCTTGGCGCCGCGCGTGGCGAGGCCCGTATTTCGACCCTTCTGTTCCTTCCTGTACTTCCTGCGGGCAGGTTGCAGCATGGCTTACTCCTTGACCTCTTTTGCCGCGCCGGCAGCCGCGTCGGGCTTAGCCGGTGCTTTGCGAACGCGTTTAACCGGTGCCTTGGGCACCGCCGTACCTTCGGGCTTTGCGTCCTCGGCCTTCTTGGCCGGGCTTCGACGAGCCGGAGCAGCATCGCTCTCACCTTCCGACTTGGTCCGGACCGGACCGCGGCGGGGCTTGCGCTGATCATCGACCGCAGGTTCGGGCACGGCCTGGAGCGCGTCATTCCGCGAGAGTATCTCGCCACGGAACACCCATACCTTTATACCAATGATGCCGTATGTGGTCTTAGCCTCCGAAGTGCCGTAGTCAATATCGGCGCGCAGCGTGTGCAGCGGCACGCGCCCCTCGCGATACCACTCGCGGCGGGCGATCTCGGCGCCGTTGAGGCGGCCGGAACTCATGATCTTGATGCCCTGGGCACCGAGGCGCATGGCGTTCTGCATCGCGCGCTTCATCGCGCGGCGGAACATGATGCGCTTTTCAAGCTGCTGGGCGATCGAATCGGCGATCAGTTGAGCGTCGATTTCCGGCTTGCGGATTTCTTCGATGTTGACATGCACCGGCACGCCCATCTTGCGCTGCAGTTCAGCCTTTAGATGCTCGATGTCTTCGCCCTTCTTGCCGATGACGACGCCGGGGCGAGCGCTGTAAACCGTAACGCGGGCGTTCTTCGCCGGGCGCTCGATGACCACGCGGCCGACGGATGCGTGCGCGAGCTTCTTCTTCAAATACTCGCGGACCTCGATGTCTTCCTTCAACATCTGCGGAAAGGCCTTGCTGTTGGCGTACCAGCGGGAAGTCCAGTTGCGCGTAACCGAAAGACGGAAGCCGGTCGGATGAATCTTTTGTCCCATGAGTTCCCCTTAAGCGCCGACGGTCACGAAGATGTGGCAGGTAGGTTTGAGGATGCGATTACCGCGCCCTTTCGCCCGTGCGGTGAACCGCTTGAGCACGGTTCCCTTTTCAACATAGATGCGGGTAACCTTGAGGGCATCGATGTCGGCCCCGTCGTTATGTTCTGCGTTGGCAATGGCCGACTCGAGCACCTTCTTGATGATCCCCGCGCCCTTCTTCGGTGAGTAGGTCAGGATGCTGAGTGCCTGATCCACCGGTTTGCCACGAACGAGGTCGGCGACCAAACGGCCTTTCTGGGCCGACAGGCGCACGCCGCGCAGGTTTGCATTGGTTTCCATGATGGCTCCTTACTTCTTCGCCGCGGCTTTCTTGCCGCCCGTGTGGCCCTTGAAGGTGCGCGTTAGCGCGAACTCGCCAAGTTTGTGGCCCACCATGTTTTCCGACACATAGACCGGGATGTGCTGCTTGCCGTTATGCACGGCGATGGTCAGGCCGACAAAATCCGGCAGGATCGTTGAACGGCGCGACCAAGTCTTGATCGGACGCTTGTCGTTGGATGCGCGCGCCACATCGACGCGCTTGAGCAGGTGGGCGTCGATGAACGGGCCCTTCTTGATTGAACGTGCCATGGATTACCTCTTACCCTTCGGCCTGCGCTGAACGATCATCACGTCGGTGCGCTTGTTGTTTCGAGTGCGATAGCCCTTGGTTGGCTGACCCCACGGGCTGACGGGAACACGGCCCTCACCGGTGCGGCCTTCGCCGCCGCCATGCGGGTGATCAATCGGATTCATCGCGGTACCGCGAACGGTCGGGCGCACGCCCCGCCAGCGCATCGCGCCAGCCTTGCCAATCTTGCGCAGGCTATGCTCTTCGTTTCCGACTTCTCCGATCGTCGCGCGACACTCGACATGAATGCGACGGATCTCGCCGGAGCGTAGCCGGACCTGGGCGTAGGTGCCTTCCCGCGCCAGCAACTGTACCGAGGTGCCGGCGGAACGGGCAATCTGTGCGCCCTTGCCAGGCATCATCTCGACGCAATGAATCGTGGTACCGACCGGGATGTTGCGAATCGGCAGGGCATTGCCCGGCTTGATCGGCGCGTCGGAACCACTGATCACGATCTGACCGACGACCATTCCCTTGGTGGCGATGATGTAACGCCGCTCCCCGTCCGTGTAGAGAACCAAGGCAATGTTGGCGGAGCGATTCGGGTCGTACTGAAGATTTTCGACTTTGCCCGGTATTCCGTCCTTGTCGCGGCGGAAGTCAACCACGCGGTAATGCTGCTTGTGGCCACCACCCATGTGACGGGTCGTGATGTGGCCATGGGTGTTTCGGCCGGCGGTCTTCGACTTCTTCTCAATCAGGCTGCCGTGCGGACGGCCCTTGTGGAGGTTTGCGTTGACGACCTTGACGACACCGCGACGTCCGGGCGAGGTCGGTTTAACTTTTACCAGAGCCATTTAGGCAGCCCCCCCTTCCGCGAAATTGATTTCCTGACCCGGCTTGAGGCAGACAAATGCCTTGCGGATGTCGCTGCGCCGGCCTATGCTGCGGCCGGACCGCTTGACCTTACCCTTCAGGTTGGCGATCTGTACCGACTCGACCTGGACCTTGAACAACATTTCAACGGCGGCCTTGACTTCGGGCTTGGTGGCATCGGGCGTGACGATGAACACGACCTGCTCGTTCTTGTCGGCGACGTAGGTCGCCTTTTCGGAGATTTGCGGCGCAACCAACACCTGCAGCAGCCGCTCGGGATTGAAGTTCTTGTTCATGCCAACATCTCCTCCATCTTGGCCACGGCGCCCCTGGTGAAGATCACCTTCGGGAAGCGAACCAGCGATACCGGATCTGCCTGCTGCGCCTCAAGGACCAGCACATTGGGCAGGTTGCGGGATGCAAGCGCAAGGTTGTCGTCGAGGCTATCAGTCACGACCAGGACAGAGTCCAATCCCATGGCCTTGAGCTTTTGCGCAAACAGGCGGGTCTTCGGCGCCTCAATGGCGAAGTTGTCGATCACAGCCAGCCTGTCTTCGCGAGCGAGTTGAGAGAGAATCGCGGCGACGCCGGCGCGGTACATTTTGCGATTCACCTTCTGGGTGAAGTTCTCTTCCGGACTGTTCGGAAAAATACGGCCACCCCCGCGCCAAAGCGGGGACGAGGTCATGCCGGCACGCGCCCGGCCCGTACCCTTCTGGCGGAACGGCTTCTTGGTACTGTGATGGACTTCCTTGCGATCCTTCTGCTTGCGGTTCCCGGAGCGGGCATTAGCCTGATAAGCCACCACTACTTGATGGACCAGCGCCTCGTTGAAGTCGCGTCCAAACAGGGCATCCGAGGCGGTTACGGTGGAGGCCGCCTGTCCCTGATCGTTGATTACTTTGAGTTCCATGTCATCCCCGCTCTTAGGACGCCTTGACGGCCGGGGCGACGACAACATCCCCACCCTTGGCGCCCGGTACGGCGCCGCGGATCATCAGCAACTGGCGCGCTTCGTCGATGCGAACCACTTCAAGGTTCTGGTTCGTGCGCGCCACATCGCCGTAATGGCCGGCCATTTTTTTGCCAGGGAAAACCCGGCCCGGATCCTGCGCCATGCCAATGGAACCGGCGGAATTGTGCGATACCGAGTTGCCGTGCGAGGCGCGGTTCGAGGAAAAATTGTGCCGCATGATGGCACCGGCAAAGCCCTTGCCAATCGAGGTTCCGCTCACATCGACCTTCTGGCCGACGCTAAAAATACTGGCAGCAACCACATCGCCCGGCTTGAAGCCCGCGAGTTGATCAACACCAACGCGGAATTC
Organism: Sulfuritalea sp.; assembly: GCA_016710465.1. Classification (GTDB taxonomy): domain Bacteria; phylum Pseudomonadota; class Gammaproteobacteria; order Burkholderiales; family Rhodocyclaceae; genus Sulfuritalea. The sequence goes on from JADJVS010000012.1 coordinate 240,701, forward strand.
CTTGAAAACTTCCCCGGCTTCGACACCGGCCTTGGCGAGATGTCCGGCGGCAGCCTTGTTGACGCGGCTGGCGCGGCGCTTGCCGAAGGTCACCTGCACGGCGGCATAGCCGTCCGTGTCAGGCGTCTTGATTTGCGTGACGCGATTGTTCGACACATCCACCACGGTCACCGGAATGGAAGAACCATCCTCGGCAAACACGCGCGTCATGCCGACCTTGCGTCCAACAAGGCCCAGACTCATTTTATTCTCCTAATCCCCGGCTGCGATTGGCCAGGCTCAGTACTGCAGAAACAAATCAGGCGCCGAAAAAGTGTGGCGCCCGTCTACAAGGTACTACTGCAACTTGATTTCGACGTCCACGCCCGCAGGCAGATCCAGCTTCATCAGCGCATCGACCGTCTTATCGGTCGGATCGATGATGTCCATCAGGCGCAGGTGGGTACGAATCTCGAACTGGTCGCGCGACGTCTTATTGACATGCGGCGACCGCAGAACGTCGAAACGCTCAATCCGCGTCGGCAAGGGTACGGGACCACGCACAACGGCACCGGTACGCTTGGCCGTATCGACAATCTCAAGGGCGGACTGGTCGATGAGGCGATAGTCGAAGGCCTTGAGGCGGATGCGAATCTTTTGACTTTGCATGAAAAATCCTTAAAGAGCGGTCTCGCAATTTGCGAAAGGGCAAGATTTTATCGCCCTTTTCTCCGTATTGCAATAGAAGAAGTTATTCGATGACCTTGGCGACGACACCGGCGCCGACGGTACGGCCGCCTTCACGGATGGCGAAGCGCAGTCCCTCTTCCATGGCGATCGGGGCGATCAGCCTCACCACCATCTGCACGTTGTCCCCCGGCATCACCATCTCGGTCCCCGCCGGCAGCTCGATGCTGCCCGTGACGTCGGTGGTGCGGAAGTAGAACTGCGGCCGATAGCCATTGAAGAACGGGGTGTGACGACCGCCTTCGTCCTTCGACAGGATGTACACCTCGGAGGTGAAGTGGGTGTGCGGGGTGATGCTGCCCGGCTTGGCCAGCACCTGGCCGCGCTCGACTTCCTCGCGCTTGGTGCCGCGCAGCAGCACGCCAACGTTGTCACCGGCCTGCCCTTGGTCCAGCAGTTTGCGGAACATTTCAACGCCGGTGCAGGTGGTCTTGGTGGTGGGGCGGATGCCGACGATTTCGATTTCTTCGCCCACCTTGACGACGCCGCGTTCGACACGACCGGTCACCACGGTGCCGCGGCCGGAGATCGAGAAGACGTCTTCGATCGGCATCAGGAAGGGCTTGTCGATGGCGCGCTCGGGCGTGGGGATGTAGCTGTCCAGGGCGTCGGCCAGCGCCATGATGGCGCCTTCGCCCAACTCGCCCTTGTCGCCTTCGAGGGCCTTGAGGGCGGAGCCCTTGACGATCGGAATGTCGTCGCCCGGGAAGTCGTACTTGCTGAGCAGTTCGCGCAGTTCCATTTCGACGAGTTCGAGCAGTTCGGCATCGTCAACCATGTCGCACTTGTTCATGAACACGACCATGTAGGGCACGCCGACCTGACGGGCCAGCAGGATGTGTTCGCGGGTCTGCGGCATGGGGCCGTCGGCGGCGGAGCACACCAGGATGGCGCCATCCATCTGTGCGGCGCCGGTGATCATGTTCTTGACGTAGTCGGCGTGGCCCGGGCAATCGACGTGCGCGTAGTGACGGCTCTTCGTCTCGTATTCGACGTGCGCGGTGTTGATGGTGATGCCGCGCGCCTTTTCTTCCGGGGCGGCGTCAATCTGGTCGTAGGCTTTCGCCTCGCCTCCAAACTTCGACGACAGCACCGTCGTGATCGCCGCCGTCAAGGTCGTCTTCCCATGATCCACGTGACCAATCGTTCCCACGTTCACGTGGGGCTTCGTCCGCTCAAACTTGCCTTTTGCCATGTCGCTGTTTCCTTAAAGAACGATTTTCGGGCTGTTACTTCTTGTTGATGACCGCTTCGGCGACATTCTTTGGCGCCTCGGTGTAGTGCTTGAATTCCATCGAGTAGGTGGCACGGCCCTGCGACAGGGAGCGCAACTGCGTCGAGTAACCGAACATCTCGGCCAGCGGTACTTCAGCCTTGATCAGCTTGATGCCTCCCACCTGGTCCTCCATGCCATGAACGATGCCGCGCCGACCGGAAAGATCACCCATGACGTTGCCCATGTAGTCCTCGGGCGTTTCGACCTCGACCGCCATCATCGGCTCCAGCAATACCGGGCTGGCCTTGCGCATGGCATCCTTGAAAGCCATCGATGCCGCCATCTTGAAGGCGTTTTCGTTCGAATCGACGTCGTGGTAGGAGCCGTCGAACAGGGTGACCTTTACGTCGACCACCGGGAATCCGGCCAGCACGCCGTTCGGCAACGTGTCGATGAGTCCCTTTTCTACCGCCGGGATGAACTCACGCGGGACTGAGCCACCCTTGACCATGTCGACGAATTCAAAGCCCTTGCCGGCTTCATTCGGCTCGAGCTTGATCCAAACGTGACCGTATTGGCCTCGGCCACCGGACTGCTTGACAAACTTGCCCTCCTGCTCGACCGCCTTGCGCACGGCTTCGCGGTAGGCGACCTGGGGAGCGCCAACGTTGGCTTCGACGCCAAACTCGCGCTTCATGCGGTCGACCAAAATTTCGAGGTGCAGCTCACCCATGCCGGAGATGATGGTCTGCCCGGATTCTTCGTCGGTCCGCACCCGGAAGGATGGATCCTCCTGCGCCAGACGATTAAGGGCAATGCCCATTTTTTCCTGGTCAGCCTTGGTTTTCGGCTCGACGGCAACGTGAATCACCGGCTCAGGGAACACCATCCGCTCGAGTGTGATGACATTGGCGGGATCGCACAGAGTCTCGCCGGTGGTCGCTTCCTTCAAGCCCACAGCGGCAGCAATGTCGCCGGCAAACACTTCCTTGATTTCCTCGCGTTGGTTGGCATGCATCTGCAGAATCCGGCCAAGACGCTCCTTGCGGCCCTTGATCGGATTAAAGATAGTGTCGCCCGTCTTTACCGTGCCGGAATAGACGCGGAAGAATGTCAGTTGACCGACGTAGGGGTCGGTCATGATCTTGAAAGCGAGCGCCGCAAACGGGTCGGTATCGTTCGCGCCACGGCGGCCTTCAGTTTCATTCTCAAGAATACCCTCGACCGGCGGAATATCGGTCGGCGCGGGCAGCAGCTCGACCACGGCGTCGAGCATGGCCTGCACGCCCTTGTTCTTGAACGCCGAGCCGCAAAGCATCGGCACGATTTCGGCGTTCAGGGTGCGCAGGCGCAGGCCCGTCTTGACTTCCTCCTCGCTCAATTCACCGCTCTCGAGGTACTTGTTCATCAGTTCCTCGGAGGCTTCGGCGGCCGCTTCGACCATCTTCTCGCGCCATTCGTTGCAGGTGTCAATCAAGTCAGCCGGGATATCGCCATACGAGAACTTGGTACCCTGCGATGCATCGTCCCAGACAATGGCCTTCATCTTGATCAGGTCGACCACGCCCTCGAATTTTTCCTCGGCCCCGATTGGAACCTGCAAGGGAATCGGATTGGCCTTCAAACGCAGCCGCATCTGGTCATGCACCTTGAAGAAGTCCGCGCCCTGGCGATCCATCTTGTTCACAAACGCGAGGCGAGGCACGCCGTACTTGTTTGCCTGGCGCCACACGGTTTCCGACTGCGGCTGGACACCGCCCACGGCGCAATACACCATGCAAGCACCGTCAAGCACCCGCATCGAACGCTCGACTTCGATGGTGAAATCGACGTGGCCCGGTGTGTCGATGATGTTGATGCGGTGCTCGGGAAAATTGCCGGCCATGCCCTTCCAGAAACAAGTCGTGGCAGCCGAGGTGATCGTGATGCCGCGCTCCTGCTCCTGCTCCATCCAGTCCATAGTGGCGGCGCCGTCATGAACCTCGCCGATCTTGTGATTCACGCCGGTATAGAAAAGGATGCGCTCGGTGGTGGTGGTCTTGCCGGCGTCGATGTGCGCCGAAATGCCGATATTGCGATAGCGCTCAATGGGAGTCTTGCGGGCCACTTGATTTACCTGCCTTATCTAAACCAAACCGCCATGACGCCTCGTTGTGCGAAGCGACAGGGCGGCGGACAAAAAAACGAAAATCCCGCCGGAAACCCGACGAGACACGCTACTGCTTAGAAACGGAAATGCGAGAACGCCTTGTTCGCTTCCGCCATGCGGTGAACTTCTTCGCGCTTCTTCATCGCCGCTCCACGCCCTTCGGAAGCTTCCAGCAACTCGGCGGCAAGGCGCTGACCCATGGACTTCTCGCTGCGTTTGCGCGCCGCCTCGCGAAGCCAACGCATCGACAGCGCCATGCGGCGCGACGGACGGACTTCCACGGGCACTTGGTAGTTGGCGCCACCCACACGACGGCTCTTGACCTCAACCAAGGGTTTGACGTTATTCACGGCCAAGGAAAAAACTTCCAGCGGATCCTTTCCGCTCTTGGTCTGGATCTGGGCGAAGGCACCGTAAACAATGCGCTCGGCGACGGACTTTTTGCCGCTATCCATCAGCACATTGACGAATTTGGAAAGGTCGACACTGCCAAACTTAGGGTCGGGCAGGATATCTCGCTTGGGTACTTCACGACGACGTGGCATGGTTTCTCCTTATGGCCTCAGGCGGCTTTCGGGCGCTTGGCGCCATACTTCGAGCGGCTCTGCTTGCGATCCTTGACTCCCTGGGTGTCAAGACTACCGCGCACGATGTGGTAGCGGACACCGGGCAAATCCTTTACTCGGCCACCGCGAATCAGGACAACCGAGTGCTCCTGCAAGTTGTGACCTTCGCCACCAATGTAGGAAATGACCTCGAAACCATTGGTCAATCTCACCTTGGCGACTTTTCGCAAAGCGGAGTTCGGCTTCTTGGGGGTCGTGGTGTAAACCCGGGTGCAAACACCACGGCGCGCAGGGCTGTTACCCAGTGCGGGAACCTTGCTTTTTGAGATCGGCGCCTGCCGTCCCTTGCGCACTAGCTGATTGATGGTAGGCATGTGGTAATCCTGATTGCGGCGCTAAACGCTATGAAATTAAAGAAAAACCGACCCCATTCAGGGGGCAAAGAGGCCGGATTATAGATTGACGAACGTGCAGCGTCAACCTGTCGAGGTGTCTTCGGCCGCGACGGATGACTCTTCCGTCGATGCTGGCAGGTCAAACAGGCTTTGCGCGTCCGCGCCACCGGCGGATTGCAATCGCCGGGTCCGATGATAGGCCATGCCGGTACCTGCTGGAATCAAACGGCCGACGATGACGTTTTCCTTCAAGCCGCGCAGCTCGTCGCGCTTGCCCATGATTGCGGCTTCGGTAAGGACGCGGGTCGTTTCCTGGAATGAAGCGGCGGAAATGAAGGAGTCGGTCGAAAGACTGGCCTTGGTGATGCCGTGCAGCATGAATTCATAGCTGGCGGGCGTCTTGCCGGCGGCAATCAGCTTGTCGTTTTCGTCCAGCAGGGCGGCACGTTCCACCTGTTCCTCCTTGATGAAGGCCGAATCGCCCGGGCTGGTGACCACGACGCGGCGCAGCATCTGGCGCACGATGACTTCGATGTGCTTGTCATTGATCTTGACGCCCTGGAGGCGGTAGACGTCCTGCACCTCGTCGATGATGTAGCGGGCCAGCTCTTCGACACCTTTGAGCCGCAGGATGTCGTGCGGATCCGCCGGACCATCGACGATGACTTCGCCCTTGTTCACCACCTGGCCGTCGTGCGCCATGACGTGTTTGTCCTTGGTAATCAGGTACTCGTGGGCGGTGCCGTCCGGCTCGGTAATCACCAGACGCTGCTTGCCCTTGGTGTCCTTACCGAATGAAACGGTACCTGTAACCTCCGCCAGCACTCCGGCATCCTTGGGCACGCGAGCTTCGAAGAGCTCGGCTACGCGCGGCAGACCGCCGGTGATGTCGCGTGTCTTCGAGGACTCCTGCGGGATACGCGCCAGAATATCGCCGACGGCGACCGGCTGACCGTCCTTCACGGTGATCAGTGAGCCGACCTGGAAGGTGATGGTGACAACGTGGTCGGTACCGTGAATCTTGACTTCCTGACCATGCTCGTCGATCAGCTTGACCTGCGGGCGAACACCCTTGGACGCCTTGGCTCCACGCTTGGGATCAATGACGACAAGTGTTGACAATCCGGTCACTTCGTCCATCTGCTCGGCGACCGTGGCGTTCTTTTCCACGTTCTCGAACTTCACGGTTCCGGCATATTCGGTAACGATCGGGCGCGTATGTGGATCCCAGGTCGCCAGTTGCGCGCCAGCCCTGACCATCTTGCCGTCATCCGCCAGCATCGTTGCGCCATAGGGAACCTTGTGACGCTCGCGTTCACGGCCATTGTCGTCGGTGACCATGACCTCTCCGGAACGTGAAATAACGATCTTCTCGTTCTTCGGATTTGTGACATAGCGCATCGTCGCCGTAAAGCGGATCACACCGCCACTCTTCGCCTCTATGCTGCTCTGGGCAGCGGAGCGCGAAGCCGCGCCGCCGACGTGAAAGGTACGCATGGTCAACTGGGTACCTGGCTCGCCGATCGACTGGGCTGCGATCACGCCCACGGCTTCGCCAGCGCACACCAGCGAACCACGACCAAGGTCGCGGCCATAGCATTTTGCGCAAAGACCGTAGCGGGTTTCGCAGGTCAACGGACTGCGCACGCGGACTTCATCAATATCGAGTGCTTCGATCGTATCAACCGCATCCTCATCCAGAAGAGAGCCCGCCGCGTACAACACGTCCTGCGTATCGGGGTGAATCACGTCGTTGGCGGCGACGCGGCCGAGAATGCGCTCACGCAGCGGCTCGATGACTTCACCGCCCTCGACCAGCGCCTTCATGGCAAAACCGCCCTGGGTGCCACAATCGTCCTCGATCACCACCAGATCCTGGGTGACGTCCACCAAGCGGCGGGTCAGGTAACCCGAGTTCGCGGTCTTCAGTGCTGTATCTGCCAGGCCCTTGCGGGCACCGTGGGTCGAGATGAAATATTGAAGAACGTTGAGGCCCTCGCGAAAGTTCGAGGTGATCGGCGTCTCAATGATCGAGCCATCAGGCTTCGCCATCAGGCCACGCATGCCGGCGAGCTGGCGAATCTGGGCGGCGGAACCGCGGGCCCCAGAGTCGGCCATCATGTAGATGGAATTGAAGGACTCCTGGCTAACGGTCTTGCCGTCCGCGCCGGTCACGGCCTGATGCGCAAGTTGGTCCATCATGGCCTTTGCCACTTGGTCGCCGGCGCGTCCCCATATGTCGACCACCTTGTTGTAACGCTCGCCAACGGTCACCAGACCGGAGGTGTACTGCTTCTCGATTTCCTTGACTTCGGCCTCGGCGGCGGCGATCAGGCTATGTTTCTGCGTTGGTACCAGCATGTCATCGACACAAATGGATATTCCGGCGCGCGTGGCCAGGCGGAACCCGGCCTGCATCAACTGGTCGGCAAACACGACGGTTTCCTTGAGGCCGCAGCGACGGAAGCTCTCGTCGATCAGCTTCGATATTTCCTTCTTCTTGAGCGGCTTGTCGATGACCTTGAAGGGTAGGCCGCGCGGCAGTATCTCCGACAGCAGAGCGCGGCCGGCGGTGGTCGAGTAACGGGTGATCTTCGGCTGCCACTGATTGTCAGCATCCAGCTCAAACTCGCGTATACGTACCGAAACACGCGCATGCAGATCGATCTGGCGCGAATCGACGGCGCGGGTGATTTCGGCGATGTCGGTGAAGATCATGCCATTGCCGCGCGCTGTCACGTTTTCACGGGTCGCGTAGTAGAGACCCAATACCACGTCCTGCGAAGGAACAATGATCGGCTGGCCGTTGGCTGGCGAGAGCACGTTGTTGGAAGCCAGCATCAGGGTGCGGGCCTCCATCTGCGCTTCCAGAGACAGCGGAATATGGACGGCCATCTGGTCGCCGTCGAAGTCGGCGTTGAAGGCCACGCAAACCAGCGGGTGCAATTGGATCGCCTTGCCTTCGATCAGGGTCGGCTCGAAAGCCTGAATACCGAGCCGGTGCAGGGTCGGAGCGCGATTCAGCATTACCGGGTGTTCGCGAATGACTTCCTCGAGAATGTCCCACACGACCGGGGTTTCTGCTTCAACTTCCTTCTTCGCCGCCTTGATGGTGCTGGCGATACCCATTTTCTCGAGGCGTTCAAAAATAAAGGGCTTGAACAGCTCCAGCGCCATTTTCTTCGGCAGGCCACACTGGTGCAGCTTGAGCTGCGGACCGACGACAATAACCGAGCGGCCGGAGTAGTCGACGCGCTTGCCGAGGAGGTTCTGGCGGAAACGACCGCCCTTGCCCTTAATCATGTCGGCCAGCGACTTCAGCGGGCGCTTGTTGGCGCCGGTCATGGCCTTGCCACGGCGCCCATTGTCGAGCAAAGAATCGACGGCCTCCTGCAGCATGCGCTTTTCATTGCGCACGATGATGTCCGGCGCCTTGAGTTCGAGCAGGCGCTTGAGGCGATTGTTGCGGTTGATGACGCGGCGATACAGATCATTGAGATCCGAGGTGGCGAAGCGGCCGCCATCCAACGGCACCAGCGGACGCAGGTCCGGCGGCAGCACCGGAAGGACTTCTAGAATCATCCACTCGGGCTTGATGCCGGATTGCTGGAATCCCTCAAGCACCTTGAGGCGCTTGGAAATCTTCTTGCTCTTGGCTTCCGAGCCCGTGACCTCAAGCTCCTGACGCAAAGTTTCAACCAGGCGATTGAGGTCGAGAGTACGCAACAGTTCGCGCACGCCCTCGGCGCCCATCACCGCGGTGAAGTCGTCGCCATACTCTTCGACCTTGGCCAGGTAGTCGTCCTCAGTCAGCAGTTGCGCGCGATTGAGCGGCGTCATGCCTGGATCCACGACGACGAAGGCCTCGAAATAAAGCACGCGCTCTATATCACGCAGGGTCATGTCGAGCACCATGCCAAGGCGGCTCGGCAGGCTCTTGAGGAACCAGATGTGGGCCGTCGGCGACGCCAGCTCGATATGGCCCATGCGCTCGCGGCGAACCTTGGACTGTGTGACTTCGACACCGCACTTCTCACAGATCACCCCGCGATGCTTGAGGCGCTTGTACTTGCCGCACAGGCACTCGTAGTCCTTGACCGGGCCAAAGATCTTGGCGCAGAACAGGCCATCACGCTCGGGTTTGAAGGTACGGTAGTTGATGGTCTCCGGCTTTTTGACTTCACCATAGGACCAGGAGCGGATCTTGTCCGGCGACGCCAGGCCGATGGTGATCGCGTCGAACTCTTCCTCGGCCGCCAGGTTCTGCTTGAAAAGGTCTGCAAACAGGCTCTTCATGTGATTTTCTCCAGTGGGCCGCGGATCAGTAACGCTCGAGATCGATGTCGATCGCGAGTGAGCGAATTTCCTTCACCAGCACGTTGAAGGATTCCGGCATGCCGGCATCGATCTTGTGCTCGCCCTTGACGATGTTTTCGTAGACCTTGGTACGACCATTGACGTCGTCGGACTTGACCGTAAGCATTTCCTGCAACACGTAGGACGCGCCATAGGCTTCCAGCGCCCAGACTTCCATTTCGCCAAAGCGTTGGCCGCCGAACTGGGCTTTGCCGCCCAAGGGCTGCTGTGTAACCAGACTGTAGGGGCCGGTGGAGCGGGCGTGCATCTTGTCGTCGACCAGGTGATGCAACTTCAACACATGCATGAATCCGACCGTGACCCTGCGCTCAAAGGCCTCGCCGGTGCGACCGTCGAACAATTCGACCTGACCGCTACTGGGCAGCCCGGCGAGTTCAAGCATGGCCTTGATTTCGGACTCATGCGCGCCGTCGAACACCGGCGTGGCAAACGGCACACCGCCTTGCAGGTTCTCAGCCAACTCGACAACCTCCTTATCGTTGAGGCTATCGACATCCTCGCCGCGACCGGACGCGTTGTAGATCTTGTTCATGAACTTGCGGATATCGCCAGCGGCAGCCTGCTTGCGCAGCATCTCACCGATTCGCAGGCCAAGGCCCTTGGCCGCCCAGCCCAGATGCGTTTCCAGAATCTGGCCGATGTTCATCCGCGAGGGCACGCCCAACGGATTCAGCACGATGTCCATCGGCGTACCGTCGGCCATGTGCGGCATGTCCTCGATCGGGACGATCTTGGAGACCACACCCTTGTTGCCGTGACGGCCGGCCATCTTGTCACCGGGCTGCAGACGGCGCTTGACCGCAAGGTACACCTTGACCATCTTCTGCACGCCGGGCGGCAGTTCGTCGCCTTGGGTCAGCTTCTTCTTCTTCGCCTCGAAGGCGACGTCGAAATCCTTGCGCGTCTGCTCGATGCTGTCGCGCAGGCTCTCCAACTGTACTTGCGACTCCTCGTTCTCGAGGGCAATGTCGAACCAGTGATAGTGCTCCAGCGACGCCAGGTAATCCTTGGTGATCTTGGTGCCCTTGGCCAACTTCTTCGGGCCCTTGCTGGCAGGCTTGTTGGTCAACAACTTCTCGATACGGGCAAAGGTATCGCGCTCAACGATGCGCATCTGGTCGGCGAGATCCTGCTTGTAGCCGCGCAGCATGTCATCGATGATCGACTGCGCTCGCTTGTCGCGCTCGATGCCTTCGCGCGTGAACACCTGAACGTCGATCACCGTGCCGATCATGCCGGACGGCACGCGCAGCGAGGTGTCCTTCACGTCGGAGGCCTTCTCGCCGAAGATCGCGCGCAGCAGCTTCTCTTCCGGAGTCAGTTGGGTTTCACCCTTGGGGGTGACCTTGCCGACCAGCACGTCACCAGCTTCGACCTCAGCACCGATGTACACGATGCCGGACTCGTCGAGACGACCAAGTTGCGATTCGCCAAGCGTAGCAATGTCACGTGTGATTTCTTCGGCGCCCAGCTTGGTGTCGCGCGCCACCACCGTCAGCTCCTCGATATGCACCGAGGTAAAGCGGTCATCGGCAACCACGCGCTCCGAAATCAGGATCGAGTCCTCGAAGTTGTAACCGTTCCAGGGCATGAAGGCGACCATCATGTTCTGGCCCAGCGCCAATTCACCCAGATCGGTCGAGGCACCGTCAGCGACGACGTCCCCCTTGGCGATCAGGTCGCCCACCTTGACGATGGGTCGCTGGTTGATATTGGTGTTTTGGTTCGACCGCGTGTACTTGATCAGGTTGTAGATGTCGACACCGACTTCTCCCGGAACGGTTTCGTTGTCATTGACACGCACGACGATGCGATTGGCATCAATGTAATCGACCACGCCACCGCGCAGGGCCTGCACGGCCGTGCCCGAGTCAACCGCAACGGTACGCTCGATACCGGTACCAACCAGCGCCTTTTCCGGACGCAGGCAAGGCACGGCCTGACGCTGCATGTTGGCGCCCATCAGGGCCCGGTTGGCGTCGTCGTGCTCGAGGAAGGGGATCAGCGATGCCGCGACCGAAACAATCTGGCTCGGTGCCACGTCCATGTACTGGACCTCTGCCGGTTCCTTCAATTCGAACTCACCCTTGAAACGGCAGGACACCAGGGCGTCGGTAAGGCGCCCCTTCTTGTCGAGCTGGGCATTGGCCTGCGCGATCACGTACTTGCCTTCCTCGATCGCGGAGAGGTATTCGATGTCATCGGTAACGTGGCTGCCTTCGACACGGCGATACGGCGTTTCCATGAAGCCGTATTCGTTGGTGCGGGCATACAGGGCCAGAGAGTTGATCAGGCCGATGTTCGGACCTTCCGGTGTCTCGATCGGGCAGACACGACCGTAGTGCGTCGGATGCACGTCGCGCACCTCGAAGCCGGCGCGCTCGCGCGTCAGGCCTCCCGGGCCAAGGGCCGAAACGCGGCGCTTGTGTGTGATCTCGGACAGCGGGTTGGTCTGGTCCATGAACTGAGACAACTGGCTGGAGCCAAAGAACTCCTTGATCGCCGCAGAGATCGGCTTGGCATTGATCAGGTCATGCGGCATCAGGTTGTCGCTCTCGGCCTGGTTCAGGCGCTCCTTGACCGCGCGCTCGACGCGCACCAGTCCGGCGCGAAACTGATTCTCGGCCAGTTCGCCAACCGATCGCACGCGACGATTGCCCAGGTGGTCGATGTCATCGACTTCGCCACGGCCGTTGCGAAGTTCCACCAGAATGCGTACCACGTCGACAATATCGTCATTCGACAGGGTGCCCGCGCCCTCGATTTCCTCGCGGCCGACGCGGCGGTTGAACTTCATGCGGCCAACGGCAGACAGGTCGTAGCGCTCCTCGGAGTAGAACAGGCCGTGGAACAGGTTCTCGACTGCGTCCTCGGTCGGCGGTTCGCCGGGACGCATCATGCGGTAGATGGCGACACGCGCGGCCCACTGGTCCGCCGTCTCATCCATGCGTAGCGTTGAGGAAATGTAGGCGCCACGATCGAGATCATTGACGTAAAGCGTCTGCACCTGCTCGACGCCGGCTATCACCAGCTTGCCGAGGAGATCCTCGGTCACCTCGTCGTTGGCATTGGCCAGGATCTCGCCAGTCTCCGGACTGATGACGTTATGGGCGATGACGCGCCCCATGACGAACTCGTCGGGCACCAGGATTTTCTTGATGCCGGCCTCCGCCATGTCGCGAATGTGTTTCACGGTGATGCGCTTGTCCTTGGCAACGATCACCTTGCCAGCCTTGTCGAGGATGTCGAACTTGGCGACTTCGCCGCGCAGGCGCTCGGGCACGACCTCGAAGGAAATCCCCTTCTTCGCGAAGTGGAAGGTGTCGAACTCGAAGAACGTCCCCAGGATCTGCTCGTGCGTCATGCCGATCGACTTGAGCAGAATGGTCACAGGCATCTTGCGCCGGCGGTCGATGCGGAAGTAGAGGACATCCTTCGGATCGAACTCGAAGTCCAGCCAGGAGCCGCGGTAGGGAATGATCCGTGCCGAGAACAACAGTTTGCCGGAGCTGTGGGTCTTGCCCTTGTCGTGCTCGAAAAAGACGCCGGGAGAACGATGCAACTGGGAAACGATGACGCGCTCGGTGCCGTTGATGACGAAGGATCCCGTGGTGGTCATCAGGGGAATCTCGCCCATGTAGAGGGGCTGGTCTTCCTTTACTTCCTTGACGGCCTTTGTGTCGCGGTCGAGCAGTTCGAGGCGGACCTTGGCGCGCAAGGGGCTGGCAAAGGTCAAGCCGCGTTGCTGGCATTCCTTGACGTCGAAGGTCGGTTCGCCGAGCATGTACTCGACGAAGTGCAGGCGGGCATTCCCCGAATGGGCGACGATCGGGAATATCGAGGTAAAGGCGGCTTGCAGGCCCTCATTGCGACGTTGGGCCGGCGGCACGTCGGCCTGCAGGAAGCGCGTATAGGACTCGATCTGCGTCGCCAGGAGGAATGGCACGTCAAGGACGTTGGCCCGCTTGGCAAAGCTCTTGCGGATACGCTTTTTCTCGGTATAGGAATACGCCATGGTGGCTCCGTTCAGGATTCAGACGTCAAGGTCAAAAGACAGGGCTGGAGGAAACTGGTTCAGCACTCGCGTTTGACTTCCACATCGATTACGGGAGGAAAGCAACAACTCGGTTTTTGCAAGCACAAACGCGGGCTGGCGGCAGGACCGCCAACCCGCGATCGTCTTGCGCTTACTTGACCTCGACCTTGGCGCCGGCGTCCTCGAGCTGCTTCTTGAGGGCTTCGGCATCAGCCTTGGGAATGGCTTCCTTGACGGGCTTTGGCGCGCCATCAACCAGATCCTTGGCTTCCTTGAGGCCCAGGCCGGTGGCGGCACGCACCACCTTGATGACTTCGACCTTCTTCTCGCCGGCGGCCAGCAGCACGACGGTGAATTCGGTCTTCTCTTCCACCGCGGCGGCGGCACCGCCGGCGGCCGGGGCGGCCACGGCAACGGCCGCGGCAGCGGCGGAAACGCCGAACTTCTCTTCCATTTCCTTGATCAGTTCGGACAGTTCGAGAACGGTCATGCCAGCGATGGCATCGAGGATTTCAGCTTTGCTAACAGCCATGATTGCTACTCCTGAATGAATGTTTGAATCGATGAAAAAGGATTACGCAGTCTCTTTGGCGTCGCGCACGGCGGCGAGGCCCCGGACGAACTTCGTCGGGATCTCGTTGAGCGTACGGACGAACTGGGTGATCGGTGCCTGCATGGTGCCGAGCAGCTTGGACAACAGCTCCTCGCGGCTCGGCATCGTCGCCAGCGCCTTGACTCCAGCCGCGTCCATGACGTAGTTGGGCATTGCGCCGATCTTGATGGCAAGCTTGTCGTTACCCTTGGCAAAGTCGTTCAGCAGCTTGGCGGCAGCCACCGGATCCTTGGAAATTCCATAGATCAGGGGACCGGCGAGCTTGGCCGACAGACCTTCGAACGGCGTGCCGGCGATGGCGCGACGAACCAGGGTATTTTTGACTACACGCAGATACACACCGGACTTGCGTGCGTTGGCACGCAGGGCGGTGAGATCGACCACTCCGAGACCACGGTACTCCGCGACGATGATCGACTGGGCGTTCGCGACTTCCGCGGACACCTCGGCAACTACCGTCTTCTTGTCGTCAAGATTGAGACTCACGGTCAACTCCTTGTCAAACAGCCAGGCCGAAAGTCGGTTCTGGCAACACGGCGACCTTCATTCAGGAAACTGCGATTTCCGTCATCGGGTAACGCCATCTGCGCCGGGTTCAGGGATCAGAGTCCAAGAGTCAGGTATCAGCAACACCTGCAATTGGCCACTTCTTCCTTCCATTAAGCAGCGAGAAATCTGAAACAGCGGGTCATCTGATACCTGACCCGGAATTCCCGATCCCTGCCACCCCTGCGGTCTTTGATAACCTGCCGCGCCTTTCGCCAAACCGAGCGAAGGACGCGACAGCCCAAAGTTCTTTAAGCTTGCGCGCTCAGGCTGGCCTGATCGACGCGAACGCCGGCGCCCATGGTGCTGGACAGCGACACCTTTCTCAGATACACGCCTTTCGATGCCGCCGGCTTGGCCTTCTGCAAGGCCTCGATCAGCGCCGTCAAGTTGGTCCTCAGCGCATCGACGCTGAAAGAGGCACGACCGATGGTGCAGTGGATGATGCCGGCCTTGTCGGTGCGGTACTGCACCTGGCCGGCCTTGGCATTTTTCACCGCCGTGGTCACGTCCATGGTCACCGTTCCCACCTTCGGGTTCGGCATCAGGCCACGGGGACCAAGAATCTGGCCCAGCGCGCCAACGACCTTCATGGCATCCGGGGTGGCGATGACGATGTCGAAATTCATGTTGCCGGCCTTGACCTCGGCGGCGAGATCATCGAAGCCAACGATATCGGCGCCGGCGGCCTTGGCGTCAGCGGCTTTGGCGCCTTGGGCAAACACGGCGACACGCACGGTCTTGCCGGTACCCGCGGGCAGCACGACCGAGCCGCGCACCAATTGGTCGGACTTCTTCGCATCGACGCCGAGATTGACGGAAACGTCAATCGACTCGTCAAACTTGGCGGTGGCGCATTCCTTCACCAGATTCAGGGCGTCCCCCAAGGGATAGGCCTTGCTACGGTCAACTTTCGCCAGGACGGCCTGTACGCGCTTGGATTGTTTTGCCATGATCAGAGCCCCTCCACGGTGATGCCCATGCTGCGGGCGGAACCCGCGATGGTGCGCACGGCGGCGTCGAGGTCGGCCGCGGTCAAGTCTTTCATCTTGGCCTTGGCGATTTCCTCGGCCTGGGCCCTGGATATCTTGCCGACCTTGTCGGTATGGGGCTTGGGCGAACCCTTGGTAATTCCCGCGGCCTTCTTGATGAGGATGGTCGCCGGCGGCGTCTTCATCACGAAGGTGAAGCTCTTGTCCGCAAAGGCGGTGATCACCACGGGAATTGGCAGGCCCGGCTCTAGACCCTGGGTCTGGGCATTGAAGGCCTTGCAGAATTCCATGATGTTGAGGCCGCGCTGGCCGAGTGCGGGGCCGATCGGGGGCGAGGGATTGGCCTTGCCTGCCGGTACCTGCAGTTTGATGTAACCGATTATCTTCTTTGCCATGATGGCTCCTATTTACGTGAGTCCTAGCGCGCGATCGGCGAATTTCCATTCACCTACTGGCGCTCCTCGTGCCGCTGAAAAAACAAAACCGCGCGCCGCGGCGGCGCAAAAAAACTATGCCTTCTCGACCTGTGCAAACTCCAGTTCCACCGGCGTGGCGCGACCGAAAATGGTCACGGAAACCCGCAGGCGGCTCTTTTCGTAATTCACTTCCTCGACGTTGCCGTTGAAATCCGTAAACGGGCCTTCCTTGATGCGAACCATTTCACCCATCTCGAACAGCACTTTGGGACGCGGCTTCTCGACACCATCCTGTACCTGCTGCATGATCTTGTTGACCTCCTTCTCGGAGATCGGTGTCGGCTTGGTCGACGTTCCGCCGACGAATCCGGTCACCTTGGGCGTGCTCTTGACCAAGTGCCAGGAATCGTCGTCCATGTCCATCTCGACCAGCACATAGCCCGGGAAGAACTTCCGCTCCGATATGCTCTTCTGGCCGTTCTTCATCTCGACCACTTCCTCGACCGGAACCAACACCTGGCCGAACTTGTCTTGCATCCCGGCGCGGGTAATGCGCTCGACCAGGGCCCGCTGCACGGATTTCTCGAATCCGGAATAGGCGTGAACGACATACCAGCGTTTTGTCATTATTTCTTCCAGCCCAGAATCAAGTCATACAACACGAACTCTAGCGTCTTGTCGGTCAGCCAAAGCACGATCGCCATAACCAGAACGAAAGCGAAGACGATGCCGGTGGTCTGCATGGTTTCCTTGCGCGATGGCCAGACCACCTTCTTCGTTTCAACCACCGCCTCCTGGCTGAAGTCGAAGAAACGCTGGCCCGGCGCGGTATACCAGGCCACTGCCGCGCCGGCACCCAAGCCCGCGAGCACGGACAGCACGCGCAGGATCATCGGCTTGTCACCAAGCAGGTAAAAACCAGCCACGCCAGCGGCCAACAGCAGGAGTGCCAGCGTGAACTTCAGTTTGTCGGCCATAAAATAATCTTAGTCGCGCAAATGCTTCAAATCAGTGGCAGGGGCAGAGGGAATCGAACCCCCAACCTGCGGTTTTGGAGACCGCCGCTCTGCCAATTGAGCTATACCCCTGCGGCAGAGACTACAGGGCGACACCCCATTCCGGGGTGCCACCCGATCCTTTCTCGCTTGCGCTTGGTTATTCGATGACCTTGGCGACGACACCGGCGCCGACGGTACGGCCGCCTTCACGGATGGCGAAGCGCAGTCCCTCTTCCATGGCGATCGGGGCGATCAGCCTCACCACCATCTGCACGTTGTCCCCCGGCATCACCATCTCGGTCCCGGCCGGCAGTTCGATGCTGCCCGTGACGTCGGTGGTGCGGAAGTAGAACTGCGGCCGATAGCCATTGAAGAACGGGGTGTGACGACCGCCTTCGTCCTTCGACAGGATGTACACCTCGGAGGTGAAGTGGGTGTGCGGGGTGATGCTGCCCGGCTTGGCCAGCACCTGGCCGCGCTCGACTTCCTCGCGCTTGGTGCCGCGCAGCAGCACGCCAACGTTGTCACCGGCCTGCCCTTGGTCCAGCAGTTTGCGGAACATTTCAACGCCGGTGCAGGTGGTCTTGGTGGTGGGGCGGATGCCGACGATTTCGATTTCTTCGCCCACCTTGACGACGCCGCGTTCGACACGACCGGTCACCACGGTGCCGCGGCCGGAGATCGAGAAGACGTCTTCGATCGGCATCAGGAAGGGCTTGTCGATGGCGCGCTCGGGCGTGGGGATGTAGCTGTCCAGGGCGTCGGCCAGCGCCATGATGGCGCCTTCGCCCAACTCGCCCTTGTCGCCTTCGAGGGCCTTGAGGGCGGAGCCCTTGACGATCGGAATGTCGTCGCCCGGGAAGTCGTACTTGCTGAGCAGTTCGCGCAGTTCCATTTCGACGAGTTCGAGCAGTTCGGCATCGTCAACCATGTCGCACTTGTTCATGAACACGACCATGTAGGGCACGCCGACCTGACGGGCCAGCAGGATGTGTTCGCGGGTCTGCGGCATGGGGCCGTCGGCGGCGGAGCACACCAGGATGGCGCCATCCATCTGTGCGGCGCCGGTGATCATGTTCTTGACGTAGTCGGCGTGGCCCGGGCAATCGACGTGCGCGTAGTGACGGCTCTTCGTCTCGTATTCGACGTGCGCGGTGTTGATGGTGATGCCGCGCGCCTTTTCTTCCGGGGCGGCGTCAATCTGGTCGTAGGCTTTCGCCTCGCCTCCAAACTTCGACGACAGCACCGTCGTGATCGCCGCCGTCAAGGTCGTCTTCCCATGATCCACGTGACCAATCGTTCCCACGTTCACGTGGGGCTTCGTCCGCTCAAACTTGCCTTTTGCCATGTCGCGCTCCAACGAGTAAACACTAAAAAATGGTGCCCTTGACGTGGATTGAACACGTGGCCTCTCCCTTACCAAGGGAGTGCTCTACCACTGAGCTACAAGGGCTGAAACACTGCAACCACAAATACATCAAGCTGGAGCGGCGAGCGGGAATCGAACCCGCGTCATTAGCTTGGAAGGCTAAGGTTCTACCATTGAACTACCGCCGCCCGACAAAGCTCCGCCAACCGCTTAACTCATTGATCCAAAACTTATCTGGTGGAGGGGGAAGGATTCGAACCTTCGAAGGCAGAGCCGTCAGATTTACAGTCTGATCCCTTTGACCGCTCGGGAACCCCTCCAACTGAACCCGTGATTATCTCCAAATCGAAGCACTGCGTCAACGACTAAAGCTGATTGATTTCGACGGGAATTCGCCCAATTCCACCCCGGCGTGCTGCAACGCAACAGCAAGCGCCTGATTCTGCGAGGTCTGCGGATGATCGGCACCAAGAGCGGGGCGTAGAATCGGCCGGTCCCAGCGCTGGAGATCACCATGAACGCCCCCGCCGAACGCCCCCCCCTACCCAGGGAGCTGGCTGATGCTCTCGCGGCCAGCTTCGGCTCGCGTTTTTCCACTGCCGCCGCCGTCCGCGAGCACCACGGCAAGGACGAATCATCCTTCACCCCCATGCCACCCGACGCGGTGGTCTTCGCCGAATCCTCCGAAGAGGTCGCGGCGACCGTCGCGCTCTGCCACCGGCACCGCACACCGGTAATTGCCTACGGCACGGGCACCTCGCTGGAAGGCCACTTGCTGGCAATCAAGGGCGGCGTCTGCATCGACCTCTCCGCACTCAACCGGGTCGTCGCCATACGGGCCGAAGACCTCGACGCCACGGTGCAGTGCGGCGTCACGCGCAAGGCGCTCAACGCCGCCTTGAACGGTACGGGCCTGTTTTTCCCCATCGACCCGGGCGCCGATGCCAGCCTCGGCGGCATGGCCGCCACACGTGCGTCGGGCACCAACGCCGTGCGCTACGGCACCATGCGCGAGAACGTGCTGGGCATGACTGTTGTGCTACCCGACGGCCGCATCCTCAAGACCGGCGGCCGCGCCCGCAAGTCCGCGGCAGGCTACGACCTGACGCGCCTGATGGTCGGTTCCGAAGGCACCTTGGGCATCATCACCGAACTCACGGTCAAGCTCTACCCCGTGCCGGAAGCGATATCCAGCGCCGTGTGCGCCTTTCCCACGCTCGCCGCGGCCGTACGCACGGTGATCCAAACCATACAGCTCGGTATTCCGGTGGCACGCATCGAACTGCTGGACACGCTGGCAATCAAGGCCATCAACCGCCACAGCAAAACCACGCTGCGCGAAGCGCCGACCCTGTTCTTCGAGTTTCATGGATCACCCACTGGGGTCAAGGAACAGGCGGAGACCGTGCAGGGAATCGTCACCGAACACGAGGGCCAGGATTTCGAGTGGGCCACCCGTCCGGAAGACCGCAGCCGCCTGTGGCAGGCCCGACACGACGCGTATTACGCCGGCCTCGGCCTCAAGCCGGGATGCCGCGCACTGACCACCGACGTCTGCGTGCCGATTTCGCGCCTCGCCGATTGCGTCGCCGAAACCTTCGCCGACCTCGACGCGGTGGCCGCCGATCTCCAGGGGCCGCTGGTCGGACACGTCGGCGACGGCAACTTCCACATCATGCTGCTGACCGATCCGGAGAAGCCCGAGGACCTGGCCCGCGCCAAGGGATTCGCCTCGCGCCTGGCGCAGCGTGCCATCCGCTTGGACGGCACCTGCACCGGCGAACATGGCATCGGCATCGGCAAGCAGCCCTACATGGCGCTGGAGCACGGCGACGTGGCCATCGACCTGATGCGCGCCATCAAGCGCGCGATCGATCCGGAGAACATCCTCAACCCCGGCAAGATCCTGCCGCCGCAATGAACGCCCCCTTGCGGAGCATCACCCTCGAGGACAAGTACGCCCTCGGCCAGGGCCGCGTTTTCCTCACCGGCACCCAGGCCCTGGTTCGCTTGTTGTTGCTGCAACACCAGCGCGACGCCATGGCGGGGATGAACACCGCCGGCTATGTCTCGGGCTACCGCGGCTCGCCCCTGGGTGGCCTCGACCAGGCACTATGGAAAGCCAAGCCGCACCTCGCAAAAAGCCAGGTGGTATTCCAGCCCGGCGTCAATGAGGACCTTGCCGCCACGGCGCTGTGGGGCACTCAGCAGGTCGGGCTTTCGCCGGGCGCCAAACATGACGGCGTCTTCGGCATGTGGTACGGCAAGGGTCCCGGCGTAGACCGCTGCGGCGACATCTTCAAGCACGCCAACTGCGCCGGCACCGCCAGGAACGGCGGCATACTGGCCGTGGCCGGCGACGACCATGCCGCGCGTTCCTCCACCGTCGCCCACCAGTCCGAACACGCTTTCAAGGCGGCGATGATGCCGGTGCTGGTGCCGGCCGGCGTGCAGGACTACCTCGACCTCGGCCTGCACGGCTGGGCCATGAGCCGCTACTCGGGTTGCTGGGTCGGCTTCAAGGCCGTGGCGGATACCGTCGAGTCCTCGGCCTCGGTCGATGTTTCGCCCGACCGCGTGCGCATCGTGCTGCCCACGGATTACGAGCTGCCCGCCGGCGGCCTCAACATCCGCTGGCCCGACGATCGCCTGCTGCAGGAAGCCCGCCTGCTCGACCACAAGCTGTATGCCGCGCTGGCCTACTGCCGCGCCAACCGTCTCAACCAGGTGGTGATCGACTCCCCTAACCCACGCCTGGGCATCATCACCACCGGCAAGTCCTACCTCGACGTGCGCCAGGCCTTCGACGACCTCGGCATCGATGACCAGCTTGCCGCCGAGATCGGCATCCGCCTTTACAAGGTCGGCATGGTCTGGCCGCTGGAGTCGGACGGCGTGCGCCGCTTCGCCGAGGGCCTCGAGGAAATCCTCGTCGTCGAGGAAAAGCGCCAGCTTATCGAGTACCAGTTGAAGGAAGAACTCTACAACTGGCGCGAAGACGTGCGCCCGCGCGTGATCGGCAAGTTCGACGAAAAAGGCGAATGGGCGCTTCCCCATGGCCGCTGGCTGCTGCCGGCCGCCGGTGAGCTCTCGCCGGCACAGATCGCCCGCGTCATCGCCGATCGCATTGGTCGCCACTTCACTTCGCCGCGCATCCGCGACCGCCTGGCCCTGCTCGAAGCCAAGGAGAGCGCCGCCTCGCCCGTGATCCCGGTGGCGCGCACGCCCTACTTCTGCCCCGGCTGCCCGCACAACACGTCGACCCAGGTGCCAGAGGGCTCGCGGGCGCTGGCTGGCATCGGCTGCCATTTCATGGCGTTGTGGATGAACCGCAGCACAGCCACCTATTCGCACATGGGCGGCGAAGGCGCCGCATGGATCGGCCAGGCGCCGTTCACCGAACAACAGCATGTCTTCGTCAACCTCGGCGACGGCACCTACTTCCACTCCGGCGTGCTCGCTGTGCGCGCCGCGGTGGCCGCCTTCAACGGCGGTGCAGCCGCCGGCAAGGGCGTCACCTACAAGATCCTCTACAACGACGCCGTGGCCATGACGGGCGGCCAGCCGGTGGACGGCAACCTGACGGTGCCGCAGATCGCGGCGCAACTGCATGCCGAGGGCGTGCATCACGTCGTCATCGTCACCGACGGTACGACCAGGGCCTACAACCCCGCCGACCTGCCGCACGGCGTGCCCATGCGCCACCGCGACGAGATGGACGCCATCCAGCGCGACATGCGCGAATGCCCCGGCGTTTCGGCCATCATCTACGACCAGACCTGCGCCGCCGAGAAGCGGCGCCGGCGCAAGCGCGGCAGGATGATCGACCCGCCGCGGCGGCTCTTCATCAACGAAGCCGTCTGCGAAGGCTGCGGTGATTGCGGCACGCAGTCCAACTGCCTCGCCGTGGTGCCGGTGGAAACCGGGCTGGGGCGCAAGCGCGCCATCGACCAGTCGGCCTGCAACAAGGATTACTCCTGCGAAAAGGGCTTCTGCCCGAGCTTCGTCTCGGTGATCGGCGGCAGCGTGCGCAAGGGCCGCGGCGCCGCCGACCCGGCCGGCGACGGATTCGCCGTGGTGCCAGCGCCGACTCTTGCCTCGACCGCCCTGCCCTACGGCATCGTCATTACCGGCGTCGGTGGCACCGGGGTGGTCACGCTCGGCGCGCTGATCGGCATGGCGGCCCACATCGACGGCAAGGGCGTCACCGTGCTCGACATGACCGGCTTGGCGCAGAAGGGCGGCGCGGTGTTTTCCCACGTGCGCATCTGCGACGACCCGGAGGCCATCCATGCCGTGCGAGTGGCGACGGGGGATGCCGACGCGCTGATCGGCGGCGACATCATCGTTTCCGCCTCGCCCGACGCACTGACCCGCATGCAAGCCGGCCGCACGCGCGTGGTGGTGAATTGCGCGCGCACCCCGACCGCCGATTTCACGCGCAATCCCGACTGGCAGTTCCCGCTCGAACGCATGCAGGCGGTGATCGGCGAAGCCGTCGGCGAAACGGCCGCCCACTTCGTCGATGCCTCGGATCTCGCCTTCCGCCTGCTCGGTGACTCCATCGCCGGCAACCTCTTCCTGCTCGGCTACGCCTGGCAGAAGGGACTTGTACCGGTGTCCTGGGAAGCCATGGACCGCGCCATCGAACTCAACGGCACGGCCGTGGCCATGAGCCGCGCCGCCTTCCTCTGGGGCCGCCGCGCCGCGCTGGATGCCGCCGCCGTCGCTGCCCGCGCCGCGCCCAAGTCCGGAAGCCCCGCCGCCGCCTTCGCTCGACGAACTCATCGCAAGCCGCGAGCGCATGCTCACCGACTATCAGGACGCCGCCTACGCGGCGCGCTACCGCAGCCTGGTCGACCGCGTGCGCGCCGCGGAATGCAGGCTCGGCTCGACCGCGCTGACCGAAGCCGTGGCGCGCAACCTCCACAAGCTGATGGCGATCAAGGATGAATACGAGGTCGCGCGGCTCTACTCGGAAGGCGATTTCCGCCGCCGGCTCGACGAAGTCTTCGACGGCGACTATAGCCTGCGCATCCATCTCGCCCCGCCGCTGCTGGCGCGGCCCGACCCGAAGACCGGCAAGATCAGCAAGCTTTCCTTCGGCCCCTGGATGTTCACCGCATTGAAGTGGCTGGCCAAGGCCCGGCGTTGGCGCGGCAGCGCCTGGGACGTGTTCGGCCGCAGCGAGGAGCGCCGCATCGAGCGCAGGCTGCTGGCCGACTACGTAGCCGACATCGCCGCCCTGTTACCCGGTTTATCGGCTGCCACGCTGGACGATGCGCTGGCGCTGGCGAAACTGCCCGACACCATCCGCGGCTTCGGCCATGTCAGGCGGCAGAGCATCGACGCCGCGGCGCCAAGGCGGGAAGCCTTGCGGAAACAACTCGGACTGAATTAGCGGATCAGTTTGTCCGCCGCTTGCGGCTGGCCAATAGCGCCGCCTCGGCGCGGTTGCTGACGCCCATGGCCTTCATGATGGCCGAGACGTGGATTTTGACTGTGCCTTCGGTGAGGCCCAGCAGCTCGCCGATCTGGCGGTTGCTGCGGCCTTCGGCCAGCAGGTCGAGCACACGCGCCTGCGCCGCGGTGAGGCCGAAGCGCTGGGCCAGCGGCTTGCCTTCGGCCTGGGCCGATCCGCTGCGGCTGGCGAGTTCCTGCAGCTTTTGCGGCAGGTAGATTTCGCCCGAGAGCACGGCACGCAGGGCGTCGAGCAGTTCGTTGCTGGAACCCGCCTTGGAAACGAAACCCGAGGCGCCGGCCTTCATCACCTTGGATACGGTATCGGCATCGTCGAGCGCCGAGAGCACCACCACCGGCACCGTCGGAAAGCGCCGGCGCACCAGCGGCAGGAAGGTCTGGCCCTTGGTGCCGGGCAGCATCAGGTCGAGGATCATCATGTCGACGTCCTCCTTCTCCAGCACGCCGATCGCCTCGTTGGCATCCGGCACGCCGATGGTTTGCGTTTCGGCGCCCAGGCCACACAGCGTCGCCAGCAGGCCCTCGCGCACCAGAGCGTGGTCTTCGACCACCAGAACTTTCAGCATGGTTTCTCCCGCGAGCCGGCATCAAATATGACGATGCCCATTCTAACGTCCAGAGCGCCGCTGCGGTAAGATCATCCCATTCTTACGGGAGCACGCCATGAGCACGACACCGACCGATCCGATGGAGTTCATCAAGTCCCTCTGGGGCAATACCGGCATGCCGCTACCCGGCCTGGTGACGCCGACCCTGGACACCAACGAACTTGACAAGCGCATCACCGACCTGAAGGCCGTCGAGGGTTGGCTGAAGACCAATCTCGGCATGCTGCAGATGACCATCCAGAGTCTGGAGATGCAGCGCGCCACACTCTCCGCCTTCCAGGCTATCAGCCAGTCGGCCAGCAGCCCCGAGGCGCAGGCCAACCCCTTCGCCAATCCGGCGCTGTGGCCGTGGAACTTCATGCAGAACGCTGGGCAGCCGCCGGCCGCGGACGCATCCGGCAGTGCCGAAGCGGCCGCCCCGGAAGCCGCCAAGGGCAAGGACAAGAAGAAGTAGCGTTGCGCCTCGCGGCGGGCCGGCGTCAGCGCAGGCCCAGCCAGAGCGGGATGCTGAGCATGCTAAGCAGCGTGCCCGCCGAAATCAGCCAGGCCACGCGCGCGCCGTCGCCACCCATGCGCTGGGCCAGGATATAGGCCGAACTCGCGGCCGGCAGGGCGGCGAAAATCAGCGCTACATCGGCGTGCACGCCGCTCAAACCGAAGGCGCGTATCAGCAACCAGGCAATCGCCGGCATCGCCACCAGCTTGACCAGCAGCAGATAGCCCGCCGCCAGGTGCGTCGCCGTCCCGCCAGCGCCGACTATGCGCAGTCCGCCGCCTACCGCCAGCAAGCCGAGCACGATCGCGGCATCGCCCAACCTGCCGAGGAATTTGAGCGCCACCGTCGGCAGTTCGAGGCCGCCCAGGTTGGCGGCGATGCCGGCCAGGGTCGCCAGGATCAGCGGATTGCGCAGCAGTTCGCGCAGCACGCCGGCCTCGCCATGGCGCGCCAGCATCCACACTGCGGCCAGGTTGGCCGGCGGCACCATGAGGCCGACGACGATGCCCATCGCGGCGATTCCCGGGATGCCGTGGAGCGTACCGGCGACCGCCAGCCCGATGTAGGAATTGAAGCGGAAGGCGCACTGGTATTGCGAGGCAAAGGAGATCGGCGTGATCGGCAAGAGGCGCGCTGCCAGGCCGAGCAGCATGCCGCCGGCCATCGCCGCGCCGGCGACCGCCAGCATCGGCGCCGCTGACGACCAGGCAATGTGCGCCTTGACCAGGCCGTTGAACAGCAGCGCCGGAAACAGCACGTAGTAGACCAGCTTCTCAAGCCCGCCCCAGAAGTGGTCGCCCAAGTGCAGGATGCGGCGCAGGCTGGCGCCGAGCAGGATCAGGGCAAAGTCGGGAAGGAGTGCGAGGGCGAGTGCGGTATCGACGGGCATCGTCGCCCTAGATTACCTTGGCCTCGCGAAAGGCGCCGATCTCGGCGGCGGAAAAACCGGCGGCGGCAAGCACCGCCTCGCTGTCGGCTCCGGCTGCGGGTGCCGGTTCCGCAACCGCCCTTGGCCAGGCCGACAGCCGGAACGGTGGCGCGTATTGTTTGACGCCATCCAGGTCGACGACCATCTCGCGGGCCATGACCTGCGGATGCTGGAGCACCTCGTCGACGCGCAGGATGGGCGTTACGCAGCAATCCGCGGCGGCGAAGATCGGTTCCCAATGCGCCATGGGTTGCGAGGCCAGCAAGGCAGCGAGTTCGCTTTTCACCTCACGCCCCTTGCTGCCGGTAGCAAGGCCGTAGGGCGCCAGATCGGCGCGGCCGATCGCGGCGCACATTGCCTGCCAGAACTTCGGCTCCAGCGCGCCGACGGCGAGGTAGCGATCGTCGGCCGTGCGATACACGCCGTAGCAGGGCACGCCGCCGGTCAGCAGATCGGCGCCGCGCGGTGCCGGCTTGCCGAAGACCTGGGTGGTCACCAGCGGGAAGATGTTGTGCGCCAGCACGGCGTCGGTCATGGCCACATCGACGTGGCTGCCCCGCCCCGTGGCCTTGGCGCCGATCACCGCAGCAAGAACGCCGAGCAGCGGAGTAAGCGCTCCTCCAAGCACGTCGCCGATCTGCAGGTTGGGGATGGCGGGCGGCCCGCTCTTTTCGCCGTCGTGGCTGCCGATCTGGTCGAGCAGGCCCGAGGTCGCCAGAAAGTTGATGTCGTGGCCGGCATGCTCGGCCCAAGGCCCGGTCTGGCCGTAGCCGGTGATCGCGCAATAGACGATGCGCGGGTTGATCGCCTGCACCGCCGCGTAGCCGATGCCCAGCTTGTCCACCACGCCGGGGCGGAAGCTCTCGAAGATCACGTCGGCGTCTTTCGCCAGGCGCAGGAAGGCCGCCACGCCGGCGGCCTGCTTGAGATCGAGGCGCAGGCTTTTCTTGTTGCGATTGACCATGCGGAAGAAGACGCTGTCGCCACTGCCGCCGCCAGCGGCGGCGCGCTCGCCCGGCCCCATGGCGCGGGCATAGTCGCCGGGACCCGTATCCTCGATTTTGATCACCTCGGCACCGAGGTCGGCCAGATGCATGGTCGCCACCGGCCCGGGCAGCAGGCGCGTCAGATCAAGCACGCGGATGCCCGCGAGCGGGCCGGATCGCGCCACCGATTCAGTCATACTTGCGCGCGTCCTCGATCACCTTGCCGTCATTGGCCAGGCTGCCGGCGGCGACCAGCTTGATTTCGGCGCGCAGCTTGGTCACATCGCGCACGCTGTCGGCAATCGCCTTTTCCAGTTCGGCGCCCGGCGCGGCGACCTCGCAGTTGAACGTCATCAGGTCGGTGCTGTCCGGATTGGTCACCACCAGCCGCGCCTTGGCAATCTCGGGATGGCGCTTGACTACGGCGGCGACCTGCTCGGGATGCACGAACATGCCCTTGATCTTGGTGGTCTGGTCGGCGCGGCCCATCCAGCCCTTGATGCGCATGTTGGTGCGGCCGCAGGGCGAGGCGCCGGCGAGCACGGCGGAAAGATCGCCGGTGCCGAAGCGGATCAGTGGGTAGTCGCTGTTGAAGGTGGTGACGACGACTTCGCCGACCTCGCCTTCCGCCACCGGATCGCCGGTGCCGGGACGCACGATCTCGACGATCACGCCTTCATCGACGACCAGACCCTGGCGCGCCTCCGTCTCGTAGGCGATGACGCCGAGCTCGGCCGTGGCATAGGCCTGGTAGCCGGCAATCCCGCGCGCCAGCAGCGCATCGCGCACCGGCGGCAGGAAGGCCTCGCCAGAGACCAGTGCCTTGGTCAGCGAGGGCAGTTTGATGCCGAGTTCGTCGGCCTTCTCCAGCAGGATGCGCAGGAAGGATGGCGTGCCGACATAGCCGTTCGGTTGCAAGTCGGCCATCGCCGCCACCTGCTGCTCGGTCTGGCCGACTCCGGCAGGGAACACGGTGCAGCCCAGCGCCTGCGCCCCGGCTTCGAGGATCCAGGCGCCCGGCGTCATGTGATAGGAAAAGCTGTTATGCACCAGGTCCCCGCCGCGGAAGCCCGCTGCGTACAAGGCACGGGCCGTGCGCCAGTAATCGGCACTGCGCCCCTCGGGTTCGTAGATCGGGCCGGGCGAGGAAAACACGCGCCCCAACTGGCCCCAGCCTGAAGCCGCCAGCCCGCCGAACGGCCGCCGCGTCTTCTGCAACTCGATCAGATCGCTCTTGCGTACCACTGGCAAGGCGGCGAGCGCCTCGACCGAATTGATCGTCGCCGCGTCAACATGCTTCAGGGATTCGGCGAAATACGCCGTGTTGGCCTTGGCGTGCGCAATCTGCTGCGGCAGGCGTGTCGCCAGCGCCGACTTTCGCTCGGCGGGACTGCGGGTTTCGAGGGCGTCGAGGAATTTGGACATGTTTGCTCCGGATTGGGTAAGCGGCGGCCGACGGACCTGAAGCACCAAGCGATGCAAGGCGCGAAAGGCCGACGTTTAGTCTTCTTCGCTTTGCGTGCCTGGGATTCCGCTTCGCGGGCAGGCAACGAGGCCTTGAGCAACGCCGCAGCGCGCCGCGTGATTCAGGGCCGTCAAGCGAGCCAGCGCTTGCGGCGGCGGTAATGCTTCGCTTCGCGGAAGCTCTTGCGCTCGCCCGAGGAAATGCCGAGGTAGAACTCCTTGACGTCCTCGTTGTTTGCCAGGTCCGACGCCGCGCCTTCCATCACCACGCGGCCGTTTTCGAGGATGTAGCCGAAGTCGGCGTAGCGCAGCGCCATGTTGGTGTTCTGCTCGGCCAGCAAAAAGGTGACCTTCTCGCGCTGATTGAGGTCCTTGACGATGCCGAAAACCTCATCGACGATCTGCGGCGCGAGGCCCATCGAGGGCTCGTCGAGCAGCACCATGGTCGGGTTGGCCATCAGCGCGCGTCCGATGGCGCACATCTGCTGCTCGCCGCCCGAGGTGTAGGCCGCCTGGCTGGTGCGGCGCGTCTTCAGGCGGGGGAAATAGTTGTAAACCTTCTCCAGCGTCTGCGCCACGGCGGCCTTGCCGTCGCTGCGCGTGTAACTGCCTGTCATCAGATTTTCTTCGATGGTCAGGTGGCCAAAACAATGGCGGCCTTCCATGACCTGGACCACGCCGCGCTTGACCAGATCGGCCGGCGTCAGTGCCTCGATCCGTTCACCGCGACATTCGATCGAACCCTTGGTGACCTCGCCGCGTTCGCCGTGCAGCAGGTTGCTCACCGCTCGCAGGGTGGTGGTCTTGCCGGCGCCGTTGCCGCCCAGCAGGGCGACGATGCTGCCCTCGGGCACGGACAGCGAAACGCCCTTGAGCACGAGGATCACGTGGTTGTAAATCACCTCGATGCTATTGACGTTGAGAAGGATGTTGGCGGTAGTCATGTGCTCTTTCAGGGAACAGAAGACAGAAGGCGGGGAACGGCAAACCGTCCCCCGCCGTCGGGCTGATTACTTCTTGCAGTCTTCCGGCGTGCGCGGCTTGATCTTCTTTTCTTCCGCATACTTGGCCGAAGCCAGCATCACCATCGGACGCAGCACCTTCTCGTCACCCTGGTACCAGTCGGACGTGAAGTTCCACTTCTTGCCATCCCAGGTGTGCACGCGCGCCCAGGCCGAACCCATGTGGTCGAGACAGGAGGTCTGCACCGGACGCATCACGCCGGCCAGACCCATGCCGTCCAGCGCCTTCTGGTCGAGGTTGAGGTTTTCCAGGCCCCAGCGCATCTGCTCGCCGGTGATGCGCTTGCCCTTGCCGTAGCGACCCTGCGCCGCGCGCACGGCCTCGACCTGCAACATCGAAGAAATCAGGCCGCGCATGTAGAGCACCTGGCCGACTTCTTCTTTCGGCCCCGTCCCCTGGCCCTTGGCATGCAGCTTCTCGAGAACCTCCTTGACCACCTTGGAGCCCTGCTCGGCGCCGTGCTGCATGGCCAGGGCGTTGTAGCCCTTGGCACCATCGCCGACGTCCTTGACATCCGGCTCGGCGCCGGCCCACCAAATGCCATACATCTTCTCGCGCGGGTAGCCGGTAGCCTGGGCTTCCTTGAGCGAGGTCGAGTTCATCACGCCCCAGCCCCAGAGGAAAACATAGTCAGGCTTGTTCTGGCGGATCTGCAGCCAGGTGGCCTTCTGCTCGACGCCAGGGTGGGCGACCGGAAGCAGTGAAAGATCGAAACCGTGCATCTTGGCGCGTTCCTGCAGCAGGGCGATCGGCTCCTTGCCGTAGGGGCTGTCGTGATAGACCAGGGTAATCTTCTTGCCCTTGAGCTTGTCGAAACCGCCTTCCTTCTTCGCGACGTGCTGCACCAGCACGTCGGCGCCCATCCAGTAGGTGCCAACCAGCGGGAAGTTCCAGCCGAATACGGCGCCGTTCTGCGACTCGCTGCGGCCATAGCCGGCGGTGATCACGGGGATCTTGTCGACCGGGGCCTTTTCGGTCAGGGCGAAGGTGATGCCGGTGGACAAGGGCTGCACCGCGGTGGCGCCGCCATGCTTGCCTTTCAGGCGCTCGTAGCACTCGACACCGCGGTCGGTGGCGTAACCGGTTTCGCACTCTTCCCAGATCATCTTGACGCCATTTACGCCACCGCGGGCATTGGTCAGCTTCAGGTAGTCAACGAAGCCGTTGGCCCAGGGCGTGCCGTTGGGCGCATAGGCGCCGGTGCGATAGGCCAGCACGGGGAAGAACTGCTCTTCGGCCGCGAACGCGGGGGTGGTGAGTGCAGCGGACAGCCCGATCGCGGCGAGCGATGCGGCGACGGCGAGTTTGCGTAGTTTCATGTTGTCTCCTCTTGAATGATATGGGTACTACACCTGCAGAACCTGCTTTGACGAAAGACCTGCCGCGACGTTCAGTGCGGGAAGGGCCACAAGCGCAGTTTTTCGCGACCCGTTGCCCACAGGCGCGCGATGCCGTGCGGTTCGACGATCAGGAAAAACACGATCAGCGAACCGAAGATGATGAATTCGACATGGGAAACCAGGGCGATCGAAACATCCATTCCCAGCAGACTGCCCACCAGCGGCAACATCTGGTTGAGGAAGATCGGCAGGATCACGATGAAGGCGGCGCCGAAGAAGCTGCCGGAAATCGCGCCCATGCCGCCGATGATGACCATGAACAGCAATTGCAGCGAGCGGTCGATGGAGAATGCCGCCGGCTCCCAGGAGCCGAGGTTGACGAAGCCCCACAGGGCGCCGGCAACGCCGAGGTAGAAGGAACTGACGGCGAAGGCGGTGAGCTTGGAGTACATCGGGCGGATGCCGATCACGGTCGCCGCCACGTCCATGTCGCGGATCGCCATCCACTGCCGGCCCATGTTGCCGCGCACCAGGTTCTTCGCCATGAGGCTGAAAACGACAAGGATGCCGAGGCAGAAGAGGTACTTGTCGGTCGGCGAGCTGATGGTCCAGCCGAACAGGCTGATGTCGGCGACCGACACCGAACCCGACGAGGCATTGTTGGTGAACCACTTGATGCGCAGGAATGCCCAGTCGCAGAAGAACTGCGCCGCCAGCGTCGCCACGGCGAGGTAAAGCCCGCGCACGCGCAGGCTCGGCACGCCGAACACGATGCCCACGGCGGCGGCCATCAGGCCACCCAGCAGGATCGCGGCCAGCGCCGGCATGCCATCGACGCGAATGAGGAAATTGTAGGCCGCGTAGGCCCCCACCGCCATCGAGGCGCCGGCGCCAAGGGTGATCTGGCCGCAGTAGCCGACCAGGATGTTCACGCCCAGGGCCGCCAGCGACAGGATCAGGAAGGGCACCAGGATGGCGCGGAACATGTACTCGTCCACCAGCATCGGCACGCCGACGAAGGCGAAGACCACGAGGGCGAGAATCGCCCAGCGATCCTGCGGAATGGCGAAGACCTGCTGATCGGCCTTGTACGAGGTCTTGAACTGACCGTTTTCTCTATAGAACATTGCGCAGTCCCCGAATCAGACGCGGTCGATGATCTTCTCGCCGAACAGGCCTTGCGGCCTGAACAGGAGGAACACCAGCGCCAGCATGTAGGCAAACCAGATCTCGATGCCGCCACCCACAAATGGGCCGAGATAGACCTCGGACAGCTTCTCGCCGACCCCGATGATCAGGCCGCCGATGATGGCGCCCGGCACCGACGTCAGGCCGCCGAGGATTACCACCGGCAGGGCTCGCAAGGCAATGGTCGACAGCGAAAACTGCACGCCCAGCTTGGAGCCCCAGATGATGCCAGCCACCAGCGCGGTGATGCCGGCGACGCACCAGACGATGACCCAGATGCGGTCCAGCGGAATGCCGATCGACTGTGCCGCCTGGTGGTCGTCCGCGACGGCGCGCAGGGCACGGCCGGTCGCCGTCTTCTGGAAGAAGATCGACAGCGAGATCACCAGCAGCGCCGCAATCAGGGCGGCGATGAAGTCCTCCTTGTTGATCAGGATGCCGCCCTCGAAGACGCTCTCCAGCATCATCACCGGCTCCTTGGGCATGCCGACGTCGATCTTGTAGATGTCGCTGCCGAAGATGGTCTGGCCGATGCCGTCCAGCACGTAGGCAATGCCGAGCGTGGCCATCAGCAGGGTGGCGCCGTCCTGGTTGACCAGGTAGCGCAGGGCCAGGCGCTCGATCAGCCAGGCGACAACGAACATGACCACGACCGAGACAATGAAGGCCAGCAGGTTGGCGACGAACAGGTTTTCAGTGCCCAGCCAGCCTGGAATCCATTCGGAGAAGCGCGCCATCGCCAGCGCGGCGAACAGCACCATCGCGCCCTGGGCGAAGTTGAAAACGCCGGAAGCCTTGAAGATCAGGACGAAGCCCAGCGCCACGAGCGAGTACAGCATGCCGCTCATCAGGCCGCCGAGCAGGGTTTCCAGGAAAAATGCCATGGTTCGGGGTCCTCAGTGGCTGGCGCCGAGATAGGCGCTGATGACATCAGGATTGGCGCGGACCTCGTCGGGCGATCCGTCGCCGATCTTCTTGCCGTAGTCGAGCACCACGACGCGGTCGGAGATGTCCATCACCACGCCCATGTCGTGCTCGATCAGCACGACGGTGGTGCCGAACTGGTCATTGACGTCGAGGATGAAACGGCACATGTCCTGCTTTTCCTCGACGTTCATGCCGGCCATCGGCTCGTCGAGCAGCAGTATCTGCGGCTCCATGGCCAGGGCGCGCGCCAGGTCGACGCGCTTTTGCAGGCCGTAGGGCAGGCGTCCGACCGGGGTCTTGCGGATGTGCTGGATTTCGAGGAAGTCGATGATTTCCTCGACCTTGGCACGGTGCTCGAGTTCCTCGCGCTGCGCCGGGCCCAGCCAGAAGGCCTGCTGCAGCATGTTGGCCTTCATCTTCAGGTTGCGCCCGGTCATGATGTTGTCGAGCACCGACATGCCCTTGAACAGCGCGATGTTCTGGAAGGTACGTGCCAGCCCGGCCTTGGCGGCGCCGTAGGAGTCCATGTTGGCATGGTGCTCGCCGCGCAGGATGATGTCGCCTTCCTGCGGCCGATACACGCCGTTGATCACGTTCAGCATCGAGCTCTTGCCGGCGCCGTTGGGGCCGATGATGGCGCGGATTTCGTGTTCCAGGACATTGAAGGAGATGTCCTGCAGGGCCTTGACGCCGCCGAAGCTGAGGCTGATGTTCCTGAGGTCGAGGATAACCTCGCCGATTTTTCTTCCGCTCATCAGGCTGCCTTCTTTATCGTCGGAAAGGTTTTGACTTCGAGGATTGCCAGGTCGGCGGCAACCTTGCCGGTGCGGCCATCCTCGAACTTGACCTGGGTTTCGATGAACTGCGAGGTCTTGCCGGAGTACAGCGCGTCAATCAACACGCCGTACTTTTCGGCGACGAAGCCGCGCCGCACCTTGCGCGTGCGGGTCAGCTCGTCGTCGTCCGGATCGAGCTCCTTGTGCAGCACCAGGAAGCGGTGGATCTGCGTTTCGGCAACCATCGCGTCATGCGAGAGGTCGGCATTCACCTGTTCGACGCATTCGCGGATCAGGTCGAGGACTTCCTTCTTGGCGGCGAGATCGGTGTAGCCCGAATAGGGCAGGCCGCGGCGCTCGGCCCAGTTGCCCACCGCGCCCATGTCGATGTTGATGAAGGCGCAGACCATGTCGCGGTCGTGGCCGAAGCAAACCGCTTCCTTGATGTGCTGGAAGAACTTGAGCTTGTTCTCGATGTAGTTCGGCGCGAATATCGCCGCGTTCGACAGCTTGCCAACGTCCTTGGCGCGGTCGATGATCTTGAGGTGGCCGTCCTCGTCGAAGAATCCGGCGTCACCGGTGTGGAACCAGCCCTCGGCATCCATCACCTCGGCGGTTGCGTCGGGCCGCTTGTAGTATTCCTTGAGCAGCAGCTTGCCGCGCACCAGCACCTCGCCGCCCTCCGAAATCTTGACTTCGACACCCGGCGCCGGCTTGCCGACGCTGTCGAACTTGATCTCGCGATCCGGCTGCAGGCAAACGGCGGCGCAGGTTTCGGTCGCGCCATAGAGCTGCTTGAGGTTGACGCCGATCGAGCGGTAGAAGCGGAACAGGTCGGGACCGATGGCGGCGCCGGCGGTGTAGGCGACGCGGACACGGCTCATGCCGAGCACGTTGCGCAACGGGCCGTAGATCAGCAGGTTGCCGAGGGAATAAAGCAGGCGATCGGCGGTCGACACGGAGGACTTGCCATCAAGGATGTCGGCGCCACACCGTTTGGCCACCGCCATGAAGTAATGGAACAAGCCGCGCTTGAGCGCACCCGCGTCCTCCATGCGGATCATCACCGTGGTCAGGAGGTTCTCGAACACGCGCGGCGGCGCGAAGTAATAGGTCGGACCGATTTCGCGCAGGTCGGTCATCACCGTGTCGCCGGATTCCGGGCAGTTGATGGTGAAGCCGGCCACCAGCGCCTGGGCGTACGAGAACAGGTGATCGCCGACCCAAGCCATGGGCAGGTAGGAGAGGATGTCTTCCTGGTCGGTCAGCTTGTCAAAGCCGACGCCGCTTTGCGCCGCGGCGATGAAGGTCTCGTGCGTCTGGCACACGCCTTTCGGCTTGCCCGTGGTGCCCGAGGTGTAGAGCATCACGGCAACGTCTTCCTGACGCCCCCTGGCGATCTCTCCGGGGATGAAGTCAGGCTGGTTCTTGTCGTGGATCTTGCCCATCGCAATAACTTCATCCAGGCCCTGAAGGAAGGTTTGCGTGTAGTGGCGCATGCCGCGCGGATCATCGTAGAGGATGTGGGCAAGGCTAGGACACTGGTCCTTGATTTCGAGCAGCTTGTCGACCTGCTCCTGGTCCTCGACAATGGCGAAACGGATCTCGCCGTCGGTCAGGACAAAGGCCATTTCAGCGGCGACCGCGTCCTGGTACATCGGCACCGGGACGCCACCCAGCATCTGCGCCGCGCACATCGACCAATAGAGGCGCGGCCGGTTGTCGCCGATCAGCGCCAGGTTGTCGCCACGCTTGAAGCCCAGTTCGGCGAGGCCGCAGGCGATGGCACGCACTTCCTCGGCGACCTGGCTCCAGCTCCAGGTCTGCCAGATACCAAGATATTTCTCGCGGGTTGCCGGACGATCACCGCGCGTCGCCGCGTGATTCAGCAGCAGGCGCGGAAACGTGTCGAGCGCGCCCGAGTTCGGGCTCGATTGGGCTACAGCCATGCGTTGATCTCCTCCAGCATTTGCTCCGCGAACTCACTTCTGGGGCGCTTTTGCTTCGCGGGAATTTTTTAGTCTAAGGCATTCCACTGCCTATAATTGTCGCGTGCCTGACAATTGTCAAAATTCAACGAAATCAATCGAGAGCATGCTGCAACGCACAATCTGGGCGTCGCAATTGCCGCCTGAGGATTTCGATCGTGCTTGCGAAGGCACCTGCGAACGTCTTGTCGCCGCCGACGGTTTCGTCTGTCGCAAGGGCGAGCCGGTGGAGCATTGGTTCGGCGTGATCGACGGCCTGGCCAAGATGTCCAGCGACTGGGCCTCCGGCAAGACGGCCAGCTACACCGGCATCGCCGCCGGTGGCTGGTTCGGCGAGGGCTCGATGCTGAAAACCGAGCCCCGCCGCTACGACGTGATCGCCCTGCGCGACACGCGCGTCGCCTGCATGAAACGCGAAACCTTCCACTGGCTGCTCGACCACAGCATCGCCTTCAACCGCTTCGTCATCAACCAGATCAACGAGCGCCTCGGCCTCTTCATCGGCCTGCTGGAGTCGGAGCGCCTGGCGGACGTCGATGCGCGGGTCGCCCGGGCCATCGGCGCGTTGTTCCATCCGGTGTTGCAGCCCGGCATCGAATCGCGCATCGCCATCTCGCAGGAAGAAATCGGGCTTCTCGCCGGCGTTTCGCGGCAGCGGGTCAATCGCAGCATGCAGACCCTGGAGAAATCCGGCTTCCTGGTCGCCAAGTACGGCGGCGTGACGGTGCTCGACCTCGACGGGCTGCGCCGCTTCGGCGGCTGAATCCAATGCCGAAACGAAAATCGGCGCCGCGCCGCCGTGGCGCCAGCGCCGACTTTCATTCCGCGCCAATCAATACTGGTAAAAGCCGCGCCCCGTCTTGCGGCCGAGGTAGCCTGCGGCGACCATTTCCTTGAGCAGCGGCGCCGGGCGGTACTTGGAGTCGTTGAAGCCCTCGTAGAAGACGTTCATCACTGCCAGCATGGTGTCCAGGCCGATCATGTCAGCCAGCGCCAAGGGACCGATCGGATGGTTGCAGCCCAGCTTCATGCCGGCGTCGATTTCCTCCGGCGAGGCCAGGCCTTCGGCCAACACGAAAATCGCCTCGTTGATCATCGGGCAGAGGATGCGGTTCACCACAAAGCCGGGATTGTTCTTCACCGTGATCGGCGACTTGCCCAGCGCCTTGGCCAGCGCCTCGACCGCGGCATGGGTCTCGTCCGTGGTCTGCAGGCCGCGGATCAGTTCCACCAGCGCCATCATCGGCACCGGATTGAAGAAGTGCATGCCGATGAACTTGCCGGCGCGGCCGGTCGCCGCCGCCAGTTGGGTGA
This sequence comes from Sulfuritalea sp., assembly GCA_016710465.1. Classification (GTDB taxonomy): domain Bacteria; phylum Pseudomonadota; class Gammaproteobacteria; order Burkholderiales; family Rhodocyclaceae; genus Sulfuritalea. The sequence continues at coordinate 277,619 of JADJVS010000012.1, forward strand.
TCGAGATCGACGAGGTATTGCTGGCGATGATGGTTTCGGCGCCGATCGCCGCCTCGACATCCTTGAGCAGCTTGAGCTTGAGCCCGAGGTTCTCGGTCGCCGCTTCGATCACGATATCGACACCGGCGAAATCGGCCATCGCGGTAGTCGGCTTGACCAGGGCCATCGCCGCCGCCTTCTGCTCGGCCGTCATCTTCTCCTTCTTGACCAGGCGGTCAAGGCTGCCCGAAATCGTCGCCACGCCCTTTTGCACCGCCGCGTCGTTGATGTCCAGCATCACCGCCGGAATGCCCGCCACCGCGCAGGCCTGCGCAATGCCGTTGCCCATGGTGCCGGCGCCGATGATGCCTACTTTTTTTATCGTCATTTGTCGCTCCCTGGAATAGTTGTGCTCTAACCGTTCATTTTATCCCGCCGCAATCGTCTGCCGCAGCGGGATAAGCCCGAATCCGCGCATTTTGAGCGGTCGTCGCGCAAAATGCGCGGTCACGTTTCCGCGGGAGTGCAACCGTCAAAGTGTGGCGGCATGCCCGTCGAAGCGGACGAAGACAGCTACGCGCGGAAGTCGCGGCGGCAATAGTCGGCGCTGACGGGACGGTGGCTTGCTGCCCGGAGCCGTCACTCCCGCAAACGCGGGAGTCCAATGGCGCTTGAGCAAGACAATGGATTCCGGGTTCCGCTGCGCGGCGGCACCGCCCCCTTGAGCAGGCCAGCCCGGGGGATGACACCGGGCGCCGAGGTAGCGGATGGTTTCAAGAGACGGCGGGCTTCCTGCATAGATTGCCCGCCGGGAAGGCGGTAATGCCCTTGGCCAGCGGCCACGGTGGCTCGCTGCCGTGGCACACAACGTAGAGGTGATCGAGCTTCAAAACCTCACGCGCCGACCGCATGGATGGCGTGACGGCCGGCGAGCGCGTGAGTTTGACTTCGAAGCCAATGCGCTCGGACCCGCGCAGGATCAGCAGATCGAGTTCGCCGCCGGTATGCACGCCCCAGAACCAGGCGCCATCGCGGCCAACACCGGACCGGCGGGCGAGTTCGAGAACGATCAGCCCTTCCCAGGAAGCACCACACTTGGGATGGGCAAGCAGGGCATCGTAGGTGGCGATGCCGAGCAGGCTGTGCAGCAATCCGGTATCGGCAATGTAGACCTTGGGTGCCTTGACCTCGCGCTTGCCGACATTGGCATGCCATGGCCGCAAGCGACGAACCAGGAAGGTGCCCTCCAGCACGTCCAGCCAGCGCGACACGGTCTTGTCGGTAACGCCCATCGCGCGCGCCAACTCGCTGCCGTTCCAGGTTTGGCCGTGGTAATGGGCAAGCATGGTCCAGAAGCGCCGCATGGTCGCGGCCGGCAGCGCGAATCCGAGTTGCGCCAAATCGCGTTCGAGATAGGTGCGGATCAGCGCGGCGCGCCATTCGACGCTGGCCGCTTCGTTGGCCGCCAGCAGGGCGCGCGGAAATCCACCGCGCAGCCAACGCGCATCCAGGTCGCCAACACCGATCTCGTCGAGGCCGAAGCCTTCGAGATCGTGAAACCCGACTCGTCCGGCCAGCGACTCGGCGGACTGGCGCATCAGTTCCGGCGATGCGCTGCCGAGAATCAGGAAACGCGCCGGGCAGTCAGGCCTGTCCGCCAGCACGCGCAGCAGCGGAAACAAATCCGGGCGCCACTGGATCTCGTCGAGCACGACCAGGCCGCGCAGCGGCCGCAGGGCAAACGCCGGATCGGCCAGCCGCGCCAGATGCTCGGGGTCTTCCAGATCGAACAGCGTGACCGGGCCATCCCAGCTTGCGGCGAGCTGCCGTGCCAGCGTGGTCTTGCCCACCTGGCGCGGCCCGAGCAGCGCCACCACGGGAAAGTCGGCGAGGCGAAGACGGAGGCGATCGAGATGCGATGAACGAGCGTCCATGGCAGGATGCTACCATGAATATTCGGAGTTCGATTCCGATATTTCAGTGTCGACATTTGGGCAATCGAACCCCGGTTCACGGTTCCAGTCGCGCCAGCAGCATCGTGCGCAGTTGCGAATCCTCGGCCAGCAGCCGGCGCGCCAGCACCATGAACTCGACCTCGCTGAAACCCTTGCGCGCCACGTAGCCGCGAACCGCGGGCTGGACCACCTTGCGCCAGGCGTGTTTCTCGGCGCGTTCGCCGCGCAGGTTCACCTGCCAGCCGAAAAACACGAAGGTGCTGAACCACGCCAGCACGGCCAGGCCGATGCGCGCCAGCAAGCCGACGTCGGTATAGCTATCGAGGACCAGGTAACAGGCCGGCCCCGAGACCAGGAAGCAGAACAGGGCAGGCACCATGAGGCCGTCCGCGTGGCCGGTCATCGACTCGATCAAACGAATCTCCGTCGATTCCAGGAAAGCCCGGGTTTCGTCTTCCAGGCTGACGAGGTTCAGCAGGCGCGCGCCGCAGAACGGGCATTCGGTGACGATCTCCGTAAGCCGCGCACCGCACTGGTCGCAGCGCTGGCCGGCCACTGCGGAATCCAAGCTTGACTCCTCGCTCATCGCCGTCCCTCCAGCGCCGACTCTCAGTCCGGCGAGACCACCCGGACTACATGCTACGCCGGTACTGCCCGCCCACCAGATACAAGGTGTTCGAAATCTGCCCCAGCGAGCAGTGGCGCACGGCTTCCATCATCACCGCAAAGACATTGTCGTTGTCGATCACCGCCTGACGCAACCTGGCCAGGCAGGCTTCGGCCTGCCCCGCATTGCGCTTCTGGAAATCGGCGAGGCGCTTCAACTGCGACTGCTTTTCGTCCTCGGTCGAGCGCGCCAGCTCGATTTCGCTGGCCACGCCGGAGCCGTGCGGGTTGAGGAAGGTATTGACGCCGATGATGGGATAGGAGCCGTCGTGCTTCTTGTGCTCGTAGTGCATCGACTCTTCCTGGATTTTGCCGCGCTGGTAGCCTGTTTCCATGGCGCCGAGCACGCCGCCACGTGAAGCGATGGCCTCGAACTCCTTGAGCACGGCTTCCTCGACCAGGTCGGTCAGTTCTTCCATGACGAAGGCGCCCTGGTTCGGGTTCTCGTTCTTCGCCACGCCCCACTCGCGATTGATGATCAGCTGGATGGCCATGGCGCGGCGCACGCTCTCCTCGGTCGGCGTGGTGATCGCCTCGTCGTAGGCGTTGGTGTGCAGGCTGTTGCAGTTGTCGTAGATGGCGATCAGGGCCTGCAGCGTGGTGCGGATGTCGTTGAAGTCCATCTCCTGCGCATGGAGCGAGCGGCCCGAAGTCTGGATGTGGTACTTGAGCTTCTGGCTGCGTTCGTTGGCGCCGTACTTGTTCTTCATCGCCACGGCCCAGATGCGGCGCGCGACGCGGCCGATCACCGAGTACTCGGGGTCCATGCCGTTGCTGAAGAAGAAGCTGAGGTTGGGCGCGAAGTCGTCGATGTGCATGCCGCGCGCGAGGTAGGTCTCGACATAGGTGAAGCCGTTGGCCAGCGTGAAGGCGAGCTGGCTGATCGGGTTCGCCCCGGCCTCGGCGATGTGGTAACCGGAGATCGACACCGAGTAGAAGTTGCGGATCTGGTTATGCACGAAGAACTCGGCGATGTCGCCCATCATCTTCAGCGCGAACTCGGTGCTGAAAATGCAGGTGTTCTGGCCCTGGTCCTCCTTGAGGATGTCGGCCTGCACCGTGCCGCGCACGGACGAGAGCGTCCATTCGCGGATCTTCTCGGCTTCGTCCTCGGTGGGCTGGCGGCCGTTGTCGGTGACGAACTTGCCGAGCTGCTGGTCGATCGCGGCGTTGAGGAACATGGCGAGGATCATCGGCGCCGGGCCGTTGATGGTCATCGACACCGAGGTCGCCGGGTCGCACAGGTCGAAGCCCGAGTAGAGCACCTTGAGGTCGTCCAGCGTGGCGATCGAGACGCCGGAGTTGCCGATCTTGCCGTAGATGTCCGGGCGCGGATCGGGGTCGCAGCCGTAGAGCGTGACCGAATCGAAGGCTGTCGACAAACGCTTGGCCGGCATGCCTTCGGAAACCTTGAGGAAGCGCTTGTTGGTGCGGAAGGCGTCGCCCTCGCCGGCGAACATGCGCGTCGGGTCTTCGTTCTCGCGCTTGAAGGCGAACACGCCGGCGGTGTAGGGGAAGGAACCGGGAACGTTCTCGCGCATCAGGAACTTGAGCAGTTCGCCTTCGTCGTCGAAGCGCGGCAGCACCACCTTGCGGATCTTGGTGCCGGAAAGCGTCTCGCTCACCAGGCCGGTGCGGATTTCCTTGTCGCGGATTTTCACCACGTACTCGTCGCCGGCATAGGCCTTCTTCATGTCCGGCCACATCGCCAGCAGCTTCCTCGCATGTGGCGTGAGCTGGCCGTCCTTCCAGGCGATCAGCTCGTCGAAGTCCTTGGCGTTTTTCTTGCAGGCCTCGAAGATGGACTTGGCGGTGTGCAACGACTGGCGTTCGCGGGCGATGGTCGCCTGTTCGGCGATGTGCTTGTGATAGCCGCGCAGGGTGTCGGCAATCTCGGCGAGATAGCGCACGCGGTCAGCCGGCACGATGGCCCGGCCGGCCGAGGAAGCCTTGACGCTGACGGCCGGCAGCCGCCCCTTGGCAAACTTGAGGCCGCGCTCGGCGAGCCTCGGCGCCAGCGCCTGATACAGAGCGGTGACGCCGTCGTCGTTGAAGCGCGCCGCCATGGTGCCGAATACCGGCATGTCGTCCGGCTTCTCGCCGAAACGCTCGCGGTTGCGCTGGTACTGCTTGCGCACATCGCGCAGCGCGTCGGAGGCGCCGCGCCGGTCGAACTTGTTGATGGCGACGAAATCGGCGAAGTCGAGCATGTCGATCTTCTCCAGTTGCGACGCGGCGCCGAACTCGGGCGTCATGACGTAGAGCGAGACGTCGACCAGCGGCACGATCGCGGCGTCGCCCTGGCCGATGCCGGAAGTCTCGACCACGATCAGGTCAAAGCCGGACACCTTGCAGGCGGCGATCACGTCGGGCAGGGCCTTGGAGATTTCGCTGTCGGTGTCGCGCGTCGCCAGCGAGCGCATGTAGATGTTCGGGTGCTGGATCGCATTCATGCGGATGCGGTCGCCCAGCAGCGCGCCACCGGTGCGCTTGCGCGAGGGATCGATCGAGATCACGGCGATCTTCTGGCTGTCGTCCTGGTCGAGGCGGAAGCGGCGAATCAGTTCGTCGGTCAGCGAGGATTTGCCGGCGCCGCCGGTGCCGGTGATGCCAAGAGTCGGCGCTGTCAACACGGCGGCCTTTTCGATCAGCGCCTTCTTCGCCTTCTCCGGCCAGGCGCCGTTTTCCAGTGCGGTAATGATCTGGGCGAGATTCCTCAGGCGCTCGGCGCGATCGGCGACTTCCAGCGCCTTCAGTTCCTGCGGTGCGCGGCGACTCAAGTCGAGGTCGCAGCGCTGCACCATGTCGTTGATCATGCCCTGCAGGCCCATCTTCTGGCCGTCGTCGACCGAATACAGGTGGGCGACGCCGTAGTCGTGCAGTTCCTTCATCTCGGCCGGCACGATGACGCCGCCGCCGCCGCCGAAGACCTGGATGTTTTCCCCGCCGCGTTGCTTGAGCAGGTCGATCATGTACTTGAAGAACTCGACGTGGCCGCCCTGGTAGGACGACACGGCGATGCCTTGGGCATCTTCCTGCAGGGCGGCGTTGACGATCTCGTCCACCGAACGGTTGTGGCCGAGATGGATCACCTCGGCGCCGGTGGCCTGCAGGATGCGCCGCATGATGTTGATCGAGGCGTCATGGCCGTCGAACAGCGAGGTGGCGGTGACGAAGCGAACCTTGTGCCTGGGCTTGTAGGGCACCAGCTTGGCGGCGATGCTGAGATCGGTCATGGCGCGGCTCCTCGGAAAGGCGGCAGAACCCGAATGATAGGCAAGGCCGCTTTGGTCCGCCATGACACAAAACGACGATAACTATGCATAATCTGCCATCATGGCCAAGACAGGACAAGCACGCCAAGCCGCCACCGGCAGTTCGCCGACGGTCGCCATGGGCTTTGTAACCGGCATCCTGTCGGGAGCAGGGCGCGCCGGGCTGAGTCCGGCGCAACTCCTGGAACATGCAGGAATTGCCAAAGACCTGCTCCATAACCGCGCCGCCCGCATCCCCGTGGCGCGTTATGCCGCCCTCTACCGCCTGATCAACGACAGCCTCGACGACGAGGGCTTCGCCCTGTTCTCGCGCCCGCTGCGCCGCGGCAGCTTCGAATTCCTCTGCCGCGCCGTGCTGTCGGCGCCGACTCTCGGGCTTGCCCTGGAACGCATCGCGCGCTACCTCCACGTCGTACTCGACGACCTTGCCGTCGAGATCGAAAAAAGCGGCCGTGCCGCCGTCATCGTCATCAGCGAAGAGCAGGCGCTGCCGGTCGGCCCCGCCGGACGCGTATTTGCCCACGAATGGCTGCTGCGCATGATCCACGGCCTTGCCGCCTGGCTGGTGGCCCACCCGCTGCCGCTGGACGAGGTCAGCTTCCCCTATCCGCCGCCGCTGCACGTCGCTGACTATGAACTGGTCTTCGCCCCGCGCCATACCTTCGATGCGCCGCGCCTCGAAGCGCGCTTTCCCGCCGAATGGCTGGCGCTGCCGGTGCGCCGCGACGAAGCCGCCCTGAATGCCTTCCTGATCGACGCGCCGGCCAGCATCACCACGCTTTACCGCCGCGACCGCGCGCTGGCCCTGCGCGTGCGCGAGCACCTGCGCGCCGCCCTGCCCGACCAACCGGGCCTGCCGGCCATTGCGCGTCGCCTGTTGCTTTCGCCGCGCACCCTGCACCGCCGGCTGGAAGACGAAGGCACCAGCTTTCGCGCCGTCAAGGACAGCCTGCGCCGCGAACTCGCCACCGAATGGCTGACCAAGTCGACGCGGCCACTGGGCCGCATCGGCGCCGATCTCGGCTTTGCGGACGCGGCCGCCTTCTATCGCGCCTTCACGGCCTGGACCGGCAGCGGCCCGCGCGAATACCGGAAGCGCCACGGGCAGACCGGAGCCGCGTCCGCGTTCCCCGCCTGAGCAGCCGCAAAGCCTGCCGGCTCCCTGCCCGGGCAGGCCGGGGCCAGGCAGCCGAAAGATTTTTCCGGTGCTGATGTAATATGGCTTGATTGGCTAGCGAAGGGATCCGATCGTGAACAAGAACCTGCCCCACGAAATTCCCGTTGCACTGGAAATAGGCATCGCCGAAATCGATTCCCAGCACCGCCAGCTCCAGGCACTGCTCGACCGCCTGAAACAGTCGACCGACAAGTGCTACGGTTTTGCGGCGGACGCCATTCTCACGGAGATGGTGGTGCAGACCCGGATCCATTTCGCGGTGGAAGAGAGCCTGATGCGGCTGCTGTCATTTCCCGACGCAGAAGCCCACGTCGAAGAACACCGGAAGCTGACGGATCAGCTCGAGAGACTCAGGAAGCGGGCGCAGGACTTCGAGGTAGCCGACGGCTTGACGACATTCATCCAGACCTGGCTGGTCGACCATGTCAATCATTTCGACCGCGAATTCGTCGGGCATTTCCTCGCCAAGGGCATCGATCCGCACGCTTCACCCGTGACACGCAAGCCGCCCGCCTGAGGACACGGCGATCGGTCCGCACATATTTATCCGCGGCGATGGCGCCGGTCTACGCCGCAAATGACTTCCAAGCAGGCACCGGTGCCGCATGATCAGCACCGCCGTAATCACCTCATCTGGTAACCGCACCAACGCCCCACCCTATCGGCCGCGTAAAAGTCGGCGCTGACCGTACGGCGATTTCCACTGCAGGAAACTGAACCGTCATGGCGTGCCATGAGCCGCACAAGGTGGACCGTGAGTGAATCATATACGTCCCACCAAGCCGACCGTGCCCACAGAAGCAAGCACGGTCGGGTTCCTGGCGCTATTTCTTTGCGGCTCGCGCTGGCAGCGTTTTCACGTAAGCCAGCACACTCCTGATTTCTTCGTCCGACAGGATGTACTTGAACTGGGGCATCACGTAAGAAGGTTCGGGTAGCCGATGCAGCCCCTCGCGTATGTTCTCGATCAGCTCCTTGTCGCGGCCGGCCAGGACCTGGGCGACTGTCATGTCGGGTATGTACTGCCCTCCCGGGACGAAATACGCCGAGCGCGGTCCGTCGCCTTTGCCGTAAATACCGTGGCACAGGGCACAGTGGTCCATGAAGATTGCCTCGCCACGGGCCGCCGACACCGGCTTTCCAGTGGGCTTGAAATGCGGCTTGGCGGACTCGCTGCCCATGTTTTCCTTGCCAACCGATTTCCCTTCGTCCTTTGCCTCGGCGTCGAGCGACGATCCGGCAATCGCCAGCAGCATCGCGGCAAGCAGTGGAATTGTCTTGAATGATGTCATGGTTAGCTCCTTAAATTGCCTGCTTGGGTTCAACCGGCACGCCAAGTTCCTTTCGATGCGCAATCAACAGGCATCTCACGGCTTCCAGTAGTTCGCTGTAGGGGTTGTCCGGAACGGTCCCTGTTGCGAGCTCGGCCAGCCGGGTAAGGAAAGGCAGCAGGAAGCGGTCGAGAAACTCGCCCTCGGCCTCGCGCACTCCGTTGGCCAGCTGTTCGTCCCGCGCGGCAATCGCCTCGCTTTCGCGGAAGCTGAGCAATTGCATGAACTCAAGCTCGACGCAGAGATGGTCGGGCAGGTCGTTGTAGGATTCCGCGATGTCCATGCCATGGCGCTGGTAGAACTCCTTGATCGCCAGCATCTCTTCCAGGCGCTTTTCGCTGTCGATCGCCGTGAATAACGAGCCGTAAGGCGGACACGGCAGGTGCGGGTAGTTGTTGGTGAACAGCGAGATGTACGCGGCCTCCGCTTCCTCGTAGCCCATGCGGCGCATGCCGGCAAAAAACTTCGCCGCGGCCTGTTTGCCCGTTTCCCCAAGCGCCGATTCCGCTTTCAAGGCCGCGCCATAGGCGCTCGTGAATTCGGCTTCGGTCGCCTCCTGGCGGAAGTATTCGTGGCCTGCCTCGCCGGGATGGGCCAGCGCAAGTTCGAAGAAGTGATACAGCTGCGCGCGTCTGGCCGAGCTGGCGACAAGCGCGGCCAAGTCACCATCGCTGGGGCCCGGTGCAACCGGGCGTACGGTTTGGTCCATGGCTAGACGCCCTTCATCTTGACGGGTGCTTCGACGTGATGCGGCTCATCGAGCAGGCCGCCCATGGCATAGCCGAAGTACTTCTCGATCTCCTCCTTTGGAACATTCTTCGGCGGCACGTACCAGACCGAGGGAATGGTGCCGAAGTCGGGCCGGTACTGGCGACGCTCGACGGGATTGATCACGCGATGTGTTGCCTTCAGGCTGGTCTGCGGGTCATAGACCTTTACCCCCAGGCTGGGGTCGCGAATCATTTTCGAGATCGTGCTTTCCGGATCCATCAGGTTGCCGAAAATGCGGATCTTGCCGACGCAGCTCTTGACGCATTGCGGCTCCTGACCTTTCTCCAGCAGCGGGAAGCAGAACATGCACTTGTTCGACTTCTTGGTCACGGCGTTGTAGTAGATCTTGTCGTAGGGGCAGGCCTTGACGCAGTTCTGGAATCCTTCGCAGGTATCCTGGTCGATGAGCACGATGCCGTCCTCGTTCTTGTAGATCGAGCGCGTCGGGCAGGCGGGAAGGCAGGCCGGATTCGCGCAGTGATTGCAGGGACGCGCCAGGTAGAACTGCCAGAGCTTGGGAAACTTGCCCTTCGGCGTGTCCTGATAGAGGTTGGAAAAGCGATAGTCCCAATCCGTGGGGTTCTTGCTGCCGTTCTTGCGCGGGTACTTGCCGTAGGGCTGCGTCGACACGCTGTTCCAGTACATGTCCTCCTGGCCGGGATCACTGGTCCAGGTCTGCTTGCATGCCATGGTGCAGGTATGGCAGCCAATGCACTTGTTGATGTCGAGCAACATGCCCCACTGGACACGATTGCCGTACTTCGGGTTGGGTTGACCGTAATATTTTTGCCAGAGTGCTTCGGACATGGCGGCTCTCCTCGCTTAAGACTTCTTCACTTCGCACAACTGGTCGAAGTGGCCGGACACCGGCCCCCAGACGTTGGGAATGAAGTAGATTTCATGGATGGGGTTGATGTCGTTGTGGGTCAGTGCATTCCAGTGGCCCTCACGGATCTGCTCGCGCTGCCAGCCGAAATAGATCAGCACGGCGCCTGGCGGCACCGACTCGCGCAGCTTGACCTTGGCCTTGACGTAGCCATTCGGGTTGTAGGCCGTCGCCCAGTCGCCGGCAACGATGCCTCGCTTCGCGGCGTCGATCGGGTTGAGCTCCAGCAGCGGCTGGCCGATATCGTCGAGCTTGGTGATTTCGCCCGTGGTGCGCCAGGATGAGTGCACGCTCCAGCGGGTGTGCCTGGCGTGATAGACCATCGGGTATTTTTCGAACAGCGGGTTGCGCTCCTTCTTCGCTTCCGCCCAGACCTTCGAGGTTCCGTATGGCGTTGCCTGGTGCGGTTCCTTGTGCACCGGCAACTGCTCGCCGAACTGGATGAACCGGTCTTCGTCCTTGTAGAGCTCCTGGCGACCCGAGGCGGTCTTGAACTTCTTCTTGCCCTCGATTTCCTCGGTAAACGAGGCATAGGGCGAACTCGGCAGATTCACCCGGATGCAGGGCTCCTTCTTCAGCCGTTCGAGCGTGATGCCCTTGACCTGCGGTCCGCCGGTTTCCAGCAACAAGTCGATAGCCTGCTCCGGACGGTTGAACTTGAACCGATCCGCGGTGCCCAGCCGCTTGCACATCTCGTAGTAAATCTCGATGTCGGTCTTGGCCTCGAACATCGGCTCCAGGCCGCCCTGGTGCAACTGGATGTAGGGATGGGCCGGGGTGGTGCAGATGTCGTACGGCAACTCGAACCAGCTCACCACCGGCAGGACGATGTCGGCAAGTTGCGCCGTGGTACTCATCTCGATCTCCGGCGAGACGATGAGCTCGACTTTCGGCAGCACGTTACGAGTCAGGTTGCTCTGGTCGGAGGCCTCGCCAAGGAGGTTCCCGCCTGCCGCCCAGATGCAGCGGATCTGCCGCCACAGGCCGGCCTTGTTGAACATGGTGTCGGTCGGGCCATTGACCACGTAGGCCGTGTCAAGCGGCACGGCACGGTAACGCTCGTCGGGCTTGCCGCCTTCCTTCTTCGGGAAGAAATAGTCGGTCGGATTCAGTCGCATCAGGTACTGGCCGGCCCAGGGACTCACGCCGCCACCCTGGCGTCCTACGTTTCCGGTCAGACAGGCCAGCTCGATCACCGCGCGGCCAATCAGGTCACCGTGGTACCAGTGGTTGATGCCGGTCCCCGCCCAGATGCTGGCGGGCTTCGCGGAGGCGTACTCCACGGCAATTCGCTCGATGTCCTTGGCCGGAACCCCCGTGATTTCCGACACCGTCTTCGGGTCGTAATCCTCGAGCTTCTTCAACAGCAGCGTGTGGGCCGTCGAGCAGCTGACCTTCTTGCCGTCCTTCAGCGTGACATCCCAGGTCCCGGTCAGGGCCAGCTTGTCGCTGAAATACACGTCGGGCACGACCTGCCCGGCCTGCGGATCGTAGGCCATGAAGGTCTTCGCATCGCCGGTCGCGGACACGTCTGCCGCTTTCAGGAACTTGCCATTGTCGTTGCGGACCAACAGGGGACCGCTAGTAGTGCGGCGCAGGTGGCCTTCGTCGCTCAGACCGCGCTTGACCACCACGTGGCAGAAACCCAATGCCAGTGCGCCGTCGGTACCTGGGCGAACGCGCACCCACTCGTCGACCATGCTCGCCGTCGGGTCGAAGTAGGGGGCGATGTAAACCAACTTCACTCCCTTGGCGCGCACGTCGGTGAAGAAGTGCGCATCCGGCATGCGGGTCTGGGCGACGTCGGAACCCCAGATGATGGCGTACTTGGTGTTGAGCACGTCCTTGAATTCGTGTTCCTCGGTCTGCACGTTCCAGGTGATCGGGTGGGCCAGCGGAAGGTCGCCGTACCAGTTGTAGAAGGTGCCGATGCCGAAGCCGTTGACCGAGGCAAAGCGGAATCCGGCCCCCTGCTTGGCGATGCCGGTTGCCGGTACCGGCGGATAGATCCAGATCGTGTTCTGGCCATACTTCGCCGCAATGCGCTTGATCTCGCTGGCGATGAAGTCAAGCGCCTCGTCCCAGGAAATGCGCTTCCACTGGCCTGAGCCGCGGGGGCCAACTCGCTTCATCGGGAACTTGACCCGGTTCGGCGAATACACGCGCCGGTGGTAAGTGGCACCCTTCATGCAGCCACGCGGGTTGTACTCGTCGTCCGGATAGTCGAGCGGCTGCTCGACGCGCTTGACCAGCCCATCCTTGATCACCACGTTCCAGGCGCAGGATCCGGTGCAGTTGGGCATGTTGATCGAACGCACGGTGCGCTCGCCCGCAAATAGATTGCGGTACCCGTCTTCCCACGGGCGATCCTTGCGCTCGACCAGCGCGGCCAACGCCGGTCGGCCAAGAGAAAAAGGCATGCCGGCGGCGGCCGCCACGGAGAGGCTGCCCTTGATGAATTCGCGACGACTGATTGTCATGATATTTCCTCGACTTCCTGTTATCCATGCAGTGATCCGCCTTCGGACGGCGACGTTCCCCGGATTCGAGAAGCGTCACCGCTCACCCGACGTTCAGCTGCCCGAAAGAGCCTTCACCACGTTCTCGAAGGTCTGGATCGTGCCCATCACGGTGGGACTGCCCCAGCGCACGTGATACTTGTTCTCCGGCACCTTGGCCAATGCCAGCATGAGGTTGTTGAAGGAACCCAGGTCGTTGGTCTCGAAGTAGGTGATGAAGTCGGTATCGTCGAGGCCGGTCGAGTGGTAGAGCTTGCGCTTGACGTCCACCAGGTTGCCCAAGGTCGGGATGGTGTGTGTTTCGATCTCCTTGAGCCTCTGCGCGTCGCTCAGGTTCCACCATTCGGCATTCTTCTTCACCGGGATCATGAAGGCATAGCGCGGCGCACTACCCTGGTAGGTTGCGCCGGTAAGGCCGGCATTCAGGCCGGGGGACTTGTCCTTGGTGACGTAGTTCAGGGGCTTGGTCATGCCGACCAGTTGTTCCGTGACATCGGAATACATGCCGAAGCGGGTCGCGCGAAAGTCGACCAGGAAAGCCTGCGTCGCCGCCATGTCATAGGAATGGACACGCAGAAAGTAGTCGCTCTGGGATTCGAAGCCGCGGGTCAGGTAGGCATCGACGATGACGCTGGTCTTGTGCTTCTCCACGACCGCCATTACCTCTGCGGCGGCGCCCTTGCGCTCGGCGCTGGATAGCTTGTAGTAATCGGAACGGACCTTGTAGGTCGAGAAATTCCCAAACACGCCAGGCGCGGTAAGGATCTTTGCGCGATCCACCGGCGCCGGGGCCGCGGCCTTGTCCGCCGCCGCTTGCTGCGCCAGGGTGCTACCGCTCGCGAGCAGCAGGCCGGCCGTCAGGAACATCAGCGAGATTCTTTTCATGTCGAACTCCTCAGGAGGTGGTTTAGCGAAATTCGGGTCGGCGATTGTTAATAACCATGCCGACGACAGGGCGCAGTTTCCGCTTGTCGAACTTTCTTTTTTTGACGAAAATCAAAGAAATAAAAACTCTGGCCCCACTTTATTTTTTCCTCTGCGTGTAACCAAACGGACCCCCTCAACGAACCACCTATGCGTCCCAAAGCGTGAGCACCGAGCGTTTGCAGGAATTGCTGATTCGGGGGCTGGATGGCGATTCACGCGCCTATGGGGAGTTCCTCTCGGGCTTGAGCGGCCACCTGAGGGGGTTTCTCATCAGGCGCCTGTCTGGCTTTCCCAGCGACGTTGAAGATCTTGTCCAGGAAACCTTGCTGGCAGTACATACGAAGCGCCATACCTATGACCGACGTTACCCGATGGTTGCCTGGGTTCATGCAATCGCCAAGTACAAGCTCGTGGACTACCTGCGCGCACGGGGAATCCGGGACGCGCTTAACGACCCGCTGGACCAGGTGGATGAGTTGTTTTCCGATACTGCGGCCGAGGCCATCGAGGCGCGCCGCGACATCATGAAACTGCTCGATCAACTGCCGGCCAAGCAACGCATGTCGATCGTCCACACCAAGCTGGAAGGGCTATCCGTGGAAGAAGCAGCGCGCCTTACCGGCATGTCCGAATCGGCATTGAAGGTTGGTGTTCACCGCGGCCTCAAGGCCCTGGCGGCAATGGTGGCCGGCAAATGAAAACCGACCGCCTTATCGGGATGCTGGCCACTGGTGTCGCGCTCGAACATCGGGTCGATCCCTGGCGCGGGATGTCCGTCGCCATCGGATTCGGCGCGCTTTGCTCGACTCTGCTGATGCTCAAGCTGATCCCGCTAAACCCCGATCTCGACAAGATCTTGCTGGTGCCGGGTTTTTTGCAGAAACTCGGCTTTTCTGCGGCAATCGCGGTGGTGTCGTTGATGGTCGTGATTCGCCTGTCGCGACCCGGTGCCAGCCTTGGCTCCTTGTGGCAGGCACTGTCCCTGCCGGTTGTCGCGATGTGGTTGCTGGCTGCGGCGGTAATGTTCGCAGCCGACCCGGATGCAAGGGCCTCGCTGTTCTTCGGCAAGACCTGGAAGGTTTGTCCCCTCCTCATCGCCATGCTCTCGGCGCCCGTTTTCGTCGGCACATTCTGGGCGATGCGCGAGCTTGCACCGACCCGCCTGCGGCTTTCGGGAGCTGGCGCGGGCCTGTTCGCCGGCGCCACCGGCGCCGTGGTGTATTGCTTCCATTGCCCGGAACTCGATGCCCCGTTTATCGCCTTCTGGTATCTACTGGGCATGCTGATCCCGGCGTTCATCGGCGCCTTGCTCGGCCCCCGCCTGTTGCGCTGGTAGGACCAGTCCGGCCGGTCGTGCTTAAGCGCCGGCAGTGTCTGGCGAGCGCCGCAAGCTCCACTCCTTCACCAGCGCATAGATCGCCGGGATCACGATCAGCGTCAGCACCGTCGAGGAGATCATGCCGCCGACCATGGGCGCGGCGATGCGGCTCATGACTTCCGATCCGGTGCCGGTACTCCACATGATGGGCAGCAGGCCCGCCATGATCGCCACCACGGTCATCAGCTTGGGCCGAACCCGCTCCACCGCGCCTTCCATCACCGCGGCGTACAAGTCGGCGCTGGCGACACGGCGATTTTCGGCCTGGCAGCGCGCCTGCGCCGCTTCCCAGGCGTGGTCAAGGTAGATCAGCATCACCACGCCGGTCTCGGCCGCCACGCCGGCCAGCGCGATGAAGCCGACCGCTACGGCGACTGACAGGTTGTAACCCAGCGCCCACATCAGCCAGACGCCGCCGACCAGGGCGAAGGGCACCGAAAGCATCACGATCAGGGTCTCGGTCATGCGCCGGAAGTTGAGGTAGAGCAGCAGGAAGATGATCAGCAGGGTCAGCGGCACGACGATCTTCAGCTTCTCGATGGCGCGTTCCATGTACTCGAACTGGCCGCTCCAGGTGATGTAGTAGCCGGGCGGGAACTTGACCTTCTCGCTGACCGCCTGACGCGCCGCGGCGACGTAGGAGCCGATGTCGCGCTCGCGGATGTCGACGTAGATGTAGGCGGAGAGCAGCGCATTTTCGGTGCGGATCGCCGGCGCACCCTTGACGATGGAAATCTTCGCCACTTGCCCCAGCGGCACCATGGCGGGTGGCGCGTTCGATTCCATGCCGGAGCCATACACCGGCACCAGCACTTCGCGCGCGATGGCCTGCGGATCGGCGCGCAGCTCGCGCGGGTAGCGCACGATGACGCCGAAGCGCTCGCGGCCTTCGACCGTGGTCGTCACCATTTCACCGCCCAGCGCCGTGCCTATGGTGTCCTGCAGTTCGCCCACCGAGAGCCCATAGCGCGCCAATGCGGCGCGGTCGGGCTCGATATCGAGGTAGAAGCCGCCGGTGATGCGTTCGGCGTACGCGCTGCTGGTGCCGGGCACGGCCTTCACCACGGTCTCGATCTCGCGCGCCAGGCGCTCCATCTCCTCGAGGTCTTTGCCGAAGACCTTGATGCCGATCGGCGTGCGGATGCCGGTGGACAGCATGTCGATGCGCGCCTTGATCGGCATGGTCCAGGAGTTGGCGACGCCGGGGAACTGCAGGGCCTTGTCGAGTTCGGCAATCAGCTTGTCGGTGGTCAGCCCTGGCCGCCATTCCGACTCGGGCTTGAGGTTGATCACGGTCTCGAACATCTCGGTCGGCGCCGGATCGGTGGCGGTGTTGGCGCGGCCGGCCTTGCCGATCACCGATGCCACCTCGGGGAAACTCTTGATGATCTTGTTCTGCGTCTGCAGCAGTTCGGCGGCCTTGGTGATGGACATGCCGGGCAGCGAGGTCGGCATGTAGAACAGCGTGCCCTCGTTGAGCGTGGGCATGAACTCGCTGCCCAGGCGCGAGGCCGGGTACACGGTAGCCGCCATGGCGAGCAGGGCGAGGACGATGGTGCTGCCCTTCCAGCGCATCACGCCGGCGATGATCGGGCGGTAAAGCCAGATCAGCACGCGGTTCACGGGGTTCTTTGCCTCGGGCATGATCCTGCCGCGGATGAAGAACAGCATCAGCACCGGCACCAGCGTCACCGAGAGCATGGCGGCGCCGGCCATGGCGAAGGTCTTGGTGTAGGCCAGCGGCGAGAACAGCCGGCCTTCCTGCGCTTCCAGCGTGAACACCGGCAGGAAGGAGACGGTGATGATCAGCAGCGAAAAGAACAGCGCGGGGCCGACCTCCTTGCAGGCGGCAATGATGGCCTCGGTGCGCGACTCACCCTCCTTGAGCCGTTCGATGTGCTTGTGTGCGTTCTCGATCATGACAATGGCCGCATCGACCATGGCGCCGATGGCGATCGCCACCCCGCCCAGGCTCATGATGTTCGAATTCATGCCCAGCGCGCGCATGGCGATGAACGCGATCAGCACGCCCACCGGCAGCATCAGTATCGCCACCAGGGCGCTGCGTGCATGCATCAGGAACACCAGGCAGACCAGGGCGACGATGATGCTTTCCTCGATCAGCGTGGTCTTCAGCGTCTGAATGGCGCGCTCGATGAGTTCGGAGCGGTCATACACCGTGGCGATGCTGACGCCGGCCGGCAGGCCGGGGGCGATCTCGGCGAGCTTCTCCTTGACGTTGCGGATCACTTCCAGCGCGTTCTGGCCGTAGCGTGCGGTGGCGATGCCCGATACCACCTCGCCTTCGCCATCGAGTTCGGCAATGCCGCGCCGCTCGTCCGGGCCCAGTTCAACGCGGGCGATGTCGCGCACCAGCACCGGCGTGCCGCGCTCGGCCT
This sequence comes from Sulfuritalea sp., assembly GCA_016710465.1. GTDB lineage: Bacteria > Pseudomonadota > Gammaproteobacteria > Burkholderiales > Rhodocyclaceae > Sulfuritalea. Next base: position 294,882 of record JADJVS010000012.1, read on the forward strand.
TGACCACCAGGCCCTCGATGTCGGCCTTGCCGCGGAGATAGCCGCGTCCGCGCACCATGTATTCGGTTTCGGCCATCTCGACCACGCGACCACCAACGTCGCGGTTGGAATCGCGGATCGCCTGCACCACTTTCATCAGCGGCACGCCATAGGCGCGCAGCTTGACCGGATCGACTACAACCTGGTACTGCTGGACAAAGCCGCCAATGCTGGCGACCTCGGCCACGCCCGGCGCCTTGGTCAACTGGTAGCGGACGAACCAGTCCTGGATGGTGCGCAGCTCGGCCAGCGATTTGTCCTTGGCTTGCAGCACGTACTGGTATACCCAACCAACGCCAGTGGCATCCGGCCCGAGTTGCGGTGTGATGCCGCGCGGCAGGCGGCCGGCGGCAAAGTTGAGGTATTCCAGCACCCGCGAACGCGCCCAGTAGATGTCGGTGCCGTCCTCGAAGATCACATAGACGAAGGAGGCGCCGAAGAAGGAAAAGCCGCGCACCACCTTGGATTTGGGCACCGAGAGCATGGCCGTGGTCAGCGGATAGGTAACCTGGTCCTCGACCACCTGCGGCGCCTGCCCCGGCACCTCGGTGTAGATGATCACCTGCACATCGGAAAGATCGGGCAAGGCATCCAGCGGCGTCTTCCACACCGCATGGATGCCGGCCAGCGTGATGAACACCGTCATGATGACGACAAGGAATTTGTTGCGCGCCGACCAGGCGATGAGGGCGTTCAGCATGGTGATTGCCCCACGGCGAAACCGTCGTTGGGCGTCGTTTGGTGGGCGCCAAGTGTATTGGGTACTCGTCGCCGCTCGTGTCCTCCGAGCCGGGCTGCGCCCGGCTCTCCCCCTTTACCTCGCCACGACGAGTACCCAACACCCTTGGCGGGATATTCCTGTGCATTGCAACCGTCGCACGGCAACACCATCGCCAGATCGGGAGGGTGGGGTATGCCGCGCAGCGAAGTAAAGAAGGAGGAGGAGCCCAAAGGGCGACGACGGATGACATGAGCAGCGCGGCATGCCCCACCGTCCCGATCAAGCACCGCCCGAAACACCGAGAGTGTTTTCATCTCAGTGCCCCTTGTGCCAAGTAGCGGCAGCTTTCGCCTCCATCTTCGTGATCACCCACTCCCCTGGCCCGCGTTCGACGAACTCGATGGTGATGGGAGCGCCGGCCTTGAGCTTGCCCACCAGCGCCGGATTGGCGAGGATGAAATCCATGGTCATCGCCGGCCAGTTGAGGCTGGCCACCGGCGCATGGGTCACGGTGACGGTGCCGTCCTTCGCATCGATCGCCTCCAGCGTGCCAGTCGCCTGGTGGCTGACCTTGCCCTTGCTAGCCTTGGTGCCGCCTGCCTCCGGTGCCGCTGTCAATCCGGAGAGCGCCGCCTTGAGGTTGCTTTCGGCATCGATCAGGAAGTTTGCCGCCACCACCACCACATCGCCCTCCGCGATGCCTTCGCGCACCTCGACATGGTCGTCGCCGCGCTGGCCGAGCTTGACCTCGCGCGGCTCAAAGCGGCCGGCGCCTTTCTGCAGCAGCACGACCTGGCGCGTGCCGCTGTCGATCACCGCCGACAGCGGCACGGTCAGCACGCGCGCCGCGCCGCCGACCGCCAGATCGACACTGGCATACATCGCCGGCTTGAGCAGGCCGCCGGGATTCGCCAGTTCGACGCGCACCGGGATGGTCCGCGTTTCGGGCTTCAGCGTCGGATAGATGTAAGCCACCCTGCCGGTGAAGCTCTTGTCGGGGTAGGCGTTGATGTTCACCGTGACGCCGGCGCCGACTTTCACCGCCCCGATGTCGCGCTCGAAGACATCGGCCAGCACCCAGACGCTGCCGAGGTCGGCGACCTGGTAGAGCATTTCGCCGGGCATGAAGCGCATGCCGACGACGGCCTTCTTCTCCAGCACCACGCCCCCGGCCGGGGAGCGGAAAGAGAGCGTGCGCTTCGGCTCGCCGCCGGCCGCCAGCGCTTTTACCTGCTCATCGGAAATGTCCCAGTTGCGCAGGCGCGCCAGGCCGGCTTCGGCCAACTGCTTCATGCCCGCCTGCATTTCGGCGCTGGCGTCCTTGAGCGCCGTAACGCCCCTGGCCGCGACCGCGTATTCGCGCTGGGCCGAAACCAGCTCGGGGCTGTAGACCTCGAACAGCGCCTGGCCCCTGGCCACCGGCTGGCCGGTGGCATTCACGTGCAGGTGTTCGATCCAGCCCTCGAACTTAGCGCTCACGGTGTGCACGCGGCGTTCGTCGATCTCGACGCGACCGGCGGCCGTGACCCGGCGCGCCAGCTCGCGCGCGGCGGCGACCTCGGTCTTGACTCCGAGCTTCTGCACTTTCTCGGTGCTGATCCTGATCTCGCCAGCGGCACCGGACGCCTCATCCTCGCCTTCATATACGGCGATGTAGTCCATGCCCATGGAATCCTTCTTCGGCATCGGCGAGGTGTCGGCCAGGCCCATCGGGTTGCGGTAGTAGAGCAGCTTGCGCGGCGTCGGCGCCGCCGCTTCGCCCGCGGGCCCGGCAGCGGCTGGCGCAGCGGCCGAATTCGCCGTGTCGCCGGCGCCGACTCTTTGCGCGCCCTCGGTCATGCCCTTGCGCTGGCCCGCCCAATAGCCGCCGCCGACGGCCAGCATCACGGCCACTGCCATTGTCATGTAGTGCGTTTTCATAAATCCTCTCCCACCATCTTTTCAATCTCGGCCAGACGGATGCGCTGATCACCGCGCGCCTTGACCAGCTCGGTGCGGGCGCGGCGCAACTGGCGCTCGGCGTCGAGCACCATGGCGAACTCGGCGCGGCCGGTTTCATAGGCGACCAGCGCCGCATTGAGGCTCAGCTCCGCCTGCGGCAGCAGGCTGCCGCCGACCAGTGCTTCCAGTTTCCGCGCCACCTCCAGGCCGGCGAGGCTTTCGGCCAGCGAAGCCAGCACCTGATTCAGCGCGTCCGCGCGGCGCAGGCGTGCCGCTTCGAGATTGTGTTCCGCCTCGCGCTCCTGGGCGCGGCGGCTTTCCTGCTGCAACGGAATATTGATCTCGAACATCAGCTCCCACTGCGCCACGCGATTGCGCACCTGGGTAGGCGACACGCCGAGCGTGACATCCGGGTAGCGATTGAGCTCGACCAGGGCCTTGTTCTTTTCGGCTCCGGCAATGCGGGCATCCACGGCGGCAAGCTGCGGATTGTTGGCGCGCAGGCGCTCCTCCAGTATCTTCAACTCCAGGCTTGGCTGCGGCGGCAGGGTGCGCAGCAAATCGGGCGGGCGCAGCTTCACGTTCTCCGGCCGGCCCAGCAGCGCGCGCATGCGGGCGCTGGCCTGGGCGCTTTCGCCTTCCAGCATCGTCAGGTCGGTTTCCATGGCGACGATCTCGGTCTGCGCGCGCAAGGCGTCCTGCTGGCCGCCCAGGCCGCTGGCGTAGCGGGTGCGCGCGATCTCGGCAACGCGGCGCATCAGGTCGAGGCTTTCCTTGGCATGGCGGATGCTCAGCAGATGCACATGGTGCTGGGCGTAGGTCGCCTTGATTCGCGTTGCCAGGTCGACCCAACCGGCACGGGCACGAGCGCGTGCCTCGTCGGCGCCGGCACCGGCGACGTCACGCCGCAAGTCGAGCTTGCCGGCCCAGGGCAAGGTCTGGCTGAAACTGTAGCGCGCGCTGCCGATGCGCGGCGGCAACAGGTTGGCGCTGGCGTCGCGGCCCTCGTTGGTGACATCGCGCAATTCCGTGCGCAGCCTCGGATCGGGCAGCGCACCGGCTGGTTCGATGCGTGCGGCGGCCGATTCCGCCTCGGCGCGCAGGGCGGCGAACTCGGGATGGCGCTCGCGGGCGAATTCGAGCAGGCTCTCGACGCGACCACCGATCAGTTGCTCCGCCGCCTGGACGTGCATGCTCGCCGCGGCGGCCAGGGCCGCCAGCAGCGCCAGTGGGGCACGCATGGCCCTACTTCGCCGCGTCGAGCGTGACGATGGTCAGCTTGCCCTTGACCTCGGCGGCGCGGAAGCGAACCTTGTCGCCTTCCTTGAAGCCCTTGAGCATGGCCGCATCCTTGGCGGAAAACGTCATGGTCATGGGCGACATCTTGAGGTTGGCGATCTCGCCGTGGGCGATGCTGAGGCTGCCCTTCGCGGTGTCGATCTTCTTGATCACGCCGTCGGACAAAGACTGGCTGCCGCCTTTCGCCGCCAGCACGGCATGCGCCGAATGGTCCTGTGCGATGGCTGATTGCAGGCCCGATGCAAGAGCGAACACCATTGCGGTGCGCAAAACAATTTGGTTCATTCAGATTTCTCCCGTGACAAAAAATCAACAATCGACACCGGCGCCGCGGTTCACTCCATCCGCAACTCGAAACACACACCCTGAGTCCCCGACCTGACGGAAATATCCCCACCGTGGGCACGAATGATCGAACGCGTGATGGCCAGGCCCAGTCCCGCACCTTCGCCGCTACCATGGCGCGACGCATCGCCGCGATAGAAGCGATCGAAGATCCGCGAGGTCTGTTCCAGCGGAATCGGCTCGCCGGAATTCTCGACGCTCAGCTTCATGCCCTCGCCACTGGACTCGATGCCGACCCGGATAGTTCCGCCCGCCGGCGTGTGCCGGATTGCGTTGGAGATCAGGTTGGCCAGCGCCCGGCGCAGCATCAGCTTGTCGCCGGAAACCCGGCCGCTGCCCGTCAACGTGAGTTGCAGGCCTTTTTCCTCGGCCAGCGCATCAAAGAAGTCGAACAGGTCGCGCACCTGCTGCGCCAGATCGACCGGTTCGCGGCGCGGCACCACCAGCCCGTGGTCGGCCTGCGCCAGGAACAGCATGTCGCCGATCATGCGCGCCAGGCGTTCAAATTCCTCCGCGTTCGAGGCCAGCACTTCGCGATACTCGTCCGCGCTTCGCGCCCGCGTCAACGCCACTTGGGTCTGCGTCATCAGATTGCTGATCGGGGTGCGCAGTTCATGGGCCAGGTCCGACGAAAAGTCCTTCAGTCGCTGGAAGGAGTCTTCCAGCCGGGCCAGCATCTCGTTCAAAGTTTCGGCTAGTTCGGCGAGCTCGACCGGCACCGCGTCCAGGCTCAAGCGGGTGTCGAGGCGACTCGCCGTGACACTTGCCGCATCGCGACGCATGGCCTGCAGGGGCGCCAGTCCGCGCCGCACCACGACCCAGCCGAGGAAGCCCACCAGGATCGCGGCAATGGCGACAAACAGCCACAACGTCTGGCGGAAAGAGGCCATGAAGTGCTCATGATGGGAAATATCCACGGCCACCGCGACCAGCATCGGCGACAAATTGCGGTCGCCGGTCGGCAGCAGCGTGACGACGCCGCGCCAGGGTTGGCCATCCTGCGTCCATGACTTTGGTTTGGCACTGACGCCTGCCGCTTTCAGCATGGCGTCGGGAAAGGCGGCATTCGCCGTCGCGAACACGCGCTTGCCATCAGCATCAAGGACCACAACAGCGAGCCCGTGATGGCCGACCAGGGAATCCTCGAGCTGCCGCAGCAGGGCGCTCGAATCCGCCGGCAAGCGGGCCTGTTCCAGCAAGTGGGCGGCCAGATCCGTCTTGCCGCTCAGCACCTCCATGTCCAGTTCGACGAAGTGCTTTTCGACCGCATTGCCGATCAGCAGGCCCAGCGCCAGCAGCACCGCCGTCGCCGCGGCGGCGAACAGCAGGGTCAGGCGCGCGGTGATCGACGCACGACGGATCACGCGATCTCCGCTTCCAGCACATAGCCCATGCCGCGCACGGTGCGAATCAGCCTGATGTCGAAACCGTCGTCGATCTTGGCGCGCAGCCGACGCATTGCCACTTCAATGACATTGGTGTCGCTATCGAAATTCATGTCCCACACCTGCGAGGCGATCAGGGATCGCGGCAGGACTTCGCCTTGACGGCGCAGCAGGAGTTCCAGCAGCGCGAACTCCTTGGCGGTGAGGTCGATGTGGCGGCCGCCGCGCGAAGCGCGACGCCGCAGCAGATCCAGCTCCAGATCCGCCGCGCGAAGCTGCTGCGGCTCCTGGTTGCGGCTGCCGCGCCGCAGCAGGGTGCGCACGCGGGCCAGCAGTTCGGCGAAGGCGAAGGGCTTGACCAGGTAATCGTCGGCGCCGAGTTCCAGCCCCTTGACGCGGTCCTCGACCTGGTCGCGGGCGGTAAGGAACAGTACCGGCATCTCGCGCCCGGCGCGGCGCAGCCCGGCCAGCACCTGCCAGCCATCCAGCTTCGGCAGCATGACGTCGAGAATCGCCAGGTCGTAGTCGCCGGTTTCGCCCAGGTGCAGTCCATCCACGCCGTCGCGCGCCAGATCGACGACGAAGCCGGCCTCGACCAGCCCCTGCCTGAGGTAGTCGCCGGTTTTCGGCTCGTCTTCCACGACCAGAAGCTTCATTGCCCGTTCCCATTCGTTGCGGTTCCGCGATTGTGCGCCCGCAGCATAGACACCCATCCGAGATTACAGAAATGTAATCCGACCGTCAGCTTCCCGTGGGGTTACTCTTCCCAGAATGCCTGACACGTCAAACAAAAGGCAGCTTGGGCATGGCAAGGGGAATTCTTCGGCTTGTTGGCAATACGCTGGTCTGCGCCGCAGCGCTGTTCCCGGTCCTGGCTGCCCTCGCGGCAGATGCAGGCAGCCAGGCGATAGGTCTGGCATCTGCACTGGAGCAGGCCTGGCGGCTGCATCCGCAGGCCGCAGCACTGGATGCGCGCGATGCCGAGGCGCAGGCGGCACGGGAGATTGCCGGCGGGCTGACGCCGGAACCGGGCGCCATTGCCATCGGCAGCCGCAACGATCGCTGGAATCGCGATCGGGGGCAGCAGGAATACGAAGTCGAACTGGCGACGCCCTTGTGGCTGCCGGGGCAGAAGGCGGCGCGCGAGGACGCGGCCGCGAGCCAGATCGATGAAGTGGCGGCGAAACGCGTCGCCTTGCGCTGGGAGCTGGCCGGCGAGCTGCGCGAGGCGTGGTGGGCGCTGGCCGCGGCGCGCAACGCACGGGCGCTGGCAGCCCGCCGCGTGGACACGGCGCGTGCGCTGGAATCCGACGTGCGGCGGCGCTTCCGCGCCGGCGACTTGTCGCGCATCGACGGCAACCTGGCGCAATCGGAAGTGCTCGCCGCCGAGGCAGAACTGATCGAGGCCGAAGCCAACCGACTGCAGGCGGAACAGGTCCTGCGCTCGCTGACTGGCGCCAGCGCACCGGTCGACATTGGCGAGGAATCGCCGACACCGATAGCGGTGCAACCCACCGCCGCGACGCACCCGCTGCTGGCCGCCGCCATCGCAGCCTCGCGCAGCGCGCGGGCTCGCACCACGGTTGCCGCGGAATCCCGGCGCGCGGCACCGGAGCTCGCATTGCGCGTGGTGCGCGAGCGCGGTGACTTCGCCGAGCCCTACGCCAACAGCATCGGCGTGCGCTTGAAGATCCCGTTTTCCTCGGGGGCGCTGGTGCGCCGCGACACCGCCGCGGCGCAGGCCGATGCCAGCCAGGCCGACGCCGAAATGCTGCGGGCGCGGACCCGCGTCGAGCTGGAGACGGAGCGCGCCAGACGCGCGCTCGCCGCAGCCTGGCGGCAACTCGCCATGGCCGAAGACCGGCGCGCGCTGGCCGCCGACAACCTGCGCCTGGCCGAAAAGGCCTTCGCGCTGGGCGAATCCGACCTGTCGGCGCTGCTGCGCATCCGCGCCGCCGCCTTCGACGCCGAATCCTTTTACGACCGTCAGCGCGTGGCACGCGCGGCAGCGATATCGCGCCTGAACCAGGCGCTGGGAGCATTGCCATGATGCAGGCGAGAGCATTTCTACTGGCGACTGTGATCGCCTTTCCGGCGTGGGCCGGAGGCGACGCCAGCGATGGCCACACCCACGGCGCGCCCGCGGCGGCGCCAGTTCCGGTCACGGCCGGCGCGCCGCGCGCGGTCGCCGCCACCGAAGATTTCGAAGTGGTCGCCGTCCTCGAAGGCAAGCATCTGGTGGTCTATGCCGACCGCTTTGCCAGCAACGAGCCTGTCGCCAAGGCGAAGGTCGAAATCGAGGGTGCGGGACTGAATGGGCTCGCCAGGGAGACCGCACCCGGCACCTACGTGATGGACCTTGCGGCGGGCCTGCCGCCCGCCAAGCATGCACTGACCATCGGCATCGAAGCCGGCGATACCGCCGACCTGCTGAGCGCAACGCTGGACACCACCCTGACGGCAGCGAGCAGCGAGCATGTCCATGGCCGGGCCGAATGGGTGGTCTGGATCGTCGCCGCGCTACTGCTGACTGCCAGCGCCCTGCTGGTCTATCGGCGCCGCAAGGCCAGGGGAATCTGAGATGCCGAAAATGAATTTGCGCGTTCTGCTTGCCACGATAACGCTGGCATTGGCGGCGGATGCCGCACTGGCCCATGGCGACGAAGACCACAGCCAGGACGCCAAAAAATCGTCCGCCGCCGCGCCGGCAGGGGGTGCCCCGGCCGCGCTGCAGCGCCTGGCCGATGGCAGCCTGTTCGTGCCCAAGCCGGTGCAGCGCCAGCTTGGCATCCGTACCCTGCGGGCGCGCATCGGTGATCTCGCGGCGACGATCGAACTCAACGGCAAGATCATCGCAGACCCGAACACCGGCGGCCGCGTCCAGGCCAGCTTTGCCGGCAGCGTCATGCCCGGCCCCAAGGGCATGCCGACAGCGGGACGCAAGGTGGTCAAGGGCGAAGTGCTGGCCTGGCTGCGCCCCGTGGCCGGCGCCATCGAACGAGGTAACCAGAGGGCACAACTTGCCGAGCTGGAAGCCCAATTGGCGATCGCCGAGGGGCGCGTAAAACGTTTCGAGCAACTCGAAGGCGCGGTGCCGAAAAAGGAAATCGACGCCGCGCGGATCGAGCTCGGCGCTTTGCAGAAGCGCCGCGCCTTCGTCGCCGCCAGTATCGATAGCGCCGAGCCCCTGCTGGCGCCAGGCGCTGGCGTGATCAGCGCCTCGCACCACTTGGTGGCCGGCCAGATCGTCGACGCCAGGGAGGTTCTGTTCGAGATCGTCGATCCGGAGCGTCTTGCGGTAGAGGCGCTGGCCTACGATCCAGGCATCGGCGCCAGCCTTGTCTCGGCCAGCGCACTGGCGGAGCAAACCGCCCTGGAACTGAAGTACGTCGGCAGCGGCCGTCAGTTGCGCGAACAGGCGCTACCGCTGCTGTTCCGCATCGTTTCGGCCAACTCGACGGTGGCCATCGGACAACCGGCCAAGGTGATCGTGCGCACGGCACATGAACTCAAGGGCGCATCCTTGCCGCGCCCGGCGCTAACGAAAGTCGGCGCTGGCGAGACGGCGCTGTGGGTGCACACGGAGGCCGAGCGCTTCGTCCTCCGTAAGGTGCGCGTCCAGGCCCTCGATGCCGCCAACATGGCCATTACCGAGGGCCTGCACGAGGGCGATCGCGTGGTCATCGAGGGTGCGGGCCTGCTGTCGCAAGTGCGCTAAACCATGTTCGACTACATCATCCAGGCTGCGCTCAAGCAGCGCCTGATCGTCCTCGGCGTCTCGCTGCTGCTGATCATCTACGGCGCGATCACGCTGCGCCAGATGCCGGTCGATGTTTTCCCCGACCTCAACAAGCCGACCGTGACGCTGATGACCGAGGCCGGCGGCATGGCGCCGGAGGAGGTCGAGCAACTTGTCAGCTTCCCGATCGAATCGAGCATGAACGGCATGCCCGGTGTGACCCGGGTGCGCTCGGTGTCGGGCATCGGCCTGTCGATCATCTATGTCGAATTCGAATGGGGTTCGGACATCTACCGCAACCGCCAGCAGATCGCCGAGCGCCTGAACCTGGTGCGTGAAGCCCTGCCGCCCGGCATCGTGCCTCAGCTAGGGCCGATCTCGTCGATCATGGGCGAGATATTGCTGATTGCGCTCCCGGCCGATCCAGAAAAGATCAGTCCGATGACCGTCCGCGAATACGCGGACTGGGTGATGCGTCCGCGTCTCTTGACAATTCCCGGTGTCGCCCAGGTCATCCCGATCGGTGGCGAGGTTCGGCAATACCGCGTTGAAATCAAGCCGGCGCAGCTCCAGGCGCTGGGCATCGAGCGCGAGAAGCTCGAAGTGGCGCTGCGCGACTTCGGCGCCAACACCAGCGGCGGCTTTCTCGAAGCCCAGGGCCGCGAATATCTGATTCGCCAGATCGGCCGCAGCTCGCGTATTGAAGACCTGCAAAATCTTGTTGTTGCAGTCAAGAATGGCCAGCCGATCCTACTCAAGCAGGTGGCGGACGTGAAACTCGCCCCGGCCATCAAGCGCGGCGATGGCAGCTACAAGGGCAAGCCGGCGGTGATCCTTTCCGTGCAGAAACAGCCGGCCGCCGACAGCGTCAAGCTGACCCGCGAGGTCGAAAAGGCAATGGCCGAACTTGGCAAGAGTCTGCCCAAGGGTTTCGAGACGCCATCCTTCCTGTTCAAGCAGGCCGACTTCATCGAGCATTCGGTGAATAACGTCGAGGAGGCGCTGCGCGATGGCGCCATCCTCGTCGCCGTGATCCTCTTCCTGTTCCTGCTCAATGTGCGCACCACACTGATTTCGCTGATGGCGATTCCGGTGTCGCTGCTCGTTACGGCGCTGGTGTTCCACTACTTTGGCCTGTCGATCAATACCATGACGCTGGGCGGTCTGGCCATCGCCATTGGCGAGCTGGTGGATGACGCGGTGGTCGGGGTCGAAAACGTGCTGCGGCGCCTGAAGATCAACCGGACAACCGGTTCACCGCGTCCAGTTGCAGAAGTCATTGCCGCCGCGACGCTGGAAGTGCGTTCCGCCATCGTCTATGCGACCGTGATCATCGTCCTGGTGTTCGTGCCGCTGTTCGTATTGCCCGGCATCGAGGGCCGGCTGTTCACGCCACTCGGCGTCGCCTACATCGTCTCGATCCTCGCCAGCATGATCGTCTCGGTGACGCTGACACCGGTGATGGCCTATTACCTGCTGCCGCAAATGAAGCAGCTTCACGCCGGCGACAGCCCGCTGGTGATCTGGCTCAAGCGCTGGGATGCCAAGCTCCTGCACTGGTCGTTCGGTCATGCACGCAACCTGCTGGCAGGCGCTTTGGTGCTGGTCATCCTCGTCGCCGCGAGCGTGCCGTTCTTTCCGCGCTCGTTCCTGCCGCCGTTCAACGAGGGCACGCTGACAGTCAATGTGCTGCTCAATCCCGGCACTTCGCTGGCCGAATCCAACAGCATCGGCACCCTGGCAGAACAACTTGTCGCCCAGGTGCCGGAGGTGACCAAGGTCGGCCGCCGCACCGGTCGCGCCGAGCTCGACGAACATGCCGAAGGCGTGCATTACACCGAGATGGATGTGGACCTGAAGGCGTCCGATCGCAGCCGCGAGCAGATCATCGCCGACATCCGGCAACGCCTGGCGAGCCTGCCGGCAGCCTCCAACGTTGGCCAGCCGATTTCGCATCGTCTCGACCACCTGCTCTCCGGCGTGCGCGCCCAGATCGCGCTAAAAATCTACGGCGACGACCTCGACACGCTGCGCGGCCTAGCCGCCGAGATGCGCGAGCGCCTTGCGAAAATTCCCGGCGTGACCGATCTGCAGATCGAGAAACAGGTGCTGATCCCGCAGGTAAAGATCCGCCTCGACTACGAGCAGGCCGCGCGCTACGGCGTGGCGCCCGGCAACCTGCTGCGCGGGTTGGAACAAATGATCGAGGGCGAGAAGATCACCCAGATCATCGAAGGCAACCGTCGCTTCGATCTCCTGGTGCGCTTGCCGGAGTCCGCGCGTGGACCGCAGGCGCTGGCCGACCTGCTGATCGAGACGCCGACCGGCTATGTCCCTCTGTCCAAGATCGCCAGCGTCGAGGAAAGCGACGGCCCCAACCAGGTCAGCCGCGAGAACTCGCGCCGTCGCATCGTGCTCTCCGCCAACACCGACGGCCGCGACATGTCGAAGGTGATCGCCGACATCCGCGCCGAGCTGGCCGCCAAGCCTTTACCCGAGGGCTATTTCACCGCACTCGAAGGACAGTTTCAGGCGCAGGAGCAGGCGTCAAAACTGATTACCCTGCTTGCGCTGGTGTCGCTGACGATGATTTTCATGGTGCTCTACAGCCGCTATCGCTCGATGGCGCTGACCCTGATCATCATGGGCAACATCCCGCTGGCGCTGATCGGCAGCGTCATCGCGCTGTGGATTTCGGGGCAACCCCTATCGGTCGCGGCACTGGTCGGTTTCATCACCCTGACCGGCATCGCCACGCGCAACGGCATCCTCAAGATCAGCCACTACATCAACCTCTGCGCCTTCGAAGGCGAGACATTCGGCCAGCCCATGATCCTGCGCGGTTCGCTGGAACGCCTGACCCCGGTGCTGATGACCGCGCTGGTCGCCGCCTTCGCCCTGATGCCGCTGCTGCTCTCGGCCGATGCGCCGGGCAAGGAAGTGCTGCACCCGGTGGCGGTGGTGATTTTCGGCGGCCTGATCAGTTCGACGCTGCTCGATTCCCTGCTCACCCCGCTGATGTTCTGGCTGTGGGGCAAACCGGCGCTGGAACGGCTGCTGGCCGACCAGTCGCAAGAAAGTTTCTGAATTCCACCCACCCCAAGGAGACGCCCGATGAAAACCCTGAACGCCCTGATCTTCACCGCCGCCCTGCTGACCGGAACCACCGCGCTGGCTCACAGCGACGAGGTGCTCGACGCGCAAAAGGCGCCCAATGGCGGCCAGTTGCGCATGGCCGGCATCTATCACTTCGAGCTGATCGTCGCCAAAGACAGCAAGGAAGCGAAGGACAATCCGGTCGTCGTCTATGTCACCGACCATGCCGGGACGAAAGTCCCGACAGTCGGCGCTGGCGGCACGGCGACCATCCTCGCCGGCAAGCAGAAAGCCAGCGTCAAGCTGGTCCCCGACGGCGACAACCGCCTCAAGGGCGTCGGCACGTACGCCTCGACCCCCGACATGAAGGTCGTGGTGTCGGTCACCGTGGCCGGCAAGGCCGCCGAGCAGGCGCGGTTTACGCCCCTGGCGCCGATGGCGGCCCCCGCAGCGGCAAAGGACGGTCATTCTGACCACAAGCACTGAAAGAAGCGCCGATGACAAAAATGTCATTTCGGCGTCAGCTTGCCGTCGGCGTCGGGAAGCGATACTGAGCGTATCCACTGCAAGGAGCCGCACATGAAATCCTCCATCCGCATCGCCTTTGTCCTCTCGCTGCTGGCGCCCATGGCCTGGGCGGCAACGCCCTTGCCGACGGTGACGGTATACAAAAGCGCGGGCTGCGGCTGCTGTGGCAAATGGGTCGAGCACATGAAAGCCAGCGGCTTCCCGGTGGTCACCATCGACACTGAAAACGTCGCCGCGCACAAGACCCGCCTCGGCGTGCCGCTGGCCATGGGCTCCTGCCATACCGCCGAAGTCGGCGGCTATCTGGTCGAAGGCCACGTACCTGCCGCCGACGTCAAACGGCTGCTGGCCGAGAAGCCGCGCGCCCGCGGCCTCGTATCGCCGGGAATGCCGGCCAGCGCGCCAGGCATGGACGATGTCCGCAAGATTCCCTATGAAATCCTGCTGGTCGGCAAGGATGGGAAGACCTCCGCCTATTCCCGCCATTAGACGGCGACATCGCGCCTACCCAAGGATTCCTGACGCTTCAAATCGCCATTGAACAATCCCCTCGTACGGAACAAGGAAAAGCATCATGAAAAACACTGCCATGACAACCATTGCGGCCGCACTCGCATTTTCAGCACCTGTTTTCGCCGATGACGCACATCACCCGGAAAAAGTGGCGGAAGCGAAAAGCGCACCCGCCCAGATAGCGCCGCAGATCAAAACGATGCAGGACAACGTGAAAAAGCTGCAACCGCAGCTCGACCGCATCGCCAAGGCGAAGACGGACGAGGCGCGGCACAAGGCCATGGCCGAACACATGCAGACCATGCAGGAAAACATCAACATGGCGCGCGGCATGCAGGCCGGAATGATGATGGACTGCCCGATGATGGAGGGCGGCATGATGGGCAAAGGCGGCATGATGGGCGGCGGCCAAGGCATGGCGGGCGCCGATGACATGATGGCCGAACGCATGGAAATGATGGAAATGCGCATGGACATGATGCAAATGATGATGCAAGGCCGCATGGGCATGCCCGAGGGTGCCCCGACCAAGCCGGCTAATTCCCTTGCGGAAGCGCGCAAATGAAGCACCACATCGACGAGCGAAGCCACAAGGACCCGGTTTGCGGGATGGTCGTCAGCCGACTTACGGCGGTTGCGGAAGCGGAGTTCCAGTCCAAGCAACTCTTGTTGCCTGGTGGGATTTTCGTTTCGCGGGTGGGCCTTGCGCGTGCCGAGACACTTCAACGTACAGCCAACGCCGACTCGTTGCCTTCAGCCAACCAAGTCAAAAGGCTCAAACTGAATTGTCCGCCGAGCCTAAATTGACGACGCAGCAGTCCTTTTCGTACCTGCTAACCGATCGTCTGCGCAATAGCTTGCCGGAGCGAGCGCAGATCGCCGACGGAAAGTTTGCCCATGGTGCGGACCACTAGCCGCTGCTCGATGGTAGTGAAGACGGGTTTCAGCACAGACGGCTTGATCAGGCCGGCGGCCTGCCAGTCGGTGACAAACGCGTCCGCATAACCGAGCGGCTGGCGCACCTGGCTGGTGATCGCCATGATGACCAGATCGCGCCGGCTGGCATTGTAGGCGCTGCCCGAGACGATGACAGCGGGCCGCTTCTTCAAACCCGACTGGTCGGTGAATGGAAACGGCACCAACACCACATCGCCGAAGGAATGGGCCAAGCTCACATCCTGTCGTAAGCGGCGTCTTCGTCGTTGTTCCACACCGCCGAAAAACTCGCCTCGGCCATCCTGGTGGCGGCCTGCGTTAGACGTTGTCCCTCCTCACGCGAATAGAGAAAGTCCACGAAGTCCTCAACCTCGGCCAGCCTTTGCGGCGGCAATTGCCTGATCTTGTCGATCAATCCCTGGTCGGTTGCGTTCATCGTTTCGGCTCCTGTCGGTTGCGTTCAGCGGTTGCCGGGCTGCAAGAACTAAAAGCTCCAAGCTCGAATTGTATTCGTAGAAATCGGCAACGGCGTGGTTGAGCACACCAACGAGGCCGTTCGTCCTGCAACAAGCCTGGAACGTACGGCCTCGGGAGGATTCAATCGCTGCCGTACCTCGACAGAGCGGGGTGCGGCGTAGCGGCCGCCTCACTCCTCCTCTTCCCTCGGCCGGAAGGCCGCCGCCAGCTTCTGCTGGACCTGCGGCGGGACCTGGGCGTAGCGCGCGAACTCGATGCTGTAGGCACCCTGGCCACCTGTCATCGACTTCAGCCGCGAGGCGTAATCCGCGATTTCGGCCAGCGGCACTTCGCCGGTGATCGAGGCCGTGTTGCCCGACCGCGGGTTGGTGCCGGTGATATGGCCGCGCCGGCTCGACAGGTCGCCGGTGAGGTCGCCGATGGCGCCCTCGGGCGAGACGATCTCGATGCCGACGATGGGTTCCAGCACGATCGGGCCGGCGGCGCGGATGGCCTCGATGGTGGCCTTGCGCCCGGCGGTGACGAAGGCGACTTCCTTGCCGTCCACCGCGTGGGTCTTGCCGTCATAGACGATGACACGCAGATCCTCGACCGGGAATCCGGCGGTGACGCCGTCGGCCAGCGCCTGGCGCACGCCCTTCTCGACCGCGGGCATGAACACGCCGGGGATCACACCGCCCTTGACGTGGTCCACGAACTCGAAGCCGGCGCCGCGCTCCAGGGGCTCGATCTTCAGATACACCTCGCCGAACTGGCCGGCCCCGCCGGACTGCTTCTTGTGCCGGCAATGTCCCTCCGCCAGGCCGGTGATGGTTTCGCGGTAGGGAATCTGCGGCGGCCGGGTGTCGAGCTCCAGC
Source organism: Sulfuritalea sp. (assembly GCA_016710465.1). Taxonomy (GTDB): domain Bacteria; phylum Pseudomonadota; class Gammaproteobacteria; order Burkholderiales; family Rhodocyclaceae; genus Sulfuritalea. The sequence continues at coordinate 310,758 of JADJVS010000012.1, forward strand.
TTGTACTGGCTGGCCATCTTTTCCAGCTTATGGCGCAGGTGCATTTCGCCCAGGCCGCGGATCACGGTCTCGTGGGTGGTCGGATGGCGCTCGACCTCGAAACAGGGGTCTTCCAGCTCCAGCTTGTGCAGGATGTCGAACAGGCGCTGCTCGTCGCCCTTCTTTCTGGTTTCCACCGCCAGGCCCTGCATCGGCTTGGGAAACTCCAGCGGCTTCAAGTGGATGTGGTCCTCGTCGTGCGAGTCGTGAAGCACGCAGTCGAAGCCGATCTCCTCGACCTTGGCGATGGCGCCGATGTCGCCCGGCAACAGCTCGTCAACCTCGACGTAGTCCTTGCCCTGCAACTGGTAGAGGTGGGCGACCTTGAAGGGCCTCTTGCCGTCGCCGACGAAGAGTTGGCCATCCTTCTTCATCGTGCCCTGATGCACGCGGAAGACGCCGACCTTTCCCATGTAGGGATCGACGACGACCTTGAAGACGTGGGCGAGGACGTGCTTCGCGCCGTCCGGCACCGCCTGGAATGGCTCGGTGACGTCGCCCGGTTCTCCCCTGTAGAACGGCGGCGGATTGCCTTCGGCGGGATTGGGCGCCAGCGACGCCAGCACGTGCAGCAGTTCGCCGATGCCGGCACCGGTGCGCGCCGAGACGAACAGAATGGGCACCAGGTGGCCGGCGCGCAAGGCCCTCTCGAAGGGCGCGTGAAGGTCGGCCGCGCTCGGGTCCTGGCCGTCGTCGAGGTATTGCGCCAGCAGCGATTCGTCCTCTTCCACGAGCTGGTCGATCAGCTCGCGGTGGGCGTGGGCGACCGAATCGAAATCCGCGTCGCCGCTGTCGTGCTCCAGCACCTCGACCACGTCCTTGCTGCCGTGGGCCGGCAGGTCGAGCAGCAGGCATTGCTTGCCGAAGGCCTCGCGGATGTCGGCGACAAGGCCGGGCAGATCGACGTTGTCGGCGTCGATCTTGTTGATCACGATCATGCGCGCCAGGCCGCGCGCCTCGGCGGCGCGCATCATGCGCTCGGTGGCCAGCTCGATGCCGGTCTGGGCGTTGATCACCACGAGGGCGGTTTCCACGCCGGCCAGCGCGGCAACGGCCTGACCGGCGAAATCCGGGTAGCCCGGCGTATCGATCAGGTGCACATGCACGCCCTCGGCGGCAAAGTTCACCAGCGCGGAATACAGCGAATGGCCGGCGCTCTTCTCCTGCGCGTCGAAGTCGCAGACCGTGCTGCCTTTTTCCACGGCCCCCTTGGCCGCGATCGCGCCGGCCTTGAACAACAATGCCTCGGCCAGCGTGGTCTTGCCGGCGCCGCCGTGGCCGACGAGGGCTACGGCGCGGATGGATTCGGTACTGTACTTCGCCATGATGCGGAACTCCCTTTGCTTTTGGTATTACGTCGAATTCTAATCCTCCGGCCGCGGCCGGTCGCGCGACGGAATGCGCCACAGCCAGATCGCCGTCGACACCCCGATCACGGCAAGCATGGCCTGCAGCCACGGTTTTTCGGACAGGGTCCAGATCGAAACGCTGATGGTCAGGCTCATCAGGCTGATAGCCAGCCATTTGACGCGCCACGGGATGCTGCGGTGTCGCCGCCATTCGGCAATCAGCGGGCCGAAGGTCGGGTTCCTCAGCAGCCAGTGGTAGAAGCGTTCCGAGGCACGCGCGTAACAGGCGGCGGCGACGAGGATGAAGGGCGTGGTCGGCAGGCCGGGCACGACGATGCCGATGATGCCGAGCAGCAGCGCGATGCTGCCGCAGACCAGCAGCACCATGCGCACCAGCAGCGAAGGATGCAGTTCGGCATCCGGAACGTGCCAGGGAGGCTCCTTTTCAGCCACGGCCGGTCAACGCCCGCGCGATGAACTGCCGTGCCACGGTGGTCTTCGGCACGCGCTCCCCGAACCACGAGCGCACATCCTGCTCCAGGCCGATGCCGTGCATGTAGTTGTAGAGCGCCTTGTTCAGCGCCCGGCCCAGGGCGTCGTGGTCGACGCCGGCGGGATCGATGAAGCCGACATCGTTCCTGGCGAAGCGCCCGGCGGGCAATGGTTTCAGGCTCACGCCGTAGCGCTCGGGCTGCAGGCCCACCGGTGAATGCACGCTGCAGGTGAAGCGGTGGAAAAAGCCGGACTGGATGCAGCCGGCGGCGAACAACTGGCGCACGTATTCCAGGGCATCGACCGTGTCCTGCACCGTCTGCGTCGGGAAGCCGTACATCAGGTAGGCATGGACCAGGATGCCGGCCTCGGTGAAGGCATGCGTGACCCGCGCCACCTGGGCCACCGAAACGCCCTTCTGCATCAGCTTGAGCAGGCGGTCGGAGGCCACCTCCAGGCCGCCGGAGACGGCGATGCAGCCGCTGGCCGCCAGATCGGCGCAGAGATCCGGAGTGAAGGATTTTTCGAAGCGGATGTTGCCCCACCAGGAGATCGCCCGTCCACGCTTGCGCAGTTCGTCGGCCACGGCCTTGAGCGCCTTCGGCGGCGCCGCTTCGTCGACGAAATGGAAACCCGTCTGCCCGGTTTCGGCGGCGATGGCCTCGATGCGATCGACCAGCGTGGTGGCGGCGGCCGCCTCGTAGCGCGCGATGTAATCCAGCGAGACATCGCAGAAGCTGCACTTCTTCCAGTAGCAGCCGTGGGCCACGGTGAGCTTGTTCCAGCGCGCATCGGACCACAGCCGATGCATGGGATTGAGCATGTCCAGCAGCGAGAGGTAGCGATCCAGCGGCAGGCCGTCCCAGGTCGGCGTGCCGGCCTCGGCGAAGGGCACTTCGGGCGCGGCGGCATTGATGAATTGCACCGCGCCATCGGCGCGCAGAAAGCAACGCACCAGTTGCTGGCGCGGACGTTCGCCGCGCAGGTGTTCCAGCAGCGCCAGCAGGGGGCGCTCGCCGTCGTCGAGCATGACGTGGTCGAAGAAATCGAAGACGCGCGGCTCGGCGAGTTCGCGCAACTCGGTGTTCACGAAGCCGCCGCCCAGCACGGTGACAATCTCCGGGTGGCGCGCCTTGATCGCCTGGGCGATGCGGAAGGCGCCATAGACATTGCCCGGGAAGGGCGCGGAGAGCAGCACCACCTCCGGCGCATGGCGCGCCACGGCGGCCAGCGCGAGCTCGCGCAGCGTGGCGTCGATCAGGTTCTCCGGCGCCGCCAGCGCCTGCGCCAACGGCTCGAAGCTGGCCTGGCTCTGCGCCAGCGATTCGGCATAGCGCACGAACTCGAAGCGCGGGTCGACGGCTTCGCGCAGCACGTCGGCGATGTCGTCGAGGTAAAGCGTGGCGAAGTGGCGAGCGCGGTCGGTGACGCCCAGGGCGCCGAAGGCCCAGGCCAGCGGATCGCCGCCCTCCTCGTCGACATACACGTCGAGCGCGGCGAAACGCGAGCCCTCGGGCAGGAAGGCACGGCCGGCGATGCGGTGCGCAAGCGAAGGATCGCGCCCCTGGAGGAAGGCCACGGCAACATCGATGCTGGCCCGGTAGTCCTCGAAGCGGGCCAGGAAGGCGGCCACGCGCGGCGTGCGGTGCTTCACCGGGAGTACTTCGGCGACCTCGCGAATCGCCTGCAGGCCCGGCGCCGAGAACAGGCGCAACACCAGCGCCAGCGCCAGGTCTTCCTGCACCGCGGCTATCCCGCGCGAACGCAGGAAACCGGTCAGGTAGGCGGTGGACGGATAGGGCGTGTTGAGCTGCGTCATCGGCGGGATGAGCGAGAGCACGCGCGGCGTCATGATGGTTGAATCAGGCGGGCTCAAGCAGTTCCTCGCCTTCGTTGCGTGCGTTGTTGACGCGCGTGCTCACGGCATGCGCCACCAAGGTCGCCGCCGGTGCCGGCAGCAGCCAGCGCTTGAGCGCGTCGACATCGCGCCAGGCCGGGTCGAGCCAGGCGTCGAACTGCCCGGGCGCCAGCAGCACCGGCATGCGGTCGTGGATGGGCGCCATGAGCTCGTTGGGCGTGGTGGTGATGACGCAGGTGCTGACGATGTCTGCGCCTTGCGGCGACCTCCACGCCGCCAGCAGGCCGGCCATGGCGAGGAATTCGCCGTCGCCGGCCGGTCGGATGTACCAGGGCTGCTTGCGCGTCTTGCCGGCCTCGTCAACGGCCTGCCATTCGTAAAAGCCGCTGGCCGGGATCAGGCAGCGGTGGCGCTCGAAGCTGGACTTGAACGAGGGCTTCTCGGCAACGGTCTCGGCGCGCGCATTGTTGAGCTTGAGGCCGATCGCCGGATCTTTGGCCCAGTGCGGAATCAGGCCCCAGCGCACCGTCTGGCCGACACGGCCGAGCTCGGGTCGCTGGCGGATCACCAGCACCTCGCTTTGCGGCGCGATGTTGTAGCGCGCCTGCCATTCGGCACTTGCACGCAGGTCAAAGTAGTCCCTCAGGCGGGACTGGGGGCCGTGGAGCGCATAGCGTCCGCACATCGCTGTTCGAGCATCCGAGGAAATGGCTGGGGGTTGCCGACAATCATGCGGCGGCGAATGATTGTCAACAGGCCCTAGCCTAACCCATCGCCCGTCGCGGCGCGGCGATGCGGATGAGAAATGCCGAAAGTCATGGGCCGCAGGCCGTTGGCGCGGGCTTGCCGAGAGCGCCGTGCGGTGCCATGCAGCATTTTGCCAGGAGTCGGCGCCGGCGGCACGGCGATCCGAATCGGCTATGCTGTTCGCCCGAATCTGGAGGTTGCAAATTGGACGAAGTGCTTCGGTTTGGCGCGGTTTCCATCCACCTGGGCGAAAAATCGGGCAAGTACCCGGACGGGAACCAGGTCGTCGTCAATGGCGGCGGGCTGCGCGTCGCCTTCGATACGCCGCTATGCAGCAACCGGATCGGTAGCGACTTCGACGACGTCGACCTGGTCATCCTCGGCCATGCGCACGAGGATCACATGGCGGGCTTGCACCGTGTGCCCAAGGCCCGCGTCGAGGTCCACGAAGCCGACCTGGACGCCGTCCGCTCCTGGGCCGGGCTTTGCGAACACTATGGCTATCCGCCCGATGTCCTGGCCGAAATGAAAACCCTGATCGAGCGCGACTTCCACTATGTGCCGCGCCCCGACGCCACGGCCTACACCCACGGCCAACGCTGGGATCTCGGCGGCGGCGTGCGCATCCGCGCCCATCACCTGCCCGGCCACACCTCGGGCCACTGCGCGCTGGTCGTCGAAAGCGAAGGCGTCGCCTTCATCGGCGACATCGACCTGACCGGGTTCGGGCCTTACTACGGCGACGCCACGTCCAGCCTGGCCGATTTTCGCAAAAGCCTGATCGAGGTTGCCGAGCTCGACGCCCGCATCTGGGTCACCTCGCACCATCGCGCAGTGATTTCCGAGCGATCGAAGTTCCTTGCCGACCTGGCCGGGTTCGCCGGCAAGATCGATCAGCGCAATGAAAAGCTCGTCGGCTACCTGCGCGAGGGACCGCACAGCCTGGCCGAACTGGCGCGGCGGCGCCTGCTCTACCCACCGGGTTTCAGCCTGCCTTACGTGGAAAGCGCGGAGCTGAATTCCATCCGCATGCACCTCGACGAACTCATGGCCGACGGCATGGTGCGTCGCACCGACGACGGCTTTGAACTAGGCTGAGCCGCGAGGCCCGGCGTAAATGCCGGGCCGCCGGGCTCAGAACGGCAGGCCGACGTAGTTCTCGGCCAGCGAACCCTGCGCCGCTTCCGACGAGAACAGGTATTCGAGCTCGGTCTGCTGCAACCTCTGGTCGTAGGCGATGCTGTCGGGGAAGGTATGCAGCATCGACGTCATCCACCACGAGAAGCGCTGCGCCTTCCACACCCGCGCCAGCGCCTTGGCGGAATAGTTGTCGAGGCCGCTGTCGTCGCCCTTCTGGTAGTGGTCGAGCAGGGCGTGGTAAAGATAATAGATGTCCGAGGCGGCGCTGTTGAGGCCGCGCGCGCCGGTGGGCGGCACGATGTGCGCCGCGTCGCCGGCGAGGAACATGTTGCCGTAGCGCATCGGCTCGGCGACGAAGGAACGCAGCGGCGCGATCGACTTTTCGATCGAGGGCCCGGTGATCAGGCGTTCGGCCACTTCCACCGGCAGACGGCGCTTCAGCTCGGCCCAGAAGGCATCGTCGGACCAGTCCTCGACCTTGTCGGAAAGCGGCACCTGGATGTAATAGCGGCTGAGCACCTGCGAACGCAGCGAGCAGAGCGCGAAGCCGCGCTCGTGGCGGACGTAGATCAGCTCGGGTGACACCGGCTTGGTGCGCGACAGCACGCCCAGCCAGCCGAAGGGGTAGACCTTCTCGTATTCGCGCAGCACGGTGGCGGGAATCGACTTGCGGCTGACGCCATGAAAGCCGTCGGCGCCGATGATGTAGTCGCAATCGATGCGATGCTCGGCGCCGTCCTTGCGGTAAGTGACATGGGGCGTGGCGCTGGTCATGTCGTGCGGCTGCACGTCTTCGGCCTCGTGGATCACCACGCCCTTCATGCGCTCGCGGGCATCGTAGAGGTCGCGCGTCAGCTCGGTCTGGCCGTAGACGATGACCGAGTTGCCGCCGCTGTACTTGTGCAGGTCGACGTGGCTCTGGCGACCGCCGTGGGCGATGATGAAACCACGGTGGATCTCGCCCTCGCGGTCCATGCGTTCGCCGCACTGCGCCTCGCGCATCAGTTTGGCGAAGCCGTGCTCCAGCACGCCGGCGCGGATGCGGGAGAGCACGTAGTCCCGCGTCTGCCTTTCGAGCAGGATGTTGTCGATGCCCTTGAGGTGCAGGAGCTGGGAAAGCAGCAGGCCGGAGGGACCGCCGCCGATGATGGCAACTTGTGTGCGCATGGCTTTCTCTCTGTTGGGGTCGGTGGGATCAGGCGACTTGCATCGCCAGCAGGCCCGACGCGGTGTTGGAAATCGGGATGTGGTAATTGCCGTGCACCTTGGTCACGTCGCCGGACAGCGCGCCGCGACAGGTCAGCCAGTTGAGCAGCTCGACGCCCTGGGTGCCGGTGAGTTCGACCAGGTCGGGCACCGAGTAACGCGTCACCCACAGCGGATCGGTGACCAGCTTGTCCATGAACATCAGGTCGAATTCCTTGTTGATGAAGCCGGCGCGCTGGCCTTCGAGCTGGTGCGAAAGGCCGCCGGTGCCGATCACCACGACGCGGGCATCCGAGTCCCAGGATTCGATGGCGCGACCGATGGCCTGGCCGAACTTGAAGCAGCGCGCCGCCGTCGGCAGCGGAAACTGCACGGTGTTGACGCAGACCGGCACGGTACGCACCGGGCAGGGGTGCTGGCCCGGCCAGAACAGTTCCAGCGGCAGCGTGAAAGCGTGGTCCACCAGCATTTCCTGGCAAGTCACGATGTCGAATTCATCCTCGACCAGGCTGTCGATCATGTGCCAGGACAAGTCCTGGTCACCGATGTAGGGCGGCAGCGTCGGGATGCCCCAGCCTTCGTCGGCATTGCGGTACTCGGGCGCGGCGCCGACGGCGAAAGTCGGCATCTTGTCGAGGAAGAAGTTGAGCCCGTGGTCGTTGTAGATCAGCACCGCGACATCCGGCTTGACCCTGGCCAGCCAGTCGCGCACCGGCGGGAAGCCGTCGAAGAAGGGCTTCCAGTACGCGTCCTGCTGCAAATTGTTGGCGATGGCGCGCCCGATGTAGGGCACGTGGGTCACATTGATACCGCCGACGATTTTGGCCATTATTTTCTCCCCGCGGCGACGAGCTTCGCCTTGAATTCATCCTTGGTGACGCCGGTCTGCTGGGCGCCGATGTCCTGCATGTCGAGGCCGTAGATGCCGCCGAGCTTGGCCAGGTAGTAGGCATTGCCGCCCGCGGCCAGCATGTCCAGCACCTGCAGGCTGAGCACCGCCTTCTTCTGCTGCTCGTTGAGGCCCCACTTGTCGCAATAGGCCGCGGGGTCGGCCTTGAACTCGGCCCGGCAGTCGGCCGAATTGAAGGAAAAGCACATCTTGTTCAGGGCATAGCCCTTTCGCGCCATGTCCCCGTCGAACAACGTGGTGCCGGGTATCGCCCGTTTCTGCTTGCTGCCACTCATCGCCTGCCTCCTGTGATCAGTTCGAGTAAGTCTCGGTGTCGATTTCCAATTGGGTGGCCGCGTTGTAGCGCGGGCCCGTCACGGTCTGCTGGTTGATGAGCGCGTTGAGTCGCGCGACGATGCTGCTGTCGAGCGATACGGCGGCCGCCCCGGCGTTGTCGTCAAGATGCTCCGGCTGCCGGGTGCCGAAGATCGGAATGATGTACTCGCCCTGCGCCAGCAACCAGGCCAGCGCCAGTTGCGCCGGGGTGCAGCCGACCTCGCTGGCGATGCGCTTGTACTCGGGCAGCAGTTCGAGGTTGATGGCGTAGTTGGCCGGTTCGAAGCGCGGCATCTGGCGGCGGATGTCCTTGGCCTCAAGCTGGGTCTCGGGATCGCGCAGTGTGCCGGTGAGGAAGGCGCGCGCCAGCGGGCTGAAGGCGACATAGGCCGTGCCCAGTTCGCGGCAGGCCGCCAGCGTGGCAATCTCGGCGTTGCGGGACCACAGCGAGTATTCGGATTGCAGGGCGGCGATCGGGTGCACCGCCTGCGCTCGCCGTAGCGTGGGCGCCGACACTTCGGACAAGCCGATCGCGCGGATCTTGCCGGCCTGCACCAGGTCGGCCAGCGCGCCGACGCTATCCTCGATCGGCACCTGTTTATCCCAGCGATGCAGGTAGTAGAGGTCGATGACGTCGGTTTGCAGCCGGCGCAGGGCGTCGTCGCAGGTGCGCTTGAGCGTGGCCGGGCGACCGTCGATCACGCGCTTGCCGTCGACGCCGGTCATGCCGCATTTGCTGGCGAGCACGATCTTCGATCGGTGCGGCTTCAGCAAATTGCCGAGCAGGGTTTCGTTGTTGCCGAAGCCATAGAGCGCGGCGGTGTCGAAGAAATTGATGCCGTGGTCGAGCGCGCGCAGCAGCAGCTTGCCCGCTACGTCCGCTGGTGGCGGGGTACCGTAGGCGTGGCTGAGGTTCATGCAGCCGAGGCCGAGGGCCGAGACGTTGAATTCTCCGAGGCGGCGTTGTTGCATTTCAGTGGTTCCGCTTCGTTGTGCGTCGGGGGGCGCCAAGGGCGACGGGGGGTCGTCGCCGCTCGTGTCCTCCGAGCCGGGCTTCGCCCGACTCTCCCCCTTTACCTCGCCACGACGCCCCCCCGTCGCCCTTGGCGGCATACACCTGTGCCTTGCGACCGTCGCACTGCAAAAGCGTCGCCTGATCGGGAGGGTGGGGTGTTCTGCGCAGCGAAGTAAAGAAGGAGTCGGCGCCCGCAGGGCGCCGATGGGTGACATGAGCGAAGTAGAACGCCCCGGCCTCCCGATCCTGCTCAGGAGTCAATCCAAGAGGGTTCATCTCAAGCACTCGCCACCAACTGCTGTTCCAAGCCATGCAGCGTGCGGTAGCAGGGCAACACCTGCGCCACGCTGCCGTTCGGCTCACGGCCTTCGCGGATGGCGGCGAAGAATTCGCGGTCCTGCAGCTCGATGCCGTTCATCGACACATCCACTTTCGATACGTCGATCTTGTTGTCCTTGGCGTCGATCAGGTCGTCATAGCGCGCGATGTAGGTGCCGCTGTCACCGATGTAGCGGAAGAAGGTGCCGAGCGGGCCGTCGTTGTTGAAGGAGAGCGACAAGGTGCAGATCGCGCCGGTGCTGCTCTTCAACTGGATCGACATGTCCATGGCGATGCCCAGGGTCGGATGGATCGGTCCCTGCAGGGCATTGGCGGCGACGATGGTTCCGCCCGTCTGATAGGCGAACAAATCGACGGTGTGCGCGGCGTGATGCCACAGCAAGTGGTCGGTCCAGCTCCGTGCCTGGCCCAGCGCGTTCATGTTGCTGCGGCGGAAGAAGTAGGTCTGCACATCCATCTGCTGGATGTTGAATTCGCCGGCCGCGATTTTCTTGTGCACCCATTGATGGCTGGGATTGAAGCGGCGCGTGTGGCCGCACATGGCGACGAGGCCGGTCTTCTGCTGCAAGGCCAGCACCGACTCGGCACCGGCCAGGCTGTCGGCCAACGGAATCTCGACCTGCACGTGCTTGCCTGCGTTCATGCAGGCGATGGCCTGCGCGGCATGCATCTGCGTCGGCGTGCACAGGATCACGGCATCGACGGCCGATAGCGCCAGGCTGTCCGCCAGATCGGTGGTGACATGGCCGATGCCGTATTGGGCGGCGGTCTCGCGCGTCTTTTCCAGCTCGCGACTGACCAGCGAGACGACCTCGACGCCGTCGATCAGCTTGATGGCGTCCAGATGCTTGATGCCGAAGGCGCCGGCGCCGGCCAGCGCGACCTTGATGGGTTTGCTCATTTACGTGTTCTCCAGGATCAGGTGTCCGACGGCGGTGTTCGATGCGGGTACGTGATAGAAGCGGTGCGCCACGCGCGGCGTGCCGGGGCCGGATTCGTCACCCATGGCGCCGCGCGCGATCAGCCACATCACCAGTTCGATGCCTTCCGAGCCGGCTTCGCGCACGTAGTCGATGTGCGGCATCTGCGAAAGTCCGGCCGGATCGGCGATCAGGCGGTCGAGGAAGGCGTTGTCCCATTCGCGGTTGATCAGTCCGGCGCGCGGACCCTGCAACTGGTGGCTCATCCCGCCCGTGCCCCAGACCTGCACCTTGAGCGGTGCATCGAAGCTGGCCACGGCCTTGCGGATGGCGCGGCCCAGGTTGTAGCAGCGGCGGCCCGAGGGCACCGGGTACTGCACCACATTCACGGCGAAGGGGATCACCGGGCAGGGCCACTCATAGTTGTCAGGCGCGGGCTGGCCGCACATCAGCGACAGCGGCACAGTGAGGCCGTGGTCCACCGGCATCCGGTTCACGATGGTCAGGTCAAAGTCGTCCTGGATCACGGATTGCGCGATGTGCGCCGCCAACTCGGGGTGGCCCATGACCACCGGCACCGGGCGGGCGCCATAGCCCTCGTCGGCGGGCTGGAACTCGGCGGCGCAACCGATGGCAAACGTCGGGATCATCTCCAGGCTGAAGGCCGTGGCGTGATCGTTGTAGACCAGGAAGATGACGTCGGGCCTGTTCTCGCGCAGCCACTGCTTGGAGAATTCGTAGCCCTTGAAGACCGGCTGCCAGTAGGGCTCGCCGGACTTGCCCATATCCAGCGCGGCGCCGATGGCGGGAACGTGCGAGGTGTAAACCGAGGCGGTGATATGGGCCATGTCAGGCACCTCCCTTGCGGCCGGCCTTGCCTTGCGGCTGGCGATGGGCCTGGGCACTGCCGTCTTCGCCGATGCGACGGTTGCCTTCGATCGAACGGCCGCCCGAGATCATCATGTCCCGGTATTCCTCTTCCGTCATGCCGGTCATGCTGCCGGCCATCTGCTGGAAGCTCTTGCCGTCGGTGGCGCCGATCTTGGCGAGGAAATAGATGTTGCCGCCAAGGCGAATGCACCAGTTGAGGTCGCGCGCCAGCACCGCCTGCTTCTGTTCTTCGGTCATCGGCCATTCGTCGAGGTAGGCGCGCTCGTCGGCCTTGAAGCGGGCGCGGTTTGCGGCTTGCATCAGCGACATGCAAAACTGGTTCAGCGGGTAGCCGAGGCGCGACTGTTCGGCGTCGAAGATGGTGGTACCGGGGATGTCCTTGTAGGGTTTGTCGAGGGCCATGCTCAGATCTCCTCCGGCCAGTAAAGGCGCATCGGGTTGTCGACCAGCAGTTTGCGTTGCAGCTCGGGTGTCACCGCGATGTGCGGTATGAAATCCACCAGCAGGCCGTCATCCGGGCATGTGGTCCTTGAGGTTGGGATGCGGCCAGTCGGTTCCCCAGAGCACGCGGTCGGGAAATGTCTCGACGATGCGGCGGGCGAAGGGAATGACATCGCGGTAGGCATTCCGTTCCCCATGGAGCGCCTTCGGTCCGGAAACAGAAAGCCGCTCGGGACAACTGACCTTGCTCCAGACATTCGGATAGTCGCGCATGAACTTGACGAAGAGTTCGAATTCGGGCCCGTCGACCGGCTTGCCCACATCGGGCCGGCCCATGTGGTCGACCACCACGGTCGTCGGCAGCGCGGTGAAGAAATCCCACAGTTCAGGCAGGTCCACCGCCTCGAAATAGATCACCACGTGCCAGCCCAGCGGCGCGATGCGCGCGGCGATTTCCATCAGTTCGTCCCTGGGCGTGAAATCCACCAGGCGCTTGACGAAGTTGAAGCGCACGCCGCGCACGCCGGCCGCGTGCATGGCCTGCAACTCGGCATCCGTCACGCTGCGCCGAACCGTGGCCACACCGCGCGCCTTGCCTTGTGAGTGGGTCAGCGCGTCGAGCAGGGCAGCGTTGTCGGCGCCGTGGCAGGTGGCCTGGACAACGACGTTGCGCGCGAAACCGAGATGGTCGCGCAGGGCAAAGAGTTGCGCCTTCGAGGCGTCGCAGGGGGTGTACTTGCGTTCCGCCGCGAAGGGAAACTCGGCGCCCGGCCCGAAGACATGGCAATGCGCGTCCACGCTGCCGGGCGGAACCCTGAAAGTCGGCGCTGACGGACCGGCGAACCAGTCGAGCCAGCCGGGTGTTTTCTCGAATGTCATCTCAGGGCGTGTCCTTGATCTTTGATGCGGCGATGATGCGGTCGGCCTCGGTGCGCCAGTCGGGGCTGCGGGCGAAGTTTGCGCTGTCGCGCCGGCCGAAGATGCCGGCGTCGGCGCAATCCGCCATCCATGAATCGCGTTCGGCGCTGCCGGCGGCGGACAAGGGCACCAGCCCCATCTCGGCCACGGTTTGCGCCGCCTCGGCCATCTCCTCGGCGCGGCGGCGGCCGTGCTCGATGACGCGCTGGAAAAAGTAACTGCCCTGCTTCTCCCAGTCGATGCCGGGAAAGGTTTCGTGCAACGAGGCGATCACGGCATCCTCGACACCGTGGGCGCGCGCGGCGGTAAAGCTCTCGATCACCATGGCTTCGAGGCCCTTGATCATCACGCTGCGGCACATCTTGGTCGCCGAGACGACGCCTAGCCTTTCGTCGCCGACCCTGGGCGCGAATCCGAGCGCCTTGAGCGCCGGCTCCAGCGCCGCCGCATGGGGCCCGCCAAGCAGCATTGGCACCTTGCTGCGATACGGCGGCACCGAGGTCATCACCGCGCCCTCGACAAAACGCCCGCCAGCGGAATCGATCATTTCCGCCGCCACGGTCTTGGCGCCGGGGGAGGCGGAATTCAGATCGAGGAAAAAGACATCCTTGCGGAAGGACAGCGAGCAGGACTGCGCGGCAACCACCGTCTGGCTGGCAGTCACGGCGCTGATCACCAGGTCGGCCCCCTCCAGCGTCGTGGCGTGATCGCCGAAGATGGGCACGCGGAAATCGCCGGCATGGCGCGCAAGCGCCGTGTCGCCGGCGCCGACTTTCAGGTCGCAGGCGCTGACCAGCACGCCCTGGGCGCGCAGATCCTCGGCCAGGATGCGCCCCACCTCGCCGTAACCGACGAGCGCGATGCGCCAGTGTTTTGGGTTCTCGGGCAGCGCCATCAGTCGATGTACCGGAGGCCGGCCTTTTCCAGTGCCGGACGCATGTCGTACATGTCGAGGCCGAGCACACCGGACGCCAGCTTCTCGCGCTTGGCGCCCTCGTTGGCCTCGCGCTTGGCGGCGGCATCGAGCGTCTTCGCCGCCAGCGCGCGCGGCACGCAGACCACGCCGTCGTCGTCGGCGACGATCACGTCGCCGGGCGTCACCAGCATGCCGGCGCAGACCACGGGGATATTCACCGAGCCGAGCGTGGCCTTGATCGTGCCTTTGCTGCTGATGCACTTGCTCCACACCGGGAAGCCCATCTCGGTCAGGGTCTTTACGTCGCGCACGCCGGCGTCGATCACCAGCGCGCGGGCGCCGCGCGCCATGAAGCTGGTGGCCAGCAGGTCGCCGAAATAGCCGTCCGTGCATTCGGCGCTGATCGCGGCGACGACGATGTCGCCCGGCTGGATCTGCTCGGCGACGACATGCATCATCCAGTTGTCGCCGGGATGCAGCAGCACGGTAACGGCCGTGCCCGACACCTGCGCACCGGCATATATCGGCCGCATGTAGGGCTTCATCAGGCCGACGCGGCCCATGGCCTCGTGCACCGTGGCCGAACCCAGGGCAGCCAGCGCGTCGGCCGTGGCCGCGTCGGTGCGGGTGATGTTGCGATAGACGACGCCCAGTTCGTACATGCCTATTTCCCCCTCGCTTTCAGTGCCGCGTCGAGTCGCGGGTAGACGCGGCGCGCATTGCCTTCATACACCTTGTGGCGATCCTCGGGCGAAAGGTTCAGCGTCGCCTCGATGTAGCGCTTGGTGTCATCGAAGTTGTGGCCGGTCTCGGGATCGATGCCCTTGACGGCGCCGATCATTTCCGAGGCGAAGAGGATGTTGTCCACCGGGATCACGCGGGTCAGCAGGTCGATGCCCGGCTGGTGATAGACGCAGGTGTCGAAGAACACGTTGTTCAGCAGGTGGTCGCGCAGCAGGGGCTTCTTGAGTTCCTGCGCGAGGCCGCGGTAGCGGCCCCAGTGGTAGGGCGCGGCGCCGCCGCCATGCGGGACGATGAATTTCAGCTCGGGGAAATCCTTGAACAGATCGCCCTGGATCAGTTGCATCACGGCCGTGGTGTCGGCGTTGATGTAGTGCGCGCCGGTGGTGTGGAAGCAGGCGTTGCAACTGGTGCTGACGTGGATCATGGCCGGAATGCCGTGCTCGACCATCTTTTCGTAGATCGGGTACCAGTGGCGGTCGGTCAGCGGCGGCGAGGTCCAGTGGCCGCCGGAGGGATCGGGATTGAGGTTGATGCCGACGAAGCCGTATTCCTTCACGCACTTTTCCAGTTCGGCAACACAGGTCTTCGGATCGACGCCGGGCGACTGCGGCAGCATCGCCGCGCCGATAAAATTGTCGGGAAAGAGCTGCGCCACGCGGTGGCAGAGTTCGTTGCAGATCGCCGCCCAGGTGCTGCTGACATGGAAGTCGCCGATGTGGTGGGCCATGAAGCTGGCGCGCGGCGAGAAGATGGTCAGGTCGGAGCCGCGCTCCCGCATCTTCTTCAACTGGTTGGTTTCGATGCTCTCGCGCAGTTCGTCGTCGCTGATCTTCAGCTCGGACACCTTCGGCATCGCGGATGGATCCTTGATGCCGGCGATCTGGCGGTTGCGCCACTCTTCCAGCGCCTTGGGCGCAGTGGTGTAGTGACCGTGGATGTCGATGATCATGGTGTGCTCCTAAGCCGGTTCCATGCCCTGGCGCCGCTTGGCCTCGGTCGCGGCGGACGATTGCATATAGGCCAGCAGCTTGCGCACTGCCTCGGACCTGGACGACGCGGCGCAGACGCCGCCGGAAAACGTGGTCACGATCTCGGTGCCCGGCGGCATGGCGCCGATCACCTGTATGCCGGGCGCCGTGAGCATCTCGCTTGCCTGCTGGAAGCCGAGTTCGACCTGACCATCGGCGACCAGTTGCGCCACGGGTATCCCGGCCGCCGCCTGGACGATGCGGCCGCGCAGGGCGTCCGCAATGCCCCAAACGTCGAAGAGCTTGAGCAGTGCGTTGCCGCTGGGGCCGGTGGAATAGCCGAGCGTGCTTGCCTCCAGCACGGCCTGGCGCAAGGCCGCCTCGGTCGACACATCCGGTGCCTTTGCCCCTTCCCTCACCGCGATGGCCACGGGAGAGCGGACCAGGTCCGCACGCGAACCGGGCAGCACACTGCCGCCGGCGACCAGTTTGTCGATCGCATCGGCTGCCAGAATGACGACATCGAAGGCTTCGCCCGCGGCAACGCGCCTCGCGGCATCGACGCCGCCCACCGATTCGATTTCGATCGCGACGCCCGCCGAATGGCGATATGCGGCCGCCAACTCGGCCAGCAGCAGCCGTGTCGCCATCGACGAAATGCCCTTGAGCGGAGTACCCATGCCCGCATTCTGGCAAATGCGGGGCGGCGGTCCAAGCCACCGCCCGTACTACTAGCTATCGCGTTTTGTTATGGATGGCTCCATTCTCGATAGCCAATGCAGAGCGTTCGGGTCGCGATTCGCCGGGGAATGGCTGGGCTTTGAGCTAAGATTCCGCGCCTGCACCGGCGAGTGCCGATGGCCTGCGCGAAGTGTCTGATCGCTGCAATCGCTGCTGTCAGCACAAGGGGTTTTACTCAGCAGTCGCCAATATAGGCGACAGAAGGAGCTTGGAAAAGTGAACGCACGAGGCTGGGCAATTTCTGGAGCGCCGCAAGCTGCTCCTCGATTTTGTCGCGCAGTTTTTCCCCTTTCTGCAAGGGGCGTCTTGCCGTGCCGGTGCGCTTGACATGACTCCAAACCAGTTCGTCCGGATTCAAATCGGGCGCATAGCCAGGCAGGAAATGCAAGGTCAGGCGGCCCTCGGTGGAGGTGACGTACTTCTTTACGAGCGCGGTCTTGTGTGCAGGCAGGCTGTCGAGCACGAGATGGATCGGCTTCCTGCGGTACTTCATCATCTGTTGCAGCAGTTCGACGAACAATTCCGCGTTGAGACCGCCTTCGTAGGTGCAGAACCAGAACGCACCGTTGGCGTTCACCGCCGATGCCGCGCTGATGGCTTGACGCTGTCCGGGGCGCTGCACGACCGGCGTCTGTCCGCGGACGCCCCAGGTCTTGCCATGCACCGTATCGGCGCGGAATCCGGATTCATCCCAGAAGAAGATTTCAGCGCCATCCGCCTTTGCCTGCTTGGCAATGGCCGGAAAGGTTTCGCGCTGCCACTTCTCAATGGCATCGGGATCCCGTTGATAGGCTCGCTGCAACGGCTTCTGCGGCGTGAGGCCCAATCTGGCCAGCATCTCGCCAACGGCGGTCAGTCCCAGCTTCACGCCGAACTTCTCTTCAATCAACTCGACAACGACCGCACGCGTCCACAGGCCAAAGTCCAAGCCGTACTGGCGAGGGTCTCTCCCGTTGATCCATCTGAAAACCTGACTTTCCTGTCTCGGCGTCAGGGTGCGCGGCCGTCCAGTCGCCTTCGTCGAGCGCAGTGCCCGAATACCAAGCCCCGGCTGCAACGCCGCCTTCAACCACTTGTAGATCGTCGGCGATTGAAGCCATATGCCTCAATCACCTTCGCCGCCGGCTCGCCTTCGCGCACCCGCTCGATCGCCATGAGCCGAATTTCCTCCAGCGTCTTGCGATCCAATGTTCGTCCGTCTCTTTTCATGCAACATGAGACTGTCATGGGCGCCGAGAGTTCCATATTTGTCGACTTATTTTTCGACTAATGAGTAAGTCCCTCGGGACGCCACAACAGACTCACGTTTTGCCGCCGCTCGCGGCGATACCGACAACAATGGCCATCAAGAAATCCGAGCTCTACTCTTCCCTCTGGGCCTCCTGCGACGAGCTGCGCGGCGGCATGGATGCCAGCCAGTACAAGGACTACGGCCAGGAGAAGGATGCCGCCACCAGCGGCCTGGCGCGCATGAACATGATCCTGCACGACAACCCCGGTGCGCTGATCATGCAGGGCAACACACTGGCCGATCCCAAGTTCAAGGATGGCGAAGCGCTAAAGAGCTTCGATTACGTCGTCGCCAATCCGCCGTTTTCCGACAAGCGCTGGAGCACCGGCTTCGATCCCTTGCACGATCCCTACGAGCGCTTCCAGACCTTCGGCGCACCGCCGGCCAAGCAGGGCGACTACGCCTACCTGCTGCACATCGTGCGTTCGCTCAAGAGCACCGGCAAGGGCGCCTGCATCCTCCCCCACGGCGTGCTGTTCCGCGGCAATGCCGAGGCCGAGATCCGCCGCAAGCTGGTCAGGCGCGGCTACATCAAGGGCATCATCGGCCTGCCGGCCAACCTGTTCTACGGCACCGGCATCCCGGCCTGCATCGTCGTCATCGACAAACAGGACGCCCAGGCGCGCAAGGGCATTTTCATGCTCGACGCCAGCGCCGGCTACATCAAGGACGGCCCCAAGAACCGGCTGCGCGAACAGGACCTGCACAAGATCGTGGATGTCTTCACCCGGCAGGACGACAGCGACCCCAAGTACGCGCGCATGGTCGGCGTGGACGAGATCGAGAAGAACGACTACAACCTCAACCTGCCGCGCTACATCGACGCCAGCCAGGCCGAGGACAAGCAGGACATCGAAGGCCACCTCAAGGGTGCAGGTTATCCGGAAGGGAACCTTGCTCATGAGCTTCAAGCTTTCGATAGGCCGCCTTTGTTTCGCTGGCTGCGACCTGTACACCAACGAAGCGATATGCAGCTTCAACAACGTCAAGGCGAATACAGAGTTTCTGTACTACATCCTCGGCCGAACTGATTTTTCGCTCTACGGCAAACAGGCGGTAAAGGGCTACACGCTAAATAGCGAATCCCTCAAGCTTGTCGAAGTTCCGCTACCGACCATCGAAGAGCAAACTGCCATCGCCACCCTCCTCTTCGACATGGACGCCGAACTCACCGTGCTGGAGGCCAAGCTCGCCAAGGCCCGACAGATCAAGCAGGGCATGATGCAGGAACTGCTGACCGGGCGGATACGCTTGGTCTGAGGTTCGGCCTGCTTCCGGGGCGCCGTATCGCCAGCGCCGACTTTTGTGGCTGGCTTGACAGGATATTGGGTAGCAACGGATTGGAGATGAGACCGATCTCATATGAGATCGGCCCCGGTCCCGCCCTGCTGCGGGATTGACCATGGCATCCGGACAGCGCTGGTTTTTTCAGGAAAACACTAGCTTTTTCCTAAAAAAATACTATTCTTCCGGCTTATGCAAGCCATTGAAGAAAAGATAATTTCACGAATTTACGGGCGCGGGAGGGGTTGGGCGTTCACCAAGACCGATTTCGTGGCCGGCTTTGACGAAGCCAACATCCACCAGGCCTTGTCCGCGCTGGCCCGCGCCGGCAGGATTCGCCGCGTCTGCCATGGCGTGTATGACTATCCGCGCTACAGCGAACTGCTGGGCCAAGCCCTGAGCCCGGACATCGACCAGGTGGCCGCCGCCCTGGCGCGCAAGTTCAACTGGCGCATCCAGCCTTCCGGCGACGCGGCGCTGAACCTGCTGGGCTTGTCCACCCAGGTGCCGGGGCGCTGGGTGTATCTGTCCGACGGCCCGAGCCGCGAGTACCCGATCGGCGAGGACGGCCGCCAGACCCTGGCCTTCCGCAAGTCGCCGCTCAAGGACACGGGCTTCAAGCATCGCGAAAGCGGCCTGCTGGTGCAGGCGCTCAAGGCCCTGGGCAAGGAGCGCGTGGATACGAAGGCGGTCGAGACCCTGCGCAGCCGGCTGGAGCCAAAGCTGCGCCGCCAGATACTCGCCGACACGCGGGCGGTGTCGGGCTGGATATTGCAGATCATCAAGCAGGTGTGCGAGGTGCCGGCCTGATGGACAAGGTGGCCCGCCTTGCCGATGCGCAGCGCAGGGAGCTGTTTTCCGAAGCGGCGGCCCGGCTCGGCATGACGCCGGCGGTGGTGGAAAAGGATTTCTGGGTCACCCGGACCCTGGCCCGCCTGTTCGCCACGCCGGAACTGGCGCGCGTGCTGATGTTCAAGGGCGGCACCAGCCTGTCCAAGGCCTACCGCCTGATCGAACGCTTCTCGGAAGACATCGACCTGATCCTCGACTGGCGGATCCTCAGCGGCGAGGACCCGCTGGCAGCGCGCTCCCGGACGAAACAGGAAAAACTCAACGCCGAGATCAACGCCAGGGCGCGGGCCCACATCGCCGGCGAGCTGCTGGCGCAGGTGTCGGCCGCGCTCGGCGAGCCCTGCGCCTGCCGGGTAAGCGCGGACGATTCGCATGTGATCGAGATTCGCTATGCGGCAGCATTCCCGGACACCTACCTGCGGCCTGAAATCCGCCTGGAGATCGGGCCGCTCGCGGCGTGGCTGCCGCATGAAGACAGGATCATCCGCAGTTATGCGGCCGAGGCCTTTCCGAAGCTGTTCGAAAGCCCCGAGTGCCAGGTACGCGTCACCCGGGCAGAACGCACTTTCTGGGAGAAGGCGACCATCCTGCACCATGAGGCGCATCGCCCCGCCGGCAATCCACAGCCATCGCGCTATTCCCGCCACTATTACGACCTCGCCCGCATGGCCGTAGCGCCGGTGAAGGACGCCGCGCTTGCGGATCGCGAACTGCTGGCCGACGTGGTGGCCTTCAAGCAGCACTTCTACCCGCGCGGCTGGGCGCGCTACGACTTGGCCGTGCCGGGCAGCCTGCGCCTGGTGCCAGGCGGCGAGGTGCTGGCCGCGCTGACCGCCGATTACCGGGCCATGGCGAACATGATCTTCGGCGATATTCCGCCGCTGGATGCAATCATGGCGACGCTGCGTCAACTGGAAGACGAGATCAACAGGGGAGCGGCATGACGACCATCGGCCAATCGCGATGCGATTGCGGAGAGCATCGAGAACAACGTCCGCAGCAAGATCATCAAGGAGCACCTGGCCGACCCGGCCTACTACGAGAAGATGTCCGCGCTGCTCGATGAGATCATCCGGCTGCGCAAGGAAAAGGCTATCGAATACGAGGAATACCTGAAGCGCATCGCCGCGCTGGCCAGCAGTGTTCAGGCCGGCAAGGCGCCCGACGCCCCCGAGCAATTGAACACGCCGGGACGACTGGCGCTATACAACAACCTGAAAGATCACATTGCCGCCAACAAAGCCATGCAAGGCGCCGCAACCTATGGCGTGGTCGACGCAGCGCTCGATTTGGCGTTGCGCATCGACGCGGCGGTGAAACAGAAGCGCCCCGACGGCTGGCGCGGCGTTCTTGCCAAGGAGCAGATGGTGAAGCAAGCGCTGTATGAGGTGCTGATGGACATCGACGAAGTGAATCGCCTTTACCCAATCATCTTCGCGCAGAAGGAGTATTGATGGTCGCGCAGATCGATCTGGGCGACATGCGGATCGAGGTGCTCAGGAAAGACATCAGGAACCTGCACCTGAGCGTGCTGCCGCCGCACGGCAGGGTACGTGTTGCGGCGCCGCGGCAGATGAGCCTGGACACGATCCGGGTCTTCGTGATCTCGAAACTCGACTGGATCAGACGCCAGCAGCGGAAGATGGACGCACAGGAACGCGAAGCGCCGCGCGAATACCTCGACCGGGAAAGCCACTACGTCTGGGGCCGGCGCTACCTGCTGAAGCGAATCGAAGAGAATGCCGCGCCATCCGTCGAACTCAGGCACAGCAGGCTTGGATTGCAGGTGCGCCCCGGCACCGACGAGGCGCGCAGCCGGGAGATACTTGAGGTCTGGTACCGCGAGCAGATCCGCGTCGCCGTGCCTTCGCTGATCACCAAATGGGAGCCGGTGATGGGCGTAAAGGTCGGTCGCGTGTTCGTGCAACGCATGAAGACCAGATGGGGAAGTTGCAACCCGGAATCCCAATCGATCCGTCTGAACACTGACCTGGCCAAGAAGCCGCCGGAGTGCCTTGAGTACATCATGGTGCATGAAATGGCGCACCTGCTGGAGCCGACCCACAATCCACGCTTTAGGTCGCTGATGAATCTGTTCATGCCCCAGTCGCAGCATCTGAAGGATGAGCTGAACCGCTTGCCGGTCCGGCACGAGAACTGGGACTACTGACTGCGAATGGGCATGCCGACGGGCCGGGCACTCCATGCTTCCAAGCAAGCATTTGCCCTGAACCGTCGATTCGAGTTCTCCGGGGCCAACTCGACATCTATCGCGATTTGTTATTGGCTGCCGCAGCCTTGACGCGCGTTCCCTTGGCCGCCGCTCCGACGGATTCGACCACCACCAGATCCTGCAGCAGGCGCATCGCCCGCCGGCCCAGCGGTGTCGACGGCTTGTGCGCCGAGACGGCGAGGAACAGCGTGCTGGTCAGCGCGGGATCGACCAGCGGACGCAGGATGAAGGCATCGGGCGCGGCGAAGGACGCCAGGGCCGTGCGTGTCAGCACGGCATGGCCATGGCCGGCGGCAACGAGGTCGAGGATGGCCGGCACGCCGGAGATTTCCAGGCGGATGTCGAGCTTGAGGTTGAGCAAGGCCGCGCGGATCTCGATCAGCTTGCGCATGGCGTGGGTACGTTCCGGCAGGATCAGCGGAAAGCGCGCCAGATCGGCCATCGGCAGCGGCGTGGCCTTGGCGCTCCTGCCCGTGGTCGGACTGACCAGGCCCAGCGGCTCTTCGAGCACCGGCGTGGCCTCGATGGCCGGGTTCGGCTCGGGGTTGTGGATCAGGCCGAGGTCCACCCGTCCGGTGGCGATCCACTCCGTGAGATGGGTGGACAAGCCCTCGACGATTGCCAGGCGCGCCTTGGGCAGGTGAAGGCGAAAGCCCTCGACGAGGGGCAGCGTCAGGCGGCGGCCGATGCTGGGCGGCAGGCCGATGACGATGCGGCCGGCCGGTTCGTCGCGGGCGGCGGCCACATCCTCGGCGGCGCGTGCCACCAGTTGCAGGATGCCGATGCTGTGGTCGAAAAGCCGCTGGCCGACTTCGGTGAGCACCACGCCACGGCCGTTGCGCGTCAGCAGGGTCACGTGCAGGTCGGTTTCCAGCAGGCGCACCTGTCGCGACAACGCGGGCTGGGCGATGTTGAGGATCAGCGCGGCCTTGCTGAAACTGCCGAGCTCGGCGACGCGGACGAAGTACTCGAGCTGCTTGAGGTTCACGGGCACCATAACAAATTGAGATAGCTAATAGTAACCACAATGCCTTTGCGGTGCACCGCATTCCTGTTATATTGAACGAGTATTCAATGAACCGACGTTCAACCGGAGGTCGCGATGCAGGAACCCAAGCCCGCCACACCCTTTGCGCTGAAGGACAGTTTCGGCCCCGGCGGCAATTTCCTGCTTGCGCTGGCGCGGCTGATGGCCATCATCGGCGGCCTGATCTTCGTCGGGCTGGTGCTGATGTCGGTGGTCTCGATCGTCGGCCGCAAGACCGTGGGCTTTGTGGTCCCCGGTGACGTCGAAGTGCTGCAGATGCTTGCCGCCGCCGCCTCTGCCTCCTTCTTTCCCTATTGCCACCTGCTGCACGGCGACATCAAGGTGGACTTCTTCACCCACAACATGAAGCAGAAGACGCTCTGGATCATCGACGCCTTCGGCTCGCTGCTGGTCGGCCTGTTTGGCGCGCTGGTGGCCTGGCGCTCCTGGGCCGGCGCGATGACGGTCAAGGAAGCCGGCGAGACCTCGATGATCCTGGCCTGGCCGGTGTGGATCCCGCAGGCCTTCATGGTGCCCGGCTTCGCCCTGCTGGCGGTGGCCGGCGGCTACATGTTCGTGCATCAGTTGCGCATGGCGGCCAACGTAAGCGAGGGAAGGCCATGAGCGGCATGCAGATTGGTTTCATCATGTTCGGCATCCTGATGGCGCTGCTGGTGGTGCGCATCCCCATCGGCATCGCCATGTTCATGGTCGGCGCCGGCGGCTACTGGTTCCTGGTGGGCGACAGCCTGCCGCTGCTGAACTCGCTGAAGAACCTGGCCTACGCCCGGCTTTCCAACTACGACCTGATCGTGATTCCGCTGTTCCTGTTGATGGGCCAGTTCGCCACCCACGGCGGCCTGTCGAAGGCGCTGTTCCGCTTCGTCTCCTCCTTCCTTGGCCACTTCAAGGGCGGCGTGGCCATCGCCGCGATCGGCGCCTGCGCCGGCTTCGGCGCGATCTGCGGCTCTTCGCTGGCCACCGCCGCCACCATGGGCCAGGTGACACTGCCGGAACTCAAGCGCTACGGCTATTCCGGCTCGCTGGCCACCGGCGCGCTGGCGGCCGGTGGCACGCTGGGCATCATGATCCCGCCCTCGGTGCCGCTGGTGATCTACGCCATCCTGACCCAGGAGTCGATCGGCAAGCTTTTCATGGCGGCGGTGCTGCCCGGCATCATCGCCATGCTCGGCTACATGGTCGTGATCCGCATCATCGTCACGCTGAACCCCGCCGCCGGCCCCGCCGGCCCGGCCACCAGTTGGGGCGAGAAGCTCGCCAGCCTGCTCGCCGTGTTTCCGGTGCTGGTGGTCTTCGTCGTGGTCATCGTCGGCATCTACGGCGGCTGGGCAAACCCGACCGAGGCGGCGGCGATCGGCGCGGCCGCCTGCGGCATCCTCGCCGTGGTCAGCGGCGGCATGCGCATGGAAGGCGTCCTCGAAAGCCTGGTCGGCACGGCGCAGGCCACGGCCATGATCTTCCTCGTGCTGCTCGGCGCCGACATGCTCAACACGGCGCTGGCGGTGTCGCAAATGCCCGTCGAACTCGCTACCTGGGTCAAGAACAGCGGGCTCTCGCCGCTGCTGGTGATGGTGATGATCCTGATCATCTATGTGCTGCTCGGCTGCGTCATGGATTCGCTGGCCATGATCCTGCTGACCATCCCGATCTTCTACCCGGTGGTGATGGGGCTCGACTACTGGGGCCTGTCGCAGGGCGACAAGTCGCTCTGGTTCGGCATCCTGGCGCTGATGGTGGTGGAAATCGGCCTGGTGCACCCCCCGGTGGGCATGAACGTGTATATCATCAACCGGCTGGCGAAGGACGTGCCCCTGGTGGAGACCTTCAAGGGCGTGATGCCCTTCCTTGCATCCGACTTTCTTCGCATCGCCTTGCTGTTGTTCTTTCCCGTCATCTCGCTGTACCTCGTCAACACATTCCAATAATTGCCGTCGAATCAACGGAGGAGACCGAAGATGAAATTACGCAAATTTGCGCTGCTGACCGCTGCCCTGGGGTTGTCCACCGGCGCTGCCCTGGCCCAGGAAATCACCCTCAAGGTGCACCACTTCCTGCCGCCCAGCAGCAACGCCCACGCCAACCTCGTGGTGCCCTGGTGCGACAAGATCGCCAAGGAATCCAACAACAAGCTGAAGTGCCAGATCTATCCGGCCATGCAGCTTGGCGGCACGCCGCCGCAGCTCTTCGACCAGGCCAGGGACGGCGTCGCCGACCTGGTGTGGACCCTGCCGACCTACCAGGCCGGCCGCTTCACCAAGTCCGAGGTGTTCGAGCTGCCCTTCCTCACCTTGAACGCGACCACGGCCAGCCCGGCGCTCTGGGAATACGTGCAGAAGAACGCGCTGGACGAGTTCAAGGGCGTCAAGCCCATCTACATGCACATGCATGACGGCGCCGTGTTCCACTTCGGCAGGATCGGGCCGAAGACGCTCGAAGAACTCAAGGGCCTCAAGGTGCGCGCACCGAGCCGCCTCGGCGGCAAGATGATCGAGGCGCTGGGCATGGTGCCGGTGCCGATGCCGGCGCCGCAGGTTCCGGAAGCCATCGCCAAGGGCGTGGTCGACGGCGCCAACATTCCCTGGGAAGTGGTGACCCCGTTCAAACTGCAGGAGATCACCAAGTTTCACGTCGAGGTGCCGAAGGGCATGGCCAAGCCGGGCAACTCCATCTTCGCCTTCGTGATGAACCAGGCGAAGTACGACAGCCTGCCCGCCGACCTGAAGAAGGTGATCGACGCCAACAGCGGCTTCGAAACCTCGAAGTGGGCCGGCAAGATCTTCGACCAGCCCGAAGTCGAGGCGCGCAAGATCGCCCAGGACCGCAAGAACACCTTCATCACCATCACACCGGCCGAGTACGCGCGCTGGAAAAAGGCCACCGACCTGGTCGACGAGGCCTGGATCAAGGAGGCCGCCGCCAAGGGCGCCAACGGCAAGGCGCTATACGACGAAGCGGTCAGCCTGCTGAAGAAGCACGGCAGCATGTAAGCCGTTTCCATCCAACCAGGGCAGGCCGTCGGCCTGCCCTTTTTCTTGGAGTACGCCGCATGAGCATCACCACCGTCATTCTGGTGCATGGCGCCTGGCACGGCGCCTGGTGCTGGCAAACCGTGATTCCCGAGCTGCTGAAGCGGCGCCTGGCGCCCTTCACCCTCGACCTGCCGGCCCATGGCGTGCATGCGCGTTTTCCCGAGGGATGGGGCGGCGACCCGGCGCGCTTCGCCGCCGCGCCCTCGCCCGTTGCCGGCATCACCCTGGACGACTACGCCGATGCCGTGCTGGAAGTCGTCGATGGCGCATATGCCGCCGGTTCCGGCCCGGTGATGCTGGTCGGCCACAGCATGGCCGGCATCGCGCTCACCGCCGTTGCCGAGCGCGCCCCGGAAAAGATCGGCATGCTCGCCTACCTCGCCGCCTTCATGCCCCTGCCCGGCGTGCCGATGATCGACTACGTTCGCTGCGCGGAGAATGCCGGCGAGGAAGTCGCCGGCCTCTTCGTCGCACCCCCACCGCGGATCGGCGCCATGCGCATCGACTATCGGTGCGCGGACCCGGACCATCGCGAACGCATCCGCTCCGCCTTTGCCCACGATGTCGATACGGCGGCCTTCGCCGCGATGAACCACCTGCTGACGCCCGACGTGCCGGCCGGTCCGGTGGCGACGCCGACCGTCGCCACGCGCGAAGGCTGGGGCAGCGTGCCGCGCGCCTATCTTCGATGCAGCGCGGATCGCGCCGTGATGCCGGCGTTGCAGGATCGCTTCATCCGCGAGGCCGACGCTTTCACGCCGGGCAACCCGACGCGTGTGCTGACACTGGCGGCCAGCCACTCGCCGTTTTTGTCGATGCCGGAAACGCTGGCGCGGGCGCTGGCGGAACTCGCCGCCTGAAGTTCAGGCGCTGCGCGCGGTCGCGACGGGCAGCTCGGTCACCGCGCCCTCGGTGACGCAGACGCCGCAGGCGGCCTGGCGACACCCGACACAGGCCGACTTGATGTCCTCGGGCACCGGGATCGACTTGATGCGCTTGGGATTTTCCGGGTCGCGCACCGCGAACAGGCGCACCTCGCGTCCCTCGGCGAGCACGGTATCGCCGCGTCGCGCCGTGTGGTGCATGACGAAGGTCTTGTTGTTCCACTGCTCGACCGTGGTCTCGATCTCGATGTCTTCGCCGTAGGTTGCCGAATTGAGGAACTTGCATTGGACGTCGAGCACCGGCGTGCCGATGATGCCGCGCTCTTCTTCGGTGACGTGCCAGCTCGGGATGCCACAGGCGACGAAGAACTCGCGGCTGGCGGTGTCGAACCAGACCAGGTAATTGGCAAAAAACACGATCTTCGCCGGGTCGCATTCCGAAAACGTGATGCGGTGGCGGTGGATGTGGCGGCGGTGGCAGGGGCCACTCGGCAGGGTCATGTCGTTCATGTCGCGGTTCCCGTTCGTTTCACCCAGCGTACCGGCACGGCCTTCACGGCTCGCGGCGGCGCACCGGCCTGAGTCAGCGCGGCATCCAGTGCCGTACCGCTCTCCTCGGCCAGCGCCGCTTCGCGGGCGCGGCGAATGTCCGCCGGATCGCTGGACTTCAAACTGTTTATTATAGACCTGAAGTTTTCCTTGGCACGCTCGTTGGTTGCGCCGTAGCCCTTGACCATGCGCGCGCAAAGGGCAAGCTCCAGGGCCACCTCAAGGCTGGGAGCGGCTTCGATGCAGACCAGCCAGTGCTCGATCAGTTCCTGCTCTTCGGCGTAGCGCCGGCCGATGCGACGCAATGGGCGCAATGCGCCGAGCAGGCGCAGGGCAAGGAAGCCGAGGATGCTGTCGGCGCGCAGCTTGAGCGGCATGGCCAGGGGCGTGGCGCCGTCCCGCCGGCGCCAGCGCTTTGCGTCCCGTCGGGAACTCTCCCAATCCAGCAGGCGATTCGCCAAGGCCGGCGGCAGCAGCCCGGCGAGCTCAACCAGGCCCGGCTTGAGGTGGTCGGCAATGCGCAGCAGGTCGCCCGGCCGCGCGCCGGCCTCCTCGGCCACGCGCGCAAAACGCGCGGCACGGCTCTTCAGGTCGGCAACGCGGATCACGTCGTCGAAGGCCATCCACAGCGCCAGGTAACGCCCGCCTTCGCTGACCAGCCCGGCGTCGCCGTCGACGCCAAAGCGACGCGCGACGGCGCGCAGGCGCTCGACGCGCTGCGTGAAGAGTTCGCCGTAGGCCGCGTCCTGGAATTCGACGACGCGGGCATGGCCCAGCGATACCAGGTCAGGAGTTCCCGAAGGGACGCAGAGCGCTGGCGCTGGCGCGCTCTGCGTGCCTGGGACGCCGCTTCGCGGGACGGCAACGGCGGCATGGACCCCGCCCGCCGCGCGGCAGCGCTCGAAGGCCAGCGCGAAGCCCTTGAGGCTGGCCTCGACGCCACGCCCCGAGTCGCGGATGATCTCCTCGAAGGCCGCCGGATCGAAAGGCAGCACGCCACTCGCCGCGATAGCGCCGAAGAGCACGGCGCTGGGCACCGTGCCTGCCTCGCGCGCCGTGGCATCGACATCGAAGGCGGCGCATTCGCGGCTGTAGCGGCGCGCCACTTCCAGCAGGCGCGTGCTGTCGTAACGGCCGTCGCCCGGCGCCAGCTTCTCGAAGGTGGTCAGGGTGCGATGCGTCGAGCAGACCAGCCGGGTGCGCTCGGGCGAAACATGGCCGTTCTGGATCGCGCGCACGGCCTCCAGCAGTTCCGATGCCACCATCAGGTCGAGGCAGCCCGGCACCGGCGACAGGCTCATCACCGGCGCGCGGCCACCCAGTTCGGCATGGGTCTGCGGATGGATCTCGACGTAATACGTGGTGGCGCCGGTGCGCTGGGCGACACCGGGAATCGAGGTCGCCTGCGCCGGGTGGCCGGCACGCAAGGCAAGCTCGACCAGCCACTCGGCGAGCACCCCACCGCCTTCGCCGCCGAGCGCGGCGATCAGGATGGTGATGGGCTGGCTGCTCATCGCGCCAACATCCCGATCACGCCGCGCCGCAGCCCCGCCAGCAGGCGTTCGGCGAGGCCCGGATTCTTCACCACCTCGACGCGGTAGAAAGACGGGCACAGCGTCGCCGCGTGGGCGTTCTCGCCGCAAAGGCCGCAGCCGACGCAGCAGTCGATCACCGTCGCCACTGGGTCCACCTTCAGCGGATCGCCGCTGTCCTTCAGCGTCAGCGTCGGGCAACCGGACAGCCGGATACAGGAATGGTCGCCCGAGCAGGTATCGGCATCGACGCCATACCTGACCTTGACCACGCGCTTGCCGGCCTTGAGCAGCCCGGCGATCCAGGGCTTGGTGCGGCGCTGGCGCTCGAGCTGGCACTCGCCCTCGGCGATGATCACCTTGAGTCCGGCGTAGTCGGTGGTGAAGGCTTCCTCCAGCGTGCGGCGCATGGTCTCGACTTCGTAGCTCGGCACCGTGCGCAGCCAGCCGACGCCGATGCCCTTGAGCGTGTCCTCGATGGTGTGGTTGCGATCGACCAGGCTCTGCTGCCGATTCTCCGCCGCCGCCTTGATCTCGTCGTCGGGCGTGGAAATGATTTCCTGCGTGCCCGTAGCCGAGGTATAGCCATTCTTCATGATCAGCAGCACGGCGTCGTCCTGGTTGAACAAGGCCGATTCAACGCCGGTCAGCAGGCCGTTGTGCCAGAAACCGCCGTCGCCCATCACCGCCATGGCGCGACGCCCGAGCATGGGCGAAACGCCGGCGCGACTGGCCAGGCTCATGCCGTAGCCAAGGATGGTGTGGCCAAAACCGAAGGGCTCGAAGGTGGCGAAGGAATGGCAGCCGATGTCGGCCGCGTAATGCACCGGGCCGACATTGGCCTGCGCCTGCTTGATCGCCGAGAACACCGGCCGCTCCGGGCAACCGACGCAGAACTGCGGCGGGCGCGGCGGCAGCGGCAATTCAAGTTGCGCAACAACGGCCTGCCTGCGCGCGGCATTCGCCGCCAGCCAGTCCCGGGCGGCGTCCAGCGGCACGGCAGCGGCGTGGCGCGCGAGGAACTTCACCAGGCCCTCGGCGATCACCTCGACGTTGTATTCGCCCGCCATCGGCAGCAGGTCCTTGCCATGGAGCGCGGTATCGATCTCCATGCGCCGCAAGGCAGTGGCGATCTCCTGCTCGATGAATTCCGGCTGGCCCTCCTCGACGACCAGCACCACGCGCTTGCCTCGGCAGAAATCAGCTATCTGCTCCGGCACCAGCGGGTAGGTGACGTTGAGCACCAGCATGGGAATCTCGGCGGCGCCGAAGGCATCGGCCACCGTGAACTGCTGCAAGGCCCGCACCAGCGCATTGTGCAAGCCGCCCTGCACGATGATGCCGATGTCCTCATGGCGGCCGCCGAAGACCTCGTTGAGGCCGTGTTCGAGGATGTAGCGCCGCGCCGCCGGCAGGCGCTGCTCGAACTTGAGTTTCTCGTGGCGGAAGGTTGATGGCGGATGCGAGAGGCGCTCGTAATCGAAGCGCGCCGGCGACTCCATCAGCGCCTTGCGCGAGATCGCCGGCGAGACATTGTCCTTGCATTCGAAACTGCCGCGCACATGGCAGGCGCGGATGCGCAGTTGCAGGATGGCCGGCGTATTGCTGACCTCGGACAGCGCGAAGCCGTGCTCGACCATGCGCACCATGGCCGGCAGTTGCGGCCGCGGGTCGAGCAGCAGCAGCGAGGACTTCATGGCGAAAGCGTGGGTGCGCTCCTGGATCACGCTGGCGCCCTCGCCGTAATCCTCGCCGACGATGATCAGCGCGCCGCCGACGACACCCGGCGAGGCGAGATTGGACAGCGCATCGGCGGCGACGTTGGTGCCGACCACCGACTTCCAGGTCACCGCGCCGCGCAGCGGATAGTGGATCGAGGCGCCGAGCATGGCGGCGGCGGAGGCCTCGTTGGAGCAGGCCTCGACATGCACGCCGAGTTCGGCCATGTAGTCCTCGGCCTGGACCATGACGTCGAGCAGGTGCGAAACCGGCGCGCCCTGGTAGCCGCCGACGTAGGCCACCCCGGATTGCAGCAGCGCCTTGGTGATCGCCAGTATGCCTTCGCCATGGAAGGTCGTGCCCGCGCCCTGGCGCAGTTGATCCACTTCCCTGGTGAATGAAATCTCCATGTCGCCATTCTGGCCCCCAATGCCGTCGCAGCCAAGGCGGGAGCGGCACTAACAGCTATCGCAGCGCGTTATGGGCAATGCCAATGGCCCCACTTACAATCCGGCCATGCGAATTTCCACCGACTGGCGCGCCGTGCTCGCCGCCGCTGCCTGCGGCGTGGCCGTGGCCTTCAATGTCGGCAAGGTGCCGATCGCCATGACGGAGTTGCGCGCCGAGTTCGGCCTGTCGCTGGTGGCGGCGGGCTGGATGTCGTCGATGATCAATACGCTCGCCGTTTGTACGGGCCTCGCTTTCGGCATCCTCGGCGACCGCGTCGGCGCCCTGCGCACCTGCTACGCCGGGCTGGCCGTCAGCATCCTCGGCGGGGTGCTGGGCCTGGTCGCGGCGAGTGAGGGTGTGCTGCTGATCTCGCGCTTCCTCGAAGGCGCCGGCCAGGTCGCCATCGTGGTCTCCGCCCCGGCGCTGCTGACCTCGGCGGCGGCGCCGACCGACCAGCGATTCGCGCTGGGCATCTGGAGTTCCTACCTGCCCGCCGGCGTCGGCATCATCATGCTGCTGGCGCCCCTGATCCTGCCCCTTGGCGGCTGGCGCGGGCTGTGGCTGCTGAGCCTCGCCGCCCTGGCCATGTCGGCGTTGGCGGTAAGGCGTTCCGAGGCCAGCTATGCGCCGCGCGCGGCAACGCCGCTTGATGAATCCCCCTGGCGCAACGCCCGCCTAGCCCTGGCCCAACCCGCCCCCTGGCTGCTCGCCTTCGCCATGATGAGCTGGACGCTGCAGCACTATGCCCTGATCATCTGGCTGCCGACCTTCCTCAAGGAGCAGCGCGGCCTGGGCACGCTGGCGACCTCGCTGCTCTCTTGCATCATGGTGCTGGCCAACGTGCCGGGCAACCTGATCGGCGGCAGCCTGCTGCAGCGCGGCTGGCACCGGGGCAACCTGATCGCCGGCGCCAGCCTGGTCACCGGGCTTGCCGGTGCCGGCATCTTCCTCGACGGCCTGCCCGATGCGCTGCGCTATCTGCTATGCGTGCTGCTGTCCTTCGTCGGCGGCCTGATCCCGGCCTCGGTACTCTCCGCCTCGGCCCACCTGGCCAAAACGCCGAAGCAGATCGGCACCCTGCAAGGCCTGTTCATGCAGATGGGCAATGTCGGCCCCTTCATCGGCCCACCCATCATCGCCGCCATCGTCGCCGCCAGCGGCCTGTGGCGCGACGCGCTGTGGGTCACGGGTACGGCGGCGGCCTGCGGCATCCTTCTCGGGTTGGCGCTGCGGCGGTTCTAGCCGCAGCGCCGGGCCTGACTCAGGTGGCCCCGACCGGAGGCCAGGTTCCAGTGCTTGCCCCGTTGGCGACCCCGGCCTACAATGTGTAAAAAGTACATAACGGATACACACCATGCGCACCAATATCGTGATCGACGACGAGCTCATGAACAGCACGCTTCGGGCCACCGGCTTGAAGACCAAACGGGAAGCCGTGGAGCTGGGGCTCCGCACCTTGCTGCGGCTGCGCCAGCAAGAGGACATCAAGCGCTTTCGCGGGAAGCTCAACTGGCAGGGCGACCTTGATGCAATGAGGACCGACAAGTGATCCTGGTCGACTCCAGCGTTTGGATCGACTACTTCCGTGGAACCGCAACACCGCAGGTGGAGAAACTGGACTCGCTGCTGGGAAGCGAGCCTATCGCAACGGGCGACCTCATCCTGACCGAGGTGCTGCAAGGCTTTTTCAGCGACCGGGACTTCAATCAAGCCAGGAAACTCATGACGTCGTTGGTGATCGTAGACCTCGTGGGACAGGAGATTGCCATACAGGCCGCCAGGAACTTTCGTGCGCTGCGATCGCTCGGGGTAACGGTACGCAAGACCATTGATACGGTAATTGCCACGCGCTGCATCGACAGTGGCTTGCCCCTTCTGTATAGCGACAGGGATTTCGATCCCTTCGTCGAACACCTTGGCCTCCGTTCAGCGCTGCCTGAAACCTGACTAGATACCGCTCCGCGGCGGCAATTTTCCAATCACGATTGCTTTCGAGTTTGCCCATGCCCCTATACGAATACTCACCAAGCGCCGGACACTGTGAACAGTGCGCCGGGAAATTCGAAGTATTCCAGCGAATTGCCGACGAGAAACTGACGCAATGCCCGAAATGCGGACAGCCATGCGAGCGGCAAATCAGCCGCGTTGCGCTCGGCGGGAAGTTCTCGACCTCGGAGTCGGCGATAAAGAGTTCGGGTTTTACGCGCTATCAAAAGGCAGAAAACGGTGTTTACGAGCGCACCGCCGGCAGCGGCGGCCCTGAAATTCTCTATCGCGACTAGCGATAGATCAGACAGCTATTCGAGGCCGGGAAGACGCACTCAAGTTTTAAGGTGGAGGGCAGTCTGTGCCCTAAGCGGTCCTGAGCGGTATCCGAGGTTCTACGGCGGGTAACTGAGTGGCCCGGCAGCTCGTGACGGTAGATCACAGGCAAGTCGTCGGCCACAGTGGCCATTGGCTTATCGCCTGGTATCGGGCAGCACGGGGAAGCTGTCATTCGGACTTGAACCACGCTGAATGACCGTCTTCATTTATGACGTAGGACGGGGCCCGCCCCAGTTTGTCTGGTCGATAGGTAATAGGCTCAAGAGCAGGTATCTAAGTGGTTCAATCACCAACATTTAATGTAAGCTCCGTCCGCAACCTATCATGACATCAACGTCAATGGCAGACCTCTACAAACGCCCGCCGATCACTGAAGCGGTCATCGGCATCACGTTTGCCGAACCGCTCGATTCAGCGAAACTTGGCAAGGCCGACAAGAAATTCGCCAAGATTTATCCGCAGCACATCGAGGTCCAGAACTTCGATGTGAAGATCCAGTTGGACCAAGCGGGTCGTGCGAATGCAGATAGCACCACGGTTGCCAAGGGTCATCGCCGATCAAGCCTTGATGCCGATGAATTGCTGGTTCTTTGGCCGTCGGTGTTCGTTGTTTCTCAGCTCGCGCCTTATCCGGGGTGGGAAGCCTTCATCGGTCGATTTGAACGAGACTGGCGGACCTGGAGGCAGGTCGCCGGTTATCGCGAAATCCGGCGGATTGGCTTGCGCTTCATCAATCGTATTGACATCCCGATCGTCGACGACAAGGCTGAGCACGAAAAATACCTAAACATCTATGCGCGCCTGCCGAATCTCATCGGATCAGTCAATGGCTACAGCACCCAAATCGCCACCGAGATCGAGGAAATCAAGTGTTTGTTAAAAGTGAACTCCGGCACTGTTCACACCCCTCTTCTTGGACATAGTTCCTTTCTGCTTGATATAGACTTTGGTCGAATGATCGATGTACCCCAAAGGGATGAAGAGATTTTCGCCTTGCTCAGCGAAATCCGAGTGAAGAAGAACGAGGTGTTTGAGGCCTGTATCACCAAGCGTGCCCGAAGGCTTTTCCAAAAATGAATCACTACCCAATTGTTCGGCCATCATTGTTGTCGCAGGCATTAGCCGGCGATTGGCCGGGAACTGACAGTATGTTGCGACCTGAATCTGCAAGCACGGTAGTGTATGCCGCTGCCAGTAAGCAGACGGTACAACTCGAACAACAGCTTCGGGAACTGCAGCTACCTCCATCGCCTCGCATGGCAGAGCCGGCAAGAAAGCGCTCGCTCGAAGAAAACCTCTTTGATGCGACCGCCGCCGTCAAGACTCTGACGTCTCAAGTCGCTATGCATCTCGATCGCGAATGGCGTGCGAAGCTATTCCGCCAGCTCGATTCGTTACACGATCCCGCCGAATGGGAAGCTGGCGACATCCCGGTGCAGAAGGCTTCATTCGCGACGTTCCTGAAAGCGATCTGCGACATCAGGCCAGCGCGTCGCCCAGGCCTGGGTCTCACAAGCTCTGGATGCCTGATTGCAGCCTGGACGACCGCCAGGAAAGACAAATTGACGATCGAATTCCTGCCAAACGACCAGGTGCGCTTCGTGTTGTCGCTTGTGCATGCGGACGACACTGAAAGGATCGCGGCCAAGACGAATGTTGCCCGTTTGCGAGAGCGGCTTAGCCAATTCGGACCAGACCGTTGGTTTGATGTCCAAAAAGCCTAAAGCCAAGGCACCGGCAGCCACCGCAATTCCGATGGGACCCAAGAAGATCGGAAAGGGCCAGAAATTGCCGGCGACGGATCATGTCGCGAGGCATGTTCCCTGGCAGCGACTTCGAAGAGACGAAGACGACAATGTCCTTGGTGTCCTTCCGGAAGCCTTCCGGCTACGTTCGGGTGAGCTTGGTATGTCGGTGAATTGGCTTGAGCACTATCCTGGTGATCACCAAGCCAGACTTGCGGCGGTGATCGGCAGTTTGCGCGTCAATTTGAATATTCGCCCAAAAAGCGCATTTGCCATTGCGAATGTTGGAACATTGGAGAACTGCTGCAAACAGAGTGGCAGTTCTGTGAGAATCGTCTATGCGCCGACCAAAGAGATTCCCTGTCACGCGTTGGTGCGAGACATGAACCATGATGATTTGGGCTTACTGGATTTGCTTGCCGATGAGGTTTTCACGGAATTCGTTCAGAACAAAGATATTCCCTGACCCACATAAGTTACCCGTCGCTGGAACTCCAAGACGGCGAACGTCTCGTTGGGGTCGTGTCCGGCTTTAGCGGGATCGGCGAAGCGGACGTAGCGCCCAACATGCCGGGCTACGTCCGCTGGAAGCTGCATTGCCGCCAGACACCGACCAATAGGTCAATAACTGCAAAGATCGAGTAGTTCGAATTGAACTGCCGGCAGGTTCCAATAACA
This sequence comes from Sulfuritalea sp., assembly GCA_016710465.1. Classification (GTDB taxonomy): domain Bacteria; phylum Pseudomonadota; class Gammaproteobacteria; order Burkholderiales; family Rhodocyclaceae; genus Sulfuritalea. Next base: position 346,326 of record JADJVS010000012.1, read on the forward strand.
CCGGTCATTCAGATGGCGGCCGCGTGGAGAGACCGAAGGTCGACATATTGGCCGATTGCTGCCCCACAGCCCTGACGGAGCAGCCCGGCCACAGGTTGCCACCGATTTGGCGAACGCCGCCGCGTGGAGACGTGACAGGAGCATTCTGCTGGCGTTGTCCGACGACGCTGCCGGCTTCATCGGCAGCGGCTAGTTTAGCCAGCGGCCTGGCGCGGCCCCGCAGCAAGGAAACCCGCAGGGCGGGAGCCCATGAGGCGGCGGCCTGCGGCCGGGCTGCGGCGCCACCAGTCGAAAATCGCCGTCCTGCCAGCGCCGACTCTCAGGGACTTCCGCTACCATCACCACCGCCATGAACGCCCTTGAACTGAAAGTGCCGCCGTTGGCTCTCGCCTTCGCCTTCGCGCTGGCGATGTGGCTGGCCGCCACGCAGGTGCCGACGCTGGCCTTCGAACTGCCCGCGCACGGGATCATTGCCGCCCTCATCGCAGGCCTTGGGGCCGGCCTGGTGCTGGTCGCCGGCATGGTGTTCCGCCGCGCCGGGACCACGGTGAATCCGACCAAACCGCAGGCGACGACGTCGGTGGTCGACACTGGCATCTATCGCATCAGCCGCAACCCGATGTATGTCGGCTTCCTGCTCGTACTCGCCGGCTGGGCGGCGTTCCTCTCCCATGTCCTGCCCTTCCTGTTCCTGCCGGCATACGTCGGCTACATGAACCGCTTCCAGATTGCGCCCGAGGAGCGCATGCTCGGCGCCCGCTTCGGCGCCGGCTACGAGAATTACCGGCAGCGCGTGCGGCGCTGGCTGTAGGAAGCAGATCCATCTAAAAGGAGTTCACCATGGAACCGCGCATCAGCCTGATCACCCTCGGCGTCGCCGACCTGGAGCGCGCCACGCGTTTCTACCAGAACTGCCTCGGCCTGCCGCGCATAGCAACGCCACCGTCGGTGACCTTCTTCGAACTCGGCAAGACCTGGCTGGCACTCTGGTCGCGCGACAGCCTCGCGGCGGACGCCGGTGTGCCGGCGGAGGGCTCGGGCTTTCGCGGCTTTGCCCTGGCCCACAACGTACGCTCGCCGGCCGAGGTGGATGCCCTGCTCGCACACGTTGCCGCCCATGGCGCGACGATCACCCGGCCGGGGCACGCTACCGACTGGGGCGGGTATTCCGGCTACTTCACCGACCCCGACGGCTTCCTTTGGGAGGTCGCGCACAACCCGGCCTTTCCGCATGTCTGAAACACCCAATCAGGGCCAATCCGCGTAGGTCGTCGTCGGCAGCACGGCGCTTAGCGTCGTGGCGTCGCGCGCGGCCTTGCGGTAGGCGGCGGGCGTGAAGCCAAGGCGCTGCTTGAAGAATCGGCTGAAGTGCGAGGCGCTGCGAAAGCCCAGGTAATCGGCCAGCGCCTCGATGCTCTGTCCGGAACGCGCCAGGCGCAGCCCGGCCTCGTGGCCGAGGCGGTCGTGCAGCAGTTCCAGCGGCGTGCGTTGCAGCATCCGCACGCAGATGTCATGGAGGCGATCGTGCGAGACACCCAGCTCCGCAGCGTAGTCGATGATGCGCCAGCGCTCGCGAAAATGCGTTTCGACCAGGTGGCGGAACCTCACCAGTAGCGCCGAGTGGCTGTCGAAACCCTGGCGCGCGACGTCCTCGAAACCGGAAAGCCGCCAGCAGTGCACCAGGATCAGCGCGACATGGGCCGTCAGGTAGTTCCACGAGCCGCGCTCGTCGCGCCTGACCTCGCGGCCGATCGCGGCGAAGGAATGGGCCACCTCGGCCAGCGTCGCCGTCGGCTCGATGGCATTCACCACCACGCTGCGGTCGTTGACCACGCGCAGGTGGATGGACTCGGCGGACTGGCCGATGGCGTCCTTGACCAGCATGTCCGAGAGCGTCAGCAGTTCGCCGCTGGCGCCGGCCGCCAGGCGCAGGAAGTGGCCGGGCCGGATCGGCACCCAGGCCAGGCAGGGCGCGGCGAGTTCCATGGGCTCGCCAGAGCCATCGATGCGGCCCTCACCGGCGCGCAACAGGATGGCGGCGCGCGAGGCGTCGCCACGCGGGTCCTGCAGGCTGAAGCGGCGTGCATGCAGGGCCGAAGCCAGCGACTGCGCACCGGCATGGGCATTGATGTTGAGGCGATAGACGCCGGGGGCCGACTCGATCATGTGCTCACCAGTTTCATATCACTAACCGCCAATTTTCGTTTAGTGCGAAAGTGCCTGCCTGGGCCAGCAGGTCCGGAACAGCGCCACTACCTAGGCCGCCGGGCAGGAACGGCTGCCACCTCGCCCCGGCGGCCATTCCTTCACGCGAACCGCGTTTGACCAAATTTCTCTCAGAGATTCCTGAAATATGACATTGTTGGCGGTTTGATTCAAGCCTAAAGTTTGCCCAGGTTGCGAGAACCGCCCGCAGAGGCGAACCGGCGACCGGCAGCACGCATCCCAGCCGCCCGCGGCATGTCGCGCGGCGCCGACGACAAAACGAGGAGAGAGACAAATGCGCAAGAACCTTATCGGGACACTGGCGGTGTCCGCGGCACTCATGGCGGCGGGATTCGTCCACGCCCAGGAAATCAAGTCCATCAAGATCGGCACGGCGGCGGCCAAGACCGGCCCCGGCGCCGGCGGCGCCGGCGTCACGCACTGGCCCAACGTCAAGCTCTGGGTAGCCCAGGTCAACAAGGGCGGCGGTATCCTGCTCAAGTCCGCCGGCAACAAGCGCGTGCCGGTGGAACTGATCGAGTACGACGACCGCTCCAGCAATGACGACGCAGTCAAGGCCATCGAGCGCCTGGCCACGCAGGACAAGGCCGACTTCATCATCGCCCCCTGGGGCACGGGCGCCAACCTGGCCACGGCGCCGGTGTTCGCCAAGTACGGCTATCCGCAGATCGCCGTCACCTCGGTCACCGACAAGGGGCCGGAACTTGCCAAGCGCTGGCCCAACAGTTTCTGGCTGCTGGGCGGCGGCCAGCACATGGCCGGCAGCCTGGTCGATCTGCTGAAGAAAATGAACGCCGAAGGCAAGATCGGCAAGAAGGTGGCGATGGTGCACGTCGCCGACGGCTACGGCCTCGACATGGTGGCCGGCGCCCGCCCGGCGCTCAAGGCCGCCGGCTTCGACGTGGTCTATGACAAATCCTATCCGCTGGGCACGCAGGACCTCTCGCCGATCGTGAACGAGATCAAGGGCCTCGGCCCGGACGCCTTCATCGCCTTCAGCTACCCGCCCGACACCTTCGGCTTCACCGAGCAGTCGAAGATCGCCGGCTTCAATCCCAAGGTCTTCTACGTCGGCGTCGGCGGCGCCTTCCCGGTCTATCGCAACAAGTTCACGGCGGCGACCATCGAGGGCGTGATGGGCACCGGCGGCTGGGACGTGGCCTCGCCGAAGATCCAGGACTACATCAAGGCGCACAAGGAAGCCAACAACGGCGGCGAACCAGACGCCTGGGCCAGCTCGGTGCAGTACGCGGCGCTGGAAATGCTGCAACAGGCGATCGAACGCGTCGGCTCGCTGGACCGCGCGGCGGTGACCAAGGAACTGGGCAGCGGCGAGTTCGACACCGTGATCGGCAAGCTCAAACTCAAGGGCAATGTGCGCGAGAACCCCTGGGCCGTCGGCCAGTGGCAGGGCGGCAGCTTCTACGGCCTGGCGCCGACCAACCTGCCCGGCGCGCATGCGCCAGTCCTCAAACCCGCCTGGAAATAATCACGGCTTGAGCCCCACGGGGCCGCGCCTGCGGAAACAGGCCGGCCCCTCATCGACCACCCCGCAATGCTGACCGCCATCCTCGTCGCCAGCGTGCTGCTGGGAGGCGCCTACGCCCTGATGGCGATGGGCCTCACCCTGCAGTACGGCGTCGCCCGCATCATGAACCTCGCCACCGGCGAGACCCTGATGGGTGCCGCCTTCGGCTCCTTCTGGCTATTCACCGCCATGCAGCTCAGCCCGCTGCTGAGCCTGCTGTTCATCGTGCCGCTGGCCTTCGCCATCAACTGGGCGATCTACCGCTGGCTGCTAACGCCGCTGGTGCGCCGCGCGAAGAACCAGGGCATGCTCGAAGTCGACAGCATCCTCGCCACCTTCGGCCTGCTTTTCGTCATCGAGGGTGCGATGCTGGCGGGATTCGGCGGCAACTACTACAGCTATTCCTTCCTCGCCGAACCGGTGACGTTACTGGGCCATTCCTTCGGGCTCAACCGGGTGGTCGCCTTTGGTGTCGCCGCGCTGATGGCGCTCGCCCTCTACCTCGGCCTCAACCGCACGCGCTACGGCACGGCGATCCGCGCCGTGGCGGTGGATCCGGTGGCCGCCGGCCTGGTTGCCATCGACGTGCCGCGTGCCGCCGCCTTCGCCTTCGCCCTGGGCGGCGCACTGACGGCCTGCGGCGGCAGCCTGCTGTCGATGTTCCTCACCTTCAACGCCTCGATGGGCGTGGTGTTCACCATGAAGGCGCTGATCATCGTCATCATGGGCGGCGTCGGCGATCCGCGCGGCGCGGTGATCGCCGCCTTCCTGCTGGCGCTGGTGGAAACCGTCGTCGCCGCGCTGGTCGATCCCGGCCTGACGCTGGCCGCGACCTACCTGCTGTTCGTGCTGACCCTGCTGTTCCGCCCGCAGGGCCTGATGGGGCGGCGCACATGATCTTTCCCATGCAGCGCCGCGAAGTGATTGCCGTGGTCGCATCGACCGCCGCGCTGGCGCTGCTGGCCGGCCTGCCGCTGGCCGACGACGGCTTCTGGCTGGCGCTGGCGATCTCGATTGCCAGCTACGTGGCGATGGCCACCGCCTGGGCGCTGTTTTCCGGGCCGACCAACTATGTTTCGCTGGCCACCGCCGCCTTCTTCGGCAGCGGCGCCTATGTGGTTTCGGCCCTGGCCGAAACGGCGCCCTGGCCCGTGGTGCTCGTCGCGGCGGCGCTGGTCGGTGCCCTGCTGGCGCTGGCGACGGGGCTGGCGACGCTGCGCCTGTCGGGGGTGTACTTCGTGATCTTCAGTTTCGGCCTCGCCGAGCTGATCCGCCAGCTCGTCACCTACTACCAGACGCAAGTCACCGGCTCGGTCGGGCGCTACATCTTCGTCACGATTTCGGCATCCGAGATCTACTGGCAACTGCTCGGCCTGTGCGCCATCGCCCTGTTCACCGGCTGGGCGATCCAGCGTTCGCGCCTGGGCTTTGCGCTGCGCGTTATCGGCGACGACGAAACTGTCGCCGCGCACAGCGGCATCGACACCGCGCGCGTCAAGGTCCTGCTGTTCTGCATCAGCGGCGCGCTGATCGCGCTGGTGGGCGCGGTGATGGCGCCGCGCTTCACCTACATCGAACCACAGATCGCCTACAACCCGATGGTTTCCTTCCAGGTGGTGATCATGGCGCTGCTGGGCGGCAGCAAACGCCTGTGGGGGCCGCTGGTCGGCGTGATCCCCTTCGTCCTGCTCCACGAATGGATCGCCGGCCGCTTCCCCAACCACACCCATCTGCTGCTTGGGATGGTGTTCCTGCTGGTCGTGTATTTCGTGCCGCAGGGCGTATCGGGCTGGCTGGAGAAGGCCTGGCGCAGGATTCGCGGAGAGTCGGCGTGAGCAGCACGGCGATTCTTTCGGTGACCGGCCTCTCCAAGGCCTTCGGCGGCCTGCTGGCGGTGAACCAGATTTCCTTCGACGTTCACCGGGGCGAGATCGTCGGCCTGATCGGCCCCAACGGCTCGGGCAAGACCACGCTGCTCAACCTGATCTCGGGTGCGCTGGCGCCGACCCAGGGCAGCGTGCGCCTGCGCCGGCGCGAGCTGACCGGCCTGCCGCCGCACCGCATCGCCCGCGCCGGCATCAGCCGCAGCTTCCAACTGGTGCGCGTGCTGCCCTCACTGACCGCGCTGGAGAACGTCATGGTCGGCGCCACCTTCGGCCCCGATGCCGTGTGGGGCGCCGAAGCGGCAGCCATCGCCCGCGCCCTGCTCGAGCGCGTGGGACTCGGCGGCCGCGAGAACGCGATGCCCGAGGCGATGACCTACATCGACCAGAAGCGCATCGAACTGGCGCGGGCGCTCGCCGCCGACCCGCAGGTGCTGCTGCTCGACGAATGGCTGGCCGGCCTCAACCCGACCGAGCTGCGGATCGGCATCGCGCTGATCGAATCCCTGCACGCCGAGGGCCGCACGATCCTGATGGTCGAACACGTGATGGATGCGATCCGCTCGCTGTGCGACCGCTGCGTGGTGATGAATGCGGGCAGCAAACTGGCCGAAGGCTCGCCGGAGCAGGTGCTGTCCAACCACGAGGTCATTGCCGCCTATCTCGGGGATGACCATGCTTGAGATCCGCGAGGCCACGGTCAGCTACGGCAGCCACCGCGCGCTGGACGGCGTTTCGCTCAGCGTCGACCGGGGCGAGATCGTCGTCATCCTCGGCGCCAACGGCGCCGGCAAGACCACGCTGCTGAAAGCCGTCGCCGGCCTGCAGGCGGCGGCCGCGCCCACGCGCATCGAGCTCGACGGCCGCTCGCTCGCCGGCGCCAAGCCGCACCATATCGTCGAGGCGGGCATCGCCCTGGTACCCGAAGGACGCGGAATCTTCGGCGATCTGACGGTGGCCGAAAACCTGGCGCTGGGCGCCTACGCGCAACGCGCGCGTGCCGGCGAAGCGGACCGCCTGGAGCGCGTGCTGGCGTTGTTCCCCAAGCTCGCCGAACGCCGCCGCCAGATCGTGCGCACCATGAGCGGCGGCGAGCAGCAGATGGTCGCCATCGGCCGCGCCCTGATGTCGGCGCCCGACATCCTGCTGCTCGACGAGCCCTCGCTGGGCCTGTCGCCGCTGGTCTGCGGCGAACTCTTCGCTGCGCTGGGCCGCGTGCGCGAGACCGGCACCGGCATCCTGCTGGTCGAGCAGAACGCCAGGCGCAGCCTCGAAATCGCCGATCGCGGCTACCTGCTGGAAAACGGCCGCATCGTCGGCAGCGGCAGCGCCGCGCAACTGCGCAATGACGAATCAGTACAGCGCGCCTACCTCGGCGCCGCCATTCCCAACCCCCACCCAACCCGGGAGAACGCCATGCTGCAAGCCCAGATGATCATCAACAACCAGGACGTGCCCTCCACCAATGGCGCGACGTTCGACCGCCTCAACCCGATCTCGGGCGCGGTGGCCACGCGCTACGCGGCGGCCAGCGTGGACAGCGCCACGGCCGCCGCCGATGCCGCCGCCGCAGCCTTCGCCGGCTGGTCGCAGACCGGCCCCGGCGCGCGCCGCGCCCTGCTCAACAAGGCTGCCGAGATCCTGGACAAGCGCACGCCGGACTTCATCGCCGCGATGGGTGCCGAGACAGGCGCCGCCGCACCCTGGGCTGGCTTCAACTGCTTCCTCGCCGCCAACATGCTGCGTGAGGCGGCGAGCATGACAACCCAGGTCAAGGGCGAGATCATCCCCTCGGACAAGCCCGGCGCGTTGGCCATGGCCCTGCGCCAGCCCGCCGGCGTGGTGCTCGGCATCGCGCCGTGGAATGCGCCCGTCATCCTCGGGGTGCGCGCCGTGGCGATGCCGCTGGCCTGCGGCAACACCGTGGTGCTGAAGGGCTCCGAGCTGTGCCCGATGACCCACCGCCTGATCGGCGAGGTGCTGCGCGATGCCGGCTTTCCGCGCGGCGTGGTGAATGTGGTGCTCAACGCGCCGGACGACGCCCGCGCCGTGGTCAACGCGCTGATCGCGCACCCGGCGGTGCGGCGCGTGAACTTCACCGGCTCGACCCGCGTCGGCCGCCTGGTCGCCGAGGAAGCCGCGCGCCAGCTCAAGCCCTGCCTGCTCGAACTCGGCGGCAAGGCGCCGCTGGTGGTGCTCGACGACGCCGACCTCGACGAGGCGGTGAAGGCCGCCGCCTTCGGCGCCTTCTTCAACTCGGGGCAGATCTGCATGTCCACCGAACGCATCATCGTGGACCAGAAAGTCGCCGACGCCTTCGTCGAAAAATTTGCCGCCAAGGCCGCCTCGCTCAAGGCCGGGCTGCCCGGCACCGAAGGCTGCGCCCTGGGCTCGATGATCGGCGCCGAGGCCGCCGCCCGCGTCAAGGCGCTGATCGACGACGCCGTGGCCAAGGGCGCGCGCCTCGCCACCGGCGGCAAGGCGCCCGAGGGCAGCATCATGCAGACCGCCGTGCTCGACCACGTGACGCCGGCGATGCGGCTCTACGCCGAGGAATCCTTCGGCCCGGTGGCCGCCGTGATGCGCTTCCACGACATCGAGGAAGCCGTCTCGCTGGCCAACGACACCGAGTACGGGCTCTCGGCTGCGGTCTTCGGCCGCGACGTGGTGCGCGCCATGGACGTGGCGCGGCGCATCGAGTCCGGCATCTGCCACATCAACGCGCCGACGGTGCACGACGAAGGCCAGATGCCCTTCGGCGGCGTCAAGGCCAGCGGCTGGGGCCGCTTCGGCGGCCAGGCGGCGATCGCCGAATTCACCGACCTGCGCTGGATCACGGTGCAGACGACGCCGCAGCACTATCCAATTTGAGCCATAAATCGCCGTACCGTGGGCGCCGACTCTTGGTGGGCCCACGCTGTTACCCTCTTTATTACCCTTACTTAGGGGTAACTACCCCTTTCCGCACCCATGTTGCTCCTGGTCCGCGCCCTTGGCATTCCACAGAACCTGCAGCCTGCTGCTCGCGCAATACGCGTCGCACCATGTCGCGGCTGCACCTGGTGCAGCCGCGCCAAGCGCGCCGGTTCAGGCCGGCATGCGGCCGTGCTCGGGGTTGTCCAGCGCCGCACGCACCGGCGCCAACGCGGCATGGAAGTCTTCGTCGTAATCGCCGATCGTCGCCACGTGGTCGGAGCAGGCGGAAATCAAGGCCGCGATGCGGGTGGGCGACAGGGCCCGCGCCTGTTCCGTTTGCGGCTGCGCCCAAAGTTCGGCCAGTTGATCGAAGCTGCCGATGCGCACCCAGGTGCCGTCAGGCCGGCGGCTTGCCGCCGTGGCATGACACGCGAGTTCGAAGCCCATCCCGCGGGCCTTGTGGTGCAAGGTGGTCCAAGTCATTTTCGCTCCTCCAGATTTTGCCGGCGCCAAGCGGGCGCGGTTTCCTTATAGGCTTCGCCGCAGCGGAAGTCATGACGCGCTGCGTTAGCTGCAGTGCGGCAAATCGGGGCCGCCACGGCGGATTCACTCGCGGCGGCCAATGAACAGGTAGTAGGGCGCCGCGATCGGCAGATACGGCATGGCCGCCCGACGCTCGGTGTGCCAGTGATCCGGCAGGCTTTCCCGCAGGACGGTCAGGTGCTCGGCGGAAAGATGGACACCGTCGTGGGCGAACCAGCGCCTCCAGAAACCGTTCAGGCGTCCACCCCGGGGCAGGTGAAAATCCACCACCCCCAGCAACCCACCGGGTGCAAGCATCGCGTGCGCATTGGCGACTGCCTGCCGCCAATCGGGAATCATGGTCAGCGCGTAGGAAATCAGCACCCGATCCGCGGCCTGCAACGGGCTCCATGTGGTGGCATCGGCTTCATGCACGACGACGTTGCGCCGTTCGCCGGCGCGCCGCCTGGCCTGCGCCAGCAGGCCGGGCACAAATCGACCATGTCGTAACGCGCCAGGCCATCCAGCGTGGCGCCAAGGAATCCAAGGCTGGCGCCGGTGCCGCAGCCAAGTTCAACGACCCGCATTCCGCGTTCGAGTTCAAGCAGCGTGATCAGTTCCTCCCGGCCATGCAGCAGGCGCGAGCGAAAGGCGTCGTAGTGCGCCGCCTGGGGTGCGTAAAAGCCTTGCAGGCGCTCGACATGGCTGCCACCGCGCGGCACGCCGCGCAGCATGCGCAACAGGACCTGGCCCTCGCCGAGCGCGCGATTCAGCGCGGTCATTTGGGGATCGTTCCGACCAGGAAGCCGGAGTAGGTGTGGACCCGATCCTCGCGCTGCAGGCGCGCCGCCAGATCGCGGTCGAACTCGATCACCTCGTGCAGCGAACGCCCATGACGGCCCACCCGCACCCATTCGAGGAAGGGCGGGCGGGCGTGCGCGCTGCGCAGCAATACCCTGGCGCAGGGCGCCGCCCGCTCGATGATGCCGGTCCACTCCTCGATCAGGGCGCCGGGGTAGTAGCTGCTCATCCAGTCCATGTGGTCGAGCAGCACGAATCGGGTGATCGGCGTCTCGTGGCGATCGAGAAACTCGGTGACCGTGCAGTCGTGGATCTCGATGCAGTCGGCCAGCCCATCACGCAGGGCGACGAAGTTGTCATGCTTCAGGTATTCGGGACAACACTCGCGCGTGTAATGCCCGTTGAGGTACACCTGCCAGAAGTAGTTGTGCGCCACCGGCAGATGGCGGAACACGTATTCGATCGCGTCGCGGATGAAACCGGCGACCCCGTCGGGATGCTGGGCCTGGACCAGGCGGCGCTGGGGATGGGGCACCCCGAGCAGGCTCATGGTCAATTGACGATTGAGTATCCACTTGATCGCCGGCGTCCATAGCTCGTCGGCGATGCGGGCGTCGTACACCTGGCGCTGCGTTTCGAGGTCCTTGCATTCGAGCAAGGATTGCACGTCTTGCGCCAGTTGGGGACGCATGCGGAAATAGCTGCAGAACCCGCGGGCGACGAATCCCGACAGGCCATGGAAGTAGAAGCTGCCGTGGCGGCTGGTAAACCATTGGCCCTGGCGATCCCAGTAGGAACGGGCGAAGGCGGACAGCTCGCCGCGCAGGCGCTGGCGGTAAAGCTCCCGAAAGCCGGCGTGATAGCCGTCACCGAAGATCTTGAAGAAATCCTCGAACTCGAGCTTGCGGATCGCCGCCAGCTTGAGTTCGAGCAGCGCGTTCTGCCGTGGATTGGCGTCGATGGCATGGATCGCCGCCGGCCCCTGCAAGGCATAGTCGAGTACGTTGCAGCCGGCGCTGGTGATCACCGCGATGCTGTCGCGCGGGCCGATGTCCAGCGCCTGGCGATCCACCGCCGGATCCTCCCAGCAGGTGTTGTACACCAGGGACCGGGCATAAAGCGCGTCGAAGACCTTCTTGTCCAGTCGATCCTTCAGGGTAAGGCGGGTCGCGGGCTTTGGCGCCAGGGGCAGGTGCGGGGCAGTGTTCATCATGGGAGGCGGGATACACCGGGTTGGACGGGAATGCGTCAACACTGTGGTGAATGGGTTTCGTGGCGATGACGGCTTCGTTTCGCTTGCATGAAGCTCGCGCCGGCGTCGCGATCCCTTGCCGCGCTTTCCCGCGCCGGGCAGCAGCACTCAGTCGCGGCGGACTCCCCCGCCCGGCTGGGGACGCAGGTAGGCGGGACTCTCCTCCCGCCTGACCCGACGCCGAAAGAGTATCCAGCCCAGCACAAGGAAGGTCGCCAGCGCCGTGACCACCAGGGGCGCCTCGGCGAGTCTGTGAAATAGCCGCTCCATCGTTGTCGGCGCTCCGGCGAATGTAGGCCCAGGGATAGGCTCGCGCCCGGCCGGCGGCGATGCCTCTTCGCCGGCAATGCTCTCGTGCCGCCGTTACGCCACGGTTACGGGACGATGATGATTTGGGCCGCCGGGGCCGGCCTTGGCGGCGTATTTGCCAATATTCACCGCCGGATCCTCATGGCGGCACGGAACAACGCCGTACCGCCAGCGCCGACTCTTGCCGGCCTGACCCGCGCTACTGCCGTTCCCAGGCGTTGAGTGTCTGCCGGGCGATGATCAGTTGCTGCACCTCGGTGGCGCCTTCGTAGATGCGCAGCGCGCGGATTTCGCGGTAGAGCTTTTCCACCGGGTGTTCGCTGACCACGCCGAGGCCGCCCCAGATCTGCACCGCGGCGTCGATCACCTGCTGCGCGGTTTCGGTGGCGGTCATCTTGGCCATGGCCGCCTCGCGCGTGACGTTCTGCCCCTGGTCGCGCTGCCAGGCGGCGCGGTAGGTCAGCAGCGCCGAGATGTCGATGCCGGTGGCCATCTGCGCCAGCTTGGTCTGGGTGATCTGGAAGTCGGCCAGCTTCTGGTTGAACATCGGCCGCGTGGTGGCGCGGCGCAGCGCTTCGTCGAGCGCATGGCGGGCGAAGCCCAGCGCGGCGGCGGCAACCGAGGTGCGGAAGATGTCCAGGGTCTGCATCGCCACCTTGAAACCCATGCCGGGTGCGGCGAGCAGCGCCGACTTCGGTACGCGGCAATTGGTGAAGCGCAGGCGCGCCAGCGGGTGCGGGGCGATGACATTGATGCGCTCGGCGATTTCGAAGCCCGGCGTGTCGGCGTCGACGATGAAGGCCGACAGGCCGCGCGATCCGGGAGCCTCGCCGCTGCGGGCGAAGACCACGTAGAAATCGGCGATGCCGCCGTTCGAGATCCAGGTCTTTTCGCCATCGAGAACATAGTGGTCGCCATCGGCACGCGCGGCGCAGCGCATGGCGGCGACATCCGAGCCCGATTCCGGCTCGGAAAGGGCGAAGGCGGCGATCGCCGTGCCGGCGGCGACCCGGGTCAGGTAGCGCTGCTTCTGTTCCGCCGAGCCGTGCAGGGTGATGGCGCCGGAGCCCAGGCCCTGCATGGCGAAGGCGAAGTCGGCCAGCCCCGAGTGCCGCGCCAGGGTTTCGCGCAGCAGGCAGATGGCGCGCGTGTCGATGACATCGTATTTGCCGCCGTTGGCCGTGCCGCCCACGGCATAGCGCAGCCAGCCGGCGGCGCCAAGGCGGTCGACGAAATCGCGGCAGGCCTGGTCGGTGTCGGCATGGTGTTCGTCGCTGATGTTGGCGGCAGCCCAGGCTTCCAGATCGGCCTGCAGCTTGCGATGGCTGGCGTCGAAGAAGGGCCAGCCGAGGTAACTGGTGTCGCTCATGTCGGATTCCTAGGTTGTCTCGCCGCCGGCGACGGAAATGGCCTGGCCGGTAATCGATTCACTGCCCGGCAGGCACAGCCAGAGCACGGCGTTGGCGACTTCGGCAGGCTGCACCAGGCGGCCCTGCGGATTATGCTTGACCAGCTCCGCGAGCGCCTCGGCCTCGCTGCGGCCGGTCTTGGCGCGGATGTTGGCGATGCTGTCGCGCACGATGTCGGTCTCGGTGTAGCCGGGGCAGACGGCGTTCACCGTCACCGGCTTTTTCGCCAGTTCGAGCGCCAGCGCGCGGGTGAGGCCGAGCACGCCGTGCTTTGCCGCGCAATAGGCCGCGACATACGGGTAGCCCTTGAGCGCCGCCGTGCTGGCGATGTTGACGATGCGGCCCCAGCCCTGTTCCAGCATGCCGGGCAGCACGGCATGGATGGCGAGGTAACTGCCGGTGAGGTTGACCGCCAGCATCCGGTTCCACAAGGCGAGGTCGGTCTTGCCGATCGGCGCGCTCACGGCCTGCCCGGCGTTGTTGATGAGCAGGGTTACCGGGCCCAGTGCCTGGGCGGCGGCGGCAAAGGCGGTGGTGGTCGATTCGGCATCGGCGATATCGACCGCCTGGCAATGCACCTTGCCCAGCGGCCGCAGGCGCGCGGCTTCGTCTTCCAGCGTGGCGGCATTGCGGCCCATCAGGGTGACGGCGGCGCCCTGCTCGACCAGCGCGCGGGCGATCGTCGCGCCGATGCCGCGCCCGCCGCCGGTAACCACGGCGTGGCGGCCGCGCAGGGTGGCCGGCGTTGGATTCATGGGGACACTCCGTTCATTGGGGCTGCTTCAGCATTTCGCGCAGGCGGAAGCGCTGCGTCTTGCCGGTGGCCGTGCGCGGCAAGTCGTCAACAAAGCGTATGGTACGCGGACACTTGTAGATCGAAAGCGTGGATTTGAAGGTGGCGAGCAGGGCCTGCTCCAGCGCCGGCTTGTCGGTCTCGTGACTGCGCGGCATGACGAAGAGCGCGATGCGCGTCAGGCCGTCTTCATTGGGGAAGCCGACCACGGCCGCATCCATGACATCCGGCACGGTCAGGGCACAGGCCTCGATCTCCGCCGGGCTGACCCATTGCCCGGAAACCTTGAGCATGTCGTCGGCGCGGCCGAGGTGGCACCAGCGGCCCTCGGCGTCGAACTCGAACATGTCGCCGGGAAAATACCAGCCGTCGCGCAGGGCCCGCGCCGTGAGGTCCGGCTGCTTCCAGTAGCCGACGAACTGGCAACTTGTCTGGATCGCAATCTGGCCGGGATGATTGGGCTCGGTGATGTCCTGGTCGTCATCGCCGACCAGGCGCACTTTCGCCCAGCGCACCGGCTTGCCCGAGGAGCCGCCCTTCGAATCATCGGGCTGGTTGAGCAGGAACAGGAACACCGTCTCCGATGCGCCGACGCCGTCAAGGATGGGCTTGCCGCAGAGCTCGAGCCAATCGTCGTAGAGCGACTCGGGCAGCTTTTCGCCGGCGGCGACGAAATGGTGGATGGCGCGGAAGGCCGGACGCATCGGCGCGCCTTCGCGCAGCAGATTGCGATACATCACCGGGGTGCTGAACAGCACGGTTGGCCGGTGGCGCTCAACGGTGTCCATGATCAGCTTGGGTTCGGGCCAGGCCGGCGAAAGGATGATGGTGGCGCCGCACTGGATGCCACCCATCAGCGAATGGCCGAGGGCAAAGCCAAAAAATATCTTCGAGGTGGTGAATACGCGGTCACCGGGGCCGACGCCGAGGCATTCGCGTTCCAGGCAGTCGGCCACCAGCACGCTGCGATGCGGGTGCATCACCGCCTTGGGCTTGCCCGTGGTGCCCGAGGAATACAGCCAGAAGCCGACGTCGTCGGGGTCGACCTGGACGGATTCGAGTGACGCCGGCTGCGCCGCCAGGATTTCATCCAGCCCGAGATACGGCGCCTTCGGCGTGCCGCCGACCTGGATCACGGTCGGCCGGACAGACAGGCTGGTGGCAGCGCTCTCGTAGAGATCGAGGAAGTGCGCGTCGACGCAGATCACGCGGCATTCGCTGTGCTCGATGATGAAGCTCAGGTCGCGCGCGGCCAGCCTGACATTGAGCGCCACGGCGACCGCGGCGATGCGCAGGGTGCCCAGGTAGGCCGCGACCAGTTCGGGCGAGTCGTCCATCAGGAACAGCACGCGATCGCCACGCCGCGCCCCGTGCGCCCGCAAGGCGTTGCCGCAGCGATTGACCA
Source organism: Sulfuritalea sp. (assembly GCA_016710465.1). Taxonomy (GTDB): domain Bacteria; phylum Pseudomonadota; class Gammaproteobacteria; order Burkholderiales; family Rhodocyclaceae; genus Sulfuritalea. The sequence goes on from JADJVS010000012.1 coordinate 361,370, forward strand.
GCGCATCGAGCTCGCCGAAGCTCACCGCGCGCTCGGCGCAGAGTATCGCCGTGGTATCGGCAAGGCCCAGTTTCAGGGGGCGGCCGATGATCTCGTCGGCCGCGTTGATCGTGCCCGCCGGCACGTTTGGTGCGTGTTCCATTGCCGTCCCGTCCTCTCTCAATCGTGCCCCGGGCCTACGTCCCCGGGGTCGTTGCACGGCAACCGCTTACTTCATCAAGGCCTTGGCTTCGCCAATCAGCTTCTGGCCGTCCATGCCCTTGGCCGCGACCTCCTTGATCCAGTCGGCATTGACCACCTCGGCGGCCTTTTGCCAGTTCGCCACTTCGGCGGCCGGCACGGAATGGAAACTGTTCTTGCGATCGACCGCGGTCTGGCGCGCCGGGCCCGTGGTCTCGTCCCATATCTTGCCGGCCCAGGCGGAGGTTTCGGCGCCGCTGTTGGCGTCGATCACCTTCTTCAGGTCGGCGGGCAGGCTCTCGTACTTGGCGGGGTTCATGGCGAAAAGGAAGGCCGAGGTGGCAATGAAAGGCGTGCCGGCCGGCGTTTCGGTATGGAACTTGGCGATCTCCTGGATCTTCAGCGAGGGGATCACCTCCCAGGGCAGCACGGTGCCGTCGATCACGCCCTTGGCAAGGGCTTCCGGCACCTGCGGCACGGGCATCGGCACGGGCGTGGCACCCAGCGCGGCGACCAGCTTGGTGGCCATGCGGTTGGGCGCGCGCAGCTTCATGCCCTTGAAATCGGCCATGACCTTGATCTGCTGCTTGGTGGTGTGCAGTTCGGTGCCGGGGATGACATGGAAGATCAGCGGCTTGACGCCCTTGTATTCCTCCCTGGCGTTCTTCGCCGCGTAGTCCCACAGCGCCTTCGAGGCCTTCTCCGCGCTGGCAACCATGAAGGGCAGCTCGAACACCTCGGTGGCGAGGAAGCGGCCTGCCTGATAGCCGGGCAGGGTCCATACGATGTCGGCGACGCCGTCCTTGACCTGGTCGAAAAGCTGCGGTGGCGAGCCGCCCAGTTGCATCGACGGATAGATCTGGCACTTGAGGCGATTGCCCGACTCCCTGGCGATCTTGGCGCACCAGGGCTCGATCATCTTGACGTGGGCGTTCGACACCGGCGGCAGGAAGTGGTGCACCTTGAGCGTGATGGCATCCTGGGCGATGGCAGGCGCGGCGACGGTCGCCAGGAGCGCGGCGGCGACGGCGGTTTTCAGCGTGCGAATGGGATGCATGGTGGTCTCCTCTGGTTGTCCCGGCGGGCGCGGCAAATGGCGCCGCCGATGTTGTTCGCCGCATGATTGAACGCTCATTCATTCTGAAAGTCAAGCATTCCATGCCGACCCAAAATAAATTAATGGGGTTGACTTGCGCTACTGACTGAGCAATCATTCAGTCATTGGCACTGTCGGCGCGAACGCCGAAAGCGCGGGACACTATCAGGGAGAAACCATGAAGATCAGCGGCAAAACGGCAGTTGTGACGGGCGGCGCATCCGGCATCGGCAAGGCCACGGCGGAAGCCCTCGCGGAGGCGGGCGCCCATGTGATCATCGGCGACCTCGACGCCGCCAACGGCGAGGCGGTGGCGACATCGATCCGTGCCAGGGGCCAGGGCGCCGACTACCTCCGGCTCGACGTGGCGGACCTGGCCTCGGTCGCCGAGTTCAAGGCCGGGGCGCTTGCCTTGCGACCCCAGGTCGACATCGTCGCCAATGTCGCCGGCTGGGGCAAGATCCAGCCCTTCATGGAGAACACGCCCGAGTTCTGGCGCAAGGTGATGGACGTCAACCTGCTCGGGCCGGTGGCCGTGACCCACGCCTTCCTGCCCGGCATGATCGAGCGCAAGTCCGGCAAGGTGGTCACCGTGTCGAGCGACGCCGGCCGCGTCGGCAGCCTGGGCGAGACCGTGTATTCCGGCGCCAAGGGCGGCGCCATCGCTTTCACCAAGTCGCTGGCGCGCGAAGTCGCCCGCCACAACATCAACGTCAATTGCGTCTGCCCGGGCCCGACCGACACGCCGCTGCTGCGCGCCGTGCCCGAGAAGCACCAGGAGGCCTTCGTCAAGGCCACCCCGATGCGCCGCCTGGCCAAGCCCTCGGAAATCGCCGACGCGATCCTGTTCTTCGCTAGCGACCGCGCCTCCTTCATCACCGGCCAGACCATCAGCGTCAGTGGTGGCCTGACCCTGGCCGGCTGAACCGATTTCCCCCAACCCACACAAAAGGAGTCCAGCATGTACAAACTCAAAGCGGCGGACATGAAGCCGCAACACTTCAAGCTCGAAGTGGCGAACAATGTTGCCACCATCACGCTGAACCGTCCCGAGCGCAAGAACCCGCTGACCTTCGAGAGCTACGCCGAGCTGCGCGACACCTTTCACAAGTTCCAGTACACGAAGGACGTTCGCGCGGTGGTGATCACCGGCGCCGGCGGCAATTTCTGCTCCGGCGGCGACGTGCATGAAATCATCGGTCCGCTGACCAAGATGGACATGACCGGGCTTCTGGAGTTCACCCGCATGACGGGCAACCTGGTCAAGGAAATGCGCAATTGCCCGCAGCCGATCATCGCCGCCGTCGACGGCATCTGCTGCGGCGCCGGCGCCATCATCGCCATGGCCAGCGATATGCGTTACGCAACGGCCAGGGCCAAGACCGGCTTCCTATTCGTCAAGGTCGGCCTGGCCGGTTGCGACATGGGCGCCTGCAGCATCCTGCCGCGCATCATCGGTCAGGGCCGCGCCTCGGAACTGCTGTACACCGGGCGCATGATGAGCGCCGAGGAAGGGCAGGCGTGGGGTTACTTCAACGGCATCGTCGCCCAGGAAGAGCTGCTGGCGACGGCCAGCGGCATGGCGCAGTCCCTCGCCGACGGCCCGGCCTTCGCCCACTCGGTCACCAAGAAGTGCCTGCACCAGGAGTGGAACCAGACCATCGAGCAGGCGCTGGAGACCGAGGCCGAAGCGCAGGCTATCTGCATGCAAACCGAGGACTTCAAGATCGCCTATCACGCCTTCGTTGCCAAGCAGACACCCAAGTTCATCGGCAACTGACGGGGTCGCCGGGAATACGCGGGCTTGCCCGCGCTTCCCGCCTGTTGAACTCCGTTTCATGGCAGACTGCACGCCTGAATGAATCTTCAATAAGGAAGCGAAATGGGTTCCGCGGGCGATGTCCAGGCACTGGTTACCGACCCCAAGCTGGTCGAGGAACGTCGCGGGCAGATCGTGCGCGCGGCGGTCAAGCTGTTCTCCGAGGATGGCTACTACACCACCACCATCCAGCAGATCGCCAAACAGGCCGGCATCAGCACCGGCCTGATCTACCAGTACTTCCGCGACAAGGACGACATCCTCTTCCTCAGCCTGAAGATGGTGCTCGACACCTACGAACACGAGATTCCCTCGCAGACCAACGGACTCACCGATCCCGTCGAAAGGCTGTGCGTCTCGGTCTGGGCCTATTGCCACATCGTGGACCGGCTGCGCGAGGCCACGGTGCTGGCCTACCGCTCGACCAAGTCGCTGCGCGCCGATCGCCGCATCCTGATCAAGGATGCCGAGACGCGCACCAACCGCCTGATCGAGAAGTCGCTGAAGGCTTGCGTCGACGGCGGCTACATGCGCGCGGTCAATGAATACATGCTTTCCTACCAATTGGTCATCTTCGCCCATTCATGGGCGCTCAAGCACTGGGTGTTGCGCGAGCGCTATTCCCTGGAGAGCTATATCGGCGAGGGCATCACGCTGTTGATCGAGCCCTTCCTGACGGCCAAGGGCCGCCGCGCCTTCTCCGCCGTGGCCTTGCGCAAGCGCGCCTTCAACAGCGAATCGCCAATAGGCGAAGACTCCGTCAAACCCGCCGCGACGGCGACGCGCGCGCGCAAGCGCCCGCGCCCGGCGAAGGCCTGAGCCACCCGCGTCCCGCGCGTCGGGCCGCCGCCAAGGACACGCAAATGATCACCCTGAAAATCGATGGCCCGGTCGCCACGGCCACCCTCTGCCGGCCGCCGGTCAATGCCATCAACGACGAATGGATCCAGGCTCTCGACGCCGTGCTTGACGAGGTGGAGCACGCCGACGAGGTCGGCGTGCTCTGGATCCGCAGCACGCAGAAGGTATTTTGCGCCGGTGCCGACCTGGCCCTGATGCACAGCATCCTGGCCAGCGCCGAGGGCCGCGCACGCATGATCGCCCTGACCCGACGCATGCAGCAGGTTTTCGCCCGCGTCGAGACCCTGCCCAAGCTGACGCTGGCCGAAATCGGCGGCCCGGCCATGGGCGGCGGCTTCGAGCTGGCCCTTTCCTGCGACCTGCGCATCGTCGCCGAGGGCGCGAAGATCGGCCTGCCCGAGGCCGGCCTGGGCCTGTTGCCCGCCGCCGGCGGCACCCAGCGCATGACCCGCATCTGCGGCGAAGCCGTGGCGCGGCGCCTGATTCTCGGTGCGGAGCTGGTTAGCGGCAAAGAGGCCGTCGCACTCGGTCTGGCGCACTGGAGCGCGTCGGCCGACGAACTGGAAGCCTTTGCCCGCGCCACCGCGACACGCATCGCCGCATTGCCGCCGCGTGCCATCGCCGAATGCAAGGCCTGCATCGATGTCGCCGTCAAGGGCGGTGCCGACGGCTATGAGGTCGAGCTGGCGGGGAGCGCCGCCCTGCTCGCCCTGCCCGAGACCCAGGCGCGGGTGGCACGCTTTCTCGAAGGCCGGCGCTGATTCGATGGATCACGGTCGCGCGTCAATTCCGGACCATCTCGACACGCCGCGCCTGCACCTGGCACGCCCGCGCACCGAGGATTGGACGGCGCTTCATGCCTACTATTCCGACGCCGAGTGCGCGCGCTACACCTTCACCAAACCGCTGCCGGAAAGCGAGACCCAGCGGGTGGTCGGCGCGCTGCTGAAACACTGGCAGCGCCACGGCTACGGCCCCTATGTGCTGCACGACAAGGCCTCGGCCACGGTGGTCGGTCTGGTCGGCCTCTGGTTTCCCCGGGAATGGCCGGAGACCGAGATCAAATGGGCCATTCTCCGCGCCCATTGGGGCAAGGGCTACGCCAGCGAGGCGGCGCGCGCGGTGCAGGCCATGCTGCCTGCGCACTTGCCGCAAATGCAGCCGATCAGCCTGATCCACGCGGAGAACGAACGCTCGATCGCGCTGGCACTGGCGCTGGGCGCGACGCTGGAAAAGCGCCTCGAATTCCGCGACGCGCCCTTTCACCAGTACCGGCATCGCCGCCACCGCGATTGACCGGCTGCTCCCGCCCCCATCGAGGTGCGCGGGGGCAGGCACCGCACCCATAAAAGTTTTTGGCAGACCACTTTGATGGCTTGCATTTCCGCCGCGCGCCCTATACACTGCAAACGATTGAACGTTCATTCAGTCGTTTGATGTCCAGCATTCTGGAATGAACCCGATATCGAGACAAGGAGAACGACGCATGGCCGACGGATTGTTCGACCAGTTCAAGGACTGGTATGAGAAGCGTCATGACTACGCCCGCGACTGGAAGGCTCGCACCGGCGGCCAGGTCGTGGCCACGATGTGCACCTACACCGCCGAAGAACTGCTGATGGCCGCCGGCATGCTGCCGGTGCGCGTGCTCGGCGCCCACGAACCGCAGAACGTCACCGAGCCGCACATCTTCGGCATGTTCTGTCCCTTCTGCCGCGACTCCCTGGCCCAGGGCCTGCTCGGCCGCTTCGACTACGCCGAAGGCGTCACCCTGACCCAGTCCTGCATCCAGTACCGGCAGACCTTCAGTTCCTGGCGCAGCAACGTCCCCAGCGTCAAGTGGGACTACTACGTGCCCATGCCCAACGACGTGCAAAGCCCGCATGCCCGCAAGGCCCACTACGCCGAAATCCAGGCCTTCCGCACCTTCCTTTCCGCGCTGACCGGCAAGGAACTCACGGACGCCATGCTGCACGAGGCCACCGACACCATCGACGAGAACCGCCGCCTGCTGCGCCAGCTCTTCGACTACCGCAAGGAATCCAACCCCAAGGTCACCGGCGTCGAAGCCCTGTATGCCTCGATTACCGCCCAGTTCGTGGACAAGAAGGAGCACAACGCGCAACTGAAGAAGGTGCTCGCCGCCCTGCCGGCCCGCCAGATGGACCGCAAGGAAGGCGTGCGCTTCATGACCATCGGCTCCGAGAACGACGACATCGCCTTCATGGCCATGGTCGAATCGGTGGGTTCCACCATCGTCATCGACGACCAGTGCTCGGGCACCCGCTACTTCTGGAACGAGTCGAAGAAGGATGCCGACCCGATCAAGCGCATCGCCGAGCGTTACTGCGACCGTCCGGCCTGCCCGACCAAGGACTACCCCAGCCATACGCGGTTCGACCACGTGCTGGGCCTGGCCAAGGACTACAACGCGCGCGCCGCGATCTTCCTGCAGCAGAAATTCTGCGATCCGCACGAGGGTGACTATCCGGACCTCAAGGAGCACCTGGAGAAGAACGGCATCCCCACGCTGTTCCTCGAATTCGACATCACCAACCCCATCGGCCCCTTCCGTATCCGCGTCGAAGCCATGCTCGAGACGCTGAGCGAAGAAGAGCTGTTCTGAACCAAGGAGACACGCCATGAACACACCACAACGCTATCCGACGGAATCGCTGAAGCTCTGGGGCAAGGCCAAACAGCTTCGGGAAAACTACTACCAGAACTACGCGCGGGCCAAGGACAACGGCGGCATCCGCTGGTCCGCCGCCGGCTGGTCCTTCGACGCCATCCCCACATCACTCGGCGACGATGTCTATCCGCTGACCGGCGAACCTTACTCCGCCGGCGTCTCGCTCGACCGCAAGTTCACCCAGCGCTGCCTCGACGCCGCCGAGGCGGTCGGCTTTGCCCGCGACATGTGTTCCTACATGCGCATCTACTGGGGCGGCATGCACCTCGACGAGTACTATTACGGCGGCAAGTGGCCGACCTCCGATTTCATCTTCCAGACCCAGATCTGCTGCTCGCACGCCAAGTGGTACCAGCACGTGGCCAAGGTGAAGAAGATCCCCGACTTCTACGTTGATGTTTCGGTCGGCGCCTACCGCGACCTGACTCCGGCCCGCCTGGACTACGTCACCAACCAGTTGCACGACTCGATCGATTTCGTCGAGAAGGTCACCGGGCGCAAGTGCGATGACGAGCTGCTGATCCGCGCCATCAAGAACGAAATGCGCTCCACCTCGCGCTGGGCGCAGATCTGCGAACTGCAAAAGGCGGTGCCGGCGCCGCTGGACGAAAAGACCATGTACTCGCTCTACGTGCTGGCCATCCTGCACAAGTCCTCGCAGTGGTGCGCCGACTTCTACGACGAGCTCTACGAGGAAGTGAAGGATCGCGTCGCGCGCGGCATCGCCGCCGTGCCCAACGAGCGCTGCCGCCTGATGTCGGACACGCAGCCGCCCTGGCCCTTCCTCAAGATCTTCCGCTACCTCGAAACCTACGGCGCGGTGTCGATCGGCTCGCTCTACACCTTCGGCCTGGAAGGCACCTGGGAATACAAGGCAGACGGCTCATGGGGCGCGCGCACCCTGCCCTGGGACAAGGGCATCGAACTCAAGGACCGCGACACGGCGCTGCGCGAATATGCCGACTGGAACCTGGCCAAGCCGCTGTGGCAGCAGTTCTTCGACCCGCGCGTGAAGTCGGAAATGATGCTCCAGATCGCCAGGGACTGGAAGGTCGATGGCTGCATGATGCACCTCAATCGCGGTTGCGAAGGGCTCTCGGTCGGCATCATGGAAAACCGCCAGGCGATGGCCAAGGCCGGCATCCCGACCATGACCTACGAGGGCAACATGGGCGACGAGCGCGAGTTCGACGAAGTGCGCACCCAGGGCCGCGTCGATGCCTTCATGGAGCAGCTCGGCCTGCGCCGCATGGCGGCCTGAAGCCACCGCCCGACCTTCTCCTCCGCTTGAACTCATCGAGCGTTCCGCCCCGGCCTGCCGGGGCGTGTTTTTTTGCCCGGCACACGTGAAGCCACATACGCCCGCCCCATGACCGCGCATCGCACCGCTCCGGCATTCCTGGTGATCCTGTCGGGGGTTGTGGCCGCCCTGCATATCGGCAAGATGCCGCCGGCAATTCCGGTCCTGCGCGATGCGCTGGGCATCAGCCTGGTCGAAGCCGGCTTCCTGTTGTCGATGGTCCAGCTCGCGGGGATGACGCTGGCCGTATTCCTGGGTGCCGCGTCCGACAGCCTCGGACGGCGCGGCAGCATCATCGCCGGCCAGTTGCTGCTGGCCGCGGCAAGCATTTGCGGCATGTGGGCGCAACGCCCGGCCGAGCTGCTGCTGCTGCGGGCCCTGGAAGGACTCGGCTTCCTGTTGGCGGTGCTTTCGGCTCCCAGCCTGATCCGGCAGTTGGTGCCGCTGCAACGGCTTTCCCTGCATCTCGGCCTGTGGGGCACCTACATGCCGACCGGCACCGCGATCGCGCTGATCCTGGCGCCGGCAATGATGGGCCTGCTCGGCTGGCAAGGCTGGTGGGGATTGCTTGGCGCGCTCTCCGCCGTCATGGCCCTGTGGGTGTTCCTGCGGGTGCCGGCGGAAGCCGGCCGGAAACGGCGCGATGCCGGTCGGACGCGACGCCGTGATCGGCGATCCCTGGTGGCGGCGGCTGCGCCTCACGCTGGGTAGCGGCGGACCATGGGGCGTCGCGCTGGCCTTCCTTCTTTATTCCAGCCAGTGGCTTGCGGTCATCGGCTTCCTGCCGTCGATCTACGCCCAGAGCGGACTCGGCGGCCAGATGGCGGGCACGATGACAGCCCTGGTTTGCCTGGCCAACATCACGGGCAACATCGGCGCCGGGCATCTGCTGCATCGCGGCGCACCCGCGCACCGGCTGCTGTACGTCGGCTTCATCACCATGGCCGTCGGCGCCTTCCTCACCTTCGGCCACGCAACCGGCGAAATGCCGGCCCTGCGCTATGCCGCCGTGCTGATGTTCTCCGCGGTTGGCGGCCTCATCCCCGGCACCCTGTTCTCGCTGGCGGTGCGCGTGGCACCGAGCGAGCAGACGGTGTCGACCACCGTGGGCTGGATGCAGCAGTGCTCGGCGACCGGGCAATTCTTCGGGCCGCCGCTGGTGGCATGGCTGGCAAGCCGCGTCGGCGACTGGCATTGGACCTGGGCGGCGACGGGAACGGCATCCCTGCTCGGCGTGCTGCTGGCGCGCGGCCTCCGTCAGGTCAAACACCCCTGAGGGAGCAACGGCCCGGTTCAGCGTGCCAGCGCGTCGCTGGCGAGGCTGGTCACGTCGGCGGCGCCCTGCCCGGCGGCGATAAGCTGGTCCATGCGCGCGGCAATCCCCGGCAACACCGCCAGCGGGCGGCCGCCGGCTGTCTCCAGCATCAATCCGAAATCCTTGCGCGCCATGGCCAGCTCGAAGCTGGGCGCGAAATCGCCTTGCGCCATGCTGGCGCCGCGCGTGGCGACCATGGCGTTGAGGTCGAAAAGCCGCGCCAGGTCGATGGCCTCCCGGGCGTCGACGCCGGTCGCCTGGGCCAGCGTCATGACATCGGCAAGGGTGCCGACCAGGCTGAGGATCAGCGCATTGCCAAGCAGCTTCTTGGCCGCCGCCAGGTCGCTGCGCTCGCCCTGGTACTCGAGCCGGCCGGTCATCGCCGCAAGCTCATCCTTCACCGCATCGAAGATCGCACGCGGCCCGGCGGCGAGCATCGAGCCCTTGGCGCCGCGCGCCGCCAGCGGGGTCATGAACACGGGGCAGTGCAGGAAACGCAGCCGTTCGGCCGCCAGCCGCGCCGCGCGTCGCGCGGTCAGTTCCGGCAGGGTCGTGCTGTGGTCGATCAGGATCGCATCGGCGCGCATTCCGGGGCGCGCCGACGCGATGACCGCGTCGACCACCGCGTCATCCTTCAGCACCAGGTGTACGCGTTCGGCGTCGCGCACCGCCTCGGCCGGCGTGGCCGCGACCACGATCCCGAAGCGTGCCAGGTCCCGTGCCTTGTCGACGGACCGGTTCCAGACCGTGACCTTGTCGCCGCGCTTTGCGGCCGCTTCGGCGCAGGCGCCACCAAGCAGCCCGGTGCCAAGAAATGCAATGTTTGCCATGGATGTTTCCCCGATGAATTGCGCGGTCCGGATAGCCTGCGGACTCATTGTCGGCAAGCAGGGCCGCCGCGAAATAGTACGCCTTGCCACGACCGGCGCGGCGATTGCACCGCACTGGCTGCAGTGGCAGAATCCAACTGCTGACATAGACAATCCGTCGGGGATTCGCAGTGCCACACGAAATAGTCTGGGAAGAGCGCGGCGTGCACAAACGCTTCAGCGGCTTTCTTTCGTTCGAGGAATTCGCCCGCGTGCAGGAGGAAGTCCTCGCTGATCCGCGCGTTGATACCCTGCGCTACATCATTAACGATTTCCTCGCCGTAGAAGGCTATTCCGTGACCCGCGAAGAGGCAGAGTACTCGGGGGCAATCAATCGCGGCACCAGTTTCTCCAACTCGCGAATTCGCGTCGCCTGCGTTACCACGAATATGTCGGCCCGGCTGCTGATAAAGGCTGCCGCGCTGCTCTCGTCGCTGGAGGTGCGTACCTTCCCCACGCTGGACATGGCACGCGCTTGGGCCTGCGCCCCGCGCTGAGGCGGCGTTCTCAGGTCGCGGTCGGCTCGCGGCCGTGGTGTGCCTCGGCGACGAGATAAGGCTGCAGCCTGGCACGCAAGGATTCCGGGATGGGTATGCCCTGCAGGCCATCGAGGCTGGCGACGACGCGCACCAGCTCGGCGCGCAGGCGTACCTGTTCATTGACGCTGGCCTCGACCAGCAAACGGAAGGATTTGTTGCCGATGCGCGTGACGAAAAGTCGAAGGCAGAGCACGTCGCCGATCTTCGACGGCGAGAGAAAATCCACCTCGATGCGCGCCGCCGGAATGCCGATGCGCTCCACGGCATGCAGGTCGGCAAAGCTGGTCTTCATGCCCTCGGTGAACCAGTCCTCGATCAGTTCATCAATGATGACCAGGTACTCGGGGTAAAACACGATTCCCGCCGGATCGCAATGGTGAAAGCGGATCAGTTGGTGTTTCTCGAAATAGTTTTTTGCTGTCATGGGAATCGATCAGGCGGGTTTGCCGCAACGCCGCAGTATGGCGGCGCGCGACGCGGTGGTCAATCGCGGGGCTTGCCCCCCGCGACGCTCAGAGTTCCAGCGCGAAGGCGTTCGCCGTCTCGCCGGCGCCGACTATTGCCGCCGCCAGGGCCGGGGCCTGAACCCCCAGTGCATGAGCATGGAAGCGCGCCAGTTCGACCAGGTCGCGCAGGTAGCCGGCATCCCAGGCATCGGCGCGCGCCGGTCGCGTCGCGGCCAGCGCGACGCGACCCATCTGCCAACTGCCGCAGACCGTGCCCAGCAGGTGCAGGAAGGGCACGGCACCGGCCAGCACGGCCCCAAGCCGCTCACGGCCGTTGGCGAGTATCCAGTCGAGGGCGCGCTCCAGCGCAAGGATATCCTCTTCAAGCCGCTGGCCCAGCGAGCGCAGATTGCCTGTCGCCGACAACTCGGCGGCAACGCCGCGCATCTCGGTGATCAGCTCGCGCAAGGTGGCGCCGTTTTCACGCAGGACCTTGCGCCCGATCAGGTCATTGGCCTGGATTCCCGTCGTGCCTTCGTAGATGGTGATGATGCGGGCATCGCGGTAGTGCTGGGCGATGCCGGTCTCCTCGACGAAACCCATGCCGCCGTGGACCTGGATCGCGTCGTAGCAGATCTGCTGGCAGGTCTCGGTGCACCAGCCCTTGACCACCGGCATCAGCAGGTCAACGTAACGCCGCGCCTTGTCGGCCGCCGCGCGGTCCGGCGCGTGGCGTGCGAGGTCGAACCAGCCGGCGGCGGTCAGCGCCAGCGCGCGCATGGCCATTATCCGGGCGCGCATGGTCAGCAGCATGCGTTTGACGTCGGGATGACCGATGATCGGCTGGCCGGCCGCGCCGCTGACGGCATCGCGGCCCTGAACGCGTTCCTTGGCGAAGGCCAGCGCCTGCTGGTAAGCGCGCTCACCGATGCCTATGCCCTGCACGCCGACGCCGAAACGCGCCTCGTTCATCATGATGAACATGTATTCGAGGCCGCGGTTGGCCTGGCCCACCAGATAGCCGATGGCGCCATCGTTGTCGCCGAAGCTCATGGCGCAGGTCGGGCTGCCGTGGATGCCCAGCTTGTGTTCGAGGCCGACGCAGCGCAGGTCGTTCTTCGCGCCCAGGCTGCCATCGGCATTCACCAGGAACTTGGGCACCAGGAACATCGAGATGCCCTTGACGCCCGGCGGCGCATCCGGCAGGCGCGCCAGCACCAGGTGCCTGATGTTGGGCGTGATCTCGTGCTCGCCGTAGGAAATGAAAATCTTCTGTCCGCTGATCCGATAGCTTCCATCCGCCTGCGGCTCGGCGCGCGTACGGATGGCGGCGAGGTCGGAGCCGGCCTGCGGCTCGGTGAGGTTCATGGTGCCGCCCCACTCGCCCGTCACCAGCTTTTCGAGGTAGGTGGCTTTCAGTTCGTCGCTGGCGGCGAGCAGGATGGCCTCGGATTCGCCGGTATTGAGCTGGGGCAGCATGGTGAAGGCGGTATTGGCCGAGAACCACATTTCCCAGACCGGCGTCGCCACGCACTTGGGCAGGCCCTGGCCGCCGTAGTCCGGCGAAAGCCCGAGCCCCACCCAGCCGCCTTCGGCAAACTGCTTGTAAGCTTCGGTCCAGCCAGGCGGCGTGACCACCTTGCCGTCTTCGAGGCGGCAGCTCTCGCGATCGCCGACGGCATTGAGCGGTGCCAGCACGCCGGCGGCAAACTTTCCGGCTTCTTCCAGCACGGCATCGACCAGGTCCGGCGTGGCCTCTTCGCAACCGGGCAGGCGCGCAATCTCGGGCAGGCCGGCGACTTCGTTGAGCAGGAAGCGGATGTCGGTCAGCGGGGCGTTGTAGTCGGTCATCGTTTTACCTTCCCCCCAGCCCTCGCCCCATGTGAGGGGGTGACCGGGGTTCGCCGCTGCGCGGCTCCATGTCGTGGTTGGCGCACCTGCGGGCGGCCCTGCGGGGGCGCGCTGGGAGTCGGCGCTGGCGCGACGGCGATTTACTTCGGCGCCATGCGCAGCGCGCCGTCGAGGCGGATGGTTTCGCCGTTGAGCATTTCGTTTTCGACGATGTGCGCGGCCAGTTGCGCGTATTCGTCGGGGCGGCCCAGGCGCGGCGGGAAGGGCACCGACTTGGCCAGCGAGTCCTGCACCTCGGCCGGCAGCGATTCCATCATCGGCGTATAGAACAGGCCGGGGGCGATGGTGCATACGCGGATGCCGAAGCGCGCCAGCTCGCGCGCCACCGGCAAGGTCATGCCGACCACGCCGGCTTTCGATGCGGCATAGGCGGGCTGACCGATCTGGCCGTCGAAGGCGGCGACCGAGGCGGTGTTGATGATCACGCCGCGCTCGCCGGCGCCATTGGGATTGCCCTTGCTGATCGCATCGGCGGCCAGGCGCAGCATGTTGAACGTGCCGATCAGGTTGATGCCGACGGTCTTGGCGAAGTTGGCCAGCGGCTGCGGGCCGTTCTTGCCCAGCACCTTCTCCGGCGTGCCGACGCCGGCGCAATTGACGAGGCCGTGCAAGCCGCCGAAGGCGCTCAGCGCCCTGGCCACGCAGGCCTGACCGTCGGCGTCCGCCGTGACGTCGGTGCGGGCGAAGGCGGCCCGCGAACCCAGCTCGGCGGCGAGCTTCTCGCCGCGCTCGCTGTTCAGGTCGGCGATCACGACATTGGCGCCGGCGCCGTGAAAGCGGCGCACGGTGGCTTCACCGAGGCCCGAAGCGCCGCCGGTGACGATGAAGGTGGAATTTTCGAATTTCATTTCTTTTCTGCCTGGTCGAGTTTGAGCAATCGGATGGCGTTCTGCTTGAGGATCAGCGGTTTCACGGAATCCTTGAAGCCGGCAGCCTCGAAATCCTCGAGCCAGCGGTCGGGTGGAATCAGCGGAAAGTCGGTGCCGAAGAGCATGCGATCCTTGAGCAGGGTGTTGGCGTACTGCACCAGTTGCGGCGGGAAATACTTGGGCGACCAGCCGGAGAGGTCGATCCAGACATTGGGCTTGTGCAGGCAGACCGAAAGCGCCTCGTCCTGCCAGGGCCATGACGGGTGGGCGATGACGATCTGCATGTCGGGAAAATCCACCGCCACGCTGTCGAGCAGCATCGGGTTGGAGGTTTCAAGTTTCAACCCGCCGCCGCCGCGCATGCCGCTGCCCATGCCGGAGTGCCCGCTGTGGAAGATCGCCGGCAGCTTGTACTCGGCGATCACTTCATACAGCGGCCAGGCCATGCGGTCCTGCGGGTGGAAGCCCTGCACCGTCGGGTGGAACTTGAAGCCCTTGACGCCGTACTCCTCGATCAGCTTCCTCGCCTCGCGGGCGCCCATCCTGCCCTTGTGCGGATCGATGCTGGCGAAGGCGATCATCATGTCGCTGTTCTTCGCCGCCGCCTCGGCGACTTCTTCGTTGGCGATGCGGCGGTTGCCGATGTGCGACTCGGAATCGACGGCAAACATCACCAGGCCAATCCTGCGCTCGCGGTAATAGGCGATGGTCTCGTCTATGGTCGGCCGATGCGCGTTCTTGAAATATTTGTCCGCGGCGCGCTCGTAGGGCTCGAACCAGGGGTCCTTGGGCTGGCAGCAGGAAACTTCGGCGTGGGTGTGGGTGTCGATCGCGACGAGTTCGTCGAGATTCACGTCTGTGGTCCCATCCCTTTGCGGTTGAGGAATTGGCCGATACGCGCGACAACTTCCGGGCTGGTCTGCGCCACGGCCGCCATCAGCGATTCGACGTAAAGGCCATCGTCGGAGGACATGTTGCTGATGCGCTGGATGGTGGTGACCATGGCGTAGTTGGCCAGCGGCGCGTTCTCGGCGATGCGTTTGGCCAGTTCCTGCGCCTTGGCCAGGCCTTCGCCCTTGCCCACCAGGTAATGCGACAGGCCCAATTGCTGGCCTTCCTCGGCGCTGTAGATGCGCCCGGTCAGCATCATCTCGGCCATGCGGCCGGGGCCGATGATACGCGCCACGCGCACCGAGGCGCCACCGCCGACATAGATGCCGTGGCGGCCTTCGGGCAACTGGTACATGGTGTTCGCTTCGGCGACACGAACGTGGGTCGAGGTCGCCAGTTCCAGGCCGCCGCCGATCACCGCGCCGTGCAGCACGGCCACCACCGGGATCCCGGTCTGGTGGATCTTGCCGAAGACGCGGTGCCAGCCCTGCGAATGCAGCATCACGCCGGAGGGTTCGCGGTGCTGGTGCTCGGAGAGGTCGAGCCCGGCGCAGAAGTGCTCGCCGGCGCCGGCCAGGATCACCACGCGGGCCTCGGCGGGACGCGCGTCCCATGCCTTTTCCAGGGCGTCGAGCAGGCGGTCGCTGATCGCGTTGCGCTTCGCCGGGCGGCTCAGGGTGATGGTGTAGACCAGCCCGTCGAGGCTGTGGGTTACGAGTTTGTCGGTCATCGCCTGTGTCAGATGAAAATGATGCTGGAATCGGGAACGTCGGAGTACAGCTCGACGACGCGGTCGGCGCGGCGGGTCAGCACCGCGCGCTGGTTGATGTAACCCTTGTCGGTAAGTTCGCCATGTTCGGATGAAGGCGGCTCGGCCATCAGCAGGGCGCGTGCCGGGTAGGTCGATGAACCACCGCCGTGCTGCTTGAGGCGCACCATGCCTTCGCGTACCCGCTCCTTGATCGCCGGATGGCCAACCACCTGGGCCGCCGGCACGTCGTCGCCGAGGCCGGCCAGGCGGCGGCATTCGCCGATGTTGGGAAACACCAGGAAGCCGATGTCGTCGCGGTCATGGCCGGTGAGCACGATGTCCTGGGCGATCGGCGACAAGGCGCTGATGCCGGCGACACGAATGCTGCCGACATGGACCCAGGTGCCGGAGAGCAGCTTGAAATCCTCGGCGACGCGGCCGTCGAACAACAGGCCCTGTTCGGGGCGCGCCGGATCGACGAAGGACACGGCATCGCCGATCATGTAGAAGCCTTCTTCATCGAAAGCCTTGGCGGTGAGTTCGGGCTGCTTCCAATAACCGGGGAAGAGGTTGGGGCCCTTGACGCGCACCTCGAGCTTGTCGGCGACGGGAACCAGCTTCAGCGTGGTACCGGGAATCGGCACGCCGATGACGCCGGAGCGCACGGCCTGGAAGTGGCAGTCGGTGCAGGCCGGCGCGGTTTCCGTCGAGCCCCAGGACGAAAGCATGACCACGGGATGGCCGAGCTCCATCACGGCGAGGCGTTCGAGTTCGTCCCAGGTCGATTGCGGCAGCGCGGCGCCGGCATAGAAGATGATCTGCAGGCGCGAGAAGAAACTCTTGCGCAAGGCGGCGTTGTCGCGCAGCTCGGCGACAAGCAGGGCGTAGGCCAGGGGCACGCTGAAATAGATGGTGGGCGAGACATCGGTGAGGTTGCGCACTGTCTTCGGCAGCAGGGCCGGCAGCGGCTTGCCGTCGTCGATGTAGAGGCTGCCGCCAAAGCGAACCACCTTGTTGAAATTGTGGCTGCCGCCGAAGACGTGGCTCCAGGGCAGCCAGTCGCAGATCACCGGCTTCTGCGTGTTGAGGAAGGGCCAGATGATGGATTTCATCTCGGCGTTGGAACACATCATGCGCTGGGTGGTGATCACCGCCTTGGGCGTGCCCACCGAACCCGAGGTGAACAGGAATTTGGCGATGGTATCGGGCGTGATCCTGGCGAATGCCGCCTTGACTGCTGCAAAATTCGCCGTGTCGTCAGCGCCGACTCTTTCGATCTCGGCGAAGGGCAGCGTGCCGGCCTGCGGCGCACTGCGGCTGCCGGCGACGACGACGCCGTCATGCAGCCCGGCGATGGCATTGATGGCCGGCAAGAAACGTTCGATGGTGTCGGCGAAGATCACGCCGGGGCGCAGCAGTTCGACGTTGGCCTTGAGCTTGAGGAAATCCTTGGACAAGAGCGAGTTGCCCGGCGAGACCGGGCTGATCGGCACGCCGACATGCAGGCAGGCCAGCATCAGCAGGGCATGCTCGACGCCATTGTCGGAGAGCACCAGCACCGGCCGCTCGGGCGAGAGATTCTGCCCGAGCAGCCAGGTGGCGATGCGATAGACGCGCGCCAGCGCCTGCCCGTAAGTCACCTTGACCCATTCGCCATCCGCGCCGCGCTCGGCGATGAGGATGGCATCCGGGGTCTCGGCCGCCCAGCGTTCCAGCCATTCGCCGGAACAGCGGGCAAAGCCCGGCAGCTCCAGCTTGGAACGGAACAGCCGGCTACCGTCCGGCCGGGCTTCGAGGATGACGGCCGGATCGACGAACAGCTCGGCCGGCTTGCGGGCAATGGCGCTCATGCGACGTCCTTTGGCGTGGTGTTACTTCGAGATAACCTTGAAAGCGCCGTTCTGCACCTGCAGCAACACGCGGGCGCGTCCGTCGAAGCCGGAGTGGTCGGTCGGGCTGAAGTTGAAGACGCCATGCACGCCGGCGATCTCCCGCTCGCTCTCGATTGCGTCGCGCAGCGTGGCACGGAACTCGGCGGTGCCCGGCTTGGCTTTCTTCAGTGCCACTGGAATCGCGCGCGAGGCGATGGCCCAGCCATCCCACATGTGGCCGCCGAAGGACGACAGCGAGTTCTGGCCGTACTTCGCCTCGTAGGCCTTGGCGTACTCGCCGCTGACTTTCTTCGAGGGATGCGAGTCGGGCAGTTGTTCCCACTCCAGCACCGGGCCGGCCACCAGGATGCCGTTCTCGACCGCCTTGCCGCCGTTCTTCAGGAAGACCGGCGAGGGTGCGCCGTGGGTCTGGTAGATCTGGCCCTTGTAGCCGCGCTCGGAGAGGGCCGCATGCGCCATCGCCGCCGGCGAGCCGGAGGCCACGACCAGCACCGCGTCGGGCTTGAGGCTGACCAGCTTGATGACCTGGCCGGCGACCGAGGTGTCGGTGCGGGCAAAGCCCTCGATCGGGCCGAAGGTGACGCCATACTTGGGCGACAGCGCTTCCATGGCCTTGATCCAGACCTCGCCGTAGGCATCCGGGTGGTAGCCGAGGAAGGCCACGGTCTTGTAACCCTTGGACTTGGCGTGCTCAAGCAGCGGCTCGGCCATCAGGCCGATCGGCTGCGGCATGGTGAAGGTCCATTTGAACTTCTCGCCATCGAGCCGGTTGGGGCCAGCGCGATCAGCGGTGTCTTGCTGTCCGCCGCCGGACCGGCGGCCGCCATCACGCCGGGCGTCGTGGTGCCGTCATCAGCATGTCCACCTTGGTCTCGCTGAGGAACTTGGCGACGTTCTTCGCCGTGGCCGTCGGGTCGGACGCGTCGTCGAGCACGATCCAGTTGATCTTCTCGCCGGCAATGCTGGTCGGGAACAACTGGGCGGTGTTCTTCTGCGGGCCACCGAGCACGGCAGCGGGGCCGGTGGCGGACACGCTGACACCGATGTTGATGTCGGCCAGCGCGGCGGTGGCGCCGAACAGGGACAGGGCGATCACCAGCGGCTTGATGGACAGTTTGACTTTCATGTTTTCTCCTCGGTTTTGTGTGTAGGCAAACGACAGCGGTTGACTTGCAGGCACGGCGATAAAAATCAGGCGGCGATGGAATGGCTGCCGCCAAGTCCCAGGTAACTCTCGATCACGCGCGGATCATGGAGCAAGGCCTTGGCTTCGTTTTCCACCGCCACGCTGCCATTCTCCAACACATAGCCGTAATCGGCCACTTGCAGTGCAGCACGCGCGTTCTGTTCCACCAGCAGGATCGAAACGCCCATGCTCTTGAGCTGCACCACGATGCGCAGGATCTCCTTGACGATCAGCGGCGCCAGGCCGAGGCTGGGCTCGTCGAGCATCAGCAGCGTCGGCTTGGCCATCAGGGCGCGCCCCATGGCCAGCATCTGGCGTTCGCCGCCGGAGAGCGTGCCCGCCTCCTGCTTGTGGCGCTCGGCCAGGCGCGGAAAGATCGCGTACACCTCGTCCATGGTCTTGGCATGGTCGCGGTCGCCGCGACGGTGACGGGCAAAGGCGCCGAGCAGCAAGTTGTCGGCCACCGACATCGAGCCGAACAGCTCGCGCTTTTCCGGCACCAGCACCAGCCCCTTGGCCACCAGTGCATCGACCGACATGGCGCCCAGGGTCGAATGGCCCTGGTATTTCACCTCGCCGCGCGCCGGCAGGAGGCCCATCAGCGCCGAGAGCAGGGTGGTCTTGCCGGCGCCGTTGGGGCCGATGACGGTGACGATCTCGCCTTCGCGGATGCGTATATTGACGTTGTGGATGGCCTCGACACGCCCGTAGTTGACGCACAGGTGGCTTGGTTTCCATGATCACCGGCTTCATTCGTCGACACCTCCAAGGTAGGCTTCCAGCACCTTGGGATTGGTCTGGATTTCCTGCGGCAGGCCTTCGGCCAGGTATTCGCCGAATTCCATCACCAGTACGCGGTCGGCGAGGCCCATGACGAAGTCCATGTCGTGTTCCACCAGCAGGATGGCCATGCCCTCGCCGCGCAGCTTGGCCAGCAACTCGGCCAGCGCGCGCTTCTCCAGGTGACGCAGGCCGGCGGCGGGTTCGTCGAGCAGCAGCAGCGTCGGATCGCTGCACAGGGCACGGGCGATTTCGACGATGCGCTGCTTGCCCAGCGGCAGGCTGCCGCAGGTGTCGAACAGGTGCTCGCCGAGGCCGCAACGCTGCAACTGGTGCGCGGCTTCCCAGAGCAGGCGGCGCTCCTCCTCCCGGTCGAGACGCCAGGCGGACTGGACAAAGTTCTTGCGCCCGCGCAAATGCGCACCGATGGCGGCGTTCTCCAGCACGGTCATGTCCTGGTTGAGTCGCACGTGCTGGAAGCTGCGGCTCATGCCCTGCTTGGCTATTTCACGCGAGCCGAGTTGGTCGATCCTCTTGCCCATGAAGCGGATCTCGCCCTCGGTGGCCGGATTGACGCCGGAAATGCAGTTGAACAGCGTGCTCTTGCCCGCGCCGTTCGGCCCGATCAGGGCCATCACTTCGCCTGCGCGCACGGTCAGGTTCATCTTGTTGTTGGCCACCAGGCCGCCGAAGCGCTTGGTCACGTCGATAACCTTCAGCACCTCGCTGCCCGGCGCCGGCGCATCGCGACGCGGCAGCGGCAGCGCCGGCTCGACCTCCCTCATCTGCTGCCGCTGGGGAGCGACAATGGCAAACACGCGCAGGAGGATAGGCCACAGTCCGTCGCGCGCGCGATGCAGCACGACGATGGTCAGCAGGCCGAACACCACCATCTCGAAGTTGCCGGTGGCGCCCAGCAGCTTGGGCAACCAGTCCTGCAACCACTCCTTGAGGAAGCTGACCGCCGTGGCACCGAACACCGCGCCCCAGACGGCGGAAGCGCCGCCGAGCACCGCCATGAACAGGTACTCGATGCCCTGGCCGAGCGAAAACGGCGTCGGATTGACGAAGCGTTGCAGGTGCGCGTACAGCCAGCCGAGACGCGGGCAAACTGCGCCGCGATCATGAACAGCACCATGCGGTAGCGCAGCGTGTTGATGCCCATCGCCTCGGTCATGGTCATGGCGCGCAGGCAGCGCATGGCGCGTCCCTCGCGCGAGTCGAGCATGTTCTGGGTGGTGATGATCGCCGCCAGCAAGGTGATCCAGATCACATAGAAGAAGGCGCGGCTGGAACCGAGCTCCGGGCCGAACAGGTCCACCGGCGGAATGCCGTCGATGCCGCCATGGCCGCCCAGTGCCTGCACGTTGCCGAAGATGAAATACAGCGAGATACCCCGGGCGATGGTGCCCAGCGGCAGGAAGTGGCCCGACAGGCGCAGGGTGATGGAAACCCAGCGCCAGCGACACCGGCGGTGGGTGATGACCATGCCGACGATCAGCGTGCCCCAGGGCGACATGCCATGGCGCGTGGTCAGGTAGGCGGTGGCATACGCGCCAAGCCCGACAAAGGCCGCCTGACCGAAGGAGGTCAGCCCGCCGATGCCGGTGAGCAGGACCAGGCCCAGCGCCACCAGGGCGTAGAGTCCGATGTAATTGACGATGGTCACCGTGAACTGCGCGGCAAACAGCGGCAACATGGCCAACCCAATCAGGAAGGCAATCAGGACACGATTGGACGTCAGCAAGGCGGCCATCTCAGTGGTCCTCCTCGTCGTCGATGTGCTTCGTGGTCAGCGACTGGTAGAGCAGCACCGGAATGATCAGTGAACACGATCACTTCCCTGTAGGCCGAGGCGTAAAACGAGGAATAGGATTCGAGCAGACCGACCAGGACCGCGCCGGCCGCCGCCAGCGGATAGGAGACCAGGCCGCCGATGATGGCGCCGACGAAACCCCGAGGCCGACCGGAAGCCGGTGTCATAGTAGATCGTGGTGATCGGCGCGATCAGGATGCCGGAGAAGGCGCCGACCAGCGCCGACAGCGTAAAGCAGAGCTTGCCCGCGAGGTCCGCCGAAATGCCCATCAGGCGCGCGCCGGTACGGTTGATGGCGGTGGCGCGCAGGGCCTTGCCGTAGATCGAGTGCTCGAAGAACAGCGCAGGCCGGCGATCAGCAGGGGCCGCGATGCCGACGATCCAGATGGTCTGGTACTGGACATAGGCCGGCCCCAGGGTCACGCCGCCATCGGTGAAAGGCGGGATGCGGGCACCCTCGGCGCCGAAGAAATACAGCCCCATGCCGACCATGACGAAGTGCCACCGCAACCCGCAACGATCAGCAGCAGCAACACGCTGGCCTCCGCCACTGGCTGGAAGGCCAGGCGGTAGATCTGCGGCCCCAGCGGCACGACGAAGGCCAGGGCGATCAGCACCTGCAGCGGATAGGCCGAGTCCCCGAGAAGCGGCAGGTAGCGCACCAAAATCACCGCCAGGATCGGCAGCGGCGCGTTTTTGGCGACGATCAGCGGCAGGCGTCCCCTGGCGCCTTCGCGGATCGCCGCCACGCTGTCGACGATGGCCACGGCGATGCCCAGCGTGACCACCAGCCACATCATCGGCGGCAGGAAGCCGGCATTGACCGCCGCCATCGACGGCGCGCCATGGGCGACGAACTCCCCCCGGGGGATGTAGATCACGCGGGTCACGGCGAAGACCAGAACCAGCGCCAGCGAAACCAGCGCATAGATGGCACCGTTGGTGATGCCATCCTGCGCCAGCAACAGGCAACGGCCGCATCCATGCCGATTACACCGGATGCGACCGCAGCGGGATCGCCGAATTCTTGGACATGCTCACGCTCTCCTCAGGCACTTCCCCACTGGTCACCGCCTGCCGGTCCCGGCACATCTGCGCGCGCCTGGCTGACCTTGGATGAGGAGCGGATTCTGCGGGTCAAGCGTGTCGATGTCAACCTGTTTTATATCGAACTATTAAAATTTCCGCAAAATAATCATTCTCTAATGCATTGGTTTGGATGAAATTTTTGTGCAGCACAGCAATGGAATTGCGCAATACGTAAACTTGTTCCGATGTCAAATTAGATGGCAAACTGTTTTATCAAACCCATTCCAGAAACGCCATGCCCGCCAGCCGCAAACCACCTCGATTGGATGCCTCGCCAGCCACGTCGGCTTCCACCTGCGCCTCGCGCGCAGTTAGCCGTGTTCGAGCATTTCGGCAACGCGCTGAGCCCAGGATCGACGTGTCGCCCGCGACTTTTTCCGTGCTCGAGGTTCTGCAACAAAACGACAGCATCACCCAGTCGAAACTGGCTGCCCGGTGCGACTGGAACGCTCGTCGATGGTGCCGATGCTGGACAAGCTGTCGCGCCGAGGCTTGCTCGGGCGACGCGCCTCGACCACCGACCAGCGCCTCAACCACCTGCACCTGACCGACGCCGGGCGCGAGCTGCTGGCCGGGGGCGGTCCGCCGCGCCTCCCGGCACGAAAAGGAAGATGCAAACCCTTTTACGATTGCCGGAAGAAGCTCTTGCTGGAACTCCTCGGCCGTTTTTCGCGCGTCGAAAAATCCAGATCCGCCTGGGCACGATCAGGCCGCGCCGCGAGCAGGCGCGATACCGGGCGCCGCAGCCAGCGATTGCCTTCATCGTGGTGATAGCGTTCATTGCTGCCAGTGCTGCTTGACCTCGTACTCCGGCAGCGGAAACGGCACCGGCAGAAGCGGAATCGCCCCGCCCCTGCAGCATCGCCCAGCCGTCGCGGCACGGTCATGCAGCCAGGTCGGTGTGCTCGATGACGAAGGCGGCGCCGGGGAAGCTGGGAATCTTCAGCACCGCGCCCCGCGCGGTGCCCTGGCTGACAATTTCGCGCTCACCGCAGGATGCTGCCAGCGCCGCCCCGGAGGAACTGATCACCCGCGTAGTCCTCGGCCTCGAAGCCGGGCGGCGGTGGGGCTGTCGCCGATGCGCCCAGGTGATCCCTTCGCCAACATGCAAACGAAGTTCTGCATGAACAGCGTCTGCTGGTGGAAGCCGGCCTCGAGTTGTGGCACGAAGCCCCTGCGCCGAGTCTCGGCCTCGCCGCTTTCCAGCAGGCGCGGTATCGCTCTCATCGGCGCTGCGTTTCGGTGCGGATGCCGGGCGCGGTTTCGCGCAGGCCT
>JADJVS010000013.1 GCA_016710465.1 Sulfuritalea sp.
CTTGTTCGAGAAGCGTCCACCGTGCCGCAACCCAGCGTGTCGGGGGACGACTCCTGATTTCTTCGTCGACCTCCCGGTCTCACCGTAGCGCCGCCGTGGCATAAGCGCCGACTCCTCTTGCAAGCGAGGGCCACTTCTCCGCCCTCGCCGTCGCCCCGCCCGCCGTCGGAACGCGCGGCGGCGAGCGCGGCGACCGCCGCGCCACGCCACGCAGTGGCGCCACCAGATCCTCCCGATTCGCGTCGACGTCCCAAAGGTGGACAAAGCTGATCAACTTTGGTCGGCGAACTGGTGATCACCCCAGGCCGATGCTGGCGCAGTCCGCCTCGGTGGTCGACCCGGGTGCATTCGAGCGCCTGCTCAACGGGCTGGTCTCTCCTCAGGCGCAACACCCGCGACTGCAGGAGGCGGCGATGTCGATCCGCATGATGCCGAGTCCTCGCTCTTTCCTTTTTTTTTTTGTCGCGCTTCCGCGCGTGGTGCGCGACCTGGCGCGAAGCTGGGCAAGGAGATCGAGCTGAAGACCGTCGGAGAAGCCACCGAGCTTGACAAGGGGGCCTGATCGCCGCATCGCCGACCCGCTGACGCACTGGTGCGCAATAGCCTCGACCACGGCATCGAGATTCCCGACGAGCGCGTGGCCAAAGGAAATCACCGGTCGGCTAGATCACGCCCAAGGCCACTACCACGGGCGGCGCGATCATCATCGAGGTGAGCGACGACGGCGGCGGTCTCGGACGCGCGCCGGCGCATCCTCGGCAAGGCGCGAGCGCGGCATGAAGGTCGCGGAATTATATGGGCGACGGCGAGGTCTGGGGCCTGATCTTCGAGCCCGGGTTCTCCACGGCGAAGGAAGTGACCGAAGTCTCCGGACGCGGCGTGGGCATGGACGTGGTCAGCGCAACATCGGCGCGATGGGGCGGCCGGGTGGAGATCGAATCCATGCGCGGCATCGGCACGCGCGCGCTGACGATGCGGCTGCCGCTGACACTGGCGATCCTCGACGGAATGTCGGTGGGCGTGGGACAGGAGACCTCATCATCCCGCTGAGCCACATGGTGGAGTCGCTCCAGGCCGCGGCGGCCTGATGCGGCATGGCCGGCGTCGACCGGGTGATCGCGGTGCGCGGCGAGTACCTCCCTGTGGTGGCCTTGCACGAGGTCTTGGGCATCCCGGCGACGAGACGCGCCGGGACGGCATCGTGGTGATGGTCGAGGCCGACGGCGTCAAGACGGCGCTTTCCTCGTGGACGCCCTGGTAAAGGCACCACGGTCGTGATCAAGAGCCTGAGACCAACTACCGCAAGATGGCCGGCATCTCCGGGCAACCATCATGGGCGACGGCCGCGGCGCATGATCCTCGACGTCACGACGCTGGCGCAGATGGCCGAGCGCCCGCATGGCGGCCGCGGCGTGAATCCCAGGACCCGCGAGAATAACCATGATGAGAGGCACTGGGAGCTGGCGAACGACGCGGCAGCAAGGACATTGCGGGTGAAGGCGGTAGGGCCAGGAGTATCGACCTACCGCCTGGGCGCCGAGGAATACGGGATCGACATCCTCGGATCCAGGAGATCCGCGGCTACGAGTCGCCGACCACGATCGCCAACGCCGGCCTTCATCAAGGGCGTGGTGAACCCACGCCGGTCGATCGTGCCGATCGTCGACATGCGCATCAAGTTCGATGTCGGCCACGCGGGATACGACCAGTTCACGATGGTGATCATCCTCAACGTCGGCGGCCGGGTGGTGGGCATGGTGGTGGACAGCGTCTCCGACGTGACCAGCCCCGGGACAACGATCCGCCCGGCGCCGACTTCTCCTCCACCTTCGACACCCGCACATCACGGGCCTGGGCACCCGGACGGACGCATGCTGATCCTGATGGACATCGACGCGGCTGATGGTCTCGCCGACATGGCGCTGATCGACCAGGCCGTGCACTAGGAGGAAGACAAATCCTGAAAGACCTGGAAGACAAGGAGACGCGCCTGCGCAGCCGCATCGCCTATGGCCTAAAATTCTGGGTCACCGTCCGACCTCGGTGTCGCGGTCGCGACCATGCAGGGTCGATCGAGGACTGTGTTCGCACAAGCTGCGCGACACCGGCGGATCGGCCGTTTCCAGCGGCTGATGGGCGCAACCGCGGCCAGATCATGCTGGCGCTGCACCGGCCCGACTGCAAAGGGGGTGAAGACGGGCGGCCTCCGCGCGACATCACCTCGATCGTGGCCAAGAACCGGCGACAAGAACGGTGCCGTGGACGCCGGGCCGAGGCCTTCCGAGGGATTCGGGCAGGGTCTCGCGCTGCGATGACGATGGGCAGACCCGCGGCCCGCTCGTCGCGGTAAGCCTCGCCGGCGCGCGAGCCAGCACGGTTGCGGCTGCTGGCGGCGCATCATGGTCGCCGAGAAGCAACACGCTCAGGCACCGAGGCGACGCCCTCCCGACGCCTGACCCAGTTCATCGCCACTGGGGCGAGCGACATTCGAGACCGGACTGCGGGACCTCTCGAACGCGAACGCAACCTGGTTGTCGGCAACGGAACGGTTGGCGTCCCTGCTTTCACCGGCTCCGGGTTCTGGAGGCGCGCGGGATGACCTGGCGCTGCGCCGCTCGGGCGGGCCCGTGGCGAACCTTCGCCGGCAAGCGCGACAACGACCTCGACGGCCGAGAGCCGCGGCGGAGAGTCGCGCTACTTGGCGCACGCGTCGACGCAGGACCGCCTGCTCGCCAGTATCTCCGGAGCCGTAGCGGTCGGCTGGAGACCCGGCGAGCAAGATCGCGCTGGCGATGCACAGGGTGGTGAGTGGCCCGCGACGGTCCTCGCCGAAACCCAGTCGGGAGACGCTGCCTGAAGGGTGACCGAAGCCGGGATCCGCGGGCAGTTGCCCGACGCGCGACGAATGGTCGGCGTGAACATCAACCACCTGCCACAAGCCACCGGCGCCCGACGTCCAGCTGCTGGGGCGCATCGCCCGCGGCTACGTCGCAAACGATGGATCAGCGACCGCTACGCGGGCGCCTCCGCCGGCCCGGTGACTCAACGCGACTGGGCTAAACTAAGTTGGTGGCGGAAATTCTGGCAGCCGTCAGGACGGATCCACGGTCGGCGGCGCCCAGGTGTTGCGCGACGACGTCGAGCGCGATGTCCGGGTCCAGAAGGAACAACGCTGGCGGCCGGAACGCGACGCAGGAACCACGTGGAGAAGGCGCTTTCCGACAACCGACAGGTCAGGCGCGCCGCGCTTTGCGGGCGACCTCAGTTGCGAAGTCACTATTGACGAGGGCACCTTCGGCGAGATTGAAGGACGAACCAACCCGATGCGGAGCCTGCGCAAAGTCACTGGGATCAAGGACGCCGCGGAGGCGATCGACACGGCCTCGCGGGAGATCTCCGCCGGCAACGCCGACCTGTCCAGCCGGACCGAGGAGCAGGCGTCCGCCTCGAGGAGACCTCCTCGGCCATGGAAGAACTCAACGCCACGGCTGCGCCAGAACGCCGAGAACGCCCGCCAGGCCAACGACCGCGAAGACCTCGAACGCCGGGGTGGTCAAGGGCGGCCAGGTGGTGAAGGAAGTGGTGGTCACCATGGGCGAGATCCGGGCCAGCTCGAAGAAGATCTCCGACATCATCGGGCGTGATCGACAGGATCGCCTTCCAGACCAACATCCTGGCCTTGAACGCGGCGGTGGAAGCCGCCCGTGCCGAAGCGAGCAGGGCGCGGCTTTGCCGTGGTCGCCAGCGAGGTGCGCAACCTCGCGCAGCGCAGCGCGCAGGCGGCCAAGGAGATCAAGACCCTGATCGCCGAGTCGGTGGACAAGGTCGAAGTCCGGCGCGAAACTGGTGGAGGAAGCCGGGACGACGATGGACGCGGTGGTGGCGAGCGTCCAGCAGGTGGCGGGGCTGGTGACCGAGATCGCGTCGGCCTCGAAGGAACAGTCCTCCGGGATCGAGCAGACGAACCAGGCGGTGGGGCAGATGGACGAGGTGACGCAACAGAACGCGGCGCTAGTGGAAGAACCGCCGCCGCCGCCGAGAGCCTGGAAGAACAGGCGCGCGGCACGGTGCAGACGGTGTCGATGTTCAAGCTCGCCGAGGGCGCTTCGTCCTCCCACCGTTCCACCCTCCTAGCACCCGTGCTGCGCGATGCAGCTAAGGCAGTTGCCGCCGGCCGGCGCCTCCCGTCCGGCGGCCCGCCCCTCCACCGGCCGCAAGCCCCCCGCCCCATCTCGCCGATGCCACCGAGCAGTGGGAAGAGTTCTGATCACATCCTTCTTTCTTGAAAGTCGGCGCTGACGGTACGGCGCCCTGACAACACAGTAGCCAAGGAGTTGAACCATGCGTACCAATCTGCCAGTCACCAACAATGAGGTGCACTCACGGATGCAACCTGATCGTCTCCAAGACCGATCTCCAAGGGACGCATGACGTACATCAACAAGGACTTCCTCGACATCAGCGGCTTCACCGAGGCCGAGCTGATCGGCGAACCCACAACCTCGTGCGCCATCCCGACATGCCGGTGGAGGCCTTCCGAGGACCTGTGGGATACGCTCGCGGGGCGCCCCTGGACCGGCTATGTCAAGGACCGCTGCAAGAACGGCGACTACTACGGGTGCTGGCCAACGCAGCGCCGATTGTCGAGAACGGCCAGGTCACCGGCTACATCTCGGCACGGCGCAAGGCTACGCGCGAGGCCATCGACGCCCTTGAAGCCGCTTCTGGTTGTTTCCGGGAAAGCGCCAGGGAAGCTGGTGATCCGATTCTGTAAGCCGTCCGGCGGAAATTCCGGGACCGCCGACATGGGCATTGGCGCGCGGTGTGGACCGCGATGGCATCCGTCCTGCCGGCTGGCGGCGCGGCGGCACTGGGAGCGACCGCCGCCGGCCTGCCCATGGTCGCGGCAGTCGCCGGCCTGTCGACGATTGCCCTGGCGGTCTTCTCGGCAATGACGATTGCGCGCTATGTCCGCGAGCCGATGCTGTTCATGCAAGAGGCCTTCTCAAACGTGGTCAACGGCAATTACTCCAACGTCATTGATATCTCGCGCAGCGACGAAATCGGCAAGGTCATGCAAGGCCTGCAGATCCTGCAGACGCGGATGGGTTTCGAGGTCGCCGAAGCCAAGCGCCAAGCCGACGAAACCCTGCGCATCAAGATCGCGCTGGACAATGTGAGCACGGGGGTGATGATTGCCAACACCGAGCGCACCATCATCACGCCAACCACTCGGTGAAGAAGATCCTGAAGGAAAGTCGAAGCCGCGATCCGCAAGCAGTTGCCCAACTTCGACGCCGACAAGATGGTCGGCGTGAACATCGATACCTTCCACAAGAACCCGGCGCACGGTGCGCTGCTGGCGAGCCTCACCAACACCTACGTCGCCAACCTCGAAATCAGCGACCGCTTCCTGCGCGTCTCCGCCAGCCCGGTGATCAACGACAAGGGCGAACGCCTGGGCGCGGTGGCCGAATGGCTGGACCGCACCGACGAGGTCAGGATCGAGAAGGGAGTCGCCGGCATGGTCGATGGCGCCTTGCGCGGCGACTCCTTCGAAACCCGGCTCTCGCTCGAAGGCAAGGAAGGCTTCGTGCCAGCTCTCCGAAGGCCTGAACCAGCTTGCCGAAGTCACCCAGGGCGGCCTAACCGACGTCGCCCAGATCCTGCAGCGCGTTGCCGCCGGCGACCTGACGCAGAAGGTCGATGCCGACTACCAGGGCATCTTCGGCCAGTTGAAGGACGACACCAACACCACCATCGAGCGCCTGCGCGAAGTGGTCGGCCGCATCAAGGACGCCACCGAGGCGATCAACATCGCCTCGCAGGAAATCGCCGCCGGCAATTCCGACCTGTCCACCGTACCGAGGAACAGGCCTCAGCCTCGAGGAAACCTCCTCGGCCATGGAAGAACTCAACGCCACGGTGCGCCAGAACGCCGAGAACGCCCGCCGGCCAACGACCTGGCGAAGACCTCGAACGCCGGGGGTGGTCAAGGGCGGCCAGTGGTGAAGGAAGTGGTGGTCACCATGGGCGAGATCCAGGCCAGCTCGAAGAAGATCTCCGACATCATCGGCGTGATCGACAGCATCGCCTTCAGACCAACATCCTGGCCTTGAACGCGGCGGTGAAGCCGCCCGTGCCGGCGGAGCAGGGCCGCGGCTTTGCCGTGGTGGCCAGCGAGGTGCGCAACCTGGCGCAGCGCAGCGCGACGGCGGCTGGGAGATCAAGACCCTGATCGCCGAGTCGAGGACAAGGTCGAGTCCGGCGCGAAACTGGTGCAGGAAGCCGGGACGACGATGGACGCGGTGGTGGCGAGCTTCCAGCAGGTGGCGGGGCTGGTGACCGAGATCGCGTCGGCCTCGAAGGAACAATCCTCCGGCATCGAGCAGACCACCCAGGCGGTGGGCCAGATGGACGAGGTGACGCAACAGAACGCGGCGCTGGTGGAAGAAGCCGCCGCCGCCGAGAGCCTGGAAGAACAGGCGCGCGGCCTCGGTGCAGACGGTGTCGATGTTCAGCTCGCCGAGGGCGCTTCGTCCTCCCACCGTCCCACCCTGCCGGCACCCGTGCTGCGCGATGCGACGCCAAGGCAGTTGCCGCCGGCCGGCGCCTCCCGTCCGGCGGCCCGCCCTTCCGCCGGCCGCAAGGTCCCCCCGCCCCATCTCGCCGATGCCACCGAGCAGTGGGAAGAGTTCTGATCACATCCTTCCTTTCTTGAAAGTCGGCGCTGACGGTACGGCGATGGCGCAGGTGCCATCGCCCGCCGCAGCGGCTTCCAAAGACCCAAGCCCATGGCGAATGCAGTCGAAACACGGGAACGCGAGTTCACTTCACCGACGTAGATTTCGAGCGCGTCCGCAAGCTGATCTGCATGCACGCCGGCATTTCGCTGGCGCCGATCAAGCGCGACATGGTCTACAGCCGCCTGGCGCGGCGCCTGCGTGCGCTGGGCATCGCCAGCTTTGGCGAGAACTGCCCACTCGAAGCCAACGACGACACCGAGCGCGAAACCTTCGTCAACTCGCTGACCACCAACCTCACGTCCTTCTTCCGCGAGGCGCACCATTTGACATCCTGCTGCGCCACCTGCACACCGTGACCCACCGGCCGATCCGCATCTGGTGCTCGGCGGCCTCGACGGGCGAGAGCCCTACACGCTGGCGATGACCGCCTCGCGAAGCCTTCGACACGCTGACGCCACCGGTCTCGATCGTCGCCAGCGACATCGACACCCATATGCTGGCGGCCGCCGAACGCGGCGTCTACCCGATGGAACGCGGGGAGAAGCTGAGCCGCGAGCGCCTGCGCCGCTTCTTCCTCAAGGGCGCCTAAGGCACAGGCCGGTTACGCCTGCGTGCGGCCCGAGCTGCAAAGGCTGCTCGACTTCACCCGCATCAACCTGCTCGACGCGCGCCTGCCGCTGCAAGGGCCCTTCGACGTGATGTTCTGCCGCAACGTGATGATCTATTTCGACAAGCCGACGCAGTACGCGATCCTGAAGAAGTTCGTGCCGCTACTGCGCGAGGACGGCCTGCTCTTCGCCGGCCATTCGGAAAGCTTCCCGCATGCCGCCGACCTGTTCCATTCGCTCGGCCGCACTGTGAGAGCGCGCCGACCGCGCCGAGCACAGCCGCCGGGCAAGGCTCTGAGCATGGATGCCGGATTCGTCGAACACCTGGCCGGCAATCGCTACTTCGACCCGACCTTCGGCGCCGAGGCGGTCAAGGTGCTGCCCGGCGAATACTTCGTCACCAACACCCGACATGCTGCTGGTGACCGTGCTCGGCTCCTGCGTCTCGGCCTGCATCCGCGACAAGGCCAGGGCATTGGCGGCATGAACCATTTCATGCTCGCCGATTCGGCGAAGCCGGCCCCAACTCATCATCGGCGCGCTACGGCACTTATGCCATGGAAAAATTGATCAACCACCTGATCAAGCTCGGCGCGCGCCGCGACAACCTCGAAGCCAAGATCTTCGGCGGCGGTCGGGTCATGGCCGCGCTGTCGAGTTCAAACGTCGGCGAGCGCAACAGCAGCTTCGTGCTCGACTTCCTGCGCACCGAGGGCATTCCGGTGATGGCGCGCGACCTGCTCGATGTCTATCCGCGCAAGGTGTATTTCTTCCCCAACACCGGCCGCGTGCTGGTGAAAAAGCTGACTCGCATGCACAACGACACCCTGGTCAAGCGCGAGCGCGAATACGCCGCGCGCCTCACCGAAACGCCGATCGCCGGCGAAGTCGAACTGTTCTGACCATGGCCATCAAGGTACTGATCGTCGACGATTCCGCGCTGATGCGGGCGCTGCTGGCCGAGATCATCTCCGGCGCGGAAGACCCGGAGGTGGTCGGCGCCGCGCCCGACCCGATCGCCGCGCGCGAAATGATCAAGGCATTGAACCCCGACGTATTGACCCTCGATGTCGAAATGCCGCGCATGGACGGCCTCGAATTCCTCGACCGCCTGATGCGCCTGCGACCAATGCCGGTGATCATGATCTCCTCCTTCACCGCCGCGGGATCGGAAGTCACGCTGCGCGCGCTGGAACTCGGCGCCGTCGATTACCTGGCCAAACCTCAGGCCGGCAACCTGGCCTTGCTCGAAGCCTATGCCGACGATATTCGCGACAAGATCCGCGCGGCGGCCGGCGCCCGGCTGAAGGCCGTGCCGCGAGTCGCCGCAGCCCCAGCGCCGACTCCGGCCCCGGCCGCCGCCGAGTTCTCGCCGCGACTGCTGAACGAGATGGTGATCGGCATCGGCGCCTCGACCGGCGGCACGGAGGCGATCAAGGACGTGCTCGCCGCGCTGCTTAAGCGCAGATGCCGCCGATCGTCATGGTGCAGCACATGCCGGAGACCTTCACGCCGTCCTTCGCCAAGCGGCTTGACGGCCTGTCCCGGCTCAATGTCATCGAAGCACAGGGCGGCGAGCGCCTCAAGCCCGGCATGGCCTACCTGGCA
Source organism: Sulfuritalea sp. (assembly GCA_016710465.1). Taxonomy (GTDB): domain Bacteria; phylum Pseudomonadota; class Gammaproteobacteria; order Burkholderiales; family Rhodocyclaceae; genus Sulfuritalea. Next base: position 8,963 of record JADJVS010000013.1, read on the forward strand.
CCGGGGCACTCGCACATGCGGGTGCGCAAAAGCGCGGGCGGCTGCGTGCTGGAGTTGTCCCAGGACGAACCGGTGAACCGCCACCGCCCGGCCGCCGACGTGCTGTTCCATTCGCTGGCGGAACACGTCGGCAGGCGTGCGATCGGCATGATCCTCACCGGCATGGGCAAGGATGGTGCCCAGGGCCTGCTGGCGATGCGTCAGGCGGGCGCCTGGAACATCGGCCAGGACCAGGCCTCCTGCGTGGTCTATGGCATGCCGCGCGAAGCGGCGGCCATCGGCGCGCTGGATACCGTGGCGCGCCTGGGCGACATTCCGGATGCTCTGCTCGGACGATTGCTCGCCTGCGACCGCGGATCGGTCACGGGCGGCCGCGACCCGGCGCGGTAAGTCGACATGATTCGTCCCATCCGCGGCCTCGACGCCGTCGGCCTGGCACCGACCATGGTCGTTGCAGGCGCAGGAGCCTGACGAATGGACACCCAGCGCGAGGTGGACGTCGAGCCGATCCGCAAGGCATTGATCGACAGTGCCTACAGCCATGGCAAGGGCGGCGCGGTGATGACCGTCCTGGCCCTGTTGGGAGTGGCATGGGTACATTGGCTTTCCACGGACGAAGCGATCTCGCCGCCATGGGCCGCAGCAATGGGTCTGACAACGTTCGCGCGCGGCGTCTCGATCTTCTGGATTGAAGGCCGTGCCCCGGAAATGCCGCGAACGCGGAAGGAGTGGTGGTTCGTCGGGCCCCTGGTCCTGACCTCCCTGCTCTGGGCGGCCCTGCCCGTGCTCGTCTTCCCGACCGCCAGTGAAGGCGAGCGCTACGCCATCGCCGTGATCGTCGCGGGAATGGCGGGCGGCGCGGCCACGGTGCTGGCACCGCTGAAATGGGGAGGCCGCTTCTACCATTCCTTCGTCCGCCCTGGAGGCCAACCGAAGGCTCGTCGCGGAAGCCCAATACGAGCGCTTGCGAGCCGAACGGCTCAATCTGGACCTGTTGATGGCCCAGGATCGCCTCAGCGACCAGAACTCGGAACTGGAGGCGATCGTCGCCGAGCGAACGGAAGGCATGCGGCTGGCCAAAGTGGCGATCGAGAACATGGCCGAAGGCGTCATCGTGATGGATGGACAAGGCACGATACTCGAAGTGAACCCCGCGTTCTCACGCATCACGGGCTTTACCGCCGCCGAGGTTGTCGGCCAGAACGCGTCACGCCTGCGTTCGGAACGACAGGATGCCGGGTTCTACGCAAGCATGTGGGACGATATCCGCCGGCATGGAAGCTGGACCGGCGAGCTATGGACCAGAAGACGCGATGGGGGCGAATTCCTTGAACGGCGCACCGTCAATGCCGTTACCGACGCGTACGGAATCACGGCCCATCATGTTGCCGTCTTCAACGACATCACGGAAGCCAAGCGCATCCAGGTCGAGCTTGAATCGCACCGCAACCACCTCGAGGAGCAGGTCCGGACCCGCACACGCGACCTGGAGCAGGCCAAGTTGGTCGCCGAGAACGCCAACGCCACCAAGACCAGCTTCCTCGCCAACATGAGCCACGAGATTCGCACGCCGATGAACGGCATCATCGGCATGGCCAGCCTGCTGCGACGCGATGGCCTGACACCCATCCAGGCCGACAGGCTGGACAAGATCGACGCCCTGGCCAACCACCTGCTTGGCATCATCAACAATGTTCTCGACCTGTCGAAGATCGAGGCCGGAAAGTTCGAGCTTGAAGAGACAGCGGTGGTCGTCGACAGTCTGCTCGACAACGTCGCCGCCATGCTCGACGAGCGTTGCCGGACCAAGGGAGTCCGCCTGACCATCGAATCCGAGCTGATGCCGGAGCACCTGGTCGGCGACCCGGTCCGACTGCGTCAGGGCATCCTCAACTACGCCACCAATGCCGTCAAATTCACCGATCACGGCACGGTGACGCTGCGCGCCTTGCGCGAGGCCGAGACGGCCGATGCGCTGATCCTGCGCTTCGAGGTCAGCGACACGGGGGTCGGCATCGACGACGCGACCATGCAACGCCTGTTCAATGTATTCGAGCAGGCCGATACCTCGACCACGCGCAAATATGGCGGCACCGGCCTCGGCCTGGCCATCACGCGCCGCCTGGCACTGCTGATGGGCGGCGACGCCGGCGCGCACAGCACACCCGGCCAGGGCAGCACCTTCTGGTTCACCGCCAGGGCTGAAGAAGGCGGCTGCCGACTCGGCCCGCGACACCGCGCGGCGGATCGACGTCGAGGCCCTTATCCGCGAACATCATGCCGGTCGCCGCGTCCTGGTGGCGGACGACGAGCCGGTCAATCGCGAGCTGGCCCAGGTGCTGCTCGAGGATGTCGGCCTGGCCGTCGACACCGCCGAGGACGGCGAGTTCGCCATCGAACTGGCGGCGCGGACGCCCTATGCCGTGGTGCTGATGGACATGCAGATGCCGCGCGCCGACGGCCTCGAGGCCACGCGCGCGATGCGCAAGCTGCCGGGATGGAAGGAAACGCCAATCATCGCCATGACGGCCAATGCTTTCGCCGAAGACAAGGCCCGCTGCATCGCCGCCGGAATGAATGACTTCCTCGCCAAGCCCTTTGAGCCGGAGGCGCTGTTTCTAAACTGCTGGAATGGCTGGAGCCGCACAAGGCCTGAGGCCCGGCACCGATTTACTCAACCGTTACGCTTTTGGCCAGATTGCGCGGCTTGTCCACATCCGTGCCCTTGACCAGGGCGACGTGGTAGGAGAGCAGTTGCAGCGGCACGACATGCAATACGGGTGAGAGCAGGCCGTAGTGCTCGGGCAGGCGCAGCACGTGCAGGCCGGCTTCCTCGTCGAAGACGGAATCGGCGTCGGCGAAGACGTACAGCTCGCCGCCGCGCGCGGCAACTTCCTTGAGGTTGGATTTCAGCTTTTCCAGCAGCGCGTCGTTGGGCGCGATGCTGATCACCGGCATGTTCTTGTCCACCAGCGCCAGCGGCCCGTGCTTGAGCTCGCCGGCCGGGTAACCCTCGGCGTGGATGTAGGAGATTTCCTTGAGCTTCAGCGCGCCTTCCAGGGCGATCGGGTAGTGATGGCCGCGGCCGAGAAACAGCGCATGCTGCTTGTCGGCAAAGCGCCCGGCCCAGGCCTTGATCGCCGGTTCCAGTGCCAGCACTTTCTGCACCGCCACAGGCAGATGACGCAGCGCCGCCAGATGACCGGCCTCCTGCTCCGCCGACAGCCGCCCGGCCTGCCTGGCCAGGGTCACGGCCAGCAGGAACAGCGCGGCCAGTTGGGTGGTGAAGGCCTTGGTCGAGGCGACGCCAATTTCCGGGCCGGCACGGGTCAGGAAGCGCAGCGCGCACTCGCGCACGATGGCGGACTCCGGCACATTGCAGATCGCCAGCGTGCGGCCCATGCCTTGCGCCTTGGCGTGCTTGATCGAGGCCAGGGTATCGGCAGTCTCGCCCGACTGCGAAATGGCGACCACGAGCTGCTCGGGGTTCGCCACCGACGCGCGATAGCGGTATTCGCTGGCAATCTCGACGCTGCACGGCACGCCGGCCAACTGCTCGATCCAGTAGCGGGCGACGAGGCCGGCGTGGAAGCTGGTGCCGCAGGCGAGGATCAGCACCGAGCGCAGACCGCTCAGCATCTCCGGCGCGGCGACGCCGAACAGGTTGGGGCTGACGGCCTGGGCGCCGCCGATCAGTTCGAGCGTCGCGGCCAGGGCCTGCGGCTGCTCGAAGATTTCCTTCTGCATGTAATGCGTGTACTCGCCCAGCTCGACGTCGTCGGCGGAGAGGGTGCTCTCGTGCACCGCGCGGTCTTCGGGAATCCTCATCGCCGTGCCGCCAGCGCCGACTATCCGGATCGCATCGCGGCGCAGTTCGGCAATGTCGCCGTCCTCCAGATAGATCATGCGCCGCGTCACCTGCAGCAGCGCCGAGGCGTCGGAGGCGGCGTAGTTGCCGTCCTCGCCAAGGCCGAGCAGCAGGGGCGCGCCGTGACGGGCGACCACCAGGCTCTCGTCCCATTCGCGCAGCACGGCAATGGCATAAGCGCCGATCAGGCGCGCCGTGGCGCGACGCACGGCCGCGAACAGATCGCCGTCGGACTTCAGCGTCTCCTGGATCAGATGGGCGATGACTTCGGTGTCGGTGTCCGATGTGAACACATAGCCGGCGGCCAGCAGTTCCTGCTTGAGTTCGGCGTAATTCTCGATGATGCCGTTATGCACCACCGCGAGCCCGGCCGAGACATGCGGATGGGCGTTGCGCTCGGAGGGTACGCCGTGGGTGGCCCAGCGTGTGTGGGCGATGCCATGGTGGGCCACCTGGCCCTCGGCCTGCGCCGCAAGCTCGGCGACGCGGCCAACGCTGCGCAGGCGGGTCAGCGTCGGGTTGAGCACGGCGATGCCGGCGGAATCGTAGCCGCGATACTCCAGCCGCGTGAGGCCTTCGATCAGCACCGGAACGATGTTGCGTGATGCCGTCGCCGCGACGATGCCGCACATGGCTCAGTCCTTTTTCTTCTTGACGGGGCGCTTCCAGCCGGGAATCGACACCTGCCTGGCGCGCGAAACGGTGAGCTGCTCGGGGGGCGCGTCGCGCGTCAGCGTGGTGCCGGCGCCCAGCGTGGCGCCGCGACCGACGGTGACCGGCGCCACCAGTTGCGTGTCGGAACCGATGAAGACGTCGTCCTCGATCACGGTGCGGAACTTGTTGGCACCGTCGTAGTTGCAGGTGATGGTGCCGGCACCGACATTGACCCGGCTGCCGATGGTGGCGTCGCCGACGTAGGCCAGGTGGTTGGCCTTGGACTGATCGGCGATGCTGGAATTCTTCACTTCGACGAAATTGCCGACATGCACTTCGCGGCCCAGCTCGGTGCCGGGACGCAGGCGCGCAAAGGGCCCGACGATGCTGCCGGCGCCGACCACGGCATCCTCCAGCACACAGTTGGCCTTGACGCGCACGCCGTCGCCGAGCACGACGCGCCCCTCGAACACGCAATTGACGTCGATGCTGACATCGCGACCGCAAACCAGTTCGCCGCGCACGTCGATGCGCGAGGGATCGGCCAGGGTCACGCCCTGTTCCAGCAGGCGCTCGGCCAGGTTTTGCTGGAACACGCGTTCCAGTTGTGCGAGTTGCAGCTTGCTGTTGACGCCCTCCGTCTCCCAGTCGGCATCCGGATGGGTTGTGACCACCGGCAGGCCCTCGGCCACGGCCAGGGCGACGATGTCCGTCAGGTAATACTCGCCCTGGGCATTGCGGTTGCCCAGCGTCGGCAGCCAGCGCGCCAGCGCGGCGCTCGGCGCGACGAGGATGCCCGTGTTGATCTCGCGGATCGCACGCTCGGCATCGTCGGCATCCTTTTCCTCGACGATGCGCGTCACAGCGCCATCGACGCGCACGATGCGGCCATAGCCGCGCGGGTTGTCGAGATGGGCGGTAAGCAGGCCGAGCGCATCGTCGCCAGCAGCGTCGATCAGGGCCTGCAAGGTGGCAACCCGCGTCAGCGGCACGTCGCCGTAAAGCACAAGAGTCGGCGCTGACGGGACGGCGGCCAATAGCGGCATGGCCTGCAGCACGGCGTGGCCGGTGCCCAGTTGCGGCTCCTGAATGGCCCAGACCAGGTCCGGTGCGTCGAGACTCTCCCGCACCTGCTCGCCGCCATGACCGTAGACCACGCAGATGCGCGCCGCGCCAAGCTGGCGCGCGGTGGCTATGACATGGGCCAGCAAGGGCTTGCCCGCCAGCGGATGCAACACCTTGGGCAAGTCGGAATGCATCCGTTTGCCCTTGCCCGCGGCGAGGATGACGACGTTCAAGCTCGCCTCACCGCGGCAGGACGGTCGAACCCATCAAATACAGATCGACGCTGCGCGCGCACTGGCGGCCCTCGCGGATGGCCCAGACCACGAGGGACTGGCCGCGGCGCATGTCGCCGGCGGCGAACACGCCCTTGACGCTGGTGGCATAGGACTGGCCGCCTTCCGTGTCGGCGCGGGCATTGCCGCGATTGTCCTTATCGATGCCGAAGGCATCGAGAACGCCGCCGACCGGGCTGACGAAACCCATGGCGAGGAAGACATAGTCGGCCGGGATCTCGAATTCGGAACCGGCAATCTCGCTCATGCGGCCGTCCTTCCATTCCAGGCGCACGGCCTTGACCGCCTTGAGCACGCCATTTTCACCGATGAACTCCTTGGTGCCGATGGCCCAGTCACGCGCGCAACCTTCGTCGTGCGAGGACGAGGTGCGCATCTTCAGCGGCCAGTACGGCCAGGTCAGCTCGCCGTTCTCCTGCTCGGGCGGACGCGGCAGCAGCTCGATCTGCGTGATGCTGGCGGCACCGTGGCGATTGGAGGTGCCAACGCAATCCGAGCCGGTGTCGCCGCCACCGATGACAAGAACATGCTTGCCGGCGACGTCGATCGGGTTCTTGCGACCGCCGGCGACCTCCTTGTTCTGCGGAATCAGGAACTCGAGCGCGAAATGCACCCCCTTCAGCTCGCGGCCGGGGACCGGCAGGTCGCGCGGATTCTCGGAGCCGCCGGCCAGCACCACCGCATCGAATTCCTTTTGCACCTGCGCGGCGCTGACGGTCTTCTTCGCGTCGTTGACGATGCCCTTGGGCAGCGCGGCGCCGGTGACCAGGGTGCCGGTGACGAACTTGACGCCTTCGGCCTTCATCTGCGCCATGCGCCAGTCGATCAAGCGCTTGTCCAGCTTGAAGTCAGGGATGCCGTAACGCAGCAGGCCGCCGATGCGATCGTTCTTCTCATACACCGTCACCGCATGGCCGACGCGCGCCAGTTGCTGCGCGGCGGCCAGGCCGGCCGGGCCGGAGCCGACAATGGCGACCTTCTTGCCGGTCTTTTTCGCCGCCGGTTGCGGCACTACCCAGCCATTCTCGCCGGCCTTGTCGATGATGGCGCGCTCGATGGACTTGATGCCGACCGGCGTCTGCGGGATGTTCAGGGTGCAGGCCGCCTCGCAGGGCGCTGGGCAGATGCGGCTGGTGAATTCGGGGAAATTGTTGGTCGAGTGCAGCGTGGTGATGGCTTCCTGCCATTTGCCACGATAGACCAGGTCGTTCCAGTCCGGGATCAGGTTGTTGACCGGGCAGCCGTTGTTGCAGAAGGGAATGCCGCAATCCATGCAGCGCGCGCCCTGGGTGCGCGCCTGGTCATCGCTCAGATGGGGAATGAATTCGCGGTAGTGCTTGACGCGCGTCTCGGCCTTTTCATAACTCTCCGAGATGCGCTGGAATTCGAGGAATCCGGTTGGCTTGCCCATTACGCAGCCTCCTTGAGACGGGCCGCTTCCAATTCCTTGAGCGCACGCCGATATTCATTGGGGAACACCTTGACGAACTTGCCGCGGGCCTTGGCCCAGTCCGCGAGGATTTCCTGCGCCCGCTCGCTGCCGGCAAGACGGGCGTGGTCTTCGATCATCTGCTTGAGTTGCGCCTCGTCGCTGCGACCGCGATGGCGGGTGCCGTCGTCGGCCTGCTCGGCCTCGGGCAGCACTTTTTCCAGTGCCACCATGGCCATGTTGCAACGCTTGGCGAACATGCCATCGACGTCATAGACATAGGCGATGCCGCCCGACATGCCGGCGGCAAAATTGCGGCCGGTGAGTCCGAGCACGGCGACGGTGCCGCCGGTCATGTATTCGCAACCATGGTCGCCGGTGCCTTCCACCACCGCTTGCGCGCCGGAGTTGCGCACTCCGAAGCGCTCACCGGCAACGCCGCGGAAGAAAACCTCGCCTTCGGTGGCGCCGTAAAGCACGGTGTTGCCGACGATGATGTTCTCGCTCGGCGTGCCGCGGAAGGCCTGCGGCGGACGCAGGATGATGCGGCCACCCGACAGGCCCTTGCCGACGTAGTCGTTGGCCTCACCGGTGAGGTCCATGGTGATGCCGCGCGCGAGGAAGGCGCCGAAGCTCTGGCCGGCCGTGCCGGTCAGCTTGACCGTGATGCTGCCGTCGGGCAGCCCGTCCGCGCCCTTGCGGCTGGCCACGGCATGCGACAGCAGCGTGCCGACGGTGCGGTTCTGGTTGCGAATGGTCGTCTCGATGACGACCTTTTCGCCGCGCTCCAGCGCTCCGGTGGCCTTGGCGATCAGCTTGTGATCGAGGGCCTTGCCCAGACCGTGATCCTGGGACTCGCAGTGGCGGCGGGCGACGCCGTCGATCTCCGGCTGGCGGTAGAAGATGCGCGAGAAGTCGAGGCCGCGCGCCTTCCAGTGCTCGACGCCCTTCTTCATGTCGAGCAGGTCGGAACGGCCGATCAGGTCGTCGAACTTGCGGATGCCCAACTGGGCCATGTACTCGCGCACTTCCTCGGCGACGAAGAAAAAGTAGTTCACGACATGCTCGGGCTGGCCGCTGAAACGCGCGCGCAGCACCGGGTCCTGGGTGGCGACGCCGACCGGGCAGGTGTTGAGGTGGCACTTGCGCATCATGATGCAGCCTTCGACCACCAGCGGCGCCGTGGCGAAACCAAACTCGTCGGCACCGAGCAGCGCGCCGATGACGACGTCGCGGCCGGTCTTCATCTGGCCGTCGGCCTGGACCCGGATGCGGCCGCGCAGGCGGTTCAGCACCAGGGTCTGCTGCGTTTCGGCGAGACCCAGTTCCCAGGGCGTGCCGGCATGCTTGATCGATGAAATCGGCGAAGCGCCGGTGCCGCCGTCATGGCCGGCGATCACCACGTGGTCGGCCTTGGCCTTGGTCACGCCGGCGGCAACCGTGCCGACGCCGATCTCTGAAACCAGCTTGACCGAAACGCTGCCCTGCGGATTCGAGTTCTTCAGGTCGTGGATCAGTTGCGCGAGATCTTCGATCGAATAAATGTCATGGTGCGGCGGCGGCGAGATCAGGCCGACACCCGGCACCGAATGGCGCAGGAAGCCGATGTACTCGGAAACCTTGTGGCCGGGCAACTGGCCGCCTTCTCCGGGCTTGGCACCCTGGGCCATCTTGATCTGCAGTTGGTCGGCGTTTGCCAGGTATTCGGCGGTGACGCCGAAGCGGCCGGAAGCCACCTGCTTGATCGCCGAGCGCAGGCTGTCGCCGGCCTTGAGCCGGATGTCGCGCGAGATACGGCCCTTGCCGATGACATCGGCCAGCGTCGTATCCTTGGTCAAGGGCGCAAAGCGCTTGCGGTCCTCGCCGCCTTCGCCGGTATTCGACTTGCCGCCGATGCGGTTCATGGCCACGGCCAGCGTGCTGTGCGCTTCGGTGGAAATCGAGCCCAGCGACATGGCGCCGGTAGCGAAGCGCTTGACGATCTCCTTGGCCGGCTCGACCTCGTCGATCGAAACGGCCGGACCGGCCGGGCGGATCTCGAACAGGCCGCGCAGCGTCATGTGGCGCCGGGTCTGGTCGTTGATCAGCCTGGCGTATTCCTTGTAGGTTTCGGTCTTGCCGGAGCGCGTCGCATGCTGCAGCTTGGCGATGACGTCGGGCGTCCACATGTGCTCTTCGCCACGCACGCGGAAGGCATACTCGCCGCCGCAGTCGAGCATGTCGGCCAGCACGGGGTTGGCGCTCCAGGCATCGGCGTGGGTCTTCAGCGCCTCTTCGGCGACTTCCTTGAGGCCGATGCCCTCGACCTTGGTCGGCGTGCCGGTGAAGTACTTGCGCACCAGGTCGGATGACAGGCCGACGGCTTCAAAAATCTGAGCCCCGCAGTAGGACTGGTAGGTGGAAATGCCCATCTTGGACATCACCTTCATCAGGCCCTTGTTGATCGCCTTGACGTAGTTTTTCTGGGCGTCATACACGGTCGGCTTGTTCGGCAACTGGCCTGCGATGCCGGCGATGCTCTCGAAGGCCAGCCAGGGATGAACGGCCTGCGCGCCGTAGCCGGCGAGCGTGGCAAAGTGATGCACTTCGCGTGCAGCTCCGGTTTCGATCACCAGACCGCAGGAGGTACGCAGGCCGATGCCGACCAGATGCTGGTGCACCGCCGAGCAGGCGAGCAGCGCCGGGATGGGTGCGTTGTCGCGGTCGACACCGCGGTCGGACAGGATGATGACGTTGTAGCCTTCGTTCACTGCCGCCTCGACGCGCTGGCAGACCTGGTAGAGCGAGCGCGCCAGTCCGGCCGTGCCCTGGATTGCCGGGGTGACGATGCCGATGCTGATGGAGCGGAAGATGCCCTTGGTCAGTTGGTCGATGTTCTTCAGCTTCGCCATGTTGGCGGGGGTCAGCACCGGCTGGTGCACTTCCAGCCGGGGCGTCGGCAGCTTTTCGGCGACGCCGAGCAGGTTCGGGTTGGGGCTGACCAGCGAGATCAGCGACATGACGATTTCCTCGCGGATCGGATCGATCGGCGGGTTCGTCACCTGGGCGAAGAGCTGCTTGAAGTAGTTGAACAGCGGCTTGGCCCGGTCGGAGAGCACCGGCAGCGGGCTGTCGTTGCCCATCGCGCCGGTGGCTTCCTCGCCCAGGGTCGCCATCGGTTCGAGGATGAACTTGAAGTCTTCCTGCGAATAGCCGAAAGCCTGCTGGACCTTCAGTAACGGGCCGTTGAGCTCTTCCGCCGCCTTGGCATCCGGCAGGTCGTCGACGAAGTAGCGCGACTGCTGGATCCACTTGCGGTAGGGCTTGGCGGTCGACATCGTGCGCTTGAGTTCGGTGTCGTCGATGATGCGACCCTGCTCCAGGTCGATGAGGAACATCTTGCCCGGCTGCAGGCGCCATTTCTTGACGATGCGCTCCTCGGAGATCGGCAGCACGCCGATTTCCGAAGACATCACCACCAGGTCGTCATCCGTGATCAGGTAGCGGGCCGGGCGCAGGCCGTTGCGGTCCAGCGTGGCGCCGATCTGGCGGCCGTCGGTGAAGGCCACGGCAGCGGGGCCGTCCCAGGGCTCCATCAGGGCCATGTGGTACTCGTAGAAGGCGCGACGCTCCTCGTCCATCAGCGGGTTGCCGGCCCATGCCTCGGGAATCAGCATCATCATGGCGTGGGCCAGGCTGTAGCCGCCCATCACCAGCAGTTCCAGCGCGTTGTCGAAGGACGCCGAATCGGACTGGCCGTCGTAGATCAGCGGCCAGACCTTTTCCAGGTCCGCGCCCAGCACCGGCGAGGAAATGCCGTGCTCGCGGGCCCGCATCCAATTGACGTTGCCGCGCAGGGCGTTGATCTCGCCGTTGTGCGCGATCATGCGGAAAGGATGCGCCAGATCCCAGGTCGGGAAGGTGTTAGTGGAGAATCGCTGGTGCGCCAGCGCCATGGCCGATACCGCACGGGAATCCTGCAAATCGAGATAGTAAGTACCCACCTGATTGGCCAGCAGCATGCCCTTGTAGACCACCGTGCGCGCCGACATCGAGGGCACGTAGAACATCTTGCCATCGGGCAGCCTCTGCGCCTGGATGCTGTGGCCGATAGCCTTGCGCAGGATGTAGAGCTTGCGCTCAAGAGCATCGGTATCGGTGATGCCGGGGCCGGGGGCGATGAAGACCTGGCGGATCACCGGCTCGATGTCCTTGGCCGCCTGGGCCAGGCCGCGGTTGTCCACCGGCACGTCGCGCCAGCCGAGCAACACCTGTCCTTCGTAGCGGATGGCACGCTCGATCACCGCTTCACAGGAACGCCGGCTGGCATCGCCGCGCGGCAGGAAGACCATGCCCACGCCGTACATGCCGACAGGCGGCAGCGCCACGTTCTGGCGCGCCATCTCCTCGCGCAGGAACTGGTCGGGAATCTGGATCAGGATGCCGGCGCCGTCGCCCAGCAAGGGGTCGTAGCCTGTAGCGCCGCGGTGCTCGAGGTTCTCAAGGATCTTCAGGCCCTGCTCGATGATGGCGTGGCTTTTCTGGTTCTTGATATGGGCGACAAAGCCGACGCCGCAGGCGTCGCGCTCGTTTTCCGGGTCGTAGAGACCCTGGCGCTGGGGGAGGACCATCGTGTCTTTCCTCGGAAATTCGACCGGCGATCGGCCGAAATATCTGCAAAACGCGGCCGGCAAAAAAGCCGGGGTGTTGCCGCTCCCCGGCCTTGGACGTTCCGCCCAAGCTGGCGGACGTTGAAATATACCGCCAAAAGAGGTGGATTTCAATACGCTGCAACGCAGCAATCCGACTCAGAAATCGCTGACGGCAAACAGCCGGCGATGCTCCTTCATCGAATATCGGTCAGTCATGCCCGCGATGTAGTCGGCGGTGGTCCGTTCGATGCTGCCTGAGGCTGCCATCGACTGGTACTGGGGCGGCAACAAGCGCGGATCGGCGAGGAAAGCGCCAAACAGATCCTGGATCACGCGACGGGCTTTCGCGGTCATGCGCAGCACCTCGTAGTGGCGGTAAAGATGCTCGCGCAGAAAGGCCTTCAGCGCGCGGTTCTCTTCGCGCATCGAGGCGGTGAAGCCGATCAGCTCGGGCGCGCGATGCACGTCATCAAGGCTGGCGGGCTCGGCTTCGGCGATGCGCCGGGCCGATTCGGCCAGGAGATCCGTCACTTGCGCGTCGATCATGCGGCGAATGGTTTCATGGACCCGGCGACGCCCGGCAATCCCAGGGAATTCGATATCCACTTCGGCGGCGTGGCGCGCGAACAGGCTCACCTCCCGCAACTGTTCAAGGGTCAGCACCCCGGATCGGAGGCCGTCGTCGACATCGTGGTTGTTGTAGGCGATTTCGTCGGCGAGGTTGCAGATTTGCGCCTCCAGCGAGGGGCGGCGATCGACCAGAAAGCGCTCACCCAATTGGCCTAGCTCTCTGGCCTTCGCCGGGGAGCAGTGCTTGAGGATGCCCTCGCGTGTTTCGAACATCAGATTGAGGCCGTCGAAAGCACCATAGCGCTCTTCCAGGCGATCGACGATGCGCAGGCTCTGCAGATTGTGTTCGAAGCCGCCATGGCCTTGCATGCATTCATTGAGCGCGTCCTGCCCGGCGTGGCCGAAGGGAGTATGACCAAGATCGTGTGCCAGCGCGATGGCTTCGGCAAGATCGTCATTGAGACGCAAGGCGCGCGCCACCGAGCGGGCGATCTGCGCGACCTCGATGCTGTGCGTCAGGCGCGTTCGAAACAGGTCGCCTTCGTGATTCACGAAGACCTGGGTCTTGTATTCGAGGCGGCGAAAGGCGGTGGAATGAACGATTCGGTCCCGGTCGCGCTGGAATTCACCGCGCGCCTTGGGGCGAGGTTCGGAAAATGCCCTGCCGCGACTGTTTCCATCGACGACGGCATAGGGCGCCAGTTCAGGCATCGCAGCAGGCCTCGATTGCGGCTGCAATCTCCCTGGCAGGTGCCTCGGCGCTGGTAACCGCATGGCCGATGCCCTTCAGCAAGACCAGTCGCAGGCTGCCGGCGATCACCTTTTTGTCATGGGACATCAGTTCGAGGTAGCGCGCCGCGCCCAGCCCGGGGCCGCGCACCGGAAGTCCCGCGCGGCGCAGCAAATGAACCGCGCGGTCGACATCGCCCCGCGCGATCCAGCCCAGCCGACACGAGAGCTCCGCTGCCATCACCGTGCCGGCCGCAACGGCCTCGCCATGCAGCCATTCGCCATATCCCATGCCGGCTTCTATGGCATGGCCGAAGGTGTGGCCGAGATTCAACAACGCGCGGCCGCCCTCCTTCGCGGTTTCCAGTTCATCGGCGGCAACCACCTCGGCCTTGTTGGCGCAGGATCGTTCCACGGCCTGGGCCAGGAGTTCGCCGTCGCGCGCCATCAATCCGTCCATGTTGGCTTCCAGCCACTCCAGGAATGGCAGGTCGCGGATCAGGCCGTACTTGATGACTTCGGCCATGCCGGCGGATAGCTCGCGCGCGGGCAGGGACTGGAGCGTATCGGTATCGGCAAGCACGAGCTTCGGCTGCCAGAAGGCGCCCACCATGTTCTTGCCGCGCGGATGATTGATTCCGGTCTTGCCACCGACGGATGAATCGACCTGCGAAAGCAGCGTGGTCGGAATCTGGATGAAGGGTACGCCGCGCTGGTAGCTTGCGGCGGCAAAGCCCGCGAGGTCGCCGACGACGCCTCCACCGAGGGCAATGATCGTCGTGGCCCGATCGCAACGCGCGGCCAGCAAGGCATCGAAGATCTGGTTCAGCGATTCCCAGGTCTTGTAAGCCTCGCCGTCGGGCAGTATGACGGGCGTTACTTCGATGCCGAGGCTCCGCAATCCCGACTCCAGCGTATCGCGATACAGCGCGGACACCGTGGTATTGCTGACCAATGCCGTGCGTGGCGTGCGCAGGCAGTCCGCAATCAAGCGCGGCTGGCTGAGCAGATTCCGGCCGATCAGGATGTCGTAGCCGCGGTTCGCAAGTTCGACAGTCAGGCGGCGCATTGCTTCTGCAGTTGCTTTTCGACCTGCTTGACCAGTTGGCCGATGCTGCCGCCGAGGCTGGTGACCACGATGTCGGCCACTTCGCGATACAGCGGGTCGCGCTGCGCGAAAAGATCCTCGAGCTTCTTGCGCGGGTCGTCCACCTGCAACAAGGGGCGATTGGGATCCTGCCGGGTACGCTCGTACAACAGGCTCGGAGCCACGTTCAGATAAATTACCGTGCCCCCCTGGCGCAGCACCGCGCGATTTTCCGGTCGCAGCACCGCGCCTCCACCAGTGGCGACCACCTGATCCGATCGCGCTGCCAGTTCGGCAATCACCTTCGCCTCCCGGTCGCGAAAACCCTGTTCACCCTCGATGTCGAATATGTGGGGAATGCGCACCCCGGTGCGTGCCTCGATTTCATGATCGGCGTCGATGAAACAGCGCTGCATGTGCCGCGCGAGCTGACGCCCCACCGTGGTCTTGCCGGCTCCGGGCATCCCCACCAGAAAAATATTGTTCCGTGGATTCACCAAGAGATTGTAGCAGCGCAAAATAAAAGGGCCGGCAGCGCGCCGGCCCCTTGACGCCCGGCTTCAGCGCAAGGTCAGCGCTTCGCTGACGATACGCGGCGTGATGAATACCAGCAATTCGGCGCGCGATGTGTTCTTTGTCGTGGTCTTGAACAGGAAGCCGACATAGGGCAGGTCGCCCAGGAATGGCACCCGCTCCTGCGCCTGTGATTCGGCCTCCGAGGACAGGCCACCGATGACCACGGTTCCGCCGTTCTCAACGATCACGCTGGTGGTTACCGTGTTCGACGACAACGCACCGGTCGTGGCATTGGTGATGGAGCCCTTGGCGATGCTAAGGTCAAGGCCAATGCGGTTGTCCGGATTGATCTTCGGAGTCACGGTGAGCGTGAGCGGCGCGGAGACCTGATTGTAGGTCGGCAAACCGGTCTGCGCATTGACCCCGGTCTGGATGTACACCGAGTCGGTATGGTTGATGGTCGCCGCCTTGTTGTCCATGGTAACGACCCTGGGCACGGAGACAGTGCGCGATTTCTGGTCCGACTCCGCAGCCTGCAACTCTAGCGCCACCAGCTTGGTCGCGGCCCTGTTGAAGAGCATCAACCCAAAATTGGAGGCGCCTGCAAGGGAGTAGCTGGGCCGAAATATATTCGTGCTTGTGGTCAAGCTGGGAACGGGATTGGCTCCATAGATGTTTAGATTGTTTCCCGTGGTCGGCAGGCTGGAAGAGAAGACGGCCCGGGTATCGGTTCCGGGTACCTGATATCCCTGAGCCTGGAAATTGAATCCGGTCAGGCGCATGCCAAAAGAATTGGTGAATCCGGTCGTGGCCTCGACGATCCTGGCTTCGATCAACACCTGCTTGGTCGGGATATCCATCTCCGTCAGCATCTTGCGG
The DNA here is from genome assembly GCA_016710465.1 of Sulfuritalea sp. Classification (GTDB taxonomy): domain Bacteria; phylum Pseudomonadota; class Gammaproteobacteria; order Burkholderiales; family Rhodocyclaceae; genus Sulfuritalea. Next base: position 24,684 of record JADJVS010000013.1, read on the forward strand.
ATGGATTCAAGCACCGAGATGGTATCCGTGACGAACAGTTTGCGGGAGTCGTCATGGGCAAACATCTTGCCGCGCGGCGAGAGGATCACGCTACCGCCGCCCCTCGCGCCTGTCGTCGACGTGGTACGCGACACGCCCTCCGCCGAAACGTTGGCGCTACCCGCCGCGGCACCGCCGCCGGCACTGCCCGCCGCACCGCCGCTCGCCGCGCCGGCACCCGTGGTCGAGGACTGGTTGGTTGAACCGCCGGTGCTTGCCCCCAGCAACAACTTCTGGAAATCAGTCGGCTTGAGGTAGCTCAGGTTGAAAACCTCGGTGACCAGTTGCGCGATGTCCGCTGCCCGCGCGGCGGCATCGGCAATATCCTCGTCGCGTTTCTGCAGGATCGCGCGATCACCGAACAGCACGATGCTGTCGCGCACCCGCATCGCGGCGTTGATCTGTGTCATGACGATCTCAAGCGCCTGATCGTAGGGGACGCTATCGAGGGAAATCGTCAGTCGCCGACCGGCGAGCGACGGATCGATCATGATGTTCTTGCCGGAGATTTCGGCGAGGGTGCGCACCACCATGGTGGCATCGGCTTCGAAGAAATTGATGGAAATTTTCTGTCCCTGCTCGCCGCTTTGCACCAGCTTGTTGGCGTCATCGACCGGAATTGGCCGCACTTCGATGGTCAATTGGTTGTTTGCCAGATGGGCCTGATGAAACCAGCGCCCACGCGCTGCGATGTCGAGACTGGTGACATTTCCCAGTGCCTTGGCCGTCATGCTCGACACCGGCGTCGCGAAGTCATTGACGTTGCGCCGGTTTTGCAGCCGTTCGGGAAGTTCGACGTCGCGCAGTTCCACTGAAACGCCGGTCCCCGTGCGGCGCACGTCGATCGGCACGGTGCCATCGGTAAGGTCGACAATAATGAAGGCTTGGCCATCTTCCCCGCGACGGAACACGATGTCGCGCACGGCAGCGGTTTCGACGACGGCGCCAGTTGCCTTGGCTGTCGCCGTGTTCGCGGACGTGGGCTGGAAGATACTGGGGCCCTGCTCGCGCACGGAGGCTTGCGGGGACTGCCCCTGCAGTCTCACAAACAGCGCGTCGCCAACGATTTCGGTCGAAAACTTGGTCGGACGCAGCAGGTTGAGCACCATGCGCGTCAGCTTGTCCGTCTGCACCAGGTTCAAACTCTTGAGATCGCCTTCAGCGACCTGCTGCAAGGTCTGTCCGGTCTGATTGTCGGTTTCCGGAAAATCGATTACCACCCGCGGGGGATCCACCACGCTCCAGTTCCCGGGCAGAGATTTAAGTGGCGCGGACATTTGTATCTTGAGCAAGACCTGGTCGCCATCCCGGCGGACTTGAATCTGCTTGATCGAGTTATCCGCGGCGAGCACCGGGGTCGCGCCGGCAAACAGCACTCCGGCCATCAAGGCGACGGCGGCAATACAAAACCGCCTGCTTGCCGCCACCATGCGCGAGGCGGATGGGACCACACCCCGCGAACACCGAATCCTGGAAATCATCAACGTCCTCCTTTTGACACGGCGAGTTGTCGTTCCTGCGACACCCAAGCGCCGTTCGCATCTTTTACGGTTTCAAGTACGGTGATGGCCTCGGAAGTGATCGCCGTGATCTTGCCGAAACTGCGGCCCATGTATTCGCCAACCCGCACATGTTTGGGCTTGTTGGGCGGCGGGGTCTGGATCAGGGCGTACGGCACGCTGCCCGCCATGATGATGCCCATCACGCGCAGATCCTCGATCGGGAACGCCTCCAGCGGCTGTTGCGGGCGCGAGCGATCCGGTGCGCTCTTGTCCGCGCTGACGTCCAAGGTGACGATCTTTCCCGGCGCGAAGGGTGGCGTCAAGGTTTCAGTTTCATAGGCAACCACCGGAAATGCCGTGATTTCAGGGAGCGGCGCAACCTTGCCCCTCATGCCCTTGGCTTCGTCACGCATCCATTCGCGCAGGTCCTGATGCTCCTCGGCGGCGCAACCAAGCAGGAGCAGGCTAAGCAGAAGGGTCAAGAATTTCATTTCTTGCCTTTCTTCTGGCTGGCGATTTCGTTGTCATCCAGGTAGCGGAAGGTCTTGGCCGTGGTCCGCATGGCAAGCGTCTGGTTCGGATTGACGGTCAGGCTGACGTCGTTGAGCGTGACGATGCGCGGCAAGCGCGCCAAATCACCGGTGAAAGCGCCGATGTCATGATAACTGCCGGTCAGGTTGAGCGTGATCGGCACCTCGGCATAGAATTCGCGCGGCGCTTCTCCGCCAGGACGGAACAACTCGACCGCAAGACCGCGTGCCTGGGCGGCCTTGTTGATATCCACCAGCATGTCGCCCATTTCCGCCTTGTTCGGCAACTGCTTGAGCAAGGCGCCGAAGGAACGGTCGATCTCGGCCAACTGGCGCCGATATTCGTCGAGATTGACGGCCTGTTTCTTCTTCGCCAGCCAGTCTTCCTTGTGCTTGGCTTCCTGCTGCTTCTTCGACTCGAGCTCCTCGAGTTGCACGCTCCAGCCGATCGCGCCAAAACCCCAGGCTGCGGCAATCAGGCCGACAAACAGGCTCAGAAGGATGACGATTCGCGGTGCCAGGGGCCACAGACCCGGATCCTTGGGATCCAGGGTCTTGAAGTCCATCGCCAGTTGCTGGAAATCGATCAACGGCCGCTTGGGTGCGGCCGGCTCCGTCGGGAGCCTTCGCGGCGTTCTTTTCCGCCAGCCTTTCGGCGGCGGTCTTCCGCTTGAACAGCGAAGCGAGCTTGGGAGGCAGGGCAGGCAGCTTCATTATTTCTTCCCTGGCGCCGAGGTTTGCCGGGTAATCATCGTGGTAATGCTAAAAGCATTAAGCCTGCGATTGTTGATCGTTTCCGACCGCGTTTCAACCAAAGTCGACTTTTCCAGGAGCGGTGATTCGTCGAGGTTGTTCATCAGCGTAGTGATCCGGGCGTTCGATTGGGCGACGCCGGTGAGGGTGAGTTTGTTACCGGCCTGGATCAGGGTGCGCAAATAGATGCCTTCCGGAACCTGCTTGGCCAGTTCGTTGAACAAATGCACGGTCTCGGTCCGATTGGCCTGCAGGGCTTCGATGACGCGCTTGCGCGAGAGCAGCGCATTGGTCTGCTCCTGGATCTTCTTGATCTCGGCGATTTCCTTGTCGAGGCTGGCGATCTCGCGCTTGAGGAACTCGTTCTTTTCGTTCTGGACGTTGATCTCGCGATTGATGATCGAGAATCCGAGGAACCAGATGACGGCAGCCAGCACCGACACCAGACCAAGCATCACGTAGAACTGCTGGCGCCGCGCCTTGCGCTTTTCTTCGCGGTGAGGAAGGAGGTTGATCCGTATCATTGATCGAACTTCCTCAGGGCCAGGCCGCAGGCGACCAGCAACGAGGGGGCATCGGTGGCAAGCTGCTTGGCGCGGATGCGCGGCGATATGGCCATCCCGGCGAAGGGATCGGCAAGGATGGTATTGACGTTGGTGCGCTGTCCGACAATCTCGGCGACGCCGGGAATCAGTGCCGAGCCGCCGGCCAGAATGATGTGATTCACTTCGTTGTGCGGAGTCGAGGTGAAGAAGAACTGGAGTGCGCGCGCCACTTCCTGCGCCATGTTCTCGATGAAGGGATGGAGGATCTCGGTCTCGTAGTTGTCGGGCGGCGTTCCGGAGCGCTTCAGGTTTTCCGCCTCTTCCGGCCCCATGCCGTAGGCGCGCATGATCTCGTCGGTCAGCATGCCGCCGCCAAAGGCTTGTTCGCGCGAATACAACTGCTGGTTGTCCTTCATTATGGTGACCTTCATCGCGGCGGCACCGACATCTATCAGCGCGATGATCTGACCCACGCCTTCGCCGGGCAACTGCTTGGTCACCAGTTCATAGGCCGCCTGCACCGCGTAGGACTCGACGTCCATCACCACCGGCTTGAGTTCGGCCACCTCGGCAGCGGCAACCCGGTCTTCCACCTTCTCCTTGCGCGAGGCAGCCAACAGCACCTCGACATCATCCGGACTCGACGGCGCCGGACCGATCACCTGGAAGTCGAGGTTTACTTCTTCCAGGGCAAACGGAATGTATTGGTTGGCTTCGGACTCGACCTGCACTTCCATTTCCTGCTCGCGCAGACTCGCCGGCAAGGTGATCTTTTTCGTGATCACGGCGGCGCTGGGCAGCGCCATGGCCACGAACTTGGTCGTTGTCCCAAGGCGTTTCCAGCAGCGCTGCAGCGTTTCCGCAACCGCATCAACCGAAGCCAGATTGCCGTCCACCACGGCATCTTTTGGCAGGGGCTCGATCGCATAACGCTCGACCCGCGGCTGGCCCTTGCCGGCATCCGCCAACTCGACCATCTTCACGGCGGTCGAACTGACGTCCACGCCGATCAGCGGACGCAACTTCGGGTTGAAGATCGACTTCAGAGCCGAGACATCGATCTGCAAAGGATTTTTCCTTTAAAAATATTGCGTTAGAGGCTATACGAATAATTTACTTCAGATGCTAGCAGCAACTATATCGACTGTAAAGCAAAATTGTCACGAACATCATCGAAAAGCGTGTCATCGGTACCACAGCTATAATCGTCCGCCCGCCTTTCCGTCCCGCCCTCCGTGCCTTTTCCGACCTTGAACACCCCTGTTCGCTGGGCCCTGTATTTTCTGCTGGTGATCGGCGGCGTCGTGCTTGCAGCCCTGGCACTGGCCGGGATCGTGCTGATCCTTGCCTATCCCCAATTGCCCTCGGTCGAGGTTCTCACCGACTACCAACCGAAGATTCCGCTGCGTATCTACTCCAGTGACGGCCATCTGATTGGTGAGTTCGGCGAAGAGCGGCGCAATTTCGCCAATTTCAAGGACGTCCCGCCGCTGATGACCCAAGCGATCCTCGCCGCCGAGGATGAACGCTTCTACCAGCACCCCGGAATCGACACGCTTGGCGTGTTGCGTGCAGCGTACTCCAACTTCGTCGGCGGCGGCAAACGCCAGGGCGCCTCGACCATCACCATGCAGGTGGCGCGCAATTTTTTCCTTTCCAGTGAAAAGACGCTGACGAGGAAACTCTACGAGATGTTACTGGCTTTCAAAATCGAGAACAATCTGACCAAAGACCAGATTCTCGAGATCTATATCAACCAGATCTACCTCGGCCAACGCGCCTACGGCTTTTCCGCCGCGGCGCAGATCTACTTTGGCAAGCCATTGAAAGACATAACGATCGCCGAGGCCGCGATGCTCGCCGGGCTACCCAAGGCGCCCTCCGCCTATAACCCGGTGGCCAATCCCAAGCGGGCACAACTGCGCCAGCGCTATGTATTGCGCAGGATGCACGAATTGAGCTTCATCGATGAAGCTCAGATGAAGCAGGCGCAGGCACAGGTGCTGCACATCAAGCGCGATGTCAATGACTTTGGCGTGCGCGCCGACTACATCGCCGAAATGGCGCGCCAGATTGCCGTGGAGCGATTCCCCGAGGACGCCTACAGCCGTGGTCTGCGCGTGATCACCACGGTCAGCCGCGCCGACCAGCAGGCCGCCTACCAGTCGCTGCGGCGCGGCGTCATGGATTACGACAGGCGCCACGGCTATCGCGGCGCCGAAGCCTACGCGGATATGAAGGACGTCACCTCCGACCAGGACGAGAACCTCGAGGAACTACTGACCGAGTTCGACGACAGCGACGACCTGTTGCCGGCGATCGTGCTCGAAGCCACACCCAAGCTGGTGCGCGCCTACCTGCGCGGCGGCGAAGTCCTGAAGATCGCCGAAGACGGCCTCAAGTTCGCCGCGCGCATGCTCGACGACAAGGCCGCACCCAACAAGCGGGTGCGGCGCGGCGCCGTGATCCGGGTACAGAAGTATGAGAAGGGCTGGCAGATACTGCAATTGCCCGAGGTCGAAGCCGCCTTCGTCGCCGCCAGCCCAGTGGATGGCGCGATCCGCGCCCTGGTCGGCGGCTTCGACTTCCACCGCAACAAGTTCAACCATGTCACCCAGGCCTGGCGCCAGCCCGGTTCCAGCTTCAAGCCCTTCATCTATTCGGCGAGCCTGGAGAAGGGCTATACCCCGGCCTCGGTGATTGCCGACGAACCGATCTCGATCTCGGCCGAGGAAACCGGCTCGCAGGCCTGGGAACCTAAGAACTACGACGGCAAGTACGAAGGCCCGATGAGCATGCGCACCGCGCTGGCCAAGTCGAAAAACATGGTCTCGATCCGCCTGCTGCGCTCGATCGGTCCGCACTATGCCCAGGACTACGTGGCTCGCTTCGGCTTCGAACCGGAGAAACATCCGCCTTACCTGACCATGGCCCTGGGCGCCGGCGCGGTCACGCCCTGGCAACAGCTTTCCGCCTATTCCATATTCGCCAATGGCGGCTATCGCATCACGCCCTATATCGTCAGCCGGATATTCGACAACAGCGGCGCCGTGGTCGCGGAAATCCAGCCGGCATTGGCCGGCGACGAAACCCTGCGCGCGATCGACGCGCGCAATGCCTGGCTGATGGACAGCATGATGCACGACGTGGTCAGGCGCGGCACGGCCACGCGCGCGGCGGCCGCGCTCAAGCGCGGCGACCTGGCCGGTAAAACCGGCACCACCAACGACTACATCGACGCCTGGTTCTGCGGCTACCAGCCCACCATCGTCGGCGTCGCCTGGATCGGTTTCGACCAACCCAAGCGCATGGGCAACGGTGAAACCGGAGGCGCCGCTGCGCTGCCGATCTGGATCGGCTTCATGGAACACGCCCTGAAGAACGTCCCCGAAAGTTGGATGGAAACTCCGGAAGGCCTGGTCCCGGTTGTCGCCAACGATCCGGGCGGCAAGACCAGCAAGGAACTGGTGTACAAGGAGCTGCTGCCATCGGTACCGCCGGCGGACGAGGACAGGGAAGCCACGGCGCAGGAGCCGGCGCCGGTGCAAGACGCGAAACCCAAACCGGTCGAAAAACAGGCGGTCGAAAAGCCTCCCGCGGAAAAGCCGAGCGGCGAAAAGGCGTTGGCCGACAAGCCAGCCGCGCCCAAGCCCGCCGACAAGAAGCCCTAGAACTTCACAGCCACGCCGGCCTGCTCCGACAGGGTTCGCGCCAGCGCCGTCATCAATTCCTCGCTATCACGGGTGCCCAGCCAGCGCCCGCCCACGGGCCGGAAATGATAGCCGCCCGACTTCGCCGCCAGCCAGATCTCGCGCGCCGCCAGATGCCGGTTCACGATGATCTTGCTGCCGTTGTCGAACTCGATTTCGATGATGCCGCCAGGCTTGGTCTCGAAGTCGAACTCGGCCGGCCCGCTGTCGCTTGCGCGCTCAAGCGCCGCCTCGATGCGCGCCAGTTCGGCATCCGCCGCGACGGTGAATTCCTTTTCGTCCATTGCTGTGTTCCTCTCCGTGGATCGCGGTCAGGATACAGAAGCCAGGGCTGGCCGCGCGCCGCATATACTAACGCCCTTGCCCATCCGCCCCCGGCCAGGAAACCATGCGCCTGATACCCACTCTCATGATCGCCGCCGCGGCCCTTGCCGCACTCGCCGGCTGCGGCACCAAAACTCCGCTGACTCGACCACCGGAAGCACCGCAGAAGGCATCCCTGGCACCACCGGCTGCCCAGGTGATGTTGACGGCGGTGGAAACCCGGACCGGGTCCCACCCGTGGGCCTGACACACGACGGCGCGCGCGGCCTGCAGGTCGAGTCGGTCGCGCTGGAGGACATCGCCGAGCGCTTCGGCACCCCCTGCTACGTCTATTCGCGTCTGGCGCTGACCGCCGCCTACGTCGGCTATCGCAACGCTTTGCAGGCGCACGGCCTGGGCGACCGCGCGCTGGTCTGCTACGCGGTCAAGGCCAATTCGAACCTCGCCATTCTCAATTTGTTTGCACGTCTTGGCGCCGGCTTCGACATTGTCTCCGGCGGTGAACTGGCGCGTGTCCTGGCGGCCGGCGGCAGCGCGGACAAGATCGTGTTCTCCGGCGTCGGCAAGTCGCGCGAGGAAATGCGCGCGGCGCTTGAAGCCGGCATCCATTGTTTCAACGTCGAGTCGACCGGCGAACTGGAACAGCTCAATGAGGTCGCCGGCAGCCTCGATCGTCGCGCGCCGGTGTCCTTGCGGGTAAATCCCGACGTCGACGCCAAGACCCATCCCTATATTTCCACGGGCCTGAAGACCGCCAAGTTCGGTGTCGCCTTCGACCAGGCCTTCGACACCTATCGCCGCGCCGCGTCCCTTCCGCATCTTGCCGTAAAGGGCATCGACTGCCACATCGGTTCGCAACTGCTCGACCCCGCGCCCGCTGCGGAAGCCGCCGACAAGGTGCTGGGCCTGGTGGATCGACTGGCGGCCACCGGCATCGTGCTGGAACACATCGACCTCGGCGGCGGCATGGGCATCCAGTACCGCCGCGAAGAGCCGGCGCCGGCGACCGCCGACTACCTTGCGCCGATGCTCGTGAAGTTCGCCAGCCGGCGCGAAAGCCTGATCTTTGAACCGGGCCGCTCGCTGGTGGGGAATGCCGGCCTGCTGCTGACCCGAGTGCAGGTGCTCAAGCCCGGCGCGGAGAAGCATTTCGCCGTGGTCGATGCGGCGATGAACGACATGATGCGTCCCGCCCTGTATGACGCCTGGCACGACATCGTGCCGGTGGCAACAGTCGGCGCTGGCGCTGCGGCGATGCCGTATGAGATTGTCGGCCCGGTCTGCGAATCCGGCGATTTTCTCGGCCACGACCGTAGTCTGGCCTTGCAGGAAGGCGACTTGCTGGCGATACTTTCGGCCGGCGCCTACGGCATGGCGATGGCATCGAACTACAACAGCCGCCCGCGCGCCGCCGAGGTCATGGTCGATGGCGATGCGATGCACCTGATACGCCGCCGCGAGAACGTCGCGGAACTCTTCGCCCTGGAGTCGGTCCTGCCGTGATGCGCAAGACATTCGCCGCCGGCTTCGCCCTGCTGCTGCTCGCCGCCTGCGGCCAGAAAGCCGAGGAAAAGAAGGCGACGCCGCCGCCGGCGCTGATCACCGTCACCCAGGTCGGCAGCGGCGAATTCGAAGTGGTCGAGGAGACCCTGGGCACGCTGGAAGTGCTGGCCGATCCGAAAGTCGGCGCCGAGGTGCCGGGGCGCGTCGTGCAGGTCCTGGCCCGCACCGGGCAGCGCGTGAAGAAGGGACAACTGCTGGCCGTGATCGACGCCGGCGACACGATCCTGGCCAACCGCGCCGACGCGGCCGAGGTGCGCCGCCTCGAAGCGCTTGCCGCGCAGCAGGACCGCCTGCTCGAACGCCAGCAGTCGCTGGTGGCCAGGGGCTTCCTGTCGAAGAACGCGGGGGATGACGTCGCGGCGCAGCGCACCGCCGTCAATGAGCAACTCGCCGCCGCCCGCGCCCGCGCCGAGAACAGCCAACGCAGCGTCGGCAAGGCGCGTGTCACGGCACCGCTGGATGCCCTGGTCGAAGTGCAGATCGTCGCCCCCGGCGATTACGTCAAGGTCGGCGATCCGCTGTTCCAGTTGGTCGCGCCGCACAAGCTGCGCGCCCACCTGCCCTTCCCCGAAGTCGCCGCCACGCGCCTCGCCCCGGGCCAGGCGGTTAGCATGACGTCGCCGCTGGCGCCGGGCAAGCTATTCGAAAGCCGCATCCACGAAATTCGCCCCGGCGTCATCGAGGGCAGCCGCACGCTCGACGTGCTGGCCGACATCGACAACCGCGAGGGCCTGTTGCGCGGCGGCGGCACGGTGAATGCCACGGTGCGCATCGCCGCCAAGGCCACGGCCCTGACGGTGCCCGAACAAAGCGTGGTGCTGCGCCCGGCCGGCAAGGTGGTCTATGTCATCAGCGACGTCGAAGGTCAGAAGCGGGCGCAGGCGAAGGTGGTCAAGGCCGGCGCCAAGCGCGGCGGCCGCGTCGAGATCCTCGAAGGGCTCAAGGGTGGCGAAACGATCGCGCTGGATGGCGCCGGCTTCCTCACCCACAATGCCGCGGTGGCGATCAAGGAGGCGGCCAAGCCGGGCGCCGGACCAGGAGCCCCCGGAGGCGACCCGAAGGAAGCGCAGAGCAAGCAAAGAGTCGGCGCTGACGCCACGGCGAAGAAGGCCGATCCCGCCGCCCAACCGGCCGCGAAATGACCCTGCCCGAGCTATCGGTCAAGCGTCACGTCCTGGCGTGGATGCTGAATGCGGTGCTGGTGCTGTTCGGCGTCATCTCCTTCAGCCGCATCGGCATGGACCGCCTGCCCTACATCGAATTCCCGGTGGTCTCGGTGACCACCGCACTCAAGGGCGCCAACCCGGACATCGTCGACGCCAGCGTCACCAACCTGCTGGAAAGCTCGGTGAACAGCGTGCCCGGCATCGAGCACATTCAGTCCACTTCCTCGCCCGGCGTCTCGGTGATCAACATCACCTTCGGCCTGGAAAAGGACGTCGACATCGCCTTCAACGAGGTGCAGTCCAAGGTCAACCAGGTGCTGCGCCGGCTGCCGAAGGATGTCGATCCACCCATCGTGGCCAAGGTCGAAACCAATGCCTCGCCGATGTTCTGGATGGCGCTGCAGGGCGACCGCACCCAGCAGCAGCTCAACCAGTACGCGCTCAACGTGGTCAAGAAGAAGCTGGAGACCATCGACGGAGTCGGCGAGGTGCGCCTCGGCGGGCGGCGCGACCGCACCATCCGCGTGAACCTGATCCCCGAACGCATGACGGCGCTGGCGATCTCGGCGCAGGACATCGCCAGCGCCTTCGCCACCGAGCACGTGCAGCTCGCCGGCGGCTTCGTCGTCGGCCAGGCCACCGAACACCTGGTCAAGCTCGACCTCGAATTCCACTCGCTCGATGCGCTGGCCGGCCTGGTGGTGACGCAGCGCAACGGCGTCGCGGTGCGCCTGGGCGACGTCGCCGAACTGGAGGACGGCCTCACCGACAACCGCCAGTTGGCGCGCTTCAATGGCGAGATGACGGTCGGCCTCGGCGTGGTCAAGGTCGCCAACGCCAACACCGTCGCCATCGCCGAGCGCATCAAGGCGAAGCTGGCCAAAGAGATCGAGCCGCAACTGCCGCCGGGCATGAAGATCAGCATCGTCTCCAACGATGCCGTGTTCATCCTCGAAATCGTCGATTCGCTGAAGGAACACATCATCGAGGGCACCCTGCTGGCGGCGCTGGTGGTGTGGTTCTTCCTGCGCTCGCTGCGCTCGACGCTGATCATCGCGCTGGCCATCCCGGTGTCGCTGATGGGCGCCATCGCGGTGATCCATTTCTTCGGCTACACGCTGAATTCGCTGACCATGCTGGCGCTGCTGCTGCTGATCGGGGTGGTGGTGGACGACGCCATTGTCGTTCTCGAGAACATCTTCCGCCACCGCGAGGACCTCGATCCCGATCCGCAGTCCGCCGCGATCAACGGCAGCCGCGAAGTGGTGTTCGCGGTGATCGCCGCCACGCTCTCGCTGGTTTCCATCTTCGCGCCGGTGATCTTCCTGCAGGGCGTGATCGGCCAGTTCTTCCGCTCCTTCGCCGTGGTGGTCACCTTCGGCGTGCTGGTTTCGCTGTTCGTCTCGCTGACGCTCACCCCCATGCTCTGCTCGCGCTACCTCAAGGTCGAGAAGCAGCACGGCCGCCTCTACCACCTGCTCGACGGCATCCTCGGCGGCCTCGACCGCCTCTATGTGCGCCTGCTCGAAGCCGCGCTGACGCACCGCTGGTGGGTGGTGGCGCTGACCGCGCTGATCGTCGCCTCCAGCAGCTTTTTCTTCATCAACATCGGCAAGACCTTCACCCCGGACGAGGACGAGGGCCGCTTCCGCGTCTCGCTGCGCACGCCGCTGGGCTCCAGCATCGACTACACCGACGGCAAGCTGCGCGAGGTCGAGGCGGTGCTCAACAACTACCCCGAAGTGCGCACCGAGTTCGCCCTGATCGGCCTGGGCAGCGCCGGCCAGGTCAACCAGGGCACGGTGGTGGTGCGCATGGCGCCGCGCGAGGAACGCAAGCGCAGCCAGCAGCAGGTGATCGCCGAGGTGCGCCGGGAGCTTGCGGCCATCCCCGGCGCGCGCGCCTTCGCCGCGCCCTTCTCCATCGTCGGCGGCGGCCAGCGCGGCGAGCCATTGCAGTTCGTGCTGGCCGGCGAGAACATCGACGAAGTCGGCCGCCTCACGCGCGAACTGCAGCAGAAGCTGGCTTTGCTGCCCGGCATCGGCCGCGTCGACACCGACCTGCAGCTCGACCTGCCGCAACTGGTGTTCCGCCCCGACCGGCTGCGCATCGCCAATGCCAACCTCTCCACCGCCGACGTCGCGCTGGCGGTTAACATGCTGACCGGCGGCATCGACATCGCCAAGTTCAATGATGAACCCGGCGACGGCCAGCGCTATGACATCCGTGTCAAGGCGAAGGAAGGCGCCTTCACCCAGCCCGCCGACCTGTCGAAGATTTTCCTGCGCAACCGCGACGGCAAGCTGGTGCGCCTGGATTCGGTGGCGCGCTTCGAGGAGAAGCTCGGCCCCGCCGTGATCGGCCGCTTCGACCTGCAATACTCGGCCACCTTCTATGCCACGCCAAACATCCCGCTCGGCGACGCCGTGGCCCAGATGCGCGCCGCGGCGGCCGAGATCCTGCCCGCCGGCTACCAGGTCAAGCTGATCGGCCAGGCCGAGGAATTCGGCAAGACGCAGAAGTACATGAGCTTCGCCTTCGGTCTCGCCCTGGTGCTGCTCTACATGGTGCTGGCGAGCCAGTTCAACAGCTTCCTGCAACCGGCCATCGTCATGCTCGCCCAGCCGCTGGCCGTGGTCGGCGGCATTGCCGCGCTGTGGCTGTTCGGCCACACGCTCAACATCTACTCGATGATCGGCCTCACGCTCCTGATCGGCCTCGTGGCGAAGAACTCCATCCTGCTGGTCGACCTCACCAACCAGCGCCGCGAGCAGGGCATGGCGGTCGACGCCGCCTTGCGCAATGCCTGCCCGATCCGCATGCGCCCGGTGCTGATGACCTCGGCGACCGTGATCCTGGCGCTGTTCCCTGCCGCGCTGGGCCTCGGCGCCGGCGCCGAGACCAACCAGCCGCTGTCGATCGCCGTGATCGGCGGCATGATCTCCTCGACCCTGCTGACCCTGGTGGTGGTACCGGCGGTGTATTCGCTGATCGAGGGGCGACGCCGCAAGGTCGAGTGAAAGAGTCGGCGGCGACGGGACGGCGGCTTGCGACCGATTGACGTCCCCGGATCAAGTCCGGGGCAGGCTATTCCCGCAAACGCCGGAATCCAGGGGCGTTTGCGCGAAAACACGGGATTCCGGGTTCGGTTTTGCGGCCCCGGAATGACGGGTTCGGCCCCTGGCACTATGCCATGCTCATGCCGCCTGCAACAGAAACTCAACTTTCACGGCCTCGTACGGAAAAACGATGCGTCCATCATCCGTGCGGTCGAGAACTCCTGCGTTAAGCAGCGCAGTAACGTCACCATGGACGGCTTTTACATCACGCCCGGCGCGGCGCGCGGCTTCGCGGATTGACACGGGGCCGGCACCGCAGAGAGCCTTCAGCAGCTCCCATCGCTTCTGGGTCAGCACTCGCCAAAGCAGCTCCGGGGAGGCAAAGCTGATGTGAGCTGACTTCCGGGGTTTGCCTGTCTTCCACGCACGCACAAAGTCAGCCATCGAATCCGCAGGCGTTCGCACATCAAGAGTTACGGTTTTCATGGTTCCACCTCGCAATGTCTTTCTGGAAGTCAGTGATCAACTGTTCCGGCGTTGTGAACGCATAGGCACTTTCCTTCGTACCAAAATGCCTGTGATCGCCCTTCCCGACTTCGTTGTCGTAGCGCAAGACGCATTCTCCCCGCACGACATACGCCAGCCTGTACTTGAATCGATGTAACGATCCGTCGATCGGCTTCGGAAGCCGCCATAGCACCAATTCCGCAAACGCCGACTCGGAGTAGGGAATTCGCGTGCCAATGAGTTCAACGGCCTTCATGTTGGAGATTGTGCCAACATACATCGGTGTTGTCAATCAGTCCAACAACCGGAGGTCGCTACAAATGACGGCAAAGGCCGAATTCCGGGACTTGGCTCTACGGCAGGTCTCGGATTGCTGCGGCCGCAGGAGTGAAAGCTATCTGACTTGGATGAGATTCCGTGTCTGGCCGTCTACCATCTTTTCGCCAGAGCGGACTCTTAGCTCTTCACCAGCACATCGACAAAGCGTTTCAGCAGCGGCAGGTCGTCCGCCACGGTGACGAACACGATGCGCCAATCCACCGAGAAATACGCATGCACGGCAATATTGCGAAAACCGATGATCTCCTTCCACGGGATTTCCGGAAGGCGATCGCGCGTGGCGTCGGACAGCTTTGCGGCGGCTTCGCCGATGATGGAAAGCTTTTGCAGCACCGCGCTCTGGACGAGTTCATCGGCCAGGAAACGCGCTTCGTCGAAACCCGTCACAAAGCGTTCGATGGCCTCGATGGCGTCGAGGATGTCCGCCAAGTACAACGCGTCACTCCGCATGGATGACCTGTGCGTCGCGGAGGATCTCGTCGCGGATGTTGTGGTTGATTCCGTTCTTGGTGAGCAGGTCGACCGGCCGGCCGAAGATCCGTGCCAGTTCGTCGCGCATTCGCTGCAGGGCGATCAGGCCAATTCGGGCTTCGGGGGCAAGGTCGATCAGCACATCGACGTCGCTGTCCGGCCCGAAATCCCCGCGCACGGCAGAGCCGAAGATCGCCAGTTCGCGCACGGCATGGGCGCGGCAAAATGCCCGAAGATCAGCCTGCGGAATGGAAAGTTGCGGGTTCATGGCGATGCCGATGGAAATCAACAGGCCTTGAATTTACCACCGAAGCGGAACACACCCAAAACCTGCCGCAACGCCACCGGCGACGTTCGTCATGCCCGACCGGTGCCGCCCTTCGGCAATGTTCGATGTGCAGCAGCCATTGGAACGACTGCCTGAAAGCGGCGACTGACGGCTGATCCTTGCCGACGGGGGCCATCCAGCAAGAGTCGGCGCTGGTGACACGGCGACTTGCGAGTTGGAGGCGCCTCACCCCATCGCCGAAGCTTCCCCGCATCGTTTCCACGCGCGCATCGGCGACACCGAGTTCAGCAGGATCGCCGTGGCTGGCGCCGGACTCGACCACGCGATGCAGCAGGCTGTAGGCGACGCGCCATCGCTGGGGGCCGACCTGCGGGGTGACGGTATTGTTGTTGAGGCGCAGGGCCCAGTCGGCAAGCCAATACGCGGCCATGCGCCAGGAAACACCCGCAAAGCAAAAGCCCGCGTCCGATTGACCGCACAAGCCGCTTGCGACGATACTCGGCGGCCGCCCGACGCCGACTCCCGCCTGCGCCCTTTTCCCAATGACCCCGTCCCCGCCCGACACGCCGCCGCACGGATTCCTGATCGCCAACCTGCTGGCGCAGATCGCTTTCGGCCTGCTGGCGATGACGGTCTGCCTGCCGTCGATGCAGGAGTGGGGGGCGATCTTCGGCGCCGAGCAGGCCGGCGTGCAGTTGACCCTGAGCGGCTACCTGGTGGCCTACGGCGCGCTGCAACTGCTGTATGGGCCGCTGTCGGATCGCCATGGCCGCAAGCGCATCCTGATGGTCGGGCTGGCGGTGGCCGGGATCGGCTCGCTGCTGGCGGCGCTGGCGCCGGATCTGCCGTCGCTGATCGCGGCGCGTACGCTGCAGGGCGCCGGCAGCGCCGCCGGCATGGTGGTGGGCCGGGCCATGATCCAGGACCTGTTCCGCGGTCCCGAGCGCACCCGCGTGATGGCCTGGGTGGGAATGACGATGGGCTTCTGTCCGCCACTGGCGACGGTGATCGGCGGGCAACTGCATGTCGCGCTCGGCTGGCAATCGAACTTCCTGCTGGTCGCCGTGCTGGCCGCGGTGCTGCTGGTCGCGGCATGGCGCGGGCTGCCGGCGCGCGAGCCCGCGGCGGCCCTCGACACGCACTGGCTTCACGACATGGGCATGGCTTATGCGCGGCTGGCGCGCGAGCCGGTGTTCCTGCTCCATGTCGGCATCGTGGCGATGACCACGGCGGCGTTCTACGTCTTCCTCGGCGGCGCGCCCATCGTGCTTGGCGGCTATGGTGTGGGCCCCGCCGACATCGGCTGGTACATCATGTGCGTGCCCTTCGCCTATGTCGCCGGCAACTTCCTCACCAGCCGCCTGATCCGCCGCCAGGGCGATCGCCGCATGATGGACCTCGGCCAGCTCTTGACCCTGGCGGGAATCGCCCTGCTGCTGGCGCTGGCCGGGATCGGCAGCCCGCTGGCCTTCGCTTTGCCGCTGATGCTGCTCGGCATCGGCCACGGCTTCCTGATGCCGCCGGCGCTGGCGGGGACGGTGGGCGCGGTGCCGGCGCTGGCCGGCGCTGGCGCCGCCGTGGCCGGGCTGATGCAGCAACTGATGGGCGCGCTGGGCGGCTATTCGGTGGGGCTGGTGAGCCACGCGAACACGGTGAACCTCGGCCTGCTGATGCTCGCCTTCACGCTTTGCGCGATGGCGGCGCAGTTTCTGCTGCGGCGCCGCCACTGAGGTGGCGCGCCGCTATTTCAGTACCCAGGCCAGGGTCAGCGGGATTACCAGCAGCGAGGCGGTGTTGCCGACCATCACGATGGAGGCGACGCGCTCCGGCTCCTGGCGGTACTTCTCGGCGAAGACGTAGTTCAGCACCGCCGGCGGCAAGGCACCGAACAACAGCAGCATCGCAGCGTCACGCGGCGACAGCGCGAGCAGCGGCGTCACCGCCAGCGCCACCAGGATGCCGGTGGCCGGCGCGGTCAGCGCGCCGACGACAGAGAGCTTCCAGTCGCCCAGGCGCGCATCGGTCAGGCGCACGCCGAGCGAGAACAGCAGCAGCGGGATCGACACGTCGCCGAGCATTTTCACGCCCAGCCACAGCGGCTGCCACAGCGGTAGCTTGAACAGGCTCACCGCCAGCCCGGCGATGGCCGCGGCGATCACCGGCACGCGCCACAGATTGCTCAGGCGCGCACGGTGGTCCAGCATCCAGGTGCCCAGGCTGTAGTGGAGGAGGTTCTCGGCGAGGAACAGCACCACGGCGGCGGGCAGCGCCGCCTCACCAAAAGCCAGCGTCATCAGCGGCAGCCCCATGTTGCCGGAGTTGTTGAACATCATCGGCGGCACGAAGGTATTGACCGGCGCGCCCATCAGGCGCGCCACCGGCCAGGCCAGCAGGCCCGAGCCGAGTACCACGACGGTGGCGCCGAGCAACAGCGGCAGGTTGTCGGCCAGGTCGAAGGACTTCGCGGCCAGCGCGGCGAACACCAGTGCGGGGACGAAGACATCCATGTTGAGCTGGTTGGCGAAGGCCATGTCGGGCTTCTTCCAGCGGCCGTAGGCGTAGCCCACCGCGACCACGCAGTAGATCGGGAAGACGATGCCGGCAATGCGCTCAAACATCGGCGGTCACAACACGTAACGCGACAAATCCTCGTTCTTCGCCAGCTCGCCCAGTTTCGCGTCGACGTAGGCGCCGTCGATCGCCAGCTTCTCGCCGTCGCGCCGGCCGGCGTCGAAGGAGATTTCCTCGAGCAGCTTTTCCATCACGGTATGAAGGCGGCGCGCGCCGATGTTTTCGGTCTTGTCATTGACCTGATAGGCGATTTCGGCCAGCCGCTTGATGCCGTCGGCGGCGAACCCGATCGTCACCCCCTCGGTGGCCAGCAGCGCTTGATACTGGCGCGTCAGGCAGGCATCGGTCTGGGTCAGTATGCGCTGGAAGTCGTCGACCGACAGCGAGTCGAGCTCGACGCGGATCGGAAAGCGGCCCTGCAGTTCGGGGATCAGGTCGGAAGGCTTGGCGATGTGGAAGGCGCCGCTGGCGATGAACAGGATGTGGTCGGTCTTGATCATGCCGTACTTGGTGCTGACCGTCGTGCCCTCGACCAGCGGCAAGAGGTCCCTCTGCACGCCCTGGCGCGAGACGTCGGCGCCGCCGACTTCGGCGCGCGTGGCGATTTTGTCGATTTCGTCGAGGAAGACGATGCCGTTCTGCTCGACGTTCTTCAGCGCCGCCGCCTTGACCTCCTCGTCGTTGATCATGCGCGCCGCCTCTTCGTCGGCCAGCGACTTCATGGCGTCGCGGATTTTCATCTTGCGCTGCCGCTTCTTGCCGCCGCCGAGATTCTGGAACATGCCCTGGATCTGCTGGGTCAGGTCTTCCATGCCCGGCGGGGCGAAGATTTCCATGCTGGCCTGGGTTGCGGCCACCTCGATTTCGATTTCCTTGTCGTCGAGCTCGCCCTCGCGCAGCTTCTTGCGGAATTTCTGGCGCGTACTGCTCTCTTCCGCCGTCTCGCCAGCGCCGACTCTTGCGGCAGGCAAGAGCACGTCAAGCACGCGATCCTCGGCGGCGTCCATGGCGCGGTCGCGCACGATGCGCATGGCATCCTCGCGGGCATTCTTGAGCGCCGTCTCGGCCAGGTCGCGGATGATGGTGTCCACATCGCGGCCGACGTAGCCGACCTCGGTGAACTTGGTCGCCTCGATCTTGATGAAGGGCGCGTTGGCCAGCCGTGCCAGGCGGCGCGCGATCTCGGTCTTGCCCACCCCCGTGGGGCCGATCATCAGGATGTTCTTCGGCGTGATCTCGGTGCGCAGCGGCTCGGCCACCTGCATCCTGCGCCAGCGGTTGCGCAGGGCAATGGCCACGGCGCGCTTGGCGCGCGACTGGCCGACGATATGCTTGTCGAGTTCGGAAACGATTTCCGCTGGGGTCATTGACGACATTCGGGGCCTTTCACCATCCGGCACGCGCGGCGTGCCTAGTCGAGAACTTCGATCAGATGGTTCTGGTTGGTATAGATGCAGAGATCGCCGGCGATTTCCAGCGACTTCTTGACGATCTCCGCCGGCGCCAGTTCGGTGTTCTCCAGCAGCGCGCGCGCGGCGGACTGCGCGTAGGCGCCGCCGCTGCCGATGGCGACGATGCCGTACTCCGGTTCGAGCACGTCGCCGTTGCCGGTGATGACCAGCGAATGTTCGCGGTCGGCCACCGAGAGCATGGCCTCCAGCCGCCGCAGCATGCGGTCGGTGCGCCAGTCCTTGGCCAGTTCCACGGCGGCGCGCATGAGCTTGCCCTGGTGCTGCTCCAGCTTGGCCTCGAAGCGTTCGAACAATGTGAAGGCATCCGCCGTGCCGCCGGCGAACCCGGCCAGGATGCGTTCGTTGTACAGGCGCCGAACCTTGCGCGCAGTGGCCTTGACCACGATGTTGCCCAGCGTGACCTGGCCGTCGCCGCCGAGCGCGACGCTGGCGCCGCGCCGCACGGAAAGGATGGTGGTGCCGTGATATTGCTCCATGGGGCTCCTGGCGGCTCGATCAGATGGCGCGCGGCTTCAGCTCGACGACATTGTGGAAGTCGAGCGATTCGAGATATACCGCGACCAGGGTGCTGAGACCGACCAGGCGCAAGTGCTTGCCGGCACCCTTGAAGCGGTTCAGCACGCCCTGCAATTCCTTGGCCGCCACGGCATCGATGCGCGCCAGCCTGCGCGCGTCGATATCGAAATCATCGCGCGCCTTGAGCGCGGCATCGAGTACCGAGTAGTTCGCCGCGCCGACACCGAGCATCTGTCCGGCCAGTGCGAAGGTTTCGGGCTGCGCCAGAGGCTTGTCCGGCGCCTTGACGGCTTCCTCGCTGCGCGGCGGCGGCGCCTCCCAGGAGGGCGGCGAGACCTCGAAGGTAATCGCGTAGTTCACCGCGACCTCTTCGAAGGCTTCCTGATGAAATGCCTGCTGGTGCAATTCGAGCAGCAGCAGCCACATCTCCTGATTGGAACGCTCGCCGACCACCAGCTTCTGCTGCAGTATCTGCGCGAGATGCGCGGGGCTGCCGAAAACGAACTCCTTCTTCGCCCGTTTCAGGGCCGCGATGCCACGCATCAGCAGCGTCGCGCCGTTGTTGTCGGCGTCGGTCAGCTTGGACACGTCCATGCGCACCAGGGTGCTGGTCGCGGCAAGTTTCATCGCCTGCTTGAGCACCTCGCCGACGCCGACATTGAGCACGCCGCTGAGCGAGACGTGGGCACGGCCACCGGTGGTATCGGCGGCCAGGTTTTCGTCTTCCGCCGAGGCGCTCCAGGCCGGCGGCGACTTCTCGAAACGCCGCGCAAAGGCCAGTGCCAGCGCATCGAACGCGGGCTGGCGCCCCAGCGTCTGCAGCAGCTCGAACAGGCAGGCCCAGGCGCGAATGGTCGAGTCACCCAGATTTTCATTGCTCTTGATCGCCGCTTCCAGGCGACGCATGGCGTCGAGGTCCTTGCCCGAGGCATACATCGCGGCGGCCTCGGTCAAGGCCGCGGGCAAGGGCGGACGTACCGGGGGCGGGGGCGGGACCGGCTCAGGCGGCGGCGCCGGAGTTTCCGCGACCGGCGCAGGCGCCGGCTCCGGCTCGGCCTTCGTCTCGAAGGCACCGGGCACGGTGAAATCCAGATCCATCAGATCGTCGTCGTCGGCCACTACGTTGTCGCGGCTTCTGAGAACCGCTGATTGCTGGGGACCCTTCAGTATAAACGAGGGATCAGGCCTTGATCAGGCCTTGATTCGAACCAGCCCTCCAATCGCAATCAGGCCCAGGCAGCAGACCACCACGGCCCCCGCCGGCAGGTCGGCACGCAAGGAAAATCCGAGGCCCAGCGCATAGCCTGCGGCACCCGCCAGATAGGCGACGACAAGGCGCCGTCGCCCCGACATGGCGCTTGTCGCGACCGCCGGCGCGATCAGGCTGGCGAACACCAGCAGCACACCGACCAGTTGCACCGAGGCGGTGACGGCGACGGCAAACAGCGCGTAGAAGGCGAAGCCCTCGCCGCTGCCGCGCCTTGCGAACCATGCCCGGCCGGCCAGGACGACGGCCGACAGTGCGGCAACGACACCGATCTGGCCCCAGCCCGCCCAGAGGATCTGGCCGGCCAGGAGGTCGCGCAGATGTTCGCCGCCGTGCGGATTGCCTGCCAGCAAGACAATGCCCGCAGCGGCGGCGAAGACGAAGAGCAGCCCGATCAGGGCTTCCTGGATGTCCGGCCAGCGTCGCTCGCAATATGTCAGCGCGGCCGCCGCGGCCAGGGCGGCGATTCCCGCCGCAAGCTGGGCGCCGAAGCCGCCCCAATCCTCCTCAAGATGCGCCAGTCCGGCGACGATGACGCCCAGCGCGGCCACCTGCGCCACGGCAAGATCGATGAAGATGATGCCGCGCCGGAGCACGGTGATGCCCAGCGGCACGTGGGTCGCCAGCACCACCAGCCCGGCGGCGAAGGGCGCCGCCAGCAGGCCGAGATCAGACACGGCAGCGCTCACGTCACAAGCCCTTGAGCAGGCGCTGCACGGTGGTCTCGAACAGCGCCGTCAGGTCGGCCGCCTCGGGGGCGCCGACCGTGAATGGCAGCACCACGACCGACACCTTCGCCTCCCGCGCGAACCACTCCGCGGGTCGCGCCGAGTTGTAGGCGGCACGGATCACCATGCGCGGACGGCTTGTCGCCGCCTGGTCGCGCACCAGGGCCAGGTGGGCCAGCGAGGGCTCGACGCCGGGCTTGGGCTCCAGCGCGGCCACCTCGCGCAGGCCCAGCCAGTCGTAGAGGTAGGCCCAGGCCTTGTGCTGGGAAACCACGGCCACGCCCTTCAAAGGCGCCGCCTGCGCTTCCCAGCGTTTGATCAGTGCGCGCCAGCGCTCGGCGAAGGCAGCATGGCCCGCCCGGAAAGTCGAGGCATTCGCCGGGTCGACCTGCGCCAGGCGCGCCGCCAGCGCCTCGCCGACGGCGAGCATGTTGCGCGGATCGGTCTGGATGTGCGGGTTGCCGGCGGCATGCACGTCGCCATCGGCGCGATCCAGCCGCGCCGGCACATCGAGCATGCGCACCGCGCCGGCCGCCTCGAAATATCCCGGCTGGCCGGACTGGATGCGCGGATTGCCCGACTCGCGCTGCACCACCGGCAGCCAGCCGACCTCCAGTTCGGCACCGGTGGCCAGCAGCAGATCGGCATTGCGCGCCCGCGCAATCAGCGAAGGCCGGGCATCGATGTGGTGCGGGTCCTGCAAGGCCGTGGTGGCCGAGGCCACCCGGACCCTGTCGCCACCGATCTCCTGCGCCAGCGCGGCCCATTCCGGCACGGTCGCCAGCACATTGAGGGCGGCCTGCGCCGGCAGGGCAAACGCCACGATCAAAACGAGGAAAAGTTGTCTCATGTCGCCTCCTCAGAATTTGTGCGCGCCGTGGGCGCCCAGGCTCATCACGTACTGCAGCCAGACCTGGTTGTCGGTACGCCCCGCGCCGCGCGAGGTGTCGCGCGCGACCTGGAAACGCAGGCGGGCGAACTCTGAGCTCGCGAAATCGACCATTACCGTGTTGCGCGTCGGTTTGAATGGCGCGAGCTGCGGCAGGTCTGCCACGACCAGCGTCGGGCCAAAGCTCGGCGTGCCGGAATCGAGCCGGTCATGCCGGTAGCCCACGCGCCAGCGCGGCATGAACTGATACACGCCCTGCAGGTAGTAGCCCGACTGCGCCGAACGATAGCGGTCGGTGATGCCGGCCGCGCCGCCGCAGGCGCCGCTGGTGTCGCGCTCGGAGCACCTCAGGCTGCCGTCCTCGGTGCGGCGGAAGTACTCGCCCTGGAGCTTGAAATTGCGTTCCTTCGCATTGCCGTTCGGCGCCCATTTCCAGACGAAGTCGGCGACCGCGGTACGGCTGTCTCCGGCAAAGCTGACCGTGGTCGCCAGGCCTGTGCCATCGACGCCTTCGTAGCTGCGCCCGCCGGGCCGGGTGGCGATGTAGGAAAGCCCCGCGCGCCAGGAGTTCGATGCGCCGACATCACCACCGACGTGGGCAAAAGCCGCCCCTATCCCGGTACCGCTCTTGTTGCGCGCGCCGCCAGGGAAGCTGTTGTCACGCCCCCCCTCGAGCCCGAGTTCCAGGAAGGTCTCGGTCGGCGCCAGCCACTTCACTTGCACACCCTCGGTGGTCAGCTTGTTGCCGACAAAGGCGGTATAGGCCAGCGGAGCATCGGCGAAGTCCCAGGCATGGGGATGGATTTCGTTCTGATAGCCGATGCCGGAGAGGAAGCGGCCGCCCTTTACCGTGAGTCCGGCCCCCAGACCGAGGGTCTGGAAATAGGCCTCCTCAAGTTCAACGGCATTGCCCGGCGTCAAGGCCAGGTTCAGGTAGCCGCGAAAGTTCGGATCGACGTTGGCGGAAACCGTCAGCTCGGTCTCCTGCGCCGTGAAACCTCGGCGGCGTGGCGGGCCTATCTCGTCGGGCTCACCGGGCGGAACAAAGCCCTGCATGGTCCATGTCGCCGGATCGCGCGTGGTCTTGGTCAGAGCCCCTTGCAGGTTCAGGCCGATCTCCGGATTGAAGGCATTGGCCTTGCCTTCGCCGGCACGGGCCGTCTGGGTTGCCACCTTGTCGGCGGCGGCCTTGGCCTGGGTCGAGGTCGATTCGGCCTGCACCAGGCGCTTCTCCAGCGACTCGATGCGTTGTTCGTAGGACTTTCTCATTTGCGCGATTTCGTCGCGCAGGGATTGCAGGTCGGCGTCGGCGGCCGAGGCCGGGAAACTGGCGAGCGCGCCCAGCGCGGCCAGCATCCCGATGGATGCATGTTTCATGTCGTGCTCCAGGAAAAATGGAATCTGGCCCGCCGCGATGGGCGGGCTCGGGAAGATCCGGATCAGTCCTGAAGCATGGGCGGTGCGCGGCTGTGAAACGCCAACGGCCGATCAAGAGTCGGCGCTGGCAATACGGCGCCGGCGACCACCGCCGGCGCAACGCCGATGGCATGCGACGCCAGCGGGCTGCCCGCCAGCGCGGCAGTGAAGCACAAGCCGGCGAGGCAGGTGGTGCAGACATGGGCCAGCACATGCGCCGCGCTCTCGCTCTCCCCGCCGGCCTCGACCGTCCTTGCCTCCGCGCTGGCGTGCGCGACGAGGGTCTCCGCGGAGTGATCGACGTGGTGCGCCAGCGCGAACTGCTGCGCCAGCAGCAACTGCAGGGCCAGCCAGAAGGCCAGCAGGCCGTGCCGCGACAGGTTCATGCGCCCTCGCGCAGCGAACAGCCGGCGCAGGTGCCGCGAAGGTCGAATGCCACTTCGTTGAGGCGGAAACCGCGCGGCAGGCGTGGCGGCGGCGGCGGCTCGGCCTTGAGGCAGAACACGCCGCCGCAATCGGTGCAGCGGAAATGCACGTGATTGGCATGCTGGCGCTGGGCGCCGGCGGCCGAGAAGCGGAACACGCCGCGCGTATCGACGGCCTTCAGGGCCAGGCCGCAGGCCACCAGCGAATCGAGGATGCGGTAGAGCGTGACGCGGTCCATCGCCGGCTCGGCGGGATCGCCCAGCCGCGCTTCAAGCTCGGCGTGCGACAGCGGCTGGCGCGCCGAGTGCAAGGCATCGAGCACGCGCACGCGACCGCGCGTGACCTTGACCCCGGCGGCGCGGATCAGGTCAGCGGACACGTCAATTTGAGCGGGGGCAAGGGCACGGGCCATGGCGGCATGAAACCACAGCCCGCCCGCAAATGCAACAAGGTTGCGTTTACAGCCTCGCTGTGATTCAATGCCGACTTGCAAACTTCGCAGCGCGCCGCTTTCGCCCGATGTCCGCCCCGCTCCTCACCCAGATCGTCCTCGCCTGCCTGCTCGGCGGCGTGCTCAGCGTCGCCGCGGCAGCGCTGGTGATGTTCGGCCTGCCGCGCAAGTGGCTGGGTTTCACGGTGAGCTTCTCCACCGGCCTGCTGCTGGCCACGGCCACCCTGCACTTGCTGCCCGAGGCGCTGGAAACCGGGCTGACGCCGCGCGAAGTATTTCCCCTGCTGCTGGGCGGCATCCTCGCCTTCTTCATGCTGGAGAAGTACGCGCTGTGGCGCCACGCCCACGCCGGCACCGATGCCGACGCGCACCAGGGCGACGTGCAGTGCGACGACCACACCCACGGCCACCACCACCATCACGGGGTCGCCGGCAGCCAGGGCGAGACCTTTTCGATCCTGGTCGGCGACGGCTTCCACAATTTCACCGACGGCCTGCTGATCGCCGCCGCCTTCCTTGCCGACCCCGTGCTCGGCTGGGGCACCACAGCGGCCATCATCGCCCACGAAGTGCCGCAGGAAGCCGGCGACTTCGCCATCCTGCTCGCCGCCGGCTGGAAGCGCGGCCGCGCGCTGATTTGGAACGGCGTCTCCAGCCTCACCGCCGTGGCCGGCGGCATCATCGGCTACTACGCCCTGGACAACGCCCGCGACTGGATTCCCTACATCATCACCGTCACCGCCGCGAGCTTCCTCTACATCGCGATTGCCGACCTGATGCCGCGCCTCAAGCGCGAGACACAGTCTGTCGGCTGGCACGGGCTCCTACTGGCCGCCGGCATCCTCGTGGTGGCACTGGGCAACGGACATTCACATTGAACACACGGAGCTTGCACATGCGCATTTCCGCCGCTTTCCTCGCCCTCACCGCGCTTTCCCTTCCGGCGCTGGCCGAGAAAGGTCACGTTCACGGCGAAGGCAGCCTCGAAGTCGTGATCGACAAGGGCAATCTCAGCCTGCGCCTGGAACTGCCGCTGGACGTCGCCGTCGGCTTCGAGCGCGCACCACGGAACGACAAGGAAAAGGCGGCGCTGGCGGCGGCGCAACAGGCGCTGTCCGATCCCGCGCTGTTTGCGCCGACGCCTGCCGCCGGCTGCAAGCCGGAACCGGCCCGCGTCGAGATGCCGGCCTTCGATGGCAGGAAGCCGCCGGAACATGCCGACATCGAGGCCACCCATGATTTCCGCTGCGCCACTCCGTCGGCATTGAAGTCGGTGGAGACGACGATCTTCAAACACTTCAAGCAACTCTACCGCCTCGAAGCCAGGCGCGCCGGCCCCGGCGGCCAGGGCGCAGCGCGGCTGACACCGAAGAATCCGGTGCTGGCCTGGTAATCAGCCGGGCATGACCGCGCTGCGAATCACCGATCTGGTCTTTCGCTGGCCGCGCCAGGCGCGGAACTGCCTGGAGATTCCGCAGCTCGAACTCGCCGCCGGCGAGCGTATCTTCCTCCACGGGCCCAGCGGCAGCGGCAAGAGCAGCCTGCTCGGCCTGCTCGGCGGCGTGGCCCTGCCACAGGCCGGCGCGATCGAACTGCTGGGCACCAACCTCACCCAACTCGGCGGCAGGGCCCGCGACCGCTTCCGCGCCGATCACATCGGCTTCCTGTTCCAGCAGTTCAACCTGCTGCCCTGGCTTTCGGCGCTGGACAACGTGCTGCTGCCCTGCACCTTTTCGTCGCGGCGGCGGGATCGCGCCGGCCCCTCGCCGCGCACCGAGGCCGAGCGGCTGCTGGGGCACCTCGATCTCAAGCCGCACACCTGGCACGGACCGGCCGGCGAACTCTCGGTCGGCCAGCAGCAACGCGTCGCCGCCGCTCGCGC
This sequence comes from Sulfuritalea sp., assembly GCA_016710465.1. GTDB lineage: Bacteria > Pseudomonadota > Gammaproteobacteria > Burkholderiales > Rhodocyclaceae > Sulfuritalea. Next base: position 51,099 of record JADJVS010000013.1, read on the forward strand.
GTTGATCGGCCGGCCGGAAATCCTCATCGCCGACGAGCCGACCTCGGCGCTCGATGCGGAACGTCAGCAGGTCTTCATCGACCTGCTGCTGCAGGAATCCGCCGCCGTCGGCGCCACGCTGGTCTTCGTCAGCCATGACCGGCGCCTGGCCGGACATTTCGATCGCATCGTGGCGATTGACGAGATCAATCGTGTGGCGCAGGATCCCCGGGAAGGGGGCGGGGGGATGGCGCAATCTGGGCAGTGCTGCGCCTTGCCGCGCTCTCGGCCTGGAGCCGGCGCCTGACCCTGGGCCTGACGCTCATCGCCATCGCCCTGGCGGTGACGCTGCTACTGTCGGTCGAGCGCATCCGCGTCGACGCTCGGCAGAGCTTCACCCAGTCGGTCTCGGGCGTGGACCTGGTGGTCGGCGCGCGCACCGGCGGCGTGCAACTGATGCTCTACGCCGTGTTCCACGCCGGCACGGCGAGCAACAACATCGCCTGGGACAGCTACCAGGCGATCGCCACCCACCCCGCCGTCGACTGGGCGCTGCCGTTGTCGCTGGGCGATTCGCATCGCGGCTTCGCGGTGCTCGGCACCAGCGCCGACTATTTCGCCCGCTTCCGCTACGGCGACAAGGAGGAGTTGCGCTTTCGCCAGGGCAAGCCCTTCGCCGGGGTCTTCGAGGCCGTACTCGGCAGCGAGGTGGCGCAAGGCCTGGGCTACCGGCTGGACGACAGGATCACCCTCAGCCACGGCCTCGGCGAACTCGGCCCGGAGCACGGCGACAAACCCTTCCGCGTCACCGGCATCCTGGCGCCGACTGGCACGCCGGTCGATCGCACGGTGCATGTCAGCCTCGAATCGATCACCGCGCTGCACCTTGACTGGGTCGGCGGCGCGCCGCTGCCGGGGGTGAATATTCCATCCGCATTCGTCGCCAAGTTCGATCTACGGCCCAAGGAAATCACCGCCGCGCTGGTGGGACTCAAGCAGCGCGGCGATGTCTTTCGCATGCAGCGCTTCATCAACCAGTATCGCGGCGAACCCCTGCTGGCGGTGCTGCCCGGCGTGGCCCTCGATGAACTGTGGCAGTCCGTGGCCATGGTCGAGCGCACGCTGCTGGCGATCTCCGCGCTGGTGGTGCTGATCGGCCTGGCCGGGCTGGCGGCAACGCTGCTGGCCGGGCTCAACGAACGCCGCCGCGAGCTGGCCATCCTGCGCGCGCTGGGCGCCGGGCCGGGCGACGTGTTCCTGATGCTGACCGCCGAAGGCGCGCTGGTCACCGCCGCCGGCGCCCTGCTCGGCGTGCTGCTGGTGACACTGGGCAGCGGCCTGGCCGCGCCCTGGCTGCTGGAGCGCTTCGGCATCGTGCTGGCGACGCGGCTCCCGGGCGGCCAGGAACTTGCGCTGATTGCCGCTGTCATTGCCACCGGCCTGCTGGCCAGCCTGGTGCCGGGCTGGCGCGCCTGGCGCATGTCGCTGGCCGACGGCCTGACACCGAGAAACTGAGGAACCCATGAAACGCCTGCTACTCCTGTTGAGCCTCTGCCTTGCGCTGCCACTGCAGGCTGCCGAGGATTATCGCGACATCAAATGGGAAGCGCTGGTGCCCAAGGGCTGGGACCCGAGCAAGGACCTCAAGGCGCTGGACCTGGGCAAGCTGCAGGACAACGACCCGCGCGCCATGGAAGCCCTGGAGAAGATCCGCCAAATGTGGGACAACGCGCCCACCGACCCGGCGCTGGCCGGAGCGAAAGTGCGCTTGCCCGGCTTCGCCATCCCATTGGAGAACAAGGCCGGCAAGGTCTCCGAGTTCCTGCTGGTGCCTTACTTCGGCGCCTGCATCCACACACCGCCGCCGCCCGCCAACCAGATCATCCATGTGGTGACGAAGAAGCCGGTGACCAAGCTCCTCAGCATGGACACGGTCAAGGTCAGCGGCACGCTGAGCCTGCACTCGGCGAGCACGCCCTGGGGCAATGCCGGATACCGGCTGACGCTCGATCACATCGAGAACTTCAACCCGGCGCCGCCGCCGGAGGAAAAGCGCAGGCGCTGAGCAGCGGCGACGGCGCGGACGGCAGTAAGCCGCCGTGTACGACCGCCGGCCCTCAATCCACCTGCAGCAGCAGCCCCTTGAGATATTCACCTTCGGGGAAGGCCAGGTCCACCGGATGGTCGGCGGCGCCGTGCAACTGCTGGACGATGCGCGCATTGCGTCCTGCGTCAAGCGCGGCCCCGGCGACGATCTTGCGGAACAGCTCGGCGCCGATGCCGCCCGAGCACGAGTAGCTCATCAGCAAGCCGCCCGGCGCCAGCAGTTGCAGGCCGAGCAGGTTGATGTCCTTGTAGGCGCGCGCGGCACGCTCGGCCTGTGCCGCGGTATGGGCGAACTTGGGCGGATCGAGGATGATCAGCTCATAGCGTTCGCCAGCGGCGCGCAGGCTGCGCAGTTCGCCGAAGACATCGGCTTCGAGCCAGATCGCACGCGTGGCGTCGAGTTGCGGATTCAAGGCCAGGTTGCGCCGGGCCGTTGCCAGCGCCGGGCCGGAGCTGTCGAGCGAGACCACCTCGCGCGCGCCACCGGCCAGCGCCTGCAGCGAAAAGCCGCCGGTGTAGCAGAAGCAGTTGAGCACGCGCCGGTCGCGCGCGATCTCCGCGACGCGGCGGCGGTTGTCGCGCTGATCGAGGTAGAAGCCGGTCTTGTGGCCGCCGACGATGTCCACCTCCATCTGCACGCCGTTTTCCTCGATCACCAGCGCATCGTCGGATGCCGCGCCATGAATCCAGCCGGTCACCGGCTCCAGGCCTTCGAGGCCGCGCAGGTCGAGGTCCGAGCGCTCGTAGATGCGTGCGCAGCCGGTGGCCTTGAGCAAAGAGTCGGCGATGGCGCCACGCCACTTCTCGGCGCCGACGGTGCTGAGTTGCAGCACCACGGTATCGCCATAACGGTCGGCGATGATCCCGGGCAGGCCGTCGGATTCGGCATGGATCAGGCGCAGGCCCTGCTGCCCGGCCAGCTCGGGCAGGACAGCGCGCCGCACTACGGCAGCGGCGACGCGGCGCTTGAAGAAGGCATGGTCGATATTTTCCTCGGCATCGAAGCTCCAGACCCGGGCGCGGATCTGCGAGGCCGGGCTCCAGGCCGCGCGCGCCAGCGGCCGGCCCTCGGTGGAAACGACATCAACCGTGTCGCCCGGCCGCGCCCGGCCTTCGAATTGCGCTACCGCGCCGGAAAATATCCAGGGGTGGCGGCGCAGCAGGGATTTTTCCTTGCCGGGATGCAGGGTAAGGATGGCCATGGCGTTGATCTCGAAAGGTGAGCGGCGATGCGGCTCAGCGCGCCTTGCGCCAGGGTGCGCCGCCGAATTCCTCGACCAGGAAATCGACCATGGCGCGCACCTTGGGCGACAGGTTGCGGCCGCTCGGGTAGGTGGCGAACAGGGGCACCGGTTCGACGTGGTGCCAGTCGGCGAGGATGGGCACCAGCGTGCCGGCGCGGATGGCCTCGGCCACCACTACATCCGACAGGCGGGTAACGCCGACGCCGGCGACGGCGAGTTGCAGCACGGTCTCGGCATTGTTGGTGACGACATTGCCATCGACATGGACGACGCGAATGCCGTCGTCCGTGTCGAAGGGCCAGCGGCGCAGGGCCGGCAGGCTGGTGATCCAGAGGCAGTTGTGCTGCTGCAGGTCGTCCGGCGTGCGCGGCGTGCCGTGGCGCTCCAGGTAGGAGGGCGAAGCACAGATCACACGTTCGAGGTTGCAGATGCGGCGCGCCACCAGCGAAGACTCCTCCAGCGGCCCGATGCGGATGGCGAGGTCGAAACCCTCCTGCATCATGTCCAGGCGCTCGTCGCTGATCGTGATGTCGATGGCGACCGCCGGATGGCGCGCCTGGAAGCGCGGAATCGCCGGCGCCAGCTGGTGCATGCCGAAAGTCGAGCCGCAGAACAGCCGCAGTTGGCCGCGCGGGCTGGCGCCGGCTTCCGCCACCTCCGCCTCGGCCTCGTCCATGGCCTTGAGGATGGGGCGGGCGCGGGCATAGAAGGCTTCGCCCTCGGCGGTGAGCTGGACCCGCCGCGTGGTGCGCTGGAGCAGCCGGGCACCGAGGCGGTCTTCGAGCCGGGTGACCAGTTTCGACAGGGCCGAAGGCGTCAAACCCAATTGACGCGCCGCAGCAGAAAAGCCGCCGGTTTCCACGGTTCGAACGAATGCAGTCATCTCGGCGGCGCGATCCATGGTGCAATTATGGAATATTTTTCATCAATGTTGTTCCTAAAGTGTTTATTGTTGTTTTCCGCAAGAGTAATTACATTGCAGTCATGCGAAATCGCAGTGCAGCAAAAAAGGAAGCAACCATGAAAACCATCGACACCAATAAGATCATCGGGCAAGCCAAGAAGATGCGCGCCGAAGAAATTCGCCGCATCGAGGGGCTGGCCGCCAAGCGTCTGGGCCTGTATTTCCGCCTGCTCGCCGGGTCCGCCGCCGACGCGGGCAACAGCCTGCAGCCGCTGTTTTCGTGGAACCCGCAGGATGCCAAGTCTCCCCGCCGCAGCGGCCCCTCGCTGCTTACGCGCGCCAGCCTGGCACTGCGCAGCCTCTTCAGTTGGAACCCCCAGGCACATCACTCCTGATCGTTCCGCAACCGTCTCCTCCTCGGCCTGATCTACCAGGCCGTTAAGCCCCACCCCAACCGGTGGGGCTTTTTTATGTCCGAGCGGGACGCGAGGACGGTATCCAGAGGTATGTCCGAGCGGAGCGCGAGGACGGTATCCGGCGGGGCGCGCTAGGCCAGTTCGCGGTAGCGGCCACCGTGAAAAATCAGCGGCGCTTTCGAATCGCGTCGGAAGCTCTCCACATAGCCGACCAGGATCACATGGTCACCACCGGGATAGCGCGCCTCGTTGCGGCACTCGAACCAGGCGCTGCAACCGGGCAGCAGCGGCGTGCCGCCAGCGCCGACTTTCAGGTCGATGCCGGCGAAGCGGTCTTCCTGCGCCTGCGAGAAACGCTGAGAGATCTCGACCTGGTCGCCAGCGAGGATGTTCACCGCATAGTGGCTGCAGGCCTCGAAAACCGCCCGCGACGGCGAGGCCAGGCCAAGGCTCCACAACACCAAAGGCGGTTCGAGCGAAACCGAGGCGAAGGAATTGATGGTGACGCCGACTGGGTGGCCGTCGGTGCCGCACGCCGTGACCACGGCGACGCCGGTGGCGAACTCACCAAGGGCATCACGCAGGGAACGGCTGTCGAATTGAATCTGGAACGGCTGGTTCATGGGGTTGGCAGCCAACAGGCTCTAAAATCCGGCGACGCTTTAATTTTTCTGGAGCACCTGATGGGCATCGCCAAACGTATCGGCACTCCGCTTTCCCCTTCCGCCACGAAGGTCATGCTGCTCGGCTGCGGCGAACTGGGCAAAGAAGTCATTATCGCATTGCAACGACTGGGCTGCGAGGTCATCGGCGTCGATCGCTACCCCGATGCTCCCGGCATGCAGGTGGCGCATCGCAGCCACGTGGTAAACATGACCGACGGCGCCGCGCTGCGCGCGCTGATCGCGCAGGAAAAGCCGGCGCTGGTGGTGCCCGAGATCGAGGCCATCGCCACCGCCGCGCTGGTCGAGATGGAGCGCGAAGGCGTCGCCGGGCATTTCCCCGAGTTCATTCCCACCGCGCGCGCGGCGCAACTGACGATGAACCGCGAGGGCATCCGCCGCCTGGCTGCCGAGGAACTTGGCCTCGCCACCTCGCCCTACCAGTTTGCCGACACGCTGACCGAACTGCAGGCTGCCATTGACGGCTCGGACAAACCGGGCATCGGCTATCCCTGCGTGATCAAGCCGGTGATGTCCTCGTCAGGCAAGGGCCAGTCGCTGGTCAAGTCCGCCGCCGAGGTGCAACAGGCCTGGGACTACTCGCAGGCCGCAGGCCGCGTCGGTGCGGGGCGCGTCATCGTCGAGGGCTTCATCGACTTCGACTACGAGATCACCCAGCTCACGGTGCGCGCCGTCGGCGCCGCCGGCGAAGTGGAAACCTTCTTCTGTGAGCCCATCGGCCACGTGCAGGTGAATGGCGACTACGTCGAAAGCTGGCAACCGATGGCGATGACGCCGGTCGCGCTGCATAAGTCGCGCGAGATTGCCCGGGCCGTGACCTCCAACCTCGGTGGGCGTGGCATCTTCGGCGTCGAACTCTTCGTCAAGGGCGACCTGGTCTGGTTCTCCGAGGTCAGCCCGCGCCCGCATGACACCGGGCTGGTGACGCTGGCCACGCAACGCCTCTCGGAATTCGAATTGCATGCGCGGGCGATACTCGGCCTGCCGGTGGATGCCGGCTTGCGCCGCCCCGGCGCCTCGGCCGTGATCTACGGCGGCCTGGAAGAGCAGGGCATCGCCTTTGAAGGCGTGGCCGAGGCGCTGCAGGTGCCGGAATCCGACCTGCGCCTGTTCGGCAAGCCCGAAAGCTTCGTCAAGCGCCGCATGGGTGTGGCCGTGGCCAATGCGGACACCACCGACGAGGCGCGCCGCCGCGCCAAGCTCGCCGCCAGCCGGGTGAAGCCGGTTTCCGCGCCAGGGAAGCCCACGGCTTGATCTGTTACACGCGAAATTTCGAGGACGTCATCCTGCAGCGCGTCTTCGCCGACATCGCGCAGGGGTTCTATCTGGATGTCGGCGCATCCATGCCGATCACCGACAGCAACACCTACGCGTTATACGAACGCGGCTGGCGCGGAATCGCCCTTGAGCCCCTGCCTTTTGGCCAGCACTGGGCGCAAAGCCGGCCTGAAGACCAGTTCCTGAATGTCGCCGTCGGTGCCCGATCCGGTCAAGTGAAACTGCATATCTACAAAAGCTCGCAGATCAGCAGTGCGATGCCGACAACAGTGGCGCACTGGAAGAAGCACGGCCGCGACGCGTTCACGCAGCTTGTCGTGCCCTGCGTCACCCTGGACGAAGTGCTGGACAGGCATCTCGCCGGACGCGAGCTGCACCTGCTTTCGATCGATGTCGAGGGAATGGAACATGAAGTGCTCAAAGGTATCGACCTGAGGCGCCACCGCCCGTGGGTTATTGTGCTTGAGGCGGTGCTACCCGGAGGCCCCGAGCACGCCCATCACGAGTGGGAGCCGCTGCTGCTGCAGTCACGCTATGTCGAAGTCTATTTTGATGGCGTAAACCGCTTTTACCTGGCGGAGGAGCGGGGGAATCTGCGCGGGCGTTTCGCCCTGCCGCCGAATGTCTGGGACGAATTCGAAAGCGCTGCCCAGATTGCGCTGAAAAAGGAAAACGCGGCATTGAAGGCCGAACTGACGGCGCTTCGCGCCAGGCTCGCCGATGCCGGAAATCCACCGGCTCTCTCCGAACGCAACCCGATTGAATGACGACTTCGCCGCGCGCCTGATCCGCTGGCACAAGCGCCACGGCCGCCACGACCTGCCCTGGCAGAACACACGCGATCCGTATCGGGTCTGGCTGTCGGAGATCATGCTGCAGCAGACCCAGGTGGCGACCGTGCTGCCTTACTACCGGCGCTTCCTCGACCGCTTTCCGCAACTGGCCACACTCGCCGCCTCCCCCGTGGAAGACGTGATGGCGCTATGGAGCGGCCTCGGCTACTACGCCCGCGCGCGCAACCTGCACGCCTGCGCGCAAGCCGTGATTGGAGCGCACCAGGGCAAGTTCCCCGGCGACCCGGATGTCATCGCCGGCCTGCCGGGCATCGGCCGCTCGACAGCCAACTCGATCGCCACCTTCTGTTTTGGTGCGCAGGCGCCGATCATGGATGGCAACGTCAAGCGCGTGCTCTGTCGCGCCTTCGGCATCGAGGGCTTCCCGGGCGGGGCGGCGGTGCAAAAGCGACTGTGGGTGCTGGCCGGCGAACTGATGCCAAAGCGCGATGGCGCCACCTACAACCAGGCGCAGATGGACCTCGGCGCCATGGTCTGCACCCGCGCCAAGCCGCGCTGCGATGCCTGTCCGCTGGCCGACATCTGCGTCGCCCGCGCCACCGGGCGCACCGCCGAACTGCCCGAACGAAAGCCGCGCGTGACCATTCCGCAGCGTGAGGCAACACTGCTGGTTCTGCTGCACGAGCAGCGCGTCCTGCTCGAAGCCCGCCCGCCTGCAGGCATCTGGGGCGGCCTGCTGTCGCTGCCTGAGCTGCCGGTCGGTGCCAAGGCAAGTGAATGGACGGCGCAACGCTACGCTTGTCGCGTAATCACCGTATCGCCAGCGCCGACTCTTGACCACGCCTTCAGCCACTTTCGCCTGCGCATTTCACCGCTGCTGATGGATGTCGAACCGCGCACCGTGGCGATGGAGCCAGGATTGTCCTGGACGGCGCTCGACGCTCTGGCGAATGCCGCACTACCGGCGCCGGTGCGGCGCATCCTCGAAGCGCTTCACGCCTCCGGCAGCAAGCCCTTGGATTCGAGGAAGCGATAAATGATTTCAAGGCGGTCGAGGCTGTCCTCGATCTCCAGCAGCTTCTGCTTCGCCGCCAGCGGTATCGGCAACAGTTCGGCATAGCGCATGCCCAGCCAGCCGGCGTCAAAGAAGCAATGCGGCTTGGCCGGCGCGTTCGGCGCGTCCTCCGCCAGGTCTTCGACGATGGCGCGCAACAGCGGCACCAGGCGCGCATAGGCGCCGGGAATCGGCATGACGGCGGGCGCGGCAATCAGTTCGACCTCGGCGCGCAACAGGCCCGAGGGCTCGACCCAGTGCTTGCGCAGGCGGTAACGGTCGCCGCCCTGGGCGACGATGTTGAGCACGCCGAGTTGCGGCATGTCCCAGTCGGCGATGTGCGCCAGGGTGCCGACGGCTTCCGGCGTGGCAGGCTTCTGCCCCCGCTGCGCGACCTCTTCGCCGCTGGCGATCAGGCAGATGCCGAAGGAGCTCGACTCCTTGAGGCAAACCTTGGCCATGTCCATGTAGCGCTGCTCGAAAATGCGCATCGGCAGGCGCCCGCCGGGAAACAGCACGGAATGCAGCGGAAACAGCGGGATGATCACGACACGCATTCCCGCGGCGCGGGCTCCGCCAGCAGGCGCGCGGCGATCAAGCCGTTGATGGTGCCGAAGACCAGCGCCGCGGTGGCAAACAGCGGCAGCAGGTAGAAGACTCCGTCATGCGGCACCAGCCAGGCCCGCGCCAGCAGGAGCTGGCCGCCGACATGGGCGAAGGCGGCCAACACGCTGGCGCTCACCGGGCCGAACCAGCGCGCCGGCAGCGCCGCCGCCAGCGCCAGCACGGCCAGGCTGCAAACAGCCCCGGCCAGGGCGAGAAAGAAACCCGGAGCGAGGAACTGGCCGATCGCCAGGCTGCCGGCGAGCACGCGCAGCAGGCTGACCCAGGCGGCCTCACGCCAGCCGTGGCGCGCCAGCACCACCAGCACGATGATGTTGGCCAGCCCCGGCTTGATGCCCGGCAAGGGGCTGGGCAATGCCGCCTCGGCCACGGAAAGCGCGATCGCCGCCGCCGCGTAGCGGGCGATGCGATGGTCATCGGCCGCGACCGGCAGCTCAATAGTTGATGCTGTCATAGCCGGCATGGGCGCCGCCGCGCCCGCCCAGTTGCAGCGTGACATGATTGGGGGCGCAGATGGCCACGGCATTGGCCCGCGTCAGCCAGCCCTGCTGTACGCAATACTGGCGCGGCCCGGGATCGGAGAGCACGCGCGCGCGGCCGGGTTGCACCTCGATCACCGTGGTGCCGATGGCGCCTTCCACTTCGTAGCGGCGCGGGGTGTTGAGCGCCAGCTCGGTAACCACCTGGCCGTCACGCTTGACGATGGCGCGATCGGCAACGCCACCGCGCCAGAGCAGCGGATACGATGCGGCGACGAGCGCGGCGGAAAGCAGCACCAGCAGCCAGTCGCCGGGACGGAACAGCCCGCGCCAGGGCCCGTGTCCGGGGCCCACCGCCGCCTGGAACAGTTCGCGCAGGCCCTCGGGCAGCCGCTCATTCATTCGATCAGGCTGCGGTGCCGCACCAGCACCCGCGCCGACGTCCGGAAATGCGCGGCCAGCCGCTCGGCGAGATAGACCGACCGGTGCTGGCCGCCGGTGCAGCCGATACCCACGGTGAGATAGGAGCGGTTGTCACGCACATAGGCCGGCAGCCAGTCGTCGATGAAACGGCGCAGGTCGGCTTCCATGCGCGCCACCTCGGTCTGGCTTTCGAGGAAGCGGATCACGTCCCGGTCGCGCCCGGTCAGCGGGCGCAGCAGGGGGTCGTAATGCGGATTGGGCAGGCAGCGCACGTCGAACACCAGATCGGCGTCGAGCGGAATGCCATGCTTGAAGCCGAAGGATTCGAACAGCAGGGTAATTCCGTCGCCCTCCTCCAGCGCGACGAAATCCTTGATGCTGGCTCGCAGCGCGTTCGGCCGCAGGTTGCTGGTGTCGATGTGATGGCCCATCGAGGCCAGCATCTCCAGCGCCTCGCGCTCGCGGGCGATGGCTTCCTCCAGCGTCACGTCGCCCTCCGCCAGCGGGTGGCGCCGCCGGGTTTCGGAAAAGCGCTGGATCAGCACCTCGTCGCGCGCATCGAGAAACACAAAGCGCGGCGCGACGCCGTCCATTTCCAGCTTGCGCAGTTGCGGCGGCAAGGCCGCGATGCTCGATCCGCCGCGCATATCCACCGCCACGGCGGCGCGCTCGTGGCCTTCCAGGCGCAGGTGGCCGATCAGGTCCGACAGCAGCGGCGCCGGCAGGTTATCGACGCAGTAATAGCCGGAATCCTCGAGCACGTTGAGCGCGATGGATTTGCCGGAACCGGACAGACCGCTGATGAGCACGACTTGCATGGCGGCAAGGATAGCGGATTGGGAGAGCCGTTGCCGGGACAAATCCCGGCGGGTCAGCGGAAAATGAAGGCCGCAGCAGGTGCCGGGCCGTGCCGAAAGCAAGACCAGAGCAGCCCCTTTGTCGCCCCAGGGGTTTGGTGAAGAAGTTGGAAAAAGTCGCTACACTTGACGAAACAAACCAATGGAGCGCGGAAATGGGCGCAGCCGAACGAGTTGCCGAACTCATGAAGGCCATGCATGAGCGGGAAATTTCCGAGATGCTGGACTTCGCGGAATTCCTGCTCGCCAAGCGCGACCGCGAAATCACCGAGGCGTGGTCTACACTCGCGAAGTACGCCGGTCGCTACGACGGCAGCAAGTGGCGGCGGGAAGACCTCTACGACCGTGCCGGCCTTCGTTGATACCAATGTCGTGGTTTACGCCGTGGGCCGCGACAACGACAAGCAATCGAGGGCACGGCATATTCTCGAAGCCACGCCGATTGCAAGCAGCCAGGTGATCAACGAAACAATCGCCGTGCTCACAGGCAAGCAGCGGTTCACCCGCGAAGAGGCCTTCGATGTCGCGGACGCTCTCATGAAACTGGTGGCGGTGGCGCCCGTCACCGCGACAACAGTGCGCGACGCCATGACGCTTGGCCTGCGCTACGGACTCAGCCATTGGGATGCGCTGGTCGTTGCCGCTGCCCTCCATACCGACTGCGACACGCTGTATTCCGAGGACATGCAACACGGCCAAGTCATCGATGGCCGTCTCACTGTCGTCAATCCTTTCGTTTGATCGCGCGAGACCCGTGCCCGCGCGTTGTGAATGCGCGTCACGGAGACAATTTCACTGAATCGGGAGGCCGGCGAAACTTCCGCGTTCTGCTGGTCAGACGGGAAGGAAAACCGTAACGCTACCAGGGAGTGCAGACTGCGAAAGGAAGGCGGCTCATTTCGGCGACTTTCGGCCATCAGCGGAAACTCGCCCCGGGCTGATAGCGGTCATTGAATTGGCCGCAGCACTCCGTAACCTGCCGTAGAGCCAATTCTTCCCAATGCACTAGAGTGCCTTGCTTCTGTTTCATGATATGGGTCTCTGAACAACATGAAGCGCTGGGGCGGACCCATCTTTCAATTGCCCTGGGTAGAGGGTCAGGTGCGGATAGGGAATCTCGATGTTCTCACTGTCAAACGCGTACTTCAGTCGGCGCAGGAATTCCCTGCGAACATTCCACTGTTCGATTGGGGCCACCTTGAATCGGCAGCGCAGTGTGACCGCTGAATCCGCCCATTTCTCGACGCCAACGATTTCGATGTCTTCGAGAATACGGCTCTGCCATGCCGGCTCCTGACGCATCGCCATGCCGACCCTGCGCATCACGGCCAACGCTTCGTCGATATCCTCGCGATAGGCAATACCGATATCGATCACCGAGTAAGCATAGCCACTGGTCTTGTTCGTGACCGTGGAAATCGTTCCATTTGGGATGAAGTGGACATTGCCGTCGTAATCACGCAACCGAACGTAGCGCAGGGTCATGTCCTCGACAACGCCTCCGATGCCGGCTACCTCGACGACGTCTCCCTGACGCATCTGGTTTTCCAGCAGTAGAAAAAATCCGCTAAAGAAATCCTTAACCAGGCTTTGAGCTCCGAACCCAACGGCAACACCGACCACCCCAGCGGCACCGAGAATGGGAGCGATCGATATTCCCAACTCCCCAAGAACCAGCATGGCGGCAACCGCAGAAACAGCAACCGAGGCCATGTAGCGGAATACACGGCCAAGCGTCGTGATGCGCTTGACATCTTCCGGGTTGTCAAGGGTATTGCTGTAGGCGATGCGCAACGTCCTTATCAGGCGATGGGAAAACGCAATAGCTACCCAGGCCAGCATCATGATGAAAGAAATTCGAAGTCCTGAGGTCATCGCCGGAGACAGGTGAAATCCAGATACAAGGCTGTTGATGTCGATCATCGTGTAGGCCCCATGAATAATTAGCTTGCAATATATGTTTAGGGCTAATAATATATGGGCTACAGATCGCCGTCAACCTGTCTAAGGAGTAAGCGTGGTGCAAGCGGATAAGAAGCGTGGAGCGAAATTGGACGCGGCGGCCGCTCAGGTGAGCGGTGCCGGTACTCTCGTCTCCCCAGACGAAACGTTTGCCAAGGTGCTTCAGTTGGTGCGAACGGTGCAGATCGGCATGCAGAACATCGAGGGCCAGCATGGTTTGAGCGGATCACAACTTTGGGCGCTCTGGCATGTATCGGCGCGTCCAGGGCTTCGCGTCAGCGATCTGGCGGTGGCAATGCAGGTGCGCCATTCAACGGCGAGCAATATGCTGGACAAGTTGGAGCAACGTGCCCTGATTCAACGGCAGCGACAAACCGACGATACGCGGGTGGTTCGTCTCTATCTCACCCAGGCTGGTCAGGATGTCATAAGAGATGTTCCGGGGCCGTTACAAGGACGGTTGCGTAATGCCCTGCAAACCTTGCCCAGTCTTGAGTTGATTGGTTTGCATCGGGGCCTGACCAGCCTGATTCATACCCTGGGTTTCGAGTAGGCAGATTTGAAACAGGAGGAATGCCATGCAACTGCTGACAATTTTTGCAATTCTCTTCACGATTGGCGGAGTGATGTTCGCCCTGCAAAACAATGTACCGGTGATGGTGTCATTCGCTTTATGGCAATTCGAGGGTTCGCTTGCACTAGTGCTGCTAATTTCGCTGGCGTTAGGGGCGTTAATTGCCGCATTGGTATCCACCCCGGCTACATTGCGCATGCAATGGCAGATATCGCGCCAGAAGACCCTTATTGCACGCCTTGAACAAGGCAGTAAGGATCTCGAACGTCAGTTATTTGAGCTTGCACAGAAGAGTAGCCCCGATCAGCTCATCTCACTGAACGCGCCACCGGAAAGGTACGTTGGACTCAAGCAACTGATAACAGGACTTCCTCCGCATTGACTGCCCAGAGTCTCACGTTTCCTTTCGGGCATCTGCAACGACATAAGCCTTCCCATTAAGGGGAAGGCGTCTTGATCAGCTCAACAAAGTCGAATAGGAGGACTGCATGCCTGAATCACTATTAACTATGCTCGCCCCAATCGCCTGGCCCGCTGCCATCGCCTTGGCCTGGATCGCGGGTGAGATTGCCTACCGCTGGGCATCGCTGCCGCGAATCAGCAGTTACGGCATTGCCGGCTTTGCCATGGCGGCTAGCCAGGGGGGATTTCTAGGCGATCCCTCGGGCGAACCGGTTGCTCAGATGGCGAACTTCGCATTCACCTTGATCCTGTTTGAGCTTGGCTATCGCGTCAACTGGGGTTGGTTGTGGCACAACCAATGGCTGGGCGTCATCAGCGTTATCGAGGCAACGGGAACATTTGTCGCCGTGTTTCTCGTAGCCCTGATGTTTTCGGTACCGCAAACACCGGCCTTGCTGCTCGCAGCGCTGGCAATGTCCACCTCGCCGGCAGCCGTACTGCGGGTTGCTAACGACACCCGCAGTGCCGGACAGGTCACGGAACGCGTTGTGCATCTCACGGCCTTCAACAGCATTCTTGCGGTCATCGCATTCAAGGTGGTTCTGGGCTACTGGGTGCTGGAAAGTGCCGGCAATATCTATCAGGCCATCTGGCACAGTCTGGTTGTGCTGATGGTTTCTGGCGGCATCGGCACCCTGTTCGGCTTGGCCGTCCCCGCTCTGCTGCGATTGACGAGGAATGCCGACCGTAACGCAACCGTGGCGTTTGCGGTCGCGGCACTCCTGCTGACGGCGCTGACACATGCGCTCAATTTCTCGCCGCTGCTGGCCGCCCTGACATTCGGTATGGTCGCCCGTCATCACCGGGTTGGATTGTCCCAGGCACAGCGCAATTTCGGAGCATTGGGCGATCTGCTTACGGTACTGCTCTTTGTTTTCGTCGCCGCATCGCTCGAATGGCGGCACGTCACGGAAGGAATCTGGCTGGCGATGGCCGTCATTGCCGCGCGTCTCGTCGTCAAGGCGACGACCACGACCCTGCTCGCTCGACTCAGTGGCATTGGGTGGCGCAAAGGATGGCTCACCGGGTTGGCGCTGACGCCGATGTCGGTGTTTGTCGTCCTGTTGCTGGAACAGACGCGCCACCTTCATGCCGGCATGCTGGACAACGTGGCGGGAATCGCCGCCATTGCGATGTTGCTCGAAATTATCGGGCCAATCGTTACGCAAAGTGCCTTGATGCTGGCCGGTGAAACCCACCACAAGGAGGTGATCTGATCATGGCACTGGAAACCTTCAAGGCGGGAACCTCATTGACCATGGGGGTAGAACTTGAGCTGCAACTGGTGAACCCCACCGATTTCGACTTGACGCCAGCCGCCGGCGACATGCTCGATCTACTGGCCCGCAAACCTTTCCCCGGAGATGTGAAGCCTGAAATCACGGAAAGCATGATCGAGGTTTCGACCGATGTCCATACGCGACATGACGAATTATTGACCCAGCTACGCCACATTCGCGATGTACTCGTGGTGGCGGGGGATCGCTTAAATGTCGGATTGTGCGGCGGAGGCACCCACCCGTTCCAGCACTGGTCGGAGCGACGCATCTTTTCCAAGCCGCGCTTCAATGAACTCTCGGTGCTCTACGGCTATCTAGCCAAGCAGTTCACTGTGTTCGGGCAGCATGTTCATATCGGCTGCGCCAGCGCCAATGAAGGGCTATATCTGCTGCATGCCCTCAATCGCTATCTGCCGCATTTCATTGCGCTATCGGCCTCGTCCCCCTTCTCCCAGGGCGCCGACACTTTGTTCGATTCGGCACGCCTCAACTCGGTATTTGCCTTTCCGCTGAGCGGCCGGGCGCCATTCCTCCTAGATTGGGCGGAATTCGAAGGCGCCTATTTCACCAAGATGGAGAAAACCGGGGTGGTGAAAAGCATGAAGGACTTTTACTGGGACATTCGGCCCAAGCCGGAGTACGGCACCATCGAATTGCGTGTTTGCGATACACCGCTAACCGTCGAACGCGCCGCCGCACTGGCGGCCTATCTGCAGGCTCTGTGCCACATGTTGCTGGAACGTAACGACCCGCCACCGCGTGAGGACGACTATCTCGTCTACAACTACAATCGTTTTCAAGCCTGTCGTTTCGGCCTCGATGGCTTTCTGGTTCATCCCCAGACGAATGAGACGCTTTCCCTCCGCGAGGATATTCTGGCGACATTGCGTCGCCTGGCGCCGCATGCGGCAGCGTTGGGCGGCGGAGCGGCGCTCGATGAACTCCAGAACGTAGCTGCGGGCGCGGGCAATCATGCCAGCCTGCTGCGCCGGACGTATGCGAACGAGCAAAGCCCTCTGGCCATGGTCGATGCGGCAATGTTGCATTTTCGCAAGACGGCGGCGCCATGATCGGCCGACGCCGACCGCTGCGTATCGGACTTTCTGCGCGAATTCATCATCCCGAAGCGGGCGCGCATGGGATTCGCACCAAAACGCTCCAAGTTCTCGAACAGTCGGTGACCCAATGGGTGACGACCCGCAACTTGCTGGTATTGATGGTGCCATCTGTAGTGCAAGACGGCGCACTGATGCGCAGCAATATCCGACTGCGCGACTATGCGGAATACCTTGATGGGCTGATTCTGCAGGGCGGGGCCGATGTCAGTCCGCGTGCGTATGGCGAGGAGCCGCTGCGTCCAGAGTGGAACGGTGACCCGGTGCGCGATGCCTACGAACTGGAACTCCTGCATGAATTCATAGAAGCGGGAAAGCCCGTCCTGGGCATCTGTCGCGGCATGCAGTTGATCAATGTCGCCTTGGGTGGTTCGCTATTCCAGGATTTGGCGACTCAGAAAGCCGGTGTCGTGGCCCACGAGAGCCCCGACTACGACCACAACAATCACCCGATCGCGTTTTCAGAAGTGGGGCAGTTTTCGCGCTGGTTCTCTGGTGTGCAAGGTGGGCGCGTCATCTCGATTCACCATCAAGGCATCCACCGCCTGGGACGTGACATCATGGTTGAAGCCCGCGCCGAGGATGACGTCATCGAGGCAATCCGATGGTCGGGACGCGGATTTGTCGTCGGCGTGCAATGGCACCCGGAGTTCCACCACGTCCATAACGACGATTTGCTGGATTGCGCACCCCTGTTGGAGGCGTTTCTTGCGGCGGCGCGCTGACATCGGCACCGCCTGCCTGAATTTTGAGGCCAGCCCGCACCAACGGATGGCTGTTTGGCTGGTGGCCGTGCTCGTTGCATTCGGGCTGGGCTCCCTGCGCGTGGCGACCGATGCCGAGTTCGGCTTTGCTTCTGCAGTGATTCTGCCGGTGGTAGTGGTTGCCTGGCTGGGTGGGTATAGAGAAGGCATGGCCTATGCTGCGCTGGCATCGCTCATGTGGGTAAGCGCGGACCTTCTGGCCGAGCGATCATTCAGCGCCACCTGGATACCGGTGCTGAACGGCCTGATCCGGTTCGCCGTGTATGCTTTGATTGCCTGGTTAATCGCGACCTTGCGTGACATATTGTTGAGAGAGCGGCGGCTGGCCCGACACGACGCCCTGACGGGCCTGCTCAATCGAAGGGCATTCTTCGAAATCGGTCGGGATGAAATGGATCGCGCCCGGCGCTACGGTCACGCCATCGGTATTGCTTTCCTCGATCTCGACAACTTCAAGCGACTGAACGATACCCAAGGCCATGAAGCCGGCGACCGTGCGCTGAAAGCGGTGGCTTTCGCACTGACGGGATCGTTACGCGTGACCGACCGCGTTGCCCGCCTGGGAGGCGACGAATTTGCTGTGATTTTGCCGGAAGCGAGCTTTGCCGCAGCAACAGATGCCGGCAACAAGCTGTCGGATGTAATCAATTTGGCGTTGCAGGAATTTCCGCCAGCATCCGTGAGTATCGGTATTGCCTGGTTCGAACTGGCGGCCACCGATTTTGATGATATGGTCAAGGCGGCCGATGCACTGATGTATGAAATCAAGCAGGACGGCAAGCAAGGCGTGCGCAGCAAGCGCATGCCGACCACTGCGCCGCATCCTCATCAATCGGAACACCCATGACCTATCAAGCTATCTTTGTTGCGTCGGCATTTCTGCTGCTCGCCTTCGGTATTGAGCGAGTGAGCAGCAAGTTCGGAGTTCCTGCTGTCGTGGCCCTGATTGCCACCGGAGTGATCGGAAAACCGATGCTGGCGGCCTTCGATCTCTCCATTGCCGGCATTGATGCAGCGGTCCCCGTGCTCGGTAGCGTCGGATTGGTGCTCATCGTGCTGGAAGGGGCACTGGACATTGAACTGCGCCGCGAGCGGCTACGTGCGGCGGCCAAAGCATTCTCCATGGCCGGGGCCGGTTTCGTCGTTTGTACGGCCACGTTTGCATTCCTTGCGGCCTTTACCCTGCCGCTGTCATTTTTCCAGGCCACACTTCTCGCGATTCCCTTCGCTGTTATCAGCAGTGCGGTCGCGATCCCGAGCAGCGGTTTCTTGCCTCAAAGCGGACGGGAGTTCGTACTCTATGAAAGCTCCGTGTCCGACATCCTGGGTGTCATGGTGTTTTTCGCCTTGCTGAATTCCGATGGCACGTTGCCCGGGATTCTGAATTCGCTGGCTGGAGGCGGCATTCTCTCGTTGCTGATGGCTGTTTCCTGTGCGATCGGTCTGACGCTGCTCATGTTGCGGATTGAGGGCCATATCCGGTTCATTCCCTTGTTGGCGGGAATGTTCGGTCTCTACGCGGCAGGCAAATTGCTTCATCTGTCTCCACTGATCATGATCCTGTTGTTTGGCCTTGCGCTGAATAATCCGACCTTGATTACCCGGTTTCGCCCATTCAGGAACTGGATCGACGAGAGCTATCCAGCAACGCTTCGTGAATTCAAGCTTTTTACTGTTGAACTCACATTTGCCGTACGCGGCTTCTTTTTCATTCTGCTGGGCTACTGGACGGATCTTTCGACGCTCAATTCGTTGCATGCGTGGATTACTGCGATCGTAGTGCTATTGGTGATCTATGCCAGTCGTTATGCCATCTTGCGGCTGGCCCGGGTTGACCTCGCCGATCCACTCACATGGTTGGCGCCTCGCGGGCTCATCACGGTGCTGTTGTTCATCGCGACCAAGGAAGCGATCGAATTGCCCGCATATATCGACGGCACGATCATGCTGGTGGTGTTGATTTCCGCAAGTCTGACCGCCGTTGGACGCGTTCGCTTGGACAATATGGCAATAGCGTCGCCCCGTTAGTGAACGGTAAGAATCGCACCGGACGCCCGCTTCCATCAGAAATCTTTTGGTTAGTACGACCGCTTCATTCAGAAACCTGCCGGTAGATCAACTACACGACGACCGTCTCTTGTGGGCACGGAGCAGCAGTTCAGTCGGAACTTCGCCCGCTGGGGCGAATCCCGGCGAATTTGAATTGCGACCGGATTCCCATCTGCGAGGGAATGACGCCAAGAGTCGGCGCTGGCGCTACGGCGCGATGGTCGGGTAGATCCAACCGTCGCGCAGTTCGATCGAGCGCGAACGCAGGAGTTCGCCCAAGAGCCAGGAGGCGAAGTCGTCGTCGGAGAAACCCAGCATGCGCTGGTTGACGCGGTGGAAGAAGGGCACGCTTTTCAGGTAGGCGGGAAGCTCGTCTTCGCGCAGGCGCTGCAGGTCGAGCAGGTTGAAGGTGAAGCAGGCGCGCACGGCGTTGCGGCCGACGCGCGTCGGGTCGGCCTCGAAGGAATCGAGGCGACGAAACGCCCGCGCCAGCGCGCCGTCGAAATCGGCGAAGGCCGCGCCGTGACCGGGGATGACGACATCGACGCCGAGGCGGGCGATGGTTTCCAGGGTGCGGCGCGTGGCGGGCAGAGCGTCCGCCGCGCCCATGATCTCGCCGAAGATGATGCCGAAGCCATCCTGCCACAGCGCATCGCCCGAGATCAGGATGCGCCGCTCGGCACAGTGGTAGATCAGCGCCTCCATGTCGTGGCCGGGCGCGGCGAGGGCCTGCCAGACCAGGCCGCCCATTTCGAACTCGCTGCCGGCCTCGATCACCGCGTCATGGGCGAAACGCTCGCCCTGCTGCTTCGCCTGGTCGAGCAACAGGGCCTCGGTGTCCCACTCGGCGACCATGCGCTCGATGCCCGCCGGAATAACGATGCGGCAGCCGAACTCCGCCTGCAGCGCGGCATTGCCGCCGATGTGGTCGGAATGCGAGTGGGTGTTGATGATGCGGCCGAGTCCGGGCGATCCTCGGCGTGTTGCCAGCGCCGACTTAACCAATGCAACGGTCTGCGGCGCATGGCCGACATAGCCGGCGTCGACCAGGGTGGCCGACTCGCCCTCGAACAGCAGCACGTTGTTCGACGACAGCCAGCCGCGTTCGATGACCTGTATCGAATCCGGCAGGGCCGGTTGCGTGGCCTCAGTCATGACCGGTGCGACACCGGTCGCCGGGCGGTTCGTGGCGCTGCCTCCGGCTCGCCACGGCGGCGAGGATCAGGCGCTTGTGTTCGTCGCTGGCGCGACTCCAGGCGGCGATTTCCTCCAGGCTGCGCCAGCACCCCGCGCAATGGTCGCCCTCCATGCGGCAGATGTTCACGCAGGGCGAGGCCACGCCCGCGCCGGCGGCTGCCCTCACGCGGGCGTCGCCTCCCGTGCCTCGCGCTTCGCGAGCAGGGCGCGGGCGACGCGCGAGGCCGTCTCGCGCTTGAGCTTCTTCGAGATCCAGGCACCCGTGTCGACCAGCGCGTCGAGGTCGATGCCGGTGTCGATGCCGAGGCCCTTGAGCAGCCAGACCACGTCTTCGGTGGCGACATTGCCCGAGGCGCCGGTCGCGTAAGGGCACCCACCGAGGCCGGCGACGGAACTGTCGAAGATGCCGATGCCCATCTGCAGCGCGGCGTAGATGTTGGCCGTCGCCATGCCATAGGTATCGTGAAAATGGCCGGCGATTTTTTTCAGCGGCACGCGGCGCGCGACGGCCTCGATCATGTCCTTGGTGCGCTCGGGTGTGCCGATGCCGATGGTATCGCCGAGGCTGACCTCGTAGCAGCCCATTTCGATCAGGGCGACCGCGACATCGGCGGCGGCCAGGGGCGTGATCTCGCCTTCATAGGGGCAGCCGAGCACGCAGGACACATAGCCGCGCACCTTGACGTCGGCCGCCTTCGCCGCCTCGACGATGGGGCGGAAGCGCTCCAGCGACTCGGCGATCGAGCAGTTGATGTTCTTTTGCGAGAAGGATTCGGAGGCCGCGCCGAACACCGCGACTTCCCGGGCACCGGCCGCCAGCGCCGCCTCGAAACCCTTCAGGTTGGGCGTCAGCACCGGGTAGGCGACATCGGGCAGCTTTTCGATGGCGGCAAAGAGCTCGGCATGGTCCGCCATCTGCGGCACCCACTTGGGCGAGACGAAGGCCGTGGCTTCGATGCTTTTCAGCCCCGCCTTGCCCAGGCGGTGGATCAGTTCAAGCTTGGTTTCCGTGGGAACCGGCTTCTTTTCGTTCTGCAGGCCGTCACGCGGGCCGACTTCGACGATGCGTACTTTGCTGGGGAGGGTCATGCGGGTTCGCGGCTATTTTTTATCAGCCTCGAATTCTACTAGCTCGGCACCGTCGCTGACCTGTTCGCCGACATTGAAACGGAAGGCCTTGACCGTGCCCGCCACCGGCGCGGCGATGGTGTGTTCCATTTTCATGGCTTCCAGGATCAGCAGTGGCGCGCCCTTCTCGACCCGGGCGCCCGCCGTCGCGATCAGCGCGATCACCTTGCCCGGCATCGGCGCAGTGAGCCCCCCCTCCGCGCCACCGCCGCTGCCAGCGTGGAACAGCGGATCGATGGCGGCGAAGACGTGACAGACACCGTCGATGAAGACGTGACGCTTCTCCTTGGCGGCGACGACGGTGGCGCTGATGCGCCGGCCGCCCAGGTCGACGCGCAACTGGCCGCCATCGATGAAGCGGCCCGCCGCCGAGACGCTCTGGCCGTCGAACTCGAGCTGAATTCCGGATCCCGTATAGGCGGCGTTGACCGCCTTTTCCACCTCGCCAGCGCGCAAGCGGATTTCACGCCGCGTCACGCTGTTGACCCGCCATCCGTCCCGCGCGTGCCACGGTGAATGGGGATCGTTGCCGGCGACAGCCTCGGCCGCCGCATACTGCTGGTCCTGGATCAGCTCGGCCAGCGCCGCCACCAGCCACGCTTCGGCAGGTGGTTCGGCACCCTCGGGAAAGAGGAAGCCGCGCTCGCGCTCGATCAGGCCGGTGTCGAGGTCGGCCTGGGCGAAGGCCGGACAGGCCACCAGGCGGGAAAGGAAGCCGATGTTGTTGGAGACGCCGACCACACGGTAATCCGCCAATGCCTGCAGCATGCGCGCAAGCGCCCTTTCGCGACTTTCATCCCAAACGATGAGCTTGGCGATCATCGGATCGTAATGCGGCGAGATTTCGTCGTCCTGCTCGACGCCGGTATCGACGCGCACGTTGATGTTTTCCGCCGGTGGCGCGAGGTGGATCAGCTTGCCGATCGAAGGCAGGAAGCCCTTGTCCGGGTCTTCGGCATAGATGCGCGCTTCCAGCGCGTGGCCGTGGATGCGCAACTGCTCCTGGGCCAGCGGCAGCGGCTCGCCGGCGGCGACCTTGAGCTGCCACTCGACGAGGTCGAGGCCGGTGATCATTTCCGTCACCGGATGCTCGACCTGCAGGCGCGTGTTCATCTCCATGAAGTAGAACGTGCCGTCCTGGTTGGCGATGAACTCCACCGTGCCGGCGCCGACATAGGCCACCGCCTTGGCCGCGTCGACCGCCGCCTTGCCCATCGCGGCACGCCGCTCGGGCGTCATGCCAGGGGCCGGCGCCTCTTCGACCACCTTCTGGTGGCGGCGCTGCACCGAGCAGTCGCGCTCGAAGAGATACACGCAGTTGCCGTGGCTGTCGCCGAAGACCTGGATCTCGATATGGCGCGGGCGCTGCAGGTATTTCTCGATCAGCACGTGCTCGTCGCCGAAGGAGGACTTCGCCTCGCGCTGGCAGGAGGCCAGCGCATCGGCGAACTCTTCGGCCTTCCACACCGCGCGCATGCCTTTGCCGCCGCCGCCGGCCGAAGCCTTGATCAACACCGGGTAGCCGATGGCGTCGGCCTGCTGCCTGAGGTAGGTCGGCTCCTGGTTGTCGCCGTGGTAGCCGGGCGTGAGCGGCACACCGGCCTTTTCCATGAGCTTCTTGCTCTCGGACTTGAGGCCCATGGCGCGAATCGCGCTCACCGGCGGGCCGACAAAGACGATGCCGTTGGCCGCGCAGGCTTCGGCAAACTCCTCGTTCTCGGAAAGAAAGCCGTAGCCGGGATGGATGGCCTGGGCGCCGGTGGCCCGCGCCGCGGCCATGATCTTGTCGATGACGAGATAGGACTCGCGCGGCGGCGGGGCACCGATGCACACCGCCTCGTCGGCCAGCCGCACATGGCGTGCGCCGGCATCGGCCTCGGAATACACGGCGACGGTGCGGATGCCCATGCGCCGCGCGGTCTTGATGACGCGGCAGGCGATTTCACCCCGGTTTGCAATCAGAATTTTCGTGAACATGGTGTCAGCCCTGGGCGATCCAGTTGGGTTTGCGTTTCTCGAGGAAGGCGGTCATGCCTTCGCGGCCCTCCTCGCTGGCGCGCAGGCGGGTGATGCGCCGCGCCGTGTCCTCGACGATCTCGTCGGAGAGCGGTTTCCAGGCCACGGCGGAAATCAGTTGCTTGCATTCGGCCAGCGCGCGCGGTCCGTTCTTCAGCAGGGCGTCGATGATCTCGCCCAGCGCCTCGTCGAGCGCGGTTTCGTCGGTCACCATTTCGTGCAGCAGGCCGATGCGGTAGGCCTCGGCGGCGGAGAAGCGCTCGGCGGTGAGCATGTAGCGGCGTGCATAGCGCTCGCCGATGGCCGCGATCACATGCGGGCTGATCACCGCAGGGATGATGCCGAGCTTGACTTCGGTCAGCGAGAACTGCGCATCGAAGGTGGCGATGGCGATGTCGCAGCAGGCGACCAGGCCGACGCCGCCGCCGTAGGCCGGGCCTTGCACGCGGGCGATGGTCGGCTTCGGGCACTGCGCCAGGCGGCGCAGCATGCCGGCGAGCGCGCGCGAGTCGCGCAGGTTCTCGTCCTCGCCGTAGCCGGCGGCGCGCTTCATCCAGTTGAGATCGGCACCGGCACAAAAGCTTTTGCCGGTACTCGAAATCACCAGCACGCGCACGGCCGGATCGTCGGCCATGCTGTCGATGGCATGGGAGAGTTCGGCGATCAGGGCGTCATCGAAGGCGTTGTGTCGCTCCGGCCGGTTGAGGGTGATGATGCCGACGCCGAGGTCGATTTCGGTAACGATGTTGGTGTACATGTCGCCTCCGCTGGGCCGCCCCGAGGAGGCAGCGTTGCTTTCGAATGGAGCACACATCGTGTGCGAACCGTGGTCACCCCCTTCCTCGGGAAGGGGGCTTGGGGGTAGGTACTCATTACATGCGGAAGACGCCGAACTTGGTCGGCAGGATGGGCGCGTTCAATGAGGCCGAGATGCCCAGCCCCAGCGTGCGCCGGGTCTGCACCGGGTCGACGATGCCGTCGTCCCACAGCCGCGCCGTGGCGTAATAGGGGTGGCCCTGGGTTTCGTACTGGGCGCGGATCGGCGCCTTGAAGGCTTCCTCGTCGTCCTTGGGCCAGGTCTTGCCGGCGGCTTCCATGCCGTCGCGCTTGATCGTCGACAGCACCGAGGCGGCTTGCTCGCCGCCCATCACCGAGACCCGCGCATTGGGCCAGATCCACAGCAGGCGCGGGCTGTAGGCGCGGCCGCACATGCCGTAGTTGCCGGCGCCGAAGCTGCCGCCGATGATCATGGTGAACTTGGGCACCTGGGCCGTCGCCACCGCGGTGACCATCTTCGCGCCATCCTTGGCAATGCCGGCGTTCTCGTACTTGCGCCCGACCATGAAGCCGGTGATGTTCTGCAGGAACAGCAGCGGAATGCCGCGCTGGGCGCAGAGCTCGATGAAGTGCGCGCCCTTCTGCGCCGATTCGCCGAAGAGGATGCCGTTGTTGGCGACGATGCCGATTGGATAGCCGTGGATGCGGGCGAAGCCGGTGACCAGGGTGGTGCCGTAGCGCGACTTGAACTCGTCGAGGCGCGAACCGTCGACCACGCGGGCGATCACCTCGCGCACGTCGTAGGGCTTGCGCGGATCGGCGGGGATGATGCCCATCAGCTCGGCGGGATCGTAAAGCGGCTCTTCCGGCGTCGCCAGGTCGAGCGACATCGGCTTCTTCCAGTTGAGGTTGCCGACCACGCGGCGGGCGATGGACAGCGCGTGGTGGTCGTTCTCCGCAAGATGGTCGCAGACACCGGAGATGCGCGTATGCACGTCGCCGCCGCCGAGGTCTTCGGCACTCACCACTTCGCCCGTCGCGGCCTTCACCAGCGGCGGGCCGCCGAGGAAGATGGTGCCCTGGTTTTTGACAATGATGGACTCGTCGGACATTGCCGGCACGTAGGCGCCGCCGGCGGTGCAGGAGCCCATGACGACGCCGATCTGCGGGATGCCGGCGGCCGACATGTTGGCCTGGTTATAGAAGATGCGGCCGAAGTGGTCGCGGTCGGGGAAGACCTCGTCCTGGGTCGGCAGGTTGGCGCCGCCGGAATCGACGAGATATATGCAGGGCAGGCGGTTCTGCGCCGCGATCTCCTGCGCGCGCAGGTGCTTCTTCACCGTGATCGGGAAATAGGAGCCGCCCTTCACGGTGGCGTCATTGGCGACGATCATGCACTCGACGCCTTGCACGCGGCCGATGCCGGTGACCACGCCGCCCGAGGCGACCTCGTTGTTGAACAGGTTCCAGCCGGCCATGGCCGAGAGTTCGAGGAAGGGCGCGCCCGGATCGAGCAGGCCGTTGATGCGCTCGCGCGGCAAGAGCTTGCCGCGCGCGACATGCTTCTTGCGATGCTCCTCGGGCCCACCCTGCGAGACCAGCGCGGTCTTCTCGCGCAAGTCGTCAACCAGGGACTGCATCGCCGCGACGTTGGCCTTGTACTCGTCGCTGCGGGTGTTCAGCGATGACTTGATGATCGACACTAGAAACCTCCTGTCTGCAACCACTTCTCGATCTGCGGCAGTCGGTCGGCGCCCCAGAAGGGCTCGCCGTCGACCATGAAGTAAGGCGCGCCGAACATTCCCTGGGCGATCGCCGAATCGGTCTCCTGCTTTACGCGTTCCTTGATCTCGGGCGTCGCGATCGCCGTCTCGCAGGCGCCGACTTCCAGACCCAGCGCGCCTGCAATCGCGAGCACCACCGGCGTTTCGCTGATGTCGCGCCCATCCATCCAGTAGGCACGGAACACGGCGTGGGCAAATTCGCGCGCCCTGGCGCAATCCTGACCGTGCAGCCAGTAATAGGCGCGGGCGGCGGCGAGGCTGGACAGCGGAAACTTCGGCGGGAATTTGTAGGGGATGCCCATGAAGCGCGCCGAGCGGTCGAAGTCGCGCTTGCTGTATTCGCCCTTGAGCGGGATCGTCACCAGCAGCGGCATGCCCGAGGCCTTGAAGGCCGCGCCGAGCATCACCGGCCGCCACTTCACGCGGCGATCGTACTTCGCCGCGAGCTCGTCGATGCGCTCGCTGGCGAGGTAGGAATAGGGCGAGCTGAAGTCAAAATAGAACGTGATCGGCTCGCTCATGCTTGCTTCTCCGAAATCATCAATGCACCTTCAACCCGCATCCGAACTCCTGCGCCACCTGCTGCAGGGCCCTGTCCAGCGTCCACAATTGCAGGCGGTCGATCAGCGCGGCGGCGAGCAGATGGCTGTCGACATAGCCGAGGCCGCGGCCGGCCAGATTGCGCTCGGCGATCAGGTGCATCACTTCGTCGTGGCTGGCGCAGTGGCAGCGACGCATCTGGCTGAACATTGCGAGCTTGGCCTGGCTGAGGCCTCCCAGCGCCATTTCGCCGACCACATAATCGTGCATCACGACGTCGCCCAGATTCAGGGGATCGAGGATGAGAGCATTCTTGTGGCGCAGATAGTCCACCCATACCGAAGTGTCGGCAAGAACTCTCATGACTTCGCCTTCGAACGCTTTTTGGCCCGGTAGGGTGTCGCCGCCGGCTCGGATACGAAATGGGGTGGCCGGCGCCGTGGCGATGCAAGGACATCAGGCTCGGTACCGGCGAGCAATGCCAGCCGCTGCGAAGCGAGACGATGCCGCATTTCCAGCAATGCTTCGCGCAGAAGTTGCGAGCGGTCGCGTATGCCGCTCAACTGTTCGACATCGGCCAGCAAATCATCATCGAGGGTGACAGTGGTTCTCATCAGAGTCTCCAGGGCGCCATGAATGCATCAAATATAGCATCAAATGATGCGCTTCATGATGCACCGTCCAGCGACCTTCCTATCACCAGGCGCTGGATGTCCGAGGCGCCTTCGTAGATCTGGCAAACGCGTACGTCGCGGTAGATGCGCTCGACCGGGAAGTCGCTGACATAGCCGTAGCCGCCGTGGATCTGGATGGCGTCGGAGCAGACCTTCTCGGCCATCTCGGAAGCGAACAGCTTGGCCATCGAGGCTTCCTTCAAGCAGGGCCGGCCGGCATCGCGCAGGGCGGCGGCGTGATGCACCATCTGCCGCGCGACTTCAATCTGGGTCGCCATGTCGGCCAGCCGGAAATTCACGGCCTGGTGCTCGAAGATCGGCTTGCCGAAACTCTCGCGTTCGTGGGCGTAATGCAGCGCCGCCTCGAATGCGGCACGGGCCATGCCCACCGCCTGTGCCGAGATGCCGATGCGGCCGCCTTCGAGGTTGGACAAGGCGATGCGGTAACCCTGGCCTTCGCCGCCGAGCAGATTTTCGGCGGGGATGCGGCAATTCTCGAACAGGATCTGCGCCGTGTCCGACGCATGCTGGCCGAGTTTTTCCTCGACGCGGGCGACGACGTAGCCGGGCGTATCGGCTGGGACGATGAAAGCCGAGATGCCCTTCTTGCCGGCGCCCGGATCGGTGACGGCGAAGACCACCGCAACCTGGGCATTCTTGCCGGTGGTGATGAACTGCTTGACGCCATTGAGCACCCAGTGTTCGCCGTCGCGGACTGCCTTGGTGCGGATCGCCGCCGCGTCGGAGCCGACATGCGGCTCGGTCAGGCAGAAGCAACCGAGCCACTCGCCGCTGGCCAGTTTCCTCAGGTACTTCTCCTTCTGCGCATCCGTGCCGAAAGCATTGATCGGGCCGCAAACCACGGAGTTCTGCACGCTGATGATGGTCGAGGTGGCGCCATCGCCGGCGGCGATTTCCTCCAACGCGAGCGCCAGCGAAACGTAGTCCAGCCCCGCGCCGCCCCATTCCTCGGGCACCACCATGCCGCAAACGCCGAGCTCGCCCAGCGCGCGCAGTTCCTCGCGCGGGAAGTGCGAAGTGCGGTCCCACTCGGCGGCCTTGGGCGCGAGCTGTTCACGCGCGAAGTCGCGCAGCATATCGCGGATCTGTTCCTGTTCCGGGCTCAGTACCATCTCAGTTGCTCCATGACGCCTGCGTCTTCCGCGACGCATGAAACGGGGGTGTCGTGGCGCGCGCCAAGGATGGCGAGTATCCGACTCCCTGCATGTCCTCCGGGCCGAAAAAGCACCGGCCCTCCTCCTTTACTTCCGGGAGTCGGATACCCGCCATCCTTGGCTGGATACGCCAGTGGTTTGGGCCGGCCAAACACCCACGGCGGCACCGGATCGGGCCGGTGGGGCGCTCTGCTCCGCGTAAGTAAAGGAGGAGGAGCCGGCCGCAGGCCGGCGACGGGGGACATGGAGCGGAGCAGAGCGCCCCGGCGGCCCGATCGCCACCCACCGCAAATGAGTGAGTCTGTTTCATCTTAGTAACCCTTGTATGACTTGCTGCCGGGAATCGGCTCACCCGAGTCGCGCAGGCGTACGGCTTCCTTGTAGCCCTTTTCCTCGGCGTAATGCTTGAACCACTGGCCTTCGGGCGAGTGGCGGGTGATGCCGTCGAACAGCGTGGCGATCATCTGGGTATTGGCGAGGCCCATGTTGTCGTAGGCCTGGTTGATCATCAGCTTCTGCATCATCAACTGGTTCTTCGGCACGCCAGCCATGCGGTTGGCCAGCTTCAGCACCGCGCCGTCCAGTTCCGCCTCGGGCACGGCATCGATGACGAGCCCCCAATCCTTCGCGGTTTTGCCATCGATGGTGTCGCCGGTGAGCAGCATGCGTTTGGCCTTTTCCGCGCCGAGGCGATAGACCCACATCGCGGTGGTCGGGCAGCCCCAGACCCGCGCCGGCATGTAGCCGATCTGCGCGTCCTCGGCCATCACCACCAGGTCGCAGCACAGCGCGATGTCGCTGCCGCCGGCCACGGCGAAGCCCTGCACCTTGCAGATGGTCGGCTTGTGGCTGCGCCAGAGGCTGAAGAAGTCGTCGGTGAAGCCTTTCATGGCGCGGTAATCGACCATTGGGTCCCACGGCATGGACTGCGTGCAGGGCGTATCGACGTCTGCCTCGGCAAAGTCCTTCAGGTCGTAGCCGGAACAGAAGGCGCGCCCCGCGCCCTGTAGGATGATGACGTGGATGTCGTCATCCGCATTCGCCCGCTCCACCGCCAGCCGGATCTCGCGCGGCATCGCCGGCACGATGGCATTGAGCCGCTCGGGGCGATTCAGCGTGATGCGCGCGATGCGCCCCTCGGTCGTGTAGGTGAGGGTCTGCAGGGTCATGGCCGTGTCAGGCGAGTTCGATGCCGACGGCGGTCGCTTCACCGCCGCCAATGCACAGGCTGGCGACGCCGCGCTTCTTGCCTTGCTTCCTGAGCGCGCCGATCAGCGTCACGATGACGCGGGCACCGGAGGCGCCGATCGGATGACCCAGGGCGCAGGCGCCGCCGTGCACGTTGACCTTCTCGTGCGGCAGATTGAGGTCGTGCATCGCCGCCATGGTGACCACGGCGAAGGCTTCGTTGATTTCCCAAAGGTCCACGCTGTCGGTAGTCCAGCCGTTCTTCGCCAGCAGCTTCTTCATGGCACCCACCGGGGCCGTGGTGAACAGGCCCGGTTCCTGGGCGAAGGTGGAATGGCCGACCACGGTGGCAAGCGGCTTGAGTCCCAGATTCGCCGCGGTCGAGGCGCGCATCATGACCAGCGCGGCGGCACCGTCGGAGATCGACGAGGAATTCGCGGCGGTTACCGTGCCGTCCTTGCGGAAGGCCGGCTTGAGGCCGGGGATCTTTTCGAGCTGCGCCTTGAAGGGCTGCTCGTCGCGGTCGATCACCACGTCGCCCTTGCGTCCGGACACGGTGACCGGGGCAATTTCCCAGGCAAAGCTGCCGTCCGTGTTGGCCTGCTTGGAACGGGTGGTGGAGGCGATGGCAAAGGCGTCCTGCGCTTCGCGGGTGAATTTGTAGCTGCCGGCGCAGTCCTCTGCGAAAGTGCCCATCAGGCGACCTTTGTCATAAGCGTCTTCGAGCCCGTCGAGGAACATGTGGTCCTTGACCTCGCCATGGCCGAGGCGGAAGCCGCCGCGCGCCTTGGGCAAGAGGTAGGGTGCATTGCTCATCGACTCCATGCCGCCGGCGACCATCACGTCAACGCTGCCGGCCAGCAGCATGTCGTGCGCGTACATCGCCGCGCGCATGCCCGAGCCGCACATCTTGTTCACCGTGGTGCAGCCGGCTGCCAGCGGCAGGCCGGCGCCGAGGCTGGCCTGGCGCGCCGGAGCCTGGCCCTGGCCGGCGGGCAGTACGCAGCCCATGATGACTTCGTCGACCTGTTCCGGCTTGAGGCCCGCGCGCTCGACGGCAGCCTTGATGGCGACGCTGCCGAGTTGCGCGCAGCTCAGGGACGCGAAATCGCCTTGAAACCCGCCCATGGGGGTACGCGTGGCGGAGACAATGACAATGGGGTCGGACATGGCAATTCCTTTCAATGCGGTTTCAAGTGAGCGTGGAGAGCGCCGCCTCGTAGCGCTCGGCGATGTGTTCGGGGGCCGTGAGGGTGAGGCCGAGGTCGCGGATCAGGCCGTCCTTGAGTCCGTAGATCCAGCCGTGGATGGTCAGCTCCTGGCCGCGTTGCCAGGCATCCTGGACGACCATGCTGCGCGAGACGTTGATCACCTGCTCCAGCACGTTGAGCTCGCACAGGCGGTCGTGGCGCCTTTCGACGGGCAATTCGTCGACCCGCGCGAGATGCTTGACGTGCACGTCCTGCACGTGGCGCAGCCAGAGGTCGGCCAGGCCGACGCGCTGATGTTCGAGCGCCGCCTGCACGCCGCCGCAGCCGTAGTGCCCGACCACCATGATGTGCCTGACCTTGAGCACGTCGATGGCGAACTGGATCACCGAGAGGCAGTTGAGGTCGGTGTGCACCACCACGTTGGCGACATTGCGATGGACGAAGACCTCGCCCGGCAAGAGGCCGACGATCTGGTTCGCCGGAACGCGCGAATCCGAGCAGCCGATCCACAGGTACTGCGGTGTCTGCAGGTGCGAGAGGCGCTCGAAATAGTCCGGATCGACTTCACGGATCTGGCGTGCCCAGGCACGGTTGAAGTCGAACAAGTGGTAGAGGTTGTCGTTCTCCACCTTGTCCTCGGACCAGTTTTCGAGGTCCAGGGCGAGGAACTGTGTGCCCTCCACCGGCGTCTGGTAGTAGGCCGGCGCGGCGGTGAAGCCGAGATCGCGGTAGAGCTTCACCGCAATGCGCATGGCCGGCAGCGTGTCGAGCATCACCTTGCGGTAGCCGATCTCGCGCGCGGCGCGGATCGCCGCCAGCGCCAGATCGCGGCCGACACCAAGGCCGCGAAAACCCGGCTCGACGTAGAGACGCTTGAGTTCGCAAACGCCTTCGGAATACGGCCGGATGCCGACGCAGCCGGCACCCTGTCCATCGACCGTGGCGTAGAAGAGTCGTCCGTCCGGCGCGGAATAGCGTCCAGGCAGGTTCGCCATTTCCTCGTCGAAATTCTGGAAGCACAGGTCGACGCCCAGCCAGGCGGCGTAGTTGCGAAAGAATTGCCGCACCTGGCCGATTTCTTCCTGGTGCCCGGCACCGAGGACGCGGATCGCCGTTGCCTGCCCGCGAAGCGGAGTCCCAGGCACGCAAGGCGAGCCGGCGCCGACTGTTGTCGACGGATTGCTCATCGATATTCCTTCGCACGCATCGCGGACCGCCTCATGACCAGGGCAGCACGTAGCTGACGACCAGCGACTGCGCCAGCTCGCGCGATCCCTCCGGCAGCGGGCAGGCCTTGCGTATCTGGGTGTCCATATGCACCCCGGTCAGCAGGGTGATCGCCGACACCTCGCCCGTGTCGGCATTGCGCATCTCGTGGAAGAAGATGATCTTCTTCTCGCCTACCGAAACGATGCCGCTGTTGATCGCCACCGTATCGCCGGCATGCAGTTCGCGCTGGTAGGCGATGCGCTGATCGACTGCCGCCATGCCACGATGGTGCTTGCGCAGGAAGGCGGCGCTCATGCCGATGTGCGACATCAGGTTCCAGGTCGCCTCGTCGAACTTGCCCACGTAGTACATCACGTTCATGTGATTCATGTGGTCGCAGTGCCACGGGTAGACCGTGCCGCGATAGGTTGACAGCAGTTTGCTCATCGCGCGGTCTCCCGGTCCGTGGTTCACACGTTGAATATCAGGCAAGTGGTGGTGGCATGGGCATACAGCTTGCCCTCGGCATCGACCAGCTTGCCCTCGGCGGTGCCGATCTGCTTGCCGGCGTGGATCACCCGGCCCTCGGCGCGCACCGGCCCGACGCGGTCGGTCAGCGCCCGGATGTAGTTCACCTTGAGTTCGATGGTGGTATAGCCCTGCCCCGCCTCGAGGGTGCTCTGGATCGCGCAGGCGACGCAGGAATCGAGCAGCGTGGCGTGGAAGCCGCCATGCACCGAGCCGATCGGGTTGTAATGCCGATGTTGGGGCGTACCCTGAAAAATGACGTGGCCCTTCTCGGCATGGACCATATAGAAACCCAGGGTGTCGCTGATCGGCGGTCGCGGCAGTTCGCCGGCGATCATCTTCTGGAACAGTTCGAGGCCGGAGCACTCACGCAGATTTTCCAGCGTCAGCATGCCCTGGCCCTTCGATCGCGCGCGGACATCGGCTTCCTGCTTCAGCCATTCCTCGCGTCGCTGCCGGGCATGTTGCGCGCTCATCACATGGTCTCGTTGTAGAGTTCGCGGCCGATCAGCATGCGGCGGATCTCGCTGGTGCCGGCGCCGATCTCGTAGAGCTTGGCGTCGCGCCACAAGCGCCCGACCGGGTAGTCGTTGGTATAGCCGACGCCGCCCAGCGTCTGGATCGCCTCGCCGGCCATCCAGGTCGCCTTCTCCGCCGAGTAGAGAATCGCCCCGGCGGCATCCTTGCGCAGGGTGCGCGCGTGGTCGCCGCGGTCGCAGGCCTTGCCCAGCGCATAGACGTAGGCGCGCGTGGCCTGCCAGGTCGAATACATGTCGGCCAGCTTGCCCTGCATCAACTGGAACTCGCCGATGCTCTGGCCGAACTGCTTGCGTTCGTGGATGAAGGGCAGCACCACGTCCATGCAGGCCGCCATGATGCCCAGCGGGCCGCCCGAGAGCACCGCGCGCTCGTAGTCGAGGCCCGACATCAACACGCGCGTGCCGTTGCCCTCGCCGCCCATGACGTTCTCGACCGGCACTTCGCAGTCGTCGAAGAACAGCGGGTAGGTGTTGGAGCCGCGCATGCCGAGCTTGTCGAGGTGCTGGCCCTTTGAGAATCCCTTGAAGCCCTTCTCGACGATGAAGGCGGTCATGCCCTTGGCACCGCCCTCGGGATTGGTCTTGGCATACACCACCAGGGTGTCGGCATCGCCGCCGTTGGTGATCCACATCTTCGAACCGTTCAGCACATAACGGTCGCCTTTCAGATCGGCGCGCAGCTTCATCGACACCACGTCGGACCCGGCGCCGGGCTCCGACATCGCCAGCGCACCGACATGCTCGCCGGAAATCAGCTTGGGCAGGTACTTTTTCTTCTGCGCCTCGCTGCCGTTGCGGCGAATCTGGTTGACGCAGAGGTTCGAATGCGCGCCGTAGGACAGGCC
Organism: Sulfuritalea sp.; assembly: GCA_016710465.1. GTDB lineage: Bacteria > Pseudomonadota > Gammaproteobacteria > Burkholderiales > Rhodocyclaceae > Sulfuritalea. The sequence continues at coordinate 84,957 of JADJVS010000013.1, forward strand.
AACCGAGGCCGACGCGCGCGAGATTTCCTCCATCGCCACAATGTGCGCCAGATAGCCCATTTTCGTGCCGCCGTATTCCTCGTCGGCGGTCATGCCGAGCAGACCCATGTCGCCGAATTTCTTCCACAGATCGGCGGGGAAGAGGTTGTCGCGGTCGATCTCGGCCGCGCGCGGCAGGATTTCCTTCTGCGCGAAGGCCCACACGGCATCGCGCAGCATGTCGACGTCATCGCCGAGGTCAAAGTTGATTCCGAGCATTATTTTTTCTCCTTGGCATGCATCGTCATGAGGGTTTGCTGCATGGTCGCGCAATGGGTGGCGTTTCCGTTCCTGATCGCATACACCTCGCCTCGGGTAATCACCAGGTTGCGACCGGTTTTGAGTACCTGGCCCTCGGCGACGAGGTATTCGCCGTCGGCCGGGGCCAGCAGGTTGAGCTTGAACTCGACGGTGAGCACGTCGGAACCGGCCGGCATCAGGGTTAGGCCGGCGTAGCCGCCGGCGCTGTCGACGATGGTGCTGGTGATGCCGGCGTGGAAGAAGCCGTTCTGCTGGGTGAGGTCGGCGCGGAAGGGAAGGCGGACCTCGCAATGGCCGGGGGCCAGGGCGCCCATTTCGGCGCCGATCAGGGTCATCACCGTCTGCCGGGCAAAGCTGCCGCGCACCGTGGCTTCCCAGTCGGGATTGCGCGGCTCGAAACGTTTCTGGGCGGGACGTGCGGTGTGGGGCATGTTCTCTCCGACCGAGGCAGCAGGTGGCGAATGGTAGTTGACGTTGACGTCAACGTCAACTAGCGCGGGTTTTCTTGCGGGGCGCCTTCCTGGCGGGCTGGCCGGCCTTCAGCATTTCGCGGCATTGCCGCTCGAAGCGGCTGATTTCCTTGAGCACGGCCTCGATGTCGTCGCGCTGTTGCTCCAGCGCGGCGCGACGCTGTTCGAGCGCGCCGAGGAAGGACAGCAACTGCGTAGACTCGTCCTCGACCGTGTCGTACATGTCGATCAGTTCCTTGATCTCGGCCAGGGACAGGCCAAGGCGCTTGCCGCGCAGCGCAAGCTTGAGGCGCGTCTGGTCACGCTTGCTGTAGATGCGATTGCCGCCCTCGCGACCCGGCGATACCAGCCCGTGGGATTCCCAGTAACGGATGGCGCGCGTGGTGACGCCGAAATCGCGGGCCAGCTCGGTGATGGTTTGGGTTTCGTTCATGACGGGAGGCCGCTGGCGGCAATTGCTGCACCGCACATAAGGCACTGAAATTTGGATAAAATGGCAGATCGCCTGCGGCAAATTTAAGCAGATTCCCCTTCAGGATGCAAAGAGACACCGCTTGAACGCTCCCATCGCCTATCCCCACGAAACTTCGCCCGCCCCCGGCGTGGCGGTGGCGCTTGTGCCCGGCGTGGAGTGGCTTTGCATGCCTCTGCCTTTTGCCCTGAACCACATCAACACCTGGCTCTTGTCCGACGGCGACGGCTATGCGGCGGTGGATACCGGCTTCGCCCAGGAGCCGATACAGCAAGCCTGGAAGTCGGCGCTCGCACAACGGCGCTTGACGCGCGTCATCGTCACCCACTGCCACCCCGACCACCTCGGCCTGGCGGCATGGCTGGAACAGGAGACCGGCGCCGGGCTGTGGATCGCCCAGGGCGAATACCTCGCGGCGCAGATGATGGTGGAGCAGATCGCCGGCTACTCGATCGCCGCCATGGTTGAATTCTTCCGCTCGCATGGACTTGAGCAGTCGCGCATCGACGGCCTGGTCCAGCGCGGCAATGGCTACAAGCGCGGCGTGCCGGAAATTCCCGCCACCTACCGGCGCCTGTTCCCCGAACAGCGCCTGCGCATCGGCGAACACGAATGGCGCACCATCGTCGGCCATGGCCACGCGCCGGAACACATGAGCCTGTATTGCGCCGAGCTCGGCATCCTGATTTCCGGCGACATGCTGTTGCCGCGCATCTCGACCAACATCTCGGTGATGGCCAGCACGCCCTGGGCCGATCCGCTGGGTCTGTTCCTCGACTCGATCGATCAGTTCCTGACGCTGCCCGCGGACACGCTGGTGCTGCCCTCGCACGGCCGCCCTTTTCGTGGCCTGCATGCCCGCGTCGAGCAGTTGCATGCGCACCACGCGCAGCGCTGCGAACTGTTGGTCAAGGCCTGTCGCGGCACGCCCACTTCGGCCGCCGAACTGATTCCCGTGCTGTTCGACCGCGAAATCCCCGATCCGCACCAAACGATGTTTGCCATGGGCGAGGCCATCGCCCACCTGAATCACCTGGAACACGCAGGAAGCATGCAGCGCATCGTAGCAAACGGCCTGGTCCGTTTCGTCAGCTAACCCAAGGAGTCTCCATGTCCGCCAAAGAAGCCAACACCTTGCCCGATCCCAAGGAAATCGCCAAGACCTACGCCGAGGTCGCCGAGCGCGCCTCGCACCTGATCACCGATCATGTGAAGCGCCAGATGAAGCGGGGCGTGTCGGTGCCCTCCGACGACCTCGGCATCGCCCAGGCCTTCATGGACATGATGGCCAAGATGCTGGCCAATCCCTACAAGCTGGCCCAGGCGCAGATGAACCTGGTGTGGGACTACTTCTCGCTGTGGCAGCACTCGACGCTGCGCATGATGGGCATGCAGGGCGCGCCCGTGGCCGAGCCGAAGAAGGGCGACAAGCGCTTCGCCGATGCCGAGTGGGAAGAACACTTCCTGTTCGACTTCATCAAGCAGTCCTACCTGATCACCGCGCGCCACATCCACGACTCGGTGAGCAATGTCGAGGACCTCGACGAAAACTCGCGCAAGAAGGTGAACTTCTTCACCCGCCAGTTCATCGATGCCCTGGCGCCGTCGAACTTCGCCGTGACCAATCCGGAAGTGCTGCGCGAAACCGTCAAGAGCCACGGCCAGAACCTGCTCAAGGGCTTCAACAACCTGTTGCGCGACATCGAGGAAGGCGGCGGCCAGTTGCGCGTCAAGATGACCGACCCCTCGGCCTTCGAGATGGGCAAGAACGTCGCCTCGACGCCGGGCAAGGTGATCTTCCAGAACGAGATGATCCAGTTGCTGCAGTTTAGTCCGACCACCAAGGAACAATTCAAGCGCCCGCTGCTGATCATCCCGCCCTGGATCAACAAGTATTACATCCTCGACCTGCGCGAAAGCAATTCCTGGATCAAGTGGTGCACCGACCAGGGCCACTCGGTGTTCGTCATTTCCTGGGTCAATCCGGACGCCAAGCTGGCGGCCAAGGGCTTCGACGACTACATGACCGAGGGCGCGCTGACCGCCATCGACGTGGTCTGCCAGCAGACCGGCGAGAAGGAAGTCAATCTCATCGGCTATTGCCTGGGCGGCACCCTGCTCGGCTCGACCATGGGCTACATGGCGGCCAAGAAGGACAAGCGCATCGCTTCGGCGACCTTCTTCGTCGCCCTGCTCGACTTCTCGGTTCCCGGCGAACTCGGCGTCTTCATCGACGAAGGCCAGGTTGCCAGCCTGGAGAAGAAGATGGAGGAACGCGGCTACCTGGAAGGCTCGGAGATGGGCACGACCTTCAACATGCTGCGCTCCAACGACCTGATCTGGACCTTCGTGGTCAACAACTACCTGATGGGCAAGGAGCCCTTCCCCTTCGACCTGCTGTACTGGAATTCCGATTCCACGCGCATGCCCTACAAGATGCACAGCTACTACCTGCGCAACATGTACATGAAGAACCTGCTGCGCGTGCCCGGCGGCATCACCCTGCTCGACACGCCGATCGACATTTCCAAGGTCAAGACGCCCTGCTACTTCATTTCCACCATCGAGGACCACATCGCCCCGTGGCGCAGCGTGTATCTCGGCTCGACCGTGCTCGGCGGCCCGGTGCGCTTTGTCCTCGGCGGTTCGGGCCACATCGCCGGCATCGTCAATCCGCCATCGGCCAACAAGTATGGCTTCTGGATCAACGACAAGCGCCCCGACACGCCCGACGAATGGTTCGCCGGCGCCAAGCAGAACGAGGGTTCCTGGTGGACCGACTGGCAGAAATGGATCACCAACCTGAATGACGAGAAGGTTCCCGCGCGTGACCCCGCCAAGGGCAAGTTCAAGGCGCTCGAAGACGCGCCGGGCTCCTTCGTCAAGTTCCGCCTCGACGCATCCAAGACCAGGAAGTGATCCCCGATCCGGAAAGCGTCCCCGCCGGGGACCTTCCCGGCACTAGAACGGGTGCGGAGCCGCAAGGTACCGCACCCGTTTTTCGTTCCGGAACGCCACGGCGCGTGGTGCTCGATACCAACGTCCTGGTCTCGCTCTACGTCTTCGCCGACAGCCGCCTCGCACCCTTGCGCGCGCTGATCGAATCCGGCTCCTGGCAGGCCTTGTGCGATGACGCGTGCCTGGCGGAGTTCCGCCGTGTGCTTGCCTACCCCTTGTTCGCGCTGGCCCCGGAACGCCAGCAGGCGGCCTTTGCCGCCTATGCCGCCGTGGTTACCCGCGCCGCGCCGGATGCCGGGCGAAATCTGCCGGCCCTGCCGCGCTGCAAGGACCGCGACGACCAGAAGTTTCTCGAACTGGCCCGCGACGCCGCCGCCGACTGGCTCGTCACCGCCGACAAGGCGCTGCTGAAACTTGCCCGACGTGACCGCCTGCGTGGCCTGTTCCGCATCCTCGACCCGGATGCGGCATTGCGCGAAATCGGCGCCGGCGGGCGCGTCTGAGGAGGGGCTGCGCGCCGTCTCCTCTGGATACCGTCCGCCCCTCCGGGCGGGGCCTTGCCTGACGGGTAAAGCGCTTCGCGCGCCGTCAAAAAAACGGGCGCCGCAAGGGCGCCCGCAGGTGCCGTCGGAGGGGGAGGACTCCGGCGGCGCCCCCGCCCGGCGGCGGGGGCAGGGAGGCTACTCAGCCGTGGTAGGCCGATTCGCCGTGGGAGGTGATGTCCAGACCCTCGCGCTCCTCGTCTTCCGGCACGCGCAGGCCGACGAAGATGTCCACGATTTTGTAGCAGACGAAAGCAACCACGCCCGACCAGACCAGGGTCAAGCCGACCGCCGTGGCCTGGATCACGACCTGGCCCATGATGTCGTAGTTGTCGGCGACCTTGTTTGCCACGTAATCGTAGATGCCCGTGCCACCCAGGCTGGGCGCCGCAAACACGCCGGTGAGCAGCGCGCCAAGAATGCCGCCGACGCCATGCACGCCGAACACGTCGAGCGAATCATCGGCACCGAGCAGCTTCTTCAGCCCATTGACACCCCACAAGCAGATCACGCCCGCCGCCAGGCCGATTACCAGGGCACCGACCACGCCGACGAAGCCGGCCGCCGGAGTAATCGCCACCAGCCCCGCCACCGCGCCGGAAGCCGCGCCGAGCATCGAGGGCTTGCCCTTGATCAGCCATTCCGCCACCATCCAGGAAGTCGCCGCCATCGCGGTCGCCAGCCAGGTATTGACGAAGGCCAGGCCCGCCGTGCCGTTGGCTTCCAGGGCCGAGCCGGCGTTGAAGCCGAACCAGCCGAACCACAGCAGCGAGGCGCCGATCATGGTGAAGGTCAGCGAGTGCGGCGCCATCGAATCCTTGCCGTAGCCGACGCGACGACCGGTCATGAAGGCGCCGATCAGGCCGGCGATGGCGGCGTTGATGTGCACCACCGTACCGCCGGCGAAGTCCAGCGCGCCCTTCTGGAACAGGTAGCCGGCGGTCGCCGTGGCCTTTTCCGCGGCTTCCGCCGTGGTGTAGGCATCCGGACCGGTCCAGTACCAGACCATGTGCGTCATTGGCAGGTAGCTGAAGCTGAACCACAGCACCATGAACAGCAGCACCGCCGAGAACTTGATGCGCTCGGCGAAGGCGCCGACGATCAGGCCGCAGGTGATGGCGGCGAAGGCACCCTGGAAGGCCACGTAGATGAACTCGGAAACCACGATACCCTTGCTGAAGGTAGCCGCCACCGAATCCGGCGTGATGCCTTTCAGGAACAGCTTGTCGAGGCTGCCGAAGAAGGCGTTGCCCTCGGTAAAGGCCACGCTGTAGCCATACACGGCCCACAGCACGCTGATCACCGAGAAGGTGACGAACACCTGCATCAGCACCGAGAGCATGTTCTTGCTGCGCACCAGGCCGCCGTAGAACAGCGCGAGGCCGGGGATGCTCATCAGGATGACGAAGGCCGTGGCCACCATCAGCCAGGCGTTGTCGCCCTTGTTGGGCACCGGTGCCGGCGCCGCCGCGGGGGCCGCGGCGGCCGGAGCCGCCGTGGCTGCCGCCGGCGCGGCGGCGGCGGGTGCCGTCGCCGCCGGAGCGGCGGGCTTGTCGTCGGCGGCCCACGCGCTCGGCGCGCCACCGGAAATGCCGATGGCAAAAGCCGTCAGCAGGCTTGCGAATAGACGCTTCATTTCAGCTCTCCCTTACAGGGCTTCCTCACCGGTTTCGCCGGTGCGGATGCGGATGACTTGTTCGACGTCGAAGACGAAAATCTTGCCGTCGCCGATCTTGCCGGTGCTGGCGGATTTCTCGATGGTTTCGATGACCTGGTCGAGCAGGTCGTCGCGGATCGCGGCTTCGACCTTGACCTTGGGCAGAAAATCGACGACGTATTCGGCGCCGCGATAGAGCTCGGTGTGACCCTTCTGCCGGCCGAAACCCTTGACCTCGGTGACGGTGATCCCCTGCACGCCGACGGCGGCGAGGGCCTCGCGCACCTCGTCAAGCTTGAACGGCTTGATGATGGCGGTAACGAGTTTCATGGTTGTTTCCTTTAAAGAGATGGAGGTTGGATTGGTGTGCAGTCCCGCCGACGCCGGCCGGGTCGCCGGCGGAACCTGATTCGATTGCCTAGAAAGTCTTCTTGAAGCTCAGGACCACGGTGCTCTTGGCGACGTCCTTGAAGTTCTGCGCGTTGCGGTTGGTGCCCCAGCAGTAGGCAGAGGCATTGACGCCGGGCAGCGGGTTGCCGCAGGAGCCGTTCGCGTCGGTGGTGGAATAGGTCAAGCCAAACACGCCGTAACCGGCATCCTTGGTCACGCCAAGGTTCCAGTCGTTGTAGCTGGGGCTGGCGGTAGCGGCCACGGCGAGCACGTTCTTGACCTTCTGATGGCCAACGTGGCCGCTGATGCCCCAGCCGTTGCCCAGGTCGTAGGCCGCGTTGAGTTCGAGGTAGTCCGAACCCTTGGTGTCGGTGTTGCCGTTGTTGCCCAGCCAGCCGATGAAGCCGGACGACACCACGCGCGAATATTTCATCGTCACCCACTTGTAGCCGATGGCGCCATAGATCTCGTTGGTGTTCGGATTCACGTTCGTGCCCGGAATGGCGTTGCCCTTGCCGGGGTAGGTGTAGGCGATCGCGCCGACGTCGTAAGTCCAGTCGCCGCCGGCAAAGCTGTTCTTGTAACCGCCGTAGTAGTCGATCTCGGTCGTGCCGCTGCCGTAGGCATCCTTGACCCAGGTGATGGTCGAGGCCCAGACGCCGGCGTACAGGCCGCTCGAATGGCTGTAATCGAGGCCGCCTTGCAGGGCCGCCTTGCCGTGGGTCTGGCTCACGCCGCGGAACAGGTAGTCGGTGACGACGCCGACGTTCGGCGAGAAGGTGTGCGGGCTGGCCGGCGCGGCGGCGGCCTGCGCCATGGCAGCGGAGGGAAGGACGAAGGCTCCGGCGATGGCGGCGGCGATCAGGGTTTTGCGCATGTTGATGCTCCTTGAATGAAATTTGGAAAATTACGGAATTACTTAATGCGAAGACCGTGCCAATACATTTTTAATATGCCTTTCATGGAGTTACGCTTCTCAAAAAATAGATTGAGGGTAACGGCGCACCAAGCCGGGCACCAAGCGGGGGCCAATCGCACCAAACTGGTGCCCCGCAGTCGGCGCGGCAGGCGGCAAGCGGCCCTGTGCTAGACTTTTCGCCGTTCCTGCCAAGCTTCATTGCCCCGCTTTCCTGCCCAGCGTCCCTGCCCCGCTTCCCAGACCATGCTCAATCCCAAATTGCTCGACGAAATGTCGTCCCGTGTCTCGTCCCTGCTGGCGTCGACGCCGGCCGCCGACGTCGAAAAGAACCTGCGCGCCGCCCTCGCCGGCCTGTTTGCCAGGCTCGACCTGGTGACCCGCGAGGAATTCGACGTGCAGCGCGAAGTGCTGGCGCGCACGCGCGCCAAGCTGCAGGCGCTGGAATCCCGCATCGCCGAACTGGAAGCCGCCCAGGCCTCCGGCGGAAAGGGTCGCTGAGCGTTCCATGGCCCTCGCCGTCCTGCGCTCGCGAGGGCTGGAGGGGCTCTCCGCGCCGCAAGTCACGGTCGAAGTCCATCTTGCCGCCGGCCTGCCGGCCTTCACCCTGGTCGGCCTGCCCGACACCGAAGTCCGCGAAGCGCGCGACCGCGTGCGCGCCGCGATCCAGAACTGCGGCTTCGAGTTCCCCCAGCGTCGCATCACGGTCAATCTCGCGCCGGCCGACCTGCCCAAGGAATCGGGCCGCTTCGACCTCCCCATCGCGCTGGGCATCCTGATCGCGTCGGGACAGTTGCAGGCCGCCGAACTTGACCGCTACGAGTTCGCCGGCGAACTGGCGCTTTCCGGCGAGTTGCGCGCCGTGCGCGGCACCCTGGCGATGTGCGCGGCAATGCATGGCAACTTCACGGCGGCTGGTGCCCCAACCTTCGTCCTGCCCCTCGAAAGCGCCCCGGAAGCCGCCCTGATCGAAGGCATGAAGGTTCTGCCGGCGGAAAACCTGCTGCAAGTGTGTGCCCACCTTTCCGGCCGCGAGTCGCTGCCGGTATTCGCCGTGCCGCCAGCGCCGACTCCCGGCCTTTATCCCGACCTCGCCGAAGTCAAGGGTCAGGCGCCGGCCAAGCGCGCGCTGGAAATCGCCGCCGCCGGCGCCCACAGCCTCTTGCTCAGCGGACCGCCGGGGGCCGGCAAATCGATGCTCGCGCAACGTCTGCCCGGCCTGCTGCCGCCGATGACGAAAGACGAGGCGCTGGAGAGCGCGGCGGTGCATTCGCTGGCCGGCAGCTTCAGCCTGGCGCGGTGGAAGCAGCGTCCGTTTCGCGCCCCGCACCACACCGCCTCGGCCGCCGCGCTGGTGGGCGGTGGCGGCACACCGCGCCCCGGCGAAATCTCGCTGGCGCACAACGGCACGCTGTTCCTCGACGAGCTGCCCGAATTCCAGCGCGGCGTCCTGGAGTCGCTGCGCGAGCCCCTGGAAACCGGCCGTATCCACGTCGCGCGGGCGGCGCGGCGCGCGGAGTTTCCCGCCCGCTTCCAGCTCGTCGCGGCGATGAACCCCTGCCCCTGCGGCTGGCTGGGCCACGCCTCGGGCAAATGCCGCTGCACGCCGGACCAGGTGGCGCGCTATCGCGGCAAGCTCTCCGGCCCGCTGCTCGACCGCATTGACCTGATGCTCGACGTGCCGGCGGTGAGCGAAGGCGAGCTGCGCGCGCGCGGCGACGGCGAAAGCTCGGCGGCGGTGCGCGCTCGCGTCACGGCGGCGCGCGAGCGCCAGCAGGCGCGCCAAGGCAAGCCCAATGCCGGCCTGACGCCCGACGAGATCGATGCCCACTGCCGGCCCGGCGACGACGGCGCGGCGCTGCTGAAGCGCGCGATGCAACAACTCGGCCTCAGCGCGCGGGCCTATCATCGCATCCTCAAAGTCGCGCGCACCATCGCCGACCTGGCCGGTGCGCCTGACGGCACCGCGCTCGGCGCCGCGCACATCGCCGAGGCCGTGCATTACCGGCGCGGCCTCGCCCATTGAATCCGAAAGAAGGACAGACCATGAGCCTCGACTATCGCATCATCCCCGTCACGCCCTTCGAACAGAACTGCAGCCTGATCTGGTGCACCGAAACCATGCGCGGCGCACTGGTCGACGCCGGCGGCGATACCGAGCGCCTGCAGGCCGCCGCCGCCAGCCTCGGCGTGCACATCGAAAAACTGCTGCTGACCCACGGCCACATCGACCACGCCGGCGGCGCGGGCGGCCTGGCCGGCGAACTTGGCGTGCCGATCGAGGGCCCGCAGCGCGAAGAGAGCTTCTGGATCGACCAGTTGCCGCAGCAGAGTCGCAGCTTCGGCTTTCCGCCGGCGCAGGCCTTCACGCCGGATCGCTGGCTGGAGGATGGCGACAGCGTCAGCGTCGGCAACGAGACGCTTGCCGTGATCCACGCGCCGGGCCACACGCCGGGCCACGTGGTGTTCTTCCACGCGCCCTCGAAACTGGCCATCGTCGGCGACGTGCTCTTCGCCGGCTCGATCGGCCGCACCGATTTTCCGCGCGGCAACCACCGTGATCTGATTTCTTCCATCCGGGATAAACTCTGGCCGCTGGGCGACGATGTCGAATTCATTCCGGGCCACGGCCCGATGTCCACCTTCGGCGAGGAACGCCGCAGCAACCCTTTTGTCGCAGACGGAGCCTGACATGCCACATGCCTTCAAATTCTTCCTTGCCGGCGGCTTCGACCAGGTACGCATCGATACCGCCGCCGACCTGCTGAACCTCAAGGACCTCGACCAGAAGCTGTGGGTCGCGCTGTCCTGCCCGACCACCGGGATCGAGTTCGACGCCCGCACGCTGGCGCTGATCGACACCGACAACGACGGCCACATCCGCGCCCCGGAACTGCTCGCCGCCATCGACTGGGCGGCCGCGCGTCTCAATGACAGCAGCGTGTTTGAAAAAAAGCTCGCCGGCGTGCCGCTGGCCGCGATCCAGGACGAGGCCGTGCTCGCTGCCGCGAGGGGCCTGCTGCCCGAGGGCGAAGCCGTGGTCAGCGTTGATGCCGCCAGCGCCGCCGAAGCCGAATACTCGGCGCGCGCCCTCGCCGCCTGGGAAGCCGCGGGTGCCGATGCCAAACCGCTGGGCGACGCCACCGAAGCGGCCTGCGCCGCGCTTGCCGCCGTGCGCGAAAAGCTCGACGACTTCTTCGTCCGCTGCCGCCTCGCCGCCTTCGATGCGCGCGCCGAAGACGCGATGAATGCCTCCGACGACAGCTTCAAGGCCCTCGGCGGCGCGGCCCTGAGCAACGGCCACGCCGACATTGCCGCCCTGCCGATTGCAAGAGTCGGCGCCGGCGCCACGGCGCCGCTGGGCGCGGGCATCGATTCCGGCATCAACCCGGCCTGGGCCGAGCGCATCGGCGCCCTGCGCGAGGCGGTGGTGGTGCCCCTGCTCGGCGCTCGTCCCGGCTTGTCCGAAAGCGACTGGCTGGCGGTACAGGACCAACTCGCCGTGTTCAGCACCTGGCAGGCCGCCAAACCCGCCGGCCTGCCGCCCGAAGCCGAGGCCGTGCGCGATCTCGAACGCCTGGCGCGCTATGTGCGCGACCTGCTGCCGCTGGCCAACAACTTCGTCGCCTTCCGCGATTTCTACACCCGGCAAGGCAAGGCCTGCTTCCAGATCGGCACGCTCTACCTCGACGGCCGCGCCGCCGAACTGGTGATCTCGGTCAATGACGCCGGCAAGCACGCGGCGCTGGCCGGGCTCTCGCGCATCTGCCTGGTGTACTGCGAGTGCACCCGCCCCGGCGCCAAACAGACCATCGCCGCCGCCTTCACCGCCGGCGATTCCGACCAGCTCATGGTGGGCAGGAACGGCGTCTTCTACGACCGCCAGGGCCGCGACTGGGATGCCACCATCAGCAAGATCGTCGACCACCCGATCAGCCTGCGCCAGGCCTTCTGGTCGCCCTACAAGAAGCTCGCGCGCATGGTTGCCGAACAGTTGCAGAAGCTGGCCGCTAGCAAGGCCAGCGCCGTCGAGGGCAAGCTCGCCGAAGCCGCCACCGCGGCGGTGAAGAAGGCCGACGCGCCGCCCGCCAAGCCGCCCGCGCAACAGGCCTTCGACGTCGGCAAGTTCGCCGGCATCTTCGCCGCCATCGGCCTTGCCGTCGGCGCCCTGGGCACCGCCGCCGCCGCCGTGGTCACCGGCCTGCTCGCCCTCAAGTGGTGGCAGTTGCCGCTGGCCGTCGCCGGCCTGCTGCTGCTGATTTCCGGCCCGGCGGTGATCGTTGCCTGGTTCAAGCTGCGCAGCCGCAACCTTGGCCCCATCCTCGATGCCAACGGCTGGGCGGTGAATGCCCGCGCCCGCATCAACATCCCCTTCGGCACCTCGCTGACGCAAGTCGCCACGCTGCCCGAAGGCGCCGAACGCGCGCTGACCGATCCGTATGCGGAAAAGGAAAGGCCGTGGAAGACCTACGCATTCATCGCCATCGTGGTGTTCATCGCGCTGGCGTGGTGGACCTCGCGCTAAGCGTGGTCAGGCCGGCGGCGCGGGCGCCAGTAGTTGCCGCAGGCGCTCACCCCCCTGGGCGGCAAGCGCCGGGTTCTGCAGCCACATCTGGATAAAGAATTCCCGCATCTGCTCGGACTGTTCGAGGCGCGCGAGCATCAGCTCCTCGGGAATCACCTGGGGAGCATCGGGCTTCGCTTCAGGCATTCGGGTCCTCCCCACGCTTGATCTTCTCCAGTGCCTCGATGTCGAGACGGTCCTTGCCACGGTTCGCTGCCCGCTTCATGACCAGCAGATCATCGATGGCGGCGACCGGTACCTGAAGGCCAAACAGCTTCCCACGCGCGGCTCGGGCGCGCAGGCGCTCAAAGTCGATTTCCGGACGCACCAGCACGTCCACCACCATGCCGCCCGCTGCTGTTTCGCGCAGGGAAAACGCCAGCATGCCCTTGTCGCGATGCCATTGGCCGATCTGCGCCGCATCGCGCAGCGAATCCAGCGGTATGGGAATCGCCGGCACCAGCTTGAATCGCTTGGCCACCTCTATGAAGCGCGACAAGTTATCGTCATTCATTGCCAGCACCAGGTCGATATCGAAGGTGGAACGCAGGTAGCCGTGCAACTGGACGGCGAGCCCGCCGACCAGCACGTAGTCGACCTCCCCCGCAGACAGCGCCTCCAGTAGCTCGGATAGCTTCATGGCGCCACCTTACCCCAGCCACCGCCCGTCGTCCAAGCGGCGGACGTTACCATAGCTGGCGGCCACGGCCGTAGCCTCGCGCGCGACCCGGCGCCGCAGCGAGGCCGGTGCCTCGACCAGCACCTGCGCTCCGTGACGCATGATGTCCATTAGCAGTTCGCGCTCGTCCGAGTAGGGTACTGTCAGGCGGTAACCCCCATCGGCCAGAAGCTCGCCTCGCTGCTCCCGATGCCAGCGCTCGGAACGCACCCAGCGCGCGCGTTCCGGGCTGAAGCGCAGCACGGCCCTCGCTTTCGGCGCGCCGCCGAAGATGCCATAGGCCGCGCCGAAGTGCGAATCCAGCTTCGCCGCCGCCACCTCACGCGCCTTTACCCTGGTCGGGGCGACGCGCTGGATCGCGTCAACCGAAAAGCTGCGCAGCGCGCCCCGCCAGTGGCACCACGCGTCGAAATACCAATTGTCGCGGTAATGCACCAGCCGCTGGGGAGACACCACGCGGGTATCCAGCGTATCGCGGCCCCGGTTCCATGCATCGATCTCGATCCGCCTGCGTTCCAGCAGGGCTTGCGCGATCACGCCAAAAAAGCGCGGCTCGACGCTGCGCCGATTCATCGCGATCAGGCGCACGCGGCTGGCGATTTCGTCGGCCGAATGGCCCGAGGCTTCCAACAGCGCCATCAGGCGCGATTTCAGCGGCGCCAGTTGCGCGGCGAGGATGCCCGGCTCGATGTCGGCCAGCAGCTTTTGCGCCGCGAGCAAGGCATGGATCTCGCCGGCCGAGAACCACAGCCCAGGCAGTTCATACGCCGGCCCCGCGGCCGAGGCGCCGGCGAAGCGGTAGCCGCCTTCGTCGCGATCCCAGACTATGGGCGCGTGCAAACGGTCGCGCAGGTATTCCATGTCGCGCTTGAACGTGGCGCGCGAGATGTCGAGTTCTTCGAGAAAGACCTCGATCGGCACCATCCGACGCTCGTGCAGCATCTGATCAATGCGATAGAAACGTTCGGTCCGGTTCATTTGCCCCTCCTCGCCGTGGCGCCAGCGCCGACTCCTGGCAAGCGATCATAACCCGCCCGGTGGCTCGAAATTTGAGCCACCGGGGGAATATGCTGGATTCGTCATCGGGAAAAGGTTCGCCATGCTCACCGATCTATTGATAGCCGGCTTCATCGCCTACCACGTGGCAAGCCTGTTCACGTTTCTCGTGCTGATGGGGCTGGCAATGCTTTTCGTTCGCCCCGGCTGGCCCTGGCCGTGGTCCAGCGGCCTGCTGAAGCTGGCCCTGGGCCTGATCTTTCTTGGAGTGTTGGGCGGCGGCGAAATTCGCCATCACGGCGACAAATGAATCGAGGAGGCGCGAAATGGATGCAAACACGTTGAAAACCGGCGAGCGCATCGAGCATCCGCTGCACGGCCCCGGCACGATCCGCTTTGTCGGCACCGACTATCTCGGCATTGAATTCGACCGCGGCGGCGAGGCTCTGATTCGGCGCGAGGTATTCGCCCACTCCATGACGCAGACGCCGTCGACGACAAAGCACGGCCGGCGAACGCTGTCCTGGCCGCAATCGACCTTCATTGCCGAGGCGGAAGACACGCCGCACTACATGGGCTCGCACTGGAGCCCGTTCGTCAACGCGGCGAAGGAAATCCTGATGCGGCTGCCCGAACTCCTGCCCCTGGCCATGCCGCAGACCGGCTACGGCGAGGCCCGGCCATCGCCACGCGCCGCCCCGGCGGATTGGCCGGCCGGCGTGCAACTGGTCTGGCCGCTGCGCGACAAGGGCTTGGCCGTCGTCTTGCACGTCGGCAAGGACGCAAACCACATCGTCACTCTCTTTCCTTTCTTCGCGGGCGGCAGCCAGCAGGCACTCGTGCTGCACGAAGTGAGGGTATGGCAGGGCGGCCTGGAAGCGCAGATCACCGCCGCATGGGGCGAGGGCGAAGTGAGCTTCTTCGATACCCAATATCCGATCAACCGCGCCTGGTACGAGGCCGGCGGCAGCTACGAATTCCTTCTCGCCGGCCTGGCCTACGATGCGCGGCCGGCGGAACACCGTGAATTCACGATCAACCGCCACCCGGACGAAGTGGCATGGATGAACAGTCGATTGCCGGACGACGAGGAACCGCATACGGCCGCCACCACGGTGTCCTTCGATGGCGCGGCGATGTTGCTGCCGATCGAGGGCTGGGACATCGACGACCACCAGTTCCGCGCGCCGGTGAAAACGGTCGAGGAATTCACCGACTGGCTCGGCCAGGACGGCTGGCGCGTGCGCGCCGCCGTGATGCGATTCGGCGACGAGGACGGCGACCTCGACATCCTGATCACCCGGCGTGCATGGAAAGGAGACGCGCCGCCCAGGGTAGGCCAGGACATCGAGGGACAGCTATGGCTGCAAGGCCGCCTTTGGATGCCGAGCGAGCCATCGTCAGCGGCGGCGCGGCGGGGACAAGGTATCGGGAGGTGAAATGAACCGACGACTATTCATCACACGAATCGCGGAACTGCTCGGGATTGGCCTCGCCTCCCCCGCCGCACGGGCCGAAACAGCGCCGCTGGTCGAATTGCAGCGCTCGCCGGTGGCGGGCTTTCAATACCACCAGGGTGAAGCGCTCTGGCCCCTGCTCGCGGTCGGCGCCACCCTTGCGCTGGTGCGTGAGCCGAAAAATGCATACGACCCGCGCGCCGTGCGCATTGACTGGCAGGGGCAGAAGCTCGGCTACTTGCCGCGCATCGACAACGCCGCCGCCAGCCATTTGCTCGACAGCGGCTGCATGGTCACCGCCGAGATCGTCGCCTTGCAAGCCTCGCACAACCCATGGGATCGCGTCGAAGTCGCGCTCTATTTGGGGATTTGACAAATGCCGGGTGGCCGACGGCGGCGGGGGTGTTCATCATGTTGCGAGCCATCCTGCATACGCTGGCCCTGATGGCCGCCGTGGTACTTATCGCCTTTCTGGTGTTGGCGATGTTCACCTAGCCCGAGACTATCGCATCGGCTTTTCGATGACCGCCCCATGGGATCGAGTGCGGTCGGAATTCCTGCGCAGCCACGACCTTAGACCTCGGGCCGGCTCGCCATTTGTTGATTCCGAGACGGCTGCAGACCTTCCCAAATGCCTCATCGCCGTGAATGGCGGCGACGCGTCACACGCGGATGATCTGTTCGACGGCGCGCAAGTGGCGGCTGTTGCCGCTGGCTTGTCGGCGGCCTGCTGCCGATCTCCGGCCCGGCGGGGATCGTCGTCTGGTTCAAGCTCAGGAGCGGCAACCTCGGCCCCGTCCGCGATGCCAACGGCCGGGCGGTGAGCGCCCGCGCCCATATCAACATCCCCTTCGGCACCTCGCTGACGCAAGTCGCCACGCTGCCCGAAGGCGCCGAGAGCGCTCTGACCGACCCGTATGCGGAAAAGGAACGGCCGTGGAAGACCTACCGCTTCATTGCCCTCGTGATCGTCATGGCGCAGGTATTCGCAGGGATTGGCCGTCATTCGATTGCGACTTCCCGGCTTCCAGGTGGTCTCGCCTCCCGCCATGCCTCGAAAGAACGTCGTCGAGCTTGCGCATGATCACCGCATGCGGATAGGCGCGCCCGGTCGTCACGTCGGCACGCCCTGCCAGCACCGCTTGCACCAACTGTTCGGTTTCGGCGAAACCGTCGCGCAGCACGAACTTCAACATCGCGCGCGGCGAGCGCCCGGCGGCCGCGGCGAGCTTTTCCAGGCGGCGCAAATCGGCTTGGTTCAGGCTCGGTTCGGCGGCGAAATTGGGCGTCACCAAGAGGCTTCACTCCGCCAGAGAGCAGGTGTCATTCGCCGTGTTCAACGAAGAAGCGCGCAATCTCGGCTTCGCTGGCGAACAGGCCTTGGTCCGCCGCGACGATTCGTGCCGCCAATGTTTCCTCATAACTACGCCCCGCCGTCTGGGATCTCGCCAGCATCTCGGTGCTGTCGAGACGCCGACATACCTTCTCGAATACATCATTGCCAGGAACGGCAGCGACGCGACCCGAGTCAATATCGGCCAGTCGCGGCCGTGCGCACGCCAAATAGTTCGCCGCCCCTCCGCCAACCGGGTTTGGCGCTTGCGCTTGGGGATCGACTGGCGCGACACCTTCCACGAAGTGCGGCAAGCTTGCTACATTTTCCAAATCCGTGGGTTTCATCGTCTTCTCCTCGGCGGAGCAGCAGGCCGCCGTATCACCAGCGCCGACACCTGGCCCTACGGCAAATTCTTCACCCGATCGCGCCAGTACCCCGGCCGACGGTGTTGGTGGCCTACCGCGAGAACCAGCAATTCATCAGGCAATGGCGCGTAAATGACAAGGTAGGGAAAGCGGGTGAGCAGGCATTTGCGAGTTCCCCCGGCGCTCTCTGGCCAAGCCAGCGGCATCGTCGTGACCAGGCGCATGAGTTGACGCAGTTCCCGACGAAACGCCCGGCCCAGATCCGGGGAGATGGCCGCGTAGTAATCCGAGGCGTCGCGAATTTCGTCGCGTGCAACCGCCATGTAGCGAATCTTCACGCGCGATCGAGATCGTCGAAAACTTCACTTTCGTCAACCGCCGCAAGTTCGCCGCGCCGATAAGCCGCCAGCCGGTCGGACGCTTCATTGGCCCAGGCGGCAGATATTTCCGGATCGGGTTTGTCGAGGGTAGCGAGGATCGTTTCGACCAACTGAAGGCGGTCGCTGGGGGCGAGTTTGGCAGCCAGCGAGGCCAATTCCAGAGCAGCTTGAGTCATGTCGTTTCTCCTGGCGATTCGTCAATGGGCCTAGCTTATCCCAGCCACCGCCCGTCGTCCAAGCGGCGGGCGCGGCCGAGGGCTTCGAGGGCGGCGAGGATGTCGGGGAGGCGGGATTTCCAGCGGCCTTTGCCGGTGAAGCGGGCGGCGAGTTGGCTTTCGGTCTGCGGCGTGCTGCCGAGGGCGGCGGCGAGGGTGGCGAGTTGTTCTGGTAGCGTGTTGGGCCAGTTGATTGCGGCGGTGGGTGCGGGGGCTGGAGTCGGGGGGCGCGTGGCGCCGTCAGAGACGAATTTGCCAACTGAGCTCTGCCCCGCGCCCCCCGGCTCCAGCCCGATGGCGGCCTGCGTGCTGCCGGGCGCTTGAAAGGCGGGGCGCAGCCAGCGGATGGTGCCGGCGGCTTCCTCGGCGACGCGCTCGACATTGAGAGCGACAAGGCGTTCGAGGAGTTGTTCGTCGGAAGGATTGTCTTGCCAGCCGTAGGCGGCGAGCACGGCGGCATCGAGTTCGTCGTGCAGCGATTTCAGCACCGCGACGAGGCCTTTCTCGTGGATGAGCTTTTCCTTCGCCGTCATGCCAGCGCCGACTCTCAGCTTTTCCAGCACGTTGTAGAGCCCGGTCAGCGTCAGATCGTCGTGCTCGGCCAGCACACGCTTGCGGTGGGCGTCGAGCTGTTCGGCAAGTTCAGCGATGCGGGCTTGTTGGTCGGAGGTGGCGACGGCGAAGGGAAAGGTTTCGAAGCAACGGGACTTGATGTAGCGCGGCCTGTCTTCCAATGTACTTCCAGTCGCCAATGCCCACACGACATGAAGATGGCTCGACAACACACCGAGGCAATAGGCGTCATCGAGCGCAATAGCGATCAACGCGTCGTCTGGCGAAATTGCGGCTTCGAGAAACTGAAAAACGCGATGCTTGGCAGTAACAACCGTGGCAATGTAGCGCGGCAGGCCATTCAACACGGGGCGCAAGTCTGAGCGCGGCTCACCGAAAATCCACCAGTTGTCACGGTAGCTTGCCCGGTTGTTGTGGTCACGCTCGGGCTTCACCCGCTCCCACACCCGCTGATAGGTTGCCGGCCAGTGGCGACGCACATCGTCGGCGTTGTAGCCGTAGAGGTCGATCACGCAAACACCTCGCGGCCGGTCGGTAAGGTCACGGCCATTGCGGTAGGGCTTGATCGGCGCGTCGGCTTCAAGATGTACGGCCTCTGCCGGCGTAACGATAAAGCCCGCGCCGTGGAGCTTGAAGCCCGGCGAACTGATGCCGCCATTCGCCCGCAAGGCGCGAGCCGCCGTAACGTCAGCGCCGACTTTCAGATCGGCATGGATCACCCCGTAGCTCTCGGCCAGTTCGACCTCTAGGCCCTCGCCTTTGCCTTCGCGCTCGGCACTCACCACGCACAGCCGCCCCGCGCCCGCGTCGGGGGCGGCGACGCTCATGGCGATGCGCACCGCGGCGCCGTCGGCGCTATCGACCCAAGGGTGGTCAGGAATCGCAAAGGCCAGGTGGAGGTCGTCGTCGAGCGCTGCCTGCACCACGCGGCGGTTTAAGGTCTGCGCAATGCTGTTGGTGGTGATGAAGCCGAAGCGCGAGAGCTTGCCCTGCGCGACAAGTTGCGCGGCGTGGTGCCACCAGTACAAGACGAAGTCGGCCGACTCAGGTACTGCTGGCCACGCACCGCGCAAGGCGTCCGCGTACCCGACACCCAGCGCATCACGCAGGTATTTGGCGCCGATGAAAGGCGGATTGCCCACCACCACGTCGGCCGCCGGCCATTCCGCGGGGCACGGGTTCTTGTAACGCTCCAGCGGCAGGCGCGCGGTTTCGTCGGGCACCTGCTCACCGGTGACCGGGTGGGTCTTCATCGTGCGGCCGTCCCAGCGGGTGACCGGGATGCCGCGCTCGTCCGTCACGTAATCCATGCCGTCGTGGGCCAGCACGGCGTCGCGGCATTCGATGTTGCGGAAGTCCTTCAGTATCGGGCTGGGCGGCAGGCCCGTGCCTTGCGTGCGGAAATGCCATTGCAGGTAGCCGATCCACAGCACCAGCTCGGCTATCGCGGCGGCGCGCGGATTGAGTTCGAGGCCGAGGAACTGGTGCGGGTCGACGGTGAGTCCCTCGGCTTCGAGCAGGGTCTGGCCATGGCCGATGTCGTGCAACTGGTTGAGCACTTCGCCTTCGAGGCGCTTGAGATGTTCCAGCGCGACGTACAGAAAATTGCCGCTGCCGCAGGCCGGGTCGAGCACGCGCAGGGAACACAGGCGGTGATGAAAGGCGCGCAACTCGTTGATCGCCTCTTTCTGCTTGCCCTCCTTGGCCAGCATCACGGCGGCGCCCTGCACGTAGCCCCACGCCTTGCGCAACGGCTCGATCACCGTGGGCTGCACCAGGCGGTCGACGTAGGCGCGCGGCGTGTAGTGGGCGCCGAGGGCGTGGCGCTCGCGCGGGTCGAGCGCGCGCTCCAGCAGGGTGCCGAAGATGGCCGGCTCGACCTGGGTCCAGTCGGCCTTGGCGGCTTCGAGCAGCATGCCGATCTGCTCGCGGCTCAAGGGCAACACCTCGGGCGACTTGAAAAGCTTGCCGTTGAACCTTGGCAGCGCGGCGCGCAGCACGGCGGAAAACGTGGTGCCGCTGTCCATGTCGCGCCACAGGCCGCCGAGCAGGCCGGGCACGGCGGCCGGGTTGGCGGCACACTCATCGAGCAGACCCGTGAAGCCGCCCTTGGGGATCAGGCCGACATCCTCGGCGAACATGCTGAAAAGGCAGCGCGTGAGAAAGCCGGCCACCGCTTCCGGCGCGTGGCCCCCGGCTTCCAGCAGCTTGGCCAACGCGGCGAGATGTCCGGCGATCTCGCGCGTGACGCGGGCGGCGTGGCGCGTGGGATCGAGCGACAGCGGATCGCGCCAGACGGCGGCCAGGCGCGCGCGGATGGCCGGGTCGCGCAGATCGGCCAGGCGGATGCGGTGCGAGCGCGGATCGGGAAAGGGCACATAGGTGGCGCCGCTGCGGGTGAATTCGGCATACAGCTCGATCACCTTGCCGACGTCGACCACGATCAGGAAGGGCGGGCGGCCCTCCCCGGCGGGCAGGGCGCGAGCGTAGTTCTCGGCCTGCGAACGGGCGCGCAACAGGGCGTCGTCGTAACTCCGCTGCGGTGCGGTCGGCGTGCCGTGGGCGCCGACTCCCTTGAGTTTCTTGGCTTCGAGCACGAAGCAGCCGCGCTTGTAGCAGTCGATGCGGCCGGCGCTGGAGCCGCCGTCGCCATGGCGGAAGCTGACCGGGCGTTCGAACATGTAGTCCTGCGCGTGGTGCGGCTCGGGCAGATTGAGCAGGCGGCAAAGCTCGATGGTGAAGCTCTGCGCCGTGGCCAGCTCGGAGGCGCTCACGCCCTGCCAGCGGGCGATGAAGGATTCGACGGGATCGGTCGGCGCGCCGCTCATGATGGCTGGATTGTAGCGGGCTTCGCCGCGCGCGGGCGCCGACGCCGGTGCGTGCGGGCCCCTGTGGCAAAATGGCAGCCTTGCCGCGCCGGCAACGCGCGGCGCCGCATCAACCCACGCCCCAAGGCCGAACCCTCCGGCAACGCCCATCGCCATGAACTCCCGCGGCACCCCGTCCGCCGACCCGCGCCAGACGCCGGTAGTGCCGGACATCGAAGTCCAACTGCTGCAAATCGCCTACGGCAGCATGCGCATGAACTTGCTGCTGACGGCGGGAAGTTTCCTGCTGGGCACGGCGGTTCTCTGGGCATGGCTGCCGCACGCGGCGATGCTGATCTGGCTGTTCAACATCCTGCTGATGGCCGGCATCGGGCTGGCGATCGATGCCGCTTATCGCCGCTCCAGCGGCGCGCCGGCACGGTTCCGCTTCTGGAAGAACTGCTTCAGCTTCAACGTCTGGCACGCGGGCGCCGTCTGGGGCCTGGGGCCGGCGCTGATGCTGGGATCGGCTGACGGCAACCAGGCCACGCTGCTGGCGGTGATGGTGCTGGCCAGCAGCGCGGTGGTGGTCAACTCGGTGGCCGAGCAACGCACCGCCATGTTCGGCTTCATTTCGCTGGCCCTGCTGCCACCGGCGATCATGGCCTGGATTTCAGGCAATGGCGCCTTCCAGTCCACGGCGGTCGTGCTGCTGCTCGGCTATGTCGCGTTCATGGTGACGGGGGCCAATTCGCATCAAACCCTGCGCGCCGCGGTGGCGGGCAGGACGCGGCTGCGCGCCGTGCTCGACAACTCGCTGGACGCGATCCTCGGCGTCGATGACTGGGGCCGCGTCACCGACTGGAACCCGCGCGCCGAGGCGATCTTCGGCTGGAGCCGAGACGAAGCGCTGGGGCGACGCGTCGACGAAACCATCATCCCGCCGCGCCATCGCGACGCCCACCGCCAGGGCATGGCGCGGTTTGTCGCCAGCGGCGGCCAGGGGGTGATGCAGCGACGCATCGAACTCACGGCACTGCGCCGCGACGGCGAGGAATTTCCCGTCGAACTGGTGATCGCGCCGCTGCGGATCGAAAATGCCTGGCACTTCACCGGCTTCATCACCGATATTTCGGAGCGCAAGGCGGCCGAACTGGCGCTGGTCGAAGCGCGGGAAATCGCCGAGCTGGCGAGCCGAGCGAAGTCGGACTTCCTTTCCCGCATGAGCCACGAATTGCGCACGCCGATGAACGCGATCCTCGGTTTTGCCCAGATCCTCGAACTGGACAAGCACTTGCAGGCCGAGCAGCGCGATTTCGTCGGCGAAATAATCAAGGGCGGCAACCACCTGCTGGCACTGATCAACGATGTGCTGGAAATGTCGCGCATCGAATCCGGCACGATCCACCTCTCGATCGCGGCGCTGGACCTGGCCGCCGTGGTCGAGGAATGCCGGGCGCTTGTCCAGCCGCTGGCGGATGCGCAGGGGCTGACGCTCCGCATCGCCGTGCCGCCGTCGGCAAGGGTGCGCGGCGACCGTGTGCGCCTCAAGCAATCCCTGCTCAACCTGTTGTCCAACGCGGTGAAATACAACCGCGAAGGCGGCGCGATCCACCTGGACACCGAGCCGGCGGTGGACAGTCGCCTGCGCATCACCGTGAGCGACACGGGCCGGGGCATCCCCGCCGCGCGCATGGCCGAACTGTTCCAGCCCTTCTCGCGCCTGGGCGCCGAGCACGGAGCGATCGAGGGCACGGGCATCGGCCTGAGCATCACGCGCCGCCTGATCGAGCTGATGGACGGCTCGGTCGGCGCGGAAAGCTCGCCAGGCGTCGGCAGCCGCTTCTGGATCGAACTGCCGGTCGGCGACGCCGATCCGGCGTGGCAAAATGATCGGCCCGGCGCGCTAGCCTCGCGCGACATCGCGCCCACCCCGGCCCATTGCCCGACTTCACGGCACCACCGACCAGAATGACCGCCCGCAGCATCTCGCTCGCCAATCCCCGCCACACACCGGAGTCGCAGGACCTCGAAGCGCGCCTGCTCTATATCGCGTTGCAGAGAACGTATCTGAATCTGCTCCTGTCAGCAGCCACTGCGACTATTGGCCTCGCGTTGTTCTGGCCGTTGTTCGACCATGATCGCTTGCTGATCTGGTACCCGAATCTGTTGCTGATGGGGGTGCTGGGCTCGGCGCTGTACTTCGCCTACCGCCGCGCATCGCCGACGGCCAACGCGGTGCGCAAATGGCGGCACCTGTTCGTGCTGCACACCTGCCACGCCGGCGGCGCCTGGGCACTCGGCCCGGTGATGATGCTTGGGCAGGCGAACGGCATGCAGGCGATGTTGCTGGTCAGCGCTATGCTTTGCGTCAGCGCGGTGATCGTGAATTCGATCTCTGAGCAACGTACGGCGATGCTGACTTTCATTTCAATGGCGCTGCTGCCACCGGCGGTCGTGGCCTGGATGGCCGGCGGCAGCGAATCGCAGGTGACGGCGCTGGTGCTATTGATGGGCTTTTTGACGCTGGCCCTGGTCGGCGGCAATTCGCACCAGACGATGCGTGCCGTGCTGGAAACCCAGATGCGCATGCGTTCGGTGCTCGACAATTCGCTGGACGCCATACTCGGCGTCGATGCCGAGGGCAAGGTCACGGACTGGAACCGCCGCGCCGAGGCGATTTTCGGCTGGACACGAGCCGAGATGCTGGGCCTGCGCATCGACGAAACCATCATTCCGCCGGCATCGCGCGAAAAGCATCTTGCCGGCATGGCGCGCTTTCTGGACACCGGTGATCTGGCGATGATGCAGCGGCGCGTCGGGCTGAGGGCGCGGCGCCGCAACGGCGATGAATTCCCCGCCGAACTGGTGATCGCGCCGAGCCGTCATGGCGACGACTGGCGCTTCACCTGCTTCGTCACCGACATCACCGAGCGCGAGGCCGCCGAGACATCGCTGCTGGTCTTGTCGCGCGCGGTGGAGCAAAGCCCGGTGTCGATCGTGATCACCGACCCCAGCGGCACGATCCAGTACGTGAATCCGAAGTTCGAGGCGATCACCGGCTACCGCCGCGCCGAGGTGATCGGGCGCAATCCGAGCGTCCTGAGTTCCGGCGACAAGTCCGCCGCCGACTATCAGGGCATGTGGGACACGCTGCTCGCCGGCCAGACCTGGCAAGGCGAGTTCCACAACCGGCGCAAGGACGGCTCGCTGTTCTGGGAGCTGGCCTCGATCTCGCCGGTGCTCAATGACCAGGGCGAATTGATCCATTTTGTCGGTGTGAAGGAGGATTTCACCGAGCGCAAGGAGATCGAGCTGGCCCTGGTCGAGGCGCGCGAAACGGCCGAGCGCGCCAACCGCGCCAAGTCGGATTTTCTTTCCAGCATGAGCCACGAGCTGCGCACGCCGATGAACGCGATCCTCGGCTTCGCCCAGGTTCTCGACATGGACGATCGCCTGCACGCCGACCAGCGCGACTTCGTCGGCGAAATCCTCAAGGGCGGCCACCACCTGCTGGAGCTGATCAACGACGTGCTGGAACTGTCGCGCATCGAGTCGGGGAAGGTGCACCTGTCGCTGGAAGCCCTGGAGCTCGCCGATGTGGTCGACGAGTGCCGGGCCCTGATCCTGCCACTGGCCGACGCGCGCCGGCTCACGCTTGCGGTGGCGCTGCCGGCCTCGGCAACGCTGCGCGGCGATCGCGTGCGCCTCAAACAATCGCTGCTCAACCTGCTGTCGAACGCGGTGAAGTACAACCGCGAGGGCGGCGAGATTCGCCTGGCGGCGACGCCCGCCGGGGCCGGACGTTTGCGCGTCACGGTCAGCGACAGCGGACACGGCATCGCCCCGGAGCGCATGCACGAGCTGTTCCAGCCCTTCTCGCGCCTGGGCGCGGAGCAAGGCAGCATCGAGGGCACCGGCATCGGCCTCAACATTACGCGCCGCCTGGTCGAGTTGATGGGCGGCAAAGTCGGCGCCGAGAGTACGCCGAACCTGGGCAGCGAGTTCTGGATCGAGCTGCCGCTCGCGGACACGCCGACGGCCGAGGCTCCGCGACGGCCGGTGCCATCCGCGCCGAGCGGTCCCGGGGCCGGCGAAAGCCGTGGCGTGCTGTGCATCGACGACAACCCGATCAACCTCAGGCTGGTTGCGCGCATGCTCGAAATTCACCGGCCGCTGCGCCTGCGCACCGCGCACTCGGCGACGCTGGGCATCGAGCTGGCCCGCGCCGAGCCGCCCGACCTGATCCTCCTCGACATCAACATGCCGGGCATGGACGGCTTTCAGGCGCTTGAAATACTGCGCGGCGACGCCAGGCTACGCCATGTCCCGGTGATCGCGATCACCGCCAACGCCATGCCGCGCGACATCGCGCGCGGCACCGCCGCCGGCTTCGATGCCTACCTGACCAAGCCGCTGAACCATGCACTGCTGGTCGCCGAAGTCGACCGCTTCCTCGCTCCCGTCACCCGGGCATCGCCATGACCGTCCGCAACCTCGATTTCCTCTTCCATCCCCGCGCCGTCGCCGTGGTCGCCGAGGGCGGCCACCCCGGCTGCTATGCCGACGTCGTGCTGCGCAACCTGGAGGGCGGCGGCTTCAAGGGGCCGATCCTGCGCGCGCGGGCGAAGAAGCAGTCGCTGTTCGGGCTCGGCGCGCACATGCACGTTTCGGAACTGGAGACGGTGCCCGACCTGGCCATCATCTGCGCGCAATTGCGCGACGTGGCCGGAGTCGTCGCCGAACTCGGCGAACGCGGCACGCGCGCGGTGATCGTCGGGCCCTCGCTGCACGAATCGCTGAGCGAGGCCCAGGTCGCCGAGGCGCGCAAGGCCATCCTCGACGCGGCGCGGCCCCGGCTGGTGCGCGTGCTGGGGCCGGGCAGCGGCGGCCTGGTGGTGCCATCCTGCGGGCTGAACGCCAGCGTCGCGCCGGTGATGGCCCGGCGCGGCAGGGTCGCGCTGGTGGTGCAGTCGGCCGCCATCGCGGCGGCGGCGCTGGATCGCGCGGCGAGCAAGGGCATCGGCTTTTCCGCCGTGGTGCATCTGGCCGCCGGGCTCGACATCGACCTTGCCGACGTGCTCGACTGGCTGGCCGAGGATCCGGAAACGGAAGCCATCCTGGTGCAGTTCGAGGCGGCGCCGGCGGCCCGCAAGTTCATGTCGGCGGCGCGCGCGGCGGCGCGCAACAAGCCGGTGGTGGCGATGCGCGGCGAACGGCTGGACAACCGCGAGGGCAAGGACTTGCCCTTCCGCGGCGATGATGTCTATGACACCGCCTTGCGCCGCGCCGGCTGGATTCGCATCGACACACTGGAAGCGCTGTTCGATGCCGCCGAGGCGATGGCCCGGGCGCGCCCGCTGCGCGGCGAGCGCCTGGCCATCGTCGGCAACGGCCAGGGACTGGGCCGCATCGCCGCCGGCACGCTGCTGAAGCACGGCGGACGCCTGGCCAAGCTCGCGCCGGAGACCGCCAAACAACTCGCCGGGCTGATGCGCACCGGCACGGCCCCCGGCAACCCGCTGGCGCTGCCACCGGACCTCGCCCCCGAGAACTGGACCGCGGCGCTCGACGCGCTGGTCGCCGACAAGGACATCGACGCCGTGCTCACGGTGTATTCGCCTTCGCCCTTCGCCTTCGGCAACGAGGTGGCGATGGCGATCGGCGCGGCGGCGAAGCGGACCGCCAAGAACATCTTCACCTGTTGGGTCGGCGGCGGCACGATGCAGGAGGCACAGCAGGTCGCGGCGTCCCAGGGCGTGCTCGCCCACGACTCGCCGGAAACGGCGATCCGCATCTTCCTCGGCATCGTCAATTACGAGCGCAACCGGGAACTCCTGTTGCAGATGCCGCCCTCGGTGGCCGAGGAATTCGTACCCGACATCGAGCGCGCGCGCGCCGCCGTCGGCGAAGCGCTCGACGCCGGAGCGCAGCTCCTGGCGCCGCGCGCGGCGCGCGAGCTGCTGCTGGCCTACGGCATCGAATCGGGCGAGGCAGCCCCGGCGCGCAGCATCGACGAGGCAATCACCGTCGCCGACGCCATCGGCTACCCGGTGGACCTGGCGCTGGCCAACGATGTCGAGCACGGCCTGGTGGCACGGGAGCTGCGCTCGCCCGAGGACATCCGCATCGCCACGCGCGGGCTGCGCGCCCGCGCCCGCGCCGAGCTTCCCGGCCTGCGCGTCGGCGCCTACCGCCTGCGCCCCAGCGCCGCGCGCAGCGGCATGCCGGCGCTGCGCCTGGGCGTGGCCGACGATGCGGTGTTCGGGCCGGTGATCTACATCGGCGAGGCGGGCGGCGGAAAGCGGCGCAATTCGGTCGCCCTGCCGCCGCTCAACCGGCGCCTGGCGATGGATCTCATCGCGCGCGGCGGCCTGCTCCGCGAGGCCGACGAGGCGGCTCGCGAGGCGCTGGAAACGGCTCTGGCCACCGCCCTGGTGCGCCTGTCGCAACTGCTCACCGACATCGACGAAGTCACCGCCATCGAGCTCGATCCGATCCACGTCGAGACCGGCGGCGTGGTGGCCCGCGAACGCCACATCCATGTCGAGAAGCGCGGCCGCCGCCTCGGCTTCCGCCGCTTCGCCATCCGCCCCTACCCCAAGGAACTCGAACAACATGTCGACTGGCATGGCCGCCAGTTGCTGATCCGGCCGATCCGGCCGGAGGACGAAACCACGCTGGCCGACCTGATCGCCTCGCTCGACCCGGAGGATTCGCGCATGCGCTTTTTCGGCGCCATGCGCAAGCTGCCGCGTTCGCAACTGGCGCGCTTTACCCAGATCGACTACGACCGCGAGATTGCCCTGGTGGCCATCGAGCGCGACGCCGACGGCATCGAACGTTCGCTGGGCGAGGCGCGCATGGTGGCCGACCCGGACAACGCGGCGGCCGAGTTCGCCATCCTCGTCGCCTCCGACGTCAAGGGCGGCGGCCTCGGCCGGCGCCTGATGGAAAGCCTGATCGACTGCGCCCGCAAGCGCGGCATCGGCGTGCTGCGCGGCGAAACCCTGAGCGAGAACACGCGCATGCAGGACCTGGCGCGCAAGCTCGGCTTCGAGCTCAAGACCGGCCCGGGCGTGGTCGAGATGCGCCTGCCGCTGCACTCGACGCCCGTGCCCGCGGCCTAGATCTCATTCCGCCGCCGTTATCGGCGCCACCACCGGCGGCGGTCCGGTATGCATGCGGATGCGGCCGACATAGGCGATGGCCAGCAGCGTGGCCGCCGCCGCCAGCCAGCCGACGTGGTTGTAGCCGACAACGCGGCCCGTGGCGTCCGCCGCGATCATCGCGCCGCCCAGCCAGGAGGCGACGCCGGAGGCCAGTTGCTGCACGGCGCCGTTCATCGACATGAAGGTGCCGCGCAGGCGCGGCTGTGCCGCCGAGGTGACGACGGCCATGGCCGGCACCATGCGCCCCGGCACCAGGATGAAGAACACCGTCGACCAGACGATCGCCAGCCATAGCGGCACCGGCCAGAGGTGGGTGATCACCAGCAGGGGCAGCAGCGAGGCGAAAGCGACGGCGCGGTAGACGCGGATCTTGCCGTGGCGGTCGGCCAGGCGGCCGATCAGGCGGGAAGTGAAGAAGGTGGCGGTGCCGCCGAACAGATAGATCAGCGGGATGTCGTCGAGGCGGATGTTGGCGTTCGAGGTGATGTAGATCGTGATGTAGGGAATCACGGAAAACCCGGAAATCATGATCAGGGCCATGAACACCAGCGCGCGACGATGGTTGGCGTCGGCCAGGACGGCGAACATGGCCGACAGGGGATGGTCGCGCTCGGCTTCGGAAATCGCCGCCGTCGGCAGGTGGCCGCGCAATGTCGGCAGCATCTTCCAGCCCAGCGCCAGCAGGCCGCAGGACAAGAGCGCGATGAAATAGAAGGGGAAGCGCCAGCCGAAATGATTGGCGAGGTACAGCGAAAGCGGCACGCCGGCGACGGTGGACAGGGAAAACGCCGACATGATGGTGCCGCTGGCGCGACCGCGACGCTCGAATGGAATCAGGTCGCCGACCATGGTCTGCACCATCGAACCCAGCACGCCGCCGAAGGCACCCGCCGTGCCGCGCGCCGCCAGCAGCGTCCAGTAGCCCGGCGCCAGGCCGCAGGCCAGCGTGGCCACTGCGAACAGGCCGAACATCGTCAGCAGGAGGCGCTTGCGCTCGAAACGGTCGACGAACATCGCCGCCAGCAGGCCGGTGAATGCCGCCGAAAAGGTGTAGGACGAGACCAGCAGGCCGAATTCGTGGGTGCCGACGCCGAGCTCGCGCATCAGCACCGGGCCCAGCGGCATCATGATCATGAAGTCGAGGATGTGCGCGAACTGGATGCCGGCCAGTGTCAGCAGCAGCATGCGTTCGCGGGAGGGATCGAGGGGCGTGGTGGTGCTCATGGGTTCGGGGCAGGAGTCGGTGCTGGTGGTACGCCGATTCTGGGCTCGGCGAGGGCGTCGGGCGCCTGCAGGCGCGCGCGCCACCACTTCAGCGCCTCGCCTTCGTCATCGGCGGACCAGGCCAGCCACAGTGGTTCGGCGGGGCGCGGGGCGACGACGTCGAGCGCCACCAACTCGCGCTTCTTGAGCGCCGTCGCGATGCGGCAGCGCGGCAGGTAGCCGTAGCCGAGGCCGGCGCATTGCAGGGCGATCTTGGCTTCGATGTCGGCCACGGTGATGCGCGCGCGACCGGCGACCAGGCCGATGCTGCGCGCCGGCAGCAGGCGCGCGCTGTCGGCGACGACGATGGCGGTATGCCCGAGCAGGTCGTCCTCGTCGAGCGGACGGCCGATGCGCGCCAGCGCATGCGAGGGCGCGACGCAGAACGCGAAGTCGATCGCGCGCAGGCGGGTGGCGTGCTGCGCGAAACCGGGCGGCGGGTCGCCGATCGCCAGGGCCAGATCGGCGCGGCCCTCGCGTAGCGCCTCCCAGGCGCCGGTCATGACCTCGGTGCCGAGGCGCAGGCGCGTGCCGCAATTCAGCGCCTCGAAGGCGCGAATGTGCTCGACCAGGGCGGCGGCGGGCAGCAGCGAGTCATGCACCAAACGCAACTCGGCTTCGTAGCCGGTGGCGATGCGGCGCAGGCGCGACTCGAGGTCGGCCGCCGAGCGCAACAGCCAGCGCCCTTCATTGAGCAGCTCGCTGCCGGCGGGCGTCAGGCTGACGCGCGGCCCGCGCCGGAAAAAAAGCGGAAAGCCGAGTTGCTCTTCCAGCTTGGCCACCGTATACGAGATTGTCGACGGCACCTTGTGCAGGGCCTCGGCGGCGGCAGCAAAGGAACCGCCGCGATCGATGGCGTCGATGATCTCGATGGCGTCGAGGCTCAGCTTGAGCATGGTATCGGGCTAAATGTTCGATTTTTTCGATCTTACGTCAGGATAAGTCTCACGACGACACGCCTTGTAATAACTGATACTACACTTACCCGATCATTTTACTCAACCTTGATTTGGGTCGGGTTGGGGTTTTCTAGGCGTTTCATCATCGGCAATATCGAATCTATCTTTCCGGAGGTATCAGACATGTCGCACACCGTTGTCGTCTATCACAGTGGCTACGGCCACACCCGCAAACAGGCCGAGGCCGTCTGCCAGGGCGCCGCCGGCGTTGCCGGCGCCAGCGCCGAGCTGGTCGAGATCAATGCCGAAGGCCAGTTGGCCGATGGCGCCTGGGAAAAGCTGGACGCGGCCGACGCCATTGTCTTCGGCACGCCGACCTACATGGGTGGGCCCTCGTGGCAGTTCAAGCGCTTTGCCGATGCCAGCTCCAAGGCCTGGTTCACGTCAAAGTGGAAGAACAAGATTGCCGCCGGCTTCACCAACTCGGCCTCGCTCAACGGCGACAAGACGCAGACCCTCAACTACCTGTTCACGCTGGCCATGCAGCAGGGCATGGTCTGGGTCGGCACCGGCATGATGCCGGCCAACAGCAAGGCGGCGCAGCGCAACGACGTGAACTGGCTGGGCGCGTTCTCCGGGGCCATGGCGCAATCGCCGTCGGACTCCAGTCCCGAGGAAGGCCCGCCGCCCGGCGACCTGGAAACCGCGCGCCTGTTCGGCGCCCGCGTGGCAGAGACCGCGGCGCGCTGGAACGCTTAAACAGGAGGACGCTTTGCGCGCGTGCTGGACATCGTGCGGCGAGGAGCTAGACTGAAAATCGAGTCGGGGCTCTAAATTGGCGCGGTGGATGTATGCGCGGGGATCCCGGCCTTCAGCGGGGGATGGTCATGAAACTCATGGTTCAAGCGTGGCAACTGCTCCTCGCCCTGGTGTTGGGCTCGGCGGCGGTAGCCGGCGCGGACACCGGATCGACGTGGAAATCCCCCGGGCAATTGGTTGAAGCCTTCGTCGAACTGGCGCTGAAAAGCGACTACTCGACGCGCGTGCATCCGGTGCGCAAATGGACGACTCCGATCCGCTACATGCTCGTCCACCGCGTTGGCGAAGAGGAAGTCCATGCCGCGCTGGTGATCACCCACCTCGGGCAGATCGCGCGAATTACCGGGCTTGACATCGAACCCGCGACCACAGCAGGGGAAGCCAATTACGTGGTGGTGCTGACGCGCGAGGACATGCTCGAAGCCGACACCCTGCAATTCCTCGGCTCGGCACGCGACGGCGGACGCGAGCGCTTCTTCCGCGACAGCATCTGCCTGGCAAGTTTTCGCGCCAACACGAAGGGGAGCATCCTGCGCGCGGCGGCGATGATTCCGGTCGACCGGGCCCGCGGCAAGGGCGATCTGCTGGGTTGTGTCGCCGAGGAGCTGACGCACATGCTGGGCTTGTCCAACGACACGCACCTGCCGCTGCCGACCATCTTCAGCCACGGCACCGTTCGCGGCGCGCTGTCCGGGCTGGATTACCTGATGTTGAAGATGCTCTACGACCCGCGCGTCAAGCCGGGGATGACAGAAGCCGCGCTGCGGCCGATCCTCCACGGGATCGCGATCGAGCTGGAGCAGTCCGGCGTCATCGAGACTGCCGAGCGACTCGCGGCGGAGACCGGACTCGCCGGCATCAACCCCTGAGACAGCCGCCGGATGTGACCAAATGCACGCTTGCGGGCGTCGCTTCGCGCCGCCGGGTGACATATGTCACTTGCCGGGCGATTCAGTTTTGCTTCGCTCGCATGGTTGACATATAAAGCGATCGTCGATTCTGAAACAAGGCAAATCCGTCGAAAGGCGGAGACGCAAAATCACCGGCCTACCGGAGCGCAATCCCGCGACTCCCATGGCAGCGGAATCCCCAGGAGATCGCGATGAACTTCGAACTGCCCGCCACCGGCCGCGACCAGGCCCCCGCCTTCCTCGCCGCCGAAGACTGCCGCGACTGGCTGGTCAAGGTTCCCCTGGCCAATCCTTCCCAGGCCCAAACCATCGTCCTGCGGCAACTCGGCTTGCTGCATCGCTTCGACCTCCCGGTGGCGGAACGCCTGGCGATCCTCGAGGAACTGCGCGGTTCGGTATGCAAGCTGCAGGAAGACGCCGCGCGGAATTTCGCCGCGCGACCCTTGCCGCTGGCGCCACCGGAGCAGCATGCCCTGGAAAGTTCGCTGGAAGTCTGGAACCTCCTCGCCCTGGGCTACCTGCGCTGCTTTTCGATCGCCGCCGACGGCCGCGGCGCGGAAGCCGCCGCGATGCAAGCGCTGCTGGCCCAGCGCACGCTGTCGGTGTTCGCCGACTGGCAGGTGGACCTCTGTCGCGGCGAACAACTGCCGGACCGCGGCTATTGGCTGAAACTGCATCGCATCCTGGCCGCCGCCGAATCGCTCGGGGTGCACGGCCTGCCGGTCGACGACCTCTTGCGCCACGGCAAGCTGCCCACCAGCGCGCTGGCGGCGTATGCGGAATGCAACTTGCTGAGCGCGGCCAACCTGTACGAACTGCCGGCCCGCCACCTGGCCTGGGTGGCGCGCTGGGCCAGGCGCTGGGGCGGCAAGCTGGAGCTGCTGCGCGCCGCGCCGGAGGATATTCGCAACCGCGCGCTGCCGCTATGCGTCGATCTCGAATCGGACCAGCCGGCCCGCTACCAACCCTTCGCCACCC
This sequence comes from Sulfuritalea sp., assembly GCA_016710465.1. GTDB lineage: Bacteria > Pseudomonadota > Gammaproteobacteria > Burkholderiales > Rhodocyclaceae > Sulfuritalea. The sequence continues at coordinate 118,076 of JADJVS010000013.1, forward strand.
GCGGCGGCCGCTGGCTGGAAACCACGGAATTGCGCACGAGCCTGGCCTCGCGCATCACGCTGCTGGACCAGGGAAACGCGCCCGCGTCGCTGCAACTCGGCGACGATGTCACCCAGCCCTCCGCCAGCCACCTCCTGCGCCGTGTCATGCAGCGCTGGTGCCAGGGAGGGAGCCCGCGCGCGGAGGCGCGCCAGCCGGCCAGCGGCACATGCCATGTCGTTGTCGGCTTTCGACGCGGCCCACCGCCAATTGACCGGCGGCAGGCTGTTCATCCCGCCCAACCGCGATGCGACGCTGCTGCGGCGCGAACGCGAGGAGTTCGAGACCTTCGGCAGCCTGCGCCACATGGAGTCCGCGGACGGGCGCGCGGAGAACCCGGCGACGGAGAACTGGCGCGTGATCGACGACTGGCAACTGCTCAACGCCTCGCCCGCCGGCATGCGCCTTTCGCGCACGCTGGACAAGGGTTCGCGCATCGGCGCCGGCCAACTGATCGCGGCCAGGTTGCCGGGTGGCGAGCGCTTTTCGCTGGCCGTGGTGCGCTGGGCGCTGCGCGAAGGGGACGATACGCTGACGGCCGGCATCCAGTTGCTTCCGGGCGAGCCGCGCCCCGCGACGGTGCGCCTGATCCAGTCCGACGGCACCGCAGCCACCTGGCAACCCGCCTTCGTGCTGCCGGAAATCGCCGCCCTGCGCATACCCGCCAGCGTGGTGCTGCATTCCGGCAGCTTCCGCCTCGACCGCCGCATCGAACTCATGCTCGATCAACGGATGCAGGCATTGACCCTGTACCGCATCCTCGATCATGGCAATGAATTCGAGCGCTGCGTAATCCGCGCCCCAGACTGAGCCGCGTTCAGCCCGCGCGGCGGCATCAGAGGTCGAGGCCGCGCGGCTTCCCTTCCGGCACGGGCAAAAACGGCATCGAACACCGGGTTTGGCAGCAGGCGCAGCAGCTTCGCCACCACGCCCATCTGCCAGGGGATCACGGTGTAACTGGCGCCGCGCTCGATGGCGCGGGCAAAGCGCCAGGCCGCCTCGTCCGCCGGCATCAGGAAGGGCATGGGATAGGCATTCACTGCCGTCATCGGCGTGGCGATGTAGCCCGGCGCGATGGTGACGACCTTGACGCCGCTGTCGCGCAACTCGCCGCGCAGGGCTTCCAGCCAGGCGATGGTGGCGGCCTTCGAGGCCGAATAGGCGCCGGCGCCCGGCAGGCCGCGAATGCCGGCCACCGAGGCGATCCCGGCGAGGCGCCCGCCGCCGCGCGCGCACATCGGCGCGATGAAGGGCTGGAAGGTGTTGGCCATGCCGACGACATTGGTCTCGAAGACGCGGCGCAGGGCCGCGAGGTCTTGCGCTTCCCCAGCCAGCGTGCCGACCGAGATGCCGGCGTTGGCGATGACGATGTCGGCGACGCCGCCGGCATTGAAATCGGTGGCGGCGGCCCGCAGTGCATCGGCATCGGCGACATCGAGGACGTAGGGCCGGTGGCTTCCCGGCGGCAGCGTGGCGATCAGCGCATCGAGCCTGTCGCCGCGCCGCGCCGCCAGGCCCAGTGTGTGCCCGCGCCCGGCATAGTGGCGTGCCAGCGCTTCGCCGATGCCGCTCGACGCGCCGGTAATGAAGGTTCTCATGCCGATTGCTGGCGTCGGGCCGGGGCCGGGCGGCCGCCTATTCCTTCTGCTTGACGACCGAGGCCTGGACGCTGTTTTGCGCCAGCAGGGCGCGCGCGCGATTCATCTCGTCAGGGTCGCGGAAGGGGCCGACGCGAACCCGATGCATGGTGCCCTTGTCCGGAATGACGACTTCCTGCACGCTGGCATACAGGCCGGTCAAGGCCAGCTTGGCCTTGAGGTTGTCGGCGTCGGCGGCCTTCTGGAAAGCACCGACCTGAAGGTAGAAGACATCCGAGGGCAGCGGCTTGGCTTCTGCCGCCGGCGCCTCCGGCGTTGCCGACGCGGGCGCCGGCGTGGTCGCGGGCGCGCCGGCGGGCGCCATGCCGCCCTGCGCCGGCTTGCCTTCGAGGATGTTGTAGAAGTCGAAGCGGCGCTCGGCGGGCTTGTCGCCGGGCTTGCCCGGCAGGGGCGCCGGCGCGCCGGCGCCGGCCGCGGGCTTGTCGGCCTTGGGCGCGCCTTCGTACTTGTTCAGGAAGGGCAGCGGCGACTTGTTCAGGTACCAGACCACGCCGAAGGCGATCAGCACGCCGATCACCAGGCCGATGAAGACGCCGAGCAGCGTGCCGCCGGCGCTTTTCTTCTTGCGCGGCGCCGCGGATCGCGCGGCGGCCGTTCCAGTCTTGTCGAATTTGCTCATACCGGTCCCGGTGGATGTCAAGGCAGATCGGAATTACATGCTCATCGGTTGCGAAACACCGAGCAGGGCGAGTCCGCTCCTCAGCACCTGACGCGTCGCCAACGCCAGCGCAAGGCGTGCCTCGCGCGTCGCCACATCATCCACCAGCACGCGTTCGGCGTTGTACCAACTGTGGAAATCGCCGGCCAGATCCTTGAGGTAGAAGGCCAGCGCATGCGGCGCGTAATCGCGCGCGGCAGCCTGCACCAGTTCGGGGAACTCGGCCAGCCGGGCGCACAGGGCAAACTCGCGCTCATGTTGCAGCGGCGCCAAGTCGGCCCGGCCCAGTGTCGATTCATCGCCATCCCACTGCGCCAGCACCGAGCAGATGCGGGCATGGGCGTACTGCACGTAGTACACCGGGTTGTCGTTGCTCTGCGATTTGGCCAGGTCGAGGTCGAAATCCAGCGCCTGGTCGCACTTGCGCAGCATGTAGAAGAAGCGGCAGGCATCGTTGCCGACTTCCGCGCGCAGTTGGCGCAGCGTCACGTATTCGCCGGAACGGGTGGACATCGACACCTTCTGTCCGTCGCGGAACAGGCTGACGAACTGCACCAGGGTCACGTCGAGCTTGTCGGCGTCGGCGCCCGAGGCCTGCAGCGCGCCGCGGACGCGAGGGATGTAGCCGTGGTGGTCGGCGCCCCAGACGTCGATCACCTTGTCGAAGCCGCGCTCGAACTTGTTCAGGTGGTAGGCGATGTCGGAGGCGAAATAGGTGTAGATGCCGTTCTCGCGCTGTACGACGCGGTCCTTCTCGTCGCCGAAGGCGGTGGACTGGAACCACTTGGCGCCGTCCTGGGTATAGATGTGGCCGGACTTCTCAAGCTTCTCCACGGCGCGCGCCACCATGCCCGTGTCGTAGAGGCTGCGCTCGGAGAACCAGACGTCGAAATGCACGCCGAATTCCTCGAGGTCGGCGCGGCAATCGGCGAGCTGCTCGGACAGCACATGGCCATGCACGTAGGACCAGTCTTCGCCCAGCAGGTCCTTGCCGGCGAGGATGAAGCCGTCGAGACGGGCCTCGATATCCTCCGTCTCGGGCACGCAGGCGAGCACGGCCTCGGCCGGATGCACGTAGCGGTCGCCGTGCGCCTGCTTGATCTGTTCCGCCATCTCGCGCACGTAGCCGCCTTGGTAGGCATTGGGCGGGAAGGGTATCGGCTCGTCGAACAGTTCGAGGTACCGCAGCCAGGCCGATACCGCGAGGATGTCCATCTGCCGGCCGGCGTCATTGACGTAATACTCGCGCGTCACCTCGTAGCCGGCAAAGCCCAGCAGCGAGGCCAGGGCTGGCGCCGTAGGCGCGCGCCGCGCCGTAGCCGACATGCAGCGGGCCGGTGGGATTGGCGGAAACGAATCTCGACTTTGCAGGCGACGTGCCATGCGTCCGTTCTTCGCCGCGCCGCGACCAAAACCATCGTGGCGGCCAGCACCGGAGCCACCACCGCGCTGCGCGCCAGCCGGCGTCAGGGTGAAATTGATGGAAGCCGGCGCCGGCGATCTCGACCTTCGCGACAAAAAGGCGAGGCAGGGCAGCTCGCGGACGATGCGCTCGGCGACCTGGCGCGGATTGGTCTTCAGTTCGCGCGCCAGTTGCATCCCCAGGTTGCTGGCGAAATCACCGTGGCTGGCCTGCTTGGGGCGCTCGAGAACGATGTCGGCAAGCCCCTGGGCGGGGCGACGCTGGCAGCGCGGCGCGCAGCAGCCCGGTGAGATGCTGACGTGCGTCGAAGGTGTTTGCCGGGGGTTGCGCTGGATGCGGCCATGTCGGGAATACACGGGGCTTTCTAAGGGTGGTGAATTATACTTCCCCCGTTTTGCTAGCGGCCGCCGTGTCCGGCTTTGCCGGTGGCGGCCTCGGTCCACACTCCTACCGTCGCTTCCGCGTTCCCATTCCGTGCGCATTTTCCGCCTGCTCCGCATCGCCCGCGTCGCCTACCGTCATGGGCTCGACCGCCTGATCCTCGACCACGAGTTGCAACAGGGATTCGGTGCCCGGCTGCTGTCGGCGGCCCAGGCACTGATGTTCTGGCGTGACATCTCGGCGCCGCGCGCCGTGCGCCTGCGCCAGGCCCTGGAGGCCCTGGGGCCGATCTTCGTCAGGTTCGGCCAGGTGCTGTCCAGCGCCGCGACCTGCTGCCGTTGGACGTCGCCGACGAACTGGCGCGACTACAGGATCGCGTTCCGCCCTTTCCCTCGGAACTGGCCATCGCCCAGTTGGAGCAGGCCTACGGCAAGCCGGTGGACCAGGTCTTCACCCCGCTTCGATCGCCAGCCGGTGGCCTCGGCCTCGGTGGCCCAGGTGCATTCGCGATGCTGCCGGATGGCCGCGAAGTCGCCGTCAAGATCCTGCGCCCCGGCATCCTGCCCATCATCGAACTGACATCGCACTGCTGCAGGTGGCCGCCAACCTGCTGGAAAAACTCTGGGCCGATGGCCGGCGGCTGAAGCCGCGCGAGGTGGTGGCCGAGTTCGACAAGTACCTGCACTACGAGCTTGACCTGATGCGCGAAGCCGCCAACTGCTCGCAGTTGCGGCGCAACTTCGCCGGCTCCGAGCTGCTGATGCTGCCCGGTGCACTGGGATTGGTGCAGCGAAGGCGTGATGGTCATGGAGCGCATGCATGGCACGCCGATTTCCCAGATTGACGCGCTGCGCGAAAGGCGTGGACATCCCGCAACTCGCCCGTTCCGGTGTCGAGATTTTCTTTACCCGGGTGTTCCGCGACGGCTTTTTCCACGCCGACATGCATCCGGGCAACATCTTCGTGGTGCACCGAGGGCCCGCGCAAGGGCCAGTACATCGCGCGCTCGACTTCGGCATCGTTTCGGCACGCTCTCGGACAGCGACAAGAACTACCTGGCGCAGAATTTCCTCGCCTTCTTCAAGCGCGACTACAAGCGTGTCGCCGAGGCCCATATCGAATCCGGCTGGGCACCCAAGGACACCCGCGTCGACAGGTTCGAAGCCGCGATCCGCGCCGTCTGCGAGCCCTTCTTCGACCGTCCGCTGAAGGACATTTCGCTGGGTCGCGTGCTGCTGCGCCTGTTCCAGACCTCGCGCCAGTTCAATGTCGAGATCCAGCCGCAACTGGTGCTGCTGCAGAAGACCCTGCTCAACGTCGAGGGACTGGGCCGCGAACTCGATCCCGAGCTCGATTTGTGGAAGACCGCCCTTCCCCTATCTCGAGCGCTGGATGAACGAACAGCTCGGCCTGCTGGCGCTGGAACACAACATCCGCCGCGAGGCGGCGAACTGGGCGCGCCTGTTGCCGGCCCTGCCGCGCCTGGTGCATCAGGCGCTGTCCGCCACCGCCGAGCCGGCACCCACGCCCGAGCTGGAAAGCCTTGCCGCCGAAGTGCGCGCCCTTCGCCAGATGCTCTGGTTTGCCCTGGCGATCGCCGCCGCGCTGACCTTCGCGATCCTGCGGTGACGGCATGCCGTCGGCGTGCGGCGGATTTATACTGCGCCCCTGATCCCTGATTTCCGATCCCTGAGATGCTGCTCTGGTTCGTCATCCTCTACCTGATGGTCTCGGTCGGCATCGGCCTGTTCGCCGCGACGCGGGTCCATAACGCGAAGGATTTCGCCGTCGCCGGGCGCCGCCTGCCGCTGCCGGTGGTCACCGCCACGGTGTTTGCCACCTGGTTCGGCGCCGAAGCCGTGTTCGGCGTCTCGGCCACCTTCGTCAAGGACGGCCTCGGCGGCGTCGTGGCCGACCCCCTTCGGCTTCTTCGATGTGCCTGATCATCGCCGGCATCATCTTTTCGCGCTACCTCTACAAACTCAACATCCTGACGCTGGGCGACTTCTACCGGATGCGCTACAACCGCACGGTGGAAGTGCTGACCACGATCTGCATCGTGCTTTCCTACCTCGGTTGGGTGGCGGCACAGATCAAGGCGCTGGGCCTGATCTTCTATGTCGTCACCGACGGCGCCGTGTCGCAGGAGGCGGGCATGATCCTCGGCGCCGCCATCGTGCTCAGCTACACCATCTTCGGCGGCATGTTCTCGGTGGCCATCCTCGATTTCGTGCAGATGGCGGTGTCGATGGGCGGCCTGCTGTTCATTGCCTGGACGGTGAGCGGCAAAGTCGGCGGTGGCGCCACGGCGGTGATCGACCACGCCAGCGCCGCCGGCAAGCTGAAGTTCTTCCCGGACCCCGATCCCCTGGCTGTGGCTCACGTTCTTCGGCACCTGGATCACGATGATGCTGGGCTCGATCCCGCAGCAGGATGTATTCCAGCGCGTGACCTCGGCGAAGAGCGCCAGCATTGCCTTGTGGGGCTCCGTGCTTGGCGCCTCGATCTACTTCTGCTTCACCTTCGTGCCGATGTTCATCGCCTACTCGGCGACGCTGATCGATCCGGTGCTGTTCAGCGAATTGCTGGCCAAGGACACGCAACTGGTGCTGCCGACGCTGGTCCCGCAGTGGGTCGGGCCACCACCTGCCGGGGCAGGACCGCACGCCATCCTGCATCGCCACGCGGCGGCGCAGACGCACCACGCGGAGCGAGCACAAACATTAAGCGAAGGCATCGACCATGGCCGACAAGCAAAGCCTCTACGAGCTGCTCGGCCTGACCGACAAAGCCTCCCCGAAGACATCCAGAACGCCCACGCAGCAATGCGCCAGGCGCTGGAGTTGCTGCCCGACAGCGAGGACAAGCACAACCGCATCGCCATCCCCCAACACCACCCGCGACATGCTTCTCGACCGGCGCCAGCGCGCAGGCTACGACCGCCGCCAGCGCGACCGTCGCGACAACCGCCCCCGCGACGCGGAACCGGTGCCGGGGCGTGGTTGGCTGAAGCCCGTGCCGGCCTCGGTGCTGATCGGGTGTATCGCCTACGCCGCCGGGCGCTACATGGTCCCGGCATCGACACCGGCGAGCCCGTCCACCGCCCAGGCTCCGATCCCGGCAAATGCGCCCACGGCACCGGCCGGCGTCGACGACGGCCAGCCGGACAAGCTGGCCGTCGAGATCGCCTCGCTGCTGCCGCCGGCCCAGTCCGGCACCGGCCACGCCAACCCTGCGCCGACAACCGCAGTCGCTGCCCCGCAGGCGACGGCACCCGCCCCGCCGCCGCAACCTTCGCTGGCCGAATTGTTGCAGGCGGCTGCAATCAATTCCATCGCCGGAGTCCCGACCAACGCCGTGATCGGCGGCGGCGGGCAGGACCACGGGCGTAGCCATCGACCGCGACAAGCTCCTCACCAATTGCCACGTCATCGCACCCAACATCCACAAGGGCCCGCTGCTGGCAATCCATGCGGCGAGCGGCAAGCAGACGGTGATCACCCACGCCGCCTTCCTGGTGCGCGAGGATGCCTGCGTCGCCCATGCTCCCGGCCTCAACGCGCCACCGATCACCTGGGGCACGACCTCGCGCGCCTGGCACCGGGCACCACCATCTACCAGCCTGGGCTTCGCCCTCGGCCGGCCGATATTTTCCGCCAACAAGCTGCTCGGCATCCTCAATCGCAGCGGACAGGACTACCTGAGAGTTTCCACCAACCACTGCGATTTCGACGTTTCCGGCGGCCCCCTGGTCGTTACAAGCGAGGGCGCCTGATCGGCCTGACCTCGGGCGGCGCGCGACAAGAAGCTCTGCGCCTCGCTCACTTCCGAAACCGCGCGCCGCGTCCTCGACCAGACGCTGATCGTGATCGTTGCCTTCCCACCGACTACCTGAGCAACCTGCCTCCGGCACTGGTAGACGCCGCGGCACGCCTTGCTCTCGCCGCGACGAACGGCAACAGAATCGCCCGTGAGCAGGGACACGCGAAATCACCTGCTGCTTTACCTGAATCTCGGCTACGCGCTGCTGATCGTTTATGCCAGCCTGTACCCGCTGGCCGGCTGGCCGCGACAGCGGCGTGGAGGCGCAAGGCCTCGTCGGCGCCGCCGGGCTTCGCGCTATTACACGAGCTTCGATACGGCGTCGAACGTGTTCGACTATCTGCCCCTTCGGCTTCCTCTGCGCAGCGACCCTGCGCATCCGGCTGCACCGCTGGCCGCCTGCCTGCTGGCGACGGCGCTAGGCGCAACCTCACTGCCTTTCCGGTCTGGAACTGGTGCCGGAACTACCTGCCCAACCGCGTGCCGTCCAACCTCGACCTCGGCTGCAACACGCTGGGCGCGCTGCTCGGCGCCGCTGCCGGAGCGCGCTGGGGCCGCTTCATCCTCGGCGAACGCCACCACGCCATCTGGCGGGGCCGCGTCGTCACGCGGGCTTACGGCGCCGACCTCGGCGTGCTGTTGATTAGCGGCCTGGCTGATGACAGCTCTCCCCGATATCCTCTTTTTTAGCACCGGCGACCTGCGCCAGTTGTTCGACTTGCCGCCGGTGCAGGACTTCGACCCCGAGCGTTTTGCCGGGGTCGAGACGACCATCGCCGCCTCCGGCATGCTCGCGGCGGCGGTGCTGCGCCCGTTGGTGCTGCACAGGCGCGAACGCCAGCGGCATTGCTGCTGCTGCTAGCCGCATTGCTGGTGAAGACGCTTGCCGGGCGCTGATCGCCGGGCCCGACGCGGCGCTCGCCCGGCTCACCCCGGGCAGGCGTGGCCTCGCCATCGGCTTACGGTACTCCTGGTGCCTGGCCAGCTTCCTCGCCGCAATAAGTGGCGACGGGCAATGGCGGCACTGGCGCTATTGTTTGCCACCGTCATGGTCACTTGTCGCGCCCGGAGAATCCCTACCTGCACCACATGGCGCAGTTCTGGCGGTCGGGCCCGGTTCCTCAACTTCAATGGCCTGACGCGACTGGTCTGTTCGCTATGGCCCTTCACTCGCCCTGCCCCGGCTGATGATCTACCGTCCGGAGACCGCATGCCCGCGATTACTGACTGACCTCCTGCGCGACGCCCTGCGCGACTTCTGTGCCGCGCGCGACTGGCACCCGCTACCACACGCCGAAGAACACGGTCATGGCGCTCGGTGTCGAGGAACCGCCGAACTGGTCGAGCATTTCCAGTGGGCCACCGCCGAGGAAAGCCTGAATCTCGCCGCCGCCAAGCGCCGGGGTGGCCGACGAAATCGCCGACATTAGCGGTTTACCTCACCAGACTCGCCGATGCTGGAGATCGACCCGATCGCCGCCGCATCACGCCAAGATCGCCAAGAATGCGCTCAAGTACCCGGCGCCAGGTGCATGAAGGCAAGCAAGCCCGGCTACACTTCCGATCCCTGATTCCTGATTCCAGAAAATGAGCCACTTCAAGCACCACGTCT
>JADJVS010000014.1 GCA_016710465.1 Sulfuritalea sp.
GAGGATCTTCCGGCCGCCGAACGGGCCGGATGTAGTGGATCCTTCCAGAAGGACACTGTCCTTCAGGCGCTCCAGATCATTGCGGCTGTCGTACTTGATCCGGGGCGAGACAACTCGTCGGTTGTCGAATGGTGGTGCTGGGCATAGCGAACTCCTTATCGATCACTTCAAACATAAGCTTGAGCTGGTAAAACACATTTTGCTCTGCTGTAGATCAATATAGAGCGTTTCTTTGCTTCCACCAACCCTTTTGATCTACGATAGATCAAATTTTTTAGTGCGCCATGCCAACCGTAAATTGCCACCTGTCAAAGGATCTTGGGAGAGAAGCGACTGAAGATCAGCGAAGTCGCTCGGGGGACACAGGTATTAACCGTGGCACGCTGACAAAACTGCACCACGAGACTGCGGAATCGAACTCAACGTGCTGGCAAGCTTGTGTGAGTACTTGAACTGCTCAGTCGCCGAGCTGTTGGAACTAACACCAGATCGCAATCCGAGAACAACAAAAGGCCCGGTGACTTGCCCGTGCCCGGCTAAATCAACCGAAGGTCGCTTTTCTACCTTCGCCGGAAAACCGGGAATCTTGGTGGGCACGGCGTGGGCACAGTATGGGCACGGCGCCTGGGCACCGGGCAAACCGGAATGCCAAAGCAGTAAGGCCAACCACCGCTAAGTGATTGGCCTTACTGGAAATAAGCTTAGTTGCGGGGCAGGATTTGGACCTGCGACCTTCGGGTTAGGAAGCCCGACGAGCTGCCAGACTGCTCCACCCCGCGTCAGGAAGCGGCGATTATAGACGGGTTTGCGGCGGTGCGCAACGCAATTCCGGGAAACAGATATAATGCGCGGCTTCCGAGGAGCGCTGCAAGGATAGTTCCGCATACCCCGAGGGCTCGGACCATTTCAAACTGCGCTCACCCAGCCCGTACCGGGCAAGGGTGAGTTCGCCTCCCGGTCACAGTTCAAGGCCATCATGAACGCCGTGACTGAACAAAATGACTACGCAATTGCCGACCTCGGGCTTGCCGCCTGGGGCCGCAAGGAAATCCGCATCGCCGAAACCGAGATGCCCGGCCTGATGGCGATCCGCGAGAATTCGCCAGGCGCAGCCGCTGAAGAGCGCGCGCATCACTGGATCGCTGCACATGACCATCCAGACTGCGGTGCTGATCGAGACGCTGATCGACCTCGGCGCCGAAGTGCGCTGGTCCTCGTGCAACATCTTCTCGACCAGGACCATGCCGCCGCCGCCATCGCCGCCAACGGCATCGCCGTGTTCGCCGTCAAGGGCGAAACCCTGGTCGATTACGGGGGATTACACCCACCGCATCTTCGAATGGCCGGACGGCGGCTTCTCGAACATGATCCTCGACGATGGCGGCGACGCCGCCCTGTTGCTACACCTGGGTTCGCGGGCGGAGAAGGACATCGCCGTCCTGTCAGCGCCGACTTCCGAAGAAGAGCGCATCCTGTTCGCCGCGATCAGGGCCAGGCTGGCTGTCGACAAGACCTGGTACTCCTCCACTGGCCCAGATCAAGGGCGTCACCGAGGAAACCACCACCGGCGTGCATCGCCTGTACCAGATGCACGAGCGCGGCGAACTGAAGATCCCGGCGATCAACGTCAATGATTCGGTGACCAAGTCGAAGTTCGACAACCTCTACGGCTGCCGCGAATCGCTGGTTGACGGCATCAAGCGCGCCACTGACGTCATGATCGCCGGCAAGGTGGCGCTGATCGCCGGTTACGGCGACGTGGGCAAGGGCTCGGCGCAGGCGATGCGCCCCTTTCGGCCCGGGTCTGGGTCACCGAGATCGACCCGATCTGCGCCCTGCAGGCGGCGATGGAGGGCTTCCAGGTGGTGACGATGGAATACGCCGCCGACAAAGGCCGACATCTTCGTCACCTGCACCGGCAATTACCACGTCATCACCCATGATCACATGGCGAAGATGAGATCAGGCCATCGTCTGCAACATCGGCCACTTCGACAACGAAATCGACGTCGCCTCGGTCGAGAAATACGAGTGGGAAGAGATCCAAGCCCCAAGTCGACCACATCATATTCCCCGATGGCAAGCGGATCATCCTGCTCGCCAAGGGCCGCCTGAGAACCTCGGCTGCGGCACGGGCCGCGAGCTACGTGATGAGCTCAAGCTTCGCCAGCAGACCATCGCGCAGATCGAGGTTGTTTTCCGCAATGCCGACTACCCGGTCGGCGTTTATACGCTGCCCAAGCACCTCGACGAAAAGGTCGCGCGCCTGCAACTGAAGAAGCTCAACGCACGGTTGTCGGAACTGACCGACCAGCAGGCCGCCTACATCGGCGTGCCGAAGACCGGGCCGTACAAGACCAAGCCAGTACCGTTACTGAGCACCGGCGACGCCACCGGAACATCCCACCATGCGCCTGATTGTTGTCCTGGCTGATCAACGCCGCCGCGCTGCTGGCCCTGCCCTGGCCGCGCTCCTCGATCCACGTCGCGAGTTTCGCGACGGCCCTGGGGGTGGCGCTGGTGCTGGGCCTGATCAATGCGGTGATCCGGCCCTTGCTGCTGCTGTTGCTGACGCTGCCGGTGACGCTGCTGTCGCTGGGCCTCTTCATCTTCGTCATAAACGGCCTGATGTTCCTGCTTGCCGCCTGGCTGCTCGACGGCTTCGTGGTCGATGGCCTGTGGGCAGGCATCCTCGGCTCGACACTGTACAGCGTCATTTCCTGGCTGCTGACCAAGCTCCGGCCGAGTTCACCGAAGGCCTGACGGACACGGCGGCCGATACTTCAGGAACGCATGATGAGCATTGAACTGTCCATCGAATTCTTCCCGCCGCATACCGACGAAGGCGTCGAAAAGCTGCGCGTCACGCGCCAGCGCCTGGCGGTGCTGAAGCCGGAGTTCTTTTCCGTCACCTATGGCGCCGGCGGCTCGACGCGCGAGCGCACACTGGCCGTGGTCGAGGAAATGGCCGCCGAAGGCTACGACGCGGCGCCGCACCTATCCTGCATTGGCTCGACCCGCGCCGGCGTCAGCGAGATGCTGCACACCTTTGCCGCGCGCGGCATCCGCCGCATCGTCGCCCTGCGCGGCGACCTGCCTTCGGGCATGGTCGACGCGGGCGAGTTCCGCTATGCCAGCGAACTGGTCGAATTCCTCCGCGCCGAAACCGGCGACCGCTTCCGCATCGAGGTCGCGGCCTATCCGGAATGGCACCCGCAGGCCAGGAGCCCGCGCGAGGACCTGCTGAACTTCAAGCGCAAGGTCGATGCCGGCGCGAACTCGGCGATCACGCAGTATTTCTACAACGCCGACGCCTGAGCACTTCGTCGCCGAGGCGCGCGCGCTCGGCATCGCGATCCCCATCATCCCCGGCATCATGCCAATCGCCAGTTTCTCCAAGCTGGCGTTTTTCCCGACGCCTGCGGCCCAGAGATTCCGCGCTGGATGCGGCGCAGGTTCGAAGCCGGCGACGATGCCATTCGATCCGCGCCTTCGGCCTCGACGTCGTCACCGAGTTGTGCCAGCGCCTGATCGAGCGCGGCGCGCCGGGCCTGCATTTTTATTCCATGAACCAGGCGGGGCTGACACTGGAACTCTGTCGCCGCCTGGGACTGGCGACAAGCTAACCCGCTACGGCAACAGGGTGCGCAACGCCGCGCGCAGGCGGCCCGGCGCGATCGGCTGTTTCAGCAGCGGGAAGTCCTTGGCGCGCGCGCCTGGGTCGCCTCGCTGATATCGGCGCTTACCAGGAGAACGCCGATCCCCGGATACAGACTGCGCAATTCGCCGCCAAAATCGATTCCGCTAGCCTTGCCGGGAAGGCGCAGGTTGCAGATCGCCATGTCCGGCACCGCGCCGCCCTCGCAACAACGGGTGACTGCCTCGTCACGACTGGCGGCGAGAATCACTTTCGCGCCCCAACCGGTGATGGCGGTCTCCATTCCGGCGCGTACCAGCGGATCGCCGTCGACCACCAATACCGTTCCGCCGAGGCGCGCCACATCCTCGGCCGACTCGGCCAGGGTTTGCGCCGACGCCGGGGAGGCATGCCTCGCTGGGTGTTCCAGCGGCAGCGTGATCCAGAACACCGAACCATGGCCCGGCCTTGAGCGCACGCCGAGCGAGGCGCCCAGCAGCCCGGCAAGACGGCGGCATATCGCCAGCCCCAGGCCCAGGCCCTTGGCGCGATCGCGCTCCGGATTTTCCAACTGGATATATTCCTCGAAAATCTCTTCGCGGGCGTTTTCGGGAATTCCGGCTCCCCGTATCCCACACTTCCAGCAGCACTCGATCACCACGGCGGCGGCAGGAAACCAGCACGCCGCCGCTGCGCGTATAGCGCAAGGCATTGCCCACCAGGTTGAGCAGGATGCGCTGCACGAGATCCGCGTCGCTACGCGTCCAGAGGTCGGTCGGGCGCACCCTCAAACGCAGACCCTTGTGCTCGGCAACCAGGGCCAGGTTGCGCTGCACGGACTCCAGTACCGGGCCGAGGCCGAACGCGGTGATGCGGGGAACGACGTTTCCGCCATCGAGCCGCGAAAGATCGAGAATCGCATCGAGCAGGTTTTGCAGGGAGTCGGTCGCGGAACGAATATGCGCAACCAGCTCCGGTTCGCGCTTTGCGGACTCCGAATGCGCCAGCGCCGAAACGAAAAGCCCAAGTGCATGCAGCGGCTGCCTCAAGTCGTGGCTGGCGGCGGCGAGGAAGTGCGACTTGGCGAGCGTGGCGCGTTCCGCCGCCTCCTTTTGGCGCTGCAAGCCGGCCGTCGCTTCGGCGACGCGGGTACGCAAATCCTCCTGGCTGAGGCCGATGCGGGCGGCCATGTCGTTGATGCCGGTGGCAAGCGAGCGCAGGGGCCGGCTGTCTTCACCGGCATCCGTGCCGCGAGGTCGCCGGCACCGATGCGCTCGACAACCTCGTTCGCGGCCAATAGCGGGCGGGTCACCGCGCGTCCGATGCGGTAGGCCAACCATCCGCCCAGCGCCGCGCCCAGGAGGGCGATCAGGAATCCGATCAAGACCAAGGCGCGTGATGCGCCCGGATACCTCGCGCAGGGAAAACTCGAGCACGACATAGCCTACCGGCGTGGCCTCGGCGCCCGAGGCAAGTCCGCCGCCGTAGATATCGTCAACCGGCAGCCGGTGCTGCAGCACGGGCTCGATGAACTGCAGCACGTCGCCATCGACGCGATGTCCCTCGACGCGCGCCAAACGCGGCCAACCCGCCGGGTTCAGTTCACCGGCACGCGCCAGGATTTCACCGCGCGGGCCGACAATCGCTGCGCCGCGAACATCCGGGTCGATGCCCAGCGCCGAAGTGCTCAGGGCGCCGAGCGCCGTGCGTTGTCCCGAAAAATTCCAAAATTCCGCCAACGCGGCCAGGTGGCGCGAAATGGCGGTGCCGCGCGTGCGCAGGCCCTGCTCGATGGTGTCGATGGAGTGTACAAGAAACACGACGGTCAGCAAGACGGCCACCAGGGTGCCGGGCAGTAGCGCCAGCATGAGCATTCGGGTCCGCAGGCCGCGGTTCATGGCTTTTCCGCCCGGCGAAGCTGTTGCGCGAGTTGGGCTTCCTCGATCGACAACCCCAGGGAGCGCGCCACATCCTGGTTGACCTGACGACGAAGTCGCGCGGCCATTGCGGCGGCGGCAAGATTCGGGAGGAGAACGCCTGGCGCAATACTTCGCCACCGCGAACGCCAATCTGATCCGGCGAGGAATACAACGAGACCAGCGCGCCAGCACGTGCATAGGCGGGCGAAAACCCGATCAGGGGAATGCGGCGGCGATAGGTCGCGGCCAGGATATTGGTGGCCGTCTGGCTGTTGAACACCAGCGGGTCGGGCACCGCAAGCAAACCGTCCACCTCCGGCAGCAGCGCCTGCAAGGCAGGAAACAAGCCGTCGCCAACGACCTGCCGCGCCAGAAGTTCGAAACCACGCTCACGGGCGGCCTTTTCCAGCGCCGCCGCCGCCGCCCTGGACTCGCCGCCAAGCAGCACGCCCAAGGCACGCAACGAGGGTATCGCCAATCGCGCGAGCTCCATCTGGCGCGCCGGAGGCTGGTCGAGAAACACCGCGGAGATCTGGCCGGCGCGCAAACGCGATGGGTCGGCGAGGCGCTCGAACGCCAGGCGCGGAATCAGCACCGCCAGCAGCAGCGGTGGCGTGGGATCGTCCGCAAAAAGGTCCTGCATGTCGCGCAGCGCGGCGCTACCGACCGCGACCACCCACTGCGGCTCGGGCCGGGTCTTGCGGAACTGGGCCGAATGCGCCACGCGCCAGTCAATCCGCCCGGGATGGGTACGCTCGACCTCGGCGCGCAGGGCTTCGGCGGTTTCGACATAGACGCCGCCGGCATCGGAAAGCGCGATCCAGCCCGTGACCGGCGCGGCCATCGATCCATATGTCATTAGACATAGGACAGCAGTCATCAGGGCGGCGCGGATTCGACGCATCGACTAGAAGTCCAGCCGCAGCGTGGCGAAGCTACGACGATTGAATCGCTGGTTCGCCTTGTAAACTTGGTACCCGCCATTGATCGCCTGCGCGGTGACGCTGAATTCCCCGCGCGTGGCTCCCAGGGCAAAGGGTTTCCCAAGTCTGAGATCAAGACGACGCGGCGTATTGATCAGATCGCCGCCACCAGCCCACTGAAACGGCGTAGCCGCGGTTGAAATCGCGCTCAGTTCGAAATTGCCGGGAAGGGTCTGCATCCAGGTAACCACGGTATTGCGGAACGGCGCCTCGCGCGTTTCCGCGGCGTCGCCGCGTTCGCTGCGTAGGTGCGATTCCGCAAGCGAAAGACGGGTTCCGGCCACCGGCCGCCAGTCGAATTGATACTCGAACCCGTGGATGTGCGGGCCGGGACGGTTGACCGCATCGTTCGGCGTGAAGGCGCCGACGGTGCGCGCCGAAAACCAGATGCGCTTGTTCATCCGTTCGACGAAGGCGCGGGCGTCGATGGAAAGGTTCAAGTCACGGAAGCGACCGAGGTAGCCGACTTCATGGGTGATCAATGTCTCGGGCTTCACCGTGCCCGAGGACAGAAAAGTCCACCCGACCTGCGTCGTGGGTGCCGTGGCAAGAAACAAGCGGGTATCGCCGCGCAGCTCGAAAAAGGTGGGCGCACGCACCGCGCGCGTGATTCCGGCGCGCAGGGTATGGTCCGGCTGCATATGAAAGCTCGCCATCATGCGCGGTGAAAACGTTCCACCGGTATAGCTGTGGCCCTCGTAGGTTCCACCCGCCTGGAACAGCCATTGGGGATGAGGGCGCCACTCCAGGTTGCCGAACATCCGCCACTGGTGAAGCGATATCGAATCCTGGTGAAGTACACCGGCTGGGAGCGCGCGGTTTCGTAGCGCCATTCGCCCCCCAGGCCGCGCGCAGGGTCGGCGCAATACGCAACGCGTGTTGCAGGCCCTTCGGTGCGCTCGCCGATCCCGCCGCTATCGGCCACGGCCGTCACCGCCCCGGATACGGCGATGGAACGATCCATTGGACGTTCGCGTTCATGCACCACCCGCAATTGAAGCTCCTCGTCGGCGCTCAATTGCCGGCGCCAGCGCATGTGCAGATGCGCCTCTTCGTTGCCGACGTTGCGGTAGGGATTGGTGCCGGTGCCTAGCGCCCTCTCCCCGCCACACTTCCGCGGTGCCAAGCTGGATCATGACGTCGTCGCGCTCGGTCGGCGCCAGATCGGCGCGAAACTGGAAGCGCGCGACCTTGCTGTCGTCGATGACATTGTCGAATCCGCGATCCACCCGGCGCGCGGCCGTGACCCGGAAGCTGGCCTTGCCATCGCCCCAGCCGTAGCGGGCAACGTGGTCCCTGACATGCTGATCGCCGGCAGTCACCGAAACCATTGCGCCATGCGTGTCGGCAGCATCGCGGGTCACGATATTGACCACGCCGAGAAAGGCATTTGCCCCATAGGAAGCGGAATTCGACCCGCGCAGGACCTCGATCCGATCGATGTCCTCGAGGACGATGCTGCGCAAAGCGACGTGGGTATCGCCCGGTAGAAGGAGGAGTACAGGGAGCGCCCGTCGACATAGACCTGCATGCGCGAACCATAGACGTCCATTCCGGCGTGGTAGCTCGCCAGCGGATTGGCGCCGTTGCGATAGGTCAGCAGGAAGCCGGGCACCAGCCGCAGAAGTTCCGCGACCTCGCGCGCGCCCGACCGCCGGATCAATTCCCGGTCGATCACGGTCACCGCGCCGGGCACTTCGTTCAGCGGCTGCGCCAGGCGGCTGACGGAGAGCACCACCGGCAATTCGCCGAAATAATCCTTCTCCGACACATGCTCCGCCGCGCGGTCGGCGATCGCCGGTTCAGACAACAGGAACAGGCAGACCGGGGCCAGAATCAATCCGCGCCGGAGCCAGGTCAACATTCCCAATGAATGATCCTCCCCTTTTCGCGGATTATAGGGGCGAAGGCCGCGCCAAAACGCCGACGGGAAGCGGCGCGCCGCCGGATCGCATGCCTACGGGATGGCGGCAACGCCGCCCGGGCACAAGCCTACCGGCGCCGGCCACCCATGATCGAGCCGAGCACGCCGCGCACGATCTCTCGCCCCAGCGAGGAACCGATGGCGCGCACGGTGCTGCTCACCGCCGCCTCGACCACGGTCTGCCGCGTGCGCCCGCCACTGCGCGAACCGCCTCCGAGCATGCCGCCCAGCGCGTCGCCAAGGCCGCCGAGCAGGCCGCCACCTTCCGCCGGAGCTTCGGCAGCCGGATTCGCGGTGGCGGTCGGCGTGGCGCCAAGCGCCGACTTCCGACTCGGCGCGGGCGGCGCCTTGCCCCGCAGCTTTTCGTAGGCCGACTCGCGATCCACGGCCTTTTCATAGTGACCCGCGATCGGAGAGTCGGCGATGGCGGCACGGCGCTCCTCGGCGGAAAGCGGGCCGATGCGCGAGGATGGCGGCAGCACCATGGCACGCTCGACGATGCCCGGCCGTCCGTGCTCGTCGAGGAAGGACACCAGCGCCTCGCCGACGCCAAGCTCGGTGATCACGGTTGCCGCGTCGAAGCCGGGGTTGGCACGCATCGTTTCGGCTGCCGCCTTGACCGCCTTCTGGTCGCGCGGGGTGAAGGCGCGCAGCGCGTGCTGCACACGGTTGCCCAATTGGCCGAGCACGCTGTCGGGAATGTCGAGCGGATTCTGGGTCACGAAATACACGCCGACGCCCTTGGAGCGGATCAGGCGCACCACCTGCTCGATCTTCTCCAGCAGCGCGGGCGGCGCGTCGCTGAACAGCAGGTGGGCTTCGTCGAAGAAGAAGGCCAACTTGGGCTTGGGCAGGTCGCCGGCCTCGGGCAGTTGCTCGAAAAGCTCGGCCAGCAGCCAGAGCAGGAAGCAGCCGTAAAGGCGCGGCGAGTTCATCAGCTTTTCGGCGGCCAGGACGTTGATCACACCGCGCCCGTCCATGGTCTGCATCAGGTCCTCGATGTCGAGCATGGGCTCGCCGAAGAAGCTGTCGCCGCCCTGTTCCTCCAGGGTCAGCAGGCCGCGCTGTATGGCGCCGATCGAGGCCGCGGAGACATTACCGTACTGGGTCTTGTACTGCGCCGCGTTGTCGCCGACGTGCTGCACCATGGCGCGCAGGTCCTTGAGGTCGAGCAGCAGCAGGCCCTGGTCGTCGGCGATCCTGAACACGAGTTGCAACACGCCGGCCTGGGTATCGTTGAGGTTCAGCAAGCGCGCCAGCAGCAGCGGCCCCATGTCCGATATCGTCGCCCGCACCGGGTGGCCGCCATGGTCACGTTCGCCGAAGACATCCCAGAACATCACCGGGTTCGCCCGCGGCTGCCAGTCGTCGATGCCGAGGGCATCAAGGCGCTTTTGCAGCTTTTCCGAAGCGACGCCGGCGGCGCCCAGCCCGGAGAGGTCGCCCTTGGCGTCGGCCAGGAACACCGGCACGCCGATGTTCGACAACTGCTCGGCGATGCGTTGCAGGGTCACGGTCTTGCCGGTGCCGGTGGCACCGGTGATCAGGCCGTGGCGGTTGGCGAGGGCCGCCAGCAGGGCGAGTTCGGCCGTGGCGGACTTGGCGATGGGCAGGGGCTGGGTCATGGCGGGTAATCCCCGGATGCTAAAATTGCCGATTCTAAGAGCAATCAGGGAACCCACCATGGCCGGACATTCCAAATGGGCCAACATCCAGCACCGCAAGGGTCGCCAGGACGCCAAGCGGGGCAAGGTCTTCACCAAGCTGATCAAGGAAATCACCGTCGCCGCGAAGATGGGCGGCGGCGACCCCGGCGGCAATCCGCGGCTGCGACTGGCGATCGAAAAGGCCAAGGCGCAGAGCCTGCCCAAGGACAACATGGACAACGCCATCAAGCGCGGCACCGGCCAGCTCGAAGGCGTGAACTACGAGGAAATCCGCTACGAAGGCTACGGCATCAACGGCGCGGCGGTGATGGTCGATTGCCTCACCGACAACAAAACGCGCACCGTGGCCGAAGTGCGCCACGCCTTCACCAAGCACGGCGGCAACCTCGGCACCGACGGCAGCGTGGCCTTCCTGTTTACCCACTGCGGACAGATGATCTTCGCTCCCGGCACCGACGAGGCAAAGCTGATGGATGCGGCGATCGAGGCCGGCGCCGACGACGTGGTCAGCAACGAGGACGGCTCGATCGAGGTGATCACCCCGCCCAACGACTTCGCCACGGTCAAGGACGCGCTGGAGAAGGCCGGCTTCACGCCCGAGTTCGGCGAGGTGCTGATGAAGCCGCAAAACGAGACCGAGTTTGCCGGCGAGGATGCGATCCGGATGCAAAAGCTGCTCGACGTCCTCGAAGGTCTCGACGACGTGCAGGAGGTCTACACCACGGCGGTGATCGACGAATAGCGTGAGCCAGGCCGCGCTCACTCGCTTCGCGCCCCTGCTCTTCGTATTGCTCTGGGCGACGGGATTCATCGGTGCCAAGCTGGGCCTGCCGCACGCCGAGCCGCTGAGCTTCCTGCTGATCCGTTACCTGCTGGTGCTGGGCCTGATGACCGTGGTTGCGCTGGCGACGCGAGCAGCCTGGCCGCGCGACGCGCGCCAATGGTTCCACATCGGCGTTTCCGGGATGCTGGTGCATGGCATTTACCTGGGCGGCGTCTATGTGGCCATCGCCAGGGGCCTGCCTGCCGGGGTCACCAGTCTGGTGGTGGGCATTCAGCCCCTGCTGACCGCCGTCGGCGCCGGCTGGCTGCTGCGCGAAGCGGTGTTGGCGCGGCAGTGGGTCGGCCTGGTGCTGGGCTTCGTCGGCGTCGCCATGGTGGTTTCGGGCAAGGTCGGCAGCGGCTTCGGCCTCGATGCGCTGTGGCCGGCGCTGGCGGCACTGGCGGGCATCACCGCCGGCACCCTTTACCAGAAGCGTTTCTGCGCAAGCTTCGACTGGCGCACCGGATCCATTGCCCAGTTCCTGCCAACCATGGTGCTCACCGCCATCGCTGTTGCGCTAACCGAAGACTTCCGCGTGAGCTGGACCGGGGAATTCATCTTCGCCATGGCCTGGCTGGTGCTGGTGCTCTCCGTCGGCGCGATCTCATTGCTCAATTGGCTGATCCGCCATGGCAGCGCGGTCAATATCGCCAGCCTGTTCTACCTGGTGCCGCCCTGCACCGCACTGATGGCCTGGGCCCTGTTCGACGAGCGCCTCGCTGGCATGGCCCTGGTCGGCATGGCGCTGGCTGTCTGGGGCGTGTATCTGGCGCGAAAATGACAGCCGCAAGCCGAACACCGATCCGCATCCTTGGCATTGACCCCGGCCTGCGCTCGACCGGCTTCGGGCTGATCGACAAGTCCGGCAGTGCGCTCTCCTACGTCGCCAGCGGCTGCGTCAAGACCGATGCCGGGGCCGGCCTGCCTCAACGCATCGCGACCATCCTCGACGGGCTCGCCGAAATCATCGCCACTTACCGGCCGCATCAGGCAGCGGTGGAGATCGTCTTCGTCAATGTCAATCCGCAATCCACGCTGCTGCTCGGACAGGCGCGCGGCGCGGCGATCGCGGCGCTGGTAACGGCAAGGCTGCCGGTGGCGGAATACACGGCGCTACAGGTCAAGCAGGCCGTGGTCGGCCACGGCAAGGCCGCCAAGGAGCAGGTGCAGGCCATGGTGGCGCGCCTGCTCAAATTGCCGGGAACACCCACCGCCGACGCCGCCGACGCGCTCGCCTGCGCCATTGCCCACGCCCACGGCGGCCAGGGCCTGGGGGCCTTGGCAACCCTGGGCAAGCGCGTGCGCGGCGGCCGGATCGTCTGAGTCCCATCCTTTTTGGAGCCATCCCATGATTGGTCGCCTCACAGGAACACTGCTCGAAAAGAATCCGCCCACCCTCACGGTCGATGTGCAGGGACTCGGCTATGAAGTCGATGTGCCGATGAGCACCTTCTACAACCTGCCGGCGACGGGGGAAAAAGTCTCCCTGCATACCCACCTGATCGTGCGCGAGGACGGCCACCTGCTGTTCGGCTTCGGCACCGAGGGCGAGCGTGCCGCCTTCCGCCAGTTGCTGAAGATCAGCGGCATCGGCGCACGCACCGCGCTGGCGGTGCTCTCCGGCATGTCGGTGACGGAACTGGCGCAGGCGGTCGCGTTGCAGGATGCCGGCCGGTTGACCAAGGTGCCGGGCATCGGCAAGAAGACCGCCGAGCGCCTGCTGCTGGAACTGCGCGACCGCCTGCCCAAGACCCTGTCGGCGGGCGCCGTGAAAGTCGGCGCTGGCGACACGGCGCCGGACGCCGCCAGCGACATCATGAACGCGCTGCTGGCGCTGGGCTACAACGAACGCGAAACCCTCTCGGCGATGAAGGCGCTGGCACCCGAGGTCTCGGTTGCCGACGGCATTCGCCAGGCGCTCAAGCTGCTGTCGAAGTCGTCCTGAGGGGCTAAACTCGCGGCATGGCCATCCAGACCGACAAATTCGCCGAGCCCGCGCCGGAACGCCTGATCGCCGCCGGCAAGGAATCGAGCCAGGAAGAAGCACTGGAACGCGCGCTACGCCCGCGCAAGCTGGCCGATTACGTCGGCCAGCAGAAAATCCGCGGCCAGCTCGAAATCTTCATCGAGGCCGCCAAACGGCGCGGCGAATCGATGGACCATGTGTTGCTGTTCGGCCCGCCGGGCCTGGGCAAGACCACCCTGGCCCACATCATCGCCCACGAGATGGGCGTGAACCTGCGCCAGACCTCGGGGCCGGTGCTGGAACGCGCCGGCGACCTCGCGGCGATGCTGACCAACCTCGAACCGCACGACGTGCTGTTCATCGACGAAATCCACCGCCTCAGTCCGGTGGTAGAGGAAATCCTCTATCCCGCGCTGGAGGATTACCAGATCGACATCATGATCGGCGAGGGGCCCTCGGCGCGCTCGGTCAAGCTCGACCTGCCGCCCTTCACCCTGATCGGCGCCACCACGCGCGCCGGCATGTTGACCAACCCGCTGCGCGACCGCTTCGGCATCGTCGCCCGGCTGGAGTTCTACACGCCCGAGGAGCTGGCCCTGATCGTGCGCCGCTCCGCCCATCTGCTGAATTGCGCCATCGTCGAGGACGGCGCGACCGAAATCGCGCGCCGTTCGCGCGGCACGCCGCGGATTTCCAACCGCCTGCTGCGCCGGGTGCGCGACTACGCCGAGGTAAAAGCCGATGGCCGCATCACCCGCGAAACCGCCGACGCGGCGCTGACCATGCTCGACGTGGACCACCTCGGCCTCGACGTCATGGACCGCAAGCTGCTCGGCGCCATGCTGGAAAAATTCGGCGGCGGCCCGGTCGGCGTGGACAACCTCGCCGCCGCCATCGGCGAAGCGCGCGACACCATCGAGGACGTGCTGGAACCCTACCTGATCCAGCAGGGCTATTTGCAGCGCACGCCGCGCGGCAGGGTGGCGACGGCCAACATCTGGCAACACTTCGGATTGCGTTCGCCGCATACCCCAAACCAGGATCTCTGGACGGAATGACAATTCCCGGGGGCAGGATCGCCCTGCGCGTCTACTACGAAGACACCGATGCCGCGGGCATCGTCTATTACGCCAACTACCTGCGTTTCATCGAGCGTGGCCGCACCGAGTTCCTGCGCGCCCTGGGCCACGACCAGCACCTGCTGATGCAGGAGGGCGTGGCCTTCGCCGTGCGCTCTGTGGCCGCCGAATACCTCAGGCCGGCCCGCCTCGACGACCAGTTGTCGGTGGAAACCACGATCGCCGAACTGGGCGGCGCCCAGGTGCTATTCGCCCAACGCATCGTCCGCGGCGATGACCTGCTGCTTGATGCGAAAATACGGGTCGCCTGCATCGACCCGGCAAGCGGCCGGGCAAAACGAATCCCGCCGGCCATCCATGCGCAACTGGCCGCCTTGACGAAAGCTTCGCCATGAACGTGACCCAAGACCTGTCCATCATCGAACTCGTGCTCCACGCCAGCCTGGTGGTGAAGCTGGTGATGGGCCTGCTGACCCTGGTCTCGCTGATGTCCTGGTACTGGATCTTCCGCAAGGCCTTCGCCATCCGCGATGCGCGCGCCAAGACCGACAAGTTCGAGCGCGACTTCTGGAGCGGCGGCGACCTCAACGCGCTCTACCAGAGCGCGGTCAACGACCGCCATCACTGCGGCGCGCTGGAGCGCATCTTCGAAGCCGGCTACCGCGAGTTCGCCAAACTGCGCGGACAGAAGACGCTCGACCCGGCCACCGTGGTCGACGGCGCGCGGCGGGCGATGCGCGCCACCTACCAGCGGGAGATCGACGACCTGGAAGCCCACCTCGCCTTCCTCGCCTCGGTCGGCTCGGTGTCGCCCTACGTCGGCCTGTTCGGCACCGTGTGGGGCATCATGCACGCCTTCCGCGGCCTCGCCAACATGAGCACGGCCACGCTGCAGGCGGTTGCCCCTGGAATCGCCGAAGCCCTGGTGGCCACCGCCATCGGCCTCTTCGCCGCGATCCCGGCGGTGATCGCCTACAACCGCTTCGCCCACGACGTCGACCGCCTTGCGGTGCGCTTCGAGAGCTTCATGGAAGAGTTCTCCAACATCCTGCAGCGGCAGATGCGATGAGGCAGCGAAGGC
Source organism: Sulfuritalea sp. (assembly GCA_016710465.1). Lineage (GTDB taxonomy): Bacteria > Pseudomonadota > Gammaproteobacteria > Burkholderiales > Rhodocyclaceae > Sulfuritalea. The sequence continues at coordinate 15,080 of JADJVS010000014.1, forward strand.
TACTCAACGAAATCAACGTCGTGCCCTACATCGACGTGATGCTCGTATTGCTGGTGATCTTCATGGTCACCGCACCGATGATCCAGACCGGCAGCGTGGACCTGCCCAGTGTCGGCAAGAGCAGCCAGCCGCCGGTGGCGCCGCTGGAAGTGATCATCAAGGCCGATGGCTCGCTGTCGCTGCGCGATCGCGCCAAGGGCAGCGCCGAGCAGGTGGTGACGCGCGCCGAACTGCCGGAGCGGCTCAAACAAGCCCAGGCGGCCAGCCCGCAACAGCCGGTGCTGATCGCCGGCGATCGGAACGTCAAGTACGAGCTCGTGCTCAACGTCATGGATGAACTGCAGAAACAGCAGGTGGCGAAGATAGGACTGCTGGTACAACCGGTGGTGGGCAAGTAGTTGGCCGGCGATTCCCCGATCAGGCCGCCGGGCAACCCGGCCGGCAAACGGATTTCCATCGCCCTGGCGGTGGCGGTGCATCTGCTGCTGGCCGCCTTCCTCTTTTACGGCGTGAGCTGGCAGACCAAGTCGCCGGATGCGGTGGAGGTCGAGTTGGTGCGCGCCACGCCCGAGCCCCCTGCCCCGCCCGTCGCCGTGCCGCCAGCGCCGACTCCCGAGCCGCCACCACCGGCACCGGAGCCGAAACCCGCACCGCCGCCGCCCAAACCGGAGATCGCAATCAAGGAGAAGGAAAAACCCAAGCCGCCGCCGCCCAAACCGGTGCCTGCCGCAGCCCCGCGCGTCGATCCGTTTCAGGAACAGCTCAAGCGCGAAGCCGAGCAACTGACCCAACGCAAGCAGGTCGAAAGCGCGGCCCAGGAGCTGGCCCAGGTCAAGGCCAGTCAGGCTGCCGCTGCGCGCAACAAAGGCCTCGCCAGCTACCTCGGCAAGATTCGCGACAAGATCCGCGGCAACATCGCGCTGCCGCCCGACATCAAGGGCAATCCGGAGGCCGTTTTCGAGGTGACGCAGCTGCCCAGCGGCGAAGTGATCAACGTCCGGCTGAAAAAATCCTCCGGAAACGCTGCGCTGGATTCAGCGGTCGAACGCGCCATCCTCAAGTCCAGCCCGCTGCCAAAACCCGAACAAAGCGATGTTTTCGACCGTTTGCTGAATATCCCCTACCGGCCCCGGGAAGACTAGGCGGCTTATAATTCAGCCGATGAAATTCAATGCCTTGCTCGTTGCCGCCGGCCTGGCCGTGGCGCCACTGCTGGCAAATGCCCAGCTCACGGTGGAGATCACCGGCGCCGGCGCCAACCGGCTTCCCGTCGCCATTGCCGAGTTCACCGGCGAGCGCATCGTGGCCCAGGCTCTGACCTCGGTCGTGCGCGCCGACCTCGAACGCAGCGGCCTGTTTCGCCTGGTTGATGCCGGCGCGCCCCTGGCCGACAATGTCAGCCCGCCTTTCGAGGACTTGAAAACGCGTGGCGTCGACGCCGTTGCCGGCGGCAGCGTGAGCACGGCGGGCGAAGGCCGCTACGAAACCCGGATCCGCCTGACCGACGTGCCCAAGCAGGCGGCACTTGGCACTCCGGCCTACCTGCACACCGGCGCCCAGTTGCGCGCCACGGCGCACCGGATTTCCGACTACGTCTACGAAAAGCTCACCGGCGAGCCGGGCGTGTTCTCGACCCGCATCGCCTACGTGGTGAAGAGCACCGGCCGCTACGAGCTGAAGATCGCCGACGCCGACGGCAGCAACGACCAGGCGGCGCTGGCCTCGCGGGAACCGATCATCTCCCCGGCCTGGTCACCCGACGGCGCGAAGCTGGCCTATGTTTCCTTCGAAGCCAAGAAGCCGGTGGTCTATGTGCACGATCTCGCCAGCGGCCGCCGCCACGTCGCCGCCAACTTCAAGGGCTCGAACTCGGCACCGGCCTGGTCACCCGATGGCAAGCGGCTGGCCGTGGTGCTGACCAAGGACGGTTCCTCGCAGCTCTACGTGGTGAATGTAGACGGCAGCGGCGTCACGCGCATCGCCAGTTCCGCCGGCATCGACACCGAGCCGCGCTGGTCGGCGGACGGCCAGTACATTTACTTCACCTCCGACCGCGGCGGCAGCCCGCAGATCTATCGCATCGCCGCCAGCGGCGGCAATGCGGAGCGCATCAGCTTCGAAGGCAGCTACAACGTCACGCCGCGGCCGTCGCCCGACGGCAAGAGCCTGGCTTTCATCACCCGCAACGGCGGCCGCTTCCAGTTGGCACTGATGGACCTGGCGACCAAGCAGGTGCAGATCCTCACCGATTCGACCAAGGACGAATCCCCCAGCTTCGCCCCCAACGGCCGCATGATCCTTTACGCCACCGAAATCGGCGGCCGCGGCGTGCTGGCGGCCGTGTCCGCCGATGGCCGGGTCAAGCAGAAGCTCTCGGTGCAGGCCGCCGACGTGCGGGAACCGGCCTGGGGCCCGCTGGTCCGATAATCACGACACTCCGCCGCACTCATTCCAGGAAACCATCATGCGCGCACTCATCAGCCTCTCCGCCCTGACCCTGCTGCTGGCCGCCTGCGGCTCGCAGCCGCCCGCCCCCGAACAGAACCCGGCCGGCGTCGAATCGCGCACGCCCTCCGGCGTCAAGGTTGAAACCCCGCAGGTCAAGGAAGTCAAGCCGGACGCCGCGTTCGACCCGAACAGCATTGCCGCGCTGAAGGACCCGCGCAGCCCGCTATCGAAGCGCAGCGTGTATTTCGACTACGACAGCTACGTGGTCAAGGATGAATTCCAGGGCCTGCTCGGCGCCCATGGCAAGCTGCTCGCGGCCAATCCGAAACTGAAAATGCTGATCCAGGGCAACGCCGACGAGCGTGGCAGCCGCGAATACAACCTGGCCCTGGGCCAGAAGCGCGCCGACGCGGTGCGCAAGGCGCTGACCCTGCTCGGCGCCCGCGAGGACCAGCTCGAAGCCGTCAGCCTGGGTGAAGAAAAACCGGCCTGCAGCGATTCCACCGAAGACTGCTGGGCCAGGAACCGTCGCGGCGACATGCTTTACTCCGGCGAGTTCTGAGCATGCGCAGCCGGCCATCGCTGCGCGTGGCGCTGCTGCTTGCCGCGGCGCTGGCCCTGCCGGCGCGCGCCGGCATGTTCGACGACGACGAAGCCCGCGCCCGCATCGAGGCGCTGAAGGGCGAACAGGCCGAACTGGTCAAGCGGGTCGACGACATCAACCGCAACCAGGTCGATTTCGCCAACCAGATCGAGGCCGTGAAGGCCGAGCTGGCCAAGCTGCGCGGCCAGATCGAAGTGCTGACGCACGAAATCGAGGCGACGCAGAAGCGGCAGAAGGATTTCTACGTCGATCTCGACAACCGCCTGCGCAAGCTGGAAGCCGCACCGCCGCCGGAGGCCAAACCCGAGGCGCCCAAGCTCGATCCGGCGCAGGAAACCCGCGACTATGAAGCCGCGCTGGCCAGCCTCAAGGCGCTCAGGTACAAGGAGGCGGCGGCCGCCTTCCTCGCCTTCATCAAGACCTATCCGAATGGCTCGCTGGCGGCTTCGGCGCACTACTGGGGCGGTTACGCCCACGCCCAGGCCAAGGACCACGCCGGCGCCGCCGAGCTCTTCGGCAAGTTTGCCGCCGGCTGGCCGAACGACGAGCGCGCTCCCAGCGCCCTCGAGAGCCGCTTCAGCAGCCTCGAGGCACTGAAGGACCTCAAGGCCGCGCGCGCGACGCTGGAACTGCTGGCCGACAACTACCCGGCGACCGACCCCGGCAAACGCGCCAAACTGCGGCTCCGGCGCAAATAAGCGCGGCGCCATGCTGCGCGTCAGCGAAATCTTTCACTCGCTGCAAGGCGAGACCAGCCGCGTCGGCCTGCCCACGGTCTTTGTCCGCCTCACCGGCTGTCCGCTGCGCTGCACATGGTGCGACACCGCTTACGCCTTCCATGGCGGCGAAGCCCTGGAGATTGCCGAAATCCTGCGCCGCGTCGCCGGGTTTGGCTGCCAGACCGTCTGCCTCACCGGCGGCGAGCCGCTGGCCCAGAAGGACGCCGTCGCCCTGCTCGCCGCGCTATGCGATGCCGGCTACTCGGTATCGCTGGAAACCAGCGGCGCGCTGGACATCGGCGGCATCGATGCCCGCGTCTCGCGCATCGTCGACCTCAAGGCGCCCGACTCGGGCGAGTCGGCGAAGAACCGCTGGGAGAACCTCGACCTGCTGAGGCCGCAGGACGAATTGAAGTTCGTCCTCGCCTCGCGCACCGACTATGACTGGGCCGTATCGGCGTGTCGCCAGCACCGACTCTTCGAACGCTGCCCGGTGCTGTTCGCCCCGGTGCAGGGCCGGCTCGACCCGGCGCAACTGGCGCAGTGGCTGCTCGAAGACCGCCTGCCGGCGCGCTTCCAGTTGCAGTTGCACAAGGTTCTGTGGGGCAACGCCCCGGGGCGTTGAACGCGCTCAGGCCGGCAGCGGCGGGCAGGGCGGCCGCTTCGCCGAAATCACCCGCGTATTGACACCGGCATAGTTGAGACCGCCGAACAGGCGCGCGTACTCGATCTTGACGCAACGATCCATGACCACGTCGAGACCAGCCGCCGCCGCCACGGCAGCGGCTTCGCGGTTGATGACACCCAGTTGCAGCCAGAGGCAGCGGGCGCCGATGCGCACCGCCTCATGCGCGATGGGCAGGGCGTCCTCCGGTTTGCGAAAGACGTCGACCATGTCCACCTGCACCGGAATCGACGCCAGGTCGGGATAGCTTTTCTGGCCGAGGATCTCGGGCACGGACGGGTTCACCGGGATCACCGTGTAGCCATGCTCCAGCATGTACTTGGCGGCAAAATGGCTGGGGCGGTTCCAGCTTGGCGACAAACCGACCACGGCGATCACCCGATTGCCGTGCAGCACCCGGCGCAGGCCGGCGACGTCGTCAACGAGCATGTTCGCTTCTCCTGAGTGCCGGGATTATGCCACCGGGCACGGCGCCGGGCCGCGTGGCACGCGCGCCAGCCGCCAGTTCGCCACGGCCCAGGCCCAGACCGCCGCCACGTCCGCCGCCGCCAGCCCGGCCGGCGGCGACTGGCCGAGAAAATCCAGCGCCGCCACCACGGAAGCGGCCGGACGCAGCAAATCCAGTGGCGCCGCCAGCGTCTGCTTGGAAAGCTTTTCGCCTGCCGCGTTCACCGCGACCGGCAAGTGCGCGTAGGCTGGCATGGCCACGCCCAGGCAGCCCTGTAAATGGATCTGCCTGGCCGTTGACAGCAGCAGGTCGGCACCGCGCACGACATGGGTGATGCCTGCCTCGGCGTCATCCACCACCACCGCGAGCTGGTAGGCAAACAGGCCGTCGGCGCGGCGCAGGATGAAATCCCCCGCCTCGCGCGCGAGGTCGCTCTCGACGTGGCCCTGTATGGCATCGTCGAAGGCAATTCGTGCGGTGCCCACGCGCAAGCGCCAGGCACGTGCCGCGCGCCCGGGCGGCAAACCGGCGCGACAGGTTCCGGGGTAGATCGCGGCACCGTCGGGCGCGATGGCCGAGTCGGCGAGTTCGCGGCGCGTACAGGCGCAGGCAAACACATGGCCCGCCGCGATCAGGCGCTCCAGCGTGGCGGCGTAGGCATCGGCACGCCGGCTTTGCCAGACCGGATGCCCGTCCCATTCGAAGCCATGGGCTTCGAGTGCGGAAAGCATCGCCGTCGCGGCGGCGGAACTGCAGCGCGGCGCATCGACGTCCTCGATGCGCAACAACCATTCGCCGCCGTGCGTCCTGGCCTCTAGAAAGGATCCCGTCGCGGCAACCAGCGAACCGAAATGCAAGGGTCCGGTGGGTGACGGCGCAAAGCGGCCGCGATATGTGACTTTCAGCATGTTCCGGGCGCCGCGACTTGGCATGGCATGGTGCAAAACGGTAGGATGGAGTTCATTTCATTCAAGGATTCGACCCATGGCCACGGTGGAACTCAATGCCGACAACTTTCAGCAGACAATCAACGACAACGCCACGGTAATCGTCGACTTCTGGGCGCCATGGTGCGCACCCTGCCGCGGCTTTGCGCCGACCTTCGAGGCGGCCTCGGCGAAGCAGCCGGACATCGTATTCGCCAAGCTGAACACCGAGGAGCAGCAGGAAATCGCCGCCGCCTTCAATATCCGCTCAATCCCCACGCTGATGGTCTTCCGCGACCAGATCATCATATACTCGGAATCAGGCGCATTGCCGGCGCAGGCCTTCGATCAACTGGTCGAACAGGCCATGGCTCTCGACATGGATCAGGTGCGCGCGGAGATCGCAGGCCAAGGGGCCGATTCCTGATCCCGGCAAGCCTCGTCCGGCACGACATGCAGGCTCGCTGACGCCACAGGAACAATGAAACGTCTTTTCTCCCAGGCATTGAGTCCCGACGCCAACATCCGTCGCGTCAGCATGCTCTACGCGCGCTTTCCCTCGGGTGCGGTTTCGGCCTTGATCGGCACCTTCCTTAGCTTCGTGGTGCTCTTCGACAGCGTCCAGCTCGACCTGATCAAGGCCTGGACGGTATATATGGTATCGGTCCTCGCGGCGCGATCCTGGATCTGGTACATGTTCGGCAATGCCGAGCTCGGCGGCCAGTCCGTCCGCCGCTGGGAGTGGATGTTCGCGGCCGGCGCCCTGCTCACCGGCCTAGGCTGGGGGGCGCTGTTCGGGCCGATGCATCCGCCGGCGACCCATCCGGAAGCGCGCATCATGATCGTTCTGCTGGTCATCGTCGTCAGCTTCGCCGGCGCCGTTTTTCTCGCGCTGAGCAACCCGAGCTTCTGGCTGTTTGTCACCGCCGCCCTGGGGCCGGCCATGGTTCACTACCTCTCGGTACTGGGCCCCCGGCTGCAATGGCCGGTCACCGCGGCGGTGTGCTGCATCGTGGTCCTGGTTGTCCTGCAGCGCACGCTTCACCGTTCGGCCAGCACCAACCTGGAGCGCGGCACGGAGGCGGAAACTCTCCTTGCCGAACAGAATGCGATATTCGAGTCATCTCCGCTGGGCATCGCCATGCTCGATGACCTACGGATTGTGAAGTGCAACGTGCGCCTCGCCGAAATGCTCGGCAGGCGAATCCTGGACCTCACCGGGACAACGCTGCAGAGCCAGTTCTACAGTCCGGGCGAAGCCAGCCAATTCCTCGCCGACAACACAGCCGCCTTCGACAAGGGCCGGGTCGCACAGGGAATGTACCGCTTGCACCGCGCCGACGGCACCCAGTTCTGGGCCGAGTTGTCGGGGAGGCGGATGGCCGGCGACGGCAAGCACAGCGTCTGGATGATTGCCGATGTCACGCTGCGCGTGGCCAATGAGCGCCGCGCCCGGCCCAGAACGGCCGAAGCCGAGCAAAGGCTGCTGATCTAGGCGACCGATCGCCTGAACGCCCACGCCGTCTGCGCGCGACCACGTCCCCGGCCGCGCCGGCGAAACGGATTCCGCCGTCGGGCTAGACGTTGAACAGGAAGTTGAGCACGTCGCCGTCCCTGACGACGTAGTCCTTGCCTTCGGCGCGCATCTTGCCGGCTTCCTTCGCCCCCTGCTCGCCCTTGCAGGCGATGAAATCATCGAAGGCAATGGTCTGGGCGCGAATGAAGCCCTTCTCGAAATCGGTATGGATCACGCCGGCGGCCTGCGGCGCGGTGTCGCCCTTGTGGATGGTCCAGGCCCGCACTTCCTTGACCCCGGCGGTGAAGTAGGTCTGCAGGCCGAGCAGGTGGTAGCCGGCGCGGATCAGACGATTGAGCCCGGGCTCGTCGAGCCCCATGTCCGCGAGGAACATCTGCTTCTCGTCATCGGCCAGGTCGGCGATCTCGGCTTCGATCGCGGCGCACACCGCAACCACGTCGGCGCCTTCCTTTCCGGCATGCGCACGCACCACGTCGAGGTGGGGATTGTTCTCGAAACCGCCCTCCTTGACGTTGGCGACATAGAGCACCGGCTTGGCGGTAATGAGGAAGAACTGGCGCAGGTTGATCTTCTCCTCCTTCGACAAATCGAGCGCGCGTACCGGCCTGCCCTCGTTCAGTTGCGCCATGCACTTTTCCAGCACGGTAACCAGCAGTTTGGCTTCCTTGTCGCCGCCGGCCTTGGCCTGCTTGCTGTAGCGGTTGAGGGCCTTTTCCACGGTGGACATGTCGGCCAGCGCCAGCTCGGTGTCGATCACTTCGATGTCATGCAGCGGATCGACCTTGCCCGAGACATGGACCACGTTGTCGTCGGCGAAGCAGCGCACCACGTGCACCACGGCGTCGGTCTCGCGGATGTTGGCGAGGAACTGGTTGCCCAGGCCCTCGCCCTTGCTGGCGCCGGCGACCAGGCCGGCGATGTCGACGAACTCGACGATGGCCGGCTGGATCTTCTGCGGCTTGACGATGGCGGACAGCGCCGCCAGGCGCTCGTCGGGCACTTCGACGATGCCGACGTTGGGCTCGATGGTGCAGAAGGGATAATTTTCAGCAGCGATGCCCGACTTGGTCAGCGCGTTGAACAGGGTGGACTTGCCGACGTTGGGCAGGCCGACGATGCCGCATTTGAGGCTCATGGCTGGTCTTTCTCGATTTGCTTCGGTGGGGCGGGCTTGGTGTTGATCTTCTGCGTCGCGGCGTTGAACTCGCCCTTCGCCAGCGTCGGCCAGGCCAGCAGCGCGCGGTCCAGGGCGGCGTCGATTTCCTCGCGTTCCTCGCGGCGCGGCGGCTTCAGCACATAGTTGATGACGTCGTTGCGGTCTCCGGGATGGCCGATGCCGACTCTGAGGCGCCAGTAGTCCTGGGTGCCCAGATGTCCCGTGATGTCCTTGAGTCCGTTGTGGCCGCCCAGGCCACCGCCATATTTGAGCCGCAACTGGCCGGGCGGAATGTCGAGTTCATCGTGCACCACAAGCATTTCACCCGGCTCGATGCGATAGAAATGGGCCAGCGCCTGCACTGCCTGACCGGAGCGGTTCATGAAAGTCTGCGGCATCAACAGCCAGAGATCCGCGCCGGCGACACGCGCCTTGGCGACGAAGCCGTGGTAGCGTGATTCGCGCGCGAAGGACGTGCCGAGTTCGCGTGCCAGACGCTCACAAAACCAAAACCCGGCGTTATGCCGGGTTTCAGCGTATTCGGACCCGGGGTTGCCGAGCCCGACTATCAGGCGCAACGATGCCTGCAAGGATTATCTCTTGTCGACGCGTTCGGCCTTCTTCGCCGGAGCGGCAGGCGCCGCGGCAACCACCGGGGCGGGTTCGGCTTCCTCGACCGCGCCACCGCCCTTCATGATGATGCTGGCCACCACCGGGTCGCCGTCGCCGTGATGGACGACTTCGACACCCTTGGGCAGCACCAGTTGCGAAACATGGATCGACTGGCCGGCGGCGAGGTCCTTCAGGTCGACTTCGATGAATGCCGGCAGATCGGCGGGCAGGCACTTCACATCGATGTCGTTCATGGTGTGCGACACCATGCCGCCGCCGAGCTTGACGCCGGGGGCGATGTCGGCATTGACGAAGTGCAGCGGGATCTTCTGGTGGATCGCGTGCGTGGCGTCGATGCGCTGGAAGTCGACGTGCAGGATCTGCATCCGGTACGGGTGGCGCTGGACGTCGCGCAGCAGGCACATTTCCTTGGCGCCGTCGATGTTGGCATTGAGCACGGAGGAATAGAAGGCCTCCTTGCGCAGCAGTTGGTACAGCTCGTTGTGATCGATGTCGATCTGTTGCGGCGTGGCGGTGCCACCGTAGAGGATGCCGGGGACCCGGCCGGTGCGACGCAGGCGGCGGCTCGCTCCGGTGCCCTGTCCATCGCGCTTCTTGGCGTTGAATTCGAGTTGCATGATTTACTCCGATAGGTGCTGCGTTGAAATCCCGCGCCCGCGACCAGGCCCGGGGGTAAGAAACTAGTCCATGAACAGCGACGACACCGAGGACTCGTTGCTGATGCGCAACATGGTCTCGGCCATCAACTCGGCGATCGATATTTGACGGATGCGTTTGCTGGCGCGTGCCGCCTCGGCGAGAGGAATGGTGTCGGTAACCACCAGCTCGTCGAGTTCCGAGCCCTCGATGCGCTCCACGGCGCTGCCGGACAGCACCGGGTGGGTACAGTAGGCCAGCACGCGCTTGGCGCCGTGCTCCTTTAACGCCTGCGCCGCCTTGCAAAGCGTGCCGGCGGTATCGACCATGTCGTCCATGATGACGCAGGTGCGGCCATCGACCTCGCCGATGATGTTCATCACTTCGGACACATTGGCCTTGGGCCGGCGCTTGTCGATGATCGCCAGGTCCGACTCGAGCCGCTTGGCCAGCGCGCGCGCGCGCACCACGCCGCCGACGTCGGGCGATACCACCAGCAGGTCCTCGTGGCGCTGCTTCCAGATGTCGCCAAGCAGGATCGGCGCGGCATAGACGTTGTCGACCGGAATGTCGAAGAAGCCCTGGATCTGGTCGGCATGCAGGTCGACGGTCAGCACGCGCTGCACGCCGACGGTCTGCAGCATGTTGGCCACCACCTTGGCGGTGATCGCGACGCGCGCCGAGCGGGTACGGCGATCCTGGCGCGCGTAGCCGAAATAGGGAATCGCGGCGGTGATGCGCCCGGCGGAAGCCCGCTTCAGCGCATCGATCATCACCATCAATTCCATCAAGTTGTCGTTGGTCGGGTTGCAGGTGGACTGCAGGACGAAGACGTCGTGGCCGCGGACGTGCTCGAGGATCTCGCAACTCACCTCGCCGTCGGAGAAGCGCCCAACATTGGCGCGGCCGAGCGAAATGTTCAGGCGCTTGACCACGTCGGCCGCCAACTTCGGGTTGGCGTTGCCGGTAAACACCATCAGGCTGTCGTAGGCCATGTCGCGCTGTGCTACTGGAGAAAGTGGCTGATGCCGCCGCCGGGACCGAGTCGGTTGAAGGTTTGGCTGGGGAGGAAGGATTCGAACCTTCGCATGCCGGAATCAAAATCCGGTGCCTTAACCAACTTGGCGACTCCCCAAACGCTCTTCCGCCGGGATGGCGGCGGTCGAAAGGCGCGCATTTTCAAGGTTTTCGCCCCGCCTGTCAATGCAAAAAGCGGCCGCACGGACCCTGCGCCGACGCGCTCCCGACCACTGCGCGCCTGCCGCAAGACTCAGGCCGTCGTCACCGGGCCCAGCGGGTGCCTGTCCAAGCCGGCGGCGACGAAACCCTTCATGTCCGCCGGCAGGGTGGCGAGGACGGTCTGGGCGGCGCATTCGTCGGCAAAACCAACGAAACAGCAGGCGCCGGAGCCGCTCATGCGGGCGTCGCCATGGGTTCGCAACCAGTCCAGATGCCGCGCAATTTCGGGGTAGAGGCTGCAGGCGACGGCTTCCAGGTCATTGCAGCCGAAGCCCGGACGCCAATCGGCGGCGGCGATTGGCGGCGTGTCGCGGCGCAACCGCGGTGAACGAAATATTTCCGGCGTCGGCACGCCGAGCGGCGGAACCAGCACCAGATACCAGGCCGGTGGCAAATCGACGTCGGTAAATCGCTCGCCGACCCCCTCGGCAAACGCATTGCAGCCGTGGATGAAAATGGGCACGTCGGCACCCAGGCCCAGCCCGATGCGCTGCAAGGCCTGCGAGTCGAGCCCCGTGCGCCACAACTGATTCAGGGCCAGCAGCGTGGTGGCGGCATCAGAGCTGCCGCCGCCAAGCCCGCCGCCCATGGGCAGGCGCTTGGTGAGATGCAGGCTGACGCCGGCGGTCGCGCCCGTGGCGGCGCGCAAGGCCTGCGCCGCGCGCAACACCAGATCGGTTTCGGGTGGAACGCCGGGCAAAGGCGTGGCAAGCACGATGCGCCCATCCCCGCGCGCTTCGCAGCGCAGGCTGTCGGCCCGGTCGATGAAGCGGAACACCGTTTGCAGCAGGTGGTAGCCATCGGCGCGCCGACCGATGACATGCAGGAACAGGTTGATCTTGGCCGGCGCAGGCCAATCGCGATCCCACTCAGTCATTTTCACCCCAGCCGGTGATCACGATCTTCAATTCGACGTCATCGCGGCGCACTTCGATGCGCCTCGGGAGTCGGCGCTCACGGTACGGCGCCGAGTCGCTGACCGCGATCGTCCATCCATCCACCTCGCCGTGACGCTCGGCGCGCGATCCCCCCATCCATTCCGCCAGGACTTCCAGCGGCACCGCCACGCCCAGGAGTTGTCGCGTCAGGGCCGGCAAATCCGGCGCCCGTTGTTCAGTCTGTCCAGGCAGCTTCAGCCAGGCGCCGCCCGTGTCGCGACCCAGTTCCGCCAATCCCTGCCCGAGCGGCGTGGAGAACAGCACCACGTCCCGATCCGGGGCATGCCGCCAATCGAAACGGAAATGGTCGCTGCGCTCGCCCTGGCGCAGCGAAATCCGCCCATCGGCGGCGAACTGTTCGAGCGGGGGTCCCAGCATCGGCCCCAGGTCCGGCTCGAGCGGAAATTCCGCGCAGCCGGCCAGCGCCATGAGTACGGCAATCCCCGCGAACCAGTGGCGCATCAAGGCTGATGGCGCTTGATGGTCGCGTTCAGCGCCTCGTTGGTCGGGTGCGTCTTGGCCGCCTCACGCCAGATATCCCGGGCTTCGTCGGCGCGCCCCAGCTTCCACAGCACTTCGCCAAGGTGCGCGGCAATCTCGGCGTCCGGCTGCTTGGCGTAGGCCCTTTTCAGCGTCTCAAGCGCCGCCTCGAATTTGCCCAGGCGGAACAGCACCCAGCCCTTGCTGTCGAGGATGAAGGAATCGTCCGGTGCCAGCGCCAGCGCCTTGTCAACCAGTTCCGCCGCTTCGTCGAGGCGGACGTTGTGGTCGGCAAACGTGTAGCCGAGCGCGTTGTAGCCCTGCGGCGATTCGGGCTTCAAGGCAATCAAGCGTCGCAGCAGGCGCTCGACGATTTCCAATTGACCCAATTTTTCCGCCGCGAGCGATGCCTCGTAAAGCAGATCGGGCTGATCGGGTTGCACTTCGAGGGCCTTGGCAAAAAAGGCGAAGGCTTCATCATTCCGGCCGGCGTCCCGCAGCAGATGGCCCTCGGCGACGATCAGGCGCGCATCGCCGCCCATCGTCGCATGCGCCGCGGCGAGCCGCGCGCGCGCTTCGTCGAGCTTTTTCTGCCGCGCCAGCACGCGCGCGGCGCGGATCTTCGCCGGAAGCAGGTTCTCGCCGCCATCGACCAGGTCGTACCAACGTATCGCGTCATCCAGGCGCTCGGCCTGCTCGGCGATTTGGCCGAGATAGAAACGCGCCGGGTTGAGGTCGCCACGCCCCAGCTCGACATAGCGGCGCAAGGGCAGCTCGGCGTCGGCGACGGCATTCACCTGCAGCGACAATATGCCTACCGCGTAAAGGATATCCGGATTGTCCGGGTTCGCCTCCAGCAGGGTGCGAAACTCGGCGCGCGCCTCTTCGTAGCGCTTTTCGCCGACCAGCGCGCGCGCAAAACCCAGGCGCGCCTGTTGCGCCCCCGGATTCGACCCAAGCCATGCCTTGAGGAATTCGAGTTGCGGCCTTCCTTTTGGCAGCAGTTCGGCCTTTGCCAAAGCCGCGGGCTCCCAATCCGGGCGCAGTTCCAGCGCACGGTCGATTGCACCCCTCGCCTGGTCGATGTCACCGACGGACATGGCCGTCTGCGCCAAGGCCAGGTGTGCCTCCGCAAGCTGCGGATAGGGCTTGGTCAACGCCACGAACAGGCGATTCACCGCCACCCGGTCCGGATAGCGCGAAAAGCCCCGCACCAACTGCAACAGGGCGTCGCCGACCCGCGGCCCTTCGGCCGCCAGGTCGCGCCCGAGGTTGGCCGCCAACTCGTCGATGCGTCCGCCGGCAAGCAGCATGGTGGCCTGCATCTGCTTCGCCTGCTGCGAGCCTGGCTCGATGCTCAGCCAGATACTGATTGCCTCCAGCGCAGTGTCGAACTGGCGGGCATGGAACGCGATCTCGGCGGCGCGACGCACGATACGGGGATCGCGCGTGCCGCGCGCCAGGTCGAGATAGGCCCCGGCCGCCAAGCCGAACTGGCCGCGCTGCGCGGCAATTTCGGCCAGCAGGTATTGATACAGGATCTGCGGCGTCAACTCCTGCCTGGGCAGGTCGACTGCCTCCTTGGCCGCCATGGCGACGTGAGGATTCCCCGGCGTTTGCGCCGATGCGCCGATGGCGAGCAGGCCAAGCGCGAGTGCGGCAACGGGAAGAAGGGGCTTCATGGCTCCGGCGCGGTAAGCGCGACCGATCGGTCGCATAGAATGCGGCGATGTTAGCAGTTTCGCCGGTTTTTTCCTGCAGGTGCCGCCATGCCTGAGCTGCCCGAAGTCGAGGTCACGCGTCGCGGCATCGCACCCGTGTTGAACGGACAGCGCGTGCTCAAGGTGATAGCGCGCGTGCCGGCGCTGCGATACCCGTTGCCGCCAGACCTGGGCCAACGGCTGGAGGGCCGGCGCCTGGCGGGCATTGCCCGGCGGGGGAAATACCTGCTTCTCGACTTCGCCGTCGGCCGCCTGCTGATCCACCTTGGCATGTCAGGCAGCCTGCGCCTGGTGAAGGCCGAATCACCCGTGGCGAAACACGATCACCTGGATCTGGTCTTCGGTCCACGCTCGCGGCCCGTCGCCTTGCGTCTGCGCGATCCGCGACGCTTCGGCGCGGTGCTCTGGCTGGAGGACGAACCGAATCGACACCCGCTGCTCAATACGCTTGGCATCGAACCCTTGACAGACGAGTTTGACGCGCGCTGGCTGAAGGATCGGCTTGGCGGGCTGAAGGCGGCGATCAAGCCGGTGCTGATGGACAGCCACCGCGTGGTCGGCATCGGCAATATCTACGCATCGGAAAGCCTGTTCCGCGCCGGCATCGACCCGCGCAGGCCGGCAGGCCGGGTTTCTTTGAAGCGCCTGGAACGGCTGGTGCCGGCAATCAAGGAAACGCTGACTGCCGCAATCGCCGCCGGCGGCAGCAGCCTGCGCGACTTCGTCCGCTCGGACGGCAGCTCGGGCTATTTCCAGCAGCGATATTTCGTCTACGGCCGGACCGGCGAGGCTTGCCGCGTCTGCGGCCGACCGATCCGGGAATTACGACAGGGGCAGCGCGCGAGCTTCTATTGCGCGGGTTGCCAGAAGTAAGCGGCTTACTTCGCCGTCAGGGCGAGGAACTTCGCCATCAACTGGTCCTTCGACTCGACATGGCTCGGGTCGTCGGGAATGCAATCGACGGGGCAGACCTCGCGGCACTGCGGCGTGTCAAAGTGGCCAACACACTCGGTGCATTTCGCCGGGTCGATGATGTAGATCTCGTCACCCTGCGAAATGGCATTGTTCGGGCACTCGGGCTCGCACACGTCGCAGTTGATGCACTCATCGGTGATGATCAGGGCCATGAAAAAGTCCTCAGTGGTTTAGTTTCAATTTCAGTCGTTCGGAAACGAGCGGATGCACGAACTTGGAAACATCCCCGCCCAGCGTCGCGATCTCGCGCACCATGGTGGCGGAGATGAACATGTAATTCTCGTCGGGCGTCAGGAACACGGTTTCGACATCCGGATAGAGGCTGCGGTTCATCCCGGCCATCTGGAATTCGTATTCGAAGTCGGAGACGGCGCGCAAGCCACGCAGGATGATCGAGGCGCCCTGCTTGCGCATGAAGTCCATCAGCAGGCTGTCGAAGCCCTGGATCTCGACATTGGGATAGTCGCCAAGGATGCGCTTGGCGATATCCACGCGCTCCTCGAGGCTGAACAGCGGCTGCTTCTTGCGGCTTTCGGCAATGGCGATGATGACCTTCTGGAACAGGCCCGAGGCGCGCCGCACCAGATCCTCGTGTCCGCGCGTCAGCGGATCGAAAGTTCCGGAATACACGGCGATGGAATTGTTCATGCCTGCTCCAGCAGATGGAAGAAAACTTGGCCGGCCCGACCCTGCTTGACCACCGACCAGGAACCCAGCCGCTGCAGGGGCTGCTCCGCCTCGGCATACAGCCGCGCCCGCGGAGCCGCAAGATCGTCCAAACGACACACTATCCTGTCCAGCCAGCCTTGACCATAAGGAGGATCAAGAAACAGCACATCGAAGCGCCGGCCCGACGGGGGGGTGAATTTTAGCGCATCGCAACAAAACAGTTCGAGGCGCGGGCAGTCGAAGCCCTCGGCATGCTTCTTCAGGGCATCGAAGGGCAGCTTCGCGCGTTCCACCAGCGCCACGCAATCGGCGCCGCGCGATGCGGCCTCGAAGCCGAGGATGCCGCTGCCGGCGAAAAGATCGAGGCAGGAGAGTCCCGACAAATCCTGTCCCAGCCAATTGAACAGCGTCTCACGGACGCGGTCGGGAGTCGGCCGCAAGCCGGGTGCGTCGGCCACCTGGATCAGGCGGCTGCGCCACTCGCCGCCGGTGATGCGGATGCGACTCAAGGCAAAACGCCGCGCTCAGTCGGCGGCAACCACCAGGGTAACCAGGTTTTCGGCCTTGACGTGTCGCGCGAAGGCCGCCTTGATCTGTTCCGCCGTCACGGCCTTGACCTTGCCGGCGAAGTCATCAAGGTAGGTCAGCGGCAAGCCATGAAAACCAATCGCCGATAGGTAGCCGAGCAGCTTGGCGTTGCTGTCCATGCGCAGCGCGAGTCCATCCACCATGTTCTTCTTCGCGGCAGCCAGCTCTTTCGGCGTCGGGCCCTTGGCAATGTAGTCGGCCAGCACCTCATTGACCACCTTCAGGGCGTCATCCACCTGCTCACGCCTGGTCTGCAGGCCGATCTCGAAGGGGCCTTCGAGCTTTCGCGGAGCGAAATAGGAGTACACGCTGTAGGCGTAGCCGCGCTTCTCGCGCACCTCCTTCATCAAGCGGGAAACGAATCCGCCGCCGCCCAGCGTGTAATTGCCGACCAGCAACGGAAAGTAGTCCGGGTCGCCGCGGCTGATCGACGGCAGGCCGACGTGCACATGGCTTTGCGCGGCCGGATGCGGCACCTTTATCGTGGCGCGTTGCGGCTTTTTCACCGGCGGCGGAACCAGCGCGCCACCGCCGGCCGGCAAGGCCTCGGTCAGGCGCTGGGCGATCGCCTCGGCGTCGGCGCGCGACACATCGCCGATGATCGAGACCACGGCGCCCTTCGCGCCGTAGTGCCGGCGATGAAAATCGACCAGATCCTCGCGCGTGATCGTCGAGACTGTCTCGACCGTCGACGAAGCTCCATAGGGGTGATCGGGATAGATCGCAGCGGCAAAGCGCTTGGCGGCGATGGCATCGGGTCGCGTTTCGGCCTCGCGAATGCCGGCGATGGCGCGGGCCTTTTCACGCTCCAGCACGGATTGCGGGAAAGTCGGCGCCGACAACACGGTGCGCATCAGTTCCAGCGCCGCCTCGCGCTCGCTCTTGGAGACCAGGGTGCGCAGGCTGACGCTGGCGCGATCGCTGTCCACGCCGCCCCCCAGGCGCGCGCCGATATCGACCACTCGCCCGGCGATCGCCTCTTCGTCGAGATTGCCGGCCCCCGCCTCCAACAGACCGCGGGTGAGGCTGGCCACGCCGGTCTTGCCAGCCTGGACGAAGGCGCCGCCGGCGGCGAAATCGATTTGAACGTCCAGGATAGGCAGCACGCGGGCCTCGACGAAATACACTTTGGCACCGGACGGCGCGACCCAGTGTTCGATCTTGACACCGGCCTGAGCCGCGCCTGATGTCAGGGATACTGTCAGACAAATCAAGGCAAATAGGGCTCGTGAGCGCCACACAATCAACGAGCGCAGCGATCTGACCATCCGCAGCGACGCGCCAGCTAGGCTGGCCGTCTTGCTGCGCAGGGGCTTCATCAGTAGCCCCGCCCCGGGAAGGGGGCGAAGCGGGGAATTCGCGGAGCACTGCTCCACGCCCGCGAAGCCGGCCGGCCATGCAGGGCCGGCCGTGGAACGAGGGTGGGGGGCAATCAATTTGCTTTGCTTCATCAGTGCCTCACTGGCCCGGAGGGCTTTCGCGGTTTGCTCTGCTCGACCGGCTGGGGATCGAGCACAGCGATGCTCAGGGTGTCGTCGGTAAAGTACTTCTTCGCCACCGCCTGGACTTCCTCGGCCGTCACGGTCTTCAACTTTTCCAGCAGGGTGTCGATGTCGCGCCAGTTCAGGCCGCTGGCTTCCAGGCCGCCTATTTCCATGGCCTGCGCCATCAGCGAGTCGCGCTTGTAGGTTTGGGCGGCGATCGACTGCGTCTTGACCCGCGCCAGTTCCTCGGCTGACACGCCTTCGTCCTGGACGCGTTTGAGTTCGGCACGCAAGGCAGCTTCGAGCTCGGCAATGGTTTTGCCTTCAGCAGGCTGGCCGTCAAGCGTGAACGTCGCCTCGCCGCGCAGACTTCCGTCATAACCGGCGCCGGCCGATTGGGCGACGCGTGAACCGCGTACCAGGTTCTTCGAGAAACGCGAGGCATCGTGACCGTCGAGTACCGCGGCAAGAACTTCCAGCGCGTAAGGATCGCGGTCGTTTCGCACATCCCGCAGCTTGGGCGCCTTCCACGCCATTGCCATGTAAGGCAGCTTGGCAGGCGCCTTGACCGTTACCCGCCGCACCCCGGCCTGTTCCGGTTCATTCTGCGGCTTGCGCTCGGGCAGTTGCCTGGCCTTGTGGATGCCGTAATATTTTTGGGCCAGGCGAAATACCTCGCGGTGATCGACATCGCCCACCACAACCACATACGCGTTGTTCGGCGCATACCACTGGCGGTACCAATCGCGCGCGTCCTGCCATCTCATGTGTTCCAGATCGTCCATCCAGCCGATGATTGGCCGGCGATAGGGGTGGGCCTGGAAAAGAGTCGAGTTCAGTGCCTCGTGCACCCGTGCCTGCGGATTGTCGTCGGTGCGCAGCCGGCGTTCCTCCATGACCACCTTGATCTCGGCGGCGAACTCCTTGGCATCCAGCGTCAGGTTGGCCATGCGATCGGCCTCGAGCTTCATCATCTCGGGCAACGCGGCCTTGGGCACGATCTGGAAATAGGCGGTGTAGTCGCGGCTGGTGAAGGCGTTGTCGCGCCCGCCGGCCTCGGCCACGCGCTTGTTGAATTCGCCCGACTTGAGGTTTTTCGTGCCCTTGAACATCAAATGCTCCAGGGCATGGGCGACGCCCGAGGTCCCATCCTTTTCGTCCATGCCGCCGGCGCGGTACCAGACCATGTGTACGGCCGTCGGCGCGCGGCGGTCTTCCTTGACGATCACCCGCAGGCCGTTGGCGAGCTTGGTCTCGAAGGGGTTGGCCAGAGTCGGCGCTGGTGACACGGCGATCACAAGCAGGGCGATTGCGGCAAATGATGATCTCATGGGTGGATTGGGCAAGCGCTGTCGAAATGGGGAGATTGGGGCTTCTGCTAGAATTCTCAAGCAGCGCATCTTAGCGCGGCTCCTGCCTCCGACCGCATTCCGCATGTTTGGTTTCCTGAAACCCAAGGATGACTCCGCCGCCCCGGCGGCCGAATCCAAGGCGCCTCGCTCGTCCTGGAGCGAACGGCTCAAGGCCGGCCTCTCGCGCACTCGCGCCACGCTCAACACACCGCTTTCCGAACTGTTCAGCCGGGCCAGGATCGATGACGAACTGCTCGATGATCTGGAATCGACACTGCTGATGGCGGACTGCGGCATCGAAGCCACACAGTGGCTGCTCACCGAACTCAAGGCTACCGTGAAGCGCGAAAAGCTGGAAACCCCCGCACAATTGCGCGGCGCCCTGGCGCAGGCGCTGACATCCTTGCTGGCCCCGCTCGAACAAGCGCTGCAGGCGGACGGCCATCAACCCTTCGTAATCATGATCGCCGGAGTCAATGGCGCCGGCAAGACGACTTCCATCGGCAAACTGGCCAAGCATTTCCAGGCCCAGGGCAAGAGCGTGCTGCTGGCGGCCGGCGACACCTTCCGTGCCGCCGCGCGCGAACAACTGAGCACCTGGGGCGAGCGCAACGGCGTCACTGTCATCGCCCAGGAGAGCGGCGATCCGGCCGCCGTGGTATTCGATGCCATCAGCGCGGCCCGCGCGCGCAAGATCGATGTCGTCCTGGCCGATACGGCCGGCCGCCTGCCATCGCAGTTGCACCTGATGGAAGAAATTGCGAAAGTGCGCCGCGTGGTCAACAAGGCCGATGCCACGGCACCGCATGAAGTGCTGCTGGTGCTGGATGCGAACATCGGGCAAAACGCCGTCCAGCAGGTCAAGGCCTTCGACAAGGCAATCGGCGTCAGCGGCCTGATCGTCACCAAGCTCGATGGCACCGCCAAGGGCGGCGTGCTGGCGGCGATCGCGCGGCAGTGTCCGAAGCCGGTGCGCTTCATCGGCGTCGGCGAGGGAATCGACGACTTGCAGGCCTTCCGCGCCGGCGAATTCGTCGAGGCCCTGCTGGGAAACTGAGGGTGATCCGCTTCGATCGGGTGTCGAAGCGCTACCCGCCCGGGGTGGATGCGCTGTCCAACCTCAGCTTCGATCTCGACGAAGCACAAATGCTGCTGATCGGCGGTCATTCCGGCGCAGGGAAATCGACACTGCTGAAGCTGGTTGCCGGCGTCGAAACCGCCACCTCCGGCTCCGTACTCGTTGGCGGTCAGAATCTCGGCGGTCTTGCCCGCGCCGCGCTGCCCTACTACCGGCGGCGCATTGGCATGGTATTCCAGGATCAAAAGCTGCTGTTTGACCGCAGTGCCTTTGAGAATGTCTTGCTGCCGCTGTCGATCTCCGGCTTTCCCGTGCGCGAATCCGCCAGCCGCGTGCGCGCCGCGCTGGACAAGGTTGGCCTGGGCAAGCGCGAAAAGGCGCTGCCGATCATGCTCTCGGGCGGCGAACAGCAGCGCCTGGCGATCGCCCGCGCGGTGGTGGGCCGACCTGACCTGTTGCTGGCCGATGAGCCAACGGCCCACCTGGATCAGGACACCGCCGCCGATGTCGTGCGCATCCTGCTCGAATTCAACCGGGTCGGGGTCACGCTGCTGGTCGCCACCTATGCCCATGAGCTGTTCCCCGGTGCGCGCCGGCTTCAACTCGACCATGGACGGCTCGCCGCATGAAGGCCTGGCTGGTCCATCATGGGCGATCCGCCAGCCTGGCCTGGCGGCGACTGACGGCAACGCCGGTCAATAGCCTCCTGTCCCTGCTCGCCATCGGTATCGCGCTGGCCTTGCCAGCCGGCGGGCAGATGCTGTTGTCGGGCATCCGCGATTTGGCCGGAAACTCCACTGCTACGCCGCGAATTTCGGTGTTCATGAACATCGCCGCCGAGCGCGCCGTCGCGGACAACATCCGTTCACGGCTGGAACGGCACGCGGGAGTGCGTCAGGCGGGGTTTCTGCCGCGCGAAGAGACACTGGCGCGCATGAAATCCAGCCCCGGCCTGCGCGACGTCATCGACGCCCTGGCGGCCAATCCATTTCCCGACGCCTTTGTCGTCAGCGCGCGCGACGAATCACCCGAATCGATGGAACGGCTGGCCGACGAGTTTCGCAAGTGGCCCCAAGTCGAGCATGTTCAGCTTGACTCGGCCTGGGTAAGGCGCCTGGACGCCTTGCTCAAACTGGGCCGCACGGCGCTGATGCTGTTTGCCGGGCTGCTCGGCGGCGGCCTGATCGCAATCACCTTCGGCATCATCCGCATGCAGGTGCTAACGCAACGCGCCGAGATTGAAGTCAGCCGCCTGCTGGGCGCCACGGAAGCCTTCATCCGCCGCCCGTTTCTGTATCACGGCCTGCTGCTTGGGGTCGGCGGCGGCGTCATGGCCTGGCTGCTGGTGATTGGCACGACGCTCTGGCTGCGTGCCCCGCTGGCCGAACTCGCCGGCCTTTACGATCTCAATCTGGCGCTTCACCCTTTGAGCGCCTCGGACTCCGCCCTGCTGTTGGCGTGCGCGGGATGTTTGGGCTGGCTGGGTGCGCTATTTTCGCTGCGACAGAATCTTGGCCAGGGTTAAGGGCATTGTCAGCGGCTTCACGCCGACAGCGGTCAAGGCCTGCCACCGTGCGAAAATCCTACATTTGCATGGCGAACCTGACCGGCAATGGAACCCAAGCTTGTTATTCGGGCGATAATGCACCAATGAGTGAAGAACAGTCCACCGAGCCGTCTGCCGCCGAGGCCCTGCCCCCGGTACAGACGCCGGCAGAGCCGGTTCGCAACGAACCGCAACCACAGGATCCGCGCCGCCGCCTCAGGGAACTGCTGGCTATTCCGGATCACCAGCGTACCGACGCGATCTGGGATGAAATCATCGAGTTGGAGATTTCCCTGGCTCCGGGCAATCGCATCCAACCGGGTAGCAACGGCCAAGGCGACGCCGGGCGGCGTCCACAACCGGGGCCCGGCCAGAATCAGGGGCGACGCCAGGACCAACCCCGGCGCCAAGACGGCACGCCCGGCAACAAACCCTCCAAGCGGTTTTTCAAAAAGCCCAAGCGACCGCCTGGCACCCAGCCCAAAACCTGAGCGCCGCACGATTCCGACAAAATTTGTCGGGAACTTCTTGTGAAATTAGCACTCTCATCGCAAGAGTGCTAATATTCTTCTCAAGGAGGATGAACCGTGAGCCACACCGCTGCCTTGGATAACTTGCCCATGCTTGCCGCCAGCGGCAGCATTGAGGCCTTCATCTCGGCTGCCAACCGCGTTCCCATGCTCAGCGAAGCCGAGGAGCAGCGGCTTGCCCGCCGTTTCCGCGACGATGCCGATCTAGATGCGGCGCGTGAGCTTGTGACTTCGCATCTGCGATTGGTGATTGCCATCGCCCGCGGCTATCTGGGCTATGGCCTACCCCATGCTGACCTGATTCAGGAAGGCAACATCGGCCTGATGAAGGCGGTCAAGCGCTTCGATCCGGATCGGGGTGTGCGCCTTGTTTCGTTTGCCATGCACTGGATCAAGGCGGAGATCCATGAATACATCCTGAAGAACTGGCGCCTGGTCAAGATCGCGACCACCAAGGCGCAGCGCAAGCTGTTCTTCAACCTGCGCAGCATGAAGGCCTCTCTGGCGCAGGATGTCGACTCCCGGCAAGGCTTCAACACGCTTGGCCCGGAGGAAGTCAAAGCGGTGGCAAGGCAGCTTGGCGTCAAGCCCGGGGAAGTCATCGAGATGGAGACCCGCCTGACCGGTGCGGATGTCTCCCTGGAACCCCTGAGTGACGACGACGAGGACAGCTACGCACCGATTGCCTATCTCGCCGCCGACAAGAACGCCGAACCTTCGGCAATCATCGAGCGCAAGGAATACGATCGCCTGCAGGATGAAGGCCTGCGGACCGCGTTGGCCGCACTGGATGACCGCGGCCGCGACATCGTGCAACGCCGCTGGCTGGTGGCGGATGGCGAAGAGGCCGCGACCTTGCATGAACTTGCCGCCGAATACGGCATATCCGCCGAGCGCATCCGCCAGATCGAGGTCAAGGCGATGCAAAAAATGAAAACCAGGCTTCTCGCCGCCTGATTCCGGCGCACATTGGAAATGAAAGGGCAGCCTGCGGGTTGCCCTTTGCTTTGGCCTGGATTACTCGCCCGCCAGCAGGCGTTTTAGATCCTGGGCCATGCGCTGCGGGGTTTCTCCGTGGCGAAAATACAGTCGCAGGCGTCCGGCGGGATCGAAGACATAGCTTCCAGCCGTGTGATCGACGGTATATGACGTGGCACTGCTGCCTGGCTGCTTGCGGAAGAATATCTTGAACTCCGCGGCGACCTTTGCCGTCATTGCCGAGTCGCCATACAGGCCGAGGAATGACGGGTGAAATGACGGAACGTATTGCGCCAGCAGTTGGGGTGTATCGCGCTCCGGATCGACCGTGACGAACAGCACCTGGACACGCTGCGCGTCCGCACCGAGCGTCGCCATCAGTTCGCGCATGCCGCCCATGGTGATGGGGCATACATCGGGGCACTGGGTATAACCGAAGAACAGGACCACGACGCGCCCCTTGAAACTTCCGAGGCCATAGGGCTTGCCGTCGTGGCCGGTCAGCGCAAGCTCACGGCCCCAGTCGACGTTCTTGAGATCGGATCCGTTGAACTTCGCGGGCGGGCTGCAGGCGCCGAGCAGCAGCGCCAGACAGAACAGCAGGACGCGCATCAGAATGGCAGGTAATGATCCACCAGCAAGGCGGTGAAGAGCAGCGCCAGATAGAAGATCGACCAGCGGAAACTGGCGCGCGCCACGGCATCGGAGTATTCGCGCCAGACCAGCCAGGCATAGCCGAGGAAGATCGCATCCAGCACCACGGCCGCCGCCAGGTAGAAAAGGCTGGACATCCCGATCAGATAGGGTACGAAGGTCACCAGGGTCAGGCCGATCGTATAAAGAAAGACGTGGCGGCGCGTGTATTCGGCCCCGTGCGTCACCGGCAGCATGGGCAAGCCCGCTGCCGCGTACTCCTTGGTTCGGTACAGGGCGAGCGACCAGAAATGCGGCGGCGTCCAGACGAAGATGATAAGGAACAGCAACCAGGCTTCTCCCGGGGCTTCGCCGGTGACGGCGGCCCAGCCGAGCACTGGCGGCATCGCGCCGGACGCGCCGCCGATGACGATGTTCTGCGAGGTGTTCGGTTTGAGGAAAACGGTATAGATCACGGCGTAGCCGACAAACGTGGCCAGGGTCAGCCACATGGTGTAGGGATTGACCCAGCGATACAGCAGAAACAGACCCAGGCCGCCCAGCAGCCCGGAAACCACGAGGGTCTCAAGCGAATTCACTTGGCCCAGCGGCAGGGGTCGGCCACGGGTACGCGCCATGCGCGCGTCGATCTTCTGCTCGATCAGGCAGTTCACCGCGGCGGCGGCACCGGCCACCAGCGCGATGCCGGCTGTCCCCGCGAGCAGAATTCGCCACGGCACCATTCCGGGAACCGCAAGAAACATTCCGATCACGGCACAGAACACGATCAGCGACACCACGCGCGGCTTGGTGAGCTGAAAATAATTTCTCAGCTTGAGGGAGCGGGTCTGTAGCCCGAGAGCGGTGGATTTCACGCTTGGAAATCAATCATCGATGGCTGAAAAAGGAGTCCGAGTTTAGCACGCAGCAACCTCGCAATGGGCCGTGCGGCGCGGCTCAGCGCGCGACGATGCGACGAAACGCCGCGGCCATTTGCGATGCATCCTGCGGATGCGGGAACACCACCGCGAGACGCCCCGTCGGGTCGACAAGATGGATCGTCGTCGAGTGGTCCACGGTGTAGTTTCTTTGATCGGTTTCGTCATGGCGACGGTACTGAACACCCAGTTTCGCGGCCAATTCCGCCAATGACGCGTCATCGCCACTGGCACCGATGAAGGAAGGATCGAAAGCGGCCAGGTACTGCGCAAGCAGTTCGCGGGTATCGCGACGTGGATCGACGGATACAAAGACGACCTGGAAAGTCGGTGCTGGCGCCACGGCGCCATTCGTCGCCAGTTGCACACGAAGCGCCTTCATCAGGCTCAACGCGCTCGGGCAGATGTCCGGGCACTGCGTGTAGCCGAAGAACATGAAGGTCCAGCGCCCGAGCAGATTCTTACTGCCAAACTCGCCCTGGGTCCCTTGCAGGCGGAACGGCGGTAGCGCCTCGCCATCGCGAACCTCAAGCATGCGCGGCATGTCTCCTGCCGGCAGGGGCTTGCTGGGAAAGCTACGCCATGCCAAGTACGCCCCTCCAAGCACCAGGACCGCACCGACAACGACCAGCCAAGTGCCCTTGGCGAATTTCATCGAAGGCGAAATGAAAAAACGCCCCGCAAGGGGCGCTTTTTCACCGACCTTGCGTGCTCAACCCTTCTTGAATCCATACGGGTGCCAGTCTTCGGCCACGGATGGCGGCGAAGGCCAGTTGCCGTGGGGCGGAGGCGAAACGGTCGACCATTCCAGCGACGGCGAGCCCCAGGGATTGTCGCCCGATGGCTTGCCATTGATCGCACCGAGAATCCAATTGAGGATGGCGATCGTGAAGCCGACCGCGAGAATCGCCGCACCGACGGTCATCCACTGGTGCGCCCCCTCGAACTGCGGGAAATGCGCATAGTCGTAATAGCGGCGGGGCATACCCTTTACGCCGACATCCATCATGATCCAGAAGACGATATTGACGCCGACGAAGGTAATCCAGAAGCCGAGCTTGCCCCAGAACTCGTTGTACATCCGGCCGGTCATCTTGGGGAACCAGTGATACACGCCGCCGAAAATGGCAAAGGTACCCGCCACCGCCATGACGTAGTGGAAATGGCCGACCACGTAGTAGGTATCGGAAACACCGATGGTCAGCGAAGGCACCGCCAGCGGGATGCCGGTAAGGCCGCCGATCAGGAACAGGAACACGACGCCGAGCGCATACAGCATCGGCGTGGTGAAGGCGATCGAGCCCTTGTAGAGCGTACCGATCAGGCCGATCATCATCAGGCCGACCGGGATCGAGATCATCAGCGTCGTCACCATCTGGCCGATGCGCAGCCAGTCCGCCATGCCGGAAACATACAGGTGGTGAACCCAAACCTCGCCGGCCAGCAGCACGATGCCGCCGACCCCGCCATAGACCACCATCTTGTAGTTGAAGACCATGTTCTTGGCATGTGCCGCGATGATCTCGTATACCACGCCGATGAAGGGCAGGAAGATCACATACACGGCCGGGTGCGAATAGAACCAGAACAGGTTCTGGTAGGTCAGCACGTCACCGCCCTTGGTCGGGTCGAAGAAGTTCGTGCCCAGGTATTTGTCCATCGAGATCAGCGACACCGCCGTGCCCAATACCGGCACGAAGATCAGTTGCAGGACAAAGGCGGCCAGGGTGCACCAGACGAAGATGTTGAGCTTGTTCAGCGTCAGGCCGGGCGCGCGCATGTAGGCCACGGTGGTGAGGAAGTTCACTCCGCCGATGATCGAGGCGAAACCCAGGATCAACACGGTGAAGGAGTACATCGCCGTGTTGCCGGTGGTGATCGTCGAATACGGCGGGTAGCCGGTCCACATCACGTCCGGAGGATCGGGAATGAAGAAGGTCAGCAGCGCGAGGATGACGCCGACGTAGAACAGCCAGACCGACAGTGCATTGACGCGCGGAAAGGCAACGTCCTTTGCCCCGATCATCAGCGGGATGCAGAAGTTGGCGAAGAAACCGGTTAGCGCCGGAATCTGGAAGCCGAGGATCATCACCGCGCCGTGGGTGTAAAGCCAGACGTTGTACTGGGTCGGATTGGCGGTGATGGTCGGCCCGATGGTCGACAGCTCGGCGCGCATCAGCAGGGCCATGATGCCGGCCACGGCAAAGGCGGCGATCGAGCCGATCAGGTAAAGCACTCCGACGCGCTTGTGGTCGGTGGTAAAAATCCATTCCTTGAGATTCATCGCGGGCGTCCTTGCGTCAGGTCTTCTTTGCCGCCGACTTGGCGGGCTTGGTGGGCTTGGTGGCGGCAGGTGCCGGTTCCGGCGCGTTGGCGGCGGCAAGGCGGATCTCCTCACCCTTCATCCATG
Organism: Sulfuritalea sp.; assembly: GCA_016710465.1. Taxonomy (GTDB): domain Bacteria; phylum Pseudomonadota; class Gammaproteobacteria; order Burkholderiales; family Rhodocyclaceae; genus Sulfuritalea. Next base: position 42,431 of record JADJVS010000014.1, read on the forward strand.
CCGCGTACTCGTCCGGCGCCTTGACGATGATGCGCCCCGCCATGTAGCCGTGCATCACTCCGCAGTACTCCGCGCAAGTGACGATATGCTCACCGGGCTTGGTCGGATTGAACCAGAGGTAGGTGATGCGCCCGGGCATGGAGTCTTCCTTGACGCGAAAATCGGGGATGTAGTGGCTGTGCAGGGTATCGCGGCTGGTCATGCGCAGCACCACCGGAGTTCCGGCGGGTACCACCAGCTCATTCTGCGTGCGCACGCCGTTGGGATAGGTGTAGTCCCAACTGTACATGCCGGCTTCGAGCTTGACTTCCATGCGGTTGGCAGGCACGTCGCGGAAGGTATTCCACAGCACCCAGCCGTTGGCCGCCGTATACAGGTCGATGGAAAGGAAAACGAAGATCGGGATCACCACCCATCCGACCGCCGACGCCGGGGACAGCGGCACCGACGCGCCGACTTCGTTGCCAGGGCGTCGCCGCGCCTGCCAGATGAACCAGGCCGTAACGATGGCAAAGAGAATGCCGATGATGGTGATATCAAGAATTACCTCGTTCCAGAGGTGATCCCAGTCACGCGCCGGATCCGGCGTCGCCGGCGCGGCCTTGTCGCCGCCGGCAGCCCAGGCCGGGACTGTCAAGATGAGCGCGGTCAGCCCCGCGGCGGCGCGTCTGATGGTTTCATGCATGCGTTTCCCCTTCATTCCCCAACATTCCCGAACCTCGCCGCGCCATGCGTCGGCGATACGTCCATGCTCCGAGCAGCATCAGCGACAGTCCCGTGACCAAGGACCCGACTCCCGCCAGCAAGGAATAATTCCATTGGTACCTGCCTTCGGCATAGTTGTAGCTGAAGCAGGCCCCCGTCAGCATGTCGAACACCGCCGTCGAATTGGAAATGCGCTCCCAATCGGCGTCGGTGATCGCCAGTTCCACCGTTCTTGCATCCATCCGCGTACCGTAGATATAACGGGCGACACGTCCCTCCGGCGTAAGAAACACCACGACGTTCGGATGCAGAAACGCCTTGGCCGCATCCGACCAGAAGAAGCGGAACCCCACTTCTCCCGCAAACTTCTCGACCTCCCCGGTCTTGACCACGGCATGGCGCCAACCGGCCTTCACCACCTCGCGGCCCAGACCCTCCACCCCCGCCATCGACCCCGACTTGGCGAGGAAATCCCGTGCCGTGGCGGGGGAATCCCGCCTGTCGAAGGACACCGTCAATACCCGGTAATCCTTACCCAGCGAAAACCGCGTCACCTTCGCCAACACCTTGGCCAGCTCCGCGTTCATCGTCGGGCAGGTTCCATCGCACCCGTAATACGACAACAACAGGATCACCGGCTTGCCCAGCAGGTCGGCTACCCGAAAATCCCTTCCCTCTTCATCGGTCAGCACGGTGCCGCCGATCATCCGGTTGCCGAGAAAGCTCGGCTCGTCGATCTGCATCACCGATCCGTCGGGGATGCTGTTCTGCGTCGGCGCCGTCACGGCGCTCGCCGCGGGCGTCAGCAGTCCAGCGGCGACTACCAGTAATAAACCTGCGAAACGACGAAGAACCAAATGATGTCCACAAAATGCCAGTAAAGGCCGGCCGTGCGCATGAAGCCCTCGTCGATGTCGCCACGCAAAACCGAGGGCAAACCGGCGAGGAAAATTGCCAGACCGACCACTACGTGCGATCCATGAAGGCCGGTCACGGAGAAAAACACGGTGCTGAAGGCATTGGTCCCGATCGTGAAACCCTCGTGGATCAGGTGCGACCACTCGTACACGGACATGCCGAGGAAGCAGGCGCCGAGAACAATGGTGAGCAGGTACCAGGTACGAAACGCGCCCTTGTTGCCGAGGTGGAGCAAATGCTCGGCGTAATGGATGGTCAAGGACGAGGCCACCAGGATGAAGGTCATCACCAGCGGCATGATCCGGGGCAGCTCGATGTTGCCTGCCGGTGGCCATACATCCACATGCAGCTTGGTGTACCAGTAGCTGACGAAGAAGGACACGAAAATCATGGCTTCCGCCAGGATGAACCAGCCCATGGCGCCATAGGAAAGGCCCTCGCCCTTGCCCATGGCCTCGCTGGTCCAACCCGCGATGCCGGCGATGATCAGCGGTACGCCGATCCCCAGGGATAGGATCGCTGCAAATCCATTGTGATAGACGAACTTGAACGAAAACGCGACCGCCAGGGCCAGAATGCCAAAGCTGATAATGAAGGGATAGATGCTCGTATCCCAGTGGGCATGAGCATGTCCTTCAGCGTGATGGGCATCGTGCGCCATTGCGTCTCCCCTTGTTCTCTCATTGTTTTCATTGCCGCCGGCGCACAAATTTCGCGGCGACGGTTGCCAGTCGGGCAATGTTAAAACATAATTAACCTAAATCAACTTCGCCGAATTATTTCAAGCTTCGTCGATTTTCGCAACCCGAATCAGGGGGAAACCAAAAAAATGGGTACCAAGCATCTGCTGGCCGCGCTGGCCTGCGCAACCGTGGCGGCGGCATCCGTCGCCGCCGCGAAACCAGCCGGCAATGCCGCGGCAGGCGAAGGAAAATCCGCCGCCTGCGGTGGTTGCCATGGACCGGACGGCAACAACGCCCCGGAAATGTACGCAGCGCTGAAGGCACCCAAGCTCGCCGGGCAGGTGCCGGAATACATCGTCAAATCGCTGCACGACTTCAAGGCGGCGCGACGCAGCAACGAGGTGATGAGTCCGCAGGCCCAGGCCGTCGCCGAGAACGACATGGCCGATATCGCTGCCTGGTTTGGTAGCCAGAAGGTGCAACCGAACCCGGCGCAGAACAAGGATCTACTGGCCTTGGGCGAGAAGATTTTCATGAAGGGCATCGGCCGCCCGGACATCGTTGCCGCCTGCATCGGTTGCCATGCGCCGAACGGCGTGGGCAACAAGAACTGGTCCAAGGTAATGTCGAATCCACCCGCCGTTCTCGCGCCGGCGATCGGCGGCCAGCACGCCGGCTACATCAGCGACCAGCTCAAGGCCTACAAGACCGGAAAGCGCGCCACCGACCCGGCCAGGGTCATGCGTGACATCACGGGACGGATGAGCGAGAAGGATATCGCCGCCGTTGCGGAGTACGTCGCGACCCTCGGGCGCTGAGCTTCCGCGATCCGGCAAAAGGCCCGCGCGTTCCGCGGGCCTTTTGCCTGGTGCGGCGACCGATTTGCCGATCAGGCCGCGAGCGCCGTGAGCAGCTTTTCGTGCACCCCGCCGAAGGCGCCGTTGCTCATCACCAGGATTTGATCTCCGGCGCGTGCGTCGGCGCAGACGGCCGCCACCAGCGCAGCCAGATCATCGAAGCATCTTGCCTTGGCCCCCAGCGGTGCAAGCGCCTCCGCCACATCCCAGCCCAGGTTTGACCCAAGGCAATAGGTCGCGTCCGCGTCTACGAGACTGCCCGGCAATTGTTGCTTCATCGTTCCCAGCTTCATCGTGTTCGATCGCGGTTCCAGTACGGCGAGAATCCGTGCCGACCCAATCCGCTGCCGCAAGCCTTCGATCGTGACCCGGATTGCCGTTGGATGATGGGCAAAGTCGTCGATCACGGTGACGCCGCGGACTTCGCCGCGCACCTCCAGCCGCCGCTTGACTCCCTGAAAACGGCCTAGGGCCTTCAGCGCAAGCGCAACAGGAACGCCCGCGTGTCGCGCCGCCGCCAAGGCGGCCACAGCGTTGGCCCGGTTGTGGTCGCCGGGCAGGGAAAACCGTTCCACCCGGCCAAGCCGCGTTCCGGCCAGGCTGACTTCAAAACCACCGTCGGCGTCAGGCCCACTTGTCTGCCACCCGGCTTTGCCGTTGAACCATTCGATGGGTGTCCAGCACCCACGAGCCAAAACGCGGTCGAGGGATTCTTCACCAGCGTTCGCCACCAGCAGGCCATTCCCCGGCAAAGTTCGCACCAGATAATGAAATTGCGTCTCGATGGCAGCAAGATCAGCGAAGATATCCGCATGATCGAACTCCAGATTATTCAGGATCGTGGTCCGGGGCTGGTAGTGAATGAATTTCGAGCGCTTGTCGCAAAACGCGGTGTCGTATTCGTCGGCCTCGATCACAAAGAAGGCGGAGTCGGTCAGCCGGGCCGAAACGCCAAAGCCCTGCGGCACACCGCCAACGAGAAACGACGGATTCAGTCCGGCTTCTTCCAGAATCCACGTCAGCAGTGCCGTGGTGGTGGTCTTGCCGTGCGTTCCGGCCACCCCCAACACCCACCGTCCCCGAAGAATGCTCTCAGCAAGCCATTGCGGCCCGGAGACAAATGCCAGGTTGCGCTCAAGAACCGCTTCCAACAGAGGGTTCCCCCGTGAAATCGCGTTCCCGACCACAAACAGGTCGGGCTCCAGTGACAACTGGGCCACATCGTATCCCGAGACCAGTTCGATCCCCTGTTCCTCGAGCTGGGTACTCATCGGTGGATATACGTTGGCGTCGCATCCAGTGACGCGATGCCCGGCCGCGCGCGCCAGCAGGGCAACTCCACCCATGAAGGTGCCACAGATGCCGATGATGTGAATATGCATGAAACGGTTCCGTGGAATAATCGTCCGAATTCTACCGTCCGCAATCCCTCCCGCCCCCCGCTTCATCATGCCGCGACGCAAGCCCGCCACCTCCGCGTTCAGCCACACGCGACGCGCCATCGCCAGCGCCGCCGCCCGATTGATGGCAGAGCATGGCATCGCCGACTACGGCATGGCCAAGCGCAAGGCCGCCCGCAGCCTTGGCCTTGGTGAGGGCGAAGCCCTGCCGACCAATGAGGAAATCGAGCTTGAACTCCGCGCCTGGCAATCCCTTTACCAGGAAGACGAGCAACGCGAACGGTTGCACGACCTGCGGACCACGGCACTCGAAGTGATGCAAACGCTTGCCGCTTTCCGCCCCTACTTGACCGGCGCGGCGCTCGACGGTACCGCTGGGCGCTATTCGGCGATCGAGCTCGATCTTTTCGCCGACAGCAGCAAAGATGTCGAGATCGAGCTGCTATCGAACGGCATCTCCTACGAAACCATGCCTAACCGAAGGCCAGGCATCGATTCTCAGTTGCGCCTCGAATGGAACGACCTGCCTGTGTTGATCAACGTCTTTCCGCTGATGGCCGAGCGTAACCAGCCCAAAGGCACGGCAGCGGGCCGCAACCGGCAGCGCGCGCGCGCCAACGCCGTGGAAGAACTCATACGAGGTGCCGAAAGGTGAAGCCTCGCGGAATCTGGCTTTTGCTTGGTGCCGTGACCCTGCTCGCGATGGCTGTCGGCTATCACCTGGCTCAAACGGGAAGGACCGCGAAAATACCTTCTACATCAATTACTTCAGCATCCAATCTGATGAACGTCGCGCTGGTCGATACTCAGGGCCAAGCACAACGCTTGAGCCAATGGCGCGGCAGAATCCTGGTCGTGAATTACTGGGCGACGTGGTGCTCCCCCTGCCGAGAGGAAATGCCTGGGTTTTCCCGTCTGCAGGACAAATTTCGCGACAAAGGCGTCCAATTTGTCGGCATCAGCATCGATGACGCAGCTAAAGTCATTGAATTCCAGAATGAGACCCCCGTAAGCTACCCATTGCTGATCGGCGACATGGCCACCATGACCGATAGCGCAAAACTGGGCAACAGTCGGCAGGCGCTTCCATTCACTGTCGTTTTCGACAGGGATGGAAACCTGGCAGCGAGCAAGCTTGGACGCTGGAAAGAGGAGGACCTGGAGCCCACACTTGCCGAGCTGGTTTCGCGGTAGCTGGACAAACTGCAGGTATTTGTTGCAAACTCGCATCCATGACGAAGCAAACTCGCACTAAAGCCAAAACGGCAACGGAAGCAAGCGGGAGCATTCTGGTGCTCCACGGACCAAACCTGAACCTGCTGGGCAGCCGAGAGCCCGAGATCTACGGACGGACCACGCTAGCCACCATCCATGCCGCGATGTCGGCGCGGGCAAAGGCAGCCGGCATCCAGTTGGAAAGCTACCAAAGCAACCATGAAGGCGAACTGATCGACCGGGTACAAACGGCTCGCGATCAGGGAGTACGCTTCATCATCATCAATCCTGCCGGCTATACCCACAGCAGCGTTGCCCTGCGCGACGCGCTGGCGGCGGTGGCCATTCCGTTCATTGAAGTGCATCTGTCCAATGTCCATGCCAGGGAGCCGTTCCGCAAGCACTCCTATTTTTCGGACATTGCCGTCGGCCTGATCTCCGGTCTTGGGGCCCAGGGCTACGAACTCGCGCTGGAAGCCGCGCTCGCACGCTTGCGGGACGCCTGAGACTTCCGACCCCGGCGGCGGCGGCCGCTGTTTCTTGTTTGAGGATTCCCCATGGACCTGAGAAAGCTCAAGACCCTGATCGATCTCGTGCAGAACTCCGGCATATCGGAGCTTGAGATCAGCGAGGGCGAGGAAAAGATCCGCATTGCCAAGCACCTGACGGCCGCGCCGGCAACAACCGTGGTCAGCATGCCGATGGCGGCCCCGGCAGCGCATGCCGCCGTGGCGCCGGCGCCGACTCCTGCGGCCGCGCCGGCGCCAGCGCAGGCCGAAGGGCATGTGATGAAGGCTCCCATGGTCGGCACGTTCTACCGCTCCAGCGGCCCGGACGCGGCGCCTTTTGTCGAGGTCGGACAGGCGGTCAAGGCGGGCGACACCTTGTGCATCATCGAAGCCATGAAGCTGATGAATGAGATCGAGGCCGACATTTCCGGCGTGATCAAGGCCATCCAGGTCGAAAACGGGCAGGCGGTGGAGTACGGACAGCCCATGTTCGTGATCGGCTGAGCATGTTCGGCAAGGTTCTTATTGCCAACCGCGGGGAGATCGCCCTGCGCATCCTGCGCGCCTGCCGCGAACTCGGCGTGCGCACGGTGGCCGTGCATTCCGAAGCCGACACCGAAGCGAAATACGTCAAGCTCGCCGACGAATCGGTCTGCATCGGCCCGGCGCCCTCGGGCCAGAGCTATCTCAACATTCCGGCGATCATCTCGGCGGCGGAAGTCACCGACGCCGAGGCCATCCATCCCGGCTACGGCTTCCTTTCCGAAAACGCCGACTTCGGCGAGCGCGTCGAGAAATCCGGCTTCGCCTTCATCGGCCCACGGCCGGAAACCATCCGCCTGATGGGCGACAAGGTCAGCGCCAAGGATGCCATGAAGGCCGCCGGCGTACCCTGCGTGCCCGGCTCCGATGGCGCCCTGCCCGACGATCCGAAGGAAATCATCAAGATAGGCCGCGCCGTCGGCTACCCGGTGATCATCAAGGCCGCAGGCGGCGGCGGCGGGCGCGGCATGCGCGTGGTGCATACCGAAGCGGCGCTGATCAACGCCGTCAACATGACCCGCAGCGAGGCAGGCGCCGCCTTCAACAACCCGACGGTGTATATGGAGAAATTCCTCGAGAACCCACGCCATGTGGAAATCCAGGTGCTCTCCGACTCGTTCCGAAATTCGGTCTACCTCGGCGAGCGCGACTGCTCGATGCAGCGCCGCCACCAGAAGGTGATCGAGGAGGCCCCGGCACCCGACATCAACCGGCGCGTGCTGGCGCGCGTCGGCGACCGCTGCGCCGAGGCCTGCCGCAAGATCAATTATCGCGGCGCCGGCACCTTCGAATTCCTCTACGAAAACGGCGAGTTCTATTTCATCGAGATGAACACCCGCGTCCAGGTCGAGCACCCGGTGACCGAACTGATCACCGGCATCGACATCGTCCAGGCGCAGATCCGCATCGCTGCTGGCGAGAAGCTCTGGTTCCGCCAGCGCGACATCGAACTGCGCGGCCATGCCGTCGAATGCCGCATCAATGCCGAGGACCCGTTCAAATTCACCCCCTCGCCGGGCAAGATCACCAACTGGCATGCGCCCGGCGGACCGGGCATCCGCGTCGATTCCCACGCCTATTCCGGATACACCGTGCCGCCCCACTACGACTCGATGATCGGCAAAGTGATCGCTTACGGCGACACCCGCGAGCAGGCCATCCGCCGGATGCGTATCGCGCTCTCGGAGATGATGGTCGACGGCATCAAAACCAACATCCCGTTGCATCAGGACCTGATGCTGGACCCGCGCTTCATCAAGGGCGGGACCAGCATCCATTACCTCGAAGAGAAACTCGCCGCCCGCAGCGAGGCGACCAAGGGCAAGTAGCCGCGATGTGGGTCAGCGTCGCCCTGGAAACCGACGCCGCGCACGCGGAAGCGCTCTCCGATGCGCTGATGGCCGCCGGCGCGATTTCGGTCAGCGTCGAGGACGCACTGGCCGGCACCGACCTGGAAACGCCGCAATTCGGCGAACCGGACGGTTCCGGTGGCATGCCGACAACGCCGTTGTGGAACCAAAGCCGGGTGGTCGCGCTGTTCGATCCCGCGCCCGACCTGCTTGGGCGAATCGCGCTGGCGACAGCGGATGCCGGCATCGACGATCTGCCGGAAATCGAACTTGAGGACATCGAGGAACAGGACTGGGTGCGCCTGACGCAGGCCCAGTTCGATCCGATACGCGTCAATGATCGCCTGTGGATCGTGCCCTCCTGGCATGCCGCGCCCGATCCGGAGGCCGTCAGCCTGGTCCTCGACCCCGGCCTTGCCTTCGGCACGGGCTCGCACCCAACGACATTTCTCTGCCTGCAATGGCTGAGCGATATCGTGCAAGGCGGCGAATCCGTCCTCGACTACGGCTGCGGCTCGGGCATACTCGGCATCGCCGCCGTCCGCCTCGGCGCCGGAACCGTGCTGGGAGTAGACATCGACGACAACGCCTTGATCGCCGCCCGCGACAATGCCGCCGGCAACCATGTCACGCTGCGCTTGCGGCACTCGAAGGACACATTGCAAGAACAATTTGACATCGTGGTCGCCAACATCCTGACCAACCCGCTCTGCGTGCTCGCCCCCTTGCTTGCGGGGTGCGTCGCTCCGGGTGGGCGCATTGCGCTATCCGGGGTGCTGGCGGCGCAAGCGGACCGGGTTATCGCCACCTACTCACCGCACATCGCACTGGCGATCGGCGCTGAACGCGAGGGCTGGGTGCGCCTGGAGGGGCGCAGCCGGTGCTGACGCGCTGCCCGGATTGCGCGACGCATTTTCGCGTCACTGCGGAGCAGCTCAAGCTGCGCGCCGGACGCGTGCGCTGCGGCGAATGCCAGCACGTATTCAATGCCCTCGATACCCTGATCGAAGAGCCGGCGGCGGTCTTCCGGCCCCCGCCGGCAGCGCCCGACGCGGCACCAGAGACGCTGTTCGGGGAAGAAATCGCCGGGGTTGCAGCGCCGACTCCTGCCGGTACGGTCGAGCCGACGGAAGATACCAGTGAAACCGGACAGGAACTCGCGCTTGAATCGGTCGAGCCCTCCCCCGATGAACGGGAAACCAGGCTTCGCAACCCGGAGCCGGAAGCGCCGCCAGCACTTCCCGAAATGGCAATCGCGACAGCCGAACCGGCAAGCCCGGACGAGCCGCCCATCGATGCGCCGACCCAGGAGTTCCCGGCGGGCGAAGCGGAGCCCTGGCAAGAAGATGTTGTTGCCCCGCCGCCGAGGCGCTGGCCGTGGGTCGTTGGCGGTCTGCTTGCGTTGCTTGCACTCGGGCTGCAAGCCTTGTTGATGTATCGGGTCGAAATGGCCGTATTGTGGCCCGAATCACGACCACTACTTGTCGAGGCCTGCCAGATCCTGGGCTGCGATGTCGGCCTGCCGACGAAAGTGGCGCTGGTCGGCATCGAGGCATCGGACCTGCATCCCGACACGACGCAAAAAGGTCGCCTGACATTGACGGCGACCCTGAAAAACCGCGCACCATTTGTCCAGCAGTTTCCCCACCTCGAACTCACGCTCACCGACACCACCGACAAGGCCATCGTGCGCAAGGTTCTGGCGCCGGCGGACTACCTGCCACGCAATTCAGCCATCGACAAGGGCATGACGCCCAACGCCGACCTTGCCGTGAGCATCACCCTCGATGCCGGTGATCTGCCCGCGAGCGGCTATCGCCTATATATTTTCTACCCCTGAGATTGCGACAGACAGCATGAAAACACTCATTTGCGGCTCCATGGCCTACGACACCATCATGGTATTCGGCGACCGCTTCAAGAACCACATCCTGCCGGAGCAGATCCACATTCTCAATGTCGCCTTCCTGGTGCCGGACATGCGGCGCGAGTTCGGCGGCTGCGCCGGCAACATCGCCTTCAACCTCAAGTTACTCGGCGGCGAGCCGCTGATCATGGCCACGGTAGGCGACGACAGCGCACCCTACATGCACCGCCTGAAGCAACTCGGGCTGGATGCCAGCCATGTGCGCGAGGTTGCCGGCAGCTTCACCGCGCAGGCCTTCATTACCACCGACCTCGATGACAACCAGATCACGGCCTTCCATCCGGGTGCGATGACCCATTCGCATCAGAACAAAGTCGCGGATGCAAAGGACGTCGGCCTCGGCATCGTCTCGCCGGACGGACGCGACGGCATGCTGCAGCATGCGCGCGAATTCCAGGCCGCCGGCATTCCCTTTGTCTTCGATCCGGGCCAGGGCCTGCCGATGTTCGATGGCCCGGAACTGATGGCCTTCCTGAAACTTGCCGACTACTGCACGGTCAATGACTACGAAGCCAAGCTGCTGACGGAGCGCACCGGGTTGCCGCTGGAACGCCTGGCGGAGGAAGTCCGCGCCCTGGTCGTCACGCTGGGCGGCAACGGATCGCAGATTTACTGCGCCGGGCGGCGCATCGATATTCCGGTGGCACCGCCCGAGAGCTTGATCGATCCCACGGGTTGCGGCGATGCTTACCGTGCCGGCCTGTTGTATGGCATCGGCCAGGGCTGGGAATTGGAAAAGGCCGGCCGGCTTGCATCCTTGATGGGCTCAATCAAGATCGCGCATCGCGGTGGCCAGAACCACAAGCTGACGCGGGACGAGATTGCCAGGCGCTACCGTGCGGCATTCGACGACAGCCTTTGATAGAGGAGACGAGAGATGAAGAGAATGCTTTCCATATCGATAGCCGGCGCCCTTGTCGCCCTGCTGCTGGCGGGATGCGCCGGCAGCCAATCCGGCTCGGCCTATTCGACCTCGCAAACCCGGGGCGAAATGCATATCCGCATGGGTGTGGTGGAATCGGTTCGAACCGTCATCATTGAAGGGTCGCGGTCCGGCGTGGGCGCCGTTGCTGGCGGCGCGATCGGTGGCATTGCCGGGAGCAACGTCGGTCAGGGCCGGGGCTCCACGGTCGGCTCGATTCTCGGTGCCGTGGTCGGTGGCATCGCCGGCCAGGCAGTGGAAGAGCGCGCGAATCGCAAGGAAGGCCTGGAGATCACCATCAAGCTCGACAACGGCCAGATGATCGCGGTCACCCAGGAGGCCGACGAAGCTTTTCGCGCGGGTGAGCGAGTGCGCGTGCTTTCGGGAAGCGGCGCGACGCGGGTGTCGCACTAAACCGCGATCAATCCCAGCCTGAAGGCTTCGCCTGCTGCGGGCAGGGTTGGCGAAAAATCCGCCGATCTTCCAGGCGTACCGCGGTAAGGCAGCCTCCCCACAGACATCCTGTATCCAGGGCGAGGAGGTTTGGGGCATCTCGAAAGCCCAGCGCCGACCAGTGGCCACAAACGATCTTGTGGTCTGCACTGGCGCGCCCGGGAGCCTCGAACCAGGGCAGGCATCCAGCCGGACCTTTGTCGGGGGGCGCCTTGGAACCTTCGGCGCGAAACTCCATGGCTCCCGCCGACGTGACATAGCGCATGCGTGTCATCGCGTTCACCACAACGCGCAACCGATCCCAGCCAACCAGATCATCCCTCCAGGATGCCGGCTCCGAACCCCACATGTTGGCAAGAAACTCGCGATGCCCCGGCTCCAACAAGGCAACGGCTATCTCATCAGACAGCGCCTTTGCCTTTGCCACGGTCCACTCCGGCAGCAGTCCGGCATGCACCATCGCCCAGTCACCTTCCACATGAAACAAGGGCTGCGCCCGCAGCCAGGCCAATAGTTGATAGCGGTCCGGCGCGGCAAATATCTCCTGCAGCGTATCTTCCTTGTTCGTCTTGCCGTAGCCCTCGGCTTGCATCACAAGGTGCAGGTCATGGTTGCCGAGCACGACCGTCGCCGCCGCCCCAAGCGAACGGACGAAACGCAGAACCTCCAGCGAGGCCGGGCCACGATTGACGAGATCACCGACGAACCAGACACGGTCGGCGGCAGGATCGAAGCTGATATAGTCGAGAAGGCGTTGCAGCGGCTCGAAGCAGCCCTGCAGATCGCCGATTGCATACGTAGCCATGGACGCCGAGTTTACCTTGAGCCCCGATCCCGCCCCCAAGATACTGATCATCCGCCGCGACAATATTGGCGACCTGGTGTGCACCGCACCGCTGATCGCGGCCTTGCGCCAGCGCTTTCCCGCGGCGTGGCTGGGTGCGCTGGTCAACAGCTACAACGCGCCGGTGCTCGAAGGGAATCCGGACCTTGATGAGATGTTCGTCTATACCAAGGCGAAACATCGCTCCGGCAACGAATCGCTGGCGGCAATTCTGTGGCGTCGGTTAAGGATGATGCGCCGCTTGCGTGCCATGGCCATCGACGACGTCATCGTCGCCACCACCTCGCCTCAACCGCGGGCGGTCAAGCTGGCGCGCTGGCTGAAGCCCAAGCGCGTTATCGGTTTTGGCGCGGTGGCCGGGCTCGACATTTCGCTGCCGGTCGATACGGACGCGCGTCATGAAGTGGAAGACGTCTTTCGGATCGCCAAGATTTACGGCATCGACGGCGTCCCGCCGCCCTGCCGGGTGGTCGCCGGCGCCGTATCGCCCGCGCCAGCGCTCTGCGTCGCTTCGGAAACTCTCACCATCGGCGTGCATATCAGTGCGCGCAAGCCATCGCAGCGCTGGCCGGCGGAGCGCTTCGCGCGGACGATGCACGCCATTGCCGCGGGCGGCCCGGTCCGCTTCCTGCTGCTCTGGTCACCGGGCGATGACGACAACCCGCGGCATCCGGGTGACGATGCGAAGGCGCGCGAGGTAATGCAGGGAGTCGGCGCTGGCTCGCTCTGCATACCTGGAATTCCGCTCGCCCGACGCGAAGCGGAATCCCGGGTGTGTCGAGACCGCGGGCAGGTAACGGTGATCGCCAGGCCGACACGGACACTTCCCGATCTGATCGCCGCGCTCGCGGAATGTCGGGCCGTGATCTGCGCCGACGGCGGCGCCATGCATCTTGCCGCCGGACTCGGTCTGCCGGTGGTATGTCTGTTCGGCAACTCCGGAGCGGCGCGCTGGCATCCCTGGGGTGTGCCCTACCGCCTGCTGCAAAAGCCCTCGCTTGATGTCGCCGACATCGCCGTGGACGAGGTCGTCGCCGCTTTCAATTCGCTGCGGGACGATATTCCGGAACCCAGCGCCGCAAGCCTGCCTTGACGGCGGCTTCGTCGCGCCAGGGTTCCGCCAGCCATGCCTCAAGTTCCGCGAGCCAGGCAGCATCGGGAATCGCCGACGACTTGGCGATGCGCAGCTTGGGGTGGGGTGTAGACAACGTAGACTCACCATCGGCCAGCAGCTCCTCGAAGAGCTTCTCGCCAGGGCGCAATCCGGTGAACTCGATGCGGATCTCGTCCTCGCTAAAGCCGGAAAGCCGGATCATGTCGCGAGCGAGGTCGACGATCTTCACCGGCTCGCCCATGTCGAGGACAAACACCCGGCCACCCTCGGCGTCACGCGCAGCCATCAGCCCGGCCTGCAGCACCAGTTGCGCCGCTTCCGGAATCAGCATGAAGTAACGGATGATCTCCGGATGCGTCACCGTCACCGGGCCGCCGCGGGCAATCTGTTCGCGAAACAAGGGAATCACGCTGCCCGACGAGCCCAGCACGTTGCCGAAGCGCACCATGACAAAACGTGTCGCGGAACCCTGTGCCTGAACTGCCTGGCACACCACTTCGGCGAGGCGCTTGCTGGCACCCATCACATTGGTGGGGTTGACCGCCTTGTCGGTGGAGATCAACACGAACTCGCCGGTTCCCGCCGCCAGTGCCGCGCGCGCCACGGTCAGCGTGCCCTGCACATTGTTCTTCACCGCCTCCCAGGCATTCGCACATTCCATCAGCGGCACGTGCTTGTAGGCCGCAGCGTGGAACACCACGTCGGGCCGGTACTCGGCACATACCGCCTGCATGCGCGACGCGTCCTTGACATCGCCGATCACGCAGGCGACCCGGCGCCCGGCAAACTCCTGCTCGACGCCATAGAGCGCGAACTCCGACTGTTCGACAAAGACCATCAGGCGCGGATTGAAGCGCGCGATCTGGCGGCAAAGCTCCGTGCCGATCGAACCTCCCGCGCCTGAGATCAGCACGGTTTTGTCCTGCAGCAAGCCGGACAAGCCTGCTTCGTCGAGATCAACGCGGTCGCGGCCGAGCAAGTCCTCCAGTTCAACCTTGCGGATGGCCGATATGGCGACGCGGCCGGTCAGCAGATCATCGAGCGCGGGCACGGTCATCGCGGCAAGCCCCGCGGAAGCGATGGCTTCCGTTGCCCGGCGCCGCTCGGCGACGGATGCCGCAGGCATGGCGATGATGGCCGAGCGCGCTTCGGAACGCTCCGCATGTCCGCGAATCCCTTCGATGCCGCCAAGAATCGGTACGCCACCCAACTGCCGCCCGGCCTGGCCCGTACCGGGTTCGACGATGCCTACTACACGCCAGACGCGGCTGACTTCCAGTTCCTTGATCAGTCGCATCGCCGTCTCGTCGGCGCCGACTATCAGCACCGGCATACCGACCCCGGTACGGCGCAGGAAGAAATGGCCGTCTTTCCACGCACGGTAAGTAAAGCGCACGCCCCCCATCAGCAGCACCAGCAGCAGCGGACCAAGAATAAAGACCGATCGCGGCGCCATGCTCAACTGCTGGGTCATGACCAGCGCGGCAGGCGTCGCCAGGCCGGCAATGCCGCAGGCGATCAGGATGCGCTTCAGGTCCGAGACGCTGGCGAATCGCCACAGGCCGCGATAGAGGCCAAAGACATAAAACACCGCGCCCTGCACCGGAACCACGACCAACAGCGCCGACCACATCGCCTGGCTGAACTCGGGCGGGATATCGAGATTGAAGCGCAGCCAGTAGGCGCCGAGCCAGGCCAGCACCACCATGACCAAGTCATGCAGGAAAATCATCACGCCACGCGTCACGCCGCCTCTCCCGTGGCCGACCAGCGCCTATCGATCCAGAACATCAATGCCGCATGGACGCCAAGGCAGGCCGCCACACCCGCCGCCTGCCAGGCCGGCGGGGCAGAAAGCAACCACAGGGCAAGCCCGCCGCAAACCGACATCAAGGCATATTCGGCAAGCGCCAGGCGACGGTGCGACCAACCCATGCGCACCAGGCGCTGGTAGTAGTGCTGGCGATGCGCCGCCCAGACCTTTTCGCGTCGCGCCATGCGCTTGAGCAGCGTAACCGTGGCGTCAATGACGAAAGGAGCAAACACCAGCAGCGGAAACCAAAGCGGCCAATGCTCGCGCACCACGCCGAAAAAACACAGCGCGCCGCCGAGAAAGCCGAGCGGCACTGAGCCGGCATCGCCAAGAAACACGCGTGCCGGATCGAAGTTATAGCGCAGAAAGCCAAGCGCCGCGCCAACCGCGGCAAACGCCAGTATCGCCTCGCCGGAAGCCAGGCCGAGAACGCCGAAGCCGATCACGGTCATGCCGCCGGCCAGGCCGTTGGCGCCATCCATGAAGTTGTACAGGTTGGTCATCCAGGTCATCGCGATGGCCCCGGCCAGTGCCAGCGGCGACGCCCCGGCGACCCACAAGGCAAGTCCGGTGGCCACGGCAAAATGGCCGCCAAAGCGCAGACTTGCAGGCAGGCCGCGCCAGTCGTCGGCGAACGAAAGCACGTATAGCAGCCCCGCCAGCCCCAGAGGCACCAGCACGGACGCATCCCGTGCACCGGCAGCGATGCAGGCCAGAACGATGCCCGGGAACATTGCCAGGCCCCCGATGCGGGGAGTCGGCCGCTGATGCAGTGATCGCTCATTGGGCCGGTCGACCGGCAAGGCATCCGCGCGCCGCATCAGGAACCAGAGAAACATCGAGGTTGCCAGCGCGCCGACCAGCACAGAGACGATATTCGGAAAGAAGGGATTCACAGCAAACCACGCTCTCGCGCCGCCAGGGCAATTCGCTCCAGCTGTCGCGCGACGACTCTGTTTTCATCATACAGCAGCAGGGCACGGTCCCGCCCCGCCCGACCAAGGCGCCGGCCCCATTCCGGATCAGCGATGAAGCGCTCCATTGCCGCCGCCAACGCAGCGGGCGAACGGGTTGGCACCAACAGGCCGGTTTCTTCCGCAACGACTTCCTCGCGTGCGCCGCGGATGTCGGTGGCCAGAACCGGCTTACCCATCATCATCGCCTCGATGATGGTACGCGGCATGCCCTCCCGCCATGAGGGCAGGCAGAACAAGTCCATTGCCGCGAGCAGTTCCGGCACGTCCGCACGCAGACCCGGCGCGACAAGGCGCGGGCCCAGGGCCGCCCGCGCCGCAGCGAACTCGGTATCGACTCCACCCGCATGATCGCTGGCGAGGCGGTCACCCACCAGCAGGAAGTACGCTGCCGGGTGGCGCCGGGCAAGCTCGGTCGCGGCGACGAGGAACTCTGCCACGCCTTTTTCGCGAACCTGGCGGCCTATCATGCCGATCACGAAAGCATCCGTCGGGATACCCAGCTCGGCACGCGCCGTGTCGCCAGCGCCGACTTTGTCGGGATCGAAGCGAGTCGGGTCAACGCCGTTGCCGATTGCCAGCACCCGCTCGCGCGGCGCAATGCCTTCCTTCACTGCGTCCGCCGCATCCTCGCTGCTCTGCGAAAACAGGATATCCGTGAATCGGCCGGCGAAGCGTTCCAGAGCGACGAACAGGGCGCGCTTGGCGGGCGGCATCTCATCATGGAAATAAAAGCCGTGTGCCGTGTAGATCACCAGCGGAATCCCGGCGATGCGTGCGGCAACACGGCCGATCAGTGACGCCACCGGGGTATGGGCATGCAGGACGTCAAAACGTTCGCGGCGAAACAGGCGCAGCAGCGCCACCAAACTGCGCAGCGCCAGCAGGGGATTCATGCTCCGCGCGATTGGAACCGTCCGGATCTCATAACCCGCCCGACGCATCTCGGCGACATAGGAGCCGTCGGAGCAAACGGAGGTCACCGCCCAATCCTTCTCGCGCATGCCATCGACAAGCGGCAGAAGGAAGGTGTGCAAGGTGAAGTCGACCGCACACAACTGGCACACCTTCATAGCCAGCGCTCCCGCCATGCCTGGAACATCAGCACATTCCACAGCCAATGCTGCCAATTGCGTCGCCCAGACAGATGTTCGGCCCATTTGCGTCGAACCTGGCGTGCGTCCAGAAATCCTTCTTCACGCAGGCGCGACTCGTCAAGCAGGGCTTCAGCCCAGTCGCGCAACGGCCCGCGCAGCCAGGAGTCAAGCGGAATGCCAAAGCCCTGCTTCGGCCGCTCGATCAATTGTCTTGGAACGTAGCGATACAGAACCTGGCGCAACAGCCACTTGCCCTGCCCATCGCGGATCTTCATGTGCAGGGGCAGCGACCAGGCAAATTCCACCAGGCGATGGTCAAGCAGCGGAACGCGGGTTTCCAGGCTGCAGGCCATTGCCGCCCGATCCACCTTGGTAAGAATGTCGTCGGACATGTAGCCGACCAGATCGTGAAACATCATGCGTTCGGTGAAGTCGCTACCGCGGGCATCCGCGGCAAAGGCCGCAGCCTCCTCATCGGCCCAGATGGCGGGCTCGCTGGCGCCGAGCACCAAGCTGCCTGGGTCGCGATTCTGCGAAGTCAGGCGACGATACAGTTCATCGGTATTTGCGACATCGATGATATCGGCCAATTTGTGCAGGCGATCGCCAAGCGCCGGTTGGCGCAGCCGATAGGGTAGGCAGCGTCCCAGCCGGTCCCAGGCCCCGGGCGGAATCGCGACAATTCCGCAGCCGGCCAGTTCTCGCAAAGACCCAGGTAGTGGTTCAATCCACCGCCAGATCGCGCGCCCCCAAGAATAGCGATTGTAGCCACCGAATAGTTCGTCGCCGCCATCCCCGGAAAGACTCACCGTCACCTCCCTGCGGGCCATTGCCGCAACCAGGCGGGTAGGAATTTGCGACGAATCGCCGAAGGGCTCGTCGAACATCTCCGGCAGGCCCGGAACCACGGCCAGCGCGTCCGCCGGGGAAACATAAAGCTCCGTATGGTCGGTACCCAGGTGGGCCGCAACAGCCTTGGCATGAACAGCCTCATCGTAGTCGCTTTCGGCGAAGCCGATGGAAAAGCTTCGTACCAGCCGACGTGATTGCTGCTGCATCAGGGCAACGATGGTGGAGGAATCGACGCCACCGGAAAGAAAGGCGCCGAGCGGAACGTCGGCCACCATCTGCCCAGCGACGGCACGACGCAACCGCCCATCCAGTTCCTCCGCCGCGCTCTGGTCGTCAAGATCGGTGCGCAGGCCAGCGTTCGCCAGATCTCGCGCACGCCAATAGTAAGTCGGCGCTGGAAGCACGCCAACCGACACCTCGGTCGACAGTGTCAGGTAGCTTCCCGGCAACAACTTTCGCATCCCAAGCCAGATCGACCACGGTTGCGGCACATAGCCGTAGCGCATGAACAGCGCCAGCGCATCGCGATCCACTTCGCCACGCCAGGCGGGGTGTGCCGCAAGGGCCTTGAGCTCGGAGCCAAAGAGGAAGACATCACCCTGCCAGCCGTAGTAGAGCGGCTTCTCACCGAGGCGATCGCGGCCCAGCGTAAGCCGTCGCTGCCTCCTGTCCCACAGGGCGAACGCGAACATGCCGACGCAGCGGCGCAGCGTGGCCTCGACACCCCAGCAGGCGATGGCTTCGAGCAGCGACTCGGTGTCCGCATGACCACGCCAGGCCACAGCAGCTTGCGGCCGCAGGTTCATCTCGTCGCGCAAGTCGGCGTGGTTATAGATTTCGCCGTTGAGGACCAGAACGTAACGGCCGCAGGCGGAAATCATCGGCTGGGCGCCGGCGGCGGAAAGATCGATGATCGACAAGCGGCGATGCGCGAGGGCAAGTCCGGCGGCAGCGTCGCACCATATGCCGCCATTGTCCGGGCCCCGATGCACCAGGGAACTCGCCATGGCGGTCGCGATCGCGCCAGCGGGCTCGCCGCGCCCCCAAAAGCCGGCCAGGCCGCACATCAGTTCAGGCCCCGGTCAGGACGGCTCATGGTGGACATCGCGCCGCAGCGCGGAACCGAACAGGGACAGGTAGATGGCGCGCCGGGTGAATTTCACCCACGACCAGGCGACTACACCGAGCCAGGTACCGATGCCGATGATGCCGGCCCTGCGCAAACGCGAAAAGGTATCGATCTCTCCCAATTGGGAACGCCACAAGTCGCCGCTCAATCCACTGGTGCCGTATCTCGCCTTGAACAGAAGCGCCAGGGGCAGGTCGATGTAGCCGGCCGCGCCGTGGGTGGCAACGATCTGCATCCAGAGCAGGTAGTCTTCGGAATAACGCTTGCCGCCGGCGAAGCGTTCGTCGAGCGAGCGCCGCAGCATCACCGTCGGCGTCGACAGGCGATTCGTGACCAGAAAGCTGCCGAGTCCGAAATGGCGCACGGGAAGGTCATCCGTCGGCGGTTCGGACGCCGCCGGACCGCCGGCCACTTCGCAGCGATGCCCGCACAAGACCGTCTGCGGATGGTCGACCATCCAGCGGTACTGTATCTCCAGCTTGCGCGGATGCCATGCATCGTCCGCATCGAGGAAGGCCACATAGTCCTGGCTGGCCACTGCCCATCCGGCATTGCGCGCGGCGGCGACGCCGCCATTGCTGGCAAGGCGCAGCGTCCTGATCGGCAGCGCATTCTTGTCCAGCGCCTGCAGAACCTCCCAGGTGTGATCCTGGCTTGCGTCGTCCACCACCACGATTTCGGCGGGCGCGCGCGTCTGGGCGAACACCGAGGCCAGGGCTCGCGGCAAGGTTACGGCCGCATTGAATGCGGGAATCACCACGGTGACGGGCAGGCACCCTGACCCGGACGCGGCGTGGCTCATCGCTCGGAATCCCCTTGCACGACAAAGTAAAGCAGCTTGGCGGTTTCCAGCAGCACCGCTCGCGCCGAGTCCGGATCGCGCCACCAGCGCCATTCGAATTCCTCGTAGGGCGTCGCCACCACCTGTATGTGCTGCGCCGGTCCGAACCGGCGCCCGACCAGAATGGCGGCACGCCGGACATGAAATGGCGAGGTAACGACGATCGCCCGCAGGGGGCGGTCGCCCATGTAGCGCGCCAGGGCGGCCGCCTCGTCGCGGGTATTGCGCGCGCGCCCCGGCAGCACATCGATGGCGCTCTCCGGCACCCCCTGGTGGATCAGTATCCGCTTGTGGGTATCCTCCTCCGGGGACACGGGAATCCCGAGTGCGGCCAGTCGAAGGTGGACCGGCTCCGCCACCGGCCGGCTGACGACGACCCGCCGCGCCATGCCTTTGCCATACAAGTCGGCAGCATGCAGGGTCCGGTCGTAGCTGCCAGCCAGGATCACGACCACGTCGGCTGGCTCTGGTGCGCCGGTATCCGCCGCCATCCAGCGTCCGGCGAACACCAGCGCGACAAGCACCAACAGCAGAAGCGCCAGCACAAAAACAAGGACCCAGCGGCAGATTCGCAGTTGCAGCGGCTGGCGCTGGTCGGCCATCATGCGCGCCATCCCATCCAATCCCAGGCGCCCGCGGTCTTGGCCAGCAGGCGCGCGCTATCGTCCTGCGCCCAGATGTCGGTGCGGGCGATCAGCAAGGGATCGCCGTCGCTCGCCTGCGCCCCGAAGCGGCTGCACGCGGCAAACTCGTAGCCGGTGGCGGCGGCGGCAGCGCGCACCCGTCCATCCACGGCGCCGTGCGGGTACGACATGGTCGTCACCGCTCGACCGAGGACGTCTTCCAACCAGGCCCGGCTTTCGCGCAGCTCGCGGTCCAGATGGGCATCGTCGCACTCGGTAAGACGGCAATGGCTGTTGCCGTGGGCGCCGATGCTCGCCCCCGGCACTTTCGCCAGTTCGCGCAGCTCCGGCGCGGACAGGTAGCGCGAGTCGCCGGAACGCGTGAAGCCGGGGGTGACGAACACGGTGAAGGGAAATGCGAGATCCGCCAGAAGCGGCGCGGCGACCGTCAGCGTATCGCGATAGCCGTCATCGAAGGTGATCACGACACCCGAGCCCACCTTGACACCATCACCCAGGCCGAGGACCTGACGACCCTGGGTTCCCTCCAGGCAGTGCATATGCTGCCTGAATCGTTCCGCGGCCATGCTGTACTGCGCCTGCCGATCGCCCGGCACTTCCGCGCCCAGGGCGTGGTACATCAGGACCCGGCATCCTGGATGCCGGCGCAGCGGCCCCAGCAGCCCGAATATCGTGCTGACGCCATCGCCCAGCGCGAGCTTCCAGGCCTTCATGCCGCCACCCCGCGATGCTTCATCATCAGTCCCACCGCACGGCCCAGCAGCGGCATGCCCGCCCACTCCCACTCGCCCGTGTATTCGAACAAGCGCGCGCCGGTACCGCGCTTGAAATCGAATACTCCCTTGTTGCCGACCGGATCGGCGCCGCCGAGGTCATAGGCCAGCGCACCCTGCTGGCGGCATGCCTCGGCCAGGGCCCAAAGCAGGGCATGGGAGGCGTAGACCTTGCGCGCCGCCGGCGTCGCCGCCGCCAGCAGATCCCAAGCTCGCCCGCCGAAGACGCCAGCGGCACGGAAGGCGAGCAGGTTTCCCTTGTCGTCGAGGCAGCGCAAAATCGTCACGCTGGAGCCCAGGTGTCCCAGCATCGATCGCAAGGCCTGTTCCGAATGCTGCGGCGCCAAGCCCTTGTAATCTTCCATTTCCCGATACACCGCCGCCATCTGCGCGGCGTCGGGATTCAACCACGGCTCCACCGTCAAACCATACTTGCCGGAGCGACGCAGATTGTGCCGCCAATTCCCCGAAGCCAACGCAATGCGCGCCTCGGCCGTCGGATGCAAGTCGAGTTCCAGGGACAGTCCGGTGCCCAGCCGCACCCGAGGCCGTCGCCAGCCGGCGGCCGGCAACCGGCCTTCGGCGGCGGGCTGGTGTTCGCGCAAGACGTTTACCCGGCAATATGCCGCCGCGCCGAACCTGCTGCGCAGCAAGTCGGGCAGGGCCGCAGCCCAGTGCCGGAGGTCGCCGGCAGGTCCGCCGGGCACCCAGACGATCGACGCGCCGAACTGCCTGCGCACAAGCATCTGGGCCATGGTCGCACCGTCCGCGCGCTCGCCTGAGCTGATCACGCGCAGCGGCTGCCATCCCATATCACCGCGGAACTCGCCCCAGGCATGCGACTGGTAGAAGTTGCCGCCATCGACAGCGGCAAGAGCCGCGTCCCAGTCGCCCGGTTTGCCCGCGAAGCTGCCCAGGGTCACCACAGAAAATTCACCAAATGCACACTGCGGTAGTGTGTCGGTGCGGACGCGACAATCACATCGGGAAGATCCGGCCAGTGGATCAGATCCAGGCCACGGAGCGATGCCCACCGCTTCAAGCTTTGCAGCGCCGGACCGGGATCGGCCCGAAACGGAAATCCATAGGGGGCGGTCAGCGGCGGCAGTTCGGGAAACAACGGGGTGATGCCAAGCGCACGGGCGGCCCGCTCGACAGTCCGATACAGTTCGCGCCGACGATCGATTTCGCGTTGCGCGTCCGCCGCCGCCAGGGCCGCGGCGAGTCCGTCGTGTGGCGCCGGCGGATGCGGAATCACCGTCTCCGCTGCCGCATCTGGCGGCGGAATCGCGTGGCCGGTGCGCAGCAGGCGCAGCGTGCGCACCAGGCCGGTCGTGGCGGCAACGGCGGCGGGACCAAATACGGGAGTCCGACGCAGGCTGGCCTTGCGTGCCGCACTGGGCGCATAGCCCACGGCCGCTGCCGCAAGTTGCGGCGCCAGGCGTCCTGCCAGACCCGGGCGCACCGCCAACAGTGCGGCGCCGTCGGCCAGGGGAAGGGTCTTGCGCAGGCTAAAGACGCCGAGGTCGCCACGCGCGCCCAACCACTCCCCGTTCCAATCGCTGGACAGAAAACCATGGGCGTTGTCTTCGATGATCAGCGCACCAGTGCGCGCGGCATACTCCCGAAACGGCGTCATGGACTGCGGAAAGCCGAAATAATTCACCGCCATCACGATGCGCGCCAAGCGCCAGCCGTCGGGCGCGCTGCCCGGCTGCAGGTCTTCACCGACGGGATACCAGCAGGGGGTCGCGCCGACCGCGACAAGCGATGCCAGGACATCGCGGCAGAGAAACTCCGGCAGGAGAACGCTATCGCCGGGCGCAATTCCCGCTACCCGCAAAGCCTCGGTCAGGGCGTGACGACCGAAGCTGAAGTAACGCACCGCGCCCGATGCGGTCTCGCCCAGCCACTGCTCGCAGTTCACGTCGCCAGCCGGCGCATCGCTGATTCGCGCCGAGTCAATAGTCGATTGGACGCTGTGGCTCTGCGGGGTGCCCGTAGGCCACCATGCCCGAGGGAACATCCTTGCTCACCAGGCTGCCGGCTCCCACCAGGGCGTTGGCGCCTACCTTGACGCCGGGCAGTACGGTGCAATGCGCACCTATCTTGGCATTGCTCTCAATGGTCGCACCGCTGAGCTGCTGTTTCGCCAAGGGATGCAACGGAAACCGGGCATTGGTAAGCACCGTTCCCGGCCCGATCCAGCAGCCGGCACGCAGAATGCTGTATTCGGGTACGAAGGCTTGGCTGTGGATACGCACGCCGTCCTCGATCTGCACATGGTGTTCCACCACTGTAAGCGTGCCGATGCTGACCCGGTCGCCAATGACATTGAGTTCCCTTATATTGGCCTTGTTGCCGGTCTGAAAGCCCCGGCCAATGCGGTTGCCAGCGTAGATCACCGTCATTGAACGGATCATCGCATCGTCGCCGATGACCGTCTCCTCGCCGGTATAACCTGCGAAAGGCGCGCCGATGATGCAATAGTCCTCGATGACGACGTTCCGGCCCAGGCGGACGTTGGGATGGATGATGGCGGTTGCGGCGATCACCGGATCCCCAGCTTGCAGCGGTCCGGCTTGAAGCGCAAGCGCACTTCCCTGCCGGTTTCGATCGATTCGTAGATGGCGGAAATCAGCTCGAGGCTCTTTCTTCCCTCAAGGCCATCGACCAGGTGCTGCTTGCCGTTCCTGATGCAATCGACCACATGCTCGTAATAGGCCTGGTGTCCAAAACCATAGACATTGGGCGGATTGACCGAGAATTTCTCCATCACATCGTCGTCGTCGGATTGTGACTCGACGAAGTTCCATGCCTTCATCCGGTTAACGGCGAAGCCTCCGATCTCCACCGAGCCGCGCTCGCCGAGGATGGAAATCGAGCCCTCCAGATCCTTCGGTCGCGCCGCGGTCGTCGCCTCGATGATGCCGAGTGCGCCATTGCGGAACTTGAGCGTCACCACGGCGGTATCCTCGGCCTCGATGTTTACCAGTGCCGTCGTGCTCTTGGCGAAGACGCTCTCGACCTCGCCCACCATCCATTCCAGAAGATCGATGTGGTGGCTGGCCTGGTTGGTCAGCACGCCACCGTCGAAAGCCCAGGTACCGCGCCATGCATCCTGGTCGTAATAGGACTGGGGCCGGCACCAGCGGACGCGGACGGTGCCCAGCACCAACCTGCCGAAGCGGCCCGCTTCCATGGCCTCGCGGAGTTTCTGCACCGGCACGTTGAAGCGGTTCTGCTTGACCACGAACAGCCGTATTTCGTTCTCGGCGCAGGCCCGGATCATGGCGTCGGCATCGTCCAGGGTAAGGGCCATGGGCTTTTCCAGCACCACGTGCTTCCGGTAGGGCGCCACGGCCAGCAGATGCTCGGCATGGAGTCCGCTCGGCGTCAGGATCGACACCACATCGACGGTCTCGGCCGCCATCATCGCGTGCATGTCGACGTACCAGGGAACGCCATACTTTTCGCCGAAAGCGCGTGCCCGATCCTCCACGTGATCGCACACGGCGGCAAGCCGCGCACCGGCGATCTGCCCCAGGCCCAGGAGTTCGGCATGCCGCTTGGCCACGCGGCCGCACCCAATCAAGGCAAACTTCAACATAGACTCACGCCAGGTTATACAGTGCAACACCGGAGCAGACGAGAAACAGCCCCGACCATTGATTCCGCGTCAGGCGCTCGTCAAAGAACACACGGGACAAGCCCACGACCAGCGGATACGACAAGGCCGTCAACGAAACCAGGACATTCACTTCCAGGAAACGCAGGGTATAGGCACTGATGCCCACCGCCAGCAGCAATGCCCCGTACCCTGCGATCAACCACGCATATTTTACCCATCGTTTCCGGCCGGCGGGAGAGAAGAGGCCCTTGCGGGATGCGGTCTTCAGGCATAGCTGGCCGCAGGAAGTGCAAGTCACCGCGCATAGCGCCAGACCGTATTCCGTCATGCCGCCGGCCTCGAAGTCATCAGCCAGATTCCGAGCAGGATCACGGCGCTGCCGGCAAGCCGTGGCAGAGTCAGGGCCTCGCCGAACAAGGCCCAGCCCGCGAGCAGGGATGCCGGGTAGATCATGCTGTTGAGCGGATAAACCATCGACAGCGGGTGCCGGGCAAGCACTCGCTGCCAGATGATGGCTTGCAGTCCGAGACAGACAATGGCCGCCCAGAACAGTGGGTGCAGCGCCACTCCGGCCATGGCAAAGACCGGCAGCACCAGTGCCAACTTTTTGAGCAACAAAACCGCGCCGAGCTGGCACAACACCGACAGGACAATCAACACCACGCCGTTCAGCCTATGCCCAACTGGCGCGCCGGAACCCCGGCGACGACCGCTCCCGGTGCGACATCCCGCACCACGACGGCGCCGATGCCGACCAGGGCGCCGGCACCGATGCGGGTTCCTTCGCGTATCCGCGCCCCGGATCCGACGTAACAATTCTCGCCGAGGACCACCCCGCCCGACAGCGACACGTTGGAGCCGACCACGGCGTAATCGTGGAGGCGCGCATCGTGCGAAATCACCGTATTGGGGAGCACCACGCAATGGTCCCCGATGCGCACACCCGCACTGACGAAGCATCCGGCCATGATCAGGGTGTTCATGCCGACGCTTGCCGATGACGCAATGCGCGCCGACGGATCGACAATGCTTACGGCATTCTCCGGCTGCAATTCAAAGCGCTCTATCAACTGGCGCCGGTGCCGGAAGGAACGCGGACTGCCGGGAACGGCAAGCAGTCTGGCCCGGCCTCGGTGTGACCGCCAAACCTCGGTTGCGCCAAGGATGGGGAAATCGGTACCTTGCAAGCGATCGCAGTTGTCATCGAGATAACCAAGTATCCGGTAGCGCGGCGAGACCGCATTCAGGGCTTCGATCGCCACCGCCGCTTCGCGCGCGTTGCCACCAAAGGGAAAAAGGATCAGGGATTCAGACATGGGCCACGAAGCGCTCCAACGCCAGGGTCACTCGCTCGATGTCGGCGAGTTCCAGATCATGGAACAGGGGCAGCAGTATGGTTTCGGTACGCCGTCGCTCGCTTTCCGGCAATTGCCAAACCCCGCCATAGGGCGGCTCGCCGTGGGCGTTCATGATGCCGGGCTTGACCGTTATGCCGTCGGCGGCCAACGCGTGAATCAGCTTTCCTTGGTCGACCCCGGTTCCACCAAAATCCAGCGGCAGGCTCTGCCAGTTACAGCGGCAACCAGGCGGCTCCGGAAAGATTCGGAAGAACGCGTTGCCGGCAAGTTGGGCCCGGTAGTGCGCCACCCGTTCGCGACGGCGTTCGACGATCTCCGCAAGGCGGCCCAGTTGCACCAGTCCGATCGCCGCCTGGATGTCGGTCAGGCGATAGTTGTAGGCGGTGCAAGCATAGGTCTCGAACAAGCTGTTGGGGGTCGCCGGCACCATGCCGTGCTGGCGCCAGCGACGGCAGGCTTCATCGATGTCGCCTCGATTGGTGACGATCATCCCGCCGTCGCCGGTAGTGATAATTTTGCGCGGGTGGAAACTGAAGCAGGCTACGTCTCCACGCGGCCGTCCGATGCGTTCGCCCTGCCACTCGCTGCCGATCGCACAGGCGGCATCCTCCACCCAAGGCAACCCTTGCTCGCGGGCCAGCCGGGCTATGGCTTCAATATCGCAGGGAATTCCCATCTGGTGTACGGCGAGTATGGCCGCCACCCGCCCGACGGGACCCCTGGCCGTGCGCAACGGCGATTCGGCAAGGCAGCTCAGTTCATCGACCCTCTCGTACCAGAGGGAATCGCCTTCGCGGCGGCATTGAGCGCCGAGCACCCTGGCCAGATCTGCCGGATCGATGTTGTAGCCCGCCGGTTCGATATCGATGAACACCGGCTCGGCACCACAGGCACGGATCGCGTTGGCCGTGGCGATAAAGCTGTGCGATACCGTCAGCACGACATCGCCATGGCCGACGCCGACCGCCTTGAGCGCCAGCACCAGCGCCGCCGTGCCGCTGGAAACCGCGCAAGCGTGGCTGGCGCCGACATGCCCGGCAAATTGCCGTTCAAATTCGGCTACCTTCTGTCCCTGCATGACCCAGCCGGAAAGCACGGTCGCCCGCGCGGCATCGGCCTCGGCCTCGCCAAGCCACGGCCGCGCCAGCGGGATCGTCACCTCGATGAGCCTTCCGGACTGCGCCGCTCGATGATGAACATCGGACGCTGGCGGGTCTGGTCGAAATTCCGCCACAGATACTCTCCGACAATGGCGATGGCGATCATGTTCATGCCGCCGAAAACAGCAATCAAGGCCAGTACCGACGTCCATCCCGGGACCCGGATCCAGTCGAGCGCATTTGCCACCAGCAGGTAAGCAAGTATCAGCATGGAAAACAGGAAGGTGCCCACTCCCATCCAGAGGATTGCTTTCAGGGGCAGATAGCCCACGGTGATCACGCTGTCGAAGGCCAGCTTGACCAGCTTCCTGAAGTTCCACTTGCTCTGCCCGGCGACCCGTTCACGGCGATGGTATTGCACCGACCCCACGTCGCTGCACAGGGACAACATGAGCACGAAGATGTTGACGTTCTTTTCATTGCACTGCAGGACAGCGTTGATGATGTCCCGATCAAGGAGGAACACGTCGCCGCCGTTGACCGGAAAGTTTCGCAGCACGAAGCGGCTCATGAAGTAGTTGAAAACCTTCGATGGCAAGACCTTGTGCCAAGGATCGTCACGCTCAGCCCGCTCGCCGAGGACGATCTTGTGTCCCCGCTCCAGCTCAGCGAGAAAGTGTGGAATTATCTCTGGGGGGTCCTGCAGGTCCGCGCCCATGATGTAGGCCGCATCGCCGCGACAAACACCCAGTCCGGCGAAGATTGCCACATGGCTGCCAGAATTGCGTAGCAGGCGAATGTATTTCAGCCATGGATGCCGTCTCGCATAGTCGGCCAGAAGTGCCGGGGTTCCGTCGCTGGAATGGTCATCGACCAAGACCACTTCCACTTCATGTCCGCGCAATGGCCCCGACAGGCACTCTTCCAGCGCCGCGATCAGACGCGGCAGGCAGGCTTCCTCATTGTAGGCAGGAATGACGAGTGAAAGCTTCATCAATCCAGAGCGACCTGATGGCTCCGGTACCACGCCAACGTCCGTCGCAGCCCCTCCCGCAGTTCCACTTTTGGCCGGAACCCAAGCGCCTTCATTTTATCGATGGACGGCGAGCGCACCATCACGTCATCGCCGGCGTGTTGGATAAATTCAATACCCGGCGAGACGCCGGCCACCTCCTGCGCCAATTGGGCAAGGCTCAGCACGGAATAGATCTCGGTGGCGCGCCCGATATTGAACGATGCGCCGATCGCCTGGTCGAGATTGCCCAGCAGCAGACGTATGCCGTCGACGAAATCGTCGATGTAGCAGTAGGTGCGGCTTTGGGCCCCATCGCCGGTCACATTGATGACTTCGTTGCGCAGGCAGTTATTGAGGAAGTAGCTGATCACGCCCTCACCGACCTGCCCCGGCCCGTATACATTGAATGGACGAATGCCGATGAAGGGAACTCCGTGCTGCCAATGGTAGGCCATTCCGAACTTCTCGGACGCGATCTTGGACGTCGCATAGGTCCAGCGCTTGGCAAAGATGTTTTCCATCTTGACGTCGCCATCCTCACGCGCGCCGAAGCAGTTGCTGCCATAGATCTCGCTGGTGGAAAAGTCGAAGAAGGCGCGAACCTTGCGGTTGTCTTTGATCGCCTCCAGCACGTTGTAGGTCCCGATCACATTGATTTCCATGACTTCCGCCGGGATGCGGAAGTACTTGCTTACCCCCGCAATGGCTGCCAGATGGAAAACCAGGCTGGCATCGCCGATCGCCGCCTTGACAGCCACCAGGTCGCGGACGTCGCCCTTTACCAAGCGAAGGTTCGGATGCTTCGCCACCTCGGGAAAATACTGCATCGCATCGCGCACGAACACGTCGAACACCGTGACGCGGGCACCCTGTTCAAGGAAATGACGGGCCAAAGCCGTACCGATGAATCCTGCGCCGCCCGTCAGGAAAACCGAATCATCGACCGTCATATACCCACCCCGAAAAATAGCTATATTTTAGCCGATCTGCCTGCTTCCCGGGCGTCGTAAGGCCGGGCGCCGGCCTGCTACGGACCTCCCCGATCCGCATGCGTGCTAGGATTTGCAATTTCCCGCGCCATTGTCATGACCACCGAAATTAAGTTTCTCGACCTTCACAGGCAGTATCAGGAAATCAGGGGCGAGGTGGACACGGCAATTGCCAACGTCATCGCCGAGGCCGCTTTCATTAGCGGGCCCTACGCCAGATCCTTC
This sequence comes from Sulfuritalea sp., assembly GCA_016710465.1. Classification (GTDB taxonomy): domain Bacteria; phylum Pseudomonadota; class Gammaproteobacteria; order Burkholderiales; family Rhodocyclaceae; genus Sulfuritalea. The sequence continues at coordinate 72,311 of JADJVS010000014.1, forward strand.
GAACAGGAATTTGCACGTTACCTGGGCGCCGCCCACTGTGTTGGAGTTGGCAATGGCACGGATGCGCTGGAGATTGCCTTCGAGGCCCTCGATCTTCCTGCCGGCAGCGAAGTGATCGTGCCGGCCAACAGCTTCATTGCCAGCAGCGAAGCCGTGACCCGCAGCGGCCTGAGGGTCGTCTTCTGTGCCTGCGACCCACGCACGTACACCCTGGATCTGGCGGACGTACGCGCCCGCATCACACCAGCCACCTCTGCCATCGTCGCCGTCCACCTATACGGCCACCCTTGCGACATGGACCCCTTGCGGACTCTTGCCAAAGAATTCGACCTGCGCATCATCGAAGACTGCGCCCAGGCCCATGGCGCGGAGTACCGGCAGCGGCGGGTCGGCACGCTGGGCGACCTGGCCTGCTTCAGCTTTTATCCTGGCAAGAACCTTGGCGCCTACGGCGACGGCGGCGCGATTGTCGCGCAGGATGCAGGGCTCGCCGAGCGTTGTCGAATGATCGCCAACCATGGCCGCAAGGACAAGTACAACCACGAATTCGAGGGACGCAATTCCCGGCTCGACGGTTTGCAGGCGGCTATTCTCAGCGCAAAGCTGCGCCATCTGGACACCTGGACGGAACGCCGCATCACCGCCGCCTGGGCTTACCGGGCGGGGCTGGCGGACATCCCGGAACTGACGCTGCCGGTTGCGGCGGAGTGGGCTCGCCACGTCTACCACCTGTTTGTGATTCGCACATCGCGGCGGGACGCGCTACAGGCTCATCTTCAGGCGCGCCAAATCCAGACCGGCGTGCACTACCCGCTGGCGCTGCCTGCCCTGGCAGCCTATCGCCACCTGCACCAGCAAACCGCCACCGACGGAATGAATGCCGAGTTGCTGAGTCTGCCGATGGGGGATCACCTGACGCCTGGTGAAATCGACATGGTGATACGCGCGGTAAGGGACTTCTTCGGCGGCTGAAGACCGCGTCAGTAGGCGTAGCGCAAGCGCGGTACGGCCTCGAGCAGGCGCGTCTTGAACCAGCCGTCGCCCAGTTGTTGGGTCCAGTGTCGGGTTTCGTCAGGCAAGGACTGCAGGCGTGCCGGAATCTCGGCCGATGCGACCCAATCCAGCGCATTCAGTTCGGAATCGTAGAGCCAGATTCCACCCGTGACGGGCATCGATCCGCCGTACTTACGATCGCGGAGATTGCTTCCTTCGAAGACCATGCGCCGGTTGAAGGACAACGCGCGGAAGGGAATATTGCCGCCGAGTTGCAGTGTGAAGAATGTCTGCACCACATAGTGCGCGGTAAAAAAGTCGATGTGCGAGTACGGACCCAACCTGCTGTACTGATGGCCCGACACATACAGCCAGGAACCGGCCGCGAGGGAACGAAAACCTTCGTGGGCACGAATGTTGGCGGCCACGCGCTCGACCGACTGATTCCAGCGCTTCCAGTGGCTGGACACACCGCCGATGGCGAGGCATAGCACAAGGACCATCCCCATTTCAGCCCATCGCGGCAACCGCGCGACAGCCATCAGGCAGACCAGAAAAAAGCCACCGTAGATCATGATCCGGTCTCCAAGACTGAAAGCCAGTTGTGGATAGAGTCCGGTCAAGGCAAACATGCCGAAAGAGCCCGCCAGTATCACCGCTGCCGCCAAAAGCAGTCGGCGGTCGGCGGCGAGGCGTGGCTCTTCAGCTATATAACGCCACAAGGCGATCACCGCCAGCAAGCCTGCCGCTAGGCCCAGACCATCGAGGCTGGAAATAGAAAAATATAGCTTGGCCAACGCCGAGGGTCCCAGGCTAGCGTCAAGAAAGGTAGCCACCTGCAGCAGGAACTGCATGCCCAGCGCGCCGGGACTGAATTCTCCCGTTAGCCGCTGAGTTCCGGATTTCAACAACAGCGAGGTGGCTAGGTAGTACAAGATATAGATAAGGCTTGGAATCAGCAGGACAAGCGCATGCTTCGGACGTCGCTGAATCATGGCCAGCAAGGCCAGACCGAAAGCAATGGGCGGCGAGCCATAGCTTGAAAATGAGCCCAGCACTGCAAACAGGACGGCCAGCCCATAGCGCCCCGCTGCCGCTTGGGAATAGGCAAAAAGATAGAAGCAAAATGACAATACTAGATACAAGCCGGTAAGCCAGAACGTCGCGGCGTCGTGCAACGGCAGGAAGATGAACAGGAAAGCGAGCATCAAGGCTCGGCGCGGCCCACAGAACAGCTGGAAGAATCGGCTGGCGAAAAACACGCCCATTCCGGCGTAGCCGGCCTTCAACAACTCGTAGGCCCAAGGCCGGTCACCCAGAACAAAGTAGGCGAGACCGTGGGTGTAGTGCAGCACAGGCGTTGCAATGTATTCCTTCGGTAGCCAGTTCTCGTCTATCGATCGCGTAAGACCGTGGAGGAGATGGACGTAGTCGTCGGTGGCGAAACCCGTTCCCAGAAGCAGAAATACGCCATAAGCCAGCACTATGAGCAGGGCTGCAACATCGGCTGTCGCCGGCTTGCCCGAAATACCCAGGAATCCTTCAGCCATGCGTCTGTTATCCACAATCCCTAGACCAAACGCCTATGCAATGCGTTGAGCAGCGGTGCAACATAGAACTTCGCGAGAAATGGCCAAGTCGTTAAGGCGCGGAAGAAGTACGGCCAAGCCTCCCAATGCTCCCCGTTATCCTGCAATCCCCGAGCGCCACTATAGTAGATGATCGCCTCGCGCCGTCGCGAACGGAGCCGATGCGCGAAGGTGTTCAAGTTGATCGTTGCAAGGTGCTTTCGTACCACGAATGTCACCGCATCCATGTTGCGCAATACGGCTTTGCTTTGGTTCCCACCGTGAATCCGGTATTCGCCAAGAATTTCCTCCAAGAATCCTATCCGTGCTCCAATGCGTGCCAGGCGAAGCCAAAGGTCATAATCCTCGGCAGTAATAGCTTCCAAATCCTCGTCAAATCCAAACACCGCCTCGATATGCTGGCGGCGGACCACGACGGCCGAAGTAGAAATGCAGTTTCCATCGAATAGCAATGACTGGTAACTGGCGCGGGCTTCCGGGCCGTAGAATACCTCGCGGTCGCAACTCTCACCCAACCAGCGTTCGCCATGACAAACCAGATCGAAGCCTTGGTCGAGCTTTGCAAGGCAATGTTCAAGCTTTGCTGGATACCATTGGTCATCAGAATCGAGAAACGCAATATAGCTGCCACGTCCCAGCGCAATGCCGCGGTTGCGCGACGCCGCGATGACGCCGTGGTTGCGAAAGTTCTCCAATCGAATACGCCGATCCGCGAATCCCTCGACCACTCCTATAGTGTTATCCTCGGAGTAATTGTTAACCACCACCGCCTCCCAGTCCGTAAAGCTCTGACTTCGAAGCGATGCCAGTGCCTGCCTCAAGAATTCGGCGTGATTGTAGGTGGGAATTACTACCGTAACTACCGGTTGCGCAGTCAACTCACGTTTCCAAAGTTGTCGCGGCAAAACAGCAGCGTGGCATCAATTTCTGCTTGGCGGCTACCGCTCAGGGAAAACCCGGTGGACTTAAACTTGTCCATGCGGTAGTCGAGCCACTGGACCGGCGCACCAGGCACTGGTGAAGGACGCTCAAGCGTCGGGGTGTAACCCAGCACTGCTTCACATCGGCCGATAATCTCCAATGCAAGGTCGATCACGCGCAGGGTGCACTCACCGCCGATGTTGAACAGACCATCACCAACCTTTCCTCCATCGAGATCGAGACTATGAGACAGTGCCCGCACCGTGTCATGCAGCGGAATGAAATCCCGCACGTGCAGGCCTGCCGATCGCAAGACTAGGCGACGATTCATTACGGCTTGACGACAGAGGTCGTTAACAATTAGGCTCCAACAGTTTATTGCTGAGTGGACCGGAACACCGAACCCATTTGAGGAACGCAACACGATTCCGGCAAGCTGCTCCGCAGCCTGGGCCGCCAATACGCAATCCTCAGCGGCACGGTGACTGGTAGCATAAGGGTGACGGGGACACGGCAGCAGGGATTCGGCGATGCGGCCTGTCAGCGGCGCGCCATATACGTGCGCCGAAGACAGATAGATGAAGCGCTGGACTTGGGCACGCTTTGCCGCTTCAAGGAGTCGTGCGGTCGCAACGCCGTTAGCGAGCAGCGCAGCGACCGGGTCCGCCGCACTGTCGGCCTCGTTCATGGCCGCAAGGTGCAATATAGCGGTCACGCCAGAGCAGACAGATTGTAGCTTCTGCTCCGAGTGCCAATCCATATGCACGACCTCGGCGCCAGGCATCCAGTGTATGGATCTAGGGATACTCCGAGTGCCAAGCAGAACCTCGTCACCGCGGGCTGCAAGATATTGGGCAGCCCGACTGCCTACGTAACCAAATCCGCCAGTAATGAGTACACGACTTTTCATCCGTGCCGAAGCGTCCACTCGTATGGTATGGATGGATCAAACGGGTCGCGGCGGGAAATTTCACCCGGGTCATGGGCAATGGTGGCGCAATTCGCTATCAATGCGGTTTCGTTGCCGATGCCTTTGAATCCATTCCAGACAAGCGGCGGCACAGTCAGCAAGCAATAGCTGTCCGCACCGAGAAAAATTTCCTGTACCTCTCCACGCGTCGAACTTTCCTCCCTATCATCATAGAGGACCACCTTGATGTTCCCGACGGGCACGGCATAGTTTAATGTCATTAAACTATGAATATGCCAACCTTTTATGGCGCCAGGATAGACAGAGGAAAAGTAGATTTCGCCAAACTGGCTAAAAACCGCGTCTGCGCTCGAAAGCATTTTCATGACCTTGCCACGCTCATCGCATATCTGGCGCAGGGGTGTGATAACGACTCCGTTAATCACAGCTTTCCTCCATATAGGAACGGATCTGCCGTCGCGAGACATCCAACGCCGGGATATCCTGTGTAACAGAGCGATACCAAGCCACGGTCTCGTGCACAGTACGCAGGAAGTCCCAGCGCGGCTGCCACCCTAGTTCCTGCAGCGCTTTATCACAATTCAAATGAAGCAGACGGGCCTCGTGCACATGGGCTCCGCCCTTGTCGATTTCGACCCGTCCGGAACCCCATTTACTGACGAAACCTTCGGCCAGATCGCCCACGGTGCGAATCGAATCCCCCCGCGGCCCAAAATTCCAGGCTCCCCCGAATGCCTTAGGTTGATCTTTCAACGCGGCTGCCAGCATCAGATAACCTGAGATGGGCTCCAGCACATGTTGCCATGGCCGTGTGGCGTTTGGGCAGCGCAACACGATGGGTCGGTCTTCAAGTAGAGCCCGGACACAATCAGGAACGATACGATCCCGCGCCCAATCGCCGCCGCCAATAACGTTGCCGGCTCGCACGCTGGCAATGCCGAATCCTTCGCGACGCTCGAAAAAGGATGAGCGGTAGGCGGTCAGCACCATCTCCGCAGCCGCTTTTGACGCGCTGTATGGATCCCGGCCGCCGAGTTCGTCGTTCTCGCGGTATCCCCAGACCCATTCCTTGTTGAAATAGCATTTGTCCGACGTGACATACACCACAGCACGAAGGGATTGTGTTGCACGGATGCATTCAAGGATATTCACTGAGCCGCCAACATTGGTATCAAAGGTGGGCTTCGGCTCGTCATAGGAAACCCGAACGAGCGCCTGGGCAGCAAGATGAAAAACGAACTCAGGACGAGAATTCTGAAAGACCTGCATCATCGCCGGGAGATCCCGAATATCGCCGTCGGTATGCCGAATCATCTGGTTCAATCCGAGCAAACTGAAATGATCATTTTCGCGTTCGGGTGGCAGAGCGTAGCCATAGACCTCAGCACCTAGCTCAAGAAGCGTCAAACAAAGCCAAGAACCCTTGAAGCCGGTATCTCCGGTGACAAGCACTCTGCGGCCGGCAAATACAGCGCGCAGTCGGTCTACCAGGTGATCCATGGCGCCTTGCCTTTCTCGCACAGTCCATCCAGGAACTGCCAGTCACGATAGGTATCCATGCACTGCCAGAATCCGTCGTGCTCGTAGACGGCCAGTTGCTTGTCTCGCACCAACGCGCGCATCGGTTCCTGCTCGAAGGTCAGGTCTTCCCTGTCGTCGAGATAGTCGAAGAGCTCTCGTCGGCAGACAAAAAAACCTCCGGAGATGCATCCTCCCGTCGCTTGCGGCTTTTCATTGAATTCGGTAACGAGCCCCTGATCAGTCGACATCAACTCTCCGAAGCGGCCTGGGGGACGCACTCCTGTTACCGTAACGATGCGCCCGTGGGTCTGGTGGAATGCCATCAATTTCCCGACATCGATATTCCCGACCCCATCGCCGTAGGTAAGCATGAAGTTCTCGTCGTCGCCAATGTACTTCCTGATTCTTCGAACACGCGCGCCCGTGAGAGCATCGGCCCCGGTATCTGCCAACGTCACGCTCCAGTCAGACTCTTCGTGATCGGTGTGGTATTCGACGGACTTACTGGTGCCAAGGCTGATAGTGAAATCCCGCGTGTGAGCCTCATAATTCAGGAAAAAATCTTTTATGGTCTGCCCCTTGTAGCCAAGACATAGTATGAAGTCGCGATGACCCCAAATCGCGTAGTACTTCATGATATGCCAGACAATCGGAAAGCCACCAACCGGAATCATCGGCTTTGGCATATTGTCGGAAACGTCGCGAATGCGCGTGCCTTGTCCACCGCAAAGGATAACTACTTTCAAAAACCTCTCCTCTCAAGACGCAAGCAGATTCTGGTAGAGCCGCAGGTAGCCCTCAACTGCAATCTCGGCAGAAAACTCGCGCTGAAATCGTTGTTGCGCGCTTTGCCCCAACCGGACCCGCAGATCGGCGTCCACATCAAGTTGCTGCAAGGCCAAGGCTAAGCCATCCGAATCGCCTGGTTCTACGATTAATCCGGTCTCCATGTGGGCGATCTGCTCCGGAATTCCGGCAACCCGCGTCCCGATAACGGGTTTGCCGAGGCTCATGGCCTCAAGCACGACATTCGGGAAGTCTTCGTGCGAGATCGACGGCAATACAACAATATCCACGGCATTAATCAAATTAAAAACCCGGTCTTCCCGGCCGACCATGCGTACATCGTCAACAAGGGCATGCTCGCGTATGAAATGCTCCAGATGGCTGCGTTGAAATCCCTCGCCTTCGATGATTATAAGAGGCGCGCGGCCACCACTCTCTTTAATCCTCCGAATCGCTTCAAGAAGGACAATATGGCCTTTTCTTTCCTCAAGAATTGCGATTACGCCCACGACTAGTCGACGCTCGTCGATCCCCAATCTGGACAGTGTCGCCGCTCGTGTCTCCGTAACGGGCCGCGGCGCTATGCCGTTGTGAAGATTTGCAAGCTTGGCAGCGGGTAGCTGAAGTACTTTCTTCAGCTCGTCACCCGCATAACACGATGCGGTTATGAACAACGAAACCGCCCACGCAACAACGCGGTCAAATGGATAGTCGAACCAGCGCCAAGGCTTGCTATAGGGGATCGCCACATTATTGACAACGTATATGATTTTCCGAACGCCGCACAGTCTCGCCGCAATCGTCGCGGACATGCATGAATATGCCCCGGGATAATTCCCATTATTGATATGCACAATGTCTGGACCGCGGCCACGAAATATCCGATAAAACCTAATGGCATTGGTGAGCACAAACCAATACCGCAACAACAGGATCCGTCCGGCGATGCGCACTATGCCGAAAGTCCATGGTAGCCACTGGCACACTCGTGCGACGATCTCTCCTTCGTCATCTAGGCGCAAGGGAATCACCTCGAACCGAGGATCCACTCTATCTCGAAATCCTAATTCATATTTTTTCGAATATCGGTAACTAAAGCTAATCTCATAGTTGTCGACTAGCCGGGCATCGCTGAAAAAATTTACCAGCATGTTTTCACAGCCGGCAAAATATGGACAGTCGGAATGGAAATGGATTCGATGCCGCATCTTCAATCTACCGCTCGGAACCAGTCGACGGTCGCTTGCAACCCCTCCTCAAGCGACACTTGCGGCCTCCAGCGAAGTAATTCATGGCTGAGAGAAGTGTCGACAGAATAATCCATCGCCTCTCCCGGACGATACGGTAAAGCGCCAATAAGCACTTTCCCGTTCGCGCCGACCATGCGTTCAATCATTCGGGCGAGATCGGCGATCACAACTGGTTGCCCACCCCCGATATTGATGATGCGACCTATGGCTTGCGGTGTAGTCGCGGCAAGAAGCAGCGCCTGCACTACATCTGAAACAAATACATAGTCGCGCGTCTGTTCTCCTGCAGTCATCGGAAAAGCATTCCCGGCCAACAGCGCACCGATGAGTGCCGGAACGAACATATCGATGCCCTGCCCCGGCCCGTAGGCCATTGTTGCCCGAAGGATGGCAACCGGCAAACCTTGGGTTGCATGAAAGAGCTCGCATAAATGTGTTACACATTGCCTTGAAAATGCATAAGGATTCATTGGCCGCTCCCTCATGCCCTCAACATAAGGAGTGTCAATTTGGCCATATTCGCTTGCCGTGCCAAGAGTTACAAAAATATCTAGGGACGGCAGCGTCGCAGTGGCGTGCAGAAGATTGAGGGTTCCGGATATGTTGACATCTATGGCTGCAGAAAATGCTTCCGTGCTATTGCTTCGCTCCTTGAAGCCGCCCAGATGGAAAATCACGTTGGGGCGAAAATTTCTGACAACGTCGTGCACAAACTCATGGTCTCGCAGATCGCCAACCAATGTAGTTGCGCCAGTTGACTGAATCCTCCTAGACCTGGAAATTACCGCAACTTTCGCGCATTGCGAAACGATATTAGATACAAGGTGGCTCCCGATGAAGCCTCTCCCCCCGGTGATCAGAATTCGCTTTCCGTCCAGGCTGCCTTTCCTGGTCACACCGCACCGTCCTCACTGCGACGACGCGCCAGGATCACTAGGTCAAGATAAAGATCACCTCGATCAGGCAGCATCCACTGCAGTAGCACGCCCGCCAACTGAATCGGGCCACATACAGCAAGAGTTATCAGGCGACCAAAGCCGGGCACGGGCAGTTGCAGGTTCTCGAACGCATACACTGAAGCACCTTGAGCCAGAGCTTCAATTGCCCCTGAACTTTTCCTGATTTCAATCACATCAAACCCGCTACGTTCAAAAAGCGCCTGCATGCCATAGCTAGTAAATCTGCAGAAATCGTATGGAACTTCGTGCTCTTGCCAAAACAGAGGTGCGGAAAACACTAGCCACCCGCCGTCATGCAATACCCGAGCCAACTCCAAGACAAAGCGTTCCGGTTGGTCGACATGCTCCAGTACTTGCGTACAAACAACGCCATCGACACTGCCTTTCGCTATAGGAAACCGCTTGCCATCATATGTTACATCGGCTCGCTTCATTGCACTTGGGCGCCCACTCGCCTGCACGTCAAGACCAATATAGCTGGCAGCCGCAAATAGCGCGCTGTAAGGACGCTCGCCACAGCCCACATCAAGCCATGTTTGTCCTTTTTCGGGCGAAACGTGCTTTACCAGTACTTGAATCTCTCGCCAAAGGCCCCGCTGCGCAATCCAGATAGGATTCACGAATGCTTGGAATAAGGATCGATCCGAACTCATGTCTTTCGCGCGCATGCTGTCAAAACAATCCTGAGCCCGGCTATTTCACGACTCTAAGATGATAGGAAAGCTCATCAAGTGGATAAAGGTGGCTCAAATAGGTTTCATACCGCATCGGCCACTTGTTTGCCACACCTTTCACAGCGGCTGTCAATACACCACGCTTGACCCTCTCATTAAACGCGATTCGCTCTGCTCGAAAACGAATGTTCGAGTAGGGGTAGACCGCGCTGTGAACGTGCTCGGGGTCGAAATAGGTAAATGACTCCGTCGTAAAAAAATGCCGATGGGTCGGATCGATATATGCCCACTTTGCCCTAAAGTACGGAACATGAACCACAACTAGCCCGCCAGGTTTTCCGATCCGGTAGAGTTCTTCCAGTGTCCTGATTACGTCGGCCAGATGCTCCAGTACGTTGTCCAGATGAATTTCGTCGAACGACGAATCCTCGAAAGGATAGGGAAAGCAATCAAGATCATGGAGAATATCGGCAACGCTAGGGATTTTGTCGACTCCGATCGCACCTTCGCGCTTTCTCGTACCGCAACCCAAATCAAGTATCTTGCGCTCCATCGCGGCTCAAGTTCGCTCCGCGTAGTAGGGGCACCGGGCACAACACGCCGGAGAACGCAGCATGAACTGCTTCCGGAAGTCTTCCACCTCTGGCGAATGCCATAGCTCCTCAAACGGAACGGTGGAGACATTCCCAAAATGGATATCTTCCTGATGCAGTATCATGCAGCAAGGCTTGAGATGTCCATCTACCGTAATAGCTGGTGACTTCCAAGGAGACCGGCAGATATCCTTGCTCGGAAGAAAGGGCTCGACCGCAATTTTCAGATTGGGGTAGTCCTTCGTACTCTCGGCAAGGGCAGCCTCCATGCTTCGCGTCTCGTCGCCATCCAGCACCCCGCCGCCGTTGCCCATATCGAAAAACGGCTGTAGCCACACGCTGAATCGGCCCAGCGCATCAAGCCGGCTAAAAAGCTCCGGTAAATGCTTCACGTTCCATTTACTTACCGTGACTCGTATGCCGATCCGCTCGGAGAACCGCTCCCCGAACTCCCTCAAACGCGTTTCCAGCTTCGAAATGTCCGTTCCTGCCCGAACGCTTTCGATCAGCCTCGAATCGAGCGAATCCACCGAAACGGTTAGACTGCTGAGCCCGGCGTCGAACAATTCGCTATAGAAATCCGCAGTTCGAACCAGTGCATTGGTGTTGATCTCTATGCGATCAAATTTCTTCGACTGGCTCGCTATGCGAATGAGTTCGACTATTTGGGGATGCATGGTCGACTCGCCGATGCCCTGCGGGATAAAGAGTTCCGCCTGAGAAAGAGAGTCGACGATCCGCCGGAACCGCTCCACCGGCATGTGACTGTTCGACCAAGTGTTCTGCTCGTCCAGTATGGTACGGACGCATCCGGCGCACTTCAGGTTACAGTATGTGGTTATCTCCACCACAACCATGTGCAACTTTGCCGGAATTGTAATTCGTTCGCCGGCAAGACGATCCACCGCCTTGCGTGCCACTCCGGCAACGCCATGCGACCTAACGTTTTTCACGATTGACTTGACTAGACTTGTTCCGCTCATTGGCGCACCGCCAGCCTCCGAACGAAGGAGGCTCTGCTTATTGCTTAGAATCCAAGTTCTGGAATTTTCGATACAGATTACCGACTACGGCCGGAGCATAGCTCGGCCCATTGCGCAACCCGACTACCGGTCTTCCGTTGACCTGCGCTTGGCAAAGGTGTGAATTTATACTAGATGCTGCCACAAGACAAATCGCTCCTGCTGCTATGCGGAGACACTGGGCGCAACTTGGCCGAGTATTCGAATATTGCCTGCCTATCGCTTGCTCGCTGCCTGAATCTGGAGAAAGCGGGTGCTCCAACATTACTATTCCCCAATTTTGGCCCAGACGAGGAAGCAGGGGCTAGGCTGGACGTTGCCCTATTCAAGCACCTGGATGAGGCACTGCACGCAGAGGCGGACGGCAACTCTGTTTTGCGATGGGCTCCCCTTTGCTACCTGCCGGTCCAGTTCCGGCTGTCACGCTACCTATGGCTCAAGCACTGCTTGCGCAGTCTGCTGGCGAGGACGCGTCCGTCGCGCATGTGCCTTTCATCTGCAGCCGACAAGGATTTGGTTTCCGCCGTCACGGCTGTCTGCCTGGAAGCCGGTTGCGTTCTGGAAATTGGCCACGATCCGACCGACCAGATAACCTCGGCGCAATACAGGGTGCGGCTTCACGGTCTTCCGACCAGCTGCGACCCCTCCTGGCTGGTAAGGCTGCGCTGGCGGCTCTGGCGCCTTCTTCACGGCCGGCGCAGGTGCACGGTGCAGCCCTACTGGAATCTCGAACTGTCCGGTCGCCAGGTCTTCCAGTTGAAGGTCGGTAGCGCCATCAATTTACTTGGGCGAGCGAGAGAGAAGACCCTGCAGCACCTTGGGCTTCGCACGGTTTCAGGGAACGTCGACCAGAAGCTCGAACTGGACACGCCGCGGCCGACGATCTTGCAGTCTCCAGTTTGGAAAGAGCGGTTCAGCAGCGATGAAATACGCCTTGTAAACATGATCCTTGAGTCCTTCGCTCGCGAGTACCCGACAAGCATTCTGGATAAGATAGCGCGGAACCTCGAAATTCTTCTGCAGGAAATTGGCGCGCGAAACGTCATACTCATGAACGACCGCCTCGATGCGTCCCGGCTGCTCGCCTTTGTAGCTCGACGCTGCGGCATGAAAAGCGGCTACCTTCCACACGGCATCACCATCGAAGACTATTCTGGCAACCGGACGAGTTCGCCGTTTCTGCCCGACCGGATGCTTGCATGGAATCAGCCTTCGCGGAACATATTCGAAGAGGGGGGCTGGCCTGCCGCGGCGGTGGCCCACCCGCAGTTCGAACTGCAGCCAAAGAAGTTCCGGGGCCTGCACAAGGCACCTGAGAACATTCGCGTACTCGTCCTCACTTCTGACTGGGTCTGCTTTTCGCAGGCGGGCCGAGAGGATTGCACCGTGGCAGATCTTTACGAAGTCTGCCGGGGCCTGGTGGCCTTTGGCATCAGGCCCGGGAAGATCGAAGCAAAATTCCACAGCACGAATGACGAGATCAATCGAGCCAAAGAGCGCGGGCTGAATCAGCTCAGGGATGCTACCTCCATCCAGTTCGAGGTCATTCGAAGCGAGGAGCGCACCACCGTCCTGATTCCAAGGTACGACCTGGTCGTCATGGGCCTGACCTCAGGAATATACGAGGCGGTGATGGCAGGTGTTCCGTTCGTCATTTTCGGGAGATCCTCCCTACGGGTGGGTGGCATCCGGGGTTTCGGCTTGCCACTGGCGCGGAACGGAGAAGAACTCTCCCTGCTGCTGCGGAACTACGACAATCGGCAGCAGGACGCCGTCTTTCGGGCACTGGCCGAATCGTTGCAAACCGGCGCAAGCTTGACTGCGGTTTGTAGCTGACGGAACAATGCGCCTAAAATCCCGCCAGTGCGGTATTACGCAGGCCAAACCAATGTCCGAAGGGCTGGAAACGTGAACCCTCTCTTGCTGTTTCACCGAGTCGCGTGCGCGATGGCGGCGCGCTTGGACAAGCTCAGAGCCGGCGCCATCCTTTCCCGTCTCAAGCGGGCGGGAGGAGGCATCCACCTCGGCCGCGGCTTCCTCATCAATCACCCTGAATGCGTCGTCATCGGCGATGATGTCTTCATCCATGAACACTGCTGGATCAGCATCCTTGCCATCAACCGGGAAACCGGCGCGCCCGACCTCCCGCTTATGCCGGAATTGAGCATTGGGGAGCGGACCTACGTCGGCCGCTTTGCTACCTTTGCCTGCATGGACAACATCACGATTGGGCGTGACGCCCTAATTTCCGACCGCGTATACATCGGGGATTGCCTGCATGGGTTTCGCCGCGGCGACCTGCCCATCAAGGACCAGTATATGCACTCACCCGGCCCTGTTGTTATCGGCGACGGCACCTGGATCGGCATCGGTGCAGCGATCCTACCAAACGTGAAGATAGGAAGGAACTGCGTAGTCGGCGCCAACTCGGTGGTCACCCACGACGTGACGGATGGTCACGTGGTTGCAGGATCCCCTGCCCGCGTACTTAGCGTGTGCCAGAAATAGTTGCACGATAATCCGCGCGGCTAGGGGACTTTGTGGCCGTAAAGGTCTGGATTAGGAAGTGGCGCAATATCGTACTGCCGTGTAAAATCGCTCGCAGATCAACTAACCCACTGATTCAATGAAAAAAACTAGCCTCCGCATATACATGTGCGACCTTACGCATGACACAGTCGTGCTTGTATCGGACACGATCCCGATTAACATCGGTTTCATAGGTGCGTACGCGAAGAAAATTTTCGGCGACGACATAGAGATCTCGCTATTCAAATACCCCCGCTCTGTACTCGAGGCGATTGATTCTGCTCCGCCTGACGTAATCGCACTGAGCAACTACTCTTGGAACAGTAAGCTTTCTGAGCGCATTGCCCGGTTCGCGAAGGAACGCAATCCTACGGTCGTCACCGTCCAAGGTGGGACCAATTTCCCACACCGGGAGAAACAGCAGCTCGAGTTTCTGCTAACTCGCCCGGCAACCGATATTTTCATCGTTCTGGAGGGCGAAGTTGCGTTTGCCGAGCTGCTGCGTCGAGTTCTTGAGACGAGAGACGGTAACCAGCGTTTGTTGGACAAGGCTATTCCGGGCTGCGTTCACATCGCGCAGGAAAGCCGCCATACGGAAGCACCAGTACTGGTAAAGGGTGCTCTTCCCGCGAGACTTCGCGAATTGGATGACATTCCCTCCCCGTACCTGAACGGAATGTTGGAACAGTTCTTTGATGGACGGCTCACACCCTTCCTTGAGACGAACCGGGGCTGCCCTTTCAAGTGCACGTTCTGCCACACAGGGGCAGACTATTTCCAGAAAATAAGCATGTTTTCTTTGGAACGGCTCAAGGAGGAAATCGCCTACATCGCTCCGCGCGCTTCGTCTCTTGGAATCGTCAATCTCCATCTCGCCGACACGAATTTCGGCATGTTTTCCCGTGATCGCGAGATCTGCGAGGCACTGCTGAAAAGCCAGCAACAGTACGGTTGGCCGCACCAGATAATGTCGACGACAGGCAAAAACAACAAAGAACGTGTGATCGAGATCACGAAGATGATGGGAAACGTCTTCTCCGTCAATATGTCCGTCCAGACCATGGATCACGACGTACTCGTCAACATCAAGCGCGACAACATCCAGATCGATAGCTATACCCAAATCAACCAGTCTCTCAACGAGCAAGGGCGCTCGACCAAGGGCGAATTAATCATCGGTTTGCCGGGTGAAACGAAAGGGTCATTCGTGCACGGCCTCGAACAGGTAATCGCGGCGGGGGTCAGCAGCGTCTGCAGCTACAGCCTCATGCTTCTTCACGGCACTGAGTTCAAGGATCCAGACTATCGCGAGAAGTTCACGATTCAGGGCAAGTACCGTATTGTGCCCCTTAACTTCGGGGAATACGCGGGGGAACGGGTTTTCGACGTTGAGGAAGTGGCGTATGCAACGAGCACAATGTCGTTCGAAGATTACCTCTGGATCCGCGGATTGTGCCTTTTCGTCGAAGTCATGCACAACAATCGCCCGTTCGACGAACTAATTCGGTACGGTATCGAGGAATTCGGCATGACGCGATTCCAACTCCTGAAACGCGCCTATGAATCACTCGGGGCGGCACCTGCGCCAGTGCGGGAGATTGTCGAGCATTTCATGGATGAAACCAGAGCGGAGTTGTGGGACTCGGAACACGAGCTCGAAGAAACATATAGTCGTGACGAAAACTACGCACGCCTCAGTAACGGGGAAGCCGGCAGCAACCTGATATACAAATACAAGGCAGCAAGCCTTGCCTTTTGTAACAAGGAATGGGCAGATTATCTCGGGACCACGCTCAACGATATCGCTTTAGAGCAGACAAGTACGGACGAGGGTTGCCTGGAATCCCGGCGGGCAATCGAGGCACTGGTCGGGTACGTAAAGGCGAAGCTCGCTGGGGTTCTTGATGCAGACGGCAACCTCGATCCAACAATTGTCGAAAGCCCCTACGATATTGCTGCATGGCTAAATAACGGCGGGCGACTGCTAGACCAAGCTCTCCCAAGCCCCTTGGCTTATATTTTCGAGTACACGGACGATCAACTGGCGGCGCGAAAAGACTACTTCCGGCGGTATGGCTCCGACGCGAACGCACTGAGCAAGATCGTGACGCGCGTGAGCAATGTCGAAAGCCTCTTTCGCCGACGCCGCACGCTCGAGCGGTCGGATACGCCCGAGCCGGAAGAAGCGCGCAGGGATCTCTTCATTCGCTACACTCTCTCGGGCTAGCGGGCCACAAGGCCCGTTGGTCATGGGCCAAACTGCGGCCTACAAACCAGTCATGAGCCGCACCCGGTTCTCGTCAGTTGTGTTTGACGCAACGGGACGATTGCTTAGAACGATAGTACGTAGCGAAACGAGTTTTTTCTTCGAGAAATCTTCCCGATAGTCATCGCTAATTCTCTTTGTTCCCTTTTTCGGCAAAATGAACTTGTAATAGCTAAAGTCACTTCCCTTTGTAAAGAGCGAATAGCCATAGTACTCAAGCAACAAAAGCAGTTTGAGTATTGGATATAACAGAATCCTGGGCAGGGTTGCTACACGAGGCGAAGGGAGCACTTTTCTTTGAATAAAAAACGTGGCGAATGGATACATGGATATCCTCCACCTCCGTGTTCTGAATTTTCTAATCAGGATATTACGTATACTTTCCTTACCAAATATTCCATCCAACTTAGGGATATTGTCGGCCGATGCAGCAGGTATGACCAATCCCTCATTTTTTCGCTTGACGCCCTCAGCAGTGTAGTATCTCATCGCCTCCATTTGCGCCAGAACATCCCAGAACAAAACCTCCCCAAGCGGAGCGCCATTCAGGTTTACATAGGACAACTTGTATGATGGCGCAGAAAAAAGACCTTCCAGATACTCTTCCTCCTCGTCGACCGACGTGCCAATCACCCCCATTTGCTGCGCGTACTCGTAAAGGGGGGTACCTGGAAACGGAATCGCGTAAAAAATCTCATTCCCTTTGCTTGGGTCGAAATTGGTAGCGAGGGCAATTTCCGCAATCATCTTCCCAGTTTCCGTGGCCGTTGTTTCGGTTTCCCCCGGCATACCGAACATGATCCCAAGCGGGGAAAACATTTTGAATTCCCTCGCCCAAGTCACGGCTTTAACTGCCTCCTCTCTCAGGAACTTCTTCTCCATTATGTCGAGAATTTTCTGACTACCTGACTCAATACCGAATTTCATGCCGACGCAGTTGTTTTCAGCATAGGTTCTCATGAGTTCACGCGACACGCTGTCACATCTGACTCCGCCAGCCGTCCACAGCATGTCGTGTTTCTTCATGATGCGCGCAAACTCTACCCCAGCCTCTCGATCAGAACCAAAATTCTCATCGGCGACCATGATAAAACCTACGTCGTAATTTTCTTTCAAGTCCGCAACATGCTTTTCTAGCTCAGACATATTCCCCACGCGAAACCCCTTTGTCGGGCGCTGGCAAAAAGTGCATTTGGCAACACAGCCCTTATTCACTACAAGTACCGCTATGTTTGGCTTTCGCCCGCTTTCGTAAGCCCTGGGGTCGTGGTTGAACCAGCCCGACCCCCGACCCGGCCGGAAGTAGTTGCTGAGCAGTTCAGGCCGGTCCTGCAGGCCTTTCTTGAGCAGTTCGTAGTCCGGCACCAGGCTTAGATCGGATGGAGGAACCTTCTCGCCATAGCCAGTAAACAGCAGGTCGCCCGCTGCATTCAGGAAGGAGAGGCCCTTGATTGCGCTCAGCGCGTCGGCCACGGTTTTCCGGCCATGCTGCTTGGCGTAGCCCAGCAGATTGACCCAAGCCACTTCGCCGTCGCCCACCACGCAGACATCCACGTCGGTTTTCCTGAGCACCACGTTGGCCGATGCCGACAGGTTGCCGCCCAGAACAATCAGCGCATCCGGACATACGCTCCTGATAGTGCGTGCTAGTCTCTTGATCTGACTGTAAGTTCCCGAGGTCACGGCACTCAGCCCGACGACATCGGGCTTCGTTCTCCGAAAATATTCCAGAATCTCTTCTTGTGACGGCAACAGCATGTCAATATCGTAAAAATCGTAGTCCTCCGCCGTGTAGCCGTTCTTCTCCATCCACTTCACGAGGGAGACAATTGCGTATTTCGGCAACACAGGAAGCTCTCCCATCGCCCTGATACTCGGCGGCAGGACAAAATGCACCGGTTCGCCCGGGACGCTGCACAGTACGATCTTCATCGCGGTTCCTTATTCAAAAGATAGCCTCGTGCCCAGCCAAACTGGTTGCGCCCTCCGGGCTATCGCAAAACGGCCCATGGCACCTACCAGGCCGACCACCCGCCGTCGACGACGACATTCTGTCCCGTTACATAACTAGCCGCGTCAGAGGCAAGGAAAAGCAGCGCCCCAGTCATTTCATGTGCATGGGCCATCCTCCCCAGCGGCGTGCGCGCGGCATAGTTTTGTTTGAAGGTCTCGTTCTGGCCGCTTTCGACCCCACCCGGTGTCAGGCAATTGACGCGCACTCCCTTGGCCGCCCAGTAGGTCGCCAGATAAGTCGTCAGACCGACGACCCCTGCTTTGGATGCGGCGTAGACCGGCGGTGTGTTGATCGCGCCGCCCAAGTAGTGTGAGCCTTCATAGATGCGCTGATCCGGGCCGAGAATGCCGTAAATCGAGGCCGTCTGGATGATGCTGCCGCGCCTCCTTGCGGCCATGCGCGCTCCAACAGCCTGCGCCATCCAGAACATGCCGTCGAGATTGACCGCCATGATCTGCCGCCACGTATCCGGAGCATATTCTTCCGGGGCGGCAAAAAAACGCTTCAGATCTTCGCCCTTGCCTGCGGCGTTGTTATGCAGGACATCAATCGGACCCAGCATCGATTCGACCTCGGCAACTGCCTGCCGCACCGACGTCTGATCCGCGACATCTGCTGCAAAGCCTATGGCGCGGACACCGAAGCATGCGGAAATCTCGCTCGCCACCTCTTGCACTGCCGTTGGCGAGAGATCAAGCACGGCCACATCAGCGCCGCTATCCGCCAGCGCAGCACAGAAATGACGCCCGAGGATGCCGGCCCCGCCCGTAACCAGCGCCACCTTGCCGCCGAGATCGAATTGCGCCCGGTATTCGCCCTTGGCTTTCATCCCATTCTTCTCCGCAACAAGTATTCCACCCACTCGAAATCCAGTTCGCTGTCGATATCAGCCGAACGCTCCTCGGACATCACGAACAACCGCGTACCGGGATAGAACACTCGGGGTTCATCGAGCAGCACGTTCCTGCGCCAGACATAGATCGAAGCATTCATATCAAAGCACGGCGGCGCATCCTGGCGCCGCACCACCGGCGGATCGGCTGGCTTGGACAACCGCACGGCCCCGCCGCTGTCGAGCTCGACCAGGTTGAAGTACGGCGAACGCCTGGCCGCGCAACCAGTGATGACATTGGGCGCATCCGTCGATTCCAGCAACTCCACCGCACCAACGATGTCGTCCGTGGTCCGCAATGGCGATGTCGCATCGAGATCGACGGCAACGTCGAACAAGATTCCCAACTGGCACTCGGCCTCCCGCACGCAGTGCGCGATTGCCGGCAATTTGGCGGCTTGATCGGTGGCAAGTTCGGCCGGACGCTTGACACAGAGACTGGCACCGTAACCCTGCGCCGTCTGAAGAATCTCATCCGAATCGCTGCTGACGGCAATGCACGAAAACAGCCCCGAAGCCGCCGCTTGTTCAATGCTGTGGGCAATCAACGGCTTGCCGGCGATCGATCGGATGTTCTTGTTCAATACCCCTTTCGAGCCACCCCGGGCGCAGATGGTACACAGCCGTTTCACGGCACCACCCATTTCCCAGCCGCCGACGCCGCTTCGATTTGATGCATCAAATCGACCATGCCCAAGCCCTCCGCGTAGGAACATAATTCCATGCGACGTCCACCCAGCGCCGCCTCAAGCTGCAGGCGATAGGTCATGTCCGGATCGCACGAAATCCGTTCTTCGACGCCGTCCCGCCAAAGCGCGCCGCCGACAAGGTCGGCCCGGTAGCTATGGGCGTCGGTATTGACGAGGATTTCACGCCGCGGCGCCCGCTCCAGGTAATTCATCTGAAGCGTCACCAGCGGGCAGCGCTCCAGATTCATCAGGATCGCCCAAGCGTCGTCACTATCAATCTCGAGAGGGGAGAAACGACCGCCGATGGCCGCCAGACGCTGCCAGCTTCCGAACAACCATTGTGCGTAATCCAGTTCATGACTCAAGTCGCGCAGAACACCACCACCTGCTTCCCGACTGGCCGAATAGGTTTGCCGGTAGTCACGCCCCACCCGCCAGTCAGCCAAATACTGGCCGACATAGATTTGGGCCGCAATTGCCATTTCTCCGGACAAGGCGTGACGCAACGCCCGGATGACAGGATGGAAGCGCAAGTTGTAGGCAACAAAAATGTCTGCAAATGGCCAGACATGCAGCGACAATGGCCGGTTGGACAATGGTTTCTCGACCAGCACCGCGCCGGTATAGCCGCAAGCGGCCAAGCTCTCCAGAGTCTCGACATGCCGTGCAGTTTCGTTGCTTACGACAACTAGTTCGGGCCGCAAATCGGCCAGCGCGGTGTCAATGTCCGGATAGGCAGGATACTTGCAGTGCGGATTTCGCGTCACCGCACCAACCCGCAAGCCGAGTTCGGCTAGAAGTCGGGCGTGCCTGGAACCAATCGATCCGAAGCCGATAACCACGGCGGCTTTCACGTCGAGAACCTGCCTTCGTACTCGTTCCGCGCACGCTCCAAGTCATCAAACCGGCCGATGTCGAGCCAATATTCGCGCAACGGGAAAACGGACGCCGGCCGGCCGTCTTCGACAATCCGGCTGAACAGATCCGGCATGTCAATGGCAGAAGCGCGCGGCAGATACTCGAACGCGCCCGGATTGAGCACGTAAATACCCGCATTGACGAAGAACTTTTGTGCGGGCTTTTCCTTGATTCCAACAAGGCGATGACCGTCAACGCTGACCATGCCGTATGGTATCTGCTGCTCGTACTCACGCACACACATGGTTGCCACAGCGTTGTGGCCGGAATGAAAATCAAGCAAATGCTGAAAATTGATTTTCGTCAGAAGATCCCCGTTCATCACAATCAGCGGTAATTGCGGCGCCGGATCGAGCAGACTCAACGCCCCCGCCGTTCCAAGCCGCTGGTTCTCCTCGATGTACCGTATCCCCACGTTCCATGCGCTGCCGTCGCCAAAATACTCCTTGACCACATCAGCCCGGTAGTTGACCGAAAAATGGAATCGGTGAAAGCCGAATTCGATGAAGCTTTCGAGAATGGTTTCCAGTATCGGCTTGTTGCCGACACGCAGCATCGGCTTGGGACAGTCGTCGGTCAGCGGACTCAGGCGGCTACCCAGACCGCCCGCCATGATCACGACCGGATTCGCTTTGCTCGCCGGTTGCAGTAACTCGTCGATGATCTCAACGCTGACCAGCCGGCCCTCGTCATCAATGATCGGTATCTGATGTAACTGTTTCTGGCGCATCAGGAGGAAGATGCTCTCGCTTGACTCGTTGATGGTCGCCGTCGTCGGTTGGGAATTCATGATCGACTCAACAGGCTCTTCGAGACTGTCGCCGCGCAGGATCGCACGGCGGACATCCCCGTCGGTTACGGTTCCGACCAGGCGCGACGCTTTGTCGACGACCAGCGCAATTTGCATCGAGCTGGCATCGATGGTACGTATCGTGTCGCGGATCGTCGTCGAGCCGCGCACTAGGCTTTGTTTCCATTTATGCATCGCTGCGCATTCTCCGGGCAGGCACGCCGGCGACATGGTGCCCGCCATCGACGTCGCGATTGACTACTGCGCCGGCTGCCACCAGGCAGCGGGCGCCAATTTTGATGCCCTGCACGACGGTCGCACCGGCGCCGACGTGGGTTTCTTCGCCGACCGTCACGGTGCCGGATAATGTACACCCCGGTGCAAGGTGGACATGGCGGCCAATCGCGCAGTCATGATCCACCGACGCGCGCGTGTTGATGAGGGTGTTGTCGCCGATGTGGCTGCCCGGCTGGATAACGGCACCGGCCATCACCTGGACACCTTCGCCGAGAACGGCATTCTGGGCAATGATTGCCAGTGGATGAATCACCTGCTCGAAATGAAAGCCGAGCGACTTGAATTTGTCGAACAACGTCCTGCGCTCATGCATCGACCCCGCCGAACCCAGCGCATTCACCAACCGAATCTCCGACTGCGAGTAGCGAGCAACCGCCCCGTCGCTCCCCAAAACTGGGAATCCAAGAAATGTCGTGCCGGCCATGTCCCGATCCAAGGTCGTCAGCCCGAGTACTTCCTTCTGCTGCAACATCAGCACATCGAGAACAACCTTGGCGTGTCCACCGCCGCCGAGCACTATGATCGGATGTGCCATCAGCCTATGGGCTCCCCTGCACTGAAATTCCGGGTTGCGGTCTTGCCGAGCCAATCCCACAAATCCATCGGTGAAACGCCGATTGCGGGGCGCCTCGCGCCGATATTGTCCTCGGTCAGACCCTCTCCCGCTCGGATCGGCCGCAACGCAACTATGCTTCTGCGCGCTATCGCGATATTCCGCAATTCGGACGGCATTGGACGCTTGATCCCATCACCGAGCGCGAGGCCTACCTCGCGCACCGATTTTATCATCGCAGCCAGTTCAGCCGGCTCCAGCGAGGCGCGATGGTCGGGGCCGGGCAAGCTGCGGTCGAGCGTAAAGTGCTTCTCGATAACGGCAGCACCCAGCGCGGCGGCGGCCGCCGCTACCACAATACCCGGCGAATGGTCGGACAAGCCGACCGGCAAGCCGAAGCGTTCGCGCAGCGTATGCTGCGCCCGCAGATTCACGTCCTGCAGGGGTGCTGGGTACTCGGTCGTGCAGTGCAGCAAGGTGACTGTTGCCTGCAGTGCCCGCTGGCCGGCATCCGAATGGAACGCCTGCCCGAATGCCGCACGCGACGGCTCCACGCCGAGCGCGGTCAGCCCGAAGGCAATCACGCCGAGCGCATCTTCGATTTCCTCCAGCGTGCTCATGCCGGTCGAGAGTATCAGGGGCAGGCCCTGCCTGGCCGCCTCCAGCAGCAACGGCGCGTCGGTAATCTCGCCGGAAGGCAGCTTGATCCGCGACACGCCCAATCCGCGAACAAGAAAATGCAGGCTGTCAATATCGAATGGCGTCGACAGGAATTCAATGCCGCATTCGCGGCACTGCTCCAGCAATATCCAGTGCGAATCGGCGCTAAGCTCGAGCTTCTTCAGCATCTCGACCTGGGATTCGGTCGCATCCGTCGCGCGTGTCTGGTATTCGGCCTTCGGCGCCCAGGACGTAGCGAGCTGATCCGCCTGAAAGCTCTGGAACTTGACCGCATCGGCGCCAGCGTCGGCCGCAACCTGCACGAGCGTTCGCGCCATGTCGAGTGAGCCGTTATGGTTCACTCCGGCTTCGGCAATGATGTAAACCTGTCTATCGTCCATTGCGATTCGCCGCATCGAAAAAATGTTTTTTGATCAGCGCCGGAAGATCATCGAATTGCTTGATCGTCTGCAGTATGCGCCGCGAACTTTCACCATCGCCGTACGGATTGACCGTTTTGCTGCAGTCGATGTCAAACGCAACGCGAATCGCGGCTGCGATCGCCTGCGGATCGGGTGTGCAATTGACAACGCAGTCCGCCATGAGCCTGCCCTTCTGCCGATCGCCGATATTCACGACCGGCTTCCTGAACGAGGGCGCTTCGTACAATCCACTCGAAGAATTACCGACCACCGCATCCACCTGCGCCATCAGGCTCAAGTAAAAAAGCTGGCCGAGCGACACATAGGCCCGCGCACAAGGGTGGGTCGCAACATATTCGTCCACCATGCGATTCAGTTCGCGGCCGCCGGTATCGGCGTTGGATTTTGTGAAAAACAGACCGTACTGCCCGGCCGGCAGGCTGTCGAGCGCCGTCAGAAGCGCCTTGAGCTGCGCTGCTGGAGGCTCGGCATCGAGCGTTGCGGGGTGGAAAGTGATCAGCAGGTTGCGCTGGCTGAAGCGCAGTCCGAGCTGGAGTTCGAGTTCGGCCCGGCCGAGCAGTTGCGCGCGCTTGATGAAATCGATCCCCGGGCTTCCCACATTGAATACGTGGGCGGGATTCTCGCCGAGTTGCTTCACGCGGCGCGCGGCCTTTTCGCTGGTCACAAAATGCAGGTGCGCCATTTTGGAAATGCTGTGGCGGATTGCCTCGTCGTAGGCGCCTTCCGTGGTGTCACCGCCGGCGATGTGGGCGACCGGAATCCTGGCGACCAGCGCGGCCTGCGCCGCGGCGAATATCTCGTAACGATCACCGAGCAGCACGATAAGGTTTGGTTTCAAGGTATCGAACGCCGCGCCGAAACCGGTTGTGCCGAGACCGATGGACCGGGCAGTGCCGGTCGCTGTATCCGATTGCACCGTCTCGATGCGCGCGTCGATCCTGAAACCGTCGGACTCGATAGCTTGCCAGGTAAGGCCGAATTCCGCAGCGAGGTGCATGCCGGTGACGGCGACCTGCAACTGGCAGCCGACATCGGCCTGGATATCCTTCATCAGCCAGTAGAGCAGGCCGTAATCGGCGCGACTGCCCGTGACGACACAGATTTTTTTCATGGCGTGGCCACCAGAAACGGGCTGCTCGGGATGTTGATCAGGCGGCGCTCGAGGTCTTCTGCCACTTCCAGGGGCATGCGCGGACAGTTTTGGTACATGGGCAAGCGGTGCATCAACGACCACACCGGACGTGCCATGATGCCATGTGCATTGAAAGCGTCGAGCAATCCGTCTCTGCATCCCGTCGACGCCTGATCGAGCATCAGCGCATTCAGCCAGTAATTGCTGCATGCGCCGGCCGGCTCGGTGAAAAATACGAGGCCGCTGACTCCGAAAAATGCATTGCGGTAGGCAGCCGCCAGTTCGCGCTTGCGTCGGACGAACTCGGAAAGCTGCTCGATCTGGGCGCAGCCGAGGGCGGCATTGATGTTGGGCAGCCGGTAGTTGTAGCCCACCTCGTCGTGGATAAACGACCACTGGTGCGGAAGACGGGCCGTCGTCGTGAGATGCTTCGCGTGCTTCGCCAGGTGATCGTCATTCGTGAGCACTGCGCCGCCACCACCGGTCGTGATCACCTTGTTGCCATTGAAACTCAGCGCCGAAACCTTGCCGAAGGTTCCGGTATGGCGGCCCTTGTAAACAGAACCAAGCGACTCGGCGGCATCCTCGACCACTTCCAGCCGGAAGCCGCCTGCGACCTCGAGCAGGCTTTCGATCTCGACAGGATGGCCAAAGGTATGCATAGGCACCACGGCCCTGATCGTCGCCCCGCTCTTGCGATTGACACACATGCCGCCGCGCACTTCGGCGATATCCGCAAGGTAGTCGTACAGCTTGGCGGGGTCGAGACCGAGCGTTGCATACGCGCTATCGACAAAATGCGGTGTCGCTCCGCAATAGCTCACGGCATTTGCGGTGGCGATGAAAGTGAGAGCTGGAATCAGAACCTCATCGCCCGGCTGAACGCCGGCGAGTTTCAGGCAGATGTGAAGCGCCGCCGTGCCGTTAACCACCGCGATCGCATGGCGGGCGCCGGTGTAGCCGGAAAGAGACGCCTCGAAGCGGTCGACGTATTTGCCAGCCGATGAAACCCAGCCGGTATCGAGGCAGTCCTTGACGTAGCCCCATTCGTTGCCGATAAACCAAGGCTCGTGCAGGGGGATATTGCCCTGCCTGCCGAGCACTGCCGCCCGGAGTGCCGCGATCACGGCATTAGAATCAGGAGCAGCCATCAAATGTTGTAGATTTCCGGCCGGTATCGGTCCAGATTGCCGGGTTCGTTGAACCACGCGCAGGTTTCCGCAAGCCCTCGACGCAGGCCATCCCGGCCCGGATACTGCGGCTCCCAGTCGAGCAGCGTACGCGCCTTGGCATTGTCCGCCCACAGCCGCTCGACCTCGCTGTCGGCAGGGCGCAGGCGAACCTCATCAGTTTCGATTTCGATCTCGCGGCCCATTGTCTCGGCGATCAACAGTGCCGTATCGTGAATGCTGATTTCGAAATTGCTGCCGATATTGACCACTTCGCCGATCGCCCCGTCCGCTTCCGCCATGGCGATAAAGCCGCGTACGGTGTCCAAGACATAACTGAAGTCCCGCGTCGGATGCAATGCACCGAGCTTGATGCGGCGCCTGCCACTGGCGATTTGCGTGATCACGGTCGGGATCAGCGCCCGCGCCGACTGGCGCGGGCCATAGGTGTTGAATGGCCGGATAACCGCGACCGGCGTGCCGAAGGCACTATGGAACGACAGCGCGATCTGATCCGCGCCGATTTTGGTCGCCGAGTACGGCGACTGGCCCTGCAATGGATGGTCTTCGGAAATCGGAACGAAGCGGGCGGTGCCATAGACCTCGCTGGTAGACGTATGGACGACCCTGGCGACGCCCAGGTCACGTGCCGCCTGCAGCACATTCAGGGTGCCTTTTACGTTGGTATCGACGTAGGTATCCGGCGAATGATACGAGTACGGAATCGCGATTAGCGCCGCCAGATGCATAACGGAATCGCAGCCCCGCATCGCGGTCTTCACACCGTGCGGATCGCGGATGTCACCCGCGAACACTTCGATGGAATTTCTGATTTCTGCTGGAACCCGGTCGAGCCAGCCCCACGAATTAAATGAGTTGTAGAGCACGAATGCGCGGACCTGATAGCCGTCGCGCACAAGGGCTTCAACAAGATGCGAGCCAATGAAGCCGTCGGCACCAGTCACCAGTATCTTTTTCTCCGCCATATCGTCTCCGTCAGGCTTGCCCAGTAGTGTCGCTATCCCAATTCTTTTTCAGGTACTCGTGGCTTATAACGCCTCGAGCCGAACTCAAATGGAAGGCAACACGATAGCGATTATGCAAATCCCCAAGTGGATCGTCAGAAAGAATCTTGTTTTCCACCATACACCGCCCCCTCTGTTGCCGTAAGTCGCTGCATTCGCATTGCAGCGATGTCGGTGTTCCAGTCCCGTTTCGCTCGAAGAACTCTTGCACTGTAGCTCTCAATTCCTCAGGACTATTCTCGTGATAGACATAGTCTTCCCTAGGAGCAAAATAGCTCACTGCGTCAAATGGCTCGGCCATCCACTCTTGCACCGAGAGGTAGCGCTGCCTTGATTTTGAATAGACGTGCTTGAAGACGCCAACGTCCCCATACTTCACCGGGAATGGGTACAGCCAACTCGCCATGTTAGTCAGAATAATTGGCTTCTGGAACAGCGTGGCAACATCGAAAACTCCTGACTGCATGCCGATATACGCCCGACACTCACTTATCATATAGATATCCATCAAGGCGCTTTTAGACGAAGTAAATGGATAATCGATCACTCTCTCCATTGGGGGCAATCTGGTCATGCTCGGGTCACCTAGGCGCACCACCCAACCGCCGCGCACAGTAACTTCCTTTATAGCTTTGGCATAATTCGAGATCGACGCATTCCTCTCCGTCATGGTGTCGTTGTGAAAACCGCTCTCCCTGACGTGCAGACAGACGAACCATGCATCTGCCGGCAGCCCCAAACGCACGCGCTCGTGTTCTGCTGCGGCCTTCTTGTGGGGCAGAAGAGATACGGGAAGCCGGGTGTGCACCTGGGTCGGCCAGTCAAACTCGGCAACCACCTCCCAGGAAAAACCCGGCATGATTTCCTTGGGCTGCCAGATGGTCATATTCCCCACGCAAGGATAGACATCGGCATCGCTCAGCGGAAAACCTAGGCGGCGCGTGAGCAGGTTGAGCGTGCGGGCAACGGCCGCATAGAAGGTCACCAACGCGCTACCGACGACAAACCAGGGGCTATCGCTCGATAGCGTCTTGTATTCCGAAGCGATATCTATTAACTCATGGTTGGTCAGTCGATAATGGATGGGCCAGGGCAGGCTGTATTGATGCAACAGAACGAGCTTTTTCCCCTCCCTGCGAGCCTTGAGTAAGCTAGGATAGATTTGCTCAGCGCAGCTCCCCACCACGATCGGATGAGGAATCACGACAATCGTGCCGGTTCTATCCCCGATCCATGCGCAGAGGCGGCTCAGCAACGTCATTGCTTTGAAATGCCCAAGTCGGCCATCAGCGACGAGAACAGGACTGACGTACCGGATAGCTGGTCGTAGCTGCCATCCGCAACGACGCGCCCCTGGTCGATCAGGATGGCCCGGTCGCAATGCCTCACCAAGGAATCGCGGTGGGCGATTGAAATGACGGTTTTGCTTTTTCTCAATTCGAGAAGCGTCTGGATAATTGCTTTTTCGCTTATCCCGTCCAGGGAACTGGTCGATTCATCGAGAATCAGGATCGGAGGATCCCGGTACAAGGCTCGCGCGATTCCAAGCCGTTGCCGCTGCCCGCCACTCAACCTGGAACCGCGCTCGCCCACCGGTGCATTCAATCCTTCCGCCTGCGCGCCAACGAAATCCTCAAGGTGGCACATGGCGACGACACGCCGCAGCCAATTCCAATCGACGCTCTCCGACGACACGCCGAAAGCAATGTTCTCAGCAATCGTTCCATCGACGATGTAGACTGATTGCGGAACATAGCCGAACATCGCGCGCCAGGACTGCTCTCCGATCTCGTGGCCCGATTTCCCGTTGATCAGAATATCACCCCTCATCGGGGGCAGTAGGCCCAGCAGCAAATCGACCAACGTCGTTTTCCCGGAACCCGATGTACCGACGAGGCATACGAACGAGTTCCCTGCTATGGCCAGCCCCAGGCAATCGAATATCACCCGATCCGACCCGGGATAGGCGAAACCGACTTCGCGAAACTCGATGGTGGCGCAGTCAACGTCCGGCTTTCCGACAGCGGAATTGGCGAGTGCGTCAGCGCCTCGGCTTTCTTCGAGTACTTTACTGATGTTCTTGATGGCCGGCTGAAACTGCCGCAACTGCGACAAGGCGCCGGCGATTCTGTTGATCGACGGCATCAACCGATAGCCGGCCACGGCATACAGAACCAGTGTCGGCACGATCATCGACAATTCGGCGCCGGAGGCTATGTAGTACAAAGCCATGCCGATGACGGTTGCTGCCGAGACAAACTGCATGATCGACTGCGGCAGTGTCTGGACGATGAAAGCGTTTGCGTAGCAGCGCGCGAGCTCGTCAGCATGCCCACGAAACAGTCCGGAAAAAAAAGCCTCCTTCCCTGCTGTCTTGACTTCCTTGACGGACTGCAATGCCGCCATGCAAAAGATGAAGCGCGCGCCATTGGCCTCATCATTCTTGATGCCAAGCTCCTGCATTTTGTTTCTGGTCAGCATCAGCGCGGTGCTCAGGATTACCCCCAGCGTTGCGGTGATCACCACGCCCGTCTTCATATCGACCGACAGTATCAAACCGACCAAGACGATCAGAATCACACCGTCGCTAAGCAGGGTCATGACGGAAAGCAGGACTCCGTTCGTAAACTGGTCTGTCTGCCCGATGACATCCTTGCTCAAAGTGCCGGAGTTG
Organism: Sulfuritalea sp.; assembly: GCA_016710465.1. Taxonomy (GTDB): domain Bacteria; phylum Pseudomonadota; class Gammaproteobacteria; order Burkholderiales; family Rhodocyclaceae; genus Sulfuritalea. The sequence goes on from JADJVS010000014.1 coordinate 101,601, forward strand.
CTGCCGACATGAAAGAGCATCGGCTTGCGAAGGTAGGCTTCGAGGAGATTTACCGAAACACGCGAGTTCTGGTGGACACAAAACCGGGTGATATAGGCATTCTTTAGAAACAAAAAAAGGTTGGCCAGAAAGAAAACGATCAGTGCCAGCCAGCCGGACCATAGCAAAAAGCTGTCAACGCTTTGAAACCGGCCGAAATCAAAGAGAAATCTCAGGACTTCGTTGGTTTTTACCAGGTCGGGCTTGCTCAACAACGACAGAAATGGGTAAAGCGTGCCGACGCCAACCAACTCGACTCCACCGCCAAGGACGCATAAAAAAATCACAAAATAGAAGCGACCCCGGTCGGCGGCCAGAACCCGAACGGCGCTACGCACAGCAAGGAATACGTCGGAAAATATCATGCGGACGCCATAAGCAAGTCGCGGTGCGCTTTCAGGAATTCGGTGGCAATTGGCGTACCAATTCCGAAACACCAGTGTTCTTCTGGGAACGCCGCGCGGTAGGCGTTTTGCAATGCCTCGTCTTCGTCTGAAATTTCGTGCCGGCCGGCGAGGCGATCGAGCATCTCGCGAGTCGCGGCTAGGATTTCCTCCGGCGTATTTTCGAGGTAGCGATAGCCTTGCTGAATCGCGGCTTTCCCGTCCCAAAGCTTGGGGTCGTTCCGGTTGGAAAAATCACACAGTAGCCGGCGGAATGAATATTTTTCTCCAGTCGCCGGATTATCGATGAGCTTTGGCATGAAGATGGAATTCTTGGCCAATGGCGCATTGCCAAATGGCACCCAATCGATACCCAGGCGCGGTCGATCGAACGTCATGGCGACATCACCGATGCCTCCCGTCGTGCCGAGAAAAAAGCGACATTTGGCGGCAAGGTATATGTCCATGAAATCGCTGCGGAAGCACGACGCATAATCGATCACGCGAGGCGATGCATGCATCAAGGGCTCGGCAACAAGGTGCCCCATCCTGAGCACGTAACCGCCGCGCCCGACAATTTCATTTACCGCCGGGCCCAGAGCAGCAATATCGGCGTTCCGGTTGTCGTGGTAGCTCCAGTCCCCGGCGTCCGGATAGGTGGACTTGAGGTAAGCCGCGTCGCGTGCGTAGACACAGACGAACCAGTCCCTCTCAGGGTCAATCCCCCACTCGGCCAGCCGACGCCTGCCCTCTGCCTCTTCTTCGGACGTAAACCTCAATACCGCTGGCTCCCGGCTGAACACATCATATTCAGTCGACTGCATTTCCATTGGCTGAAAAAACGGCGATTTCTCCCACATCCGCTGACTGGTTCTCAGCACCGAATGAAGAAACGGCAGCCGGCACACCCTGATCTCCCGCGTCCACATTTCGAGTAATTGCTCGTTGGCGGGCTTGCCAGCGACAAAAAATGTCGCGCCAGCCGAAGCGCCAATGCCGTTGCCAGACGCCAGTCGGCGGCGCCTCAAATACAAATCTGGGTTCAAGGCAAGATGGCCGATCCGCTCCGTCGGAAAGATGCCAATCCTGATTCTGCAAACCGGCAGGGCCAGCATGAACAGCGCGACATGAAGGTAAAACAACGGGCAGGCGAGCCCCCAGTGCATCACCCGTATAGATCTGTTTTTGACCGCCTGTAACGAGCCAGACACGCCCTTCCTTTGGACAGCACTGAACAAGTCTTTCAATTTCAGGAGCATCAGTGGGCTGTTCGCATGACAGGCCTCAGCGGCCGACAGCAGGCGCACCACCTTCCGCGCAGCAGTGTGGCACAGGTGATATCGTCCGCAAATCGCAATCCTCGAAGTAGCACCCTCACCAGAATCACAATCCGATGAGCAGCTTGATGCGGTTTTGTTCCGTCGTGTCTTCGGAAGGCCTCCGGTTCGTAACCACGAAATTGCGCAGGGACACGAGCTTCCGCTGGGGAAACAGCGCCTGATAATTGTCCCCGATTTTCCTGTTCCTGGACAACGCAGGGGACATGTACCGGTAATAGTCCTTGCTGCGGGCAATCGCGCAAAGCCTGAGTATCAGATACTCGGCGTAGAGGAACAGTTGCAGTGCCGGAAATAGGATGCGTTCCGATACGTCGAGAAAATGCTTTTCCCCTATGACGGTTCTCCAGATGAAGTTGCTTATCCATGGCAGACACGGCATGGCGAAGTTCCGCGTTTTGATCCTGCGAACCACGGCTGCCCAGAAGGGGCTGAAACGTGCGCGCCTGGTCGGGCGATGGGCAGCGGCTGCCACTTCCTGCGAAGCAGGTCTGGTAACAGGTTTGACTGCTTGTGGTGATGACGAAAGCAATCTGGCGTACTCTTTCCTTACCAGTATCTGTACCATCAATTCCCAGAACAGCACCTCCTTCACGTCGGAGCCGTTGAGATTGACATACGACATCTTGTAAGTCGGGGCTGTAAACAGACCTTCCAAATAGGCCTCCTCTTCGTCCACGCTCTTGCCTATGATCCCCAGTTGCTGCCCGTATTCATACAGCGGCGTCCCCGGAAAGGGAATCGCATAGAACAGGTCACCGCCGAAGACCGTGAATGGGTCTTTGCCGATGTCGAAAGCCAGGTTTGCGATGAATTTCGATGTCTCCCTCACGGTTTCGCTGGTCTCGCCAGGCATAGCAAGCATGATGGATAACGGTGCCAGTATCCTGAATTCAGCGCACCACTTTATGGCTTGCGCAACTTCGGCCACCGTGAATTTTTTTTCCATGATGTCGAGAACCTTCTGGCTGCCCGACTCCACGCCGAACTTCATGCCGACACAGTTGTTCTCGGCGTAAGTTCGGGTCAGTTCCCGCGTCATGCTGTCAACTCTCACCCCGCCGGCAGTCCACAACATGTCGTGTTTCTTCATGATGCGCGCAAACTCGATCCCCGCCTCCCGGTCAGAACCGAAGTTCTCGTCGGCAAGTGTGATGAAGCCGACGTCGTGGTTCTCTTTCAGGTACACGACATGCTCTTCGAGTTCCGTCATGTCGCCAACTCGGTAGCCCTTTGTCGGGCGCTGGCAAAAAGTGCATTTGGCAACACAGCCCTTATTCACTACAAGTACCGCTATGTTTGGCTTTCGCCCGCTTTCGTAAGCCCTGGGGTCGTGGTTGAACCAGCCCGACCCCCGACCCGGCCGGAAGTAGTTGCTGAGCAGTTCAGGCCGGTCCTGCAGGCCTTTCTTGAGCAGTTCGTAGTCCGGCACCAGGGCTTAGATCGGATGGAGGAACCTTCTCGCCATAGCCAGTAAACAGCAGGTCGCCCGCTGCATTCAGGAAGGAGAGGCCCTTGATTGCGCTCAGCGCGTCGGCCACGGTTTTCCGGCCATGCTGCTTGGCGTAGCCCAGCAGATTGACCCAAGCCACTTCGCCGTCGCCCACCACGCAGACATCCACGTCGGTTTTCCTGAGCACCACGTTGGCCGATGCCGACAGGTTGCCGCCCAGAACAATCAGCGCATCCGGACATACGCTCCTGATAGTGCGTGCTAGTCTCTTGATCTGACTGTAAGTTCCCGAGGTCACGGCACTCAGCCCGACGACATCGGGCTTCGTTCTCCGAAAATATTCCAGAATCTCTTCTTGTGACGGCAACAGCATGTCAATATCGTAAAAATCGTAGTCCTCCGCCGTGTAGCCGTTCTTCTCCATCCACTTCACGAGGGAGACAATTGCGTATTTCGGCAACACAGGAAGCTCTCCCATCGCCCTGACGTTGGGTGGCGGCACGATATGCACCGGCTCAGTCGGTGCAGTGCATAGAACGATATACATTTATGGCCTCGTAAATCTCAAAACAAATTCAGGCCGAAGGATGACTTCCATTTGAACCAATACAACTTTTCCGCATAGCTGCAAATCATGCCATCCGCTGAAATATGGCGTGGTGATTTGGCATGCCCCAACTCGAGATAAAGGACTTGTCAGTCCGGCAGAACTCGACCAGCTGACCTGTGTCATTCATACCCATGAGTTGGAGTGCCGACCTGATCATGGCTAAGACACTACTGGCTGCGCCAAGGCTTCCATCGCCGGTCGCCGCGCACAGCCTTCGTATCTGACCGTCTATACCGTCCACGCATGCCCTTGCGCTTACGCAAGCATCCGGCGACCACTCATCTATCAATTCGTCGGTGATGCTTACCAGCGAGGCAAGGGCATCGGAAAGTTCTCCACCGATTCCGGGAAGAAAGCACTTGCACCCCAGCAAGTGGCTCAACCGGCTCTGTTCGATAAACGAAATCGAGGAGAGCATTTCATGTTCCGGACTGAGGGGCGCTTTTATCCATTGCATTGCGAGGGCATCCCTGTAATTCGGCCACGAAGAATACAGCCTGAATCCGCCTGCATGCATGTCTTTCAGGAGTTCTACCGGATCTATGAAGTACTTCCTCCGAACAAACGGATTCTCGATCACATCCATGAACCATGATTCGATTTTTCTGGTGTGCTGAATGCTGTCCCATTTCGTCAGGAACAGCTTTTTTGCGGTTTCAATACCGGCACCGTAGGCCGGATCGCGCGCCACGCGCTGGTAAATCGCCTTGGTAAGTAGTTCGATGAAACCTCCGTAAAGCTCCATATGGCTGATGATCAAGAACCCGTCACGCTCCAGACACTCGCTTAACTTTTTTACCCAGGTGCTGGTAGGTTGTATCGTATAAATGAAGCCTTCCGCATCGATCACGTCAAACTTGTGTGGTGCCGAGTACTCCAGCAGGGAGGCGGCGACAACTTCTTCCAAGCAAGCATCCAGCCCGAATTTCGAAAAATACCCGCGGATGTAGGGGTGCGCTTCGGGATTGGGCTCGACGAGGGTCAGGCGCGCACCCCAATTTGCGAAAACCAGTGAGTTCTCCCCCGTATCCGGGCCAAACTCCAGCAAACGCTTCCCGGCAAAAACAACGGGGGGAAGCATCAGGCGATGAAAAACGTTCTTGCGGAGCTCGGCATATTTTGACAATTCGGCATCGCCGCCAAAGCCAGCGTAGGTAGGGCGCAGGCCTTGGGTCGAATAGTATTCGTAAAGAGTTTCCAACATCATTCCCCTTGAGGAAAATCCCTGATCAGCGATTCGTGACTGCGGAGCGTCAGGCCGCCGTCCACCACAATGTTCTGTCCGGAGATGTACGACGCCTGCTCGCCCGCTAGAAACATGATCGCGTTAACAATGTCCTGTGGCTTCCCCATCCTGCCAAGCGGGATGAGATTTCTATATCTGTCGACAAGCCATTTGTTCTTGTCCCAGAACTCCTGGGCTTCATCCTTGGCAACCACGCATGGGGAAACTGAGTTCACGCGGATCCCCTGCGGACCGAGCACCAAAGCGTAATAGCGCGCCAGTTGCGTAAAACCCGCCTTGCCAAGGTGGTAACCTAAAGACTGCTCTGGGGCAACATATCGATCCGCTACCGAACTCACCAGGACGATGCTGTTCGACAGACCGTCGGCGTAGAAGCAGTGCCGGTCCACGAGATGGTCTATGGCATTCTTGGTGGCACTGAGCGCCACCGTCATCTCAAAGTCGAATTCGTCTTCCACGGCACGATGCCGTTGCAGGAAAATCGCACAGGCGAGTTTCCCGTAGCGTGCCACCGCCTGATCCAGACTCAACAGCAACGCCTCCTGGTTCGAGACGTCGACAGGATAGTGGGTCAGCCTGGGCGACTGTAAATCCCCGCCGCCGCTTCGCCCGAGAACCGATACGCAGTTGCTTTCCCCGCCAACCAGATGCCTCACCAGCGTCCGGCCGATGCCTCGCGTTCCTCCAACCACAAGGAAGTGCCTTTCAGTCATTCGCGACAACCTTGAATTCCGGTACAGGAATGACGAAACTGCCGCCACCTCCAAGATAGTCGTGATTCTTCCTGATGAAAGGCTCGGCGAAACGCCACGCCAGGACCACCACATAGTCAGGTTTGCGCTCGTTTAGAGCCGACGAGGGCAGCACCGGCAGATGCAGCCCCGGACTGAATCGCCCCTGTTTCGCGAGGTTGTCGTCGACCAGGTAATCCAGGTAGCTGCCAATTTCAAAATGGTAGATCAGCGTTGTACCGGTGATCGAGGCGCCGAAGCCGGCAATGCTTTTCCCATCGCTCTTGGCTTGGGCCAGAAATTTTCTTGTTTTCTCCTTGAGGCCGTTGATCTTGTCAGCAAAGGCTGAGAAAGTCTCTTTCCGATACAACCCCATGCTGTCTTCAAGCGTCAGCATTTCATCCACCGAGCCGTCTTTCGCCAATGGCCCTCCCGGGCGCTGAACAAAGTATCGCAATGACCCGCCCTTGGTGGACACGCGCTCAACGGCAGCCAGCTCCAGGCCGACACGCTTGAACAGAGCTTGGATCGGCTTGACCGAGAACGCTGAAAGATGTTCATGGTAAATAAAATCGAACACCATGTTTTGCACCAGATCAGCAAGGTAATAGCTTTCGAACACAAATACGCCGTCGCCGGCCAGCACCTCATTGATCGCATTAACCCAGGACATCAAGTCGTCGATGTTGGCAAATACGTTGTTCGCGGTGACGAGACGGGCATGCCCGTGTTCAACAACCATCCGCCTGGCGAGGTCCGGCGTGAAGAAACTGGCGATAGTTTTGATGCCGCTGGCGGTTGCCTGGGCGGCTATATGCGCAGCCGGCTCGACTCCAAGGACGTTCATCCCCCGGTCCTGGAAGCATCTCAACAGGGTGCCGTCATTGCTGCCGATATCGACGGCCAGGGAACCCGGATTCAGTCTGCAACGGTCCGTCACGCTGTCGGCATAGCCGCGAAAATGCTCCGCTAATCCCATGGAACTTGCGGTAACGTAAATGTATTCTCCGTAGAGAACTTCCGGGTCGATGACGTCCATGATCTGCGCCAGCCCGCACTGACTGCATATGTGCAAATCAATCGGGTAACTGGGTTGCGGAACATTCACCCGCTCCGGCGTAACATAGGCGTCGCCGATCGGGGATGGTTTAAGGCTGAATACCAGTTCCAGATCGCGGCTGCCGCAGCCACGACAATCACTTCGACGATGAATGACGTCCGCCATATTTCTTCCCTCGTTGTTCATTGCATTAGCCCGACTCTGCCGTCCAGGTCGGCCATGAAGGTGCTTACAGAATCCACATCTCCGTCATCCGGCGCCCATGGAGCAAAAACAGTATCACTGCGATCGAAAGGACCGTTTGTGGTTTCGTGGAACACCAGGACATCGGAACGGATGATCAGGGTATGGAATACGGGAACCGCCATCCGGTAATAGAAAGTCCTGCCAGAAGCATAGTCGCCCATGCGGATTACACCCCCTATCCGCCCTTCATCGTCAAATATGACGACATCCACCAGACCTTCGATGATGTGCGTCGACTCGCTCTTCCCTGGATGCTTGTGCGGACGCACATAGGCATTGCGCTCATGGACGATAAGCATCTCATGCAGGCGGTCATCCGGGGCGCCATGCGCGCACAACCTTATGCGCTTCCTCGGATTGCGCGAGGACAATTGCTTGAAAAGATCTATATCCGAACGGTCAGTCGTCGTTATCGCTGTTTCCGTATACAGCACTTCGGGGCTCAGGACGCGGTATTTCTCAGCCACGGCTCGGTGACTCCCCGTTGATCTGCCATACCGGCAGCAGGCGTTCGCTGGGTGGCAGTACAGACCAGAACGTTCCTCCGTTCCGCACCCATTCCGCGTGCTTACCGACTACCTTGTCTTCATTTTCCGTATTGACCGCAAGGAGGCAGATATCAATGCCCTGCGAGTAGAGAGCATCGCTGGGCAAAATTGGAATTGGCACCCGGCTGCCCGGCATAAACTTGTTCTGCTTCTCCTGCTGATCATCGACGATCACATCGATACTGGCAGCGACGCCTGCGAAGTTGAGCAGGCAAAATACACGCGATCCCGCCCCATAGACTGCGATCTTCCTGCCGGCCCTCTTTTGCGCTGAAAGAAACTCACCGAGGGATCGGCGAAAGTCCGGCCAATGCTCCGAATATTCGACGTTCAGCCTGCGCAAGGCGGCAACATAGTCCAGCGAGCGGTGTGGCTTGCCGGATTTTCGCCCGATAAAGCAAATGCTCTCACCGCTAAACAGGATCGTTTCCTCGTGAACCAACTCGACACCGGCGAGAGAGAGAAAGTGGCGGAGCGTGTCCACCGTGAAATAATTGACGTGCTCCTCCCACAAGCCATAGTCCCGGCTGCGGAGGTTGCACGCGAAATTAGGCACTTCGATTAGCACGAAGCCGTTGGGCTTGACGAGAATTCCTATCGACTCCGCCACGCCCCGGAGATCGCTGATGTGCTCCAGGTTCTGGCGCGAAACGAACAGGTCAAATAGACCGTATTGCGCCTTTATGGTTCTCGATAATTCGGGGCTGAGAAAATCCTGCAGCGTATTCACACCCTGTGCCACGGCCAAGCCATAGGCATCCTTGGCGGGTTCCACGCCCAACGTATTCTCGTATCCGTTGAGCGACAGCTGATGCAGAAACATCCCGTCGTTGCTGCCGATCTCGATGATTTTCGCATCTGGACCCATTCCCTCCAGGGACTTTATAAGGTCAATTTCGCGCTGCACATGCGGCTGGAACTTCCACGAACTCAGCGTGACATAGTTGTCGTAGAGAATCTCGGGGGGGCAGGAGTCGACCAATTGGGTCAATCCACACGATTCGCAAAAAAAGAGCTTCACCGGCCAGGTCGGCTGGTCGCCAGACTGCTCAGCGAGATAGTGTTTCGCGACGGGATGACTGCCGAAATCAATCAAATCCAACAGGTCAAAGCCACCACAGAGATTGCACGAAGGCGTAGGCTTGCATATCGACTGATCAATCAAAATAGATAAACTCATAGTCACCACTGTAGCCAAAGTGCTGATAAAGCCAAACCCATTCCTGATGGCCGAGGAACGACTCACAGGTCAAGGCCCAGCACTGAAGGTTGAATAACTCCAGATCGTTGCGGTAGCTTTCCAGCATGACGTAGCCCTGCCTGCCGGTCCGCTCGATTTCGCCCAAGGCCAGCGCAAGGTCGGGCAGTTTCAAATTGTGCAGGGTGCCAAGGGAGATCACCAAGTCGAACTCCTGATTGGCGAACGGGTAAGGTGCCTGGGCTTGATGGAGGAAGATATGCGGCCTGACCAGGTCGGTTGCACAGTCGATGCCATGGGCCGAAACATCAAACCCTCTCACCAGCAACTTCGGCTCCAGCAGCAACATCTCATGAAGCAGATACCCTTTGCCACAGCCCACGTCCAAGACCCTGGAACCGGGACGTAGCCCATAGGTTCGAATCAGTGCCTCGGCCACCGGCTTCCAGCGGCCGGGCATGAACTTGTATCCGCCGTAGCCATAGCGGCGATCGCCATCCCAATAGTCCGCGCCATATTGCTTGGCCACGTTCATGCACGCCACCTTTTCGTCCACCATGCGCGCCAGATAATCGCGCTTGGACATTTGGTGCAGTGGCGTGACGAAATTTCGCAGTTGTCCCATAGCTGGTCTTTCTATACGAAATACGAATGCTCCTGATCGAGCGAAAGATACTCGTGGATCGCCAGATTCTTGGAATGGGTAACGCAATGATGGCCACACTGCTCGGACGGGTCAAAGGCTGTCAGGAACCTCTGGTTCTCTTCAGAAAACCAGAATTCCCTGAACGTCCTTTGGGCAATCGAGCCCATCCGGCCGGACTTCGTATAAGCCTTGTCCTGGCAGGTATAGACATTTTGGTCTGCGCCTATCACCGTCAGGAACTGCAGGAACGGACAGGTGTGATAGTGCTTCTCGAAGCGATCTTCAAGATCGTGATAGTGATTGAGAATGGCGAAGTTCTCATCAGCCAAGGGTTGTGCCAATGCAATCTGGCGAGCCACTTCTTCCTTGATGGGGCGATGGTAGTCGTTGTTGCCTGCAGCATCGTTATTAACGACTGCCCCTGCGAGCTTGACATGGTTCACGCCACATTCCTTGAGCAGGGCGCACACCTCCGCAATACGCTGATGATTATCGCGCCCCACAATGAAGCTCACCCCGAGTACGCAACGAGTATCGCGGGCCGTGAAGGCCCGTATGTTGTCGATCAGGCGTGAGAACTCGTTCTGTTTTGCGCCACGGCTTTTGATGTAGCTCGCATCGTCCCAAGCATCCATGGAAATGCGGACCCAGGTGCCATGCTGCGCGAAGGAATCCGCGACACGTCCTTTTAAATTCGACCCGTTGGTCAAGGTTGCAATCCGGATTCCACCAGCCGCAAGAACGTCGATGACGTCGGGCAGTGCCTTGTAAAGCAGCGGCTCGCCTCCGCCGGAGAAAGTTACCGCCTTTACGCCCATCTCGACGAATTCATGGGCCAGCGCTAGCATCTTTTCTGTCGGGATGCTGTCCTGCTCCCGCATCTCGTCTCCCAAAGTCAGGTCATTCGTGCGATAGGCGCAGTACCAGCAGTCATGGTTGCAGCGGTTGGTAGGCTTCACCCGGATATGCACTGGCGCAACAACGCGCCCCTCCGCGAGCGCCTGCAGGTGGTCTTTGAAGCGCAAAAACTTGAGGGCGCTGTAATAAGTGGTCATAAACTGTTCCAGCGGCCATGCCCAACTTCGGTGCAATACGGCAAAGTTTGGCGGATCCGCCACAAAGTCTCGATGCGTTCGCATTCCTGCGCGGTGCTCGCACGGAATCCTTCAACCGAGAAATGCAGAGTTTTCTTCATATCCCGCAGCCGGGTGTAAATCCGCTGGCGCTGCATAGTATCCTCAGGCAATTGAAACAGGCTGTAGGCTACGATGCCGTCCAGGTCCGGCAATTCAGCGAGCAATTGCTCAAGGATCAGATGGCAGCCTTCCATGGCATATTCTGCAGCGCTCAGCAGGTAGTGGAGGCGATAGCGTTCACAGTAGTCGCGAATCACGAGATTCTGGACATGCTGTGGTACGCGCTCTCCCATGAACGGCCGACTGAAGACATAGCCTCGGACTTTTTTCATGAGGTTTTCGGAAGCTGGTAGGCCATGCCCGTGCGGGAAGCCGCTCTAAGTGTGACCGGCTCGAAGAATTCACCGATTTTCTTGTCACCGTAGGGAGTGAACACTCCTTTGAAGCGGCAATTCATGGTCCAGCGGGTCTCCGGTTCTTCATTTATTCGGTTGCCGTGGGGGAGCGCCTGATCGAAAACAAGCACTTCCCCATAACGCACCTCTAGCCAGCGAACATCGTCTTTGATCGCCTGATACAGGGCCTCGCTACTGCCGCCTGTCCGCTCGGTGAATTGACGATCCAATGCCCTGGACTCGTCCGGTGGCAGTAGATACATTGCTTTGGTACGATAGCAATCCACCAAAGGCAACCACACTACCACCTCAAAAGGCGAGTCGCCGGACCATGTGTCGGCATGTACCGGCAGCAAGGAGCTGTCATCCCCCGGAAACTGAATACTCAGGTTCACCCGCAGTTGCATGGCCAGTTCGTTGCTGACCAAAGCCTCCAGATAGGGGCGCGCAACCCGAAAATACATCTCACGGAACTCTTCTATTCCGTTGAAGTCCCGGATAATTTTCAGGCGGAACGAATTCAGCTCCGCAACCGGCACGCTCTTGTGAATCTGGTTTAACAAATCCTCAGGCCGGGCGTCCGCCGCCGCACCCAAGGCATCCCCTATCAAGCGCACGAACTGAGCTCGCATCCAGTCCAGTGCTTCGCGGTCGGCCACCGGGCGAATGACATACCCCTGCTGCAAATATTCTTCCGTTAAACGCCGCTCGGCTTCAGTGAGGAACATGGTCAGGCCTTGCAGAGCTTGCTGCGCATCGCATCACAAACCGATTCGACGGTGATGCCCCAGTGCCCGAGCAGTGAGTCCTGGCTGCCGTACTGGTCAGCAAAGCGATCGGGTATGCCAATCCGTCCAACTTTGGCGGCTTGCTCCGGCATTTCATCGCTGCAAAACTCCAGCACAGCACTGCCCAGCCCGCCGATGCGTGTGTGCTCCTCAACGGTAACCACGCCCTTTGAGCGAGGCAGCCAGTGATTGAGGGCAGCTTGGTCAAGTGGCTTGATCGTATGCATATGCAGCACACCGCAAGTCAAGCCTTCATCGCCAAGCCGATCTGCGGCCTGCAGGGCGATCTGTGTCATCACGCCGGTAGCAATGAACAAGCCGGTACCGGGCGCTCTCATGAGGATGGCTTTACCTATCTCAAAGCCATGGTCCTCGCAACTGACCACCGCATCCCCACCTTTGGCAAGGCGGATATAGATGGGATGGGGCCAATCCAAGGTCTTGCTCATGAATCGGCGCATTTCGTCCTTGTCGCAGGGAGCGACTACGGCCATGTTGGGCAGCGCTCGCATGATGGCAAAATCTTCAACTGCAAGGTGTGTGGGGCCCAGCGGGGCATATACAGCGCCGCCGCCGTTGGCAATGAGGCGTACCGGAAGATCCTGGAGGCACAGGTCCAACGCAACCTGTTCGTAACAACGTCGCGTCAGAAAAGTGGCAATGGTATTCACGTAGGGAATGAACCCTTCCATGGCCATCCCCGCCGCCATTCCGATCACGTGTTGCTCGCTGACCCCCTCCATGAAGAATCGCTCGGGCATTTCTTTTTTCATGCCATCGAGCACCCCAGAACCCAGGTCGGAGCCGATAAAGACAACGCGGGCATCCATTTTCGCGAGCTGGTGAACCGAATCCAAGGAGACTTTACGCATCGAAACTCTCGCTCATCAAGCCAAGCAGTGATACATGGAAGCGATCTCGTCGGCGGAAAGTCCAGACTTGTGGTGCCATCCGGCCTTTCCTTCGGCGAAAGGAAAGCCCTTGCCTTTGACCGTATGACAAATAACCGCCGTTGGCTTTTCGGCGCTGAGGGGCAAGCGGCCGACAAGATCCTCCAGCGCCTCCACGTCGTGGCCATCGACTTCCTCTACCGCAAAACCGAAACTGCGCCATTTGTCTGCCAGTGGCTCGATGTCGAGAACCTCTCGCGTGGGTCCATAGGACTGCAGTTTGTTGTAGTCGATGAAAACCGCCAGATTGGACAACTTGTGTTTCGCGGCCGACATCGCCGCTTCCCAGACCGAGCCCTCGTTGATCTCACCATCGCCAACCACAACGACAACACGGTGTTTCTGGCAGCGAATTCTCGCAGCCAGAGCCATGCCAACCCCCATGGGAAGGCCATGACCCAAAGCCCCGGTCGTCGCCTCTATCCCCGGGAATTTCCTCATCTCCGGGTGACCTCCCAGCCGCGAGTCGGGCTTGCAGAAAGTCGACAGCTCTTCTATAGCAATGAATGCCTTGTCCGCCAGAATTGCGTAGAGCGCCAAGCAACCATGTCCCTTGCTCAGAATCAGGCGATCACGATCACGCCACATCGGGTTCGCCGGATCGAAGCGAAGGAAGGAGTCGTACAGAACGCGCAAGATTTCAATCAGCGAGAGCGCAGGGCCGATATGGCCTCTGCGATCCACCTCGATCATCTGCACAACCAGCCGCCGAAGTTCTTTAGAACGTTTATCTAGATGGCTCATTGGTGACAAATCTCTTCGAATAAACTGCCATAGCTAACGACAATCTCCTGAAGCAGAGCATGTGCCCTCGCTAGCTGGCGGTTAAGTATTTCCTGCTTGATCTCCCGCTTCGAATCATCTGCAAGGGCACGGCGCTGCCAGACTTCCGGGCGGAAATCATTTAACAGAATCAAACACCAGATCAGCCCGTACAAGGGGCTACAAGCAGTCAACCTTGCGAAACATTGTTTCCCATATACGTTCAACGCTCCTTTAAGCCAGAACGACTTCTGCTCTTCGGTCAAACTCATACCTTGATGAAAGATGAAATCGGACATTAACTTGACCGGATCATCCCATCCGAAGTACTCGAAATCAATAAATGCAAGCGATCCATCCGGACGCCTGATCGCATTGTGAAAACCGAAATCAGAGGGACTCAATGTCTGCCGGGCTCTGTCCAGAGGAGTATCGAAGCCGCCCTCATCAACAGGCCAGCGATCCCGCGCCCACTCAAGCAGAGTCCCGAGTGCCGGCAGGAAAGCAGTGGCAATGAAAGCATCCAGTTCAGGGTGGCTCATCCTTGGCAAATCAAAACGGCGAAGCCGGTGCTTAATTTGAACTTCGATATCTCGCCCACAAATACATGCGGCCGAAGCCGAGCCCAAATCCCGAAAGCTGTCGGAGTTCCTTTTGGCATGGAGATTACCGAGAAACTCCAAGCTTGATTCCAAGTCCCGCTGGCCAGGAGTCATGACGCGATCCCCATCAACCCAAGCATAAACCCCAATCCCCAGTTCAACGTCTTGCGCAAACGGCTGCGAGACATGTTTTTCTCCCGAACCGAACATCGCTTTGGTTGCCGTGAATTCCGAGAAAAGCCGATCGTGGTCAGGGTCTACCGGGTAAATCTTGAGTCGAATTGCGGATTGCGTCGTCAGTTCTATTCGATAAACGCCGGAATTTCCACCAGCAGAGAACTTCTCAACCGCAACCGCCTCCTGATTCATCAATTGGCGCGAGATCTGATCTATTTCAGGGATCGTCCATTCGCCATTGATCAATGCATCGATCTGCTGCCAATCAGTGAGCGAGGCCACCGCTTTCTTGTTGGAGAACCCCGGGTGGGGCTGATTGTAGGCCGGGTCGAAGTGTATGACCTTCAATCCGCCACTGTCGCCCAATACGCAAACAAGTTCAGCCAAGTCGTCTATAAACCAGTCAAAGGATTGCGTTACGATGTAATCTATTTTTTCGGTCTGGGTGCTTTTGAACACGATTTTTTGAATCAGTTCGTTCTGCCCACCCAGCAGACCTTGCGCCCCAAGAAAATCGGTAGCCACCTGCCTGAGTGGGACTTTCTCGATATCGCCGTGCCCATATTCGGTTTTGTGGCTGACTACTGTCACGCTGTGTCCCAGTTGACGACATCGCCAAAGGAATCGCTTGACCCCCGGATAGAGCTTTGCATGTGACTGCACACAGCGCCCATAGGCAAGCCCTTGGAGTCTCTGCCACGCGAGCTCTCCACTAGGCTGCGATCTCAGGAACTCACGAATTCGAGACTTCGATCGGATGGTTGGAGAAAGAACAACTCGAAGAGACTCAGCTGCAGCGAGAAACGCCGACTCGTAGTCCACCAATGTGTTATCTAGGTCGATCCCTAGGTTCATCTGTTCTCAAAAACTCCATTTGGGCTTTTCTGCCCAGCACTGCATCCCCAAAACGCTTGAAGCCGAATAGAACCTAGCCTGCGGCGATACCGAATTACGCTTCAAGGTTAAGTTCGCCGTCATTTCAATAGCGTACCGGTATATTTCAATAACGTCGCAGCAGCGATCGGCTCACGATTGCAGACGATTTGCACATCAATCGCGGCGGCGGCGCTACCGAGAAAAGCTGCGACTTCCGGCAAAAGGCCACGGCCAAGACAGACTCCGGCCAACGAGAGAAAAGCATCGCCGGCTCCGATGCGGTCGACCACTTTTGTCGACAATGCCGGCACCTTGTGGAAAACGTTGGCGTCTCGGTCGTACATCACTACGCCCTTGGTGCCGCGAGTAACCGCAAGCTGCTTTGCCTGCACCACTCTGCCAACGTGTTCGGCAATGGATTCTAGGGGATCGTGGCGGTTATGCGCAGCCATGCGCAGCTCGGGTTCGTTGAGGGACGCGAAGTCCGCTCGCGGGTAGCGATGAATAACGTGATAACCGCGGTTTCCGCTGTTAATTTGCGTATTGACGGCAAGAAACCGAGCCTTTTCGCACAAAATGGCAATCATGCTTTGAGAAATAAATCCATTGCCGAAATCTGGGACCATCACGATGTCGTACGCGGCCACATTCGAGGCAAGCCAGCGGCAGACCTTTTCCTCAGCGTCGCCCAACGCAGGATCCTCGCGGAAAAAGTAAACCTCGAACATCTTGGCGAGGTCGGCGTCGACAAATCGACGTTTGGTGACCGTCGGCGCATCCTGGAAATAGAAAAAAGCCGGATCGACATTCGGCAACAGTTTCTCGCGGATGAAAGGCTCGTGGCTATCGAATGTGCCAAGGCCCGTCACGAGCGTGACGCTTTCGGCGAATCCCGCAATGTGGTTCGCAACCGCAACCGCACCGCCAGCGAACTGCTCCTCCGAATCATAACGGACCGCGAAGATATTGCCCTTGCCAGTCTGCCCGAGGGGGGTCGCGTAGTGGTACTGGTCGATAATTGCATCACCTATTACAAGTACCTTCAAATCAGAAAGAGTTGCAATCTGGCGGTGTATTTCCTTTTCCGGCCAACGGTCGCGAAACTCACGCAGAAACTCCTTGGTCTCCGGCGGGAAGACATTGAAATGCTCGTTCAGCAGACTACTGGAGCTGAAAGTTATCTCGTCGGTAAAGAAAATATGGCCACCGTGCTTTTCGACAGCTTCCTGCTCAAGCGCGATATTTCCAGTCAAGTCATCGCTGTGCGAGCGATAGTCGCTTCCCTTGGCGTAAATATTCGGCCGGATTTCATTCAAGGCATCGACTGCGGATACCGCATGGTTTATGGCAACGAAGTCCACGCATGCAAGGGCCGCCAGATTTTCAGCCCGCAATTGCTCGTGGAATACGGGTCGGCCCGGTCCTTTATTCACATACGCGTCTGCGGTCACGGTCACTAGCAACACATCGCCTTCCTGCCTGGCTCGCTGCAGATAACGTATGTGTCCTGTATGCATAAGGTCGAAGGTACCGTGGCACAGCACCACTCGCTTCCCTTCTGCTCGCAACTTCCGCGATCGCGCGCAAAGGTCGCGCAAACCAAGTATTTTTTGAGTGCTCATGAGCTAGTCAGATTCTGTAACCCGCGCCGAAACGGTCGGACAAATTGTGCAGAAAGAATTGATGACCGACTTCTACCAGTCCGTAATCGCTGGAATCAAGCCAGATGTTGATATCGCCCAGCGTACGCAACGGGTTGTCCCGAGCAAACCCGCTTAGGGTAATTACTGTCCCCCGGCTATCGACCATCTGAGTCGCCGCGTTGCGAATGTTCAGTGATCGCCCCGAACTACTAATTGCAATCAGAACATCGCCAGGATTGGCCATCTGCCCGAGCATTCGGGAAAATGCATTCTCGTAACCGTAGTCATTCGCCATACAGGTCAATAGCGAAGAATCGTGCAGCGTGGTCGCCCGCAACTTCACCACATTGACCAGATCGTTGGCCACATGGGCGGCTATGGCGGCGCTTCCGCCGTTGCCTATCACATACACGCTTCCGCGATACTCACGTACCTTTGATAGCATTTTCATGACGGCCAATACACCTGAGTCCAAGTCAAATGCATTTCCATCTCGCCCCGTCAGCTCGCACCGCTCCATCAACTCGGCGAACAGCTTTGTACGGGCGGTGAGGCCCATTTCGACTTTGTCCGGCATCACTTCTCTACTCTCCCAGATAACGAAACCACGTTGCGGTGGCCTGATCGATCGTGTCCGGATTCCAAACCGGTGCATCTCTCCAATCTTCAATTCGCTCAAGCATCC
Source organism: Sulfuritalea sp. (assembly GCA_016710465.1). GTDB lineage: Bacteria > Pseudomonadota > Gammaproteobacteria > Burkholderiales > Rhodocyclaceae > Sulfuritalea. The sequence continues at coordinate 119,112 of JADJVS010000014.1, forward strand.
GGCCCACGCCCTCCTCGAACGAAACGCGGGCCTTCCAACCAAGGAGCTTCTCGATCATTCCTACATCAGCAAATGTGCAATCAGGTTCGCCCGGACGCTTCGGAATGAATTCGACATCCCCCCCAAGCAGTTCGACCAGCCGATTGACGCTGTAGTGATTGCCGCTGCCGACGTTCATCGCTACTCCAGAGACAGCTGACTCGGCGGCACAGAGAAATGCATCGGCCACGTCGGAAACGTAGGTAAAGTCCCGCGTTTGCTTGCCATCCCCCACCACGGTAAAAGGTCGTCGGTTGAGTTTTTGCGCAAGAAATACGCCAAACACCGCACCATAAGCACCACTGGTGCGCGAACGCGTCCCGAAGACGTTGAACAACCGTAACGAGACGGTCGGCAATTTGTAGACGGCGGACCAATGAAGCGCCAGCTCCTCGCCCATGTGCTTTGTCAACGCATAGGGGTACTGCGGCTTGATGGGTGTTGCCTCCGGTGTCGGATAGATGTCGGGAATGCCGTAACTCGACGACGATGCGGCATACACGACCCGTTTGACGCCACTCAGCCGTGCGGCCTCAAGCACGTTGAACGTGCCCGTGACGTTGGTACTGAAGTACTGGGCCGGCATTTCGATGGAGGGTACGATATCCGCCAGGCCCGCCAGATGAAATACCCAATTGATGCCCTCGAAGCACGGCAACAAAGCAGAAGAATCGCGGATGTCAGCGTCAACGAACTTGAACTTCGAACTGCCTACAACCGCGCGCAGGTTTTCGATACGCCCGGAAGTAAGGTTATCGACAACGACGACCTCGTGACCGCGAGCAATCAATAGTTCAGTCAGGTGGCTGCCAATAAATCCGGCGCCGCCGGTTACCAATGCTTTCATAGGGATTCGAAGAAGATGGTTAGATGAAATTCACGTGGTTGACTAGCTTTTCGCGTATCTGAAACAAGTAACGATTGACCTCATCCATTCTGCAGTTCTTGCGGCACTCCTGGATATTCAAGCCTTTCCTTACGAAATGAAAATTTGCTTCGCGCTTCTCGCCTTCCCAAATGTCCTGAAATGAACGCTCGTTCAGATTGCCGAATTCAAATCGCTTGTCGAGTAAGTAGGCGCTGCAACCATAAACGGAGCCATCGGCCATGACGTACGCCCAAAAGAACGGCGTGGCATTGCACTTCAAATAGCGCTCGCCTTCACTCGCCATATGCTTCTTCATCGTGTTTTCACGAAACACAACGTGGAATCGATCAGTACTTAGTCTTTCCAGAGTATCAGCCATCGCTAGGTACTTTCCATAGTCGACAGCTTCGTACAGATGGGTTTCGCTGAACAGGTGCTGGGAGTAAGGCTTGACCACAAGGTAGTCAAGCCCGACCTCATCCCGACACAAGAGCGCCAGGGTTTCCATTTCATCGGCATTTTCCGGCAGCAGCAGCGACTGGGCTCCAAGAGTGCACTTAATGCCGTACTTTCTCTTGAACTCGACGGCCCGCTTCAGATTCTCAATCACACGACCGAAATCGCGCTCGCGTGTTTGGTGAATTTTCGCATAGGTTGCAGCCGTCCCAGCATTGATGGAAACCTTGATCCATGAGGTCAGCGGCAGAGACCGCTCGACAAAGGTCTCGTTTAGCACCGTTGCATTGGTCGTAAAAGCAACATCGATTCCGACCTCCTTCGTTGCCTTGACGATCTCGTTTATTTTTTTATGCAATAGCGGCTCGCCTTCGCCTGCATACATGATGCTGCGTACACCAAGTCGGCCCATTTCACGCAATCGGTCCGCGAGGAGATCGGCATTCAGCATCTGGCTTTTATAGCCAATGTAATCGACGGCACAAAAAGTGCACCGATGGTTGCATGCACCCACCGGTGAGACTTCCATATAAATTGGGTAGACTTTTCTTGCCTTCTCCCATTCCTCTCCAGCCTCAAGAAACTGTGCGACGCGAGAAGGATGGAAAATGAGCTTGTGGCTATCGATGCGAAAGAGATCTGCCATTAAGAAGAGGCCTCTGTAGGACTATTGGATTTCTAAGCCGCTCAATGCGGCCTAAAGCAAAAAGATTGCAGAAAGCTTAGATTGCCAAGCCAAACAACAAACTATGCTGCCACGAGACGTTTGGCAATCTATGGTGAGTTAAGCGCCTCATACCTATTGCAGGAAGCTGGCTTGTTTACATAAACCCCTTGCGTGCAGATTCCTCCGCCCGGCGGAAGGAACCGCGCAGCTAGCCATTATATATCCCTTACGTTCTTAACCAAGTACGCCAGATGCCAGTGTTGGGAGTTAATGAGTTGTCCGGTTCTGTAGCACGACAACTGTCCGGTCGTCATAGTGCCCCGAAGGGGGTACGAGATGAAACGGACAAAACTGCTACAGGAGATCCGGAAGATGAGACTCGAGGAAGGGTATGAAGGCTGGAATGCTGGGCGGCTGACGCAGGGGGACGCGGCGCGGCTGCTGGGGATGTGGGAACGCAGTTTTCGGCGGTATTTGGTGCGGTATGAGGCGCAGGGTCTGGATGGACTGATCGATCGCCGGCTGGAACAGATGTCGAACCGGCGCGCCCCGGTGGATGAAGTGATGGCCCTGACCGATCGCTACCAAGACCGGCATCGGGGCTGGAACGTCAAGCACTTCCACACCTGGTATCGCCGGGATGGCGGCACGCGCAGCTACGCCTGGGTAAAGAATCACCTTCAGGCGGCCGGGTTGGTCAAGCGCGGCAAGCAGAAGGGGGCGCATCGCCGGAAGCGGGAACGGATGCCGCTGTCGGGAATGATGATTCACCAGGACGGCAGCCGGCATGAGTGGGTGCCGGAGCAGTTGGTAGTGCAACTGCTTTTCTGTAAAAGTTCGCAGGCGATTCCATTGGGATGATGAAATCAATCTTTCAAGTTGAGATAGATTTTGCCGGTCATCCAGTCCTCGTCGCACTCGGCCAGCAGGGCGGAGACGAGGCGCAGACAGGACGCGGCATTGGGGAAGATCGAGGCCACGCGAGTGCGACGCTTGATCTCGCGATTGATGCGTTCGAGGCCGTTGGTGGTGCGCAGGCGAGGACGCTGCGCCAAAGACAGGTCGAAGACCGTGAAGCCTTCCAGCAAGTTGTCCTCGGCCCACTGGGCGAGTTTGGGTGCATCAGCGCTCCACGCCTCGATGGCCTGTTTCAGGAGGCGCTCGGCCTCGGCGCGATCCGGGGCATTGAAGATCGCCCGAATGCGCTGCGCCACAGGCTTGCGCTGATCAAGACGAGTGACATAGGCTTGGGCGTTCTGCTGCAAATGAAACTGGCAACGCTGCCAGGGAACGCTGGGCAAGGTGGCGCGGCGCGCAGCCTTGAGCCCGGCATGATCGTCGGACACAATCAGCTTGACGCCCTTGAGGCCGCGGCGGACCAGGCTGTCGAGGAAAGCGCGCCAATGCACCTCGGCCTCGGACAAGGCCACCGACACCCCCAGCACGCGGCGATGACCGCCCCGCGTGATGCCCACCGCCACCAGCACCGCGCAATCGACCAGGCGGCCCGCTTCGCGCACCCGCTCGTAGCGGGCGTCGAGAAAGACATACGGGGTCTCATCCAGCGGCCGCTCGCGCCAGACCTCGAGACCGGCATCGAACTGCTCGGCGGCGCGGCTGACCTGGGTAGAGGAGATCGACACCTCCGGACCCAGCAGTTTCACCAGGATGTCGGTCACCTTGCGGGTGGAGACGCCCTGCACATACATCTCGGCCAGGGCGATGTTGAGCGCCTGTTCGGTGCGGGTGCCCTTCTCCAGGGCGCTGGGGTAGAAGCCGCCGCCGCGCACCTGGGGCACGTCGAAGGTCAATTGGCCGACGCGGGTCATGACGGTCTTCGGCTTGAAGCCGTTGGCGTAGTCGATTCGTTCGGCGGTACGTTCATGCGGTCGGGCATTGAGAAAGTGGTTACGTTCGATTTTGCTCGCTTCATTGACCAGGATGCGCAGGGCTTCACCGGCACCGTCCAAACCGTTGCTCAGCAATGCCGCGAAAGCGGCGTCCAGGGGGTGATGCTCGATGCGTTGCGCCATGCGGTCGACTCCTTCGTGGGAATGGGTAAGAATGCCCCGAAGAAATCGCCTGCGGGTGCTGCCTGCCGGAATTTCGCCGCGAGGGGGTGCCGTCCTCCGCTCTTCGGGCGCTACGCGCCCTCATCGCTGCGGCCGACACCCCCTCGCAAAACCAGCAGGTCACGAATTTACAGAACGGATGTTGCACTAACGAGCAGTTGTGGGATTTGATCGTCACCATGGACGATGCCACTAGCCCGGATATTTCACCAGCCCTATGATTTGGGCGCGTAGATATGCTGGACGGGTTGATCGTGATGCGTGTGGAGGCATTTGATCAAATCTTGATCAAATAAGCGAATTTCAGACGGACTACCCCCAACCCCCGAAGCTCACCATGTCGGGGACGCACTCGGTTGCGGCTATGGGGACGCCAAGGCGTTGGCGGCGATGAAGTAGATATCGCGTAGCGGATGGTGCGACGCCAGCAGGATGCGAATGCGCCGCGTATTGCGAATCACCGCCGCCCCGATCTTGAGCAGTTTTACGCGGATTGTGGCCGCCGTGGCCTTCGCCAGATCGGTGTGCCGGAGCGCGATCTCGCGCAGGCGTTGCATCAGCGTGTAAGCCAATGCCGAGAACAAGATGCGCAGCCAGTTGGCCAGGAACTTGTGGCAACTGGCGCGTGTGCCAAACAGATCCAACTGGGTTTCCTTGATCCGGTTCTCGGCCTCGCCCCGCTGGCAGTAGAGGTCGTCATACAGCTCCTCGGCAGGACGGTCGAGGTTGGTCACGATGAAGCGCGGATTGGTGCCTTGGGTACCAAACTCCAGGCGGGTGATCAAGCGCCGCTCGCGATCCCAGCTCTTGGCGGCGTAAGAGAATTGCCGGATCAGTCGCTGCTTGACCCCGGTGTCGTGGAAAGCCTGTGCCATCGTCTGCTCCCAGTCAGCTACGTGGCGATGCAGACGGGCATTCCTCGCCATCCCGATGATGTAGCCGACGCCGTGGCGTTCGCACCAGCGGATCAGGCGCTGGCGGCAGAATCCCGAATCCCCGCGCACAATGATCCGCAGGGCCGGCCAGGTCTGGCGTAGCCGGGTCACGATCAGCTTGATTACGGCGGCCGCATGCTTGGCACCGTCGATCCGGCTGCGGCGCAGGACGCAGGCGAGCATGGCCTTGCCAGCGAACACATACAGGGGCAGGTAGCAGTAGTGGTCGTAGTAGGCGTGGAACTCGGTCTGTTCCTGTTCCCCGTGCAGCGGGATGTCGGAGGCGTCGATGTCCAGCACCAGTTCCTCCGGACAGGTCGCCTGGCTGGCAATGAACTGGTCGATCAGCACCCGGTTCAAGGCCACGATGTCCGATCGCGTGGCCCGCTGCTCCAGCCGACACAGGGTCGGGCTGCTGCCCAATTCATCACCCGTGCCGACGGCGGTTTGCATCAGCGGGTCGTTGCGCAGGGCGGCGTGGTCGTTCAGATCCTCGTACCCGCAGCACAGGGCATACAGGCGCTGGGCGACCAGGTCGCGCATCCCATGCGTGATGCGATCCTGATCCCGTGGGTCGTGCAGTGCTTCCGCTACCGCACGTGACAATCCAATGCGCCGGTCGACTTGCCGCAGCAGCATCAGGCCACCATCGGAACTGAGCGCGCCACCCTCAAAATTCGCCTCGATCGTGCAACGACCCAGGCGCCCAAACTCCATGTCCCCACGCGTACAATTTGGCATCGGCGGAATACTCCGTTAATCCTGTCTCGACACCAGTATTAACGCGCCTCACGGCGATTCCGCCGACCTACTTTCGTGAAATATTCGGGCTAGTTGGCACTACTCGATGTTCTTCGTCGAGGAGGAAGGCACGTTCAGCAGCCTCCGGGGTGTGGGGGAGGTTATTGCCGGGCACGGCCTGTTCGGGTCGTTCTACAGCGACCGGGGCAGCCATTACTGGACCACGCCCGAGGCCGACGGCAAGGTGGATAAGGAGCACCTCACTCAGTTCGGGCGTGCCCTGCGGCAGTTGGGCGTCACCATGATTCCCGCCTATTCCCCCGAGGCGCGGGGTCGCTCCGAGCGGGCCTTTGGCACCCACCAGGGGCGCTTGCCGCAGGAGTTGGCGCTGGCGGGCATAACCGATATGGCCAGTGCCAATCGCTACCTGCGGGAAGTCTGTTGGTAACCGTCTAAATGTGACCCAGGGTTTCCATCTAAAACTGACCCACGGGTTTATGCGCACAGTATAGCTATGCGCGGTCGTTTGCAGGTTCGGTTTCCGGGGATTTCTCTCCTTTCGGTTTGGAAGAACGAGTTCGGCCAGGCTGCAGCCTGGCCGAACTCGTTTTGAAGCGCCAGGACTCATTGCCGGTCTCGACGATATGGCAATGATGGGTCAGCCGGTCCAGTAGCGCCGTCGTCATCTTGGCATCGCCAAACACACTGGCCCATTCGGTGAAGGACAGATTGGTCGTGATCGCCACGCTGGTGTGCTCGTAGAGCTTTGAGAGCAGATGGAACAGCAAGGCGCCACCCGCCTGACTGAAGGGCAGATAGCCCAACTCGTCAAGAACGACCAGATCGACGTACATCATGCGATAGGCGAGCTGCCCCTGCCGGCCGCTGGCTTTCTCATGTTCCAGCGCATTGACGAGTTCCACCGTCGAGAAGAAGCGGACACGGCGCCCCTGCTTCTGGATCGCCTCGATGCCGATGGCGGTGGCCAGATGCGTCTTCCCGGTCCCGGGGCCGCCGATGAAGACGATATTGTGCGCGGCTTCGATGAATTCGCCGCCATGCAGGCGCTGGATCAGTGCTGCGTCCACACGCGACTGGGTGAAGTCAAAGCCGGCCAGATCCCGATGTGCCGGAAACTTGGCCGCCGTCATCTGGTAGGCAATCGAGCGGACCTCACGCTCCGCCGATTCTGCCGCCAGCAACTCGTTCATCCAGGCTTCCGGGGGCAGATCGCTGTGCCGTGCCTTGGCCATCAGTTCCGGCCAGCACTGCGCCATGCCGTGCAGCTTGAGCGCCTTCAGGCGCGCCATGAGTTCAACGGACATCACCGGCCTCCATGCGCAGATGGTCATAGCGATGGACATTGGCCACCGGCTCTTCGCTGACCGACAGTGGCGTCTCGATAGCCGGTGGCGTCATGGCCTGTCCCTTGAGCCGCGCCAGCACGTTCAACACATGCTCGCCGCTCGGACGTCCGGATTCGAGTGCCAGTTCGGCGGCAACCACCACGCCGTCCAGGCCATGCCGCGGGATGGCAGCCAGGACGTCGGCCATCACCCGGTCGCCGCCCGTCTGTTTGAGCAGATGCCGCTGCAAGACCAGCAAGGGTTCGGGCATGTCGGCAAAGGGCGCGCCGTTCCTGAGCGCGCCGGGTTTGCGCTCGATCACGCCGATGTAATGCCGGAAGTCGTAATAGGTCTGGTGCCGCTCGAAACTGCGTTCATGCCGGGCGACCTCGACGCCGTCGGCCACCAGGCGGAGTTCGGCCGGATAGATGCGCAGACTGATGACGCGGTGGGCGCAGTCGCTGGGAACGCTGTAGCGGTTGCGCTGGAAATGAATCAGGGCGGTGCTCGATACCCGGATCGGCTTCTCGACGTAGCCGTCAAAGGGTCGCGGGTTGGGCATCATCTGCAATTGCTCGTCCTGGAGCAGGTCGGCAAGGGTCAGTTCCGGCCATTCGGGATGCGCCATCGCCTCCCAGGCCGTCCTGCATTCCTGGCCGACCCAGTCGTTGAGTTCCTCCAGGTTGGCCCAGCGTCGCTCGCCGGCGGCCTGCCAGATCTGCCGACGCCGATCCTGGACGTTCTTCTCGACGATGCCTTTCTCCCAACCGGCGGCCCGGTTGCAGAATTCCGGGTCGAACAGGTAATGGCCACACATGGCGAAGAAGCGCGGATTGACGTCGCGTTCCTTGCCGCGCCCACCTTGTCGACGGCGGTCTTCATATTGTCGTAGATGCCGCGGCGCGGGAATGCCATTGAAGGCGGCAAAGGCCCGGGCATGGGCGTCGAACAGCATTTCGTGGCTTTGCCCGGGGTAGGCGGTCATCCAGAAGGCACGGCTGGCGCACAGCTTGGTATGGGCGACTTCCAGCCGCCGCCGCAGTCCGCCGACGAAGACGTACTCGACGCTCCAGTCGAACTGAAAGGCTTCACCCAGCGCGAAGGTCAGCGGGACGTAGGCACTTCGCTTCGGGCTGGCGGCGGCTTCTTCCTTCCAGCGCCGGACGAAGTGGCTGACCCGGTTGTAGCTGCCGGGTAGCCTTGGGCGCGAATCGCCTGATAGAGCACTTTCGCGGTCCGTCGCTCCCGTTTGAGGCGATGGCTGTCGCCCTGCAACCATTGCCGCAGTTGATCCGCCCACGGATCGACGATGCTCTTGACCTGTTTCTCGGGATACTTCGGCTCGGTCACATCGACCTGCCGCAGCCAGTGCCGTATGGTGTTTCTCGATAATCCGGTGCGCCGTGCAATCTCTCTCAGCGGTACTCCGTCGCGGATGTGCATCCGCCTGATCTTGGCCAACATGCCCACGTTGATCACTCCTGTTGCCCCTGCTCAAAATCTCGCAGGGTAGCCAATCAAGGTGGGTCAAATTTCGATGGAAATTACGCCAGCAGGTGGGTCAATTGTGGACGGTCGTCAACAGGCTAGTCATAGAGACCTGGCGGTGAACGAGTTTTCATTCTCCGGTCCCGGCGTTACTTTCGCGACTGAAGCCCAAACCAGCAGCAGTCAACCGCCGGGGCGAGCCGCGAAATCTCTATATACCAACGCAATCCCCTCGCGCAGCGATGTCTGCGCCTCCCAGCCGATCTCCCGCAAACGGCCGACGTCGAGCAGCTTGCGTGGGGCGCCGTCCGGCTTGGTCGCATCGAATACGATGCGACCCGTGAACCCGACTACCGACATGACAGTCTCGGCGAGCTCTCGGATGGCGACGTCCTCGCCCGCACCTACGTTGTAGAAACCATCGGTCACACCCTTTTCCATCAGAAACATGCAGGCGTCGGCGAGGTCGTCGACGTAAAGGAACTCGCGCCGCGGCGTACCGCTGCCCCAGACCACGAGTTCGCTGTCACCGCGCTGTTTGGCCTCATGCGCTTTGCGTATGAGCGCCGGCAGAACATGACTATTGGCCAGGTCGTAGTTGTCGTTGGGGCCGTAGAGGTTGGTCGGCATCACCGAGAAATACCGTCGCCCATACTGCCGGTTGTAGCTTTCGCAGAGCTTGATGCCGGCGATCTTGGCGATGGCGTACGGCTCGTTGGTCGGCTCCAAGGGGCCGGTCAGCAGGTACTCTTCCCTGATCGGCTGCGGGCAGTCGCGCGGGTAGATGCAACTCGATCCGAGGAAGCAAAGGCGCTCGACCCCGGCCTCATGGGCGCCATGGATCAGGTTCGCCTCGACCATCAGGTTCTGGTAGATGAAATCGGCACGCAGGCTGTTGTTGGCATTGATGCCGCCCACCTTGGCCGCCGCCATAAAGATGAAATCTGGCTTTTCCTTCTGCAGGAAGGCTAGCGTCGCCGCCTGGTTCAGCAGGTCGAGTTCGGCGCGGCTGCGCGTCAGCACGTTCGCGTAGCCGCCCGCCTCAAGCCGGCGCACCAAGGCAGAGCCGACCATGCCGCGGTGGCCGGCAACATAGATCTTCACCTGCTTGTCCATCGGCTTACTCGTTTCGGTCGAAGGCTTTGAAGCCGTGCTTCTTGACCAGCTCGTCGCGCTCGGCGGCCTTGAGGTCTTCGCGCACCATCTCCGCCACCAGTTCAGCGAAGCTCACCTTCGGCGTCCAGCCCAGCTTTTCCTTGGCTTTTGTCGCGTCCCCCAGCAGAGTTTCGACTTCGGTAGGGCGAAAATAGCGCGGATCGACCTGAACGATGCACCCGCCCTGTGCGTCGTAGCCCTTCTCATCGACGCCAGCGCCCTTCCAGGTCACGGTGATGCCGATTTCCCTGGCGGCGGCATCGACGAATTCGCGCACGCTGTACTGCACGCCGGTGGCGATCACGAAGTCCTCGGGCTGGTCTTGCTGCAGCATCAGCCACTGCATTTCGACGTAGTCCTTGGCATGACCCCAGTCGCGCTTCGAGTCGAGGTTACCGAGGAAGAGGCAGTCCTGCAGGTCGAGCTTGATCCTTGCCAGCGCCCGGGTGATCTTGCGGGTTACGAAGGTTTCACCGCGAATCGGGCTTTCGTGGTTGAAGAGGATGCCGTTACAGGCGTACATGCCGTAGGCCTCGCGGTAGTTCACCGTGATCCAGTAGGCGTAGAGCTTGGCCACCGCGTAGGGGCTGCGCGGGTAGAAGGGCGTGGTCTCCTTCTGCGGGGTTTCCTGGACGAGGCCGAAGAGTTCGCTGGTCGAGGCCTGGTAGAAGCGGGTCTTCTTCTCCAGGCCGAGGATGCGGATGGCTTCCAGCACCCGCAGGGCGCCCAGCGCGTCCGAGTTGGCAGTGTATTCCGGTTCTTCGAAGCTGACGGCGACATGACTTTGCGCGGCGAGGTTATAGATCTCGTCGGGCTGCACCTGCTGGATGATGCGCACCAGGCTCGAGCTGTCGGTCATGTCGCCGTGATGGAGGACGAAGCGGCGGTTCGTCTCGTGCGGATCCTGGTAGAGATGGTCAATGCGGTCGGTGTTGAACAGCGAGGTGCGGCGCTTGATGCCATGCACCTCGTAGCCCTTGTCGAGCAGGAACTCGGCGAGGTAGGCACCGTCTTGGCCGGTGACGCCGGTGATGAGTGCGACTTTGGTCATGTCTTGCGTCCGTAGGTATCTTCGAATCTAACGATGTCATCCTCACCGAGGTAGCTGCCCGATTGCACCTCGATGATTTCGAGCGGGATCTGTCCGGGGTTCTCGAGGCGGTGCTTGACGCCGAGCGGGATGTAGGTCGACTGGTTCTCACCGAGCAGGATGATCTCCTCGCCGCGCGTGACCTTGGCCGTGCCACGGACGACGACCCAATGCTCCGCCCGGTGGTGATGCATCTGCAAGGACAGCGTGGCGCCCGGGCGCACAACGATGCGCTTGACCTGGAAGCGCTCGCCGCTGTCGATGCTGTCGTACCAGCCCCAGGGACGATGGACCTTGCGATGGAGTTCGGCTTCGCTGCGGCCGGCGGCCTTGAGGCGGCCGACGATGGTCTTCACATCCTGGGTGCGCTGCTTCGGCGCCACCAGCACCGCATCGGCGGTTTCAACAACGACCATGTCCTCGCAGCCGATGCAGGCCACCAGACGATGCTCGGCCATGACCAAGTTGCCGGTGGAGTCCTCGCACCAGACGTCGCCGGTGACAGCGTTGTTGTCGCCGTCGTGGGCAATTGCCTGCCACAAGGCATCCCAGGCGCCGACGTCCGACCAGCCGGCTTCGAGCGGCACTACCTTCGCCGCAATGCCCAGTTGCGGGCTGGCCGGCAGCTTCTCCATGACGGCGTAATCAATAGAATCGGCCGGGCCAGCCGCGAAAGCCGCCGCATCGAGGCGGACGAAGTCACCGTCGTCCCCGGCGTGGCTCACGGCATCCCGGCAGGCGGCAAGCATCCCGGGGGCGAAATGTCCGATGGCCTTTAGCCAGACCGAGGCACGCAGAAGGAAGATGCCGCTGTTCCAGAAGTGGCACCTTCCCGCGACATAGGCGGCGGCGGTGGCGGCATCGGGTTTCTCGCGGAAGGCGACGAGGTCGCGTGGGACCATGTTCGCCGTGTTCCCCAAGGGGACTTCTGTCGCCGTGCCATCAGCGCCGACTTCTATGTAGCCGTAGCCGGTCTCGGGACGATCCGCGACGATGCCGAAGGTGACGATGGCGCCCGCCTCCGCTTCCGTCAGGCCGCACCGCACAGCCTGACGGAAGGCAGCGGCATCGCGAACGTGGTGGTCGGCGGGCGTGGCGAGCAGGACAGGATCGGCGCCGTCGCGGCTGGCATACAACGCCGCCGCCGTCAGCGCCGGGGCCGTGTTGCGACCGGCGGGCTCCAGCAGCAAGGTCCAATTGGAAATGCCCAGTTCGCGCAGTTGCTCGGCGGTGATGAAACGGTAGTCCTGGTTGCTGACGACGATGGGTGCGCCCAGCGGCAGGCCATCGAGTCGGCGCAGCGTGTCCTGCAACAGGCTCTCCCCGCCGAGCAAGGGCTGAAGTTGCTTGGGGTGCTTCTCGCGCGACACCGGCCACAGGCGCGTGCCGGAGCCGCCGCTGAGGACCACGGGCAGGATTCGAGTGCTATTGCTGTTCATCAATTCCAGGACTCAATAACCACGCGAGTCGGCGCTGGTAGTACGCCGATTGCTGCTAACGCGTTCATGGTGAGCGGCACAGCGGTTTCGCTCAGGGATCAAAACGCGCATGAAATCGCCACTCCGTGGAGGAATCATGGATTATCGCGCACCCGCAGGTAGCTGGGGAAGCGCGGCATGCCCTTGGGCGTGAGTTCGCGGTAGCGGTAGGTCACGAGCGTTCCCGGGGGCGGCGGGTCACGGCGCAGTGCGTCCGACAGGCCGCTGCCAAGTGAAAAGCGGCGTCCATCCGGCATTTCCATGCGCAGGGCGCCCAACCTGCCGGCGTGCTTGCCCTTGCCCGGGATATGCCCGACAACGACGGCCTCGGCGTCTAGCCAGGGCGTGAGCTTGAGCAAGGTCGCGGAGCGGCCGGTCTCATAGGCGGCATCGGCTCGATGCAGCATCAGTCCTTCGCCCCCGGCGCGAACGATCTCGTTTAGCTTTTTCTTGAGCGCGGCGACATCGGCCAGGCGAAATTGGGGAATCGCCATCAGCCAGGGTCGCTGCGCCGCCGCCGCAATTGTTTGCATCCGCGCAATGCGCTCGGTAAAGCTGCCGGCAGCAGCAGGCAACTCGAACATCATGTAACGCACGCGTCGCCACTCCGCATCGACCGGCGCCTTGCGACGCACGATCGCCGACAGCTCGTCGAAACGGCCGCGCGCCAGCCAGAGCTCGCCATCGAGCGCCTCGGCCGGCAAGCCGTCGAGGAACCATTGCGGCGCCGGGACCGGGTTGCCGCTGCGAAACCTGAGCACGCGCCCGTCCCATACGGCGCGCACGCCATCCAGTTTTTCGCTGATCCAGTAGTTCGATACATCGATGCCATCGCGATACCGCTCGGCCAGTAGCAGGGGCGGTTGCATGGCCTCCGCAGCCGCGGGTACCGGCCAGGCAAGCAGCAGCGCGAAAGCGCAGGCAAGCCCGCGCCAATCAAGCATTCATGTAGCTCCGATACCAATCCACGAAGCGCTTGACACCATCGACCACCGGCGTCTTCGGCGCGAAGCCCGTGACGCGATTGAGCTCGGTGGTATCGGCATGCGTGGCCGGCACGTCGCCATCCTGCAGCGGCAGGAAGTTCTTCTGCGCGGTCTTGCCCAGGGCCTGCTCCAGCGCCTCGATGTAGGCCATCAACTCCACCGGCTGGTGGTTACCGATGTTGAACAAGCGGTAGGGCGCCCAGCTCGACGCGGGATCGGGGACCTGCTTGTCAAAATCCGGATTCACCTCTGGCGGCCGGTCGAGCACACGTATCACGCCCTCGGCGATGTCGTCGATGTAGGTGAAGTCGCGCCGCATCTTGCCGTGGTTGAAGACATCGATCGGCCTGCCCTCGAGAATCGCCTTGGCGAAGAGGAACAGCGCCATGTCGGGGCGACCCCATGGACCATACACGGTGAAAAAGCGCAGGCCGGTGGTCGGCAGGTTGAACAAGTGGCTGTAGGTGTGCGCCATCAGCTCGTTTGACTTCTTGGTCGCCGCGTAGAGGCTCACCGGGTGGTCGACATTGTCATGTTCGGAAAACGGCATGCGCTCGTTGCCGCCGTAGATGCTGGAACTGCTGGCATAGACGAAATGCTCGACGCCTGCATGACGGCAGCCTTCGAGGATATTGACAAAGCCGACCACGTTGCTGTCCACATAGGCATGCGGATTGACCAGCGAATACCGCACCCCGGCCTGGGCCGCGAGGTTGATCACGCGCTGCGGTCGCTCGTGCTCGAACAGTTCGGCAATCCCGGCGCGGTCTGCAATATCCAGCCGCGACAGCCTAAAGCGCGGATTGGGCGTCAGGCGCGCCAGCCGCGCCTCCTTGAGGGCGACATCGTAGTAGTCGTTGAGATTGTCAACGCCGACGACTTCGTCGCCGCGCGCGAGCAGGCGCTCGCAGACATGCATGCCGATAAACCCGGCGGCGCCGGTGAGCAGGACCTTCATGGGCGACTTCTCTGAAAAGCCAGCATTTTCGCATACTTGGCGAAGCTGGCCGTACAACCGATGAGGATGTGCACCAGGCCCGGCAGGCCATCCAGCAGGCCCAGGCGCAGGAAATAGAACTTGATGAAGCGCATCAGCGGCGACATCAACAGATGGATCACGTTGGCCCGCTTGCCTCGCGCCAGCGCCGCTTCGGCGGCCAGCATGCTGTAACGGTTCTGCTTGGCGAGGTAATACTCCAGCGACTCCGCCGAGTCATGCAGCAAATCGCCGGCCAGCGTACCGACCTCGCCTTGGGCAATCACCCGCTCGTGCACCGCGTCGTCGGACCAGTTGGCGACACGGCGGTCGAAGAACCGCAGGCTCCAGTCCGGATAGCCTTCGCCGTGCCGCAGGTAGCGGCCCATGAAGCGGTTGCAGCGAGCGAAGCGGTAGGCGCCGAGAGTTCCTGCAGGGACGCATAGCGCTGACGCTGGCTCGCTTTGCGTACCCGGGACGCCGCTTCGCGGGAGGGTAAGGGCGAGGATGGACTGGCGCAAGGTCTCGCTGACGCGCTCGTCGGCATCGACGCACAACACCCAGTCGTTGGCCGCCTGCTCCACCGCGAATTGCTTCTGTGGCCCGAAGCCGCGCCATTCGCTCTCGATCACGCGGGCGCCGAGCTTTGCCGCCAATGCCTGGGTGCCATCCGTGCTGCCGGTATCGACGACGACGATCTCGTCGCAAAAAGCCAAGCTCGCCAGG
This sequence comes from Sulfuritalea sp., assembly GCA_016710465.1. Classification (GTDB taxonomy): domain Bacteria; phylum Pseudomonadota; class Gammaproteobacteria; order Burkholderiales; family Rhodocyclaceae; genus Sulfuritalea. The sequence goes on from JADJVS010000014.1 coordinate 134,135, forward strand.
CACTCCGCGAGCTGCCCGGCGGCATCCTTGGTGATGAGCACGGCGGAGACCCGCTGCAGGGGCTCAGGCTTCATGGCCGGATATAATTCGCATACTTCGCATTTTACGGCGCAAGGCGTCACCCCGCCTTCTCGATGCGCATTCTCCTGATCAAGACATCCTCGCTCGGCGACGTGGTGCACAACCTTCCGGTGGTCACCGATCTGCGCACCCGATTTCCGGCGGCGACGATCGACTGGGTGGTCGAAGAGTCCTTTGCCGACATCCCGCGCCTGCACCCCGGAGTCACACAGGTCATCACGGTCGCCGTCAGGCGCTGGCGACGATCGGCCATGGCGCCTTCGGTCTGGAGGGAAATCGGCGCCCTGCGCCAACGCCTTTGCGCCAGCCAATACGATATCGCCATCGACACCCAGGGCCTGCTGAAGAGTGCCCTGATCACCCGCATGGCGCCTACCCGACGCTGCGGCTATGCTGCCGACTCCGCGCGCGAACCGCTGGCCAGCCGCTTCTACGACGCACGCTTCATGGTGCCCAAGGCGCTGCATGCCGTGGAGCGCAATCGCCGGCTTGCCGCCCAGGCGGCCGGCTATGAGCTTACCGGCGCGCCGGACTACGGAATCGCCGCCGCGCCAGCGCCGGCGCTCTGCGTCCCAGGGGGAACTCCCAGCCCCACCGCAGTCCTGCTCACGGCCACATCGCGCGACGACAAGCTTTGGCCCGAGGACCATTGGGCCGCCCTCGGCCGCGAACTGCATGCGCGCGGCCTGCACTGCCTGCTGCCCGCCGGCAGCGACGCCGAACGCAAGCGTGCGGCCCGGATCGCCGACGCGATTCCCCAGGCAAACCTGCTGCCGCCTTCGGGCCTTGGCGAACTGGCTTGCCACCTTGGCGCGGCGCAAATCGTCATCGGCGTCGACACCGGCCTGGTGCACCTTGCGGCGGCACTGGGTCGGCCTACCCTGGCCCTGTTCTCGGCCTCCGATCCGGCACTCACCGGCGTGCTTGCCCGCACACCGGCTTTCAACCTCGGCCGCCGCGGCCAGCCGCCAACGTTGGCCGAGGTCATGGCCGTGGCGGCCCCGCTACTCTGATGCCGCGCCTGATCTACACGCTGGCGGTACTGCTGCTCCTGCCCTGGGCCGTGCTGCACCTGCTCTGGCGATCACGGCGCCAGCCGGAATACCTGCACCACTGGGGCGAACGCTTCGCCCACTACGACACCTCGGCAAACGGGATGCCCACAATCTGGCTGCATGCCGTATCGGTGGGCGAAACCCGGGCCGCGCAACCATTGGTCAGCGCCCTGCGCCAGCGTTTCCCGGATCACCGCATCCTGTTCACCCACATGACGCCGACCGGACGCGCCACCTCGGAATCGCTCTATGGCGACAGCGTGTCGCGCATCTACCTTCCCTATGACACTCCGTGGGCGATGCGGGGCTTTCTGCGGCGGTTCCGCCCCCGCCTCGGGCTGATCATGGAAACCGAGTTGTGGCCCAATCTTGTCGACGCGTGCCGCAAGGAAGCCGTGCCGCTGCTGCTCGTCAATGCCCGACTGTCGGAGCACTCCGCCCAACGCTATGCGACATTCTCCGCGCTCACCGCCCGGGCGCTAAGTCAATTGACGGCGATTGCCGCCCAGTCGGCCGAGGATGCCAGGCGCCTGGAAGCACTCGGAGCCCGAGATGTCGCGGTGACCGGTAACCTCAAGTTCGACATCACCGTCCCCGCCACACAGATCGCACTGGGCAGCGAATTTCGCAGGCGCCATGGCGACCGGCCGTGCTGGCTCGCGGCCAGCACCCGCGAGGGCGAGGAAGCACTGATCCTCGATGCCTGGCGCCGGACCGCTGCCACGGGCAGGGCACTGCTGGTCATCGTGCCGCGCCACCCGCAGCGCTTTGACGAGATTGCGCGACTCGCCCGCGAACGCGGCTGGCGCGTCCAGTTGCGCAGCGAGGATGCCGCCATTGGGGCTGACACCGAAATCGTCATCGGCGACAGCATGGGCGAGATGTTTGCCTACTACACGGCGGCCGATCTTGCCTTCATCGGCGGCAGCCTGCTCGACTTCGGCAGCCAGAACCTGATCGAACCCGCCGCCTGCGGCACACCGATACTGGTCGGCCCGTCGACACGGAATTTCGCCGAGGCGGCGCGCGCCGCGCTTGCCTGCGGCGCCGCGCGGGCCGTGGTCGATGCCGGGGACTTGACTCGGCAAGTCGCCGCCTTGCTGGCCGACGCGGCTGCGCGCGCGGCGATGGGAGAAGCGGGGAAAAGCTTCGCCGCGCGCCATCGCGGCGCCACGGCACGAACCATGGAGTTGCTCAGTCGAGCAACGCGTTGATCGCCGCCACGTCCTCTTCACCCAGCGTCCCGGCCGCCGCCTTGAGCTTGAGCAGGGCACCGAGGGTATCAAGTCTGGCCTTGGCCAGCTTCTGACGCGTATCGAAAAGCTGGCTCTGGGCGTTCAGCACGTCGATGTTGATGCGCACGCCGACTTCATAGCCGAGCTTGTTCGAATCCACCGCCGACTGCGAAGAGGTAATTGCCGCCTCGTAGGCCTTGACCTGCGCCAACCCGGAACTGACGCCCAGGTAGGCCTGGCGCGCATTCAATGCCGCGGTGCGGCGCGCATTGTCCAAATCGGCGGCGGCCTTTTCCTTCAAGGCCACGGCCTCGCGGTCCTTGGAAACGGTGGCGCCACCGGCGAACAGCGGAATCGCCAGTTGCACGCCGATGGTGCTCGAATTACTGTCGCTGCCGACGCCCAGGGTCGTGCTGTTGGTGGCGGAACTGCGCCCACGCGTCGCCACCAGGTCCAGCGTCGGATAGTGGCCGGCGCGCTGCTTTTCCACCTCGCGCTGCGCGATCTCCTGCAGCGCCTGGTAAATCAGTACGGTGGCGCCGCCGGATTCCGCCAGCTCGACCCACTTGCCGATGTCGGCCGGTTGCGGACCGGCCAGTTGCACGCCATTGCGCAGATTCTTCAGGCCCTCCGGCTCCTTGCCGATCAGGCTGCGCAGGGCTTGCCGCTTGACGGCGAGATCGTTGTCCGCGGCGATTTCCTGGGCCGAGGTCAGGTCAAAGCGCGCCTGCGCTTCGTGAGTATCGGTAATCGTCGTCGTGCCGACCTCGAAATTGCGCTTGGCCGACTCAAGCTGTTCGGTAATCGCAATCTTTTGCGCCTTGGCGGTGGCCAGCGTGTCCTGGGCCAGCAGGATGTCGAAATAGGCCTGGGCCACGCGCACGATCAAATCCTGGCGCGCCGCGACGAATTGGGCCTCGGCCTGCGCCACGGCCAGCTCCGCCTGGGTATAGCTCACCCAGTTCTGCCAGCGGAACAACGGCTGGGTCAGTTGCACGGTCCAGCCGTTGTTGTTGTATTGCGTATTCACCGCCGTTGCGCCGTTGACCCGGCGTGTGCTATCGACCTCGTTCCAGGTCGTGCTGGCCGACAATCCGATTGTCGGCAGCAGGCCCGAACGGCCCTGCGGCAGCTTTTCCTGTCCGGCGGCCAGCGTTGCACGCGCGGCGGCGAACTGGGCATCGTAGGCGACCGCGTCCCGATAGACGCCAAGCAGGTCGGCACCATGGGCGAGACCCGCGGCGAAACAGCCGGTAATGATCAGGGGTAAGGCTTTCTTCATCGCGATCTCCGCGCTGGGTTCAAATCAGTAAGTCAATAGGTGGGCATCGTCGGATCGACATCGCGGGCCCACGCGGCAACACCGCCGTGGAGGTTGACGATGCCGGTGAAGCCCATTTGTTCCAGAAACATGCCCGCCTGAAAGCTGCGCGCCCCGTGATGGCAGACCATCACGATTTCCGCGTCACGCTTCAATTCCCGATAGCGCGCCGGAATACCGCGCATCGGCATCGAAACCGAACCCGCGATGCGGCAGATTTCGAATTCCCAGGGTTCGCGCACATCAAGCAGGACAGGCTTGCCGCGCTGGGGATCGGCAAGCCATTCCTGGAGCTGCGGCGCGGACACCTGGCGCATCAGAAAACGAACTTCCGCGCCGCCCCCGCCTCACGCAGCGCGGGAACAACGGTCTCGAACACGGCAATGCGGCGAACGCCATCGCCGACGCGGGTATACAGCGCCGCTTCGATCGCCGGCTCCTCGCCTTCGAAGACGAACAGGCGGCCACCGGGCTTGAGCTGGTCGAGCAGCACCTGGGGCACCCTGGATACCGCGCCCGAGACCATCACCGCGTCGAAAGGCGCATGGTCGGCGAGGCCAGCCAGGCCATCGCCGATCTCGACATTGACATTGCTGACCCCCGCGCGACGCAAGTTCTCTCGTGCCAGTTCTGCAAGCCGGGGATCAATCTCGACCGACCAGACATGATCGGCATGGGCCGCCAGCAAGGCCGCCATGTAGCCCGAACCGGTGCCGACTTCGAGCACGTTTTCGTGCTTCTTCATGGCCAGCGCCTGCAGTGCGTGGGCCTCGACCTTGGGTGCGAACATCGAGGCGCCGTTGCCCAGCGAAATTTCGGTGTCGGCGAAAGCCAGGCGGCGGTGCGCCGCGGGAACGAATTCCTCGCGCTTGACGACGTGAAGCACATCGAGCACGTCCACATCCAGCACCTTCCACGGACGCAGTTGCTGCTCGATCATGTTGTAGCGGGCCTGCTCGAAGTTCATGATATCTCCAAGGAATCTATATTAGCATAACCTAATAGACGGCTTTGCCGGCAAGCAGCGGATTCTACGCTCCCAAGGTCTCGGCATCAGGTTCGCGGACCCGAAACCAGGCCGCGTAAAGCGCCGGCAGGAACAGGCAGGTCAGCGCCGTGGCGACGATCAGGCCACCCATGATGGCCACCGCCATCGGCCCCCAGAACACTTGCCGCGTCAGCGGGATCATGGCCAGGATCGCGGCGCCGGCGGTCAGCACGATAGGCCGGAAGCGCCGCACCGTGGAGCCGACGATGGCCTCCCATTCGCTCTTGCCCGCCTCTTCGTCCTGTTCGATCTGATCCACCAGGATCACCGAGTTGCGCAGGATCATGCCCATCAGCGCGATCACCCCCAGGTTGGCGACAAAGCCATACGGCACCTGGAAGACCAGCAGGGCCAGCGTCACCCCGATCAGGCCGAGCGGCGCCGTAAGCAGGACCAGGAACGTGCGGCTGATGCTCTGCAACTGCATCATCAACAACGTGATGACGCCGACGATCATCAGCGGCACCACGGCCTTGATCGAATTCTCGCCCTTGGCCGATTCCTCGACCGAACCACCGACCTCGATGCGAAAGCCCGGCGGCAGCTTGGCGCGCAGTTCGAGCAACTGCTCGTCGATCTGCGCTGAAATCGCCTGCGGCTGCATGGACCCGGCGGCATCGGCACGCACGGTGATGGTCGGCAAACGATCACGGCGCCAGATCAGGCCCTCTTCGAGCACCGGAACCAGGCGCGCTACCTGGGCCAGGGGCACATGCCGCCCGCTGGACGCAACGAGATCGAGATCCGGCAATCGTGACAGCGTGCGCGGGTCCGCCGCCGCCTCGCCGCCGCGCCCGGCGTCGGCGCGCCAGACCACGTCGATCAACTGATCGTTCTCGCGAAACTGGGTCACCGTCGCACCCACCAGCCAGCCCTGCAGGCTCAGCGCCACGTCCTGGCTGGAAACCCCGAGGGCGCGGGCGCGATCCTGGTCGATCTCGACACGGACGGCCTTGACGCGGTCGTTCCAGTCGAAATTGACGTTGCGCAGATTGGGGTGCGCGCGCATCACGGCGGCGATGCCTTCGGCATTGTCGCGCAGGGCGACAAGATCCTCGCCCAAGACGCGGAACTGCACCGGGTAGCCGACCGGCGGCCCGTTTTCCAGGCGCACCACGCGCAGCCGCAGGTGTGCCCAGGCACCATCCGGCGACTGAAAGGCCGCCTCCAGGCGGTTCTTGACCTCCTCGCGTTCTTTCAGCCCCTTGGTGACGATCACCATCTGGCCGAAGTTGTCGGCAAAGAGCTGCTGGTCCAGCGAGAGGAAGAAGCGCGGCGCGCCATTGCCGATGTAGGACGACGACGAGGCGATGCGCTCATCATTGGCCAGCAGGGCCTCGACGCGCTTGACTTCGCGCTCGGTAGCCTTGAGCGAAGCGCCCTGCGGCAGCCAGATGTCGATCATGATCTCCGGCCGGCTGGCGGGCGGGAAGAACTGCTTCTGCACCCCCTTGTTGAAGGCCACCAGCGCCAGCGCGAAGACCGCGATGGTGGCGCCGATCACCAGCCAGCGATGGCGCAGACACCACACCACCAGGGCACGGAAGCGCCTATAGAAGGGTGAGTTATAGATATCGCCCCCGTGCTTCTCGGCGATCGCGCGCAGCTTCACCGGGTCGAGCAGCTTGTAGCCGAGCCAGGGCGTGAAGACGACGGCGACAATCCAGGAAATCAACAGCGAAATGGTCACCACCTGGAAAATGGAGATCGTGTATTCGCCCGCGCCCGACTTGGCGAAACCCACCGGGGTGAAGCCGGCCGCGGTAATCAGCGTGCCGGTCAGCATCGGGAACGCGGTCGAGGTATAGGCGAAAGTCGCCGCCTTGAAGCGGTCCCAGCCCTGCTCCATTTTCACCACCATCATTTCGGCGGCAATGATCGCGTCGTCGACCAGCAGGCCCAGTGCGATCACCAGCGCGCCCAAGGAAATGCGCTGCAAGTCGATGCCGAACATCTTCATGGCGAGGAAGGTCATTGCCAGCACCAACGGGATCGACAGTGCCACCACGGTGCCTGTGCGCCAGCCGAGGCTGAGGAATGACACCGCGAGCACGATGATCATGGCCTCGCCCAGGGTGCGCACGAAAAGGTTGAGCGAGGTCTTGACGATCTGCGGCTGGTCGAATACCACGTGCACGTCCATGCCTACGGGCAGGTCCTGCTGCAGGCGGTCCATGGTCTTCGAAAGATTCTCGCCGAGGTCGATGACATTGCCGCCACGCGCCATCACCACGCCGATGCCGATGGCGTCGCGCCCGGCGAAGCGCATGCGCGGCTGCGGCGGATCGACGAGGCCGCGACTGACGCGCGCGATGTCGCCTAGCCTGAAACTGCGTCCGCCGACGGCGAGCATGGTTTCGCGGATCGCATCGACGCTGTCGAAGGGTCCGGTGACGCGCAGGCGCACGCGGTCGGTTTCGGTTTCCACCTGTCCCGCCGGCGCCACGGCGTTCTGCCGTTGCAGGGCATCGAACACCTGGGTCGGCACCAGACCCATCGCCGCCAGCCGGGCAGGGCTGACGTCGATGTAGATTTTTTCGTCCTGCACCCCGATCAATTCGATCTTCTTCACGTCCGGCACGCGGCGCAGTTCGCGCGCCAGCTTGTCGGCCTCGCGCCGCAGGTCGCCCATGGTGTAGCCGGTCTTGTCGTCGCGCGTGGTCAGGGCAAAGATCTTGATCTGCACGTCGCCGAACTCATCGTTGGGAAAGGGCCCCTGCACGCCGGCCGGCAGCGTATGGCGGATGTCGTCGAGCTTCTTCCTCACCTGGCGCCAGGCCTCGGGCACCTCGGTCTTCGGCGTGTAGTCCTTGAGGATGACGATGGTCAGCGACTCTCCGGGCTTGGATGCCGTACGCAGCACGTCGACCCAGGGCGTCTCGGCCAGCTTCTTTTCGATGCGCTCGGTGAGTTGCTGCTCGACCTGCTGCGCATTCGCACCCGGCCACAGGGTACGCACCACCATCACCTTGAAGGTGAAATCCGGATCCTCGGCGCGGCCCAGGCTGAAAAAGGAAATCACGCCGCCGACCATGAACACGATCATCAGGTAAAGCACCATCGACTGGTGCCTGAGTGCCCATTCGGAAAGGTTGATCTGCTTCATTTGCCGGCAGCCTTGGCGGCAATGCGAACCTTTTCGCCCGCAGTCAGCAGGTTGACGCCGGCCGCCACGATCTGTTCGCCGCCGGAAAGGCCTTCGCTGACCACCGCGCCGCCGTCGGTCAAGGCCGCCACCGTGATGCGCCGCAAAGTCACCGTAGCGTCAGCGCCGCCCTCCGGTGTACCGCTACGCACAACTTTCCACACCGCCGGCTGGTCGCCCTGCTGGAACACGGCGGCAAGGGGAACCACGATCGTCTTGCCGCCGCCCGCCGTGCCGGTGAAACGCACCGTGGCCGTCATGCCCAGCGGCAGCAGCGGATCGACGTCCTTGAGGCTGATCCGGGCCGCAAACGTCCGCGTCACCGGATCGGCCACCGGCGACACCTCGCGTAGGCGGCCGGCCAGCGGCTTGGCGGCGGAGCCGGCCGACCAGAAGCTGACCTCGGCCGCCTGGCCCGGCTTGAAGGCCGCCACCTCGCCTTCGGGGATGGCGATGGCAATTTCGCGATCGCCGTCCGGCGCCATGCGGAACACGGCCTGGCCCACGGCCACCACCTGCCCTGGCTCGGCCAGCACCTGGCCGATCACGCCAGCGCGATCGGCCACCAGCGTGGTGTAGCTCGCCTGATTCTTCGAAAGCTGGGCCTGGGCCTCGGCGGCTTTGAGGGTCGTCTCGCGCGCATCCAGCGCCGCGGCGCTGACGAAATTCTTCGCCTTGAGATCGCGGGTGCGCGCAAGGTCGGCCGCCGCCAGCGCACGCTGCGCTTCCGCCTGTGTGGCCTGCAGCGTCGCATCGGCCGGGTCGAGTCGCGCCAGCACCTGGCCGGGCTTCACCGCCTGACCGACGTCGGCGCGACGCTCGACGATTTTGCCGGCAATGCGAAAGCCCAGCGTGGTCTCGATGCGGGCGCGCACTTCGCCGCTGTAGCTGCGCCCAGTGCCTGAATTCGCCGTGTCGCCAGCGCCGACTATCAGCGTGCGCACCAGCTTGGGCGGCACCGCAGGCGGCTCCGGAGTGCTGCAGGCGGCGAACAGGGGAAGCAGGAGGACGAGTGTGGCCTTGCGCATTGCAGCTCCTTCAGGCGTGCGGCTTGGGCAGAAGTGCCTGCACGCGGTGGATGAAGTCATCGACATAAGTGAACACCACGGGGATCACCAGCAGGCTGAGGAAGGTCGAGGTGATCAGACCGCCGATGACGACGATGGCCATCGGCGCGCGAAAGCTCGGGTCGGTGCCCAGGCCGATGGCGATCGGCATCATGCCGGCGCCCATCGCCACCGTGGTCATGATGATCGGCCGGGCGCGCTTGCGACAGGCATCGAGCAGGGCATGCCAGCGGTCCAGCCCATGTTCGCGGCGTGCCAGCACGACGTAGTCGATCAGCAGGATCGAGTTCTTGGTGGCGATGCCCATCAGCATGATCAGGCCGATCATCGAGGGCATGGAGAGCGCGGTCTGGGTAACGAACAGGGCAAGGAAGGCGCCCGGCACCGAGAGCACCAGCGCGGCAAGGATGGTCACCGGCTGCACGAAGTCCTTGAACAACAGCACCAGGACGACGTAGATACAGAGCACGCCGGTAAGCATCGCCAGGGCGAAGCTTTCAAACAGCTCGGCCATGGCCTCGGCATCGCCCACCGTGGTCTGCAGGATGCCCGGCGGCAGGGTCTTCAGGCTGGGCAGGGCCAGCGCCTGCTTTTCCACTTCGCCCAGCGGCTGGGTATTCAGCTCGATCTCGAAATTGACATTGCGCTGCCGGTCGTAGCGCGAGATCTCGGCCGGGCCGCCGGTGATGGAGAGCGTGGCGACGGCACCGATCATCACCGGGCCATGCCTGCCCGGCACCGTCAGCCGCGACAGCAGGTCAATGTCCTGTCGCGCCACCGCCGGCAGCTTCACGACGATCGGCACCTGGCGCTGCGCCAGGTTGAGCTTGGGCATGCTCTGGTCGTAGTCGCCGGCGGTGGCGATGCGCAGCACGTCGGCGATCGCCGCCGAGCTGACACCGAGGTCGGCCATGCGCGGGAAATCCGGCGTCACCACCAGTTCGGGCCGCGTCAGGCTGGCCGTGCTGGTGACGGCGCCGATGCCTGGAATCGTGCGCAGCTCGCGTTCCACCTTGCGCGCATGTTCGGCCAGCGCCGGACCGTTCTCGCTCGCCAGCACCAGGATGTACTTCTCGTTGGAGCCGCCAAGGCCAACCTTGTACTGGACGCCGGGCAGGGCCAGCATGGCTTCGCGCAATTCCTGCTCGACGGCCTGCTTGGTGACGCCGCCGCGGTCCTTGCGCGGCGTCAGGTTGATGGTCAGCGTCGCCTTGCGCACCTCGGCCGCGCCGCGCGGCATGAAAGGATCGCTGCCGGCGGCGCCGCCGCCGATGGCCGTGTAGACCATCTTCACGTGCGGATTGCGGGCGACGATGACGCGCGCCTGTTCCGCCGCCGCTTGGGTGTCACGGAAGCTGCTGCCCGGCGGCAGCGAGATGTAAACCTGGGTCTGCGACAGATCGTCTGGCGGCAGGAAGCCGGTCGGCAACAAGGGCACCAGCGCAAACGAGCCGACGAAGAATCCGGCGGCGGCGAGCAGCGTCGCCACCCTTTGCTTGAGGCACCAGGTCACCCAACCTGTGTACAGGTGCATCCAGCCCGGTTCACGGTGCTCGCCGCGCGGCGGGCGCAGGATGTAGGCGGCCATCATCGGCGTCAGCATGCGCGCCACCACGAGCGAGAAGAACACGGCGATCGCCGCCGTCCAGCCGAACTGGACGAAGAACTTGCCCGCCACGCCGCCCATGAAGGCGGTCGGCAGGAAGACCGCGATCAGGGTGAAGGTGGTGGCGATCACCGCCAGGCCGATCTCGTCGGCCGCTTCCATCGCCGCCTGGTAGGGGGGTTTGCCCTCGCGCAGGTGGCGCATGATGTTCTCGATCTCGACGATGGCGTCATCGACCAGGATGCCGACCACCAGCGACATTGACAGCAGGGTCACGACGTTGAGCGTGAAGCCCATCAGGTACATCACGGCGAAGGTGGGAATCGCCGACAACGGCAGGGCCGTGGCCGAAACGAAGGTGGCGCGCCCGTCGCGCAGGAACAGCCAGACCACCAGCACGGCGAGGATGGCCCCCTCGACCAGCAGTGCCATCGAGCCCTCGAAGTTCTCGATCACCGGGTCGACGAAGTTGAAGGCCTCGGTGACCACGATGTGGGGTTGCTCGCGCTGCAATTTCTCCAGCGCCGCGCGCGTACCCTCGGCCACGTCCACTTCGCTGGCCCCCTTGCTGCGCGTGATCTCGAAGCCGACCACCGGCTTGCCGTTGAGCAGGGCCGCCGAGCGCTGCTCGGCGACGGTGTCACTCACCGTGGCGAGCTCGCCCAGTTTTACACGGCGACCGTCGGCGAGCGCAATCTCGATCGCGGCCACCTCGGCGGCGTTCCGCACCGTGGCAATGGTGCGCACCGACTGTTCCGCGCCGCCAACGTCGGCCCGTCCGCCCGAGGCTTCCTGTTGCACCAGGCGCAACTGGCGCGATACCTCGCCCGCCGTGGCGCGCAGCGCCAGCAGGCGATCCGGGTCGAGCTCGACGCGCAGCTCGCGTGTGACGCCGCCAACACGCGCCACCGCGCCGACGCCGCGCACGCTGAGCAAGGCTTTGGTTACTGTGTTGTCGACGAACCAGGACAGGGCCTCCTCGTCCATCCGCGTCGATGCCACGGTATAGGTCAGGATCGGCGCGCCGGCCACGTTCATCTTGGTGATCACCGGATCCTTGAGGTCGCCGGGAAGGTCGGCACGGATGCGCGAAACGGCGTCGCGGACGTCGTCCAGCGCCTCCTGCGAGGGCTTCTCTATGCGGAACTCGACGGTGACCAGGGCCGAGCCGTCCTGCACCTTGGTGTAGATGTGCTTGATCCCCTGCAGGGTGGCCACGGCATTCTCGATCTTGCGCGCCACTTCGGTTTCCATCTGCGCCGGCGCGGCGCCCGGAAGCGTCGCCGTCACCGTTACCGTCGGCAGGTCGATGTCCATGAACTGCTGGATGCGCATGGCCTTGAAGGCCAGCGCGCCCGCCAGCGTCAGCAGCAGGAACAGCAGCACCGCCGGAATGGGGTTGCGGATCGACCAGGCGGAGACGTTCATGTCACCGCCTGTCCGCCCGAAAGCAGAAGGTGCTTCGCCGTCGGCGGCAGCGTGCTGGAATCGCGAGCGTGGATGACCATCATTTGCCCGGTTTCGTCTCGGTGTTCACCACCCGCACGACGTCGCCGTCGGCAAGGAAGCCGACACCACTCGCCACCACGCGGCTGGCCGGATCGAGCCCCGCGACTTCGACGCGGTCCTCGACGCGGCGGCCGGGCGTTACCTTGACCTCCCGCAGCTTGTCGCTTTCGATGCGGAACACATAGGCAAATCCCTCGCGCAGCAACAACGCCGACTGCGGTACCGTCAGCGCGGGCTTGGCGCCAAGGCGAAACTCACCGCGCGCGAACATGCCGGCGCTGATCCGCCGCGCCGCGTCGGCCGGCAGGTCGACATACACCAGGGCGGTATGGGTCCGCGTATCCACCGTCGGCGCCAGCACCCGCACCTTGCCCTCCAGCCGCTCGCCGGCCGGGGTGGTTACGCTGGCCGACACACCCGGCCGCAGGCGCGACAGGTCCGCGGCGGCGACCTCGGCGCGCCATTCCAGGCGACCGCCGCGAATCAGGCGGAACAGTTCCTGGCCCGGCTGCACCGTGGCGCCAACCGTGGCACCGCGCGCCGAGATAATTCCGGCATCCGGCGCCAGAACCTCGGTCTTGGATTTCCGCAGCCCGGCGCTTTGCCGGCGCGCCTGCGCCGCCGCAAGCCGCGCTTGGGCGGTTTCCGCTGCCGCCTGCGCCTGGGTGAGCTGCTGGGCACTGTAGAAACCCTTGTCGCGCAACTGGCGCGCGCGCTCCAGACTGGCCCGGGCCTCGGACAAGCCCGCCTCGGCCTCGGCGACGCCGGCGCGTGTTTCGGCAAATTCCGCTTCCACCGTCTCGGGTGCGATGCGTGCCAGCAAATGCCCACGCACTACGACATCGCCGACGCCGGCGCGGACTTCGACAATGCGATGGTTGGCGATCTCCGGCCCGATGATGGCCTCCTGCCAGGCGGCAACGTTACCGCCGGCGGTCAACGTCTGGGGCCAGTCCAAAGTTTGCGGCTGGACGGCAGTCACGCTCAGCGCCGGCTTGGCGGCGGCTGGTGCCTTGGATTCGGGCGGTGTCTCGCCACAGGCCGCCAGCAACAACCCGAGGATGATCGGCAAGGTCCGCGTCATGTCTGCTCCTTCGCCACCGCCAGGCCGTTCAGGGCCAAGTCAAGGTGGGTCCGCAGGTAGGTGGCGGGGTCATGGCTGCCGCAGCCGCAGGCACCCAGGGAATAGCGCCAGACCAACATCATCAGCACCGGGGCGAAGATCACGTCGATCGCGGTTTCCACATCGACGGCGCGAAACTCGCCACGGGCGATGCCGCGTTGCAGGATGCGGCGCAGGAGCTCGCGGCCACGAATGATCACCGTATCGTTGTAATAGGCGGCAAGCTCGGGAAAATTGCCGGCCTCGCTGATCATCAGCTTGGGCACGCCGGCCAGCGAGGTGGCACCGATGCGCTTCCACCATTCGAGGATGACTCCCCGCAGCAGATCGGCGCTACCGCCGGTGAAGCTATCGACCATGCCGGCGCCGGCCTCCAGGATGGGGACGATTCCCTCCTGTATGACCGCCTTGAACAAGGCCTCCTTGCTGTCGAAATAGAGGTAGAGGGTGCCCTTGGAAACGCCGGCACGCGCAGCCACATCATCCAGCCGGGAGCCGGCAAAGCCTTTCTCGACAAAGAGTTCCAGCGCCGCAGCGGTGAGCTCGGCGGGCCGTGCCTCTTTGCGGCGCTGACGGGGATGCGCAAGGGCTTCCATGGGAAATCCTAGTTACTGACCAGTCAGTCAGTATACGAATGAATTCCAGGAGGTCAACTCCGGCCGGGCAGCCACTTTGTCAATGCCGCAGGTTCCGGGGTAAAGTCAGCCGCTGAGCGGGCCGTGCAGCCTGGGTCCCGAGGATAGCGACATGCGCATCGAAGAAGAACTCAAGCTCGATTTCCAGGACGTCCTGATCCGGCCCAAGCGCTCAACGCTGACTTCGCGCTCCGACGTCGACATTTCGCGCGAATTCGTTTTCCGCCACTCCGGACGCGACTACCGGGGCGTGCCCATCATCGCCGCCAACATGGACACGGTCGGCACCTTCGAGATGGCGCGGGCACTTGGTCACCACCGGCTTGCGACAGCGTTGCACAAGCACTACGACGAGGCCGAACTGGCCGCCTTTTTCCGCACGCTGTCGCAGACCGCGACCGTGTTCTACTCGATGGGCATCACGCGCGAGGACTACGACAAGTTCCGCCGCGTCAAGGATGCGGTCGGCGACGCCATCGCCCATGTCTGCGTCGATGTCGCCAACGGTTACACCAAGGCCTTCATCGATTTCCTGCACAAGCTGCGCGTGGCCTATCCGCACATCACCCTCATGGCCGGCAACGTGGTCACCGGCGAGATGGCCGAGGAGCTGATCCTCGACGGCGCCGACATCGTCAAGGTCGGCATCGGCCCCGGTTCGGTGTGCACCACGCGCAAGATGACCGGCGTCGGCTACCCCCAGCTTTCGGCCATCATCGAATGTGCCGACGCCGCCCATGGCCTCGGCGGCCTGATCTGCGCCGACGGCGGCTGCACCTCGGCCGGCGACCTGGCCAAGGCCTTTGGCGGCGGCGCCGACTTCGTCATGCTCGGCGGCATGCTTGCCGGCCACGACGAATGCATGGGCGAGGTGATCGAACGCAACGGCGAACGCAGGATGCGCTTCTACGGCATGAGCTCGCGTGCGGCGATGGACAAGCATGCCGGCGGCGTCGCCAACTACCGCGCCTCGGAGGGCAAGGAAGTGCTGCTCGATTGTCGCGGCCCGGTCGATGCCACGGTGCAGGAAATCCTCGGCGGTGTGCGCTCGGCCTGCACCTACGTCGGCGCCCACCGCTTGCGCGAACTCTCCAAGCGCACGACCTTCATCCGCGTCGCGCGCCAACTCAACGAGGTCTTCGGGCAATCGTGAAGCCTGCCGCCGCGCTGCTCCGACTGCTGCTGGCCGCGCTGCTACTGGCGCTCGCCGCCTGCGGTGGCGGCGGCAAGGAGAACCCCCTGCCCTCCGGGGCCAAGGTGCTGGCCCTGGGTGACAGCCTCACCGCACCCCACGGCGTGCAGCCGCAGGAGGCCTGGCCCGTGCTGCTGGGCCAGAAAACCGGCTGGACGGTGATCAATGGCGGTGTCAGCGGCAACACCAGCGCGCAGGGCCTCGAACGCTTGCCGGGGCTACTCGATGAGCACCAGCCGCAACTGGTGCTGCTCAGCCTCGGCGGCAACGACATGCTGCGCAAGCAGCCGCAGGGCCAGACCGTCGCCAACCTGGAACGCATGATCGACCTGGCACGCGGCCGGGGCGCCAAGGTCGTCCTGCTCGCCACGCCGAGACCCAGCCTTGCCGGCGCCGTGTTCAACAACCTGTCGGCCGCGGAGTTTTATGCCGACCTCGCCAAGGACAAGAACGTCCCGCTGATCAAGGATGCCCTGCCCGAGGTGCTCTCCGATACCGCGTTCAAGGGCGATCAATTGCATCCCAATGTCTCCGGCCACGCAAGACTCGGCGAGCTGATCTTCGCCGACTTGAAGAGAATCGGCCTGATCCGCTGACGCCTGCGCCGGGACGCATAAGCGACGGGGCAGCGCGCGCCATGGGCGCCTCGCGATCAATGGCCGCCGCGGTGCCGAAAGTCGGCGCTGGCGGGACGGCGAAGCGTCAATGGACCGCGGGCTAGAATGGGCCACCGCCCTGGAATTTTGTCCCATGCCCCCTTGGCTTGCCGCGCTGTTCACCCGGCGCATGCTGATCTGCGTGTTCACCGGCTTCTCGTCGGGCTTGCCGCTTTACCTGCTGCTCAACCTGGTGCCGGCCTGGCTGCGCTCGGAGGGCGTGGATCTGAAGACCATCGGGCTGTTCGCGCTGATCCAGTTTCCCTACACTTGGAAGTTTCTCTGGTCGCCGCTGCTCGACCGCTATGCGCCACCGCTGGGCCGGCGGCGCGGCTGGATGCTGATCACGCAGGCCGGCCTGCTGCTGTCGATCGCCTCGCTTGGGCTGTTCGCGCCGGATGCCGGGATCGTGCCCATCCTCTGGCTGACGGCGGCGGTGGCACTGCTCTCGGCGACGCAGGACATCGCGCTCGACGCCTACCGCCGCGAGATCCTGTCCGAGTCCGAGCTGGGGCTGGGCAACTCGGTGCATGTCAATGCCTACCGCATTGCGGGGCTGGTGCCCGGTTCGCTGTCGCTGATCCTCGCCGACCGCCTGCCCTGGTTGCAGGTCTTCGTCATCACCGCGCTGTTCATGCTGCCGGGAATGGCGCTGGCGCTGCTGGCGCGCGAGCCGGCGGTGGCGGGCAACGCGCCGAGGACGCTGCGGGACGCCGTGGTCGAGCCCTTCCGCGAGTTCGTCGGGCGCGCCGGCCTGCGCGAGGCGCTGACCATCCTGGCCTTCATCTTCCTCTACAAGCTGGGCGATTCGATGTGTACCGCGCTGGCCACGCCCTTCTATCTGGACATGGGCTTCGCCAAGTCCGAGATCGGCATCGTCGCCAAGAACGCCGGGCTGTGGCCGGCGGTGATCGGCGGCCTGATCGGCGGGCTGTGGATGGTGAGGCTCGGCATCAACCGCGCGCTCTGGCTGTTCGGCGTGGTGCAACTGGTGTCGATCTTCGGCTTTGCCTGGCTGGCCTGGATCGGCCGGCATGAGGCGGTGGGTGCGGCGGAGCTGGCCCAATTGGCGCTGGTGATCGGCTTTGAGGCGCTGGGCGTGGGCCTGGGCACGGCGGCCTTCGTCGCCTTCATCGCCCGCGCCACGCATCCGCTTTACACCGCGACGCAGTTCGCGCTGTTCACCAGCCTGGCCGCCGTGCCGCGCACCTTCATCAATGCCACCACCGGCTACCTCATCGAGCAGTTGGGCTGGTTCTCCTTCTTCATGCTCTGCGCGGCGCTGGCCGTGCCCGGGATGCTGCTGCTGTTGCGCGTCGCGCCCTGGAATCCGCCGCACGCGGCGTGACATTTGTCACGCTCGTCCGCGAAAGCGTGGCGCTGAAACAACAGATAGTTGAAGTTTGAGTATTCATTCAACTTTTCGGTTGCCGGACCGTTATATCCTTTGAGTACGCGGTTCCGCCAAGGGAGACCGAAATGTTGATGGTGATGGACATGAGCACAGGAAAAATCATCGAGGATGAATTCGGCAAGTTCGAGGATGAAGTCCTCAACGCCGAATGGACGCCATCCAGCCCCGAGCTGCAACTCGGGCTGCAGGAAGTCCAGCATCGCGCGTCGTCCGCCAGGGATGTCGATGCCGATGCCTTCATGGCCGCGATGTACCTCAACCAGCAGTGAGCGCCACGCCCTGAGCTGACGCTTGTTGCTATCATCGTGCGCTTCGCCGATTCCGAAGCGCACGATGAACGCTCCTTCCCCTTCCTCCTCCGCCTCTTTTTCCCCGCCTTCCGGCAAGCGCGAAACGCCGGCCTTGCCGAGCCGAGCCGATTTCCCCTGCTTCCTCGCCATCCCCACCCGCTGGATGGACAACGATGTGTACGGCCACGTCAATAACGTCGTCTATTACAGCTATTTCGACACCGTCATCAACGAGTACCTGATCCGCGAGGGCGGGCTGGACATCCACGCGGGCGAGGCCATTGGCTATTGCGTCGAATCACAGTGCCGCTATCTGGCGCCGCTGGCCTTTCCCGAGATCATAGCCGCCGGCCTGCGCGTGGCGCATTTGGGAAAATCCTCGGTACGCTACGAAATCGGCCTGTTCCGGCAGGGCATGGATGCGCCGGCGGCGGTGGGCGAGTTCGTCCATGTATTCGTTGCCCGCGAAGACGAACGGCCGACGGCCATGCCCGCCGGCATCCGCGACTGTCTCGTTCGCCTGAAGCGCTGACGCCGGCCCCGCCGTCGCGCCGAGCGACTCAGGCGGCGATCAGGCGCAGGCGGCTGGGGCGCAATGCCTGCAACATGGCCTGGTCCGCGCGCCCCAGGTGCAGGCAACGGCCGGCGCCCAGGATGTAGTCCTCGGCATCACCGTCGCGCGTCAGCCACAGCTCACCTTCCAGGCAGACCAGCGTCGCGTCGATCGCCGGCAGGACCAGCATGTCGCCCTTCGCGAACTGCCGGCGACCGGATTCAAGCATTCCCTCCTGGAATTCTGTAGCATGGCTGTCGCGGGTGGCAGCCTCGTTGTCGCGCAGGGTCATGGCGCGCCGCGAGCGGCTGGCGCAAATCAGGGAGGCCGAGGATATGGCTGGTGCAGGCATGATGTGGGGCTCCTTTCGGGTGGGCGACGATTCCAGTATCGGTAGCAACGATGTTGCTGACCAGCGAAATCGGCGCCGGTCATGAATGAGTAAATGGAATGCATGACGATCTCCCACCGCTCGACGCACTGCGCGCCTTCGAGGCGGCGGCGCGGCACCTGAGCTTCACGCGCGCCGCCGAGGAACTCTTCGTCACCCAGTCGGCGGTGAGCAAGCAGGTGATAGCACTGGAGTCGGCGCTGGAGACACGCCTCTTCGAGCGCAAGACCCGCGCTTTGCTGCTCACCGATGCCGGCGAGCGCCTGCAACGCGCGGTTGACGCGGCATTTTCCGAACTGCGCGCGGCAAGGGCGGACCTGCGCGGCGCCGGCGAACCCATCGTGACGCTGACGACGACCCAGGCCTTCGCCAGCTTCTGGCTGATTCCACGCCTGGACGATTTCCGCCGTCGCCACCCCGGCATCGACATCCGGATTTCGGCCGATACCCGCGTCGTCGACCTCGAACGTGGCCGTTTCGATTGCGCGGTGCGCTATCTGCGGGACCGCCACGCCCCGGCAGGCGCGGTGCGGCTGTTCGGCGACACCGTGCTTCCCGTGATCAGCCCCGGGTGCCTGGCGAAATCCGGCCGGCCGCTGGCCAAGCCGAGCGACCTGGCCCATCATGTTCTGCTGGCCTACGAGGACGATGAGCAGCGTCGGCCCTGGCTCTCGTGGGCGGTGTGGCTGGAGATGGCCGGTCTGCCGCGCCTGCGTCCGGCCGGCAGCGTCGCCTTCAACCAGTATGCGTCGGCGATTCGGGCGGCGGTCGATAGTCAGGGCGTGGCGCTGGCCACCCTGGGCCTGGTGGCCGAGTTGTTGCGCGAGGGCAAGTTGCTGGCGCCGTTGCCGCAGCGCTTTTCCACCCCGCGCTCCTACTACCTGCTCTTGCCCGAACAAGCACGACCGAATCCGGCGCTGGAGCCCTTCCGCCTCTGGCTGGCGGAACAGGCTGGCGCGGCGGTGGATGTACCCTGAGCCGCCGACACCCGGAATCGATCCGGTAGAATCCGGCGCATGAAACCGATCCCCATTCCACTATTGTTCCTGCTGGCCGGCCTTGCGCTGCCGGCTTTTGGCGCCGAATTGGCCTGTCCCGACCTGGCGCGGGCCGTGCAAGTGGCCTCCTGCCCCTCGGACGAGGAACTGCGCTACACCTTTACCGGCTACTGCAGCGACGACAAGCTCCGTTACAAGGGCGATACCGATGTCTGCACGACCTTCGAGAGCTATCGCCAGTTCAAGAACCTGGCCCTGTGGGAATCGGCAGACGGCAATTTCAGCGCCTATGTGTCCTGCGATCGCGCGCCGGAAGCGGTGAAGGCGACGCGTGCCACCAGCGTTCGCGTTGCCAGGCAGGGGCGCATCAACCTGGTGGTCTGCGGATACGGCGACGGCCTGAACTTTACCCATCGCACCCGTGCCGAATGCCGCGTCTCGACGGCGGCCTGTGTCGGCGATGCCTCCGCCTGCAAGGCGATTTGCGATTGAGCGGCAACAAGCACCCCGGAGGCAAGCAGGAGCATTGCGAACCCCCGCCGCTGCCGTTGCCGCAGGCGGCGACGCTCTGCCGTCGCTGCGGCACGCCCGGCCCGGTGGGGGGACGACGGCTTTTGCGAGAAGTGCGAAAAGGCCCTGGAACAGGCCTGCCTGTAGCGCTTCAGCGCGCCTCGGCGGCGCCGGTCTTGCAGTCGGCGTAAGTCGTCGTCGCGCCGTCGGCTAGCGAACTCTTGTCCGCGCCCAGTTCGAGCACCAATCCGCCTTTGCCGTACCGCGTCGCGCTGCCGCCGATTCGCTCCAGGCGAACTTCGCGTTCGGGCAGGATCAGCCACGCGGCCGCTCCACCGTCGATCATCCTCAGGTGAAAGCGCTTGCCGGCGGCACACTGATATTCCGCGGCGTTCAACGGTTCGCGCGAACGTTCGCGGGGGCCGCCGTCGCCAAACGGCCAGACTTTCATCTTCATGTCGCCGCAACCGGCCAGCAGGGCTGCCGCCACCAGTAGCGCGGTGGTTGCGCCGGTGTTTGCTGTCTTTGGGGTTTTCATGCCGTTACTCCTTTCGGCCGGCATGTTGCCACAGTTATCCGTGCCGGCCTTCTTCGCCGCAAGAACACGCCCTAAGCCCCGAGCATGCCGTTGATCTCTCGCCGCGTCTCGTCGATGGCGCGCTCGAGTTGCCGCAGCCCCGGCACCGCGCTGCGTCCGCCACGAATCTCCGCTTCCAGTTCGGCGGCCAGCGCATACAGCGCATTCAGGCCCAGGGTGCCGGCGCCCCCCTTGAAGGAATGCACCAATGCGGCGGCCTGCTGATCGTCGCCGGCGGCAAGCGCGCGCCTGACTTCCGGCGCCAGGGTCGGGCTTTCCTCGACAAACCTGCCCAGCCAATGCCGGTAGCGCTGCTCATTGCCGGCAAAGCGTTCGATCGCCGCGGCAACATCAAGCCCATGCAGCGACTGCGGCGCGACAGGCTGTTCCGGCGGTGGCCGCTCCGCGACAGGCATTGACGCCGCAGCCTTGCCCCGGGGCAGCCAGGTGTCGAGCAGCGCGTAGAAGCTCGCGCCGTCGATCGGCTTGCCCAGGTGGTCGTTCATGCCGATGGCGATGCTGGCCTGCCTTTCATGTTCCATCACATGGGCGGTCATGGCGACAATCGGCAGGGCCGCAAAGCCCGGCCAGGAGCGAATCACCCGGGTCGCCGCGTGGCCGTCCATCACCGGCATCTGCACGTCCATCAGCACCAGGTCGAACGCGGCGGGCCCTTGTTCAGAGAGGAGGCTGACCGCCTCGTGGCCGTTGCCCGCGAGGCAAGGGTAGATACCCACGGCCTGGAGCATTTCGGTGACGATCTCCACGTTCAGCGGATCATCCTCGACCAGCAGCACGCGGGCCTGGTCGTGATGGGTGGGGGTGGCGACCGGGGCCGGCGCCGTCGATCCCGGCGCGCCGGCCAGCGGCAGTCGCAGCCCGAAAGTGAATACGCTGCCATTGCCCTTGCGGCTGCGCACGGAGATGTGCCCGCCCATGGCCTCGGCCAGGCGCTGGCTGAGCGCCAACCCCAGGCCCGTGCCGCCGTAATGTCGGGTAGTGGCCGCGTTGGCCTGGGCAAAGGGCTGGAACAGACCCGAGATTTCCTCGGTGGTCATGCCGATGCCCGTGTCCTCGACGTTGATTGCCAGCCTGGCGTGGTCCCCGCCGCGCGTGGTCAGCGACACATGCAGGTCGACCCGGCCGCTGGCGGTGAACTTGATGGCGTTGCCCACCAGATTGAGCAGGATCTGTTCGATGCGCACCGGGTCGCCCAGCAGCGCGTCGGGAACGTCGTTGTCGGCGCGAAAGCGCAAACGCAGCCCCTTGGCGTCCGCCTTGTGCGCGATCACTTCCTGGGCGTGCAGCAGCGATTCCCGCAGGCTGAAGGGAATCGCCTCCAGCACCATGCGTCCGGCAACCACCTTGGACAGGTCGAGCAGATCATCGATGATGCGCGACAGGTGCTTGCCGGTACGCGCCATTTTTTCCAGGTGCTCTCGCAACACGGCGTCCCGGCAGTGTTTTAGTGCAAGGTCGACCAGGCCGATCATGCCGCTTAGCGGCGTGCGCAATTCGTGGCTGACGTTGGCCAGGAAAGCATCCTTGGCGAGGTCGGAAAGCCGCGCGTCGGCCAGAGCCTGGCGCAGCTCGGCGGTGCGCTCCAGTACCAGCCGCTCGAGACGGGCGTGTTGCTCGCCCAGTTCCCAATCAATGTGCTTGCGCTCGGCGATCGGGCGTGTCACCCACATCACGGCGGGACGCCCCTTGAATTCGACATGGGAAGCCGTCGACTCGGCGGCAAAGTCGCCGCCGGCCAGCGTCAGGCAGGTCATTGCCAGGCGGGCCACGGGGGCCGGCACTGCGGCGGCGGGCTGCGCGCGATGCGACTCGAAGACAGCCCAGCATTCGGGGGCGACCAGGCGGCGCCAGGGCGTGCCGGCCAGGTCGCTTGCGGCGGCGGCGCCAAACAGGTGCAAGGCGGCGGCGTTGGCATACACCACGAGCGCCCCACCTTGGATCCAGATCGCGTCGGGGCAGGCCTGCAACAAGCCGCCGAAGTCGAGCACCTCACCCACCGCACCGGACCGGACGGGCTTGGGCTTGTGCCCACGACTGACTTGCACGCTGCCCCCGCTGGAATTTCGCGGAAGCTTTCCGGAGCGCCGGATTCGTGACGTCCTGCGTGGTAAGGCGCTGCGCTTCATGGCATGGCTGGAGATTGATATCCCGGCGCATGCCACGGGGCAAGCTGGCAGCCGAGGTCGCCGGAGACACCGCGCAATCTTGGTTCCCCCCTCGAATTGCGCGGCGCTCGGCTGCCTCCAATCTAGAACAAAGCGGGCGCGATTCCTACTGTCAGAAATGACAGGTTTTGGGCGAAAAATGCAGATATTTCGCCTTCCAGCGCCGGTTTTGATGCAAATGGATCCATCCGGGTGCCCCCGCGGCATTTGGCGGACAATGATTCTGTCGTATCCCTCAACCTGATTCCCGACCGAAAGGAAGACCATCATGAAAAGCAATGTCACCCCACTTCGCGCCCAGCCGAGTTTTCGCGGCCCCGATCTCGCCGAATTTGTCGCCTTGCGCGTCGACCAGTATTACCGCGAGCGAGTACAGAACACCTGGGCCGGCGGCCACATCATGCGCGGACGCATCCCCGCGACCGGGGACCTGCAACTGTGCAGCAACGACTATCTTGCCGTGGCGCGCCATCCGCGCATCCTCGATGCCATGGCGGACAGCATCCGCCGCGACGGCAACGGCCTGCTGATGTCGGGCATCTTTGTTCATGGCGCTTGCCCACACACGGATTTCGAGCAGCATCTCGCGGACTTCATGCAGGCCGAAGCCGGGGTACTTTGCCAGTCGGGCTATGCCGCCAACACCGGCCTGATCCAGATCATTGCCGGCGAAGGGGTGCCGGTTTACGCCGACATGATGGCCCACATGTCCCTGTGGGAGGGCATCAAGTGCGCCGGCGCCAAGCCGGTGACCGTGTTCCACAACGAGGTCGAGCACCTGGAGCGCCAGATCCTGCGCCATGGGCCGGGCGTGGTGGTGGTCGATTCGATCTACAGCACCACCGGCAGCATTGCTCCGCTGCGCGAGATCGTCGAGGTTTGCGAAGCAACGGGCTGTGTCCTGGTCGCCGACGAATCGCATTCCCTGGGCACCCACGGTCCGAATGGCGAAGGCCTGGTGGTCGAACTTGGCCTCGCCGAACGGGTGCATTTCCGCACCGCCAGCCTGGCCAAGGCCTTCGCCGGGCGTGCGGGGTTCGTGACTTGTTCACGCCGCTTCGTCGACTATTTCAAGAGCGAGTCCAATCCGGCGATTTTCAGCTCGACATTGCTGCCGCACGACATCCATGGCCTGGCCGCAACGCTGGGCGTCATCCGCCAGGAAGGCTGGCGGCGCGAGCGCCTGCGCGCGAACGCGGCCTTCCTGCGCCAGGAACTCGATGCCCTCGGCTACAACCTCAACGGCAGCGAATGTCAGATCGTCTCGCTGGAATCAGGCACCGAGCAGAACACCATCGTGCTGCGCGACGCGCTGGAGTCGCGCGGCATTTTCGGTTCCATCTTCTGCGCCCCGGCGACGCCCAAGAGCCGCGCGCTGATGCGCTTTTCGGTTCACGCCGGGCTTGATCGCGGCGAGCTGGAGCGTCTGGTCGGCGTCTGCCGCGATATTCGCGACGAGGTCGGGCTGGCATCCTGGGCCTCGACGCGACGGAAGCAGCGCGGCAGGCAGGTGCCCGCGGTCAAGCTCCATCCCGACATCGCGGCGGCCTGAGCCTACCGACGGCTGGCGCGCGGAATCAGGTCACGCTCGCCAGCCCCTGACGCGACTCGCGGTCGAGGTTCTCCAGGTAGTCGCCGTAGGGAAAGACGTACTTGAGGTTGAAGGCGCCGGGGTTCTTCACCAGGGCATAGAGATACCAGTCGCGGCCCTTGAATTCGGTCGCCGGATGCAGGCAGGCCTCCCAGTCCTCGTAGATCGGCGAGTAATTGCCGGCCGTCTTCCAGAAGTAGGGCAGGCAGCGCCCCCCGCGCAACCGGGCCAGAAGCTCATCGGGTGCGTCCTGCTCGTGGGCGATCTCGTGCTGCGCACGAACCATGTCCTCGGTCTGGACGATCAGCAGATAAGAGCTGCCGCTTACGTCCAGCATCAGGATGCCATCCGGCGCGCAACACAGGTAGTGTTCGACAATGCCCAGGCCGCGGCTGATTTCGGCGAAGCGCTCGGCGAAGGCGGGATCGCGCAGGAACAGGTGCGATCCCACCGAAAGCGCGTCGGCCAGCATGTGCTCGACCTGCTCGAAGTGTTCGCGCTGCAGTTCCGCGATGGCACGGTTGAGCCGTGCCATGACATCGTCGTCCTGCTTGCGGATGAAACGGTCGATCGTCTTCTCGTTGAAGGCGCGCACGGCGGTCTGTTCGTCGGCCTTGCCGGTGAGCAGGATCTTCTTGATGGCCTTGTTCTTCAGGTTGCGGCAGAACTCGAGGCCGTCGATTTCCGGCATGTCGTAGTCCACCACCACCACGGAGACCTGCTCGAAGCGGTGTTCGTTATGCACCTCGCGATGGATCATGTCCAGGCTGACATCGATCACGTGGCGGGAGACGCTCTTGTCGCCACGGTGCCGATAGAGCGAGAAGAACCGCTCCACCACGGGCGGTTCCAGGTTGGCACCATTCAGCGCCACCAAGGCCGAAAAGGGTGAATGGTGGAGACGGTAGGCGAGCCGCGAATCGAGTTGCAGGCTCAGATTCGAGAGGAACTGCTGGCTGTCGTCCACGAAGGCGACCGTGGTCGGGAAATGGAAGGGCTGGATGGCGTAGGTTTTCATGCTGGGGGAAACGTCAGTTCAAATTGGGAAAATTCACCGTGCACGGAGATGCAGTCGATCGTGCCGCCGAAGGACGTCATGACGTCGCGGCAGAAGGCCAGGCCGATGCCGGTGCCCAGCACGCCGCCGTTGCCGTCCGCGGTGTAGAAGCGCTCGAAGATGTGGGGCAGCACGTCCGGCGCGATGCCGCCGCCGCTGTCGCGCACGATCAGGCGATGGCGTGGCGAGGCCTCGATGCGCATCGTGATTTCGCCCTTTTTTGCCTGGGCGACGTGGCGCAGCGCGTTCTTGATCAAGTTGAATAGTACATGCACCGTGAGCAGCTCGATGCCCCGAAACTCGAACTCGCCGCCTTTCTGCCAGGAAACCAGCGCGCGCTCGGCGTCCGAGAAGGGGTAGCGCCGCAGCGCCACCTCGACGCAGGCGGAAATCGAACACGTTTGTAGCGCCCGCGCCGCGCCACCGGTGGAACGCGCGTTTACCAGCAGCATCTCGATTATGGCGTTCGACTGGCGGGCTTCGGCATCTATTCGCTCCGCGACACCGGCGAGCTGGTCAAGGTGGGCACCACGGATAGCCTCCACCGGCAAGCCGTGCGCCTGCGCCAGGCGGTAGCTCTCGACCAGCGTCGGCAGGTAATTGCCCAGGCCCGTGGCGCCGGCACGTATGCCGAGCAGCGGGGTACGCAGCTCATGGGCAATGCTGCCGGCCGTGGCCAGCATCGCGCGCTCCTGTTCAATGCGGATGCGTTCGGCGTCGTAATTGGTGACGGCGCCGGCAATCACCGCGAAGCTGGCGATGGCAATGTAGTCCCAGCGCGCGAACGGCGGCAGAGAAGCGTCGCTGGTCAGCGTGAAGGCCAGGTAGGCAAGGCTGCTGCCAAGCACGAACTGGACAATCAGGGTGACCCAGTCGAGCAGCAGGATCATGACGAATACCGCGACCAGCGCCGAGCCGATCCAGACGTCGGCGCCGTTGTTTCGCAGCAGCATGTAGGTGAAAAAGAACGGCAGCGAATAGAGCAGGGCAACGTACCAGTAGTAGGGCAGCAGGCGCTTCATCCACTCCGGCCAGTGGCGCGAGAAAAGCATGGGCACGAACAGGGCCGAGCCAATCAGGCGCAGCGTCAGGCTTTCGTAACGCTGCGGAAAGACGAACGCCCAGACGTAGTAGTACAGCGGGAAGGTGACGATGGCCAGGACGGCAAAGACCGTCAGGCGCCGCTTGATGTAGGCGACGTTGCGCAGGGCAGGCGCCATAAGGCGCTCGCGAAGTTGGCTGGCCAGCGAAGACGAACTCATCACGACGACGAACCGCGGTCGTTTGGGGTGGATTGCCGCCGCGGAAACCGTGGCGGCATGCGTTTGATTGCCGAAAGACGACAAATTGTCGCAGATTCGACACGCGTCATGAGGGCGACTGCTCCATCCCTAAACAATCGTGCCGGATAGGTTGGCTTGACAAGCTCCGTTCCGGTCGTTACAAAGTACCTTTGCCTCAACTGCCGGACGGGATTTCGTGCCCCCCCCAAATTCCGCTGACGATCCGCCCCAGAACTCGGCTTTCCTGCTCGATGCCGGTGGTCCCGAGCGCTCGTTTTTCGAGGGTGCGGTACTGGGCGCGCGCGGCCTGGGCTTCGAATACCTTGGCTATGTGATCGGCGTTCCGGCGGCGAGTTCGGGCTGGCGCTTCGTCATGACCGGCAACTATCCGCGCGCCTGGCAGGAGCGTTACCTCCGGCGCGGCTACCATGAGATCGATCCGACCATCGAACACGCCAAGATCACCGAGTCGCCGTTGTCCTGGTCGCGCGCGCTGTTTGCCGGCGAGTCGATGGGCCCGCTGGCCCGCGATACCCTCGCGATTGGCTTCAACCACGGCTGGACCCAGCCCCTGCATGATCCCGCCGGCGGTTTCGGCATGCTGACGCTGGCGCGTGGCGGGCCGCTTGGCGAGCAGGAGTTGCGCGCCAAGCTACCGATGATGCAGTGGCTGGCGCGCGTGGTACATCGGCGCCTGTTTGGGGAATTCCAGGCCTGGCAGCGCAACCAGGCGATAAGCTGCCTGACCGAGCGCGAGCTGATCTGCCTGCGCCTGGCGGCGGATGGCGAAACGGCGGCCGAGATTTCGCAACACACCGGTGTTGGCGAGCGGACGGTGAATTTCCACATGGCCAATGCGATTGGCAAGCTGGGCGCCGCCAACAAGACCCACGCCGTGGCGCTGGCCATGCGCCTTGGGCTGCTCGATTAGCTCAGCGACGCTACGGTTCCGCGCTACAGGGCATGCACCTTGTCGCCCCGGGCAAACCCGAGCAGCGGCCCCGGAATGCCGCGGCCCAGCGCGATGACCTTGAACAGCTCGCCCATCTCGTTGGGCGAGAGCAGCACATTGACCGCACCGCGCGCGCGCAAGTTCGCCGTCTCGTCAGCGCCGACTTCCGGGCCAGACAACAAATCGCCGATGCCGCAGTTGAGTAGGAAGCTGGCCTGGCTGCAGTAGCCCATCACGTCCAGTCCGGCGTCGAATCCCGCCTCGGCGACGGCGGTGAAATCGACGTGCGAAGTAATGTCGGAGAGCCCGGGTAGCCAGAACGGGTCCTGATGCACGCGGTGGCGATAGTGGCAGCGGATGCTGCCGCCGTCGCGCAGCGGGTGGTAGAGCTCGTGGCGCGGCAAGCCGTAGTCGATCAGCAGCAGCGCGCCGCGTGACAGGCGTCGCGACAAGTCGGAAACCCAGGCGCGAACCGCCAGGCTGATTTCGCCGCGATGGGGTCCGGCGAGATCCAATGCCTGGGCGGCCGCCAGCAATGCACCTTGCGCGGGCCGCTCGGACTCGATCAGTCGGCCCTGGTCAAGGCCAACGCCGACCTCCATTACGCAACCGTCCTCGCTCCACCGCAGTGCGTGGCTGGGCATGGCGTCGAGCACCTCGTTGCCGATCAGGCAGCCAGAGAATGCGTCGGGCAGCGCGTCAAGCCATTCGACGCGGTCCAGATGGCGTGGTGCGCGCTCGGCCAGCGTCGCCTGCTGGCGCGCGCGCAATTCGCCCGACAGCTCCAGGATGCGGTAACGCTCGGGCTGGCAGCCCAGGGCGTCGAGCGCCGGCAGCAAATCGGAAGCCAGCCGCCCGCTGCCGGCCCCGGCCTCGATGATGACCGGCCCGGCGGCGGCCAGCACTTGCGCCACCTGTCGCGCCAGCGACTGGGCAAAAAGCGGCGTGAGCTCCGGCGCGGTGAGAAAGTCACCGCCTGCCGCATGACCGCCGAACTTCTGCGCGCCGCCGGCGTAGTAGCCCAAGCCGGGCTCGTAGAGGGCCAGTTCCATGTAGCGGGCAAACGAGATCCAACCGCCACACGCGGCAATCTCGGAGGAGATGATGCCGGTCAGCGTCTCGCTCGCGGCACGCGCGTCGGCCGAGGGCTCGGGCAAGTCGGCAGGATCGAGTTTCATCAGCTTCGGCCGGACTCGCCGGGCACCGCCGCGACCAGCGCCGCCATGGCTTCGCCGACATCCGTGCCGCGCTGGCGCAAACCGACAACGACGCCAACAATGGCAGCGAGCATCTTGTCGATGTAGTCGGACGGCGCATCGCCGACACACCAGGGCTCGGCAAACTCCGCCTCATGGTGATCCACAAGTTCGTCGAGCATGGCGCGCAGGCGCTTCGGGCCCTCGATCGCCGCCAGCCGTCCGTGGGCATGGACCACCACGTAGTTCCAGGTGGGCACCGCCCTGCCGTGCCCCCGCTTGGTGGCGTACCAGGAGGGGCTGACGTAGGCCTGCGGTCCCTGAAAGACCGCTAGCACCTCCTGCCCTGCCGCCATCTTCCACAGCGGATTTGCGCGCGCGACGTGGCCCAGCAGTCGCTTGCCGTCAGGCGACAGTTGCAGCGGCAGGTGGTCGGCGACCAAGTCGCCATCGGCCCGGCTTGCCAGCGTGACGAAGGGATGCGCCCGCATCAGCGCCTGCAGTATCTCGACACGGTCCTCGGCGAAATGGGCGGGGCGGTACACGCGCTGATCTCAGAGAAGCACGCCGGCGTTTTCCCCGCGTTCATAGACGATGTTGGCGCGGCCGACCAGTAGCGTATCGAGGGCGCCGATCTGCGTCACGTCCTTGTTGGCATAGGGCAGCTTGTGCAGGATGTAGCGCAGTGCGTTGAGTCGCGCGCGCTTCTTGCAGTCGGACTTGATCACGGTCCAGGGCGCGTCCGCCGTGTCGGTGTGGAAGAACATCGCCTCTTTCGCCTTGGTGTAGTCGTCCCACTTGTCGAGCGAGGCGAGGTCGATCGGCGACAGCTTCCACTGCTTGAGCGGATGGTTCTCGCGTTCCTTGAACCGGCGCCGTTGTTCTGGGCGCGAGACAGAGAACCAGAACTTGATCAGGTGCACGCCGCTACGCACCAGGGTGCGCTCGAACTCGGGCGTCTGGCGCATGAATTCCTCGTACTCGATGTCGGTGCAGAAGCCCATCACGCGCTCGACGCCGGCGCGGTTATACCAGGAGCGGTCGAACAGGGCGATTTCGCCGGCGGTCGGCAGGTGCTGCACATATCTTTGAAAATACCATTGGCCACGCTCGGTTTCCGAGGGCTTTTCCAGCGCGACGACATGCGCGCCGCGCGGGTTCAGGTGCTCCATGAAGCGCTTGATGGTGCCGCCCTTGCCAGCGGCATCGCGGCCTTCGAAGAGGATCACCACCTTCTGCCCGGTCTCCTTGACCCAGGCCTGCAGCTTGAGCAACTCGACTTGCAAATGGTATTTCTGCTTCTCGT
Organism: Sulfuritalea sp.; assembly: GCA_016710465.1. Lineage (GTDB taxonomy): Bacteria > Pseudomonadota > Gammaproteobacteria > Burkholderiales > Rhodocyclaceae > Sulfuritalea. The sequence continues at coordinate 164,112 of JADJVS010000014.1, forward strand.
AATTCTTGCGTGTCATCAGCCGGCGATAGGGGTAGCCGCCGTCGCGCCAGCCCGGCGCCAGCTCTTCGTCCGGGTGCTGGTCGACGGCGACTTCGCTTTGCAGCAGCGCGTTCTTCAGCGCCTCGACGTCGTCGGGCGAGGCGCCTTCGACCACCGCCGTCAGGGCCTGCGCCAGCTTGGCGCCTTCGCCGGGCTTGGCGTGGGCGACGATGTCGTGGATGGCCTCGATCTTCGAGTCGCGCGCCGCGGCGGAGCGATCCTTGACCACGAAATTCTTGATGCCAGCGGGCTTGCTCGAGGGCGCGACGTCGCCCGACGCGGGGCGCCGGCCGGCGCGGGCGGGAGCGGACGTGCCAGCCGTCTTGGGTGTGGCCGTGGCGGGCCGGCTTGGCTTGCTTGCGGGTTTCTTGACTGCCATTTATTCCTCCTCGAGAGCTTCGAGCTGTTCGTGCAATTCCAGCCAACGTGATTCTGCCGCGTCGATATTCTGCGTCAATAGGCTCTGGCGCTGGCCGAGATCCGCCAGCAGCGTGGCTTGGGTGCCGGCATACAGTACCGGGTCGGCCAGCCGTGTCTCCAGCAGCTTGAGTTCGGCCTGCCAGCCGGCGATCTGCTGTTCCATCCTTTCGCTTTCCTGCTTCAGCTTTTTGGTTGCCGGCGTCGCCTTTTTCTGCCCGGGGGCGGCGGCCGGCTTGGATGGCGGCGCCTTGTCGCGCTCGACGGTCTTCTCGACACCACGCGCCTTTGCCAGCCAGTCGGCATAGTCGTCGAGGTCGCCGTCAAAGGGCACGACCTTGCCGTCCGCCACCAGCCAGAGTTCGTCGCAGGTGGCGCGCAGCAGGTGGCGGTCGTGCGACACCAGCACCATGCCGGCCTCGGTTTCCTGCAGGGCGATGGTCAGTGCCTCGCGCATCTCCAGGTCGAGATGGTTGGTCGGCTCATCGAGCAGCAGCAGGTTGGGCGCGGTACGGATCATCAGCGCCAGGGCCAGCCGCGTCTTCTCGCCGCCGGAGAAGCGGCCGCAGGGGGCGGCGGCCATGTCGCCGCGGAAGTCGAAGCCGCCGAGGTAGTTGCGCAAGTCCTGCTCGCGGGTGCGCGGTTCGAGCTTGATCATGTGCCACAGCGGCGATTCGGCCGGGCGCAGTTGTTCGAGCTGGTGCTGGGCGAAATAACCCAGCTTGAGATTGCGGCCTTCTTCGCGCACGCCGGCCAGGGGCTGCAATTCACCGGCCAGCAGTTTCATCAGCGTGGATTTGCCGGCGCCGTTGCGGCCGAGCAGGCCGATGCGGCTGTCGGGGCGCAGGGTGAAGCGGAGCTTGTCGAAGATTACCTGCCCGCGAAGCGGCGTCCCAGGTATGCAAAGCCCCGTCTCGCCGTAGCCGACTCTTGCATCGTCGATCAGCAGCAACGGATCGGAAAAGCCGCTCGGCTCGGGGAAGCTGAAGCTGAAGGGCGTGTCGACGTGGGCGGCCTGGATCTCGCCCATCCTGGCCAGCATCTTGATCCGGCTTTGCGCCTGGCGCGCCTTGGAGGCCTTGGCACGGAAGCGGTCGATGTAGCTTTGCAGGTGCGCCGCCTCGCGCTTCTGCTTGGCCGCCAATGCCAGGTCGTTGGCCAGGCGCTCGGCGCGCGCTCGCTCGCAGGCCGAGTAGTTGCCGGTGAAAAGTTGCAGCTTGCCGTTCTCGATGGCGAGGATATGGGTGGTGACGACGTCGAGAAAATCGCGGTCGTGCGAGATCAGGATCAGCGTGCCTTGATAGCTCTTGAGCCAGTCTTCGAGCCAGAGGATGGCGTCGAGGTCCAGATGGTTGGTCGGCTCGTCGAGCAGCAAGAGGTCGGAGCGGCACATCAGGGCGCGCGCGAGGTTGAGGCGCACGCGCCAGCCGCCGGAGAATTCGGCCACCGGTCGCTGGAAGTCAAGGTCGGAAAAACCGAGGCCGTGCATCAAGGCAGCAGCGCGCGCCGGTGCGGCATAGCCATCGATTTCTCCGAGTCGCGAATGCAGCAGCCCGATCTGCTCGCCGGCATGGTGGTCGTCGTGGTGGTCTTCCGCAGCGGCCAGATCGCGTTCGATCTGGCGCAGCTCGACGTCGCCGTCGAGGACGAATTCCAGCGCGGCATCGGGCAGCGCCGGCGTGTCCTGGGCGACGTGGGCCATGACCCAGCCCGGCGGGCGTTCAAGGTCGCCGCGGTCGGCATGCAGCTCGCCGCGCAGCAGGGCCAGAAAGGAGGATTTGCCGCAGCCGTTGGCGCCGGTAAGACCGACCTTCCAGCCGGGATGCAGTTGCAGCGAAGCGCCGGTGACCAGGGGGTCGCCATTGCGGGAAAAGCCGAGGTCGCGCAGCAGGATCATAGGAGCTTGATTGGCGAGGCCTGCTCGTGGCGGTAGCCCCGGCGGCCTTCGTAACAGGTGGCGATTTGCGCCATGTCGGCGGCTTCGTCGCCGGTGAGCATGATGGTGGCAAGCAGGCCGACTTCGCGCTTGCCGTAGTCGACCACCGCCATGATCACCGGCACGCCGGCCGCCAGGGCGATCCTGTAGAAGCCGGATTTCCAGCCCGGCTGCAGGCTGCGCGTGCCTTCGGTGGCGATGATCAGGTGGAAGCCGTCACGGTTGCGGAATTCGTCCGCGATGCGTTCGACAAAGCCGGTGCGCTCGCGCCGGTTGACGGCCACGCCGCCCAGTCCGCGCATGATCGAACCGCAAGCGCCGCGAAACAGCGTGTCCTTCGCTACCCACTTGGCGCCATACGGCAGGGCGGCCAGCGCCAGCAGGGTGACCGGAAAATCCCAGTTCGAGGTGTGCGGATACGCGATCACCACGGCCTTGGCCGGCCGTTGCGGCAGGTCGATCAGCTTCCAGCCGAGCAGCTTGAGGATCAGGCGGGCCGGGCCGCGGAGGATGCTCATTTGGTCATTGCCGAGAGGTGGAAACGTTTGCGTCCCGGCAGCCTATAGGTCTCGAAGTCGCTACGGTCGAGGGTCCATACCGTATGGATGCCGGTGCTCATGGCGGCCACTACCAGTGAGGCATCGGCGAGATCCATCGGCTGGTCGGCGTATTTCTCGATCCAGTCGATGGCGCGCACCAGTTCGTCGCGGCCCAGCGGCAACAGTTCCAGGCCGCCCTTGTCGATCCAGCGATACAACGGCAAGGTGGCGGCGACCGAGGGTGCCAGGTGCGAGAATTCGGTGAGCACCGCCCAAGTCGTCACCAGGCGGCCGCGATAGTTTTCGAGAAAGGACTTGCAGTCAAGGTGTGCGCGGTCGCGTTTGTCCGCCAGCGCCACCAGCGGCCCGGTGTCGACCAGGATTGAACTCACCGCGCGTGCTTTTTGCGGATGGCCGCGACGACGCGTTCCTTGGTGCTGCCGGGCTGGGCCTTGCCGGAGTTTTTGCCACCCACACAGCCGATGAAGCCCGCCTCCTGCGCCAGTTCGTAAGGCGTGCGCCCGGTCTGCGTGCCCATGAAGCGCTGCTCCAGCAGTTCGACAATCACTTCCGACTTGGTGCGCTTGGCTTCGACGCAATAGGTCGCCAGCGCTTGCTCGACGCGATGGGGAAGGCGGACAGTGGTGGTCATGGCAGTGGCTCCTGGAAAGGCTCTGTATTAACAGTAATACAAACTGTGCCGCACCGCAAGCAAGTCGCTCATCCGAGCCCCTGGCCAGCCAGATACTCCTCATAGCTGCCCCGGTAGTCGATGATGGTCCGATCCGGCTTGATATCGATGATGCGCGTCGCCAGCGAGGAAACGAACTCGCGGTCGTGCGAGACGAAAATCAGCGTGCCGTTGTACTTTTCCAGCGCGCTGTTGAGCGACTCGATGGATTCCATGTCGAGGTGGTTGGTCGGCTCGTCCATCAACAGCACATTGTTCCGCAGCAGCATCAGCTTGCCGAACAGCATGCGGCCCTGCTCGCCACCGGAGATCACGTTGACCGGCTTCTTCGCCTCGTCGCCGGAGAATAGCAGGCGGCCCAGGGTACCTCGCACCAGGGTTTCGACGTCGCCGCCTTCGTAGCCGCCGGCGCGCACCCACTGCACGATCCACTCGGTGAGCGGTGTCTTGTCGGCGAAGTCGGCGGCGTGGTCCTGGTGGAAGGCACCGGGGCGGGCCTTTTCGGCCCACTTCACGCGTCCGCCCAAGGGTTCCAGACCGCCCAGCGCCGGGCCGGCCAAGAGGCGCAGCAGCGTGGTCTTGCCGACGCCGTTCTCGCCGATGATGGCAACCTTGTCGCCGGCCTCGATGCTGGTGGAGAAGGACTTGATGATCGGCACCTTGGGTTCATAGCCGAAGCCCAGGTTTTCGATTTCGCAGGCCAGGCGGTGCAGTTTTTCCTTTTCGTCGTACTCGAAGCGGATCCAGGGGTATTGGCGCGACGAGGGCTTGACGTCCTCGGGCCGGATTTTCTCGATCAGCTTGAGGCGGCTGGTGGCCTGCTTCGCCTTGGACTTGTTGGCCGAGAAGCGGCGCACGAAGCCCTGCAGGTCGGCGATGCGTTCCTTGGCCTTGGCGTTGGCCGAGACCTGGCGTTCGCGCGCCTGCGTGCTGGCTTCCATGAAATCGTCGTAGTTGCCGCCATAGACCTTGATCGTGCCGTAGTCGAGGTCGGCCATGTGGGTGCACACCTGGTTCAGGAAGTGGCGGTCGTGGCTGATGATGACCATGGTCGACTCGCGCTCGTTGAGGATGTCCTCCAGCCAGCGGATGGTGTCGATGTCGAGGTTGTTGGTCGGCTCGTCGAGCAGCAGGATGTCCGGGTTGGCGAACAGCGCTTGCACCAGCAGCACGCGCAGCTTCCAGCCCGGCGCCACTTCGCTCATCGGCCCGTTGTGCTTTTCGGTCGGGATGCCGGCGCCGAGCAGCAGCTCGCCGGCACGCGCCTCGGCGGTGTAGCCGCCGTGCTCTGCGTAGTGATGCTCAAGATCGGCGGCGCGCATGTAGTCGTCCTCGGACGCCTCCGGATTGGCATAGATCGCATCGCGCTCGGACATGCAGGCCCACATTTCCGCATGACCCATCATCACCACGTCGAGCACGCGCATTTCCTCGTAGGCGAACTGGTCCTGCTTGAGGTAGGCCATGCGCTCGCCGGGATCGAGCGAGACGTTGCCGGCCGTGGCATCGAGCACGCCGGCGAGGATCTTCATGAAGGTGGTCTTGCCCGAGCCGTTGGCGCCGATCAGGCCGTAGCGGTTGCCCTCGCCGAACTTGACGGAAACGTTTTCAAAAAGTGGCTTGGCACCGAACTGGATGGTGATGTTGGAAGCGACGAGCATGGGGCGTGAACCGGGGAATGCGGCGGAGGCGGCATTCTACCGGCCCGGGAGCGAGCCCAATGGGAGTCGGCGCTGATGGCACGGCGATTTCGCCGCCTGCCAGCGGATTTCGTGCTTCCGGCAGGCTATGTAGCGCCGCACATATTTGAACCGGCGTCCAAGTATGAAATGATTCCCCCGGGAACTGTTGGACGTCCAGCAAACCGGTGCGAGGGAAAGGGAACAATTGTGAAATCGATTTTGAGACTGAAGGTGAATGGCCGCTCGCGCGAAGATGCCGTGGCCGAAAATGCGCTGCTGATCGACTACCTGCGCGAAGGCGTCGGGCTGACCGGCACCAAGCAGGGTTGCGACGGCGGCGAGTGCGGCGCCTGCACGGTGCTGGTCGACGGCCAGCCGCGCCTGGCTTGCAGCACCTTGGCACACAGCGTCGCCGGGCGCGAGGTCGAGACCGTCGAGAGCCTCAGCCACGAAGGCAACATCTCGCGCCTGCAGCGCGCCTTCCACGAACAGCTTGGCGCCCAGTGCGGCTTTTGCACGCCGGGCATGATCATGGCCGCCGAAGGCCTGCTGCGCGGCAATCCCGCGCCGGACCGCGAACAGATCCGCGCCGCGCTGGCCGGCAACCTGTGTCGCTGCACCGGCTACGTCAAGATCGTCGATGCGGTGGCAGCGGCGTTTCGCACCGGGGAGGCCGCGCAATGAACGCGCCGGACCGCAATTTCAAGCTCCGGCCGGCGGCGAACAAGGCGGAGCGCGGCGTCGGCGCCCGCACGCCACTGGTGGACGGCATCGAGAAAGTCACCGGGACCGCGCGCTACACCGCCGACCTGCCGGCCAACGGCGCGCTGGTGGGCAAGATCCTGCGCAGCCCCTACGCCCATGCCGAACTGCTGGAAGTCGATATCAGCGAGGCCGCGGCCCTGCCTGGCGTGCGCTGCGTGATCACCGGCGCCGAATGCGACACACCCTACGGCGTGATCCCGATCGCGCAGAACGAATATCCCCTGGCGCGGGAACGCGTGCGCTACATCGGCGAGCCGGTCGCGGCGGTCGCGGCCGTGGACGAAGCGACGGCCGACCTCGCGCTCTCGCGCATCCGCCTGCGCGTGCGCGAACTTCCCGCCTATTTCAAGGCCGCCGACGCCCGCGGGGCGAATGCGGTGCTGCTGCACGATAACAAGCAGGGCAACATCGAACGCGAGGTACACAACGAATTCGGTGACACCGCAGCCGGCTTTGCCGCCGCCGATCTGGTGCGCGAGGAAACCTACGAATGCGCCGAGGTGCACCACGCGATGATGGAACCCAACGCGGCGCTGGCCGCCTGGGATACGGAACGCGGCCACCTGACCCTGTGGTCGGTGACCCAGGTGCCCTACTACGTGCATCTGACCCTGGCCCAATGCATGGCCATGGACCCCGCCCACATCCGCGTCATCAAGCCCTTCGTCGGCGGCGGCTTCGGCCATCGCGTCGAGCCGCTGAATTTCGAGATCATCTGCGGCCTGCTGGCGCGCGCCGCGCGCGGCACGGTGCGCCTGCTGCAAACCCGCGAGGAAGCCTTCCTCACCCACCGCGGCCGGCCCGAAACGCAGATCCGGCTCAAACTCGGCTTGACACGCGACGGCCGCATGACCGCCTGCCAGGCCGATATCGTGCAGCGCGGCGGCGCCTACGGCGGCTACGGCCTGGTGACGATTCTGTATGCCGGCGCCCTGCTCAACGGTATCTACGACCTGCCGGCGGTGAAGTACGACGGCTATCGCGTGTATTCCAACACGCCGCCCTGCGGCGCAATGCGCGGCCACGGCACGGTGAACAGCCGGTTTGCCTTCGAGTCGCTGCTCGACACCATGGCCGCCGAATTGAACATCGATCCCATCGAAATCCGTCGCCGCAACCTGCTGCGCGCGCCGACCGACACCATCAACGGGCTCAAAGTGATGTCCTACGGGCTGGGCGATTGCCTGGATTGGGTCGAGAAAGCCAGCGACTGGAAGCAGCGCCATGGCAAGCTGGGCGCGGGCAAGGGGCTTGGCATGGCCTGCTCGCACTTCGTCAGCGGCTCGGCCAAGCCGGTGCATTTCACCGGCCAGCCGCACGCCACCATTGCGCTGCGCCTCGATTTCGACGGCGCCATCACCATCCTCACCGGGGCCGCCGACATCGGCCAAGGTTCGTCGACCATCATCAGCCAGATCGTCACCGAGGTACTGGGCGTCGATCACCGGCGCCTGCGCCTGATCGCCAACGACTCGGCGATCACGCCCAAGGACAACGGTTCGTATTCCTCGCGCGTCACCTTCATGGTCGGCAACGCCGCCGCCGATGCCGCGCGCAAGCTGAAGGCGGTCTTGCTGGCGGCGGCAGCGCGCCGCCTCAAAATCGCCGACGCCGAGGTCGACTGGTTCGGCGAGGGTGCGGCCAGCACGCTCGATCCCGACCGGCACATCCCCTTCGAGGAGATTGCCGAGGAGGCCCTGGTCGGCGTCGGCATGCTGACGGTCAACGGCACCTTCACCTGCCCCATCGAATTCCAGGGCGGCAAGCAGCGCGGCGGCGCGGTGGGCTCGACCATGGGCTTCTCCTACGCCGCGCAGGCCGTGGAGGTCAGCGTCGATCCTGATCTGGGCAAGATCAGGGTGGACAAGGTCTGGGCCGCGATCGATTGCGGCTTCGCCATCAACCCGATGTCGGTCGAAGGCCAGGTGCAGGGCGCGATCTGGATGGGCATGGGCCAGGCCATGTACGAGGAGACCGTGTATGAGAACGGGCGGCATCGCGCCACCAACATGATCGACTACCGCGTGCCGACCATTGTCGATTCGCCGGAAATCGAAGTGCATATCGTCGAGAGCATGGACCCGAACGGTCCCTTCGGCGCCAAGGAAGCCAGCGAGGGGCCGTTGTCCGGATTCCTCTCCGCGCTTGCCGCGGCAGTCGAGGATGCCACGGGTCATCGTTACCGCATGCTGCCGATCACGCCCGAAAAGATCTTTGCCGTGCGCCAGCAACAAATCGCCGACGCCAACCAGGGAACCGCACTATGAACGCTTTGCCCAACTTCCAGTACCTGCGCCCGGCAACCGCCGCCGATGCCCTGCGCCTGCGTGCTGCCAATCCCACCAGCCAGTACATCGCCGGCGGCACCGACCTGCTGCCCAACCTGCGGCGCGGTCTGGCCTCACCCGCCGCCGTGATCGATCTCGGCGCGATTGCCGAACTGACGGAGATCGCGGAGCAGGGCAATGCCCTGCGCATCGGCAGCGGCGTCAGCCTGGCGCGAATCGCCGCGCATCCGGCGGTGACGGCGCGCCTTCCGGCGCTGGCGCAGGCGGCGGCAAGCGTGGCCGGGCCGACGCACCGCGCGGCGGCAACCCTGGGCGGCAACCTCTGCCTCGACACCCGCTGCAGCTACTACAACCAGAGCGAGGCCTGGCGCGCCGGCAACAACTACTGCATGAAGCGCGACGGCGACGGCTGCCGCGTGGCGAAAAAGTCCAAGCGCTGCTACGCCGCCTTCAGCGGTGACGTGGCGCCGGCCTTGATCGCGCTCAACACGGAAGTCGAAATCCTCGGCGCCGACGGATCGCGCCGCCAGCCCCTGATCGAGCTGTATCGCGACGACGGCATGCAATGGCTGACGCTGGCCCCCGGTGAACTGGTGGTCGCGGTGACGGTGCCACTGGACGACGCCTGGCGCAGCGCCTACGAGAAGGTTCGCGTACGCGGCGCCATCGACTTTCCCCTAGCCGGCGTGGCGGTTGCGCTGCGCCGCGAAGGCGGATTGCTGACCGGCTTGCGCATCGCCCTGACCGGAGTGTCTTCGCAGCCGCTGGCCATCGACGGCCTCAATGCGCTGCTCGGCAAGCCGCTGGACGCAGCGGCCCTGGACGCGATCTCGGAGCAGGCCGACCTTGCCAATCGCTCGATGAAGACCACCCTGGTCGATGTGCTCTACCGGCGCGGCGTAAGCCTGGTGCTGGCGAAGCGATTGACGCAGCGGCTCTGGGACGCGGTGGCCTGAACGACGCAACACCGCCGCACGAAGAGTCGGCGCCCACGGCACGGCGTTTGTTTGCCGTGGCGCGCCGGTTTTGGCTCAGGCCGCCTTGGGCGGCGGCTTGAACTGCATGGCCTTGAATTCGAGGAAGTCCTCCAGGCCGTACTTGCCCAGTTCCCGCCCATTGCCGGACTGCTTGTAGCCGCCGAAGGGTGCGTAGATGTTGAAGGGGCCGCCGTTGATCTCGACCTGGCCGGTGCGCAGACGCCGCGCCACGCTCTCGGCGCGGGCGTCGGTGGCCGACCAGACGCCGCCGGAAAGGCCGTAGATCGAGTCGTTGGCGATGCGCACGGCATCGTCTTCATCGGTGTAGCTGATGATGGACAGCACCGGGCCGAAGATTTCCTCCTGCGCAATCGTGGCCCTGGGATCAACCCGGCCGAACACGGTCGGCGCAACGTAGTAGCCGCCGGCGGGCAATCCCTCCGGCAGCGAGGCGCCGCCGGCCAGCAGTTCGCAGCCTTCGGCAATGCCCTTGGAGATGTAGTCGCGCACGCGGTCCTGCTGCATCTTTGAGGCCAGCGGCCCGATCGTGGTGCCCGGTTCCATCGGGTCGCCGAGGCGATACTCGGCGGCGGTCGCGGCGGCGATGCGCGCGGCTTCGTCGTAGCGACTTGCCGGCACCAGCAGGCGCGTCTGCGCGGTGCAGGTCTGCCCGGCGTTAAGGTAGCAGTTGCCGACCACGCCCTTGACCGCGACGGCAAAGTCGGCATCGTCCAGCACGATGCCGGCCGATTTGCCGCCGAGTTCCAGCGCGACGCGCTTGACCGTGTTGGCAGCAAGCTGGGAGATGCGCTTGCCGGCGGCGGTGGAGCCGGTAAAGGACACCATGTCGACCTCGGCATGCGTGACCAGGGCTTCGCCAATCTCCGGGCCGAATCCGGTGACAAGGTTGAATACGCCCGCCGGCACGCCGGCCTCGTGAATGATCTCGGCCAGGGCGAAGGCATTCAGAGGTGCCACCTCGGAGGGTTTGAGCACGACGGTGCAGCCGGCCGCCAGCGCGGCGGCGACCTTGGCCGCGATCTGGTGCAGTGGATAGTTCCAGGGAGTGATGGCAACCACTACGCCGACCGGCTCGCGCAGCACTTTCGAATTGCCGACCTGCTCCTCGAAAGCGAAATCGCCGAGCAGGCGTGCATACATGCCAAAGGTGGCGGTGGGCGAGCCGACCTGGATGCGCTGCGAAAGCTTGTAGGGCATGCCCATTTCCAGGGTGATGGCGCGGGCGATTTCGTCGGTGCGCGTCTTGAGGCCTTCCTGGATCTTCTTCAACAGTTCGGCACGGCGCGCCGGCGGCGTTGCCGCCCAGGCGTCAAAGGCCTTGCGCGCGGCGGCGACCGCAGCTTCGGCGTCGGCCACCGAGCCTCGCGGGACCCGCGCGAGCAGCGCGCCGTTGGTGGGTGAAAACACATCGATCGCGCCTTTGCCCTGCGGCGCGACCCATTGGCCATCGATATGAAAGTATTCCTTGGTGATCATGTACTGTTCCGTGGGGGGGGATCGGTCTGCCTCATGCATGTCGCATCCCGGCCCCCTTATTTCGCCGCGTTGGGGAAGAACAACTGCTCGCCACCGATCTTGTAGTCGGCGATAGCCTTCTGACCATCCGCCGCGACCAGCCAGTCGATGAACTTCTGCCCATCGGCTTGCTTGACGTGGGGGTGTTTCGCCGGATTGACCAGGATTACGCCGTACTGGTTGAAGAGCCGGGTGTCGCCTTCGACGATGATGCCCAGGTCGCCGCGATTCTTGAAGTTGAGCCAGGTGCCGCGGTCGGCGAGGATGTAGGCGTTCATCGAGGCCGCGGTGTTGAGCGCCGGGCCCATGCCGGAGCCGGTGTCGCGATACCAGGCGCCCTTCTTCGCTGCCAGGTCGACGCCGGCGGCCTTCCAGTAGCGCAGCTCGGCGGCGTGGGTGCCGCTCTTGTCGCCGCGCGAGACAAAGGGCGCCTGTGCCGCTTCAGTGCTTTGCATGCCGGGGATTTCGCTTCGCGAGCCGGCAATGCGGCGCAGGCCTTCGAGGATGTCCTTGCCGGCCGCCTTGGCGGGATCGGCTTTGGGGCCGATGACGACGAAGTCGTTGTACATGACCTCCTGGCGCTTGACGCCGAAGCCCTCGGCGATGAATTTCTCCTCGGCCGCCTTGTCATGCACAAATACGACATCGGCATCGCCGCGGCGCGCCATGTCGAGCGCCTGGCCGGTGCCCAAGGCGACCACGCGCACCTTGATGCCGCTGGCCTTCTCGAAGGCCGGCAGCAGGTGGCCGAAGAGGCCCGACTGCTCGGTCGAGGTGGTCGACGACACGGTGATGAAACGTTCCTGGGCGTGGCTTTGGCCGGCCACCAGAACACTGGCGATGGTAAGAGCGGAACAAAACAGGCGACGGGTAATCATGGGGTTTCCTCCTGAAGAAAGCGTTGCGCCGCTTCGGTTTGCGGCAGGGTAAAAAACCGGGCGACGGCCGTCTGCTCGACGATGCGGCCGCGGTCGATAAAGATGATTTCCTCGGCAATCCGCTTGGCCTGGCCCAGGTTATGGGTGGTCATCAGAATGCGCGTGCCGCTGGCGGCGATCTCGCCGATGATGCGTTCGACTTCGCGCGTGCTCGCCGGGTCAAGGCTGGCGGTGGGTTCGTCGAGGATCAGCAGTTCCGGTTCCAGCGCCCAGGCGCGCGCCAGGGCCACGCGCTGCTGCTCGCCGCCCGAAAGCAGGCGAGCCGGCCGGCCGGCGATGGATTCGAGGCCGACGCGCGTCAGCGCCTCGGCGGCGCGGCGCCTTCGTTCAGGTGCGGCATGGCCTTGCAGCTTGAGTCCGTACTCGATGTTCTCCAGTGCGGTCGTGCGCAGCATGATCGGACGCTGGAAGACCATGGCCTGGCTGAGGGGTTTCAACCAGGTAAGGCGCCCGCTGCCCGGATGCAAGAGGCCGTGGATCAAGCGCAGCAGGGTGCTCTTGCCGGCGCCGTTGGGGCCGAGCACGACGGTGCGCGGCGCGGCGAGCGTCAGCGTGACATCCTCCACGATGTGGGTGCCGCTTTCGCGCAGGCCGAGGTGGTCAATGTCCAGCCAGCCGTCCATCAGCCCCACCGTTTCTCTGCCCAGCCGCGCAGCGCGTAGGCGAAGGCATTGACCGAGAGCACCACGGCGATCAACACGAAGCCCAGCGCCAGGGCCAGCGGGAGGTCGCCCTTGCTGGTTTCCAGCGCGATGGTGGTGGTCATCACCCTCGTCACGCCATCGATGTTGCCGCCGACGATCATGACCGCGCCGACCTCGGCGATGGCTCGCCCGAAGCCCGCCAGTCCCGCCGTGGTCAGCGAGAAGCGGCCGTCCCAGAGCAGCGTTGCCGCGGCGCGTGCACGGCTGGCGCCAAGCGACCGCAGTTGTTCGCGGTATTCGGCCCATTCATCGGCGACCACTTGTCGCGTCAACGCGGCAACGATCGGCGTGACCAGGATCGCCTGGGCAATGACCATCGCCGTCGGCGAGAACAGCAAGCCGAAGCTGCCGAGCGGGCCGGCGCGCGACAGCAGCAGGTAGACCAGCAGTCCGACAACAACCGGTGGCAGGCCCATCAATCCGTTGAACAGCACGACCAGGATGCGCCGGCCAGGAAAGCGGCCAACCGCCAACAGGGCGCCGATCGGCATGCCAACGATGCAGGCGATCAAGGTCGCGGTGAGGCTGACGCGCAGACTGAGCCAGACAATGCCGGCGAGCCTGGCGTCGGCCAAGGAAACCAGTTGCCAGGCCGTGAGGAAAGAATCCCCCAGCGTTGTCATTGTTTATGTAATCGCGTGCATAAGGGAAAGCAGGTTAAAGTAGGCCATTGAGGGATCAAATATGTCGTCCGTTGCAACTAAGCCACGCCTGCGTTGGAGTTGGGATTTCGGCCCCCTGCTCCAGGACATCGACACCACGCGCTTGTTGCACCTGCTCGGTGCACTGGGGGCCAATGCCGCACTCGGCGTCGCGGCGCGCGATGCCGGGATGTCTTATCGCACCGCGTGGGGTCTGCTGCGCGGGTGTGAGCAAGCCTTGGGCGCCTCGTTGGTGGTCATGGAGCGCGGTCGCGGCACGCGCCTGACCGAGTTTGGCGCGGCCCTGGTGGAGCTCGACGTCGCGGCGCGCGACGCACTCGACGAGGTGCATGCCCCCTGGCAGCGCAAGCTGGAAGCCTTGCTGGCACCAGTGGTGCGCGTCGCGCCCGAACGCCTGCGCGTGACGGCAAGCCACGACCTGGCGCTTGCCGACTGGGTGGAGCACGGCCGGCGAATACGCTTCGAACTGTCCTGGCGCGGCAGCGAGGATGCGCTGGCGGCGCTGGGGCGCGGCGAGTGCGAACTGGCGGGTTTCCATGTGCCCGAGGATTGGCCCGTGGCACGCGCGGAAAACTGGCTTGGGCTCTGGCTTGACGCCGGAATCCATGTATGCCTGCCGGTGATGCGCCGCCGCCAGGGCCTGATCGTGGCGCGCGGCAATCCGCATCGCCTGGCCAGTCTTGGCGACATCGCGCGGCGCGGCCTGCGCATGGTCAATCGCCAGCGAGGGTCCGCCACGCGCGGCCTGATCGACGAATTGCTGGCGGCGAACCGGGTGCGGCCCGAATCAATCGCCGGCTACCAGCACGAGGAGTTCACCCACGAGGCGGTGGCCGCCGAAGTCGCGGCCGGGCAGGCAGATGCCGGCTTTGGCATCGAGGCGGCGGCGGTGCGCTATGACCTCGGCTTTGTGCCGCTGGTCATCGAACGCTATGGATTTGCCATGACCCGGGCACTCGCCGAGAGCCCCGAGGGCCGCGTGCTTCTCGCCCGCCTGCATGGCAACACCTTTCGTCAGCGTCTGCTGGCGATGCCGGGCTACGAACCCTTGCCGGCGCGCGAGCCGGGAAGCTGGTCGGCGTTTCTCGCCAGGTAGCCGAACCGGTCGGGGCTTGCATCGAGTCGACAAGGGGCTAACGTCCGAACGAATATTTAGTTTAAGATAAAAACAAAAGTGGCTTTTCGCACCATCGCGGAACAGCCCGCGTCCGGAGTACAGAAGCTTCCATGTCCAAGAAAAAAAAGCCCGCAAAAATCAAATTCGATTGTTCGCAGTGCCCCGGTTGGTGCTGCAGCTATGAGCGCATTCGCACGACCCCGGATGACATTGCGCTGCTCGCCAAGCATTTCGAGTGTGACGAAAAGGAAGTCAAGAAGAACGCGCTCGACTTCATCGACGGTGAATGGTTCTTGCGCCATCGCAAGGACGACATTTACAAATCAATCTGCGTCTTCTTCGATCGCAAGGAGCGTCACTGCGGCATTTACGAGGTTCGCCCGGTGGTTTGCCACAAGTTTCCCTGGCAGAACACCTGCGGTTACTACGACTTCCTCAAGTTCGAGCGCGAAATGATGGGCGATGACGAATTCATTCCGCTGCCCTACCCGAAATAATCCCTTGTTTCCCCTTTTTCAAATCTGGAGACCGCGATGAGCGAAGCCAAGGAAAAAATTCTGCAACTCCTTCCCGCCGAGGGCTGGGAGGCCATGTTCGAGGACGAAGACAACGTGGCCGTGGTGTGCTTCGCCCTGGTCGAAAGCACCGACGAGGAAGGCGTGGTTTCCTCCGCGGTTCGGCCGATGGCCAGTATCGGCGATGCCATCGAGTTCTGCGACGACTATCCGAATTACGCCGGCCTGACCCGCGGCGAAGAGGATTGGGACGAGGACTACGACGAAGAGGAAGAAGACGAGGAAGAGGAATAGCCGTTCCGGCGTCAACCCGATCGACGGCGCGGCCACCCATGCGCCCTTGCGTTGCGAATTTTCCGTGTAGGAGAGGGTCATGAGAAAAGTCTTGTACATCCTTGGACAGCTCGACGATGCCGACGTCGAGTGGCTGGCGACCAACGGGCAGCGCCAGAAGCTTGCCAAGGGATCGGTCGTGATCCAGAACGGGGTTCGTTCGGAAAACCTCTACATCGTCATCGATGGGCGGCTGGCGGTGGTTCTGCCCAATGGATTCAAGCTGGCCGAGGTTGGCGTCGGCGAAATTCTTGGCGAAATCTCGTTGGTGATTTCCAGCCCGCCGACCGCATCGGTGGTGGTGGAAGAGGATTGCGTGGTGCTCGCTGTATCGCAACTGAAGTTGCGCAAGCAGTTGCAACGCGATGCCGCATTTGCCGGCCGCTTTTATCGCGCCCTGGCGGTGTTCCTCGCCAATCGCATGCGCTCCACGCTCTCGACCCTGGGCTATGGCAATGCCCCGGCCGCCGGGCCCGGCAAGGCGATCGCTGACGAGGACGAGGATGACGAGCAGGACGCGGACTTGCTGGATGACGAAGTGCTGGACGAGGTGTACAACGCCGGCTTGCGATTCGAGCGCTTGCTCAAGAAACTCGCGCAGTAACCATCCCGCCGGTAACAGGCTTGTCCATAATGCGCTCGGGGACCATTTTCGCCGTCGCTGCCCTCCTGCTATGCGTCCCCGTCGCGGGGGCGCAGGACTTGCGGCTGGCCAAGGAACTGGTCGTTCCGCCGCCGCCCCCGGAAGCGACCGGTCGCAGCCTGACATTAAAGGGTGAGGCGACGCTCGAAAACGTGCTGCGTCGCGCCTTGAGCGCAAATCCGGGTCTGGTCGTTCAGGGCCTGCAAGTCAAGGCCGAGCACGGCAATGTCGATCAGGCCCTGGGAGCCTATGAGACGGAATTCACCCTGAATTATTCGCGCGAGGCGGGGCGACGGCCGCTGCGCCGGCAGGATGTGACGACTTTCGCCACGGCGGGCTCGCCGGAAAGTCGGGCCGAGAGCGTCAACAATTCGGAACTGCGCGCCGGAGTCACCCGCAACCTTCGCTCCGGGGCTGAGTTGGAAGCAACCGGTACTGTGAACTCCGCCGGCAGCACGCTCAACGAGGCTTCCGGTACGCCGCGGCAGACGACGGCCGGTCTGCGTTTCGGGATTCGCGTGCCGCTGTTGCGCAACGCCGGTGGCGTGCAGAACGAAACCGCGCTGCGGGCGCGCGAGATTGAGCGCGACGCGAGCATCGAGGACCTCCTGCAGACGAGTTCGACCACCGTGCTGAACGTGGTGCAGGCCTACTGGGAACTGGCCACGCGCCTGCTTCGCGCCGCCATCCTGAAGGAAAGCGAGAAGCGCTCCGGCGACCTTGTAACGGAGATCGAGAAGCTGGTTGCCGCCGACCAGATTCCTGGCGCTGAACTCGATCTCGCCGAAGCCAGCGCGGGGGAAAAGCGCGCCAGCCGGGTAGCCGAGGAACAGGCCTTGCAGGCGGCCTGGAACAACCTCGGTCGCTTGCTCCAGGCGGATACGGTCGATGACGTGCTTGGCGCCGCGCTGAAGACCGACACCTTGCCGGAGGTGGACCCGCGCGCGGTCGATTTTGCCGGCCGCATGCAGGCGCGGCACAAGGACGCGCTGGAGAAGCGCGCCGACGTCCGCGCCGCGCGCCTGCGCGAGCGGGCGGCGCACATCCAGGTGTTGGCCGCGGAAGATACGCTGAAGACGCAACTGGATTTCGTCGGTTCGCTCAATACCAGTGGCCTGCGCGAAGGCTCGAATGGCCCGAACTTTGATCTGTCGCGGCCGTTTCCCGTACTCAATCTCGGATTCCAGGTGCGCATGCCCCTGGAGAGCACCGCTGCGCGAGGCCTGGTAACGACCCGTCAGGCGGCGCATCGGCAGTCGGTTGTCCGGCTCCACGAAGCCGAAGGCAATGTCGGCTCCGCCCTCGTCACCGCGTCGAGTGCGTTGCGCAGGATCGTCCGCCGTCATGAAGATACCGCGGCCGCGGTGGTTCGGTACGAACAGGCCGTGAAGAACGAGTATGTCAAGCGCAAGCTTGGATTGGCCACGCTGATCGACGTCATTACGGTGCAGGACCGGCTGGATGGCGCCCGCCTGCAACTGCTACAGTTGCGCCAGGAGTATGCGGTCGGAGTCGCGCAGATCCTGTTCGACGCCGGCGAGTTGGTGGGCAGGGAAGCGGAGTCGTACCGGGTGAATTCGGTGCTTCTGGACCGGGCGGGATTCGCTGGAATCCGGTAATGGACGAGAGCGATTCCGACCGCAGCCAGAAGCTGTTTCGCAAGGTGGCCCTGGCGCGCCTGTCGTCGCCGGATCGCCTGGATATCCTGCTTGGAATCAGTCGTCCGCAAACCATCCTGGCCTGGATCGGCGCCGCGATTCTCCTCGGCGCGTTCCTGTTCTGGGGATTTACCTGGCCGGTGGAGCAAAAGGTGGTGGGGCGGTGCATCCTGACCAGCCCCAGCGGCATCGCCGAGGTCACGGCGAGCGCGGCCGGGGTTGTCGGCGGTCTCTCCGTGAAACTTGGCGATCGTGTCGCCGCCAACCAGGTCATCGGGCGCATCGTTCGCTCGGAGCTCGACGACCAGATTCGCCATGCGCGCGATCGTCTTGCCGAGCTCGAGCGGCGCCGCGAGGAGATAACGCGGATCAACAGCCGCGCGAGCAGCCAGGGACGCAGTTCCGCAAGCGCCGAGCGCCGCCTGCTTGAAGCGCAACTGCGGCTCGCCGAGGACAAGGCGTCGGCGATCGAAAGGCGTCTGGTGACCGAGCGCGACCTGGTGGCGCAGGGCCTGATCACGCGCCGTACCCTGCTCGATTCGGAGGAGGCCCATGCGGCGGCGATTCTCGAAAGGGAACAACTCGTGGATCGCTCCGCCCAGTCGACCCTCGGGTATTCCGAGCAGGAGCGCCAGCGGGAGCGGGAACGCATCGCGATTGATTTTCAGGTCAATGAAACCCGGCGCAACCTCGATGCGTCACTCGATATCGAACGCCAATCGGCGCCAGTCGTCAGCATCTTCGGCGGGCGCGTGGTCGAGATCAAGATCGGTAACGGCGTCGCGGTGGGATTCGGCACCCCCATCCTGTTGCTCGAACGGCTTGAAAACACGCGAGGCGACATCGAGGCGGCGATCTATTTCCCGGGCGGCGAGGGCAAGCTCGTGGCGATGAACATGGATGCCGAGGTGGTGCCCGATTACGTCAAGCGCCAGGAGTTCGGCTTCCTGCGCGCGCGGATCGAAAGCGTCTCCGATTACCCGGTAAGCTCGCCTGGCATGAGGCTGCTGGTCCAGAACGACAATCTCGTGCGCGAGCTCTCGGAATCCCGCTCCGCGATATTCGCGCGCGCTCGCCTGGACAGGAACGACAAGGGCGGATTCGCCTGGTCGGCCGCCGCCGCCGAATCGCCCGAGGTTCGACCCGGGGCGCTTTGCCGCGCCGAGGTCACGGTTCGCGAACGGCCACCCTTCGCGCGCGCCATCGCATTGGTGAAGCAATGGACACGATGACGCTGAGCAACTGGCTGGAAAAGCTGACCGCTCGGTTCGCAAAGCGCGAGCCGGGTTCGGTGGTGCGCACGCCGACGGTGCTGCAGCTCGAGGCGCTCGAGTGCGGGGCGGCAGCCCTGTCGATCGTGCTCCGCCATTTCGGCTGCTATGTGTCGCTCGAGGAACTGCGGCGACGCTGCGGCGTTTCGCGCGATGGCAGCAAGGCGACCAACGTCCTCAAGGCCGCGCGCTCCTATGGTCTGGTCGCCAAGGGATACAAGAAGGAACCGGCGGATCTGCGGGAAATGAAGCTGCCCTGCATCATCTTCTGGAACTTCAACCACTTCCTCGTTCTCGAGGGCTTCGACGAAGGCCACGCCTATCTCAACGACCCGGCATGCGGCCGGCGCTCGGTGTCCCACGACGAGTTCGACCAGTCCTTCACCGGCGTGGTGCTGACGATGCAGCCCGGGCCGGATTTCGAGCAGACCGGCAAGCCCGAGAACCTCTACCGCCTTGCATTCAAGCACCTGACAACGGATCGTCCGGCGCTGGCCTTCCTGATGCTTGCGGGCTTGTTCATGGTGCTGCCGGGGCTGGCGTTCCCGGTGCTGACCTCGGTCTTCATCGACCGCGTGATCCTCGACGGGGACCAGACCTGGGCCACCGGCATACTGATCGGCTACGGCCTGGCGACGCTGCTCTACGTATTGCTCGACTGGCTGCAGCGATGGTACCTGCTGCGCTTCCAGACCAAGCTGGTGCTGCTGATGGCGACCCGCTTCTTCTGGCATTTGCTCAAGCTGCCGCTGACCTTCTTCACCCAGCGGGCGCCCGGCGAGGTGGCCTGGCGGTTGATGCTCAACGACAATATTGCCAACGTCATTACCGGCGAGCTGGCGCGCACCGTGGTCAATGCCCTGCTCGCCGTGTTCTTCTTCATCGTCATGCTCGGCTTTGACGCCGTGCTGGCGCTGGCCAGCCTGGCCGTGGTAATCGCCAACCTGGTGATCCTCAAACAAATATCCCAACTCACGCAGGAGAGCAGCCTGTCGATGTCGATTGCCCTCGGAAAACTCCAGGGCATCGCCGCCGGCGGACTTTCGGTGATCGAGACCCTGCGCGCGTCGGCGGCGGAATCCGCTGCCTTCGCGCGTTTCGGCGGCGCGCTGGCCCAGTACATCACCGCGCACCAGCGGGTGGAAAACCTCGGCCTCAAGTATCGCCAGTTGCCGGCGGTGCTGATGCTGCTCAACGAGGCGCTGATCCTTTGCTTCGGCGGCTACCGCGTGATTGAGGGGCACTTGACGATAGGCATGCTGGTGGCGTTTCAGGCCTTGTCGCTGAGCTTCATTGTTCCGGCTATGGCGCTCGCCGGCATGATGACCACGGTACAAAACCTGCGCGGCGACCTGCAGCGCGTGGAGGATGTCCTGCAATACGCGCGGGATCCGCTGGCCGACGGCATACCCGAGTTCCTCGACGACGACCTGCGCGAGGGGCCGGTCAAGTTGGCCGGGCATCTCGAGTTCCGCAACGTCAGTTTCGGCTACAACCCCACCGACCCGCCGCTCCTCAGCGACTTTTCCTTGCTGGTGCGGCCGGGCGAGCGCATTGCGATCGTTGGCCGCTCGGGATGCGGAAAGTCAACGGTCGCCAAGCTGGTGGCCGGCCTGTACATGCCAACCGAGGGCGAAATCCTGTTCGACGGCAAGTCGCGCGAAGCCTACAGCCGGGCCCGTCTCGCCGGCTCGGTTGCCCTGGTGGACCAGGACATTACCCTGTTCGAGGGCAGCTTCCGCGAAAACCTCACCATGTGGGACCCGTCGGTATCCGACAGCGAGCTGATCGCGGCGGCCAAGGACGCCCTGATCCATGATTTTGTCATGAGCCGGCCCGAAGGCTACGACGGCCTGGTTATCGAGGGCGGGCGCAACATGAGCGGCGGCCAGCGCCAGCGGCTGGAAATCGCGCGCGCCCTGCTGACCAATCCGCGCCTGCTGGTGCTCGACGAGGCCACCAGCGCCCTGGATACGGCGACCGAGGAAGCGCTCGAACACAATTTGCGGCGACGCGGCTGCTCATGCATCATCATTGCACACCGCCTGAGCACGGTCCGCGACTGTGACCGCATCCTCGTGCTGGACGAGGGGCAACTGGTCGAGCAGGGGTCGCATAAGGAGTTGATGGCCTTGCGCAGCGGCCTGTACCGCGGATTGGTGGAGCAGGGATGAGCGAGGACCAGGACGTGTCGCCCGCCGAAAAGGCACAGGCACGCAATGGCCTGGTGCTTGACGACCCCGCTGTCGTGGTCGAGGTCACCAAGGGTTATTTCGATGTCTTCGCGGTCGGTTCGGAAACGATGGGCGCCGCAGGGTCGCTGCACCACCTGGTTCGCGCCGGGCCGAATCAGCCGGTGGCCGGCGGCATCTCTCTGCCGGAAGGCATAGACCGGCTGCTCGCCGTGCCCGGACCGGGGGCGAAATTCCAGACCACGCTCATCGAAGACTGGGAAGCCTACGTCGCCGACGGAGCTCTCGAAGAGACGCAGGACCTAATCCATGAAAGCCTGCGCAACTGGTTTGAAGAGTTGGTGGTCGATCGGCCGGCCGGTGCACCCAAGCGGCTGGTGGGCGGCGAGGCCGTCACAGCAGAGGCGGGTGATTGGCTGGCCTGCGACCACGGCATTGTCGTCGTCGAGGTGGAAGACGGGCGCCTGAGCCTGCTCGGATCGAGCTTGAGCGCGGTGCGGGCCGGGGAATCGGTGATCGCCACGCACCACGTCTGGCTGGCCGCCGGCGAAGCGGGCAAGCTCAAGGTCACCGAACAGGAGGAGGTGGACGATCCCGCGCTGCTGCTCGATGCCTTCGTCAGGACCGTGCGCCAGTTGCTGCTGCTGCGCTGCGAAGCCGTTCTGGCCAGGGAACGCTCCAGCGGTACCGCCATGCTTGGCCGGAACCACAGCGTGCAGTCGATGACAGCCGAAGGCGTGCTGGTCATGCGGCAGTTGCTTGACGAGAACGCCAGCGCGGAGAAGCCCCCGGCGAGTACCGAGGCTTCTGTTTACGCCGCGGCGAAGCAATTGTGCGACCACCTGGGCATCGAACTGCGCGACTTGAGCGGAGGCCCGACCGCGCCCAAGGCGCGCGTGATCGCACTGGCCAGCGCATCCGGCTTCCGCGTTCGCGAAGTCACGCTGGCCGGCGAATGGTGGCAGACCGACAACGGGCCGCTGCTGGCGTTTCGCGCCGACAGCGAGGCGCCGCTGGCCTTGATCGCCGGGCGGCGGCGGCATTACGAGGCGATCGACGCCGCGACTGGCGAACGGACTCCGGTCAATGCCGAGTTTGCCGCTGAACTGAAGCCGTTCGGGCTGGCTTTTTACCGGCCTTTCCCGCGCCAGCCCGTGGGAATCGCGGATCTGGTGACCTATGGTTTCCACGGCAGGGGGCATGACTTCGCGCTGTCGATGGTGATCGCCACCCTGATTGCCTTCCTGGCCATGGTGCTGCCGATCGCCACCGCCGAAGTGGTCGACGAAATCATCCCCTCGGCCAAGCTCAACATACTCATGCGCATCGGCATCGTGCTGCTTGTCGCCGCGCTGGTGCAAGTGCTGTTCGAGCTGGCCAAGGGCCAGGTCCTGGTACGCCTGACCAGCCACGTCGAGCACGACATCCAGGCCGCCGTCTGGGACCGCCTGCTCGGCATGCCAATCGACTTCTTCCGCCAATACGCGGTGGGCGACCTGACGATGCGGGTGAATGCCGTGAATACCATCGCCAAGATGCTGTCGGTGTCGACCCTGACCGGCCTGGTCAGCGGCATCTTCGGCATGCTCGGATTCCTGGTCTTGCTCAAGTTCAGCCCGGTGCTGGCCCTGGTCGCCTTCGTGCTGGTGGTGCTCGGCCTTGGCCTGCTGGCCTTCTTCACCTGGTGGACCTTCCATTCCCTGCACTCGGTGGAAGTATCGATGCGCCGGGTGATGGCGGTGGTCCTGCAACTGGTGCAGGGCGTGTCCAAGCTGCGCACGACCGCCTCGGAGTCCCGTGCCATGGGCGTCTGGTCGGACGCCTTCGCCAGCATGCGCCGGATCCGGCTGCTGATCCTCAAGCTCAAGGCGCAGCAGGAGGTGATCCTGCGCGGCTACCACAGATTGGGATTGCTGGTGGTGCTGGCGATGATGGCCTCGCTCTCGGCCAAGCAGGGCGGTGGCCAGCTCAGCAGTGGCGAACTGATCGGATTCTTCAGTGCCTTCAGCGCCATCTTCATGTCCCTGGTACAGGTCTGCGAAACCATCATCGGCCTTTTCCTGGTGGTGCCGATGTACAAGATGGCCAAGCCGATCCTCGAACACAGCCCCGAGGGCAGCAGCGGCGAGACGGACCCTGGCGAAATTGCCGGAGCCATCGAGATCAGCCAGGTTTCGTTTTCCTATCCCGATGGCGATCCCGTCCTTGAGGATGTGTCGATTTCCATTCCCGCGGGCAGTTTCACGGCCATCGTCGGACCCTCGGGTTCGGGAAAGTCGACTTTGCTGCGCCTGCTGCTCGGATTCGAAGAACCCTCCAGTGGGGCCGT
This sequence comes from Sulfuritalea sp., assembly GCA_016710465.1. Lineage (GTDB taxonomy): Bacteria > Pseudomonadota > Gammaproteobacteria > Burkholderiales > Rhodocyclaceae > Sulfuritalea. The sequence continues at coordinate 187,344 of JADJVS010000014.1, forward strand.
TCTGTTCGACGACCATGCCCTGATCGAGCTGGACCAGCAGGCGCTGCGCCGGCAGTTCGGCGTCGTGCTGCAGAACAGCCCGCTATTGGCAGGCGACATTTTTTCGAACATCGTCGGCGTCAAGGGCGGCACCCTCGACGACGCCTGGACAGCGGCGCGCATGGTTGGCCTGGAGCAGGACATCAAGGAAATGGCCATGGGCATGCACACGGCCATCGGCGAGGGCAGCAGCACGCTTTCGGGCGGGCAGCGGCAGCGCATCCTCATTGCGCGTGCGCTGGCGGGCAATCCGAAGATACTGTTTCTTGACGAAGCGACCAGTGCGCTGGACAACAAGTCGCAGACAGTCGTTGCCGAAAGCCTGCTGCGGCTGAAGGCCACCCGGGTGGTTATCGCGCATCGCCTGAGCACGATCGTCGAAGCCGACCAGATCATCGTGCTCGAGGCCGGAAAGCTTGTTCAGCAAGGTCGTTACGATGAACTGCTGGAGCAGGAAGGCGCGTTCGCGGAATTGGCGAAGCGACAGAACGTCGACATCAGCGCACGTCAGTCGCGCAAGCGTGGCAAGCGCGCATCATGAGGCGCATGCGTGAAAAAGTTCCTTTGTGTTTCAAATATTCTTTGTACTAGAATCAAGAAGGCCGTTTACTTTTTCAAACTGGGGCCGACGTTATCAACGAGTGATGGAGGTAGTTCATGAGCGATGAAACTGGTGGCTTGAAAGCCGGTCCGGCGAAAGACCAGTCCGAACTGGATGATGCCGATCTTGAGAAGGTTGCCGGTGGAGTCGGCGGCAGCGGTCCCGGGAAAATGCAGGATGGATTCCATGGCGATTCCGACCAGAACAAGGACAAGGACAAGGACAAATCCAAAGACAAGTCCAAGGAAAAGCTGAAAGAGAAGTTGAAGGATCTCAAGAAGCTCAAGGACAAGCTGAAAGACAAGAACAAATCCAAGGACAAGAACAAGAACAAGAACAAGGATAAGAACAAGTCCAAGGACAAGGACAAGAACAAGTCCAAGGACAAGAACAAGTCCAAGGATAAGAACAAGTCCAAGGATAAGAACAAGTCCAAGGATAAGAACAAGTCCAAGGACAAGAACAAATCCAAGGACAAGAACAAGTCCAAGGACAAGAACAAGTCCAAGGACAAGAACAAATCCAAGGACAAGAACAAATCCAAGGACAAGAACAAATCCAAGGACAAGACCAAACTCAAGCTCAAGGATAAGCTCAAGGACTTGAAGAAGCTCAAGGACCTCAAGAAGCTCAAGCTCAAGGACAAATCCAAGGACAAGAGCAAGTCCAAGGACAAGAACAAGAGCAAGAGCAAGGACAAGTCGAAGGACAAGTCCAAGTTCAAATCCAAGGACAAGTCCAAGGACAAGAGCAAGCTCAAGATCAAGATCAAATCCAAGGATAAGTCCAAGGACAAGAGCAAGCTCAAGGTCAAATCCAAGGACAAGTCCAAGGACAAGAACAAATCCAAGGACAAGAGCAAATTCAAGTCCAAGGACAAGTCCAAGGACAAGAGCAAGCTCAAGATCTTCAAGGGAATTAAAGGTCGGCCTTAAGCCCTTGCCTGAAGCAAAAAAACCGCGACGGAATCGCTTCCGTCGCGGTTTTCTTTTTGGGGTGTGGAATTCCCGCTGCCGACTTGGTTCCGACGCGGGCAATGCGATGCCGACCTGACGAAGTCAGGGCATCACATCATGGAGGGAATTGGCGCTAACTGGTCTGCTTGCGCAGCGCCGGGATCACGAAGCCTATCGGCCGTTCATTGCGGACCGTTACCTTGCCCGAGCATAGCGTGCCGGCCCGAAGGTCGGGCGCATCGTCCTTGGCGCGGGTCCAGACCAGCTTGCCGTCTCGATTGTCGAGGCGAATCCTGACTTCGAAGGGCGCGGACATCGAAGCCAGCTCCTTCACCAGCTCGTCGCTGCCGAGGGTCGCGAGCAGCGCTTGCGGCGTTGCCGGGTAGTCCGAGATATAGCTGACCTTGCCGACCACATAGCCGTGTTCGTCGCGCTGCGCGGTGGCCGGCAGCAGTTCCGCCGCGGCGCCGGGATTGATCTTTTTGCCGTCGCTGGACGCGACGTACATCACCACTTCGATACCTGTCTCGCCACCGCTGCGTTCCAGCAGAACCACGGGTGTCTCGGTCGCCACCAGAGAGCCGCGTCCTGCCTTGACTTCGACGACCCGACCGGCAAACGCGCTGCGAACCACGGTCGAGCGACCCCGCTCGGCCCGCAGCAGCGCCAATTCACGCTTGGCCTCGGATCGTTCAAGCTGTACCTGTGAACGTTCCTCGGCTTCGCGCCGGGTCAATTCCGTCCGTTCCCTTTCCACCTCGACAAGTTGCCGACGCAGGGATTCGATCGACATCTCCGTTGCAGCCAGGGTTCGTTGCGCCTCTTCAAGGGATCGCCGCGTCGCCAGTTTCTGTTCGACCAATTGTCTGGCGGTATCGATCTGGTTGCGCTCGATTTCGGTCCTGGATCTTGCTACCTCGATCTGGCGCTCGAGGTAGCCCAGGCGGCGGGCAAAGGCTTCGTTGCTGAGCGCGACACCCCGCGACGAAAGGCCGCCAATGCTTTCGGCGCGCCGTTCGATTTCCTGCAAGCGGGATTCCAGTCGCTTGATGCGCTCGTCCTGGTCTGGTTGAGAGATGGTCGCCACGACGTCTCCCTCTCGCACCTGCGCGCCAGAGCGAACCGAAACCTCGGAAAGCCGGCCCGCCGCGCCAGCCTTGACATCGACAACCCCTTCGCTGCTGAGGAGCATGCAGGGCCCGGCAACCTTGGTCGATAGCTTTCCGACAAAGCTCCAAACGGCGACGCCGGAGGCCACAAGGGCGATACCCCCAAGGGCCCACCAGCCCGGCCGACCAATGACCCGAATCTCGCGCTGGAGAATCGCGACCGACGGGTGGGCACTGGGCTGCGGTTCGGGATGGTCGGTGGACATGGCGCTAAAAGTCTAACATCGACAGGCGCTATTCAGCGTGTGTCCGTTCACGTCTCGCCGTCCCGGGATAGGAGAATGCGCGGCAGTCAGAACTCGACCGCGAATTCCGTCGCCTGCCAGATCGCGCGCTTGGCGTCGAGTTCGGTGGCAACGTCGGCGCCGCCGACCAGGGTGTACTCGATGCCGGCGGCTTCCAGTCCGGCGACCAGTTCGCGGCGCGGTTCCTGGCCGGCGCAGATGACGATGGTATCGACCTCGAGCACGCGTACCTTGCCCTCGACGGCGATGTGCAGGCCGGCGTCGTCGATCTTCAGGTACTCGACACCGCCCTGCATGTGCACGCCGCGCTTCTGCAGCAGCAGGCGGCGCGCCCACCCGGTGGTCTTGGCCAGCCCGTCGCCGAGTTTGGTCGCCTTGCGTTGCAGGAGCCAGACTTCGCGCGGGCTCGGTGCCATCCGCGGTGCGGCCAGGCCGCCACGCTTGTCGGAATAGTTGGGGTCGATGCCCCATTCCTTGCGATAGGCGTCGATCGGGTCACCGTGGTCGCCGGCATGGGTGAGGAATTCGGCGACATCGAAGCCGATGCCGCCGGCGCCGATCACCGCGACCTTCTTGCCTGCCTGTTTGCGGCCTTCGAGCAGGTCGATGTAGCTGGTGACCTTGGCGTGCTCGATGCCGGGGATGGCCGGGGTGCGCGGCAGGATGCCGGTGGCGACGACGACGTGGTTGTAACCCTGAAAGTCGGCGCTGGTGACACGGCGATTCAACTGCACATCGACCGCCAGATCCTTCAGCCGGGTGCGGAAATAGCGCAGGGTCTCGCCGAATTCCTCCTTGCCCGGAATGCGCCGCGCCAGGTTGAACTGGCCGCCGATTTCAGATGCGGCATCGAACAGCGTGACCTGGTGGCCGCGCTCGGCAAGCTGCGTGGCGGCGGCCAATCCGGCCGGGCCGGCGCCGACCACGGCGACTTTCTTCGGCGCGTCGGTCGGCACTACCTCGACGTCGAGCTCATGGCAGGCGAAGGGATTGACCAGGCAGGAACAGAGCTGGCGCGAGAAGATGTGGTCGAGGCAGGCCTGGTTGCAGGCGATGCAGGTGTTGATCGCGTCGGCGCGGCCGGCGGCGGCCTTGTTCACGAACTCGGCATCGGCGAGGAAGGGCCGCGCCATCGACACCATGTCGGCATCGCCGCGGGCCAGCACGTCCTCGGCGACCTGCGGGTCGTTGATGCGGTTGGTGGTGATCAGCGGGATACTCACCTCGCCCTTCATGCGCGCCGTGACCCAGGTGTAGGCCGCGCGGGGCACGGCGGTGTAAATGGTCGGGATGCGTGCTTCATGCCAACCGACACCGGTGTTGATGAGGGTGGCGCCGGCCTTTTCCACTTCCTTGGCCATGGTCACTACTTCGTCCCAGGTGCTGCCTCCCTCGACCAGGTCAAGCATCGAGAGACGGAAAATGATGATGAAGTTCTGACCGACGCGGGCGCGCACGGCACGGATCACGTCGAGGCCGAAGCGCAGGCGGTTTTCCAGGCTGCCGCCCCAGCGGTCGTCGCGGTGGTTGGTCTGCGGCGCGATGAACTGGTTGATCAGATAGCCTTCCGAGCCCATGATCTCGACGCCGTCATAGTTGGCGAATTGGCACATCGCGGCGCACTGCGCGTAGTCGGCGATGGTCTGGAGGATTTCTTCCTCGCTCAGCGCATGCGGCGTGACCGGGTTGATCGGCGCCTTCAGCGCGGAAGGCGCCACCGGACGCTTGTGGTAAGCGTAGCGGCCTGTGTGCAGGATCTGCACACAGATCTTGCCGCCTTGCTTGTGCACGGCCTCGGTGATGACGCGGTGCTTGGCGGCCTCGGTTTCGTTGTCGAGGATGGATGCGCCCTGCATGACGATGCTGTCCTGGTTGGGGGCGAAGCCGCCGGTGACGATGAGGCCGACACCACCCTTGGCGCGCGCGGCATAGAAGGCCGCCATGCGGTCGTGGCTGTTGCCGAGGTCCTCCAGGCCGGTGTGCATCGAGCCCATCAGCACGCGGTTCTTCAGCGTGGTGAAGCCGAGGTCCAGCGGCGCCAGCAGGTGCGGGTAGGAATTGCTCATTTCTTCTCTCTCCTTGGTGGGTCTTGTTCATGGCCATGCAGGAGGGCGATCGCCTCCTCGCACCATTCCAGCCAACCCTGTTCGTAGCGGATGCCACTCTTCAGGACCTGGTATTGCAGGGCGCGCTGGCGGTCCAGCACTCCCGAGAAATCGCGCGCCTCGATGACGCGGTAGGCCGTCAGCCGATTGGCATGCAGGGCGCGGTGGTGTTCGAATTCGGGGATCAGCGCGTGCGCGTCGCCGAAGGCCGCGCCGCGCAACTTGACCATCAGGCCGTCGCGAACGCCTTCCGGTTCGGTGGGCTCGGCCAACCAGCGGGTAATCTCGTTTCGGCCGGCACGGCTGACGGAAAACAGCTTGCGGTCCGGCGCCGCCTCGCCAGCCTGCACCTCGCCGGAAATCCAGCCGGCTTCCTCCATCCGCGCCAGGACCTTGTAGATCTGCTGGTGCGTGGCATGCCAGAAATAGCCGATCGAGCGGTCGAAGCGCCGTGCCAGTTCGTAACCCGAACTGGGCTTTTCAAGCAGGGATACCAGCAGGGCATGGTCCAGCGACATGCCCGAAAGATACTATGCAACGAGTTGCAGTGCAAGCCGTTGCATAGGGCTATTTTTCGGGCTTGAGAGTCGGCGCTGGCGTTACGGCGACTGGGGCAGAAGCCTTCTCCGGTGCTGGCCGTTCCGAGGGCGGCAAGTGACGCGACTTGATTTCCGGGGCATCGGCGGGCGCGCTCTGGCGGGAGAAGAAGCTCCAGGCCATGCCACCGAGGGCCGTGACGACGATGACGGCGATGACGATCATGATGCGATCGCCACCGGGTTCGTATTGGGGCGAGGGATCGGAAGGCGTAGACATGCGCCCGATTCTAACCGGCTCCCTTGAATACCGTCCCTCCCTCGGGGAAGGACATGAAACGAAAACGCCGGCACAAGGCCGGCGCTTTTCTGGTCAAGGCGCGGGTTACTTGGCCTTGGCGTCCTTTTCGCACTTCTTGATCGAGGCGGCCTTGGCGGCGCCGGCCAGTGGCTTGCCATCCTTGCTCACGGCCTTGGCTTCGCAGTCAGCGCTTGCAGCGGGCTTGGCGCCGCCTTCGCACTTCTTCATGAACGCGGTCTTGGCGGCGCCGGCCAGCGGCTTGCCGTCCTTGCTCACGGCCTTGGCTTCACAATCGCCAGCCTTGGCGGCAGGTGCGGCGGCGGCGGCAGGCTTGGCCGCTTCGGCCGGCTTGGCGGCGGGGGCAGCGGCTGCGGGCTTGGCTGCTTCGGCGGGTTTGGTGGCGGCGGCGGGTTTTGCGGCCTCGGCGGGCTTTGCGGCGGGGGCTTGGGCCAGCGCAACGCCAGCGGCAAACAGGGACGACAGGGCAACGGCAATCAGCTTGTTCATCGAGTATCTCCGGAATCTGGGTACGGCGGATTGCCGTAGCCACTTAACGCAACTCGCCGCGCTCTAGTTGACAGCGCCGTTGCTGCCGGCATCCGCGCGCAGCGCGGCCTCCTGGCGGTCGAGGAATTCCTGCATGCTGTCGATGCCGCGCAATTTGAGCACGGTGGCGCGTACGGCGGCTTCGAGCAATACGGCGAGGTTGCGGCCGGCCGCCACCGGCAGGGTGACACGGCGTATCGGGACGCCGAGGATGGTTTCGGTTTGCGCATCCAGCGGCAGGCGCGCGGCTTCCGGCACGCCCGGCGTCGGCTTTTGCAAATGCACGATCAGCTTGAGGCGCATCTTGCGCCGGCAGGCGGTTTCGCCGAATACGGTGCGGATGTTGAGCAGGCCAAGGCCGCGCACTTCGAGAAAATCCTTGAGCAGCTCCGGGCAGCGGCCCTCGAGGGTATCGGAGCCGATGCGGGAGACCTCGACCACGTCGTCGGCAACCAGGCCGTGGCCGCGCGAAATCAGTTCCAGTCCGAGTTCGCTCTTGCCGACGCCGGAATCGCCGGTGATCAGCACGCCCATGCCGAGCACATCGAGGAACACGCCATGCAGCGTGCCGGTCTCGGCAAGCTGGCGCGAGACGAAGGCGCGCAGCGTGTCGATGACGAAAGCCGATGACATCGGCGTGGTCAACAGCGGGGTGCCCGAGGCCTCGCAGCCGGCGCGGACGCCGGGATTGATCCCGCAGCCGTCGGCGACGATGATTGCCGGAGGCTGGGCGGTGTAGATCTCCTGCATGTGGTGGGCAACCTTGTCCGGCGAGTGGCGCAGTGCCCAGGCCACTTCCGGCGCGCCGATCACCTGCAGGCGCTCGGGATGCATCAGGTTGAGGTGGCCGATCAGGTCGGCCGGCGAAACCACATGCTCCGTGGTGCAGATGGCCCGCGTCATCGGGCCGCTGACCCACGTGAGCTGCAACCGTTCGCGGTTGCGCTCGAACAGATCGGAAACGATCAGTTGGCGTGCCAATTGGCAAACAGGCCGTGCAGCGCGGGCGCGTCGGACACGGCCGCCAACTGTTCGCGGAACTCGCGGTCGGAAAACATCTGGGCGAGCTCGGAGAGCAGTTGGAGGTGGTGTTCGTTGGCCGCTTCCGGTACCAGCAGGACGAAGATCAGGCCGACCGGCTTTCCGTCCGGCGCGTCGAAAGGCACGCCATTCGCCAGGCGCACGAAGGCACCGACCGGCGCCTTGAGGCCCTTGATGCGGCCGTGCGGAATCGCGATGCCTTGACCAAGCCCGGTGGAGCCGAGTTTTTCGCGCGCAAACAGCGCGTCATAGACGGCGCTGCGGGCGAGACCCTGGTGATTCTCGAAAAGAATGCCGACCTGCTCGAAGATGCGCTTTTTGCTGCTGGCATCAAGGTTGGCCACCACGTTGTCCAGTGGCAGCAGGCTGGCGATCTGATTCATGAGGGGGCAATCCTGCGTGGGAGCGGAAATGCAGCGGCCGGCAGTATAACGCCAAGCACCGCCGGCCGTGTCGCCACGGTCGGCCTGGCGAATTCGTCACTCCGCCTGCTGGCGCTTGTCGTGGTTGTTGTGGTTGGAGACCTTTTCCTTGTGCTTGACCACCTGACGATCGAGCTTGTCGGCCACCAGGTCGATGGCGGCATACAGATCGGCGTCGATGGCGTCGGCGAAGATGTCCTTGCCCTTGACGTGCAGTGTCACTTCGGCCTTCTGCTGCAGCTTCTCAACCGACAGGATGACGTGCGAACTGGTCACCTGATCGAAATGCCGCAACACCCGTTCCAGCTTGCCCTTCACGTAGTCGCGAATGGCCGGGGTAACTTCCACGTGATGTCCGGTGATGTTGAGATTCATGATGTCTCCTGATTTGATGGATTTCTCAGAGTGCTTTTCTGAGGCTGACCGGCGGAATGCCGAGCAATTCGCGGTACTTCGCAACGGTGCGACGCGCCACGACGATGCCCTGTTCGCCGAGGATTTCCGCGAGCCGGGAATCCGAGAGCGGCTTCTTGCCGTTCTCGGCGCCGACCAATTGCTTGATCAGCGCCCGGATCGCGGTGGAGGAAGCCGCGCCGCCGGTATCGGTGGCGACGTGGCTGCCAAAAAAGTATTTGAGCTCGAAGATGCCGCGCGGGCTGGCCAGGTATTTCTGGGTGGTCACGCGCGAAATCGTGGATTCGTGGAGGCTGACGGTTTCGGCGATCTCGCGCAGCGTCAGCGGCCGCATGGCGACTTCGCCGTGGTCGAAGAAGGCGCGCTGGCGATCGACGATGGCCTGCGACACGCGCAGGATGGTGTCGAAGCGCTGCTGCACGTTCTTGATCAGCCACTTGGCCTCCTGCAACTGACCGGCGAGCCCGGCCGAGGAGCCGTTGCCGGAGCGGTGCCGTTGCAGGATGTCGGCATACAGCCGGTTGATGCGCAGACGCGGCATGGCCTCGCGGTTGAGGCTGGCCACCCATTGGCCCTGGGTTTTCCTGACCGTGACATCGGGCACCACGTAGCGCGTGTCGATCGGTGCGTACTGCGCGCCAGGTCGGGGATTCAGGGAGCGGATCAGGGTTTGCGCATCGCGCAATTCCTCGTCATCGCAGCCCAGAGCCTTGCGGATGCGGACGAAATCGCGCGCCGCGAGCTGGTCGAGATGGTTCCTGACAATGGCCAGCGCCAGCTTGCGTTCTGGCGAGTCTTCCAGATTGAGCAGTTGCAAGCTCAGGCATTCCTGGGCGCCGCGCGCGCCGATGCCTGGCGGATCGAGGTTCTGCAGGTGGCGCAGGGCGATGCCGAGTTCCTCGAGCAGGGTTTCGCGCAAGTCCGGGTCGTCATCGGGGCCGACCAGGAGGTCGACCAGTTCGTCGAGCGGCTGGGTCAGATAGCCGTCGTCATCGAGCGCCTCGATCAGGAAAGCCACCAGGGCGCGATCCCGATCCGGCATCTGGGTCATGCCGACCTGGGCACCGAGGTGTTCGCGCAAGGACGTGGCCGAGGCCTGGGTCTCGCCGCTGTCCATGTCGTCGTCGTTGGGATCGCGCTGCACCCCGCTGCCGGAGAAGCTCATGCCCCAGCCTTCATCGTCACTGGCGCGAGTCTCGGGGGAGTTGTCGCTGTTGCTTGGGCTGGCCTGTTGCTGGTGGGAGAGCGCATCGCCTGCCTGCCCCAGCGCGAAGATGCCTGGTTCTCCCGGGTCGTCGCGCTCGAGCAGGGGGTTTTCCTGCAAGGCCTGGTCGATCTCGGCGTTGAGTTCCAGCGTAGACAATTGCAACAAGCCGGATCGACTGCTGCAATTGCGGCGTCAAGGCCAGATGCTGGGAGAGCCTGAGCTGGAGTCCTTGCTTCATGACTTCTTGTTCTTGGCTTTACATTCTGAAGTGCTCGCCGAGATAAACTCGGCGCACACTTTCATTATCGACTATCTCCGCCGGCTGTCCAGCGGCAAGCACTTCGCCGGCGTTGATGATGGTGGCGCGATCGCAGATGCCCAGGGTTTCACGCACGTTGTGGTCGGTGATCAGAACGCCGATGCCCGATTCCTTGAGGTAGCCGATGATTTTCTGGATGTCGAGCACGGCGATCGGGTCGACCCCGGCAAAAGGCTCATCGAGCAGGATGAAGCGGGGGCTGGTGGCCAGCGCCCGGGCGATTTCGACGCGGCGGCGTTCTCCGCCGGAAAGCGAAACGGCGAGGCTGTCGCGAATATGCGTGATATGCAGTTCCTGGAGCAGCACCTCCTCGCGGTCCCGCATCTCGTAGTCGTCCAGACCTTGCAATTCCAGCACTGCGCGAAGGTTCTCGGCGACCGTCAGCTTGCGGAATACCGAGTTTTCCTGGGGCAGGTAGGACAGGCCCAGCCTGGCGCGCTGATGGATGGGCATGTGGGTCAAGCGCGTCTGGCCTTCGCCGTTGGTCATGCGGATCTCGCCGCCATCAGCGGCGACCAGGCCGACGATCATGTAGAAGCAGGTGGTCTTGCCGGCGCCGTTCGGTCCGAGCAGGCCGACCACCTCGCCGGCGCCGACCTCGAAGGAAACGTCAGTCACCACCGTCCGCGCCTTGTACTTCTTGCGCAGGTTGTGCGCGGAGAGGACTGCCACGCTCATTGATCGGCCCCTCCTGCGGGTTCCTTCAACAAGCGACGCACGATGTCGGAGGCGAAACCACGGCTTTGCAGGAAGCGCGCCTGACGCGCCCAGTCCTTGGCATTGCCGGGTGGCACGCCGAACTTGCGGCTCCAGATCGCGCGCGCCCGTTCCATGTCGTCGGGCAGGGCGGCCTGGGCGATCTGTTCGTCGATCAGTTCCGGGGCCAGGCCGCGCGATTTCAGGTTGCGGCGTAGGCTGGAGGTCCCCAGGCGGGCTGCGTTGCCGCGCAGCCAGGCTTCAGCGGTACGACTGTCGGACTGCATGTGGGACGATTCAAGCTCCGCCAGCACCGCATCGATTTCCTCGCGCGTGCCCAGGCCGGCCAGCTTGCGTGCCAGTTCCACGCGGGTGTGCTCACGGCGGGCCAGCAGGCGGATCGCCTGTTGGCGCAGTTCATTCGACATGATGCTTGCCGCAAGTGCCGCGGCAATGGTTGTAGGTCAAGCTTGCAGCCTCCCGGCGGTGTCGAAGCTCGCCTAGCCGGCCTTGTCGGCCTTGTCGGCCGCGCCCGGCGTGGCAACGCCGACCGCTTCGCGCACCTTCGACTCGATTTCCGTCGCCACGTCGGCGTGCTCGCGCAGGAATTCGCGCGCGTTGTCCTTGCCCTGGCCGATCTTCTCGCCCTTGTAGGCGTACCAAGCGCCGGATTTCTCGACGATCTTGTGCTCGACGCCGAGTTCGACGATCTCGCCCTGGCGCGAGATGCCCTCGCCGTAGAGGATGTCGAAGTGCGCCTCGCGGAAGGGCGGCGCCACCTTGTTCTTGACCACCTTGACCTTGGTCTCGTTGCCGATCACCTCGTCGCCCTTCTTGATCGAGCCGGTGCGGCGGATGTCCATGCGTACCGAGGCGTAGAACTTCAGCGCATTGCCGCCGGTGGTGGTCTCGGGGTTGCCGAACATGACGCCGATCTTCATGCGAATCTGGTTGATGAAGACCACCAGGGTGTTGGTGCGCTTGATGTTGGCGGTGAGCTTGCGCAGCGCCTGGCTCATCAGTCGTGCCTGCAGGCCGGGCAACTGGTCGCCCATCTCGCCCTCGATTTCGGCGCGCGGCGTCAGCGCGGCGACGGAGTCGATGACGATCAGGTCAACGCCGCCGGAGCGCACCAGCATGTCGGTGATTTCGAGGCCCTGTTCGCCGGTATCCGGTTGCGAAATCAGCAGTTCGGGAACATTCACGCCCAGCTTGGCGGCGTAGGAGGGGTCGAGCGCGTTCTCCGCGTCGATGTAGGCGGCGACGCCGCCGGCTTTCTGGATTTCGGCGACGACGTGCAAACACAAGGTGGTCTTGCCCGAGGATTCCGGGCCGTAGATCTCGACCACCCGTCCGCGCGGCAGGCCGCCTATGCCCAAAGCGATATCCAAGCCGAGCGAGCCGGTGGAAACCGTCTGGATGTCGTCGGTGGCGAGGCCTTCGCCCATTTTCATGATGGAGCCCTTGCCGAACTGCTTCTCGATCTGGGCCAGGGCGGCTTGCAGGGCCTTGCTCTTGTTTTCGTCCATTTTGCGGTGTCCTTCGAAGTGAATTCGATTATGGCATGGATGGCACAGTTTTTGCGCCACCTGCCGGCTTCAGTAGGCGTCGATCCGGAGCAGCAGCCCGCGCAGGGCGTGAACCACCGCCTGGCGGCGGATGGCCTCGCGATCGCCGGAGAAGACTTGCACCTCCGCTTCGGCTACCGCGCCGGCTCGACACCAGGCAAAGCATACGGTCCCCACTGGCTTACCAGGTGAGCCACCCGTCGGCCCGGCAATGCCGGTGATGGCCAATGAAATCAATGCCCTGGAGTTTTTCAGTGCGCCACTGGCCATTTCGGCGGCGGTTTCCGGGCTCACGGCGCCAAATCCGGCCAGGGTTTCCTGGCGGACGCCGAGCATGTCGACTTTCGCCTCGTTGGCGTAGGTAACGAAGCCGCGCTCGAACCACGCCGAGCTGCCTGCCGTGTGAGTGATTGCTTGCGCCGCCCAGCCTCCGGTACAGGATTCGGCGGTGGCTATCAGGAGTCGGTGCTGGAGACACGCCGAGCCCAGGGTTTGCGACAGTTCAACGAGGTCAGCATCCATCAGAAGGGCAGGAAGGCCTTGAAGATCGCGATGGTGAGGATGGTGTAGCCGGCGGCAATGACGTCGTCCATCATCACGCCGAAGCCGTTTTTCACCTGGCTGTCGAAAAATCGCGCCGGCTGCGGCTTGACGATGTCGTAGAAGCGGAACCAGAGGAAGGCCGCCAGTTGCCAGAGGATTTCCTGGGGCGTGAACATCAGCACGCACCAGAAGGGCACGATTTCGTCCCAGACGATGGCGCCGTGGTCGACCACACCCAGCGCCCGCCCGGTGATCTGGCAGGCCGAGACGCCGACGGCAAAGGCCAGCAGCAGGAAGATGGCAAAGCCGAGGTCGCTTTCCAGGTACATGCGCAGGAAGGGGTAGCTGAGCCAGGCGAAGGCGGTGCCGGCCGTGCCCGGCGCCCAGCGCGAAAGCCCGCTGCCGAAGCCGCAGGCGATCAGATGGGCGGGGTGGTGCATCAGGAAACGCAGCGGCGGGGGCGGAAGTCTGGCCATCAGTGGTGGATCATCGCGCAAAATGCTCGTAGCCGAACCCGTCGATCCGGATCGGTTCGCCGCTGGCGTCACGCAGCTCGATATGTCCGACCGGCCCGGTTTCGAGGGTCCCGATCCGCGTCAGCGGCAGATCAAGCGACAGTGAGAGTGCCGCGATCTGCGGCTGTCGGGCCGCCGGGGCGGTAAACAGCAATTCGTAGTCGTCGCCGCCGGCCAGCCAGGCCTGGCGTTCAAGAGTCGGCGCTGGCAGCCCGGCGACTTGCAGCCGCGCAGCGAGGCGGGACTGTTCGAGGATATGCCCGAGGTCGCCCAACAGGCCGTCCGAGACATCGATCGCCGCCGTCGCCAGGCCCGACAAGGCCAGTCCGAGCGCAACGCGCGGCTGCGGCCGTTGCAGGGCGGCAATGCAATCGGCAAGTGCCGGCCCGGCCAGCACCGTGCGCCCCTGCAGGTGGGCCAGCCCCAAGGCGGCACGTCCCGGCCGGCCGGATACCCAGATTTCCTCGCCGGCCCGGGCGCCGCTGCGGCGAAGCGCCGCGCCGGCAGCCACTTCGCCGAAGATGGTGACGCAGAAATTGCGCGGCCCGCGCGTGGTGTCGCCGCCGATGACATCGACGCCGAATTCCCTGGCGCAGGCAAAGAAACCGGCGGCGAAAGCCGCGATCCAGGCTTCGTCGGCCGCCGGCAGCGCCATCGCCAGCGTCGCCCAGCGCGGCCGAGCGCCCATCGCGGCGATGTCGGAGACATTCACCGCCAGGGTTTTCCAGCCGAGGTCTTCGGCCTTGGTGTCGGGCAGGAAATGCGTGCCTTCGACCAGCATGTCGCTGGAAATCACCAGCTCGCAGCCGGGGCCGGGCGCGATCAGCGCGCCGTCGTCGCCGACGCCAAGTGTCGTGTGCGTGGTTTCGCGCGTGAAGTAACGCGCGATAAGTTCGAATTCCGAAGCCACGGAATCAGCGCGGCGTGAGTTCAGCGGCCCTCAGCACCGCCGCCAGCTTGTCCAGCACGCCGTTGACGAACTTATGGCCGTCGGTGCCGCCGTAGGTCTTCGCCAATTCAATGGCTTCGTTGATGATGACGCGGTAGGGTGTTTCGGGATGCAGCTTGAGTTCGCAGGCGCCCAGCAACAGGATGCAGCGCTCGATCGGCGAGACTTCGTCCCAGCGGCGGTCGATGTGCGGCGCGAGCTCGGTTTCCAGCATCGATGCCTGATTGCGTGACTCCTCAAGCAGCGTGGTGTAGAGCGCGAGGTCCGACTTGTCGAAGCCGGCCACCGATTCGGCCTGCACCTGGATCGAGGCTTCATCCTGGCCTCCCACCTGCCACTGGTAAAGGCCCTGGATGACGAACTCGCGTGCGCGCCGCCTGGGCGACTTGCTGCCGGCCATTACTTGAGTGCCTTCAGCAGATTCGCCATTTCGATGGCCGCCTGGGCGGCCTCGGCGCCTTTTTGCGCCATGCGCACCAGTGCCTGGTCGTCGTTCTCGGTGGTCAGCACGGCGTTCGCGATCGGGATGCCACTATTCAACTGCACGTCGGTTATGCCGCGCGCGGACTCGTTGGAAACGATCTCGAAGTGATAGGTTTCGCCGCGGATCACGGCACCCAAGGCAACCAGCGCGTCGAAGCGGCCGCTTTGCGCCATGGCTTGCAGCGTCAGCGGCAGCTCCAGTGCGCCGGGTACCGTGGCAAACGTGATGTCGACCTCGGCGACGCCGAGGCGCACGAGTTCCGTCAGGCAGCCCGAACGCAAGCCTTCGCCGATGTCTTCGTTGAAGCGTGCCTGGGCGACGCCAACGCGCAGCCCCCGTCCGGCGAGATTGGGTTCGAGTTCGCGGATAGTCATTTTGTATTCTCTCCGCCCGGTGTGAAGTAACCGGTGATTTCGAGGCCGAAACCGGCCATGCTGGGCATTTTGCGCGGGCTGGACATCAGCCGCATCTTGCCGACGCCGAGTTCGCGCAGGATCTGCGCGCCGATGCCGTAGATGCGCGGGTCCCAGGTGTAGGCCGGGCGTTCCGCCTTTTCCTTTTTCAGCGCCGCGAGCAGGGCATTGCCGGACTCGGCGCGATGCAGCATGACCAGCACGCCGCTGCCCTTTTCGGAAATGCTGCGCAGGGCGAAGTCGACGCTGTAGGTGTGGCCGCGACTGCCGTGGTCGAGGAAGTCGAGCACGCACACCGCCTCATGCACGCGCACCAGGGTCTCCTCGCCGGCCTTGATTTCGCCGCAGGACATGGCCAGGTGCACGTCGCCGCTGCTGCGATCGGCAAAGGCGCGCAGGCGGAAACGCCCTTGCGCGCAATCGACTTCCTTGTCGGCCACGCACTCGATCAGCTTCTCGGTTTCCGAACGATGTTGGATCAGGTCGCGGATGGTGCCGATCTTCAGCCCATGTTCGCGCGCAAATTCCAGCAGGTCCGGCAGCCGTGCCATGGTGCCGTCGTCCTTGAGGATTTCGCAGATCACCGAGGCGGGCTCAAGGCCGGCCAGTTGGGCAAAGTCGCAGCCGGCCTCGGTGTGGCCGGCGCGCACCAGCACGCCGCCGTTCTGCGCCATCAGCGGAAAGATGTGGCCGGGCTGGACGATGTCGGTCGGCTTGGCGTGCTTCGCCACCGCGGTCAGCACGGTGCGCGAGCGGTCCTGGGCCGAGATGCCGGTGGTGACGCCCTCGGCGGCCTCGATCGAGACGGTGAACGCGGTGCCATGCTGCGCCTTGTTGTCGCGCACCATCAGCGGCAGTTCGAGCTGGCGGCAGCGCGCCTCGGTCAACGTCAGGCAGATCAGGCCGCGGCCGAATTTCGCCATGAAATTGATGGCTTCCGCCGTGCAATGCTCGGCGGCGATGACGAGGTCGCCCTCGTTTTCGCGATCCTCTTCGTCGACCAGGATCACCATGCGGCCGGCACGCAGGTCGGCGACGATGTCGAGTACGGGGCTGATGCTCATGCTGTGCCTACCAGTGTGCGAAACGGCGCATTTTACGCCGCGTCGGGATTCAGCATCCGCTCCACGTAGCGCGCGATGAGGTCGATCTCCAGATTCACCCTGGCGCCCGGATGCAGGCGCTTCAGCGTCGTCACCTCGACGGTGTGCGGGATCAGGTTGATCGAAAACCTGCGGCCCTTGACCTTATTGGTGGTCAGCGAAACGCCATCGACCACGATCGAGCCCTTGCGCGCAATGTACTTGGCCAGTGCCTTGGGTGCCTTGATCACCAGTTCGTGCGATTCGCCGATCGGCTCGAACTTTTCCACCTCGCCGACGCCATCGACATGGCCCGAAACCAGGTGGCCGCCGATGAAATCCGACAGGCGCATGGCCTTTTCGAGGTTGACCTCGCCGCCCTCGGCGTCGAGGCCGACGGTGCAGTCCAGGGTTTCGCGCGAGACATCGACCTGATAGCTGCTTTTCTTCTTGGCGATCACCGTCAGGCAAACGCCGCCATGGGCAATCGAATCCCCCAGCGCGACATCGGCAAGCTTGAGGCCGGGCGCCTCGACGGTGAGGCGCAAGCCCTTTTCCAGCGGTTGGACATGGGCGATTTTTCCTACGGCGGTGATGATGCCGGTGAACATGGAGCTTCCTTGAGCGAATTGGATGGCGGGGATGCTATCACCGCCACGAGAAGTCGGCGCTGGCGGGACGGCGAATTGCTGCTCAAGGCAGGGCGCAATCCATGACAATGACGCCTATTTGCTTTCGTTCCGCACCGCCAAGAGTCGCGATCAAGCGATCTTCCAGTTCCGGCGCGTTGCGCGGCGGCTTGCCGCCGTCTGCGGCGGTCGGCATGCCGGTTCCGCCAAACCAGAACACGAGGTAGATGCCGTAGCCGGACGCGCCGGGGTCGCGAACATAGTGAGCAATCAGTTGCTTGTGCAGGGCGCTCCAAACTGCCCTGTTGCTATCGCACTTTACTTCGATGGGCACGTTGATGCCGTCGGACTTCCCGCCAAAGAAGACGCGAATGTCCGCGCGTGTGTTTTCGCGGTATTCCCCCTCGGGCTGAACATCCACGGCATGGGGTCGCAAGCGTTCCCGAAGCAGTTCGAGAAGGCGGTCACGGCAATAGTTTTCAGGGCAAGGCATGAGCGGGCGACCGTGGCTGTCCGGCTTCCAATACCGGTGATAGCCCGTCGTATTCCCGTCCCTGTCATCTTTGGCGATGTCGCGCAGATGGTGAACCAAGAGCGCTTGAAGGTCGGCGGCATTGGAGGGCTCTGCATTGGCAAGCGTACGAACCACTTCGGCAACTGAAGCCCGACGGAAATGCGCTTCGCGACTGACGGCGCGCTGATTCTCCCGATGATGGCGCAGTTCGCACCGCCAAGCGCTCAGCTTGTCGTCGGCGAGCAGATTCACGAATGCTTGAGTTGCCGATACCGTCGGCTTTGCGCCCAATTGTGAAATCAGGCTACGCACGAAATCCGCGACATTCATCGCGGGAGAAACCCAATGCGCGCCCGTCGGCCGCTGCGGCGAGGCATGGGGTGCCAGCAGTTGGATCAGCAAGCTCATCGCCGATTCGCACAGTTCGGGAAGTCCCTTGGCCTGATCCGCACGCGAGCCGAAAAACCCTGCGACCAAAAAGGCGCGAGACTGGTTGCTTGCAACGTAACGCGACAACGGCTGCTCAAAAGCGGTTGGGTCGAGCAGCAGTCCGGCGGCCAGCCACTGGCTGCGCTGGGTGGTATCGAGTTGCTTGCGTGACAATTTGGTCGCGATCAGTTGCCGCAATGCGTCGCGGTCTGCATGCTTAATCGCCGCGACAAGCAAGGTGCCCAGCTCGTTCTGGCTGTCCCGCTTCCAGCGCAACGGATAGGCCGCAAGAAGCGGTATCGAGGCACGATGCGCCACATCGGCGTAGGCTTGGTCATGCGCCAGTGCGTACGTGCCTGCGCTACGTTCCTTTCGTGACTTGAACATCGACTTGCCATAGAAGATCATTACATCGGCAAGTGCTTCCGGACGATGGGCGACGAGGGACAAGAACCACGCCGGCGTGTTGTCAAAATCGTGGGTAAGGCGGAAGGCGATCAGGCGTTCCTGAATCTGGCGCGAGAGCTCCAGCACCCCTTCCGCGCTGCTTCGCGCCAGCTCGTCGGCGCCTGCCAGACAGGCCTCCGCAATCAAATGATGGCGACCCTTGACATGCAGGTCGACGATCTCTGCGATCGAGGGCAGGTCATCACGAAGCAGGGTGCGTCTCAATCCTGCAAGCGCGGCCAGCGTGATGCCTGCATCCATTCCGAAGAAGGACTGGAACCGATCGATCGGCGTATCGCCTTTGGCCTCGCGAAAACGTCCGAAGTAGATCATCGACAGGTCATGCATTAGCCCGGCCGGGGCGGTGCCGGCCTCGATGGCAGGCTGATGCTTGCGAAACAGGGCGATCCATTCGGCGATTCGTGCGGCCTCTTTCTCCTTGTGCTTGATTTTTCTCAGAGCGTCATCACGGCGCCAGTCTTCCGGGTCTGATTGGAGCCAGCCATCTACCTTGTTGGCAAGGCTCGGATATCGATCCTGGATTGCGAGCAGCGCATCGAGCAGACCAGGTGTGTATTCGAGGCGGCGCAGCAGGGCGAAGGCCACTTTGTTGAACAGATGGTCGCGCAGGGCGCCGTCGGACCCGGCCGCCTTCGCAAGACACCAATCCTCGATGCCTTGTGGTAAGCCTGTGCCATGGAAGCGTTGATCAAGCTTGTGGAGGCAGTGTCGAATGTCGTCGGTGCCTTCGCAAAGGCGCAGGCCATGGTCTAGGATCGCAAGGTACCGCTCGGGATTGCGCGCGAACCAGGCGGCGATGATTTCCTTGTGCTCCTGATCGAGGTCGCTGAACCCGTGCTCGTCAAGCAAAATCCCCAACCAAGTCCACAATTGCTCCGTTGAAGCCTCGTGGTTCGCGGCATCCAGGCCACGCGCCAGCAGTTGGCCGACGACCTCATTGAAGTGGAAGTCATCCGGTACCCGATGCAGCCGTGCGATGTCTGTCGCGACGGCATCCAGCAGAATCGGGAGGTCATCTGCACGGGTTCGTTCGACAAGCTCGTGCTTCCAGAACCAGAAATAGGTGCCGATCAGGTTTGGCGATTTCGCCGGATGCAGGTAATGGACTACCCGATTAGCGGGAAGCTGTTCCGGATACAGATGGCGCAACAGCAGGCCGGCAATCTCGTCGTCACCATCTTCGACCAGTCCGGCATCGATGTCTTTCAGCAGGTCAAGCAGAGCTGCGGATCGATCACTTGCGGTTTGGATGTACGCCCTCACCGCGTTCTTCCGATTGACCGACCAGCGTCCGCCGTCACGGGCGATATCCAGCAGGGCGCTGTCGAGTTGCGGTAGAGATTCGCCGTGGGCAACGGCCTCAAGGACGCAGTCCACGAGTGACTCGTGCGCCTCGTCGCGCGCCGGATCGAGAAGGATGACGCGGAAGTCGTCGCACATGTCAACGCTGGCCAGCGCGCCAAAGGGGGGCGCGCTCCAGTCCTGGGAGCGGAACCAGGGGTAGCGGGCGGCTTCGCGTGCTAAGGCAGTCAGCAGATGCCGCTTGTCAGCGATGGCAAAGTTGCGGATATCGCCGTAGAGCACGACGCCCAGCGGGTCGTTCTCGATCAGGGTGGGGCGAACTGATGGGCATAGCGCGGCAAGCCAGGCATGCAGCCCGCGGAGGTCGGCGACGATGCCGCCGTCCTCGGCCGACATCAGGGTCAGCACCCGGCCCGGCGGCAAGCCTTCACGTTCCATGCGCCGGGTAAGAAAGCGTGCGCCGAGATATTCCGCAATGCTGCGATGGGCTGCTTCGCGACGCTCCTCGTAAGCGTGCGAATCGAACAAACGACTGGCCAAGGCGCGGTTCAATACAGGCGTTTGTTCTACGCCAATGGCCTCCAAGCCCGGATGGTCCTTGTCGGCCACGTCGGGGCTCAAGGCGAACCCGGCAATCCCCGCCAGCAGTTGCAAGGCACAGAGGTGACCGGCGACATGCAGCACCTCTCCGGTGGGTATCCACGTTTGACGCCATGCGTCGCGATGTTCCCGGTTGGAGTCCTCGGCTAACCGTTGGCAGGCGAGAGCATAGGTTTCCGCCAAGCTGTCAGGCCATCCATTGCGCGCGGCTTCGGCCAGCATGTTCAGGTTTTGCGGGTTACCGAGCAGGCTGTCCAGCCTGCGTTCCCGCGCCTTCTCGATGAACGCCTTGGGATCAGGAACGCCGTGGTTTTCCCGGAGCAGAACTTCGATTTCGCCGGCGTTGAGGTCGTCGAGATGCAGAACGGTTAAGCAGCCCCCCGGCGCAACTCGTTCGAGTGCGTCGCGATCTCCCGCGCCCAGCCAGTCGGCCTCGCGGCAAGAGAGTCGAAACGGCGGTCGTCCGAGCGCATCAATCTTGCGGCGAATAGCGTCGAAGGGCGTGCGGTTATCGGTCGAGCCGGCGCGGATTTCGTCCAGGCCGTCTATAAAGAGGGTCCACCGGCGCCACTCCGGGCGATCCAGGGCAATGAAATCCCTCGCTGAAATGAGTTCGCAGCCTGCGGCTCTGGCTTCCTCGCTGAAAGCGGTGGTTTTCCCCGAGCCAGGCTCACCGAGCAGAACGTAGGCGGAGTGCTCCCGCAGGGCGGCAAGTGGAACTCCTGGTGTGCGCTTTCCTGCCGCGTTGACCTCCGTGCAGGTGCGAGCAACGGTTGTTTTCACCGTGGAGACAGCCAGTATTCCGTGGGCTGTGAAAGAAACTCGACCAGGGGAATTCCATTTTCCCCGACGACCAGACGCTGGCAGCCTGGATAGGTCGCGGCAAAGGCATGCAGCCCCGGCATGCTTCGCGCCCGATTGCCGCTCTTGACTTCGATGGCGGTGAGTCTCTGCCCGCGCGACAGGACGTAGTCGACCTCCAGTTTGCCTTTGCGCCAATAGGTGAGTAGCCCCGGGTCGCCACTGTTGTAAAGATGTGCGCCGACGGCGTTCTCGACCAGGCGACCCCAGAATGATCGGTCGGCCTTCGCGGCGGCAAAGTCGTAGCCCGAGGCCACCGCCATCAGCGCGTTGTTCTGCGCCAGCAATTTGGGCGGCGAGGTGCGCTGACGCAGCATGCT
The DNA here is from genome assembly GCA_016710465.1 of Sulfuritalea sp. GTDB lineage: Bacteria > Pseudomonadota > Gammaproteobacteria > Burkholderiales > Rhodocyclaceae > Sulfuritalea. Next base: position 208,618 of record JADJVS010000014.1, read on the forward strand.
GCCCGAGTATTTTTGCAGCCCGGCAACCAGGCCGGCCTTGCCGAGCATGTCGAGATACTTGGCGACGGTTCCGGTGTGGCCCTCCTGATCCTCGTTTTTTTCGCGAAGATTCCTGGCCATGTTGTCCAATGCCAGTATTTGTCCGGAATACTCGCAGGCGAGCCAGAACAATTGCTTGAGCAAGGGGCGGCGGTCAACGCGTTCAAGGTCGAATATATCCAGCTCGATGCTGGGTTCAATCAGGCCGTCGATCACGAAGCTTCGCCAGCGGGCTTCGTTCCGATAAATTCCTTCCTTGACCGGTTCCGGGTAGCCGCCGAAGTACAGGTATTCGTCGAGGCTCAGTGCAAAAGCGGTGTGCATCTCCGGGTAGGTCCAGTGTCCGAGACGGATCAACTCGAAACGCCCCATCAGGCTTTCTGTGAGGCCACGCTGGACCAGCAGCGGAGAAGAGCCGAGCAGCACCACGTGCATTGCAAGCCCGTTGGCGCGATCTTCATCCCAGAGCGCCTTGACGGTTTCAGACCAGCGCGGGACTTTCTGTACCTCGTCGATGGCGAGAACAAATGGATCGGACGAGCGCTCGGCCAGATGGCGCCCACGTTTCCATTGACGGATCAACCAGCCCGCATCCGCTTTTATCTCCGTCGGCACTTCGGTGGCGTGGGTCGCGACGTAGTCGGCCGCGTCAAGCGCGCTTGAGATCGATCTCGCCTCGGATTGCTGGCCGACAGAAGCGTACAGGCACCGTTCGGCAAAGTGCTCACCCAAGACCGCCCGAACCAAGGTTGTCTTGCCGATTCGGCGCGGACCCGCAATGATGTTGAGCCAGCGGACAGGCTCGTCAAGTCGTTCGCGGAGGGTTTTTGCTTGGGCCCGCTGAAAGTTGAGCATCACCGCACTCATCATGAGTTAATTTACTCACAATGATAGCAGTACCAAATTCTCTGCGCAATAGTTTGATTTGTCTGTGTTTTAGCGCAGGACGCGCTCGAGAATGGGCAGAAAGCTGTCCGCGTTCTGGAAGCCAACCACGCGCAGGTCGGCCAGTTCCTTGCCACCCGCGTTCCAGAAGATGATGCCGGGCGGACCGAACAGGGCAAAGCGCTTGAGCAGCGCCTTGTCGGCATCCGAATTGGCGGTGACGTCGGCTTGCAACAGAACCATCTGTTTCATGCGCGCGGCAACCTTGGGGTCGGCGAAGGTGAAGCGCTCCATCTCCTTGCAACTGACGCACCAGTCGGCGTAGAAGTCGAGCATCACCGGTTTTCCGCCAGACTTCGCTTCGGCCAGGCGCGCCTCCAGCTTGTCAACCGAAGCGACCCGCTCGAAGGCCGGCCCGTGCGCCTCGGCGGCATTGCCGGCGCGCAGGAAGCCCAGCGGCTGCAGCGGATCCTTCGCGCCACCCAGCACGCCCATCAGCATCGCCGCGCCGCCCAGCAGCAGGACGACGCCCAGCCCCTTGCCCAGCCGCTGCCAGCCGTGGGCGTTTTGCGGCAGCGGGTCAAGCGCATGCAGGTAGATCGCCGGCACCACCATCAGCAGTGCCCAGCCGAACATCTGCGTCCACAGCGGGATCACCGGCGACACCAGCCACAGCGCGGTGGCCAGCATGATCACACCGAAAAATTTCTTGACGCCCTCCATCCACGGGCCGGACTTCGGCAGCAGCGAGCGCGAGAAGGCACCGACCAGCAAGAGCGGCGCGCCCATGCCCAGCGCCATGACGAACAAGGCGGCGCCACCCAGCGCGGCGTTGCCGGTCTGCGCGATGTAAAGCAGGGCACCGGCCAGCGGCGCGGCGACGCAGGGGCCGACGATCAGCGCCGAGAGCGCGCCCATCAGGGCGATGGCGGGCAGCGAACCGCCTTGCTTGTTGGCCGTGTCCGAAACCCTGCTTTGCAGCGATGCCGGAAGCTGGAGCTCGTAGAAGCCGAACATCGACAGCGAAAGCACGACGAAGACCAGGGCGAAGCCGCCGAGCACCCAGACGTTCTGCAAGGCAGCCGAGAGCAGCGTGCCGGAGAGCCCGGCGGCGACGCCGACCAGCGCGTAGGTAATTGCCATGCCGAGCACATAGGCCAGCGAGAGCACAAAGGCCCGCAGATGGCTCACGGCATGACCGTGATTGACAATGATGCCCGACAGGATGGGGATCATCGGGAACACGCAGGGCGTCAAGGACAGCAGCAGGCCGAAGCCAAAGAAGCTGACCAGCACCAGCGCCAGGTTGTCGCCCTTGAACAGACCGGCGATGCGCGAGCTTTCGTCGCCGGCGGCGGGGGCTTTCTCGTCTGGCGCAAGAGTCGGCGCTGGCGCTGCGGCGATCTGTACCACGGACGACGCGGCACCCGCCGACGGCAGCTCGATGCGCGCCTCCTGGTTGATCGGCGGATAGCAGATGCCGCCGTCCCAGCAGCCTTGCGACACCGCTTTCAAGCTCAGCGCCCCGGCGGCCTCGACCGGAATCAGTATCTTCACTTCCTTGCGGTAGGTCTCGACCTTGCCGAAGTTCTCGTCGTCCTTGACCTTGCCGGGCGGGTACTTCGGCGTGCCCAGGATGCCGCCGTCGGCCGAGAACTTGAACTTGTCGCGGTACATGTAGTACTGGTCGGTGATCTGCCACCGCGCTTCAATGGTCTTGGCGTCGATGGCCCTGGCAGAAAAGTGGAAGGCCTGCTCGGGTGGCAGGGGCTCTTCGGCGCGGACCAGGCCGGCGAAGGCGAACAGCATCAGGAACAGCAGGCGAATCAACATGCGGCGGGGCTTTCCGGGAGAATGGGCAGGGTTTCGGCCACGACCCAGTTCAGGTAGTCCGGCAGGCCGCGAGCGATAGTGACCGCGATGATCTCGGGAAGTTCATAGGGGTGGTTGGCACGGATCGCCGCTTCCAGCTCAGGGTAACGCTCCGTGCTCGTCTTGATCCATAGCGGAAATTCGCGTGCTTCCTCAATCTTGCCCTGCCAGCGATAAACCGAGGTACAGGGAGCCTGGATGCTCACGCAGGCGGCCAGGCGCTCATCGACCAGTCGGGCGGCGAGCGTCCGGGCGCTGGCCTCATCAGGCAGATTGGTCAGGATGAGCAGGGTTTGCGCTGTTTCCATTGGCTTATTCTACCTTCGGCGAATCCGGTGGCCGGGTTAGTCTGGGGCAAGCTCGCTGCATGCCGTGGCGAAAAATCGGGAGCGTTGATTGAGCAAGCTGTTGACTGGACTGATGGAGGCTGAGCGCAAGCGGCGCGAACTTTCGAAAAAGCCGGCCGCGACCCAGGCGAAGCGGATCGAAGGCGCGAACGAGCCGCCTGCCGCGCACGACGTGGAGGATGCCGACAGGCAGCGTATTGCGGCAGAGCAGGAAGCTACCGAAGCGGCGCAGCGACGCGAATCCGGGAGCCGCGAGTTGGCAATGGCCGCGAAGGCGCGGGCCGAGCGGGAAGCGGAACTGGCGCGCGAGGCGGCGCGACGCGCGGAAGCGGAAACGAGAGCAGCGGAGCAACTTGCCAAGCAAGCTCGGGCCGACCAAGCGGCGGAAGCCGCCGCGACCCAAACGCTTGCCGAAGAAGCGCGTGCCACCCAGGCAGCGCAAGCACGCGCCGACGCCGAAGCGGAAGCCGCGCGCGCACTGGCCGCCCGAAGCGAGGCGGAAGCGCGGGTCATGGCCCAACATTCAGCCCGGCTTGCCGCCGAACAGGCCGCCGCGGCCGCCGCAACGCTACGCGCCGGGCAGGAGGCCGAGTTAGCCCGGCGCAGTGCCGAGCGCGGCGAAATCGAAGCGCAAGCGGCCATTGCCGCGCAAGAGCGGCTTGCCGCCGAAGAATCCGCCCTGGCCCTGGCGCTCCGGGCCGAGCAGGCCGCCGCGAAACAGGTCGAGGCCGAGAGCCGGCGGGCGGAAAGTGAAAGTCGCTTGGCGCGGAAGGAAGAAGAGCGCCGCCTAGCGGAAGTCCAGGCAGCGCAACGGGCGGCCGAGGCCGTGCGTGCCGCCGAAGCGGCACTGGCGGCAGCGCGAAAGCGGATCGAGGAAGAGGAGCAGGCCACGCAGGCGGCTCGTCAGCGCGAAGAACGCGATGCCGAGGCGGCGCGTGCGGCCGGCGAGCGGGCGGCGATCGAGAAAGAGGCCGCCGCACGGCATGCCCAACGGATCGCAGCAGCGGCGTCCTCGACCAAGGCCGCCGAGGAGCGGATCAAGGCGGAGAGCATCGAGGAAGCTGCCTTGCATGCGCGAATCGATGCGGAACGGATCGCCCTGGCCGAGGCGCAAAAACTGGAAGCGCAGGTCGCGGCGCAATTGGCCGCCGAGCAGGCGCGCACGCTGAACGAGGTGGCACTGGCTCGACTCGCTGCCGAGCGAATCGCCACCGAAACCGAGGCGGCCGAGGGCGCAAAGCGGCTGCATCTTGCCGAACAGGAAGCGGCGGCCGCAGCACGTCAGCGATTGGTGGAGGATGCCAACGCCATGCTTGCGGCGAAGGCGCGGGCCGAGCGGGAAGCGGAACTGGCGCGCGAGGCGGCGCGACGCGCGGAAGCGGAAACGAGAGCAGCGGAGCAACTTGCCGAGCAAGCTCGGGCCGACCAAGCGGCGGAAGCCGCCGCGACCCAAACGCTTGCCGAAGAAGCGCGTGCCACCCAGGCAGCGCAAGCACGCGCCGACGCCGAAGCGGAAGCCGCGCGCGCACTGGCCGCCCGAAGCGAGGCGGAAGCGCGGGTCATGGCCCAACATTCAGCCCGGCTTGCCGCCGAACAGGCCGCCGCGGCCGCCGCAACGCTACGCGCCGGGCAGGAGGCCGAGTTAGCCCGGCAAAGTACCGAGCGCAGCGAGATCGAAACGCAAGCGGCCCTTGCCGCCCAGGAGCGGCTTGCCGCCGAAGAGTCCGCCCTGGCGCTGGCGCGCCAGGCCGAGCAGGCCGCTGCGAAACAGGTCGAGGCCGAGAGCCGGCGGGCGGAAAGCGAAAACCGCCTGGCGCGGAAGGAAGAAGAACGCCGGCAAGCGGAAATCCAGGCCGCGCAACGCGCGGCCGAGGCCCTGCGTGCCGCCGAGCTGGCACAGACGGCGGCGCGAAAGCGGATCGAGGAGGAAGAGCAAGCCACGCAGGCAGCACACCAGCGCGAAGAACGCGATGCCGAGGCGGCGCGTGCGGCCCTGTTGCGATTGGAGACCGAGAAGTCCGTCCGCCTGGCTGCCGAGAGACGGGCGGCGGCCGACGCGCAAGCCAGCGCAGCGTCCGCAGAACATCAGCGTGCCCTGGCGGCGCTTGAGCCCGAAAACAGCGGTGCCGGGTCTGTGGGTAGGGAAAGCGAAGGGCAGAAGCTGGCGACCGTCGGCCTGCGGCGACTTGCCGTCGCCTGCGCGCTGGCAATGGCGCTTGGCATGGGTGCCGGACACTGGCTGTCGGGACCGTCAACGTCAGTCGCCGAGCCGCCGCCCGCTGGAAAACCAGACTTCCAATTGCGCCTTGACTACCGGCTCTCGAATCTCCCTGGAAGCAGCAAGGACCAAGCACCTGGCGGACACTAGAATTGGCTGCCCGCACCTTGGGTGCAGGCGTCGCGGTCGGACCTCCAGTACGGTGGGCCAAAAATTGGAGCCTGAAGCGGCTTGTCGACGCGTTGTCTGCGCCTATCCTTCGATGGCAGCGCCGCGTCCGGGCGGCGCTGCTATTTCTGCTTCGGCACCCGGCCCATGAGGTAGAACTCGTCGTTCGGCCGCATGCCGGTCATGTTGGCCATGCGGTTGCTGAGACCAAAGAAGGCCGCGACGGCGCCGATGTCCCAGATGTCTTCGTCGGTGAAACCGTGGCCATGCAGGGTTTCGAAATCGGTGTCGCCGATTGACGCAGAATCCAGCGCCACTTTCATGGCGAAGTCGAGCATTGCCTTCTGCCGCGGCGTGATGTCGGCCTTGCGATGGTTGATCGCCACCTGGTCGGCGACCAGCGCTTGTTTGGCGCGAATGCGCAGGATGGCGCCGTGGGCGACGACGCAATACTGGCAGCCGTTTGCGTTCGAGGTGGCGACCACGATCATTTCGCGCTCGGCCTTGGTCAGGCCGCTGTCCTTTTCCATCAGCGCATCGTGGTAGGCGAAGAAGGCGCGCCATTCCGCCGGTCGATGCGCCAGGGCGAGAAAAACATTCGGCACGAAGCCGGATTTTTCCTGGACTTCGAGGATGCGGGTGCGGATATCGTCGGGGAGGTTTTCCAGCTTGGGTACGGGATAGCGACTAATCGGCGTTGTGCTCATAGATGACCTCGTTGATATGGCGAACAGGAAGGGGTATTTTAAGGAACCCCCAACGCACAAGGAGAAACCGATGGCAAACGCCACGCCCGCACAACAGTCAAATGATCGAGCCCAGTTCGACAGCCTCCTGCCCGCTTTGCAGGTCGATCGGCGCGGCTTCATCGTCACCGCACTGGGCGCCGGTTTTGCCCTGGCGGTGCAGCCCAGCGCCGCCCAGAGCCCGATCAAGACCAGCACCGATGGGCTCACGGCGGGCGAGATCAAGGTGCCGGTGAAGGATGGCGAAGTAGTCGCCTACCGTGCCATGCCGGCCGGTAAATCCGCTGCGCCGGTGGTGCTGGTGGTATCCGAGATATTCGGCGTGCATGAGTACATTGCCGATGTCTGCCGTCGCCTGGCCAGGGAAGGCTACCTGGCGATTGCGCCGGAGCTCTTCGCCCGCTACGGCGATCCGCGCAAGCTGAGCAACATCCAGGACATCCTGGGCAACATCATCGCCAAGACACCCGACGCCGGCGTGATGGCCGACCTGGACGCCTGCGTGGCCTGGGCCGGCAAGAATGGTGGCGATGCGTCGCGCCTGGCGATCACGGGCTTTTGCTGGGGCGGGCGGATCACCTGGCTGTATGCCGCGCACAACCCGGCGGTAAAGGCCGGCGTGGCTTGGTACGGACGCATCGATGGCGAGGTCAACGAGCGCACACCGAAGTACCCGCTCGACCTCGCGGCCCAAGTCAAGGGCGCGGTGCTCGGGCTTTACGGCTCCGCCGACCAGGGCATCCCGCTCGATGACGTGAATGCGATGAAGGATGCGATCGCCAAGGCCGGCGGCAAATCGCAGATCCACGTCTATGAAGGTGCGCCGCATGCCTTCCATGCCGACTATCGGCCGACTTACCGCAAGGAACCGGCCGAAGACGGCTGGAAGCGCCTGTTGGCCTGGCTGAAGCAGTACGGGGTGTAAGCGAAACGGCCGGCGCGCGACGCCGGCTCAGCTTTCCTTGGCCAGGCGGGCCAGCGCCTTGCGGCCGGACATCAGGTGGTCGTGCATGCAGCGCTGCGCCTTGGCCGCATCCTTGTCGCGCAAGGCGTCGAGGATGCCGCGATGCTCGGCCAGTGACTGCTTGAGGCGGCCGTCAAGGCGCAGCGAATCGCGCCGGGTGAGCTTGATCACCTTGCGCGCGTCGTTGATCAGTTGCGCCAGGTAGCGATTGCCGGCGATGTCCTGCAAGGCATCGTGGAAGCGCTGGTTGGCCTCGAAGAAGCGGTCGGCGTTGTTGGCGGCGGCATGCTTCTCCAGGTCGTCATGGATTGCCGCGAGCCGGGCAAAGTCGGCGCTGGTAGCACGGCGCGCGGCCAGCTCGGCGACCTTGCCTTCCAGCACGGCCATGACCGGGAAGACCTCGTCGAGGTCCTGCTCGGAGAGTTCGGTCACGTAACAGCCACGGCGCGGCTTGAGCACCACCAGGCCTTCTGCGGCCAGCACCTTGAGGGCCTCGCGCAGGGGCGTGCGGCTGATGCCGTATTCCAGCGCCAGGGCCTGCTCGTCAATCCAGGCGCCGGGCTGCAGCTCGTGGGCGAAGATGCGCGTGCGCAGCCGTTCCGCCACCTGCTCGTAGAGGGCGGGCAAGACCAGAATTTTTGACGGCGCTCTTGCATTCATAATTATGGATGCAGTATCATGTTTCGCGTTACGGAAGTCAAGCGTATTGTCGTCAGACTTGTCACCCTGACGACAGCAGGGCAAAGTGGAAGACGGTCGGCGCCGGTGATGGCGCCTGACCGCCGTAGTCATCTTCGGAAAGGCAGAACCATGAGCAAGGCACCTGAAGTCAGCATCCCCTCGATCGAGGCCTGGACCAAGGCCGCCGCCAAGTCGGCGCCGGGCAATGACGTCGCCGGCCTGAACTGGGTGACTCCGGAAGGCCTCACGGTCAAGCCGCTGTACACCCGGGCGGACGTCGACGGCCTGCCCTATGCCGATACGCTACCGGGTTTCGCACCCTTCATCCGCGGCCCGCAGGCGACCATGTACGCGGTACGCCCGTGGACCATCCGCCAGTACGCCGGCTTCTCCACGGCCGAGGCGTCGAACGCCTTCTACCGCAAGGCACTCGCCGCCGGCGGCCAGGGCGTTTCGGTGGCCTTCGATCTGGCCACCCACCGCGGCTACGACTCCGACCACCCGCGCGTTACGGGCGACGTCGGCAAGGCCGGCGTGGCCATCGATTCCGTCGAGGACATGAAGATCCTCTTCGACAGCATCCCGCTGGACAAGATCTCGGTCTCGATGACCATGAACGGCGCCGTGCTGCCCATCCTTGCCGGCTACGTGGTGGCGGCCGAGGAACAGGGCGTATCGCAGGACAAGTTGAGCGGCACCATACAGAACGACATCCTCAAGGAGTTCATGGTCCGCAACACCTACATCTACCCGCCCGAGCCCTCGATGCGCATCATTGCCGACATCATCGGCTACACGGCGAAGCACATGCCGAAGTTCAACTCGATTTCGATTTCCGGCTATCACATGCAGGAGGCGGGTGCGACACAGGCGCTGGAACTGGCATTCACCCTCGCCGACGGCCGCGAATACGTGAAGACGGCGCTGGCCGCCGGCATGAACGTCGATGAATTCGCCGGGCGCCTGAGCTTCTTCTGGGCCATCGGCATGAACTTCTACCTCGAGATCGCCAAGATGCGCGCGGCGCGCCTCTTGTGGTGGCGGATCATGAAGGAGTTCAATCCGGGCAACCCGAAGTCGATGATGCTGCGCACCCACTGCCAGACCTCGGGCTGGTCGCTGACCGAGCAGGACCCCTACAACAACGTGGTACGCACCACCATCGAAGCCATGGCGGCGGTGTTCGGCGGCACGCAATCACTGCACACCAACTCGCTCGACGAGGCGATCGCCCTGCCCACCGAGTTCAGCTCGCGCATCGCGCGCAACACCCAGCTCATCATCCAGGAAGAAACCCACATCACCAACGTCATCGACCCCTGGGCCGGCAGCTACATGATGGAAAAGCTGACCCAGGACATCGCCGACCAGGCCTGGGCCATCATCGAGGAAGTCGACCAGATGGGCGGCATGACCCAGGCCGTGCAAAGCGGCTGGGCCAAGCTGCAGATCGAGAAGTGCGCCGCCGAGAAGCAGGCGCGCATCGACTCGGGCAAGGACGTGATCGTCGGCGTGAACAAGTACAAGCTCAAGGAAGAAGCGCCGATCGACATCCTCGAAATCGACAACTCCGCCGTGCGCGACTCGCAGATCGCGCGCCTCAAGACCATCCGCGCCAGCCGCGACGGCAAGGCGGTGCAGGCCGCGCTCGACGCCCTGACCACTGCCGCAGAAACCAAGACCGGCAACCTGCTCGACCTGGCGATCAAGGCCACGCGCTTGCGCACCACCGGCGGCGAGATTTCGGATGCGCTGGAGAAGGTCTGGGGCCGCCACCGCGCCACCAACCAGACGGTTTCCGGGGTTTATAGTGCGGCTTTTGGAGATAGCCCCGGATTGGACGAAGTCCGCGAACTCACCGACGAATTCGCCGCCGCCGAAGGCCGCCGGCCGCGCATCATGATCGCCAAGCTGGGCCAGGATGGCCACGACCGCGGCGCCAAGGTGGTGGCCACGGCCTTCGCCGACCTCGGCTTCGATGTCGATGTCGGGCCGCTGTTCCAGACGCCGGAAGAAGCCGCGCGCCAGGCCATCGAGAACGACGTTCATGCGATCGGCGTGTCGACGCTGGCCGCCGGCCACAAGACGCTGGTGCCGGCGCTGATTGCCGCGTTGAAGGAACAGGGCGGCAACGACATCGTCGTCTTCGTCGGCGGCGTGATCCCGGCGCAGGACTATGACTTCCTGTTCAAGGTCGGGGCGAAGGGCATCTTCGGGCCCGGCACGCCGATCCCGAGCTGCGCCCATGAGGTGCTGCGCGCGATCCGCGCCGTGCACCTGCCCGGCAGCGCCTGAGAGTCGGCGCTGACGACACGGCGATGACGCCGATGGCCGAACTGGGTTTGTCCGCGGAGGATCGCGACCTCGTCGAGGGCGTGGTCGCCGGACGACGTCGCGCGCTGGCCAAAGCGATAACCCTCGTCGAATCGACCCGCGCCGACCACCAGCAACGCGCCCAGGCGGTGCTTGGCGCGCTGCTGCCGGAAACCGGCAAGTCGATACGCGTCGGCATCTCGGGTGTTCCCGGCGTCGGCAAGTCGACCTTCATCGAAGCGCTCGGCATGTTCCTGATCGAGCGCGGGCACAAGCTGGCGGTGCTGGCGGTCGACCCTTCATCCTCGGTGACCGGCGGCTCCATCCTCGGTGACAAGACGCGCATGGAACTGCTGTCCCAGCGCACCGAAGCTTTCATCCGCCCCTCGCCCTCGTCCGGCAGCCTCGGCGGCGTTGCCGCCAAGACCCGCGAGGCCATGCTGCTGTGCGAGGCCGCCGGCTACGACGTCATCATCGTCGAGACCGTCGGCGTCGGCCAATCCGAAACCGCCGTGGCCGGCATGACCGACTGCTTCGTGCTGCTGCAATTGCCGAATGCCGGCGACGACCTGCAGGCGATCAAGAAGGGCATCATGGAATTGGCCGATCTGGTGGTCTTCAACAAGGCCGACCTTGATCCCACCGCCGCGCAGATGGCGGCGACGCAGATGCGCTCGGCGCTGGGCATGCTGCGCAGCGCCTCGCCGGCCTGGCGCCCGCCGGTGCTGACCCTCTCGGCGGCGAAGAAGGAAGGCATCGAAGCTTTCTGGACCGCGATCGAGTCCTACCGCGACACGCTCACCACCAGCGGCGACTTTGCCGCGCGGCGCCGGCACCAGGCCCTGGCCTGGATGTGGCAGCAGATCGAGGACGGCCTGCACGCGCGCTTTCGCGAGCATGCCGGAATCAAGGCGGCGCTGCCCGAACTATCGCAGGCCGTCGAAACGGGCAGCGTCACGCCGACCGCCGCCGCGCACCGCCTGCTGGCCATGCTCAACCGATTTTTCTGAACACACCGGATTCACAGGAGACACACCACCATGCATGAAATCATCGACCAACTGGAAGAGAAGCGCCGCCGCGCCGCCCTCGGCGGCGGCCAGAAGCGCATCGACGCCCAGCACGCCAAGGGCAAGCTGACGGCGCGCGAGCGCATCGAGCTGCTGCTCGACGACGGCACCTTCGAAGAGTGGGACATGTTCAAGGAGCACCGCTGCGTCGACTTCGGCATGGGCGAGCAGGAGAAGATCCCCGGCGATGGCGTGGTGATCGGCTACGGCACCATCAACGGCCGCATGGTCTTCGTCTTCTCGCAGGATTTCACGGTGTTCGGCGGCGCGCTGTCCGAGACCCATGCCGAGAAGATCTGCAAGATCATGGACAAGGCGATCCAGGTCGGCTGCCCGGTGATCGGCCTCAACGACTCGGGCGGCGCGCGCATCCAGGAAGGCGTCGCGGCGCTCGGCGGCTATGCCGACGTGTTCCAGCGCAATGTCATGGCCAGCGGCGTGATCCCGCAGATCTCGATGATCATGGGCCCCTGCGCCGGCGGCGCGGTGTATAGCCCGGCGATGACCGACTTCATCTTCATGGTCAAGGATTCCTCCTACATGTTCGTCACCGGCCCCGAGGTGGTGAAGACCGTGACCCACGAGGAAGTCACGGCCGAGGAACTGGGCGGCGCGGTGACCCACACCAGCAAGTCCGGCGTCGCCGACCTCGCCTTCGAGAACGACGTCGAGGCGCTGGTCATGCTGCGCCGCTTCTTCAACTACCTGCCGCTGTCGAACAAGGAGAAGCCGCCGTCGCGACCCACCGACGATCCGGCCGACCGGTTGGACCACAGCCTCGATACCCTGGTGCCGGACAACCCGAACAAGCCCTACGACATCAAGGAGCTGATCCTGAAGACGGTGGACGACACCGACTTCTTCGAGATCCAGCCCGACCATGCCAAGAACATCGTCATCGGCTTCGCCCGCATGGAAGGCCAGACCATAGGCATCGTCGCCAACCAGCCGATGGTGATGGCCGGCTGTCTCGACATCAAGAGTTCGATCAAGGCCGGGCGCTTCGTGCGCTTCTGCGACGCCTTCAACATCCCCATCATCACCTTCGTCGACGTGCCGGGCTTCATGCCGGGCACCGCGCAGGAATACGGCGGCATCATCAAGCACGGCGCCAAGCTGCTCTACGCCTACGCCGAATGCACGGTGCCGAAGATCACCGTGATCACGCGCAAGGCCTACGGCGGCGCCTACGACGTGATGGCCTCCAAGCACCTGCGCGGCGACGTCAATTTCGCCTGGCCCAGCGCCGAGATCGCGGTGATGGGACCGAAGGGCGCGGTGGAGATCATCTTCCGCGAGGACAAGGGCGATCCGGCCAAGCTGGCGGCCAAGGAAGCCGAGTACAAGGCCAAGTTCGCCAACCCCTTCGTTGCCGGCGCGCGCGGCTTCATCGACGACGTGATCATGCCGCACGAAACACGCAAGCGCGTTTGCCGTTCGCTGGCCATGCTCAAGAACAAACAGATCGAAAACCCGTGGCGCAAACACGGCAACATTCCGCTGTAAGCGTCGGGAGAACAACCATGTTCAAGAAAATACTGATTGCCAACCGTGGCGAGATCGCCTGCCGCGTGATCAAGACCGCCCGCAGGATGGGCATCAAGACCGTCGCCGTGTATTCCGAGGCAGACAAGGATGCGATGCACGTGACCATGGCCGACGAGTCGGTCTGCATCGGACCACCACCGTCGAAAGAGTCCTACCTGGTGATGGACAAGATCATCGCCGCCTGCAAGCAGACCGGCGCCGAGGCCGTGCATCCGGGCTATGGCTTCCTCTCCGAGAACGCGAGCTTCTCGCGTCGCCTGGAAGAGGAAGGGATCATTTTCATCGGGCCCAAGCATTACTCGGTCGAGCAGATGGGCGACAAGATCGCCTCGAAGAAGCTGGCGCTGGCGGCCAAGGTCAACGTGATCCCGGGCTACAACGATGCCATCGATACCCCCGAGCAAGCCGTGGAGATCGCCAAGGGCATCGGCTATCCGGTGATGATCAAGGCCTCGGCCGGCGGCGGCGGCAAGGGCCTGCGCGTCGCCTTCAACGACCAGGAAGCGCATGAAGGTTTTGCCTCGTGCAAGACCGAGGCAAAGAACGCCTTCGGCGACGATCGTGTGTTCATCGAGAAGTATGTCGAGGAGCCGCGCCACATCGAGATCCAGGTGCTGGGCGACGCCCACGGCAACACGCTCTACCTGCACGAGCGCGAATGCTCGATCCAGCGCCGCCACCAGAAGGTGATCGAGGAGGCGCCCAGCCCCTTCCTCGACGCGGCGACGCGCAAGGCCATGGGCGAGCAGGCCGTGGCGCTGGCCAAGGCGGTGAAATACCAGTCGGCCGGCACCGTCGAATTCGTCGTCGGCGGCAAGGACAAGAGCTTCTATTTCCTGGAGATGAACACCCGCTTGCAGGTCGAGCATCCGGTGACCGAGCTGATCACCGGGCTGGATCTTGTCGAGCAGATGATCCGCGTCGCTGCCGGCGAGAAGCTGACGTTCAAGCAGGAAGACCTCAAGATCAACGGCTGGGCCATGGAATGCCGGATCAATGCCGAGGACCCCTTCCGCGGCTTCCTGCCGTCCACCGGACGCCTGGTGAAGTACGTGCCGCCGCCGGCCGAGAACGGCGTGCGCGTGGACACCGGCGTCTATGAAGGCGGCGAGATCTCGATGTTCTACGACTCGATGATCGCCAAGCTGATCGTTCACTCGGCGTCGCGCGACCAGGCCATCGCCCGCATGCGCGATGCGCTGAACGAGTTCGTGATCCGCGGCGTGGCCAGCAACATTTCCTTCCAGGCCGCGCTGATGCAGCACCCGCGCTTCACCTCGGGCAACTTCAACACCGGCCTGATCGCCGACCAGTATCCCAAGGGCTTCAATGCCGCCGACGTGCCGCACGACGATCCGCTGATGCTGGTGGCAACCGCCGCGGCGATCCATCGCCAGTACCTGGCACGCAACGCCACCATCACCGGGCAGATGCCCGGCCACGAGTACAAGCCGGTCAGCGATTACGTGGTCTTGCTCAACGGCGAGCGGCATCCGGCCACCATTACCCAGGCTGAGGGCGGCTGGGATGTGCAACTGGCAGGTGGCGGCTATGCGATCCGCTCCAACTGGCAGTTCGGCGACATCCTCTATCGCGGCACGCTCAACGGCCAGCCGATCTGCATGCAGGTGGAACGCCGCAACTCGATCTACCGCCTGTTCCACTGGGGCGTGCAGGCCGACGTGCAGGTAATGAGCGCTCGCGCCGCCGACCTGCTGGCGCTGATGCCGGTCAAGGCCGCGCCCGATACCAGCAAGTTCCTGCTCTCACCGATGCCCGGCCTGCTCACCGCGGTCGCCGTGAAGCCCGGCCAGGAGGTCAAGGCCGGCGAAGTGCTGGCCAAGATCGAGGCGATGAAAATGGAAAACGTGCTCAAGGCCGAGCGCGACTGCGTGGTCGATAAGCTGCTGGCGAATCCGGGTGAAAGCCTTTCCGTCGATCAGCAGATCATCGCCTTCAGGTAAGAGTCGGCGCTGGCGACACGGCGCAACGCCGCGTCGCCGGCGCCGAAGGCGGATGTCATGAATCAACCGTGAACCCACGGTCCGCGCCGATCCAGCACCTTGCGCTGCTCGGGCGTCAGCATCTCATACAGTGCCTTCATGGCTTGCGTGACTTTCTCCATGCCCTGCTCGCGTTCCTTCGACAGCTTGCTGGCGAGGTCCATGCGTTCCGGCGTCGTGCGCGCCTTTTCCCACATCTCGTCGCGCACCTGGCCCATGGTCTTTGCCTGCGCCTGGGCGGCGGCCGCAAACGCGTTCCAGGCGCCCTCCTGGGTCGGCTGCAACTTCAGCGTCGACTTGAGCATGTCGAGTTGCCAGCCCGCGCGATCTTCGGGCGCGAAGGCGGCATGGCGCGGACCGCCCCAGCCGGGACCATGGCCCATCATTCCCGGGCCGTGGCCGCTCATGCCGGGACCATAGCTGCCAGGGCCGCCGCAACCGGCGCCGCCGGCGATGACGGCGGAGGCAGAGAGGAGGGAAGCACCGGCGAGGCCGGCGATGAGCAGATTGCGTGTCGTGGTTTTCATGTCGAGTCTCCTTGAACGTTTGTGCCACATGGCAAGACGTATTTGATGACCCGGATGTAAGCAGGATGTATCGGCGCGGGCACGATTTGGTGAGGCTGCATGACAATCGGCGCGTTGTCACGGTGTGTTACCGAAGTCCCGCGCAACTTGCCCCATGAAATGGCGGAAATGCGCCTGGCCGCCACGGCAGATCAATGTCCGTGGCGGTGATGGATGTCGGGAAAGTGCGGATGGAAATGGCGCAGCGGTTCATGCGCGTGGAGATGCTCGTGCGCGCCGTCGCCATCCCAGGGGAAGTCGTGCGCGTGGCGATGGTGTTTGTCATGGACGTGCGGATGGGCATGCCGCAGCGGCTCGTGCTGGTGTTCGTGCGCGTGGTGCTCGGTCAGGTGCAGCCAGACCCCGGTCGCCATCAATCCGGCGGCCAGCCAGAATTGCGGCGGCGTCGGCTCGCCGAGCAGGGCGATGCTGAGTGCGGCGCCAACGAAAGGCGCCGTCGAGAAATACGCGCCGGTGCGCGCCGTGCCCAGTTCGCGCAGGGCCAGCACGAAGAACACCAGACTGGCGCCATAGCCAAGGCAGCCGATCGCCATCGCGGCCGCCGCCTGCGGCATGGCGGGCAGGGCATGGCCCAGCAGCAGGGCCAGGCAGAGGTTCACCGCGCCCGCGACAAGGCCCTTGGTCGCCGCGATGAACATGGCATCGGAGGCGGATACCTTGCGCGTCAGGTTGTTGTCGATGGCCCAGCACAGGCAGGCGCCGAGTATGGCCAGCGGCCCACCAAGATGGGTGACGCCGGTCTCGCCCGCCGGCCAGGAGAGGGTGACGCTGCCGACGACGATCAGGGCCATCCCGGCGACGATGCGGCGGCCGGCATGCTCGCGAAACACGATCCAGGCGATGGCGGCGGTCAGCACCGCTTCCAGGTTGAGCAGCAGCGAGGCGGCTCCGGCACCGGTTCGCGCCAGGCCCCAGACCAGCAGCAGCGGGCCGAGCACCCCGCCGAAGCCAGTCGCACCACTAAACCAGCGCCAGTCGGCGGCGGCCAGCCCACCGGGCCGCCAGCCGCGATCGCGCCAAACGCGAGCCAGGCCCAAGCCGAGCCCGCTGCCGAGGTAGAGCAGGCCGGCCAGCGACAGGGCCGTGGCTTCGCCGATCAGCAGCTTGATCAGCGGCGTACTGGCGCCGAACAGCGCGGCGGCCGCCAGGGCCAGCCAGACGGGGGACGGCAAGGCGGTCATCATCGATCGGCTGATCCGAGAGTCGGCGCTGGCACCACGGCGATCAAGGCCTTTCGCATCGCCCTGCCGGTGTCTGGGCCAGTTCATGCCGGGCCTGCCGGATCACGACCCGTGCCGCGCTCAGCGCCAGCAGGCCCATGATCGCCGCGACCACCAGATCCGGCCAGCCCTGTTTGCTGCCGAACACGCCGAGCGCCGCCAGCATGACCGCAAGGTTGCCGATGGCGTCGTTGCGGCTGCAAAGCCAGACCGAGCGCATGTTGGCATCGCCCTCGCGGTAGGCGTACAGCATCGCTGCAACGCCGACATTGGCGATCAGCGCGACCATGGCCACCAAGCCCATGGTCAGCGCTTGCGGAACCTCTCCAACGAATGCTCCCCAAGCGGCCCGGACAAGCACGTACAGGCCATAGGCGCCCATGCTGAGCCCCTTGACCAGCGCCGCGCGGGCGCGCCAGGCAAGCCCCCTGGTCAGTATCGCCAGGGAAAGCCCATAGTTGGCGGCATCTCCGGCGAAGTCGACGGCATCGGCGAGCAGCGAGACCGAGCCGGCGAGCAGGCCGCCGATGATCTCGACGCCGAACATGAACGCGTTGATCCAGAGGGCGATCCAGAGCACGCGACGGTATCGCGGGCTGCTGCCTGCATCAGCCGCACAGTTGTCGTTGCAACAGTTCGCCACTTCGATCCCTCCGCCGCCCCGGCTACTTCAGGCGGAAATTCAGTTTTGCTTCCGGCTTGCCCGCCAGCGCAACGGTGGCGGCGACACGCACACCGACACCCTGCTTGAAGCTGCCTTTGGCACTTAGCTTGTTCTCGCCGGCGGGCTCCAGAACGGCGGTGGTCTTTTCGTTGGCGGAATGCACGGTCGCGGTTCCACGCGCTCCTGTCGCCGCGACTGGCTTGCCGTGATCGGTGACATAGATCGTCAGCGAATCCGGCCTGGCGACCAGTTCGTAGTTCAGATCGCCGGCCTCGGCGACTATGCCGCCGTGTAGGGGCCGGTGGTCGTGATCGTGACCGTGCTTGTCCGCCGCATGGGCGGCATACGCAACGCAGGCGATAAGTGCCAGTACCGTAGTGATGTATTGCTTGGGGTGCATGCTCCTGCTCCTTGTGGATGATTTACGAAATGGCCGTTTGAGGTGATTCGCGATCCGGATCGTCGCGGCGGGTTGCTATCGGATGTTGCAGATGGACATGGCTGTCGGGCTATTGGCCAGGACCGGGTATTTGCGTTTGAAGCCGTTCAGGTCGCTGTCCCGTCGGTCTTCGACCACCAGCTTCTGCGTGTCCCCGTCCCCCAGTTCCAGGCGTAGGCGACCGAGGTAAATGGCCGTGCCCGACCTGACATTGAAACGACAACTGAAGTCCTTTCTTGGTCGAAGTTCAACCTCGCCATACGGTCCGGGCTCATCAAGCCTCCAAGTGTGGATTTCATATTCACCTGCCGGCAGGCGCACCGCTGCCAGACGTCCGCCCGTGGTTTCGCTGTCGGAGACGTCGATCTGTTCGCGCAAATCCGATCCCTTGACCACGATGCTGCCGGTCATTGGTCGCGCATCCTCCCCGCGCCCAACCGATCTGGCGAGCTGGGTCGTGCCGCGAAAGCGAATCGACTTTTCCACCGCGTTCTCGTTGCGCGGCGGAATCTCCCTGAGTCGATATTCGAACCGGCTGATCTTGCCCAGGGATTTGCCGGACAACGTCATTGAAATGACGGCGAGGCCCTCGGCCCGGTCGGGGTCAAGGGTGTAGTTCGGCGGAAGATCGGCAAGCCCGGCGCAGCCGGCGAGGGCAAGCGCGGCAAGCGTAACGGCAGTGGTCGGGTAGTTCATGAAGAGGTTCTCCTTTAGCGGATGACAACGTGCAATGGATCGGATTACTCGAAAATCAGCAGGAGTTCCCTGCCGGCCTGATCCACGCAGGTGCCTTGTGGTGACATGCCCGATGGCCAGCCCAGGCGGCAGATCAATTCGGCGCCGTCAGCCGCCTTGGCCTTGGCTTCCGCCGAATGGGCTTCATGGTCCTTGTCATGTCCGGCGAAAATGCGGTCCCAGTGTTTCGGATTGCTGCCCTGGTAGGTCTTGCGCAGTTCGCTCCAGTTCATGTGCCGGTTGACCGAGAAGCCCTCGGCGACATAGCGCCGTTCGGCGGTCTGCAGCACCAAGCGGTTCGGTCGGCCGTGATGGAATTCGCCGGCCAGCAGAGAAGACGACGAGCCGGGTTTCAGCGAGTGGAGATGCGGGGCGCAGCCGCCGATGAGCATGGCAATGCCGGTGATGGATAGCCAGTATCTGAGCATGTCGATTCCTCCTGATTCAGGTTGCATGGCGGCGTGGCGGACGAGGGGGACCGGGCGCGCGCCGAATCGCGCCAGGCCAGCATGTAGGCAGGGTTTTCGGCGTCCCGCGACAAACGCCGCTACCTGCCGGGGCCTGCTTGTCATATCCATCGCGGCACCGTTGCGCAATAGGCACGAAACGCGGCGCCGAAGCGCGCGGCGAGAAAAGCTTCCTCCGGCGCAATCTGAAACCGGTTCATGTACAGGACGAAGAGAAGTGGAAAGAGCGCGCCACCGGCGTGTGCCAGAAACAGGGCAAACCCTGTCAGGGCCAAAGCGAAGCCCAGGTACATCGGATTCCGGCTGTAGCGGTAGATTCCACCGGCGACGAACCGGGAGACGGAGTCCGGCGCCAGCGGATTCACCGTGGTTCCCGCTTGGCGGAATGCCAGTACCCCGGCGAGACTGACCAGCGCGCCGAACAGCACGACGGCCGGTGCTGCAATCCACCTCATCCAGGCAGGCAGGGAAATCGAAAGGGCGGGAAACACAACGCTGCCTGTCCACATGCCAAGAGCCATCACGGCCATCACCAGGAGGGGCGGTATTTTCAGTTCCAGCCATTGGGCGCGCGGCGTCATGAGTCGTCTTCCTCTTTGTCATTAGCCGTCGGCCAGCGCGTCGTTGCGCCGCCGGCGCAAGATGCGGCCGCTGGCGAGCTCCTCGCGCACGGCGCCGAAGCGCAGGTAGAGCGCCGGCACGACGAGCATGTTGAGCACGGTCGAGCTGATCAGGCCACAGAGGATCACCACCGCCATCGGTGCCTGAATCTCGGAGCCGGGCTGGCCGGCGGCCAGCGCCAGCGGCACCAGCGCGAGGCCGGCGGCGAGCGCCGTCATCAGGATCGGGATCAGCCGTTCATCGGCGCCGCGCATCACGGCGGCGCGCAGATCGGCGACGCCTTCCTGCTCGACCAGGTGGTGGATGTGGGCGATCATCATCACGCCATTGCGCGTGGCGATGCCGAACAGGGTGATGAAGCCGATGATGGAAGCGATGGTGACGACCCCGCCGGCCAGATAGACGCCGACCACGCCGCCGATGATGGAAAGCGGCAGGTTGAGCATGACGAGGAAGGCGTCGCGCGCGGTGTGGAAAGCGACGAACAACAGCAGGAAAATGCCCACCACCACGGCGGCACCGAGCAGCGTCAGCACCCGTGCGGCCTCCGCGGCCGACTCGAACTGGCCGCCGAACTCGATGTAGTAGCCCGTCGGCAGCTTGATCTGGCCGGCGATCTTCGCCTGCATCTCCTCGACCACGCTCTTCAGGTCGCGCCCGGCGACGTTGGCCATGACGACGATCTTGCGTTGCACGTTCTCGCGGTTGATGAAGTAGGGGCCGCGGTCGTTCTCGATGTCGGCCAGTGCGGACAGCGGCAGGCGCGCGCCGCTCGGCGTGGTGATCAGCGTGGCGCGGATGGCGTCGAGGTTGGCACGCGTCGCCGGGTCGTAGCGCACCACGAGGTCGAAACTGGCCTGGCCCTGCAGCACCTTGCCGACCGTCAGGCCGTTGAAGGCCACCTCGATGCTTTCCGACAGTTCCGCCGCCGACAGGCCGTGGCGCGCCAGCGCCTCGCGCTTGTACTTCACGCTGAGGAAGGGGATGTCGCTCTGCTGTTCGGGCTGCACATCGACCGCGCCGGGCACCTGCTGCATGACGCCCTTGATTTCCTCGGCGAGCTTGCGCAACTCCTTCTGGTCGGCGCCGAAGATCTTCACCGCGATGTTGGCGCGCGTGCCGGAGAGCATGTGGTCGATGCGGTGCGAGATCGGTTGGCCGACCACCACCTGCACGCCGGCCAGTTTGGCGAAGTCGGCGCGCAGCGCGGCGAGGAAGTCCTGCTTGCTGCGCGCATTTTTTCCCGTTGTCATCTTCAGGCTGACCTCGATTTCCGACTGGTGCACGTCGAGCGCGTGCGGGTCGAGCGGCGATCGTCCGGTGCGGCGCGCGGTGGCGACGACCTCGGGGTGGCTCAGCAACACCGCCTCGACGCCTTCCATCAGCTTCACCGACTCGGCAAAGGCGGTGCCGGGCAAGGTCTCGGCGCCGACCGTCAGCGTGCCTTCGTTGAAGTCGGGCAGGAAGGACTGGCCGGCGGCGGCGAGCCCGAGCAGGGCGGCGACCAGCAGCGCGCCGC
The DNA here is from genome assembly GCA_016710465.1 of Sulfuritalea sp. GTDB lineage: Bacteria > Pseudomonadota > Gammaproteobacteria > Burkholderiales > Rhodocyclaceae > Sulfuritalea. The sequence continues at coordinate 229,724 of JADJVS010000014.1, forward strand.
TGGCGGCGGCGATGGCCTGCCAGCGCTCCAGCGTGGTGTCGAGCAGATGGCGATAGCCCGCGCGCAGCCAGATGACGAAACGCGGTTCGCGGTGCTGTTCGATTTCCTTCGATTGCCCGAGGAATAGCGAGGCGAGCACCGGTGTAACGGTGATCGACACCAGCAGCGAGGCGAACAGCGAGATCACGTAGGCCAGCCCGAGCGGCACCATCAGACGGCCCTCGACGCCGGAGAGGAAGAACAGGGGGATGAACACCAGCATGATGATCAGCGTGGCGAAGACGATCGAGCCCTGGATTTCCTTGGTGGCGAGGAACACCACATGCAGGGTCGACTCGCGCATCACCTCGGGCTTGGCTTGGTTCTCGCGCAGGCGCCGCACGATGTTCTCCACCACGATGATCGCGTCATCCACCAGCGCGCCGAGGGCGATGGCGATACCGCCCAGCGTCATGGTGTTGATCGTCGCGCCGAGCGCCTTCATCGCCAGCACGGTGGCGACGATGGACAGCGGCAGTGCCACCAGCGTGATCGCCGTCGAGCGCGCCGAGAGCAGGAAGGCGAAGACGATGGCGACGATCAGGATCGCGCCGTCGCGCAGGGCGGCGAGCAGGTTGTCGATCGATATCTCGATGAAGTCGGCCTGGCGGAACAGGCGCGTCTCGATCTTCATGCCGGCCGGCAGCGCGGTCTGGATCTCGGCCAGCGTGCGGTCGAGGGTGCGCGTCAGTTCCAGGGTGTTGGCCGCCGGCTGGCGCTGGATGCCCAGCACCACGGCGGGCTTGCCGTTGGTCGAACCGACGCCGCGCACGATGGCGGTGCCGAGCCCCACATCGGCGACGTGGCGCAGCAGCACCGGCTGGCCGTGCTTCATCGCCACCACCGCCTCGGCGATGTCCTCCACCGTACGCACACGACCGATACCCTGGATCAGATACTCCTGTCCGTTCTCGGCGTAGAAGCCGGCGGCGGCATTCTTGTTCGCGCCCTCGACCGCTTTCACGACCTCGTCGATGGTCAATCCGTAGGCAGCCAGCCGCTCGGGCTTCAGCGTCACCTGATACTGCTGAACATCGCCGCCGATGGGCAGCACTTCGGCCACGCCGGGCACGGCGAGCAGGCGCTTGCGAAGCACGTAGTCAGCAGTATTTTTTAGAACCGCCGTCCCCATGTTGGCGGCGGGCCAGCTATCCGCCGTCCCGCCAGCGCCGACTTTTGCCGGATCGTCCCAGGTCAGGGCGATGAACATGATCTCGCCCATGATCGAGGCCGCCGGCGCCATCACCGGCGCCTCGATGCCGGGCGGCAGCGCGGCCTTGGCCAGTTGCAATTTCTCGGCGACGATCTGGCGCGCCAGATAGCCGTCGGTGCCCCAGGCGAACTCGACGGTGATGACCGACAGGCCGATCTTGGTCGAGGAGCGCACGCGGCGCACGCCCGGTGCGCCGTTGAGCGCGGTCTCGATGGGGAAGGTGACGAGCGCCTCCATGTCGGCCGGGGCCATGCCATCGGCCTCGGTGACGACGGTGACGGTGGGCGCGGTGAGGTCGGGGAAGACGTCTACCGGCGTGCGTGCGGTCTCGATGCCGCCCCAGACCAGCAGCAGCAAGGCGCCGACGACGACGAACAGCCGGTTGCGCAAGGACCATTGGATGATGTGAGCGATCATGATCCTTCCACCTCAATGGGCGTGGCCGACGGCGGCCGACATCGAGGTCGACAGGCGGATCAGGTAGGCGCCCTTGCCGACCACACGCTGCCCCGGATCGATGCCGTCGAGGATGGCGACGCGCTCGCCATCGCGGGCACCCACACGCACGATGCGGCGCTCGAAGCTTTCGCCGCCGATCTGCACATACACAACGGACGTGCCGCTTTCGTCCTGCACCGCGCCGGCGGGCACCAGCACGGCCTCGACGCCCGCGCCGGCATAAAGCTGCGCCTTGGCCGTCATTCCCAGGCGCAGGCCGCCGGGGTTGGCGAACTCGAAAATCGCCGGCACGGTGCGCGTGTTGGCGTCAACCACGCCGCCGACGGCGATCAGCTTGCCGTTTTTGCCGGGCTCGATGACGAAGGGCTGGGCGAAACCATCGACGGCAAACGAAGCGCCGCTCGGCGTTCCCAGCCGGCCGATCTCGCTTTCCGGCACGCGCGCTTCCAGCCACAACCGGCCGGTGTTGGCGACATGGAACAAGGGTACGCCCTCGGCGACGAAGGCGCCGGGCGCCACCGCGACATCGGCCAGCGTGCCGGCAACCGGTGCGCGGATTGCGATGCCGCCCGCTCCCCCCAACTGAGCTTGCCGCGCCTGGGCCGCATTGGCCTCGGCTTCGGCCATGCGCTCGTTGGCGCGGGCTTCGAGCAGGCGCCTTTCAGCGATGGCTTCGTCCTTGAACAGCGCTTCCATGCGCTCGCGTTCGCGCCGCGCCTGCTCCAGCCCGATGCGCGCCTTGCCGGCGGCGGCCTCCAGCGTCGCCTGATCGGTTTCGCCACCGAGACGCGGCGCCAGATACGCCAGCACCTGGCCCTTGTGCACCGCCTGGCCGACGCGCGGGAAGCTGCCTGCCGGCCGCAGCACGCCGGCCGCCGGCGCGGCCAGCAGCGCCTCGCCATCCGGCTGCGCCTTTATCGTCGCCGTGGCGGCGACCGAAGGACGCGCCGTGCCCTTGACCGCCTCGACCGTGGCGAAGTCGATCTTCCACTGTTGCTCCTTGGTGAAGGGGATGCCGCTGCTGTCTGCATGGTCGCCGTGGTTTGCGGCGGCGGCCTTGGCATCCGCGAAAACCTGCACCGGGCCGAGCTCGTGCGTCATGCTGCCGTTCGGCGTCTCGACGATCAGCGTCAGCTCGCGCTCGCCGCCGGCCTTGGGTGTCACGTTCGGCTTGAAGATGCCGGGCACGGCCGGGGCGTCGGCGACGAATCGCTCTTCGGGCGCGCTGCCGCCCGCCAGCAGGACAGTGAGTTTGCCTTGCGTCACCGGCTTGAAGTCGGCCAGCCAGGTGGAATGGGCGACGAAGGTCGCGGCCTGGCCGACGACGAGGGCCGGAAACTCGACATACAGTTCGGTCTTGTCGCTGAAGTGGGTGAGCTTTTCGCCTTCCGGGCCGTGGTCGCCATGGTCGGCGTGGCCGGCGGCCTGTGCGGCGGCGCCGTGGTCGTGGCCGCCGCTGGCGGCTTTCTTCTCGCCGCAGCCGGCGAGAAGCAATGCGACGATCGTGAGCGCGATCAGTGTCGATGGCGTTTTCATTGCGGGTGGTTTCCTGTCAATTGGTCGAGTTCGATGCGCGCGGCGCGGGCTTTCCCTTCGAGGTCGAGGGCGGTCAGTTCAGCCTCCAGCGCCCCCTTGTAGGCGTCGAGCAGTTCGAGGACGGTGGATTCGCCGGCGCGGTAGGCGCTCTCGGCGATGCGCAGCAGTTCGGCCGATGGCGTGACAGCCTCGGCACGGTAGCGCGCGGCGGCGGTGATCAACTGCGTCGCCTGGCGATGCAGGCCGAGCAACTCGCCTTCGGCCTGCTGTCGCGCCAGGCCGAGTTCGGCCTGCGCGGCCTGCGCCTGCGCCGCGCTTCGCCGGTCCCTGGCCTGTTGCCGGTCGAACAGCGGCAGGTTGAGGGACAGCATCAACAGGCTGCCGTTGTCGCGCACGGGGCCGTCGTCGACCTGCTTGCGGCCCACGCCGACCGTCAGCTCGGGCAGGTGGCGTTGCGCGGCGGCGCCATCGCTGTGAGCAGCTTCGACGCGCGCCGACAGGGCGGCAAACTCGGGACGTGCCGCGAGTTGCGCCTGCAAGGCCGACAACGGTGGTGGCGGCTCCGGCAGGAGCTGGCCGGCGACGCCATCGTCGGCCGGGCGGCCGATCAGGGCCGCGAGACGGGCGCGGCCGAGTTCCTGCGCGGCGCGGGCCTCGGCCAGCCTTGCACCGGCGCTGCGCTGCTCGCGCCCCAGGCGACGGCGGTCATAGCCAGAGGCTTCGCCGGCTCGGGCCAGCTTGGCGACCACATTGTCGATCAGGGTGAAGCGGTCTGCCCAGTTGCCGATGGCGCGCGTCTGTTCCTGCTGGCGCAGGAGCTCATGGAAGGCGCGGCGCAGTTCGGCGCGGCGTCCGTTCTGTCGCGCGTGATTGTCGGCTTCGGTGGCGCGGACGCGATGCCGCGCCGCAGATTCGCGCAGGCCGCGTCGGCCGGAAATGTCCAGCGCCTGCGATACCTGCCAGCTCCGCTCGCGCGCGCTGCCGGTCTTGTCGCGCCCGAACTCGAGTGTCGGATTGCTCCAGGTGCCGGCTTCGAGTACATCCGCTTCGGCTTCGCCGAGACGGGCCTGCTGCAGTTCGGAAAATTCCGGGCGGGAGAAACCCAGACGCAGGGCCTCGGTCTCGGTCAGCGGCGGCGCGGCCAGCGCGGCGCCGGCCAATGCGGCAAGTAGCAGGGATGAAAGTTTTCGCATCGATATCCTCTCGGGGGCAATCCACGGGAAATCGACGGAACGCGGCCAGTCCGCGATGCGGCTGGCTCAGGGAATGGTTGAAGGCGCGCTCCGCCGCTCAGAGGGCGGTGTGGCGCGGAGGGCGATCAGGCAGATCGGGGTGATGCGAGGGCGGCATCGCCGGTTCAGCGGCGACAAACGCCTGCGGTGCGGCAGCGAAATGCGAGCCGGCACTTGCTGATGCCTGTACCGGCAGGTGGCTGAACATGTGGCCGCCGCAGGCGTGTTCATCGTGATGATCGAGGCCGGAATTGCCGGCTTCGTGATCGTGTGCATCGATCATGGTCATCGCGCCGCTGACGGGATCGTGATGGGCATCGGCAGCCATGACTTCCCAGCCGAAATGCGGCGACAGAAAAGTCAGCATGGCGACCAGCAGGAGCCAGCGGGAAAGTGCGCGCGAAGAAACCATGGCTTCGATTCTAGCAGGCCGGCGTCGCCGTCCCGCCAGCGCCGACTCTCTGCATCAGAGCGCGACGTCGAAACGCATACCGATCAGCTTGGCGCTGGCCGCCGCCGCGCCGCCCGGGTGCTTGATGTACTGGTAGTTCGGCTGGATCGCGAGATATGGCGTCACGGCGAAGCGCCAGGTGATCTCCAGCGCGTCCTCGCTGGCCTTGGTGTTTCCCGGCACCGTCTGCGCGTCGCGCCATTTCCGTGACATACCGGCACGGGACCATGCGATGCCGACGACATCGTCGGGGCGCGATTCGAGCGGCCCCTTGAGGTGCAGGCCGAGGTTCAGGCTGTTCTTCACCGCTGTCGAGTCGCCGTCGCCCCAGGTGTAACGGGCGAAGCCTGAAAGAAAACGCTCGTCGCCACCCAGTCGCGCCAGTGTTCGCTCGCCCAGCACATAGCCGCCGCGTTGATAGCGCAACAAGGGATTGCCGCCGGCATCGGTATCGCGCTGATCGTTGACCTTCGTGCTGTAGCCCCACAGGCCGATGGCGGCCTTGGCGTAACCCTTGAATTTTTCGTTGTCCGCCTCGGGCAGCCAGCCGAATTCGCCGATCGAGAAGCTGCCGTCGCCCTTGGCGAAGCGGATTGCCGCGATCTTGGGCCGCGCCGGATCGTTGGGAATGCCGTCGAGCACCGCACCCATGGCATACACGGTTTTCGCGATCGTCCACTTCGCGCGCAGGCCGAAGGCCGAGTTGTTGAAAATCGAGGGGCCGCGCGTCAGGGCCAGGTCGGCTGGCGTACCGTATTGCGGTCCGATGAATACGCCGGCCGAGTCGACGGTGAAGAATTCGGAATCGATAGGGTAAAGACCGGCCAGTACCGCCAACCGATCGTCGAACAGGTTCTGCTGCAGCCAGGCTTGAAAGACCCGCGTGGTGGTCGGCGCGCCGACCTCGACGTTGGTCACGCCCATCTGTGAGCCGACGTGCCGCGCGTTCGGCCCCCAGCCGCCGTCGCTCAGGACGTTGACCATGGCGCTGCCTCCGCTCCAGCCGAAGGCTTTTTCGAGATCCATGCGCAGCTTGAGATCAAGGTGCGTGATATGACGGCTGCCGTTGCTGATGCCGCCACGATTGCGCAAGGCGTCGACCCGCGCCAGGCCTTCGAAGCCGAAGCCATTCTTCAAGGCGCCTCCGCGCGCGCCGCGCCAGTCACCGGTCAGCGTGTCCTCGGCAAAATTCGGCAGTGCCTCCTCGGCCGCCAGCAGCGGGCCGGCAAGCAACAAGCAGGACAGGGTGGCGATCAGTTTGCGTGGCATGGGGCAATGTTCATGGGGGGGTTGAATGAGTCCGCTGCCATCGGCATCAGGGCGCGGATTCTTGATCGGCCGATTGTAACCATCCTGGCCGGGGGCCGTGGCGACCAATCGGCTAGAATTTGCACAGCCTCCCTCCGGAGCGTGCCGTGTCACGCATCGCCGCATTGATCCTGTTATTGACTTGCCTGTTTGGTCAGGCGGGGAGCAGTGTCGCCGCCGTTCGGCTGATGTCGGATACACGTTCGGTATCCCTGGCGCCGCATGTCCTTGTGCTCGAGGATCCGACCGGGACCATGAGCCTGGCGGATGCCCAGCGCCGTGCCGGAGAATTCAAGCCATCCGGCGTGCGTGACGACACGGCGATCAACTTTGGTTACTCGTCCTCGGCATGGTGGTTGCGAATCGACCTCGCGGCGGAGCCGGGCGCGCCGCGCGACTGGTTGCTCGACGTCGCTTTTCCGACACTGGACAGCGTCGAATTTTTCGGTCCCGGCGGCGAACGACTGGCCACCGGGGATCGCCTGCCCTTCACGGCACGGCCGCTGCTGCATCGCAACTTTGTGTTCCCGGTGCATCTTGACGAGAACGGTGTCGGCAGCGCCTGGCTGCGCATCGTGTCGGAGGGCACCCTCACCGTGCCCTTGCGGCTTTGGGGCCACGCGGCGTTTTGGCAGGACTCCCTGGTCAGCTACGCCATGCTTTCCGTGTATTTCGGCATGCTGCTGGCGCTCGCGCTCTACAACCTGTTGCTGTGGCTGTCGCTGCGCGACGTGAATTACCTGAGCTATGTCATGTTTGCCATCAGCATGGCGGTGGGCCAGCTTTCATTGAACGGCCTGGGAAACCAATTCCTCTGGCCGGGCTGGCCGGCGTGGGGAAACCTGGCGTTTTCCGGCGGCTTTGCCGCCACCGGGTTGTTCGGCGCGCTGTTTACCCGCGGCTTCCTTGAAACCCGGCGCAACCTGCCACGCCTGGACGGCGCGATCATCGGCCTTGCCGGATTGTTCGCGGTCTGCGCCGTGGCGCCGTTGCTGGTGCCCTATCGCCTGGCGGCGATTCTCACGTCGCTCACCGGCGTCACGTTTTCGGTCGTTGCCGTCGCCGCCGGCCTGCGCTGCTGGCGCGCCGGCCAGCCCGGGGCCCGCATCTTCCTGCTGGCCTGGACGGCGCTGCTGGTGGGCGTGGTCGTGGTCGGCCTGCGCAACCTGAACCTGCTGCCGACGACGTTCTTCAGCTTCTATGCCATACAGATCGGCTCGGCGATCGAGATGGTCCTGCTTTCCTTCGCCCTGGCGGAACGGATCAACGACCTGCAGCGCGAGAAGGATGCGGCGCGCAGCGAGGCCCTGACCACCCGGCAGGAACTGATCGCGACGCTGCAGCGTTCCGAGACCGATCTTGAACGCCGTGTCGCCGCGCGTACCGCCGAGCTCGAGGCCTTGAACGCCCGCTTGCGCGAGAACGAACGCCAGTTGCAGGCACTGGCCCATACCGATCCGCTGACCGGGCTGGCCAACCGGCTGCTGCTGGACGCCCGGCTCGAGCAGTCGATGCAGCACGCGCGACGCAGCCATGGCCAGATCGCGCTGCTGATGGTGGACCTCGACGAGTTCAAGTCGATCAACGACAGTCGCGGCCATGCCATCGGCGACGAGGTTTTGCGCGCCACGGCCGAGCGATTGCGCGCCGCGGTGCGCGAGGTCGATACCGTGGCGCGGGTCGGCGGCGACGAATTCGTCGTGGTGCTCACGGCGCTGGGCGGCGCTTCCGACGCGGAGCGCTTGGCTGAAAAGCTGGTCGAGGAAATCCGCGAACCAATGCGCGTGCTCGGCATGCCCATCGAATGCAGCGCCAGCGTTGGCGTTGCGCTGTTTGGCGGCGGAGAGCTGACGTCGGCCGAGCTTATGCGGCGCGCCGACCTCGCCATGTACGCGGCCAAGGAGGCCGGGCGCAACTGCTATCGGATGTTTGCCTAGGCCAGCCTTGCCTAGGCCAGCCGCGCGAAGGCCGCGACGACGTCCGGCGGCGCCTGCACCAGCTCGATCAGCACGCCTTCGCCGCCGATCGGAAACTGCTCGTTGGCCTTGGGGTGCAGAAAAGTGATGTCGAAGCCGGCGGCGCCCTTGCGGATGCCGCCCGGGGCGAAGCGAACGCCCTGTGCCGTGAGCCACTCGACGGCGCGCGGCAGATCATCGATCCAGAGGCCGACATGGTTCAGCGGCGGCTCGTTGACCGCCGGCTTTTTCGCCGGGTCCAGCGGTTGCATCAGGTCGACCTCGACCTTGAACGGGCCGCTGCCCATGGCGGTGATGTCTTCGTCTACGTTCTCGCGCTCGCTGACGTAGTTGCCGGTCACGGCCAGGCCGAACATGTCGACCCAGAGCTTTTTCAGCCGATCCTTGGAGGTGCCGCCGATGGCGATCTGCTGGATGCCCAGCACCTTGAACGGGCGTGATTGATTCGTCATGGTTGCGGCTCCGTGCGCAAACCGGCTACTGCCTGCCCGGGATGGACTGGCGAATGCAGTTCAGCAGGTCGTCTTCGTCGTAGGGTTTGCCGAGGTAGTGATTGACGCCGATATCCATCGCCAACTGGCGGTGCTTGTCCGCCGTGCGCGAGGTGATCATGATCAGCGGAATGTGCTTCAGCCGTTTGTCGCCGCGGATGTTGCGCGCCAGGTCGAAGCCGTCCATGCGCGGCATTTCGATGTCGAGCAGCATGACATCGGGCATCACGTCGGCCAGTTGTTCGAGGGCGTCTACGCCGTCCTTGGCGGTCAGCACATGGTAGCCGTGGCGTGCCAGCAGGCGCCCGCTGATCTTGCGCACGGTCAGCGAGTCGTCGACCACCATCACGGCAGGGGCGGCAGCGGTCGCCGCGCCGGGAGCGCGGACCGTGGCGCCGGTCGGCGCCGCCGGGGCGGGGGCGGCTTGCACGGCGGTCGCCGGGGTGATTACCGTGGCCACCGGCGTGCCGGTGCGCTCGGCCGAGCGCGCCGCCAGCGCGACGGGATTCAGGATCAGGGCAATCTCGCCATTGGCCAGCACGGTGGCGCCCGCCAGGCCGGGAATGCGCGCGAGTTGGGGCCCGACGGCCTTGACCACGACTTCCTGGTTTCCGGAAAGGCTATCCACTTCCAGCGCGACGCGCTCGGTTCCGCCGCGAATCAGCAGAATCCAGTGGCGGCGTTCCTGCGGCGGGAGGGCGGCGGCGTCGCCAAGCAGGACACCGAGGTAGTGGTAGGGATACGGATTGCCCAGCCACTCGGTGCTGCCGGCTTTGCGAATCTCGGCGGCGGCGGCGGGCCGGTGTTCAGTCGCCTGCTCGATCATCGAGGATGGCACCGCATAGTGGCGGCTGCCGACGGTGACCATCACCACCTGGGTCACGGCCAGCGTCAATGGCAAATAGACGCGGAAGGTGGCGCCCTTGCCGCTGACCGAGGCGATCTCGATGCGGCCGCCGAGGCTGGCGGTCTCGTTGCGCACCACGTCCATGCCGACGCCGCGCCCGGCCAGCGTGGTCACTTCGTCCGCGGTGGAGAAGCCGGACTGCATGATCATCTGCGTCAACGTGTGCTCGTCAGGCACAGCGTCGGGTTCAAGCAGGCCGCGGTCGATGGCGCGATGGCGAATCTTTTCGAGGTTCAGGCCGGCGCCGTCGTCGCTGATCGCGACCACGATTTCGTTGCCCTCCTGGGCCAGCGACAGGGTGATCTGGCCGATCGGATCCTTGCCCGCCGCATTGCGGCCCGCGGTACTTTCCAGGCCATGGGCGACGCTGTTGCGCAGCATGTGCTCGAGCGGGCCGGCCATCTTGTCAAGCACCGAGCGGTCAAGTTCGGTCTGGCCGTGACGGATGTCCAGGTTGGCGCGCTTGCCGGTATCCTTGGCGGCCTGGCGCACCACGCGGTGCAAGCGCTCGGCAATGCTTTCGAAGGGCACCATGCGCACGCCCATCAGGCGCTGCGACAGTTCGCGGGAGAGCCGGGCTTGCGCGGTCACGGCGGCATTCGCGTGGTCCAGCGTGCGCATCAGGTTCTGCTGCACGGTGGCGACGTCGTTGACGCTCTCGGCCATCATCCGCGTGACTTCCTGGAAGCGGGTGAAACGGTCGAATTCGAGCGGGTCGAATGCCTGGGCGCGCTCGCTGGCCAGCGCCTGCTGCGACTGCATCTGGGATTCGGCCTGGATTTCCACCTCGCGCAACTGTTTGCGCAGGCGAATGACGTTCTCCGTGAGGTCCAGCATCGATGACTTCAAGGCCAGCAATTCGCCCTCGATGCGGCCGCGCGCGATGGCGACTTCACCGGCTTCGTTGACCAACTGGTCGACCAGGTCGGCGCGCACGCGCAGGTGCACCTGCGCTGCCGGCACGAAGGCGGCTGGTCCGGCGGCGGCCTTGCCGGTGGTCGCCGCGGCGTGCGCGTGTGTCGCCGGAGCGGCTTCGGCGAATGACTGGGCGGCTTCCGCCGCGGTTTCGACCGCGACCGAGGCGGCTTCCGCCTGGGGTTTGGCTTCGTCGCGCTCCACCGGCGCGGCGTTGGGGTTGCGCAGGCGCTCGATCAGCATTTCCGCGCGGTCGTAGGAGGTTTCCAGCCCGTCGATGACGGCGGGTTGCACCGACTTCATGCGCACGGCCTGGTCGATCCGGTCTTCCATCGAATGCAGCAGTTCGCCGCAACCCATGGCGCCGGCCATCCGCGCGCTGCCCTTGAGCGTGTGCAGGGCGCGCTGCAGGGAACGGGCGATGTCGCCGCTGGTCGGATCGATGCGCCACTGGCGCAGGGTCTCGCCGATCTCGCGCATCAGCTCGACGCTTTCGTCGAGGAAGAGCGGGAGGATCTGCTGGTCGATCTCGTCTTCCATCCGCGCCGCGCGACGCTCGGCGGCGGTGATCGTGACCTCCGGCAGCGCTGGCGCTTCGTCTTCGGCCGGCAGGGGTGCCGCCCCGGGCGTCGCGGACGTCGCGGGCGTCGCGACGGAAGCGTCGGCGATCGCGGCGACCGGTGCTGCAATCCCCGACTCGATGGCCGGGTTCATCGCCCTGAGCTCGTCGGTGAGTTCGACTTCCTCGCCCGGCATGCGGCGCTGGGCAACGGCGCCGAGCATGCCTTCGAGCGCGCCGGCGCAGCGGGCGAAGACATAGCGTTGCGCCTCCGTCGGCGTCGCGCCGATCAGCATGAGGCGACCCAGGGCATCCTCCAGCGCGCGCGCCAGGGTGGAAATCGGCAGGATGCCGGTGGCGGCGGAAATGCTTGCCGTGGTATGCGCAGCGCGTATGACGTCGTTGCCCGGCATGCACTCCGCGCCGAGGTTGGCCTGCAAGGTGGCAACGTGTTCGCGCGTTTCGTCCAGATAGAGGTTGTAGAGCGTCGGCGCGATTTCGACTTCGCCGACGCGCACGGGTGGCGGCGAAGGAAAGGCAACGACTTCTGCGGAGGGCGGTGCGCTGATTTCGGCAATGGCGTCCACGACTTCCGCGGCAGCTTCCGGCACGACGTCGAGCGGCGGAAGCTCGGGCACGGAAGACTCTGGCGTCGGGATTTCCAGCGCGGGCAACTCAATCGACGGAGCTTCCGGCAACTCCGCTTCTGGCGTAACGGCCGCGGGTTCCGCCGCTTCCGGCTGGGCCACTTCGGGCGCGACAAGTTCCGGCGCGGCAAGCTCGGGTACGACAAGTTCCGGCGCGGCGATTTCGGGCTCCGTCGTGGGCACGTCGGCCACGACGGGTTCGGCGACAGGCTCGGGAGTCGGCGCTGGCGCCACGGCGACCGGGGCCTCCTCTTCGGCGCCGCTCAGGACAGCGCACTGCTTCGCCAGCAAGGCGTAATCGTAGTGGCGGCTGCCGCCGCCTTCCAACTGCGCCACCCATCCGCCAAACACGCTGGCGGCGAGGTCGAGCATTTCCAGCAGGGCGGGGCTGGCCGGCTTGGTGTCGTGCAGCCAGGCATTGAGCACCTGTTCGACGCTCCAGCCGGCATCGCCCAACTCGGCAAGTCCAACCATGCGGCCGCTACCCTTGAGGGTATGGAAGCTTCGACGCACGGTGACCAGTGCTTCGTGATCGGACGGCGCGGCCTGCAAGGTCGGCAGGTTCTGGTTGATCGTGCCCATCACCTCCTTGGCTTCCTCGAGGAAGATACCCAGGAGTTCGGCGTCGAGGTCTTCCTCGCTGGCGTCCAGCAGCCGCTCGGCTTCGGCGGACGGGGCCGGCGCCTCGATCGGGGGCGGTGCGGGTGGTGGCTCGGGTTCGGCCGGGGCCGCGAAGCCTTCGACCTCGAAATTCGGCAGTGCGCTGTCGTCGGCGGGCTCGATTTCGATCGGGGCCTCCGGTGCCGGTTCGGCGGCCGTCACCTCCGGGATTGCCGGCGCGGTTGCAATGGCATCCGCCGGCGCGGGACCGGGTGTTTCGGCGATAGCCAGTGGCTCCGCGACGACGGCCGCCACGGCAACCGGTTCCCCTGCTTCGCGGACCGGCTTGGCAACCGTGGGAGGAGGCGCGAGGATGGTATCGATATCAGCCGTGCCACCTTGCAACTGGGTAACGAAAAAGCCGAGGGCCGACAGTTTCTTCGCAACGTCCTCGAACTCGCCGGCCTGAGCGGTGAATCCGGGTTGCGCGAAGCGTTCGACGGCGCCCGCGCACTCGGCAAGGACCGCGCTGGCACGATCCTGCCCGAGCACCAGCAGCGCGCCCTGGATCTGCCGGATCGGCGTCTGCAGCGTCGCCAGCGCGGCGTGCTTGCTGCTGTCGCGGAAGAAAGCGTCGAGCGCCGTTTCAATGGTGCCGAGGTTGGTCTTGATCTCACGCGCCACGGATTCGAGCAGCAGCCGCTCCTGGGCGCGGCGCGACATGGCGTCAAGGTGGGGCAGGTCCAGCGTACCCAGTTCCTCGCCGCGTTCGACGGCGGCGAGGCGCTCGACGACAGCATCGGTCGAGCGGGTGAAGTCAGCGTCGAGCGACTGGAAATTTTCCAGCGCCGATTCGGCGAGCAGCAGCGCCGTGGCCATTTCGAGGGCCATGGCTTCGCTATGGCGTGACGGGTCGCGACGCAGGTGGTCGGCGGTTTCCAGAATCGCGGCCGTCAGGCGTCGGTAGTCGGCCTGGCCGGTGGCCGCGCCTTCCTCGGCGATTTTCGCCGTGCGCTCGTGGAAGGGCGGCAGCGCTGCCGCAGTCCCGGCGCAAAGCCGGTTCCAGTCGTCCTTGGCACCGGCCAGGTAGTCGCGCAGGCGGCGGATATGCGGCAGCAGCCTCTCGGTCTCGGACGGCGTGGCGGTGGGCACCATGCCGTCAAGGCGGTAGGCGGCGCGCACCACGGCAAGGGCCGCCCCGCCCTTGGTGGCGCAGGCAGCCTGGTAAAGCGCTTCACGCAGTGCCTGGTCGTTGGGTTCGGCCTGCCCCTCGGCAAGCTTCTTCACCTGGGCGCCCAGACGCATGGCAAAGCGCTTTGCTTCGTTGGCGTCAGGCAATCCGCCGGCGGCCATGGCATCAAGCACGCCCAGCGAAATCCACCAGTAGGCGCGGGCGGCCGGGGTGCCCCGCGTCATTTCGATCATCGCGGTCGAGACCTTCATTTCGGCCGCGCCCTTGATGTCGCCCTTGAGCCACTTCAGCAGGCCGCGTTCAAAGCCCAGCCGCGCCGCCTTGATGCGTGCCGTCATGGCTTCGGGCGCGAGCACCGGCAGGTCTTTTTCGCGCTTGGGCGGACGCTGGGTCAGGTCGGGGAAGAACAATGCCGCCGGACCGGGGGCCGCGAGCCCGCGGGCCAGAGCCATTGCCGTGTAGGAACCCAGCAGTTTCAGCGGCTGGTCTGGATGCCCGGCCATGAGGTCGTCAAGGTAGCCGCGCAGGGCGGAAAAACCGCCCTGCGCGGCGGAGACGGCCGCCGTGCCGTCCGTCATCGAAGCGTCGGCCAGCGCGCCGAGAAGCTGTTCGATGGCGTCGGCGAATTCGGTGATGCCCTCGATGCCGACGATGGCCAGCGCTCCATGCGCCTGGTGCATGCTTGCGCGCGCCTTGACCAGCCCGTCCCCGGATGGGTTGGTGGCATGGGCCGCGAGGTTCTCGCCCGCGCGCTCAAGCGCAAGGTCGATTTCTCCCTTGACCCAGGACAGCGGGCCGATATCCAGTTCCACGGTCATGACGGCGTGTTGTTCGTCCTGTCGTTCAAACCTTGAAGCCCGAGACCGAACCCTTCAGTTCGACAGCGAGTTCGGTCAGCTCGCCAATCGACACGGCAGTCTGCTGCGTGCTCGTCGTCGTCTGGCCGGTAATGCGCAAGATGTCCTGCATCGAGGAGGCTACCTTGGTGGCGATATCCGCCTGGGACTGCGTGTCCGTGGAGATCTGTTGAATCAGGCGCGCCAGATCCTGCGAGACGCTGGAGATTTCATTCAGCGCCTGGCCCGCCGCATCGGACAGCTTGGCGCCTTCCACCACACCCTGCGTCGAATGTTCCATGGCGGCCACGGCATCGTGCGTGTCGGTCTGAATCGTCTTGACGATGGCGGCGATCTGCTTCGTCGCCTCGCCGGAGCGTTCGGCCAGTCGCTGCACTTCCTCGGCAACCACGGAGAAGCCGCGGCCGGCTTCGCCCGCCGACGCGGCCTGGATGGCGGCGTTCAAGGCCAGCACGTTGGTTTGCTCTGTAATGTCCGAGATCAGCTCCACGATTTCGCCGATCTCCTGCGAGGATTCGCCGAGGCGCTTGATCCGCTTCGAGGTCTCCTGGATCTGGGTGCGGATTTCGTTCATGCCCGAGATCGAGTTCGACACCGCCGACGAGCCCTTGCGCGCGGCTTCCAGCGAGGCATTCGCCACGCGGGCGGATTCGAGAGCGGAGGACGACACCGCTTCCATCGACTTGGCCATGTCGAGAACGGTCGCGTTCGCCGCCATGATTTCCTCGGACTGCACCTTGGTCGCGGCGAGCAGTTCGTTCGAGGTGCTCTGCGCGGAATTCGAGGCGCTGGTCACGCGTTCGGCGGCATCGTTGATGCCGCGCACCAGCACGGCGAGTTCCTCAATCGTGTAATTCACCGAGTCGGCAATGGCGCCCGTGATGTCTTCCGACACCGTGGCGCGCACCGTGAGGTCGCCGTCGGCCAGGTCGCCCATTTCGTTCATCAGCCGCAAAATGGCGCCCTGGGTGGCGTCCTTTTCCGCTTCGGCGATGCGCCGCTGCTGTTCGGACTCGCCGCTGCGCCGCACGCCTTCGTCGTTGAAGGCCTTGACCATCAGCACCAGCATCAGCAGCGCGATGGAGCCGAAAATCGCGGCGGAGAAGGACGAGAAGTCCTGCTCGGCGATTTCCTTTTCGTAGGCGTCGACCAGGCCGGCGGCGTGTCCGGACATGGTGCGGAAGCCGTTTTGCAATCCCGAGCCGGTCTTGCGCGCCTGTACCAGCGGCTTCAGGTCACCGGTCAGCGCCGGCACCGCCGCCATCATGGCCTTGAGGCCCAATCCGAGCGGCGAATCGGCCGGCGCGGCTTCCTGCGCGGCGGGGATGTCCCTGACCAGGCGTGCGGCAAGGGCCTCATCGAAGCCCGGAGCCCAGGCCAGTTGGTGGGCGGCATGCAGGATGCGCTCGGTCAGCAGTGGCAACTTGCCGCCGGCGGCTTCCGCGGCCTCGATCATGGCGGCCCCGCGCGTCGCCGCTTCGATCGCAAGGCGGTTGATCGCGACGAGGCGGTTCTCGTTCGCCAGCACCAGGTTGATGGCCTCGTTCTGCTTGATCCAGGATTCGCGCAGGGCGTCCAGCGCCGGGCGCGCCTCGGGGCTGGTGGCGGCGACCTTGATGCCCTTGACTTCGCCACCCTCGACCAGGCTTTCCAGGAGCTTGGCGAAGGCATCGCGCGCCTCGCGCAGTTCGGCGAAGCCGTCTTTCTGCCCTTCCATGGCGGCAAGCGCGGCCTTGGGAATCTGCTGCGTCAGCGGCGCGATGTGGCTCGCCACCGAAAGGAAGGTCGTGCCGCGCGCCGTGCCCTGAACCTGCATGAAGATCGCCGCAATGGAAATCAGCAGGCTGATCAGGAACACGCTGCCGAGGATGCGGAACTGTGTCTCGATGCCAAGGTGCCCAATGACCGGCAGCGTGCCCGCGCCGCGACGGTCGACGGCCGGGGCGGGGCCGCCAGTTGCAGCCGGCCCCCTGGATTTGCGGCGGTCGAAGCTGGGTAGCTTGAAGGGAAGGTTTAAGGCCATGGTCTTTCCTTTCCGCTGCGCTCAGAGCGCAATGTCTAGATAGCGTGGGTCGGACAGCAGCGCGGGAATCCGCAACTGGGTCCAGATGATGTCCTGGGCGTCCTTGAAGCGTCCTCCCAACCAGGGGGCCGTCTCGCCGAGGCCGGTCCTGACGTCACCGGTGGCATGCATTTCGATCTGCGGGCGCAATCCCAGCGCGCGGCGCACCAGCAACGCGCTATTCACCCCCTGCCGCGCGCCGACCAGCAGCAGCCGCGACTGGGCATTGATCGGCGTCGGCGCGCCGCCGCGCCAGGCCGCAAAATCGACCACGCTGTAAAGCACGCCGCGGATATTGGCGATGCCGGAGAACCAGGGCTTGGTCAGCGGTGCCGGGGTGAGCTCCGGCAGTGGCGTCACTTCCCCCGAGTCGGCGAGGTCGATCAGCCAGCGGCTGCCTCCCGGCAATTCATCGCTGCCGGATTCGATGCCGAGCAGGGCATTGCCGCCTTCGCCGCGTCGCGCCGAAACCAGTCGATCCGAAAGGTTCTGCTGGAATTCGCGCAGGCTGATGCGTTTTGCCATTTTTGCGGATCAGCCCAGCGCGGCGATCTTGGCCAGCAGCGCCGGGCCGTCAACGGGCTTGGTAACGTAGTCCTGCGCGCCCTGGCGCATGCCCCAGAGCTTGTCCGTCTCCTGGTTCTTGGTGGTGCACATGATCACCGGGATGTCCTTGGTGGCGTCGTCCTTTGACAGCGCGCGAGTGGCTTGGAAGCCATTGGTTCCGGGCATCACGACATCCATCAGCACCAGATCGGGCTTGATCTGTTTGGCGCGCTCGATGCCTTCGTCACCGCTTTCGGCGGTCGTCACCTGGTAACCGGCGCCGCTCAGCAGCTCGGTGAGGATATGGCGTTCCGTGGGAGAGTCATCGACGATCAGTACGGTCTTGATGGGCATGGTATTTACCTCGCAGCTTGAAAATCGTCAGCCGCCGCCGGTGTGGTCGGCAACGGTCTTGAGCAGGCTGTCCTTGGTGAAGGGCTTGGTCAGGTATTCGTCGGAGCCGACCATGCGACCCCGGGCGCGATCGAACAGGCCGTCCTTGGACGACAGCATGATCACCGGCGTGGCGGCGAACCTGGGATTCTTCTTGATCAAGGCGCAGGTTTGATAGCCGTCTAGCCGCGGCATCAGGATGTCGCAGAAAACGACCTGCGGCTGGTGATCGTTGATCTTCGCCAGCGCATCGAAGCCGTCTTCGGCCAGCACGACCTGGGCGCCGGCCTGCAGCAAAAATATCTCGGCGGTCTTGCGGATGGTGTTCGAATCGTCGATCACCATGACCTTGATGCCGGAGAGCTTGGGTGTCTCGCTCACATTACTCCAACATGAATCGGCGGTTGAATCCCGGGGTATGTAAACGGAATCGCCGTGCCGCGATCATGTGTCACCACATCGGCACTCGCCATTCGCTCCCCCGGTTTGCATGTTGTCAGTTTTCTTCAGCTAAGCACTGCAAGTTGTAATCATACTTAGATTTTTGTCCTTGCAAAGCACTGCTCGCGCATATTCCGGGCGAGATAGGCACCGCTGTCGCGATTTTGTACATGGCGGACGGCGGGTAGCGCATGCCATTCCCGGCGCGAGGCGGGCCTGAAGCCGCCTCGTCGCGGCCGGCGGGGCCTTGTCCATCGGCTAAAATTCAGTCCATCGCCGGCGAACCCCTTGCCCGAATGCCTTCCAGCCCGATGAGCCCCACCGCCCCGACCCGACCCGCGCCGCCCGCCGTCCTCAGCTTCGCCGCCTCCGACCCGACCGGCGGTGCCGGTGTGCAGGCGGATATCCTGACGCTGGCCTGCCTGGGATGCCATCCGCTTTCGGTGTTGACCGCGATCACGGTGCAGGACACCGCCGGCGTCGAGGGCGTGCTGCCGGTGGATCCGGGTTGGGTCGCTGACCAGGCCCGCGCCTTGCTCGAAGATATTCCCGTTGCCGCTTTCAAGATGGGCCTGCTCGGCAGCGTCGAAGTCATTGCCGCCATTGCCGAAGTCGTGGCCGACTACCCGGATATTCCGCTGATCCTGGATCCGGTGCTGGCCTCAGGCCGCGGCGACCAGTTCGCCGACGAGGAAATGATCGAGGCCATGATTGGCCTGCTCTTGCCGCAGACCACCCTCCTGACGCCGAACAGCCTTGAGGCGCGGCGGCTGGCGCAACAACTGGGAGAGGGCGACGAAGGCGGTCGCGGCGGATCCGGCCTGGCGGACTGCGCCCACGGCCTGATCAATGCGGGTTGCGAACAGGTCCTGATAACCGGCACCCATGAGGGAACGGCGCTGGTGGTGAACACGCTTTACGGCAGCCACGGCGTGATTCGCACCGACCGCTGGGAGCGCTTGCCGGGAAGCTACCATGGATCGGGATGCACGCTCGCTTCGGCGATCGCCGCGCACCTCGCCCGTGGCGTGGAGATCGCCGAAGCGGTCAGGGGTGGCCAGGAGTACACCTGGCGAACGCTGGCCGCCGGCTATCGGCCGGGCATGGGACAATTCATTCCGGATCGGCTATTCTGGTCACGGGAGGACGACGATGGCGCGGACGCTTGAACGACGCGCGAGGCCGTTGAAAGGGGACTGGCGTTGAAGCTCGGGGGCCTGTGCGCGGTTACGGTCGATGACATGCTGCTGCCACGCCTGTCGGCGCTGGTGAAGGCGGCGCTCGACGGCGGCACGCCCTACGTGCAGTACCGCAACAAGTCCGCGCCGCGCGCCCTGCGGCGCGCCCAGGCGGCCGAGATGCTGCGCATCTGCCGCGGCGCCGGCGCCAGGCTGATCATCAATGACGACGTCTGGCTGGCGGTCGAAATCGGCGCTGACGGCGCCCATGTCGGCCGTGGCGACGCGCCTGGAGGATCCCTCCTCGCGGCGCGCGAGGCGCTTGGCGCGAAACGCATCCTCGGCGTTTCCTGCTACGCCGATCTGGCGCTCGGCGAGGAGGCCGCCAAAGCGGGCGCCGACTACATTGCCTTCGGCAGCATGTTTCCCTCGCGCACCAAGCCCGGCGCCAACCGCGCGCCGCTGGAAATCCTCGGCCAGGCGCGTCGCTTCGGCTTGCCGGTCGTCGCCATCGGCGGCATCACGCTGGAAAACGCGCCGCAATTGATCGCCGCCGGAGCCGACATGCTGGCCGTGGTCAGCGACCTGTTCGATGCCATGGACATCAAGGCGCGCGCCGAGGCCTACCAGAAGCTTTTTGCCGCCGCCAAGTGAGGCGGCACGGTATTCTCGGCGGTGCCGCCGCCATTTCCTGAATTGAAAGACAAGTCGACCATGTCACGCAACGAAGCCCTCTTTTCCCGCGCCCAGAAAACCATTCCCGGCGGCGTCAACTCGCCCGTCCGCGCTTTCCGCTCGGTGGGCGGCGCGCCGCGCTTCTTCACGCGCGGCGAAGGCGCCCGCGTCTGGGATGCCGACGGCAAGGCCTACCTCGACTATGTCGGTTCCTGGGGCCCGCTGATCCTCGGCCACGCCGATCCCGACACCGTGGCGGCGGTGCAGCAGGCGGCGGCGAAGGGCCTGTCCTTCGGTGCGCCGACGGAAGGCGAGGTCGATCTGGCGGAACTTCTCGTGCAGCGCGTGCCGAGCATGGACATGGTGCGCCTGGTGTCCTCCGGCACCGAGGCGACGATGAGCGCGATCCGCCTCGCGCGCGGCTTCACCGGGCGCGACGTGATCGTCAAGTTCGAGGGCTGCTACCACGGCCACGGCGACAGCCTGCTGGTCAAGGCCGGCTCGGGCCTGCTGACTTTCGGCAATCCGTCGTCGGCCGGGGTGCCGGCGGATCTCGCCCAGCACACCCTGGTGCTCGACTACAACGACGCCCAGGGCCTGACGGACGCCTTCGCCAGGCACGGCTCGACCATCGCCTGCGTCATCGTCGAGCCGGTGGCCGGCAACATGAACCTGATCGCACCCAAGCCCGAGTTCCTCGCCACCATGCGCGAGCTGTGCACCCGGCACGGCGCGGTGCTGATCTTCGACGAGGTGATGACCGGCTTCCGCGTTGGCCCTGGCTCGGCGCAGGGCCTCTACGGCATCACGCCGGATCTGTCGACCTTCGGCAAGGTGGTCGGCGGCGGCATGCCGCTGGGCGCCTTCGGCGGGCGGCGCGAGATCATGGAAAAGATCGCGCCGCTGGGCCCCGTGTATCAGGCCGGCACGCTCTCGGGCAATCCCTTGTCGGTGGCGGCGGGCCTGGTGACGCTGAAGAAGATTGCTGCGCCCGGCTTTTATGAGGCGCTCACGACGCGCACCCGAGCGCTGGTCGACGGCCTGGCCGGCGCCGCGAAGGCGCACGGCGTCAAGTTCAGCGCGCAGTCGGTGGGCGGCATGTTTGGCGTGTATTTCGCCGCCACGCCGCCGACCTCTTATGCCGAAGTGATGGCGTCGGACAAGGAGGCTTTCAACCGCTTCTTCCACGCCATGCTCGATGCCGGCGTGTATCTGGCGCCCTCGGCCTTCGAGGCCGGTTTCGTTTCGGCCGCGCATTCCGCCGCGGACATTGCCGCCACGGTGGCGGCGGCTGACGCGATCTTCGCCCGCGGCTGAGGCCGGGCGGGCAAGAGTCGGCGCTGGCTTCGCTTTGCGTACCCGGGATTCCGTTTCGCGGGCAGGTAACGGCGACAAGTGCCTATGCCGGCGCTGAGTCCCGCCGCCGCCTGGTTCGTGCTGCTGGTCGCCGGCCTGTGCGAGATCGCCTGGGCCATCGGCCTCAAGTACACCGAAGGTTTCACGCGCCCCATCCCGAGCGTCTGGACGCTGGCGGCCATGGCGGCCTCGGTGATCCTGCTCGCCTGGTCGCTGAAGACCCTGCCGGTGGGTACCGCCTATGCGGTGTGGACAGGAGTCGGCGCTGTCGGCACGGCGATCCTGGGCATGGTCCTGTTCAATGAATCGCGCGAGGTGGCGCGCCTGGTCTGCATCGGCCTGATCGTGGCCGGCATCCTCGGCCTCAAGCTGGTGACGAAGTAGTCAGCCTTCGCGGCGGGCCAGGTTGGCGGCAAGCAGCCTGCGCGCGCGGCGTGTTTCCAGCCAGCGCAGCGTGACGTAGGTGCCCCAGCCGACGAGCCCCATGGCAACGACGAAGGCGCCGTAGGACACCGGCCAGGGTATGCCCTGGGTCATCATCGAGAACTCGCTCATGCCGCCGACGCCGGCGATGATGTTGAGCGGCACGAACACCACGCTGATGGTGGTCAGCTTGGACACGCGCTTGTTCTGGTTGATGTTGATGAAGCCGACCGTGGCGTCCATCAGGAAGTTGATCTTGCCGAAGAGGAAGGACGTATGGCCGTCCAGCGAATCGATGTCGCGCAGGATCTGGCGCGCATCGTCGTGCTGCTCGGTGGTCATCAGGCGGCTGCGCATCAGGAAGGACAGCGCGCGCCTCGTGTCGAGCACGTTGCGGCGGATGCGGCCGTTGAGGTCCTCCTCCTTGGCGATGTCGGAGAGGATTTCGGCGGCCTCGTCGTCGGTGACCTGCGGCGTCAGCACGGTGCGGCTGACCTTTTCCAGCTCGGCGTAGATGTCCTCCAACGCGTCCGCCGAGTATTCGACGTCGGCGTCATAGAGGTCGAGCAGCACGTCCTTGCCGTCGGTGACATAGCCCGGCTGGATGCGCGCGCGCAGGCGCTGCAGGCGGAACACCGGCAGTTCCTCGTCGCGCATCGAGAACAGGATGTTGTTGTGCAGGACGAAGGCCACCGCGACGTTGCGCGACTCGTCCTCCTTGTCCAGCAGGAAGTCCGAATGCATATGGACGTCGCCGTTGTCCTCGATGTAGAAGCGCGCCGATTCCTCGATGTCGGTCAGGTCGTCGGTGTCGGGCAGTTCGAGGCCGAAGACATCCTCGATCCATTGGCGCTCATCCTTGGACGGCGCGAGCAGGTCCACCCAGATCGGCGAGGTGGCGGCGAGGTCGTCCTTGCTGTCGATCTGGACCTGGCGCAGACGGCCGTTCTTCAGTTCGAAGGCATTGATCATCACCGGCTTGCGCGTTGCTTCCGTCGCCTGCTGCGTGCCCTGCAGATCGCCGGCGGTGGCCGCTGGCGCTTCATCGGGTTCCTCGTCGAGCGAGTCCTGGAGGGCGTCCGACATCTCGTCGAGGACGTCCTCGCCCTGCTCCTTGTCGAGCAACTCCCAGACCTGGACGCTCTCGTCCGGCGGCAGGGCATCGAGGATGCGCGCCACCGATTCCGGCGCCATGGGCTCCAGCCGCGCGCGCAGGGCGCTCCACTCCTGGCGACGGACGAGTTCCTCGACCTCGCGCAGGGTCTCCTGTTCCTCGGCGCGGCTGCGCGCTTCGGCGTCGTCTTCGGTGGTGGAGGCGAGGATTTCGGACATGGCGGCTATTTTAGGCGCTTCATGGAACCACGGCATTGTTCATGCGGCCGAGGATCAGCTCGGTGCGGCCGTTCATGTAGGCGGAATAGGGATTGCGCTCGTAGCGACGGGGTGCCGGCAGCATGACAGCCAGCCGGGCCGCTTGTTCCGGCCCCAACTGGGCGGCTGAAATCCCGAAGTAACGCCTTGCCGCCGCCTCCGCGCCGAACACGCCGTCGCCCCACTCGACGACATTGAGATAGACCTCGAGGATGCGCCGCTTGTCCCACAGCAGCTCGATCCAGACGGTAATGATGGCCTCCTCGCCCTTGCGCAGGAAGGTCTTGTTCGGCGACAGCAGCAGGTTCTTCGCCAGTTGTTGCGAAATGGTGGAGCCGCCAGCCACCACCTTGCCCTGCTTCTGGTTCTTTTCCAGCGCCTTCTGGATGCCCTCCCAGTCGAAGCCTTCGTGGTCGATGAATTTGTCGTCCTCGGCGGATATGACGGCGCGCTTGAGGTGGGTCGAGATCTTCGCGTAGGGCAGCCACTGGCGCTTGAGTTCGGCCTTGGGATTCTTGCGCCGCGCCTCGTCGAGGCGCTGCGACTGAAAGGCGGTCATCGACGGATCCATCCATTTCCACCAGACCACCCAGCCCAGGTACCAGCCCTGCCACAGCAGCAGCAACCCAAAGAACGCGGCCAGCCCGTACTTGAGCCAGCGCGGTGCCGGACGCATTACGGCTCGGGGGGGGTTCGCTGCGCTCACATTTCATGAGGCATTCTTCAGGACGGCCAGCACTGGCGCGGTGTGCGGGCGCACGCCGCGCCAGACGAAGAAGGCCTCGGCGGCCTGCTCGACCAGCATGCCCAGGCCGTCGGCGACGCGGGCGCCGGACTCGCGGGCCTGGTTCATGAAGGCGGTGTCGCGGCCGTAGAGCATCTCGTAGGCAATGCAGCGCGGCCCGAACACGGAAGTCGGCAGTGGCAGCACGGCGCCCGACAAGCCGGCCGAGGTGGCGTTGATGACGAGATCGAAGCCGCGCCCCGCCAGATCACCGAAGCCGATGCTGTCCGGCTTGACGCCCACCGCGCAGCCCGGCAGGCGGGCGAACTCGAGCGCCAGGCGCGCCGCCGTCTCCTCGGTGCGGTTGGCGATCAGCAGTTCCGCCGGGCCCTCCAGCAGCAGCGGCAGGATCACCCCGCGAGCGGCGCCGCCGGCGCCCAGCAGCAGGATGCGCCGGCCGGCGGGATCGCAGCCGAGGTTGTGCTTGAGGTCGCGCACCAGCCCGGCGCCGTCGGTGTTGTCGCCAAGTATTCCGTCGTGCTCGAAGCTCAGGGTATTCACCGCGCCGGCCGCCTCGGCCAGGGGCGTGCGCCGTGTCGCCAGGCGGAAGGCCTCTTCCTTGAAGGGCACCGTGACGTTGGCGCCGCGCGCGGCGGCGCGGTGTCGCGCACGAAAGGCGTCGACGGCGGCGGCAAAGCCATCCTTCTCGGCGAGTATGGCTTCGTAGCTCAAGTCCTGCCCGGTCTGCGCGGCGAACAGGGCATGGATGCGCGGCGACTTGCTGTGTCCGACTGGATTTCCAAACACGGCGTAGCGATCGGTCATTCAGTCGGCTCGCAGGCGGTCGGCATTGGTGAAGGTCCAGGTGCGCGTGATTTCGAGGATGTCGGTGTCGCGGCGAATGGCGTCGGGGAAGGCGGCGTAGGGTGCGGCCATGCGTACGATGCGCCGCGCCGCGTCGTCGAGCAGGGGTTGCCCCGAGGGGCGGCTGACTTCGACGCGTTCGAGCTCGCCGCTGGCCTTGATCACCACCGTCAACACCAGGCTGCCGTAGAGGCGGCCCTTGGCGGCATCCGGATAGTTGAGGTTGCCGATGCGCTCGATTTTCTGCCGCCAGTCCTCGACGTATTGTGCGAAGCGGTATTCCTCGACGCGGGCGCCGATGAACTTCTTGCGCGGCCGCTGGTTGTATTCCTCCATTTGCCGGGCGATCTGGCCTTCGAGGCGGGCGATGGCCATGGCGCTGCTGGCAAGGTCAAGGCCGGAACGCGTCGGTTCGGCGGAGGGATTGGGCTCGGGCTTGCCGCGATCCAGGGTCACCGAACGCTCGCCCTTGAGCCGCGTCATCTGCTGCTGTGCCTGGGCTTCGAGTTCCGCGACCTTGCGCTGGGCCTCGATCAATTCATTGCCCTCGCGGGTATTGGGCGAGGGTGGCAGCGGCGTCTTGGCGCGGCGGTTATCCTCTGTGTTGCCGCCGCCGTCGAGGTTGGTCTGCGCCTTGGCCTGGGCCTTGTCCGGCCGGGCCTTGCTCTTGCTGTTGACCAGGATGACTTCCAGCGCCCGTTCGCGCATCTTGTCCGCGAAGTCGGGCGGGGTGAAGCGTACCGCCAGCAACACACCGTGGAACAGCAGCGAGATGCCAAAGGCCAGCGTCAGGTTGCGTCGCGGCGGGTCCATCGCCGCCAGGAAGGCCGGCAGCGGAATTGCCGGCAGCGCCGGCAATGCGGGCAGGGCAAGGCGTGGCAGGCTGGGCAGGCGTGGCATGAGCCTGCCAATTTTACTCCCCGGCCGTTTCCTCCCCCTCGTCGGCGAAGGCCTCATCAGAGCCGGTATTGGCCGCCAATTCGGGCGCCGGTTCAAGATAGCGCAGGCGGATCTCGGCCTCCAGCAAGTCAATGCCCTCGACGCTCAAACGCACCGCCGCGCCGCGCGGCGTGTCCGGCAGCGACGGCACGCGCAGCACCAGCGGAATGGCCTCCAGGCGCAGCAGGTTCTCGCGCAACACGCGCGCAGTCACGGTCCCGGCGCCCTCTTGCAGCAGCCAGCGCAGGCACCAGTAGCGCTCCATGCCGCGCTGGAATTCGGCATACGCGGCGTAGCTGAGTTCGAAGTCGCGCATGGCGGCCAGCAGTTCGGCCGACTTGGGCGGGAAGTAGGGTTTCTCGTCGCGCAACAGGGCCAGCAACTGCCACTGGTTGAGGAGGTCACAGTAGCGCCGCAGCGGCGAGGACGACCAGGCGTAGCAGTCGACGCCCAAGCCCTCGTGGGCGGCGGCGACGGTGCTCATGCGCACCTTGCCGGCGGTTTGCACGCGGTACAGCGCCGGGATGCCGGCATCGCGCAGCATCGCGCCCCAGGTGGCATTGGCCAGGATCATCAATTCGGCGACCAGGGTGTCGAGCGGGCTTCCGCGCGCGCGCTCTTCGATGCTGACATGGCCCTTGCCCGGCTCGGCCGCGATGCCGCTATCGGCCGTCCAGTCGACGACGAAGTTGTAGTCCTTGCGGTTGCCGTTGTCGGAAGGCTTGCCGCGCCCCGCCTCCAGCACCTGGGCGAACTCCCACAGCAGCTTGAGTTCGTCGCGCCAGGCGAAGTCGCCCAAGCCCTGCGCCAGCGTGACGGCGTTGAACACCGGCTCGATGTCGTGATGGCGCAGGTTGGCGGCCACCGGCACGCGCTCGATGCGGGTCTCGTGGCCGAGCAGGCGATAGTCGGCGGCAACATCCAGATACAGCGAAATGGCCGGCACATCGTGCCCGGCGGCCAGCGTGAAATGTTCGACCACGTCCTCGGGCAGCATGGTGATCTTGCGTCCCGGCATGTACACCGTGGACAGCCGCTCACGGGCGATGCGGCCGAGGTCGGACTCGGGCGTAAAGCCGAGGCCGGGTGCGGCGATGTGCACGCCGATGCGCCAGCCGCCTTCGGGCTTGGCCGTAACCGAGAAGGCATCGTCGATCTCGGTGGTATGCGCGTCGTCGACACTGAACGCAGCCACCTCGGCGAGCGGCAAATCGGCAGCTTCCACGGGCGCGGCAAACGCCGGGAATCCCGTGCCGCCCTTGCCTTCCGGGAAGTACTCGAAGAGAAAGCGGCCAAGGTGGAAATCATGGGTCGAGGCCAGCGCACCACAGTCGAACAACAGCCGCGCGACGGATTTGCCCGTTTCGCCGCAGGCGGCTTCCAGCGCCTTGGTCTCGCCGCGGTTGCGGTCCGGCTTGTAGATCAGTTGCGGCAGGATGGGGGCGAACTCGGGCGGCAGCCTGCCGTCCCTGAGTTCGCCGGCCATGCGTTCGATGGCCAGCGCCTGCTGACGTTTTTTCTCCAGCCCGGCCAGCGCCGCTTGCAGGATCTCGGGCGGCGCCTTGCGGAAGCGGCCGCGGCCCTTGCGATGGAAATACATCGGCGCCGAGTGCAGGCGTAGCAGCACGGCGGCCATCTGCACGGCATCGGGTTTGGCGCCGTGGTATTCGGCGGCCAGCTCCTCGAAGCCGAACTCTGCTTCGCCGCAGACCTCCCACAGGAAATCGATGTCGATGCCCTCGGCCTCGGCCTCGGCACGCTCCAGCAGCTCGCCGGGCGCGGGCGCGGCGAAACGCTGCAGCACATTGGCGGCCTTGACCTTGGCGCGCTTGCCCGAGGCCAGCTCGACCTGCAGCGAGGTCGTGTTGTCGGCCAGCACGGAACCGGCGCGAAACACGCCGTCTTCTTCAAACAGGATATTCATTGGGCCAATCTTACTTGCGCAGGGCGCTGGCGATCAGCACCGTGCTGGTGAGTCGGTAGCCTTCGGCCGTGGCGTGGGGCGCCAGTTCCTCGGCCACACCCGCAGCCAGCGCCTGGAACTTTTCGGCGGGCAGGCGGGCAAGGCTTTCGGCGGCGCCGCCGGCAATGTCGAGGAAGCCCTGCCAATAGCTGGCGGCATCGGCGAAGGCCACCGTGAAGTCGACGCGGCGAATGTCGATGGCGTGAAAGTCGGCGCTGGCGACACGGCGTTGCAGCCAGTCCGGATCGCCGCAACGGAAAATCGAGGGTCGTGCCACCCGGGGCGGCGGCAGCAGCCGGCGCATGCAGGCCAGCGCACACTCGATCAGCGGCACTTCCTCGGCGCAGCCCCAGACCGAGAGGGCAAGGCGGCCTTGCGGACGCAGCACACGGTGCATTTCGCGTAGCGCGGCCTCGGCGTCGGGGAAGAACATCAGGCCGAGGCCGCAGAGCACGCGGTCGAAGCTGGCGTCGGCAAACGGGAGCGCCTCGCCGTCGGCGGCCACGCGCGGCAGGTCCGGGCAGCAGGCCAATTGGCCCTGGCTGATGTCGCTGGCAAGCACCATCCCGCGGCCACCGAGGCTCTCCGCAGCGGCGCGCGCCAGCAGGCCGGGCCCGCTGGCAAGATCGAGCACGCGCTGGCCGGGCGCCAATGCGGCGGCGGCGAGCAGGGCCGTGGCGATGTCGTCGCGCGTGCCGGCGGCGGCCAGGTAACGCGGCCCGAGGCGGTCGTAACCGGCGCGCTCCAGGCGCTTGAACTGGTTCCGGTCGAAACTCACGGCAGCGGCACTTCCTGTCGTGCGGCGGCGGCTTTCACGAGATCGACGCTATACACGGCCAGCCCGGTCCAGATCGCGGCGAGGCTCAGCATGCGCAGGGTATCGAGCGGCTCGTGATACATCAGTACGCCGATCAGGAAGGCCAGCGTCGGCGCCAGATACTGCAGGAAGGCCATCATCGACAGCGGCAATCGGCGCGTGGCGATGGCGAACAGCAGCAGCGGAATGGCGGTGACCGGCCCGGTTGCGACCAGCAACAGGTCGGTCGCCGTGATGCCGGCGCCGACTCCGAAGTGACTGGGGCCGGACCAGGCCAGCCAGGCGAGGGCAAGCGGCAGCATGCAGACGGTTTCGAGGAACAGGCCGCTGGCGGCATCCAGCGGCAACTGTTTTCTCAGCAGGCCGTAAATGGCGAAGGTGCCAGCCAGCACCAGCGCAATCCAGGGCAGGCCGCTGGCCCGCGTGGCCTCGATGGCGACGCCGATCGCGGCGCAGAGCACGGCGAGCCATTGCAACGGGCGCATGCGCTCTTTCAATACCAGCACACCGAGCGCGACGTTGAGCAGCGGCAGGATGAAATAGCCGAGGCTGGTCTCGACGATGTGGCCGTTGTTCACGCCCCAGACGAAGGTCAGCCAGTTCGCCAACACCAGTGCCGAGGCCAGTGCGATGCGGCACAGTTGCGCCGGCTGGCGGGCGATGCGCAGGGCATCGCCGAAGCCGCGGCCGAAGCCGATCAGCGCCGTCATCAGCAACATGGCCCAGACCACGCGATGGGCGATGATCTCCGTCGCCGGCACCTCGGCAATCTGCTTGAAGAAGATCGGCACCAGCCCCCAGATCACGTAGGCGCTGATGCCGGCGAGGATGCCGGTGCGCGTGTTCTCCGGCGTGAGGGCGGGGTGGCTCACGTGGAGTAGTCGATGATCGCGTCGAGGTAGTCGTTCCAGCGCGTGAAGCTGTGGTCGCCACCGGGCAGCACGGTTTGCGTGGCACCCGCGTAACGGCGCACCGCGTCGCGGTAGTCGAGGGTTTCGTCGCCCTCCTCGACCAGCAGCCAGAAGCGCTCGGGTTTCGCCAGCACCGGAATCGCTATCGCGCACAATTGTTCGACGTGTTCCATGGTGAACTCAAAGCTTTCGCCGGTATAAAGCCAGCGCTGCGGGCCGACGTATTTTTGCAGCGACAGATGCGCCACCACGGCGGGATTCACCAGCACGGCCTTGAGGTCGAATTTCTCGGCCAGCCAGGTCGCGTAGTAGCCACCGAGCGAGGAACCGACGACGGTCGTAACCGGGCGGTCCGCAATCAGGTGTTCTGCAAGGGAGATGGCATCCTTCGGCGCAGCCGGCAGTTGTGGCGCGAGGAAGCTGTCGCCCATGCCGCGTTCGCGCATGCGCGCGCCAAGCGCCTGCGACTTTTGCGATTGCGGGCCGCTGGTGAAGCCATGCAGGTAGAGGATCATGGCGACGACCAATCCACGACCCCCATCTGCCAGGTGGCCAGCACGACGATGCCGAAGGCGATGCGGTACCAGGCGAAGATGGTGAAGTCGTGGGTCGAGACGAAGCGCAGCAGCCAGCGCACGCAGAGGAAGGCGGAGATGAAGGAGGCGATGCAGCCGACTGCCCACAGGCCGAGGTCGTCGGCCACCAGCAGGTGGCGTTCCTTCCAGGCCTGGTAGGCGCTGGCGGCCATCAGCGTCGGCACGGCAAGGAAGAAGGAGAACTCGGTCGCCGCCTTGCGCGAGAGGCCGAACAGCAGGCCGCCGATGATGGTCGCGCCGGAGCGCGAGGTGCCGGGGATCAGCGCGCAGGCCTGGGCCAGGCCGAGCTTGAGGGCATCGCCGGGCGTCAACTGGTCAACGTCCTCGACGCGCACCACATGCTCGCGCTTCTCGGCCCAGAGGATGATGAAGGCGCCGACGATGAAGGCGCTGGCCACCGCCACCGGGTTGAACAGCGTGGCCTTGATCAGCTTGCCGAAGATCAGGCCGAGGACGGCCAGCGGCAGGAAGGCGATGCCGATATTGAGCACGAAGCGCCGCGCCACAGGGTCGCTGCCCAGGCCGGCGAACACGCGGCCGAAGCGCGCGCGGTATTCCCAGCAGATCGCCAGCATGGCGGCGGCCTGGATCACGATCAGGAACAGCTTGCCGCGTTCGTCATTGAACTTCAACAGGTCGCCGGCGAGGATCAGGTGTCCCGTCGAGGACACCGGCAGGAATTCGGTGAAGCCTTCGACCAGGCCCAGGATCAGGGCCTGGAGCAGGGGATGGAAATCCATGTCAGGGGAATGCGCGGGGGGCGGAGAAGGCGGCGGAGAAGGCCGCGGAGTCTAGCACGCGGCCGTATCGGCCTCCAGCCGCGACAGCCAGTTCAGCGCGTGTTCGCGGCTCTCGCCGCACATCTCGGCCGAGGGCTGCAGGCCGCTGCAACACGAAGGCCGGCGCTCGCTGCCGAACAACGCGCAGCGGTAGTCCGCAGTCAGGTGCAGACACGCGGCACCGGCGGGTTTGTCCAGCGTGCTGATCGACGGCGCGATGCAGCAGGCGCCGCAGCCGGGACGGCAGTTCATGCCGGAAATCGCCGCGTATTTGCCGTCTCGCCAGCGCCGACTCTCAGGACTTCTTGTACACCTCGGCGCCGCTTTGCACGAACTCGACGGCCTTGACCTCCATGCCCTTGGCCAGTGCCTCCTGCTCCGAGACCCCGATCTTCGCCGCGTATTCGCGCACGTCCTGGGTGATCTTCATGGAGCAGAAATGGGGCCCGCACATGGAGCAGAAGTGGGCGAGTTTCGCGCCCTGCTGCGGCAGGGTTTCGTCGTGGAATTCGCGCGCCTTGTCGGGGTCGAGGCCGAGGTTGAACTGGTCTTCCCAGCGGAACTCGAAACGGGCCCGCGACAGCGCGTTGTCGCGCGCCTGCGCCCCCGGGTGGCCCTTGGCCAGGTCGGCGGCGTGAGCGGCGATCTTGTAGGCCATGATGCCGTCCTTGACGTCGTTCTTGTCGGGCAGGCCGAGGTGCTCCTTGGGCGTCACGTAGCAGAGCATGGCCGTGCCGTACCAGCCGATCATCGCCGCGCCGATGGCGCTGGTGATGTGGTCGTAGCCCGGCGCGATGTCGGTGGTCAGCGGGCCCAGGGTATAGAAAGGCGCTTCGCCGCACAGGCGCAACTGCTCGTCCATGTTGAACTTGATCATGTGCATCGGCACATGGCCGGGGCCTTCGATCATCACCTGCACGTCATGCTTCCAGGCGATCTGCGTCAGCTCGCCGAGCGTGGCCAGCTCGCCCATCTGGGCCTCGTCGTTGGCGTCGTAGATGCTGCCGGGGCGCAGGCCGTCGCCGAGGCTGAAGGCCACGTCGTAGGCCTTCATGATTTCGCAGATGTCCTCGAAGTGGGTGTAGAGGAAGTTCTCCTTGTGATGCGCCAGGCACCACTTGGCGAGGATCGAGCCGCCGCGGGAGACGATGCCGGTCATGCGCTTGGCCGTCATCGGGATGTAGCGCAGCAGCACGCCGGCATGGATGGTGAAGTAGTCCACGCCCTGCTCGGCCTGCTCGATCAGGGTGTCGCGGAAGAGCTCCCAGGTCAGGTCCTCGGCCTTGCCATCGACCTTTTCCAGCGCCTGGTAGATCGGCACCGTGCCGATGGGCACCGGGGAGTTCCTCACGATCCACTCGCGCGTCTCGTGGATGTTCTTGCCGGTGGACAAATCCATCACCGTGTCGCCGCCCCAGCGGATGGCCCAGGTCATCTTGTCGACTTCCTCCTGGATGGTCGAGGCCAGCGGCGAATTGCCGATGTTGCAGTTGATCTTGGTGAGGAAGTTGCGGCCGATGATCATCGGCTCGGACTCGGGGTGGTTGATGTTGTTGGGGATGATGGCGCGGCCGCGGGCCACTTCGTCGCGCACGAACTCGGGGGTGATCACTCGCGGGATGGCGGCGCCGAAGCTCTGCCCCGGGTGCTGGCGGCGCAACTGCTCGTCGAGGCCGTCGAGTTTCTGGTTTTCGCGGATGGCGACGTATTCCATTTCCGGCGTGACAATGCCGGCGCGGGCGTAATGCATTTGCGACACATTCCTGCCCGGCAATGCGCGGCGTGGCTTGCGCCCGAGTTCGAAGCGCAGGCCGGCGAGCTCTGCGTCGATGGCGCGCTGCCGCCCGTATTCCGAAGACAAGTCGGGCAACTCTTCCGTATCGCCGCGCTCGGCGATCCAGCCGGCGCGCAGGGC
Organism: Sulfuritalea sp.; assembly: GCA_016710465.1. Taxonomy (GTDB): domain Bacteria; phylum Pseudomonadota; class Gammaproteobacteria; order Burkholderiales; family Rhodocyclaceae; genus Sulfuritalea. The sequence goes on from JADJVS010000014.1 coordinate 262,059, forward strand.
CGGCAGACCCTTGCGGATGTCGACCTTCACCGCCGGGTCGGTATAGGGCCCCGAGCAGTCATAGACCATGACCGAGGGGTTGGGCGTGTCGCCGGTCGGCGTCTGCGCGATTTCGCGCATCGGCACGCGCAGGTCGGGCCGGCTGCCGGCGACGTAGGTCTTTTTCGAATTGGGCAGGGGGGCAATCGCGGCGGCATCGACATGGGCGTCGGCGGCGATGAATTTTTCGTTGGCGTTCATGGGGCTGGCTCGCTTCTGGGACGGCTGGGGCGGGATGTCGAAGCTACTGGAAAGGCGGGGCGAATGCAACCCGCCCGGCGGCAGGGTGTTGGGAGGGAAAACGCAATCTGGCCAACGCATGGGCCGAGCATTATTATTGCTCGGCGGGCGAGCGCCCATACCAAGCGATTTCCAAAATGGAGGCAGGTTTGAAGGCTTTTCTTTTTACGTTTCTCCCGGTCTTGTCTTTTCTTTCCGGCAGTTTGCATGCCAGTGCGGACGTCGACTTTCCATTGCCCGCGTCGCCACCCCGATCACTTTCACCCTTGGCGCTACCGCAGGGCCCGAGCGAACTCAGGGCATTTTCCCAGCCTGAGATGGCGATCTACAAGCCCGAGGGGAAAGGTCCCTTCCCGGCGCTCGTGCTCGGTCCGTCCTGCGGGGGAGTGAAGCCACACCTGCTCTACTGGGCAAGGCAGGGGGTTCAGGCCGGATACGTGGTTCTCGTGCTCGACATGATGACGCAGCGTGGCGAGAAGAATATCTGTGCGCGCCGCTCTGCAGTCACTTTTCTGGAAGGCACAAAAGACGCGCTTGATGCATTGGAGCACCTGACCCAACTCAGCTATGTGGACAAGCGTCGGGTCGCCTTTCTGGGGTACTCATGGGGAGGAGGAGTTGCCTATTTCCTGTCGAGCAAATCATTTGCCGACAATAACAAGATCACGAATCCAGGCAATACCCGCTATGCCGCCGCCATAGGCTTCTACCCCGTCTGCTATCACGCCGCCTGGGGAGCAATTCCCACGGTGTCCTTCGTTCGACCGGATACGGACCGCCCCATGCTTTCACTATTTGCGGAAGAGGACCACGAGGAACCGGTGGGTGAATGCGTCGCACGTCTTGACGCAGCAAAGAAGATGGGAGCTCCGGTCGAGTGGCAGATACTCCCCAAGGCGGCACACGCCTGGGATGAGCCGTCGATTTCAGGCGTATATACAAAAATGCCGTGGATGAAGGAGGGCGGCCGTTTTCGTTACGACGCCGCCATCACCGAGCAGTCGAAGGAACGCGCGTTCGAGTTCCTTTCACGGATTTTCTCCGGCGTCAAATGAGTCCTTGGTGAATTTCTAGGGCGTGTTCACAATCATTCGGCGGATGGCGTTGAGGCCAGACGCGGATGGATGCAAGGCGGAGGGCGCCGGCAAGGGTAATCCCTTGCCAAGTCCGACAACGCCGCAGACGCCGCGTCCGGCCTCAACCCGCAGGGCCGGGTCAAATCGGGCGCGCTGCGGCGTTGCGGCTCCTGGCGAGGTATGAACATCGCGGCGTCGCCGCGCCTTGCATCGCATCCCGATTTGATCCCGGCGCCACCGTCGCATGATTGTGAACACGCCCTAGTCACCAAATGGGGTTGTCGGTCGTCGCCGGCAGGTCCGCCAGGCCGCGTGCGTCAAATCGTCAGCTTGCGATAAATCTCCGCCACCTTCAGCGGCAGCTTGCGCACTTCGTCGAGTACGGCATAAGCCGCTGGGCCGTACATGCGTTTCAGGTAGTCCGCCCCTTCGCGGTCGATGGTGATGCAGAAGGGGCGCACGCCGGCGCGGCGCGCTTCGAGCAGGGCCTGGCGCGTGTCCTCGATGCCGTAGTCGCTGCGGTAGTCGTCGCCGAAATCGTCGGGGCGGCCGTCGGAAATCGTCACCAGCAGGCGGTGGCGCGCCGGTTCGGCGAGCAGCTTTTCGGTGACGAAGCGGATCGGCGGCCCCATGCGCGTGTAATCGCGCGACTGGATCGCGGCGATGCGCGCCTGCACCCCGGCGCCGTAGGCCTCGTCGAACTCCTTGATGCGGTAGAGGTCGCTGCGGGTGCGCGTCCAGCCCGAGAAGCCCCAGATCGCGTAGCGGTCGTCGAGCATTTCCAGCGCCTCGCAGAGCAGCACCAGCGCTTCGCGCTCGGCGTCGTTGATCCAGCCCTGGGTGCTGCCGCTCATGTCCACCAGAAAGACGGCGGCCAGCGAACGCTCGTCGCGCTGGCGGCGGCAGAACAGGCGCTCTCCCGGCTCGGCGCCGCCGCGCCGGTCGGCGATGGCCTCGACCAGCGCATCCATGTCCACGTCCTGGCCGTCCGACTGGCGGCGCAGCACGCGGTCCTCGCTGCGCATGGCCTCGAAGCGCCGCCGCAACTGGCGGATCAGCGGCGCGTGGCGCGCACGCACGGTGGGCACATAGCTTTCGTCACCGCCGCCGACCGCGTGCAAATAGACGTGGCACCACTGCCGGCGGTAGGCCCGGCGCCGGTAGTCCCATTCGTCGAACAGGGCATCGGCGCGGGTTTCCAGCGTACCCGGCTTGCCGCGGCCGGCGCCATCCGGCTTCCATTCCGAGGGGCCGGCCGGCACCAGCAGCTCGGGCGTGATCTCGCCCAGGTCCTGCAGCAGCGACTGCGCGGCGGCAAGGCCCTCCGGCGGCAGGGTGACGCTGGCGCCGTCGATCTTCAAATCGAGTTCCAGGCGCTCCGGGTCGGCATCGACGTCCAGCTCCGGCGGCGCGCCTTCCTGGCCGGCGCGTAGCGATTCCAATAGTTCGGCGATCGACAGGCGCAACACCTGGCTCTGCTCGCGGATGCGCGCGGCGCGCAGCTCGCGCGCGACCGCCGGGTGCAGCGCGGGCAGCCAGGCAAGAGTCGGCGCTGGCGACGCGGCGATTTCGGCATGGCTACGCAACCACGCGACGGCGTCGACGACGCCGGCGCCGGGCGCGGCAAGCGCAGCGCGCGCCGCCTCGAGTTGCGGCGGCAGGCCGGCGAGCAGGGCCGTCACCTCGGCGCGCAGGCCAGGCAGTTCGCGCTCCAGCCTTGCGCCGAGGCGCAGGTTTTCGAGCAGGGCCAGCCAGTTCAGGGCGTGGGCCGGCAGCGCAAAATCCGCCAGCGCCATGTCGATGTCGATGGCGTAAGTGCCCCAGCGCGCCTGCGCCCAGAGCAGGGCGGACAGCGCCAGGTAGCGGTCGGCCGAGGCCTCGCGCGATGCCAGCTCGACCAGCGGCGGCAGGAACACGGTCTCGGTGTCGGTCCACGGCCGGGCGTCGGCCTCGACCCGCAGCGGGCGGCCCGACAGCCCCTGCAGGAAACGCAGCAGGCGCGGCGTGATGGCGTCCAGGCTCACCGCCGCCGGCGAAACGCCGCGCGCGAAACCCTCGATGTCGCGCAGGCGCATCACCGCCGCGCGCAGGCCGATGCGGTCGAAGCCGTCGAGCGCGGCGACCACCCAGGCCTCGGCCTGGCGCTGGCTCAGCACACGCAGGGCCTGCGGCGCCAGCAGCATCACCAGGTAGGCGATTTCGAGATGGGTGCGCGCCGCCACCGTGGCCCAGTGCAGGGCGAAATCCTGGGTGGCCCGCTCGGCCGGCAGCAGCGGCTCGATCAGCTCGTCGTAGTTGCGGCCCGAGGAAACGTCGAAGCTGAAGATCGCGTCCAGGCGTTCGCCCAGCGCGGCGCGATCGAGCGGTTCAGAAGACGGCACGGATCAGGTCGTCGACGGCGGACACCGAATCGGCATCGTCCGACAACGCGCGCCCGATGGCCGCGGCGCAGGCCTCGCGCGGCGCCACCCCGGAGGCGATCAGGTGGCCGGCGTGCACCAGAAGGCGGGTGCTGGCGCCCTCGTCGAGGCCCTGGCCCTTGAGGTTGCGCGTCAGGCCGGCCACCTTGACCAGTTGCGCGGCCAGCGCCACATCGATGCCGGTTTCACGGGCGACGATGGCGGCTTCGAGTTCCGCCGGCGGGTAGTCGAAATCCAGGGCAATGAAGCGCTGGCGCGTGCTCTGCTTGAGTTCCTTCAGCACGCTCTGGTAGCCGGGGTTGTAGGACACCACCAGCATGAAGTCGTCGGGCGCGCGCACCAGCTCGCCGCGCTTTTCCACCGGCAGCACGCGCCGCGTGTCGGTCAGCGGATGGATCACCACGGTGGTGTCCTTGCGCGCCTCGACCACTTCGTCGAGATAGCAGATGGCGCCGGCGCGCACGGCGGCGGTGAGCGGGCCGTCGAGCCAGACGGTTTCCTCGCCGGCCAGCAGGTAGCGCCCGACGAGGTCGGCGCTGGTCAGGTCGTCATGGCAGGCGACGGTGACCAGCGGCCGGCCAAGCTTCCAGGCCATGTATTCGACGAAGCGGGTCTTGCCGCAGCCGGTCGGGCCCTTGAGCAGCACCGGCAGCTTCTTGCCCGCCGCCGCGCGGAACAATTCGACCTCACGGCCGAGGGGCTGGTAATAGGGTTCGGCGGCGAAAGTTTCGAGTTCCGGCGCCAGGGCGTGGAGATGGGGTCGGTTCATGGGTTCCGTTCCTGTGCCGGTCTTGGCCTGCCGGCTGGCTTCACTTTAGCAGCTTCGGCAGCTACTATCCTCGGCCACGACCGGGAGATGCCCATGCTGATGTCCGCCGCCGAATACGCCGAATCCCTGCGCCGGCTGAATCCGCGTGTGTATGTCGATGGCCGCGCGGTGGAGAGCGTGGCCGACGAGCCGGCGCTACTGCCCGGCGTCAATGCCGTCGGCCTGAGCTACGACTTCGCGCTGCGCGAGGACACCGCCGTGCTGATGCGCGTGGCCGCGGGAGACGGCGGCAAGGATTACAACCGCATGCTGCACGTGCCGTTGAGCAGCGACGAGCTGCTGCAGAAGCTGGAGGCGGTGCGCCTGATCTGCCGCTACACCGGCTGCGCCCAGCGTTACCTGGCGGGCGACGCCATGGCCGGCATCCTGCAGGGCGCCGCCGCGATCGACGCCGAATACGGCACCGAGTACCTCGCCCGCGCCCAGGCCTACTACGAACACATCCGCGACGCCGACCTGGCCGTCGGCATCGCCATGACCGACGCCAAGGGCGACCGCTCGCAACGCCCGCACGCCCAGGCCAACCCCGATGCCTACGTGCATATCGTCGAGCGCCACGCCGACGGCATCGTGATTTCCGGCGCCAAGGCCATCGTCACCGGCGGGCCCTACATGCATGAGCTGCTGGTGATGCCGGGCCGCGCCATGACCGCGGCCGACGCCGAGTTCGCCGTCTGCTGCGCGGTGCCGATCGACGTCGATGGCCTGACCTTGGTGGCGCGCCCGGCGGGGCGACCCGGCGAGGCCGCCGCGCTGTTTTCCAACCGCTATGGCCAGAGCACGGCGGTCTGCCTGTTCGACAAGGTCTTCGTGCCCTGGGAGCGCGTCTTCCTCGCCGGCGAGTGGCGCCACAGCGAGGAACTCACCTATGCCTACGCCACCCATCACCGCCACACCTGCATCGCCGCACGCGCCGGCTACGGCGACCTGCTGATCGGCGCCGGCACGCTGATGACCGAGGCCAACGGCCTCGATACCGAGCGCGCCCACGGCCTGCGCGAGGCCATGACCGAGCTGATCACTATCGTCGAGGGCTTCTATGCCTGCGGCGTCGCCGCATCCGTGTATGCCACGTCCGAACCCGGAGGCATCGCCATGCCCGACGCGGTGTTTTCCAACATCGGCAAGCTGCTGCTGGCGACGCAGATCTACGACATGCAGCGGCTGGCGCACGAGGTCTCGGGCGGCCTGATCGTCACCCTGCCCGGCCCCGACGAGGACCACAACCCGGCCACGTCCGGGCGCATCTCGGAAGTGCTGACGGCGCGCTCGGACGTGCCCTACGAGAAGCGCATCGCCGTGGCGCGCTTCATCGAGGACCTCACCGCCTCCTACCAGGCCGGCTGGTATTCGGTGATCAGCCTGCACGGCGGCGGCTCGCCGGCCGCCATGAAGAAGGAGATCTTCCGCCGCTATCCCGTCGCCGAAAAGGTCGAGCTGGTGGAAAACCTGCTTGACCGTGGGATACTTGCCGATGCCAAGAAACGCATTGCCCTGGGCCGCCAGCCGGGACGCTGCTGTGCCGAAGGCTGCAACCCAGGTACCAACACGTCGCCGGCCATACCGAACCGACTTTGATGGAGTCCACCATGCCCGCCAAACCGCTTGCCCACGTCATCATCGCCCTGAGCCTGCTGGCCTTCGCCGGTTCCGGCATCGCCGGCCGCGCCGGCAGCAAGTCGTCCTCGTCATCCTCGTCGAAATCCTCAAGTTCCTCGTCATCGTCCACCAAAAAGACGGACCAGGAAGAAACCAAGCCGGCATCCAAGGGCGTCAGCATCAATTATTCGTCGGGCAGTTCCTCGTCCGGCAGCAGCGCGGCCGGAACGGCCGCAGCCGTCACCGCCGGCGCGGTGGTCGGCGCCGCTGCGGGGTCGGCGGCGGCGGCCAGGCCTTCGCCCGAAGAAGAGCAGAAGCGCGCCGAACAGCAGCGCAAGGAACTCGACGCCTCTCGCCTCGCCGACGACAAGCGCAAGGCCGAGGAGCAGAAAAAGCGCGAGGAGATCGACAAGCTCGCGCAACAGGCCGAAGACGACAGAAAACAGGCGGAGCGCCGCCTGGCCGAGGAAAGGCGCAAGAAGGAACAACTGCGCGCCGAGCAGGCGCGTGCCTGCGTGATCCGCCCGGTGATGAGCGACGCCGAGATCGCCAAGTGCCGCTGAAAACCTCTGCGGCGCGGAGCGACCGCCGCCCAGGCTATCCCGATTGCCTCATGACAGGAGACACCATGCAATCCTCACGTCCGATCCGGATACTGATCGCCGCCGGCTTGCTCGGCATCGCCGCGCAGGTCGCGGCACAGTCCACGGCACCGCCGCCGGCACCTCCGGCGGCACCCGCGCCCGGCCAAGCCGGACAGGCGCCGGCGGCGAAAGCCAACGGTGCTCCGGGAGCCCCGCCCCAAGCGGGCGCGCCAGCGCCGACCAAGGTGGAATCGTCCCCTCCCGCCAAGCCCGAGGTTCTCGATCCCGCTGCCGAAGCCGAACGCAAGAAAGCAGAGGAAGCATTGCGCAAGAAGCGCGAGGAGGCACGCCTCAAGGCCGAACGCGAAACGCGTTGCGTGATCCGGCCGGTGATGAGCGACGCCGAAATCGCCAAGTGCCGCTGATCGGCTCGCGCCAATGAAAACGGGCGCCCTGCGGGGCGCCCGTTTTCATTGGAGGGAAGGACTTACTGCGCGAGGTAGTCGGTTACCGCCACCCAGCGGCCGTTCTGGATCTGGCCGACCTTGGACTTGTCGTTGCCCAGGTGCTGCTTGGGTCCGAACTTGTACTCGGGGCTGCCGAACATGTCGCGCGAGAAGGTGGTCGATTCCAGGGTCTTGATGAAGTTGTCGGTGGTCAGGTTGGCGCCGGTCTTCTTCGCCGTCTGCACGAACATGTCCATCGCGACATAGCCGTAGGCCGAGAACAGGCCGGGATCTTCCTTGAACTTGGCCTTGTAGGACGCGAACCAGTCACGCACGTTCTTCGACGAGTCGTCGGCATAGGGCACGGCCACCTGATGGAAGGCATAGAGGCCGTCCATGGCCTTGCCGCCCAGCTTGTGGATCAGGTCGGTATAGGCCGCCGAGGAACCGACGAAATTCGGATTCCAGCCCATCTTGCGTGCCGTGCCGATGGTGCCGATGGTTTCGCGGATGATGGTGCCGAGCACCACGGTATCGCAATCCGCCGCCTTCATCTTCGACACCTGCGCCGAGAAGTCGGTGGCGCCGCGCTTGAAGGAGGTCTTCTCGGCGAACGTCATGTTGATGTCCTTGAGCCCATCTTCCGCGCCCTTCAGCACTTCGGTGCCGAAGTCGTCATCCTGGTAGATGACGCAGAACTTCTTGGCGCCACGCTCCTTGACCATCCAGGGAATTCCCTTGCGCATCTGGGTGTAATAGGGCGCGGCGAAGGAAAACTTCAGCTTGTGCAGCGGCTCGTACATTTCACGCGCCGCGGTGAGCGGAAACAGGTTCATCACACCCTTGTCGAACAGGGTGGGGAAGGTGGCGACGTTCACTGCCGTGCCGATGGTGCCGACCATGGCGAAAATCTTGTCCTGCTGGACCATCTTCTGCGCCGCGAGCAGGCCCTTCTTCGGGTCGTAGCCGGAGTCCTCGGCGATGAACTTGAGCTTGCGGCCGTTGATGCCGCCCGCCTCGTTGACCTCATCGACGCGCATCTGCATGCCGAAGCGCAGCGCCTTGCCGAAGCCCGCCAGCGGACCGGAGAGGTCCTGGATGGTGCCGACCACGATTTCATTCTTGCTGACGCCCATCTGCTCGGCGGCGATCGCCGTGGTGCCGGCGCCGACTCCTGCAGCGGCCAGCACCGCGACGACCAGTTTCATGTTTCTCTTCATGGTTTCTCCTCGTTATGGGTACTGCTTAAGCAATCGGGCTAATCGCGATACATCGACTCGATCAGCTCCGCATACTTTTGGCTGACAAGCTTACGCTTCAATTTCATGGTCGGGGTCAGTTCCTCGTCCTCGGCGCCGAGTTTCTTGTCGATCAGGCGGAACTTCTTGACCTGTTCGACGCGCGCGAACTGCTGGTTGACCCGCTCGATTTCGCCCTCGATCAGCTTCTGCACCTCCGGCGCCCGAGTCAGGCTGGCGTAGTTGGAGAAGGGTACGTCGTGGTCCTGGGCGAATTTCTCGACGTTCTCCTGATCGATCATGATCAGGCAGACCAGGTAGGGCTTCTTGTCGCCGATGACCACGGCGTCGGTGACATAGGGCGAGAACTTGAGCTGGTTCTCGATCTCCGAGGGCGTGATGTTCTTGCCGCCGGCGGTGATGATGATGTCCTTGAGGCGGTCGGAGATGCGGAAGTAGCCGTCGGCATCCACGGTGCCGACGTCGCCGGTGTGCAGCCAGCCGTCCGGATCAATGGTCTCGGCGGTTTTCTCCGGCTGGTTGAGGTAGCCCATGAAGACGTTCGGCCCGCGCACCAGGATCTCGCCTTCGTCGGACAGCTTGACCTCGTTGGGCAGGTTGGCGATGCCGATGGACCCCGGCTTGATGCGCTCGATCGGCGTGCCGACGGCAACGCTGCCGGTCTCGGTCATGCCCCAGACTTCCAGCATCGGCACGCCCAGCGCCATGTACCAGCGCACGAGATCCGGCGAGATCGGCGCCGCGCCGGTGATCAGCATGCGGCTCTGGTGGATGCCGATGAGCTTGCGCACATTGTTCAGCACCAGCGCCCGCGCCAGCCAGTGGGCGAACTCCAGCCCGCTGCCGACGGCCTCGCCCTTCTCGTAGCGGCGCACTTTCTCCAGGCCGATGCCGATCGCCAGCTTGTAGGCCCATTGTTCGAAGGCATTGGACTCCTTGAGCGCGATGCTGACGCCGGAATAGAACTTCTCCCAGACGCGCGGCACGGCGCCGAACACGGTGGGCGCGATTTCGCGCACGTTCTCGGGAATGGTCTCCGGGTTCTCGACGAAGTTGAGCTTGGTGCCGGTGTAGAGCGAGAAATAGGCGCCGCTGGAGCGCTCGGCGACGTGGCACAGCGGCAGGAAGCACATGCGCTCGTCGTCTTCGTTCTGCGCCGTGGCGCGGTTGAAGCTCTTCACCGCCGAGAGCAGGTTGGCGTGCGAGAGCATCGCGCCCTTGGGCTTGCCCGTGGTGCCCGAGGTGTAGATCAGGATCGCCAGGTCGTCGGGCTTGCGCGCCGCGATGTGCGCCTGCCACTCGGCATCGGCCGCCGCCTGGCCCAGGCGCGCCAGGCGTTCGCGGCCCAGCTCGCGCAGGCGCTCGAAGCTGATCACCTGTTCGTCGTGCAGCTCGCGCAGGCCGTCCATGTCCCAGACCACGATGCGGCGCAGCAGCGGCAGGCGCTCGCGCACTTCGAGCAGCTTGTCGAGCTGCTCGTCGTCCTCGACGAAGACCAGCGCGGAGTGCGAATCGCCGGTCAGGTATTCGACCTGGCTTGCCGCGTCGGTCGGGTAAATTCCCGAGCTGACGCCGCCGCAGGAAAGCACCGCAAGGTCGGAGAACAGCCATTCCTGGCGCGTGTTGCCCAGTACCGAGGCGGTCTCGCCAACCTCGAAGCCGAGCTCGATCAGGCCCATGCCGGCTTCGCGCACGATGACGCCGACCTGGTTCCACGACAGGCTCTGCCAGAGGCCGAACTTCTTCTGCCGGAACAGCGTCAGCTCGCCGCGCTTGGCCACGCCGTTCCAGAACATCTCGGCCATGTTGTCGCCGGGAACGACGGTGCGTTCCTCGGCCCAGTAGCGTTTGCCGTCAAGCTGCCACATGCTTGCTTTCGAGCTTGTGAAGAAACCGTCGCGAGCGGGCCGCAGCGGGGTGCGGCCGGCGCGCAGCTACCGGAATGCACGTGGTTGTGCATGAGGATAGCGAGCACCGCCCAAGCCCCGATCCGGCACGCGCAGTAGGTTTATTCACAAGCTTATCTCCATGTCTTCTTCTTCTTCCATCGCCGCCCCTCGCGCACGCCGGACTCCTTGGCGCCGAGGTAGAACTCCTTGATGTCCTCCTTCTCGCGCAGCGCGGCGCAGGTATCGTGCATGACGATGCGGCCGATCTCCAGCACGTAGCCGTAGTCGGCGTACTTCAGCGCGATGTGCGCGTTCTGCTCGACCACCAGCAGGGTCACGCCGCGCTCGCGGTTGATGCGGATGATGATCTCGAAGATTTCCTTGGTCAGCTTGGGCGACAGGCCCAGGCTGGGTTCGTCGAGCAGCATCATCGTCGGCTTGGCCAACAGGGCACGGCTGATCGCCAGCATCTGCTGCTGGCCGCCTGAAAGCTGGCCGGCCGGCTGGTCGCGGCGCTCCTTGAGGATGGGGAAGTAGGCGTAGACATCCTCGATGTCTTTCGCCACCTGGTCTTTTTCGTGGGCGGGCCGCGTGTAGGCGCCCATCAGCAGGTTCTCGCGCACCGTCAGCAGCGGAAAGATCTCGCGCCCCTCGGGCACCTGCACCAGGCCCTGGCGCACGATCCAGGCCGGATCGCGGCCCTCGAGCTTTTCGTGGCGGAAGAGGATGCTGCCCTTTTGCGGATCGAGGATGCCGGAGATGGTCTTGAGGATCGTGGTCTTGCCGGCGCCGTTGGAGCCGAGCACGGTGACCACCGAACCCGGTGCCACCGAGAGCGACACGCCACGGATCGCCTTGACCGCGCCGTAGGCGGCCTCGACGTTGTTGAGCTGGAGGATGGGCGGCGATTCAGTCATCATCGGCGCCCCCCAGATAGGCTTCGATCACGCCCGGATGCGCTTGTACTTCTTCCGGCGTGCCCAGCGTCAGCACTTCGCCGAGGTTGAGCGCCAGCACGCGGTCGGAAACGCGCGAGACCAGGCCCATGTCATGCTCGACCATGATCACCGTGATGCCGAGGTCGGCCTTGATGTCCTCGATCCAGAAACCCATGTCCTCGGTTTCCTCGGTGTTGAGTCCGGAGGAGGGCTCGTCGAGCAACAGCAGGCGCGGTCGCATAGCCAGCGCGCGCGCCAGTTCCACCACCTTGCGCACGCCGTAGGGCAGGCCGACGACGAGGCTGTCGCGGTAATGCTGCAGGTCGAGAAACTCGATGACCTCCTCGACCTGGCGGCGGAATTCGAGCTCGGCGCGGCGCACCGAGCCGGCGAACAACAGGTCCTGCACCCAGCCGGTGTGGCGGTGACAATGGCGGCCGACCAGCAGGTTCTGCAGCACCGTGGCGTGCTCGAAGAGCTCGATGTTCTGGAAGGTGCGGGCGATGCCGTGGCGCGCAACGACGTGGGGCGGCATGCGCGAGATCACCTCGCCCTCGAAGCGCACCTCGCCCGAGGTCGGCCGGTAAAGCGCCGAGATCAGGTTGAAGATCGTGGTCTTGCCGGCGCCGTTGGGCCCGATGAGCGAGAACACCTCGTTGGGCCAGACCTCGAAGGAGACGTTGTTCACCGCCAGCAGGCCGCCGAAGCGGACCGAGAGATCGACGGCTTCGAGCATCGGGGCGGTCATTTCAGTTGCTCCATGACGCTGTACGTCGTCCATGGCCAATGAAACATGGTGTCGCGGCGCTCGCCATGGACGCCGGGCACCCGATTCCCTCGGTGTCCCCCGGAACGGGCGTTGCCCGTTCCTCCTCCTTTATCTGCGGGAATCGGGTACCCGCCATCCATGGCCGGATACTCCCTCGCTGTGTGACCACCGCACTGCAACGGCGTCACCTGATCGGGAGGGTGGGGTGTTCTGCGCAGCGAAGTAAAGAAGGGCGTAGGCAGGGTTTCGCGGAGCACTGCTCCGCGCTGCCGCAGCCGGCTTGCCATGCAGGGCAAGCCGTGGGCAGAGGCGCCCGCAGGGCGGCGATGGGTGACATGAGCGGAGCAGAATGCCCCGCCGTCCCGATCCCGCGCCGACGAGAACCCTGCGCCGGTTTTCATTTCATCCGCTCCGACTTCATGTAGCTCTTCTGCCGCTTGAACATGCCCTTGCGATAAAAGGGGAAGATCTGCAGGAAGGTGCGGAACTTCAGCCAGCGGCCGTAGAGTCCCATGGGTTCGAACAGCACCACGGCGATCAGGATGATGCCGAAGATGGTCGGTTGCAGGCCGGTCTGCTGGCCCAGGGCCGGCGGCAGCCAGTCCTTGCCGATGACGATCACCTGTTGCACGATGAACCAGAAGGCCGGGCCGAAGATCGCACCCTGGATGGCGCCGAGGCCGCCGATGACCACCATCATCAGCAGCTCGATGGATTGCAGGAAACCGAACTGGTCGGGCGTGATGATGCGTATCTTGTGCGCGTAGAGCGCGCCGGCGATGCCGGCCAGCGCTGCCGAGAGGGCGAAGGCGACGGTCTTGTAATGGGCGATGTTGATGCCCATGCTCTGTGCCGAGACCTCGGAATCGCGGATGGCGACAAAGGCGCGGCCGGTGGGGCTGCGCAGCAGGTTGAGCACGCCCAGCACGCAGAGCACGGCGATAACGGTGACCAGATAGTAGAAGTTGGTGCCATCGTCGAAATCGATGCCGCCGATCACCAGCTTTTCGAGCTGGCGGCCGGCATTGCCGCCGGTGATGTGCTCGGCGCGCACCACCGCCTCCTCGATGATGAAGCCGAAGGCCAGGGTGGCGATGGCCAGGTACATGCCCTTGATGCGCAAGGCCGGCAGGCCGACGAGGATGCCGGTGATGCCGGCGACCAGCGCCGACATGGAAAGCGAGAGCACGAAGGGCCAGCCCATGGACTGCAGCCAGGCCTCGGTGTAGGCGCCCATGGCGAGGAAGCCGGCATGGCCGAGCGAAACCTGGCCGGTGAAGCCCGAGAGCAGCATCAGGCCAAGGCAGACGATGGCGTAGATGCCGATGAAGCTGAATTGCGACAGCGCGTATTCGGAAAGCAGGAAGGGCGCGGCGACCAGGGCCACGGCCAGCAGCGCGTACCAGAACTTCTGGCCGCCGTGCTTGAACAGCGCGATGTCCTGCTCGTAGCGTGTCTTGAAAAGAAAATGCATCAGACCTTCTTCGTGGTGTTCTCGCCGAACAGGCCGTTGGGTTTGATGACGAGCATCACCAGCACCACCACGTAGGCGGCGATGTCCTTGAAGCCCTCGGGCAGGTAGAAGCCGGCCAGCGACTCGACGATGCCGATGATCAGGCCGCCGACCAGGGCGCCGGGGATGCTGCCGAAGCCGCCGACCACCGCGGCCGGAAAGGCCTTGAGGCCGACGAAGCCCATGTTGGCATGGACGAAGGTGATCGGCGCCAGCAGCAGCGCGGCCACGCCGCAGATCGCCGACGAGAGGCCCCAGATCAGCATGTTCACGCGCCGCACCGGGATGCCCATGTAGAAGGCGGCAAGCTGGTTCTGCGAGGTCGCCTGCATGGCGATGCCGAGCTTGGTGTAGCGGAAGAAGGCGAACAGCAGGGCCACCAGGGCGACGGTGGCGATGATGATGGCGACATGTTCAAGCGACACCACCAGGCCCTTGCCGGTCTCGCCGATCCAGAACACTTCGTCCTTCCAGGGCACCGGCAGGGTGTGCGTCTCGGTGCCCCAGTAGGGGATCATGGTCACCACGCCGCGCGCCAGGTAGCCCAGGCCGATGGTCACCATGACCACGGTGAAGGCCGGCTGGCCGAGCAGCGGCCGCAGCACCAGGCGCTCGGTGCCCATGCCGAACAGGGTCATGACCACCACGGTGATGAGGAAAGCCATCCAGAACGGCAGGCCGGCCACCGTCATCGCGGTGAGGCCGACGAAGCCACCGATCATCATGATGTCGCCCTGGGCGAAATTGACGGTTTCGGTGGCCTTGTAAATCAGCACGAAGCCGAGGGCGATCAATGCATAGATGCAACCGATCGCCGCTCCGCTGATGATCAGTTGCAGGAGCTGCAGCACCCGATGACTCTCCTCCGGGAATGTTGTATTTCTCGCCCTTTGCGGGTCTGCGGCGGATTATGCCTGAAACATTTTTTTCTTGCCTGCAACTCGGCTGGCCGGGGGGGAGGAGGAGGAGGAGCGAGTTCTCGAAAAGGACTTTTTCAAAATGGGTCCAAAGCGGTCCCCCGGGGAACCTCAATCAAAATGTTAAACATAAAGTTTTCAAAAAATGTTCAACTTTAGGCAAAGAAATGAGGTAAGGGGAATGCTGATTGATGTATGCGGAGAAGGCGTCGGTTGGCACCAGCGGCAGAAACAGAAAAACTGGCAACGCCGCCGCTATCTCACAGGGGCTCCGTCCCCTCATTGAGCATGGCGAGATAGCGATCATAGGCAAATACCCGGTTGCGCCTGCCGCCGGTCAGCTCGCGTGCGATACCGGCACCGACCAGGGTTTCCACGGCACGCGATGCCGTGGGAAAGCTTACGGCTGCGCGCACAGCGATGTCGTTGATGCCGGCGACCGGCCGCGCGCGAAAAACGGCATACACCTTGAGCACGCTGGCGGTATTGCGTCCCAGCGCGGCGATCCGACGCTCGTCGTCGCGGAACAACTCCAGCAGCCGGTGCGCCGTATCCACCGCTGCGCCGGCGGTCTGCACCACGCCTTCGAGGAAGAAGTCGAGCCAGGCTTCCCAATCGCCCTCGCGGCGAACGGCGTCGAGCAGGCGGTAGTACTCATCCCGGTGCTGTTTGAAATAAAGACTCAGATACAGCAGGGGCTGCCGCAGCAGGCCCGACTCATGCAGCATCAGGACGATCAGCAGTCGGCCCACCCTGCCGTTGCCGTCGAGGAAGGGGTGGATGGTTTCGAACTGGACGTGGGCAACCGCTGCCTTGACCAGATCCGGCAGCGGCCCCCGAGTGTCGTGGATGAATCGCTCCAGGGCCGCCATGCAATCCTCGACCAACAAGGGAGGCGGCGGGACATAGCGCGCATTGCCGGGTCGCGTACCGCCAATCCAGTTCTGCGAACGGCGGAATTCGCCAGGCAGTTTGTCGGCGCCGCGACCACGGGCGAGGAGCTTGGCGTGACTTTCGCGCAGCAGGCGATTCGACAGCGGGAAGCCATTGCGAAGGCGCGCCATGGCGTGGTCCATGGCGGCCACGTAATTGGAGATTTCGACTACATCGTCGAAGGGCGCACCGGGCGCGTCGTTGAGTTCGAACAGCAGCAGGTCGGACAGGGACGACTGGGTACCCTCGATCTGCGAGGACAGCACCGCTTCGCGTCGCACATAGCCGTAGAGGAACAGATCCGGGTCGGGCAGCAAGGCGGAAACGCCATCCAGGCGTCCACAGGCCAGAAGGGCCCGCTCCAGCAGGCGTTGGCGGGTGCCGCTCAGGTCGAGAGGCGGCTCGGGAGGCAAGGGATGGGGCACGAAGGCGCGTACCGCTTCTCCTGCGGTGGTCGTGACTTCGTAGCGACCGCTTGCTCCCCTACCCACGTAACAAGTTCCTTGTTTAAGTCAGCTTTAATTAGGCGGTAGCTTATCAAAGAAAGCAGCCAATTTCGTTAATAAGTCGACAATTTCTTTGGTGCCCCACGCCGATTCGCTGTCGGAGCAGACCTTTCGCCGTCCCGCCAGCGCCGACTTTCGGGCTCTCCCGAACCACTTGTCGCGCTACCATCCCCGCATGCAGCTCGACATTTTCGAACACAGCCGCGAGGTGATGCTGCGCAATGCGGCGGTCGAGGAATTGCGCCGTCGCGACGCCGAAGCGGCGGTATCCGCCATTGCGGCGTTGCGCGCCGAAAACCCGGCCGAGCCGCTGCTGCCTGCCCTCGGTCGCCTTTGCGCCGCGCTGCGACTTGCGATACCCCGCGACCCGGAGCGCGCGCGGGCGGCCGCGCTGCTGGACGACATCGAGGGTCCGGTTGCCGACGCCGCCCGGCAGGCCTTGGGCGGCGGAGTGACGGAATGGCTGGCACCCCTGCGCGTCGAACTGGCGACGGCAATCGCCGGCTTCGACTTCGATCCCGCCGCAGAGAATCTCCACCCCGCACCCTTGCTGCTGCGCGCCGGGCGCACGGCGGATGCCATCGCGGCAGTCGAAACGATCCCTACGTGGCGACGCAGGCCGGCGCCGCTGGCCTGGCTGGTCGAATCGCGCGCTGGCGAAGGCTTTGCCGTGGTCTGGCCCATGCTGGCCGAACTGGCCTGGATGGCACCGAAGCGGGCGCGGGCTTTGGCCGCAGGTCTGGGCCTCACCGAACTCGACCGCCTGATCCACGACTTCGATGCCGGGTTCGAAGGCGACGGAACGGCGAACGACTTCGCCTGCTTCCCGGCCTGGGCACTGCTCGTCGACCGCAGTCTCGCCGCCGGCCTGACAACGGCGCAGGAAGGCGCCTTGACCCCGGCCGAAAGCTGCGCCCGGCTGGTGCTGCGCCTGCTGGCGCTGGAACGCCGGGGCCGCCACGACGATCTCATCGCCGGTCGTGCGAAACTGCGTGCCGCGCATTCCGCGCTGTTCGCCCGCTACATGCGGGATCGATAGGAACTCCCATGCAATGGAATGAAATCCGCGCCGCACTCTTGCGCAGGGCCGCCGGGAAATTTCCTTCGAGTTTCTCTGGCGGGGGCTGGGGCTGGAACGCTCCGTGGGCTGACATTGGCGCCGACTCTCCGACGCAAGGCCATCAACATGGGCCGCTGGGTTAGCATTCGCCAAGCGCCATTCCGGATTGCCGACGCCCAAGCAGGCGACAACGCAGCGCGATCCGCAAGGAGAGGAAATCATGACAATGAACTTCAAGCCTTACATCACCCGTGACCCGTCGATTTGCGGTGGTGATGCCGTTGTCACCGGCACCCGTATCACGGTGCGGACGATACTTGCCAGCCTTGCCGAAGGCATGAGCGACGAGGCCATCCTCGCCGACTTCCCGACCTTGAATCGTGATGCGCTGCGCGCCGTGATTGCCTTTGCCGCTGTTTCCGCCGAGGAGGACCTTCCGCTTCCGGCCCTGCCCGCAGCGGCATGAAGATCAAGCTCGACGAAAATCTGCCGGCGAGACTGGCGAGCTTGCTTGCTGCCCGGGGCCACGATGTTCACACGGTACCCAATGAAGGTTTGTCCGGCCGACCCGACGCGGACATCTGGCGGGCAGCCTGCGATGAAGGGCGCTTCCTGATCACGCAAGACCTGGATTTTTCTGATGCGCGTCGCTTCGCTCCGGGCACCCACGCCGGGGTATTGCTGCTGCGATTGCGCGAACCTGGCGCCCAGGCGCTCTTGGCGGCGGTCGCCGCGGTGGCGGAAGAACTTTCGAGCTGGCGAACTTGTTTCGTCGTTCTGACCGAGAACAAGGTTCGTGTAAAGCGCCCTTGAGGATGGCGACGGTAGGCGCCGTACCACCAGCGCCGACTTTCGTATCAGGGATAGAAACGCTCTCCCTTGGCCGCCATGTCGCGCAGGATCTTCGGCGCGGCGAAGCGTGGCCCGTGGCGTTCCGCCAGGCGGTCGAGCGCGGCCACGGCCGCCGGCGCGCCGAGGGTATGCAGCCAGCCGATGGGCCCGCCGCGAAAAGGGGGATAGCCCCAGCCCAGTATGGCCCCGACATCGGCGTCGATCGGTGCGCGCAGCACTTTTTCTTCCAGGCAGCGCACGGTTTCGACGGACTGGACGAGGATCAGGCGCTCGATGATCTCGTCCACCGTCGGAATCGCCGTGTCACCAGCGCCGACTCTTGCCCTGAAATGCTCACCCAGCCCCGGCCACAGGTGCTTCGGCCCTTCCGCCGGATAGTCGTAGAAGCCCGCGCCCGACTTGCGTCCGAGGCGCCCGAGTTCCGCCACCATCTTCGCCGCGACGCGGTCCGCGGCGCGCTCGACATAGGCGGCACCGAGGTCGGCCCGCGTCTGCCGCGCGATCTTGTGCACCAGTTCGATCGACACTTCGTCGGCCAGCGCCAATGGCCCCACCGGCATGCCGGCCATCAGTCCGGCCTTGTCGATCAGCGCCGGCGGCACGCCTTCTTCGAGCAGGGCCATGCCTTCCGAGACATAGGTGCCGAAGACGCGGCTGGTGTAGAAGCCGCGCGAATCATTGACCACGATCGGCGTCTTGGCTATGGCACGCACGTAGTCCATCGAACGGGCGAGCGTCGCATCAGACGTCGCCTTGCCGACGATGATCTCGACCAGCGGCATTTTCTCGGCCGGCGAGAAAAAATGCAGGCCGATGAAATTGGCCGGTCGTGCCGAGGCTTCGGCCAGTCCGGTGATCGGCAGGGTCGAGGTGTTGGAAGCGAAGATCGCGTCGCCGCCGATCACTGCCTCGGCCTTCTTCGTCACCTCGGCCTTGATCTCGCGCTTCTCGAACACGGCCTCGATCACCAGTTCGCAGCCCTTCAGGTCGGCATAGTCGGCGGTGGGCTTGATGCGCGCCAGCAGGGCATCCGCCGCTTCCTGCGTCATGCGTCCCCTGGCCACCTGCTTGCCCCACTGCTTGGCGGCATAGGCCTTGCCCTTCTCGGCCGCCTCCTGCGTGGTGTCGAGCAACACCACCTCGACGCCGGCCTGCGCCGTGCACATGGCGATGCCCGCACCCATCATGCCGGCGCCGAGCATGCCGACCTTGCTGTACTTCTGCAACGGGACATCCGCCGGGCGCGAGGCCAGCTTGTTGGCTTCCTGCATGCCGAAGAACAGGCTGCGGATCATGTTCTTCGACACCGGCGACATCACGAGGTTGGTGAAGTAGCGTGCCTCGATGGCGAGGCCCGTGTCGAGGTTGGTCGACAGGCCCTCATAGACGCAGGACAGGATGTGCTTGGGCGCCGGGTAGTTGTCGTAGGTCTTTTCGCGCAGCATGGCATTGGCCGCCATCAGCATCTGCATGCCGCCCGGCGTGTTCGGCCCGCCGCCGGGAATCTTGGAGCCCTTGGCATCCCAGGGCTGCAGGGGCTTGCTGCCGGAGGCGATGGCATCCATCACCCATTGCCGCGCCGCCGTACGCTCAGCGCCGACTTCCACCACGGCGTGGATCAGGCCGATCTTCAGCGCCTCGGCGGCCTTGATGCGCTTGCCTTCCATGAGCAGAGGCGCAGCGGCCTGCATGCCCACCAGGCGCGGCACGCGCTGGGTGCCGCCTGCGCCGGGCAAGAGGCCCAACGTGACCTCGGGGAAGCCGAAACGCGCCTTCGGATTGTCGGCCGCGACGCGGTAGTGGCAACCCAGCGCGATTTCCATGCCGCCGCCCAGGGCGCTGCCATTGAAGGCCGCGGCGACCGGCTTGCCGCCCAGTTCGATGCCGCGCATCAGCTTGTGGGTGCCGCTGATCGCGGCATGGAAGGCCGCCGCGTCGGTAGCGCCGGCCAGTTCGGCGAGGTCACCGCCGGCGATGAAGTCCTTTTTCGCCGAGGCAACGACGATCCCCTTCACCGCCGGATCGGCCAGCGCCTTCTGCATGGCCTCGGCATAGGCACCGATGGAGGCCGCGTTGAGGATGTTTTGCGACTTGCCGGGGTAATCGAGTTCGACGTTGGCAATGCCTTCGGCATCGACGGAATAGTTCAGCATGTCAGTGGCTCCAGGGTGCTGCGCATCGTGATGGGTGGAGTATGCGGGCGCCAAGGGAGGCGGGTGGTCGTTGCTGCTCGTGTCCCCCGAGCCGGGCTCCGCCCGGCTCTCCTCCTTTACCTCGCTGCAACGACCACCCGCCTCCCTTGGCGGGATACGCTTCTGCCTTGCAACCGAAAACCTGCGAGGGCGCCAACTGATCGGGAAGGGGGGTACCCCGTTCCGGTAAGTAAAGGAGGAGGAGCGGGCGCAGCCCGCGACGGGGGACATGGACGGAACGGGGTACCCCCCTTCCCGATCCCGCCACACCGGAAAGCACCAAACCGGCTTTCATTTCAAACCCGCTCAATAATCGTTGCCGTCCCCATACCCGCTCCCACGCACAAGGTGGCGAGTCCGGTACCTACTCCCCGCCGTTCCATCTCGTCGAGCAGGGTGCCGAGGATCATGGCGCCGGTGGCGCCCAGCGGGTGGCCCATGGCGATGGCGCCGCCGTTGACATTCATCCTGTCGTGGCCCACGTCCATCACCTGCATGAAGCGCAGCACCACGGCGGCGAAGGCTTCGTTGAGTTCGAAGAGGTCGATGTCGCCGACCTTCATGCCGGCGCGCTTGAGTGCCTTTTCGGCGGCATAGGAAGGACCGGTGAGCATGATCGAGGGCTCGGAGCCGATCGAAGCGAAGGAGCGCACCCGGGCGCGGGGCTTGAGCCCCAGCGCCTCGCCCATCTCCTTCGTGCCGAACAGCACGGCCGCCGCGCCGTCGACGATGCCGGAGCTGTTGCCGGCGTGATGCACGTGCTCGATCTTCTCCACTTCCGGATAGCGCTGCAGCATCACGCTGTTGAAGCCGTATTTCTCGCCCTGTTCCTGAAAGGCGGGTTTCAGCGAGGCCAGCGATTCCATGGTGGTTTCGGGGCGCATGTACTCGTCGTGGGCCAGCATGGTCAGGCCGTTGATGTCCTTCACCGGGGCGATGGACTTCTTGAAATGCCCTGCGTCCCACGCCGCCTTGGCGCGGCGCTGTGATTCCAGCGCGTAGGCGTCGACGTCCTGGCGCGAGAAGCCCCACTTGGTGGCGATCAGGTCGGCCGAGATGCCCTGCGGCACGAAGGCGGTCTTCGCCGCCACCTGCGGGTCGGTCGGCCAGGCGCCGCCCGAGGAGAACATCGGCACGCGCGACATCGACTCGACGCCGCCGCCGACCACCAGGTCGGCCTGGCCGGACATGATCTGCGCCGCGGCCTGGTTGCAGGCCTCCAGGCCCGAGGCGCAGAAGCGGCTGACGGTGACGCCGGGCGCCGTGATCGCGTAGTCGGCGTAGAGCGCGGCAACGCGGGCGATGTCGGCGCCCTGCTCGCCCACCGGCTCGACGCAGCCGAGCACCACGTCGTCCACCTTCGAGGTGTCGAGGTCGTTGCGATCGCGCAGCGCGCGCAAGGCCGTCGCCGCCAGATGGATGGGCGTCGCCTGGTTCAGCGCACCGCCCTGCTTGCCCTTGCCGCGCGGCGTGCGCAGGGCGTCGAAGATATAGGCTTCGGCCATCACAGGCTCCTTGAAATGAGTTCCTTCATGATCTCGTTGGTGCCGCCGTAGATGCGCTGCACGCGGGCGTCGGCCCAGGCGCGGGTGATCGGGTATTCCCACATGTAGCCGTAGCCGCCGTGCAGTTGCACGCATTCGTCCATGACTTTGAATTGGAGGTCGCTACACCAGTACTTGGCCATCGAGGCCGTCGCCGGGTCGAGCTTGTTTTCCAGGATCAGCTCGATGCAGCGGTCGACGAAGACGCGGCCGACCTGGATCTCGGTCTTCATTTCGGCGAGCTTGAAGCGGGTGTTCTGGAACTTGGCGATCTCCTGGCCGAAGGCCTTGCGCTCATTGGTGTACTGGATGGTCCAGTCCAGCGCCGCTTCCGCCGAGGCCATGGCGATCACGGCGATCTGCAGGCGTTCCCAGGGCAGCTCCTGCATCAGGTACATGAAGCCGTTGCCTTCCTCGCCGAGCAGGTTCCCGGCCGGCACGCGCACGTTGTCGAAGAACAGTTCGCAGGTGTCCTGCGCCTTCATGCCGGCCTTGTGCAGCGGCTTGGCCTTGCTGAAACCGGCCATCGAGTTGTCGACCACCAGCAGGCTGGTGCCCTTCGCCCCCTTGGCCGGGTCGGTCTTGGCCACCACGATCACCAGGTCGGAGAGGTAGCCGTTGGTGATGAAGATCTTCGAGCCGTTCAGGATGTAGTGGTCGCCATCGCGGACTGCCGTGGTGCGCACGCCCTGCAGGTCGGAGCCGGCCGCCGGCTCGGTCATGGCGATGGCGCCGATCATCTCGCCGCTGGCCATCTTCGGCAGGTACTTCTGCTTGAGGAACTCGCTGCCGTAATGCAGCAGGTAGGGCGCGACGATCTCGGAATGCAGGCCCCAGCCCAGGCCCGTGGCATTGATGCGCGCCGCCTCTTCCATGACCACCACCGAGAAGCGCTTGTCCACCCCGGCGCCGCCGTATTCCTCGGGCATGGTGGCGCAGAGCAGGCCGGCGGCGCCGGCCTTGGTCCAGATCTCGCGGTCGACGTGGGCCTGCTCCTCCCAGCGCGCATGGTGGGGGGCGACCTCCTGTTCCATGAAGCGGCGGGCGGTGTCGCGGAAGGCGGCGTGGTCTTCGTCGAACAGGGTGCGCGGAATCGTGAGCATGGTTTTCCCCGGGGCAGCGAAAGCCGGGCATGCTACCAAGCAAGCGCTTGCTTGACAAGCAAGGGGGCCGGGGCAAGAATTGCCCCTCGCCCCGGGGAGGACAAAGACCATGATTCCCACGCCACCGATCATGACCGCCACGCACGAGGTGCTGAACCAGGCCCGCGCGCTGGAGAATTACAACGCCTACGCCAACAACCGGCCGCTACAGGAGGCCGTGACGCAGCAGGGCGCCGGCTGGGCGCAGGACTGGCTCATGGCGCGCGGCGCCGAAGTCGGCAGCGCCGAGTGGATCGAACACGGGCGCTTGGCCAACGCCTTCCCGCCGGTGCTGAAGCTCTTCGACCGCTACGGCAACCGCCGCGACGAAGTCGACTTCCATCCTTCCTGGCACGAGTGCCTGGGCTGGCTCAAGCGTCACGGCTGCGACACCGGCCCCTGGGCCGAGCCCAAGCCCGGCGCCCACGTCGCCCGCGCCGCCGCCTACGTGATGTTCGCCGAGATCGAATGCGGCTCGCTGTGCCCGACCACCATGACCTACGGCGCGGTGCCCGCACTGCGCCACGCGCCCGGGATCGCTCGCGAGTGGATGCCGAAACTGCTTTCGCGCGACTACGACAGGCGCTTCATTCCCGCGGCGCAGAAGACCGGCGTGCTGATCGGCATGGGCCTCACCGAGAAGCAGGGCGGCTCGGACGTGCGCGCGAATACAACGAGAGCCGAAGTCAACGGTGACGGAACCTGGCGCCTCACCGGCCACAAGTGGTTCCTCTCGGCGCCGATGTGCGACGCCTTCCTGGTCACCGCGCAGACGGCGAAGGGGCTGTCCTGCTTCTTCGTGCCGCGCTGGACGCCGGACGGGCGGCTCAACGAAATGCGCATCCAGCGCCTCAAGGACAAGCTGGGCGACCGCTCGAATGCCGGCACCGAGATGGAGTTTTGGGGCTCGATGGGCTGGCTGGTGGGCGAGGAAGGCCGCGGCATCCCGACCGTGCTGGAGATGGGCGTCTACACGCGGCTGGATTGCGCGATCGGCAGCACCGGCATCATGCGCGCAGCACTTTCCCAGGCCATGCACCACGCGTCCTTGCGCGCCGCCTTCGGCAAGCGGCTGATCGACCAGCCGCTGATGAGGAATGTGCTGGCCGACATGGCGCTGGAAGTCGAGGCGGCCACCGCACTCTCGATGCGCCTGGCGCGCGCCTTCGACGCCCAGACGGACGAAGCCGAAAGCCTGCTGCGGCGCATACTCACCCCGGTGGCGAAATACTGGATCTGCAAGCGCTGCCCGACGCTGTCGGCCGAGGCCATGGAAGTGCATGGCGGCAACGGCTATGTCGACGAGGGGCCGATGCCGCGCAACTTCCGCCAGAGCCCGCTGAATTCCATCTGGGAAGGCTCGGGCAACGTGATGTGCCTCGACACCCTGCGCGCCATGGCACGCCACCCGAAAAGCATCGAGGTGCTGAGTGCCGAGATTACTCCGGCGCTGGGACGCAACCACTGCTTCGTTGCCTTCGTCGGCGCGCTGAACAAGGGCCTCGCCGACCCACGGGAGATCGAGACCCGCGCCCGCGAGCTGACCCAGGGCATCGCGCTGGCCATGCAGGGCGCACTGCTGCTGCGCCACGCCCCGGCACCGGTGGCCGAGGCCTTCTGCGCCTCGCGCCTGACGCCCGGGCATTGGGGCGCCACCTTCGGCACCCTGCCGGCGAACACGGATTTCGCCACCCTGCTGGCGCGCGCCTGGCCGGAGGCCGCATGAACGGGATCAAGCCGGAGTGGCTGGCCGCCACCGAATTCATCGACCACGAGCACCCGGCGGTGCGCGAGTTCGTCGCCGCAAGAGTTCCCGCAGGGACGCAGAGCGCTGGCGCTGGCTCGCTTTGCGTGCCTGGCTCTCCGCTTCGCGGGACGGCAACGCCAAAAGACATGGCGCTGAACCTCTACTACGCCGTGCGCGACGACATCCGCTACGACCCCTACTCCAGCAGCATGCAACGCGAGATGATGCGCGCCAGCACCACGGTGATCCGGGGCGTCAGCTACTGCGTGCCAAAGGCCATGCTCTACTGCGCCTGCCTGCGCGCCGTCGGCATCCCGGCGCGGCCGGGCTTCGCCGACGTCAAGAACCATCTTTCGACGGAGAAGCTGACGCGCCTGATGGGCACCGACATCTTCGCCTGGCACGGCTATGTCAGCCTGCTGCTCGACGGGCGCTGGGTCAAGGCCACACCGGCCTTCAACTTCGCCATGTGCCAGCGCTTCGGCGTGCTGCCGCTGGATTTCGACGGCGAGCACGACTCGCTGATGCACCCCTACAACTCGGCCAACCAGCGCCACATGGAATACGTGAAGCAGCGCGGTGAATTCGACGACCTGCCCTACGAGGAACTCAAGTCCGACATGTACCGCATGTACCCGAAGCTGGTCGAGATCAGCGAGGGCCATGCCGGCGACTTCGACCACGAATCGGTGCTGAGGCCGAAGCAGTGACCGTCCATGTCGAACGCCGGGGCGCGGTGACCACGGTGGTCATCGACCGCCCCGCTGCGCGCAATGCCATCGACCGCGCCACGGCGCAGGCCCTGGCTGACGCCTTCCGCGACTTCGATGCCGACCCGGCGCAGCACGTCGCCGTGCTCTGCGGCGCCAACAGGCATTTCTGCGCCGGCGCCGACCTCAAGGCCTTCGTCGCCAACCCCGGCGAGTGGTCGCTGACGGAAGACGGCGACGCGCCGCTGGGCCCCACCCGCATGCTGTTGTCAAAACCGGTGATCGCTGCCGTCTCCGGCTATGCCGTGGCCGGCGGGCTGGAGCTCGCCCTGTGGTGCGATCTGCGCGTGGTCGAGCAAACCGCCAGCTTCGGCGTCTTCTGCCGGCGCTGGGGCGTGCCGCTGATCGACGGCGGCACGATACGGCTGTCGCGCCTGATCGGACACTCGCGCGCGCTGGACCTGATCCTTACCGGCCGCGCCGTGGGCGCCGAGGAGGCGCTGGCCATGGGCCTGGCCAACCGCGTAGTGGCCGAGGGCGAAGCGAGAGCGGCAGCCGAAGAACTGGCGAAGCAGATCGCCGCCTTCCCGCAGGCCTGCCTGCGCCACGACCGCCTGTCGAGCTACGAGCAATGGGGCCTGCCGGTCGCCGAGGCGCTGAAGAACGAATGCCGCCACGGCCAGGCCTCGCTGGCCAGCGGCGAGGCCACGGCCGGCGCCGGGCGCTTCCGCGAAGGAGAGGGGCGCCATGGCCGCTTCTAGGCGCCCGCTGGCCCCCGACGAGCCCAACCGCCGTGCCGAGATCGTGCGCGCCGCCAGCCGCCTGTTCGCCGAGAAGGGCTATGCCGGCACCACCATCCGCGACATCGCACGCGCCGTGGACATGCAGTCGGGATCGCCCTTCTACCACTTCAAGACCAAGCACGACATGCTGCTGGCCGTGGTGCTGGAAGGCATGGCCACCATTACCCGCGCCGTCGGCGCCGCCGCCGCGCGAGCCGGCACGCCGCGCGAAGTCTTCGAGGCCATGCTGCTGGCTCACCTGGACCAGCTTCTGGCCGAGGACGGCCGCCACTTCGCCGCCACGCTGCTGCACGAGAGCCACCACCTCGAAGCCGCGGCGCGGGCCGTACTGATCGAGCAGAAGGATGCCTACGAAGCGCTGTGGCAGAAGGCGCTGCGCGAGCTCAAGCGCAGCGGTGAGATCGACGACGACAGCCGCGTCACGCGCCTGCTGCTGATGGGCGCACTGAACTGGACGGTGCAGTGGTATCGCCCCAACGGCGGGCGCACGGTGAAGCAGATCGCCAGGCAGATCTCGGGGATGCTGCTGAAGTCCCGGTAGTCGCCGGCATCCGGCCGGCACTCGGGCTTTTCCGTACGGCCATGGACAGTCGACTGCCATATGCGTATGCTTGGGTCCTACTGCCCATTCGGCATGTTCGGATGGCAGAAGGAGTGATCCGACACTCCAGACTTCGACGAGAGAATAAATTGCGCTCTTTCAACAAGTTCCGCCAGACTGCCAGATTATGCGACTGTCGCATAACCGGGTTATTCGTCACTTTCCCGCAGATATCACGTTGGGCCTCGTAAGTTCATGTCGAATTTGGCCGCCTCTGCGGTTGCTCAAGCCGCCGTGTCACCAGCGCCGACTCTTGCAGTTTTTCCGCCCGCCGTGCCTTCGGTAACCTCGGCTCGTGCTGCCGCTTCCCCTTGCGCTCGCCGTTTTCAGTATGCTTCCGGCGTCATGTCACATAAGTTTCCGCATCTCCTTCGCTTGGCTCGGCACGCTCCGGTTTCGGTTGCTGGGCGCAGTCGTTCGCCCGTGGGCGTCGGTCATCCGCTGTCGCTCGGTCGTGCTGGCGGTTGTGGCTTCGGTTCCGGCTTTCCCGCGGGTACGCGCCGTGGTCGCCGTAGTGCCAGCGCCGACTCTTGTTCCACGGCTTCAGCTTGCTGTCTCGGTGGCTTCGATCACCGGGCTCTCCGTGTCACGGTGGCTGAGCCGCTTGCTCCCGTTTCACCGCCGCGAGGCCCAACCCCTCCATCAACCGGACGCGCCGCGATAAAGCCGCGTCGCGCCGGTTATGTCGAACGTTGGGCCTCGTAAGTTCATGTCGAATTTGGCCGCCTCTGCGGTTGCTCAAGCCGCCGTGTCACCAGCGCCGACTCTTGCGGTTTCTCCGCTCGCCGTGCCTTCGGTAGCCTCAGTTCCTGCCTCCGCTTCCCCTTGCGCTCACCGTTTTCAGTATGCTTCCGGCGTCATGTCACATAAGTTTCCGCATCTCCTTCGCTTGGCTCGGCACGCTCCGGTTTCGGTTGCTGGGCGCTGTCATTCGCCCGTGGGCGTCGGTCATCCGCTGTCGCTCGGTCGTGCTGGCGACTGTGGCTTCGGTTCCGGCTTTCGCACGGGTACGCACCGTGGTCGCCGTAGCGCCAGCGCCGACTCTTGTTCCGCGGCTTCAGCTTGCTGTCTCGGTGGCTTCGATCACCGGGCTCTCCGTGTCACGGTGACTGAGGCGCTTGCTCCCGTTTTACCGCCGCGAGGCCCAACCCCTCCATCAACCGGACGCGCCGCGATAAAGCCGCGTCGCGCCGGTTATGTCGAACGTTGGGCCTGACGGCAGGAGGATGGAAAGTTCAATGAAGATCGTCGGTCACCGTCATCGCTCTTGCCACTGGCATCGTGGTGCAAACGCGCACAGCGGGCCGGTTCTCCAACGGCCGCGGCTTCGGTCATCGCTGTATTCGTGGGCCTCGCCGTCCACCGTTGAGTCCGAACCCACCGCGCCTCTGCCCAGGTTCGTTGGGGTGCCCTCGTCAGGCTTGCCCGCCGTGCTAAGCACTCCGTTCCAAGTCAGCAGGTCTGGCCGCGTCGCCCGTGGTGGCCAAAAGCGTTCGTTTCGTGGTGGTGTTACCGCCGCACTTCGTTCAACTGCCGTGTCGCCAGCGCCGACTCTTGTGCGGACTCATTTTCTTGTGCCCCGGCATAGGCCCCAGCCCAACCCGGCGGTCGACCCCGTTCCCTTCGGTCACTGGACGCTGCGCGATGAAGCCGCGCAGCGCCGGTCACCTCTACGTTGGGCCTCTAAAGGCATGTGTCATTTCGTGCGCTCTCATGTCTTCCCGTCCGTGCCATCGTGTTCGCCTAAGGTGGTGCAGTTGAGTGCGTTCCGGTTCGCGCCTTCGGTTGCGCTCGCGGTGCGTGCGGCGGCGGCCCGCGTTCTCTGCTTTCGTTTGGCGTCGGGCGGTCCTATTGCGGCGCCGGCTCTTGTACCCGTGTCGGCGCCGCAAGCTTCGGCTGTCCCTGGTGGTCAGGGTTACGCTGGTGCCCTCGGTCGTCCGCTGTCGCTCGGTCGCGCTATCCCTGCCGCCCTCGTTCGCCGCGTTTCTTCGTCGGCGCGCCGTGGTCGCCGTATCGCCAGCGCCGACTTTCATTCAACGGGTGTAGCTTGCGGCGGCGGTGGCTTCGTTTCTCGCCTTCACCGTGGGCCGTCCGCGCTGGCGCTTGCTCGCTTCCTTGGCGCCCCGCGTGTGCAACCCAGAGGCCCAACCCGTCGGTCGACCCCGTTCCCTTCGGTCACTGGACGCTGCGCGATAAAGCCGCGCAGCGCCGGTCACCTTGAACGTTGGGCCTCTAAAACCTATGCGTGACCACGTACGCAGAAATTGGACATCGCGGCTCTACTGGAATGCCTGCCATGAAGGCGCGCTACGTATGGCAATCCGTCAGGCTTCCGGAAAAGAGTTGGCAGAACGAAACCTTGGCCGTTCCCTTGTTTGGCGCGCCCTGCGCAAGCGGCTTGTTCGTCGCTACATTCTCACCTTCGGGTCAGTGCCGGACTATTTCCTGCAGGAGCGTCTGCAGGCGAAGATTGTTAATGCCCAAGACCTATCGGAGTATCGAGCATGGGCGTATCGTGAAAACTAGCTTGGGCATTGTTACTGGAGGTACATATTTGAGTCTCGGCTGTAACACAGCGCTGTTGGTTTTGCTGGTCATGGCGCCGAGGCCCAACCCATCCATCAACACGGACGCTGCGCGATGAAGCCGCGCAGCGCCGGTTATGTCAAACGTTAGCGCCCATCTATGAACCTCCTTTCTCTCCAATGGTGGAACGCGGTCAGCGATCTCATCACCTGGACAGTTATCTGGGTTGCATGCCTTGTCTGGCTCTATCAGGGAGGTCACGCACTCGCAATACAGTCTTGTGCTCGACCAGTTGCTCTCCGAGCGATCGCTGGTGGGGTTGTGTGTATTGGTCTAGGTGCCGTGAATTACTGGGTTTCCACCACCATGGAGCATTTGTCCGCTCTGTCGAATCAACTGCCGCGAGTTACTAAACAAATCCCCGACGATTGGGGGGCTGGCAATCCACCCGAGGAAAGAGAAAAAAACAGCCGCATCATCGCGTCTATGGCATACGTTGATTCAGGGCACCTATTCAAATACGTCGATCGCGCAGGAGTATGGAAGGACTACAGTCCAACCTCCGAAGATGCTTCACGCATCCGTGAAAGAACGGAATCAGTTGTCCGCACGTCAATGCTAGCCGCCGACTCCCTAGACTCAGCCATCCGCACTTGGGTCGCAGGGGTTGTTGCGTTTGTTCTTGGGCTGACCATTGGCTACTTTGGGCGCAAGAAGGGCGCTAACCCGTCCATCAACACGGACGCTGCGCGATGAAGCCGCGCAGCGCCGGTTATGTCAGACGTTGGGCCTCGTGGGCTCATGGTTAGCAGGCAGGCTTCCGCGTAGGGTATCGCCGCCGTGCTGCAAGCGCCGACTCTCGTTGCTTCGCATTTCACCGTGCCTTCGGTGACGTCAGTTCATGCATCCGCATCCCCTTGCGCTTGGCATTTGCAGTATGCTGCCGGCGTCATGTCGTGTACATCTTTGCCTCCGCCCATGTCGCCGCCCAACGCTTCGGTTTCGGCTGTGTCCGCTCATTCGGTGGCATCCATCGTTGGCGGGGCAAAGATCGTTCGGCTTGGCGCTGTCGGCCTGTTCAATCGCTTTCCCTCGGTTGCTCGCCGTATAGCCAGCGCCAACTGTTATTCCACGGTTTCAGCTTGCCACCTCGGCGGCATCGTTCGCCGGCTTCGCAGTGTCACCGTTTCGGGGGCGCTGTCTCTCTTCTCACCGCTGCGAGGCCCAACCCATCGCTCCAGGGGACG
The DNA here is from genome assembly GCA_016710465.1 of Sulfuritalea sp. Classification (GTDB taxonomy): domain Bacteria; phylum Pseudomonadota; class Gammaproteobacteria; order Burkholderiales; family Rhodocyclaceae; genus Sulfuritalea. Next base: position 292,440 of record JADJVS010000014.1, read on the forward strand.
CTGCGCGATGAAGCCGCGCAGCGCCCCTGAGCTCAAACGTTAGGTCGCTATGAAAACTCTTCTATTACTATCGTCTTTGTTCCTTCTCCAAACCGGATGCGGCTCATCTGCAGGAGATTGCGAGAGAGACCCTCAGTGCGCTTACGAAGCTTGCCTCGAGACAAAGGCAATGATGCAAAGACAGGGGCGAGATATTGGCAACACAATGCAATGTTCTCCACCGCTCAGATAATGGGGTCCAACAAATGGAAAAATCCACGACTATCTCAACCAATGTAGATTTTCTTAGGTGGAAGTACGGCACACATAAAGCGCTGGCCTCTCGCTTGAAAGGAGTCGTTAACTGGAAAGAACTTTCAGACTACGCGCTTGGCAATGCGAAGCTTGGTCCTGGGGTAGCGGCGTCAATTGAGATCAAATTGAATTTGCCGTCTGGTTGGATTAAGAGAGAAAACATTTCCCTTACCGAGCTTTCTGCAGAAGATTACGAGCTTGTATCGAACGTGCTGTCGTCGAGTCCGCAGGTTAAGTCAGCACTTCTTGGTTTGCTGAAAGCTGTGCGTGACGCAACCTAACGCGTCGGTCAACGCGGACGCTGCGCGATGAAGCCGCGCAGCGCCGGTTACCTAGGACGTTGGGCATCGAGGTAACGCGCTATGTTTGAAATTGTCAGCTCATCAATTCTCGCTTCTCTTTGCACAATCGCCGTTATTGGCTTCTTGGGCCGCACATGGATACAGGCTCGATTAAAGGCGTCCGTTGAGCACGAGTACAAAATTCAGTTTGAGCTTTTTCAACGTGAATTGAACCAAAAGCAAAAGGTCGAGCTTGTCGCCGAGTTGCTTGCCGAGTATGCAAAAACTCCATATGGCGAAACTGTGCCTCGTGAGCAACGAACACTGCTAAACAAGCTGTCATTTCAGGCATCGCTATGGCTCCCAAGTGAACTCGCAATCGAGCTAGGGAAGCGCCTGCAAAACAAACCTGATGCAAAGACTCCGTTTGAACTCATATTGATTGCACGTCGCCTGCTAATCGGTGACACCTCAATCACTGTTGACGACGTAACGTGGTGGGAACCCTCAAAGGAGCAGCGTGCAGACCCTATTTTTCATCATGGCAGCAAGTAACACGCGATGCCCAACCCATCATTCCACCGGACGCTGCGCGATGAAGCCGCGCAGCGCCGGTGAATTCAAACGTTGGGCCTCGTAAGTTCATGTCGAGTTTGGCGGCTTCTTCCTTGGCATTTGCCGCCGTGTCACCAGCGCCGACTCTTGCAGTTTCTCCGCTCGCCGTGCCTTCGGTAACGTCAGTTCTTGCGTCGGCTTGCCCTCACGCTTGTCGTTTGCAGTATGCTGCCGGCGTCATGTCGTGTACATCTTTGCCTCTACCCATGTTGCCGCCCAACGCTTCGGTTTCGGCTGTGTCCGCTCATGTGGTCGCGTCCATCGCTGGCTCGGCAAAGAACGGTCGGCTTGGCGCTGTTGGCCTGTTCAAACGCTCCCCCTCGGTTGCTCGCCGTCCTGCCAGCGCCGACTCTTATCCCACGGCTTCAGCTTGCCACCTCGCCAGCTTCGTTTTTCAGCCTCGCGGTTTCAGCGCTTCGGTGGCGCTGTCTCCCTTCTCACCGCTGCGAGGCCCAACCCATCGCTCCAGGGGACGCTGCGCGATGAAGCCGCGCAGCGCCCCTGAGCTCAAACGTTGGGGCCCGTAAAGCTATGTCGTATCTGCGAGCGCTTCCAATAGTTTCGCTTGGCGCGTCAGCGCAAGTGCGGCCGTCCGTGCATTCCGCTTGCCTGCTGCCGCGCGTAGTGCTGGCTTCGGTTTCCATCCGTCCGGCGTCTCGGGTTCGCCGGTGGCCTGCTGTGCTCCGTAGTCGCTTGCCTTCGCTTGCCGCGCTGACGCACGCGTTCTCCTCGCTCGGCACTTCGCTTTGCCGCGCCCGCTCATTTACGGGCCGCGCTCGCCGTGTTGCCAGCGCCGACTTTCAGCAACCGAAGGTGCTGCCTGCGGTCGGTTCAAGTCCATCACTCCTTGTTCCCTCTGCCGGGCGCTGGGTCGGCGCGCCTCGCGGTCATTGGCCACACCACCGTGTCACCTCGGGTTCGTGCCCCAACCCGCCGGTCAACCTCGCTCCCTTCGGTCGCTGGACGCTGCGCGATGAAGCCGCGCAGCGCCGGTTACCTGCACGTTCGGCCTTTCGAAAGCTAGCTCGGGCAGGGTAGAGCTATTGGCCGCCATGGCTTGTGCATCAGTAACATATTTGTTAATATTCGCTTGTGGACTACACGATCAATTACTACAGCGACGCCGTGCAGGAACAGATCATGGAACTGCCCGACACTCTCGCAGCAAGGTACATCGTGCTAACGCGCAGGATGATCGCTCTCGGCCCAAATTTAGGGGAGCCCCATACCAAAGCATTTGGAGACGGGCTTTTTGAGCTTCGTCTCAAAGGCGCTGAAGGCATAGCACGTGTGTTCTTCTGCACGCTCGTAGGAAGACGCATCGTCATGCTTCACAGTTTCATCAAGAAATCTGAGCGCACCCCCTCGCGTGAGCGCGAGGTTGCCGAAACCCGAATGAAGGAGATCAAACGTGCAAACACATGATCAGCTAGTGAAAAAGCTCATGCGCCGTCCTGGTGTACGCGCTGAAGTCGAACGTATTGAGCGAGACGAAACCGTTCTGCTGGATGCCCTGCTCAAGGCACGCCAAGAGGCCTGTCTGACACAAGCGCAGGTTGCGGAACTCATGGGCACGCAAGCGCCGGCAGTAGCTCGATTGGAGCGCTCCCTCGCAACGGGTAAGCATTCTCCCTCGATCGCTACCCTTCGAAAGTACGTCAAAGCGTGCGGCAAGAACCTAGTCTTGCGTGTCGCCTAAGGCCGAACCCATCATTCCACCGGACGCTGCGCGATGAAGCCGCGCAGCGCCGGTGAATTCAAACGTTGGGCCTCACGACGATGAGCGACGGCAACCGCACTCGTAACTGGAAACTGATACTCCTGTCAGTCGCGTCTCTTTGGGCGCTCATTGTTGGAATTGTTCTGCTCCAGACTTGGCCTAATTGGCCAAAGAACAACCTTCAGTGGTGGCTTTTGATTGGCCTAGGCCCGCCCTTTTATCTTGTTTGCGAAGCTATCGGTTCCTGGCTGTTCTCGCCAGCTCACGGTCGTGCTATTTCCAAGCGCACGTTTTCGGGTGTCCGCATTACCGTCGCCCTCGTTGCGATGCTGTGTATTTTCGCCCTGGCTTGGTGGGTGTCGTGGCTGGTGGAAACGTCATAGTGAGGCCCAACCCATCCATCAACACGGACGCTGCGCGATGAAGCCGCGCAGCGCCGGTTATGTCAAACGTTAGAGGGCATTTCCTATGGCCGACGTTTTCATCAGCTACTCATCGAAAGACGAACGCCTTGCGCGGTTCGTGCATGACCACCTCGGAGCCGAGAATGTCAGCGTTTTCCTCGCCTCCACCTCGATCGAACTTGGTCAACGGTGGTCGCCAGAAATCCTGCGCAATCTCAACATTGCGAAGTGGGTCATCTTTCTCGCCAGCCGGCATGCTTGTGCTTCGCCTTACGTGCAGCAGGAGCTAGGCGCCGCCATTGCCGCGAACAAAACACTTATTCCGGTCATTTGGGATATCACGCCCTCAGAATTGCCAGGCTGGGTCTCGCAGTATCAAGCGTTGAACATTGCCAATAAGTCAATCACCGAAGTTCAGTCCGAGGTATCGGGCATTGCGAAACGCATCAGGGCAAAGAAGGCTGATGGTTTAGCCCTGTTTGGTCTAATCATTGCCGGCTTGGTCATTGCGAATAAAAAGTAGTATGCGTTCGCCATTGCCCTCTAACCCATCCATCAACACGGACGCTGCGCGATGAAGCCGCGCAGCGCCGGTTATGTCAGACGTTGGCCCACTTGAGCCATGACTGAACGCGTTCTTGATCCTCGGTACCACTGGTCGATCCAGACCATCTCTCAAACCTCAGGTAGCTTTTCTGGGTATCTGGTTATTCGAAACCAAGATCAACCCTTGGAAGGTACACCGAGATATGGATATCGGCTTGATATTCCAGGAACTCACCGCTCTCACCAAGAATTGACGAAGGCTGGAAGCGATCTATTCTCCAAGTTTCTGCGGGGCGCCGTCTCTGCCCCGGTTATCGAGGAGAAGGAAAAACTACGTGGCTTTCGAATCGTTGGTACAGCACGGTTCTTGGTTCACGAACTCAAGTGGGAGCCTTACCTTGAACTTAAGAAACTCGACGAGCCGAACAAAGGTAAGCGGCAAACCGTTGGTGGGCAAGGCACCGCATTCGCAAGAAACTTATTTCCTGCTCCCGAAGGAGCAGCGAAATTCGCCCTCGATCATGGAAAGCGCATGGTCATTGGAATGGTGGGAGGCTTGGAAATCTAGTGCCTTGTCTCAATAGCCACCAGTGGGCCAACCCATCCATCAACACGGACGCTGCGCGATGAAGCCGCGCAGCGCCGGTTATGTCAGACGTTAGAGATCATCATGATCCAGCACTCCGCACGCACTCGCTATTACGTACATGGCGACCATCACGAAAAAAACACCAAACATGTACTACTGTGCGCGCTGCGATCTGTTCGAGCCTGCGCAGCACTTTGAAGATGTCGAACATGTTTCCACTCGCGCGCAGAGATACGAGCAGTCACTTCAATCTTGGGAGCGCTACGCAAAAAAGCGAAACTCAAAGCTTTACCGTCCGCCCGATGCCGAGAACATCATTGCCGAGCTAGCCGCCGCTGATGTCAGAGCCGAGAAAGCTGCAAGGAGTCAGTTCTACCGCTGGATTCTTCGGCAAACCAAGCGTGACGATCCGATCGGTGATTTTGCAAGTGACGTGGAGCGTGATCAATCCTTCCCGCGGAAATCGAATTCACTCGAACACATCAGAATCTACTTGCTCCACAGGAATGCCGCACCTGAGGCAATCGTAGCCTTCGATGAGGCTTGCACAGAATTTAAGGCGAAGGGAAAGGTGCGGTCCGGTATCTCGGTTACCCAGCGCTTTGCTATCTTCAAACGAGATTCATATCGCTGCTGCATTTGTGGGGCGTCCGCCAACGAAGGCAGCAGACTCGAAGTGGACCATAAGATCGCGGTTGCAAAGGGCGGCACGAACGTTGAGGCCAACTTGTGGACGCTCTGTTTCGAATGCAATCGCGGGAAGGGAGCCCATGATCTCTAACCCTGCGGTCGACCCCGTTCCCTTCGGTCACTGGACGCTGCGCGATGAAGCTGCGCAGCGCCGGTCACCTCCACGTTAGGCCCGTTTTCATGACTAAGGTTGAGGAACTGTTCAATGACATCTTGCTGACAACTGCAAACTATTTGCCGACCATCTTCAATCTTATCGTTCACCCTAGAAGAGTTTTGACTGCTTCAGTTGAACGGGAGATCTGTTCTCCTGGTGTCACATTCTTTGTTAGCGCATCTTTGGCATATGGGACGTTTCTTTTAGACACCAAGACCAACAGCGTCATCGGCTGGCTAAAGCACGAACACTTCATTGCCTTCGCGATCTGCTATATCGCGGTCATCGCCAACTTACAAAGGAAAATATTCTGCTTGTTCGCAGGCCGGGGCGCTTCGCTACCCGATTATCGAGTCGCCATCGCCTTGCTCACGTATCCCTATAGCGTTGCTGCATTCGTATCGGCTGTCGCTTATCTTTTCCTGCTTCCGGGATCGTATTCCGAGGAAATCATTACGATCGTTGGTGCCGCTACATCCGCGCTGTATCTGTTTGGCCTATTTCAAGTTGGTCGTATCGTTTTCCTGCTCACCGAAGCTAGATCACTTGCGGCAGCCCTTAGCTCGTACGTTGTTTTGCTCATAATTCTTGGAGTCGTCGCCTTTGTGTTGTCAATGCGGGCCTAACCCATCCATCAACACGGACGCTGCGCGATGAAGCCGCGCAGCGCCGGTTATGTCAAACTACAAGGGCTTCCCCAAAAAGCGCAACTACCCTGACGGTTTTTCGTTCATCACATTTTCCTGCTCAGGTTTCGTATCACGGCGCGGATCGATGAAGAAGATGGCGGACTGCGAAACTACAACCGGTCATGTTGGGCATGTCGCCCGGACCCTGATGAAAGACGCGCGCCGGGGCCTCAATCGTTGGACGGGAATGGCTTCTTCCCCTAGAGATAATCAGGCGCTCCCGGCGCGGGTCCAACCCGCTTCCCATCAACGCATGCAGTGCATGGGTGAACTCGTGCCGGCGGCCACCGGCGCAAACGGCTCCTTTCCGCTTCCTGAAGACGGTTTTCGGCATCGCCCGCTCAGGCGTCCGCCTGGCGCAGGCGGAACTCCTCGCCGAACCGCAGCACCGCCCAGGCCAGCCGCGCATTCTTCGCGGCAATCGCCACCACCGCCTTCCAGTAGCCGCGACGCTCGACCAGGCTTCTCGCCCAGCGGCTGAAGCGGTCCTGCTTCTCCCCAGGCCGGAGAGGATCGCCTTGGCGCCCATCACCAGCAGGCTGCGCAAGTAGCGGTCGCCGGCCTTGGTGATCCGTCCCAGGCGGGTTGTCCCGCCGCTGCTGTACTGCCCCGGCGTGAGCCCGATCCAGGCCGCCACCTGGCGCCCGTTCTTGAAGTCGTGGCCGCCGCCGATGCTGGCCAGGAGGGCGCTGGCGGTGTTGGGGCCGATCCCCGGCAGATCCATCAGCCGCCGGCTACGCGCATCCTCGCGGGCCGCGTCGCGAATGATCCGGTCGTACTCGGCAATCCGGACGTCCAGGCTGTCGGCGTGGGCCAGGAGGTCGCCGACGCAGCGATTCAGGTAACCCGGCAGATCCTCCAGGTGGTCCATGAGCGCCCGGCGCAGGGCGGTGATCTTCTGCGGGCAGACGATGCCGACTTCCGCGATCAGGCCGCGCAGCCGGTTGTAGGTGGCCGTCCGCTCCTCGACGAAGCCGGTGCGGGTGCGGTGCAGCGCCAGGATGATCTGCTGGTGTTCCTCCTTGACCGGGACGAAGCGCATCTGCGGCCGGGTGACGGCTTCGCAGATGGCGGCGGCGTCCGCCGCGTCGTTCTTGCCGCGCTTGCCGGACAGGCGGTAGGGGATGACGAACTTGGGCGCCATCAGCCGGACGGTGTGGCCGTGCTGGCGGAACAGCCGCGCCCAGTGGTGCGCGCCGGAGCAGGCTTCCATGCCGATCAGGCAGGGCGGCAACTGGGCGATCAGCGGCAGCAGATGCTCGCGTGATACCTTCGGCTTGACCAGCGCCGGCTTGCCGTTATCATCAACGCCATGCACGGCAAAGACGTTCTTGGCCAGATCGATTCCTACTGTGATAATGCTCATGGACTTCCCCTTTCGTGGTTTTGATGTGATCGCGAAATCTCATCTTGGCACTTGTTGCCGTTCGCGGCTTCCGCCGCCGCCTCGGGACGGGGAAGTCCCTTTCATTCGTTGGGGCTCTCCATGGTGAGCGCGTTTCTTCCTCCACACGTCGCCTTGTCCAGGGGTGCTCGTCAGCCGTTCACGGCTCTGCAATCGCCGTGTTGCTAGCGCCGACTCTTACGCTCCTACCCAGGTCGGATACCAATCGCCTTGCCACGTAAGTCAGTCTTCGCAAAGGCTCCTGCGTTGTCAGAGGGCATCACGCCAGTCAGTTGTTGGCTGGCGCCTTACGGCGCTTCGTCCGTGCCGTGCAACGGCCTTCGCCCAGTCGTGCCCAACGGCAATACACCCCACCCCACGTGCGGTTCGCGGCCTATTCAATGGAAACCCAATCCCGCGCGTCGCTTCACGGCGGCGGCTTCGTGTGCCTCGGCAGCTTCGCCGGGTTCGGCTTTTAGTCGGTTGGTGTCTGCCACCCCACGTACCGGTTTGGCCCCAACCCATCCGTCAACCGGACGCGCCGCGATAAAGCCGCGTCGCGCCGGTTACGTCAAACGTTAGCCCTTTGACTCGTGGAAATCATCGCCGAGATCATTATTCAAATCGTATGGTGGATAGTTCAATTCCTTGGCGAGTTGTTGCTTCAGGCATTCGGCGAGTTGATTGCCGAGCTAATCGGTCGCAGTGTGAAAGAACCATTTCGGCGCCCCGAACCAATTCATCCCTGGCTGGCCGCCATCGGTTACGGAATCTTTGGCGCAATTGCTGGCGGCATCAGCCTTTGGGTGCTGCCGTCACTGTTCATTTCTGCGGAGTGGCTACGTATTGTCAATCTCATAGTCACCCCTTTAGTTGCCGGCCTCATGATGGAACGGCTGGGGGCATGGCGCGAAATGAAAGACCAAGAAACAATCCGGCTCGACACATTTGCCTACGGGTTCGTCTTTGCCCTATCAATGGCTCTCGTGAGGTTTACATGGGGGCATTAGGGCTAACCCATCGTTCCAGGGGAGCTGCGCAAGAAGCCGCGCAGCCCCCTGAACTCAGACGTTATGCATACAGAAAGGATCACCATGGACTCGAATGAAATGATGAAAATGATCGAGGAGAAGTTTGGCTCTCGTATGGCTTTTCTTGGCCAACAACTTCTGATGCTTTCCTTAACGGGACAGCCTTGTGACGTCACCTTTTACAAACGAAAGCCCGCTCTGAACGTAAAGATTGACCAAAAGCTCCATATAGCGCTCATGTATGGGGCCGGTGCGGAAAAGCTCAAAGAACTGCTTGAGCATATGCATCTATCAAACGGTGAGCGTGCAAACATTGCTGAGATTTGGACCGTCAACCCAATGCCGGTGGGAGGTATCTCTGAGGAAGAGCTTGCCGCTGTTGATCTTGCAGAAGGCGAGGAAAAGGTCGGCCCAAACGGCGAAACTCTTCGAAAGATGGTCAGCGAAACCTATCACTGCGAAAACACTGCCGAAGAAGATACCTACTTGCGTCGGTTTATCGCGTCCTAATGCCATTTGTGCAATATGCATAACCCATCATTCCACCGGACGCTGCGCGATAAAGCCGCGCAGCGCCGGTGAATTCAGACGTTGGGCATCGAGGTAACGCGCTATGTTTGAAATTGTCAGCTCATCAATTCTCGCTTCTCTTTGCACAATCGCCGTTATTGGCTTCTTGGGCCGCACATGGATACAGGCTCGATTAAAGGCGTCCGTTGAGCACGAGTACAAAATTCAGTTTGAGCTTTTTCAACGTGAATTGAACCAAAAGCAAAAGGTCGAGCTTGTCGCCGAGTTGCTTGCCGAGTATGCAAAAACTCCATATGGCGAAACTGTGCCTCGTGAGCAACGAACACTGCTAAACAAGCTGTCATTTCAGGCATCGCTATGGCTCCCAAGTGAACTCGCAATCGAGCTAGGGAAGCGCCTGCAAAACAAACCTGATGCAAAGACTCCGTTTGAACTCATATTGATTGCACGTCGCCTGCTAATCGGTGACACCTCAATCACTGTTGACGACGTAACGTGGTGGGAACCCTCAAAGGAGCAGCGTGCAGACCCTATTTTTCATCATGGCAGCAAGTAACACGCGATGCCCAACCCATCATTCCACCGGACGCTGCGCGATGAAGCCGCGCAGCGCCGGTGAATTCAAACGTTGGGCCTGACGGCAGAGAGATGGAGAATTCAGTGAAGATCGTTGGTCACCGTCATCGCTCTTGCCACCGGCATCGTGGCGCAAAGGCGCACTGCGGGCCGGTTCTCCAGCCGCCGCGGCTTCGGTCATCGCGGTATTCGTGGGCCTCGCCATCCACCGTTGAGACCGAACCCACCGCGCCTCTGCGAAGGTTCCTTGGGGTGCCCTCGTCAAGCTTGCCCGCAGTGCTAAGCGCTCCGTTCCCAGTCCGCAGGTCTGGCCGCGTCGCCCTTGGTGGCCAAAAGCGTTCGTTTCGTGGTGGCGTTGCCGCCGCACTTCGTTCAACCGCCGTGTCGCCAGCGCCGACTCTTGCGCTGACTCATTTTCCCGTGCCCCGGCATAGGCCCCAGCCCAACCCGGCGGTCGACCCCGTTCCCTTCGGTCACTGGACGCTGCGCGATGAAGCCGCGCAGCGCCGGTCACCTCCACGTTAGCCATCCAAGGGGGATGTCACAATGATCGCTTTCGTTTTCTACTTTTCCCTTGCAATGGTTGTTCTCGTACCTCTCCAAGCGCTTAGTCTCAAATATCGTGCTCAAACTAGCTTTCGTGCAGTTACCTTGAACGTCCGCATTTGGTTCTCGATTCTCAGCGTTGCTTCGGGTCTCGTTGCTGCAGCTTCCATTGGTTATGTAGTGATGTTTGGGCCTTCCTACATCACTGGTGATTACGTCGGACTGCCTTGGCTAACATGGCTGCCAGCACTTGTCATAGGTCTATGGGCGGGCATAAAAGCAAACCATCTCGTCTTGGCCGTGCTGTTTGCACGCTCAGACGAAATATTGAAATGAAAATAGCTGAATGGCTAACCCATCAATCCACCGGAGCTGCGCAAGAAGCCGCGCAGCCCGGTGATTTCAGACGTTAGGGGTGTTCATGGACGGTGCCCAAGAAGGATTTACCAAGACGCTTGAGTTGTTTGCGGACGGGAAGCCAAGGGACACAGATAGCAGTCCCGCAGTAGACACAGAACATGCGCGTTGGCTGTATGAAGAAGGCTTCCTTAGTGGTATCGACGTAACAACCATTCATGACTCCGCACCCAAATACATTGACCTGAGAATCACATCAAAAGGCCTAGATCTTCTTCAGCAGAAACAAAAAGAGATCGCTGACCGGCCAGGCAAGGAGGCCGCTTATGAAAAAAATTACCCCATGCGTTCTAAGATCGTCGTCGGTATATCTATAGGCCTTCTTGTTGCTTTGGTTATTGCAGCCTTTCAATGGCTTGCTCATGGCAAACACCCCTAACCCTGCGCTCGACCACGTTCGCTTTGCTCACTGGACGCTGCGCGATGAAGCCGCGCAGCGCCGGTCAGCTCCACGTTGGGCCTCTCAATCATGAGCCTTTCCGTTGTTCGCCACGGTTCGCTTTCCTGCACTGTTTCGGTGGCCGTTCTCGCGTTCATTTCGCCGTGTCGCCAGCGCCGACTTTCTGTGCCGGTTCGCAGCGCTGTTGAAGTCGCGGCTCTGCCCGCCACGTTGGTGGGGGACATTTATGCTTAAGGCCGTCTGGCTACTTGTCCTTACGCTTTGGGTCGTCTCGGTATCTGGCCTTGTTCCTGCAAGCGTCGGTAGTGTCTTTGTTGTTTCCGCCATTCTTGTCGCCATGGTCCTGCTCGCCGTCGCAGAAAGAAAGAGGCTTGCGGCTCGTTTAGGCCCGGGTGAGAAAGTGCGAATGCCGAAGTCACAAAAAGTCATTCTGGCAATTTTCGCGGCGCTCGTTCTTCTGTTTGTGTTCATTGGCAGCCTCACAAAACAATAGCCACTCGCCATGACAAGAGGCCCAACCCGTCGGTCGACCCCGTTCCCTTCGGTCACTGGACGCTGCGCGATAAAGCCGCGCAGCGCCGGTCACCTTCAACGTTAGCCGTCGAAAGATGATCGAGTCCTGCTACTGGCGCACCGAGTTGAGGAACGATCTCGCTTGGCTCAAGAACCACCGGGTATATCGCAGGTGGTCCGAGAAACAGCAAGTCCTCTTCGAGCGAAAGTTGATGCTGGTTGCTTTTCAGGTCCGCTCACTGCTGGAACGACCAAAAGTTAACGATCAAGCCCGTAACACCGGTATGTCGGTCTTGCGCTACAAGAAAACCGGCGACCGTCCATTTACGGCCACAGGCTCAGGCTGGCCTCATGAGCGGTTCGATATGGAGCATCCCGAGGCCGCCGTTCTCTCCGCGCTTGAGGTTTGCAACCAATTCATCCACTACTACTGGATGCAAACTTTGTCCGAAAGCCGAGCCTTTGTGTCAATGCTTGTATTTTCCGACTACCAGCGCCACAAGTGGGCCTACGAGTTTCAAATCGAAGACCTTTTGAAGTTGTTCCGTGTGTTTGGCAATGATTCTTCTGCCATCGTGGGCATGGAATCTCAATGGGACGACAAAAGGCAAGACTACATTGTCATGAGATCGTGGGGGGCTAGGTGACTCGACGGCTAACACTTCGTTCCAGGGGACGCTGCGCGATGAAGCCGCGCAGCGCCCCTGAACTCGGACGTTGGGGCGCTCAAGGCATGCGGCAATTCGCTCCCTCGCATCTTCAACCGCTTGCGCTGTCGCCTATGCGTTTGGTGTTGCCCGTGCGTAAGGTAGGCGCGTTGCCTTCGCTCCCTCACACGCGGCGGTTTGCAGCGGCTCACGCATTCTGCTGGCGTCCATGGCGGGTAGCTCCGGTTGAGGCCCCCGCGCAAGTAAGGGCATCACGGGGTAACACTTCGGCTTGCGTTCTCGGGCGCGGGTCCGTCGCTTCCGTCGCTCGTCCGCTGTTGCTCGGTCGGCTTGCCGGTGTCACCCAAGTTCGCCGCGTTCCCTCGTCAGCGCATCGTGGTCGCCGTATCGCCAGCGCCGACTCTTGTGCCACCGGGTGGTGTGCGGCGGCCGTGCCTTCGTTTCTCGCTTTCGCAGTACGCCGTCCGCGCTGGCGCTTGCGCCTATGGTGCCCACCTCGCCGGTGAGCCGCAGCGCCCCAACCCGTCGGTCGACCCCGTTCCCTTCGGTCACTGGACGCTGCGCGATGAAGCCGCGCAGCGCCGGTCACCTTCAACGTTGGGGCGCTCAAGGCATGCGGCAATTCGCTCCCTCGCATCTTCAACCGCTTGCGCTGTCGCCTATGCGTTTGGTGTTGCCCGTGCGTAAGGTAGGCGCGTTGCCTTCGCTCCCTCACACGCGGCGGTTTGCAGCGGCTCACGCATTCTGCTGGCGTCCACGGCGGGTAGCTCCGGTTGAGGCCCCCGCGCAAGTAAGGGCATCACGGGGTAACACTTCGGCTTGCGTTCTCGGGCGCGGGTCCGTCGCTTCCGTCGCTCGTCCGCTGTTGCTCGGTCGGCTTGCCGGTGTCACCCAAGTTCGCCGCGTTCCCTCGTCAGCGCATCGTGGTCGCCGTATCGCCAGCGCCGACTCTTGTGCCACCCGGGTGGTGTGCGGCGGCCGTGCCTTCGTTTCTCGCTTTCGCAGTACGCCGTCCGCGCTGGCGCTTGCGCCTATGGTGCCCACCTCGCCGGTGAGCCGCAGCGCCCCAACCCGTCGGTCGACCCCGTTCCCTTCGGTCACTGGACGCTGCGCGATAAAGCCGCGCAGCGCCGGTCACCTTCAACGTTGGGCTTCATCAACCTACTTTTTTGCGAAAGGGAAATACATGAGGACAGCCAATCACATTGACGTTCACCTTCCCAATCTGATTCCAAATGAAATTGTGAGTGACGCATTGGCTTACGTAAGCGATTCTGAGATAAGGGTGCGTTCAGTATCGGTTGATGGGAGTGATTTCGTCGCTGAATTGGAATGTCGTTCGCCGACCTATACATCGAAGGCAGTTGAGTACTTGAGCACCTCAGAACTGGCGATTTCATCCGCCCAGTTCGGCCAAGTCGTACTTCACATCCTCGTAGGCGCGCCATCGTTTGAGTATCGCCACATGCTGACTCCGGAACGCCTCTCTCTGCTAAGGAACAACCATCAAGTCTACTTTCTCAATTGGCAACTCCGCTTTCGCCGCATATCAAAATGCGCAGACTACGTAATGACTTTGACGGTGGATCGTGTGTTCACACGGAAGACTTCGATATTCGCGCAATGTAGTTTCCGAGTTGGTAAGGCCGTTGAAGGTAGTTTTACCGCACTGATCCCCGGCGAAGAAATTGGGGGTGCTCCGTGATCTACATTATTAGCACCCTGTTCTCCGTTTTACTTGGCGCGGTTTCTGCGGCTCTTGTAAAGGTCGAATACTCGTCATCTCCCCCTGGAGCGACCGCGAATTCGCTCGTTACTCGCCACAATCTATATCGGGTTGCGTTTGCAATGGCCCTATTTCTTCTTGATTGGATCGCGTTTGGAATTGTCTATCCGCCATCCAAGCCATTCACGGCAACATGGTTCGACGTAGCACTGTTTGCGCTATATCTTCCTGCATTGGTTGCATTAACTTCATCTGTTATGTTGTCTTTTGGTGATGGGGAGGAATACTGCATACCTCTGGCCGCCTATCACTGCCTCGCTGGATTGACAGACATCGTATGGTTGGTCTGGCTCGCACAAACGCAAAGTGCGGCGTCTCACTCCCTTGTTCCAATAATTATTTGCTTGTCCATGTACATCGGAATGCGCTTTGCGATTCCGGTAATGCTGTTTCTATCCATCAAGAAGCTGACTTCCGTAAGAGCCGAAATGTTGCTTCTCCTTGGGACGATACCTAAGGGATTTTTGTTTGTCATGATCCCCGTTACGGGCATATCCCTCCCAGCCTAAGGAGTACCTAATGCATACGTCTATTACGATTGCGACACTCCTAGTTCTGGCCTTTGCGGCTGTAAAGTCGCTCCGCGGAGCATCAGATTGGGAGGAATACTATGCCGGCGCTCACGCCAATCAATCTATTTCTCCTCAATTCGCCGCCGTCAGTATCTTTGCCTCTTTTACAGGTGGGTTTATGTTGTTCGGTGTTCCGCAACTCGGAATTGAGGCGGGGCTGAGCGGCTATGCAATTGGGCTGGCCTATGTTATTGGCTTGCCGATGGTTCTCTGGGTCGCGAATCGGATCAAGGACCGTGTCGATTTGCGGGAGGGCTACTTCGGTGTTGATGTGCTCGTCGGAAAAGTGTTTGGTCCGTCGTCTCAACTCGCGCTATATGTGCTTTGTATCGTCGTTTTCGTCGGAGTATTGGGCGCGCAACTCTTAGCTGTCGGGTATTACTTAAAAACGTATACGGGACAGTTCGACTATTTCGTTGTGTTGGTTATTGGTGTTGGAGCGACATTTCTATATACGTTCCGTGGCGGACTTAAGGCCGTACTTGCAAATGACTACATTCAAGGGCTCGTCGAATTTGGTACATGTATAGTTTTGCTTGGCGGTGTTTGGGTTTTTGCTTCCGGAAGAACACCTTCCGTCTCACTTTCTGTGGTCGCCGATGGAGTTGGCGGGAAACACGGGCCTTTGTTTCCTATTGTTGCCGCAATCTCCGTTGGGCTTACCTTCATTGCGAGACCCGATCTATGGCAACGCATTCGACTCGTTGCTCCCCAAAAGAGAAATGCTTGCCTATGGATAGTGGCTATCGCGATATTTGTCTTTTATTCCGCAATGGCCACGGTCGGAGTCCTTGTTAAGTCCAATCCAGACGTGTTTGCTGGTCTTCAGTCAACGCCACTTGGCGAAGTGCCGATCAAGTTAGTCGAATTTACACTACCGCTGCCTTTTCAAATTCTCGTCCTGTCTGGGATGCTCCTTGGCTTGATGTCATCGATCGATGCGTATCTCAATATAGTGTCCGTTTTGGTGGCCAAGGTTGTTCTTTGGCGAGAGGGAACGACTGATGGAAAGGTGCTGATTGCCAACGCACGTATTGCCGCACTTGGATCGATGATTGTTGCAGTAATGCTTGCTGTTCTATTCCCAGATATTGTTGAACTGCTTTCCGCGTCGTTTTCTGTCTTCGGAGTTGTAGTCCCGGTCGTGGCTCTGACGATTATCAAGAGAACGAAGACCTATCCGGATTGGGTGGGTGCTGTTCCCCTTTGGCTATCTCTAGCGGTTCTTGTCATCGCATTTCCCTTCTTACGCGCGGTGTCATTTATTCCCGCAATTCTCATTGGATGGATCAGCCTATTCGTTGTTCTATTTGTACATAGTCGGATTTCCGGCCAGGTGCGATCTAGCCCATGAAGCCCAACCCATCGTTCCAGGGGACGCTGCGCGATGAAGCCGCGCAGCGCCCCTGAACTCAGACTACAAGGGCTTCCCCAAAAAGCGCAACTACCCTGACGGTTTTTCGTTCATCACATTTTCCTGCTCAGGTTTCGTATCACGGCGCGGATCGATGAAGAAGATGGCGGACTGCGAAACTACAACCGGTCATGTTGGGCATGTCGCCCGGACCCTGATGAAAGACGCGCGCCGGGGCCTCAATCGTTGGACGGGAATGGCTTCTTCCCCTAGAGATAATCAGGCGCTCCCGGCGCGGGTCCAACCCGCTTCCCATCAACGCATGCAGTGCATGGGTGAACTCGTGCCGGCGGCCACCGGCGCAAACGGCTCCTTTCCGCTTCCTGAAGACGGTTTTCGGCATCGCCCGCTCAGGCGTCCGCCTGGCGCAGGCGGAACTCCTCGCCGAACCGCAGCACCGCCCAGGCCAGCCGCGCATTCTTCGCGGCAATCGCCACCACCGCCTTCCAGTAGCCGCGACGCTCGACCAGGCTTCTCGCCCAGCGGCTGAAGCGGTCCTGCTTCTCCCCAGGCCGGAGAGGATCGCCTTGGCGCCCATCACCAGCAGGCTGCGCAAGTAGCGGTCGCCGGCCTTGGTGATCCGTCCCAGGCGGGTTGTCCCGCCGCTGCTGTACTGCCCCGGCGTGAGCCCGATCCAGGCCGCCACCTGGCGCCCGTTCTTGAAGTCGTGGCCGCCGCCGATGCTGGCCAGGGAGGGCGCTGGCGGTGTTGGGGCCGATCCCCGGCAGATCCATCAGCCGCCGGCTACGCGCATCCTCGCGGGCCGCGTCGCGAATGATCCGGTCGTACTCGGCAATCCGGACGTCCAGGCTGTCGGCGTGGGCCAGGAGGTCGCCGACGCAGCGATTCAGGTAACCCGGCAGATCCTCCAGGTGGTCCATGAGCGCCCGGCGCAGGGCGGTGATCTTCTGCGGGCAGACGATGCCGACTTCCGCGATCAGGCCGCGCAGCCGGTTGTAGGTGGCCGTCCGCTCCTCGACGAAGCCGGTGCGGGTGCGGTGCAGCGCCAGGATGATCTGCTGGTGTTCCTCCCTGACCGGGACGAAGCGCATCTGCGGCCGGGTGACGGCTTCGCAGATGGCGGCGGCGTCCGCCGCGTCGTTCTTGCCGCGCTTGCCGGACAGGCGGTAGGGGATGACGAACTTGGGCGCCATCAGCCGGACGGTGTGGCCGTGCTGGCGGAACAGCCGCGCCCAGTGGTGCGCGCCGGAGCAGGCTTCCATGCCGATCAGGCAGGGCGGCAACTGGGCGATCAGCGGCAGCAGATGCTCGCGTGATACCTTCGGCTTGACCAGCGCCGGCTTGCCGTTATCATCAACGCCATGCACGGCAAAGACGTTCTTGGCCAGATCGATTCCTACTGTGATAATGCTCATGGACTTCCCCTTTCGTGGTTTTGATGTGATCGCGAAATCTCATCTTGGCACTTGTTGCCGTTCGCGGCTTCCGCCGCCGCCTCGGGACGGGGAAGTCCCTTTCATTCGTTGGGCATCATGAATATCGCCACATCAACCGTTTTCTTTGTTACCAGTCTGGCATTCGCGCTTCAACCCGCGCTGGCAGCATCCTGTTCACAGCTCCTTGCCCCATTCGCCAAGCAGATGCAACTGAGTGGGTCAGCTCCTCAACGGGACGATTGCGTATGCGACAAGTCACTACGCAACCTTAAGGCGACATTGCCTAAACAGATGAAACTCGTCGCTGCTTGCGGTCTACGGTGGAACGATGGAAGAAAGGTTAATCTTTCCACGCAAAAGGCATCGCTAGATAGATACACGGACTAC
Organism: Sulfuritalea sp.; assembly: GCA_016710465.1. Lineage (GTDB taxonomy): Bacteria > Pseudomonadota > Gammaproteobacteria > Burkholderiales > Rhodocyclaceae > Sulfuritalea. Next base: position 310,047 of record JADJVS010000014.1, read on the forward strand.
TACATCTTCCACGGGGAAATATTCATAACCGGCACTGCAAAGCTTTCCGGGCCTTTCACCTACGAGATCGGAGAAACAGAACATGTGTGGCTATCTCCGGTACCACCACTTATTGATAAAGGCTATGACGTACCGCTTGCAAATGACCTCCGCAGCCTCTATTTTGATGATAAAAACATATATGAACGATTCTATGCATTCTTATCTAAGAGCAAAATCGACAGTAGCTGTATCACTTCCAACGCCACTATCGAGATTGACGGCATACACCTGACAATCTCTGAAGGAGACGATGAAGGCGCTTTCCCGGTCAAGTTTAAGGTCGTAAGCATAGGGGGCTTCAAACCGTGTGCAAAAAGGTGATGCCCAACCCTGCGGTCGACCCCGTTCCCTTCGGTCACTGGACGCTGCGCGATGAAGCCGCGCAGCGCCGGTCACCTTGAACGTTGGGGCTCTCCATGGTGAGCGCATATTGTTCTCCGGTCGTCGCAGGGTTCGAGGGTGCTTGTCGGCCGTTCGCGGTTCTTCTGTCGCCGTGTTGCCAGCGCCGACTTTCCGGCCCCAGCCCATGCCTGATGCCAATCGCCTTGCCGTGCGAGTCAGTCTTGGCAAAGTCTCGCGCAGCAGCATCGTCCATCACGCCAGTCAGTCATTGGCTGGCGCCTTACGGCGCATTGTCCGCGCCGTGCAACGGCCTTCGCCCAGTGGTGCCCCACAGCAGCACACCACACCTTGCGTTCGGCTCGCGGTCCAAGCCATGGAAGGCCAATCCCGCGCGTCGCCCCACGGCGGCGGCTTCGCGTGCCTCGGCGGCTTCGCCGGGTTGCGTTCTCAGTCGGTTGGCGTCTGCCACCCCACGTACCGGTTTGGCCCCAACCCGGCAGTCAACACGGACGCTGCGCGATGAAGCCGCGCAGCGCCGGTTACTTTCACGTTAGAGCGCATCAGTATGCTATGCCCTATGATGTCATACGACTACTACACACCAATGAACAAATGCCGCTAATTGATCTTCCGCTTCCTCCCTTTGCAACAAGTGAGATCGTGATCGAGCGTCGCGTGCGGGATATGGTAGCTCCGAAGACTGATTGGGTTATTGGCGTTTGTCATTTGAGCGAGAACCCGTTTGTTCCGAAATCGGCCGCCAACGTCATGGAGCCTTTACTCGAAATTAAGAGCTACTTTACCGAGCGAAAACTTCGCGCGATCGAAGGTCAAGCCAGTGTCAGTGTTCTGAAGACACCAACCCACGGCGCGTTGGAAAACCAAGGCGATGGGTATTTTGCTTACTATCCCGAGAAGAGCTATATCGGAAATGACCGTGCCACCCTATTGGTCGAACTTGGTAGCAAACAAATCAGGGTGGAGTACTTCTTCCGTGTGATGCAAACTATTCCGCAGCAGTATGAGACGGAGCCTAGCATTTACGAGCAGGGCTACTGCCCGAAAAAGGCGCGTGTGTGGAAAATCTCGACACCCATCAATGCCGAGACAAATGACACCTCACTGGCATTTGTCCATGCGCTCTAACCCTGCGGTCGACCCCGTTCCCTTCGGTCACTGGACGCTGCGCGATGAAGCCGCGCAGCGCCGGTCACCTTGAACGTTGGGGCGCTGAGAGCATGCGGCATTTCGCCTCCTCACATATTCAACCGTTCGCGCCGTCGCCTGCGTGTTTGGTGGTGCCCGTGCGTGAGGTAAGCGCGGTGCCTTCGCTCCCTCACACGCGGCGGTTTGCAGCGGCTTGCGCATCTCTCTGGCGTCCACTGCGGGGGGCTCCGCTTGAGGCATCCGCGCAAGTAAGGGCATCACGGGGTCAAACTTCGGCTTGCGTTGTTGGGCGAGGGGCCATTGCTTCCGTCGGTCGTCCGCTATTGCTCGGTCGGCTTGCCCGTGTCACTCAAATTCGCCGCGTTCCCTCGTCAGCGCATCGTGGTCGCCGTATCGCCAGCGCCGACTCTTGTGCCACCCGGGTTGCGTGCGGCGGCTTTGCCTTCGTTTCTCGCATCCGCATTGCACACTCCGCGCTGGCGCTTGCGCCTGTGGTGCCCGCATCGCTGGTGAACCGCAGCGCCCCAACCCATCGCTCCAGGGGACGCTGCGCGATGAAGCCGCGCAGCGCCCCTGAGCTCAAACGTTGGGCCTCTAAAGTCATGCATCATTTCGTGCGCTTCCATGTCTCGCCGTCCGTGCTGTCGCGCTTGCCTGCGTTGGTCCCGGTGAGCGCGCGTGGCGTCGTGCCTTCGTTGGCGCTCGCGGTGCGTGCGGCGGCGGCTCGCGTTCTCTGCTTTCGCTTGGCGTCGGGCGGTCCTTTTGTGGCGCCAGCGTTTCTACCCGTTTCGCGGCCGCAAGCTTCGGCTTCCCCTGGCAGCAACGGTTACGCTGCGGCTCTCGGCCGTCCGCTGTTGCTAGGTCGCGCTGCGGCTGTTGCTTTAGTTCGCCGCGTTTCTTCGTCAGCGCGCCGTGGTCGCCGTATCGCCAGCGCCGACTTTAATTCAACGGGTGTAGCTTGCGGCGTCGGTGGCTTCGCTTCTCGCCGTCACCGTGGGTCGTCCGCGCTGGCGCTTGTGCGCTTCCTTGGTGCCCCGCGTGTGCAACCCAGAGGCCCAACCCGCCGGTCGACCCCGTTCCCTTCGGTCACTGGACGCTGCGCGATGAAGCCGCGCAGCGCCGGTCACCTAGCACGTTGGGGCGCTGAATCCCATGACATTTTGCGCGCTAGCTAACGCGGCCTTTGTGGGAGCGTGGGTCTTCCTTGCGTGGACAATTTTGTTAATTGTCGGCGCACTATTCTTGCCTCAAGGTCTTTCATTTCAGGTTTCGGCCAACCGCCGCGAATTCAAGGACGCTTGGCGCAGAGTTCGGGCACGCAATTGGCAATCGCCAGTATTCGCGCTCTTTCTACCAGTCGTTTTCCTTTTCACTCTTCCGGTCACATTCCCGCTGCTTGCCCTCTTTTCAGCGGCTGGCTTAATGCTGTTCGGGTCTATGGCGGCCTGCTGACGAAATGGCATTTCAACACTTGCGCTCCCTCGCTCAGACAACCCCTATCGCTCTCGCGCGCCGTGGGCGATCATCAGCGCCTTGTGGACGCCGTGTCGCCAGCGCCGACTCTTGTGCCACCCGGGTTGTGTGCGAAGGCCGTGCCTTCGCTTCTCGGTTTAGCATTGCACACTCCACGCTGGCGCCTGTGCGTATGGTCGCCGCATCGCCGGTGAACCGCAGCGCCCCAACCACTCCATCAACCGGACGCTGCGCGATAAAGCCGCGCAGCGCCGGTTATGTCGAACGTTGAGGTTGTAGAAAAACCCCTTTTCAACCGCAAAATCCCCTGCTGTTGGTAACCGTCCAAATGTGACCCAGGGTTTCCATCTAAAACTGACCCACGGGTTTATGCGCACAGTATAGCTATGCGCGGTCGTTTGCAGGTTCGGTTTCCGGGGATTTCTCTCCTTTCGGTTTGGAAGAACGAGTTCGGCCAGGCTGCAGCCTGGCCGAACTCGTTTTGAACCGCCAGGACTCATTGCCGGTCTCGACGATATGGCAATGATGGGTCAGCCGGTCCAGTAGCGCCGTCGTCATCTTGGCATCGCCAAACACACTGGCCCATTCGGTGAAGGACAGATTGGTCGTGATCGCCACGCTGGTGTGCTCGTAGAGCTTTGAGAGCAGATGGAACAGCAAGGCGCCACCCGCCTGACTGAAGGGCAGATAGCCCAACTCGTCAAGAACGACCAGATCGACGTACATCATGCGATAGGCGAGCTGCCCCTGCCGGCCGCTGGCTTTCTCATGTTCCAGCGCATTGACGAGTTCCACCGTCGAGAAGAAGCGGACACGGCGCCCCTGCTTCTGGATCGCCTCGATGCCGATGGCGGTGGCCAGATGCGTCTTCCCGGTCCCGGGGCCGCCGATGAAGACGATATTGTGCGCGGCTTCGATGAATTCGCCGCCATGCAGGCGCTGGATCAGTGCTGCGTCCACACGCGACTGGGTGAAGTCAAAGCCGGCCAGATCCCGATGTGCCGGAAACTTGGCCGCCGTCATCTGGTAGGCAATCGAGCGGACCTCACGCTCCGCCGATTCTGCCGCCAGCAACCTCGTTCATCCAGGCTTCCGGGGGCAGATCGCTGTGCCGTGCCTTGGCCATCAGTTCCGGCCAGCACTGCGCCATGCCGTGCAGCTTGAGCGCCTTCAGGCGCGCCATGAGTTCAACGGACATCACCGGCCTCCATGCGCAGATGGTCATAGCGATGGACATTGGCCACCGGCTCTTCGCTGACCGACAGTGGCGTCTCGATAGCCGGTGGCGTCATGGCCTGTCCTTGAGCCGCGCCAGCACGTTCAACACATGCTCGCCGCTCGGACGTCCGGATTCGAGTGCCAGTTCGGCGGCAACCACCACGCCGTCCAGGCCATGCCGCGGGATGGCAGCCAGGACGTCGGCCATCACCCGGTCGCCGCCCGTCTGTTTGAGCAGATGCCGCTGCAAGACCAGCAAGGGTTCGGGCATGTCGGCAAAGGGCGCGCCGTTCCTGAGCGCGCCGGGTTTGCGCTCGATCACGCCGATGTAATGCCGGAAGTCGTAATAGGTCTGGTGCCGCTCGAAACTGCGTTCATGCCGGGCGACCTCGACGCCGTCGGCCACCAGGCGGAGTTCGGCCGGATAGATGCGCAGACTGATGACGCGGTGGGCGCAGTCGCTGGGAACGCTGTAGCGGTTGCGCTGGAAATGAATCAGGGCGGTGCTCGATACCCGGATCGGCTTCTCGACGTAGCCGTCAAAGGGTCGCGGGTTGGGCATCATCTGCAATTGCTCGTCCCGGAGCAGGTCGGCAAGGGTCAGTTCCGGCCATTCGGGATGCGCCATCGCCTCCCAGGCCGTCCTGCATTCCTGGCCGACCCAGTCGTTGAGTTCCTCCAGGTTGGCCCAGCGTCGCTCGTTTCGGCCTGCCAGATCTGCCGACGCCGAATCCTGGACGTTCTTCTCGACGATGCCTTTCTCCCCAACCGGCGGCCCGGTTGCAGAATTCCGGGTCGAACAGGTAATGGCCACACATGGCGAAGAAGCGCGGATTGACGTCGCGTTCCTTGCCGCGGCCCACCTTGTCGACGGCGGTCTTCATATTGTCGTAGATGCGCGGCGCGGAATGCCATTGAAGGCGGAAACTTGGCCGCCGTCATCTGGTAGGCAATCGAACAGACCTCACGCTCCGCCGATTCTGCCGCCAGCAACTCGTTCATCCAGGCTTCCGGGGGCAGATCGCTGTGCCGTGCCTGGCCATCAGTTCCGGCCAGCACTGCGCCATGCCGTGCAGCCCGAGCGCCTTCAGGCGCGCCATGAGTTCAACGGACATCACCGGCCTCCATGCGCAGATGGTCATAGCGATGGACATTGGCCACCGGCTCTTCGCTGACCGACAGTGGCGTCTCGATAGCCGGTGGCGTCATGGCCTGTCCCTTGAGCCGCGCCAGCACGTTCAACACATGCTCGCCGCTCGGACGTCCGGATTCGAGTGCCAGTTCGGCGGCAACCACCACGCCGTCCAGGCCATGCCGCGGGATGGCAGCCAGGACGTCGGCCATCACCCGGTCGCCGCCCGTCTGTTTGAGCAGATGCCGCTGCAAGACCAGCAAGGGTTCGGGCATGTCGGCAAAGGGCGCGCCGTTCCTGAGCGCGCCGGGTTTGCGCTCGATCACGCCGATGTAATGCCGGAAGTCGTAATAGGTCTGGTGCCGCTCGAAACTGCGTTCATGCCGGGCGACCTCGACGCCGTCGGCCACCAGGCGGAGTTCGGCCGGATAGATGCGCAGACTGATGACGCGGTGGGCGCAGTCGCTGGGAACGCTGTAGCGGTTGCGCTGGAAATGAATCAGGGCGGTGCTCGATACCCGGATCGGCTTCTCGACGTAGCCGTCAAAGGGTCGCGGGTTGGGCATCATCTGCAATTGCTCGTCCTGGAGCAGGTCGGCAAGGGTCAGTTCCGGCCATTCGGGATGCGCCATCGCCTCCCAGGCCGTCCTGCATTCCTGGCCGACCCAGTCGTTGAGTTCCTCCCAGGTTGGCCCAGCGTCGCTCGTAGGCGGCCTGCCAGATCTGCCGACGCCGATCCTGGACGTTCTTCTCGACGATGCCTTTCTCCCAACCGGCGGCCCGGTTGCAGAATTCCGGGTCGAACAGGTAATGGCCACACATGGCGAAGAAGCGCGGATTGACGTCGCGTTCCTTGCCGCGGCCCACCTTGTCGACGGCGGTCTTCATATTGTCGTAGATGCCGCGGCGCGGAATGCCATTGAAGGCGGCAAAGGCCCGGGCATGGGCGTCGAACAGCATTTCGTGGCTTTGCCCGGGGTAGGCGGTCATCCAGAAGGCACGGCTGGCGCACAGCTTGGTATGGGCGACTTCCAGCCGCCGCCGCAGTCCGCCGACGAAGACGTACTCGACGCTCCAGTCGAACTGAAAGGCTTCACCCAGCGCGAAGGTCAGCGGGACGTAGGCACTTCGCTTCCGGGCTGGCGGCGGCTTCTTCCTTCCAGCGCCGGACGAAGTGGCTGACCCGGTTGTAGCTGCCGGGGTAGCCTTGGGCGCGAATCGCCTGATAGAGCACTTTCGCGGTCCGTCGCTCCCGTTTGAGGCGATGGCTGTCGCCCTGCAACCATTGCCGCAGTTGATCCGCCCACGGATCGACGATGCTCTTGACCTGTTTCTCCGGGATACTTCGGCTCGGTCACATCGACCTGCCGCAGCCAGTGCCGTATGGTGTTTCTCGATAATCCGGTGCGCCGTGCAATCTCTCTCAGCGGTACTCCGTCGCGGATGTGCATCCGCCTGATCTTGGCCAACATGCCCACGTTGATCACTCCTGTTGCCCCTGCTCAAAATCTCGCAGGGTAGCCAATCAAGGTGGGTCAAATTTCGATGGAAATTACTCCAGCGGGTGGGTCAATTGTGGACGGTCGTCAACACCTTGGCATTTCGCGGTTGGGTAGCGTATGCCTGAGGCCGAGTGTTTCCAACCCGGCAGCCCACACGGACGCTGCGCGATAAAGCCGCGCAGCGCCGGTGACTTCTACGTTCGGCCTTTCGAAAGCGAGCCCGGGGAGGGTAGAGCTATTGGCCGCCATGGCTTGTGCATCAATAACATATTTGTTATTATTCGCTTGTGGACTACACGATCAATTACTACAGCGACGCCGTGCAGGAACAGATCATGGAACTGCCCGACACTCTCGCAGCAAGGTACATCGTGCTAACGCGCAGGATGATTGCTCTCGGCCCAAATTTAGGGGAGCCCCATACCAAAGCATTTGGCGACGGGCTTTTTGAGCTTCGTCTCAAAGGCGCTGAAGGCATAGCCCGTGTGTTCTTCTGTACGCTCGTAGGAAGACGCATCGTCATGCTTCACAGTTTCATCAAGAAATCTGAGCGCACCCCCTCGCGTGAGCGCGAGATTGGCGAAACCCGAATGAAGGAGATCAAACGTGCAAACACATGATCAGCTAGTGAAAAAGCTCATGCGCCGTCCTGGTGTACGCGCTGAAGTCGAACGTATTGAGCGAGACGAAACCGTTCTGCTGGATGCCCTGCTCAAGGCACGCCAAGAGGCCTGCCTGACACAAGCGCAGGTTGCGGAACTCATGGGCACGCAAGCGCCGGCAGTAGCTCGATTGGAGCGCTCCCTCGCAACGGGTAAGCATTCTCCCTCGATCGCTACCCTTCGAAAGTACGTCAAAGCGTGCGGCAAGAACCTAGTCTTGCGTGTCGCCTAAGGCGTAGACTCAACAGCGAAGGGCAACAAGGCGCCCGATGCAAGCTAGATCTCCATCGAAAGGAAGCCCATGAACAATCCCGTCGGCTGGTTTGAGATCTACGTCCAGGACATGGAGCGGGCCAGGACCTTCTACGAAGCGGTGCTCGGCGTTCGGCTTTCGCGGCTCGATAGCCCCGGCATGGACATGCTGGCGTTTCCCATGAATCAGCAGGGCTACGGCGCCTCGGGGGCGCTGGTGAAGATGCCGGGCTGCGCATCGGGCGGCAACAGCGTGCTCGCCTATTTCAGTTGCGCGGATTGCGCCGTCGAGGCGGCGCGGGTGGTCGCCGCCGGCGGCGGTTTGCAGAAGGAGAAGATTTCCATCGGGCAATACGGATTCATCGCCCTGGCCTTCGATACCGAGGGCAACATGTTCGGCCTGCATTCGATGCAATAAGTCGGGCGGGCCTTCGGTCCCTGGCCGTTTCCGCCCGTGAAAGCCGCCCTCTACCTCCTTGCCGGCCTTCTGGTTCTGGTTGCCATCCTGGTCCAGCTTGGCGCGCTGCGCGGCAGCCGGCCGGCGGATCTCGGCGTCATCAACGGCCGGCTCAAGCCACCCTCTTCGACGCCCAACAGCGTTTCCAGCCAGGCGGCGCTGTACCCTGATCACCCGCAGCGCACCTATGCCGACATCGCGCCGCTACCCTTGAAGAACGCCTCGGGCCCCGCCTCGATCCAGGCGCTGGCGGCGCTATTGGGCACCATGCCGGGGACCACGGTGGTGGAACAGCGGTCGGACTACCTGCGTGCCGAGGCCGAAACGCGCTGGCTGAAATTCACCGACGACGTCGAATTCTGGTTCAACCCGGTGCGCGGCGTGGTCGAGCTGCGCGGCGCCAGCCGCCTGGGGCGCCGTGATTTCGGGGTGAACCGGCAGCGCATCGAAGCGATCCGCAGCGCCTACCTGGCGCGGGGGTGATGGGCTGCGCTCACCGCGCGGCGGCGCCCAGAATCCCTCAGGAAATCAGATCGAATCCGCCCGCCAGCGCGGACGGGCGCCAGCCCGGCAGTTCGGTGGCGGGCATGGGCAGGCCGATGCCGTTGCCCTGACCAAGCTCGCAGCCCATCTGCAGCAAGGCCTGGTGGATGCCTTCATCCTCCACACCCTCGGCGACACAATGCATCTCGAAGGCGCGGGCGAGGGCGATGATGCCCAGGACCACGGCATGGTCGCCCTTGTCGGATTGCATGTCGCGGACGAAGGATTGGTCGATCTTGAGGGTATCGACGTCAAGCTGGCTCAGGTAGGTCAGCGAGGAATAGCCGCTGCCGAAATCGTCCAGCGCGAAGCCGATGCCGAGCTCGCGGCAGGCGGCGATCAGCGCGCTGATGCGCGCGATGTCGTCGAGCGCGGCGGTTTCCAGAACCTCGATCTGCAGCCAGCGTTCGCCGGGTTGCGGGGCGTAGCGCCGCGCCTGCTCGGTGAGCTTCGGCACGAAGCCGGCGCTTTGCAGGTGATAGGCCGAAATATTGATGGCGACCTGGATGCGCAGGCCGGCCTCGCGCCAGCGCCGCAGGTGGCCGACCGCGGTGGCGATGACCCATTCGCCCAGCTCGATTTCCAGGTCCGTGTTTTCCACCGCGCGCATGAAGTCGGCCGGCAACAGCAGCCCGCGCCGGGGATGGTTCCAGCGGATCAGCGCCTCGGCGCCGGCCAGCCGGCGCGCGGCCAGGTCCAGCTTGGGCTGGAAGTAGAGCTCGAATTCGCCGCCGGCCAGGCCCTGGCGGATCTCCTGCAGGAGCTGGTGGTGGGAACGCGCGCGACGGTCGCTGGCCGGGTCGAAAAGGTGGAAACGGTTCTTGCCGGCCAGCTTGGCCAGGTACATGGCCTGATCGGCATGCCGCACCAGGGTTTCGGCATCCTCCTCGTCGCTCGGGTAGAGCGCGACGCCGATGCTGACGGAAAGGCTCAGCGCCTGGCCATCGATCGCGATCGGCTCGCCAACCCGTTCCAGCACGCGCTGCAGGCTGCCGACGCATTCCTCGGCGGCTTCCAGGCCGACCAGCAGGACGACGAATTCGTCACCGCCAAGCCGGGCCACGGTGTCGTCCTCGCGCACCGTCTCGCGGATGCGGCGCGTCACCTCGACCAGCACCCGGTCGCCAACGGAATGGCCAAACCGGTCGTTGATCGGTTTGAAGCCGTCGAGGTCGAGGTAACAAACGGCCAGCAGCCCCTGGTCGCGCTTGGCGCGCGCCAGCGCCTGCGCCAGGCGGTCGAAGAGCAGGATGCGATTGGGCACGCCGGTCAGCGCGTCATAGTGGGCCAGGCGCTCGAGCTGCTTTTCGTGTTCCAGGCGCGCGCGGATCTGGCGCCGCAGATCCTCCTCGCGCAGACGCCGGGCTTCGTCGCTCTTCAGTGTGCCGTGGTAGTAAAAGACGCCGGCGAGCGCGACCAGATACAACACGGTGGTGCCGATGTCGATGCCGGAGAGGGCTGATTCCGCGCCCTGGACGAAGTTGCCGGCAATGATGGCAACGATGGACGCCGCCAGCCACCACAGGCCGGTGCGCGTGCCCTTGAGGAAAAAGGCCGCCGCCGAATGCAGGAAGAACAGCGACAGTCGACTGCCCTGCGATGGCGCGAGCAGAAAGACGGCGAAGAACAGGATGAGTCCAAGCCCCAGGGCAAGGTTGGCGACCAGCTCCACGCGGCCCGGATGGCGGCGCAGATAAAGCCAGAGAAGGGCGCCGGAGCCGGCGATCAGGAAATCGATGGCCGCCAGCGGATGCGAAATCCACCAGCGGTAGAACCCGAGCCCGCCGGCAAGCACCGCCACCAGCAGGAAGATGCCGTTGAGGAAGGCGATTTTGTTTCTCAGCGGCTGCTCGCCGCCGTTGTCCGTCGGCTCTGGAGACGTCATGGGGCAGGGGCGACACTGCGCTGGCGGGAACAGCCCCGCGCGGGGATTCTACCGTGGCGTTCGCCCGTCCTTCGGATGCCGTGCGCATGGCTGCGCCGGGCTCAGTCGAAGTAGGTCCGTCCTTCTTCGAAGCGCGCGGCGAACCAGCCTTTCTTCAGGCTTTCGGTGCGCACCTTGCCGCGGCTGTTGGGTGCGTGCACGAAGCGGTCGTCGCCGATGTAGATACCGACGTGGGAATTCGGCCGGTTGCGGGTGTTGAAGAACACCAGGTCGCCGGGCTTGAGCTTTTCCGCCGGCACCGCCTTGCCTTGACGGGCCAGGTCGGCCGCCGATCCGGTGAGGCGCATGTCCGCCGATTTCTCATACACATAGCTGACCATGCCGCTGCAATCGAGGCCGGCCTCCGGGTTCTTGCCGCCGAAGCGGTAGCCGGTCTCGATCAGGCCGAGGGCGAAGAGCACCACGTCGTTGGCCCTGGGATTGGGCGTGGCGAGCCGGTCGACGGCACCCGGCGCCGGGCGCGTCGCCGCCGTATCGCCGGCGCCGACTCCTGGCATCCCGCCGGGAAGCCGCGAGGCCACCGGCGCTGGATCCTGGCCGCCCAGCGGCAGCACGCCGCAGGCCGCCAGCACCAGCGTGGAACTGGCAAGCAAGGATGCAAGCGATGCGCGGGGGGCCGACATGCGGACAAATGTATTCCGCTAGACTCCGCCCCTTAATCCCGAGCAAGGCAGAAAACCTCATGCAAATCCGCGCCGCCGTGTTGAGCCAGATGGAACAGCCGCGCCCCTACGCGCAGACCCGCCCGATCGCCATCGAGACCGTGAGCCTTTCCGGCCCCGGCCCCAACGAGGTGCTGGTGAAGATCACCGCCGCCGGGCTGTGCCATTCGGACCTCTCCATCGTCAATGGCGACCGGCCGCGGCCGATGCCCATGGCCCTGGGCCACGAGGCCGCCGGCGTGGTCGAGGAAACCGGACCGGGCGTCACCGACCTCAAGCGCGGCGACGCCGTGGCCCTGGTCTTCGTGCCCAGTTGCGGCCACTGCCTACCCTGCCTCGAAGGCCGCCCGGCACTGTGCGAACCGGGCGCCGTCGCCAACACCGCCGGCACCATGGTCGGCGGCCATCGTCATTTGGCGCGCGCCGACGGCTCGCCACTCAACCACCAGGTCGGCGTCTCCTGCTTCGCCGAGTATGCCGTGTGCAATCGCGGCTCGCTGGTCAAGGTGACGCCCGAGCTGCCGCAGGATGTCGCCGCCGTGTTCGGCTGCGCGGTACTCACCGGCGTGGGCGCGGCAATCAACTCGGCGCAGGTAAGGCTGGGCCAGACGGTGGCCGTGATCGGGCTGGGCGGCGTGGGGCTTTCCGCGGTGCTGGGAGCTCTCGCCGCCGGCGCGCGCGAAGTGGTCGCCATCGACAGCCTGCCTTCCAAGCTCGATGCCGCGCTGGCGCTGGGCGCGACGCGCGCTTTTCGCGCCGACGACCCCGACCTCGTGGCCCAGGTCAAGGCGGCGACCGGCGGCGGCGTGGATATCGCCATCGAGGCCGCGAGTTCAGTCAAGGCGCTCGACGCGGCCTACAAGATCACGCGGCGCGGCGGCACGACGGTGACCTGCAGCCTGCCGCCGCCCTCGCACACCTTCAACGTGCCGGCGGTGAACCTGGTGGCCGAGGAGCGCACGCTGAAAGGCAGCTACCTCGGCTCGGCCGTGCCGGCGCGCGACATCCCGCACTACATCGCGCTGTTCCAGGCCGGTCGCCTGCCGGTGGACAAGCTGATCACCCACCGCCTGACGCTGGACCAGATCAACGAGGGCTTCGACCGCCTCGATTCGGGCGAGGCCGTGCGCCAGGTGATTTTGTTCTGATGCTGCGCTCCTTTCTGTTCACCTCGGAGTCGGTCTCCGAGGGCCACCCCGACAAGCTGGCCGACCAGATCTCGGACGCCATCCTCGACGCCTTCCTGGCGCGCGAACCGAGCGCCAAGGTGGCCTGCGAGACCCTGGTCGCCGACAATCTGGTCGTCATCGCCGGCGAGTTCCGCACCGCCGATCCGGCCATCTTCACCGACATCCGCGACCGCGCCGAAAGCATCGCCCGCCAGGTGCTGCGCGACGCCGGCTACCGCGATGCCGATACCGGCATCGACCCCGACAAGTGCGAAGTGCAGGTGCGCTTCAACCACCAGTCGATCCAGATCAACAAGGGCATCGTGCATGCCAACGGCCAGCTCGGCGCCGGCGACCAGGGCCTGATGTTCGGCTACGCCTGCGACGAAACGCCGGACCTGATGCCCTACCCGATCTGGCTGGCGCACCGCCTGGTGCAGCGCCAGGCGGCCTTGCGCAAGTCAGGCGCCATGGACTGGCTGCGGCCCGACGCCAAGAGCCAGGTCACCGTGCGTTACGAGGGCCAACGCGTGGCCGGGGTGCATAACGTGGTGATCTCGACCCAGATCGCGCGCGACCTCGACCCGGCCTGGGTGGCGCGCGAAGTCACGCGCGAGATCATCGACCCGCTGCTGCCGCTGGACATGCGCACGGCGGACTTCCACGTGCTGGTGAACCCCGCCGGCCCATTCGAGATCGGCGGGCCCAACGGCGACACCGGGCTCACCGGGCGCAAGATCATCGTCGACACCTATGGCGGCGCCTGCCCGCACGGCGGCGGCGCGTTCTCGGGCAAGGACCCGAGCAAGGTCGACCGCTCGGCCGCTTACATGGCGCGCTACATCGCGAAGAACCTGGTTGCGGCGGGACTGGCGCGGCGCTGCCTGATCCAGATCGCCTATGCCATCGGCGTCGCCGAGCCGGTCTCGGTGATGGTGGACAGCGAAGACACCGGCATCGTCCCCGATGCGCGGCTCGAAGCCGCCGTGCGCAAGGTGTTCCGCCTGACGCCGAGCGCCATCATCGAAGCCCTGGAACTGACGCGGCCGGTGTATCGCCAGACCGCCGCCTACGGCCACTTCGGCCGCGACGACGTCGACTTCACCTGGGAGCGCTGCGACCGCGGCGAGGAGCTGAAGTCGGCGCTGATATAGCCCCTGCGCAGCAAGGCGGTCGAGCAGAAAACGCTCTCCTCGCCGCTGCGGATGGCGGCACGGTGATCGAGGCCGTCGCGGGGGCGCGGGGCGGAGGAACGTGAAACCCTGACGGAGCCACGGGTCCGCCGCGACGGCCCGAGCCCCGCATCAAAGCCCCGCCACGGCGCGGCGGAACTCCATGCGCGCCATCATGCGCGAGGCCATGTTGCTGCTGAAGCAGATCGCGAACCAGCGCTCGCCGGGATGCACGAACAGCGCCGTGCCGCTGATGCCCGACCAGGTCAGCTCGCCCGGCGCGCAGGGCATCGCCGCCGCGCCGAAATCGAGGCGCACGGCGAAGCCAAGGCCGAAGCCGAAGCCGGCGCCGGTGAAGCCCAGCGGCCCGTCGACATCCTCGGGCAACTGGTTGCGCGTCATTTCGGCGAACAGCGATTCGGAGACCAGTCGTACGTCGCCATGGCGCCCGCCGTTGGCGATCGCGCGGGCAAAGCGTGCGAAATCGTCGAGCGTCGACACCAGCCCGGCGCCGCCGCATTCCATCCAGGGGCTGCCCTCGCGGCGCAGGCCGTAGCCCGGCACGCGGGCGTGCCAGGCGCTGTCGGCGGCGAAGGCGGTGGCCAGGCGGCCCTGCTCGGCGACGGCAACCTCGAAACCGGTGTCATGCATTTCCAGCGGCGCAAAGATGCGGCGGCGCAGGCTTTCGCCGAGCGACACGCCGTCGGCGGCGGCCACGATCAGGCCCAGCACGTCGGTGGAAAATCCGTAGCGGAAGGCGCGCCCCGGCTCCGCCGCTAGCGGCCGCGCCGCCAGGCCATGGAGAAACTCACCGGCATCGACGCGGGGCATGCGCGCGCCGAAATCATTTTTCAGCGCGACTTCACGCAAGGCGGCTTCGCGAAACTCGGTTTCGTAGGCGAAACCCGAGGTATGGCGCAGCAGGTCGCGCAGCGTCGGCGGCCGCTTCGGCCGCGTGCCGCCAACCATGCGCACATCGCGCAGTGCCGGCAGATAGTCGCCGACCGGCGCATCAAGCGCCAGCCGGCCCTCATCGACCAGCATCAGCGCGGCGAGGCTGACCACCGGCTTGGTCAGCGAAGCCAGGCGGAACAGGGCACCGTCATGCATCGCCTCCGCGCCGCCTGGCGCAATCCGGCCGGCAGCCGCGCGCGCCAGGACCTTGCCGCCGCGTTCGACATGCACCAGCGCGCCCGGCGTGTGACCTGCCTCGATCTGATAGGCCAGCAGGCGCCCGATCGCGGCGTCCATCAGCGTGCCTCTTCGTCCTTGCCGGCCGTCGCGGTCGCGCCTTCGGCCCGCGCGGCGGAGGACGCGGACGCCGGGGTGTCGGCCTTGTCGGCGGCAGGTTCGGCGCGCTCGGCCGACGCCGTCTTCCCGGCGCTGTCGGCCCCCTCCTCGCGCGTCTCGCGCGCCGTCGCCTGGTTGCGCTGCAGGCTGGCCTGGGCGGCCGGCGCAGCCTCATCGCTGGCGAGCATGCGGTTGAAAAGCACCAGTGCGAGCAGGCCCACGGCAATCAAAATGGCATAGATGAGGCTGTAGGCCGGTTTCGCCACGGACTTACTCCTCCTTCTTGGGCGGGGTCCAGGCAAAACGGCCGGAATCGCCATGGAACAGCCGGCTCTTCACCAGGCGCGTGTCGCGCAGCACGTGCCTCAGCTTCTTGACCTCGACCTCGGCCAGCACCGGCAGCTCGGGCGGCCCGGCAATGGTCTGCACCGCGACACTCCCGGCCACCTGCGTCACTTCGCAGGCGATGCCGGACGCAGCCTTCCCGCGCGCGGCGTCGAGTTCGGCAAGCCTGGCCTCGCGCTCGGCCAGGGCCACGTTCAGCGTGTCGATCTGCTTTTGCAGCACCTGGATTTCCCCCAGCGGCCGCGCCAGGCGTTGCGTTGCCTGCCGCCATTGCGCTTCCTGGGCCGGCGTCAAGGCCACGCCGCCTTCGCGAATGCGCTTTTCGGCGGCAAAGTAGTTGCGCAGCTCGGGCGTTGCCAGCAAGGCGTCGATCCCGCCCTGGCGATCCTTGCGCTTGGCCTTCAGCTCGTCGGCGGCCTTGGTCTCTTCGGCGTGCTGCTTGTCCAGCGCGGAAAAATCCGGCAGGCACAGATTGACCAGGCATTCGACATCGCGCCGCGATCCGCCGCGGCGGATGAGGATGCGTCGCGCGGCGATGCTGCAGGAGACGGCGTCGTCGATCTCGACCTCCTCGGCGACGATGTCGCAGGCGATGGCGCGTCCCAGGCGCAGCTTGCCGACGACGAAAACCGAGCTTTCGGCATGGGCCGCCTGCACCTCGCACTCGCGCGCCTCGATCACGGCGCGCGAGACGCGACCGTCTATCCGCAGCGTGCCGCCGCGGTTCTTCACCGTGCCGCCGGCGAGGTTGGCGCACAGGTGCAGCTCACCGCCGCGCGACACCACGCCGCCAAAGACGTCGGCATGGAAGGTCATGTTGCGGCCCTCGACGGTGCGATGCTCCTGCACCTCGCCGTGCTCCTCGTAATGGTCGCCGACCAGGATCAGGTTGCCGGTGGTGCGCTGGCTGACGCCTTCGCGATTGACGATCTTTTCGGTGACGGAAACCTGTTGTGACTTGGTGTCGATGTTGAGGAAGCCGTCGCGCGCGGCGACCAGAAACTCGCCCTTGGCATTGCGCTCGACGCGCGTGCCGGGCCCCGCCAGGTCCTCGATCTCGAAATCGCGCGGCAGCTCGGCTTCGAGCACGCTGCCGTCGATGTCGCGCCCGGGCTGGCCGAGCCGGCGCGGCATCTTCTGCAGCAAGCGGGTGCCTTCGGCAACCTGCGGAAAGTGGTTCTTGAAAAAGCCGAGGTCGATCCGCCCGTTGGCCAGGATGGCCGGCGAATCGTCGCGATGCAGCGCCAGGGTCTGTTCACGCACCGTGGCATCGGCGCCGGGCTGGGGATCGCTACGGCGGGCGATGTCGACGCGTTCGCCGAGGGCTGACTCGATGGCGGAACGCACCGTGGCGATGTCGATGCCGCTGCGCACGCCATGGAGCCACATCGCGGCAACGAACTCGTCGACGTTCAGTCGCGTCGGCGTCTGCCGCAGTTGCTTTTCATGGCCGGTGAGCCGCGGCTGGCCCTGCTCATCGGTCTCGCCGAATATCGGCACCTCGACGGTACGCTCCAGCCAGACGGGACCGAACAGGTATTCGACGCGGGCGCCGCCATCCACAACCTTCGGCGGCGTGTAGAGCGCCCGCCGATCCGGATCGAAGGTTTCGATGCCATCGGCGATGCGCACCGGCTTGCCGCCGCCGGCGTCACGGCCTTCTGCGCCGTAGAGCAGCAATGAAAGCGCGTCGAGGTCGAGCCCGGTGAAGTAGGCGCCGGAGCTGAACACGCGATCGACGAAGCGCTGCATCTGCGTCGCGCGACCGGGAACGTCGGGCACCACGCGCACGCCATTGGCATCGCGCGTGACGAAGTCCGGCAACAGGACGCCGCCCTCGGACAGGCTGGCGACGGTGCCGGCGGCGGGAGGCTTTTGCGAAACGGCGGGGTGTGAGTCTTTTGGCGCCACGGGGTCCTTCGGTCCCGATCAGGGGAGGTCAAGGAAACGGGATTGAGTATCCTTGAGCCTCGGGCGCCGGTCAATGGCGCGCCCTTGCGACGTCAAGCCAGGGCCTGGTGAATGCCGCCGAGCAAGGCATCGAGTTCGGCGATCAGTGTCCGGCTCAGCGCCTCGATCTCGGAAGCGCCCTGCCCGGCGCGCAAGGCCGCATCCAGGGCGGCGGCGGCGGCGGCGAGCGGCAAGGCCCCGATCGATCCGGCCGAACCCTTGAGGCCGTGCGCGATCCTGCGCATGCCTTCAAGGTCGCCCGCCGCGCGCGCGGCGGCGATGCGCGCGGCATCTTCGGCATGGCCGCCGACGAAAAGCCCAAGCAAGCGCCGGTAAGTGGCGACATTGCCGCGCAGCAAGGCCAGGCCATGGGCCGTGTCCAGCCCGGCGATCGCGGGCAAGGGCGGGATATCGGCCGCGTCCGCCGGCGTCGTGGGGGCGGGGGCGACCGTGGGGGTGGCAGTGGCCGCGGCGGCCGTCTTTTCCGGCAACCATTTGTTCAACGCGGCATACAACTGCTCGGGGCTGACCGGCTTGGCGATGAAGTCGTTCATGCCGACGTCAACGCAATTGCGCCTGTCCTCGCTGTAGGTGTTCGCCGTCATGGCGACGATGGGCGTTTCCCGGTAGCCGGCCAGCGCGCGGATGGCGCGGGTGGCCTCGATGCCATCCATGCGGGGCATCTGCAGGTCCATCAGGATCAGGTCATAGTGCGCGGCGCGCGCCTTCTCCACGCCCTCGACGCCATCGACCGCGACGTCGGTATCCAGGCTTGCCGCCTGCAACAATTCGAGGGCGACCTCGCGATTGATGAGGTTGTCCTCGACCAGCAGCAGGCGCGCGTTGGCGTGACGTTCGCGCAGCACCGATTCGTTGTCCGCGCCGCTTGCCAGCGGCGGCACGTCGGTCGGCATGTCGCCGCGGCCGCGCTGCAGCCGGGCGGTAAACCAGAAGCAACTGCCCACGCCCGGCGTGCTGTCGACGCCGACTTCGCCGCCCATCAGTTCGGCCAGGCGGCGGGTGATGACCAGGCCAAGGCCGGCGCCGCCGTAGCGCCGCGTGGTCGACGGATCGACCTGCTCGAAGGGCCGGAACAGCGTCGCCAGCTTTTCCGGCGCGATGCCGATCCCCGTATCCTCGACCTCGAAGCGCAGGTGTACGCCGTCGCTGCCTTCCTCGATCAGGTGCACCCGCAGCGTGACGCGGCCGTGTTCGGTGAATTTGATGCCATTGCTGGCGTAGTTGAACAAGGCCTGGCGCAAACGCCCGGCATCGCCGCGCAGCCAGCCTGGCACGGCGTTGGCATCGATCTCCAGCACAATGCCCTTGGCGCGCGCCGGTTCGGCCAGCAGGGCGCCAAGCTGGCCCAGCAAGGCGGGCAGCGAAAAATCCTCCAGCTCGGGCGCCAGCAGCCCGGCCTCGCTGCGCGAGACGTCGAGAATGTCGTTGATGATCGAGAGCAGTTGCTTCGCTGCGGTGTCGATCTTGGTCAGGCGCTCGGCCTGCTCCGGACTCGCGGCGCGGCGCAGCAGGAAGCTCAGGCCGACGATGGCATTCATCGGCGTGCGAATCTCGTGGCTGATATTGGCGAGGAAGGCGCTCTTGGTCAGGCTCGCCGCCTCGGCCGCGTCGCGCGCCGCGGCCAGTTCGCGCGTGCGCGTGGATACCTGTTCTTCGAGCCGCGCCTGCTGGCCCTGCAAGGCCTTTTCGATTTCCTTGCGCTCGGTGATGTCGCGCGACAGGACCACGAAGCGCGGCGCCTGACCGGCGCCGACTTCCTTGCGCGCCACCGAAAGCTCAAACCAGTGCAGGCCCTGCGGCAGCGGCAGGGCGAACTGTCGCCCGGCGGAAACGCCCTTCGCGCCGGCTTCGCGCAAGGCCTCGGCGCAGGTCGCCGCCGCGTCGGGCGGAAGCACCTCGGCGACGGTGCGGCCGATAAGCTGTTCCGGGGGCGCGGCCAGGAGCTCGCGTCGCGGCGAATGGTAGTCGTGGTAACGGCCGTCGCCATCGACCTCGAACATCAGGTCGGGAATCGCGTCGAGGGTGGCCTGCAACTGATTTCGCGCCGCCAGGATTTCGGATTCGGCGCGCTTGCGCTCGGTGATGTCCTGGGTCACGCCAAACACGGTGCGCGGCTTGCCCTCGGCATCGAATTCGATTTCCGCCTGCTGCCGTATCCAGCGGATTTCGCCGTGGATGCGCACGCGGTGCTCGTGGTCGAATACCCCGATCGCGAGTCCCGCGCGCCACGCCGCCTTGGCCGCGTCGCGGTCGTCTTCGTGGGTGCGCGCCAGGTAGGCGCCGACGCTTCCCGGAGAACCCTCCGGCAGGCCGAAAATGCGGCAGGCTTCGGCCGAAAGGCGCACACGATTGCCGGCGACGTCGAGCACCCAGCTCCCGATCCGGCCCACGGCCTGGGCGCGCACCAGCTCCGCCCGACTCTCGTCGAGCTCCCGGCCCAGGCTGGCCACCGCGGCGATGCGTCGCTCCTGCGCGCTTACCGCGCCGGCAACCACGGCAAGCGCGATCGCGATCACCAATGATTGGACCAGTACATACAGCGCCGGCGCCGTCGGCCGCGGCCGCAACAGCTCGGCCCATTCGGCCCAGCCCAGCCCGGCCAGGGTCAGGAACACCAGGCCGGCGAGCACGGCGCCCGACTTCGGCCCCAGCCGCCAACCGGCGTAGATGATCAGCACCGGATAGACGATGACGATCGGTGTGCGGACCCCGCTGGCGAAGATGCAGATCAGGGCGGTCACCGCCCAGATACCGACCACCAGCAAGCGCGTCGCGGCATACGGCCGCCCGTGCTTCATCAGCAGCCAGACTCCGCCGAACAGCGGCAACGACAGCAGCGGGACGATCGCCCGCATCGTCTGCTCCGGCGAGATGAAACGGACCAGGACCACGAACGCCAGCGAGCCCAGTACGACCACGATGCTCAGGTACTTGAGCACCTCGGCGGAAACATCCTGGATGATCGGGTGCGCGGGGTCGACGCTGGGCGCCTTGGCGAATCGAAACATCGGGTTCATGGGCTTGACGCGTGGCTTACACCAAGGGCCGGACCGGGAACGCGGGAGTCGACAGGCACGGGGCACCGGCATCGCAAGCCAGTGACCACCGCTTGCGCCTCATGGCCGCCCGCGGAAACAAGTGTCCAACGCGACTTTCCTTCCTGCAAAACGCGCGTGCCGGATGCCGTTCGCTCCGTGTCGCGCAATTGCCCCCCGGACAGGAGTATAGAACCCCCAACCCGGACCGCGGCATCCGTATTGCTACGCAGCCGGCCCGCGTGGCGACCGCGTGTCGACTTGCCCTGGCGGGCGCTTCCCTGTAGGTTTGCGAACCTTTTCCCACGCAGGAGCATTCGATGAAAACCTGGCAATCCATCGCCCTGGCCGCCCTGGCCGCCCTCGCCAGCGCAAGCGCCATCGCCGGCAAGCCCGAAACCACCGCCTCCGGACTGATTTACGAATCGCTCAAGGATGGCAGCGGCGCCCAGCCGACCGCCGAGTCGCGCGTCGAGGTGCATTACCGCGGCACCCTGACCGACGGCAAGGAGTTCGACAGCTCCTACAAGCGCGGGCAGACCGCGACCTTCCCGCTCAACCGCGTGATCCCGTGCTGGACCGAAGGCGTGGCGAAGATGAAGGAAGGCGGCAAGGCAAAACTGACCTGCCCGCCGGGCATCGCCTACGGCGCGCGCGGCGCCGGCGCGGCGGTGCCGCCCAACGCGACGCTGAACTTCGAGGTCGAACTGGTCAAGGTGATGCGCTGATCCGGCGCCATGACTGAGCCCGCGCCCGAGCGGCGCGTGGCGCGGCTGCTTGCCGGCGGTGGCGTCGTGGTCCTCAGCGGGGCGGGCTTGTCCACCGCCTGCGGCATCCCCGACTACCGCGACCGCGAAGGCCGCTGGAAGCGCCCGCAACCCGTCGATCACCAGGCCTTCCTGCGCTCGCCGGACGTGCGCCGGCGCTACTGGGCGCGCAGCTTCCTCGGCTGGCCGGTCATCGGCCGCGCCGAACCGGGGCGCGGCCACCAGGCGCTGGCGCGGCTGGAACGGCAAGGCCGCATCGGCCTGACCATCACCCAGAACGTCGACGGCCTGCACCAGAAGGCCGGCAGCCGCGCGGTGCTCGAGCTGCACGGCGGCGTCGCGCGCGTGGTCTGCCTCGACTGCCGGGAGCATTTCGCGCGCGCCGAGGTGCAGGAGTGGATGCGCGCCGCCAATCCGGATTTCGTCCGGGCGACGGCCCCGGCCGCGCCGGACGGCGATGCCGACACGGCCGAGGGCTTCGATGCCGGCTTCGTCGCGCCGGCCTGCCCGGCCTGCGCCGGACGGCTCAAGCCCGACGTGGTGTTCTTCGGCGACAACGTGCCCCGGGAAAGAGTCGGCGCCGGCATGACGGCGATCGACGCCGCCACCGGCCTGCTCATCGTCGGCTCGTCGCTGATGGTGTACTCGGGTTTCCGTTTCGCCGAGCACGCGCACCGCCTGGGCAAGCCGGTGATGGCGATCAACCTCGGCAAGACCCGCGCCGACCATTTGCTGAGCGCCAAGGTGGAGCAGGACTGCGAGGGCTTCCTCGCCGGCCTGGATGAGAACACATGAGCCGTACGGGGCGTGTTCAAAATCTTGCACCGCCGGCGCCTGCCTGATCCCGCCGCTCAGGGCTTCGCGCCGGGCAACCATCTGGCCAACACCGCATAGAGCTGTTCGGGGCTCACCGGCTTGGCGACGAAATCATTCATGCCGGCCGCGATGGCGTTGCGCCGGTCCTCGCTGTAGGCATTCGCCGTCAGGGCGATGATGGGCGTCGCGCCATGGCCCGGCAGCGCGCGGATCGCGCGCGTCGCCTCGATGCCGTCCAGGCGCGGCATCTGCAGGTCCATGAGGATCAGGTCGTAGTGCGCGGCGCGGGCCTTGTCCAGCGCTTCGAGGCCGTCGCCGGCGACGTCGATGGTCAGGCCGATGGCGCCGAGCAGTTCGACCACCACCTCGCGATTGAGCAGGTTGTCCTCGACCGCCAGCACGCGCGCGCCGGCAAAACGCGCGCGCAGCATTGCCTCGTCAGCCGGCCCGGCATCGCCGACGGGATCGCCGGCCGGCAGCTCGCCGCGCCCACGTTGCAGGCGGGCGGTAAACCAGAAGCGGCTGCCGACATTCGGCGTGCTCTCGGCGCCGACTTCTCCACCCATCAGCTCGGCCAGGCGGCGGGTGATCACCAGCCCGAGGCCGGTGCCGCCATAACGCCGCGTCGCCGAGGCGTCGACCTGGGCGAAGGGGCGGAACAGCCTGGGCAACTGGTCGGCGGCGATGCCGATGCCGGTGTCCTCGACTTCGAAGCGCAGATGCACGCCGTCGCTGCCTTCCCCGATCAGCCGCGCGCGCACGGCAACCCGCCCATGCTCGGTGAACTTGACCGCGTTGCTGGCGAAATTGAACAGGGCCTGGCGCAATCGCAGGGCATCGCCGCGCAGCCAGTCCGGCACGCCGGCGGCATCGAATTCGAGCGTGATGCCCTTGGCCCGCGCCGGCTCGACAAGCAGCGCGTGAATCTGGTCCAGCAGCAATGCCAGCGAGAAGTCCGCCGCCACCGGCACCAGCAGGCCGGCCTCGCTGCGCGAGACATCGAGGATGTCGTTGATGACGGACAGCAGGCGCTGCGATGCCTCGTCGATCTTGACCAGGCGATCAACCTGCTCCGGGCTGGCCGCGCGGCGCAACAGGAAGCTCAAGCCGACGATGGCGTTCATCGGCGTGCGGACCTCGTGGCTGATGTTCGCCAGGAACTCGCTCTTGGCCAGGCTGGCCGCTTCCGCCGCGTCGCGGGCCTGGGCAAGCTCCTGCGTGCGCGCGGCGACTTCCGCCTCCAGGCGCGCCTGGTGGTCCTGCAATCGCTGCTCGAATTCCTTGCGCTCGGTGATGTCCTGCAGCACGCCGACCAGGTCCCGCGGCCGGCCATCGGCATCGCAGCGCACTTCCGCGATCTGGCGTACCCAGCGTACCGTGTCGCCCAGCAGCAGGCGGTGTTCGTGCTCGAAGCCCGAACCGCCAAGCGCCACGTGCCAGGCGGCATCCGCGCCTGCCCGGTCATCCGGATGCACCTTGCCGAGATAGCCCTTGACGGTGCCCGGCGTGCCCTCGGGCAAGCCGAGCTGGCGGCAGGTTTCCGCCGAGAGCTCGACACGGCCATCGGGGATGTGGCACACCCAACTGCCGACGCGGCCGACGGCCTGCGCCCGATCCAGGTCGGCGCGGCCGGCATCGGCCTCGGCGACCTGGATCGCAAGATCGCGACTCAGCGCCCGAGCCTCTTCGATCCGGTTGTGGTGGGCGCGCAGCACCCATGAGATGGCGATTGCCGCCAGGCCCATGGCCATGACCTGTACCGCGACGTACACCGGGACCGGCCGAAAATCGGTTGAGTGCAACAGGCCCGCGGCATCGGCCAGCGCCAGCAGGGTCATCGCGATGCTCGAAATGCCCGCGACGGCCAGCGCCCAGCGCATGCCGAAGCGCCAGCCGACATAAAAAACCAGAACGGGAAACAAGACCACGATCGGCGCATGCACGCCGCCCGTGCTTGCCGCGATCACGGTCAGGAGCAAGAATCCGCCGGCGGCCAGGAGCATCGTCGCCGCCCTGACCATGCCACGGCGGGACAACCACCAAACCGTCGTCATGATCGCGAACCCGGCGACCAGACCGCCGTTGAGTCCCGGCAGGCGAAGGTCTCGAATCAGGCTGCTGGCAAGGAAAACCAGTGCGCCCACGGCGAGAACGGCCGCGCCGGCGGCAAGGTGAGTTGCCGAAATCTCGGGTGGCGACCGGCCTTCGTCGGCTTCGCGGGGAGAGGGAGTGGAGGAAAGGGGGGACATTTCCAACCTTGGTGGCTCCGACCCTGGATGGGACATGAGCCGTGGAACCGCAAAACAATTCTACACTCGCGGGCATGTGCGGTGAATTCCTTTCATCCGAGCGAATGACTCGTCCCGCGATCACGGCCCGGCGCGCATGAGCCATCCCCGTGCCGTGGCCCTGATGGTGCTGGCGACGCTGCTGTGGAGCATCGCCGGCGTGGTGACGCGCCACCTCGACGCGGCGCGCAGCTTCGAGGTGACTTTCTTGCGCAGCCTGTTCAACGCGCTGGCGCTGCTGTTGCTGCTGCTGCCGCTGCGTGGCGCAGCGCTGTTCCGCGACATCCTCGCCGGCAACCGGGTGATCTGGTTTTCCGGCCTGTGCTGGGCCGTGATGTACACCGCCTTCATGGTCGCGCTGACCCTGACCAGCGTCGCCAACGTGCTGGTGGCGATGGCCACGGGGCCGCTGCTGACCGCCTTGTCGGCGCGGATTTTCCTCGGCCACCGGCTGCCGGCGCGCACCTGGATCGCGATCGGCGTCGCCGGCCTGGGCATCGCCTGGATGTTCGGCGTCGAGGTCAGCCGTGGCGCCTCGCTGCTGGGCAGCCTGGTAGCCCTGGCCGTGCCGCTCGCCTCCTCGGCGAACTTCACGCTGCTGCAGCAGCGCGCGGGGACGGCACGAGACGGCGGGGAAGCGCAGGACATGCCGCCGGCGGTGCTGCTCGGCGCCCTGCTCTCGGCCGCCGTCACCCTGCCGCTGGCCTGGCCCTTGCAGGCCTCGGGCCATGACATCGGCCTGCTGGCGCTGCTCGGCGCGGTGCAACTGGCGATCCCCTGCCTGCTGGTGGTACGCCTGACGCGCGAGCTGCCGGCGGCGGAAATCGCCCTGCTGGCCCTGCTGGAAGTGATCTTCGGCGTGCTGCTGGCCTGGGCCGGCGCCGGCGAGGTGCCAAGCGACTCAACGCTCGCCGGCGGCGCCCTGGTGCTGGGCGCGCTGGCGGCGAACCATCTCGCCGGGCGGCGCGCCTAGCGGCGAATCAGTTCAGGACGACGCCTGCGGCAGCTCGCGCTTGGAACCGTCGTCGTTGATCGCGACGTAGGTGAATTGGGCCTCGGTAACCTTGACCACCACCGGATGGGTCGGATTGCGTTCGGCATAGACCTGGATATCGACGGTGATCGAGGTGCGGCCGACCTTGACCACCTCGGCATAGAAGCTGACGATGTCGCCGACCGAGATCGGCTGCTTGAAGAGGAAGGAATTCACCGCCACCGTGGCGATGCGCCCGCGCGCCAGGCGCATCGCCGGGATCGCCGCGGCGATGTCGCACTGGGCCATCACCCAGCCGCCGAAGATGTCGCCGTTGCCGTTCATGTCGGCCGGCATCGGCATCACCCGCAACACCGGCTCGCGCCCCGCGATCTTCACGCCTTCATGGCCCATGGCTTTGCTCCTTCGTCATTCAGGGCGCCAGTATAGGGCGCGCAAGAATCGGGTGGCGCGGCGCACCGGCATCCCCGATACTGTGCGCCCATGACCACCGCCAGCCTCCTTCGACTGTTGCTGCTCTCCGCCATCTGGGGCGGCTCCTTCCTGCTGATCCGCGTCGGCGCCCCAGCCATCGGCCCGGTGCCGCTGATGGAGGCGCGCGTGTTGCTGGCCGCCGTGTTTCTTGCCGGCGTCGGCTTGCTGCTGCGCCGGCCGCTGGCCTGGCGCAGGCACTGGCGGCACTACCTGATCATCGGCCTGCTGAATTCCGCCCTGCCCTTCCTGCTCTTCGGCTATGCCGCGCTGACGCTGTCGGCAGCGATGCTGTCGATACTGAACGCCACCTCGCCGCTGTGGGGCACGCTGATCGCCGCCGTCTGGCAGCGCGCGCCGCTCGGCGGCCGCACGCTGGCCGGCCTGGCGCTGGGCATCGCCGGCGTCGGCCTGCTGGTCGGCTTCGATCGCGTCGCGCTGCTGCCCGGCGCGGGCCTGGCCATCGCCGCCTCGCTGGCTGCCGCGCTGTGCTACGCCGTGGCGAGCAACTACACCAAGGCCGCGAAGGCCGTCGAGCCCTTCGCCAACGCGCATGGCAGCATGTGGGCGGCCAGCCTGCTGATCGTGCCGGCGCTGCTGGCCTTTCCGCCCAGCGCGGCGCCGACCCTGGGCATCGTCGCGGTCGTCGCGGCACTCGGCGTGGTCTGCAGCGGCGTCGCCTACCTGCTCTATTTCCGCCTCATCGACGACATCGGCGCCGCCCCGGCGCTGACCGTGACTTTCCTCATCCCGCTGTTCGGCACCGCCTTCGGCTGGCTCTTCCTCGACGAGGCGGTCGGCTTGCATACCCTGGCCGGCGGCGCCGTGGTGATCGCCGGCACGGCGCTGGTCACCGGCTTTTCGCCGCGCCTGCTGTTCCCGCGCAAGGAGGTCGCCAATGCATGATTTCGCGCTCGACACCGCGCTCGACAGCACGCTCGGGCAGGCCGGCGGCGAAGCGGGTCGGCAGTACGAGGCGGTGGCGCGCGCCATCGCCTTCATCCGCGCCAATGCCGCGCGCCAGCCGGAATTGAGTGAGATCGCCGCCGCCGCGCACTTGAGCGAATTCCACCTGCAGCGCCTGTTCTCGGCCTGGGCCGGGCTCTCGCCCAAACGCTTCCTGCAATACCTGACCAAGGAGCACGCGCGAGCGGCCTTGCGCGCCTCGGCCGGCGTGCTCGACGCGGCGCTGGACGCCGGTCTCTCGGGGCCGGGACGGCTGCATGACCTGATGGTCAGTTGCGAAGCGCTGACGCCGGGCGAAATCCGCGCCCAGGGCGCCGGCGTCGAACTGCGCCACGGCATCGCCGCCACGCCGCTGGGCGAGGCCTTGTTCGGCTGGACGCCACGCGGACTGTGCCACCTGGCCTTCGTCGACGATGATGCGGCAAAGAAGTTGGCGATCCTGCGCGCGGACTGGCCGGCAGCCCGCCTCAGCCCCGACCCCGCCGGCGCCGCCGATCTGGCGCGCCGCGCCTTCCCCGCCACGCCCGAGCCCGGCCGCCTGCACCTGCTGTTGAAGGGCACCAACTTCCAGATCAAGGTCTGGGAGGCGCTGCTGAAAATCCCCACGGCAGCACTGGTGTCCTACGGCCAGCTCGCCGGCCACCTGGGCATGCCGCGCGCGGCACGCGCCGTCGGCTCGGCGGTCGCCGCCAACAGCATCGCCTGGCTGATTCCCTGCCACCGCGTGATCCGCGACGACGGCGATTGCAGCAACTATCGCTGGGGCGTCGAACGCAAGCTGGCGCTGCGGGCGTGGGAGTTGGGCAAGTCGGCGCTGCCTGGAAGCGGTTCGCTTGTCTGAGATTGCAAAACGCCTCGAACACAATTTCAGCAAACTGCCGGTGCGAGAGTCAGGTAGCGCAGGCAGGCTTGTCGCGTCTCACCGTAGCCAAGGCAACAGCCAGCCATGAATCGCCCCTGAGTCACCGTTACCAATGCGGACATTCGGGTAGAAAACGGTCGTTCTACAATTTCATTGGGTGTCACCAGACTCGGCGGCCAAAGCAATCGCCCTGGATATCATTCTTTTGACTTCTAATGACGTATGCATTGGCACCAGGTCTACTTCTGGATGTTTGCTTCCAAATACACGGAATACCTCATCCGCAAACGCTTGCCCAATTGATGTCACGCCGGAGAAATCAAGCATTACGACTTTAAATCGATCTATGCGCGTCAAGAGTCGCTTTGCTTGCGATCGAGAAACCAGATTGTCATCCCCGTATTGCATTAATTTCACAGGTACGACTGTTGTGTTGAACCCATAGTCTTCACCAGACGAGAACTTATCGAAGACCTTCTTTGTTGTGCGAGCGGTATGGTTGTGCAGCAGCATGGTCACAATCGTTCCACCCCGAGGGGTACTCCGCTGGAGGATCCAATCTTCCTTTTTGTCAAACTCGTGTGAGAAGTACACCTCACCAGAAAGAATGTCGAATTCGTCAAACATTCTCGAAGAAAAAAAGATTCCTTCCCCGGAGTGATTTGCCGGGTCTGTCGTGAACTTGCCCTTGGCAAGTTCAAGAACCGAGTGCCTTTCATCCAGGAGTTCAAGTGCTGCCTGAATCTTCTTGAAGATTCCGACACCGTCGTCGTAGATCTGAATCCTCGTGGCCGCTGCCGTCTTTCGGACTGAGACGACGACACATCTTGCTTCAGAGTGGTCAATGACGTTGTTGAACATCTCTGTAAAGCCGTAGTGCCAGATGTTCAGAACGTTATCAGGTAGCTTCCCTAGCAGCGGGGCAACATCATTTCGCCAAATGGCGTCTTCAGCCAGTTCTCGAGTTACCTCGTACTGTTTCGTCCATTCCAGCAGCTTAGCGAGACTGTAGCGTTTGCTTCGGGTATTTCCGGAAACTAGGACAGCGCCCTCCCCTACTAGTCGTCTTACATGTTGGTGGACAGCCTGCCTTGAGCAATTGAACTTCTCGCTCGCGACTTTGACAATATCCGCAGGATGGGCATCAATGTTCTCAATCAAGAACTTTCGCACCACCTCACCACCGACACGAACGCCGCCCATTTATCAACCTCAACATAAAATATTATCAACATCCCAGGTTGGTATTGTCAATTTACTCGATGGGTATTGTCAACTAAACAGGGCCAACCGTCTGCCGGTAGTTCATCGGCCCGCCGGTGTACGGCGCAAAGCCGGTGCCGAAGATCACGCCGGCGTCCGCCAGCTCGGCATCGGCCACCACGCCTTCACTGACCAGACGCTGCGTGGCGTCGAGCAGGGGCTTCAGCATGCGCTGCGCCAGAATCGCCGTGTCGCCAGCGCCGACTCCCGACTTCTGCGCCTTGCCGTCGACCCAAGCGTAGAAGCCCTGGCCGGACTTCTTGCCCAGCTTGCCGGCCTCGAACAGTTCGACCAGCTTCTTCGGCGGCGAAGCATCGCCGACGAGTTGCTTGCCGGCATGCACGGCAACGTCCAGACCCACGGTGTCAGCGAGCTCGATCGGGCCCATGGGCATGCCGAAAGCGACCAGCGCGGCATCGATGGTTTCCGGCGCGATGCCTTCGTCGACGCACTTCATGGCTTCGTTCATGTAGGGGCCGAGCACGGCATTGACCAGGAAGCCGGGCGCGTCCTTCACCGGCAACGGCAGCTTGTCGATCCTGCGCACGAAGGCGGCGGCGCGTTGCGCGACCTCGGGCGCGGTGCGCTCGCCGGCCACCACTTCGACCAGCGGCATCATCGCCACCGGATTGAAGAAGTGGATGCCGACCAGGCGCGAAGGGTCCTTGAAGCTCGCCGCGATGTCGGCCAGCTTGAGCGACGAGGTGTTCGATGCGATCACGGCCTCCGGTTTGGCGCGCGCCTCGATGTCGGCGAAGAGCTTCTGCTTGGCCTCGAGGTTCTCGAAAACGGCCTCGATGATCACGTCGGCCTGGCGCACGCCCTCGCCCTTCGGATCGGCGATCAGGCGGTCAAGGGCGAAACGCGCGGCCTTTTTGTCGCGCAGCTTCTTCTCGAAGAACTTCGCCGCGCGCCCCACCGCCGGTGCGATGCGTTCCACGTTCTGGTCCTGCAGCGTCACGGTCATGCCGCGCAGCACGCACCAGGCGGCGATGTCGCCGCCCATGACGCCGGCGCCGACGACATGCACCCTCGTCGGCGAAAAGTTCCTGGCGTCCTTGCCAAAGCCTTTCAGCCTGTCCTGGAGGAAGAAAACGCGGATCAGGTTGCGCGTGGTCGGGTGCTTGACCAGGGCGTCGAGCGAGGTGGGCTTGTCGGCCGGCACCGCCAGCGTGTTGCCACCGTAGTTCTGCCATTGGTCGATGATGGCGTAGGGCGCCGGGTAGTGCTCCTGGCGCGCGCGCTTCGCCACCTGCTTCTTCGCCCCGCTGGCGACCATGGCCTTGAGCGGACCGTTCATCAGCTTCTGCAGGAAGGGCAGCTTGTCCTGGCGCGGCGCATTGCCGGAGAGCACCAGCATGCGCGCGGCATTGTCCATGACGCGCGGCGGCACGCACTCGTCGGCCAGGCCCATCTTTTTCGCCCGTTTGGCGTCGATGTTCTTGCCGGTCAGCATCATGTCCATAGCCGCCACCGGTCCAACTATTTGTGGCAGGCGCAGCATGCCACCCCAGCCGGGGACGATGCCCAGCATGACCTCGGGCAGCGCGAACTTGGTGCCGGGCTCATCCACCGCGATGCGATAGCGGCAGGCCAGCGCGAGTTCCGTGCCGCCGCCCATGCAGTGGCCGCGCACCAGGGCCAGCGTCGGGTAGCGCACGGCAGCCAGGCGGTTGTAGCTGTCCCAGCCGCGCTGGATCAGCACGCGCGCTTTCTCCGGCGTGTCGGCCGAGGTGAATTCCTCGATGTTGGCGCCGGCGATGAAGCCGGCCTCCTTGGCCGACTTGAAGATCAGGCCCCTGGGCGGATTCTTCTCGCATTCGGCGAGGATCAGGCCGAGTTCGGTCATCACCTCGGCGCCCAGCGTGTTGGTCGAGGAATTCGCGGTGTCGAGGATGGCCCAGGTGATGCCATCGGCCTCGCGTTCGAGTTTCCAGTTCTTGAGGTTCATCAGAGGTTCTCCACCAGCACCGCGCCGCCCTGGCCGCCACCGATGCAGATCGCCGCCATGCCGCGCTGCTTTTTCTCGCGGCGCAGGATCTGCAGGAGGTGCAGCACGATGCGCGTACCGGAGGCACCGACCGGGTGGCCCAGCGCGATGGCGCCGCCGTCGATGTTGAGCTTGTTCGCATCGAGCGTGCCGAGCGGCGCGTCGAGACCGAGCTCTTCCTTGCAATAGGCCGGGTCTTCCCAGGCCTTGACGCAGCCCATCACTTGCGCGGCGAAGGCCTCGTTGATTTCCCAGGCGTCGAGATCGTTGAGGCCCAGCCCGTGGCGCTGCAGGATGGGCGTGGCGGCATGCACGGGACCCAGGCCCATCTGCGCCGGGTCGAGGGCCGCCCATTGCGTGTCGGTGATTTTGCCGATCGGACTCAGCTTGTATTTCTCGACGGCCTCCGCGGAAGCCAGCAGCAGCCAGGCGGCGCCGTCGGTGATCTGCGAGCTGTTGCCCGGGGTGATCTTGCCGTACTTGCGGTCGAAGAAGGGCTTGAGCTTGGCCAGGCCCTCGATGCTGGAGTCATGGCGCACGCCATCGTCCTCGGCATACACCTTGCCGTTGGCATCGATCAGCGGCACGATCTCGTCGAAGTGCCCAGCCTTCTGTGCATTGGAAACCTTCTTGTGGCTGGCCACCGAAACCTCGTCCATCTGCTGGCGGCTGATGCCGAACTTCCAGGCCAGGTTCTCCGCCGTCTGGCCCATCATCAGGTTCACCACCGGGTCGGTGAGGCCCTTGACGATGCCGATCACCGGGGTCAGCAGCATGCCTAAGCGCAGCTTGGCGAACATGCCGAGTTTGGCACCCAGGCTGCGTGCCTGCGCCATCCGCGAGAACCACATCACCATCTTGTCCGAATACAGCAGCGGTGTGCGCGACAGCGCATCGACGCCGCCGGCCAGCACCAGTTGCGAGCGACCGTTCTGGATGTTGGCGATGGCCGAATCCAGCGCCTGCATGCCCGAGGCGCAGTTGCGCATCACCGTCCAGCCCGGCACCTTGTTGCCGCAACCGAGGCGCAGTGCAATAACACGGCCGATGTTGACCTCGTCCACGCTGGGCCCGGCGCAGCCGACGATGACTTCATCGAGCTCTTCCGGCGCGAAGGGCTGGCGCGCCAGCAGGGCGCGGCCGGCGATGGTGGCGAGGTCGGAGGCGGAAAACGGCCCGGGGACGTTGCGCGACTTGAGGAAGGGCGAGCGTGCGCCATCGATGATGTAGACGGGTTCAAAGGGTTTCATGCGTGCTCCATGATGCTGGGTGCCTTCAACGACGTATGAAACAGGGCGTAGTGGCGCCGGATACGCCGGTGGTTTGGAACGGCCGAACACCCACGGCGGCACCGGATCGGGACGATGGGACGCTCTGCTCCGCGCAAGTAAAGGAGGAGGAGCCGGCCGTAGGCTGGCGACGGGGGACATGGAGCGGAGCAGGGCGTCCCGGCGGCCCGAGCGCCACCGACCGCAAATGAGAGCGTATGTTTCATCCTAAGCGACCTTGCGCAGGGCTTCGGGCCGGGTCGGCGCGGGCGTCACCTTCTCGACCGAGAAATCCTGCGGGAAATCGTCGACGGCGATGGCGCGGTCGCGCAGCACGGCGCGGCGTTGCAACAGGGCATGTTCCTCGGCGGTGATGACGCCGGCCTCGAAGGCGTGGGCGGCTTGCTTCGCCGTGTCGCCAGCGCCGACTCTTCCCTCCTTCACCGCCTTGCGGATGCGCGCCTCGATCGGCTCGGCGGCCATCGTGGCTTCCAGCGCCAGTTCGATGACGCCGACCGCATCCGCTTCGTCCCTCGGAACGAACATGCCGTCGGTAAGTCGGTCGCGCGTGGCCGAGGGTTCGATCAGCAACTGC
Organism: Sulfuritalea sp.; assembly: GCA_016710465.1. Classification (GTDB taxonomy): domain Bacteria; phylum Pseudomonadota; class Gammaproteobacteria; order Burkholderiales; family Rhodocyclaceae; genus Sulfuritalea. The sequence goes on from JADJVS010000014.1 coordinate 342,706, forward strand.
GCGACTTCGTGGCCGAGCTTGTCGGAGGGCACTTCGTAGGGGCGGCCGAGCGGGAAGATGTACCAGTGCAGCAGCGCGGCGATGAAGCGGTTCGGGTAGTTGGAGATCACGCCCTCGAAGGCGTTCTGCATGCGGAACATGGCATCCCAGATCGCCCAGTGCATCAAGGGCGCATCGGCGGCCTGGCGGCCTTCGGCTTCATAACGCTTGAGCGTGGCCGAGGCCAGGTACATCAGCGAGAGGATGTCGCCCAGGCGCGCCGAGAGCTTCTCTTTGCGCTTCAGATCACCGCCCATGACGAACATCGAGACGTCGGCGAGGAAGGCGAAAGCGGCCGAGAAGCGCGAGAGTTGCTGGTAGTAGCGGCGCGTTTCCGGCGCCACATTGGCCGGCACCGAGGCGAAGTTGGAGCCGGTGAGGCCCATGCTCCAGGAACGGAAGCCGCGCGTCCAGATGAACCACAGGTGCGCGGCGAACGCGGCATCGAAATCACGCAGGCCCTTTTTCGCGTCGGCCTCCTTCGCCGCCGCCATTTCCTTCAGTACGTAAGGATGGCAACGGATCGCGCCCTGGCCGAAGATGATCAGGCTGCGCGTCAGGATGTTGGCGCCCTCGACCGTGATCGCCACCGGGATCTGCTGGTAGGCGCGGCCCATGAAGTTGTTGGGGCCGAGGCAGATGCCCTTGCCGCCGAGGATGTCCATCGCGTCGTTGACCACCTGGCGCGCGCCCTCGGTGACGTGGTACTTGACGATGGCCGAGACCACCGAGGGCTTCTCGCCGAGGTCGATGGCGCCGGCGGTCATGGTCCGTGCCGCGTCCATCGCGTAGAGCTTGCCGCCCATGCGCGCCAGCGGCTCCTCGATGCCCTCGAAGCGGCCGATGGCGGTCTTGAACTGGCTGCGCACCCGCGCATAGGCGCCGGTGGCGCGCACCGCGAGCTTGGCCATGCCGGTGTTGCTTGAGGGCAGCGAAATCGAGCGCCCCGCCGCCAGGCATTCCATCAACATGCGCCAGCCCTGGCCGGCCATGGCCGGGCCACCGATGATCCAGTCCAGCGGCATAAAGACGTCCTTGCCGGAATTCGGCCCGTTCTGCCATGCGGCATTGAGCGGGAAGTGGCGGCGGCCGATGTTCACGCCGGGATGGCCGGTCGGCACCAGGGCGCAGGTGATGCCGAGGTCGTCCTTGTCGCCGAGCAGGTGCTCGGGGTCTTGCAGGCGGAAAGCCAGGCCGAGCACGGTGCAGATCGGCCCCAGCGTGATGTAGCGCTTGTCCCAGGTGACGCGCATGCCGATCACCTCCTTGCCCCGCCACTGGCCCTTGCAGACGATGCCGAGGTCGGGAATCGAGGCGGCATCCGACCCCGCCTGCGGGCTGGTCAGGGCGAAGGCGGGTATCTCCTGGCCCTTGGCCAGGCGCGGCAGGTAGTGGTCCTTCTGTTCTTCTGTGCCGTAGTGCAGCAGCAGTTCGGCCGGGCCCAGCGAGTTCGGCACCATCACCGACACCGCTGCCGCCGAGCAGCGCGTGGACAGCTTCTGCACCACCATCGAATGCGCGTAGGCCGAAAACTCCAGCCCGCCGTAGCGCTTCGGGATGATCATGCCGAGGAAGCCTTTTTCCTTGATGTAGGCCCAGGCTTCGGGCGGCAGGTCGTGGTGGATCTGGGTCGTGTCCCAGTCGTGGGACATGGCGCACAGCGCCTCGCACTCGTTGTCGAGGAAGGACTGCTCGGCGGGGGTGAGTTTCGGTTGCGGGTAGTCCAGCAACTTCTGCCAGGCGGGCTTGCCGGAGAAAAGCTCGCCCTCCCACCAGACGCTGCCGGCTTCCAGCGCCTCGCGCTCGGTCTGCGACATGGCCGGCAGCATTTTCTTGTAGAGGGCGAAGATGGGGCCGGTGAGGACGGCGCGGCGCAGCGGCGGCAAAAGCAGGACGGTAGCGGCGGCAGCGATGAGAATCAGCAACCAGGTCATGGCGGTCTCCTAGTGTCAGGCGGCGCGCTTGGCGCGCGGCTTCCTGGCGGGTTTGGCTAAAACTTCGGGCAAGGGCGCGCGCAGGCCGCCGATGAGGAAGCTCATCAGCCGGGCGTAGAGCGCATCGGGGTCGGTGTCGTCGATCGGGCCCAGCATGCGCAGGGCATCGGCGCCGGATATCGCATACGACAGCGCGCCCATCATGAAATGGAAGCGCCAGAGGAACTCCTCCTGCGGCACATCGGGCAGGGCCTTGAAAAAGGCCGCCTTGAAACGGGCAATCACTTCGGCATATTCCTCGGCGAGGAATGTGCGGATGAAATCGGTGGGCTCGGTGTAGGTGCGACCGAGCAGGCGCATGAAGGTCTGGCCGCCGTTCCGGTCCGCCGCCATGCGGATGGCGACGCCGAAGAAGGCCTCGACGATCTGCCGCGGCTTCAGCGGCGCGCCCTTGGCCTCCGCCTCGAAAGCCGTCAGGGCGGCGATGCGCTGCTCGTTGAGCCAGGTCAGGCGGCGGCGGAACACGGCTTCGATCAGCGCCTCCTTCGAGCCGAAATGGTAGTTCACCGCCGCCAGGTTGGCCTGGGCCTCGGCGGTGATCATGCGCAGCGTGGTGGCGTCGAGGCCGTGCCGGACAAAGAGGCTCTCGGCGGCATCGAGGATGCGGGTGCGGGTGTCGGTTTCCACGGGACGGCGGGCCTCCGGCAAACAAAGGTTTCAAACGAACGTTTGAATGCTGACAGTTGAAACCGCCGGCGTCAAGAGGAAGCCCTCTAAATCCATGCTGCGCCGCGAAATGGCGCCGCTAGAATCGCGGCTTCGCCCGGAACGTCCCCCATCCGCCGTGCTGCTGCTCGAACTCGTACTCCTGCTGATGATCTGCGCCGTCGCCCTGGGCTGGCTGGCGCGCCACTTCAAGTTCCCCTACCCGATCGCGCTGGTGGTCGGCGGCGCCCTGCTGGGCATGATCCCCAACCTGCCGCAGTTCCCCTTCGACCCGCAACTGATCCTGGTCGTGGTGCTGCCGCCCATCCTCTACCAGGCCGCGCTGCTGACCTCCTGGTCCGACTTCAAGGCCAACATCCGCCCGATCAGCCTGCTGGCGATCGGCCTGGTGATCGCCACCACGCTGGCGGTCGGCGCCGCGCTGAAGCTGATGGTGCCCTCGGTGCCCTGGGCCGCCGCCTTCGTGCTCGGCGCGATCATCTCGCCGCCGGATGCCGTGGCCGCCACCACCATCCTCTCGCGGCTCAACATTCCGCGCCACCTGGTGACCATCCTCGAAGGCGAAAGCCTGGTCAACGACGCCTCGGGCCTGGTGATCTACAAGCTGGCCATCGTCGCCGTGCTGACCGGGGCCTTCTCCTTCGGCGAGGCCGCCGGGCAGTTCGCCCTGGTTTCGGTCGGCGGCGTGTTGATCGGCATCCTCATGGGCTTCGTCTTCGTCGAAGTGCACAAGCGCCTGGGCGACCCCTTCATCGAGGTCATCACCGCGCTGGCGATTCCCTATGTCGGCTATGTCGCCGCCGAATCGCTGCACGTTTCGGGCGTGCTCGCCGTGGTCGCCGCCGGGCTGGTGCGCGGCCGCTATGCGCCCGAGATCGTCTCGGCGGAGATGCGCATCATGGCGCGCTCGGTGTGGAACGTGCTGGTGTTCATGCTCAACAGCCTGATCTTCATCCTGATCGGCATCCAGTTGTCCGATGTGATGGATACCCTCGGGCGCTATCCGCTTGCGCAATTGATGCTGATGGGCGCGGCGATCACCCTGGTGGCCGTGGTGGTGCGCTTTGCCTGGGTGTACCCGGTGGCCTACCTGCCGCGCTGGCTTGCCGGCAACCTGCGCAAGGACGCGCCGCGCCTGCGCCGGCGCGAGCTGGGCATCATCAGTTGGTGCGGCATGCGCGGCATCGTCTCGCTGGCCGCCGCGCTGGCGCTGCCCACCACCCTGCCCGATGGCCAGGCCTTCCCGGCGCGCGACCTGATCATCTTCCTCACCTTCTTCGTCATCGCCGCCACGCTGATCGGCCAGGGCCTGACGCTCTCGCCGCTGATCCGCAAGCTCAGGGTCGGCAGCGACTGGAGCATGGCCGAGGAACAGCGCCTGGTGCGCGGCGCCATGAGCGCGGCGGCGATCGCCGCCGTCGATGCCCATCTGGCGCGGTCGGGCGCGCCCGCCGATTGGGGCGCACCACTGCGCGCGGAAATCGCCGAGCGCGTTGCCCTCGCCGCCCCCGAGGGCCTGGAACAGACGCCGCGCGACGCGCTGCTCGGCGAACTGCGCCGCGTCGCCATCGAGGCCGAACGCCGCGAACTGATCCGCCTCTGGCGCGAAAACAAGATCGGCGACGAAGTCATGCGTCACCAGGAGGAACTGCTGGATTACCAGGAGGCGCAGTTGTAGCCGGCCCGAAGCGGTCGCCGGCCACGGGATTCAGGCCGCCAGGCGCCCCAGCCAGTCCGCCGCCCGCTCCACAGCCACGCGCCCGCGCAGTTCAGGCTGGCGCAGATGGCGCACCAGCAGGTTCGCCCCGGCACCCGGGAACCGCTCGGCGATCGCCGCCAGAAACGGCGGCACCGCCGGATCGCTCAGCTTGCACTCGGCAAAGCCAAGCGGCTCGCCGTTTTCGCAAAGTACGAAGTCGATTTCGCGCCCCTCCTTGTCGCGCACGTAGTGCAAGCCCATGGCACGGCCGGCGGAATCCTCCAGGAAGTGGGCATGGCGCAGCAACATCGCGGCGCAGGCATTCTCGAAGCGGGCTCCATCATCGCCTTGCACCAGCCCGGTATCGAAAAAATAGACTTTCGGTTCCTTGAGCAGGGCGCGCGCAATGTTGCGATGGAAGGGACGTACCGTGAACACGATGTGCAAGGCCTCGAGGATTTCCAGGTAGCGCCCCAGCGTGGTCGGCGAAATCTGCAGGTCGCGCGCCAGCGAAGCCAGCGACAGGGGCGAACCGACGCGGCTACGCAGCATGTCCACAAACACGCGCATGGCGCGAACTTCGGCCACGCGTGAAAACTCAAGAATGTCGTCGCGGATCATGCCTTCAAGATAGAGACGACGCCAGCGTCCGGCATCCCTGGCATCGTCAGCGAGAAACGGCTCGGGAAAGCCGCCGCGTTCGAGGATACGCGCCAACGCCGCCTCGGGCGCGGCGCCGGACAAGGCCATCCATTCCTTGACCGTGAAGGGATGCAGGCGCCAGGCGAAATAGCGGCCGGCCAGCGATTCGCCGCCCTGACGGAAGGCATCGAGCCGCGCGCTGCCCGTGACCAGGATCGCCTGTCCCTCGCGCCGGCCGTCGAACACGCCCTTGAGCCAGGCCCTCCAGTCCGCCATTTTGTGCAACTCATCGAACACCAGCAGCCCGACGGCCGGCGACCAGCTCTGGTCAAGCATTACCCGGCGATCGGCGGCCACATCCCAATTCAGCACCTGCGCGTCCGGCCACGCCGCCGCCAATGCGCGTGCCAAGGTGGTCTTCCCGGCCTGCCGGGGGCCGGACAAAAAGACCATCTTGCGTGCCAGATCGTCCTGGATGAAGGGAAAGAGTGCGCGCTCCATGCCGACTATTTTCCAGTCAACTGGAAGAAAGTCAAGACTATTTTCCAATTGGCTGGAAAATAGTCGGTGCTTGCGGGATCCCATTCGCCGTCCCGCCAGCGCCGACTTTCTGCCTTCCCTTGGCTTGGCCTGCCGGGAATCGCCCCGATGAGCGAACGATGCCGGAAGCGGCATTCAAGGTCTCATCACGGACATGACCCGTCATTCCGCGGCCGCGAAGCGGAACCCGGAATCCAGTGTTCCGGCTCAAGCGCATCTGGATTCCCTCGTTCGCGGGAATGACGGCTTCGAATCGCAAGCAGCAATCGGTTCGAAGCCGGTTGGAATTGCTCAGACAGCTTGTTCGGCGCCGCGGTTCTTCCCTCTCTGACCCGCCGGCCAGGAAAGTCCGCAAGAGTCGGCGCTGGCGACACGGCGACTTGTCGATAAACACCCCACGCCTACCAAGGGAATGGCGCCGCGCGGCAGCGGCTAGAATCACCGCATGATGCGCCGCGCCCCACCCACCATGGCCCTGCCCGGGCCGAACCTGGAATCCCGCCACGACTGGCAGACGATCAAGACGCTGCTGCCCTACCTCTGGCAGTGGAAGTGGCGCGTGGTGTTCGCGCTCGCCTGCCTGCTGGCGGCCAAGCTGACCAATGTCGCGGTGCCGATGGTGTTCAAGGAAATCATCGACAGCTTCACCCTGCCGGGGTCGAAGCTGGAGCAGGCGCTGCTTCTGGTGCCGCTCGGGCTGCTCGCCGCCTACGGCGCGCTGCGCTTCTCGACCGTGCTGTTCACCGAGCTGCGCGAGATCTTTTTCGCCCGCGTCACCCAGCGCGCGGTGCGCACCATTACCCTGCAGGTGTTCGAGCATCTGCATGCGCTCTCGCTGCGCTTCCACCTCGACCGCCAGACCGGCGGGCTCACGCGCGACATCGAGCGCGGCACGCGCTCGATCGGTTCGCTGATCAGCTACACGCTGTATTCGATCCTGCCGACGCTGGTGGAGATCACGCTGGTGATCGGCATCCTGGCGGCGCGCTACGCCTGGGATTTCACGCTGATCACGACAACGACGCTGACCATCTACGTGGTGTTCACCATCCTCGTCACCAACTGGCGCACGGTGCTGCGACGCGAAGTGAATGAGCTCGATTCGGCGGCCAACGTGCGCGCCGTGGACAGCCTGATCAACTTCGAGACGGTCAAGTATTTCAACAACGAGCGCTGGGAACACGACCGCTACGACGAGCAGATGCAGAAGTGGGAGGCGGCGCAGATCAGGAGCCAGGTCTCGCTGTCCTGGCTCAACCTGGGGCAGTCGCTGATCATCGCGGCCGGCGTGACGCTGATGATGTGGCGCGCGGCGGTGGGGGTCGCCAACGGCAGCATGACGGTGGGCGACATCGTGCTGGTCAACGCCTTCCTGATCCAGCTCTACATGCCGCTCAACCACCTCGGCGTGCTCTACCGCGAAATCCGCCAGTCGCTGACCGACATCGAGCGCATGTTCGGCCTGCTGAGCAGGAATCGCGAGATCGAGGATGCGCCCGACGCGCGGCCGCTGTTCGATGCCGCTCGCGACGGCAAGGAAAGCGGTCCCTGCGAGATCGAATTCGCCGACGTCGGCTTTGCCTACGAGTCCAACCGGCAGATCCTGCACGGGGTCAGCTTCACAGTCGGCGCCGGCAGGACGGTGGCCGTGGTCGGCCACAGCGGCTCGGGCAAGTCCACGCTGGCGCGCCTGCTGTTCCGCTTCTATGACACCACCACCGGCTCGGTCACGGTCAACGGTTCCGACCTGCGCGCGCTGAAGCAGGCCAGCCTGCGCGCCGCGATCGGCATCGTGCCGCAGGACACGGTGCTGTTCAATGACACCATCTTCTACAACATCCAGTACGGGCGGCCGACGGCGCCGCGCGAGGAAGTCATCGCCGCGGCTCAGGCGGCACACATCCACGATTTCATCCAGGCCCTGCCGGAGGCTTACGACACGCGAGTCGGCGAGCGCGGCCTGAAGCTCTCTGGCGGCGAGAAGCAGCGCGTCGCCATCGCGCGGGCCTTGCTGAAGAACCCGCCGATCCTGATCTTCGACGAAGCCACCTCGGCGCTGGATTCGAAGACCGAGAAGGCGATCCAGGCCGAGCTCGAGCAGGTGGCGGTGGGGCGCACCACCTTGATCATCGCCCACCGCCTGTCTACAGTGATGAACGCCGACGAAATCCTGGTGCTCGACGCCGGGCGCATCGTCGAGCGCGGCAAGCATCGCGCACTGCTCGACCGGAACGGCATGTACGCGCAGATGTGGGCCCTGCAGCAGCAAAACCTGACCGAAGCCACCTGAGAAGGAGTTCGCCATGCACCGCCGCCTGAGCACCACGCTGTTCCTCGCCCTGCTGGCCGTGCCGGCCTTCGCCCAGCCAGCAACAGAACTGCAGGGCACGCTGAAGAAAATCAGGGACAACGGCAGCATCACGCTGGGCATCCGCGAGTCTTCCTATCCGCTGTCCTACCTCGACGAGAAGCAGCAGCCGATCGGCTACCACATCGACATCTGCAATCGCATCGTCGATGCGGTGAAGGCCAGGCTGAAGCTGCCGGCGCTCAAGGTCCAGCACCAGGCGGTGACCTCGCAGAACCGCATCCCGCTGGTGGCCAACGGCACGGTCGATCTCGAATGCGGCTCGACCACCAACAACGAGGCGCGGCAGAAGCAGGTGGCCTTCGCGCCGACCACTTTCGTCACCAACGTCCGCATGGCGGTGAAGAAGGCTTCCGGCATCCAGTCGCTCGCCCAGCTCGGCGGCAAGCCGGTGGCCACCACCACCGGCACCACCAGCGTGCAACTGATGCGCGCCCACGAAAAGGGCAAGGGCATCGACTTCAAGGAGGTCTACGGCAAGGACCACGCCGATTCCTTCCTGATGCTGGAGACCGACCGCGCCGTGGCCTTCGTCATGGACGACAACCTGCTCGCCGGCCTGATCGCCACCTCGAAGGCGCCGGCCAACTACGCCATCGTCGGCGAGGTGCTGAGCATCGAGCCGATCGCCATCATGCTGCGCCGCGGCGATCCCGAGTTCAAGAAGCTGGTCGACGACACGGTCAAGGGCCTGATGAAGGGCGGCGAAATCAACAAGCTCTACGCCCGCTGGTTCATGGCGCCGATCCCGCCCAAGCAGGTGAATCTGAACTTTCCGATCAGCGAGCTGCTGAAGTTCCTCATCGAGTCGCCGAGCGACGCGCCGGCCGAGACGTATTGAGGCAGCCCAGCCGAAAGTCGGCGCTGACGATACGGTGATTTGGATCCCAGGCGGCGCATGAACTACCACTGGAACTGGGGCATCTTCGGCGAGCAGGTCAAGGGCGGCGAAGAGACCTACCTTGACTGGCTGGCAACCGGCCTGGGCTGGACCCTGGCGGTGTCGCTCACGGCCTGGCTGCTGGCGTTGGTGATCGGCATCGCCGTCGGTGCGCTGCGCACGGCGCCGTCGCGGCCGATCGCCCTGATCGGCTCGGCCTGGGTCGAGTTGTTCCGCAACATCCCGCTCTTGGTGCAGATGTTCCTCTGGTTCTTTGTCGTGCCCGAACTCCTGCCGCAGGAGTGGGGCCTGTGGGTCAAGCAGGACATGCCGGCCAAGGAGTTCGTCACCGCCGCGCTGTGTCTGGGCTTCTTCACCTCGGCGCGGGTCGCCGAGCAGGTTCGCGCGGGCATTGGCAGCCTGCCGCGCGGCCAGCGCGATGCGGCGCTGGCGCTGGGCCTGACGCTGCCGCAAACCTACCGGCACGTGATCCTGCCGCAGGCGCTGCGCATCGTGATTCCGCCGCTGACCTCGGAATTCATGAACGTGTTCAAGAACTCCTCGATCGCCTTCGCCATCGGCGTCATGGAACTCACCTTCCAGGCGCGGCAGATGCAGGAGGATTCGGAGCAGGGCATCGAAACCTACCTCGCCGTGACCCTGCTGTATTTCATCTGCGCCTTTGCCGCCAATCGCGGCATGGCCTGGATCGAGGCGCGCACCCGCGTGCCCGGCCTGATCGCGCGGACGAGCTGAGATGGGCGAGTTCGACTTTTCGGTATGGGGCCCGAGCCTGCCCTTCATCCGCGACGGGCTGCTATTCACCCTACGCCTGACGCTGATCGCCATGAGCGGCGGCATCGTCATCGGCACCCTGCTGGCGCTGGCGCGTTTGTCGCCGGTCAAGCCTTTGTCGCTGGTGGCCGGCGCCTATGTCGACACCATGCGCTCGATCCCGCTGGTGATGGTGATCCTCTGGTTCTTCCTCGTGATCCCCTTCCTCACCGGCACGCCGGTGGGCGCCGAGACCTCGGCGATCATCACCTTCACCGCCTTCGAGGCCGCCTTCTACTGCGAGATCATGCGCTCCGGCATCCAGAGCGTGCCGCGCGGCCAGGTCTGGGCGGCGCAGGCGCTGGGCCTGACGCAGACGCAGGCGATGGTCCACGTGGTGCTGCCGCAGGCCCTGCGTAACATGCTGCCGGTGCTGCTGACGCAGACCATCGTGCTGTTCCAGGACACCTCGCTGGTGTATGCGATCGGTGCCAAGGACCTGCTCAAGGCCGCCGACGTGGTGGGCAAGAACTACAATCGCCCGGTGGAGATGATCGTGCTCTCCGCCTTGATCTACTTCGCCATCTGTTTCAGCCTCTCGCTGGCTGTACGACAATTGCAAAAACGCGTCGCCATCGTCCGTTGAAATCATGATCGAAATCCGCGATCTTTCCAAAGCCTACGGCGGCACCCCGGTGCTCAAGGCGTGCAGCACCACGGTCGCCAAGGGTGAAGTGGTGGTGGTCTGCGGCCCCTCGGGCTCGGGCAAGTCCACGCTGATCAAGTGCGTCAATGGACTGGAGCCCTTCCAGCACGGCAGCATCACGGTGGACGGCGTATCGGTTGGCGACCCGAAGACCGACCTGCCGCGCCTGCGTGCCCGCGTCGGCATGGTGTTCCAGCACTTCGAGCTGTTCCCGCACATGAGCGTGAGGAAGAACCTGGCGCTGGCGCAGATCCGGGTGCTCGGCCGCGAAGCGGACGAGGCCGACGCGCGCGGCTTGCGGCTGCTCGACCGGGTCGGCCTCGTCGCCCACGCCGACAAGCACCCGGCCCAGCTTTCCGGCGGCCAGCAGCAGCGCGTCGCCATCGCCCGCGCCCTGGCCATGGACCCGGTGTGCATGCTGTTCGACGAACCGACCTCGGCGCTCGACCCGGAGATGATCGGCGAAGTGCTGGATGTAATGGTCGAACTGGCGCGCGAGGGCATGACCATGATGGTGGTCACGCATGAGATGGGCTTCGCGCGCCAGGTGGCCCACCGCGTGATCTTCATGGACCATGGCGAGATCGTCGAGGACGCGCCGGCGGCGCAATTCTTCGCCGCGCCGGCCAGCGAGCGGGCGCAGGGTTTCCTTGCCCGCATCCTGCATCACTGAATGAGAAAGAACATGGCTACTCCCACCACTGACAAGGACCAGCCCCTGCGCGACGACATCCGCCTGCTCGGCCGCCTGCTCGGCGATACCGTGCGCGAACAGGAAGGCGCCGAAGTTTTCGATCGCGTCGAGCAGATCCGCCAGCTCTCGCTGCGCTTCCATCGCGATACCGACAACGCCGCACGCGAAGAAATGAATGCCCTGCTGCGCAGCCTGCCTCGCGAGGGCACCAACCTGGTGGTGCGCGCCTTCAGCTATTTCTCGCACCTGGCCAACATCGCCGAGGACCAGCACCACATCCGCCGCACCCGCGCCCATGCCCGCGCCGGGGCCGCGCCGCGCGAGGGCAGCCTGGCGCTGGCGCTGGCGCGAGCCGAAAAGGCGGGCATCGGTGCGGGGCAGCTCGCCGGGTTCTTCACTGCCGCCCAGGTGCGCCCGGTGCTGACGGCGCACCCGACCGAGGTGCAGAGGAAGAGCATCCTCGATTGCCAGTGGAAGATCGCGCGCCTGCTCGACGAACGCGACCGCACCGAACTCTCGCCCGAGGAACAGGCCGAGCATGACGAAGCCCTGCGCCGCGCCGTGCTGCGCCTTTGGCAGACGCGCATGCTGCGCCGGGCCAAGCTCTCGGTGATGGACGAGGTGAATAACGCGCTGTCCTTCTACGACATGACCTTCCTGCGCGAACTGCCCCGGCTCTACAACACCAGTGAGGATCTGCTGGCCGGGGCCGTCCCCGGCTGGCGCGAGCAGGGCCTGGCCGAGCTGCCGGCCTTCCTGCGCCCCGGCTCGTGGATTGGTGGCGACCGCGACGGCAACCCCTTCGTCACCGCCGAGGTTCTCGAGTCCGCAATGCGCGCGCAAAGCCGCAAGGCCATCGGTTTCCTGCTGGAGCAGTTGCACCAGCTCGGCGCCGAGTTGTCGACCACCACCTCGCTGATCGAGGTGCCCGACGTCGAACTGATGCGCCTCGCCGAACAGTCGCCGGACCGCAGCCCGCATCGCGCGGACGAGCCCTACCGCCGCGCCATCGCCGGCTTCTACGCGCGGCTGGCGGCCACCGCCATGCAGCTGGACAAGCTGGAGGCGCCGCGCCACGCCGTGGCCGAGGCCGCGCCCTACGCCACGGCCGCCGAGTTCGCCGCCGACCTCGACGTGCTCCACCGCTCGTTGATCAGCCACAAAGCGGGCCTGCTCGGACGCGGCCGGCTGCGCCGCCTGCGCCATGCCGTCGCCATTTTCGGCTTCCACCTGGCGCCGCTCGACCTGCGACAAAACTCCGACGTGCATGCGCGCACGGTGGCCGAGCTGCTGGCGGTGGCGAATCCCGGCAGCGACTACCTGGCGCTGGACGAAAGCGCCCGCATCGCGCTGCTGCTCGACGAGCTCGCCACGCCGCGCCCGCTGACGGCGCCCGGCGTCGACTATTCGGACGAGACGCGCGGCGAGCTGGCGATCTTCCATGCGGCGAAGAGCATCCACGCGCGCTTCGGCAAGGCGGCGATCGAGAACGTGATCATCTCCAAGACCGACGGCGTTTCCGACATCCTCGAAGTGGCGGTGCTGCTCAAGGAGGTTGGCTTGCTGCGGCCTCTGGAACATGCCCTGGACGTGAACATCGTGCCGCTGTTCGAGACCATCGGCGACCTGGCCAACGCCGGCCCGACCATGGACCGGCTGCTCTCCATTCCGCTTTACAGCCGCTTGCTCGGCTCGCGGGGCGCCTTGCAGGAATGCATGCTCGGCTATTCCGACAGCAACAAGGACGGCGGCTTCCTGACCTCGGGCTGGGCGCTGTACCGCGCCGAGATCGCGCTGACCGAGGTGTTTGCGCGACACGGCATCACCCTGCGCCTGTTCCACGGTCGTGGCGGCAGCGTCGGCCGCGGTGGCGGGCCGAGCTACCAGGCGATCCTCGCCCAGCCACAGGGGGCGGTGCAGGGCCAGATACGCATCACCGAGCAGGGCGAAGTGATCGCCTCGAAATACGCCAATCCGGAGCTGGGCCGGCGCAACCTGGAGATCCTCGCCGCCGCCACGCTGGAGGCCACGCTGCTGTCCCATGAGCACGACGCGCCGCGGCCGGAATACCTTGCCGCGATGGAGGAACTGTCGGCCACGGCCTTCGCCGCCTACCGCAGGATGGTCTACGAGACGCCGGGCTTCGAGGAATATTTCTGGGAATCCACCGTGATCGCGGAAATCGCCGCGCTCAACATCGGCAGCCGCCCGGCCTCGCGCAAGAAGAGCACGTCGATCGAAGACCTGCGCGCGATCCCCTGGGTGTTCTCCTGGGCGCAATGCCGCCTGATGCTGCCGGGCTGGTTCGGTTTCGGCGCGGCGGTTTCCGCCTTGGCGCGCCAGGCATGGCCAAGAGGGCATGGCCCTGCTGGCGGAAATGCATCGCGACTGGGGCTTCTTCCGCGCCCTGCTGTCGAACATGGACATGGTGCTGGGCAAGAGCGACATCGCCATCGCCGAGCGCTATTCGCTGCTGGTCAGGGATGAAGCGCTGCGCGAGGCCATTTTCCCGCGGCTCAAGGCCGAGTGGCAGGCCTCGATTGCGGCGCTGCTGGCGATCACCGGAGAAACGGAATTGCTCGACCTCAACCCGCTGCTCAAGCGTTCGATCCGCAACCGCTTTCCCTACCTCGACCCGCTCAACCACATCCAGATCGAGCTGCTGCGCCGCCATCGCGCCGGCGAAACCGACGACCGGGTGCAGCGCGGCATCCACCTCACGATCAACGGCGTCGCCGCGGGCCTGCGCAACAGCGGCTGAAGCCGCCCGCCGCGCGGGACAAATATGACGGAATCGGGGTTTCCGCCGGGCCTATTTTCCGGAAATTGCCAAATTCCGCACAGCAACATGGAATGCGTCTATGCTTGAATTGAAGATGGATACGGAATTTCTCGGAAACCGAAGGAGCACAAAATGAATTGGACTTTGAGTCGCGCACGGTTTGGCGCCCTGCTCGGCAGCTTGGGCCTTTGCCTGATGTTCGTCGGCGTGGCGCCGAGTCACGCGGCAGCCCCCCCCGGCGCCGAAGCGCCGGCCGCCGCCAGCGGCAAGTACGCCACGGTTTGGCGCATTCGCGGCGAGGTCACGGCAACCAAGCCCGGCGCCCCGGCACGCAAGCTGCGCGAAGGCGATCCGGTGTATGTCGGCGAGCGCCTGCGCGCCGCCTCGGAAGCCGAGGCCGTGTTGCGCACCGATGATGCCGGCGTCGTCGCCGTGCGTCCCAACACCGAATTCGTCGCCGAACGCTTCGCCGCCGAGGACAAGCCCACGGACAGCTTCACGGTGCGCCTGCTGACCGGTTCGCTGCGCGTGATCAGTGGCTGGATCGGCCAGACCAACAAGAGCGGCCACAACGTGGTCACCGCATCGGCCACCATCGGCATCCGCGGCACCGATCACGAGCCCTATGTGCTTTCAGCGGAACTGGCGAGGATGAGCTCCAACCCGGAAGGCACCTACGACAAGGTGAATCGCGGCGGCACCTCGCTGAAGGTCGGCGACAACAAGGTGGATATCGACCCCGGCCAGGTCGGCTTTGCCCGCGCCGCCTCGAAATCCAAGGAGCGCGCGCTGCTGACCATTCTGCTGCCGGTGCTGCTGGACAAGGTCCCCAGCTTCTACGTGCCGGGCGAGTTCGACACCGAGCTTGACCGCTACTCGGCGGGCGCCGACCAGGAGGCCAAGCGCCTGCTCGAACAGAAGCGCAAGTCGCCCGGCGCGGCGGCGGAGTGCGCGCCGGTCGACATCGCCAAGACCTGGCTGGCCCAGCTCGACGACGCGATTGCCAAGGGCGACGCCCAGGCCGTGATCGCGATGTTCGCCCAGGACGCCAAGGTCAAGGCCAACGTCAAGGAAAAGGACGGCAAGATGGCCAGCGTTGACCTGACCCGGGACGAGCTGGCGCAAAGCACCATCACCGCCATCAAGGGCCTCAAGGATTATCGCCAGCGCCGCGTGTGGACCGACGCCCGCCTGACCGACCTGGCCGGCGGCACCGCCTGCGACAGCATCAGCCTGCGCTCGGCGGTGGTCGAGCAGGGCAAGCAGTCCGGCAAACCCTATCGCTTCGAGTCGCTGGAGCAGTTCTCCCTGATGCTGCGCGGCGGCAAGTGGGTTGCGGTGAAGGCGGAGACGACGCAGCAATAACACGCCGTCGCCCCAACGATAAAGCCGACCCCCGGGTCGGCTTTTTTGTGTTCTGGAGCGGGCGAAGGGAGTCGAACCCTCTTCATCAGGAGGGTAAGGAGATTATCTCGCGATAATCCCCTCCCCTAAGAACCGTACGTGCAAGTTTCCCCGCATACGGCTCAAGCAATCTACAAGCATCAGCACTTGTACATGCTGACACCGGCAGAACCGGATTTCTCCGTGGAATGATGTTTCATATGGCAATTCGGATGCAGCAGCACCAGATTGGTGAGCTTGTCCGAACCACGTTGCGACCGTTTGATTATGTGGTGTAGATGCCACCCAGTATCTCGCGTGATCTTCTGCTCGCAGATGGGACAGAGACCTTCCTGCCACCACCAGAGCCAACGTAGCTTCCGGCGACCCTCGAGCGTCGCATCCATTTTGCGGGCCAGCCGCCTGGAGAAATACTCGTCATACATCGGGTCGTAGGGATTTGCTTCGCCCTTGATCTTCACGTGGGGCCGTTTCCGGTACCCACGCAAAACGGGCAGCAGCTTGTCCTTTTCCGAAAATCGCCAATCGCGACCTTTGAGGCGTACGAAATAACGCTGTTTGATCCATCGCTTCCCCTTGTTCGGGTGACGACGGCACGCCCAACGCCACAACGCTTGCCAGATTTGATGATCGCACTTCGAAAATGTGAGCGTGGCCATTTGACTTCGATGGTAGTTGGCCCACCCCCGAATAACCGGGGTGAGTTTGTCTATCACCTCAGCCTGTGCGGCCGACTTCAGCCCACCTAACGCGGCGCGAATCTTGTCGAGGAACGCCTTGGCATTTTTCTTCGACGGCCGCGTGAGCAGCATTCGCTTGAAATACCGGACATTCCAGCCCAGAAAGTCGAAGCCCTCCGTCACATGCGTGATTTTGGTCTTCTTCTCCGAGAGCACAAGTCCTCTGACAGCCAGGAATTTCTCCACCAGAGGCCTGACCTCGTTTTCGAGCAGTTCTTTCGAACTGCCGGTGATCACGAAGTCATCCGCATAGCGCACCAGATTGACCTTTGCCGCGCGCGCCTGTCGCACTGTGTGAAACAGTGTTTCAAGCTCACGTTGCAGGCCGTCCAGCGCGATGTTTGCCAACACCGGGGAAATGATGCCTCCCTGTGGCGTGCCAGCGTTCGTAGGGAAAAGCCTTCCCATTTCGATAAATCCTGCCTTCAGCCATTTCCGAAGGATGCCTTTGTCCATGCAGACATTGGCAACCAGCCAGTCGTGACTGATGTTGTCGAAACAGCCTTTGATATCCCCCTCCAGCACCCATTTCGGTGACGCTTTTCGACCAAGTACATTGCGTACCTGTTCAATGGCATCGGCCGTCGAGCGCTCACGGCGGAAGCCGTAGGAGTGAGCATCTCCAGTCGTTTCGGCGACAGGATCAAGCGCCAAAAGATGCAGCGCTTGCATAGCCCGATCACGCATGGTTGGAATGCCCAGAGGGCGCTTGTCACCATTTGCTTTCGGTATGTAGATGCGACGCAGTGGCAAGGGCTTGTATCTCTTGCTGCCGAGACCGACAACCGCCTGCCATTTCTCGTCCGGCGTGCCCCAGGTTTGCTTATCCACCCCTGGAGTTTTCCGGCCTTGATTCTCCGTGACCCTCCGTACTGCCAGCGCTTTCGCGCTGCTGGATTTGGTCAGGAGTCTCTGCAGGTTGCGAACTTTCCGCCATTCCCCTGCTTTTACTGCCTTCGCAATACGTGCCTGTAACCTCGCGACTACCTGACAAGCCTCGGCCCATGAAACATCGTGCCAAGATTGCCATGCAGTGGAGGCGACATCACAATTGAACTGCATTGCGTCCATATCAACCTCCGGTTGAATGGAGCGGGTGATGGGAATCGAACCCACGCTATCTGCTTGGGAAGCAGAAGTTCTGCCATTGAACTACACCCGCCCGTCCCCGAAAGGAAGACGCAACACTCCCTTGCGGGAATATTACATCATCCCCGCCGGGTGCGATTAACAGACCTATCTTGCGATAGATCACCAGATGGAAGTCTGCACGCTTTCGCGTCAGGGCAATCGCTTCATCCCCTATCCGCCCCATTACAGGACGGCATTCGCTTTTTCCATCATCCTCTACCCACTACGGCAGCAGATAACCTTACGGTCACCCTTGTCCGCCAAACTGGCCGGACGCCGCGTTGGGCTTACCACGTTCCATACAAGTAACAGAGTTGGGAAGGTTCCGTCATTTCGCCGGTGATCTCATGTCAGCGTGTTCGCACCAAGCAAGCGAACAACCGATCACATGCCTTTTGGCAGAGCCCGATGAAACAAGTTGCTTTTGGCTCATTCAAGCTTTACGACGTTTATCAACGGTTCACTTGCGTTAACCAACCAACTCAGCCTAGCGCCTCATTCGGATGCAACTGCCGAAATCACGCCGCGACCCCTCACGGGATACGGCGTACCCCGCAAGGTGGCTACATTGTCAGAGCGCTTAGCACCCCACCGTTACCAGTGACGCACCGCTCCTAGACTACAGGGGGCTGAACCCCCGGTTCAGTCAGTCTCTTGCAAGACCGCTGAACAATTACTTGTACAGCTTTCACATAGGGTGAAGCCCAGGTTGCCCTGAACCGCACTCTTTAATGAAGTGAGAGGAGTTGCCCCCTTCACCTCTGCTAATGCTATTTTCTCTCGGTAATAAAGCGCCCGAGTAGGCTAGCTACCTATGCGACGTGTCGCACGCTTGGGAAGCTGAGGTAATGCCGTTATACGACGCCCGCTCGGTTGGCCGAGATGCATTCTAGACGCAGTCGGCCGGTGCCCCAATGTTTCTCAGTAGGATCTATCAACTGCCCCTATTGGAGGCTACCAATGGTGGGAACTGGGATTCTGTGTCGTGAACAACACCGGGCCATCTACTTTTTACTTCCCCGGTACCGCTGGTTTCGATTGTGGGACGGGAGCCGTTAATCTTAATAGTGAACTCATCTTGCCTTCCTTAAAGATGGCGATCAGCTCGCTGCCATCGGCCTTTTTCATTTCCCCTCTACCGTGCGGCACTATCGTAGGGCGACCGTTGATCAGGGCGTTGGTGAACTCGCCCTTGTATATGTCGCCATTGGCATATTTGGCTGTCCCGGTTTTGATTGAGTGACCGCGCCAGATGCCTTCGTAACTGTTGCCATTCAGGTCATAAAAAATACCCTGGCCATGCTTTTCGCTCATGGGGGAGCCATTGAATTTAATTGAACGCACTGTGCCCACGTACCTGCCCACCAAGGGACTAAACAGTTCGCCATAGCCTATGGTCAGGCCTTTTTCAAAGTCGCCTTCATACGTCACGCCGCCGATATTCAAATACCCCAGGCCGTGGCGCACGCCATTTACCCAGGCGCCCTCGTAATATTCAACTTCGTAAATCTTTTTTGTATTCGGGTCCAATTTGTCGAGGCGCGAAATGCCAAAGCCATGGAGCTTGCCATCGAGAAATTGGCCGCGCTGCAAAGTCCTTGTGCCGAAGACTTCGCCCGCCCCATTGAGCATCGAGTTTTTGAATTGCCCGACGGCGATGTCGCCATTGGCGAGGATATGCTTGCCAAAGCCGGAGAATTTGCCATTGCTCACCTCCCCCTCGTAGCAGCCGCCACCCATTGCGCTCGGGACAATGAACTTGCCGCGCCCATTGTTCGGCATGGATTGTGCGTCTGTACAGTTGGCAAATGCGGAGTGCAAAACGAGTGAGCCACAAAGCCCGAGCATGAAATGCATGCAACGCATGGTGAGTCTCACTTGGAACAGGTGCTGGCAGCGCCTGAAGATCTGGGGGCTGGTTTGATCTTGAGCAGGGCGGCGCAGCCACAACTATATTGGGCTGCCTGATCGCTTTGGCAGCGCGCCACGGCTTTTTGCTCAAATGCTTTTTGCGCCTCGGCCTGCTTGTTTTCCTGTTCGATACGCCATGCCTCATCCGCCGCGCGCTGGCGCGCATTTTCAGCTTCTCCCTCGGCCTCCAGGCGTTTGCGCTCCAATGCCTCTGCGGAACGGTCGATGCTGGTCAAACGGATGGCTGGAGGTGGGGATACCCTAGTGGGTTCTGTTTTGGATGGCGCAGCCTGGGGCTTGCCAAGACCAGTCTTATTTAACGAAACGAAAATGATGGACGCTGTTTCAGATCTAAATACACCATTAATCAGGAAGCCATAGCCGGATTCCCAATCTGGCTCGTAGCCAGGTGGGGCTTTATAGTGCTTCCTGACAAACTCTTTGTCTGTCAGGCCGTTGGTTCTGGTGCCACGGTCATATAAGGGGGTTAGTGCAGCGCTTAGCAGATGTTTTTCCATACCGGGGGGGTACTGCCTAAGCGTCATCTCGTAGGTGCTGTTCTTCGTAGAACACGATTTGTACATGCGGCGCACAGGTCCGCCCAAGGAAGAGTGAAAAATTTCCGAATTTGTTATGCGCAATACCTCGTTAATGTCTGCATATAGGCGCTCAAGCATTTTTTCCTTTAGTTCAATCTCGCGGCAGCTCAGGCCGCTATTGGTTCCATAGCCTGTCTCGATAAGAATTCCGTAGTCGCTGAACCCAAGAGATTCATTTCGTTCAAGAAATTTAACTTCTGCATGTACGCTGAGTGTGGAGAATAAAAACAGAGACACCACCCCCGAGGCCAGCAGTCTGATTAAGGAGATATTCATACGCACGTGCACCTTCGTTTATTCGTGTCCAATAAGGCCCAATCACCTGTCCAGCGATAAGCGGAATCCGAGTGTTCCGTTCCCAGTGAGTTCCTCGCCGTCTTCACTATCCGATGGAAACGACAACAGGGCAGCGTTGGACGGCACTGGATAGTCTGGACTGATGACAGGGCTGTTCGGGTGAAGCCCGATACCGTCTCGATCATCAAGATCGAGGGAACCGTTGAGGTTCCATGGTGGCCACGATGACAACGAGTCTCAACCGGGAAGCCTGGGACGCTCAGGGAATGCCGTTTTACAAGCCCCGCGTGGGAGCGGATTGTAGCCGCTGCGAAACGTGATGTCGAACGGCCGCAAAGCCTTTCTGGCCCGGCCTCAGCCGGAATACTGCCTGCCGGCATAGCGCGTCACGCCGAGCATGAAGCGCAGCAGCGAATAGGCGAACCAGCTCGCCAGCCTTGCCTTCCACGGCCGCTGTCGCTGGTCTTCGACGCGCACTTCGCGCGCCGCACCCGTCAGCAGGCCGCCGAGGCTCGCACGCAGTTCAGCAGCGAAGGCGACGTCGCGCACCACGACATTGGCCTCGCGCGCGAGGAGCAGGCTGAAGGGATCGATGTTCGACGAGCCGACTGTCGCCCAGTCCTCGTCGATCACCGCCACCTTGGCGTGAAGCTCGGCCCGGTCGTACTCGTAGACGCGCACCCCGGCGGCCAGCATGCGGTCATACAGCGCCTGGGTCGCGTAGTGAAACAGGCGATGGTCGGAACGACCCTGCAGCAGCAGGCTGACCTTGACCCCGCGCTGCGCGGCGAGCAGCAGGGTCTTGCGAAAACGCCGCCCGGGCAGGAAATAGGCGTTGGCGATGAGGATCTCGTCGCGTGCGCCGCGGATGGCGTCGAGGTAGGCGTACTCGATGTCGTGGCGATGGGCCAGGTTGTCTCGCAACAGCAGCGCCGCCTGCATGGCGCCCGCGGTCGCCGGACGCAATGGGGGCGGCAGGTGCAGCGGCGGCGGCGGGCGGCGGCCAAGCCGCGCCCAGCGCACCAGGCGCCAGACATGGCGCACCGCGAGGTGGAGCCTTGCCACCAGCGGTCCCTCGATGCGCACGGCGAAATCGAAGCGCGGCGCGATGCTGGCGTCGAAATCGTCGATGACGTTGATGCCGCCGGCGAAACCGATCTCGCCATCGATCACCGCCAGCTTGCGATGCAGGCGCCGCAGGCGGTGGCGGCGAAAGGAAAAGCGGCCGACCTCCGGCCGGTAGACCAGCACTTCGACGCCCGCGTCGTCCAGGTTTGCGCCCATTCCGGTTTCGAATCCGCGCGCGCCGAAACCATCCACCAGCACCCGCACGCCAACGCCACGTCGCGCCGCGCGCGCCAGTGCCGCCGCGACCTCGCGGCCGGTGACGTCGTCGGCGAAGATGTAGGTTTCCAGGTGAACTTCGTGGCGCGCGGTGTCGATGGCCTCGATCAGCGCCGGGAAATACTCGACGCCGGTGCGCAGCAGGCGCAGGTGGTTGCCGCCGGCAAAGCCGCGCGGGGTGGGTGCTGAAGAGTCGGCGCTCACGGTACGGCGATGCGGAACTCGGCGGAGAGCGCGGCGTGGTCGGAGATGCCCGACCAGGGCGGACCGGCGTGCAGGCGGCTGGCGCCCAGCCGCAAGCCGCGCTGGTAGATGCGGTCAAGGCGGAACAAGGGCAGCGCGGCGGGGTAGCTGCGCGTCGGCCTGTGGTCCTTGCCGGCGAAGACTTCGGTGAGGCCCAGTCTTTCGGCCAGCAGGTCGTCGGCATGGTTGCGCCAGTCGTTGAAGTCACCCGCGATCAAGAGCGGCGCGGCGTCCGGCACCAGCTCCTCGATGCGGTCGGCCAGTGCCGCCATCTGCCAGCGCCGCGAGCGCGCGAACAGCGAAAGATGCACGCAGACACAATGCAGCGGCAGGGCGAGTCCGGGCACGGCGAGCGCGCAATGCAACAGGCCGCGCTTCTCGAAGCGCAGGTGGGTCACGTCCTGGTTGTGTTCATGCAGGATGGGATGGCGCGAGAGGATGGCGTTGCCGTGGTGGCCGTGGTCATACACCATGTTGCGGCCATAGGCGTGGTTGTGCCAGACGTCGGCGGCAAGGAACTCGTGCTGCGGCTGCATCGGCCAGTCGGCATGGCGCTCGGCATGGCCCAGGTGCAGGCCCTGGACTTCCTGAAGGAAGACGACATCGGCCGACAGCTCGCGCAGGCGTTCGCGCAGATCGTGCACCATCATGCGACGGTTGAACTGCGAGAAACCCTTGTGGATGTTCCAGGTGGCGACCGAAAGCGTCTGCGTCATGCGCGGCGAATCCTTTGCCCCCAGTGTAGCGCGAGCCTTGCCATTCAGACGCGGACGCGGAAGGGATTGAAATCGGTGTGGCGGTCGTACCAGTCTTCGTCCTCGGCGCGCTTCAGCGCCGCCACCACGCGGTAGGTGACCGGTGTCATCAGCACTTCCCACGCCGCCTTCAGCAGGTACTGGGTGAGCGCGATCTTCGCCACCTGCTCGTCCGGCCAGATGCCATAAAAGGCGATGAAATAGAACAGGCCGGAATCCACCGCCTCGCCGACCACGGTCGAGCCGATGGTGCGCATCCACAGGCGGCGGCCCGCCATCCACACTTTCATCTTCGCCATGACGTAACTATTGGCGAAGCTGCCGCACCAGAAGGCGAGCATCGAACCGGCGACGATGCGCCAGGTGTTGCCGAAGACGCCCTCCATGTGGGCCTGGTAGGCCTGGTTGAACTCGCCGGGTGCGGCCGGCAGCGACAGCGCCACCCAGGCCATGAAGGCGGCGAAGGCCAGCGCGGCGAAACCGGCCCAGACCACACGGCGGTCGCGGCCGTAGCCATAGACCTCGGTCAGGATGTCGCCGAAGATGTAGGAGATCGGGAAGAACAGCACGCCTGCCGAGAAGGTCACCTCGCCCAGCAGCGGCAGCGTCACCACCGCCGCCTTTGCCGCGCCGATCAGGTTGGAGCACAGCAGCACGCAGACGAAGGCCGCCATGATCAGATCGTAATAGCGGTAGCTGCGCGGCATGTTCAGGAGTCGGCGCCGGCGCTACGGCGTTTGCGGGCTGCCGGGAAGTCAGAAGATGTCATGGTTCTGCCTGGCGGTGTTTTAGGGTGGGTGCACGGCTTGCGCCGGGCTTATGGTCGCACAATGGAGCGATGGCAGGCCACGGTGGCCGCGATAGCCATTCTGGAGGCGATGCCTTGGTTCGAAAATCCTTGTCTGGGAAACCACCCTTGTCGCTTGCCGATGCCCATGCGCTGGGCCGGCTCGGCTTCGATTCGGTAACCGGCGTCACCTCGCTGGTCGAGGCCGTGCATCGCACCATCGCCAGCGCGGCGCCGCCGCTCGGCGCCTCACCGCAGGGTGGGGCGGGCGGGATTTCCGGGTTGGTGTATTCCACCGTGCGCGGCGTCACGCGCCTGGCCGGCGGCGGCTGGAAGGTCGTCGGGGCGCTGCTCCCCGAAAGCGGCGGCAAACTCGATCCGCGTCGCGAAGCCTGGGTGGCGGCGATCAACGGCGTCTGGGGCGAGCATCTGCACAAGACCGGCAACCCGCTGGCGATCACCATGCAACTGCGCCACGAAGGCAAGGCCCTGACGCTGGAAGCGGCCGTACTGAGCGAGACCTTCGGTGCCGGCCGGGGCAAGCTCGTGTTGCTGCTGCACGGCCTGTGCATGAACGATCTGCAGTGGCTGCGTCAGGGTCACCACCATGGCCGCATGCTCGCCGACAAGCTGGGCTTCGTTCCGCTTTACCTCAACTACAACAGCGGTCGCCACGTCTCGGAAAACGGCCGCGAGCTCGCCGCGCTATTGCAAGGCCTGATCGATGCCTGGCCGGAGCCCGTCGAAGAGCTGGTGCTGGTCGGCCACAGCATGGGCGGCCTGGTGGCGCGCAGCGCCTGCCACTACGCGGAACTGGAAAAGCTGGCCTGGCGCAGGAAACTGAAGCGCATCGTTTTCCTCGGCACGCCCCACCAGGGCGCGCCGCTGGAGCGCGCCGGCAGTCATGTCGATCGGCTCCTGGAACTCAGCCCCTACCTCGCGCCCTTTGCCCGCCTGGGCAAGTCGCGCAGCGCCGGGATCAAGGACCTGCGCCACGGCAATGTGCTCGACGAGGACTGGTCGCACCCGGCCAACAGCGCCACGCGCGACCATCGCCATCCGCTGCCGCTGCCGACCGACGTGCGTTGTCATGCCGTCGCCGCGTCGCTGCAGGAAGCACCGCCAAAATCCGGGAAGCGCCTGCGCGGCGACGGCCTGGTGCCGGTGGCCAGTGCGCTGGGCAAGCATGCGAACCCAGCCTTCCGCCTGACGTTCGCCGCGGACGACAGCCACGTCGTCTACGGCTGCAACCACTTCGATCTGCTGGCGCGGGACGAGGTTGCGGACCGCTTGTTGACGTGGTGCGGTGAAGTAAAGAACCGCGTGCGCTGAGGGTCGGCACTGGCGTAGCGATCCGGTAACGCCCGGCCCGCCTCGATTCGATCTACGACAAGAACCGCGGCAAGAACGATTCGTTCATGATGTCAGAACATTGCATCGTTCCGCCAGCAACCGGGCTGCCGCCAGCGGGTTCAGCACCTCGATACCCTCGCGCATCGTGTAACCCGTCGCCACCGGCGCGACGAGCAGCCTGCGTGCCGCGGTCACATCCGCCGCCGCGAGATGGAAGCCTTTGGAAGCCGTGGGTGCCGACGATCGCTTGATTTCCACCACCCAGGTTTCTCCGCTCCGGAAACCCAGCACCAGATCGGCTTCCGCGCCATGCGACGTGCGGTAGAAGCTGGCTTCGGCGGTCGGCGCGGCGGCAAGCAACTGTTCGAGCACAAACCCCTCCCAGCTCGTGCCCGCCACCGGATGGGCCAGCACGGCTTCCAGGTTGGACAGGCCGAGCAGGGCATGAACGAGGCCGCTGTCGCGCACATAGACTTTCGGTGCCCGGACCAGGCGCTTGCCCACGTTGCCGTGCCACGCAGGCAACCTGCGCACCAACATCAGGTCGCACAACAGGTCGATGTAGCGCGCGACGGTTTGACCGCTGACAGCCAGCGATGCGGCAAGCTGCGACTGATTGAGCAGCCCGCCCTGGCCGTGGGCCAGCATGGTCCATAGGCGGCGCAATGTCGTCGCGGGAATTCGTGGGCCAAGGGCCGGAATATCCCGTTCCAGATAGGTGGCAATGAAAGCATCGCGCCAGCGCAGGCTCGCGGCATCATTCTTCGCAAGCCAGGAAAGGGGAAAACCGCCTCGCACCCAGAGCGGGTTGAGGTCGCTTGCGCCGGAATCGACAGCCAGCACTTCACGGGCCTGAAACGGGCTCAATTCGAGTTGCGCGACCCGTCCGGCAAGGCTTTCGCTGGCCTGCTGCAGCAGGACGCCGGTGGCCGAGCCAAGCAGCAGGAACTGCCCCGCCATTTCACCATCGCGGCGGCGCTGGTCGATCACGCCGCGCAATACGGCGAAGAGTTCGGGCATGCGCTGCACTTCGTCAAGGATGACCAGGCAGTTCCGCTGCGCGAGCAGGAAGGCTTCCGGGTCGTCCAGTTGGCGCTGCGCAGACGGGAGTTCCAGGTCGAGATATAGCGCCCCGCCTTGGCGCTCGGCTTCTACCAAAGCCAGCGTGGTTTTGCCGGCCTGACGCGGGCCGAGCAAAACGACCGCCGGGAACTGTCCCAGCAGATCGTCCAGGCGGGGTTCAATCAACCGTGGAGTCATTCGTGTAATTTACCATTCAAATGGCGAAAATACACGGTTAAATGGCTTCGACCGGATCAGAAGTCGGCGCTGACACCACGGCGCCTGAAAGCTCAGGAGACTGCCAGCATCCGTTCCAGCGAAATCTTTGCCAGCTTTGCCTCGTGCTCCGGCACGCTGATCTGGTTCACCACCTTGCCTTCGACCAGGTTTTCCAGCGTCCAGGCCAGGTGCTGCGGGTCGATGCGCTGCATGGTCGAACACATGCAGATCGTGGAGGCCATGAACTGCACGATCTTGCCTTCGTGCCTGGTTTCCTGCGCCAGGCGCTCGACCAGGTTGAGCTCGGTGCCGACCAGCCAGCGCGTGTCGGGCGCGGCTTCCTTGACGGTCTTGAGGATGTATTCGGTGCTGCCGACGTAGTCCGACTGCTTGCAGACCTCGAAGCTGCACTCGGGGTGCGAAATGACCTTGCCATCGGGATACTGGTTGCGGAACTTGATGATGTCGCGCGGCTGGAACATCTGGTGCACTGAACAGTAGCCGTGCCAGAGGATGATCTTTGCCGTGGCGATCTGCTCCTTCGTCAGGCCGCCCAGCTCCAGGTCGGGGTTCCAGATCACCATCTGGTCCTGAGGAATGCCCATCTTGTGGCCGGACCAGCGGCCGAGGTGCTGGTCGGGGAAGAACAGCACCTTCTCGCGCTGGGCGAAGGACCATTCGAGGATCTTCGGCGCGTTGGACGAGGTGCACACGATGCCGCCGTGTTCGCCGCAGAAGGCCTTGAGGTCGGCCGCCGAGTTGATGTAAGTGACGGGCGTCACCTTCTGGTCGGGATCGAGCACGGCGGACAGTTCGCGCCAGGCGCGCTCGACCTTCGCCAGACTGGCCATGTCGGCCATCGAGCAACCGGCGGCGAGGTCGGGCAGGATCGAAATCTGCTCCGGGCGCGAAAGGATGTCGGCCACCTCGGCCATGAAATGCACGCCGCAGAAAACGATGTGTTTCGCCTCGGCCTGCGAGGCCAGGCGCGAGAGCTTGAGCGAATCGCCGGTGATGTCGGCGTGGGCATAGACATCGGCGCGCTGGTAGTGGTGGCAGAGCAGGACCACGTCCTTGCCGAGCCTGGCCCTGGCGGCGCGGATGCGTTCGCCGGCGTCATTGTCGGCGAGGCTGTTGTAGCGGTCGAAGGCGATGGTGGCGGTTTGCATGGTGGTGACCTCAGCTCTGGCTCCAGGGCAGGCCCGCATGGCGCCAGCCGCCGCTGCGGTTGCGCTGACCGTTGGCGTCCTTGTTGCCCTCGAAGCCTTCCAGGATGTTGTAGCAATCGGGATAGCCTGCCTCGGTGGCCGCCTTGGCGGCAAGCGCCGAGCGCTGGCCGGAGCGGCAGAGGAAGAGCAGCAGCGATTCGCTGACCACGCTGTGCTTCAGCGTCTGCAAGAAGTAGGGGTTCAGCTTTTTCGCCGGCCAGTCCTGCCATTCGATCTCGATCGCGCCGGGCACGCGGCCGACCCAGTCCAGCTCGGCCTTGGTGCGCACGTCGATCAAGCGCGCGTTGGGCGCGAGCTTCAGCAGTTCGTGGGCTTCATGCGGCGTCAGCGCGCCTTCGAAGGCCAGCTTCAGCTCGC
This sequence comes from Sulfuritalea sp., assembly GCA_016710465.1. Taxonomy (GTDB): domain Bacteria; phylum Pseudomonadota; class Gammaproteobacteria; order Burkholderiales; family Rhodocyclaceae; genus Sulfuritalea. The sequence continues at coordinate 369,921 of JADJVS010000014.1, forward strand.
GGCCGCGAGATTGGGCGAGTGACAGGATTTCGTTCAGACGTCCCATGGCGGGTGCTGCGCGGGGCAGGGGAATAGAATCGGGGGAAGGAGTATACCCGCCCGCCATGGCCCGCGATCCCCACAATCACCCGATGGCTAACCTGCGCCAGGCCGAGGCCGGCACCGGCCCGGGCTCGCGCTTTGCCGAAGGCCAGCGCATCACCTGGATCAGCGTCGGCGTGAACATCGCGCTGACCGCGATGCAGATCGTCGTCGGCCTGATCGCGCATTCGCAAAGCCTGATCGCCGACGCCATGCACACGCTGTCCGACATCGTCGCCGATGCCTTCGTGCTGGTCGCCAACCGCAAGGGCGCGGAAGCCGCCGACGCCGACCATCCCTACGGCCACGGCCGCTATGAAACGGCCGCCTCGCTGGTGCTGGGCCTGCTGCTGGCCGGCACCGGCGCCGGCATCCTGGTCACCGCCGCCGGCCGCCTGCAGGATCTGGGCAGCGCACCGCCGGTCGGCGTCGCCGCGATGTGGGCGGCGCTGATCACTCTGGCGGCCAAGGAAGGCCTGTTCCGCTACATGCTGGTGACGGCGGAGCGCCTGCGCTCGCCGATGCTGGTGGCCAACGCCTGGCATGCCCGAGCCGACGCGCTTTCGTCGCTGGTGGTGGCGGCGGGCATCGGCGGCGCGCTGCTCGGCTTCAACTTCGCCGACGCCGTGGCCGCCATCATCGTCGGCGCCATGATCGTCAAGGCGGGACTGAAATTCACCTGGGATGCGATCCGTGAACTGATCGACACCGGACTCTCCGCCGAGGAAGTGGCGGCGATCCGCCGCACCATCGCCGCGACGCCGGGCGTGCTCAGCATGCACGAACTGCGCACGCGGCGCATGGCGCACCAGGTGCTGGTCGACGCCCATGTCCAGGTCAATCCGCGGATCAGCGTCTCGGAAGGTCACCGCATCGCCGAGACGGCGCGACGCCGGGTGCTCGCCAGCCATCCCGAGGTGCTGGATGTGCTGGTCCATGTCGACGCCGAGAACGACCTGATGGGCAACGCGGCAGCCGGGCTTCCCGACCGTGAAACCCTGCTCGACCATTTGCGGCAATTGCTCGACGCCAATCCGCCGGGTTTCGAGCGCACGACCTTGCACTACCTTGGCAACCGTGTCGAAGCCGAAATATTCCTGCCCCCGGATTTCGCCGATGCCGAGCGCCTGGCATCGCTGCGCCGACACCTGACGGACCGGCTGGCGGAAGACCCGTGGTTCAGTGCCATACGACTGAATCTGACCATTGCACCGCCGTAGTGCATACCCAAGCATTGCCGCACTAACTTGGTGCATTGAATCTGAGGCGGAACGCGAAAAAGACTTGTGGCACAATCGCTTCCCCGCGTTGTGCCCGTGGCACGCTACCTGCTAACTCGCAGGCGCACCGTTTTATCGGTACCGAATTCCGGCATTTGTCATTCACTCAGGAGAGCAGCTCATGACCCCCCAGGACGTACTCAAGTTGGTCGAGGAGAAGGAAGTCAAGTTCGTGGACTTCCGCTTCACCGATACGCGCGGCAAGGAACAGCACGTTGGCGTGCCGATTTCCGCCTTCAGCATGGACAAGTTCGAAGACGGCCACGCCTTCGACGGCTCCTCGATCGCCGGCTGGAAAGGCATCCAGGCCTCCGACATGCAGTTGATGCCCGACGCCGCCACCGCCTACATCGATCCCTTCTTCGACGAAACCACGCTGGTTCTGACCTGCGACGTGGTCGAGCCAGCCGACGGCAAGGGCTATGACCGCGACCCGCGCTCGATCGCCAAGCGCGCCGAGGCCTACCTCAAGTCCTCCGGCATCGGCGACACCGCCTACTTCGGCCCCGAGCCCGAGTTCTTCATTTTCGACAGCATCGAGTGGGGCGTCGATATGTCCGGCGCCCACGTCAAGATCTTCTCCGAAGAGGCCGCCTGGTCGTCCGCCGAGAAGTTCGAAAACGGCAACACCGGCCACCGTCCCACGGTCAAGGGCGGCTATTTCCCGGTGCCGCCGGTCGACAGCTTTAACGACATGCGCGCCCAGATGTGCCTGCTACTGGAAGCCTGCGGCGTCAAGGTCGAAGTGCATCACCACGAAGTCGCCACCGCCGGCCAGAACGAAATCGGCACCGTCTTCAACACCCTGGTGCGCCGCGCCGACCAGACCCAGTTGCTGAAGTACATCGTGCATAACGTCGCCCACAGCTACGGCAAGACCGCGACCTTCATGCCCAAGCCCATCGTCGGCGACAACGGCTCCGGCATGCACGTGCACCAGTCGATCTGGAAGGACGGCAAGAACCTGTTCGCCGGCAACGGCTACGCCGGCCTGTCCGAGTTCGCGCTGTACTACATCGGCGGCGTGATCAAGCATGCCCGCGCCCTGAACGCCATCACCAACCCGCTGACCAACTCCTACAAGCGCCTGGTGCCGGGTTTCGAAGCCCCGGTCAAGCTGGCCTATTCGGCCCGCAACCGCTCCGCCTCGATCCGCATTCCCTACGTGCATTCGGACAAGGCCCGCCGCATCGAGACGCGCTTCCCGGATCCGGGTGCCAACCCCTACCTGTGCTTCACGGCACTGATGATGGCCGGCCTCGACGGCGTGCAGAACAAGATCCACCCGGGCGACCCGGCCGACAAGAATCTCTACGACCTGCCGCCGGAAGAGGATGCCAAGATCCCGACCGTCTGTTCGTCGCTGGAGCAGGCGCTGGAGTACCTGGACAAGGATCGCGAGTTCCTCACCCGTGGCGGCGTGTTCAGCAACGAAATGCTCAGTGCCTACATCGACCTGAAGATGGAAGAAGTGACGAAGTTCCGCATGACGACCCATCCGGTCGAGTTCGACATGTACTACTCGATCTGATGAGGCCCCTGATGTGACCCCTGCACAGCAAGAAGGGGCAGGACAAAACCCTGCCCGCTTCGCTGTGGATGCGTAGCGGACGGGCCAGCAAAAGACGCTGACCTCGCCGCTGCGGATGATCGGATCCGATGCGCTGTACAGGAAAGGACGGGGTATCCCGTCCTTTTTTGTTATGTCCGCGAGAAACGAGCGGACGGTATCCTCGCGATATGTCCATACATAAGCCACGGACGGTATCCTGCGGATTTGGCATACACTCAAGGCCATGAAACGATTGCATTTCCCGATGCTGATGCTGATGCTGCCCGCCGCCGTCCAGGCCAGCACGCTTTACAAGTGCTCGGACGATTCCGGCGCGGTGCTCTACACCAACCAGAAAACGCCAAAGAAACATTGCGTCGTGCTGTCGCACTCGCCCATGTCGGCACCCGCCCAGTCAGCCACCCCCGGCACCGGCGCGACCAGGCAGCGCGCTTCCGCCACGCCGACGCCGTCGGACTTTCCCCGCGTCTCGGGCAATGAGCAGAAATCGCGCGACAACGATCGCAAGGCCATCCTCGACAAGGAGTTGGCCACCGAGACGCAGGGCGCGGACAAGGCCAGAAAGGCGCTGCAGGAGGCCGGCACCCAGCCCGGCGACAAGTTGCAGGCCTTGCGCGACACCCTGGCGCTGCACGAGCGCAACATCGATGCGCTGAAGAAGGAGATCGGCAACCTCCGCTGACACGCGGCCGGCTGCCCATTCCCTGACTGGTGCGCTTCTTGCAGCGATCACCGGCGATGACTTCGAGCGAATCCTTCAACGCTTTCAGCGGCCTCGATCTGCTGTCCTCGGCCGTGGTCCTGGTCGATGCGGGGCTGATCCTGCGCCACCTCAATCCCGCCGCCGAAAACCTGTTCGCCGTCAGCTCGCGGCAATGGCTCGGCCATCCGTTGTTGAAGCTGGTTGGCGAACCGCCCGAGCTTGCGGCAGCGCTGGACAACGCACTGACGAACAACTGGAGCTATACCGGACACAACATCCGCATCCAGCGCGGGCCGGACGTACAGCTCCATGTCGATTGCACGGTGACGCCGGTCGAGGTGGCCAACGCCCGCCTGCTGCTGGAAGTGCGCCCCATCGACCAGCAGCTCAAGGCGGCGCGCGAAGAGCAACTGGCGCAGCAGCAGCAGGCCAACCGCGAGCTGGTGCGCAACCTGGCCCACGAGATCAAGAACCCGCTGGGCGGCATCCGCGGCTCGGCGCAGTTGCTGGAGCGCGAACTGGCCAGCGAACCGCTCAAGGAATACACCCAGGTCATCATCGAGGAAGCCGACCGCCTGCAAGACCTGATGCAGCGCCTGCTGTCGTCGCACCGCGTGATGCAGCCGGCATTGGTCAATATCCACGAGATTCTCGAACGCGTGCGCCGCCTGATCCACGCCGAATACCACGAGGTCTCCGTGCGGCGCGACTACGACACCTCCCTGCCCGACATCACCGGCGACCGCGAGCAACTGATCCAGGCCATCCTCAACATTTCGCGCAACGCCGCGCAGGCGATGCAGGGCAAGGGCGAAATCGTGTTTCGCACCCGCGCGGCGCGCCATGTCACGCTGGCGAAGAAGCACTACGAGCTGGCACTTGAATTGCAAGTGATCGACAATGGGCCCGGCATTGCCGAGGAGATTCGCGACAAGATTTTCTATCCGCTGGTCTCGGGCCGTGAAAAGGGCAGCGGTCTCGGGCTCACCATTGCGCAAAGTTTCGTCCAGCAGCACGGCGGCACCATCGAAGTCAGTTCGCGTCCGGGACGCACCTGCTTCACGCTGATGCTGCCGCTGGCAAGAAAGAAGAGGGAAGGGCAGTGAACCACATGGAGTACCGCGCATGAACCCCGTCTGGATCATCGACGACGACCGTTCCATCCGCTGGGTGCTGGAAAAGGCCCTCGGGCGCGAGGACATCGCGGCCAAGTCCTTCGGTTCCGCCGACGATGCGCTGGCCGCCCTGGATGCCGGACAGCGCCCGCAGGTGCTGGTTTCCGACATCCGCATGCCGGGCAAAAGCGGTCTCGAACTGCTGCGCCACGTCAAGGAGCACCATCCCGATCTGCCGGTCATCATCATGACCGCGTATTCCGACCTCGACTCCGCGGTCGCCGCGTTTCAGGGTGGGGCCTTCGAGTACCTGCCCAAACCCTTCGATGTCGACCAGGCCGTGGAACTTGTCCGCCGCGCCCTGACCCAGGCGGCGCACCAAAACGGTGCAGTCGAGGAAACCAGCGCCGTGCCCGAGATCCTCGGCCAGGGCGCCGCCCTGCAGGAGGTGTTTCGCGCCATCGGCAGGCTTAGCCAGTCCCATGCCACGGTGCTGATCAATGGCGAATCCGGCACCGGCAAGGAACTGGTCGCCCGCGCCCTGCATCGCCACAGCCCGCGCAAGGACGCGCCTTTCATCGCCATCAATACCGCCGCGATCCCGCGCGACCTGCTCGAATCCGAACTCTTCGGCCACGAGAAAGGCGCCTTCACCGGCGCCGCCGCCCTGCGTCGCGGCCGCTTCGAACAAGCCGAGGGCGGCACGCTATTCCTCGACGAAATCGGTGACATGCCGGCCGAGTTGCAGACGCGCCTGCTGCGCGTGCTGTCCGACAGCCATTTCTACCGCGTCGGCGGCCACCAGCCGGTCAAGGCCAATGTGCGTGTCATCGCCGCGACCCACCAGGACCTCGAAGGCCGGGTCAAGGACGGCCTGTTCCGCGAAGACCTGTTCCATCGCCTCAACGTCATCCGCCTGCGCCTGCCACCGCTACGCGAACGGCGTGACGACATCCCGCTGCTGGCCAAACACTTCCTGCAAAAGAGCGCGCAGGAGCTCGGCGGCGAACCCAAGCGGTTGACCGACGCAGCACTGAAATACCTGCAGGGCCTCGACTTCCCCGGCAACGTGCGCCAACTGGAAAACCTCTGCCACTGGCTCACCGTGATGGCGCCGGGGCAAAGCGTGGATGTCGCCGATCTGCCCAGCGAACTGCGCGAAGGCGCCGACGGCGCCCGCCGCGACCTGCCGGCGGATTGGAGCGCGGCGCTGGCGGCCGAGGCCGACCGCTTGCTGACCAGCGCACCGGGCGCCGTATTCGAGACCCTGAGCCGCGAGTTCGAATCCACCCTGATCCGCCGCGCACTCAATGCCACCGGCGGCCGCCGTGTCGATGCCGCGCAATTGCTCGGCATCGGCCGCAACACCATCACGCGCAAGATCCAGGAGCTCGGGCTGGACGATGCCCGGCCGGAACCCGGCGAGGGCTGAGACAGCGGCAAGCGGCATACGCTATAGTCCCTCCGCGCAGCGGGCGGTTCCGCCGCGCGACACGGGGACCAACATGCCAGCCACCATCGCCGCGATCGCCGCCCGCCTCGGCCCCCTTGCCCGTCGCTTCGACATCGACGTGCTCGATACCTGCGATTCGACCAATGCGGTGCTGCTCGCCCGCGCCGAAGCCGGCGCGCCTTCCGGCACGGTCGTCATCGCCAACGAGCAAACCGCCGGGCGCGGCCGGCGCGGCCGCAACTGGTTCGCCAGCCGCGGTGACAGCCTGATTTTCTCCCTGCTTTGGCGCTTTGCGCCGGGCACCGCGCCTGCCGGGCTTTCGCTGGCGGTCGGACTGGCCGTGGCGCAAGCACTGGAGAAAGTTTCCGCAGGGACGCAGAGCGCTGGCGACGTGGCGCTGAAATGGCCCAACGACATTCTCAAGGGCGGGCGCAAGCTCGGCGGCATCCTGGTCGAGCTCTTGCCCGGCGTGCCGCATGCCGCCGTGATCGGCATCGGCGTGAACCTGCGCCTACCGCCAGAAATGCCGGATGATTTGCGTGCCACCTCGGCCGCGCTCGATTCGCCGGACGCCGAAGAGAATGGCTTGTATGCCGTTTTACTCGCCGAGTTGCTGGCCATACTGGAGCGTTTCGGCGCCTCGGGCTTCGCCCCGCTAAGCAGTGACTGGTTGGCGCGCCATGCCTTCCAGAATGCGAGCGTGCTGCTCGCCTCGGATTTTGGCGCGCCACGCCACGGCATCTGTCGCGGCGTCGATGCCGACGGTGCGCTGCTGTTCGAAGCGGGCGGCCGCGTCGAGCGCGTGCTCTCCGGCGAAGTCTCGCTGCGCCCGGCATGAGGACCGCGCATGCTGCTCTGCCTCGATGCCGGCAACACCCGACTCAAGTACGGCCTGCGCGACGACGCCGAATGGCGCGTCCAGGGCGCTCTCGATTACGCCGCCTTCGACGGCCTGGGGCAACAGTTGCCGGCTCCCCCGACACGCATCGTCGCCTGCAATGTCGCCGGCGAGCCAACGCGAGAGCGGATTGAAACGTTGGCGGCACGTCTGCGCATCCCGCTCGACTGGCTGCAAAGCTCGGCGGTCGCCTGTGGCGTCAGCAACGGTTATGACAAGCCGCAGCAGCTCGGCGCCGACCGCTGGGCGGCACTGATCGGCGCGCGCGCGCTGCATGCCGATGCCTGCGTGGTGGTGGTCGCCGGCACCGCCACCACCATCGACGCGCTCGACGCCCGGGGCCGCTTCCTCGGCGGCCTGATCCTGCCCGGGCTGGCGCTCATGCGCAGCGCCCTGGCGCAAAACACCGCGGGACTGCCCCAAGCCAAGGGCCATTATCGCGCCCTGGCCACCAGCACCGACGATGCCATCGTCAGCGGCGCGCTGCACGCAACGCTGGGCGCCATCGAGCGCGTCAGGGCCACGCAGGACAAAGACGTGACCTGCCTGCTCTCCGGAGGCGCGGCAGTGGAGCTGGTGCCGCACATGGGCCGGCCTTACCGCGTGGTGGACAACCTGGTGCTGGAAGGACTGGCGCGCTTCAGCCAGGCCAGCTGAACCATGTCGCGGAGATACCTGCCTTGAATTTGAATTCAATCAGGATGTGGGCAGCAACACTACTTTCCGTCCTCGTGTTGCTGTGCGTCCCCACCGTGGCAACGGCGGCGGACGATGGCGTTCCTCTGGTCATCGGCAGCCGCAACATCCATGTCTTCCGCGCACCGATCGGCACCTTCACGGCGGCCGAGCGCGCCGAGGGCGCGCGCAAGCGCATCGAGCGCGCCTTCGTCAAACCGGGCGAGGGATGGACTTCGGTCAGAACTACCACCCTGGGCATCGAAGTGCGCATCGATGACGAAGTCCTGTTCCTGGTGGTTGCCGGTGATGCCCGCGCCACCGCCGGCGAGACCCCCGAGGACCTCGCCAATCAGGCCTCGCGGGTGTTGCAAAAGGCATGGGGCGAAGCCCGCGAACGCAGCGACCCGCGGGCACAGCTCGAAGGCGCGGTCAAGCTTGCACTGGCGACACTCCTGCTGTTGGCGGCGCTGGTCGCCACGCTGAAAGTTTCCGCGCGCCTGCGTTCTAGCCTCACCACCAGCCTGCAGCGGCGGCTCGAGGCGCTGCCGGCGGTGCACTGGGGACAGCGCATGTCCGCGTCGCTGCCGGGCATTGCCTCGCGCCTCGCTCTACTGCTGACATGGCTGCTGGTGATGGCCATGGCGTATTCCTACCTGACCTATACCCTGGCCCAGTTCGCGCTGACGCGCCCCGCCAGCGAGACCATGGCCAACTCCATTGCCGGCCTGACCGCGCAAGCGCTGGGTGCAGTGGTCGAGTCGCTGCCCGGGATCTTCGTCGCCATGGCAATCTTCCTCCTGGCCTGGGTGGTAACCCGGATCTCGTCGGAGTTCTTCAATGGGGTCGACGCGAAGGCCTCGCCAACCACACTCCTTAACACCCACACCGCGCCGGCAACGCGACGCATCGTCAATGCCTCGCTGTGGCTGTTTGCCGTCGCCATGGCCTACCCCTACCTGCCCGGTTCTCACACCGAGGCCTTCAAGGGCCTGTCGGTGATCGTCGGCCTGATGGTCTCGATCGGCGCCTCCGGCGTGGTCGGACAGATCGCCAGCGGCGTGATGATCGTCTACACCTATGCGCTGAAGAAGGGCGAATACGTGCGCATCCAGGACTACGAAGGCACCGTGACCGAGCTGGGCCTGTTCGTCACGCGCCTGCGCACTGGCCTGGGCGAAGAGATCGCGCTGCCCAATGCCTTCGTGCTGGGCAACGTCACGCGCAACTTTTCGCGTATTGATGGCGACCGCGGCTACGTGCTCGACTGCAAGCTGAGCATCGGCTACGACACGCCCTGGCGCCAGGTGCACGCTCTGCTGCTGGAAGCAGCGGCGGCGATCCCCGAGATCCGCAAGGCTCCGGCGGCCTACGTGGTGCAGACGGCACTGTCGGATTTCTATGTCGAGTACAAGCTGGTGGTGCATGTCGATACCGACGTACCGGCCACCCGGGCGCGCGTCGTCAGCGACCTGCACGCCTCGATACAGGATGCGTTCAATCGTCACGGCGTGCAGATCATGTCGCCGCATTACTTCCGCGACCCCCCCGAACCCAAACTCGTACCCGAAGCCCGGTGGTACACATCGCCTGCCGAAAAAAAGGACCCGCAATGACGCTTCGCCTTCGCTCCGCCGCCATGGTTATCGTCTGCGCCGCCCAGGCACCGCTGGCACAGGCGGGCAGCTTCCTGACCGATGTGGCGGCGCTCGGCTATTCGGCCTCGAACATGGATCGCAGCGTCGATCCACGACAGGATTTCCATCGCTATGCCGCCGGCAACTGGCTGAAGAAGACGGAGATTCCCGCCACCGACCCGGATGTCGGCGGCTTTTCCCTGCTGGCGCACAATCTCAACGACCAGTTGCTGAAGATCATTCGTGGGGCGGCAGACGCTCCGGCCGACAAGCGCGACCGCTTGCAACAGCAGGTGGGCGACTTCTATCGGGCGGCGATGGACACCCCAAGGCTCGACGCGCTGGGCCTCAAGCCGCTGGAGGCCGACCTCAAGGCAATCGACCAGCTCGGCGATGCCGCCGCATTCGGCAAGCTTGCCGCACAGCTCCAGTTCGGGTTCGGCGCTACCCCGTTGATCAATGCCGCGATCGGAGCAGATCCAAAGCAAAGCACCATGAACGTGCTCAAGCTGTATCCCGGTATCCGGGCATTGAACCAGGACGAGTATGCCAAGCCCGAGGGACAGCCAATTCGCGATCTGTATCTTGGTTACATCGCCAGGATGTTCCAGACCCTCGACGACACGCCCGAGCAGGCAAGCGCCAATGCCCGTAAGGTGCTCGCCATCGAGACCGAGCTCGCGGCGGCGGAACTGACGCTGGTGCAGCTCGCCAATCCATCGGCCAACTACCACAAGCTGACGCTTGCGGACGCGCAGGCGCTGATTCCCGCCATCGACCTCAAGGCCTTTTTGGGCGGCCTTGGCGTGACACCGCCCGATGCCGTGATTGTCATTGACCCGGGCGCGCTGCGGGCAGCGCAGAAAGTGCTGGGCCAGCGGCCAGCCGCCGAAGTCCGCAGCTTGCTGCGCTGGCATGTGCTGTCCGCCCGGGCTGCGAACCTGGGTCAGCCCTGGTACGGACTGGACCAGGAATTCAGTCTCAAACGCCAGGGACTCAAAGCCGCCAAACCGCGCGAACAGGAAGTGACCGAGGCCATCGGCAAAACCTTGTTTCACCCGATATCGCAGCTTTATGTGAAAGCCTACTTTCCCGAGTCCACCCATCGCGATATCACCCAGATGGTGGGGCATATCAAGGACGAGTTCGCCTTGCGCCTGCGCAGCAATCGCTGGCTTGACGAGCCGACCCGCAAGGCCGCGCTGGAAAAGCTGGGCAAGCTGGACGTGGCGGTGGGTTATCCCGACAAGTGGATCGATTTCAGCAGCGTGGAGATCAAGCCCGACGACTACTTCGGCAACGTCCGGCGTGTCGACCATTTCCTGCAGGCGCGGGCGCTGGCCAAGCTCGGCAAGCCGGTGGTGATCGAACGTTTCGACGATCCCTCGGGCACGGCGCCGATCGCCGTGAATGCCGGCTACCAGCCGCAACGCAACAACGTCGACATCACGGCAGCTATCGTCCAGCCGCCGTTTTATGTGCCCGGTGCCGACGCGGCGGTGAATTACTGCACCATCGGGGCGGTGATCGGCCACGAGCTGACCCATGGCTTCGACAGTCAGGGGCGCCAGTACGGCCCCGCCGGCAATCTGCGCAACTGGTGGACACCGCAGGCCACGGCGAAATTCACGCAGCGCACCGATGTGCTGGTCGATCAATATAACCAGTACCAGATACTGCCGGGCCTGATGCACAACGGCCGGCAGACCTTGGGGGAGAACACCGCCGACCTCGGCGGCATCACCCTGGCGCACGCGGCGCTGCAGCGGCAGCTGAAGCAGAACCCGCTGCCGAAGATCGACGGACTGAGCAGCGACCAACGCTGCTTTGTCGCCTGGTCGCAGATGTGGGCATACAAGGCGCGCTCGGAGCGCCTGCGCCTGCTCGTGTCGCTCGACGTCCACGCCATCAGTTCGGTACGGGCCATCGCGCCGTTGATGCACCTCGACGCCTTCCACAAAGCCTTCGGCACCCGCAAGGGCGATCCGATGTGGCGTGACTCATCACGGCGGGTTCGCATCTGGTAACGCCGTAACCCGCTCGACGGCCTCAAGGCGCCAGCCACTCTGGCGACGGACGCCCGGCTGTTATGATCGGGCAATACAGCTCGCTCCCTGAGGCAACGAAATGCGGATACGTGTCAATCGTTCGGACGGAAAGACCGGGGTCTATTCGCAACAGGACCCGGCGCGCGCGGCGCTGCTGGCACAACGCTTCGATCCGGCCACGCTGTTTTGCTCCGGGCCCATCGTGATCGGCATGCACAACCCTTTCAGCATCATCAATACCGACGAAGTGTGCTGGATCGAGGTGGAAACCGCGCTCGAACTGCCGCACATCCTGCCCAGGAACATCGAGCGCCTGCACCGCCTCGCCGATCGCCAGCAGTATGAATCGCTGTTGGCCCGCCAATGGCCCGGCTGGATGAAGTTCCGCCGGGGAAGGAAGGGCGATCCTCTCGAAGCCCTGATCGAGCTGTCCCTGCGCGGCGGCGAATCGATCTACCTGCGCGCCGTCGGCGCGGTGGGCGAAACCAACCTGGTCGAGGAATTTTTTGGTGTGCCTGCGATCACCGCCAGCATCGATGGCGCCGGACGCCTTTATGTCAATCCGAAGGCCATCGTACGCGCCCGCGTGTACCACAGCCGCGACCAGATCAGCTTCGCGCGCGGATTCTGGACGGCCGAAGCCGACGATATCTGACGCGTGGGTATCGATTCGCCGAATCCATCCTTCATGTCGGCGATGCAGCGCTTGCGCCTGGCTTGTTCCGTGATTCTCAGTGTCGCGATCGGATCGGCTTGTGCAACGCCGGCCGACCGATCGGCCAGTCTAAAGCTCGCGGGTACATCCTGGCAACTCGTCGCCATCCAGTCGATGGACGACGCGCAGGGCACGACGCGCGTTGCCGATCCCGCCCGCTTCACGCTGCGCTTCGGCGTCGACGGCCGCGCCGGCCTGCGCCTGGACTGCAATCGCGGCAGCGGCAGCTATGAAGCCAGGCCGGCCGGCGACGGCAGTTCGGGTTCGCTGACGTTCGGCGCGATCGCGACGACGCGCGCCCTGTGCCCGCCGCCGCATCTTGACGAACGCGTCGCGCGCGACCTCGGGTACGTGCGCTCCTACCTGCTCAAGGACGGCAGGCTCTTCCTGTCGCTGATGGCCGACGGCGGCATTTACGAATGGCATCGGCAGCCGGACTGATTGCCGCCCGCCCGGCAAGGCCGGCTGACTTTATTACCTTGCATTTTGAAACCATGAGTTTGATAATGTGCGCATGAAACGACATGCTTTCCCGCTGCTGCGGGAACTGCTCGGGCTGTTTCCCTGCGTCGCGCTGCTGGGGGTGCGGCAGTGTGGCAAGACCACGCTGCTGCGGGAACTGCTCCCCGACTGGCGCCTGTTCGACATGGAAAAGCTGGCCGATCACGAGGCGATCGCCCGCGATCCGGACCTGTTCCTGCGCCTGAATTCGCGCCACGTGGCAATCGACGAAAGCCAGTTGCTGCCATCCCTGTTCCCGGCCCTGCGCGTGGCCATCGACAGCGATCGCGAATCACGCGGGCGCTTCGTCATCACCGGATCGAGCTCGCCGGAACTGCTTGCGGCGATCGCCGAAAGCCTGGCCGGCCGGGTGGCGATCATCGACATGGGGCCGTTTTCATTGGCCGAGGCCTATGAACTGCCGCCCTCGCCCGTGCTGGCGATGCTGGCCGGGCGCGCCGCGGCGAACGATCTGGCGAATGTTTCAACGCGCCTGAGCCTGAGCCAGGTCACGGATTACTGGCTGCACGGCGGCTATCCGGAGCCCTGGATCAAGAGTTCGCCGCGCTTTCGCAAGCTGTGGCTGCAAAACTACCTGCAGACCTATCTGGACCGCGATCTGCCGCGGCTTTTCCCCGGCCTGGACAGGCAGAAGTTCCGGCTCTTCGTGCAGATGCTGGCGCAGCTTTCCGGCAGCATCATCAACTATTCGGACGTGGCGAGGGCGCTCGGTGTTTCCCAGCCGACGGCGCGCGACTATTTCCATATCGCACACGGCAGTTTCGTCTGGCGTCACCTGCCGGCCTACGAGAAGAACGCGGCCAAGCGGGTGGTCAAGCATCCCAAGGGCTATCTGCGCGACAGCGGCCTGTTGCATTTCCTGTTGCACCTGCAGGATCGCGACGACCTGATGGCACACCCGCGCATGGGCGCCTCCTGGGAGGGCATGGTCATCGAAAACCTGGTGCGCGGCTTTGCCGCCGCCGGCGTGGACTTCCAGGCCTTTCACTACCGCAGCGGCGGCGGCGCGGAAATCGACCTGGTGCTGGAGGGCGAGTTCGGCCTGCTGCCGGTCGAGATCAAGCACACGCAGCATATCGACGGACGCGCGCTGCGGGCGCTGCGCGACTTCGTCGCCGAGCGCGGCTGCCGCTACGGCATCGTGATCAACAACGACGAACGGCCACGACTGCTGGATGACAAGCTGATCGGCATTCCGTTGGCGGCGCTGTGAGGGGAGACGGCGATATGTCCGGAATCGCAAATCCGTTTCAGAAACAGTCGGCGCCGGCGGCACGGCGCGCGTTGGCGATGATCCTGTGCCTTGCCCTCACCCCCGCCGGGGCGGCCGGCACGGGCGACGAGCGCCGCGCCAAGCCCGTGGTCTTCGCCAAGGGCCAAACATCGGCCGTCATCACCGGCCGCATCGAGGGACGCCACTACGTCGACCACACGCTGCACGCCGCGGCCGGGCAGACGCTGGCGGTAAGGCTGAAGGCCGCGAGCCGCTCCGCCTATTTCAACCTGTTGCCACCAGGCTCGCCCGATGCGGCGATGGCGATCGGCGAGTTTTCCGACAACCAGTTCAGTGGCCTGCTGCCCGACGACGGCACCTATACCATCCGCGTTTTCCTGAACCGCGCTGCGGCACGGCGCAACGCGGCCAGCAACTACGGCCTGAGAGTCGGCCTTGGCGGTACAGCGTTGAAACCGCTGCCCGCCGCAAAGGATGCGCTGGTTCCCGGTACCCGCTTCCACGCGCGTGCCACCGTGCCCTGCGCGCCGGCCTACACGCAGGTCCGCGAGTGCACGGCGGGCGTGGTGCGGCGCGGCTTCGACGGTACGGCGACGGTGGAGCTGGGCTGGGATGACAAGCGCAAGCGCCGCATACTTTTCGTCAAGGGCGAAGCCAGGGCGTCGGACGTGCCGCAGGCGATGAGGTCGACACGCCACGAACGCGGCTGGACCATCGAGTTCGATGGCGGCGAACGCTTCGAGATTCCCGAGCCGCTGGTGATGGGCGGCTGAGCAGGAGGCAAGGATGGGACGGCGACATCCATGAGCCTGTTTGACGGCATCATCGCCGCGGTGGCCGCCGTGGTGATGTTCCTCTACGGCTTGCAGGGCTTCAGCCAGGAGCTGCAGTCGGTGGGCGGGCAGGCCCTGCGCGAATGGCTGCCGCGCGTCACCACCAGCCGCTGGCGCGGCTTCCTGATCGGCGCCGGCGCCACCGCCGTGGTGCAGTCGAGCAGCGCCATCACGGCGCTCGCGGTGAGCCTGGTCGACGCCGGCGTGATCACCTTCCGCGGCAGCCTGGGCATCCTGCTCGGCGCCAATGTCGGCACCACGACGACAGCCTGGCTGGTGTCCTTCAAGCTGACCGGGATCGGGCCGATCTTCATCGTCGCCGGCGCGCTGCTCTCGGCGCTGCCCTTCCGCATCCGCACCTGGGGCAAGGCGGCGTTCTATTTCGGCCTGATCTTCTTCGCCCTCGACCTGATTTCCAGCGAACTCAAGCCGCTGCAGAACGAGGCCTGGTTCCGCGACGCGCTGCTGCGCGCCCGGACGCCCTGGCTGGGGGTGCTGGTCGGCCTGTTGTTCACCGCGCTGGTACAGTCGAGCAGCGTCACCACCGGGCTGGCGATCCTGCTGGTGCAGCAGGGAATGCTACCGCCGGAAGCGGCGATCCCGCTGGTGGTCGGCTCCAACCTCGGCTCGACGTCGACGGCGCTGGTGGCCTCGATTCC
This sequence comes from Sulfuritalea sp., assembly GCA_016710465.1. Classification (GTDB taxonomy): domain Bacteria; phylum Pseudomonadota; class Gammaproteobacteria; order Burkholderiales; family Rhodocyclaceae; genus Sulfuritalea. The sequence continues at coordinate 385,347 of JADJVS010000014.1, forward strand.
GATGGCGCCCGTGGCGCGCGCCACGGCGGTAACCAACTTCCTGTTCAACCTCGCCGGCGTGCTGCTGTTCCTGCCCTTCCTCGGCGCATTCTCGGCGGCCATGCTCGGCCATGCCGGCGAGCCGGCGATGGCCGTGGCGCTGGCCCACCTGTGCTTCAACCTGGCGATCGCCGGTCTGTTCCTGGCAAGCCTGGGCTGGGTCGAGCCGCGCCTGCGGGCCTGGCTCAAGCTCGACGCCGGCGCTCAGTAATCCCGGTTCGACAGGCGCGGCGGCGGCTTGTAGCCGAGTTCGGTGGCGCGCTTCTCGAAATGCGCGGCATCGGCGACACGCCCGTAGGCGTTGTAGATCTGGGCCAGATCCCAACTGGCACGTGCATGTCCCAGTTCGGCGGCAAAGCGCAACCATTGTTCATGGCGATACAGGCTGGCGGATACGCCGGATTTGCCATCGCCAAACGCGACCGCCACCCGGTAGGCCGCCTCCGCATCGCCGCGCGCCGCGCCCAACAGCCTGGCATCGAAGGCCGCGTCACCCCGGGTGGCCTCGAAGAACTCGCCCGTCAGGCCAACCTCGCGCTTGATCGCAACGGCCCGCGAGGCGCCGGCTTCGAGAGCGCGGGCTTCGTCGCGGTGGGCGCTTTGCGGGTAGTCGCGCAGAAAGGAAGCGCACAGTTCGACGACACGGCTGGGCCGGCGCACCGAGCTGATTTCCGTCCAGCGCCCAAGCTCGCCCTGCTTGAGGTCAAGCACCATCGCCAGGACAATGGGATGCACCGGCGTCGGCGCGGCCCTGGTCTCCGGCATGGGGCCATGCACCGGGGGCCGGGCAGCGGCTGGCGATGGCGCCGATACCAGACTCCAGAGCATCGCCGTGCCCGCCAGCCATCGATGTCTGCTCATTCCGTGCTCCTTTGTACGTTTCGCATTCCGTTGGTCAGGGCGAGGGCGGACGGGCCACGTCCATCGGCAATTCGCGGGCGGTGATGATCTGCCGGTGCAGCTCGCTGTAGCCGATACCGCGCAAGTCGGTCATGGCACCTCCATCGTTGATCGAGTGTAGCGGAGGCAATGGCGGCATCCGGCCAGGAAAATGCCGCGCAGTGTGCGCTTCTTCACGCTATTGCCGGGCTGTCCATCCGCCCAGCGTGCGCTAGTTCACGCTCCCTGCGCCTGAAAGATCGGATCATGCAGGCGCGGATGCTCACCTTGCCTTGCACCATGGAGTCTATATGGCCAGACCGATCGACATCGTATTTAACGACAGCACACCGGGCATCGGCGCCACGGCGGAACGCTTGCGCGCCGAGGTCGCGCGGCGGCGCGGAGAGCGTGACGAAAGCACCAGCGAACTGGTGAAGCAGATCGACGAATCGGCGCGCCTCAAGGCCGAGGAAAAGGCCGCCCGCGAAGCCGGGGAACGGGCGCGGCGGGAAGCGGCGGAACAGGCGCGGCGCGAAGCCGAAGCAGCCGCGCGGCTCGCGGCGGAAGCGCAGGCGCGGCGCGAGGCCGAAGAAGTCGCGCGACGCGAGGCCGCCGAGAAGCACCAGCGCGAGGAGGAGGAAGCCCGGCGCCGGGCCGAGGAGGAGCGCAAGCGCAAGGCCGCCGAGAAAAAGGCCCGCGCCGAAGCCCGGGAACGGGCGCGGCGGGAAGAGGAAGAGCGCGACCGCCGGGCGATACAGGAACGCTTGCTCAAGCGGCGGGAAAAGCAGCGCAAGCTGATCCTGCCGACGGTGCTGGCGCTGCTGCTGCCGCCGCTGCTGGGCGCGGGCTTCCTGCAGGTTTACAGCTTCGAGGGCCAGCGCGCGGAATTCGAACGCGCCGCGAGCGAAGTTTTCGGCGTTCCGGTCAAGGCGGAAAGCGCCAGATTCGGATTCTCGCCGTCGCCCCGGTGGCGTTTTGACGAGCTGCGCATCGGCGCCGATGCCGATACGGCGCGCATCGCCCGCGTCAGCCTCGGCAGCACCGCGCTGGGCCTGTTTGGCTCGCCGCTGAAATTCGATTCGATCGCCATCGAGCAACCGCAACTGCCGCCCGCGATGGCGCTGAAGCTGCTCGACGGCGCGTCGGACCCAGCCCTGCTCAAGGCCGGCGAACTCAGCGTCAGCGGGCTCAGCTTCGTCGGCGGACCGAAAGACCTGCCGCCGCTGAATCTGCGGGCCGAGTTCGCGGAAGGTCGGCTGCGGGCCATTTCAGGCCAGGGCGAAGATGCCGATTCCGGCAAGCTGCGCTTTGAACTCACACGCGACGAGGCCTGGCAACTGGCGCTCGACGCGGCGCAACTGCGCTGGCTGTTCGGCGCCGATGTGCCGCTTGGCGATATCGCCTTGAAGGGTCGGCTGATGCCGGACGGCCTTCAGATCGGCGAGTTCACCGCCAACCTGTTCGCCGGCGAATTGCGCGGCAGCGGCCGCCTCGGCTGGCAGGACGGCTGGCGGCTGAGCGCCAGGCTCAAGGCCAAAAGCATCGATGCCGCCAAGCTCGCGCGGGGCTGGATCCGCGAAGGCCATGTCGGCGGCGAAATGCTGCTGGTTTCCGAGGCCGCCACGTCGAAGGAACTGCTGCCGCGCGCCAGCCTGAGCGGCAGCTTCGCCATGGAACGCGGCGTGCTGGCCGGCGTGGACCTGGACAAGGCGTTGCAGGATCGCGGCATCGGCGAGGAATCGCGCTTCGAATCCCTGCGCGGCAACCTCGCCGTCGAGGGCCAGCGCATCGAACTGTCGGCCCTGAGCCTGCTGGCGTCCGACCTCAAGGCCGGCGGCATGCTGAACTTCGATGCCGCGCGCGCCGCCAGCGGTCAGCTGGCCCTTGAAGCCCGGTCCGCAGGGGCACGCCGCAGCGCCAACCTGAGAATCGGCGGAACCCTGGCCGCGCCCAGCTACCAGCGCTGAACCGGATCGGGCGCGGCGAAGGCGCCGATTTACCCCTTGCCCGAAGGGGTCGGCTGGCAGACAATGCCATGCTCCCCGGAGGACAATCCATGCCCGCCCACTTTCTTGCGACGCTGCCGAACTTTCTTGCCTATCTTGGCGCGGCGGCGGTTCTGCTGGCCGCCTTTGTCGCCATCTACCTGTTCGTCACGCCCTATGACGAAATCAAGCTGATCCGCGAAAACAACATCGCGGCGGCGGTGTCGCTCTCGGGCGCCGTGCTCGGCTTCGCCATGCCGATCGCCAATGTCATCGCCCACAGCGACACCCTGCTCGACCTCGCGGTGTGGGGCGCGATCGCCGGCCTGGTGCAGCTCGCCGCCTGGGGCGTGGCGCGCGTGGCGCTGCCGACGCTGAAGGAGGACATCGCCGCCAACCGCGTCGCCCCGGCGGTTTTTGTCGCCGCGCTGTCGCTCACCGTCGGCCTGGTCAACGCCGCCTGCATGACCTACTGAAAAATCACAAGGAGACGCACATGGCACTCATGGATTTCATCAAGAAACAGTTCATCGACATCATCCAATGGACGGAGGATGACGGCGACACCATGGCCTGGCGCTTTCCCATGGCCGAAATGGAAATCCAGAACGGCGCCAGCCTGACGGTGCGCGAATCGCAGATGGCGGTGTTCGTCAATGAAGGCACGGTGGCCGACATCTTCGGCCCCGGCATGTACAAGCTGACCACGCAGACCCTGCCGGTACTGACCTACCTGAAGAACTGGGACAAGCTGTTCGAGTCACCCTTCAAGTCCGACGTCTACTTCTTCAGCACGCGCCAGAAGATCGACCGCAAGTGGGGCACGCCCAACCCGGTGACCATCCGCGACAAGGATTTCGGCATGGTCCGGCTGCGCGCCTTCGGCATCTACGCCTTCCACCTGACCGACCCGAAAGCCTTCCACACCACGCTGTCGGGCACCGTCGAGCGCTATGGCACGGAGGAACTCGAAGGCCAGTTGCGCAACACCATCGTCGGCCACATCTCGGACATCTTCGGCGAATCCGGCGTGCCCTTCATCGACATGGCCTCGAACCAGATCGAGTTCGGCAATGCACTGAAGGCCAAGATGGAGCCGATGTTCAAGGAATACGGCCTGGCGCTCGACAGCTTCAATGTGCAGAACATTTCGCTGCCCGAGGAACTGCAGGCCATGCTCGACAAGCGCATCGGCGTGAACATGATGGGCGGCATGCAGGCCTACACCCAGTTCCAGACGGCGGAGGCGATACCGCTGGCGGCTCAGAACGAGGGCGGGCTGGCGGGGATCGGCGCCGGCCTCGGTGTCGGGCTAGGGCTGGGACAACAGGTGGCCGGCGCAATGGCCGGCGCATTGAATCCGGCGACTCCGGGCGCAGCCCCGGCCGCCGTGGCGCCAGCGCCGACTCCCGCGGTTTCCGCGGACGAGATCGTCGCCACCATAGAAAAACTGCACGGACTGGTGGGCAAGGGCATGCTGTCGCAGGCGGAGTTCGATGCGAAGAAGGCGGAACTGCTGAAGAAGCTTGGGTAGGACTCACCAGGTCTTTTGCCGGGAAAGCGTTGATCAAGTGCCAATTCGTCATTCCGGCGAACGCCGGAATCCAGAAAAATCCAGGTGCTGGACACCGGCCTTCGCCGGTGTGACGGCTGTGTCCGCAGCTTTCTGATGCCCTTCAGCGCCAACTGCCCGGCCTGCGGCGCGCCGGTCGTCTTCAAGTCCTCGGCCTCCTTCCACGGCGTCTGCGAGTTCTGCCGCAGTACGCTGGTGCGCCATGGCGGCTCGCTGGAAAACCTCGGCCGCATGGCCGACCTGCTGGAAGACGCCTCGCCGATCCAACTGGGCACCGAAGGCCGCTACCAGGGCGTGCATTTCGCCACCGTTGGCCGCATCCAGTTGCGCTACGCGGCGGGTGTCTGGAACGAGTGGCATGTGCTGTTCGACGACATGCGCGGCGGCTGGCTGTCGGATGCCAACGGCGAATACACGATCAGCTTCCTGACGCCGCCCAGGGCCGCGCTGCCGGCCTTCGCCGGCATCATGCCGAACGACGCGGTGTCCCTCGCCGGCCGCGATTTCATCGTCAGCAACCGCGAAGAGGCGATGTGCATCGCCGGCGAGGGCGAGCTGCCCTTCGCCTTCGGTGCCGGTTACGCGGCACCCCTGGTCGACCTGCGCGAGGCCGACGGCAAAGGCTTCGCCAGCATCGATTATTCGGAAACGCCGCCGCTGGTCTTCGTCGGCGAATCCCTGCCCTTCGCCAGTTTCGGCTTCGCGAACCTGCGCGGCGAGGCGGCCGCAAAAGCCGCCGGCGTGGTCAGGGCGCTCAACTGTCCGCGCTGCGGCAGCGCCATCGGCATCCATGACAAAGCAGTGCAGAGCGTCGCCTGCCCTTCCTGCCTGACGGTGCTGGAACACGACAACGCCAGCCTGAAGGTGCTGCAAAAGGCCGCCGCCGCGACCCGCATCGAACCGCTGATTCCACTGGGCAGCGTCGGCCGCTTCCTCAACCAGGACTGGACCGTGATCGGCTTCCAGGAACGCGCCGTGACGGTGGACGGCAAGGATTACCCCTGGCAGGAATTCCTCCTGCATCACCCGCAGGAGGGCTTTCGCTGGCTGGTCGAATCGACCGGGCACTGGAGCTGGGTCAGTCCGGTGGCCAATCCGCCCCGCTATCAGGTGGGCCAGGCGGCGGCGATCTACAAGGGCGAGGAGTTCCGCCGCTTTTCGACGGGCTCCGCCGTGACCCGTTTTGTGATCGGCGAGTTCAACTGGAAGGTCGAGGTCGGCGAGACCTGGGAGCTCATCGATTTCGTCGCCCCGCCGCAAATGCTGAGCCGCGAAGCGCGTCAAGCCGAGATCGCCTGGTCGCTGGGCGACTACCTGCCGGCGGAAGAGGTCGCCGCCGCCTTCAAGCTCGACCACGCGCTGCCCGTGCCGACCGGCATCGCCATGAACCAGCCCAACCCCCGTGCCGAGCCGCATCGCCGCGTCTGCGGCCAGTTCTGGAAATTCGCCGGGCTGGTGCTGCTGGCCCAGGCGCTGTGGATCTTCCTCCTCGGCGGGCGCACGGTGCTCGACCAGCGCCTGTTCTTCGCCGTCGACAACGAGGAGCCGGTGACCACCCAGACCTTCCAGCTCGAGCGCGACGTGCGCAACCTGGTGCTGCGCCACGACACCGACCTCGACAACAACTGGCTCGGTCTCAACCTGACCCTGGTCGAGAAGGGCAGCGGCCGTGCCTGGCTCAGCCAGACCGAGCTCGCCTATTGGCACGGCTATGACGACGGCGCCTGGAGCGAGGGCGACCGCTCGCGCGAGCTGGTGTTCCGCGACCTGCCGGCGGGCAACTATTTCTTCGTCATCGACCCGGAATTTTCCGCCGAGAAGCGGGTCGGCGTCACCAACCGTGTCCGCGTAACCCGCGACCAGGCGGCATGGAGCAACTTCTTCTTCGTGCTGATCTTCCTCGCCCTGCTGCCGATGTTCAGCCGCTACCGGGTGGCCAGCTTCGAAGCGGAACGCTGGAAAGACGCCGACTTCCTTTCCAGCGGCGCTGACTTCGGTTCCGAAGATGACAGCGACAGCGATTCGGGAGGTGACGACTGATGGCGCGCTTCGCCATGATCCTGAGCCTCGCCGCCTTCGCGCTGTTCAACTACGGCCAGTACCTCGGCTGGAGCCTGTTTTCCGAAAGCGCCGACGCCCAGCCGGCGCGCTCGGCCAACGCGGCGCGGACCTACCATAAATGACCAAGCCGGTGACCAAGCCGTAATGCAGCGCCCCCTGCTGGTATCGGTTTTCATCGTCGCCTCCTGCGGCCTGGCCTATGAGCTGATAGCCGGCGCACTGGCCAGCTACCTGCTGGGCGATTCGGTGACCCAGTTCTCCACCGTGATCGGCGCCTACCTGTTCGCCATGGGCATCGGCTCCTGGCTGTCGAAGCATGTCACGGGCAACCTGCTGCTGCGCTTCATCCAGATCGAGCTGCTGGTCGGCCTGCTCGGCGGCCTCTCTGCCGGCCTGCTGTTCCTGCTGTTCACCCTGCACGCCGGACCCTTCCGCTTCGCGCTTTACGGCCTGGTGCTGCTGATCGGCATCCTGGTCGGGCTCGAAATTCCGCTGATCATGCGCATCCTCAAAAGCGAGGTGGAGTTCAAGGACCTCGTCGCCAAGGTGCTCTCCTTCGATTACATCGGCGCGCTGGCCGTGTCCTTGCTGTTTCCGCTGCTGCTGGCGCCGCATCTCGGGCTGGTCAGGAGCGCCCTGCTGTTCGGCCTGTTGAATGCACTGGTGGCGGCCTGGGCGCTGTGGCTGTTCCGCGACCGGATTGGCCGGCTGGCCGCTTTGCGCGCCCAATGCGCGGCGGTGATCGGCCTGCTGCTGCTGGCTTTCGGCTTCGCCGGCCAGTTCGTCAGCCTGGCCGAAGCCAACCTCTACAACGAAGACATCGTGCACGCCGAATCCAGCGCCTACCAGCGCATCGTCGTCACCAAGTACCGCGACGAGACGCGGCTCTACCTCAACCACAACCTGCAATTTTCCTCGCGCGACGAATACCGCTACCACGAGGCCCTGGTGCACCCGGGGCTGGCCGCGCTGCCCGGCGCGCGCCGCGTGCTGGTGCTGGGCGGCGGCGACGGCATGGCGGTGCGCGAAATCCTCAAGTATCCGCAGGTGGAAAGCATTGTGCTGGTCGACCTCGATCCGCGCATGACCGGGCTCTTCGCCCAATCGCCGCTGCTCACCGAACTCAACGCCAATGCGCTGGCCTCGCCCAAGCTGAAAATCATCAACGCCGATGCGCTGCAATGGCTGGAGGCCTCGACCGAGGTGTTCGACTACGTCGTCGCCGACTTCCCCGATCCCTCGAACCACGCACTGGGCAAGCTCTACTCGACCGCCTTCTACCGCTTGCTGAAACAGCATGTCGCCGAAACCGGCCTGGTGGCGGTGCAGGCCACCGCGCCGCTGTATGCCCGGCAAAGCTACTGGACCGTGGTCGCCACGCTTGAAGCCGCCGGCTGGAAGACCGCGCCCTACCACGCGCTGGTGCCCAGCTTCGGCGAATGGGGCTACATCCTCGCCGGCAAGCGCGACTATCGGCCACCGCAGGCCATCCCGGTGGCAACCCGCTTCGTCACCCCGGACGCCCTGCCGGCGCTGTTCCATTTCCCCGCCGACATGGCGCGCGTGGCGGCCGAACCCAACCGCCTCGACAACCAGAACCTGGTGCGCGTGTTCGAACGCGAGTGGGGCAGGGTGCAGGCGCACTGAGCGCTTGATTCCAGCCTCCCCGACTGGCACCATTGCATCACAAATGCAATGCAAGGAGATGCCATGAAAACCGCCGCCATTCCCGCCGTCCGCGTTCCGCCCGAACTGCGCCAGGCCGCAGAAGAGGTACTGACCGATGGCGAGTCGTTGTCCGGTTTCGTTGAAGAATCCGTAAGACGCAATGTTGAATTCAGACGGGCGCAAGCCGCGTTCGTCGAACGCGGCCTGGCGTCGCGCGATGCGGCCCGCGCTTCCGGTCGTTATGTAAAGGCCGCCGGCGTGCTCGGCAAACTGGAGCGACGCGTAAAAGCGGCCCGCAAGAAGCGGGCCGGCGCCAAATGAAGAAATTCGTCGTCCGCTTCACGGAAGAAGCGGAAGCCGATTTGCTGCGCCTGTTCGACTACGTACTCGAGCGCGACATCGTCGCGGCGGAACGCGCCCAGGCGGCGATTGCCAAGAGTATCGAGCTGCTCGAAATCTTTCCTTTCTCCTGCCGCAAGGCCGGCGGTTCGCGGGATCCCTTCCTGCGCGAACTCATCATTCCCTTCGGCAACTCAGGCTACGTGGCCTTGTTCGAAATCGAGACCGGGGGCCATGTGACGATACTTGCCCTCCGTCACCAGCGGGAAGACGACTACCACTGAGCCATGCGCCGCCGCGACTTCCTTGCCGCCACGGCATCCGCGGCTGCCCTCGCCGCCTGCGGCTCGAAGGCCGCGCCACCGCTACCGCCGGGTGTGCTCAGCGGCGCCAACGATGTCCTCGGCCACCGCCTGCGCCAGCCCGATTTTCCGTCGCCAACGGAAACGCGGAAGATATCCGTCGCCATCGTCGGTGGCGGCATAGCCGGCCTCTCGGCGGCGTGGAAGCTGGCGCGTTCGGGCGGCGACGACTTCCTGCTGCTGGAGCTGGAACGCGAGCCCGGCGGCAATTCGCGCGCCGGGAAGAACGAGGTCTCGGCCTATCCGCTGGGTGCGCACTACCTGCCGCTGCCGCCGCGCGAGGCACGCGCCACGCGCGCCTTGCTGGCCGAGCTCGGCGTGCTGCAGGGCGACCCGGATGCCGCGCATCCGACCTACGACGAGAAGTATCTCTGCCATGCGCCGCAGGAGCGGCTGTATACCAACGGCTACTGGCAGGACGGGCTATGGCCGAAGCTGGGCGTGCCGGCGGCGGAACGGGCGCAGTACGCGCGCTTCCAGGAGCTGATCCAGGAACTGCGCCAACACCGCGATGCCGCCGGCCGCCGTCCCTTCGCCCTGCCGCTGGCCTTGTCGAGCCGCGATCCAAAACGGCTGGCGCTCGACCGCGGCAACTTTCGCGACTGGCTGCTGGCCGAGGGCTACTCCGCACCCGGCCTGCACTGGCTGGCCGACTATGCCTGCCGCGACGACTATGGCAGCTCGGCCGCCGGAACCTCGGCCTGGGCCGGGCTGCACTACTTCGCCTGCCGTGACGGCGAGGGCCAGGTACTCACCGCGCCCGAGGGCAACGCCTGGCTGGCGCGCGGGCTGGCGCGGGCGACGGCGGAGCGGGTGTTGCCCGAAGCGCTGGTGTTTCGCGTCGAGCAGGGCAAGCGCGGCAGCACCATCGACGTCTACCTCGCCGCCGAGCGGCGCAGCATCCGCATCCTCTGCCGCGAGCTGATCTGGGCAGCGCCGCTGTTCCTGGTGCCCCGCGTGTTCGCGGCGCCGCCACCGCAGTGGCTGGCCGCCCTGCGCGGTGCCGACTATGCGCCGTGGATCGTCGCCAACCTGACGCTGAAAGAGGCGCCGGGCACGCGCGCCGGCCAGCCGCTGGCCTGGGACAACGTGCTGCACGACAGCGCCGCGCTGGGCTACGTGGTGGCGACGCACCAGCAGTTGCGCTACGCGCCGGGGCCGACGGTGATCACCTGGTACCGCGCCCTGCACGAGGAATCGGCGTCCCGGACCCTGTCTGCCGGGGATTCCGCTTCGCGGGCCGGCAAGAGCCGACTTTCATTTTCCCGCGATGACTGGGCGCGCGAAGTGCTCGACGACCTGTCACGCCCGCACCCCGAGATCCACGAACTCGTCACCCGGCTCGACGTGCATCGCCATGCCCACGCCATGATCCGCCCGCTGCCCGGGCGGCTATGGGGCGGCGCGCAGGCGGCATTCGAGCGCGGCCTGCCCGGCATCCAGTTCGCCCACGCCGACGCCTCCGGCCTCTCGCTGTTCGAAGAGGCGAATTACCGCGGCGTGCTCGCCGCCGAGCGCACGCTGCGCCGGCTCGGCGTATCCTTCGCTACCTCGCTATGAACGGCCTCCATATCCTTGCCGAGTTCCACGATTGCCAGGGCTCTCGCCCCCTGCTGCTGGAGGCCGACGCGCTGGCTGCGTTGTGCCGGCGCGCCTGCGTCGAGGCCGGCCTGGAAGTCGTCGCCGCGGCCTTCCACCAGTTTCCCGGCGCCGGCGCCACCGGCGCCCTGGTGCTGGCCGAATCGCATCTCGCGGTGCACACCTGGCCCGAGCTGGATGCCGTCACGCTCGACCTTTACGTCTGCAACCACAGCCGGGATAATCGCGCCGCGGCGGAGGCCGCCTTCGCCGCGCTGAAGCAGGCCTTCCTGCCGCAACATGTCGTCCGCCGCGATGTCATGCGCGGCGAAACCGGAGTCGCGGCGCCTGCCCTTACCGACTAGGACACCATGGCTGTCAGGCTGATCTTCTTCCTTCTGGTACTCGCCAACCTGATCTTCTTTGCCTTGGGTCAGGGCTATTTCGGCGCCGAGGATCCGAACCGGGAACCCGACCGCGTCAACCAGCAATTGCAGCCGGAGAAGCTGCGCGTGACCTCGATCGCATCGACGCCGGACGCTTCGGCTCCGCCTCCGCCCGCGGCTCTGGCCAACGATCTGGCCTGCCGCGTCGTCGGCGGACTTGGCATGGTCGATGCCGAGGCGCTCAAGGCCGCCGCCCTGGCGGTCGGCGCCGAAGCCCAGTTGATGCCGCAGGTCGACCCGGTGCTCTACCTGGTTGTCATTGGCGACCTGGCGAATGCCGCCGCCGCGGAAAAGAAGGCTGCCGAATTGAAGCGTTTCGGTGTCAGCGCGCAGGAGACCGTGGCCCTCGACGGCGGACGCCAGGAAATCGTCCTCGGACGCCTGCCCAACGAGGCGGCGGCAAAGGACTTTCTGCTTGGCCTGAACAAGCTCGGCATCAAGTCGGCGCGCGTCGAGGCGCGCGACCAGCCACCGGCCAAGGCGCGCGTCGAGTTGCGCGGCGCCGCCACCAGGCTGCTGCAGCAACTGCCACGATTGATCGCCCCCTACGCGGATGCCTCGGTGACGGAGTGCCCGAAATGAGCTTCGTCGTCGGGCTCACCGGCGGCATCGGCAGCGGCAAGAGCGCGGTGGGCGACCTCTTCGCCGCGCGCGGCATCGCGGTCATCGACACCGACGCCATCGCCCACCAACTGACGGCGCCCGGTGGTGCGGCGATGCCGGCGATCCGCGCCGAATTCGGCGACGCGGCGGCGACGGCCGAGGGCGCCCTCGACCGCGCCGCGATGCGCAACATCGTTTTCGCCGATCCCTCGGCGAGGAAGCGGCTGGAGGCGATCCTGCATCCGCTGATCCGGGTCGAGAGCGAACGCCGTCTCGCCAGCGCCGACTCTCCCTATGCCATCCTCATGGTGCCGCTGCTGGTCGAGTCCGGCGACTATCGCAAGCGCGTCGATCGCGTGGCGGTGGTCGACTGCCGCGAGGAAACCCAGATCGCCCGCGTCATGCGGCGCAATGGCTTGGCGCGCCCGGAAATCGAACGGATTCTCGCCGCCCAGGCAAGCCGCGCCCAACGTCTCGAGGCGGCGGACGACGTCATCGACAACGACGGAACGCCGGACGAACTTGCGGCCAGGATCGAGCCTCTGCACGTGAGCTATTTGGCAGCAGCCGGCCGGTTTGGTTGAGATTTGCACCCAAATGGGTCACAATCCCGTGAATTTTCCCCGACTGGCCGGCGTGTGATCACTTACGAATACCCTCTCAGCGAGCGCGTTCGCACGCTGTTGAGACTCGAAGACCTGTTCGACAAGATTGCCCATTTCGCCTCGTCGGAAGGGGCAATGGAACACCATGTCGCGCTGGTCACCCTGTTCGAGATCCTCGAAGTCGCCGGCCGCGCCGAACTGAAGTTCGACCTGGTCCAGGAACTCGAGCGCCAGCGCCAGATCCTGCTGTCCTTCCGCAACAATCCCGAGATTTCCGAGCAGGCGCTGTCCGGCGCGCTCTACGAAATCGAGCAGGCCAGTTCCCTGTTGCTGGCCATGCAGGGCAAGATCGGCCACTACCTGCGCGAAAACGAGTGGCTGATGACGATCAAGAACCGCGCGGCGATCCCCGGCGGCGTCTGCGAATTCGACCTGCCCGGCTACCACTACTGGCGCCATCGCGATGCCGCGCTGCGCCGGCAGGACATCGAAGGCTGGATCGCGCCGATGCTGCCGATCCGCGCCGGGCTGGCCATCGTGCTGCGCCTGCTGCGCGCCTCCGGCCGCGCCGAAGCGCAAACCGCCCCGCGCGGCACCTTCCAGTTGATGCTCGGCGGCCGCAGCGCGCAACTGATCCGCCTCAAAACCGGCGCCGGCGAACCCTGCCTGCCGGAAATTTCCGCCGGCAAGTTCGCCATCAACATCCGCTTCCTGCGTCCCGACATGGACCAGCGCCCGCGCCAGATCGATTCCACGGTGAACTTCGAACTCACGCTGTGTAACCTGTAGCGGCCTCTCCGAAATCCTGCACGCGTCATCGCCTACGGCGCCGGCGTGCCCAGGAGACACCCGCGCAAGGACGAACCTGCCGCAGCCACAAGGGCCAGACGCAATTCGCTGACGGCCGGTGATCTGATACTATCGGCAGTGCAATGAACCAGCAGACCAAGCTACTTGCGGCAATCCGCGCGAACCCCAAGGCGGTTCGATTCGCGGACGCCTGCAAGGCGGCTGTGTTGCTGGGCTTTGTTCACAAGGGCGGGAGCGGGTCGCATCGCGCGTATGCACGCAGCGGCGAATCGATCGGGCTGAATTTTCAGAACCGGAACGGACTGATTCCGCCCTACCAGGCGCGGCAACTGATAGTTATGATGGACAAGTACGAGGTCGAACAATGAAACCGCATTACCCTGTCGAGATTCACTACAGCGCGGAGGATGAGGGCTTTCTCGCCACCTTCCCGGACCTGCCCGGCTGTTCGGCCTGGGGCTCAACCGAGGCCGAAGCCCTGGACGAGTCGCACGCGGCCGCGGCGGCCTGGCTGAAAGCGTGCAAGGCAGCGGGCAATCCGATCCCTGCACCGTCAAATCCCGCGAACGAGGCAGACTTCAGCGGACGTTTCGTGATGCGGATTCCCAAGCGATTGCACGCCGATCTGTCGCGCGGCGCACGACGGCAGGGCGTGAGCCTGAATCAGTATGTTCTCTACTTGTTGGCAGCGCGCGAAGCTTCCGCCAGCGGCGGCACGCATGCCTGAAACACAGCGCGCTTCCGGGGCTGCTGCCCGCATCGTCAACTGCCCCGCCTGCGGCAAGCCCGTCGAATGGGTCGCCGAAAACCGGCACCGGCCGTTCTGCTCGGCGCGCTGCAAGGGACTGGACCTGGGGGCCTGGGCGTCGGACCAATACCGCGTGGCGGCGAAAGACGAACCCAAACCCGACGAGTTGGGCGAATAGCCCGGCCGCGATCGGTCCCTAATCCCAGGCGCTGCGAATCGCCGCGATGCCATGCGCGCCGGCGCGTTGTGCGGCATCGAGATCGGCACGCGACAAACCGCCCAGGGCAAGAGTCGGCAGTGGCGGCACGGCGAGCGCGGCGGCGAAGGCTTCCCAGCCGATGCCGGCGGCACCCGGGTGGCTGGTGGTGGGCCGCACCGGACCGAACACCGCAAAGTCGCACCCCAGCGCCGCCGCGCGGTCCAGCTCGGCGGCGACATGACAGGATGCCGCGACCAGCGCAAAGTCGGGTCGCCGTTCCAGCACCGCCAGCTCGCGCGCCGGCAGATGCACGCCGTCGGCGCCGGCGGCCTCGGCCAGGCCCGTGTCGGCATTGACCAGCACCCGCGCGCCATACTGGTGGCAGAGATCCACCGCCGCATGGACAAACGCCGCGCGGCGCGCGCCGTCCAGCCGGGGCTCGCGCAACTGCACCAGGCGCAGGCCGGATTCCAGTGCGCGCGCCAGGGCCAGCAGTTGGGCGTCGATGCCGATCTCGCCGGCATGGCTGATGGCATAGAAATCGGGCAGGGCCAGCGCCGCCAGCACCGGCGCGTTCGCCGGCAGCATGGGCGACACCGTCAGCGCCTCGGCGCGCTGCCAGGCCAGGGCGCTATGCACATGGTCGTGCAACTCGCCGCACCAATCGCGGACGCGGAAGAAATTGAGCCGCACATGGGCATGCTCATACACATGCTCGCGGCGCAGCCAAGGGTCGGCGCGCGTCACGCCGATGCCCAGCTCTTCGCCGAGTTCGCGCACCAGCGCGGCATGCGCGGTTTCGCCAGGCTCGACCTTGCCGCCGGGGAATTCCCAGTAACCGGGATAGAAGGTGCCGGACGCGCGCTGGCCGAGCAGGAACTCCATGGCGCCATCGGCTGCCCGCCGCTCGATGACGGCGGCAGCGACTTCGGTGAGCTTCACTTGGTCGCGGGCGAGGCCGGCTTCTTTTTCGCGTGCCGCCCGGCATGGTCGCGGGCGAACTGCCAGGCGACGCGGCCGCTGCGCGAACCGCGCATCAAGCTCCATTGCAGGGCCTCACCGCGCGCGGCATCGATCTTGTCCGCCGGCATGCCGAACTCGGCCAGCCAGTGGGCGCAGATTTCCAGGTAATGGTCCTGGCCGAAGGGATAGAACGAGAGCCAAAGGCCGAAGCGCTCGGAGAGCGAAACCTTCTCCTCGGTGGTCTCGCCGGGGTGGATGTCGCCGTCGGCGTTGTATTTGGTCTCGAGGTTCTCCGACATCTTTTCCGGCATCAGGTGGCGGCGGTTGGAGGTCGCATACACCAGCAGGTTGTCGGGCATGCCGGTGATCGAACCGTCGAGGATGCTTTTCATCGCCTTGTAGCCGGGCTCGCCCGACTCGAAGGAAAGGTCGTCACAGAAAATGATGAAGCGCTCGCGGCGGGCGGCGATCAGGTCCACGATCTCCGGCAGGTGCACCAGTTCATCCTTGTCCACCTCGATCAACCGCAGGCCTTTTGCCGCAAAGCGGTTCAACACCGCCTTGACCAGCGAGCTCTTGCCCGTGCCGCGCGCGCCGGTCAAGAGCACGTTGTTCGCGCTGCGCCCCAGCACGAACTGTTTGGTATTCTGCGCAATCCGCTGCTTCTGGTCCTCAACGCCCTGCAGGTCCTCGAAGCGGATGCGGTGCGGCTGCTTCACGGCTTCGAGCCAGCCGCGCCCGCCGCGGGTGCGCCAGCGGAAGGCCGTCGCCGACCAATCGGTGGCCGGCAGCGGCGGCGGCAATACGGCTTCGATGCGGGCAAAGAGAGCGTCGAGGCGGTCGATCAGGGGCGCCACGGCGCGTTGCAGGTCGGTCATTGCGGTCTCGGAGATCGGTTAAGCTTGCGGGCTCTTGCTGTCGGCGCACTTTAGCAGATTCATGTTCCGCAACTTCCCCGCATTCCTAGGCCTGCTGGCGCTTGCCGGCTGTTCGCAACTGCCGCCCCAGGCACCGGCGACGCCGGCTCCGACGGCGGCCTGCCCCGCCGCCCAAACCTGCCCCGCCTGCCCTGTCTGCCCCACGGTCGAACCACCCAAGCCGGCCGAAAAGCCCTTGCAAGCCGCCGACTGGAACGAGCTGCCGGGCTGGGGCGCCGACGATCCCTCGGCGGCCTTCGCCGCCTTCGTCGCCAGTTGCCGCAGCCTCGAACGCCAGGCGCACTGGAAGCCGGTGTGCGCCTCGGCGCGCGAACTCACCGACACCGGCAACGGCGCCCTGCGCGCCTGGTTCGAAAGCACCTTCCAGCCCTGGGCGCTGGTGAACCCCGACGGCTCGCGCCAGGGACTCATCACCGGTTACTACGAACCCATACTCAAGGGCAGCCGGCAACGCAGCAAAGCCTACCCGAACCCGGTGTTCGGCCCGCCCGAGGACATGATCGTGGTCGAACTCGCCGAGCTCTACCCCGAACTCAAGCACCTGCGCCTGCGCGGGCGAATCGAAGGCCGCAAGCTGGTGCCTTACTACTCGCGTGCCGAGTGGGGCCCGCAGGAGAGCAAGCGCTCACCAGAGGCCCTGCTGTGGATCGACGATGCGATCGACCTCTTCTTCATGCAGATCCAGGGTTCGGGCCAGATCCAGCTTGCCGACGGCAGCCGCGTGCGCCTGAACTACGCCGACCAGAACGGCCACCCCTATCGCGCCATCGGCCGCTGGCTGGTCGAGCGCGGCGAAATGAAGGCCGACCAGGCCTCGATGCAGAACATCAAGGCCTGGGCCAAGGCCAACCCCTCGCGCATGACCGAGATGCTCAACGCCAACCCCAGCCTGGTCTTCTTCCGCGAACTGCCGGTCGAAGGCAGCGGGCCGCAGGGCGCCATGGGCCTGCCGCTGACGCCAGAACGCTCGCTCGCCGTCGACCCGCGCCATGTGCCGCTGGGCGCGCCGATCTGGCTTGCTACAACCAGACCAAACACTGAGCAAGCGCTCACCCGCCTAATGGTCGGACAGGACACCGGCGGTGCCATCCGCGGCGTGGTGCGCGCCGATTTCTACTGGGGCAGCGGCCCCGAAGCCGGCAGCCTGGCCGGCCGGATGCGCCAGCAGGGGCGCCTATGGGTGCTGCTGCCGCGCGGTTATCAGCCGGGTACGCCGTAGCGCCATCCGCAGTGGCGGGGAGAGCGTACTTTGCTCGACCGCCCTGCTGCGCAGGGGCTTCATCAGCGCCGTCCAGTGGGTACCGCTGCGCATAACTTTTTCCCCTCCCCACCCACGGCACCCGCAACCCCGTCATCCCGGGCTTGACCCGGGATCCAGTATTGCGCCGCAAGCCTGGATTCCCGCATTCGCGGGAATGACGATCAAGGAGTCATCGAACCTGAGCCTGGTCCTTTTCAGGAAAAGCAGCCCCGGGACGCATTGGCGGAAGCGGTTCGAAAAGTTCGCGAATCCGCGGCTCGGTGCGTGCCAGCAAGGATGGATTCTGCCCATAGGTCGCCAGCAGAAACGCCCGATTCACCTCGATCTCGCGGATCAGGCGCAGATTCTCTTCGCCGGTCATGCCGATTCTCCATTGCGCAGTTTGGTCAGCGCTTCGACGTCGATGGCGTCCTTGCCGCGCCCGGTGCCGGTTTTCATCGCGATCAAATGATCGATCGAGGCAACCGGAATGCGATAGGGGCCCGCGTCTATCAGCACGGCGGCGTCACGCAAGGCGGCGTAGGGCACCACCGGCCGCACCAGAATATCGATTACCGTCGCCTGCGCTTCCGGGCTGCGCAGGCTGAAAGCCAGCCTGCCTTTCTCGCGATGCCATTGTTCGATCAGTTCGGGCTGCGCCAACGCTTCGATAGGAACCGGAATCGTCGGCTGCAAACCGGCCGCCCTGGCGCCATCGATGAAGCGCCGAAGGTTTTTGTCGTCCATCGCCAGCACGACATCCACATCCATCGTCAGGCGCGGGTAGCCGTGCAGGGCAACCGCCAAGCCGCCGACCAGCACGAACTCGACATCGCCATCCGCCAGCATCTTGATGAGATCGAACATGACCATGACCTTACCTTAACCCATCCACCGGCCGTTTTTCAACCGGCAGGCAAGCTATCCGTATCGCCATCCGCAGCGGCGAGGAGAGCGTACTTTGCTCGACCGCCCTGCTGCGCAGGGGCTTCATCAGCGCCGACTTTCCGACACCACCCAAGGCGCCCCGCAACCCCGTCCCCGGATCAGGTCCGGGGCAGGCTCCGGAATCCAGTGTTCTCGCTGGCCAACGCCGCTGGATTCCCGCGTTCGCGGGAATGACGGGGGGCGGGGTCGATCGCGCCGCGCCCAGCTATCCCCATCGCGGTGCAGCCGCCGATGCACCGGCACCATATCGGTGCGCAAGCCGCCAGCGACAATTTATATCGCCATGATTTGACTAATTTTCAGTCCCGGGAACGCTCATTGCTTTCATGCCTCCCATTCGTGCAATTCGACTTTGGGAGCACCACAATGGAGAACTTCAAGACATCCGCCGACGTACTGTTCATCCTGCTCGGCGCCATCATGATCCTGGCCATGCATGCCGGCTTTGCCTTCCTTGAACTGGGCACGGTGCGGCGCAAGAACCAGGTCAATGCCCTGGTGAAGATCCTGTGCGATTTCTCGGTCTCGACCCTGGCCTATTTCTTCATCGGCTACGGCATCGCCTACGGCGTGAATTTCCTCACCGGCGCCGAGGCCCTGGTGCAGAAGAGCGGCTACGACATGGTCAAGTTCTTCTTCCTGCTGACCTTCGCCGCCGCGATCCCGGCCATCGTCTCGGGCGGCATCGCCGAGCGCGCCCGCTTCGGCCCGCAGCTCGCCGCCACCTTCCTGCTGGTCGGCTTCGTCTATCCCTTCTTCGAAGGCATCGCCTGGAACCAGGCCTACGGCATCCAGGCCTGGATCAAGGCCAGCTTCGGCGAGGAGTTCCACGACTTTGCCGGCTCGGTGGTGGTGCATGCGGTCGGCGGCTGGGTCGGGCTGGCCGCCGTGCTGCTGCTGGGCGCCCGCCGCGGCCGTTACCACAAGGACGGCGGCATCGCCGGCGCGCATCCGCCCTCGAGCATCCCCTTCCTCGCGCTCGGCGCCTGGATCCTGATCGTCGGCTGGTTCGGCTTCAACGTCATGAGCGCGCAGACCCTGGACAAGATCTCCGGCCTCGTCGCCATGAACTCGCTGATGGCCATGGTCGGCGGCACCCTGGTGGCGCTGGTGGTCGGCAAGAACGACCCCGGCTTCGTGCATAACGGCCCGCTGGCCGGCCTCGTCGCCGTCTGCGCCGGCTCGGACCTGATGCACCCGGTCGGCGCGCTGGTCACCGGCGGCGTTGCCGGCGGCCTCTTCGTCGTCATGTTCACCCTGACGCAGAACCGCTGGAAGATCGACGACGTGCTCGGCGTCTGGCCGCTGCACGGTCTGTGCGGCGCCTGGGGCGGCATCGCCGCCGGCATCTTCGGGGCAAAGAGCCTGGGCGGCCTCGGCGGCGTTGCCTTCATGAGCCAGCTCGCCGGCACCGCGCTGGGCATCGCCATCGCCCTGGGCGGCGGCTTCATCGTCTACGGCGCGCTGAAGATGGCCGTCGGCCTGCGGCTGGATGCCGAGGAAGAATTCAACGGCGCCGACCTGAGCATCCACCAGATCTCGGCAAGCGCGGAGCGCGAGACGAACTGGTAAGCTACTGATATCCAGAAGAAAATCTGTAAGCGATCGTTTGTATCCGATTTTGTTATCGCTCTGTAATGCAATAACACAATCATTGATATTGCACTATAATGCAAGTGATGATGTTCATTACTTGCGTTATGGAGCAATAACATGAAATCGAACTTCTCCGAACTGCAGCTTCGGCAGCTCGATATCAGCTTGAACCGCTGGCGCAGCGCAGACTTGCCGCCACGCCCACCGTCCGGCTGGGTCAAGGCCATCCGCGAGAGCCTGGGCATGGCCGCCGCCCACTTGGCGGCGAGGCTCGGCGTCACCACGTCCACGGTGACCCGTCTGGAAACCTCCGAGGCCGACGACACGATCAGCCTGGGCACCCTGCGGCGCGCCGCAGAAGCCCTGGGCTGCGAATTGCGCTACGCCCTGATACCGAAGCAGTCCCTGGCCGACACCCTGGAAAACCGGGCCATGTCCCTGGCGCGTCAGCAGATGGCTGCTGTGAGCCACAGCATGGCACTGGAGGCGCAATCCACCTCGCGCGAGACCGTCGAGCTACAAACGCGCGCCCTGGCCGAAGAACTCCTCAAGGGGTCGCGACGCGCCCTGTGGAGAGAGTCGAGTGAAATTCGGGAACCGGAGTTGCCGGCCCAATGACCGTCCGGCTCGACTATCCCCACGGCGCCACTCCGCTCGATGCGGACGAGCTCGCCAGCCTGATCCCCGGCCACATCACCACGCAGGGCGAGTTGAACGAGTGGGAACAGCTCAACATCGTCCAGGGAGAGCAATGGGCATGCAAACAGCGCAAGGAAATCCTCAATGAGGGTTTCCTGCGTCAGTTGCACAAGCAAATGTTCGGCGAAACCTGGAAGTGGGCCGGTGACTTCCGCAAGTCCGACAAGAACATCGGTGTCGATTGGCTCAACATCGGAGTTGAGCTGAAAAAGTTGCTCGACGACGTGCGCTATCAGGTCGAGCACAACGCCTTCCCGGGCGATGAAATCGCCGTCCGCTTCCATCACCGCCTCGTCGCCATTCATCCGTTTCCCAATGGCAACGGCCGTCACGCCCGGATGATGGCCGACCTGCTGGTTGAACGCCTCGGCAAGGCCCGCTTCACGTGGGGCAGCAAGAGCCTTGTCGATCCCAACGACACTCGCAAGCAGTACATTGCGGCCCTGCAAGCCGCAGACGCACGCAACATCGCCCCTTTACTCGCCTTTGCCAGAAGCTGAACGCAGAATGGACATGAACACAACGAACAACGCCATCGCCGCCGACGCCCCCGATCCGATCCAGGAAGCGCGCCTTTGGCGCGGCAACGGCTGGACCGCGCGCGTGGTCAAGAACGAAGACGACGAGGGCTGGGCCGTCGAGATGACCCTCGACGGCGAATCCGAGCCGGCGCTGGTCGGCCCCTGGACCATGGGGCGCGACAAGAAGAACCCAAAACCGCTCGATGCCCCGGCCTTCAACACCCTGGTCAAGACGGCCGGTGAATTCCGCCAGCGCCAGGTGCAGCAGCTTCACGCCACGCTGCACCAGAACATCACGATCAACGCCGCATCCGGACGCATCAGCGTCACGCTCGACATCGTGCCCGACGACGACGATCCGCACGCCCTGCTTGCCGCCCACGATGCCGCCGGCGAAGAACTTGCCCGGGTCCGCGTGGCCAGCGGATTCAAGCTCAACAAGGCCAGCGCGAGCGCATGGATCGATGCCGGTTTTCGGCGGCCTGATTAAGGTGCCTGAAACTCGTCACACCGGCGAAAGCCGGTGTCCAGTTCCGTCGCAGCCTGGATTCCGGCTTTCGCCGGAATGACGATGTGTCGCCGCACCATGGAAAAAGAGCAGGCGATACGCAAGGCGCAAAAGCTGATGGCCGTCGCCATGGACGGTCGCGGCAATGACCACGAAGCCGAGCGCGCCCTGGCCCAGGCCGAAGCGCTGATGCGGAAATTCGGCATCGAGCAGGCCGAGATCGCCAGCACCAAGGCAGCGAGCGATTTCGATTGGGCCGAGGCCTTTCACGCCTACGGCCCGCCGAAGAATCCGGCCAAGAGTTGCCCGCGGTGGTTTCAATTCATCAGTACCGGCGTCGCCAATTTCACCGACACCATCGTGCGCCTGCACTACGATCCGGCGCAGGGCTTAGGCGTCGGCTTCTATGGCGAGCGGGCCGACACGCTGTTTGCCCTGTGGCTGGTGGGATACCTCAAAGCCAGTGTCTGGGAGGCCCTGAATGCCGCGCACCGGCAGCATCCCGAATGGAACCGCAGCGACATGGAGGATTTCCGAAAGGCCATGGCGGCGCGCCTGTCCTCCCGGATGCGCGACCTGCGCCTGGAGCGCGACGCCGAGTTCGCCGCCGCCGCCACCAGCCAAGGAACCGGCATGGCGCTGGTGCTCGTCACCGACAAACTGGCCAAGCGCGATGCGGAATTCGGCTCGCCGAAATACAAGCACTCGCGCGTTACCGTGCGCGACCAGATGGCGGCGCACAAGGGCTGCCTGGCGGGTGATCAGGTTGGATTTGCGAAACCGATCAAGAGCGGGCAGAGACACTCGGTCGTCTGAAGCGATTCGGATGCATGAGACGTTACTGTGGCGCGGCAAACGCGTGAAAAGTCGGCGCTGGTTACACGGCGATTCTGAAGTGTCGGAAGAAGAAATCACTCCGGCCCATAGGCACCCGAGCGGGAGACGCTTTGGTAGTGGCTTGATCGGTAGCGATGAGCCCGCCAAAGGTAAGCGTCTTCCCAAGGCCGTCTTCCCAGGGTAGGTAACGTAGGTCAAAGTCGCTCCCACCATTCAAGTGGCGGGAACCATCTTGGCGACAGACAGCATTGCAAGGACGAGCCGCAAAGGCCGCCCGAATTACCCGATCGATTTCAAACGGAAGTTGGCGGCACTGGCCTGTGCGCCGAACGTGTCCGTATCGAAACTCGCCGCCAAGCACGGCATCAACACCAACATGGTGTTCAAGTGGCGGCGCCAGTATCGCGCCGGCTACTTTGGCGTTCCGGGGAATGGCGTGGTCACCGCACCGGTGACCTTGATTCCCGTCGTCACGCCCGCCGTGACCGAACGGCAACTGTCCGCGAGGCAAAGCGAACCGGTGATCGAGCTCGTGATCGACGACGTCACACTGCGACTGCATGGCGGAGTGAATCCGATCACGTTGAGTACGGTGCTCGACTGCCTGGCTCGGCGGCGATGATCGGGCTGCCGACCGGGACGCGGATCTGGATCGCCGCCGGCGTCACCGACATGCGGCGCGGCATGGATGGATTGGCGGCCCTGGTGCAAACTGCGCTGACCGAGAATCCATTCAGCGGGCACGTCTTCCTCTTCCGCGGCCGGCGCGGTGATCTGATCAAAGTGCTGTGGTGGAGCGGCGATGGATTGTGCCTGTTCGCCAAGCGACTGGAGCGCGGGCGCTTCGTCTGGCCGCAGGCCGCGAGTGGCAGCGTGAGCCTGAGTGGCGCGCAACTCTCGATGCTCCTGGAGGGCATCGATTGGCGGCGTCCGGAGCGTACCTGGCAACCGAGTCAGGCCGCGTAAATTTCTGTTGTTTGTCTGATCACGAATGGGTTTCCATGCCCTAGAATTCGTGCATGGCAAACGCATCTTCGCTCCCGGACGACATCGATTCCCTGAAGCGTTTGCTGGCCAATCGCGATGATCTGATCGCCAAACTGATGGCCGAAATCGCCCGTCTCAAGCGGTGGCAATTCGGGCGGTCCGCCGAACGGATCGAAGGCACGCTGGCGCAATTGCAACTGGCGCTCGATGACCTGCAAGCCGGAGAGAAGAAGGCCGACCCGTTGCCCGAGCCTGTCGTTGCGGCGGAAGATTCCACCCAGGAAACACCCGACCGGAAGAAGGTGGTTCCGCTGCGCCGCGCCTCGCGGGAACTCCCCGCCCATCTGCCGCGCGAAACGGTTGTCCATTCACCGGAGAATTGCTCCTGTCCCGCGTGCGGCTCGGCGATGCGCAAACTCGGCGAAGACGTCTCGGAGATGCTGGACTTCGTGCCCGGCTACTTCAAGGTGATCCGGCATGTGCGCCCGAAACTCTCCTGCGGTCATTGCTCCACGATCGTTCAGCAGCCCGCCCCCTCGCGTCCCATCGAACGGGGCCTGCCGACCCCGGGGCTGTTGGCCCGGTGATCGTTGCCAAGTATGCCGATCACAGCCCCTTGTATCGGCAGCAAGGCATCTACCGGCGCGTTGGCGTCAATCTCGACCGTGCCACCCTGGCCGGTTGGGTGTCAGATGCCGCCCGCCTGCTCGATCCCTTGGCCAGTGCCATCGGGCGCTATGTTCTGAAGGCCGAGAAAGTGCATGGTGACGACACCCGGTGCCGGTCCTCGATCCCGGACGGGGACGCACCAAGACCGGCCGACTGTGGACCTATGTACGGGATGATCGACCGGCGGGAAGCCGGGCGCCGCCGGCGGTGTGGTATCGCTATTCCCCGGATCGACAAGGCATGCATCCGCGCGAACATCTGATGCGCTATGCGGGCATTCTTCAGGCTGACGGCTATGCGGGCTACGGTGCGCTGTATGAGAGCGGCCGCGTCATCGAGGCGGCCTGTTGGGCGCACGCGCGTCGGAAGTTCTACGACATCTATGTGGCGGAGAAGTCACCGATTGCGGCCGAGGCGATCCGGCGCATCGGGCTGATGTATGGCATTGAGCGCGAGATTCGCGGGCAGGCTCCCGAGCGGCGGCGTGCTGTCCGTCAGGAGCAGACGGCTGGCATCCTGGTGGCCCTGCACGTCTGGATGAACGCGACGCTACAGACCGTGTCGGCGAAGTCGAATCTCGCGGGCGCCTTCAAATATGCGCTGGTGCGCTGGGAGGCGCTGACACGCTTCTGTGACGATGGCCGCATCGAGATCGACAACAACACGGCGGAGCGTTCCATCCGCCCGCTGGTTCTGGGCCGCCGCAACTATCTGTTTGCCGGCTCCGATAGCGGCGGCACAAGTGCAGCCGCCCTGTACAGTTTGATCGGCACGGCCATGCTCAATGGCGTAGAGCCCTATGCGTATCTGCGTGAGGTGCTGGGCCGTATTGCCGAGCACCCGATCAATCGCATTGACGAGTTGCTTCCGTGGAAGCTCGACTTGGCTGGAACGAACGAGCAATTGCGGGCCGCCTGAACGATGGCAACCTCCCGAACGTCCGTGCGAGCGATCAAGACGCCAGCGCCGATTCTCCAACTGCGAGTCGATCTTCTGTACCTGAAGCCGGCCATCTGGCGGCGTGTGCTGGTGCCTGGTTCCATCAAGCTGCCAAAGCTGCACGTGGTACTGCTCTACACCATGGGCTGGATGGGCGGACATTTGCACGAGTTCATCATCGGCGATCGGAATTTCGGGATGCCAGATCAGGACTATCCCCAGATCGGCCTGGAACGGGAAGACCGCGTGACGCTTGCCGCCGCATTGGGCTCCCTCAAGATCTTTCGCTATCTCTACGATTTCGGCGATGGCTGGGAGCACCGCATTACTCAGCAGTCGCCAATATAGGCGACAGAAGGAGCTTGGAAAAGTGAACGCACGAGGCTGGGCAATTTCTGGAGCGCCGCAAGCTGCTCCTCGATTTTGTCGCGCAGTTTTCCCCTTTCTGCAAGGGGCGTCTTGCCGTGCCGGTGCGCTTGACATGACTCCAAACCAGTTCGTCCGGATTCAAATCGGGCGCATAGCCAGGCAGGAAATGCAAGGTCAGGCGGCCCTCGGTGGAGGTGACGTACTTCTTTACGAGCGCGGTCTTGTGTGCAGGCAGGCTGTCGAGCACGAGATGGATCGGCTTCCTGCGGTACTTCATCATCTGTTGCAGCAGTTCGACGAACAATTCCGCGTTGAGACCGCCTTCGTAGGTGCAGAACCAGAACGCACCGTTGGCGTTCACCGCCGATGCCGCGCTGATGGCTTGACGCTGTCCGGGGCGCTGCACGACCGGCGTCTGTCCGCGGACGCCCCAGGTCTTGCCATGCACCGTATCGGCGCGGAATCCGGATTCATCCCAGAAGAAGATTTCAGCGCCATCCGCCTTTGCCTGCTTGGCAATGGCCGGAAAGGTTTCGCGCTGCCACTTCTCAATGGCATCGGGATCCCGTTGATAGGCTCGCTGCAACGGCTTCTGCGGCGTGAGGCCCAATCTGGCCAGCATCTCGCCAACGGCGGTCAGTCCCAGCTTCACGCCGAACTTCTCTTCAATCAACTCGACAACGACCGCACGCGTCCACAGGCCAAAGTCCAAGCCGTACTGGCGAGGGTCTCTCCCGTTGATCCATCTGAAAACCTGACTTTCCTGTCTCGGCGTCAGGGTGCGCGGCCGTCCAGTCGCCTTCGTCGAGCGCAGTGCCCGAATACCAAGCCCTGGCTGCAACGCCGCCTTCAACCACTTGTAGATCGTCGTGCGATTGAAGCCATATGCCTCAATCACCTTCGCCGCCGGCTCGCCTTCGCGCACCCGCTCGATCGCCATGAGCCGAATTTCCTCCAGCGTCTTGCGATCCAATGTTCGTCCGTCTCTTTTCATGCAACATGAGACTGTCATGGGCGCCGAGAGTTCCATATTTGTCGACTTATTTTTCGACTAATGAGTAAGGTGGAGAAGATCCTGCCGCCGGACCCCACCTTGCGGTCGCCATTTTGCGTGGACGGTGCGAACGCGTGTCCGCCCGAAGATGTCGGCGGTCCTCCCGGTTACATCGACTTCCTCGAAGCCATCCATGATCCGACCCACGAGGAGCACCAGGACATGCTCGACTGGTGCGGCGGACAGTTTGATCCGACCGCCTTCAATCCCTCCGACGTCAACGCTCTCCTCAGCGAAATCAAGTTCTGATTGTCAATGCGGCCGTGGGGTGACGCTTACCGCCAAAGCAACGGCGGGGCATAGAGCAAAGCGGGTTGACGGTCTGGAGCAAAGGCTACAGACGACCTTCGTGTAGAGCTAGGCGGTCTGTAGCCAAGCCTTATAAGCTTCTACGTCGTAGCGTGCGAGACCAAGGAGGTGCGCAGTGGCATCGGCCATACTCTGGTGAAGCTCAGCATTTTCCTCAAGCTTCTTGTCAGCATCGATACGCTTTGCGACCCGCTTCAGAGCACGTGTCGAGAGTGTGCATTCGTTTGGTGCCGCAACAGGCTGGATTGCAAGACCAAGGGGGTCATCGGCCGGAACGAACGTTGGGGTAAATTTCAACGCAAGCGAAATCAAGTCCTCGTGTTCCGCACCCTTGTCAACGCGGTAACCAAAGACGCTGCGAAGTTCTACGGAGGTTGGCGGCTGGTGCTCAAGCGCCAATGCCAAAAACCATTTGCAGAGACCGGTTAGAAATACTGGGAGTAGCCCTGCAGGTGTCTCCACCGCCGCAGCGAGCGCCTCCGCCGTTTCAATGGAGAAGTGGTCCCGCGAGGCTTCGCGAAAAGGGACGCATTGCGTTAGGTTCGCGACATATTTACCAAGCAGCGCCTGAAGAACTGCCATATTAATATTGGCCTTGTCGGCACGAGTTGTTAGTAGTAGAAGCCACGGATTCATCTGGCGGGACTGTAGCGCCAGCAGACTGCGTACAGCTTCGTAGTAGCTGTTGTCCAATGTGCCGGGAGCTTGTGCGCCGAAACCATCGCACAGGTCAAGATTTATCACGTCATATGGTCCCAGTTCGCGTGCTTTTCGGAACGCGATTGAGTCCTGATTGGCCACCCGAGCAAAATTGTCACCAATCACGTCGGACATAGGGTCTACGCGTGATAGCCGCCGCACCTCATCGAGGGAGACATTTAATTCGGTATGCGCCGTACTGGTTGGCTGAGCATTGCTGTTGAACCCAAGAAAACGCAGCTCGACATTCTTGGCTTCGCAAACCGCAGTATGGAAATGCCTTAGATCGAGCAGATCAACGCCGGGCAAGCCCAGGTACTTCAGTACCCCACCCACAGGAGGGGTACCCGCAATCATTTGGATAATTTCATGGCACCATTGATGATGACGTACGTACTGCTTACGCGGCCGGTGCCAAGGCAGGAAATCCTTGGCAACGGAAGGCATGGGGGCCTCATAAACGATCATCTCAACAATGTCGTCTGCGTGCTCCTCTTCGTTGTGCTCCGCGTCGTTCATCATTCTCCAGGTGCATCAAGAATCTCGTAGATGGCCTTCAGCAGCTTCTCCTGCTTACGCTTGGAGACTGCATCGAGCAGGCCAAAAGATGCGAGCACCTGTGCGATCGCTTTAAGCTTTTCCTCAATGATGGCGTTCCTGGCTTTGACCTTCGACGTTTGCACGGCCGGCCGGCCTGGAACGATTGCAGCGCGCGAGTACACGTAGGACTCGCCAATTGATACAGACTTGTTTCCTGTGGAAGATAGTTCGATAGAAGGCGGCCTAGCTCCTGGATCATCGGTCTCCTGTTTCCAGACATCGCTGGCAACGCGCTGAATCTCAGAAACAGCTACGCCCTTGCTTTCGTCGCGAGTTTGCTCGCGAACCTCATTTGCTAAACGCTTTTGTGTTGAGGCAAGCTGGCGTAACGCGCTATGCAGCCACTTTGTGATGTAGACCGAATGCGGATGTGCGTTATTAAACGATTCCCGGTCGATGTTCAGCGCGCTGTCGAGGCCTTCGCTGACGAAAATTTCGCATGTGATCTGCCGGAGCCGGTTTTGCTCGGACACCTGATAGCGCATGAACGTCGAGTCGAAGAGCGTGCCGCTTGAGCCGTGAATGCGCACTAGCGATCCTTGGTGCTCGACAGGCGCCACCTTTGGCGTCCAGAACAGGTAGGCCTCGAACGCCAGTGGGCCGCCGCTCAACTCGCGCGGTAGCTTCTTGAATTCCTCGCGGCACTTGCCGATGAACACCAGCGGATGCTTCAAGGCGTTATTGGTCGTTGGCAAGTCCTTAAACTTGAGTGGCCTGGCCAACTTCAAGTCATCGAAAAAAATATCGAAGCCACCGATTAGGCCCACCGGATCGTGAAGGTCCACCTTCTCGCGCAGTGGGGCACCCGAGGCATCGAGCTTGTGCGCCGCGCCTTTGGGCTGATTTGAAAGCATGAAGACTTCTGCCCATTCATCGACATCCATGTCAAACAGGTGTCCATCCACATACGGTAGCGGTACCGCAAGGCTGAGCTGCCAGACCATACGCAGGTAGTAGTCGAAGATACGGTCTAGTTGCGGGTTGGGGGTGGACTTCTCTATTTCATCCCATACACACTGGACCAGCTTGCTGAATGCCTCACCAGGTGGATCGCCTTTCTCCCAGGGGAGCGCCGCAAGCTTGCCCCCAGTTTTCTTCATCAGCTCACCGCTCGTGTCCACCCGTCCAATGTGGAAACGCGGCGGATCGATCGCCTGCGTCTCGTCCGGTTCTGACTGCGATTCATTCTGCTCAATCGCGTTCCAGATTTCACGGCTGCGCAGCGTGTCCCGAGCTTGTGGCCGTATGCTGGTTAGGACAACCGTCGTGCCGTGCGAATGTGTGTCGGCCGCTTTCTCACGCCAAATATTTACTTTTCCCGATTCAAACTTTTTCTCTCCGTCGTGGCTTGGCCCATCATCTTCGTCGGCATACTGCCGCAAGGCAACGGTAGCAACTGTCCTGTGGTTGTCGCCCTTGACCTTGGTAATTATTTGGAAAGTGTGGGTCAATTGGGAAACAGAGAACAGGCCAATACCGATCTTGCCAATGAGGCGTCGACCGCCGGGACTGCGCATCGGATCGCTCGGCGCCGTAATTCCCAGCCCTGGGCCTGCCGCGCTCCGCTTCGCGCTGCCGCCGATATGCAGCAGCAAGTGCGCTAGCGCCTCAGGCTCCATGCCATGCCCGTCGTCTTCAACAACTATGCGCTCGAAACGCGGAGCATCTGTCTTGATTACCACGCGGCTTGCATCAGCATCGTAAGCGTTAGATATCAGCTCGCGCAGCGCCGAGCCAGGCTGCCGATAGATGCCATCCGTGACACGCGCAATTACACGCTCGTCGGTTTTTAGTGTCGTCTGAACAACGTCCTTCGTGCTGTGGCTCGCCCGAATCGAGGCAACGAGTCCAAGCTCGTCGTGCACTTCCGTTACGTGGGGTTGCTGCGCCGCCATAGCTATCTTCGATCCAAGGCGCGTTTCACCGCTAGCGCGACGCTACGGGCAAGCGGTGGAGGTACTGCGTTGGATACCTGCTCAACTTGCTCGGACAGGTTTCCCTCAAGTACAAAATCTTTCGGAAATCCCTGAAGCAATAGTGCTTCGTAGATACTGAGCCTGCGGCGACCATCAGGATGCACATGTATTTCACGATGTCCAAAGGCGATCGTCGGACTATTTGAATCCCACTTCAACCGCTTGAAACTGCGACCGTCACCGATGCTGGCTTCAGGATTCTCGAAACGGGAAGACTTTGGCTGCATCGTCCAGTGGTTTGGATGAACGGGGATGTCTGCCGGCTTAAGGTTGTGCCTAAAGTAGGCTGGGGGCCGCAATCCTCCAATGGCCTCACGGACGGTCTCAATGCCCTTGCGCTTGCGCGGTTTCACTTGAGAATAATCTTGGCCCTCGCGCATCCCGGATAGCACAATGCGGCGGCGGTTCTGCGGTACTCCAAAATCAGCGGAACACAGCTCCTTCTCGGTTACATCAAATCCGAGGTCAGCAATACCCTGAGTGAGCGCAGTGTAGGTCCTTGCGTGCTTCTTGTCCCGAATACCTAGGACGTTCTCGAACACGATGAACTCAACTATGTAGTGCCGCTGTAGCTCCTCAACAATCTTCAAGTAAAGCGTTGGTAGGCGGTTGCGTGGATCGTCGATCTGAGCGCCGGTGTTTGCGCGCGAGAAGCCCTGACAAGGGGGACCCCCAATTACGGCGATGCGTTGGCCACGTTCGAGTTTCTCGCTTACGTGGTCGACAACACCTTGCGGTTGCAATTGAGTCAGATCAGCCACAACCGCCTTGGTGCGTGGGAAGTTCCTGCGGTGAGTACGAATTGCCGCTGCAGCAGCATCGATTGCCACCGATATTGTGAATCCGACCTCCTTGAATCCCAAATCCAGTCCGCCTGCGCCAGAAAACAGGCTAACGATCTTTGGAAGCGACTTGTGAGATATAGGTCGCCCTGATACGGTCGAAGTGGTGACGGCAGTAGATGCCATTCTTGACGGCAGGCGCGATCGTTGAAAATATTCGGTCCGCATCATCTACTCGCCATGAGGCAGTCGCGCGGCTCAGGGTAAGCTACACCCAATTTTGCGTGGGGCACCATAAGAGACACACACTGCTTACTAAGACGCCGCCGCATCGCTCCAAGAATGGCCCATGCAGCTGAAACGTAAATTATTTCCGCAGCCTGACCGAATTTGGCCCACAGTTCTTTGGGAACGTAAACTGTTGTGCGGATAGACCTTGCCATAAATATTGAATGCCCCGTGAATGGCGCATGATCTTACATCACATTGCTTCGGGTGACCGAGCCGCCGTACCGCCAGCACCGACTCTTCAGGCCTGACCTAGCTTCTCGATTCGCGAGAAGGGTTAGGTGCGATTCCAGCTGCTCCGGCACACGTAGGGCTCGCAAAGTCGGCGCTGGTAATACGGCGGCTCGAAGCGTCGGAGAAGAAAAAACACTGCGATCCCGTGGGCACTCTAGCTCGTGCTGCTATCCCATCGACCCCTGACGCGCCGCCGCTTCCGCTATGAGCCGCGTCAACTGTGTTACTTGGCGTCGCAAGCCGAGCGGGGTCAGAGACGACAAGGAATGTGGAATGCGAAAGTCGAGATCAATCCACTTGTGCGGCTTTCGCGTGACCAGATAGCAAACACGATTTACATATCCAATACCCGGCGTAATCCATTGGTCACGGCCAGATTCGCCATCGCGTATTGTCCATATGTACTCTGGGTCTGTTCGTCTGACAATTTTCAAGTCCTCGCCGAAAGTCTCAAGACCTATGCCGCCCCAAATGTCGAAATGTGCTTCGGGATGACGATAGGGCTCGAAGTATTGGTAAAAAGTGTCTTCGTGAAGGGTGTTGGGTCCTACCAAGATGCCTTCCTCCAACATGGCGACAACTGTTCTTTCCAAGCGCCCACTTTTGTGACCGCATTGAACAGGATGTTCGCCGAACCCCAAGGCATTCGCATGGCAAAGTCATTTGCCTCCGCTGATCGCACCGCGAAGAACTCATGCCATGGGTGATCGCTTTTTGTGAGTCCGCCGGAATATGCCCAAAGCTCCTCATAAAGCGGTGGCACGCCGATCTGTTCGGCTATGAAAAACTCCTCGCTTTCAAATTTGGATCTCATCTCTGCCACTTGCGTGTCGGTAAGTACGCCCTTCAATAGCAGCGCTCCCCACGCCTTGAAATTGTCCGCATCGCGATAGAGATATTCAAAGACGCAAAAACGCTTGGCGCCCATTTCTCATTTCCCAGATTTGTTATCGGCAAACTCTTCCATACGATGGCGAGCAATAAAGGTGGCATCTGGAACGAACCGCTCTGGTAGTTCGATGGAAAGACCGTCCAGTGGAAGAATCACGTTCTTAATGAACGCATTCTCGCTACGTTTCAGTTCGGTTGATACAAGCACCCGTAAATCGTCGGACAATGCAATTAGACCCTTGTCGAACGCTTTGTCATGGATAGCAGACAAGCACAACCCGTTTCTGGGATTCAGGCGATTTGCCTTGTCTTTACTCCAAGGCACGATATGGCTGGCTATCAGCAAGCGCGGCTCCGACAACCCAGACATGCAACAGCGTCCGCGAAAACTACTCAGCACCGCGCGGCGGAAAAAGTGTTGCTTGATTCGTTGCTCGGTCACCACGCGACGCGTCTCTCCGGTGAAGTCTTCCAAGCCGGTGGCCTCGTCAGCACCGAGGGAAGGTGTGGGTACTTGGCCTTGCGACTCGACCAGTGCCGCTCGAAGGCGGCTGCACTCGACAGCCAGCCCTTCCCAATCGGCTTGAAACTCGTCCCAAATCTCGCGATCAAGTGAACCGGCGTTACCTAGTCCGGCACGTCCGGTGGATGTAATCGCCGGGTCCAAGCTTGCGAAATTCACCAGCTTCATCGCTACCGCGCCCGGTGTGCGGCCAATTAGTTTTGCCAGTTCCACGATTTCCGCATTGCGACCGTGCAACTTTCCGAACGGCAATTGGCAATACAAATGAAAGGCGAGCTTGAGCTGTTCCCGACTCCAGCGATTGTTTCTCACCGTGTCCTCCTTACTTGATTTCAGATCTGTCATATCGAGTCTAGCCGGTTCGGTTGGTTCTGGAGGAGTGAAACTTCAATGTGCAGGAAGTATCGCCTTTCACTGGCTCACCAGACGAGCCTATTGAGCCAAAGTGATTTTCTTTTCGGACGCCTCAAATCGCCGTATCACCAGCGCCGACTCTTCACACCTACCAGCTCCCCCGCAACCCCAAACCCCGAATGCGCTCCTCCTGCCCCAGCCCCTCAAAGCCCCGGAAGAATCTAACCCCTACGCCTACAATCAACCCCGTACGGCAAGCCCCCCACTCCCCACAAGGACCGCCATGGCCTTCTCCCTTACGTCGATCCTGCCGCTGCCCGACATGCTGGCGCTGGGCTGGTTCTTTCTCTGCTGGGTCGGCTACGCCTGGTACGCGGACCATCGCCGCTGGGGTACGCGCGAGCTGGCCAGCGTGCTGCACGAGTACCGGCTGCGCTGGATGCGGCGGGTGCTGGAGCGGGAGAACCGCATCGCCGATACGGTGGTGTTGCAGACGGTGATGCGCAGCGACAACCTGTTCATCACCACCACGCTGTTCATCATCGCCGGCCTGATCAGCAGCCTCGGCGCGGTGGATCGGGTGCAGGCGATGGTCTCGGGCATCGGCTTCATCGCCGTGTCATCGCGCGAGACGCTGGAGGTGCGGCTGCTGGTGCTGATCGGGATTTTCGTGTTTGCCTTCTTCAAGTTCACCTGGTCGCTGCGCCAGTTCAATTTCACGCTGATGCTGTTCGCTTCGGCGCCGATGCCGGCGGAGAAGGAGGCGCCGGACCGGGCCGATTTCGCGCCGCGCGCGGCGATGATGGTGACGCACGGCTTCGCCAGCTTCAACCGCGGGCTGCGCGCGTATTTCTTCGGGCTGGCGGCGCTGGCCTGGTTCATCCAGCCCTGGGCGCTGGTGCTGGCGGCGTCCTGGGTGGTGGCGGTGCTCTACTGGCGCGATAGCCGTTCGGCGACGCTGGCCGGGCCGGTGACGGGGAAGGAGCTGCCCTGAGGCCAGAGGCAGAGACTACACGCCGCAAAGCCTGGATTCCGGCGTTGCCACCCCGCGAAGCGGAATCCAAGGCATGCAGAGCCGCCGGAATGACGAGGCGAAGGTCGTGCGCGTTTGCCGATGGTCGCCGTTACCTGCCCGCGCAGCGGAATCCCAGGTACGCAGAGCGCCGTCGGCGCCGACTTTTCGAGCATGACCAGCCAGACAGCTGCCGTCATCATCCGGACGAACCGGGGTCCCGGTTGAAATGTGGTGCCGCTATTGGTACCATTGATCCATGGCGTCTTCCAGCAAAATCCTCGACCAGATGCGACGCGAGCCGAATAACGTTCGCTTCGCCGATCTGAAGAAGTTGTGCGAGGCGTATTTCGGGAAGTCGCGCCAGACGGGCACCAGCCACGCCATCTTCAAGACGCCCTGGGTAGGCGATCCGCGGATCAACATCCAGGACGACAAAGGCAAAGCCAAGGCCTATCAGGTCAGGCAGGTGCTGCTTGCAATCGACAAACTGGAAGGGCTGCGCAATGAGCGTTGATCATTACACCTACCGCGTCACCTGGTCCGCCGAGGACGGCGAACACGTCGGCCTGTGCGCCGAATTTCCGTCGCTGTCCTGGTTGGCGAAGACCCCCGAAGCCGCATTGAAGGGTATCCGGCGGGTCGTGGCTGAAGCGGTGGCGGACATGCAGGCGGCGGGCGAGGACATTCCCGTGCCGCTGGCGGAAAAGCACTACAGCGGGGAGTTCCGCGTGCGCATTCCGCCGCAGGTGCATCGCGCTTTGGCGACAGAGGCCGCCGAGCAGGGCGTCAGCCTGAACCGGCTGGCGAGCGCAAAACTGGCGGCTTGAAGCGGATTCGGCTGCCGCCGGCTGCCGAATCTCCAGGACGAAGCGCCGTGCCGCCAGCGCCGACTTTTGACAAATACTCCCCTTGCCAGTCGTTCTCATTATTGCTACATTTGAAGCAACTTTGAGAACGATTTGATATGCCATCCCTGTCACTCGCCACTCACTTGCTGGGAGGTACCCGCTCCGCGGTGCTGGCCGCCCTGCTGCTGCACCCTGAGGCCGCACTCCATGTGCGCGAACTGGCGCGCATCACCGGTGCCTCGCCGGGGTCGCTGCATCGCGAGCTGCGGGCGCTGACCGAAGTCGGCCTGCTGCTGCGGCAAGAGACGGGGCGCCAGGTGCATTACCGGGCGAATACCGCCTGCCCCGTATTCGAGGAACTGGCGGGGTTTCTGCGCAAGACGCTGGGCGTTGCCGATGTGCTGCGCGAGGCCCTGGCGCCGCTGGCCGATCAGATATCCCTGGCATTCGTATATGGGTCGGTGGCGGCCGGGCAGGAGGGGCCGCGCAGCGATGTGGATGTGATGGTTTTGGGCCGCGCCGGATTCGCGGCCGTGGTGAAGGCGCTGGCGCCGACGCAGGAGATTCTGCGCCGCGACGTCAATCCCACCGTGATGAAGCCGGCGGATTTTGCGCGCAAGCAGGCGGCCGGCGACGGCTTTGTGGTCGGGGTAGTTCGTGATTCGAAAATCTGGCTGATGGGTGGCGAGCATGACCTTGCAGAACTTGCTCAAGATCGGCCGGCTTAAGCCGCACGCGCCGACAGCCGACGAAATCCGGCGACTGCTGGCGGCGGCAGAGCGCAATCTGGCGGATGCGCGAGCCGACATCATCAGCGACGAAACGCGCTTCGATGCTGCCTACAAGGCCATCATGCAATTGGCGCTGATCGCGATGATGGCGAGCGGCTACCGGCCGTCGACCAATGAACCGGGGCATCACCAGACCATGATCCAGTCCTTGCCCTTGACACTGGGTTTGCCCAACACGACGTAGGTGGTGCTGGATGCCTTGCGGCGGAAACGCAACGTCAATGATTACCAGGGTGATCCGATCGAGCCCGAAGCCTTGGGCGAGTGCATTGCGCAGGCGACTGCCTTGCTGGCGACGACGCGCCGCTGGCTTGCGGAGCATCATCCGGGCTACTTGTAGGGAAGCAGCAGGAAAAAGGAGCCTGGTCCCTTTTTCTTGGAGGGTGGCTTTGTGCCGGGATTGGCGCCGGAAGCAAAAGCTGCTTGACTATACGCACGTTTATACATATATTCGTTTCATGCGTTACACCCACGATCCGAAGAAGCGGGCCGCGAATCTGAAGAAGCACGGCTACGACTTCAAGGATGCGCCGCAGGTGATCGAAGCTGATCGCACCGTAACTTTCGAGGATCGGCGCTTTGAATATGACGAGCAGCATTTCATCACGCTGGGCATGTTGCGCGGTGATGTGGTGGTGATTGCCACTGCCGAGACGGATGAGGAAATCCGGGTGATTTCGATGCGAAGGGCTGAGCAAAATGAAGAAGAAATCTACTACGGCAACGTTTGACGAGAACGCGCCCATTACCCAGGGCGACATCGATGCCGGCAAGCTGGTTCTGCGCAAGCGCATGGCCGGCGGCGGCGTGGTGCTACCCAAGAAGCGCGTCACGCTCTACCTTGATGCCGCGCTTGTGGAGCGGTTCAAGGATATGGCCGGTGATCGCGGGTATCAGACCCTGATCAATGAGACCTTGAAGACCTCGCTTCACCAGGCCGACATCGAGACGACAATCCGCAAAGTTATCCGCGAGGAATTGAAAGGCAGGAAGGCCGCCTAGCGGCAGGTTTATCGCAACTCGTACCAATGAATAAGGGGCCTCTGAATAAATGAATAAGGGGCCTGGCCCCTTTTTCGCTTTGGGGATGGTCACCGTTACCTGCCCGCGAAGCGGAATCCCAGGTACGCAGAGCGCCGCCGGCGCCGACTTTTGACACGCGACCGAATAAGCGCGCTTGGGGAGCCTCCCTGCTGCCGTAATCGCAGATCCTTTGTAATCGTGCCGCTTGATTATCTGATGGCCTTCGCGGCGGCCTGGAGGGCGCGCGTCATGCCGATGTGCAAACTACCGAGCTTCGGCGTTTGGCCATGGGCCGGACTTGGCGGCACAGCAAAAAAGCTGTCGTTCGGAAGAAAAAGGGGCCTGGCCCCTTTTAACGTACTTGCCGACAAAGAAAGAAAAAGGGGCCTGGCCCCTTTTACACTCGGTGCGCGTGCAAGCTGGCTTGCGGTGCAGCGCCACGCTCGTCACGTCGCGCAGGTTTTCGATCACCGCAGCGACGCCGAAGCGCTTTACGCGCCGCCCGCGCCCGCCGGCGACGACATCAGCAGCGCGGCGTGGCCATGCTCGGCATGGCGGCGCAGCACGTCATCGACGAAGCGGCGCAGGAAGCCATCGGTCTGCGCCGAATGGAAGCGGTCGATCTCGACGCCGTGGCTGTAGGCGATGACGGTGGGGAAGCCGCGCACCTTGTGCCGCCCGGCGATGCGCATGTTCTCGTCGGCGTCGACATTGGCGAGCAGGAATTCGCCGCCACGGGCCTGCGCCAGCGCGTGCAGGCGCGGGCCGAGCACGCGGCAGGGGCCGCACCAGTCGGCGCCGATGTCCACCAGCACCGGCCGCGCATGCGAGGCCGCGACCACCGCGGCTTCGAAATCGTCCTCGGTGACGTCGATGATGGCGGGGGCAGGCGAAGGCATTTGTCGGCAGTTGATTTCTGGCGAATCGGTCATGTGTTGCGGTCCCTTGCGTCGGCGGATTCATTGTACCCGGCGGAAAAACCGCCCCGACCGCCGTATGTCCAGCGCCGACTCTCTGCGGCACTACCCGGGATGCTGCGACAATGCCGCCCAATGACGCTTGCCGATGAGCCCGATTGCCGGCTCCGATCGAAGGACGAAAGAGGCCATGGATCCCGACCTGCCGCTGGATGAAGACGAACTCGACGAACTCGATGCCTTCCTGCGCTCGGATGCGGTGGGCGAAGACGCGATGGACGTGTCCATGCTCGACGGCTTCCTCACCGCGCTGGCGGTCGGGCCTACCAACCTGCCGCCCGCGCTATGGCTGCCCATGATCTGGGGCAAGGGGGTGAGCTGGCCATCGGAAAAGATCGCCGAGCGCCTGCGCGCGCTGGTGCTGCGCCACGCCAATTACCTGTTGCTTTACCTGCGCGAGGAACCCGAGGCCTTCGAACCCCTGCTCCTGGAACGCGATGACGAGAACCAGAAGGTGGTCCCGGTCATCGATGGCTGGTGCATCGGCTTCGTGCGCGGCATGGCGCTCGACGAGGCGAGTTGGAAACCCCTGCTGGAGGATGACGAAAACGGCGTGCTGCTCGACATCATCCTGCTGCACGGCACGGAACACGGCATGCAGCGGCGGGAAAACGACCCGACGCTCGATGATGAAATCGACATCCACGCCGAAGCGCTGGCGGGTTGCGTTCCCGGCCTGATGGCCTACTGGCTGCCGCAGCGCAAGCGCGCCTCGACGCTGCGCCGCGAAGCGCCCAAGGTGGGGCGCAACGACGACTGCCCCTGCGGCAGCGGCAGGAAGTTCAAGAAGTGCTGCGGCGCCGAACGGCCGCTGCACTGACTACTTCAGCGCGTTACCGACTACCTCCGCAAGATCCTTGGCCAGGTCCGGGCAGGCCCGGATGCGTTCCAGCGCGGCGCGGGCGTGGCCCTGGCGCAGGGCGTCGAACTGGCGCCAGCGGTCGAAGCTGCGCGCGATGCGCGAGGCCACCTGCGGGTTCATCGCCTGCAGCTCGATGATCACGTCGGCAGCGAGCTGGTAGCCGCTGCCGTCCAGCGCGTGGAAGTGGCGCGGGTTGGCGCCGCAGAAGGCGCGCACCAGGGCGTACACCTTGTTCGGGTTCTTCAGGTCGAAGGCCGGGTGCTGCATCAGCGCCCGCACCCGCGCGCCGGTGCCGGGCAGGCGCGAGGTGGATTGCACCGCGAGCCACTTGTCGACCACCAGGGCCTCGTCCTGCCATTTGGCATAAAAGGCGGCGAGCGCGGTTTCACGCTCGGGCAGGTCCTGGTTGGCGAGTATGCCCAG
This sequence comes from Sulfuritalea sp., assembly GCA_016710465.1. Lineage (GTDB taxonomy): Bacteria > Pseudomonadota > Gammaproteobacteria > Burkholderiales > Rhodocyclaceae > Sulfuritalea. The sequence goes on from JADJVS010000014.1 coordinate 424,108, forward strand.
CGCGGCGATCACGTCGGTCATGTTGCCGCCCTCGTGCAACTGGGCAAGCAGGCGCGGCAGCACGGCGGCGGCATCGGCGTCGGCGAGGTAGGCAAGGCAGACATTGCGCAGGGCGCGGCGGCCGACCTGGGCGCCGTCGGGCGCGTAGGGCTCGTTCGGCGCCAGCGCCTGCCAGGTGGATTCGAAGGTGGCGCGCAACTCGGTGGCGAGGTGCCGGCGCAGGTTGAGCCGCGCGAGGTGGATGGCCTCGGGATCGATGACGCCGCCGCCGGCAACGACTTCCTCGGCCAGCACTTGTTCTGCCGGCAGGGCCAGCGCTTCGGCGGCGAAGGCGGGGTCGTGCCGGCCGTCGGCCAGCACCCGGGCGTAGGCCGCGACCAGGCTTGGCGGAATCCAGGTATCGCCATGGCCGCCGGCGGCAATGCCGGCCAGCAGCACGCGGGTGGCGAGTCGCTGGCCGGCTTCCCAGCGGTTGAAGGGGTCGGCATCGTGCGCCATGAGGTGGGCGAGTTCGGCATCGGTCTGCTCGAAATCGAGATGCACGGGCGCCGAGAAGCCGCGCAGGATCGAGGCCACGGGCGACTGCGTGATGCCGTCGAAGTCGAAGCTCTGGCTTGATTGCGTGAGCGAGAGCACGCGCGTGGGGAAGGCGTCGCTGCCGTCGGGCAGCACCAGGCCCAGCGCCACCGGGATGTGCAGCGGCCCCGTATCGGCCACGATGCCGGCTTCGGCCAGGCGGCCCTCGTAGGCAGTTGGCGCGAGCGTCTGCGTCAGCGTCAGCGTGTAGCGTTTGGCGGCGGCGTCATAGGCGCCCTCGGCCTTCAGTCGCGGCGTGCCGGCGCGGGCGTACCAGCGGCGGAACTGCGTGAGGTCAACGCCCGAATTTTCCCCGCATCCGTCCTGCATCGCGGCGACGAAATCCTCGCAGGTGACGGCCTGACCGTCGTGGCGCGCGAAGTAGAGATCCATGCCCTTGCGGAAGTTGTCGCGGCCGATCAGGGTCTCGATCATGCGGATGACCTGGGCGCCTTTTTCATACACCGTGGCGGTGTAGAAGTTGTTGATCTCGGCATAGGAGGCGGGGCGGATCGGGTGCGCCATCGGGCCAGCGTCTTCGGGGAACTGGGCGACGCGCAGGGTGCGCACTTCCTGGATGCGCGTCACGGCGCGCGAGTGCAGGTCTTCGCCGAACTCCTGGTCGCGATAGACGGTGAGGCCTTCCTTGAGCGAGAGCTGGAACCAGTCGCGGCAGGTGACGCGGTTGCCGGTCCAGTTGTGGAAGTACTCGTGGGCGACGACGCGGTCGATGCCCTGGTAGTCGGTATCGGTGGCGGTGTCGGGGCGGGCCAGCACGTACTTGGTGTTGAAGATGTTGAGGCCCTTGTTTTCCATCGCCCCCATGTTGAAGTCGCCGACGGCGACGATCATGTAGTGGTCGAGGTCCATCTCCAGGCCGAAACGTTCTTCGTCCCATTTCATCGACTTCTTCAGGGCCGCCATGGCATGGTCGCACTGGTCGAGCTTGCCGGGTTCGACGTAGACGGCGCAGCGCACGCGGCGGCCGGAGGCGGTGATGAATTCGTCCTCGAGCACGTCGAGCTTGGCGGCGACGAGGGCGAAGAGGTAGCAGGGCTTGGCGAAGGGGTCTTCCCACTTGGCCCAATGGCGGCTGTTTTCGGCGTCGCCGGTGGCGATGGGGTTGCCGTTGGAGAGTAACTGCGGGAAGCGCACCTTGTCGGCCTCGATGGTGCAGGCGTAGCGCGCCATGACGTCGGGCCGGTCGGGAAAGAAGCTGATGCGGCGGAAGCCCTGGGCTTCGCATTGCGTGAAGTAGCCGTCCTTGGACTTGTAGAGGCCGGAGAGCTGGGTGTTCTTCTCGGGTTCGATGCGCACCCGAGTTTCGAGCATGAAGCTGTCGGGCAGCGGGCCGTGCAGGGTCAGGGTTTCGTCGCCTACGGTATAGCGCGAGGGCGCGACCGCCGCACCGTCAGCGCCGACTTCCAGCAGCGTCAGTTCTTCGCCGTCGAGCACCATGTCGGCCTGCGGGTTGGCCGGGTTGCGGCGGCAGGCGAGCCGGGCGCGCACCTCGGTGCGGTCGTCATGGATCGCGACATGGAGTTCGACGCTGTCGATCAGCCACGCCGGCGGGGTGTAGTCCTTGAGGAAGATGGCTTTTGGGGTTTCGGTACGCATGTCGGGATCCGGAAGAGGGCTGAAGGCGGGGCTTGGCAGAGGCAGCAGGGTATCAGAGGCGCCGCTGTAAAACCCAGGTGTCGATGCCGGCAACCGGACGCCCAGAGCGCCAGGCCGAAGCGCAACTGTAGTGAATTTTTTCGGGCGACGACGGCGAAACAGCCTCACTCCGGCGTAAAGCCGCCGACCAAGCTCGGCGTGCCCGTGCCGTTGAGTTGGAACACGGCGCCACCGCCCGATGGCGTTCCGCCTCCTGTGAACTCGGCGATGGTGAACTGATGGGTGACCAGCACCAAGGGCGGCCCTTCCTTGGGTTGCGCGGCAAGGAAGGCGCGAAGGCGGGCGATCCTGGAGTCCCTTTGATCGGGAGCGGGGTAAAAGGAGTTCAGCGCCGGCATGGGTTTTACCGCACCAAGCCCGAGCAGGTGCGCCGTTTCCAGGCAACGGCACCACTGGCTGGAATACACGCGGGCGCGCTTTACGCCGGCCTTTGCCAACCTGCGGCCGAGCGCGCGGGCCTGTTCGCGACCAACGGCATCGAGATTGCGCTGGGTTGCGCAATCATCGATCCTGAAGCCGGGCGGGTCACCCGTACCCGGGGCATTCGCATGGCGCAGCATGAGCAGGCGCCCCGGTTTGGCAAGTTCGCCCGGAGAAAGCGTCGCCGGCACGGCGGCGACGGAGGCCAATCCCAGAGCAAGGCTCGCGAGGCAATGCCACACCCGCATGTAGGATCAGGAAGTGCCTAAAGCGCCTTGCACTTGCCGATGGCCAGCGCCGGCGTGTTTTCGCCTTCGCGATACGCCGGGTTGCTGCTGTCATCGCTCCAGTAGCCGATCGGATATACATAGAGGAAGCGGAGCTGGCGCTTGTTGAAGCGCAGGTCGAAGACCCCGGAACAGAACAGGTTGCCGGCCTCGTTGAAATCCCGCTCGCAGGTGGCCGCCGGGCGACTGTCGCCGACCTCCTTGGCTTCCCAGGCATAGGGCTTCTGCCTGGCGCGGGTGATGGCCAATTTCTTTTCGGAGCGGAAATCCGCGCTCTTCCAGGACTTCTTGCCGGCGTCGTAGGTGAAACCGGTGGTCAGTTCGGCGACACAGAGGTAGGAATCCGCGGCATGGGCCGCAGCGGCGAGTGAAAGGCTGGTCAGCAGGCAAAGCAGATGGCGCTTGGCGATCATCGGGAAGGTCCTCCGCGCTCACGGTCTGGCCGAAGAGCCGGCGACCGTGGCCCATTATGCCTGTGCGAAACGAAAACCGCCCCCAACCGGGAGCAGACCCAGCGAGGGCGCCGCGCGCGCCGCCGGGTGGCAATCTGGCGGCAAATTTGCGCCGGATCAGTGCTGCTGTTCGGGCTGGATCGGAGAGACCGGGCCGCGACTGGCCGGTGCTGCCCTGCCCTCGCTGGCTTCGACCGTTCTCGCATCGGCGGCGTGGGAGATCAGTTCGCGATCGATGAGGATCAGGTTGGCCAGCAAGCGCCCACGATCCGTATCGAGAAGCGAAAGCCGCAACTGCTCGAGCCGTTCGAGCACGGCCTGGTGGCGGTCACGGTGCACCGGATCGGCCTGGCTGCGCAAGCGCGCCATCAAGGCCTCTTCGGCCTCGAAGCTGGCGCGGCAACACTGGATCAGCCGATCAAGCGCGACCGCCAGATCGTCCGGCGACCGCTTGTCGAGGTACATGTTCAGCACGTGGACTTGGGCATCGACCAGTTCGCGGCGCAAGCTGTCACGCTCGCGAACGGCAGGAGATACCGGCGCGACGCCGGGCAAGGATGGGTTAAGAGCCGTCATGGTTTTCTCCCTGAATCAGTGTTCCAGGTAGGTCTTTCTTCCAGTATAGCCCCCTCCGCACCCGCAGTTTTCAGTTTGTCTTCGGGGGTGCTTCCCTGGCGGCTTTTTGGCTTTCAACGACCATGGCGAGGCTTGGCTTGCGGGCACGGATGGCCTGCTCGAGGCGCTGCTTTTCGGCGATGACCCGCGACGAATAGCCACGATCCGGGTCGTCGCTCGCCCCGGCGTAAGACTGTAGGCCTTCGATCAGCCCCCCTTGCCGACGTATTGCTTCGCGCAGTACCTGGGCGCCCACCTTGACGTTGCTTACCGGATCGAGCAGACCGCTGGCCGCGGCATCCGGGGGCAGCTTGTCGCGATGGAAGCGCGGAATCACCTGCATCAAACCCTGGGCGCCCATGACGCTCTGTGCAAATGGATTGAAGCCGGATTCGATGCCGATGACGGCGACGATCAGCAGCGGATCGAGATCCTTTGCGGCCTGCTGGGCCGCGACGAAGATGGGTTGCAAAGCCTCCGGTGAAACCCGATAGCGCTGTGCCACGGAATCGAGCGCCAGGCTCATCGACGCGCTCAAGGGTTTTTCAGCACGAGCATCGACTGATGGCGCTTCCAAGCTGGCGGGAACCGGAGTCGCATTGTCCGCCACGCGACGATATGCTCCACCATTGATTGCGCCGACCAGACCGGTCAACAACATTCCTGCGAGCAGCAGCATTCTTGGGCTGACCTGGCGTCGGCCGGCTTCATACCCGGCATTGCGCAACTGGTATTTCAATCGGCTATCGAAAACTGACACGTCGTCTCCTGCGGAGGGCACCCGCGATTGCGCCCCGGCTGGTGCGGGGTTTCGCGCGGATGTGACTCGTTGGTTGCCGGCCGACGATTTTGCCGTCCGAATGGCGTGGGGCGAAGCCCAAAAAGGGAAGGCAGCGACCTAGTGCTGCCCCGGAATGTCTTCCGGAATGCGCATGCCAAGCACCCGGGACATGCTCTCCCCGGCTTGGCAGGAAATTTCGAAAACGCGCTGCGAGTAATCCATGGCTTGTTTTGAGTCTTCCAGGATCAGCCCGGCATGCAAGGACATCACGCTTTGCGGATCGGTCGCGGTCAGCATGCGGCGGCTGTTCGATCCACGCTGTTCAAGCAAATTGCGCGCGGCGCCAAGATTCAAGGCGGCCATTCTTTCCAAGGCGCCGAAGGCTGCAACGGCCATCGTCTCAAAGGCCTCCATACCCGCGCGGTTTGCTTGCGTTAATTGTTTCGATACATGGTTCATGGCGAACTCCTCACGAAACCTGATTCGATGGCCGGGATGCAAAGCAATCGGCCGACTAAAAATTGGTGCAATGCAATATCCAACAATATAAGCAACTTAGCTTGTATTGTCAATACTGTTTGCTGCCTCGCAGCAATTGATTTTCTGGGAATTTGGCGAAATCGCAACCCAAAAAAAGCCCGGCGAGAATTGCCGGGCTAATCCAATCCAGTCGGATCAGAGGAGGAGGAATGAACGCATCTTAGCGCTGGCATTCCCGTATCGTTAGGCGTCCAACTCTAAACGTCGATGTTCTTGGCGTAGAGAGCATTGGATTCAATGAAGGCACGTCGCGGCTCGACGTCATCGCCCATCAAGGTGGTGAATATCTCATCGGCGGCAATGGCGTCGTCGATCTGCACCCGCAGCAGGCGCCGCACGTTGGGATCCATGGTGGTCTCCCAAAGCTGGGCCGGGTTCATCTCGCCCAGGCCCTTGTAGCGCTGTTTGGCCAACCCCCGCTCGACCTCATTGAGCATCCACTTCATGCCGTCGGCGAAGCTGCTGATGGCCAGGGACTTGTCGCCGCGCCGGATCACGGCGCCTTCCCCTATCAGGCCGGAAATCATCTGCGCGGTACGCCGGATCTGCTGGTAATCACCGGAAAGCAGGAAATCCTCGTCGATGCGGCCGACACGCTGGTTGCCATGGCGCATGCGGATCACCGCCAGCATCCACCGCTCGTGCTTGTCGTCGAAGCGGGCTTCGATACGGACCTCGGCGGAAACGTGGGCACCTATCAGGCGGGCGCTTTCAATCGCGGCAACCTCGCTTGAGGTATCTACCGAGATATCGTGGGCGAGCAGGGCATGCAGCACTTCACCATCAATGAAATCGGTAACCCGACGGATCACGGCCTCGGAAAGCAGGTAGGCGCGAGCCAGCGAAGCCAAGGCTTCGCCTTCAACCGGTGCGGCACCGCCGCGCGGCGTCAACTGGCTTCCATCCAGGGCGAGTCGCAGCAAATGCTGGCCGAGCTCGTGATCATCCTTGATATAGGTTTCGCTTTTGCCGTGGCGGATTTTGTACAGCGGCGGCTGGGCGATGTAAATGTAGCCACGCTCGACCAGCTCCGGCATCTGACGATAGAAAAAGGTCAGCAGCAGGGTGCGGATGTGGGCACCATCGACATCGGCGTCGGTCATGATGATGATGCGGTGGTAACGCAGCTTGGCGATGTCGAAATCCTCGCTGCCGATGCCGCAACCCAGGGCGGTGACCAGGGTGACGATCTGCTCGCTGGAGATCAGCTTGTCGTAGCGCGCCTTCTCGACGTTCAGCACCTTGCCGCGCAGCGGCAGGATGGCCTGGAATTTCCTGTCGCGGCCCTGTTTGGCCGAACCGCCTGCTGAATCGCCCTCGACGATGTACATCTCGCACAGGGCAGGGTCCTTTTCCTGGCAGTCCGCCAGCTTGCCGGGCAGGCCAAGGCCATCGAGCACGCCCTTGCGCCGCGTCATGTCGCGCGCCTTGCGCGCCGCTTCGCGCGCGCGCGCGGCTTCAACGATCTTGCCGGTGATGGTTTTGGCGTCGAGCGGCTTTTCCAACAGGTAGTCGGCCAGTTTCTGCGCGACCACTTCCTCGATCGCCGGGCGGGCCTCGGACGACACCAGCTTCATCTTGGTCTGCGAGGCGAACTTCGGATCGGGCATCTTCACGGAGAGCACGCAAGCCAGACCCTCGCGCATGTCGTCGCCGGTGATCTCGACCTTGGCCTTCTTGGCGATCTCGTTTTCCTCGATGTACTTGTTGATCACCCGCGTCATCGCGGCGCGCAGGCCGGTAAGGTGGGTACCGCCGTCCGACTGCGGAATGTTGTTGGTGAAGCAGAGCACCTGTTCGGCATAGGAGTCGTTCCACTGCATCGCCACTTCAACATCGATATTGACGCCGTTTTGCACCGACACCCCGGTGGAATGGAACACGGCGGGATGCAATACCGTCTTGGTGCGATTGATGTAGTCGACGAAGCCCTTGACGCCGCCGGAAAAGGCGAAGTTCTCCTCCTTCATCGTGCGCTGGTCGACCAGGCGGATCTTGACGCCGTTGTTGAGGAAGGAAAGCTCGCGCAAGCGCTTGGCGAGGATATCGTAGTGATATTCGACGTTGCCGAAGATTTCCTCGTCGGCCATGAAATGGACTTCGGTGCCGCGCTTCTCGGTTTCGCCCAGCACACGCAAGGGCGAAACCTCCACGCCGTTCTGCACTTCCACCAGGCGGTCGACGACGTGGCCGCGGTTGAACTCGAGCATGTACTTCTTGCCGTCGCGGCGGACGATGAGACGCAACCATTTGGACAGTGCGTTGACGCAGGAAACACCGACGCCGTGGAGGCCGCCGGAAACCTTGTACGAGTTCTGGTTGAACTTGCCGCCGGCATGCAGCACGCACATCACGATCTCGGCCGCCGAGCGTTTCGGCTCATGCTTGTCGTCGAACTTTATTCCGGTCGGGATGCCGCGTCCGTTGTCCGTAACCGAGATCGAGCTGTCGGTGTGGATGGTGATTACGATATCGTCGCAATGACCGGCCAAGGCCTCGTCGATCGCGTTGTCGACCACTTCGAACACCATGTGATGAAGCCCGGTGCCGTCCGAGGTGTCGCCGATGTACATCCCCGGACGCTTGCGCACCGCTTCAAGGCCTTCAAGTTGCTGGATGCTCGATTCATCGTAAGCGGGCGTGGAGTTGCTTTCAGTCATGGAGTATTGCCGGGTCAAATGCGCATTGGCATGACGACGTATTTGAACGTGTCGTTGCCGGGAAGAACAAACAAGGCGCTGGAGTTTGCGTCCGCAAGGTGAAGTTCGATGGTTTCGTTGCCGACGTTGTTGAGGACGTCAAGCAGATAGGTGACGTTGAAGCCGACGTCAAGCGCTTCGCCGCCGTAATCAATCTCAATTTCTTCCTGGGCTTCTTCCTGTTCGGCGTTGCTCGATATGATCTTCAGGCTTCCCGGTGAGAGCACCAGGCGCACGCCACGAAATTTTTCGTTGGTTAGGATTGCCGCGCGCAACAAGGAATGCAGCAGCGTGTTGCGCGAAAGCTTGATGATCTTGGCGTGGTGTTGCGGTATCACGCGCTCGTAATCCGGGAACTTGCCGTCGATCAGCTTTGATACAAGCTCGATGCTGCCAAAGCTGAAACGTGCCTGGGTAGGCGTCAGCAGCACTTCGAGCGGATCGTCGCTGTCGGCGAGCTGGCGTGACAGCTCGAGCACGGTCTTGCGTGGCAAGATGACCTCGATCGGTGCCGGCTGTTCCGGAAGCGTCTCGGCGGAATAGGCCAGGCGGTGTCCGTCGGTGGCCACCATGCGCAGTTCATTTCCCTTGGCCACGAGCAGCAGGCCATTCAGGTAATAGCGAATATCCTGTTGGGCCATCGCGTATTGCACGAGGGCAAGCAGGCGCTTCATCTGCCGCTGGGTGATCGAAAGACGGGAAGCCAGTCCATCACTGGTGGCCATGCGCGGAAAATCTTCCGCTGGCAGGGTTTGCAAATTGAAGCGGCTCTTGCCGGCCTTCAATTGCAAACGTTTGTCATCGAGGGCAAGGCTGATTTCAGCCGATTCCGGCAGTGACCGCAGAATATCCTGAAGCTTTCTGGCCCCAACTGTCATCGAGGCCTTCTCTGTACCTTGAGTCGGCGTTTCGGTGGTGATCTGAATCTCGATATCGGTTGCCAACAGAGTCAACTTCTCACCGTTCTTCTCCATCAAAACATTGGAGAGTATCGGCAAGGTGTGGCGTTTTTCGACGATTCCGCAAACCGCCTGCAAAGGAGCGAGGAGTTGGTCACGTGGACCTTTAAATAGGAGCATATATAAAAGCCTTATAAGTAATAAGGAAAGCTCTTGCTTGTGGAAAAGACCTAAAAAGCCATTAAATACAGTTAATTATACAATGTATAACAGGGTGGGGAAAACAGGTTTTGAATTGTGGATGACTGTTGGTGGTTTTTCCGTTCCGGGTCGCCAAGTCACTTGTCCACAATTGATTCAACGTTTGTCCCGGTGAGTTGTCCACAGCTTATCCCTTGATGGTCTGAACCAGGATGTGCAGGTCATTGTTAAGGCGCCCGTCCTTGGTGCGAAGTTCGACTATGGTTCGGCAGGCATGCAGTACGGTTGTGTGATCCCGTCCGCCAAACGCCTCGCCAATTTCTGGAAGGCTGTGTGAGGTCAGTTCGCGGCTAAGCCACATCGCGACCTGGCGCGGACGGGCTATGGCGCGGGTGCGTTTTTGGGAATACATGTCGGCGACTTTTATCTTGTAGTAGTCGGAGACCGTTTTCTGCACCAGTTCCATTGAAATCTGGCGGTTGGTGGCACCAATGATGTCGCGCAGGGCCTCCTTGGCCACGTCGAGATTGATTTCACGCCCGTGAAACCGGGCATAGGCGACAACACGGTTAAGGGCGCCTTCAAGCTCGCGTACATTGGAGCGCAGGTTCTTTGCTATCAGGAAGGAGACTTCGTCTGAAATCTCGATGTGCTCCGCCTCCGCTTTCTTCTTCAGGATGGCGATTCGCATTTCGAGTTCCGGCGGCTCGATGGCGACCGTCAGTCCCCAGTCGAAACGTGAAACCAGGCGCTCCTCAAGACCTTGCACATCCTTTGGGTAGGTATCGCAGGTGATGATGATCTGCTTCTTGGCTTCCACCAGTGCATTGAAGGCGTAGAAAAACTCTTCCTGTGTTCGGTCCTTGCGATTGAAGAACTGGATGTCGTCAATGAGCAGCAGGTCCAGCGAACGATAATAGTGTTTGAAGGCCTCGCGGGAATTCTGCTGGAAGGCTTTGACGACGTCGGAAAAATAATCCTCGGCATGAACGTAGCGGACTTCCATGCCCGGATTGGCCGAATAAATGGCATTGCCGATCGAGTGGATCAGATGGGTCTTGCCAAGTCCGACACCGCCATAGATGAACAATGGGTTGTAGGAAACGCCGGGGTTCAACGCGACCTGCTGGGCGGCTGCCCGGGCAAGATCGTTGGCGCGGCCGGTTACCAGGGTGTCAAACGTGAAATCGGCGTTGAGACGGGTTTTCTCGTAGGCCGGGTCGGACGAGCGGATGCTCTTTTTTGCCTCCTGAACTGGTTCAGGAGTTGGCAGGTTGACGATTTCGGTTGCTTCCGGAGCGGCTTCCTTGTCCGTGCCGGCGACATCAAGGGCAATGTTTACCGGAGCGGAAAAGTATTCCTTGCCCAGGGCTTCTATCTGGTTCAGATATCGTTCGCGTACCCATTGCATGACGAAGCGATTCGGTGCCACTAGCTTGAAATGACCCTCCGTCGTGCCGTCACGCTCGATTTGCAGGCCCTTGATCCAGGTGTTGAACTGCTGAGCGGGAAGTTCCCGCTCAAAGCGATTCAGACAAACGGACCAGAAATCATTCATGGGCGGTGTTCAGGAGGGAGATTCTCTTGGCTGCAGCAGCGAAAATTGTTGTTGTTCTCGACTCGAATGGTTCGAGCCGACGGCAATTCTAACGTGTCCGCGAAAAGTTATCCACAGCCGGCTACCTGCCCATGTGGGCCTCGCCAACCTTGACAAAACTACGGTAACAGGCTGTAATCCACGGTTTTTCTTGATTCAGGGGAATTCGTCATGAAACGCACTTATCAGCCATCGGTTGTGCGCCGCAAGCGCACTCACGGCTTTCTCGTACGCATGCGTACCCGTGGCGGTCGGGCCGTGATTCGTGCGCGTCGCGCCAAGGGCCGTCATCGTCTCGGCGTCTAAGCTTCGAGCCCGGTTTCAAAAGGGTTCTCGCCTGCATCAGCCGCGGGAATTCGCGGCTGTGCTTTCAGCGCGCAAGGTGCTTCGCGGCGATAGCTTCGACCTGCATATGCTCGCAACGGAAAATGCGGGGGCGCCACGGTTGGGGTTGATCGTTCCAAAGCGGCTGGCGCGCGCCGCGAACCTTCGAAACGCCATAAAACGCCAGGCCAGGGAAGCGTTTCGTTTGATGATTGCCCGGTGCTTGCCTTGCGACGTTGTTTTGCGGTTGAAACGGCCCGTGTCCGTGGCGGGAAACGAGTTGCGACAGCAACTCAGGAGTTGGCGCGGTGAAATCGACCGACTTCTTGGTCGCTTGCCCGCGAGAGGCGCATGAAATCGCCGCTTGTCCGACCCCTGCAGTGGCTGATCCGTGGCTACCAGATTGCGATCAGCCCGATGCTGGGGAATCGCTGCCGATATTTTCCCAGTTGTTCGGAGTATGCAATCGAGGCCCTGGAAAAGCATGGGATGTTCAAGGGCGGGTGGCTCGGCGTGCGCCGGATCGGTCGCTGTCATCCCTGGCAGCCGGGCGGGTATGATCCGGTTCCCTGATTGTCGTTTGCGCCAGCTTGAGTTTCCCGGGGCGCGTGCCCGCCAAATTTTGCCCAGGCTTTCCTGAACAAGAACTTCCCCGAGACAGTAATGGATAACCGACGACTAATGCTGCTGCTGGTGTTCAGCTTTTCGCTGATCATGTTGTGGGACGCCTGGCAGAGACAAAATTTGCCAAAGGCACCGGCCGTCGCCGCTGCGGCTGCTGGCAAGCCGGGGGGAGCGGTTGGTGTCGGCGCCGGCGCCGATGGGAGCGTGCCTACGCCGACGGCTCCGCCGGCGACTCCGCTTCCGGGAGTCGCTGCTGCGGTCCAGCCTCAGGCGGGGGGCGTTACCGCTACGATTCGTACGGATCTCTACGTCGCCGAAATCTCGTCCCGGGGTGGTGACATCGTTCGCCTGGAACTGGTTCGCCATGGCGATACCGAAGACAAGGGCAAGAATTTCGTTCTCTTCGACAATGGTGCCAAGCATGTCTATCAGGCCCAGTCCGGCGTGATCGGCGAAGGCTTGCCGAACCACAAGACGGAATGGACGCTTGCTGGCGGTGAAAGGGTTTTGAAGGACGGCGAAAAGTCGCTCGAAGTGCGTCTTGAGGCGAGCGCGGCGGACGGCTCGAATATAAGCAAGACCTATGTTTTTCAGCGCGGCAGCTACCAGATCGAACTCCGGCATGAAGGCGCAAAGGTGGGGAGCCACGCCTACTATCAAATTACGCGCGACGGCAAACCGGCCGACGGACAGAGCAACTCGATGATGATGGGGGTCGTCACCTTCACCGGCCCGGCTGTTTATACCGATGCGGAGAAGTTCCAGAAAATCGAGTTTGCCGACATCGAGAAGAACAAGGCCAAGTTCTCGCAGAAGGCCGATAACGGCTGGCTGGCCATGGTGCAGCATTATTTCGTATCGGCCTGGCTGCCGGCTCCGGGCCTGGCCCGCGAGTTTTACATGCGCAAGGCTGGCAATGACTTGTATTCCGCGGGTGTGATCCTCCCGGTGGGTGCGGATGGAAAGAGCGCCATCTCGCTCTACGCCGGACCGCAGGAACAGGACAAACTGGAGAAGATCGCGCCGGGCCTCGATCTGGTGGTGGACTACGGCTGGCTGACGGTGATCGCGGCCCCCTTGTTCTGGGTGCTGGGTGCGATCTACAAGTTGGCCGGCAATTGGGGCTGGGCGATTATTGGCTTGACGGTGCTGCTCAAGCTGGCCTTCTTCCCGCTGTCAGCCGCCAGCTACAAGTCCATGGCCAAGATGCGCGTGTTGACGCCGAAGCTGATGAAGCTGAAAGAAACCTACGGCGACGACAAACAGCGCTTGAATCAGGAAATGATGGCGCTCTACAAGCGGGAGAAGGTCAATCCACTGGGCGGTTGCCTTCCGGTCCTGGTGCAGATTCCCGTTTTCATCGCGCTGTACTGGGTGCTCTTGGGCACGGTCGAGATGCGCAATGCACCGTGGCTGGGCTGGATCACCGATCTCTCCGTGAAAGATCCGTACTACGTGCTGCCGCTGATCATGGGGGCGACGATGTTCATCCAGACCAAGCTCAACCCGACGCCGCCGGATCCGATCCAGGCCAAGGTGATGTTGATGATGCCTATCGTTTTCACCTTCATGTTCCTTTGGTTCCCGGCCGGTCTGGTTCTCTACTGGACGGTCAACAACGTCCTTTCCATCGCCCAGCAGTGGCAGATCACCCGCCTGATCGAGGCGGGTGAGGGTAAGTAGGCGCGCCGGACGCGCCGGGCCGATGGCGGCTCGCGAGGACAGGATAGCGGCGGTGGCCACACCGTCAGGCCGCGGTGGCATTGGGGTTGTGCGCGTTTCCGGTTCTGGGCTCGCGGGATTTGCGCGGGACCTGACCGGGCACGCGCCGATACCCAGGCGCGCCACGTTGCGCAACTTTTTGGCTGCTGATGGCAGCGCCCTGGATCGCGGGATTCTGGTCTTCTTTCCCTCGCCGCAGTCCTTCACCGGCGAGGATGTGCTTGAGCTCCAGGGCCATGGCGGACCGGTAGTGATGCAGATGCTGCTGGCGCGCTGCATCGAGCTCGGTGCGCGGGTTGCCGAGCCGGGCGAGTTCTCGCGCCGGGCCTTCCTCAACGACAAGCTGGATCTGGTTCAAGCCGAAGCGGTGGCTGACCTGATCGCCGCGGAGACCGCGGCGGCGGCACGTTCCGCGGTGCGCTCGATGTCCGGCGACTTTTCGCGGGAAGTTCATTCGCTGGTCGAGCGGCTCGTCGATCTGCGCATGCGCGTCGAGGCGGCGCTGGACTTTCCGGAGGAAGAGATCGATGGCATGCGCGATGGCGAGGTAGCGCAGCGTCTTGGCGTCTTGGATGCGGACCTGGGCGCCTTGCTCGATCGCGCACGGGCTGGAAGCATGCTTCGCTCCGGCCTGCATCTGGTCCTGGCCGGTTTGCCAAATGTGGGGAAGTCCTCATTGCTCAACCGGCTGGCCGGCGAGGAGCGAGCCATCGTCACCGAAGTCCCGGGCACCACCCGGGACGTCCTGCGCGAGACGATTCAGGTCGAAGGCATTCCGATGCACGTGATTGATACGGCTGGGCTGCGCCAGACCGAAGATCCGGTGGAGCGCATCGGTGTTGCTCGCGCGTGGCGGGAAATCGAGCGTGCCGACGTGATCTTGCAAATGATTGATGCGCGGAGCGGAGAAACGGCGGGGGACCGTGAGATCGCATCAAGCCTGCCGACCGGGGTGGAGCGGATTCTGGTCGAGAACAAGTGCGATCTGGCCGGTACGGGTGGGGAGCGAAATGAGCGTGACGGGCTGGTCAGCTTGCGGCTGTCGGCAGTGACCGGCGAGGGCATTGGCCTGTTGCACGACGAGCTCCTGCGCGTCGCTGGATGGCGGGGGCATGGCGAGGATGTCGTGCTTGCGCGCGAGCGGCACCTCGAGGCGCTGGCGATCGCGAAAGAAAAGTCGGCGCTGGCGATACGGCGAATCGGCGCGATCGAGCTTTGCGCCGAGGAACTGAGGCTGGCCCAGGAGGCACTGTCGAGGATTACCGGCGAGTTCAGCGCCGACGATCTGCTTGGGGAAATCTTCTCCCGCTTTTGCATCGGCAAATAGACGCGGCACATGGGGGAGCTCGATCTGCTGTTCCTCTTGCTGGCAGCGCTTTTTGCAGGGTTCATCGATGCCGTGGCGGGCGGCGGAGGTTTGATCCAGGTGCCGACGCTGCTGGTGGCGCTTCCCGGCGAAACCCCGGCGACGGTTTTCGGCACCAACAAGCTGTCAAGCATTTTCGGTACCGGAAACGCCGCGCTGCGGTATGCACGGCGGATTGCGTTGCCCTGGGGTGTGGCCTTGCCTGCAGCCGGGGCGGCGTTCGTGTTCTCGTTTGCCGGCGCGGCCGCCGTGTCCTGGCTGCCCAAGGACGTGGTGCGGCCGCTGGTGCTGTTACTGCTGGTGGTGGTCCTGGTCTACACCGTGGCCCGGCCGGAATTCGGCACGCTGGCCGGTTCGCGTCTGGCGAGGGCGAGGGAATGGCGTCTGGCGCTGGCAGCCGGTGCGGTGCTGGGTTTCTATGACGGCTTTTTCGGGCCCGGGGCGGGCAGCTTCATGATCTTTGCCTTCGTGCGCTGGTTCCGGCTGGATTTTCTGCATGCATCGGGTGCCGCGAAGATCGTCAATCTTGCGACCAATGCCGCCGCACTCGCTTATTTCGTTCCCAGCGGCCATGTGTTGTGGGGTATCGGCCTGGGCATGGCGACATTCAACATTCTCGGTGCAATTCTTGGTGCGCGCCTTGCGCTCCGGCACGGCAGTGGCTTCGTGCGGGGCAGTTTCGTGGTCGTTGCTTCCTTGCTGATACTCCGCTTGGGCTACGATACGTTTTCCTGATTTGGCAAAGCGTCAGGGCACCAAGCGTTCGCTGCAGCCGTGTATACGGTATACTTAAACAAAACGAGAGGGCGGAGCAGGGCAGGTCTCTCCCTGAAGACCCTTGTAAACGCCGTACTGGAGGGGGTTGCCGCATCGGTCCGGTGTCCGCGGGGTCGATCGGCAAGCCTGGTTGGCTTAGACGAGAACGGGCACATGGATCTGCAGATAGCGCTATTGCTGGGGCAGGACGGGATCACCAATGGCGCGATCTATGCGTTGCTTTCATTGGCATTGGTGCTGGTGTTCGCCGTTACGCGGGTAATCTTCATTCCCCAGGGCGAATTCGTAGCGTTCGGCGCGCTGACTCTGGCAAGTTTTCAGGCAGGCAAGGTTCCCGGCACCTTATGGTTGTTGATCGGCGCCGGCATTGCGGTTGCCGTGGTGGATCTGAGGGCGGTTCTGGGGAGGTCGCGCCAGCGACGCCGGATTTTCAGCATCCTCGGCTGGAATCTTGTCTATCCGGTGGTGTTGGCGATATTGATTCACCTGGCCAAGCCCGGGGAACTGCCGCTTGCGGCACAGGTGATTCTTGCCCTGGCCCTGGTGGTCCCGCTGGGACCCATGACCTATCGGCTGGCGTTTCAGCCATTGGCGGAAGCCAGCGTGCTGGTGCTGCTGATCGTTGCCGTTGGCGTCCATTTCGCGCTGGTCGGGCTCGGCCTGCTGTTTTTTGGCGCGGAGGGTTCGCGCACGCCGGCGTTCTCGGATGGCAGCCTGACGCTGGGGTCATTGACCGTTGGTGCGCAAACGCTCTGGGTGCTTGGCTCCAGCCTGACCCTGATTGTGGTGCTGGCCTTCTTCTTCGAACGCACGATCTACGGCAAAGCCTTGCGCGCCACCGCCATGAACCGGACCGGAGCGCGCTTGATGGGAATCTCCACCGTCATGGCGGGCAAGCTATCTTTCCTTCTGGCGAGTCTGATCGGCGCCTTTTCCGGTGTCCTGATCGCGCCGATCACCACGGTATATTATGACACTGGGTTTTTGATAGGCCTCAAGGGTTTCGTCGGCGCGATCGTCGGCGCCTTGTCCAGCTACCCGCTGGCCGCGCTTGGCGCCCTGCTGGTGGGGCTGCTCGAGGCCTTCTCTTCGTTTTGGGCCTCGGCGTTCAAGGAGGTGATCGTGTTCACCCTGATCATCCCGGTGCTGGTCTGGCTGTCCTTGACGACGCACCAAGTCGAGGAGGAGGAGTGATGTCACCGCGTATCCTTCTTCCGGTGTTCGTGCTGTCCCTTCTGCTTGCGCCGCAACTCGTTTCCGAGTTCCACGTGACCCTGCTGAACTACATCGGCCTGTATTCCATCGTGGCCATCGGTTTGGTGCTGCTGACCGGGGTCGGCGGTCTGATGTCTTTTGGCCAGGCCGCTTTCGTTGGTTTGGGCGGCTATGCCACGGCCTACCTGACGACAGCAACCAGCCTCCCGGTCTGGATCGCTTCCCTCGGCGGATCACCCTGGTTGGGTCTGTTGGCGGGTGTCGTCCTGACGGCGGCCGTGGCACTGCTGCTGGGCTTGCTGACCCTGCGCTTGTCCGGGCACTACCTGCCGCTGGGGACCATCGCCTGGAGCATCAGCCTCTATTTCCTGTTTGGCAATCTCGAGTTTCTGGGCGGGCATACCGGTATTTCCGGGATTCCGGCACTGAGCATGTTCGGCTTGCCGATGAAGGACGCGCGGAATTTCTACTACCTGATATGGGTGGTAGTGCTATTGGCCGCTTGGCTTACGATCAATCTCCTCGATTCGCGGGAAGGCCGCGCCATCAGGGCGCTGAAGGGCGGGGTGGTGATGGCCGAAGCCATGGGGGTCGATACCGCTCGTTCCAAGGTCGTGATTTTCCTTATTGCCGCCTTGTTCGGCTGTGTCTCGGGCTGGCTTTATGCCCACCTCCAGCGTTTCGTGAATCCAACGCCGTTCAGCCTGAACATGAGCATCGAGTACTTGTTCATGGCGGTTCTGGGGGGGGCGGCCCACGTTTGGGGTGCCGTGCTCGGGGCCGGGGTCATCACCGTACTCAAGCAGTGGTTGCAGGATTGGTTGCCCAGGCTGCTGGGCGCTTCAGGCAACTTCGAGATGATCGTGTTCGGCGTGTTGATGATCTTCGTGTTGCAGCGAGCACGAGACGGGCTTTGGCCAATACTTTGCCGTCTGGTACCTCAGCGGGCGATTGCCCGGAGCGTTCCGGTTGCCGACGTTTTGCCGCGAAAATCTTTGCCCGAGGCGGGGGAGGTTTTGCTGGAAGCGCGCCATGTGGTAAAGCGCTTTGGCGGGCTGGTCGCCAACAACAACATGAACCTGAACGTCAAGGCGGGCGAGATCATGGCCTTGATCGGACCCAATGGTGCCGGCAAGTCGACCATGTTCAACTGCGTATCCGGGGTCGATCGGGCAACCGAGGGCGAGGTTCTGTTTCGCGGTCGGCCGGTGACCGAACTGGATTCGCGGGAGATTGCCAAGCTCGGGATGAGCAGAACCTTCCAGCATGTGCGTTTGCTGCCAACCATGACCGTGCTGGAGAATGCGGCGATAGGGGCCCATCTTCGTGGTAGCCGGGGCGTGCTTCCGGCGATGCTGCATCTTGAGCGTGCGGAAGAGAATCGCCTGCTCGCGGAAGCGGCGCGGCAAGTGGAGCGGGTCGGCTTGAAATCTTCGATGTTCGAGGCCGCCGGCAGTCTGGCCCTCGGTCAACAGCGGACCCTGGAGATTGCTCGCGCTTTATGTGCCGACCCTTGTTTGCTGTTGCTCGACGAGCCCGCCGCCGGGCTGCGCTACATGGAAAAGCAGGCGCTTGCGGAGCTGCTGCGCAAGCTGCGCGGCGAGGGCATGGGCATCCTGCTGGTGGAACACGACATGGATTTCGTGATGGGTCTGGCGGATAGGGTCGTGGTCATGGAATTCGGTGAAAAGATTGCCGAAGGCTTGCCCGAAGGGGTGCAACGCAATCCCGCAGTGATCGAGGCGTATCTGGGTGGGGTGGATTGATGGGCGCGACTGCGGCGGTTCCCGTCCTCGAGATCAGCGATCTTTGCGTGTCCTATGGCAAGGTCGAGGCCCTGCATCATGCCGGGCTCAGGGTTGGGCAGGGGCAGATTGTCACGGTAATCGGGCCGAACGGCGCCGGCAAGACAACGATGCTGTCGGCGATCATGGGTCTGTTGCCGCGTAGTCGCGGCAGGATCTGCTTTCAGGGGGTGGATCTGGATGGGGCCGAGGTCGAGGACATGGTGGCCCATGGCGTCAATCTGGTGCCCGAATCGCGGGCCTTGTTTGGCGAGATGAGCGTCGAAGACAACCTGCTGCTTGGTGCGTTCAGCCGCCATCGGAGCGGGCTGCGCGATCAGGCGCAAACCATGGAGGAGGTCTTCCGGGTATTCCCGCGTCTCAAGGAGCGTCGCAGCCAGCATGCAGGAACGCTGTCCGGTGGTGAGCGGCAGATGTTGGCGCTGGCCAGGGCGCTGATGGCGAAGCCGAAACTGTTGATGCTGGACGAACCCAGCCTTGGCCTGGCGCCTCTGATCGTGCGGGACATCTTTCGCGTGATCGGGGCGTTAAAAGCCACCGGTGTTTCGATTCTTTTGGTCGAGCAGAACGCTCGCGCGGCCTTGCAGGTTGCGGATTACGCCTACGTGTTGGAAACCGGGGAAATCGCCCTTGAGGGTCCGAGCCGTGAATTGATCGATGATCCCAAAGTGGTTGAGTCCTACCTTGGGCTCGGAGGCAAACGCTGACGGTGTTTCACGTGGAACAAGTCGATTGGTTTCACGTGAAACATCTCGCTGTGCGGTCGCCCGCCTAGCTTCGCCAAGGATTTCCACCGCGATTCAGTAGCCAGAGGCGTATGATTGCGCCTCTTTTTGTTTGGAACCCGCGCGTGCTGTATCCAACATCCTTCGATGTAATCGTTATCGGTGGCGGACACGCCGGCACCGAGGCGGCGCTGGCGGCGGCGCGCGCCGGAGCCCGCACTCTGCTGCTGACGCACAACATCGAAACCCTGGGCGCGATGTCCTGCAATCCCTCGATAGGTGGAATCGGCAAAGGCCATCTGGTAAAGGAAGTCGATGCCATGGGTGGGGCGATGGCGGCGGCTACCGACGAGGCGGGAATCCAGTTTCGAACCTTGAACGCCTCCAAGGGGCCGGCGGTACGAGCCACCCGCGCCCAGGCCGACCGCCAACTCTATCGCCAGGCCATCCGCCAGCGCCTGGAAAACCAGCCAGGCTTGACCCTGTTTCAGCAGGCCGTCGACGACTTGATTCTTTCAGGCGATCGCGTTAGCGGAGTGGTAACCCAATTGGGAGTGCGCTTCGAGGCGCCGGCCGTGGTCCTGACCGCCGGCACTTTCCTCAATGGGCTGGTGCATGTCGGTCTGGAGAACTATCGGGCCGGACGCTTCGGCGATCCGGCGGCGATTTCCCTGGCCGAGCGGCTGAAGGAAATCAAGCTTCCGGTGGGGCGACTGAAAACCGGTACGCCACCCCGGCTGGACGGCCGCAGCATCGACTACTCGCAATTGCAAATGCAGCCCGGCGACACGCCCGAGCCGGTATTTTCTTTCGTCGGCGATCGCAGTCAGCATCCGCGCCAGGTGCCCTGCTGGATTACCCATACCAATGCGCGTACTCACGACATCATCCGCGCCGGCCTCGACCGTTCGCCGATGTTTACCGGGGTAATCGAAGGCGTCGGTCCTCGCTACTGCCCTTCGATCGAAGACAAGATCCACCGCTTTGCCGGCAAGGACAGCCACCAGATTTTTCTCGAACCCGAGGGCCTGACGACTCATGAGATTTATCCGCAGGGCGTATCCACCAGTCTGCCCTTCGATGTCCAACTGAACCTGGTACGCTCGATCCGTGGTCTGGAGAACGCACACATCACCCGCCCGGGCTATGCCATCGAATACGACTTCTTCGATCCGCGCAACCTGAACGCCAGCCTCGAAACGAAGTCGATCCACGGCTTGTTTTTCGCAGGCCAGATCAACGGCACGACGGGCTACGAGGAGGCGGCAGCCCAAGGTCTCCTCGCCGGGCTCAACGCCGCGCGGCTTGCCCTGCAGTTGCCGGCCTGGGCGCCGCGTCGCGACCAGGCCTACCTCGGCGTGCTGGTCGATGATTTGATCACGCGCGGGGTTTCCGAGCCCTACCGCATGTTTACCAGCCGCGCCGAATACCGGCTCTCGCTACGCGAGGACAATGCAGATCTGCGCCTGACGGAAATCGGCCGCAGCCTTGGCTTGGTCGATGACAGCCGCTGGGATGCCTTCAACCGCAAGCGCGATGCCGTGGCTCGCGAAGCGGAGCGCCTCAAGTCGACCTGGGTCAATCCGCGCCATCTGCCGGAAGCCGATGCGATCCGGGTCCTCGGCCAGCCGATGGAGCGCGAGTATCGGCTGTTCGACCTGCTGCGCCGACCGCAGGTCAGCTACCAGAGCCTGCTCACCTTGCCCGGCGCAGGCGAGGCGGTGGAGGCCTCCGAGGTTGTCGAACAGGTCGAGATCCAGGCCAAGTACCAGGGCTACATCGAACGCCAGCAGGACGAGATCGACAAGGGCCTGGCGCACGAGTCCTTGCCGCTGCCCGACGATCTGGACTACGCTGACGTGCGGGGCCTGTCCATCGAGGTCCGGCAAAAGCTGAGCCAGGCCAGGCCGCAAACCCTTGGTCAGGCATCGCGGGTGCAGGGGGTTACGCCGGCGGCGATCTCACTGCTGCTGATTTTCCTCAAGCGGCGCAAGGCGGCATGAGTCTCGGCCTTGCCTTGCGGGGCGGCCTGGCCGCCATGGGGCTGGATATGTCCGGCGTTCAGCAGGACAAGCTCCTGGCTTTCATTGCCCTGCTGACAAAATGGAACCGCACCTACAACCTGACGGCGATCCGTGACGAAGGCGAGATGCTGACCCATCATCTGCTGGATTCGCTTGCCGTCGTGCCGGCGCTGGGAGAGTCGGCGCTGGCGGGACGGCGCTGGGCGGATGTCGGCAGCGGCGCCGGCCTTCCGGGCATTCCGCTGGCGATCGCCTGCGCGGACCTTAGCCTGAGCTCCATCGAGACCGTGGAAAAGAAGGCGGCCTTTCAGCGCCAGGCCAGGATAGAGCTCGGCCTTGCCAACTTCACGGTCGAAAACCGTCGTGTCGAAGACCTGCCTGCGGGCGGCTTCGACGCCGTGATTTCGCGCGCCTTCGCCGAGTTGGCCGATTTCGTGCGGCTTGCCGGGCACCTGCTGAATCCAGGCGGCCTGCTGCTGGCCATGAAGGGCGTTCTGCCCGAGGATGAAATCAAGCGCCTGCCGTCGGGCTGGGCATTGCGCGACTCCCTGCCGTTGCGGATTCCCGGACTGGATGCGCAACGTCACCTGCTGGTCATCGAGAAAGCCTGAACATGCACATTTTTGCCATCGCCAACCAGAAGGGCGGGGTGGGCAAGACCACCACCGCCGTAAATCTCGCCGCCGCGCTGGCGGCCAACGGCCAGCGCACGCTGTTGGTGGACCTTGATCCCCAGGGCAACGCCACGATGGGCGCCGGGGTGGACAAGCGCCAGCTTGAAGCTTCCGTTTATCAGGTGCTGCTGCAGCTCGCCACATTGGACCGGGCGCGCGTCAGCTCGCCCACGGGCAAGTTTGACGTCCTGCCAGCCAACCGGGATCTCGCCGGCGCCGAAGTCGAGCTGGTCGACCTCGACCTGCGCGAAATGCGCCTCAAGGCCGCACTGGCCGCACACCGCGCCGACTATGACTTTGTCCTGATCGACTGTCCGCCCTCGCTGTCGATGCTGACCCTCAATGGATTGTGCGCCGCCCATGGCGTCATCATCCCGATGCAATGTGAATACTACGCACTGGAGGGGCTCTCCGACCTGGTAAACACCATCAAGAAGGTGCACGCCAACCTCAATCGCGACCTCAAGATCATCGGCCTGCTGCGCGTGATGTTCGACCCGCGCAGCACGCTCTCCAACCAGGTTTCGGCCCAGCTCGAACAGCATTTCGGCGACAAGGTGTTCAAGACCCTGGTGCCGCGCAACGTGCGTCTCGCCGAGGCGCCGAGCTACGGCATACCCGGCGTGCTGTTCGACAAGGCGGCCAAGGGTGCGCAAGCCTACATGGCCTTCGCCCTGGAAATGATTGAACGTGTCAATTCGTGGAAGGAAACGACGTGAGTCCCCCCAGACAAAAAGGCCTCGGCCGTGGCCTGGATGCATTGCTTGCGGCCAACAATTCGCCCGAATCCCAGCGTCAGGATTCGCTTGCCGTCGGCGCGCTGCAGCCCGGCAAGTACCAGCCGCGCACGCGCATGGACCCCGGTTCGCTGGAGGAGCTCGCGGCATCGATCAAGGCCCAGGGCCTGATCCAGCCGATCTCGGTGCGGCCCGTCGGCAATGGCCGTTTCGAAATCATCGCCGGCGAGCGGCGCTGGCGCGCGGCGCAAATCGCTGGCCTCAATGAGGTGCCGGTGCTGGTGCGCGACATTCCGGACGATGCCGCGCTGGCGATGTCGCTGATCGAGAACATCCAGCGCGAGGACCTAAATCCCCTGGAGGAAGCGGCTGGCATCCAGCGCCTGATCGACGAATTCAGCATGACCCATCAGCAGGCGGCCGACGCCGTCGGTCGCTCGCGCTCCGGTGCTTCCAACCTGTTGCGCCTGCTGCAGTTGGCGAAACCGGCCCAGGACATGCTGATGGCCGGCGACATCGAAATGGGCCACGCGCGTGCCTTGTTGCCGCTTTCGAAAGGCGAGCAGGGACGCCTGGCGGCGCTGGTGGTGGAAAAGGGCTGGTCGGTGCGCGAAACCGAGCGACTGGTGGTTCGCGAACTGAATCCTCCCGCGCGGAAAAGCGGTGAAAAGAAGGCCGATCGCGACTTGCTGCGCCTTGAAGCCGAGCTCTCGGATCGCCTGGGCGCCACGGTGAAAATCAACGCCAACCGAAAGGGCAGTGGCAGCCTGAGCATTCGTTTCGGCAGCCTGGATCAGTTGGACGGCTTGCTGGCGCGCCTTGGATAGCGAAGCCGTCGCAATACAAAACCTTTTCTTGGCGCGATGCAAGCCCTGAAATCAAGAAAAAATGGCGCGCTGCAACATAAATTAATTGACAACCCATGATCAATACCCTATATTTGCCGGCTTTTGGACGCAGCCCAGTCTTATAGATGTTTAGGGCGGTGTTCCATCAAAGCCTTGCTACGCTGCTTGTCGCCGGTATGGCCGGAATTTTGGCCGGTTGGCATGGCGCTGTCTCGGCGGGATTGGGTGGCGCGGCAATCGCCATTCCGAACCTGATGTTCGCCTTGAGTCTCTGGGCGGCGGCGAAGAGCGGCAGGCCATCGGTGGCGAGGTTTTTTGTCGGTGAATTGATCAAGGTCGCGGCAACGCTGGCGTTGCTCGCGATAGTGGCGGGGGCGTATCGGGAACTGAATTGGCTGGCTCTGCTGGCCGGACTGTTTCTGGCGCTGAAGGCAAACCTGATAGTGATTTTGATGAAGGCCTGAACGAGCATGGCAGCCCAAGGTCCCAACGCATCCGAATACATCGTCCACCACCTGACCCACCTGAAAAGCGCCACGCAAACCGCGCTGGTCGATTGGTCGGTATTCCATCTTGATACCCTGTTCTGGTCGATCACGCTCGGCTTGCTGGCCATCCTGATCCTGGCCAAGGCCGCCGCCAAGGCCACCTCCGGCGTTCCCGGCCGCTTCCAGGCCGCGGTCGAAATCCTGGTCGAAATGGTCGAATCGCAATCCAAGTCCATCGTCCATGGCGATCGCAGCTTTATCGCCCCCCTGGCGCTGACGGTGTTCGTCTGGATCTTTTTCATGAACGCGATGGACCTGTTGCCTCTTGATCTGGTCCCGAACATCTGGGCCGCGATCTTCGGCGCCGCCGGCCATGATCCCCACCACGCCTACATGCGCGTGGTGCCCACCGCCGACCTCAATGCCACGCTCGGCATGTCGCTCGGCGTGCTCATTCTGTGCCTCTATTACAGTGTCAAGATCAAGGGCTTCGGCGGCTGGATGCACGAGTTGTTCACCGCGCCCTTCGGCAGTCATCCGGTGCTCTACCCGATCAACTTCGCCATGCAACTGATCGAGTTCGTTGCCAAGACCGTCTCGCACGGCATGCGACTGTTCGGCAACATGTACGCCGGCGAGCTGATCTTCATGCTGATCGCGTTGATGGGCGCGGCATGGGCCGGAACCGCGGGCAGCGGTTTGCTATGGATCGGCGGTGTCCTCGCCGGTGCGATCTGGGCCATTTTCCACATTCTGATCATCACCCTCCAGGCTTTCATCTTCATGATGCTGACGCTGGTTTATATCGGCCAGGCTCACGAAAGCCATTAATCCCCTGCATCAATCGTTACAACCTTAAATCTGCTACTAAAGGAGTCATCATGGAAGGCAACATCGTTGGTTTCGTCGCGCTGGCCGCCGGTTTGATCATCGGTCTGGGTGCCGCGGGCGCTTGTATCGGCATCGGCATCATGGGCAGCCGCTTCCTCGAGGCCTCGGCGCGTCAGCCCGAGCTGATGAACACGCTGCAAACCAAAATGTTCCTTCTTGTCGGTCTGATCGACGCCGCGTTCATTATCGGTACCGGTATTGCCCTCTGGTACACGACCGCCAATCCGTTCATCAAGTAATCGACTCCATTAACCGCTAAGGAGCGATTACCGTGAATCTGAACGCAACGCTGTTTGCCCAGCTGGTTGTGTTCCTCATCCTGGCGTGGTTCACGATGAAATTCGTGTGGCCGCCCATCATGAAGGCACTCGACGAGCGTGCGAGCAAGATAGCCGACGGACTGGCGGCCGCGGACAAGGCCAAGACCGATCTGGCTCACGCCGAGAAGAAGGCCGGCGACGAGCTGCGCAAGGCGCGCGAATCCGCCGCCGAATTCCGCAGCGGCGCCGAGCGCCAGGTGGCCCAATTGATCGAAGAAGCACGCGCTGAGGGAGCCCGCATAGTCGCCGCGGCTCGCGAAGCGGCAGAAACCGAAGCGGCTTCCGCGTCACAGCGCGCCAAGGAGGCACTGCGCGAGCAGGTTGCCACATTGGCCGTGGCCGGTGCCGAGCGGATTCTGCGCAAGGAGATCAATGCCCAGGCCCACGCCGAACTGCTGACGCAACTGAAGTCGGAGCTCTGATCCGCCATGGCCGAAAACGTCACCCTTGCGCGTCCCTATGCCGAGGCCGCGTTCCATCTGGCGAAGGCCGGGAATGCGCTGCAGGCCTGGTCCGGCGTCCTGTCGCGCCTGTCGGCCGTGGCTGCCACGCCGGAGATGGAAGAGTGCATCGGAAACCCGCGCCTTTCCGCCACCCAGGTGGCGCAGCTCTGTCTCGACGTGGCTGCGTCCAGCGGCAAGCTTGACCTGTCGGCCGACCAGCAAAATTTCGTGCGCGTCCTGGCGGACAACGACCGTCTGGTCGTTCTGCCGGAAATCAGCGGGCTCTTCGACGAGCTCAAGCACGCACAGGAGGGGGTCAAGGACGCCGAGATCTCGTCCGCCTTCGCGCTTGACGATGCAACGCTGAAGAATCTGGTGGCCGATCTCGAACGCAAGTTCGGCTGCAAGATACAAGCGACCGTCCAGATCGATGCAGAACTTATCGGCGGCGTCCGTATCGCCGTTGGCGATGAAGTGATCGATGCCTCGGTCCGCGGCAAGCTTGCCGCGATGGCCACCGCGCTAAAGAACTAGGAGCAATTCCATGAATCTCAATCCATCCGAAATCAGCGACCTGATCAAGAGCCGGATCCAGAACATGCAACTGGCCGCCACCGCCCGCAACGAGGGCACGGTGGTGTCGGTTACCGACGGCATCTGCCGCGTGCATGGCCTGACCGACGTGATGCAGGGCGAAATGCTGGAATTCCCCGGCAACACCTTCGGCCTCGCGCTGAACCTCGAGCGCGACTCCGTCGGCGCCGTGGTCATGGGCGACTATGAGCACATCTCTGAAGGCGACACCGTGAAGTGCACGGGCCGCATTCTGGAAGTGCCGATCGGCCCCGAGCTGCTCGGCCGAGTGGTCAATGCGCTGGGCGAGCCGATCGACGGCAAGGGCCCGATCAACGCCAAGCTGACCGACAAGGTGGAGAAGGTCGCCCCAGGCGTGATCTGGCGCAAGTCGGTGTCGCAGCCGGTGCAATCCGGCCTCAAGGCGATCGACTCGATGGTTCCCGTCGGCCGCGGCCAGCGCGAACTGATCATCGGCGACCGCCAGACCGGCAAGACGGCCGTCGCGGTTGACACGATCATCAACCAGAAGGGTCAGAACATGTTCTGTATCTACGTGGCGGTCGGCCAGAAGGCCTCGACCATCGCCAACGTGGTACGGAAACTCGAAGAGCACGGCGCCATGGGTTACACCATCGTCGTCGCGGCTTCGGCCTCCGACTCCGCCGCGATGCAGTTCCTCGCGCCGTACGGCGGCTGCACCATGGGCGAATACTTCCGCGACCGCGGCATGGACGCCCTGATCATTTATGACGACCTGACCAAGCAGGCCTGGGCCTATCGCCAGATCTCCCTGCTGCTGCGCCGTCCTCCCGGCCGCGAAGCTTACCCGGGCGACGTGTTCTACATCCACTCCCGCTTGCTCGAGCGTGCCGCTCGTGTCTCGGAAGCCTGGGTCGAGAAGCTGACCAACGGCGAAGTCAAGGGCAAGACCGGTTCGCTGACCGCGCTGCCGGTGATCGAAACCCAGGCTGGCGACGTTTCCGCCTTCGTGCCGACCAACGTCATCTCGATTACCGACGGCCAGATCTTCCTTGAGACCGACTTGTTTAACGCCGGCATCCGTCCCGCCATGAACGCCGGCGTCTCGGTGTCCCGCGTCGGCGGTGCCGCCCAGACCAAGGTCATCAAGAAGCTCGGCGGCGGCGTCCGTCTGGCCCTGGCGCAGTACCGCGAACTTGCGGCCTTCGCCCAGTTTGCCTCCGACCTCGACGAAGCCACCCGCAAACAGCTCGAGCGCGGCCGCCGCGTCACCGAACTGATGAAGCAGTTGCAGTACGCGCCGCTGTCGGTGGCCGAGATGGCTGTCACGCTCTACGCTTCGAACGAAGGTTTCATGGACGACGTCGATGTTCCGCGCATCCTGGCTTTTGAATCCGACCTGCATCAGTTCGTGAAACAGAAGTACGCCGCGCTGATGGACAAGATCACCAGCACCAACGATCTCGACAAGGAGGCCGAAGCCCAGCTCAAGGCCGCCCTGACCGAGTTCAAGAAGTCCTGGGCCTGATCATCAACGTCTAACGGGGAGCGATCATGCCTGGCAGTAAAGAGATCCGCACCAAGATCAAGAGCGTCCAGAACACGCGCAAGATCACCAAGGCCATGGAGATGGTGGCCGCGTCCAAGATGCGCAAGGCGCAGGAAAGGATGCGTGCCGCACGTCCCTACAGCGAGAAGATCCGTCGCCTGGCGGCGAACCTTTCGCAGGCCAACGTGACCGAGTACCGTCATGCCTTCCTCAGCCGGGCCAAGACCGAACAGTTGAAGCGCGTCGGCCTGATCGTCGTGACCACGGACAAGGGCCTGTGCGGCGGCCTCAACACCAACATCCTGCGGCAGTGCCTGTCCACCATGCGTGGCTGGGAGTCCAGCGGGGCCAAGGACATCCGCGTCACCTGCATCGGCAACAAGGGTCTGGGCTTCATGCAGCGCCTCGGTGCCAATGTCATTTCCCACGTCACCCACCTGGGCGACACGCCGCACCTGGACAAGCTGATCGGGCCGATGAAGGTCATGATCGACGCCTTTCAGGCCGGCGAGCTGGACGCCGTGTATATCGCCTACACCCGCTTCATCAACACCATGAAGCAGGAACCGGTGATCGAGCCGCTGCTGCCGCTTTCGGGCGAACGCATGGGCACGCCGGAGCGCAGTTGGGACTATCTCTACGAGCCCGACGCGCAGAGCGTGATCGACGAGCTGCTGGTGCGCTACGTCGAGGCCCTGATCTACCAGGGCGTCGCCGAGAACATGGCCTCCGAGCAGTCGGCGCGGATGGTGGCGATGAAGTCGGCGACCGACAATGCGGGCAACGTCATCAAGGAATTGCAGTTGGTGTACAACAAGGCGCGCCAGGCGGCGATCACCAAGGAAATCTCCGAAATCGTCGGTGGCGCTGCCGCCATCGCGGGCTAAGCATTTAATTTAAGGAAACAACCATGAGCAACGGAAACATCGTTCAGTGCATTGGCGCGGTGGTGGACATCAAGTTCCCCCGTGAGGCGATGCCCAAGGTTTATGAAGCCCTGACCCTTGACGAGGCCGATTCCGGCAACGCCGAAAAGGGTCTGACCTTCGAAGTCCAGCAGCAACTCGGTGACGGCGTCGTGCGCACCATCGCCCTCGGTTCTTCCGATGGCCTGCGTCGCGGCATGGCGGTCAAGGGCACCGGCGCACCGATCTCGGTTCCGGTCGGCACCGGCACCCTGGGCCGCATCATGGACGTGCTGGGTCGCCCGATCGACGAAGCCGGCCCCATCCCCGGCGGCGAGCTGCGCCCGATCCACGCCAAGGCCCCGAAGTTCGACGAGCTGTCGCCCTCGGTTGACCTGCTGCCCACGGGCATCAAGGTTATCGACCTGGTCTGCCCCTTCGCCAAGGGCGGCAAGATCGGCCTGTTCGGCGGCGCCGGCGTCGGCAAGACCGTGAACATGATGGAACTGATCAACAACATCGCCAAGTCCTACGGCGGCTACTCGGTGTTCGCCGGCGTCGGCGAGCGTACCCGCGAGGGCAACGACTTCTACCACGAGATGGAAGAGTCCGGCGTTCTCGACAAGGTCGCCATGGTCTTCGGCCAGATGAACGAGCCTCCCGGCAACCGTCTGCGCGTGGCGCTGACCGGCCTCACCATGGCCGAAAAGTTCCGCGACGAAGGCAAGGACATCCTGCTCTTCATCGACAACATCTACCGCTACACCCTGGCCGGTACCGAAGTGTCCGCGCTGCTCGGCCGCATGCCGTCCGCCGTGGGCTACCAGCCGACGCTGGCCGATGAAATGGGCAAGCTGCAGGAGCGCATCACCTCGACCAAGGTCGGCTCGATCACCTCGATCCAGGCCGTGTATGTGCCAGCGGACGACTTGACCGATCCGTCCCCGGCCACGACCTTCCTCCACCTCGACGCCACCGTCGTGCTGTCTCGCGACATCGCCTCGCTGGGTATCTACCCGGCCGTCGATCCGCTCGACTCCACTTCGCGCCAGCTTGATCCGCTGGTCGTCGGCGAAGAGCATTACAGCGTCGCCCGCCGCGTGCAGTCGAACCTGCAGCGCTACAAGGAACTACGCGACATCATCGCGATTCTGGGCATGGACGAACTGGCGCCCGAAGACAAGCTGGCCGTGACCCGCGCGCGCAAGATCCAGCGCTTCCTGTCGCAGCCCTTCAACGTTGCCGAAGTATTCACCGGTTCGCCGGGCAAGATCGTGCCGCTGGCCGATACCATCAAGGGCTTCAAGATGATCGTCGATGGCGAGTGCGACAGCATTCCCGAGCAGGCCTTCTACATGGTCGGCGCGATCGAGGAAGTCTTTGAGAAGGCCAAGACGCTGCAGTAAGCGCAAATAAAGGGGTACAGTAATGGCCATGACCATTCATGTCGACGTCGTCAGTGCCGAGGAGATGATTTTCTCCGGCCTGGCCCAGTTCGTCGTATTGCCGGGTGAAGCAGGTGAGTTGGGCATCATGCCCGGCCACATGCCGCTGATGACCCGCATCAAGCCGGGTGCCGTGCGCGTACAGACGCAGGAAGGCAAGGAAGAACTGATCTTCGTTGCCGGCGGCCTGCTGGAAGTGCAACCGGGTCTGGTGACCGTTTTGGCCGACACCGCGATCCGTGGCGCTGACCTCGATCAAGCCAAGGCCCTCGAAGCCAAGAAGCTGGCCGAGGAAGCCATGGTCAATCGCGGTTCCGAAATGGACTACGCGCGCGCCCAGGTCGAACTCGCCGAGGCCATTGCCCAGCTCGCGGCAATTGACAAGCTGCGCAAGCAGCGGCATTGACGGCGCAACATTGCGTTACTCAAAAAAGGCAGCTTCGGCTGCCTTTTTTGTTTGCGCCATGAAATACTTCGGCCTTTGCCGCGCGCCTGCAAAGGGTGCCGGAATCGCAGCCGGAGCATGCAATGAACCGATACCTTGCCTTTGTCATGTTGGCGCTGCTCGCCGCCTGCGGCGAGGGTGACAAGAAGCCGGGCGCCGGCCCGGCCGCCGGCCCCGGCGCCGCGCCGCCTCCGCCCGAAGTCGAAATCGTGATCGTCGCCACCGGCGCCGCAACCCTGACCCAGGACCTGCCCGGCCGCCTGATGGCGATCCGTAGCGCCCAGGTCCGCGCCCGAGTCGAGGGCGTGGTTGAAAAGCGCCTTTTCGCCGAAGGTAGTGACATCGCCGCCGGTACGCCCTTGTTCCGCATCGACGCGCGCACCTATCAGGCCAACCTGTCCGCCGCCGAAGCCGACCTGGCCAGCGCCGCCGCCAGCTTCAGCCGCCTCAAGCCGCTGCTGGAAATCAAGGCCGTCAGCCAGCAGGAATACGACCAGGCATCGGCGCGCCACAAGCAGGCCGAAGCGGCGCTGGCCCGGGCCAGGCTCGACCTCGAGAACGCCGTGCCGCCGGCGCCGATCTCAGGCCGCATCGGCCGCGCCCTGGTGACCGAGGGCGCCCTGGTCGGCAAGGGGGAAGCGACGCACCTGGCTACCATCGAGCAGCTTGATCCCATACGCGTCGAGTTCTCGCAAAGCTATTCGGACATGCTGCGGCTGCAGCAGGCCGTCAAGGCCGGCAAGCAGAAGGCGGCCAAGGCGGCACAGGTCCGCTTGCTGCTCGAGGACGGTACGCTCTATCCCGAACCGGGGACCCTGCGCTTCGCCGATCTTGCCGTGGATCCCGGCACGGGATCCGTGCTGTTGCGCGCCGAGTTTCCCAATTCGCGGCGCGAACTACTGCCCGGCACCTTCGCCCGTGTTCGTTTCCCGCAGGCCGAAGTCGAGGCCGCGATCCGCATTCCGCAGCGCTCGGTTACCGTTTCGCCGCTGGGACAGGCCGTGATGGTGGTCGATGCCGAGGGCAAGGTGAATTCGCGCACGGTCAAGACCGGCGGCATGGCGGACCAGGACTTCCTCATCGAAAGCGGTCTCAAGCCGGGCGATCAAGTCATCGTCAATGGCCTGCAGAAAGCCAGACCAGGTGCCATGGTGAAACCGGTTCCTTGGGACCCGGCGAAAAAGCCGGGCCCGCCGCCAGGCGCCGTCCCGCCAGCGCCGACTGCCGAAGCCAAGCCAGCCGACGCCAAGAAATAGATGTTTGCCAAGTTCTTCATCGACCGGCCGATCTTCGCCTGGGTGATCGCCCTGATCATCCTGCTCGCCGGCGGCCTGGCGCTGCGCCAGCTTCCTGTCGCCAGCTATCCGGCCGTCGCCCCGCCGGCGCTGTCCATCACCCTCAATTACCCCGGCGCCTCGGCCCAGGTGGTGGAGGAATCCGTGGTGGCGCTGATCGAGCAGGAGATGAACGGCATCGAGCGCCTGCTCTACATGGAGTCGGCCTCCGAGCAAGGCATCGGCACCGTGACGCTGACCTTCGAAGCCGGCACCAACCTCGACCTCGCCTCGGTCGAGGCGCAGAACCGCATCAAGCGTGCCGAGGCGCGCCTGCCCGAGGAAGTGCGTCGCCTCGGCATCACGGTAAACAAGGCGGCGCGCAACTACCTGCTGTTCATCTCGCTGTTCTCGCCCGACAAGTCCCAGTCCAACGTCGACCTCGGCAGCTATGCCGCCGCCAACGTGCTGGAAAACATCCGCCGCACGCCGGGCGTGGGCGAGGCCATCCTCTTCGGCACCGAGTACTCGATGCGCCTCTGGCTCAAGCCCGAAAAACTGCATGCCTACGGCCTGACGCCGGCCGACGTGGCCAAAGCGGTGCGCGCGCAGAACACCCAGCTCGCCGCCGGCGAACTTGGCCAGTTGCCGGCAGCCGACGGCCAGCAAATCAACGCCGTTATCGTCACCCGTTCACGCCTCGCGACGCCCGAGGAATTCGGCGAGATCATCGTCAAAGCCAACGCGGCGGGCGCCACGGTGCGCGTCAAGGACATTGCCCGCGTCGAGCTTGGCGCCCAGGACTACAGCATCGCCGCGCGCACCGACCAGCAGGCGTCGGCCGCCATCGCCGTGCGCATGGCGCCCGGTGCCAATGCGCTGGACACCGCCAAGGCGGTCAGGGAGCGCATGGCGGAGCTGGCGAAATACTTTCCCAAGGGCATTTCCTGGGTGATCCCCTACGATACCTCTCGCTTTGTCGATATCTCGATCCGCGAAGTGCTGAAGACTCTGGCCGAGGCCATGGCTCTGGTCTTCCTGGTGATGTACGTCTTCCTCGGCAACCTGCGCGCCACCTTCATTCCGGCCATCGTCGTGCCGGTGGCCCTGGTCGGCGGCCTGGTCGGGCTCTACCTCTTCGGCTACTCGGTCAATGTGCTGACCCTGTTCGCCATGGTGCTGGCGATCGGCATCGTGGTCGACGACGCCATCGTGGTCGTCGAAAACGTCGAGCGCATCATGAGCGAGGAGAACCTCTCGCCGCGCGATGCCACGCGCAAGGCCATGGACCAGATCGTCGGCGCCATCATCGCCATCACCCTGGTGCTCTCCGCCGTGTTCGTGCCGATGGCCTTCTTCGGCGGCTCCACCGGCGCCATCTACCGTCAGTTCGCCGTCACCCTGGTGCTGACCATGGGCTTCTCGGCGCTGCTCGCCCTGTCGCTGACGCCGGCCCTGTGCGCCACTTTGCTCAAGCACAAGCCGGGCAGCGACGACCTGGTGCCCACGCGCGGGGTGCTCGGCATGTTCAACCGAGGCTTCGCCGCGACCGTGAAACGCTACCTCGCCGGCACGCGCGCCATGCTCGGACGTCCCTGGCGCTGGCTGGTCGTCTATCTCGCGATCCTCGGCGCCACCGGCTGGTTGTTCAGCAAGCTGCCCGGCAGCTTCCTGCCCGATGAGGACCAGGGCTATTTCATCAGCGTGATCCAGTTGCCCTCGGGCGCGACGCGCGAGCGCACGCTGGAAGTCCTGCAGGAAGCCGAGGCCTACTTCCTCAAGCAAAAGGAAGTGCAGCACGTGATCGGCGTCGCCGGCTTTTCGTTTTTCGGCCGCGGCCAGAACGCGGCGATCACCTTTGTGCGCCTCAAGGACTGGGACGAGCGCCCGGGCAAGGACTCCGAGGCGCCGGCCGTGGTGCGCCGCGCCAACATGGCTTTTTTCCGCATCAAGCAGGCAATGATGTTTGCCGTGAATGTGCCGCCGATTCCCGAACTGGCGGCGATCGGCGGCTTCGATTTCCGCCTCCAGGACCGCGGCGGCCTCGGCCGCGACAAGCTGCTCGAAGCCCGCAACATGGCGCTGGGGATTGCCGGCCAAAACCCGGTGCTGGTCGGTGTGCGCCCCGAAGGCCAGGAGGCCGGGCCGCAGATCTTCCTCGACGTCGACCGCCTCAAGGCGCGCGCACTGGGCGTGGACCTCGCCGACCTCAACGATGTGCTGCAGTCAGCGCTGGGTGTGGCCTACATCAACGACTTCGTGCGCCAGGGCCGTGTGCTGCGCGTACAGATGCAGGCCGAGCCCGACACCCGCCGCACGCCCGAGGATATCCTGCGCCTGCCGGTGAAGAACGTGCGCGGCGAAATGATTCCCCTGGCCGAGCTGGCGCGCGCCTCCTGGGTCACCGGCGCGCCCAAACTCGACCGCTTCAACGGCCTGCCTTCGATGAAGATCTCCGGCAGTGCCGCGCCCGGGCGCTCCACCGGCGAAGCCATGAAGGCGATGGAGGACGTCGCCGCCAAGCTGCCACCGGGCATCGGCTTCGAGTGGTCCGGCACCTCATACGAAGAACGCCAGTCGGGTAGCCAGGCGCCCTTCCTCTTCGCCGTCTCGCTGGTCGTGGTCTTCCTCTGCCTCGCCGCGCTGTATGAAAGCTGGTCCATCCCCTTCGCCGTGATGCTGGTGGTGCCGCTGGGTATCTTCGGCTCGGTGCTGGCCGTGGAACTGCGCGGGCTGACCAACGACGTGTATTTCAAGGTCGGCCTGATCGCCATCATCGGCTTGTCGGCGAAGAACGCGATCCTGATCATCGAGTTCGCCCGCGAGTTGCAGGAGCAGGGTATGGACCTGCTGGAGGCGACGCTGGAAGCCTGCCGCCTGCGCATCCGGCCCATCGTCATGACCTCGATCGCCTTCATTTTCGGCGTCATGCCGCTGGCGCTATCCACCGGCGCCGGCGCCAACAGCCGCCACGCCATCGGCACCGGCGTGATGGGCGGCATGATCACGGCAACCGTGCTTGCGGTGTTTTTCGTCCCGGTCTTCTTCCTCGTCGTGCGCCGCATTTTCCCCGGCCATGGTCGCCAGCATCATGAGGAGGGGAAGCATGAGTAAGCGCCTGCTCCCCCTGCTCGGCCTGCTGGCAGCCGGATGCTCGATGATCCCGGATTACCAGCGCCCGGCCGCGCCGGTGCCCGAAACCTGGCCGCCGTTGCAGGCAGCAGCGGTGCTCGGCGAGTCGGGTCGGGTGCCCGCCGCGCGCGACTGGCGCGAACGTTTTCCCGATCTGCGGCTGCAGGCCCTGGTTGCCGCCGCGCTGGAACACAATCGCGACTTGCGCATCGCCCTGGCGCGCGTGGACGAGGCGCGTGCCCAGGCCGGCCTTGCGCGTGCCGACCGCTTGCCCCAGGTCGACGCCTTGGCCCAGCGTGCCGCCTCGCTGACCCCGGCAGATCTCTCGGCCAACAACCGCCAGCTCAATGCCCAGCGCTACGATGTGAACCTTGGCATCAGCGCGTTCGAGCTCGACTTCTGGGGCCGCGTAAGAAGCCTGGACGAGGCCGCGCGCGCCGCCTTCCTCGGCAGCGACTATGCGCAGCAAAGTTTCCGCCTCGGCCTGATCGCCGACGTGGCAAGCGCCTACTTCTCCTCCATCGAACTGCAGGAGCGGGTGGCGCTGGCCGCCGCGACCCTGGCCAGCCGCGGCGAAAGCCGCCGCCTGATCGCCGCCCGCCGCGATGTCGGGCTGGCCGGCGACCTCGATGTGCTGGCCGGCGATGCCGCGATGCAAACCACCCGGGCCGAATTGGCCAACCTGACGCGGCTATCCGCCGCCTCCGAGAATGCCCTGCGCCTGCTGGTCGGCAGCAGTCCCGTGCTGCCTTCAGGAAGGATGCTGGAGCAACAAGCCCTGGTGGCCGATATTCCCGTCGGCCTGCCGGCCGAGGTTCTGCTGACGCGCCCCGATGTGCTCGCCGCCGAGCAGCGCCTGCTCGCCGCCAACGCCAATGTCGGCGCCGCGCGCGCGGCCTTCCTGCCACGCATCCTGCTCACCGCCGCGCTGGGCACCGCCAGCCGCTCGCTGGCCGGCCTGTTCGACGCCGGCAGCGGCGCCTGGAGCTTCAACCCGGTGCTGCGCTATCCGCTGTTCGACGCCGGGCGCAGCCAGGGCAATGTCGACCTGGCCGAGGCGCGCAAGACCATCGCCGTCGCCGAGTATGAAAAAGTGCTGCAGCAGGCCTTCCGTGAAATCGCCGACCTGCTCGCCGCGCGCGAGCAATACGCCGAGCAGTTGGCGGCGCAGGAAGCGGTGACCAAGGCGCAGGGCGAGCGCCAGCGCATGGTCGAGGCGCGGCACACCGCCGGGCTGTCGAGCTACCTCGAACTACTCGACGCGCAGCGCGAATACTTCGCCGCGCAACAGTCGGCGCTGGCGATACGGCGATTGCAGCTTGCGAACACCGCCAGCTTGTACAAGGCCCTGGCCCTGTACTGATATGTCCCGGCACCTTTATGCCGGGACAGTATCCGGCGAGATTACAGCGGCCGCTTGACCGTCAGCGCGCCGCGGATCTGGCCTTCGCTGTAGCCCGTGGCCTTGTCGTTGGGGTAAAGCTCGGTCAGCCTGGCCTTGACCTTGGCGTCGATCTTGTCTTCGGTGCCGTGGCAGTTGAGGCACAGGCCCTGGGTCGGCAGCGCCTTCATGTAGCGCAGCATGCGCTTGTCGCCCTCGCTCACGATCTCGGCCTTTTCCATGTTCGCCGGGCTCTCGCCGGCGGCGCGGCGGCGGTCAAAGTCTTCCAGCACGGCCTGCTCCCAGGCATCCGGAACGGCCTTCGGGTTGCGGTTCTTCAGACTGACGCGGCGGATCGCCCAGCCGGTGTTCTGCGAAGCGGCGGCGGCCATCTTCGGCGCCTTGTCCTTGCAGGCCGCGATCGCGCCCTCATGGCTGCCCTTGTTGATTTCCTCCTGCACCATCTGCAGCAGCTTGGGCGGAATTCCCAGCGCGGCCTGCTTGGTCTCCTCGATCAACGCGGCATCGTTGGCGAGGGCGTGGAAGGCGGTGAGGGCGAGTGTGGCGGCAATCAGTGTCTTCATGGTTTTGTCTCCCTGGGTGGTGGCGAAGCGGGGCGATTGTGGCCTGCGGTAAGCGGGTGCGCCAATAGAAGATTTCGATGCCATGAATGTGTCGGCGGGGCGCGCCTGGTTTGCTCGGCTTCTGTGCGATTCCTTGCCCGGGGATTCCCGAGGCAAGGGTTGAACGGCGGACAAAGCGGTACCATGGCGCCATGATTTCCGAAGAGCCTCCGTCCGACAGCGTCGTTCCCGACCGTTATTGCTGGATACCGACCAGCGCGCTGGAACCCGGCATGGTGATCGCGCGCCCGATCCAGGGCGGGCATGGCAACCAACTGACGCTGCGCATCGCGGTCGGCAGCAGCGTGACATCGAACACCATCGCGCAACTGCTGAACAAGGGCGTCGAATGCATCGCTGTGCGTCAGGACGCGGCGCCCGACGAAGCGGCGCTGGCGGCCGCCGTCGCCCGTCACGAGCAGCGCTTGGCCGAAATATTCGGCGACCAGCCGGACGACGCCTGCCGTCGCCTGCGCGATGCGCTGCGTGCCTGCAGGCCGTCCACATGCTGACCGTCGACGCGCTGCCGGTGGCGGTTGCGTCGATTGCCAGGCGCTTGCCGCCGTTTCCCAAGGTCGTGCTGCAATTGCTGGAAATGCTGGGCCACGACGATGTGTCGATGGATGCGCTGACCCGGCAGGCGCGGAATGATCCGGTGATTGCCTCCGGCATCCTTGCCACCGCGAACCGGCTGCGCCGCATCAACGCGCAGCCGGACCTGCACGATCCCTTCGTTGCCGCTTCGCTGATCGGCATTACCCAGGTTCGGCGCATCGTCGTCACCGCGTCGATGAACAAGTTCATGGCCGACGACAAGGGCGCGAGCTTTCTCTTCAACCATTCCAAGGCCGTCGCCATCGTGGCCCAGGAGCTGGCGCAACTGTGCGGGCTGTCGGTCGAAAAGGCCTATGTCGCTGGAATTCTGCACGATGTGGGACAGTTGTGTTTCCACTTCATGGACGCGGAACGGTTTCAGGAGGCCTACCGGGAATCGATTCTCGACGGCCGCCTCATCGAACGCGAAACCGCCGCCTTCGGCGTGGACCATGCCCGGATCGGCGCCGCGCTGGCCGCGCACTGGCAGCTTCCCGAGGAATTCGTGTTGTCGATTCGCGATCATCACGAGGATGCCGTGGTCACCAGCCGGTTACCGGCGGTGATCAATGTCGCCGAAAGCCTGGCGCGCGCGCTCGACATTCCCTCATCGCCGAAGAATCGGGTGACCCGGATCAACTCGCTTGCGGTCGAGGAACTCGGTCTCGACTGGAATTCACCGGCCATGCGCGACTGCTTTGGCCGCTGCCGCGCGCGATTCCAATACGCCATGCGGTGAGTGGCGCGCCAGCCTTAAACCCGAACTGGCCGATGTTTTCCGCTGTGTATCACGGGCCGGATTTTTCGCCCGCCCCTAAGCTGTGCACCGGACGGCATGGTCGATGGCAAGGGTGCGCGACGATGCCTTGGTCGGGTCATCTAAAGGGCGGGGGCATCATGGCTACACCGGAAATCGCATTGATCGCGCTGGTCCTTGCGGGTTTCGCCATGGCCCCGGCCGAGTCGCCCGCGCCGGCCCCCGCCGCCGATCCCGGCAAACGGGTGGAGAGCGACAGTTTCACGGCGCCCTCGGAACTGGCGCGCTGCATCGCCTACAACATCAACCGCAAAATGCCCCACCTGAGCGTGCGCCAGCGCAGCGACGCGACGACGGACGACCGTATCCTGCTGGTGCTCTCGGCGCCGGACCGGGAAACCTTCGGCGTGATCCGCGTCGAGCCGGACCCATCGGGCTCGAAGCTCACTACCTGGCTTGC
The DNA here is from genome assembly GCA_016710465.1 of Sulfuritalea sp. Taxonomy (GTDB): domain Bacteria; phylum Pseudomonadota; class Gammaproteobacteria; order Burkholderiales; family Rhodocyclaceae; genus Sulfuritalea. Next base: position 462,955 of record JADJVS010000014.1, read on the forward strand.
CGGTCGGGACCTGGCGGCAGCACCGGAGGCCGTGGCGAAGCGACTGGTAGCCGGCTGCTGAGCAAGCTTGCGTTGTTAGCGGGACAGCCGATTTCCTGAGGCATCGAAGGTCGATGCCTTCGCGCCGTGCGCGGCGCTCAGCCGATCAATTGCAGGCGCTTCTCCAGCCGCGCGACGTCGTCGCGCAGGCGGTCGATGTCGGCCGAGAAGGCGGCAATATCGGCCTGCTTGGCGATCAGCGGTTGTTCCTCGGTGAAGTACTCGGCGAGGTTGGCAGCGAAGTTCTGCGCCGCCTGCTGCTGCCAGGCGGCGAATTCCTTGCCGCCCTTGACGATGCGGTGGGCGGCCACGTCGCCGACCAGGCGCGAGAGGTCTTCCTCGGCATCCCAGCGCAGGTTGCGGATGACGAAGCCCAGGGCCTGGGCGAATTCGGCCGAGCCTTCGATGCGCGCCGCGCGCATCACGGCGTCCTTGCCTTGCAGCGCCAGCAGCGGCGTTGTTGCCGGCAGGGAGATGGCGACTTCAAGTTCGGCGCCGGCTTCCGGGGCCGCAATGCTGCCGTCCGGGGTGATCAGGAAGGCCGCCTCGAAGGGCGGCAGCTTGATTTGCGCCGCATGCCCGGCGAAGGGCATGAGCTTTTCGCGCGCCCAGGCCGCCTGACCCAGGACGTGGTTGATGGCGGCCTGGATCGGCGCGGGCAGCGGCAGCATGCGAATTACTGGACCTGCTGGATGCCGGCGATGGCCCAACCGCGGCTGCCGTCAGTGGGCTTGGTCAGATGCCAGACTTCGGCAAAGGCTTCGGGCGCGGCATCGTCCTCGCGCAGGGTACCGTGGAAGCGCACGCTGGCTATGTGATTGCCGCCCTCGCTGACGACTTCCAGCACCTCAGCGTCAAGCTGCTGCACGTCGGTCTCCTGCGCCTTGCTGCCGCGCTCGCGGTACTGCATTTCGATCTCGGCATAGAGCTCGGGCGCGGTGAATTGGCGGATGTCGTCCATGTCGCCGCGGTCGTTGGCGGCCTGCAGGCGGATGAAGTTGAGCTTGGCCTGGCGCAGGAAACCGGGGACGTCGAAATCGGCCGGGATGTTGCCCGTTGCGGCGGCGTTCGCCGCTGAAGTTGCCGTGCCACCAGCGCCGACTCCTGCCTGGCTGGCTTCGAACTGCGATGCGGCCGGGGTGAAGTTGGCGGGGGCGCTTGCGCCGGGAGCGGCGCCGGCATACTGCATTGCCGGCTGCGGCTCGCGCTTGCGCATCAGCAGGCGCACGACGAAGATCGCTGCGAATACCAGCAGCGCAATCATCAGGAAGCTGGCCATGCCTTCGCCGAGGCCGAAATGCGAGAGCAGGGCGGCGATGCCCAGCCCGGCGGCGAGGCCGGCCAGCGGGCCGAGGAAGCGGCTCATGCCCTGCTTGGGCGGCGTCGCGGTGGCGGGGGCGGCAGCGGGCGCTGCCGGCTTGGCGGCTTGCGTCGGCGCGGCGGCGGGGGCGGCCGGGCTGGCCTGGCGCTGCATGCCGAAGGACTTACCGCCGCCCAGGCGCTTGGCTTCCGCGTCCTGCGGCGTCATGCCGAGGCCGACGACGATGGCGAATGCTGCAATGGCGAGTTTCATCATGGTGGTGCTCCTCCTTAGAATTTGTAGCCCCGATGCAGCGCGACAACGCCGGCGGTCAGGTTGAAGACTTCGACACGTTCCAGGCCCGCCTGTTCCATCATGGCCTTGAGCATGGCCTGGTCGGGATGCATGCGGATGGACTCGGCGAGGTAGCGATAGGAATCGGCATCGCCGGCGATCTTCTGCCCCAGCCAGGGCAGCAGGTGGAAGGAGTAGGCATCATAGGCCTTTTCCAGCGGCTTCCAGACCTTGGAAAATTCCAGCACCAGCAGGCGGCCACCGGGGCGCAGCACGCGCCGCATTTCGGCCAGGGCCTGCTCCTTGTGCGTCATGTTGCGCAGGCCGAAGGCCACGGTCACGATGTCGAAATGCTCGTCGGGGAAGGGCAGCTTCTCGGCGTCGCACTGCGCGGTGGGGGCCAGCACGCCCTCGTCGAGCAGGCGGTCGCGGCCGACAGTGAGCATGGCGTTGTTGATGTCGGTGAGCCAGACCTGGCCCGTGGCGCCGACGCGCCTGGCGAAGGCCGATGACAAGTCGGCGGTACCGCCAGCCACGTCGAGCACGCGCTCGCCGGGGCGCGGCGCGGCGAGGTCGATGGCGAACTTCTTCCACAGCCGATGCAGGCCGCCCGACATCAGGTCGTTCATCAGGTCGTACTTGCCGGCGACGGACGAAAACACGCCGGCGACGCGTTGCGCCTTTTCCTGTTCGTCGACGGTTTCGTAACCGAAATGCGTTTGGCTCATCAGTGCTTGCCGCAGCCGCCGCCGGATTTGGGGGGCAGGGTGGTCGAGTCTATGTCGCGGCTGGCCCCGGCTTTTTCAAGGCGCGCGAGGTAATCGGCCCAGAGCGTTTCCTGGTTGGCGCCCAGATCGTAGAGCAGGTCCCAGGAGTAGAGGCCGGTGTCGTGGCCGTCGGAGAAGCTGGGTTTTACGGCGTAATTGCCGACGGCTTCGAGGTCGGTGATCTCGACATTGCGTTTGCCGGTCTGCAGCGTTTCCTGGCCCGGGCCGTGGCCGCGCACTTCGGCCGAGGGGCTGTAGACGCGCAGGAATTCCGCCGGCAACTGGTAGCGCGTACCGTCCTCGAAACCGAGTTCGAGAACGCGCGATTTCTTGTGCAGGGTGATCTCCGTCGGGATCGGTGTCTTGCGGTCGAGGCCGGACATGGTTCTGGCTCCTTGGTGGGGCCGCTATCATAGCGCAGACGCGGCATTGGCCGATGTCACGGAACCGTCATCAAGCTGCAATACACTGGCCCTTCTCCCCTTCAACAGTAAGCCCATGTCTGCAAGCATTCTGGTGGTGGAAGACGAACCCTCGATCCAGTCGCTGATCGAGGTCAACCTGCGCCGCGCCGGCCATACGGTGATCCTCGCGTCCGATGCCGAGTCGGCGCGACGCACCGTGCAGCAGGCGCTGCCCGATCTGGTGCTGCTCGACTGGATGCTGCCCGGCATGAGCGGCATTGATTTCGCGCGGCAGTTGCGCGCGGATGCGCGCACGCGCCGCCTGCCGATCATCATGCTCACGGCCCGCGCCGAGGAGCGCGACAAGATCGAGGGCCTTGACGTCGGCGCCGACGACTACGTGACCAAGCCCTTCAGCCCGCGCGAACTGACGGCACGCATCAAGGCCGTGTTGCGCCGCAATTCTCCGCAGGCCACCGACGATGCCGTCGAGCTGGGCGGGCTGCGCCTCGATCCGGCGACACATCGGGTCACGGCCGGCGCGGCGGAAATCAACTTGGGCCCCACCGAATTTCGCCTGCTGCATTACCTGATGACGCATGCCGAACGCGTTCACGGCAGGGCCCAGTTGCTTGACCAGGTCTGGGGCGATCATGTCTTCGTCGAGGAGCGCACGGTCGATGTGCATATCCGGCGATTGCGTGCGGCTCTCGAACCCACCCGGCACGACAGCCTGATCCAGACAGTGCGCGGCAGCGGATACCGGATGTCGGCCCAGTGAGGTCGGTGGTTGCCGAGCTGTTGACGGCGTTGGCGCTGGCATTGCTGGCGCTGATCGCCGGTTGGTTCATCGACCGCGAGCGCGGCGCCTGGATACTCGTGCTGGCTGTCGCGGTGTTTTTCTTCCTGCGGCAGATGTGGCTGGTGCTCCGCCTGATCCACTGGGCCGCGCGCCCGCTGGGCACGCCGACACCATCCGCCAGCGGCGCGTGGAGCGCGGTATTCGAGGCCTTGCACCGTCGCGCCCGGCTTTCCAGCGCCGAGCGCGAACACGCGACCCAGGAACTGGCGCGCTTTCGTCGCGCCGCCGAGGCCCTGCCCGACGGCGTGATCATTCTCGATGGACATCGCGCCATCGAATGGATGAACCTGCAGGCCGAGGTTTGCCTTGGACTGAAGGCTTCGCTCGATACCGGCAGCCGCATCACCCACCTGTTGCGGGAACCAGAGTTTCTCACCTACCTCGATGGCACCGACCACCGCGGCGTTCCCCTGGAACTGCGTACCCAGCGCAATCCGGGCCGCAGCTTGCATATTCAGGCCGCGCCCTTCGCCGCCGGCAGAACGCTGTTGCTGGTGCGCGACGTCACCCAGTTGCAGAAGCTGGCCACCATGCGCCGCGATTTCGTTGCCAATGTGTCGCACGAACTGAAGACGCCGCTGACAGTGACGCTGGGCTTCATCGAAACCGCGCAGGAGGCGCTGGCGGACACCCCGCCGGCCGAGATTGCGCGCTACTTGCAAACGGCGGAGGATCAGGCGCGGCGCATGGGGCAGTTGATCGAGGATCTGCTCACGCTATCGGCGCTGGAAACCGATGCACCGCCACCCCTGGAGGACCGCATCGAGGTCGCGCCGATGCTGCGCGAAATCATGGTGGAAATCGAGGCCCTGTCCTCCGGGCGCCACCGAATCAACCTGGAAAACACCGGGCCTGCCTGCCTGCTCGGCAGCGCCCGGGAGTTGCGCTCGGCGTTCGGCAATCTCGCTGGCAACGCCGTGCGCTATTCACCGGACGGCGGCGAGATTCGCCTGTGCTGGGCGGGCGAGGGCGAAAGCGGGGCGCGGTTTTCCGTCATTGACAGCGGCATCGGGATTGCCGCCGAGCATCTGCCGCGCCTCACCGAGCGCTTCTATCGCGTCGATCGCGGACGTTCGCGCGAGGCCGGGGGCACGGGCCTCGGCCTGGCCATCGTCAAGCACGTTCTCGAGCGCCACCAGGCGGTGCTGCGCATCGAGAGCAAGCCCGGCCAGGGATCAAACTTCAGCGTGATTTTTCCGGCGCACCGGGTTCAATCGTAGTAGTTGCAGCGTTCGAATTCGATGCCGCGGTCGAGCACGCGGAACAGCTTGCGCGACGCGATCTTCTGATCCGACATGACCTCGATCATGCGATCGAGGCGGAAGGTGCCGGCGGGCAGGATCAGGCTGGCGGATTCCTTGAGCGCGGGGATTGCCGGCAGGACGAAAGCCTGATGCCAGACCGAGTGCGAACCGGAGGAATCCGGCGCGCGTATCGCCGCGGGCTTGGCCTCGCCGGGAAACAACTGGAGGCCGGCCACCAGTGAGTTTTCGCCTTCGCGCAGCACCCAGCGCACGTTGCCGACGACATAGTACTGGCCGTTGCCGATCTTCACCGCCACCACCTGGCCGGGGCCGACGCGGGCGCCTTCCTTGAGCGGGCGACGCAGGCGCAGGCCCGAGGCCGACTCGTCCACCACTCGCCAGGCTTCGACATGGGCCGCGCTCTTGCCGTTGCCGGCATCGCCGTGGCGCTGGCTGTGGTTGCCGAAGGTTTCGAATTCCTCGCGCTCGCGACGCAGGGTGGAATCGGAGCGCGTCGGTGCGCGAAACGGGACGCGCCCGGAAAACTCGAAGTGCACGTTTTCCAGGCCGGTAATGACGCTGCATTCCTCGTCGGCAGGCTGGCGTTCCTGGCGCCGGGTGGCGCCGCCCTTGCACCAGCGTTGCTGCGCGCGCTGCAGGAGGAGGGTCGCCGCCGGTTGGGTGACGTCGTCGCCGAGCTGCAGGTCGACCGGCGAGCGTCCCTGGTCCAGCAGGGTAATGCGCGCGATCAGGCTTTTCCTGAGTTCGGTGGTTTCGAGCCAGCGCCCGCCCGAGGCCTGTCGCGGCTGGTAGCTCGGCGGCCGGTCGGATTCGAGATCGACCCATAGCGGCACGGCGCGGTTGCGGATGTCCTCCGGCGGCGCGGTCAACAAGGCCAGCTTGCTGCCCCAGCGTCGTGCCCAGCGCGCCACCCAGGTGAGGTGGCGGGCCTGCAGTTCATAGACGTTCGCGGTGCTCAGCAGGCAGCACTCGGCATAGGCGGCGAGCACGCTGGTCGCCGTGCTGCCGTGGTGTACGGAGTCACTCAGCTTGCGCGTCGATATGCCAAGGATCTCGGCGGCACGGAGGATCTGGTGCAGCTTTTGCCAGTAGGCGGCATCGGGCAATTGGCCGCCGCGACAAAGATCCAGTTGCCAGTCGGCGAATACCGCCACCGTGCGCTCCGCCATCAGCGCGGCCTGGGCGGCGCGCTTGGGGTCGCTGGCGCACAGTTCGCGCTGCTTTTCCAACTCGTCGTACGCGGTTGAAACGCCGTCGCAGGCTTCATCAAAGCAGCGCAGGTAGCCCAGCGCCAGCTCGAACCAGAGGCTCAGCGAGGTTTCCAGCGCCGCCTGTTCATGGGGCGCCAGCGGCAGCGGCTTGCCGGCGAATTTTTTTGCCGCGTCATCCTGCACGTCGGCGAGCGGCGCGCGCAGGGCTTCGAGGATGGCGAAGCGCTCGCCGTGCGGCAGCGTGTAGCGCCGCAGCAAGCCGAACTGACGCAGCAGCATCGATTGCGCCTGCACGGCATTCGCCAGCGGCACCGTCGCCAACCAGTCCTGACAGGCAGCGGCGGTGGTGAATGCGGGCGGCTGCTCGGTTCCGGTTGGAGGGAGTTCGAAGATCATGGCAAGTCGTTTACGGTCGAAAGTTCGGCTTCGAGGGCAGGCCGCAATTCCTCGCGTGCGTCGTTGTCGCGGGCGACGACGACGCGCTTTGCGGCGGCCCAGATCGGTGCGGGAAAGTGGCTGTCGTCGCGCCAGCGCGGAATCACGTGCCAGTGCAGGTGCGGCACCACGTTGCCGAGGCTGGCCAGGTTGATCTTGTCCGGCTGCGCCACGAGCCGCACGGCGCGTTCGGTGGCAAAAACCACCGCCATGAGCGCCCTGGCCTCGGCACCATCGAGATCGCTCATTTCAGCGATGTGCTGTTTGACGATTACCCGGCAATAGCCCGGAAACGCGTCGGCCGAAGCGTCCGTGACGCGCACCACGCGACAGAAATCGTTTTCCCAAAGCAATTCGCCGCCGCTGCGCGTGCACAGTTCGCAATCGGAGTTCATCGCCATCCGCCAAGCATAGCGCCATTCCGCGGCTCTGTGACAGTCACGTAGCGCTTACCGTGAAGGAATCGGCAGACCCATGCGCGAGCCCCATTCGCGCGGGTGGGACATGCCCGTGGCGGGCGGTGGCCGCTTGCGCTTGCCCATGCCGCCCGGCACCGCCGTCAGCGGCTGTATCTTGGAGGGTTCGGGAATCGGCGTGTCGAGCACGCGCGGTGCATAGCAGCCTTCGATCCGCCCCTGATCGTCGCGTTGCACGTTCGGCCAGACCATCTCGGCGCAGAAGGAATGGATGCTCATGCAGCGCTCACCGTCGGCGGCGCAGAGATACAGATCCCAGCGTTCGTTGGCCTGCACCACCAGTTTCGCCCCGGCTTCGGGTACGTATTTGGCCCCGGTCAGAAAGTACAGCCCCTTTTCGGTCTGCACCACGACATGGGCGACACGGCGGGTATCGATGACCTCGACGGGCGTGCCGGTCTGTGGTGGCGAGACCAGCGTGACGGGGCGGAAATGCCGCCACAGCGCCGTGTTGTGCAGGCGTTGCTGGCCGATGAATTCGAAGACCAGCACGCCGGCGGCAATCAGGCAGAGGATGCCCAGCATCCAGAAGAAGGGACGCTTGTCGAGCGGCCTGGATTCGGTGATGAGCTCGCTCACAACAGCACCCGCTCTATTCCGCCGGCATTGGCTGCACGTACGTAGTCCCGCAGCCAGTCGGGGCCAAGCAGGGACTTCGCCATCTCGACCACGATGTAGTCGGCGCTGATGTCGGCGTCGTTCTCGTAACGCGACAGACCCTGCAGGCAGGAAGGGCAGGAGGTGAGTATCTTTACCGGCGTGTCGTCAGCGCCGACTCCTGCCGCCGCCTCGCGCAGGCGTGCCGCGCCGGCTTCCATCTCCTGCTGCTTGCGGAAGCGAATCTGGGTCGACACATCGGGGCGGCTCACGGCCAGGGTGCCGGATTCGCCGCAGCAGCGGTCGTTGAGGTCCACGCGCTGACCCATCAAGGCATTCGCCACCTTGATGCCGGAGTGGTGCTTCATCGGCGTGTGGCAGGGCTCGTGGTACATGTATTTCGTGCCGCGCAGTTGTCCGTCGGGGCCATCGAGCTTGATGCCCTTCTCAAACAGCCACTCGTGGATATCGACCAGGCGGCAGCCGGGGAAGATCTTGCCAAACTCGTATTTCAGCAACTGGTCCATGCAGGTGCCGCAGGACACCACCACGGTGCGGATGTCGAGGTAGTTCAGCGTATTGGCGACGCGGTGAAAGAGCACGCGGTTGGCGGTGGTGATGGCCTGGCCCTTGTCCTCGTCGCCCGACGCGCTCTGCGGGTAGCCGCAGCAGAGGTAGCCCGGCGGCAGCACCGTGGTGGCGCCGGCGTGCCAGAGCATGGCCTGGGTCGCCAGGCCGACCTGCGAGAACAGGCGCTCCGAGCCGCAGCCGGGGAAATAGAACACCGACTCGGCATCCTCGCTGGCGCGCTGCGGATTGCGGATCACCGGGATCAGCGTGTCGTCCTCGATATCCAGCAACGCGCGCGAGGTGCGCGTCGGCACGTTCTTCGGCAACGGCTTGTTGAGGAAGTGGACCACCTGGGCCTTGATCTCGGGACGGCCCAGGGTCGCCGGCGGGTGGCGGACGGAGTCCTGGATCAGGCCGAAGGACTTCGCCAGCGTGTGGCCGAGGCGCTGCGCCTTGTAGCCGAGCTGGATCATGCCGGCGCGCACCAGCTTGATGGTCGCCGGATCGGTGGCGGAAAGGAAGGCCATCGCCGCTGCCGATCCGGGATTGAATTTCTTCTTGCCCTGGCGGCGCAGGAAGTTGCGCATGGCCACCGAGACATCGCCGAAATCGATGTCCACCGGGCAGGGATTGACGCACTTGTGGCAGACCGTGCAGTGCTCGGCGACGTCACCGAACTCGTCGAAATGCTGCAGCGAGATGCCGCGCCGCGTTTGCTCTTCGTAGAGGAAAGCCTCGACCAGCAGCGAGGTGCCGAGGATCTTGTTGCGCGGGCTGTAGAGCAGGTTGGCGCGCGGCACGTGGGTCGAGCACACCGGTTTGCACTTGCCGCAGCGCAGGCAGTTCTTGATCGACTCGGAAATGCCGCCGATGTCGGACTGCTCCATGATCAGCGACTCGACGCCGAGCAGGGCAAACGAGGGCGTGTAGGCGTTGCTCAGGTCGGCGCGCATCTGCGGCAGGGCCATCAGCTTGCCGCGGTTGAAGTGGCCGTTCGGGTCGATCTTCTGTTTGTAGTCGCGGAAGGGCCGGATTTCGTCTTCGCCGAGGAACTCCAGCTTGGTGATGCCGATGCCGTGCTCGCCCGAGATCACGCCGCCGAGATCGCGCGCCAGCGTCATGATGCGTTCGACCGTGTGGTAGGCCGTCTGCAGCATGGCGTAGTTGTCCGAGTTCACCGGGATGTTGGTATGCACGTTGCCGTCGCCGGCATGCATGTGCAGGGCGATGAACAGGCGGCCCTTGAGCACCTCCTTGTGCAGCGCCTCGATGCCGTCCAGCACCGGACGGTAGGCCACGCCGTCGAAGATCTCTTCGAGCAGCGGCTTCAGTTCCTGCTTCCAGGAAACGCGCAGCGAATGGTTTTGCAGCTTGCCGAAGACGCTGGCCGCCAGCGGATGCCAGGTCTTCACCGGCACCGCGCGCGGCGGCACCGGCAGCGGATGCCAGTGGCGTGGCATGGTCGGCGGTGGCGGCGGTGGCCAGGCGCCGTCGAGATTGTCGAGCAGGCCCTGCCAGCGCGAGCGCACCTCGGCGATGGTGGCCTGCGCCTGGTCGCGGCGATCGCCGATCAGCTCGGCCTTGTCGAGGCCGCTTTCTCCGGCTTCGCCCATGTGCAGCGGCAGCTCGCCGGCGATGAATTCGGCCAGCGCGTCGCACAGCTCCAGCTTGTTGCGGATCGAGAGCTCGATGTTGAGCCGTTCGATGCCTTCGCAGTAATCGCCCATGCGCGGCAGCGGAATGACGACGTCTTCATTGACCTTGAAAGCGTTGGTGTGGCGCGAGATCGCCGCGGTACGCGCGCGGTCGAGCCAGAAGCGCTTGCGTGCCTCGGGGCTGACGGCGATGAAGCCCTCGCCGCCACGGGCATTGGCCATGCGCACGACGTCCGAGGTGGCGCGCATTACCGCCGTATCGTCAGCGCCGACTATGTCGCCGATCAGCACCATCTTGGGCCGGCCGTGGCGTTTTGCCTTGGTCGCGTAGCCGACGGCCTTGACGTAGCGCTCGTCGAGGTGTTCCAGGCCGGCGAGCTGCACGCCCGCCGCCAGCCCCGCGCCGCCGGGCTTGAAGTAGTCGGTGATCTCGACGATGCTGGGCACGGCTTCGCCCACCCGGCCGAAGAACTCGAGGCAGACGGTGCGCGTCACCGGCGGCATCTGGTGCAGGATCCAAACCGCCGAGGTGATCAGGCCGTCGCAGCCTTCCTTCTGCACGCCGGGCAGACCGGCGAGGAACTTGTCGGTGACGTCCTTGCCCAGGCCGGTCTTGCGGAAAGTGCCGCCGGGGATGGCGAGGAACTCCTCGCGTTCGACGCGGCAGTCGTCGGTGAGGTGCTTGACGCGGAAGGTGGCGGTTTCCTGCTCGTGGATCTTGCCCAGGTTGTGGCCGATGCGTTCTACTTCCAGCCAGCGGCCGTCGGTATCCACCATGCGCCAAGAGGCCAGGTTGTCCAGCGCCGTGCCCCACAGCACGGCCTTCTTGCCGCCGGCATTCATGGCGATGTTGCCGCCGATGCAGGAGGCGTCGGCCGAGGTCGGGTCGCAGGCGAAGACGCGGCCGGCTTCCTCGGCGCGCTCCATGACGCGGCGCGTGACCACGCCGGCACCGGTGTGTATCGTGGCATAGGGGCGCGTCACGCCGGGCAGCGTGGCTTCGACCACCGGCCCCATGTCGATCAGCTTCTCGGTGTTGATCACTGCCGAGTGCGGGTCCAGCGGCACGGCGCCGCCGGTGTAGCCGGTGCCGCCGCCGCGCGGGATGATGGTCAGGCCCAGCGCGATGCAGTCGCGTACCAACGGCGCCACTTCCGCCTCGGTGTCCGGCGTGAGCACGACGAAGGGATATTCAACGCGCCAGTCGGTGGCGTCGGTGACGTGCGAGACGCGGGCCAGGCCGTCGAAGCAGACGTTGTCGCGGCGGGTGTGGCGGGCCAGGGCCTTGAGCGCCCGGGCGCGCATGGCGCGGGTGTTGTCGAACCAGCGCTCGAAGTTGCGCACCGCGTCCTGGGCCGCCGCCAAGAGGCGCGCCACGCGCTCGTTTCCGTCGCGCCGCTTGTCGATTTCGCGCAGGCGATGGCGCAGGGCCTCGACCAGCGCCTCGCGCCGTTCGCGATTGCCCAGCAGGTCGTCCTCGAGGTAGGGATTGCGCCGCACCACCCAGATGTCGCCCAGCACCTCGTAAAGCATGCGCGCCGAGCGGCCGGTGACGCGCTCCGCGCGCAGCTCGGTCAGCGTCGCCCAAGCCGCGGCGCCGAGCAGGCGAATGACGATCTCGCGGTCGGAAAACGAGGTGTAGTTATAGGGGATTTCGCGCAGGCGGGCGGTCATGCGATGCGGCGGAGCAAAAGGGCTCTATTGTAGGCGATGGGTTTGTAACAGAGGCCCTGCGCGGCGCGTGGTTAGCATCGACCGCTCTCCCTCCCCTTCAAGGGGAGGGTTGGGGAGGGGGGGGAATAGGTGGGACTTTGCTGTCGGTCGCTGCATTGCCAGCTCCGACTTTTGCCGATGCCGCTCGTAAGGCCGCGCAGCGTCTCGCCCCGGCCCTGCGGGCTGCCCTCGCTGCAGAAGGCCCGCCGGACCGGCCACTAAACTCGCTGCGCTCGGACAACGCAACCGGACTGCTCCCGGCGAACCTTCCTCGTTCGGCGGGACAGAGGGTAAAGAAAACCGCCGCGCGTGGTGAGTCGTGATGCAAAATAGATGAAACAGGAGAGAAAGTCGGCGCTGGCGACATGGCGATAGTCTGCAACTCTGATTGGTGGAGGCTACAAGTGAGACCGGCTGGCACCTTCAGCTTATAAGGAACAAGAAATGGAGAGCATTGTGATGCGGACCTCTATAGCGAGACGAACCATTCGCCTATGAAGACACCGATGTTTTTGTTGGGAATTGTCCTCAGCAGCATGTTTAGCTCTGCGCATGCTGCCGATTTCACGCCTTTAATGACTCACATCGCCGCACCCCAAGAAGAAGCGAAGGATTCCACTCTCGGTTTTAAGGTCATTGGCCACTTCCCGCAAGAATATGCTCTTGATGCCAAGCTGGATGAAAGTAGGAAACTGGCGTTTCTTTCGTTCATCCAGCCAGAACAATCCGGCATCCGAGTAATCGATCTGTCAAACCCTGAGTCTCCGAACGAGATATCGACATATCTAACTGGAAGTCTATTTCCGAGAGACTTTGTTGTTAGTGATTCAGGTAAGCGGCTATATGTGCTTACAGATCGAGATCTGCAAATCGTTGACACCGAAAATCCTAAATTCCCGAAAGTACTCGGAACATACGACATTCGAGGTGATGACTTCCGCATAGTTGGCGTGTCGAAAGAAGGAGGCAGGTTATATGTATATGAGCGAGGCCATTTGAAAATATTGGACGTCAAAGATACGGGACCGTTGAAGGAAGTTGGCCGTCTTAAGCTGAATGGCCGGTTCCAAGCAATTTATGTTTCACCGACTGACCAGTTCGCATATTTCGCAAACGACAAAAATCTCTATTCCCTCAACATACGCAACCCGCGGCGACCAAGGATAGTTGCATCCATGCCGCTTGTTGCTCTAGGCTCCTACGGCAATACTGGGCCTCTCACAGCATCGGATGACGGTGATCTAATTGTCATTGGAGATTTTGATCAATTCAATCCAGCGGTAAGTAATCTGCGCCTTGCCCAGCTTGACTCAAAAGGGGGCTTATCTGTCCTGATGGGCGGTATGCTGAATCTGAAATCGAGAGGTGGATATAGCATTCAGCTGCGTGGGCGCAATAGAAGCCTGTACCTTATGACTCCGGAAGAAGGCTTGATAAAAATCAGTGTATCTGAACGAAAAGCATTGGTATTTGAAGGAGGCATGCGTGTTCCAATGTCGAAGCAAATTGGTACCTTTGGAAGGGGTGGTTTCTATGTCTCCAAAGACGAAAAGCAGGTCGTTGTCCCGATTACGGTTCGTCATGGTGAAGACATTGCCACTATTGGTGGACTAACTATTTATGGCCGTGACTAGCCTCGGACCCGTTGAAGCTGTAGAAAACCCCCTTTTTGACCCGCAAAGCCCCCCCGAATGGCGCGATCCACATCGCGCCATTCGTCATTTCACTGTCGGAGTTCTTGATTCGCCGTCCCGCCAGCGCCGACTCTCTGGTCAGTCCCTCGCTTGCCTACCAGCTATTGGTGTCGGGTCGGATAATTTTTCGCGGCTCCGGGTTTTTCAGAAAGTCGGCGCTTGCGCGACGGCGATCAGCTACGTCGCAAGCGCTCCGTGATCGAAGCCGGATTCTGGCGGCAGTCCAGTACGGCGATGACAGTGGCAATGTCGTCGTTCAGATCGTAGAAAATCGCGAACGGGAAACGTTTAGCGAGAGTGCGATGCAGCTTGCCGTCCGGTTTGGGATGAATCCCGGCGAACAGCGCGAGCGAACCGATGTCGGCGAAGAGGTTGTCAAGAAAATACTCGCCGATACCCGCCTGTTGCTCTTCGTAAAACGCATAGCCTTCGAGCAGATCGGTTTCTGCCGAACGGGTGATCCTGACTTGCATCAGTGGGACTTGATCTGAGCGCGGATGCGTTCCTTGGCTTCGTTCCATGGTGACACGGTTTCGTCTCCACTGGCGAGGCGGCGCAGGCGCTGCTCAAGCACCGCGCCATGCCATGCGGGCAGTTCCACGCTGCTTCCGGATTGCGTACATAACGAGTCCCAAAGCGATTCCATCAGTTTCAGCTTTTCGGAAACAGGCATGGAAACGATGTCAACGGTGGTCATTGGGGAGATCCCTCCTTTGGGTTCGTATGGAGCGGATGCTATCAAAAAATTTGCATTGCCTATACGGCAAGAAATTCGAGGTCCCCTTGCAATCCGGCCTCGCCGCCGCCATATTCCCACATGTTTGACAATCTGAATGGTGACTTCGATGCGTACCCGCCTGCTTGCCGTGCTTGCCTTCGCCGCCACCCTGTTGTCCGGCTGCGGCTACAACCAGATCCAGATCAACGACGAAGGCGTTAACGCCGCCTGGTCCGAGGTGCTGAACCAGTACAAGCGCCGAGCCGACCTGATCCCGAACCTGGTTTCGGTGGTGCAGGGCTATGCCGCGCACGAGAAGGAAGTCCTGACCCGCGTTTCCGAAGCGCGCGCCAATGTTGCCGGCATCAAGGCGACACCGGAGTTGATCAACGATCCGGCGGCCTTCGCCAAGTTCCAGAAGGTGCAGGGCGAGCTGGGCGGCGCGCTGGCGCGCCTGCTGGCGGTGTCGGAGAACTATCCCCAGCTCAAGGCGGACGCCAATTTCCGCGACCTGCAGGCCCAGCTCGAAGGCACCGAGAACCGCATCACCGTGGCGCGCAACCGCTACATCAAGGCGGTGCAGGAGTACAACATCTCGGTGCGCACCTTCCCCAACAACCTGACGGCCATGGTCATGGGCTGGCAGACCAAGCCCAATTTCACGGTCGAGGACGAGAAGGCGATTTCCGCGCCGCCGAAGGTGAATTTCGGCGCCTCGCCAGCGCCGACTCCTGCTTCAGCACAGGGCGCCGCCCCGGCGCCTTCGCCGACCTCCGCCGGTTACCAGTAGGACCGGCGTGGCCCACCCGCTGCTGGCCCTGTGTTGCTGGCTGGCCCTGCTGGTGTTGCCGGTACGGGCGGCGGAGCCCGTGCCCTTGCCGGCGCTGCAGACCCGCGTCACCGACCTCACGGCCACGCTCGATGCGACGCAGCGCGGCCGCCTTGAGGCGCGGCTTGCCGCCATCGACCGCGCCGGGCGGGCGCGAGTCGCCGTGCTGCTGCTGCCGAGCACCGAGCCCGAGACCATCGAGCAATTCGGCATCCGCCTCGCCGAGGCCTGGAAGATCGGCCGCAAGGGGGCCGACGACGGCCTGATCATCATCGTCGCCAAGAATGATCACCGCATGCGCATCGAAGTCGGCTACGGCCTCGAAGGGCGCATCCCCGACGCGATTGCCAGCCGCATCGTGAACGAGCGCATGGCGCCGGCATTTCGCCAGGGTGATTTCTTCGGCGGCCTCGACGCCGCGATAGTCGCGGTCGACCAGGCGCTGGGTGGCACGGCCGAGGCCGCCCCGCCCGCTGCCGATCCAGTCGCGGCGACGGCCGGCGCGATGCGCGGGGACTGGATCGAGTGGCTGTTCATGCTGGCCATGGGTGCCGGCGTGCTGCGCGCGATCTTCGGCCTGCTCGGTTCGCTGGCCGCCGCGGCTTTGGGCGGCTGGCTGGGCTTCATGGTCTTCGGTTCGACGGGCATTGCGCTCGTTGCCGGCGTCGTGGTGTTCCTGCTCTCCTTCGTCAGCCTGGCGGGCGGCGGGCGCGGCGGCGGTTTCGGCGGTGGCATGTCGGGCGGCGGCGGGTTCTCCGGCGGTGGCGGCGGCTTCGGTGGCGGCGGCGCTTCGGGGAGGTGGTGAGATGAACGTTCCGCGCATGCTGAAGCACCTGCTGCTGCCCGACTGGTGGCGCCGCCGCGTGTTCTCCGCCGCCGACCTCACGGCCGTCGAACAGGCCATCGCTGCCAGCGAACGCGGGCATCGGGGCGAGCTGCGTTTCGTCGTCGAGCCCGGCCTCTCGCCGGTGGCCCTGTGGCGCGACACATCGACGCGCCAGCGCGCCACCGAAGTGTTCGCCGTCGAGCGGGTGTGGGATACCGAGGAGAACAGCGGCATCCTGATCTATGTCGAACTGGCCGACCGCCGCGTCGAAATCCTTGCCGATCGCGGCATCGCCGCGCGCGTGCCGCAGGCCGAATGGGACGCGATCTGCCGCGGCATGGAGCAGGCCTTTCGCGCCGGGCAGTGGCGGCAGGGGGTACTCGCCGCCGTGGCACGCGCCGGCGCGTTGCTGGCCGAGCACTTTCCGGCCGGCGAGCGCAATCCCAACGAACTGCCGGACCGGCCGCTGATGCTTTGACGGAGGCCGCCGCGTCGCTCGACTAGACTGCGCGCATGACCATCCACCGCTCCCTGCCGCGCGAACTGCTGCACCTGGCCTGGCCGGTGCTGGTGGCCCAGGCGGCGGTGATGGCCACCAGCGTGATCGACACCCTGATGGCGGGCCGGCTCTCGGCACTTGATCTTGCCGCCGTCGGCATCGGCGCCAGCATTTACGCCACGGTTTTCGTCACCGCCATGGGCGTGCTTCTGGCGCTGACGCCGGTGGTATCGCACCATTTCGGCGCCGGCCGCTACACCGAGATCGGCGCCGACGTGCGCCAGTGCGCCTGGCTGGCGGTGCTGCTCTCCATCGCCACCTTCACGCTGCTGAAGAATCCCGATCCGCTGCTTGCCATCTCGCGCCTGACGCCGGATGTCGAAGTCCGGGTTCGCGCCTACCTCGACGGCGTCGCCTGGGCCGCGCCCGGCGTGCTTTTCTTCCGCGTCTTCTTCGGCTTCACCACCGGCATCGGCCGGCCGCGCCCGGTGATGGCCTTCAACCTGCTCGGCCTGACGCTGAAAGTGCCGCTCAATGCCATTTTCATGTACGGCCACTTCGGCCTGCCGGCGCTGGGCGGCGCCGGCTGCGGCTGGTCCACGGCGGTCACGGCCTGGATCATGACCCTGGCCGCCTGGTGGTGGTGCCGGCGCGACGCCGACTACGCACCCTATGGCGTCTTTGCCCGCTTCGATCCGCCGCGCCTGGAGGCCCTGCGCGAGTTGCTCAAGCTGGGCCTGCCGATGGGCATCACCTTCCTGGTCGATGTCACGGCCTTCACCTTCATGGCCCTGTTCATCGCCCGCCTCGGCGCCGCCACGTCCGCCGCGCACCAGATCGCCGCCAATGTCGCGGTCTTCGTCTTCATGGTGCCGCTGGCGCTGGGCAATGCCACCGGCGTGCTGGTCGGCCAGGCGCTGGGCGCGGGCGAAAGTCGGCGCGCACGACACGCCGGCCTGCTCGGGCTCGGCGTTGCCTGCGGCATCGCCGCCCTCACCGGCGGCGTGATCTGGTTTGGCGCCGACGCACTGGCGCGCGGCTATACCACCGACAGCGCGGTGGCCGCCGCCGCTGCCAGCCTGCTCGCCATCGTCGCGCTGTATCACGCGGTCGACGCGGTGCAGGCGGTGATGGCTCAGGTGCTGCGCGGCTACAAGCGCGCCACGGCGCCGATGGTGATCTATGCCGTTTCGCTGTGGGGCGTGGGCCTTGGCGGCGGTTATCTGCTCGGGCTTACCGACACCCTCGGCCCGGCGCGCGGCGCGGCGGGGTTCTGGATCGCGGCGGTGGCCAGCCTCAGCCTGGCGGGGGCGGGTGTGACCGGCTACTTCCTGCGGGTGTCGCGTCAGACCATGCTGACCCCGGAGGCGATCAAGGCATAGCGCGCGCCCTTGCCCAGGGCCATCCAGATCATGCAGGACAGCCAGGGCAAGCGCAGCCAGCCGGCGGCGGCGCAAAGCGCGTCGCCGATCACGGGCGCCCAGGCCAGCAGCAAGGCGGGGGCGCCGTGGCGGCGCAGGGTGTCGAGCTGGCGTATCGCCGTATCGCCAGCGCCGTCCGCCTGGATACCGCTTCGCATAACTCCTTGCGGTAGCAACAGGCCCAGCGCATAGGTGCTCATGCCGCCCAGGGTGTTGCCCAGCGTCGCCAGCGCGAGAGCGGGGATCACCTGCTCCGGATGGGCCAGGATCACCGCCGCGAGCACAGCCTCGGAGCCGCCCGGCAGCAGCGTCGCGGCAAGGAAGCTGGCGAGGAAAAGGCCGGCCAGGCCGGCCTCCGCGGTGAATAGGAAATCCATGGCCCATGTTACCCTTCGCGGCTATCGAACCATTCACACCGCCGTCATGGACTACCTCGAAAAAATCCTCAACGCCCGCGTCTATGACGTGGCCATCGAAACGCCGCTGGAAGTCGCGCCGATACTTTCGGCGCGTTCCGGCAACCGGATACTCTTCAAGCGCGAGGACATGCAGCCGGTGTTCAGCTTCAAGCTGCGCGGCGCCTACAACAAGATCGCCCACCTGCCGCCGGCGCAGCGCAAGCGCGGCGTGATCTGCGCCTCGGCCGGCAACCACGCCCAGGGCGTGGCGCTGTCGGCGCAGAGGCTGGGTTGCCGCGCGGTGATCGTGATGCCGACGACGACGCCGGCAATCAAGATCGACGCCGTGAAAAAGCACGGCGGCGCCATGGTGGAAGTGGTGCTGGCCGGCGATTCCTACGACGCCGCCTATGCCCATGCGCTGGAACTGGAGAAGAAGGAAAAGCTGTGCTTCGTCCATCCCTTCGACGATCCGGACGTGATCGCCGGGCAGGGCACCATCGGCATGGAGATCCTGCGCCAGCACCCCGACCCGATCGACGCGGTGTTCTGCTGTGTCGGCGGCGGTGGCCTGATCGCCGGCGTGGCGGCTTACATCAAGCGCCTGCGCCCGGGCACCAAGGTCATCGGCGTCGAGGCGATGGATGCCGATGCCATGGACCGGTCGCTCAAGGCCGGTCGGCGAGTGCGCCTCGAATCCGTTGGCCTGTTTGCCGACGGCGCGGCGGTGAAGTACGTCGGTCAGGAGACCTTCCGCCTCTGCCAGGAATACGTCGACGAGATGGTGCTGGTCGATACCGACGCCATCTGCGCCGCGATCAAGGACGTGTTCGAGGACACGCGTTCCATCCTTGAGCCCGCCGGCGCGCTGGCCGTGGCCGGGGCCAAGGAATGGGCCAAGCGCAACAAGCTCCAGGGCAAGACCCTGGTGGCCGTGGCCTCGGGTGCCAACATGAACTTTGACCGCCTGCGCTTCGTCGCCGAGCGCGCCGAGGTCGGCGAGCAGCGCGAGGCGGTGCTGGCCGTGACCCTGCCGGAGAAACCCGGCGCCTACAAGAAGTTCGTCGCCCTGATCGGCAACCGCAACATCACCGAGTTCAACTACCGCTACCACGATGCCGGCGAGGCCCATGTCTTCGTCGGCATGCAGGTGGCCAACCGCGTTGAATCGACGCGCCTGGTCGAGCAGTTGAAGAAGCACGGCTATGCCACGCTCGACCTGACCGACGACGAGATGGCCAAGAACCATGTGCGCCACCTGGTCGGCGGCCATGCGCCGCAGGTGAAGAACGAGCTGCTCTACCGTTTCGAGTTCCCCGAGCGCCCGGGCGCGCTGATGAACTTCCTCAACCGCATGAGCGCGGGCTGGAACATCAGCCTGTTCCATTACCGCAACCATGGCGCCGACTATGGTCGCGTGCTGGTGGGCATGGAAGTGCCGCCGAAGGAGATGAAGGATTTCCGCGCCTTCCTCAAGAACCTTGGCTACCGGTATTGGGATGAAACGAAGAACCCGGCCTATCGATTGTTCCTTGGTTGAGGCCGGATGGTTCACGGTCTGGTCGCAGTACGGAAACGACCAGGAGGATGCGGAAAGGAGAGAGCATGTTGCGTACATCGCTATTGCTGTGCTGTGCCGCCATCGTCGCTTGGGCGCCTGCGGTGCGCGCCGACGAAGTCCTGGTGACGGCCCTTGCCGGAGAGGTCGGCAGCTTATCGGCAGGTGGTCCGCTCGCGCCTTTTGTTCGCCTCAAACCCGGCCAAGACCTGCGCCTTGCAGAAGGGGCCCGCCTCAAGATGGTGTACCTCGGTAGCGGTCGTGAGGAGCTCTGGCTTGGACCGGGCAAGCTGGCGATCGGTGAATCCATGGCAGTTGGCCAAGGTATGCCGCCGGCACGGATTCGAGTTCTGGCCGGGCCGGTCGTG
Source organism: Sulfuritalea sp. (assembly GCA_016710465.1). Classification (GTDB taxonomy): domain Bacteria; phylum Pseudomonadota; class Gammaproteobacteria; order Burkholderiales; family Rhodocyclaceae; genus Sulfuritalea. The sequence goes on from JADJVS010000014.1 coordinate 482,854, forward strand.
CGCCAACTGGCGATGACTCCGCTTGCCGATGCGGCGGTCGGCCCGCGCCCCCGGCGACAGCGATCAATTCCCGCAGCGGATGCGATCCAGCGGATCGAGGCGACCTACCGCCAGTTGCGTGCCGACGCCGCCGTCGATGATCTTGATCCCGAGCTGTATCTGCTCTCCGGATTGATGGAAAACCGGCAACTGGAACGGGTCGAGGAAACGCTCACTGATATAATCCAGAAGCGGCCCGGCGATCCCCAGGTCAAGCTGCTTGCCGCGCTCTACCGGAAGTCCCTGCGCAATGCCAGGGAGGCCGGTAAATCGAATTCGACAACAAGGAGTTTTCAATGAAGTTGCAGCGTATTTCGCTGATTGCGGCGCTGTGCCTGGCGTCCGGCAGCAGTTTTGCGTCCTCGACCACCTGTTCCAGTGTTTATGATTCCCTGAAGCAGGGGTACATCACGCTATCGGCGGCGCAGAAGGATTACCCCGAGTGCTTTGCCGGGTCGAGCCCGGCGACGTCGCAGCAGATTTCGGCGACCTCCTTCCAGCAGGTCACGGCGATCTCCGCCGGGCTGGGCGGGCGCCTGCTCGGCGCCGCCGGCGGTCCGCTGTTGCAGGCCGCCGCGGGCGGCACCGGCATGGCCGCCGGCGGTCCGGCGGACAAATGGAATGCCTGGGGCAACGTTTCGCAGAACAGCAACCGCTATGACGCGACCGACTCGGCGGCCGTGCGCATCAAGAGCGGCGCCGATATCCTGAACGTGGTGTTTGGCGCCGATTACCGGCTCGACGCAAAAACCGTGGTGGGCGCGTCGGCGGCCTTTGATCGTGGTACCGGTACCGTCGGCGTGGCGGTCCCGGTGGGAACCACGACCAGCGGCTACGCGCTCGCGCCGTATATCGGCTACCAGGTTTCGGATCGCCTCGCCTTCGATGCGTCCGTCGGCCTGGGCGAAGGCAAGAGCTCGATTGGCGCGGGCAATACCGATGTCACGCGCACTTTCCTCGCCGGCAATGCCACGTATTCATACTGGCGTGGCAACTGGCAGATGAGCGGCAAGGCGGGCTTGCTCTGGGCCCAGGAGAAGTCATCGGATATCCGCAACAACGGCGCGGTCGTCGCCAATACGGCCACCACGGCTCGTCTTGGCCAACTGCGTGCCGGTGTCGAGGCGGGGTACTGGTACGGAAATGGCATACAGCCGTATGTCGGCCTGCTCTACAGCACGGATATGCTGCGCTCGGCGCAGGGCAACGCGCCCTGGGACCGCGATGCCTTCCTGCTGACCCTGGGCGTCAATTTCTTCTCCCTGAAGGACAAGATCACCGGTGGCATCGTCTATTCCAACGAGACCGGGCGTCAACATACGCGCAACTCGACCCTGATGGGCAATCTCAACATCCGTTTCTGATGGCGCTTGCGCTCGTCCCCAAGGCCGCGCTGGTGAGTGCGGCCTTGTCGTTTCTGGCGGGCTGTGCCAGTGTCGAGGAAGGCCGCCGGCGCGTATCGGCGGAAACTGAACGCGGTGGTTTCGTGCGCGTTGCGACGGATTCCGGACCGCGTCCGGTGCTCGCCTTGTTGCGGTCCCGCGCGGCGACGGAGACCCTGACGGTGTACCTCGAAGGTGACGGCGCTGCATGGCCCAGCCACTGGCAACCGCCGCGGGATCCCACGCCGGTCCGTGCCCTGGTACTTGACATGGCGGCGCTGGATAATTCTTCACAGGTGGCCTATCTGGCGCGTCCTTGCCAATACCTGGAGGCCGTGGCGCTTGCCGCCTGCCCGGTCGAGCTCTGGACCCATCGACGCTTTTCCGAGCCGGCGATTGCCGTGTTGGACGCGGCCTTGTCGGCACTCAAGCGAGCCAGCGGCGCCAGCCGCCTGCGCCTGGTCGGCTATTCGGGCGGTGGCGTGATGGCGCTTGCCCTCGCGGCGCGGCGGGCGGATGTGCGGCAGGTAGTGACGATCGCCGCGCCCTTGCGGGTCGGCGCCTGGGTTGCGCATCACGGCCTGACTTCGTTGGAAGGCTTCGACCCCGATGCGCTGGCGGGTGCTTCGGTGCCAGCGATACATTTCCTCGGCGAACGCGACGAGGTTGTGCCGGTCAACATCGTTGCGCCCCATGCGCGGCGTACTGGCGCGAAGCTGGTCGTCGTGCCCGGATTCGATCATCATTGCTGCTGGTCGCGCGACTGGCCGCGACTGCTGGAGGAAACCCGATGAAATCCCTGCTGTCCCTGCTTGCCCTGCTTTGCAGCCTGCCTGCGCTGGCGCAGATGCGCCCGCCTTCCTTCATGGGCGGCATACCGGGCCTGGCGCAGTCGCGTGCGCTGGACATGCAGCGCCACCAGGCGCGTACCCTTTTGTACCGCGAGGCGCTGGAGGAGTTGAAGCGCAACCCAGCGGCGGCCGATGTACCGGAATGCGGCGCGGAGCCATCAAAGGCCCTGTGTCTGGCGAAGCCGGCGGAGGCGCCAACCGAGACCGGCGGCGGACGACGTCTGGCACTGTTGGTGGCCAACATGGCCTATCCGCCGCCGATTCCCGCCCTCGATACTCCCGGTGCAGACGTGGCAAAGATTGGCGAGGTGCTCCGGCGCCGCTTCGGTTTTGAGGTCCGGCTGCTGCACGATGCAGGCAAGGCGGCGACCGTCGAGGCGCTCAACCGCATGGCACGTGAAGCCAAGGCCGAGGATAGCGTGCTGCTGTTCTATGCCGGGCACGGCTACCTGCTGGACGATACGAAGATGGGCTACTGGATCCCGATCGATGCTTCGGTGAAAACGGCTGCCGGATGGATATCCAACAACGACATCTCCAAGCTGCTCAAGGCAATTCCCGCCCGGCAGTTGATGCTGGTATCCGATAGCTGCTTTTCCGGTTCGCTCACCCGCGAACAGAAAGTCGGCGCCCACGGCACGGCGGACGAGATCCTCAAGCGGCGCTCGGTCGTGGTGTTTTCGTCGGGCGGCGAGGAGCCGGTGTCCGATGAAGGTCATGAGGGCCATTCCATCTTCGCCTGGAACCTGATCAAGACCCTTGAAGGACTCGGCGGCGTCGCGCCTGGTGTCGAGGTATGGCGTACCGTGCACGGCCGGGTGACCAGGGAGTTTCCGCAGCAGCCGCAGTACGGCGCCGTTCTGTCTGCCGGGCATAGCGAGGGTGGTGACTGGCTGTTCCGCCAGCCCTGAGAAAATGAAATTCGACTTCGATCAGCCGGTGGATCGCGCCGGCAGCGATTCGGTGAAATGGGCGAAGTACGCCGGGCGGGATGTCATTCCGCTGTGGGTCGCCGACATGGATTTCGCCGCGCCGCCGGCGGTGCTGGCGTCGCTGCACGAGCGCATCGGGCATGGCGTGTTCGGCTACAACCATCCCACGGCCAGCCAGGTCGATGCGGTGGTCGGGCACCTGGCGCGGCATTTCGCCTGGAACGTCGATCCGGCGTGGATCGTCTGGTTGCCGGGTCTGGTGTCGGGGCTCAACGTCGCCTGTCGCGCCGCGGGCGAACCGGGCGATGCGGTGTTCACCGCGACGCCGATCTATTCGCCTTTCCTCGGCGCGCCGGTCGATTCCGGCCGCCGCGTGGTGACGGCGCCGCTGGTGCGCGACTCGAGCGGCTGGCTGTGGGATTTTCCCGCCGTCGATGCCGTGCTGCGCGGCAGCGCGGCGAAGACCTTCCTGCTGTGCCATCCGCACAATCCGACCGGCCGCGTGTGGAGCGAGGACGAGTTATGGCAGATCGCCGCGCTCGCCGAGAAGCACGACCTGGTGGTCTGTTCGGACGAGATCCACAACGGGCTGTTGCTCGATCCCGGCTGCCGCCATCGCGTTTTCGCCACGCTGTCGCCCGAGCTCGCGGCACGGACCATCACCCTGATGGCGCCGTCCAAGACCTACAACATCCCGGGGCTTGGCGCGGCATTTGCGATCATCTCCGACCCGGCGCTGCGCCGCCGCTTCCATGCCGCAATGCACGGCATCGTGCCCCACGTCAATGCGCTGGGCATGGCCGCGATGGAAGCCGCGCTGGCGCAATGCGACGACTGGCACGCGGCGCTGCTGGACTACCTGCGCGGCAATGCGCGTACCGTGGAGCGCACCGTGGCCGCCTTGCCCGGCCTCGACATGCGCCCGATCGAGGCGACCTACCTGGCCTGGATCGATGCCCGCGACTTTGCCGCCGACCACGGCGTCGACAATCCGGCGCGGTATTTCGAGCCGCATGGGCTGGGGCTTTCCGATGGCGCCGAGTTCGGCGCGCCGGGTTTCGTGCGGCTCAACTTCGGCACCCGGCGTGTCCTGCTTGATGAGGCGCTGGCACGCCTGGCGCGCGCCGTCAGGCGCTGAATACGCCGGCTTCGGTGACCACCGCGTCGAGGCGGATGTCGTGTGGCTGCGGCCGGATGTCGGCCACGCGCGCAAGTTCGAAGCCGACGCCGATCGCCCGTGGGCGCGGTGCCCGCGCCGCCAGGGTGCGGTCGAAGTAGCCGCCGCCGTAGCCGAGGCGGTAGCCGGCGGCATCGAACGCCACCAGCGGCAGCAGCACGATGTCCGGATCGATCTCGGGGCCGTTGCGCGGAATGGGAATGTCGTGGCGGTCCGTGTCCATTGCGCAATCCGGGGTCCAGGCGCGGAAGATCATCGGCGCGCCGGTCTCGACCACCACCGGCATGGCCGCGCGCCAGCCGCGTGCCAGCAGTTCGCCGACCAGCGGCCGGGCATCGAATTCGCCGCGCACCGGGGCGCAGAAGGCCAGGGTCTGCGCCGCCATCGCGGACCACAGGCCGGCAAGATGCGTGGCGACGCGGGCCGACAGCGCCGCGTGTTCCGCCGGCCCCACGGCCAGGCGCGCCGCCAGCTTTTCGCGGCGCAGTGCGGCACGAAAAGCCGAGTCATCGGCATCGTGTTCGGCGGACGGCGGCAGGGCGTTCATGTGCTAACGTTAAAGTGAGTGTTGTCGAGTCGAAATCCCGCATGAACTATAAGCGCAAACCCCTCTTTCACCGTGGCGCCCTGACGCTGCTGGCCTTGCTCGCCGTCCCGCCGGCGCTGGCGGCGCCGGCCGATCGCGGCGATCTGGCTTTCCTCTCGGCGCGCGATGCCTACCGCAACGGCGAGCGCGTGCGCCTGGCGCGCCAGATCGAGGTCCTGCAGGGTCATCCGCTGCAAGCCTGGGCCGAATACTGGGCCTTGCGCCTGAAGCTTGACGACGGCGACACCGGCGGCGTGGCGGATTACCTGGCGCGCCATTCCGGCGCCTACCTCGCGGAAAAGCTGCGCGGTGACTGGTTGCGCAGCCTGGGCAAGAAGGCCGATTGGGAAAGCTTCCGCCGCGAGCTGCCGGCGCTGGCGCTGCCCGACGCGGAGATCAACTGCCATGCCGCGCAGGCGAGCGGCACGCCCGAAATGGTGCGCCCGCTATGGACCGGGGGCCAGGATTTGCCGCAGGCCTGCGAGCTGCTCGTCGATCAGTTGGTGGCGGGCGCGGGTTTGAGCGTCGAGGAAGTCTGGCAGCGCGTGCGTCGCCTGTTCGAAGCCAAGCGCGTCGGCGCGGCGCGCGGCGCGGCGGCCTACTTGCCGGCGTCCCAGGGCTGGGATGGGCGCGGTCTGGAGGCTATCGCCCAGGCACCGGCGCGCCATCTCGACAAGCTGCCGGCCGGCTGGGATACCCGGCGCGGCGGACGTGAAGTGGCCCTGTTTGCCGTGCAGCGGCTCGCGCGCAGCGATCCGCAGGATGCCGCCAGGCGCTTCGTCCGCATCGAGGAGCGCTTTCCCGCCGAGGAGCGTGCCTACGCCTGGGGCCAGATCGCCATGCAGGCGGCACAGCGTCACCTGCCGGAGGCCCTGGCCTGGTACGCCAGGGCCGCAGGCACGTCGCTGTCGGAGGAGCAACTGGCCTGGCAGGTGCGGGCCGCCCTGCGCGCCAATGACTGGAACGCGGTGCTTGCCGCGACTGTCGCCCTGCCGCCCGCCCTGGCATCGCAGCCCGACTGGATTTACTGGCAGGGCCGGGCGCTGGCCGCTGCCGGCCGCACCGACGAAGCCCGTGCCAACTACCAGAAAATCAGCGGCCAGCCGAATTTCTACAGCAATCTTGCCGACGAGGAATTGGGGCGGCACATCGAAGTCCCGCAGCGAGCCGCCGCCCCCAGCGCCGAGGAAATCGCCGTCGCCGCGGCCAATCCCGGCTTCCAGCGCGCACTGGCGCTGCTGCGCACCGATATGCGCATCGAGGGCGTGCGCGAATGGGTGTGGACCTTGCGCGGCATGGACGACCGCGCCCTGCTGGCCGCCGCCGAACTCGCCGAGCGCAACGAAGCCTGGGACCGCGCCATCAACACCGCCGACCGCACCCGCGCCCAGCACAACTACAGCCTGCGCTACATCGCGCCCTTCAGCGACCAGGTGCGGCCCAAGGCCGACCGGCTGGCGCTCGACAATGGCTGGGTGTACGGCCTGATGCGCCAGGAATCGCGCTTCGTCATGAATGCCAAGTCCTCGGTCGGCGCCAAGGGCTTGATGCAACTGATGCCGGCCACGGCGAAATGGGTGGCGAAGAAGATCAACCTCGCCAACTTTCATCCCAATCGTGTCACCGAGATGGACACCAATGTCACGCTTGGCACCCACTACATGAAGATGGTGCTCGATTCGCTGGACAACCACCCGGTGCTGGCCTCCGCCGCCTATAACGCCGGCCCCGGCCGCGCCCGCCGCTGGCGCGCCGACCAGCCGCTGGAGGGCGCGATATATGCCGAAACAATACCCTTCAGCGAGACCCGCGACTACGTCAAGAAGGTGATGAGCAACGCCGTGTACTACAACACCCTGTTCGAGGGCCGTCCGCAATCGCTGAAACGCCGGCTGGGCACGATAGGCGCGCGTGGCCAGGGCGAAAACGGTGTGGAGCAGTTGCCCTAGGTTCGGCGGGCTGGTTCCGCGAGCTTGGACACGCTCACGCCCGACCAGCGCAGTTTGCGGATGTCGCTTATCAAGGCGCGCGACACCAAACCGGAGCGTTTGGTTCGGAAATTGCTATCGGCAATGGGCTATCGGTTTCGACTCCATGCCCGAAATCTGCCGGGAAAACCCGACATCGTGTTTCGCTCGCGACGTAAAATCGTTTTCGTCCACGGGTGTTTTTGGCATCGGCACGCGGACTGTCCGTTGGCGAGAATCCCCAAAACTCACAAGCGATTTTGGCTGGACAAACTGGAGGGCAATCGTTTGCGCGACGGAAAGGTACGGGCGGCACTGCGCCGTGACGGATGGTCGGTGGCGACGGTGTGGGAGTGTCAGTTGAGCAATCCCGATCGATTGGCCAAGCGATTGCGTTGCTTCATGGAAGCAGAAAGGGAACGCGCATGAAATCCTTGGAGCTGTTTGCCGGGGTCGGCGGCCTGGCAATGGGCTGCGAACTCGCCGGGTTTACGCCAGCCGCCGTGATCGAATGGAACAAATGGGCTTGCGAAACCATTCGCGAGAATCAGGAGCGCGGTTTTCCTCTCGTTCACCATTGGGCATTGCATCAAGGTGACGTGCGGGATTTCGATTGGGGCAGCCTGACGGATTCCATCGATCTCGTTTCCGGTGGGCCGCCCTGTCAGCCATTCTCGCTGGGTGGCAAGCATCGGGCGCATGGCGACAGGCGAGACATGTTTCCCGCCGCCGTGGATTTTGTTCGCCGCCTGCGGCCTCGCGCGTTCATTTTCGAGAACGTCAAGGGTTTGACGCGGTCCTCGTTCTCCAACTATTTCCAATACATTCTTTCGCAACTGGAGTTTCCCGAAGTCGGTCGGCGGGAAGGCGAGGATTGGCAAGACCACGGCCGCCGTTTGCAAGTCGAGAAGTCTTCGCGGCGGGATCGCGGCGGAGCCTTGGTTTACAACGTCCAGCCGACCTTGGTGAATGCGGCGGACTTTGGCGTCCCGCAACGGCGGGAGCGCGTGTTTATCATCGGATTCCGCTCGGACCTCGGGATCAAATGGTCGTTTCCCCGCCCCACCCATGGTTTCGACGCGCTGTTGCATGACCAGTGGGTGACCGGGGCCTATTGGCGGCGACATGGGCTGGACATTCCTCCCGTGCCCGAGAAGCATTTCCATCGTGTTCGCGCGCTACGCGAATCCCTGTTGCCGCCGGACACCAAGCCATGGCGAACCCTGCGCGACGCGCTGGCGGACCTGCCCGAGCCGTCGTCGAATCCGGGCTCCGTGCAGGATCACCGGTATCAACCAGGCGCCAAGCCCTACGCCGGACATACCGGAAGCCCGCTCGATCTTCCGGCGAAAACCCTGAAGGCCGGCGATCACGGCGTGCCGGGTGGCGAAAACATGATGGTGCGCGACGATGGCTCGGTGCGTTACTTCACCGCGCGGGAAAGTGCACGGCTTCAGACCTTCCCCGATGGTTTCAAATTGCACGGGACGTGGACCGAGGCGATGCGCCAGATCGGCAACGCCGTTCCCGTCATGTTGGCTCGGCACGTAGCGGCCAGCGTGGCGCAGCGCTTGATCGAGGCCGAGGCACGGAATCTGGCTGGCGCGGCAAGGGGCGAAAGGGCGAGGGCATGACGGCCCAAATCATTCCCTTCAATCCGCTGGACAAGACCAATCTTGGCTCCAGTGTCGCTGACGCCCTGTTGGCCCGAACGCCGGTTCCCTTGGACGAGCTTGCCGAGTTTCAAGGTGCCGGGGTCTATGCGATTTACTACAGTGGGAAGTTCAAGGCCTATGCGGGTCTCGCGGGGCTCAATCGCTCCGTGCAGGCGTCGTGTCCGATCTATGTTGGCAAGGCGGTTCCGTCGGGATCGCGCAAGGGCGGAGCGCTGGACGCGAAACCGGGACGCGTCCTGTACAAGCGCTTGGTCGAACACGGCGAAAGCATTCGCGCGACAAAGAATCTCTCCATCAAGGATTTCCAGTGCCGCTTCCTGGTTGTCGACGATATCTGGATTCCGCTTGGCGAATCCTTGCTGATTGCGCGGTTCTCGCCAGTCTGGAATTCGCTTGTCGACGGGTTTGGAAACCATGATCCGGGTAGCGGGCGGCATGCCGGAATGAGACCGCGTTGGGATGTCTTGCATCCGGGTAGGCCTTGGGCGGAAAAGTGTCGCGAGCGAGCGGAAACTGTTGCCGAGATCGAGCGTGATGTCGTGACTTTCCTGTCTCATTCTCTTGAATGAGGCGTGGGTCGTAACGTGAAGCGCATTCTCGTCATTGGCGGCACAGGGTTTCTGGGCTCCGCGATCGTCCGCGAGCTGGCGCGCCGTCCCGCCAGCGCCGACTCTCAGTTCACCCTGCCGACGCGGCGCGAGGCCGGCGCCAAACACCTTACCGTGCTGCCGACGGCGCGCGTCGTGCAATGCGACGTGCACGACCCGGCGACGCTGGCGCGGCTGATGACGGGACAGGACGCCGTCATCAGCCTGGTCGGCATCCTCAAGGGCGGCGAAGGCGAGCCGTATGGCAGGGGTTTCGCCCGTGCCCATGTCGAACTGCCACAGAAGATCGCGGCGGCGGCCAAGGCGGCCGGCGTGCGCCGCGTGCTGCATGTCTCGGCGCTCAAGGCGGCGGCGGATGCGCCCTCCGGCTACCTGCGCTCGAAGGCGGCGGGCGAAGCCGCATTGCAGGCGGCCGGGCTGGACCTGACGGTTTTCCGTCCCTCGGTGATTTTCGGTCGCGGTGATTCCTTCCTCACGCTGTTCGCGCGCATGGCGAAGATTGCGCCCTTCTTCCCGCTGGCCGGCGCCGACGCGCGCTTCCAGCCGGTGTGGGTTGAAGATGTCGCGGCAGCGATCGCCGACAGCCTGGAAAATTCGCAGAGCATAGGCGCGGCCTACGACTTGTGCGGGCCGACGCAATACGCGCTGGCCGAGCTGGTGCGCTACGCCACGGCGGTTTCCGGCCATCCGCGCGCGGTGATCGGCATTCCGGAATTCGTCGGCTGGCTGCAGGCCTGGGCCATGGAGTTCATCCCCAACGGGCCGATGACGCGCGACAACATCCGCTCCATGCGCGTGCCCAGCACCTGCGAGGCCGGCTGCGGCCTGCCCTTCGGTCGCGTGGCGACGGCGCTGGAAGTCGTCGCGCCGACGTATTTGCGTGACTGACGGCGCCGACGGATGAAGACTTACGTCGTCGGCGGTGCCGTGCGCGACGAACTGCTCGGCCTGCCGGTCAAGGATCGCGACTGGGTGGTGGTCGGCGCCACGCCAAAACAGATGCTGGACCAGGGCTTTGTCCAGGTCGGCCGCGACTTCCCCGTTTTCCTGCATCCAAAAAGCCACGAGGAATACGCGCTGGCGCGCACCGAGCGAAAGACGGCGCCGGGCTACACGGGCTTCGTGGTGCATGCCGCACCCGAGGTGAGCCTGGAAGACGACCTGATGCGCCGCGACCTGACCATCAATGCCATCGCCAAGGATGAAAGCGGCGCGTTGATCGATCGCCACGGCGGTCGTGCCGACCTTGCGGCGCGCGTGATGCGCCATGTGTCGCCGGCCTTCGCCGAGGACCCGGTGCGCATCCTGCGCGTGGCGCGCTTCGCCGCGCGCTTCGCCGATTTCACGGTGGCGCCGGAAACCATGGCCCTGATGCGCGAGATGGTCGCCGCCGGCGAAGTCGATGCCCTGGTGGCCGAGCGGGTGTGGCAGGAACTGACACGCGGCCTGATGGAGCACACGCCCTCGCGCATGTTTGCCGTGCTGCGCGACTGCGGCGCGCTGGCGCGCCTGCTGCCGGAAGTGGAAGCCTTGTGGGGCGTGCCGCAGCGTGCCGACTACCACCCCGAGATCGACACCGGCGTGCATGTGATGATGGTGATCGACATGGCGGCGCGCCTGGCCGCGCCGCTGCCGGCGCGCTTTGCCGCGCTGACCCACGACCTGGGCAAGGCGAGGACGCCGGCCGAGATCCTGCCGCGCCACCACGGCCACGAAACCAAAAGCGTGGCCCTGGTGGAAGCCCTCTGCGAACGCCTGCGCGTGCCGATCGAGTGCCGCGACGTGGCGCGCCTCGCCGCGCGCTTCCACGGCGACATGCATCGCGTCGAGGAACTGCGCGCCGATACCCGGCTGACGATACTGGAGCGCTGTGACGCGCTGCGCCGCCCGGATCGCTTCGAGCTGATCCTGCTGGCCTGCGAGGCCGACCATCGCGGCCGCCTGGGCTGGGAAGAGCGGCCCTACGAAGCGGCGGCGCGCTGGCGCGCGATGCTGGCGGCGGTGCGCGCGGTCGATGCCGGCGCCATCGCGCGCGAGCTGGCGGCGGAGGGTCGCGACAAGGCGCAGGCCATTGCGCAAGCCGTCGCGGCGGCGCGCGTCGAGGCCATCAAGCGCCTGCCGGCGCTATAGCAGCCAGCCGATAAACCCGGCGATCAGCGAGAAAATCACCGCCGAGGCGAAGGGAAAGGAATATTCCCGGCCGCGCGGGCGGAAGCGGATGTCGCCGGGCAGGCGGCCGAGCGGCATGCGGCGGGCCATGCGCGGTTGCAGCAGGCCGACCACGAACACGGCGGCAAACAGGACGATCAGCCACTTCAGCATCGCGCGGTAGAATCGGACAAAACAACATCCTAAAGCGGAGCTCAGGTGGCCAATGCGCGAAACAGGGCGCATTCCCCGACAGTTTCGTCCGCCCCGCCATGAGTTCCAGCCAGTCCGAAACCAACGAAGTCCTCACGCGTCTGCCCGCCGGCAAGGCCAAGGCCACGCCGCTGCTGTTCATCCATGGCGCCTATGCCGCTGCCTGGTGCTGGGAAGACCACTTCCTGCCCTTCTTCGCCGAGGCCGGTTACGCCGCCCATGCGCTGAGCCTTTCCGGCCACGGCGGCTCGCCGGGGCGCCGCCACCTCGACAGCTTCTCGATTGCCGACTATGTGCGCGATGTCGCGAAGATGGTCGATAGCCTGCCGGCGCCGCCGGTGCTGATCGGCCATTCGATGGGCGGCTTCGTGGTACAGAAGTATCTGGAAGACCACCTTGCGCCGGGTGCGGTGCTGATGTGCGCTGTGCCGCCGCAGGGCCTGATGTCGGCGGCATTGGGGCTAATGTTCACCAAGCCCAGCCTGATGAAGGACATGAACAACCTGATGAGCGGCGGCAAGAGCTCGATCGAGACGCTGCGCGAGGCGCTGTTCGCGCAGGAAGTGTCTCTCGACGACCTCAAGCGCTATTACAAGAACTCGCAGTCGGAATCGCACCGCGCGATCTGGGACATGTCGCTGTTCGCCATGCCGCGCACCCATCGCATCAAACGCACGCCGCTGCTGGTGCAGGGCGCCGAGTTCGACCACCTGATCCCCGCCTCGCTGGTGGAAATGACGGCGCGCTCCTATGGTGTCGAGGCCCACATCTTTCCGGCCATGGGCCACGGCCTGATGCTGGAGAAGGACTGGCGGAAGCCGGCGCGGCAGATCCTCGACTGGTTGAAGGAGCTCGATTCGTGATCGTCACCTTTCAGTCCCCGGCCTCCGGCGACGTCATCATGTTCGGTGACGTTGCCCAGCGCATGATGAAACTGATGGGCAAGGAACCCAGCGACAAGGGCATCGTCACCGTCGAGCAACTGCCTGACGCGATTGCCCGGATCAAGGCGGCGATCGCGGAGGACAAGCATGATCGCGCCGGCAGGAATCCGGAAGACATGCCGCAAACGGAGAAGGCCGAGGGCGGCGGCTCGCGTCCCTACGTCAGCCTGAGCCAGCGCGCCCTGCCGCTGCTGGAATTGCTGGAGTGGTCGCTGAAAAAGCGGAAGCCGGTGGTCTGGGGCGTTTGATCCGCCAAGGCGCATTTTGCGGATCGCCGTCGCGCTAGAATCGCCGGCGGCATTTTTCCGGAGGCTTTCGATGCGTAATTCCGTTCCGTTTTGTTTCGCACTGTGTGCCGGCGTGGCACTGGCCCAGGCGCCCGCGCCGATCGAGCGGGTGAAGATCACCGACAACGACTTGACATGCCTGGCAACCTACAACGAGTTGCAAGGCCTGGACAAAATCGTTGCCGAATCCAAGTCGGCCCGGGAATCGGGACAGACCACGGCCACCGCCGGCCAGGCTGCCGGCGTCGCGGCAGAAGTTGCTAGCCGCACCGGGCTGTTCGGTTCCGTGGGCGGCCTTGCCGGACACCTGTTTGGTTCGGTGGCGAGCAAGACCGCGGCCAACGTCGCCGAACAGCAGGGCCAGATGAGTGTCGCGCAGGCGGCCGAGCGCGAGAAGCAGGCGCTGGCGCGCAAGGAGCACCTGACGCAGATCTTCCTTGCCAAGGGTTGCTCGGCCAGCGATCCCTCGGCGCCCGGCAAGACGCCGAATGCCACCACCCCGGTTCCGGCACCGACTCAAGCGGCATCGGCGCCGCCACCTTCGGCAGCGGATGCCAGCGCCGAAACCCTCGCCGGAAAACGCGCGACGCCATTACAGATTGCCGTCGAGGCGATCAACCCCGAGGACCTGGCGGGTTCGAACAAGACCCTGTTGATACCCACCACCTACGTCACCCTGGTGACCGAGGGCCGCGTTTCGGCAACCAAGCAGTCCGGCGCCTTCCAGCAGGGAAATGCGACGGCGCGGGCGTCGGCGAACTTCAAGGTGAATGGCATCGACAAGGCCTATGCGCAAAAACTGGCGAAGGCGGCCCTCGACAACCTGGTCGGGCAGTTGCGCGGTGCCGGCTATACCGTCCTGACCTACGCCGACGTCAAGGACCGCGACGTGTTCCGCAATGCCGCCCGCGAGGCCGGGCCGAAAGTGGATTCCGAGGGCGGCCTGAACACCCTGACCGTCGCCCCGAGCGACGAGCAGCTATTCCAGAGCGGTTTCGCCGGGGGCCTGTTCAGCGAATTCATTGCCGGCGGCAAGACGCGCATCGCCGATGCCACGCTGATCATTCCGAATTATGTCTTTCATGCGCCGCAAGCCTGGGCCGAAGGCAGCCGCGGCTACAACTCGGTGTCGGCGACCGCCAACGTGGTGCATGGCATGAACATGGCCAGCGCCCGCGCGACCTGGCTGGGCCAGCCGGTGTCGCGCATGATGCGCGGCATTCCCGGCGTGGCGACGACGAAACCCGTTATCAACGTCAGCGAGAAAGTCGGCGCCCTCTCGTCCGGCACCGATGCCTCGCCGGCGGCGGGAAATGCGCTGAGCAGTGCGCTGAGCGTGTTCGGCGGCGGCAACATCCAGCGTTCCGTGACCAACTACGAGCTGACGATTGACCGCGAGGCCTTCGCCGCCGGGGTCATGAACGGCGTGCAGAATTTCAACGCCGAGGTGGCGAAGGTCGCGGCGGCGGCGCGATAAGCCAGGCCAGCAACAGTCGGCGCTGGCGGGACGCCGCTTTCGCTCAGTGCGGTTTCTTCCCGCCGCCGATGAAATTCACCGGGAACACCGCCTCGGGCCCGGCGCCCTTGACCGGCATTTTCTCGTAATCCGGCATCTGCTCGCCGATGCCGGCGGCCTGGGTCAGCTTGCCCAGCAGAACCTGCAACTGGTCGGTAAGCCAGCCGTCCTCGCAGCGCGTCGGCATGAACAGCAGCTCGCGCACGCGCTCGGGGATTTCCTCGGCCGGGATCACGTCGTTGGCCGCATAGGCGGAGGTGAAGAAGGGCCCGGCGACGAAGCGCAGAATCCAGCCCTCGTCCTCGTCGGGCAGCAGCAGGAAGACGCGGGCGCCTTCGGCCGTGGCGTCTGCGTCGTTCTCGTCGTCGCTGAATACCGGCATCGCGGCGAAGGCGGCCTTGCCGGTCTGCTGCACGAAGGCCACGGCTTCATTGAAGCTCAGCCGCTCAGTTGAGTAAGCCGGGTTTTCCTGCATGGGGTGCTCCTGGATGGGGTCATAACATGGGGGCGAGCCATTTGCTGGCTTCTGGAATGGAATAGTGAGCGCGTTGGGCCCAGTCTTCAAGCTGGTCGCGATCGATTTTCGTGATGGCGAAATAACGCGCCTCGGGGTGGGCCAGATAGAAGCCGGCCACCGAGGCCGCCGGCGTCATGGCGAAACTCTCGGTGAGGCGCATGCCGGCGTTGCCTTCGGCGTCGAGTAGTTTGAACAGGCCGCCCTTGGCCGTATGGTCGGGGCAGGCCGGGTAGCCGGGCGCCGGGCGGATGCCGATGTACTTCTCGGCGATCAGCGCGGCATTGTCGAGAGTTTCGTCCACCGCATAGCCCCAGTACTTGGTGCGGACTTCGCGGTGCAGCCACTCGGCGGCGGCTTCGGCGAGGCGGTCGGCGAGCGACTTCAGCATGATCGAACGGTAGTCGTCGTGCTGGGCCTCGAACTCGGCGAGCTTTTTCTCGATGCCGAGGCCGGCGGTGACCGCGAAGGCGCCGGCGTAGTCGCCACTCGGCGCGACGAAGTCGGCGAGGCTCTGCTGCGGCTTGCCCTCGGGGCGCTCCTGTTGCTGGCGCAGGCCGTGCCAGGTCATCAAGGCCTTGCCGTCAGCGCTGAGGAAGGCGATGTCTTCGCCATTCGTGACTGGGCGCATCACCGGGAACAGGCCGAATACGGCATTGGCTGTCAGCCAATCCTCCTCGATGATCTGTCCGAGCATGGCCTGGGCGTCGCGGAAGACATTGCGCGCGGCTTCGCCCACCGTGGCGTCGTCGAGGATCTGGGGGAAGCGGCCGGCGAGGTCCCAGGTCTGGAAGAAGGGCGTCCAGTCGATTAGCTTCGCGATCTCGGCCAGGTCGAGGTTCTTCAGCACGGTGACGCCGAGCTTGTTGGGTTTTGCGGGTGCATAGTCAAGCTTCGCGGCATTTGCGCGCGCAGCCGCGAGCGTGAGCAGCGCCACGCCTTTCTTGTTGGCGTGCTGGGCGCGGGCCTTTTCGTAGTCGGCGGCGATTTCGGCCACATAGCCGTCGCGCATGTCGATCGACAGCAGCTTGGTCACCACGCCGACGGCGCGCGAGGCGTCGGGCACATAGACCACCGGGCCGTCGTAGTTGGGCGCGATCTTCAGCGCGGTGTGGGCGCGGCTGGTGGTGGCGCCGCCGATCAGCAGCGGTACCGCATTGTCACCCCCCATGCCGTTGCGCTTCATCTCGGCGGCGAAGTGGCTCATTTCCTCCAGCGAGGGCGTGATCAGGCCCGAAAGACCGATCGCCTGCGCACCGTGCTCCTTCGCCGCGTGCAGGATTTTCTCCGCCGGCACCATGACGCCGAGGTCGATCACCTCGTAGCCGTTGCAGCCCAGCACGACGCCGACAATGTTCTTGCCGATGTCATGAACGTCGCCCTTCACCGTGGCCATGATGATGCGGCCCTTGGAGGTGGAGCCGGTGCGGCGCTTTTCCTCCTCGATGTAGGGGATCAGGTGGGCCACGGCCTGCTTCATCACGCGTGCCGATTTCACCACCTGCGGCAGGAACATCTTGCCGGCGCCGAACAGGTCGCCGACCACGTTCATGCCGTTCATCAACGGCCCTTCGATCACCGACAGCGGCGGCTTGCCCGCAGCGAAGAGCGCGGCGCGGCATTCCTCGGTGTCGGCCACCACGTACTCGGTGATGCCCTTGACCATGGCGTGTTCGAGGCGCTTACCGACCGGCCATTGGCGCCAGGCGAGGTCGACCACCTGCTCTTTCGCTGCACCTTTCACCCGCGTTGCGAGCTCGATCAGCGTGTCACCAGCGCCGACTCTTCGGTTGAGCACGACATCCTCGACCGCCTCGCGCAGCTCGGGCGCGAGGTCGTCATAGACGCCGAGCTGGCCGGCATTGACGATGCCCATGGTGAGCCCGGCCTTGACCGCGTGGTAGAGGAAGACGGTGTGGATCGCCTCCCTTACCGCCTCATTGCCGCGGAAGGAAAAGCTGACGTTGGAAACGCCGCCGGAGGTACGCGCGTGGGGCAGATTGGCCTTGATCCAGGCCAGCGCATTGATGAAATCGACCGCGTAGTTGTCATGCTCGGGGATGCCGGTGGCAATCGCGAAAATGTTCGGGTCGAAGATGATGTCCTCGGCCGGAAAGCCGTCCTTCACCAGCAGCTCGTAGGCGCGCTGGCAGATGCCGGTCTTGCGCGCGAAGGTGTCGGCCTGGCCCTGCTCGTCGAAGGCCATCACGATCACCGCCGCCCCGTAGCGGCGGGCCAGCCGCGCCTGTTCGAGGAACTTGGCTTCGCCTTCCTTCATCGAGATGGAATTGACAACGCACTTGCCCTGGAAGCGCTTGAGGCCGGCCTCGATCACTTCCCATTTCGAGCTGTCGAGCATCAGCGGCACCTTGCAGATGTCCGGCTCGGAACCCACCAGGTCGACGAAGCGCGACATCGCCGCCACCGAATCGAGCATGGCCTCGTCCATGTTGATGTCCACGATCTGGGCGCCGTTTTCCACCTGCTGGCGGGCGACGGCCAGCGCGTCATCAAAACGGCCTTCGAGGATCATGCGCGCGAAGGCCTTGGAGCCGGTGACGTTGGTGCGCTCGCCGACATTCACGAACAGGCTGTCGTCACCGATGTTGCAGGCTTCGAGGCCCGAGAGGCGCAGCTTCCTTTCCACCTGCGGCGTCTTGCGCGGGGCGATCCCCTGCAAGGCCTGGGCAATGGCGCGGATGTAATCGGGCGAGGTGCCGCAGCAGCCGCCGGCAATGTTGATCAGGCCCGATTGCGCCCAGTCGCGGATCTCGGCGGCCATGGCTTCCGGCGGCTCGTCGTAGCCGCCGAAGGCATTCGGCAGGCCGGCGTTGGGATGCACCGAGACCAGGCAGTCGGCCAGCTTCGAGAGTTCTTCGAGGTGGGGCCGCAGGTCCTTGGCGCCCAGCGCGCAGTTGAAACCGAAGGACATCGGCCGCGCGTGGCGCAGCGAGTTCCAGAAGGCCTCTGCGGTCTGGCCAGAGAGCGTGCGGCCGGAGGCATCGGTGATGGTGCCGGAAATCATCAGCGGCCAGCGCCGGCCGGCCTCGTCGAAGAATTTCTCGATGGCGAACAGGGCGGCCTTGGCGTTGAGCGTGTCGAACACGGTTTCGACCAGCAGGATGTCCACGCCGCCTGCGGTGAGGCCGCGCGCGGCTTCGAGGTAGTCGGACACAAGCTGGTCGAAGCTGACATTGCGCGCGCCGGGGTCGTTGACGTCGGGCGAGAGCGACGCCGTGCGCGAGGTCGGACCGAGCACGCCGGCGACGAAGCGCGGCTTCTCCGGCGTCGAGTATTTATCGGCCAGACCGCGCGCCAGGGTCGCGGCGGCGACGTTGAGCTCACAGGCCAGTTCGGCCAGACCGTACTCACCCTGCGAAACGCGCGTGCCGTTGAAGCTGTTGGTTTCGAGGATGTCGGCACCGGCTTCGAGGTAGGCTTCGTGGATGCCGCCGATGACGTCGGGCCGCGTCAGGCACAGCAGGTCATTGTTGCCCTTGAGGTCCCTGGGGTGGGCCGCAAAACGCTCGCCGCGATAGTCGGCCTCGACGAGCTTCTTCCGCTGCACCATGGTGCCCATGGCGCCGTCGAGGATCAGGATGCGCTGCGCCATCAGGGCGCGCAATTCGGCGCTACGGTCGGGTTGCCAGCGGGAAGTGTCGTTGCTTGCGGCGGTCATGCGTCTCTCCAATCCATGACCGGGGCGGGGAGCGATGACCATGTGCTGCTCACCCTGTGCCCCGGGGGGATGTCCTCGGGTTGGTGAGCGCCGTTGAAAACAGGTTCCGAGCCTAGGGTCCCGGCCCGCAGATGCAGGCCCGACCTTGCAGCGCTCCTCGGAAACGAGGCAGGATTATAACGCCGTGGCGTGGGCGCCGACTCTTGCCGCCGCCGTCAGCACCGTGCCGAGCAGCCCTCCACCGGCAGTCCGCGCTTGATCCAGCCCGGTCCGGCGCCGCTGCCGGCCATGCCTTCCTTGACGTTGTACACCTGCGTGAAGCCCTGGCTTTGCAGGTAGCGCTGGACCTGCGTGGTGCGGTTGCCGGTGCGGCAGATCAGGGCGATCGGCGCGTTCCTGTCGCCGTTCACCTTGTCCAGCAGGGCATTGGCGAATCCGGGCGCGCCCTGTGGATGCAGCATGTTGATCAGTTGCGCGCCCTTGGCGACGCCGGTTTCCTTCCACTCCGGCGGGGTACGGATGTCGATCAGCGTGATCTTGCCGGCGCTGACGGCGGCCGCGGCTTCGGGGGCTGTCAGGTCCGGGTTGGCGCTTGCGGCGGCGGAGCAGGCGAGCAGCAGGGTGCAAAGGGAGGTGCGAAAGAAATTCATGTCTTGTTCCAGGGAAGATGATGATTGCCGCCGTCCGACCGGATCAGCGGAAAAGAGTTCAGCCGGCCAGTTCCTCGCGGCGCGAGGTGCCGGTGACGGTGCCTTCGAGGTTGAAATGGACATGGAAGAAGGCATTGTTGCCACGTGCCGTCGGCTCGATTCGCCACTCCCAGACCACCTCGGGCTTCAAGGGGAATTTCACCTCGCTGCGCGGTTTGCCGAGCAGGCGCCGCACCTGCATTTCCTTCCAGCCCTTCTCGACGCGGGCGAAATTGTCGGCGGTCAGCGCCTGCTCGATCTGTTGCAGCACGCCGGCCTGGTTCAGGGTCAGCATCCAGCACTCGAAGCCCTCGGGCTGGCGGGTGTATTCCCAGGTCACGCTGCCGTCGCCATTGGGCCATTCGGCACCCGGCGTGCCCAGGCGCTCGCGGATCTCCTGCGCGGTCGATATGCCGGGTTTGAGTTGCGCCAGATGCGCGCCGTCGCAGCCGTAGAAGCCAAGGATCGAGGCCAGTGCAGCAAGAAAGCGGGAGAGCGGTTTCATGCCGCGATGATACCGGAGCGCGGCCGGCAGCAAACTCAGTGGACTAAAATGCGCCCTTCGACAAAGGAGTTGCCATGAAACACCTGACCCCAAAGGAAGCCGCCAAGTTTCTGCATGACAACCCCAAAGCCTTGTTCGTCGACTGCCGCAGCGAAATGGAGTTCCTCTTCGTCGGTCACCCGGCGGGCGCCTTGCACGTCTCGTGGAATGACGGCCCCGAGTGGGACGTCAATCCGCATTTCGTCGGCGAGGTGAAGAAGTTCGCCGGCCACGCCCACGACCGCCCGGTGGTGCTGATCTGTCGCAGCGGCAATCGCTCGGTTGATGCCGGCAATGCGCTGGAAGCCGCCGGTTTCATCAGCGTGTACAACGTGCTGCATGGCTTCGAGGGCGAACTCGACGACAACCACCATCGCGGCTCGATGAACGGCTGGCGTTTCGAAGGCCTGCCCTGGGAGCAGTGCTGAGCCAGCCGCGCCCGTGAAGGGCTAGGCGGCGCCCGTATCCGCCCGCAAGGCCAGCGCCAGACGATCCGCGCCGAGGTTGGCGGTGGTTTCGAACTCGCGCATGCATGCGCTCAGGGCATCGAGCTCCTCGCCGAGGAAAGCCACCTGGTTCCACATCATCCTGGCGATGGCCGACATGGCAGCCTGCGGCGACCCGGCGTGGCGAATTTCATGGTCGATCTCGCGCTGCAAGCTACGCCCCAGGCGGCGCTGGTCCTCGTCCGACGCGTCGAGAAAATGCTGTATAGCCTCCCGGCGACGCCGTTCGAATGCCTCGGGCGACTCTTTTGCCAGGAGCGCCCACTCCTGAAAATCAAACTCGGTTTCCATGTGCTGTCCCCTCCAGGAATTCACATAGCCACGGTGCGACCGGGCCTGCCCGTTCGACGCCTCGCTGCATTGCGCGAACAGCATAGCGCGTTGAACTCCCGAAGAACAGCCGGGATTTCACCAAATGCGGAAACAATTGGCACCGGCACGACGCCGCACCCATCGAGCACCCGGGCTCCGCTAAGATTCGGCGATGCACTCCGCGAAATTTCCACCCGCCTCGCTGGCCTGGACCGTCTGGGGACTGGGCGCCCTGCTCTACCTGATCGGCTTCTACCAGCGCGTGGCGCCGGCGGTGATCACCGACCAGTTGATGCTGGAGTTCAGCATTGGCGGCGCGGCGCTGGGCAACCTCTCGGCCTTCTATTTCTATTCCTATGTGGCGATGCAAGTGCCCACCGGCATGATCGCCGATCGCTGGGGGCCGCGCCGCCTGCTTAGCGCCGGGGCGGGCATTGCCGCGCTGGGCACCGCGCTGTTTGCCTTCGCCCCGGATATTTTTTGGGCCAACATGGGCCGGCTGTTGATCGGCGCCTCGGTGGCGGTGGCTTTCGTTTCCATGCTCAAGCTGGCCAGCCACTGGTTCGCGCCGAAGCAGTATGCGCTGGCCTCGGGCATGGCGCTGCTGATGGGCGTGGTCGGTGGCGTGGTCGCCGGGGTGCCGCTGCGCTACCTGGTCGAGGCATTCGGCTGGCGACCGGTGATGGGCGTCTCGGCGGCACTGACGGCCGTGCTCTGCGTTGCCACCTGGCTGCGCGTGCGCGACGATCCGGTCGAGCGCGGCTATGCCAGCCATTACCAGGGCGAGCATGGCGCGCACGAGGGAAGCTCGCTGTGGCGCGGGCTGATGGAAGTGCTGTCCTACCGCAACATCTGGATCCTCACCGCGGTGCCGATCGGCTTTTCCGGCGCGGTGCTGACCTTTGCCGGGCTTTGGGGCGTGCCCTTCCTGCGCCAGGTGCATGGCCTTGACCCGAAGACCGCGGCGGCCATCACTTCCACCCTGCTGGTGGCCTGGGCGCTGGGCGGGCCGACCCTGGGCAGTTGGTCGGAACGCATGGGCATGCGAAAGCCGCTGTACCTGATCGCCTCCGGCGTCGCCCTGCTCGGCTGGTCGGCCATCCTCTACCTGCCGCTGCCGCTGTGGGCGCTGGTGCTGCTGCTGGTCCCGACCGGCTTCGCCTCCGGCAACATCATCATCGGCTTCGCCTGGGCCAAGGAATCGGTGCCGCTGCGCCTGGTCGGCACGGCATCGGGCGTCTGCAACATGGGGCCGCTGCTGGGCGGCATGCTGCTGCAGCCCGCGGTGGGCTGGATCCTCGACCAGCGCTGGAACGGCGCGCTGGCCAACGGCGTGCGCATCTACGACGCTTCCGCATATCGCACGGCCTTCACCCTGATGTTCGCGACGATGATCGTGGCGGCTTTTGTCCTGACGCTGGCGAGGGATAGTCACGCCAAGCAGATGCACGATTGAGCTATGTCTGTTGCGGGAATGGAAGGGCGGGGCGTTCTCCGACGCTCATGTCCTCCGTCGGCGCCATCCCGGCGTCTTCGCCCACGGTTTGCCCTGCATGGCAAGCCGGCTGCGGCAGCGCGGAGCAGTGCTCCGCGAAACCCTGCCTACGCCCCCATTTACTTCGCTGCGCAGAACGCCCCACCGTCCCGTTCGGGATACGCCGTGGACGTTTGGAGCCATAGGGGTCCGAGTGATGTAGCGTGATCACGGGTCGATCCACTTTTCGCGTATCGCGCTGCTCCGGTATTGACATCTCCTGGTCCTTCAATACACTGTATGTATGATCAAGTTCGAATGGGATTTGGCCAAAGCGGTTGCCAACCTACGGAAGCATGGGGTTTCCTTCGAGGAGGCGCAGTCTGTCTTCTATGATGAGTTTGCCGTTCAGTTCTACGACGATGGGCACTCGGGCGATGAGGAGCGCTTCCTGTTGCTGGGCATGAGCACGGGGGCAAGTCTGCTCCTGGTCTGTCACTGCGAACGGGATTCAGGTAGCACCATCCGCATCATTTCGGCTCGCAAGGCGACCCGGCGTGAGAGCACCTTTTACGGAAGAGAAAAGCCATGAAAGCCGAGTACGATCTTTCCAGGATGAAGTCGCGCAGGAATCCCTACGCGTCGAAGCTGAAGAAGCCTGTAACGATGCGTCTTTCGGAAGACGTTGTCGTCTACTTCAAGGGCATGGCGATGGAAGCCGGCGTTCCTTACCAGAGCTTGATCAATCTGTACCTGCGCGACTGCGTGACGCAACATCGCCAGGTGGAGATCAACTGGCCAGCCAAGCCCTGAGCATTCGGGCAAGGCTGGCGATACCTCGGCGCCGGGACAATTGTGGTCAAGGTCATTTCGTTTGCTGAAAGTCTGATCCGTGACCAGCCGCCATAGCCTCCTGCTCGTCGGTGCCACCGGCGCCGTCGGCACGGCAGTCCTCGAGCAGGCACTGGAGTGGCGCGAGATCCGCCGCATCGTCGCGCCGACGCGGCGTCCGCTGTCGCGGCGCGCGGCGAAGCTGGACAATCCGGTCTTCGACCCGACTGCGCTGACCGGCGACGAAGATTTCTGGACCTGCGATGCCGTGATCTGCACCCTGGGCACCACGATCCGCGCCGCCGGGTCGCAGGCCGAATTCGCCCGCATTGACCGCGACCTGCCGATCCTGATCGGGCGGTTCGCCAAAGCTGCCGGCGCCTCGCGCTACGCGCTGAACTCGTCACTCGGCGCGAGCCCGACGGGCAACTTCTACCTGCGCACCAAGGCCGAGGCCGAACAGGGCGTCATTGATCTGGGCTTCGCCAGCACCACCATCGTCCGTCCTTCGCTGATCGACGCCGAGCGCGAACAGTCGCGCCCGGCCGAACACCTGGGCGTGCTGTTCGCCCGCGTGTTGAAGCCGGTGATCCCGAAAAAGTACCGCGTCGTGACGCCGCAACAGATCGCCGCCGCCTTGCTGCGCGGGGCGCTGGCCGGCGAGCCCGGCGTGCATGTGGTCGAATCCGATGCGCTTTGAGTCGCGCCTGGGTTATTGTTGCCGATCGACACCGAGACAAGCCATGGAATCCGACATCCTCTGCCAGCGTGACGGCGCCATCGCCACCGTCACCCTGTTCAATCCCGACAAGCTCAATGTGCTCAACGCGCGCATGTGGTCGCGGCTTCGCGAGACGATGCGCGAGCTGGCCGACGACGATTCCCTGCGCGGCGTGATCCTGCGCGGCGAGGGTGCCGCCTTCGCCGCCGGTGGCGACCTCGAGGAATTCAGGACCGCGCGCGCCGACGTCGACAGTGCGCTGGCCTACCACGAGGCCGTGGGCGAGGCGCTGGCGGCGATCGAGTCCTGTCCGCATCCGACGATTGCTGCGATCCTCGGCCCCTGCGTCGGCGGCGGGCTGGAGATCGCCTGCGCCTGCGATTTGCGCATCGCCGGTGAGGGCGCGAAGTTCGGCGCGCCGATCATGAAGCTCGGCTTCTCCATGTATCCGGGCGAGCTGGCCGGCCTGCTGCGGCTGGCCGGCTCCGCGCTGGCCAAGGAAATCCTGCTCGAAGGGCGCTTGCTGTCCGCCACCGAGGCGCTGGCCAAGGGCCTGCTGACGCGCGTCGTGGCCGACGATGCGCTGATGGCCGAGGCGCAGGCAACCGCCGGCCGCATCGCCGCCGGGGCACCGCTGGTGGCGCGCTGGCACAAGCAGTGGATCGCGCGCCTGCTGGACGGCCGGCCGCTCACGCTGGAGGAGAAACGCGCCAGCTTTGCCTTTCTCGACAGCGCCGACTACGCTGAGGGCCTGGCGGCTTTTCTCGAAAAGCGGCCGCCGCGCTTCATCGGACGATGATCGGCCTGGCCTTCCTGGCTTTCTTCGGCGGTTTGGGCGGCAGGGTTGCCACGTAGTCGAGGGCGCGCGCGATCCAGCGCGTCAAGGCAGCCTTGTCCAGTGCTGTGGCGTCGTCAAACGCGGCGTACTGCTTCATGGTGCGGCCCATGATCAAGCAGGGCCGCTTCGCCGCCTCGTTGGGAAGGCGCACGATCAGGCGGTCTTCATGCAAGCCGGCGAACATGTTGCCTTCGACGAAGGCGCAAGGGCAGCCGAACATCTGCCGACGATCCACGCGCGGATCGTCGGGCAGGGCCGCAAGGAATTTTTCGGCGAGTTCGCCCGGCACTTTCTTCCATGTGGTCATGGCTTCCTCCTGATCAATACGGGCTGGTGCCCTCGAAGTCGGCGCTGGCGACACGGCGTTTCGCATAGATTCCTCGCACCCAGTCGGCACCGGGGTGTCGAGCAAAGCGCGCCATCAATGCGGCAAAGGCTGGCGCCACGGGCCGAGGGGCGTACATCGGCGAATTCTCCGGGCGCACGACGGTGGCCAGTGCCGCCGCCACCGTGATGTCGGCGATGCTGAACTCCTTGCCCACCAGGAAGCCTGTCGCCGCCGCCTGCGTCGCGGCGCGATCGAGCGCCGCGTGCGCCGCCGCGATACCCTCTTCCACGGCGGCGGGGCCGCTGATGCCGTTGCCCTTCCTCACCAGCGGCGCCGCCAGCGGCACGATGCAGGCATAAAAGCCGCGCGACAGCGGCGATTCGGCCTCGGCGAAAATGCGGGCGAAATAGCGCCGGTTGGCAAGCAGGGCATCGAGTACGGCGCAACGGATGCGCGGCGTGATGTCCTCGTCGAACTCGCGCTGCTGTGCCATGGCCGCCGCGCACAGATCCGGCGCGGCCGGGATCAGGCGCGGTTCGGGATAGCGCGCTTCCAGCCAGTCGAGGATGCACGCCGAACCGGTGATGACCTCGCCGTCGTTGATCAGCACGGGGGTGGCCGTCTGTCTGGTCAGCTTCTTCACCTTTGCCATATGCGGGCCGGGCAGCAGGCTGCGGCGGCGATGCGGCACGCGCTTGAGATCCAGCGCCCAGCGCACTTTTTCATTGTAGGGCGAATGGCGGAACTGCAACAGCTCGATCATGGCGTGCCTCCGTTTTTTGGTATGATAGCCATCATATGAAAAGACTTCAAGCATGCCGCTGAGCGCGGAGCACAAGGAACGGACCCGGGCCCGCATCCTCGCCGCGGCGGGGCGTGTGTTTCGCCGCCAGGGATATGCCGCGACCGCGGTGGACGCGGTGATGGCGGAGGCCGGGCTGACGCGGGGCGGCTTCTATGCCCACTTTCCGTCGAAGGAAGCATTGTTTGCCGAGGTCCTGGCGCACGATCACGGGCTGATTCGCATGTTGGCCGCACGGCGGGCCCGCAGCTCGGCGGGATGGCGGCGCCAGACGCGGCGCATCCTCGGCGATTGGCTCGCGCCGGACCATCTCGGGCCGGTCCGCGAGGGTTGCAGCTTCGCGGCCCTGACCGCCGATGCGGCGCGCGGCGGCCCCGAAGTGCGGCGAGCCTGGGGCCTGGCTTTCGAACGCCTGGTGGGAGAGCTGCTGCGGACACCCGCCACGGATGTCGACCAGGCGCTGGCGATGGCCAGCAGCGAAAGGCGGGCATTGGCGGCCCAACTTGCGGCCAATGCGATCGGGATGCTGGTGGTGGCCGCCGCCGGCGAGGACGGGCTGCTGCGTACGGCGCAGGCGGTGACGCGTGCGGCGGTCCTCGAGCAGATCGACCGGCTGTTGGCGAGCTAGCCTAGCCTTCCCGCACCGCGCGGAAACGCGCCCGCTGCGAGGCGACGCGGCATTCCCGGCCTAGGTCAGCGCCTTCGAAAGTTCGCCGCCTATGGTTTGCATGAAGGCGCGCACCCGCGCCGTGTTGCGCAGGTCCGCATGGGTCAGAATCCAGAATGGCGTCTGCAGCGAATCGATCGGTTCCGATAGCGCCAGCAGATCGGGGAATTCGCGGGCAACGAATTCGGGCAGCACGGTGATGCCCATGCCAGTGCGCACCAAGGCCAGCGCGCTGGGGAAGTGGTCGGCGCGCGCCACCACCGAGGTCGCGGGTACCGTCGCATCGAGCCAGCGGTCGTAGATCCGGTCCTGTCCGTCAAAGCCGATCCACGGGAATTCCCGCGCCAGGACTTCGGGGTTCAGCCCCTTGCGGCCGCGCGGCTTGGCATTCCCGCGGCCCTCGAAATAGGGCGCGCCGGACCAGCCGTAGATCCTGATTCTCACCGTCCCCAGCGAGCGCCCCACCAGGCTGTCCGGCGCCTCGGCCGACATGCGCAGTGCCACGTCGGCTTCGCGTCGCGCCAGATCGACGCGCTCGCGAGCGGTTCGCACCTCCACTTCGATCCGCGGCTGTTGCGCATGAAACACCGCCAGCGCGGGCGGCAGCAGGTAAAGCGCCACGACATGGGCGGTGGTCACGCGCAGACGCCCGGTCAGACGCGTGTCGCCGCCGATGATCTTCCGCTCGGCCTGGGCTACGCGCGGCTCGCACTCCTCGCCCGCGCGGCGCAGCGTCTCGCCGGCCTCGGTCGGCACGTAGCCGCTGCGCAAGCGTTCGAAGAGCCGCACCATCAGCTTTTCCTCGATCGCATCGATCCGCCGCAACACCGTCGAATGCGTCACCGCCAGCGCGCGCGCTGCTCCCGAGAGCGAGCCTGCCCGAGCCACGGCCAGCACATAGCGCAGATCGTCCCAGTCAAGCCGGCCGGCCCCTGTAGTCGAGCCTGGCGCTTGGGTCACCTGCGGGGAACCAAGTCGATTGTGCATTGTTGCAAAATCAATTGACGAAAACGGATATTGGCTGTGCGAATCCTAGCATCTAGACTTGCCTCAAGCTCATTTTCTCGCGAAGGAATTCGTCATGATCAGCATTCAAAGCCACGTGCGCGATTTCGGCCTTCCACACGCCATCCGGATCCTCGTTCGACACTGGGCGCGGCATCTCGGTGCGCTGAGTGCGCGCATCGATGCCCGGCCGTGGCCGCGACATCATCGGCTCGGCTCCTGGCAGCTCATGCTGGTGCTGCCAAAAACGGTGGTCGCTCCGTCACAGGGGGGCAACTCACCGCTGGCTTCCTCGCCGGCGGCGAAGCTTCCCGGTGGCGACGTCCTGACCCAGGACACGGGCGTGGAGCCGAACGCCGTGGCTCTCCGATGAGCTGGCGCGGCGGTTTCCTGCCGTAGCCGGGCAGGGATGGTCCGGACATTCTGATTTCCGCACCGGAGCGTCGCGCCGGTCGCCGCTTCAGGTTTGCGCCAGGAGTTCCGCGGCATGGGCAGCGAGCGCCAGCGAGGCCGTCAGGCCGGGCGACTCGATGCCGAAGAAATTGACCAGACCCGGAATGCCATGGTCGCGCGGCCCGGCGATCGCGAAGTCGCGTGCCGCCGCGCCGGGGGCGTGGAGCTTGGGGCGGATGCCGGCGTAGGCGGGCTGCAGGGCGCCGTCGGAAAGCTCCGGCCAATAGCGGCGCACCTCGGCATAGAAGGCATCGGCGCGCCGGGGATCGACCGTGTAGTCGATACCGTCAATCCATTCGACGTCGGGACCGAAGCGCGCCTGGCCGCCGAGATCGAGCGTCAGATGCACACCCAGGCCGGCCGCTTCGGGCACCGGGTAGATCAGCCGCGAAAAGGGCGCGCGTCCGGCCAGTGCATAGTAATTGCCTTTTGCATAGTGCAGCGGCGGCACGCTGTGTGCCGGCAGCCCGGTCAGGGCGCGGGCGAGGTGTTGCGCGCCGAGGCCGGCGCAATTGACGACGCCGCGCGCCAGCAACGCCATTCTCGCCGCCGTCGCTGGCCACGTCGAGGCGGATGCCCTCGGCGGAAACGCGCCCCCCCAACACCCGGCTTTGCAGCGCCAGCACGGCGCCGGCCCGCTCGGCGTCGCCCAGCAGCGAAAGCATCAGGCCATGGCTGTCGATGATCCCGGTCGATGGCGAGAGCAGGGCGGCGCGGCAGGTCAGCGCCGGCTCCAGCATGCGGGCTTGCGCGCCGTTAAGCCATTGCAGGTCGTCGACGCCGTTGGCGCGGGCGCGGGCGGCAATGCCATCTAGTTGCGCGCATTGGTCATCGCCGCCGGCGACGATCAGTTTGCCGCAGCGCCGATGCTCGATGCCGCGCTCGGCGCAGTAGGCGTAAAGCAAAGTCCTGCCGGCAACGCATAGCCGCGCCTTGAGCGATCCGGCCGGATAGTAGATGCCGGCATGGATCACCTCGCTGTTGCGGGCGCTGATGCCGGTGCCGAAGGCGCTCTCGGCTTCGAGGATCAGCACCTCGCGTCCGCGCATGGCGAGCACACGCGCCACCGCGAGGCCGATCACGCCGGCGCCGATCACGGCGCAGTCGATTCTTTCCATGGTGCTTTGTGGCAGAGTAGGTGCCGCGAAGAATAGACGATGTGGAGGACGGATGATGAAATTCCTCAAATCGACGCTGCCGGCATGGGTGGCGCTGCTTGCCTTGCTGCCCGGCCTGGCGCTGGCGCAGGCGGTTGCCCTGCCGAACCACCGCGTGGTGTTTCAGGTCAACGACGAGGATTCGCGCAAATGGAATACCGTCCTGGCCAACATCAACAACGTGCAGGAGGAACTCGGCAAGGTCGAGGTGGCCGTGGTGGTGATCGGCCCGGCGCTGGGCATGCTCAAAGCCGACGCGCTGACCGCCAACAAGGTGCAGGACGCGATGTCGGCCGGCGTGCGCTTCGTCGCCTGCGGCAACTCGATGCAGGCGCAGAAGCTGGAAAAGGACGACATGATCGACAAGATCGAATACACCCGCGCCGGCTATGCCGAGCTGATGCGCCTGCAGCAGCGGGGTTGGGCCTACCTGCGGCCCTGAACAATTCGCGGTCGGGTGGCGACAGGCGGCGGTCGCCTGCTATGCTTTAGCCAATGCGCGCCAGACGCAAGCTGCCCCACCCGAGGAGATTCGCCATACCCACCGCCGCTTCAGCCCCCGTCATGGCCGACGCCAACCTGCTGGTCGACTGGTTGCGGGTCGATACCGTCCTGCTCGACATGGACGGCACGCTGCTCGACCTGAACTTCGACAACCATTTCTGGCAGGTGCATCTGCCGCAACGCTACGCCGCCGCGCGCGGCGTGGCGCTGGAAACCGGGCGTGAAGAACTGATGGCCCGCTACCACGCCCGCGCCGGCACGCTTGACTGGTACTCGGTGGATTTCTGGGCGACCGCGCTGGAACTGGACATCATGCGGCTCAAGGAAGAGGTCGCGCACCTGATCGACATCCATCCGCATGTCACCGACTTTCTCGCCGCGCTGCGCGCCAGCGGGCGGCGCATCGTGCTGGCGACCAATGCCCACCACAAGAGCGTGACGCTCAAGATGGCGCGCACCGGCCTGGCGCCGCATTTCGACGCCATCGTCAGTTCGCATGCGCTGGGCGCGGCCAAGGAGGAGCAGGCCTTCTGGCAAGCCCTGCGCGAAGCC
The DNA here is from genome assembly GCA_016710465.1 of Sulfuritalea sp. Classification (GTDB taxonomy): domain Bacteria; phylum Pseudomonadota; class Gammaproteobacteria; order Burkholderiales; family Rhodocyclaceae; genus Sulfuritalea. Next base: position 512,756 of record JADJVS010000014.1, read on the forward strand.
GAAGGCTTCGACCCGGCGCGCACGTTGCTGGTCGACGACAGCCGTGTGGTGCTCGACAGCGCCCGTCGTTTCGGCATCGCCCAACTGGTGTCGGTGAAGCGGCCGGACAGCACGCGCCGCGACAACGACACCGGCGATTACCCGGCGATCGACGATTTCTCGCAACTGATGCCGGGCGTCGCCGCGCCGCGCCTGGAGGCGGCCCATGGCTGAAGGCCTGGTCCGGCGCCTCAAGGCCATAGTCGGCGCTGGCGGTACGGCGAGCACCGGGCCGAAGCTGGTCGGCGACTGGCGCCGGCAACTGCGCGAGTGCGCCGATGCGCGCGGTGGCGAGGTGTCGGCGCGCGTCCGCGCGGCGGCGCTGGCGCAAACCTATCTGCAACTCGACGACGCCGGGCGCAAGGCCTTCCTCAAGCTGATCGCGCTCGAATTCGGCCCCGATCCGGCGCGCGTGGCGACGGCGCACGCGGCCTACCAGGCGGCGGTCGGCGGCGAGGCGCAATGGGATGCCGAGGCGGAGCTGCGCGCCGCGCTGCGTTCGGCCCGCATCCGCATCCTCACCCAGTTCAATGCCATCCCGCAGGGCGTCAAGTTTCTCGTCGACCTGCGCGCCGATCTGCTGCGCTATATCGACGACGAGCCCGGCCTGGCGCCGCTCGACCGCGAGCTGGAATCGCGCCTTGCGGCCTGGTTCGATGTCGGCTTCCTCGAACTGCAACGCATCACCTGGAACTCGCCCGCCGCTCTGCTGGAGAAGCTGATCCAGTACGAGGCGGTGCATGCGATCCGTTCCTGGACCGACCTCAAGAACCGGCTCGACTCCGACCGCCGGCTGTATGCCTTCTTCCACCCGCGCATGCCCATGGAGCCGCTGATCTTCGTCGAGGTGGCCTTGACCAACCAGCTCGCGGACAGCATCCAGGCCCTGCTTGACGAAAACGCGCCGGTGTTCGATGTCCGCCGCGCCGACACCGCGATCTTCTATTCGATCTCGAATACGCAAAGCGGCTTGCGCGGCGTTTCCTTCGGCAGCTTCCTGCTGAAGCGCGTGATCGACGATCTGTGCCGCGATTTTCCAAAGCTGCGCCATTTCGCCACCCTGTCACCGCTGCCCGGCCTTGCCGCCTGGCTGCGCGAACACCCGTCGGAATTGGCGGTCCAGGGCCTGGAGCTCGGCCTCGCGGAACTCGTTGCCGGCGGCTGGGCGGCGGATGCGGCGGCGGCGCGACGCATCAACGAGGCGCTGGCGGAAGTCGCGGCACGCTATCTGACCCAGGCCAAGGCCGGTCGCGGCGACGGCTTGCTGCCGCTCGACCCGGTGGCGCGCTTCCACCTTGGCAACGGCGCCACCGTCGAGCGCATCAACCCGCTCGGCGACAATTCGGCCAAGGGCCTGCGGCAATCCCTCGGCGTCATGGTGAATTACCTGTACGAGCTTGACGCGCTGGAACAGAATGTCGAAAACTTCGCCTGCGAAGGCACCATCGCCACCTCGGCCGCCGTCAGGCGGCTGGCGCGGCCGAAAAACAGCGGTACATAACGAAGGAGACCAACCATGCGACGCACTTTCCTGAAAACTTCACTGGCACTGGCCGGAGCACTGGCCCTGGGCGCGTCCAGCGCCCCGCTGCTGGCGCAGACCAAAACCATCAAGATTTCCCACCAGTTCCCCGGTGGCACCATTGACGAGGGTGATTTCCGCGACCGCCTGGTGCGCAAGTTCGCCGCCGAGGTGGAAAAGAAGAGCGGCGGCGCGCTCAAGTTCGAGATCTACCCGGCAGCCTCGCTGATGAAGCCGGTGCCGCAGTACAAGGCGCTGTCCACCGGCGCCCTGGACATGTCGCTGTACCCGCTGGCCTATGCCGGCGGCGAGTTTCCCGAGGCCAACCTGACCCTGATGCCGGCGGTGGTCACCAGCTATGAACAGGGCCTGCGCTGGAAGGAGGCGCCGATCGGCAAAGAGCTGACGCGCCTGCTCGAAGAGCGCAATGTCAAGATCATCACCTGGGTCTGGCAGGCCGGCGGCATCGCCGCCAAGGGCAAGCCGCTGGTCGGCCCCGAGGATGCGAAGGGCATGAAGGTGCGCGGCGGCAGCCGCGAGATCGACCTGATGACCAAGGCCGCCGGCGCCGCCGTGACCAACGTGCCCTCCAATGAGATCTACAGCGCCATGCAATCCGGCGTGCTCGACGCGGCGATCACCTCCAGCACCTCGCTGATCAGCTTCCGCCTGCACGAGACCTCCAACTTCCTCACCGCCGGGCGCAAGCATTCCTTCTGGTACATGTTCGAGCCGCTGCTGATGTCGAAGAAGAGCTTTGACAGCCTGACCCCGGCGCAACAGAAGCTGGTCATGGAGGTCGGCGCCTCGCTGGAGAAGTTCGGCATGGAGGCGGCCAAGGCCGACGACCAGCGCGTGGTCGAGGTGTTCACCAAGGCTGGCCTGAAGGTGGTCGACATGGAACAGGCGACCTTCGACAAGTGGCGCGAGGTGGCGAAGGCCTCGGCCTGGAAGGATTTCGAGGAGAAGGTCAAGAACGGCAAGGCCTTGTTCGACATGGCCCTGTCCGTCAAGTAAGCCGGAGCCGTGTTCGCGCTCTGGCGGGCTTTTTGGTCGCGCCGTCGGCACGGTCAGCAACCTGGCGGGATATGCCTCGGGCGTGTTGATCGTGTTTTGTTCCGGCGTGCTGGTGTTCGAGGTGGCGGTGCGCTACCTGCTCAACTGGCCGACCGACTGGGAAATCGAGTTGTCGATCATGCTGCTGATCGGCGCCACCTTCATGAGCGCGGCCTTCACCCAGGCCGCGCGCGGCCATGTCGGCATCGAGGTGCTCGACGTGATGATGTCGGAAAAGGCCAACCGCTACCGCTACATGCTGGGCGACCTGCTCTCGCTGTTGTTCTGCGCCTTCATCGCCTGGAAGTCCTGGCAGTTCTTTCATGAAGCCTGGACCGACGGCAAGATGAGCAATACCTCCTGGGGGCCGAAGCTCTGGCCGGCCTACTTGTCGATGGCGGCCGGCATGAGCCTGCTCTCGCTGCAATTGCTGGTGCAGGTCGGTGACCAGCACATCCACGAGCATCGCGAGGACGAAGAATGAGCACGCTTCAGATCGGCATCCTTTTCGGCCTGGCGACATTCATCGCGCTGTTCTCGGGCATGCCCATCGCTTTCGCCGTGGGCTATGTGGCGCTGACCTTCATGGTTATCTACATGCCGCCGGAAACCATCGGCCTGATCGCCGAGACGCTGTATTCGGAACTCGACAACTTCGTGCTGCTGACCATCCCGCTGTTCGTGCTGATGGGCGCGGCGATCGGCAAGTCGCGCGCGGGCGGCGACCTGTACTCCTCGCTCAACCGCTGGATGGGCCGCGTGCCGGGCGGGCTGGGCGTGGCCAACGTCATGGCCTGCTCGGTTTTCGCCGCAATGTGCGGCTCCAGCCCCGCCACCTGCTCGGCGATCGGCTCCTCGGGCATCCCCGAGATGCGTAAGCGCGGCTATTCGCCGGCCCTGGCCTCGGGCATCATTGCCGCCGGCGGCACCCTGGGCATCCTGATCCCGCCCTCGCTGACGCTGATTCTTTACGGCGTGGTCACCGAGCAGTCGATCGGCAAACTGTTCATCGCCGGGGTCGGCCCCGGCCTGATGCTCACCGCGATGTTCGCGGTCTGGGTGGTGATCCAGTTTCGCCGCGAGCAGGCGCGCGCCCGGCTGGCCGGCGGCGACAGCGCGATCCTCGACGAGCAGAACTTCACCTGGCGCGAAAAAATGGAAACCCTGCCGCGCCTGGCGCCCTTCATCGGCATCATCGTCATCATCATGGTGGCGCTGTACGGCGGCTGGGCCACGCCCTCCGAAGTGGCCGGCATCGGCGCCTTCTTCTCGCTGCTGATGGTGATGGCGATCTACGGCTGCTGGCGCTGGACCGACATGAAGGCCATCCTCGGCGGCACGGTGCGCGAATCGACCATGGTGATGATGATCATAGCCATGAGCTTCTTCTACACTTATGTCATGAGCTACCTGCACATCACGCAGGAGGTCGCCGCCTGGATGGTGGGCCTGCCGCTGGGCAAGTGGGGCTTCTTCGTCGCCTGCAACATCCTGCTGGTGGTGCTCGGCTTCTTCCTGCCGCCGGTGGCCATCATCCTGATGGTGACACCGATCATCCTGCCGGCGCTCAAGGCCCACGGCATCGACCTGGTCTGGTTCGGCATCGTCATGACCATCCTCATGGAAATGGGCCTGATCCATCCGCCGGTCGGACTCAACCTCTTCGTCATCAACTCGATCGCCCCCGACATCAAGCTGCGCGACATCATCTGGGGCACCGCGCCCTTCATCGTCCTGATGATCCTCGCCATCGTGTTGCTGGCGGTCTTTCCGCAGATCGCGATGTGGCTGCCGGAGAACGTCAAGTAGGCCATTTGCATGAACGCCAATCTGTATTCCCTGCTCGCAGCGCATTTTCCCGGCGATCCCCACGCCCCCTGCCTGATCCTTCCCGACGGCCGCGTCTGGACTTACGGCGATATCGAGCGCGCCTCGGCGCGCATGGCCAACATGATCGTGGCACTGGGCCTGAAGCCGGGCGACCGCCTTGCCGCGCAGGTGGAAAAGACGCCCGAGGCGCTGGTGCTCTACCTCGCTTCCCTGCGCGCCGGCACCGTCTTCCTGCCGCTCAACCCGGCCTACCAGCGCCAGGAGCTGGAGCACTTTCTCCAGGATGCGACGCCGGGGCTGTTCGTCTGCCGGCCGCCGATGCGCGCGCTGGCCGACGAGCTGGCCGCCGCTGCCGGCGTGGCGCAGGTGTTGGAGCTCGACGATGCCGGCCGCGGTTCGCTGATTGATGCCGCCGCGCCACACGCGGACGAATTCGCCACGCTGCCGCGCGAGAAGAGCGACCTCGCCGCCATCCTCTACACCTCGGGCACCACCGGGCGCTCCAAGGGCGCGATGCTGTCGCATGGCAACCTCGCGCACAACGCGCGAACCCTGCACGAGTACTGGCATTTCCAGACCGGCGACGTGTTGCTGCACATGCTGCCGACCTTTCATGTGCATGGCCTGTTCGTCGCCTGCCACTGCGCCCTGCTCAACGGTTCGGCGATGTTCTTCGAGCCGAAATTCGACGCCGCGCGCGCCATGAACTTGCTGCCGCAGTCGACGGTGATGATGGGCGTGCCCACCTACTATGTGCGCCTGCTGCTCGACCCCGGGTTCACGCGCGACACCTGCCGGCGGATGCGCCTGTTCATTTCCGGCTCGGCGCCGCTGCTCAGGGAAACCTTCGACGAGTTCAAGTCGCGCACCGGCCACACCATTCTCGAACGCTACGGCATGACCGAGGGCGGCATGTTCACTTCCAATCCCTACGATGGCGAACGACGCGGCGGCACGGTGGGCTTTCCGCTGCCGGGGACGGCGATCCGCATAGTCGGCGCTGGCGGCACGCCGGCCAAGACAGGCGAGGTCGGCGGCATCCAGGTCAAGGGCGAGAATGTTTTCCTGGGCTACTGGGGCATGCCGGAAAAGACGCGCGAGGAATTCACCGCCGACGGTTTCTTCAAGACCGGCGACATGGGCAGTTGGGATACCGAGTACTACATTACCATCAGCGGCCGCTCCAAGGATCTGGTGATCACCGGCGGCCTCAACGTCTATCCGAAGGAGATCGAGGAGCTGATCGACGCCTTGCCCGGCGTCGCCGAATCGGCGGTGATCGGCCTGCCGCATCCGGATTTCGGCGAGGCGGTGACGGCGGTGGTGGTGTGGCAGAAGAACGCCGAAGGCAAGGCGCTGAGCGAGGACGGCATCATCGCCGCGGTCAAGGACCGGCTGGCGAATTTCAAGGTGCCGAAGTGGGTGTACCTGGTCGACGAGCTGCCGCGCAATGCCATGGGCAAGGTGCAGAAGAACCTGCTGCGCCAGGAGTATTCGGCGCGACCGAGCCGCTGAGGCCGGCATTCCGGACTGGACGACGTATCGATTGCACTTTACAATTGCACGAACATTTCGTGGAATTGTAAGAACATGATTCCCCGCGCCGCCGCACCCCTGCTCGACGAAATCCGTTCCGGCTACCCGGTGATTACCCTCACCGGGCCGCGCCAGTCGGGCAAGACCACGCTGGCCCGCGCCGCTTTTTCCGACAAGCCCTACGTCTCGCTGGAAACGCCGGACGAACGCGAATTCGCCGCCAGCGATCCGCGTGGTTTCCTGGCGCGCTGGAAGGACGGCGCGATCATCGACGAAGTGCAGCACGTGCCGGCCTTACTGTCCTGGATTCAGTCCGAGGTCGATGCCGCCGGCACCATGGGCCGCTACATTCTCACCGGCTCGCAGAATTTTTCCTTGATGGCGCATATCGCCCAGAGCCTCGCCGGACGCTCCGCGCTGGTGCAGTTGCTGCCGCTTTCCATCGCCGAACTCAATGCGGCCGGACAACTGCCGCCCGACACGGATTCCATGTTGCTGCGGGGCGGTTATCCGGCCCTGTACGCGCGGGCGCTCAACCCGGCGCGGTGGCTGGCCGACTACACCATGTCCTACCTGGAACGCGACGTTCGGCAGATCACCCAGGTGCATGACCTGGCCGCGTTCCAGCGCTTCCTGCGGCTGTGTGCCGGGCGAACCGGCCAACTGCTCAATCTGGCCAACCTGGCGCAGGAAGCCGGCGTCGCGCAGAGCACCGCGCGCGCCTGGCTGTCGGTTCTGGAAGCCAGCTACATCGTCCACCTTCTGCCGCCTCATCACCGCAACCTGGGAAAACGGGTGGTGAAGGCCCCCAAGCTGTATTTCGTTGACGCCGCCCTGGCTGCCTCGCTGATGGGCATACAAACCGCCGCGCAGATTGCCATCCATCCCCTGCGCGGCGCCCTTTTTGAAACACTGATCGTCGGCGAATTTCTCAAGGCCCGCTTCAATTCCGGCTACCCTTCCAACCTCTACTTCTGGCGCGACAACGTGGGCCTGGAAGTCGACCTGCTGATCGACGAACCGGAAGGTTTGCGCCCGGTCGAGATCAAGTCGTCGGCCACCGTCACCGAGGACTTGTTCAAGGGTTTGCACAAATGGATCGCGGCAGCGGGCACGGCGGCCCGACATCCCCGCCTGGTCTGCGCCGGACCGGACCGTTACACTCGCTCGGGCATCGAAGTAAGACCTTGGCAGGAGGCCACCGAATGAAACGTATTACCGTCGAACCATTGCGCTCTACGGCCCCTGTTGCGCGCGGGCCGTCATGCTGAACTTCCTGCCGGGGCCGCTGCTGGGGCTCATCGCCTTCCTTCTGCTGCTGCTCAATATCCTCATATGGGTGCCGCTGCTGCTGGCCTTTGCCATCGTCAGGCTGATCCTGCCCTTCAAGGCGGTGCGCCTGGCCATCGACCCGCTGCTGCTGCGCATCGCCGAAGCCTGGATCGCGGGCAACAGCGGCTGGATGATCCTCACCCAGCGCATGGACTGGGACGTGCAGGGCGTCGCCGGACTGGATCCGTGCGGCTGGTACCTGGTCAACAGCAACCACCAGACCTGGGCCGACATCTTCGTCCTCCAGCACATCTTCAACCGCCGCATCCCGCTGCTCAAGTTCTTCATCAAGGACCAGCTCAAGTGGGTGCCGATCATGGGCCTGGCCTGGTGGGCGCTGGATTTTCCCTTCATGCGCCGGCATTCCGAGGACTACCTCAGGCGGCACCCCGAGATGCGCGGCAAGGACCAGGAGGCGACGCGCAAAGCCTGCGAAAAATTCGCCCTGATACCGACCAGCGTGATGAACTTCCTCGAAGGCACGCGCTTCACGCCGGCCAAGCACGCGAAGCAGCAATCGCCCTACCGCCACCTGCTCAAGCCCAAGGCCGGCGGCATCGCCTTGGCGCTCAACGCCATGGGCGACAAGTTCCGCGCCATCCTCGATGTCACCATCGTCTATCCCGACGGTGCGCCCGGCTTCCGCGATTTCCTTTGCGGGCGCATGCGCCGCGTCATCGTCCGCGTGCAGCGCCTGCCGGTGCCCGGTCAGTTGATGCAGGGCGACTATGCGGCTGACCCGGCGGTGCGCGAGGCCTTCGGCGAATGGGTCAAGCAGCTTTGGCGCGACAAGGATGCGCAGATCGCCGGCCTGTTGGCGGCGACAGCGCGCTAAGCGTTCTTGTCGTGTTGCGGCTGCGCGCCTGAACGGAGTGGCCCCGATAACCAGGCGCCGGCTACAAGCCTCGCCTTTCTCGATACTTCGTCCTCAACCCGTCTTTTGAGCGCCGAACTTGAGTTCGCCGTTGGGGCTGATTGCCAAGTCCAGCTTATACCAGTTGAATTCCAGAATTTGTCCGGACTGGTTGTAGGAGAACCGCAGTTCGCCGCCGCCGCGAAATCGCAGGAAATGCGATACCGAGTTGGCGATGTTGTGGATGTTGTGAGTTTCGACATCCAACAGATTGGCGATGCTGACGGCCTTGATGCGCCCGATCGAGATTTCCCAAGAGCCATTCACCGCTTTTGCAATTGTCACGCGGACACCCTTGTCAAAGCATTTGCATTTTCTTGCCGGCCCTGGTGCGGCGGGGATGTCGGCGCGGCACCGACGGATCGGGCATCGGCCGCCAATGATGCGTTCAGCCCACGACGAAACTCTCCACTCATCTTGAAATGGGGAACGAATTTCGCATCGACGATAACCTGCGCTCCCGTACCGGGATTGCGCGAGATGCGCGCCCGTCGCAGGCGGCGCACGAAGCTTCCGAAGCCGCGAATCTCGACGCGACCGCCTCTGGCCACGTGCTCGGTGATCGCGGTCAAAAGCAGGCTCACAGTGAAGCGGACGTCGTCCTCCGTCAGCCCCGCGCCGCGAGCCGCGATTTGCGCGACCAGCGCCGAACGGGTCAGCGTCTTCTGCGACGGTTCTCCCGCCACAGCGCGGGCGAGCCGCTCTCCGACGGCGGTGGGCACCGGCATGATCACGATGCGAGTCGCGGCGCGGCGCGGGTGTTCATGGCGGAATCGCTCCGTCGATGCCGGTTCATTCGAGAGGTGCCACGACTATTAGAATGGCGCAGACCAGGAGCATCAGGAATATCTCGACGACGGGGAAGGTCTCTCGGCGCGCAGGGTGTCGAACGTATTTCACGGTGTCAAAATCGGTTAGCGCGTGAATGGGGTTGCGTGATCCGCGCGTCGGACGAGTTGTTGCCGGGCTATCGGTCGGGAACGCCATGCAGCAGGGGGGAAACCATGCATCGATAGCCCTTGTGCAGCCAGCAGCTACCCAGCGGCTTACCGCGACACAGGCTGGCGAGCCCAGGATGCAGCTCGCCACAGTTGCGGCAGAGCATCCCGAAAATGTCATCGACTGTCGCGGCGGGCTCGATACACCGCGCCCAAACGGCGAACTGCCGCGCCATCGCCTCCACCTTCGTCCGCCGTGGATCATCGGCCGTCAAGGCATCCAGCCAGTGCTGGCCAATCCCTAGGCTTGTTTCAAGATGGGTGACCTTGTCGCCAGGGGATGTATTTTTCGAGGCCGGCTGCGAGCTCACGTTCGCTACCTAGACCACCAAGCCAGTCAGCCAGCAGTGGCTGCTATGCTTGTCTTCCGCGCATACAGCCGCAATTCCGGGTTCAATCGTCTGGCATAGGTGGCAGAAGACGGCCTCGACCGATTCGAGAAGCTGCGGCGAGAAGTTGTCCGAACGCTGGTACCTCCCGGATACATCGATCAGACGCGACAAGGTGATTGTCGAATCGTGCTCTGGTGGGACCCCCTTGGCCCAGATGCGGCATACCCTCTCGATTGCTTGCAATCGGCCGGATTCGCCCGATGGCTGGGAAAAAAAATTCGGTTCAATGGCCATGGCAGACTCAGCTTTGGCGAGCGCCGGCCAGCAATCCAAGCAGCCAGCAATTTTTCAACTCCCTTGATGTGCAGCCAGCGGCGAGATCGGAATGAATCTCCGTGCACGAAGCGCAGAACATCGAAACGGCGCGTGTCATGCTATTGGGAGATATGTCGCCGGTCGCGAGCAGAGGTTCGACGAACAGCAGGGTTGACAAGACGCCACCGCGTCGCGGGTCATCGACCGGGATATGTTGTAGCCAGGTTTTGTTCACGTGAATGACGGCCTTGAGCAAAAAATGGCTTCGACGCGGACTGATATGCGTGGCTGGCGCGAAGGAGTTCATGGCAATCAGTGCACCGCCGTTTCAACGGCGCGCGGCCGAGGCCGGCGCCGGATCGGATTCGGCCAGTAGAAAGCACTCGCCCAGGGGCCTTCCGGGACATATGGCCGCAAGCCCAGGGTGCACCTTGCGACAGTTCACGCAGAACATGGTGCGTACGGTGGTCAGGGTTTCCGGTGAATAGTCTTCGGCGATCAGCCGACCGCCGATGAACTGCCGCATTTGGGCAATGTTCCGCTGCTGCACGCTTTCCGGCGCGGCCTGGTTCCACCAACCCAGGCCCACCCGCAGGGCAGCCGTCAGAGTGGATCTGCCCGACGCGCCGTCGTCGTATGCAACATGAGTCATGTCGATGCTCCTTGAAACAAGTTTGCTCGGAGAATGCTTGCGGACCACTGTATGCGTTGCAGGTCGATGGCAAGTAAAGAATTGTCAAAGCAACTGGCTTGACACAGGTCAATTGCGGGAAGCTTTTCAAGCGACGGTACTGCCGAACCGGTGATCCTTGCGATAAGCTTCCGCCGAAATGAACAAGCCACTGCCGAAAGTCGCGATACTCGAAGATGATCCGGACTGCCGCACATTGTTGCGCTACATGTTGGGTTTCGAGCACGATGTCTACTTTGCGCAGTGCGGAGCCGATTTGTTGAAGCGGGTTGACTGCGGTTCGGTCGATGTGGTGCTCCTCGATATTCAATTGCCTCGTGAAGACGGGTTTTCAATCGCCCGCGCGATTCGCCGCGCGTCCCGGGTTCCGATCGTGTTTGTTTCCGCGCTGGATGCCGATGATGCAGTTGTCAAGGGTCTCAACATCGGCGGTGACGACTACGTCACCAAGCCGTTTTCGCAAGCTGTCCTGACTGCCCGAATCCGCAATCTGTTGCGTCGGGAGCCAGATTCGACGCAACCGCCATCGGCGCATGTACGTGTTGGCGGGTTCCGTCTTGACCTTGATCGATCGGTGCTAATCGATGACAAAGGCAGAGCATTGCCTTTGACTGAAATGGAGGCCCGAGTGCTCGCCCTTCTGATGCAGAATGGGGGGGTGCCCGTTACTCGCGACGACCTTTATCGAAGCATCCATGGCCGTGACTGGGACAGGATGAGTCGTGAAATTGACGTGCATGTCTCGAATTTGCGAAGGAAACTTGAATTGACCTTTGGACTCGTCGACGCGCTACGTCATGTTCGTGGCACCGGTTACCGCCTGTGCCTGACGACTTTCGGCGCGGAAATTTGACCCGGCCCGCGGCGATCCATGCGCCGCTCCCGGCTTTACAAATCTTCATCAAGTCGCTGAGCGTCACTCGTATCCTCGCTGTCCAACAAATGTCGGTCGCATGTTGCGACGAAGCGGCGGACTCAATGCGAGGACATTCTTGAAAGCGAAGCGGCGGGAAGAACCTGGGCTGACGTTGATTGAACTTCTGATGGTGCTCGTGGTTATTGGCGTGATGGTGGCGATTGCGATTCCACAGTTCGCGGAACACAGCAAGAAGGCCGCCGACAAATGCGTCCAGACCGACCCAAGAACCTGTTGACCCAGGAGCAGGCGGTGACCCAGGAACGATATGGCCAGGCACGTGCAGGCCTGTATCCGGATTGCCTACTTCACACCAGGTGGATTTCACTGCCCGGAAACCTGGCTTTCGGCATTCAAACCAGCAATCAGATCGTGTTCAAGGAGAAGCAGGCATGGCCCGAAAAAGAAAACCGGATATAGTCGATATCGTCGCTGAACGAAAAGCGACCAACCTGAACCAGTCCGAATACTGGACGCGCTTCGGCGTCACCCAGTCGGGGGGCTCGCGCTACGAGTCAGGGCGGGCCATGCCCAAGCCGCTGACGATTCTGATGCGCTTGCATCGCGCGGGAACGATCACCGACAAGGATCTGGCGTCAGCGCAGAAGTAAGGCCTGCGGCGAGTACGTCGCGCTTGGACGGCCTATCAACCGGACGCCGAGGCCGAGGTGTCGCCCTCGCCCGCCGCGAGCGGCAGCCAGAGCGTGACCCGCGTCCCCTTGCCGGGTTCCGAGGAAACGTCCAGGCTGCCACCCAGCAGGATCAGAATTTCGCGCACGATGGCCACGCCGAGGCCGGTACCCGGCGTCTTGCCCGAGGTATCCGCACGCCAGAAGCGTTCGCCGAAGCGCGCAAGTTCCTCCGGGCTCATGCCCATTCCCTGGTCTTCGATGGCGATTCCCAGCCGGCCTTTGCCAGCAATCGTGGTGACGCGGATCGCGCCGCCCTCGGGCGAGTATTTCCGGGCGTTGCCGAGCAGGTTCTGCAGCATCTGGCGCAGCTTCGCCTCGTCCGCGAGGACCGTTGCGGCGGGCGTCGTCAAGTCCAGGGCGAGCGGCCAGCGCTCGGAGTCGAAGCCAAGGCGCGGCAGCAGCTCGCCGAGCAAGCCGCCGACATCGATGCGTTCGATCCGGAAATCCTTGCCGCGCCTTTCCTCGATGCGCGACAGGTCGAGCAACTCGTTGATGATGTCGACCAGCCACAGCGTCTGGCGATGGATGGCGTCGAGGGCTTCACGCCGTGTTTCCGCATCGACTTCCATGGCGAGCAGGATTTCGCTGTAGCCGAGGATGGTGGTCAATGGCGTGCGCAGCTCGTGCGCCGCGTGGGCGAGGAACTCGCTTTTCATGCGGCTGATCTCGGTGGCGCTGGTGATGTCTTGCAGGTAGAGGAAGCGCGAACCGCCTGGCGTGCCACTCTCAAAACCGAGTATCTGGATCACGACAGGCCGGGGTTGCAGCAGAACCAGTGGCGGCCGGGTCGAGGGGGCTGTTTTGTCCAGGAAGAAGCCGGCGACGCCACCAAAGCCCGCGACCGCTTCAAGGCGAGCTCGGATCTCCGCATCGAGCACGGCCGCGGGTTTGCCGACAACAGATGTCGCCGCGATCCCGGTCATGGACTGGAATGCGGGGTTGACGAACTTCACATGGTCCTCGGCGTCGAAGGCGACGAGGCCATCCGGACTCAGGCGGAAGAGGGCGTCGAGCTGGGCATTGCGCTCCGCGAGCGCATCGCCCTTGGCTTGCAATTCGGCAGTCTGTTCCCGCACCTTGCGCTGGACCATGGCGGTGCGGCCGGTGGTGCCAAGCAGCAACACCTGCAGCAGTGCGGCCATCAGCAGCCCGCTGATGCCGACGGCAAGCGCCTGCCAGTGCCGCTGTTCGCGGATGAAGCCCTGCGTCGGCAGGATCGACAGGCGCCAGACGCGATCCGCCATGGGCAGCTCGGTTTGCCAGGCGTAGGCGGAATCGATCGGCTGCGTGTCCTTTGGCGAACGATGGAGGACGGATTTTCCGTCGGTGGCGCCCGGATCCTCGATTTGCAGCACCAGGCCATCCACCATCGCGGAACGCGTGGCGATGCTCACCAGCTCATCGACCTTGATCACGCCAACGGCAAACCCGAGCAAGCTTTTCTCCTGCCCTGGGGTCGAATTGCGCGGGTAGGCGGGATGCAGCAGCAGGACGCCGACCCGCTCGCGGTTTTCCTGCACCAGGCGGATCGGCGCGGTCGCCGTCGACGCGTACGAGGCCATCGCCCGGTCGAGCGCGGCGTGACGTATCGGCTCGGAATAGATGTCATAGCCGAGGGCGGGCCGATTGCCCTCAAGGGGCGCGATGTAGCCGACGACGACGTGGGTCTCGCGGTTGCCGGCGCGCACCAGTCGCCGCTCGGCGTTGCGTTCCCTGATCTCGAATCCCGGCGTTCCCGTTCGGCGGGCGTAGCTTTGCTCGAAGGCAGGACGTTGCTCCCGCGCGACAAACGGATTTATGCTCAGCGCGAAAATGTCCGGATTGTCCTTCAGCGTTATGCGTGTGAAGTACTCGAACTGGGCGAAGCTCATGTCAGGGCTGATTTCAATCAGGCGTCGCAGCGCGGCGAGGGACTCGTGGTGGGCGATGATGCGCTGACCGAGCAATTGCGCGATGTTCTCCCCATGGTTCCGGATCGTTTGCCGCAGCAGGTAGCGTTCCCAATGCGTGACGGCGAAAAAGGCGCCGCCGACCAGCAGGACCGCGACGCTCATCGGGATCAACTGCGTGGCCAGGCGACCGCGCCAGGGATGCGTCTTGCGCAAAAGCACGGCGAGGCTGACCGGCAGCATGACCAGTACGCCCAGGGTATCGCCCGACCACCAGCTCCACCAGGCGAAGGCGTATTCCTGGACGCCGATCACTCCCTGGGCATGGAGCATGCTGACCCCCGCGGTCGCCGAGACCAGCGAAGCAAGCGGGCCGACCAGCACCAGGCAGCGCAGGATGTCGGATTCGATTTCCATCGCCTGCCAGGCGCGCGGCGCATAGCTGCGGATCAGGAAATGCGCCACCCATGCCTGTAGCGCGGCGCCGCAGGCAATGCCGCCGGCGACCAGTGCGGTACGCGGTGAAAGATCGCCGTTGAGCCCCGCGACGCCGAGGTTCAGCACCAGCGAGCCGAGCCAGATGCCAAACCAAGCGCGCGGTCCCGCCCAGAGCATGACGGCGACGGCGAAGCCGGCGGCTGGAAAGATCGGGCTGGCATAGCCGGGGGCGACCGCAAGTGCCAGTCCCATGGCTCCCAGGGCCAGGTAGGTCGTGGCGATGCCGGCCAGGGCGAACGGCGATGGTTGGTCGGAGCTGGTTTCGGCGGCAAATTCAGTATTCATGATGCCGCGTCAGGCTGGGATTGGCCCGCAAAGTTCGAGCGGATTTCTTACTCATGCCGGAAGATGGAGGTGGCGTGCGCACTGCGCGCCTCGATGCGGCCAAACAATGGCCGGATGTTCTCGTCCCAGACGATGCCCAGGCGGCTGCAGGCGGTGCTGGAAATCCTGGTGACGCGGTTCTCCGCGCGTCTGCCCAGATCCAGCGCGTTGCTCAGCACCTCGGCGACATGCAGCAGAGGCACCAGAAGCTCGTCGCTTTCCGTGCCGGCATCATGGTGGTGACGGATGCCGGAAATCAATGACGTTGGCAACTTCCAGTGCTCCGCCAGCCAGGCACCGATTTCGGCGTGGTCGACGCCAAACCGCTCGCGTTCGACGACATCGATGCCGTCGTTGTGGGCCAGCGCCTCGTTCCAGGATTCATGGCTGGTGTCTGGGCGAAAGCGGCTCAGCCAGAGCTGGCCGACATCGTGCAGCAGTCCGGCCACCAGGGCCAGGTCGCCAGGCGTGCGCAGGGCCACATGCTGGGCCAGCTCCTCGCTGCAGACGCCAACGGCGACGCTATGTCTCCAGAAGCCCATGCCCCTGCCGGAACCCACGCCGCCGGCGACAAAATGTCCGACGCGGGTGGTGATTGCGGTTTCGCGCACCCGGCCGACGCCGATCAGCGAAGTCGCGGTGAATACGTCGCGCACCATCGACAGGCGGCGAGTCCTGGCTGCCGCGTTGTTGGCCATCGCCAGCACGCGAGCGGTGATCACCGGGTCCTGCTTGATATGTTCGGTTAGCAGCGCCAGGCTGGCATCGGGGTCGTCGAGCGTGGCGAGGATCTCGACCACGATGCGAGGAAAGGCCGGTAGTTCGTCCGCCCTGGACAGAACTTCATCCCGGGTGATGCACGGCTTGCTCATCATGCGCTCCGATACGCCAGGACCTGGTCGAACAGAGCGGCCAGGGTCGGGTCGGCGAGGTCGGCGCCGGAAAAGATATCCAGCACCCGGTGTGCCGCGTTCGCCGCGTCGACCGCGACCTCTTCGTCGCTGCGGCTGTCGGGCTCGGCGACAAAGATGAACTCGGCATGGTGTGCGGCGAGCTGGCGCAGGTTGTCCCCGGTCAGCCGATGGCCGGCCGGCAGGGAATAGCGGTGCTGGCCTTGGCGTGTAACGCGCACCGGGGTGCCCAGCACCATGCCGGGTTCGGCTTCGATCAGCGGCAGGTAACGCGGACGGGTTCTCATGGCAAAAGGCCGATTCAGATGGGCTTTCGTTGGCTGGCGTCGGATGCCTGGCGGGAGCCGACGTCGAGGCTGGCCAGAAAGTGATTGGCCAGTGCGATGGGACTGAGCGGCTTGACGAAATAGCCGTTGGCGCCCGCCGCCCGTCCGCGTTCGCGGTCGTTCTCCTCGCCGCAGGCGGTCACCAGCACGACGTCGATCGCTGCCAGATCCGGATCGCGCTTGACGCGTTCGCAGAATTGGAACCCGTCCATCGAGCCGGGCATCAGCACGTCGAGCACGATGCCGTCGGGACGCTGCTTCTTGATCTTCGCCCACGCGGCCTGGGCGCCGTCCGCTTCGTCAGTCGCGAAATGGTCGCGCAGGGCGAGGCGGATCATCCAGCGGATCACGCTCTGGTCATCGACGATCAGGATGCGTTTCATGAGGGTGCTCCCGTTGCAGTGTCTGCCATTGTGGCGGATTCGGCGCTTGTTGCTTGGGCCTGCAGCCAGATCGTCACCGTGGTACCAGCGCCGACTTTGCTGTCGAGTTCCACGTGCCCGCCATGGATCTCGATGATTTCCTTGACGATGCTCATGCCCAGGCCGGTGCCTGGAATCTTCCCCGAGGCATCGGCGCGATAGAAGCGTTCGAAGACGCGCGCCAACTGTTCCTCCGTCATTCCGATACCCTGGTCCCTGACACGGATGCCGAGCAGGGCGGCATCCCCGTCCGGGGCGAGAAACTCGATGCCGACCATGCCGCCCGCAGGCGAGTACTTGTAGGCGTTGGACAGGACATTGCCGATGGCCTGGGTAAGTTTCTTGCGGTCGCCGCGCACCCACAGCGGGCCGTCCGCCGGGGGTTCCTCGGGCGACGGGCGCTCGTCCGGCGGCTTGAAACCTCCGGCGATTTCGTGCACCAGCTCTCGCAGGTCCAGGCGTGCGATATTGAAATCCTTGCCGCGGCGCGCCTCGATGCGCGCCAGGTCGAGCAGCTCGTTGATGATCGAGACCATCAATTCCGATTGCTTGAAGATCGTGCCGAGGAACTCACGCCGCTCCGTGTCCGTGAAATCCCGCGCCAGCATCAGTTCGGCGAAGCCGTAAATGCTGGCCATTGGAGTGCGCAGTTCGTGAGCCGCGGTGGAGAGGAATTCGCTCTTCAGGCGATCGACTTCCGCCTCGAGGGTGATGTCGCGCAGGTAAAGGATCTGCGACACGGTTGCCGCCTGCGCTTCGCGCAGGCCGATCTCGATCACGCGCTGGCCAGGTCCGCCGATTTCGATCTGCTGCCGCCTTTCGTGGGCGGCGCCGGGTTCGCCTCGCTCGGCCTTGCGTGGGCGACGCAGGGCAGCGACGCCGGCGAACCGCGTCGCCGCCGTGCAGGCCGCTGCCAGGCACTGGGAGAACGCGGCTTCATCGAGGCCGAGCGTGCTTTCCGCTTCGAGGCCGGTGAGCTGGACGAATGCCGGGCTGAGGTACTTGACGCGGCGCTCGGCGTCGAAGGAGACGAACCCATCCGGACTCAGGTCAAAAATCGCCTTCAGTTGTTCGGCACCCTCCTCGGCACGGCTCCGGGCCTCTTCAGCCTCGTGCAGGGCATCAAGGCGCTGGCGGCTCTCGGTCTCGACACACTGCCGGCTCTCGCCGAGCTGCTCGGCCATGCGATTGAAGGCGAGCGCGGTTTCCGCCAGTTCATCGCTGCCTTGCACGGGCACGCGGCTGGTGAAATCGCCGGCGGCAATCCGGGTGCTTGCGCCGCACAGGGCGACCAGTTGCCGTGCCAGGTAGGTGCCGAGCAGCCAGGAGAACAGCGCAACCAGCGCCATTTCCAGTGCCGCTATACCGGCCGCCCACTGCCGCGCCGTGATGATCAGTTGATTGAGCGGCGAGATGGAAACCCCCAGGCGGACTTCGCCGTGGTGGATGTCACGGACGAGGATGGGCGTCGAGCGGTCGAAGCAGCCGTCGGTGACATCGGCAATCGACTGGTCCTCCTTGAACGGGGCAGTCGGGAACGCGCCCTTGCCGCGCTCGGCCAGCACTCGTCCCTGCGAATCCAGAATACGCAGGTAGTCGATCTGGCCGGACGCCATTGCCTCGCGGACCAGGGCGTTGAGGGTTGCAAGATCCTGCGACAGGACTGCATCCTTGGCGGCGGCGGCGAGCAGCTTGCCGCCCAGGGTGACGCGGCGGGTCAGTTCCTCCTCGTTGGAATCGCGCAGGATTTGAAGCGCGCTGCCGATCAGCACCGCCAACAGCGCCATTTCGATGGCGGCAATGCCGAGGATGGTCTTGGTACGAAAGCGCATGGCGTGGCTGCAGGCCGTCAGTGCTTGCCGTATTGCGAGAGCAATTCGATATCCAGGCCGCGGATATCGTTCCAGTCCTGATCGCGCGCGGGCTCGATGCCCTTGAAGGCGATCGGGGCCAGCAGGCGTCGACCGGTCTCGTCCTCGGCCAACGAGGCCATCGCCGATACGACACGGCGTGCGATCTGCGGTGGGACGCGCGGGTGGATGGCGAATGCGTGCGGTGTGTAAGGCGGCGTCTCGGTGAGAATCCTGAGTTTGCCGCGGATTTCCGGCGCGGCGGCCTCGAATGTGCGCTGGATGCCGCCACCGGCTTCCTGCAGGCCATTGGCGACGGCCAGGTAGACGGAGTCGTGCGAGGCCACGAACTTGGCGTCGATGCGTATGTTCTGGCGTCCGAATTCCGCCTGCGGCAAGATGCTCGCGGCGAAGGCGGCGGGCGCCGGGAAGATCACCGTCTTTCCGGCAAGCTCGGCTACCTTGCGGTAGGGACTGTCGGTCCGTACAACAAGAATGCCCCTGATCTTGCGGTCCCGTTCCTTGGCGATCGCCTCGTATCCCTGGGCGGCATGGAACACGACGTAATGGTAGGGGTTCATATAGGCCAGGTCGTATTCGGCCTTGCCGAGCCGTTCCTCGAACGCCGGAATTGTGGGGGCCGTGCGGAAAATCAGCGAGACGCCGGCGCGGCGGCCGACTTCCGCCAGCAACGGTCCCCATTCCTCGGCCAGGCGGGTTGCCGCCTGTTGCGGGACAACCCCGAAGTTCAGTACCGGGTTGGCGCCGATATCCGCGCTAGCGCAAGGGGCGACAACCAAGGCAAGCACGGCCGCGAGGCAGGCCAGCCTGCGCCGGCCGGTATCGACGATGGCGGCTTCCCTTCCGCGGATTCCTTCATGGCCTTGGCATCGATCCTGAGTCGGCTTGTTACCGTGATACCGGCGCCGAACTTGCACCGCGTTGGCGGGATTCATGATTGCGAATCCTTTTGAACTGGTGCCGGGTCGGAGCCCTGGAAGCTGGCATATTGGTTGCCACCCCGGCTTTGCGCCAGGCGAAGCGCCAGGCTGGCGCTGGTGAACAGGGCGGGGGCGTCGAGGCCATGATCGGGGAAGGAGGCGCAACCGACGCTGACGTTTACCGGCAGCACCAGGCTGTTGATCGTGACCGGGTGGTGCAGGGCGTCCATCAGCTTGGCGCAGAAGCGGCCAATGTCGGCCGCGCCATGGAGTCGTGGCGCAAGCAGCACAAAGTTGTCGGCGCCCATTCGTGCCACCGTGTCCGATTCGCGTACCGTTGCCGACAGGCGCGCGGCGACCTCGCGCAGCACCTGATCCCCGACTGCATGGCCGTGTTCCTGGTTGAGTTTGCCGAAGTGGTCGATGTCGATCAGGACGAGGCTGAAAGCTTGCTCCGATCGCCGCGAGAGCATGACCAGTCGTTCCAGTCGGTCTTCCAGAAGTTTGCGATTCGCCACCTGCGTCAGGGGATCGTGAAAGGCCGGGAACAAGCGCGCGGATTCGGCCGTGGCCGCCTGCGGCGAAAGGTCGGAAAACACGGCGATGTAGCTGAGAACGCGGCCGCTCGTGTCGCGCACCGCATTGACCGCCAGGCGCTCCGGATAGGTTTCACCGTTCTTGCGCCGGTTGAACAACAGGCCTTGCCACGATCCGGTGGTGCCCAGGGCATGCCAGAACATTTCGTAGAACTCGGGGCTCTGGTGGCCGGAGGCGAGGAAGTGGGGATTGCGCCCAAGAGCCTCGGCGGGGCTGTAGCCGGTGATCAGGCTGAAGGCGGCATTCACGGCGAGGATCTCGCCTTCCACGTCGGTGATCATCACGCCTTCGCTGGCATTCTTGAATACCATCGATGCAATCTGGGTCTCGAATTCAGTTTCGCGCAGGTAGGTGACATCGCGCAGGATCCAGTGCAAGTGGCGCAGATTGCCGTCGCGGCGCACCGCCAGCACTCGTGCATTGACGATCAGCGGCGGGCGGCCGGGCTCGGCACGACGCAGGTGCAGCTCGTAGCCGGCTTCGCGGCAGTGGTTGCCCTGCAGCACGTTGGTGTGCATGGCGACGAAGTCGGCGAGGTGGGTGGTTTCCACCCAGTCGCCGAGCTTGCTGTTTTCCAGCTCCAGCGCCGAAGCGAGCGCGGCGCTCGCCGGATTCGATTGCCGGATGACTCCCGCGGCATCGGTGACGAGGTGGATGTCGAGCGAGCTGCTTACGACGGCGTCGAGTTCCTCGCGGCTTTCCAGGAGGTGGTCGGTGGATTCGCGCAGTTCTTCGTTGTCGGAGCGCAACTCGTCGTTGCGCTCGATCATCAGTTGCAGGTCGTCGGCGTAGCGATAGAGCTGTTCGTGCAGCGACACCGAACGCGCGCTGCCAGGCAGGCGCACGGTCTGGCCGCCGGCCGGCGCGGGGTTTTCGTCGTCGAGCTTGCTTGTGCTCATGGCGGGTTCAGCCGGCCAGGGAATGTTTGATGGCGGCAATCAACTGCAGCGGACTGAAGGGCTTGATGAAATAGGCGTCGGCGCCGCGCTGCATGCCGTCCTCGTAGTCGCGGGCCTGGCCGCGGGCGGTGACCATGATGACGCGGGTCCTGGTCAGTTGCGGGTCGGCCTTGATGGCGTCGAGCACCTGCAGGCCGTCCATTTTCCCGGGCATCATCACGTCGAGCACGACCAGGTCGGGTTTCTGCTTGCGGGCGATGTCGAGGCCGGTCATGCCGTCCTCGGCTTCGAGGACCTCGAAATCCTTGCCGAGCGTGAGGCGTATCAGGCGACGGATGTCGGAGTGGTCGTCTACGAGAAGTATCTTGTTCATTTCAGCCTTCTTTCACCTGATTTCCGGTACGTTTGCCCTCGCCAACGACTTGTCCGGCGATGGCCGCCAGACGCTCGAACGGGATTGGCTTCGGCAGGACGGGTATTTCGGCGGGGATGCCGCCGCGCTGCGCGATTTCGTCGGCGTCGAGGCCGCTGACGACGACGATCTTCATGTCCGCCAACTCGGGCGCGCCGAGGACGGCGTGCAACATGCGAAAGCCGTCGAGGCCGGGCATATGCAAGTCGGCGATCAACATGTCCGGGCGTTTCAGGCCGAGCTGGACCAATGCCTCATAGCCGTCGCCGGCGGTCAGCACCTCGGGCTGCATCGGCCAAAGCTGCAGCTTGATCTCATATAGCCGTCGCAGGACGGGATCGTCCTCGACCACCAGTATGCTGATGGCTGTGTCGCCGGACGCGGCAGCGGTTTCGTCGGCGGAGCGATCCGGCGGTGCAGCCTTCACCGGGAGCTCGGTGCCCGGCCTGCTGAGCAGGCGTTCGATCGATTGGCGCGAGATGCGCCTGTGCCCGCCGCCGGTTTTCCAGGCTTCAAGCAGGCCGCTTTCCGACCAGAGCTGAGCCGTGCGCAGTGAAACGCCAAGCATCTCGGCGGCTTCCCGCGTGGTACAAAAGCTTCTGGCGATTTGTTTCGGCTTGGACATGGAGACTCAGGGTCTTGGTTTCGATCGGTTTTGATCTGCGGCAATGACCGCGCTGGATTGCAGAATATCATTTATTACCATATTTATTCATTAATTTTCATTTAAGTGTGACTTAGTATCGCCGCCGACGTGATCGATGGCCTGTGGGAATGGGCTTCCGCTGATCGCAAATATCTGCTCTGATTGCACTTTTCGAATCTGCACCGCCCAAGTCCATGGAATCCAACCTCACCGACATCACCCGCGTCATCCAACTGGCCGTCGCGCCTGTGTTCCTGCTCACGGCGATCGCCACCATGATCAATGCCCTCAATGTGCGCCTGGGGCGCATCGTCGACCGCCGCCGCGTGGTGCAGGAGCGCGCCGATCGCCAGGTTGCGGCGGGCACCCCTGACGACGAGATCACCATGCTCAAGCGCCGCAGCGCACTGGTGTACTACGCGATCTTCTGCGCCGTGCTTTCCGCCCTGCTGGTCTGCATGGTGGTGGCCGGCGCCTTCCTCGGCGCGCTGCTCGGCGTCGATCTGGCGCGCAGCGTTGCTGCCTTGTTCATCGCCGCCATGCTGGCGATGATTGCCGCGCTCGGCCTGTTCCTGCGCGAGGTGTTTCTGGCGGTGCGGTCCGGAACCCACAACCAGCCATGACCTTTCGTCATGCGTTGGCGACCGTTGCGCTCGGCCCGGTGCTGCTGGCCCAGGGCAAGCGGGTGCGGCGCACCGTGCCGACGCTGCCGGAGCCCGCCGGCGCGCGCGAAGGGATCATCGGTGATGGCCCGACGCTGCGCCTGCTGATCCTCGGTGATTCGGCGGCCGCCGGAGTGGGTGCCGACACTCAGGAGGCGGCGCTGGCGGGTCAACTCGCCGTGGCGCTGGCGCCGACTTTTCGCCTGCACTGGAAGCTGCTGGCCTTTACCGGCGCGACCACGCGCGACATCCTGCGTCGCCTGAAGCACGAGCCGCCCGCCGCTTACGACGCGGTGGTCACCTCGCTGGGGGTCAACGATGTCACCGGCCGGCGCTCGCTGGATACCTGGCGCCGCCAGCAACTGGAGCTGCTTGCTGTCCTGTTCGAGCAGTTCGGCCCACGCCACATCCTCTTGAGCGGCCTGCCGCCGATGCACCGCTTCCCTGCCCTGCCGCAACCGCTGCGCTGGTACATCGGCAGCCGCGCGCGTGACTTCAACCGCGTGCTGGCGGAAGTTGCGGCGAGCCGGCCCGGCTGCGAATTCCTCGCCCTGGGCCATGAGATGATGGATGTTTCCGCCATGGCCAGCGACGGCTTTCATCCGGGGCCGCCAATTTATGCGCTTTGGGCGCGCGAAGCGGCGCGGCGGATCGAAAAATACAACAAGGAGAAACCATGATCGACCTTTACTACTGGACCACCCCCAACGGCCACAAGATCACCCTGTTCCTCGAAGAAGCCGGCCTGCCCTACCGCGTCGTGCCGGTGAACATTGGCAAGGGCGAGCAGTTCGCCGCCGACTTCCTCAAGATATCGCCCAACAATCGCATCCCGGCCATCGTCGACCAGGCGCCGGCCGACGGCGGCGCGCCGATCGCTTTGTTTGAATCGGGCGCGATCCTGCTCTACCTTGCCGACAAGACCGGCCAGTTCATCGCCCCCGACCCGCGCGGGCGCGCCGAAACCCTGCAGTGGCTGTTCTGGCAGATGGGCGGCCTCGGGCCGATGGCCGGGCAGACCCATCACTTCACCCAGTACGCGCCGGAGAAAGTGCCCTACGCCATCGAGCGCTACACCAAGGAAACCGCGCGCCTGTACGCCGTGCTCAACAAGCGCCTGGCCGACCGCGAGTTCGTCGCCGGCGACTATTCGATCGCCGACATGGCCTGCTATCCGTGGATCGTGCCGCATGCGCGGCAGGGCCAGAACCTCGACGACTTCCCGCATCTCAAGCGCTGGTTCGGCGCCATCCGCGAGCGGCCGGCAACGCAGCGCGCCTATGCCCTGGTCGAAAAAATCAATCCGGCGCCGGTGATCACCGAGGCCGAGAAAAAGATCCTGTTCGGCCAGGACGCGGCGACGGTGCAGGGGCGCTGATCAACTCAGCAAACCGTGCAGCATCTTGCTGGCGAGCAGGGCGAGAAAAACGCCGAAGCCGCGCTTCAACTGCTTGACCGGCAGCCGGTGCGCCAGGCGCGCGCCGGCCGGCGCGATCAACATGCTGATGGCAACCACGCCGATGAAGGCCGGCAGATAGATGTAGCCGAAGGAGTACTCCGGCAGGCCGCCGGCCTTGAGGCCGCTGATAATGTAACCGACCGTGCCGGCCACGGCGATCGGGAAGCCAAGCGCCGCCGAAGTGCCGACCGCCTGGTGGATCACGACATTGCAGAACACCATGAAGGGAATCGTCAGAAAGCCCCCGCCCGCGGCGACCAGGCTGGAGACCACGCCGATGATGCCCCCGGCGAGGACCATGCCGGCGGTGCCGGGAATCTGCCGATGCGGCTTGGGCTTGAAGTCGAGCATCATCTGCACCGAGGCGTAGTAGACGATGGCGGTGAACACCATCGCCAGCGGCCGCGTCGGAATCCAGGTGGCGACGAAGGATCCCGAGAGCGTGCCGATCACCAGCCCCGGGGCGAAACTCCTGACGATGTCCCAGCGCACCGCACCGTGCGCGTGATGCGCGCGCATGCTGGACACCGAGGTCAGGACGATGGTCGCCATCGAGGTGCCTAATGCAAGATGCATTACGTGCTCAACGGGAATGGCCTGCGCCGTGAACAGCATGAACAGCAGCGGAACGATGGTCAGGCCGCCGCCGACGCCGAACAGGCCGGCGACGAAGCCGGCAAACACGCCGAGCAGCGGGTAGGCCAGCCACCAGAGCGTCATTTCCCGGCCTTGATCAACCGCTTGACGATGAAGCTCCATTCCGCCGGATCGACCGGCGTGATCGACAGGCGGTTGCCCCGCTGCAAGATGCGCATGTTGGCCAGCTCGGGATGGGCGCGCAATTCCTCCAGACCTACCAGCCGGGTCTTCTTCACGATGCGCACATCGACATTCATCCAGCGCGGTTGCTCCGCGGTCGATTTCGGGTCGAAGTAGGGGCTTTTCGGATCAAACTGGGTGCGGTCCGGATAGGCGCTCGACGCGACTTCGGCCAGCCCGGCGATGCCCGGTTCCGCGCATGACGAATGATAGAACAGCACGCCGTCGCCGATCCGCATCTGGTCGCGCATGAAGTTGCGCGCCTGGTAGTTGCGCACGCCCCACCAGTCCACCGTTTGCTTGGGCATGGCCAGCACGTCGTCGATGCCGACGACGCCGGGCTCCGTCTTCATCAACCAGTAACGTGCCATTGCGCCTGCCCGAAAAGAACAGGGCGCGGTTTTCCGCGCCCTGCTGATCAATTCCCCCGCCTGTGCCGTTTGGCCGGCATCCTGAACCTGAGTTCAGATTGGCCGCTTTCCTGCCGCATCAGGTGCGCTCACTTGGGGCGCTCACAACAGCGGCGTCTTTGGGCAGCGGCCGATGCCAATCGGTATTGGTTCAAGGAATGTATGGCCTTGGCGAACACCGCAGGGGAAACCTGGGGAAACCCGGCTCAGAAAAGCTGTTGGTGCAGTGCCAGCGATTCGTCAAGCTTGGCTTCGATGGAATTTATTCTACGCTGAATCGCTTGCTGTTCAAGTGCCGCGGCTTGTGCTTGCGGAGTATCTTTTGCGACCAGCAATTCGTGCGCCAGATTCAGCGCCACCATCACCGCCACGCGTTCGCCGTTGCCCTTGGTTTTGTCGCCGGCTTCCTTGAGTTTGCCGTCGAGCAAGGCCACGGCGGCGAGCAGGCCTTCGCGCTCGTCAGGCTTGCAGGCAACGCGGTAGTCCTTGCCCAACAGCTTCATTTCGAGGGTGTTGCTCATTCTTCGGGCAGCCTTTCCAGCAGGCCCTCGAGGCGTTCGGCGGTGACCTCGATCTTCTTCGCCAGCGCGGCCTTTTCGACTTCCAGCGAGGCGACCTGGGCGCGCAGATCCTGGTTTTCATTGCGCAGGCTGGCGCAGATGGCGACCATCTGGTCGACCTTGCGCTCAATCTGATCGAGGGAAATGCTCATGGGCGGCAAGTTTCCGGGAAAAGTTCAATCAGGTCAAGCAACAAGAAAGCAAATTGCATGTGATGGCTGAGTCCCGGCCGGCCTCGCTCTGGCAGAATGTCGCCATGCCCAAGACCGCTTTTTCCGCCGCCGGCCTGCGTCGTGCGCTGGTGATCAAGCTGCGCCATCACGGTGATGTGCTGCTTGCCGCGCCGGTGATTTGCGCGCTCAAGCACCATGCGCCGGCGTGCGAAGTGGATGCGCTGGTCTATGCGGATACGGCGCCGATGCTGGAAGGCCATCCGGCGCTGTCGCGACTTCACCTGATTGACCGCCACTGGAAGCGCCAGGGCCTCAAGCGTCAGGGCGCGGCCGAGCTGCGGCTGATCGCGGCCCTGCGCGCGCGGCGTTACGACCTCGTGATCCATCTTTCCGTGCATACGCGCGGCGCCTGGCTGGTGCGATTGCTGCGACCGCGCTGGTCGGTTGCGCCTAGGTTCCGCCCCGGCTTCTGGGCGAAAAGTTTTAGCCACCTGTATCCGGCGCAATCGCACCCGGATCGACACACGGTCGATACCAACCTCGACAGCCTGCGCGCGCTGGGCATCGACGTGACGGCGTCGGACAGGCGCGTGACCCTGGTGCCGGGTGTCGCCGCCGAGGCGCGCATCGATGCGCTGCTGGCGGCACATGGGCTCGCCAGCAGAAGTTTTGTCCACATCCATCCTGCGTCGCGCTGGGCTTTCAAGTGCTGGCCGGCGGAGCGCGTTGCCGCGCTGTGCGATGCGCTGGCGGCGAAGGGGCTACCCATCGTGCTGACGTCGGCGCCGGATGCCAACGAGATGGCGCTGATCGCCGCGGTGCAGGCGGCGCGCGCCGCCGTTACCTGCCCGCGAAGCAGCGTCCCAGGTACGCAAATCGAGCCAGCGCCGACTCTCGATTTATCCGGCCAATTGTCGCTCAAGGAGCTCGCCGCCCTGGCGGCGCGCGCGCGGCTTTTCGTCGGCGTCGATTCGGCGCCCATGCACATCGCCGCCGCCATGGGCACGCCGACCGTCGGCATCTTCGGGCCGTCGGGCGATCGTGAATGGGGGCCTTGGGACAACGAGGGCGGCGGTCGCCACCGCGTCGTCGCCTCGCTGAACCACCCCTGCCGGCCCTGCGGCCGCGCCGGTTGCGAGGACAGCAAGGTCAGCGACTGCCTGACCAGCCTGCCGGTGGCGCAGGTCCTCGCCGCCTGCCTGGAGCTGTTGGCATCATGAAGCTCGCCATCGTCCGCCAGAAATACACGCCCTTTGGCGGCGCTGAGCGCTTCGTCGAACGTGCGTTGGTGGCGCTGGCGGCCAAGGGCGTCGATGTCACCATGGTCGCGCGCCAATGGCAGGGTGAGGCGGCAAGCGGCGTGCATGGCCTGCGCCTCGATCCCTTTTACCTGGGCCGCACCTGGCGTGACGCCGGCTTCGCGCGCGCGGTGCAGCGCCTGATCGCTGAGCGCCGCTTCGACCTGCTGCAAAGCCACGAGCGCATTCCGGGCTGCGACATCTATCGCGCCGGCGACGGCGTTCATGCCACCTGGCTGGACCTGCGCGGCAAGCCGGGCGACCGCCTGGCGCCCTGGCACCGCTACACGCTGCGGGCGGAGGCGGAAATGTTCGGCCATCCCGCGCTGCGCGCGGTGATCTGCAACTCGCGCATGGTGCGGGACGACATCGCGCGCCGCTTTGGCCTGGGAACCGACAGGTTGCACGTGATCCACAACGGTGTCGACCTGGAATCCTTCCATCCGCGCCTGCGCGCGAAGGAAGGGCGCAGGCTGCGCGCGAAGACGGGCGTCGATGACGCCACGCCGGTGATGCTTTTCGTCGGATCGGGCTATGAGCGCAAGGGCCTGCCCGATCTGTTGCGCGCCGTGGCGAACATGCGGCGCGAGGACGCGCAACTCTGGGTCGTCGGCCGCGACAAGCAGGAAACCCTGATGCGCAAGCTGGCGCAGACCTTGGGCGTGGACCGGCGGGTGATGTTCCTCGGCGCGCAGAACGACGTGCGGCCGTTCTACGGCGCGGCCGATGTCTTCGCCCTGCCGACGATCTACGACCCCCTGCCCAATGCGGCGCTGGAAGCCTTGGCCTGCGGGCTGCCGGTGCTGACCACGACGAGTTGCGGCGCGGCGGAGCTGCTCGACCGGGACAGCGGCGTGGTGGTTGCAGCCCGCGATATACCGGCGATCGCCGCCAGCCTCGACGATCTGTGCGCGCGCGCACCGGCCATGCGCGATGCGGCCCGGGCCAGTGTGTCACATCTCGACCCCGCCGGCATGGCCGCGCAACTGGTCGCGCTTTACTCCAGGCTGGTCTGACGCCGGGCGTCGTCCACCACCGGGCGCAGGCGTTCGACGAAGGCATCGAAGGAAAAGCGCGCCAGGTGGCCCTCGGCCAGCTCGGGTTTCGGTCGCGGCCTGCCCTCCAGAAGTTCATCCAGCAAGCGGCCGAAATCGGCGCCGGCATCCTCGCGCGGGTCGCGATACAGGAAGCCGGTCAAGCCGTTGCTCACGGTTTCGGTGAAGGGCGGCGCATGCACCGCGATCACCGGCGTGCCGCAGGCCTGGGCCTCGATGATGTTGAGACCCAGCGCCTCTTTTTCCGGCAGGCCGGAGACCAGGTAGTCGAGTTGCCGGTAGATGCCGCCGACATTCCGTTGCTGGCCCCAGAAGCGTGCTTGGCCCGGAGCCAGGGCCGCGAGCGCGTGGTCGAGGTCGCGTACCGAGGCGTAACCGCCGCTGCCGACGATTTCCAGATTGACTTGCGGGCGTTTCGCCAGCACGGGTGCCAGGTGGGAGAACAGCAAGGGGAACTGCTTGATCGGCGTCAGGCGCGAGACGATGCCCAGCGTGAGGCCGGGGCGCCGCGCGAAGCGCGGGTGGCTGCGCATCGATTCGATGAGGGGCTCGACTGCGCCGAAAAGACGATCCCGCCCCTTGCGCCGGTCCCAGTCGTAGCGACTGGTACGATTGATCGTAGCGTCAATGCCGCGCTTGCCGTCGCTTTGCGCGTCGGGGTTTCCCCTTCGGGGGCCGACGTCGGCGACGCCGTAGAGTGGCGCCTCCCAGGCCGGCAGGCCATTCGCCAGCAGGCCGTCGCGTACCCAGTTCGACACCGCGTAGACGCAATCGTGGTCGGCAAAGGCGGCGGGATTGCGGCCTTGCACCGGCATGTGGGCGATGGCGGTGCGATAGCGGCGGGCATGTGGCTGCCGCAGGGCGGCGGGCAGGGGTCCGTGCGCCAGCAACCAGACCGGCCCCGGGGGCAGAAGGTCGGGCAGTGCGGCGCCGTCGGCCACGACAATGCGCTCGGTATCGCCAGGCAGGTCGACCCGGTCCCAGAAATCGGCGCGCGGATGCGTCAGCAGCCGCGTCGATACACCGAGTCGCGTCAGCGCGCGGCAAAGGAACGCGGTGTACACCTCGCCGCCGCCGAAATGCGGCTGCAGGTTGATCTGGACCAGCTTCACGGCTTGGGTGGCGCGGGCTTCATCGCCGGGATCAGCACGCCGCACAGGAAGGCGAAGAGCCCCAGCCGCCAGCCGGACATGTGGCCGTCGAGCAGGCAGCGCAACAGGTAGCCGCCGATCAGGAAGGCGAACATCAGCCCGGCGGCGTCGCCGCGCTCGCGGAACTGCCGCCAGCCACCGCGTATCGCCAGCGCCGCCGTCAGCAGCAGCAGGCCCAGACCGGGAAGCCCGGCAGCCAGCGCGAAATCCAGCCAGCCGCTGTGGCTGCTGACCATGCCCTTGTAGCCATAGCGCATTTCGATGGCGCGACCGAAGGCGTCGCGGCCGAATCCCAGGCCGAGCGGATTCTCGGCGATGGCCTGCAATGCCTGGCGTGCCCAGGCGGCGCGGGCATAGGCCGATTCTTCCAGGATGGCGCCGGACGGCGTCGTCGGGCGCGTCGCCGGATCCCAGGTTTGCCAGTAGAGGCTGGGCGAGTTCCAGCCGACGGCAAGCGATTCGAGACTTCGGCTCCAGCGCGCGTCCATTGCAATGGATGCGCTTCCGAGAGCTACGGCCACCACCAGGAGGATCAGGACTCGCGGTCGGCGACGGCCCATGGCAAGGCTTGCGCCTACCAGCATGGCGGCATTGACCAGGGTGCCGTTGCGAACCCGCGTGGCCGCATCGGCGAGCAGGGCGAGCGCCATTGCCGTCCAGCCCGCCCGCGGTTGAAAGAGCGCCTCGCGCCGTCCAAGATAGAAGGCGGCAAGCCGGTCGCCGCAGACAAGAGCGAACAGCAAGCCACCGACACTGCTGAACTGGTCGCGTTCGCCAAAGGGAACCACGCCGCCCGGCCAGCCACCCGCCGCACCGGACGTAATCCAGAGCCAGAGTTGCCAGGCCATCATGATCAGGGCGTTTGCGAGCAAGGCAAGGAGAACGGCGCCTACAGAATGCCTGGGGTCAAGCCTTGCGGCGACATGGCAGCCCAGCGCACCGCTCAGAAGCGGTACCAGCCAGTCGCCGCGCAGGTTGCCCAGTGCAAGAGTCGGCGTTGGCGCCACGGCGGCCGAATGCAGCACAAGCCAGGCGGTTGTGGCAACCAGACCCCAGGCGGCAGGACGCAAGATGCGCGCCGGATGCGGTCGCGCGGTGCCTCGCAGCGTGGCAAGCAATGCCAGCACGCCGATCAGCAGCAACAGGTTGCGCAGTGCGATGGTGCCGGGCAGGGGGAACACAAAGATCACTGCGGCAAGCCATACCTGCCAGAGCCAGTCGATCGGCTTTGTTGCAAATGTCATTTTCCGAACCCCGCCAGCCAGGAGCGCAGCCAGTGGCGTGCCAGTCGACGGCGCTGTGCGGCGGAGCGCGCATGGCGCCAGAGCAGGCCGATGAAGCCGCTCTCGCGCAGGCGCTGCAGCGTGGTTGCGGCGGCATGCCGATCGGGCATCTTGGGCAGCTTGTGAAACACCGAGAGCGCGCCGTCGACCAGATGGTCGGAGAGCATGCCCTGCAATTCCGCATCGTGGTCCAAACTATCCGCCATCCTGGCGAGCGCCTCGGCGTTGACCACGCTGCTGTCCACGATGGCCTGCAATCGTCGTTGCGCCTGTTCCGGATTGAAGCGGCGCACCGGAATCCGGTAATGCACGGCGATGTGGCCGGTGTAGCGCACGCGCTGCGCCGCCAGCAATGCCTCGGTGGTCCAGATCACGTCCTCGTGGATCAGGCGCGGGATGAAGCGGAAGTGGTGGCGTTCGATGAAGTCGCGGCGATACAGGTGCATCCACACCATGTGCAGGAAGCGCCCGGCGCGGAAGCGTCGGCGCAGCCACTCGCGGCCGGTGATCACTTCGGTTGCTGCCACGTTGGCGTAGATCGGATAGTCGGCCTCGCGGCCCTCGAAATGGTAGTTGGCGTTGAGCAAGACCATGTCGAGGCCGTCGTCCTGCGCCAGGCGCAAGGCCTCGGCATAGGCATCGGGCGAGACAAAGTCGTCGGAATCGACGAAAGCGAGGTAGGCCCCGGTCGCCACCTCCAGTGCCGTGTTGCGTGCCGCCGAGAGCCCGCCGTTCTCCTGCCGGATCACTCGCATCTGCGGCAGTCGCGAGCCAAATTCGGCCAGGATGCGCGGGCACTCGTCGGTCGAGCCGTCGTCGACCACGATGATCTCGTCGGCCGGCGGGCTCAGCGCGGCGAGGCTTTCCAGGCAACGCGGCAGGTAGGGGGCGACGTTATAGACCGGCACCACCAGGGTCAGCAAAGGCGCACTCATTGCAGCTTGCCCCGCTTGCCCAGGTGCCAGTCGAGCAGCGTGTGGTGAAGCGCTTCCGCGCGATGGGCGTAGGTATGCCGCGCCATCACCGTGGCATGGCAACGTTCGGCGAGTTCGCGCGCCGCGCTAAAGTTCGCCAGCCAGTGCTCGATCTGCGCCACGCCATCGTCGAGGCCGTCGAACTCCGCCCAGTCGACGCCCGGCGTGAAATCGTCGCGGGCGTGGCTGCGCCGGTCGCAGAGCAGGAAGCCGCCGCAGGCCGGGATGCCGTAGCAGCGCTCGGGCAGGCCGGAGGCGATCGGCGCGCGGTAATCGCAGGAGGCGCCGAAATTGAGGTTGATGCGGCTCTTCTGGATCAGCGCCACCTGTTCTGCGATGCTCATGCCGCTTGCTTCGCGGAACAGGAAACGGATCTTGCGAGCCTTCAGGCGCTCGCCGAGCGCGGCGAAGAAGTCCTGCCTTTCCTGCATTTCCTTGTAGCGGCTGCCGTCCATGGCGCCGAAGAAGCTGACGTCGTAGTCATAGCTCGCCGTTTCGCGCAGCGCTTCCAGCGAATTGCCCGCCAGGTTGTAGCGCGTGGTATCGGCCGCATTGGGGAAGTACAGCACCGTGTCGGCGAAGCGGCGCGCATCGACCAGCGTGTGGGTGGCGTAGATGTCATACAGGCGGGCATGGTCGAGCACGTCGAGCCGCCAGCCGGCGCGGTTGAGATAGTGCGGCGCATCCTGGTTCCAGACGAACAGCGGGATGCGCTGCCGCCGCGACCAGCGCCGCATGCCCCAGATTGTCAGCGGATGGCGCAGCCCCTCGTAGAACCAGGTGTAGGCGCCGAGTATGCGGTCGGGATCGCTGCGATCGGCGTCCTGCCAGCGCCGACTTTCGCGCAGGCTCAGCCCGCGCGCCGCCAGTTCGCGGCGCAGGGCCGGATGCAGGCTGCCGTGGGCGATCAGCAGGACATCCTTTTTCGTCATGCCGGCCTATGGAAAAAGAATACGTTCTTGCGGATCAGCGAGAAGTCCAGCGCGAAACCCTTGGCCACGAGGCCGGCGAACATCTCCGAAAGCACTTTGTCGCCCAGCACGTCGGGGTGTGTCTCGACGCAGATCTTGTGCACCATCGACAGCTCGGCGCCGGCGAAGAATTCGGCTTCGCCGCCCTCGATATCCACGATCATGAAGCTGGGCCGGATGCGCGCCAGTTCGCTGTTGAGGTCGACCTGCTTCACCGTAATGGCGCGGCCGCCGTCGCGATGCGCGGACGAGGCCCAGAAATCGGCCTCGATGCGGAACTCGCGCTCGCCTTCGCCTTGTGCCAGCAGGGCGTTGGTCAGCGTCGGCGTCACCGCATTGCGGGCATGGGTTTCCCGAATCAGCGGGATCAGTTCCGGGTTGGCTTCGTAGGTAAAGACCTTGTCGCTGCCGGTGCGTTTGGCACAGTAGGCAGAGAGGTAGCCGAGTCCGGCGCCGACCTCGAACACCACGTCGTCGGTTGCCAGCCGCCGGGAAATGATTTCGATCTCCTTGGCCTCGTAGTCGCCGAGGTAGATCTCGCGGGCGATTCCGGGCGACACCAGCGGGTGCTTCACCGGCAGCATCACGCCGTGGTTGTCGGCCCATTCCGGCTGCGTGAAGCGCCAGGCGAGCTTCTTCAGCTTGTGTGCGGTGCGGCCGTTCTTGCGCATGATCTATTCCCTGTATTTTTTGACGGTGGCCGGCACGCCGGCGACGATCGCATGAACCGGTACATCCTCTCGCACTACGGCACCGGCCGCCACCACGGCACCGTCGCCGATGGTCACGCCGGCGAGGATCACCGCATTGGCGCCAAGCCAGCAGTCGCGTCCGATGCGGATCGGACGCGCATCGACCGCTTGCGAACGTATCGTCGCGCCACGTGCATGCCGGTGCTGGTAGGAGATGATGCGCACGCCCGGTCCGACCAGTGTGTCGTCGCCGATATCGACACCCCCCGTGCCATTGATGATGCTGAAGTTATTGATTTCGACACGGTCGCCCAGGCGCACGCCACCGTTGCCGCCCTGGACATAGGCAAACCGGTTCAGCGTGACTTTGTCGCCGAAGCTCACCCCGGCGCTGCGCGAAGCATCCACCGACGCGTCGGCGTGGATCTTGCACCCGGTGCCGAGGCGGATTTTTTCAGGGGCCTTGATGTAGGCGGAAAAGGAAACGCGATTGCCGGCACGGCGTTGCCTGAGGATGAACAGGAGGTGCTTGAGGGGATTCACGTCAGGCCTCCAATGGATGCTTTTCCAGCCATGCCAACAGCACGGCGAAGCTGTAGAACAAACGCGGATTGCCCTTGCCTTGGCGGGCTTCCCGCCATAGTGCGGCAATGGCGCCATCATCGAGCCAGGGTGCGCGCATTCTAATGGCCGCGACCTGGGCGTCGCACCAGTCGCTCCACGGGCCGGCAAAGTTGCTGCGCAACGGCACCGAGAAGCCGTGCTTTTCGCGATTCCACACCGCATCGGGCAGATGCTTGCGCGCCAGCGCGCGCAGGACCGCCTTGCCGCCTCCTGCGTCGAAATGCACGCCTGCCGGAAGCCTCAGCATCCTGTCCTGCAGCGCATTGGCCAGCAAGGGCACGCGTACTTCGAGGCCGTGGGCCATGCTGGCGCGATCGGTCTTGGCCAGGCAGTTTTCCGAGAGGTAAGTCCACAGGTCGGCGCGCAGCAGGGCGCCACGGTCGAAGTTGCCATGGCGCTTTGCCAATTCGGTCCAGAGTTGAAGCGTATGTTCCGGCCGCGCCGCGCGCGCCACGTCGGGAGCCAGGTAGCGGCGCAGATCCTTGCGGCTACCCGGGTAGTCGCCCAGTTCGACACGCCGGTAAAGCAGCAGCTCGGCACCGGCCAGTGCGCGCCGGGTCAGGCTGGCCGGTGCAAGGCCCTGGCGCAGCAAGAAGCGCAGGACGTGTTTCAGCGCGCCGTCGGGATGACGCTCGGCGCTGTCGAGGAAACGCGGATAGCCGCCGAAGAGTTCATCGCCGCCGTCACCCGAAAGGGCTACCGTGACATGCTGCCGCGTCACTCGCGACAATGCCCACGTAGGGATGTAGGCCGGATCGGCCAGAGGCTGGTCGAGGTCGGCCAGCGCTGCCGCCAAGGTATCGGCACCGAGTTCCGGCGCGTCGAGGACATGGTGCTCGGTCCCATATTTCTCCGCCACGGCGCGTGCCGCGGGGCTTTCGTCAAAGCCGGCCTCGGCGAAGCGCACGCTGAAGGTTTTCAGCGGCCGCGATGTGGTCGATGCGGCTTCGGCCATGTAATGAACGATGAGGCTGCTGTCGATGCCGCCGGAAAGAAAAGCACCGAGCGGAACATCGGCGACCAACTGGTCCTTTACCGCCCGCGCCAGCAGCAGGTCGGTCTCCTCGGCCAGGGCTTCCGCGGCGGGCGCCGCTTCGGTGGCATCTGGAATCGTCCACCACTGGCGTGGCGTTACCTGCCCGCGAAGCGGAATCCCAGGTACGCAAAGCAAACTGGTATCCGGTTTCCAGCGCAGGCAGGTGCCGGGCGGCAAGGCATGGATATCGCGGACCAGGGTATGCGGCGCCAGCGGGGTCTGGAAGGCGAGGTAGTCGCGCAGGCCTTCGGCATCCAGCTTGCGGGGAAAGTCGCGCAAGGCGAAGAAGGGCGCCAGGGTGGACGCGACGACCAGCCCGCCCGCATGTTCGCCCCAGAACAGCGGCTTGATGCCGACCCGGTCGCGGGCGAGAAACACGCTGCCGTCGGCCAGGTCGTGGATGGCGAAGGCGAACATGCCATCGAGCTTGTCGAGCACGGCCTCACCCCAGTGACGGTAGCCGGTGAGCACGACTTCGCTGTCGGAGCGCGTGGCGAAGGCATGCCCGGCGGCTTCGAGCTCGCAGCGCAGCGCGGCGAAGTTGTAGACCTCGCCGTTGTAGACCATGGCCAGGCGGCCATCGTCGCTGCCCATCGGCTGGCGGCCGCCGGCGACGTCGATCACCGCCAGGCGCGCGTGGCCCAGCAGCGCCGCGCCGTGGGCCAGCACTTCGCGGGCGTCGGGGCCGCGCGTGCGCAAGGCCGCCAATGCGGCATCGAAGTCATCGCGGAAGACGTCGCCGACAGTGAGCAGGATGCCGCACATCAGGCGATCTCCCGCGCCAGGGCTTCCCAGGCGTCGAGCGCCTGATCGGCGTCGTAGGGCGCCAGTGCCGCCGCGACGACATCCGCATCGGGTCGCGGCGCCAGCAATGCGAATTGCATGGCGTCCGCCAGCGCCCGGGCGTCGTCGCAAGCCACCAGGCCGCGTGCCAGTTCACCGCGCAGGATCTCGCGCGGTCCGGACGGGCAGTCGGTGCTGACCACAGGCGTGCCGCAGGCCAAAGCTTCGATCAAGACATTGGGCAAGCCTTCGTGGTCGGAACACAGCACCAGCAGTTCGGCGCCGGCCATCCACGGATAGGGGTTGGCCTGAAAGTCGGCGATGGTGACACGGCGTTCCAGGCCATGCTGCGCGACCAGGGCCGCAAGGCGTGCGTCGGGTGGCGTCAGCAGCACCAGGCGATGCGGCGTATCGAGTCCGGCGAAGGCGGCGAGCAGCAGGTCGTGTCGTTTTTGCGCAGCGTAACGACCGACATGGAGGATGTAGGGTTCCGTTGGCCGCTGCGGACAGGGCTCGCCGGCGAGCATGCGGATCGCCGCGAAGTCGAAGGGGTTGCCGATTACGCGAATGCTTCCGCTGGCGATGCCGAAAGACGCGTGCAGGTCATCGGCCACGCCGCGCGAGACGGCAACCAGCGGCCGTGCGCCATAGAGTGTGCGATAGCGGCTTTGCCGCCGCTGCCCCTTGTCACCGGTCAGGCGTGCGATTTCAGCCGAGAGCGTATTGGCGATGCGGCAGGCATGGCGCGGCGCACGTGAAAGCGCCGCGACTTCGTCGGCGAAGGGCAGGGTCGAGACCAGCAGATCATGCTTCCGGTTGCGTAAGACCCGGGCGAGTTTCCAGGCGAGGCGTCGCTTGCCGAGCCAGCCATGACCGGCGTGCGCGCTCAGCGCAGCGAATCCACAGCCCGCGGGTGGCGAATATCGTCCGGCGTCCTCGCAGACGATGAAGTCCACGTCGTGTCCGCGTTCTGCAAGGCCGCTGCCAATCGTGGCCAGCGCCTTTTCCGCGCCGCCGCCGGCGAGGTTGGTAGTGAACAGGGCGAACCTCACGGCCTGGGGGTTCCCGCCAGCGCCTGCTGCACCGCGTCCCAGACGTGGTCAACGCTGATCTCGGCCATGTCGGCCTCCGGTGTGCAACGATCAGCCAGTGGATGGTCGATGGCCCACAGACAGGGATGATCCAGCGGCGCCAGCACGCGACTCGGCGAATAGCCGTGGTACAGCGCCACCATCGGCCGCTGCAGCGCGCCCATCAGGTGCGTGGGGCCGGTATCGACGCCGACATAGAGATCGACGCAATTCATCAGCGCGGCGGTTTCGCGCAGCGAGAGACGGCCGGCGCACAGGGTTGCGGCATTGCCGAGTTCGGCAGCGAGGGCCTCGGTGCGTGCCTTCTCCAACTCGCCGCCGAAGATCAGGAAGTGCGCCTGCGGCCAAGCGGCACGGATGCGTCGGCACAAATCGCTGAAATGCCCCGGCGGCCAGTCGCGGTAGGCCTTGGTGGGGAAGCTTGCCACTTGCAGACCGACCAGCGGATGCGCTTCGGACGCGCGATGCTCGGCCAGAAAACCCGCTGCCCATTGGCTTTCATCGGCCGTGACGCAATATGCCAGCGCCTTGCCGGCGGGCGCGACGCCGAGCGCAGCCGGCAGCATCAACTGGATGTCGACGGCATGCGTCGTCTGCAGCGCCGGATGTTCCACGGCGCGATACAGGCGCCGGTTCAGGGCGGCGTCGGGCTGGCGGAAGGCGACGACACGACGCGCCACGCGCAGCGCGTAGTCGACCAGTGGCGCATCGAAGTTGCAGACGAAAGCGAGGTCATAGGCTTTGTCCGCGAATGGATTCCCGATGCGGCCCATGAAGCGCGCACGCTGCTTTTCAATGCCGCCGGTGCGCTGCACGAAGGGCAGCTTGCGCAACACTTCCTCGCGCTTGGGATGGGCCAGCAGGGTGATGCGCGCCTGCGGCCAACGCGCGGCGACGGCGCGCACGGCGGGCGTCACCAGCAGGGTGTCGCCGATGCGTGAGACGTTGATGTAGAGGATCTCGCGCGGTTCGGGCAGGGCCGACTCAGTCGCTCCGGACGAACTCATACAGATAATCCGGGAAGGAAAATTCCACCGGCTCCAGGCGCCAGCCGATCAGGCGCTTGAGCAATAGCGCCGATGGCGAAAAGCGCTTCACCAGGTGGTAGGCCGCCAGGGCGATGCCGGCGCGGCGGGCAAGTTCCATGGCCAGCGTCGGCGTGATCCAGGCAATGTGGTCGAGATTCACCACCATCACGCCCTCGCGCTTGAACTGGCGGAAAAACTTGCGCGAGAAGGGATTCGGCGTGGTGACATAGAGCCTGCCGCCCGGCGCCAGGTGGCGCGCGGCAAACTTCAGCAGCAGCACGGCGTTGTCGACATGCTCGACCACGTCGCCGATGAAGACCACGTCGAAACGCTCGCCCATGTCGGCCTCCGAGGTGGCATCGACGCAGCGCACGTTGAAGCCGCGCTCGTTGAGTTCCTTGACCAGCGGTTCCAGGATGTCGATGCCGACGCAATACGAGGCTGCTTTGTGGATACGACCGTGGCGCCAGTCCGGCAGGTCGAAGTAGCGGGCGCTGTGGGAAACCACGCCGATGTCGAGCACGCGTTTGCCCCGCATCAAGCCCTCGATGTGGCCGAGCAGGTCGTTGCCGGTATGCACGGTTTGCGCGGTCTTCAACCAGGCGCGTACCGCGGCCTTGGCTTCGCGGTTGTTGGGATCGTCGGAGACCGTGGTCCAGTCGAGGGGCGTCGTCATGATGAGCGGGCCTGGCGGAAGAGGGTTTCCATGCGATCGAGCATGGTGTCCTTGGAAAAGTCGGCGCTGGCGACACGGCGCGCGTGGTCGCCCAAGTGCGCCGCAAGCGCTGGATCGTCGAGCAATCGGCTGATGGCGGCGGCCAGCGCGGTGGCATCCTTTGGCGGTACTACCAGTGCCGTCTCGCCGTCGCTCACGGCTTCGAGGATTGATCCCACCGGCGTGGTAACGATGGGCAGGGCGCAAAGCATGGCCTGCAGTATCGCCTGTGGCACGCCCTCGTTGGCGTAGGACGGCAGGCAGAACACGTCCATCGCCTGCAGCCAGCGCTCGGGGTCCGTGCGTTGTCCGGCCAGCGTGACGCGATCACCGAGGCCGAGCGCGGCGATCTTTTCCGTGATCGGCTCGCGCATCGGGCCTTCACCGACGATCACGAGCTGAAGATCCGGCCGCTGCAATTGTGCAAACGCATCGAGCAGGTAGAGATGGCCTTTCCAACTGCGCAGGGTGGCGACGATGCCGATATGGATCTTGTTTTGGTCGAGCCCCAGCGCCGTCTTGGCGGCGGCCTTGTCGGCCGCGCTGCTGACTGGGCTGAAGCACTCGGTGTCGATCCCGGTCGGCACCGAGGTGACGCGCTCCGGGTCGAGGTCGAGGGTGTCGAGCAGGTGCCGGCGCAGGCTCTCGCCGGTGGTCGCCACCGCGCGCGCCTGGCGGTAGAGCCAGCGGTTGGCGAAGTTGCCCGCGACCGGCGCCGAGATGTGGCGCGTGCGCACGATGGCGGGCGGCGAGGTGAGCGTGGCGCAGGCCAGCGCCACCAGCCAGGAGTCGGCCGAGCTGTGGGTGTTCACCACGTCGGGGCGGGCCGCGGCGAGATGGCAGCGCAGCGCGCGCAAGCCGGCGATGGTCTTGAACTCGATCGGTAGCGCGGTGACCGGCACACCGAAGCGCGCCGCCTCGGCGGCCATGCGCGCGTGCGCCGGGCAGGCGACGCTGACCTCATGGCCACGCTGGATCAGGCCGCGCGACTCTTCGAGGATGCGGATCTCCTGCCCGCCCCAGCCACAGGAGGCCTCGGTGTGAATGATTTTCAAACAGCCTCCGCGAATTGCAGACGGTAGAGGCTGGCATAGACGCCGCCGGCCGCCAGCAACTCGGCATGGCTGCCGATCTCGGCAATGCGCCCCTGCGCCAGCACCACGATGCGGTCGGCATGCTCGACGGTGGACAGGCGGTGCGCGATGACCAATGTTGTACGCCCCCGCATCAGGGCTTCCAGCGCTTCCTGCACGGCACGCTCCGATTCGCTGTCGAGTGCCGAGGTGGCTTCGTCGAGGATCAGGATCGGTGCGTCCTTGAGGATGGCGCGGGCGATGGCGATGCGCTGGCGCTGGCCGCCGGAGAGGCGCGACCCGTTCTCGCCGATCATGGTGTCGAAGCCCTGCGGCAGGGCCTGAATGAAATCCAGCGCATTCGCCGCGCGCGCCGCCGCCTCGATCTCGTCGCGGCCGGCATTGCGCTTGCCGCCGTAGGCGATGTTGGCGGCCACCGTGTCGTCGAACAGGAACACGTCCTGGCCGACATGGGCGATGCTGGCGCGCAGGGATTGCAGCGTCAGGGTTTCGATGTCCTGGCCGTCGATGCGGATCCGGCCGTGGCCGGCGTGATAGAAGCGCGGCACCAGATTGACCAGCGAAGTCTTGCCGCCGCCCGAGGGGCCAACCAGGGCCACGGTTTCGCCGGGGCGGATGCTGAGGTCGATGCCGGTAAGCGCGTCGCGCTCGGCGCTGGCGTAACGCAGGCCGACGCCCGCGAACTCGATTTCGCCGCGCGCCTTGCCGGTGCCGCCCAGCGTCACCGTGCCCTGATCGACTTCTGCGGCCTCGTCGAGCATGCGGAACACGCTTTCGGCGGCGGCCAGGCCGCGCTGCAGTGGCGCATTGATGTCGGCCAGGTGCTTGAGCGGTGCCAGCAGCAGGAGCATGGCGGTGATGAAGGAAACAAAGCCGCCCACCGTGGTTTCGTTGCCGGCCGATTGCTGCAGGGCGACCCAGACCACGATGGCCAGCCCGATCGAGGCGAAGATCTGCGTGATCGGCGCCACGGCGGCGGCGGCGATCGCCTGGCGCATGCCGTAGCCGCGCAGGGCGTTGTTCACTTTGAAGAAGCGCGCCGTGGCGTGCCCCTCGCCGCCGAAGATCTTGACCACCTTGTGGCCACGGATCGATTCGTGCAGTACCTGGTTCATCTGTGCCATGCCTTCCTGCGCCGAAAGCGAGAGCCGGCGCAGGCGCCTGGAAAAGGCACGCACCACCAGCGCCGTGAGCGGGATCACGGCCAGGCTGATCAGCGTCAGCTTCCAGTTGAGCCACAGCAGCCAGCCGACCAGGCCGAGCACCGAAAGCGTGTCGCGGATCAGCACGGTCAGCGTCGAGGTTGCCGCCGCCGCGACACCATTCACGTCATAGGCGATGCGCGTGGCGGGTATCGACGACGCGTGGGCGTCGAAGTAGCTTGCCGGCAGCCGCATCAGGCGTTCGAACATGAGTTGGCGCAGGTCGGTGATGACCTTGTTCGAGACCCAGGACATGCCGTAGCCGGCGAGGAAGCCGGCCGCGCCGCGCAGCACGAAGATGCCGACGATGGCCAGCGGCAGCCAGGCCAGCCAGCCCTGTTCGCCCTGGCCAAAGCCCTTGTCCAGCAGCGGCTTCATCAGCGCCGGGAACAGCGGCTCGGTGGCCGCCGCCAGCGCTGTGGCCGCCAGGGTCAGGGCGAAACCTTTCCAGTGCGGGCGCACGTGGGAGAGCAGACGGAGGTACAACTCGCGACTTCCGGTCATGGTACGACCCTCCCCCCGTTCCACGGCCGGCACTGCATTGCCGGCCGGCTGCGGCGGCGCGGAGCAGTACTCCGCGAAACCCCGCCTACGCCCCCCTCGCCAAGCGAGGGGGTGACTGCGGTTCGCCGCGGTGCGGCT
This sequence comes from Sulfuritalea sp., assembly GCA_016710465.1. Classification (GTDB taxonomy): domain Bacteria; phylum Pseudomonadota; class Gammaproteobacteria; order Burkholderiales; family Rhodocyclaceae; genus Sulfuritalea. The sequence goes on from JADJVS010000014.1 coordinate 554,365, forward strand.
CCGGGTATTGGCTGGCGCCCCTTCGGGCGGCCGTGCGGGGCGCTCATGGTTTCATCCCCGGCAGGGTCCACGGCGTCCAGCCGCTGATCGCCGTCATGCCGTCGGCAATATCGAAGGGCTGCGCCGTGGTGCAGGCGATGAATCCCGGGATCGCAGAATCGCCGTAAAACTCGCGCAGGCGGCGCAGGCCGCGCAGGTCGTGTGCGTCGGGCCGCTCCTTGTACTTGCACTCGATGCCGAACAGGCGCTGCTGCCATTCCACCAGCAGGTCGACCTCGTGGCCGCCGGAATCGCGCCAGTACCAGAGCGTCGCCTCCGGATGTTGCCAGTGCCGCCAGCGCAGCCATTGGCCGACGACATGGTTCTCCCACAGCGCGCCGCCGACATGCTCGGGTGGTGGCGCGTCGTCGGTTAGGCCCATGAGGAAGGCGGCCAGCCCGGTGTCGGTGAAATACAGCTTGGGCGACTTCACCAGGCGCTTGCCCAGCGAGCGGTGGTAGGGCTCCAGCAGCAGGATCTGGTTGGAGGCCTGCAGCGCGCCGATCCACTCGCGCGCCGTGGTGGCGGAGATGCCGACGTCGCGGCCGAGGTCGGACATGTTGAGGGTCTGGGCGCAGCGCGCGGCGCAGGCGCGCAGGAAGCGCTCGAAATCGCGCAGGCTGCCGACGCGCAGGATGTTGCGCACATCGCGTTCGAGGTAGGTCGCCAGGTAGCCCTGGTACCAGCGCTCGCGCGAAACGCCGGCGTCGCTCCACAGTCCGGGATAGCCGCCGCGCAACCAGAAGCGTCCCCAGGTACCATCCTTGGCAGCCGGCGAGGCCAGCCATTCGGCGCCCGAGAGGCCGAGGAAGGGAATCACCGCCGCGCGGCCGGCCAGGCTGTCGGAGATCTCCTGCATCAGGGCGTAGTTCTGCGAGCCGGTGAGCAGGAACAGGCCCCTTTCGTTGCGGTGCGCGTCGACGTAGGCCTTGATGTGGCGGAACAGCGCGGGTGCGTACTGCACCTCGTCGATGATCACCGGCGGTGGAAAGCGTTGCAGGAACTCGGCTGGTCGCGTCTCGGCCATTTCCGCCTGGCTCGCGGTGTCGAGCGAGACGTAGCGGAACTCGGGAAAATCATGCTCCAGCAGCGAGGTCTTGCCGACCTGGCGCGGCCCGACCAGCGCCACCACCGGGAAGCTGGCGGTGAGCTTGCGCAGTTCGTCGGCGAGCGTCCTCTTGATCCACATTTTGCAATTTTAAGGTGGCGGCGCGAAATTGCAAAGCCGGCGGCGCGGAATATGCTGGAGGAACAAGCTCAATGCGCCGCGTCCCAGTTGGCGCCGACCCCAACCTCGACCAGCAGCGGCACCTTGAGCCGCGCCACGCCGCCCATCAGCTTCGGCAACGCCTCGCGCAGCAGGTCGAGTTCGACCTCCGGTACCTCCAGCACCAGTTCGTCATGCACCTGCAGCATCAGCAGCGACTGCAGCCCTTGCGCATCGAGCCAGCCCTGCACCGCCAGCATGGCGCGCTTGATCAGGTCGGCGGCGGTGCCCTGCATCGGCGCGTTGATGGCGGCGCGTTCGGCGCCCTGGCGGCGACCGGCGTTGGACGATCGTATCTCGGGCAGCCACAGGCGACGGCCGAACACGGTTTCGACGTAGCCCTTCTCGCGCGCCACGGCGCGGGTCTCTTCCATGTAGCGGGCGACGCCGGGGTAGCGCGCGAAGTAGCGGTCCATGTAGGCCTGCGCCGCCGTGCGGTCGACGCCGATCTGTTTCGCCAGGCCGAAGGCGCTCATGCCATAGATCAGGCCGAAGTTGATCGCCTTGGCGGCGCGACGCTGCTCGCTGCTGACCTCGATCGGCGTCAGGCCGAAGACTTCGCCGGCGGTGGCGCGATGCACGTCCTCGCCGGCGGCGAAGGCTTCGAGCAGGCGCGGGTCGTCGGACAGGTGGGCCATGATGCGCAGCTCGATCTGCGAATAGTCGGCGCTGACGATACGGCGATTTTCCGACGCGATGAAGGCCGAGCGGATGCGCCGGCCCTCGGCGGTGCGGATCGGGATGTTCTGCAGGTTGGGGTCGGTCGAGGCCAGACGGCCGGTGACGGCGGTAGCCTGGCCAAAGCTGGTGTGCACGCGGCCGGTGGCCGGGTTGATCATCTTCGGCAGCTTGTCGGTGTAGGTGTTCTTCAGCTTGGCGAAGCTGCGGTGTTCGAGGATCTTCTTCGGCAGCGGGTAGTCCTCGGCCAGTTTCTCCAGCACTTCCTCATCGGTCGAGGGTGCGCCCGATGGCGTCTTCTTCACCACCGGCAGGCCCTGCTGGTTGAAAAGTATTTCGGCGAGCTGCTTGGGCGAGGCGAGGTTGAAGGGCTGGCCGGCGAGCTGCTGGGCCTCGGCTTCGATGGCCATGATCTTGCGGCCGAGCTCGTCGCTCTGCTGTGCCAGCACGGTGGCATCGATCAGCACGCCATGGCGCTCCATGCGGAACAGCACCTCGGCCACCGGCAGTTCCAGGTCGCGGTAGAGCGATTCAAGCTCCGGCGCGGCGGCCAACTGCGGGCGCAAGGCCTGGTGCACGCGCAGCGTGACATCGGCATCCTCCGCCGCATATTCGGCGGCGCGCGCGACATCGACCTGGGCGAAGGAGATGCGGCTGGCGCCCTTGCCGGTCACCGCGTCGTAGCTGATGGTCGCCAGGCCGCAGTGGCGCGCCGCCAGCGCACCCAGGTCGTGGGCCTTGTCGGACTCCAGCACATAGGATTGCAGCAAGGTGTCCTCGGCGATGCCGCGCAATGTCACATCGTGGTTGGCGAACACATGGCGGTCATACTTGAGGTGCTGGCCGAGCTTGGCGTGGCGTGGCGATTCCAGCCAGGGTTTGAGTTTCGCCAGCGTTGGCACCAGTGGCAACTGTTCTGGCGCGCCTGCATAGTGGTGGCCCAGCGGTAGATAGGCGGCCGGGCCACCATCGAGGGCAAAGGAAATGCCGACCAGCCGCGCCTGCATCGGATCGAGGTCGGTGGTCTCGGTGTCGAGCGAGACCAGCGTTGCCGCGTCGAGGCGCGCCAGCCAGTCCTGCAACGCCGAGTCGTCGAGGATGCACTGGTAGCCGCCGCGGTCGGGTTCGGTCATCGCCGCCGGCGGGACTGCGCTAACCGCCGTCTCGCCAGCGCCGACTTTCGGCCTCGGCGCGGGCGCCTCGCCCTTCAGCTCGCGCAGCCAGCCCTTGAATTCGAGGCGGGCGTAGAGTTCTTCCAGCTTCGCCGTGTCCGGCGCTTGCGGGGCCAGATCGGTCGCCTGCAGGGGCAGCGGCAATTCGCAGGCGATGGTGACCAGCTTGACGCCCAGGGGCAGGAAGTCGAGGTGCTGACGCAGGTTCTCGCCGACCGCGCCGCCGATCTCGCCGGCATGGGCGACGATGGCATCGAGCGAACCCCAGGCGTCCAGCCATTTCACGGCGGTCTTCGGCCCGACCTTGGGCACGCCGGGAACGTTATCCACGCTGTCGCCAATCAGGGCGAGGTAATCGACGATGCGCTCCGGCGGCACCCCGAACTTGGCCTTGACGCCGGCGATGTCGAGCTTCTCGCCGTTCATGGTATTCACCAGCGTGACGTGCTGGTTCACCAGTTGGGCGAGATCCTTGTCGCCGGTGGAGATCACGCAATCGATCCCGGCCTGTGCCGCCTGGCGCGCCAGGGTGCCGATCACGTCGTCGGCCTCGACACCGGACTCCATCAGCAGCGGCCAGCCGGCGGCGCGGATGCATTCGTGCAGCGGCTCGATCTGCGCCACCAGGTCATCGGGCATCGGCGGGCGGTGGGCCTTGTAGTCCGGGTACCAGTCGTCGCGGAAGGTCTTGCCCTTGGCGTCGAACACCACCGTGCGAAAATCTGCCTTATAGTCGGCTTCAAGCACGCGCAGCATCGACAGCACGCCGCGTATCGCCCCCGTCGGCTGGCCGTTCGAGGTGCGCAGATCCGGCAGCGCATGGAAGGCGCGGTAGAGATAGGACGAGCCGTCGACGAGCAGCAGCGTGGGCATTGGGAGTGATGCTGAATGAATGAAAAGGACAAGCTGCCGAAGGTCTTGGCGAAGGGAGCGCGAAGCGCCGAGGTAGCCGCGCCGACGCCGCCCGCGACAAGCGCGCGTGAAGCCTGGCGGGTCTTCGGCATTATGGCAGAGTTCGTCGAGGCGACCGAGCGCCTGGCCACCGTGCGCCCGGCCGTATCCATCTTCGGCAGCGCGCGCGTGACGCCGGAGTCACCCTACTACCAGCAAACCGAAAAAATCGCCCGCCTGTTGTCGGATGCCGGCTTCGCCGTCGTCTCCGGCGGCGGCCCGGGCGTCATGGAAGCCGCCAACAAGGGCGCCTTCGAAGGCAAGAGCCTTTCTATCGGTCTCAACATCCAGTTGCCGCACGAGCAGCAGGCCAACCACTACCAGGACATCTCGCAAAGCTTCCGCCACTTCTTCGCCCGCAAGTACATGTTCGTCAAGGTGGCCGCCGCCTATGTGGTGATGCCCGGCGGCTTCGGCACCCTCGACGAGTTGCTCGAGGCCCTGACCCTGATCCAGACCGGCAAGACGCCGCCCATCCCGCTGATCCTGGTCGGCAGCGAATTCTGGGCCGGAATGCTGCAGTGGTTCCGCGACCGCCTGATCGCCGAAGGCATGATCAATCCCGAGGACATCGACCTGTTGCAGGTGATCGACGAACCCGAGCGCGTGGTGGCGGCGATTTTCGACCATTACGAAACGCGCGGCTTCGGGCCGCTGCCCGAAGAGCATGAGCTGCTGCTTAACCTTTGATAGACTTGCCGCAATTCACAGAGGATCCGCCATGCGCCGCCTGCTCCCATTGCTGTTTGCCATCCTTGCGCTGAATGTCGCGGCGCAGACCCGGCCACCCAAGCTGGAACCGATTCCCGAACCGCCCCCGCCCCCGCCCGGATTGCAAAACGAGGCCCTTGAACCGCAGGTGACCATCGTCAAGCGCGGCGAGGACAAGGTCGAGGAATTCCGCCTGGCCGGCAAGCTCTACATGCAGAAAGTGACACCGCCGCATGGCGTTTCCTATTACCTGGTCGACCACGGCGGCGACGGCCAGTGGGTGCGGCAGGATTCGAAGGATGCCGGCCTGCGCGTGCCGATGTGGGTGATCGGGACGTTCTGAACGCAGCGCCCGCCGCGCGCGACGTCGCCCGCTTCGGCCAGGTCTTCACCCCACCGGCGATCGTCGAACGCATGCTGGCGTTGCGCCGCAATGCCGGACGGGTCCTCGACCCGGCCTGCGGCGACGGCGCTTTCTCCTCGCGCATTCCCGGCTGCGTGGCGATCGAGCTCGATGCCGCGCATTGCCCGCCCGGCGCGCTCAACATCGATTTTTTTTCCTATCCCGAGAGCGAGAAGTTCGTCGGCATCATCGGCAACCCGCCTTACGTCAAGGCGCGCGACATCCTGCCGAAAACCGCGCTGTACTTCGGCTCCAGCCTGCTCGACGGCCACGCCAACCTCTACCTGCATTTCGTCGAGAAATGCGTTCGACATCTGGCGCCGCTGGGCGAACTGATCCTGATCACGCCGCGCGATTTCCTCAAGGCCACGGGTGCGGCACGACTCAATACCTGGCTCTACGACCAGGGCACGATCACCGATTTCGAGGATCTTGGCGACGCGAAAGTGTTTGCCGGCGCCACGCCGAACTGCGCGATCTGGCGCTTCGTGCGTGGCGACATGAGCCATCGCCTGAGGGACGGCCGGCGCATGGCGCTGTCCGGTGGCCAATTGATGTTCACCCGCGGCATCTACAGCCTGCCGCTGGCCAGCGTATTTGCCGTCAAGGTCGGCGCGGTGTCCGGCGCCGACGAGATATTCAGCGAGCCGGAGCACGCCAACGTCGAATTCGTCTGCTCGAAGACGGCGCAGACCGGGCAGACGCGACGCATGATCCATCTCGACCGCGAAGGCCCGATCCCCTGGCTGGAGCAGCACAAGGAGCGCCTGCTGGCGCGCCGTGTGGCACGCTTCGACGAAACCAATTGGTGGAAATGGGGCCGCCGCCATCACGTTTCGGATGCGCCGCGCATTTACGTCAACGGCAAGACGCGCAACGCGAAGCCCTTCTTCATGCATGCCTGCAAGGATTACGACGGCGCGGTGCTGGCGCTGTTTCCCCATCGCGCCAAGCTCAATCCGTCGCAGATGACACATCTGACCGACATGCTCAACGCCGTCGATTGGGCCGAACTCGGCTTCGTCTGCGACGGCCGCTATCTTTTTTCCCAGCGCAGCCTGGAGCAGGCATTGCTGCCGGAATCCTTTTCTGAATACGCGGTGAAGGGCCTGGTGTAAGCTCGCGCGATGGTCCCCCACCTCACCACCGCCCTCACCGGCCCGCTGCTCGAACTCGAGCGCCGCATCCTCGACAACGGCACCGCCGTCGAGCGCTGGCTGCGCACGCAGTGGCTGGAACACACGCCGCCCTTCTACAGCTCGGTCGACCTGCGCAACGCCGGCTTCAAGCTGGCGCCGGTCGACACCAACCTGTTTCCCGGCGGCTTCAACAACCTCAACCCGGCCTTCCTGCCGCTGTGCGTGCAGGCGGCGATGTCGGCGATCGAGAAGATCTGCCCCGAGGCGCGCAATCTCCTGCTGGTGCCGGAGAACCACACGCGCAACCAGTTCTACCTGATGAACGTCGCCCGTCTGGCCAACATCCTGCACCACACGGGGCTCGAAGTACGCATAGGCAGCCTGCTGCCCGAGATCATCGCGCCCACCGTGCTCGACCTGCCGGATGGCCAGAAGCTGATGCTGGAACCGCTCAAGCGGCTCGGTGCCGAAGGCCGCCGGCTGGGCCTGGAGGATTTCGACCCCTGCGCCATCCTGCTCAACAACGACCTCTCGGGCGGCGTGCCGCCGCTGCTGGAAAACATCCACGAGCAGTTCCTGATTCCGCCGCCCTGGGCCGGCTGGCATGTGCGGCGCAAGTCGCGCCACTTCGCCGCCTACCAGGACGTCGCCATCGCCTTCGCCAACGAGATCGGCATCGACCCCTGGCTGATCAATTCCGAGTTCGAGACCTGCGGCAAGGTCAACTTCCACGAGCGCGCCGGCGAGGAATGCCTGGCCGCCAACATCGACACCCTGCTCTACCGCATGCGCGCCAAGTACAAGGAGTACGGCATCGCGTCCGAGCCTTTCGTCATCGTCAAGGCCGACGCCGGCACCTATGGCATGGGCATCATGACGGTGAAGGACGCCAGCGAGGTGAAGAACCTCAACCGCAAGCAGCGCAACAAGATGGCGGTGGTCAAGGAAGGCCTGCAGGTCACCGAAGTCATCATCCAGGAAGGCGTGCCGACCTTCGAGCGCGTCGATGAGGGCACTGCCGAGCCGGTGGTGTACATGATCGACCGCTACGTCGTCGGCGGCTTCTACCGCGTCAATACCGGGCGCGGCATCGACGAAAATCTCAACGCACCGGGCATGACCTTCAAGCCGCTGGCCTTCGAGACCGGGTGTTCCCTGCCCGACGTCCAGCTCGGTCCCGACGCGCCGCCAAACCGCTTCTACGCCTACGGCGTGGTGGCGCGCCTGGCCATGCTCGCCGCCTCGCTGGAACTCGAACGCGCCGCTCCGCAGGAGTAAGCCATGAAATTCGCGTTCATCCTCGATCCGCTGGAAGGCCTCAAGGCGTACAAGGATTCGTCGGTCGCCATGATGCGCGCGGCGGCGAAGCGCGGCCACGAGGTATGGGCCATCCAGCGCGCGGCGCTGACCTGGCGCGAGGGCGTCGTCGCCGCGCGCGCGCAGTGCCTGGAAGTCGGCGCTGACGATACGGCGTGGTTCGCCGTGGCGGAAGAGGCCGTGCTGCCGCTGACCGCCTACGACGCCGTGCTGATGCGCCAGGACCCGCCCTTCGATTTCGAGTATGTCGCCGCCACCTGGCTGCTGGAGCGTGCCGAGGCCGAGGGCGCGCGCATCTGGAACAAGCCGCGTTCGATCCGCGACCACTCCGAGAAGGTGGCGATCACCGAGTTTCCGCAGTTCACGCCGACCACGCTGATCGCGCGCGACCCGGCCGACATCCATGCCTTCATCGACGAACTCGGCGACGTCATCCTCAAGCCGCTCGACGGCATGGGCGGCAGCAGCATCTTCCGCGTCGGCCGCGAAGACGCCAACCGCAATGTCATCGTCGAGACGCTGACTCACTTCGGCGCGCGCAGCATCATGGCGCAGCGCTACCTGCCGGCGATCAGCCACGGCGACAAGCGCATCCTGCTGATCGGCGGCGAGCCGGTGCCCTATTGCCTGGCGCGCATCCCCAAGCCCGGCGAATCGCGCGGCAACCTTGCCGCCGGCGGCAAGGGCGTGGCGCGGCCGCTGCTCGGTCGCGACCGCGAAATCGCCGAGGCGCTGGCGCCGACTCTCTGGGCGCGCGGCCTCTTGATCGTCGGCCTGGATGTGATCGGCGACAGCCTGACCGAGATCAACGTCACCAGCCCGACCTGTTTCGTCGAGATCGCGCAACAGACGCGCTTCGACGTCGCCACGCTGGCCATCGCCGCCCTTGAGAGGGAATGCACCGCTTCCTGACGCTGCTCACCGCGGTCTGGCTGCTGGCCGCTTGCGGATCGCCCGAGCCCTGGCGCACCGAGTCCTACGTCTTCGGCACCCGCGTCGAACTGTCCATCGCCGGCGTGCCCGAAGCCCGCGCGCGCGCCGCCGCCGACAAGGTGTTGCGCGATTTCGACGTCCTGCATCGGACTTACCACGCTTGGCAAGCCTCGGAGCTTTCGGCGCTGAACGAGTCCATCGCCGCAGGTCGCCGCCATGAGGTCTCCGCCGAATTCGCCGCCTACATCCGCGAGGCGCAGGCCGTGGCCGGCGCCGGCGAGCACTTGTTCGATCCCGGCATCGGCCGCCTGATCGCGCTCTGGGGCTTCCATGCCGACGAGATCCAGCCGCGCCTGCCCGACGCGGACGCACTCAAGGCGCTGGTCGCGCGCAAGCCGTCGATCGCCGACCTGAGCCTGGATGGCAACCGGGTCAGCAGCCGCAACCCGGCCGTCGCGCTCGATTTCGGCGGCTACCTCAAGGGCGTGGCGCTCGATCGCGCGATGGCCTCGCTCAAGGCCGATGGCATAGGCAACGCGCTGGTCAACATCGGCGGCAATGTCATGGCGCTGGGCACCCGCGATGGCGCCGGCACGACCTGGCGCATCGGCATCCAGCACCCGCGGCCGCGCACGGTGGGCGGCGCGCCGCTGGCCACGCTGGAACTGCGCGACGGCGAAGCCATCGGCACCTCGGGCGACTACCATCGCTATTTCGAGGTCGACGGCCGTCGCTACTGCCATCTGCTCGACCCGCGCAGCGGATATCCGGCCGCGGGCACGCAGGCCGTGACCGTGCTGATCGCGCCGGGCAAGGCGGCGGGCATGCGCTCGGATGCCCTGTCCAAGCCCATCTTCATCGCCGGCGCCGATTGGCGGGCGATGGCGCGCAAGCTCGGTGTCGAAGCCGTGCTGAGAGTCGGCGCCGACGGTACGGCGAGCGTGACTCCGGCGATGCAGGCGCGACTCAAAATCGACCAGCCCGATCTCAAGCTGGCGCTCGTTCCCTGATTTCCCGCGCGGCCCGGAAACGCCCATGCGGCGGGCTGTTACAATCGATCCATGATCGGCATATTCCTCCTTACCCACAGCGCTTATGGCGAGGCCCTGATCCAGTGCGCCTGCCATGTGCTGAACAAGCGGCCGCCGCAGATCGTCCAGCTCGGCATGGCCGCGCAGGACGATCCGCTCGACGCGCTGCCGCTGGCGGGCGAGATGCTGAAGCTGGTCGACAGCGGCGACGGCGTGCTGATCCTCACCGACATCTACGGCGCCACGCCCGCCAACACCGCCATGAAGCTGCTCGAACCGGGACGCATCGAAGGCGTGGCCGGGGTCAACCTGCCGATGCTGCTGCGCGCCCTGACCTACCGCGACAAGGACATGGAAACCCTGATCACGCGCTCGATCGCCGGCGGACGCGACGGCGTGCTCAACATGCTGAAGCACTGATGCCGCGCGCCGACGCCGAAATCGTCAACAAGCTCGGGCTCCACGCCCGCGCTTCCGCCAAGCTGACCCAGCTCGCCGGGTCCTTTTCCTGCGAAGTCTGGATGGAGCGGGGCAGCCGGCGCATCAATGCCAAAAGCATCATGGGGGTGATGATGCTGGCCGCCGGCAAGGGCTCGACCGTGACCGTCGACACCGAAGGCGAAGGTGCCGACGAGGCCTTGCAAGCCATGCTCGCGCTGATCGGCAACCGCTTCGGAGAGGACGAGTGAACGGCGATTGGCGCCGGGTCACACCGGGGCACGCGGCGGACGGGCCATGACATTCAGCCTCCACGGCCAGGCGGTTTCCGCCGGCATCGCCATCGGCCGCGCTCATCTCATATCCAACGCGATCCTCGAGGTCGCCCACTACCAGGTGCGCGAGAAGGACGTCGAGGCGGAGCTGGCGCGCTTCGAGCATGCCCGCCAGGTCATTGCCGGCGAGCTGGCCAACCTGCACGAAGAGGCATCGGCACCAGGCGCCCCGACCGAGCTAGCGGCTTTCGTCGAAGTTCACGCGATGCTGCTGGCCGATCCGCTGCTCGCCGAGACGCCCAAGCAGTTGATCCGCGAACGGCGCTGCAACGCCGAATGGGCACTGGTGCAGCAGATGGAGACCCTGGTCGCCCAGTTCGACGAAATGGACGACTCCTATTTGCGCGAGCGGCGCAGCGACGTGGTCCAGGTTGTCGAACGCGTGCTCAAGGCGCTGCAGGGCAAGGCGCGCAGGATTTCGCGGCGCAAGGCGGCGAGCGAAGACGAACTGATCGTGGTCGCCAACGATCTTTCTCCGGCCGACACCATACAGTTCAAGAACCTCAAGATCGGCGGCTTCGTCACCGACCTCGGCGGCTCCACCTCGCACACCGCCATTGTTGCCCGCAGCCTGGCGATTCCGGCGGTGGTCGGCATGCAGCATGCGCGGCCGCTGATCCAGGACGACGACCTGCTGATCCTCGACGGCACGCGCGGCGTGCTGATCGTCGATCCCGACCCCGGCGTGCTGCGGGAATACCGCCTGCGCCGCACCGAGCTGGAGCTCGACCGGTCCAAGCTCAAGCGCCTGATCGGCTCGCGCTCGCGGACGCTTGACGGCGAGGATGTCGAGCTGCACGCCAACATCGAGCTGCCGCAGGACACCGAACGCGCGCGCGAGGTCGGCGCCGACGGCGTCGGCCTGTTCCGCACCGAGTTCCTGTTCATGAATCGCGACGAGCTGCCCGGCGAGGAAGAGCAGTTCGAGGCCTACCGCGCCGTGGTCAAGGCCATGAACGGCAAGCCGGTCACCATTCGTACCCTGGACATCGGCGCCGACAAGGAGGCGCGCGCCCTGCGCACGCGCGCCGGAAACCGCGTTTCGCCCAACCCGGCCCTGGGCCTGCGCGCGATCCGCTTCTGCCTGGCCGAACCGCAGCTCTTCCTGGTGCAGTTGCGCGCCATCCTGCGCGCTTCGCATTTCGGCAAGGTGCGGCTGCTGATCCCGATGCTGGCCCATGCCCATGAGATCGAGCAGACCCTGTCGCTGATCGAGCTGGCGCGCCTGCAGCTTGCCGACGCGCGGCAGAAGCTGAGCCGGGTGGATGTCGGCGGCATGATCGAAATCCCCGCTGCGGCGCTGGCGCTCGGACCCTTCCTGCGCAAACTGGATTTCCTTTCCATCGGCACCAACGACCTGATCCAGTACACCCTGGCCATCGATCGCACCGACGACGCGGTAGCCCACCTGTACGATCCGCTGCACCCGGCCGTGCTCAGGCTGATGGCGCAGACCATCCAGAGCGCGCAGCGCGCCTTGATGCCGGTCGCGGTTTGCGGCGAGATGGCCGGCGACCCGAAGCTGACCAAGCTGCTGCTGGGCATGGGCCTGCGCCAGTTCTCGATGCATCCGTCGCAACTGCTCGAAGTCAAGCAGCAGGTCATGATGTCCGACTCGGCCCAGTTGGCCTTGCGTGTCGCCAAGATGCTCAAGCTCGACGAGCGGGACAAGATCGCCGAGCTCGTCGAGAAGCTCTGACCGCGGATTGACAAGCTCCGCCCGGCGCGGCATAGTTTGTCCATCGCGCCAATTTGACTCGGCTTGCGGGCGCGCAATAAATACGGCTAAGGTGAGGGGATCGATGCCCGGCCTGTTGCCGGGCATTTGTTTTATGTCGCCGGCTTGACGCCGGCGACGGTATCCAACGGATTTCGGTTGATCATGTCAGGTATCGGTACCGTCAGCGCGCAGCGCGCGCACTTCGCTGAACCGCTCCGCCTCAAGGGCGGTGGCGTGCTGCCGTCCTACGACCTGGTCTACGAAACCTACGGCACCCTCAACGCCGCCAAGTCCAACGCCATCCTGGTCTGCCATGCGCTCTCCGGCAATCATCATGTGGCCGGGCAAAGCGCCGACGAGTTTGGCAAGCCCACGGCCAATGTCGGCTGGTGGGACAACATCGTCGGCCCCGGCCGGCCGCTGGACACCGATCGTTTCTTTATCGTCGGCGTGAACAACCTCGGCGGCTGCCACGGCTCCACCGGCCCGGCCAGCGCCAACCCGGCCACCGGCAAGCCCTGGGGTGCGGATTTCCCGGTAGTCACGGTGGAGGACTGGGTCGATGCCCAGGCCCGTCTCGCCGATCGGCTCGGCATCGACGCCTGGGCCGCGACCATGGGTGGCAGTCTCGGCGGCATGCAGGCCATGCAATGGACGCTGTCCTACCCCGAGCGCGTGCGCCACGCCCTGGTGATCGCCGCGACGCCCAAGCTCAGCGCCGAGAACATCGCCTTCAACGACGTCGCCCGCCAGGCCATCCTCACCGACCCGGATTTTCACGGCGGCCACTTCTACGAGCACGGCGTGCGTCCGTTGCGCGGCCTGCGCCTGGCGCGCATGCTCGGCCACATCACCTATCTGTCCGACGACCAGATGGCGGAGAAATTCGGCCGCCGCATCAAGTCGGGCGCGGGCAGCTACGGTTTCGACGTCGAGTTCGAGATCGAGTCCTACCTGCGCTACCAGGGCGACAAGTTCGCCGGCATCTTCGACGCCAACACCTACCTTCGCATGACCAAGGCGCTGGACTACTTCGATCCCGCGCTCGACTACGGCGACGACCTGGCCCTGGCCCTGGCCCGCGCTCGCGCCGGCTTCCTGGTTATCGGCTTCACCACCGACTGGCGCTTTTCGCCCGAACGTTCGCGCGAGATCGTGCATGCGCTGGTGCACAACGGCCAGGATGTTGCCCATGCCGAGATCGAAAGCGTGCATGGGCATGATTCCTTCCTCATGGACGACCCGCACTACCACGCCGTGGTCGATGCCTACCTGAAACGGATCGTCCTATGACGGGCGCCTTCGACAGAGCCGACTTTGACCTCATCGCCGGCTGGGTGCAGCCCGGCGAGCGCGTGCTTGACCTCGGCTGCGGCGATGGCGCGCTGCTGCGCCGCCTGATCGACGAGCGCGGCGCCAAGGGCTACGGAGTCGAGCTGGAAGACGCCGAAGTTCTGGCGGCAATTGCGAATGGCATCAACGTGATCCAAGGCAACCTCGAACAGGGCCTCGCCGGCTTTGACGACCAGACTTTCAACCACGTGGTGCTCTCGCGCACACTGCAGACGGTGCGCCATACCGAGCGCATCCTCGGCGAGATGCTGCGCGTCGGTCGCGAGGCGGTGGTTTCCTTCCCCAACTTCGCCTACTGGAAGAATCGCATGGCGGTGATGGGCGGGCGCATGCCGGTGTCCGAAGACCTGCCCTACGAGTGGTTCGACACGCCCAACCTGCGCTTCTTCACCATCCTCGATTTCGAGGCCCTGTGCGACAAGATGGGCCTCGTCATCCGGGAGCGCCAGGTGCTCGACGACGCCGGGCGGGCCGTCACCGAGGAGCAGAATTTCCTCGGCAGCCTCGCCGTGTATCGGCTCGGGCGCTAACCGGCCTCAGACCGACATCGACATCAGGAAGAAGCCGAGCACGAAGCTCGTCAGCGCCGCCGCTGCCGCGCCCAGCGCCAGCCGCCACAACCTGACCCGACCGCGCAGCCAGTAGATCAGCAGACCGCTGTGCACCATGGCCATGCCGCCGAAGGCCAGGAGGTAGAGCAGGGCCATGCCGAAGGCCGCCATGCCGCCCGATAGCTCGGCTTCCGGCACCCGCGCGTAGGCGATGCCTACTACCAGTGCCGCCACCAGCGCCGCCACCAGGTAGCCGCCCAGGACCGCCGCCGTCAGGGCCGTGCCGCCCGGCGCCGCCGGAGTTTCATATGTCATAGGACAGCAGGTCCACCTCGGCCGCCTCGGTGCGCAGCGGAATCAGCGCCTGGTAGGCCGCCGAAGCGTGCCAGGCTTCCAGCGCCGCACGATCGGGAAATCCGGCGACGACGACGTCGGTGTGGCGGTGGCTTCCCGCGAGCACCCGCGCCAGCGTGCCGCGAAAGCTCAGTTCGGCACCGAAGGGCGCCAGCGTCGCCGGTACCCGCGCGCGGTACTCCGCCCACTTCGCCACATCCTTTACCGTGATGTGGCCAATCAACCAGGCCTTGCTCATGCCAGCCTCCCTTCGAATTCGCGCAATCGCGCGGCCACGAAGCGGGCGATCCCTGGCGGCAGCGCATCCGCCGCGGCAAGAAAATCCGCCAGCACGCGGTCGCGCTGGAAGGCGCCGTCCAGATAGAGAAACGGCGTCTTATTGGAAAGCGCCGTCGCTTCGCCGTCATCGACCTGATAGTGGGTGAAGCCGTGCCCGGCGCGCCAGGTGATCGAATGCTCGTCGCGGTGCTTGTCGTAGGCGAGCTGGAAACCAAGCGGCGCGCCATCCTCTCCCTCCCACACCACGAGGTCCATCTCGTGGCCGTGAAACCAGCGGCGACGCGGTTCGCCGGCCACCTGCCGTACCCGTGGCAGTTCGCGCAGGCTCATCGTCGGTGGTGCCTAGCGGTCTTTCGGTGGAATGCCGCGGATCGCCGCGGCGAATTCGGCGTGCGCCGTCCCATCCACCGGCTTGAGCTTGCGCGCCGTGCCGGCCGGGTCCTTGCCAAGGAAGTTGTCGCCCTTCCAGTTGCGCGCCGGGCGTACCGGACGTGGCTCGAAGCCGCCTCCGCAATTCGGGCAGACATTGCCCAGTACCGTGTCGACGCAAGTCGCGCAGAAGGTACATTCGTAGGAGCAGATGCGCGCCTCGGTCGAATCCGGCGGCAGGCTCGTGCCGCAATGCTCGCAACAGGGTCTCAGTTCCAGCATGCTCGGTTTGGTTCGGGGTATCCGATGTGCGTTGCATTCTGTCCCGACTCGGGCGCCGGAGGCAAGTGCCGCCGCATCGAATCGTTCGCGACGCCGAATCGGGATTCTCGCGCAGGAGGTCAATCCAGCGGCGATTGCCCCTCGATCGGGCTAAACTGCGCGCCGTTCACCAACCTGAAATGACATAGCCATGGCCGGTGCCAGCCTGCTTGCCCTGCTCGACGACATCGCCACCATCCTAGACGATGTGGCGCTGATGACCAAGGTCGCGGCGAAGAAGACCGCCGGCGTGCTCGGCGACGACCTGGCGCTGAACGCCCAGCAGGTCGCCGGCGTGCGCGCCGAGCGCGAACTGCCGGTGGTCTGGGCGGTGGGCGTCGGTTCGCTGAAGAACAAGCTGATCCTGGTGCCGGCGGCGCTGGCCATCAGCGCCCTGCTGCCCCAGGCGATCACGCCGCTGCTCATGCTGGGCGGGCTCTACCTCTGTTTCGAGGGCGTCGAGAAACTGGCGCACAAGTGGCTGCATGCGCCGGCCGAAGACGATGCCCACCATGCCGAGCAACTCGCGCTGCTGGCCGATCCGGCGGCCGACCTGGTGGCGCTGGAAAAGGACAAGATCAAGGGCGCGGTGCGCACCGATTTCGTTTTATCCGCCGAGATCATCGTCATCGCTCTGGGCACCGTGGCCGACAAGCCCTTCGCCACCCAGGTCGCGGTGCTCTCGGGCATCGGCCTGCTGATGACCGTCGGCGTGTATGGCCTGGTCGCCGCCATCGTCAAGATGGATGACGCCGGCGCCTGGCTGCTGGAACGCGGCGGGCGGGCGCAGGCGGCGGTGGGGCGCGCCCTGCTGCTGGCGGCGCCGAAGCTGATGAAGGCGCTGACGGTGATCGGCACGGCGGCGATGTTCCTGGTCGGCGGCGGCATCCTGATGCACGGCATGCCCGGCGGCCACGCCATCACCCATGCCGTCGAGGCCGTGGCCGGGCCGCTGGCGGTTGTTGCCACCAGCCTCGCGGACATGTTGCTCGGCGTCGTCGCCGGCGCGCTGGCGCTGGGCGCGATGACCCTGTTCGGTCGCCTGCGCGGCAAGGGCGATCAGGCGGGGGCGTAGCCCCAGGCGGAAAACAGCGGGTCGGCAAAGGCGCGCTGGGCGAGGTACTTGTCGTCCGCCGGGCGCGGCAGGCCGCGCCGTGTTTCGGTATGAAGGTCGGCAAAGCCCGCAGCGTGTAGCAGGTGCAACACCAGACCGAGCCGCTCGAACTCGTGCAGCCGGCTCCAGACTGCAATCGCCTTGGTCGGAAACCAGCGGTCGGAGAAGCTCAACAGCATCAGCCCGCCCGGCTTCAGCACGCGGCGGGCCTCGGCCAGCACCGCCGCCGGGCGCAGGAGGTATTCGATCGAGGCGGTGCAGATCACGGCGTCGAAGCGCGCATCGGCCCAGGGCAGCAGCGGGCAGGCGTTGAGGTCCTTCACCACGCGCTCGGCGAGGCGCGGATTGGCGGCGAGTTCCTCGTCGTTGAGGCCGAGCCCGCAGAGTTCAAGGTCGAGCGCGGGCGGCAGGTGGCTGTCGTGGCTGGCCATCAGGTCGAGCACGCGCGAACCGGGGCGCAGCAGCTTGTCATGGAGCTCGGCGACGGCGGCGCGGCAGCGGGCATCGAGGTGCTGCACCAGCCGCGGGCGCTCATAGAAGGCGATGTCGGAGGCCTCGTCGCGGCGTGCCAGCGCCCCGGGCGGGAAATAGCAGGCCTCGGCGTTGGCGGGTGGCGCCTGCATGCCGGCGCCGTCGAAGAGCGTGGCGAGGCGGGTGCCCGGAGCCGCCTCGTCGCGCGATGGCGCGAGGATCAGGCAGACCTCGCGGCTCGCCAGCGGATGGTTGGGGTCGAGCAGCAGCAAGCCGCGCGGGTCGATGTCGAGCAGCCGCACCGGGTGCAGGTCGCGCGGGCCGGCGACGCTACGGCCGAACAGGTGGGCGGGGTAGTGGCGCCCCGGCTGCAGTTCGGCGGGCAGGCGCAGTCCGCCGGCATCGAGCACGATGCGCGGCTGTCCGGCGGGCTGGCACCAGGGCGCGGCATCGAGCGCTTGTTCGCCACCGAGGCGCCGAGCCTGCTCGCCGGCCGCCAGCCAGCGGCCATCGCCATGCAGGGCGTTGGCCCCAACCTGAAGGCGGTCAATGTGGCTGGCAAGCTCGCTGCGCCATACCAGGCGGGCGTCGTAGCCGGTGGCAAGAGTCGGCGCTGGCGACACGGTGATTGCGGCCTCGGGTGAATTCACTTCGCCGCCCCCATGCGCAGTAGCAGACGCATCGGCGCGCCGATGAGCGGCAGGCGGGCATACAGCTCGCCCGCGGCATCCCAGTAGTCGCGGTGTTCGGCGACGCGGCCGGCGGCGTCGAAGCGCAGGTGGCTCGCGCCCTTCACGCAAAGCGCCTGCGCACCGAGGCCGCGGGTGCGGAAATGGAATTCCCAGAGCAGCATCGCGCCGCAATCGTCATCTTTGCCGGGAAAACGCCCGGTGACGACGAAGCGCGGCTCTTCCACCTGGACGAACATGTGGCGGAAGATGTGCTCGATCGCGCCGATGCCGCGCACCTCGTTGAACGGGTCCTTGAAGCTGGCATCGCTGGCATAGAAGCGACCCGCCTCGACCACGGTTTCGGGGCTCAGGTTTTCGTACCAGGCGATCAGGCCGTCGAGCTTGGACATGGCGATCAGGCTCCGGTCAGGCGCCGCGCCAGCGGAAAGTAGGCGCGATAGGGCAGCAGGCGCAGGAGTTTCAGCCAGAAAGTGAAGCGGCGCGGGAAGTGGATCTCGAAGGCGGAGCGGGCAAGGCCGGCGAGGATTTCCTCGGCGGCCTCGTCGGGCGTGATCAGCGCCGGCATGCGGAAGGCATTGGTTGCCGTCATCGGCGTGGCGACGAAGCCGGGGTTGATCAGGTACACCGAAATGCCACGGGGTGCGAGTTCGAGGTGCAGGGTCTCGGCGAAGTGGCTCAAGCCCGCCTTGCTCGTGCCGTAGGCCGCGGATCGCGGCAGGCCGCGGTAGCCGGCGACGCTGGAAACGAAGGCGATTGCGCCCTGGCCCTGAGCCAGCAGCTTCGGCACCAGCGTTGCGCAGGCGGTCATCGGCGCCTGCAGGTTGACCGCCAGGGTGTGCGTGATGGCAGCCGCATCGAGCTGTCCCGCCGCCATCGGCGCCCAGGTGCCGGCGCAGAACACCACGAGGTCGATGCCGCCCCAGTCGCGCACCATGCGATCGAGGGCGGAGGCGAAGGCGGCCGTGTCGCCGAGGTCGAGCGGCAGGACCGTCGCCGCCTCGGCGATCTCGGTACCATCGACCAGTTTCGCCAGCGCGTCGGCACGCCGCGCCGAGAGCGCGACGTGCGCCCCATGCGCCAGCAGCGCCTGCGCCAGCGCGGCGCCGATGCCCGACGAAGCGCCGACTATCCAGACGCGCTGCGCGCGCCAGTCGCGGAACGGGCGATTCATGAGGGGCGGCGCACCAGGGTCAGGGTGACTTCGCCGAGGCGGAAGCCGTACTTGCTCATGAACGAGCGGTTCAGCATCACCTTGTCATCGACGAGGTACATCCAGTCGTCGAAATCGACTTCGACCACCTTGCCATCCACCGGCAGGGCCAGCACGTAGCGCCAGCGCAGGGCGTTGCCCGCCGCTTCGCCGCGGGCGCTGCCGACCACGTCGCCGGCGCTGCCGCTGTAGCGCCCGCCGCCGAGGTCGGTGAGGGTCCAAACGCGGCGTTCGGGATTGCCCCCGCCCGGGCCGTCGGACCAGGTGAAGCGCTCGTCGAGCGTGCCGGTGTCGCCTTGCCATTTCGCGTCGATGACGACGTGGAAGCGCTTGAGTACCTTGCCCGAGCGGTCCTGGAACATGCCCCAGCCTTCGACCCGGCCGGAGAAATACTGGCGCAGGTCGAGCAATGGGCGATCGGCGGCGTAGTCGGCGACCTCGACCGAGGCGCAGCCGCCGAGCAGCAGGATGGCCGCGAAGGCGGCGAACAGGTGCTTCAGGGTATGCGTCATGTTTGCTCCTCGGTGAAGTCGGCACGCCAGCGCCACAGCAGCGCCAGTGCTGCGAGTTTGAGCGCCGCCGGCAGCAGCGCATACACCGCGGCCAGCGCCAGCAGGCCCTGTGCCGCCGTGTCCCCGGCGCCGACTCTGTAGCCGGCGAGGCTGACCAGGGGCAGGGCGATGCCGGCGGCAAGCGCCAGGTTGAACTTGGTGACGAAGTTCCAGACGCCGAAATAGGCGCCGGTGCCGCCGGTGTCCTCGCCTTGCGCGCGGCGCGCGGCGAGGCGGTCGGCGAGCAGCGCCGCTGGCGGCGCAAATCAGGCCGAAAGCGAAGGCGTCGCCGGGCGCCAGAGCAAAGGCCCAGATGAAGCTGGCGATGGCCAGCAGCATCGAGAGCGCCCAGGCGCGCAGTTTGCCGATGCGGCGCGCCAGCGCCATCCAGGCCGGCAGCGCGAGGCCGCCGCAGACGAAATAGACGGCAAGGAACAGCCCCTGCTGGTGCTCCAGGCGCAGCACGTCGGCGATGAAGAACAGCACCAGCGTCGCCGGGATTGCGGCGGCGATGCCGCCGACGGCGAGCACCGCCAGCAGGCGGCGGAAGCCGCGGTCGGCGAGCACGGCGACCAGCGCCGCGCGTCCGCCGGCGGTGGGGCCCGGCGCTGCCGCCGGCGTCCCGATCAGCGTTGCCAGCGCGGCCAGCGCCAGCAGCGGCAGGAAGATCCAGCCCAGGCGCGCCATTGCCGTGCCCGTGTCGGCGGCAAGCAGCGCCGGCAGGGCCGCGGCGACCACCACGCCGGCCAGGGCGAAGCCTTCACGCGAGGCGGTGACGCGCAGACTGCGTTGCGGCGTGTCGCCGAGCTCGGCGCCCCAGGCGTGGTAGTTGATGGTGGCCAGGCTGAAGCCGAGAAAGGTCAGCGCCAGCGTCGCCAGCAGCCAGCCGGCGCCGGCGGTGTCGGGCGGCGCCAGCAGCGCGGCGAGGCCGAGGCCCAGCGGCGGCAGGGCAAGCAGGATCAGGCGCCGGCGGTTGCCGACGCGGTCGCTCCAGAGGCCGAGCAGCGGATCGGCGAGGGCATCGGCGAAGCGCGCCGCCAGCAGCAGCAGGCCGACCAGGGCCAGCGGCAGGCCGGCGTTTTCGGCATACAGGCGCGGCACATGCACGTAGAGCGGCAGCGCGGCGAAGGCCAGCGGAAAGCCGAGCGCGCCGTAGGCGAGAACTTGCCGCGTGATCATGGCCTGCTTCAGGCGCCGCCCAGCAGGCGTGCGCGCAGTTCCGGCTCGCGCGTGCGCGGGTCGAGCCAGATGGCGAAGAAGGCGCGGGCGAATTCGACGTCCTCGATGCGCCCGGTGAGCCTGCCCTGATGGTAGAACTCGGCGCCGCGTTGCGGCAGGTGCAGGCCATGGATCACTTCGTCAGTGCGCACGTCGGGGAAGACGCGTTCCAGATCGGTTTTCCAACGTGCCAGGCGCGCTGCGTCGGCGCTGCCCAGGCGCTGCATTTCCTCGATGCTGGCCTGTACCAGGCGCGCCGACGGAATGTCGCGGGCATAGCGCAGTTCCAGCGCATAGGGCCGGCCGGCCTGCCAGCGCCCGTCCGGTGCCCAGAGGCTGGCCTGGTATAGGCGGAAGCCGAACCAGCGCATTTCGCCCTGGCCCTGCACGCGCCATTCCGGCGGCAACACCGCCGCTGCGCTGCCGGCAAGCAGGATCAGGCCGAGGCCGGCGATATGGCGGCGCAGGGCGGATTTCATGCGCGCGGCTTTTCGAGCAGGAAGTGATACACGTCGGTGGCGCCGGCGCGGAAGCCGGCCTCGCAGTAGGCGAGGTAGAACTGCCACAGGCGGCGGAAGCGGGTGTCGAAACCCTGGGCCTCGATCTCTGGCCAGGCGGCGTCGAAACTGCGATGCCACTGCGCCAGGGTGCGCGCATAGTCGGGGCCGAAGGCGTGGCGCTCCAGCACTTGAAAGTCGGCGCCGGCGGCACGGCGTTCGAAGACCGTGGGCGAGGGCAGCATGCCGCCGGGGAAGATGTGGCGCTGGATGAAATCCGTGCCGCGACGATAGGCGGCGAAGCGTTCGTTGGCGATGGTGATGGTCTGCACCGCGGCGCGCCCGCCGGGTTTCAGGCAACTGTGAAGCCGCGCGAAATAGCCCGGCCAGAAGCGCTCGCCGACTGCCTCGAACATTTCGATGGAGACGATGTGGTCGTACTGGCCGCGCACGTCGCGGTAGTCGGTCAGCGAGAATTCGGCCAGGTCGGCGAATCCTTTCTGCTGCGCGCGCGCCCGCGACCACTCCAGTTGCGAAGGCGACAGCGTGATGCCATGCACCCTGCAGCCGAACTCGGTGGCGGCGATCTCCGCCAGCCCGCCCCAGCCGCAGCCGACTTCGAGGATGCTGTCGCCCGGTTTCGGATCGAGCGACTCCA
The DNA here is from genome assembly GCA_016710465.1 of Sulfuritalea sp. Classification (GTDB taxonomy): domain Bacteria; phylum Pseudomonadota; class Gammaproteobacteria; order Burkholderiales; family Rhodocyclaceae; genus Sulfuritalea. The sequence goes on from JADJVS010000014.1 coordinate 576,137, forward strand.
GCAGGCGCAGGTACTTCTGGCGTTGCGCCTGCTGCAGCGACTGCTGCGGATCACTGCCGAACAGCGCGGAGGAATAGCTCATCGACGGATCGAGCCAGAGCTTGTAGAAGTCGTTGCCGAGGTCATAGTGGGCGAGGATGTTGCGCTTCGAACCGGCGCGGGTATTGCTGCGCAGCAGGTGGCGCAGCCGATGGCCGAGCAGTGGCAGCCAGTGGCCATGCACCGCGCGTGCGAGTTGCCCGCGGTTCTCGGCGAGCAGGGTCAGCAGTTCGGCCGGCTGCTCGCTGTGCCAGTCGCCGTCCATCCAGCTTTCGCCGAAGCCAATGTCGCCTTCGGCCAGCGCGCGGCGGAATACGCGTTCATCGTTAACTTCCAGCGCCGCGCGTTCGGCGCCGTGGCCGAGCATGATGTGCTGGCCATCGGGCAGGATCAGGCGCAGGCTGCCGCCTTCGATGTTCTGCAGCAGCTTGATCGCGGTGCGCGTTGCGGGCGCCAGCGACGAAGGCGCGGCGGCGGTGTGTTGCCGCGACAGCGGAAGGGAATTCGAAACCAGGGTATTCATCGGGTGGTCTCCTGCAGGGGAGGTTGCGGACGGGAATGGAAGACGGCGCGCTTCAGCCAAAGTTGCACGGCCTGCCAGTGGATGCGCCAGACGACGGCGAAGGTCAGCAGCGGCTGGCGCAGCAGCGCGCGCCGCGCGGCGGCGGCGGCCAACGCCTGCGGCACGCCTTGCAGCGAGGTGGCCAGCACGTGCTCGCCATCGAGCCAGTAGTCGAGCACGACGCGGCGGCGTTCGGCACTCAGGTCGAAGCGGAAGCGATACTCGCCGGCGACCGGGAAGAAGGGCGAGACGTGGAAGATCTTGCGCGCCGTCAGCGTGTCGGCGGCCGTGATCGGGCGCTGGTCGGCATGGGCGACCAGGTAGTTGTGATGGTCGCCAAAGGTGTTGCGGACTTCCGCCAGCACCGCGCGCAGTGCGCCGTCGCGGTCATGGCAGAACCAGAAGCTGACCGGATTGAAGACGAAGCCGAAGATGCGCGGAAAAGTCTGCAGCACGACTTCGCCATCGGCCGTGGTGATGCCCTCGGCGGCGAGCAGCCGGCGGATCCACGGCTCCGGCGGCGAGCCGTCGCGCGCGCCGTGGTCGCGGAAACGCAGCGAGAGCGGCCGCGCGCGCTCGATGCCGAACAATCGGTTGCCGGCGTCCTGCAATTGCGACAGCGGCAGCGCGAGGAAGAACAGCGGATAGACGAAGCGGTGCGCGGCGGGACTCTGCCCCGCCGCAAAGCGCGCGTGCATCACGCTGCCGGTGCAGAGTTCGGGTTTCATGCCGCGCTTTCGAGCCCTGCCGGCGCGGCCTGCCAGGGCGCGCGGCAGCCGAGTCGTTGCGCTACCGCCAGCGCCGAGTTCAGGCCGTCTTCATGGAAGCCGTAGCCGCCCCAGGCGCCGCAGTACCACAGGCGTTCTACGCCCTGTATCGCATCCAGCTGCGCCTGGGCGCCGATCGCCGCCTGGTCGAAGATCGGATGGTCGTAATCCCAGTCGCCGATCACTTTCTCCGGGTCGGGTTCGACATGCGGATTGAGCGAGACGATCACAGGAGTTTGCGTCGGCAGCGGCTGCAGCCGGTTGATCAGGTAGGAGACGCTGACCGGCTGCCGGCCACCACGTTGTGCGTTTCCGCCTGGCGCGCCGGCCATGTAGTTCCAGGCCGACCAGATGCGTTCGTCGCGCGGCAGCAGGGCGACATCGGTATGCAGCACGGCGCGGTTGGGCTGATAGCGGATGGCGCCGAGGATGTGGCGCTCGGCCGGGGTGGCGGCAGTCCCGAGCAGGGCCAGCGCCTGGTCGCTGTGGCAGGCCAACACGACTTCGTCGAAGCGTTCACATTCGCCGCCGGGCAGGCCCAGCCAGACGCCGTCGGCATCGCGCAGCACCGATTTCACCGGGCTTGCCAGGCGCACGTCGTCCAGTGTCGCCACGATGCGTTCGACGTACTCGCGGCCGCCGCCCCTGACCGTCTGCCACTGCGGCCGGTCGAAGACCTGCAGCAGGCCGTGGTTGCGGGCGAAGCGGACGAAGGTGGTGAGCGGGTAGCCGAGCATGGCCTGCGTCGGGCAGGACCAGATCGCCGCCGCCATCGGCAGCAGGTACCAGTCGCGGAATTCGGCGCTGTAGCCGTGTTCTGCGAGGTAGTCGCCCAGTGTTACTTCAGGCAGCGCTCCTGCTGTCTCGCGGTTGAAGCGCAGCGTGTCCTGCAGCATGCGCCAGAAGCCGGGGCGCGACAGGTTGCGCTTTTGCGCGAACAGCGTGGCGAGGCTGGAGCCGGCCCATTCAAGGTCGGGTTCCACCATGCTGACCGCGAAGGACATGTCGCTGGCTACGGTGTCGACCTTCAGTTCGCGGAACAGCGCGGTCAGGTTCGGGTAGGTTCGATGGTTGAATACCAGGAAGCCGGTGTCCACCGGGAAGCGCGTACCGGCCAGGTCGATATCGACGGTATGGGTGTGGCCGCCGATGTAGTCTCCGGCCTCGAACAGGGTGACTTCGTGATGCTGCTTGAGCAGCCAGGCGCTGGCGAGGCCGGAAATGCCGGCGCCGACGACGGCGATTTTCATGGTTTGCTCCTTGTATTTTCGGGTCGGGTGGCGCGTACGCGCGCCCGCTCGGGCAGGCGTGCGGCGACGCGCAGCAGCAGGGCGGTGAGGACGAGGCCGATCAGCAGGTCAAACATTGCGACCCTCGATCAGCGCGTAGGCGGAATGGTTGTGGATCGACTCGAAGTTTTCCGATGCCACGGACCACTCGGCGATGCGCCGGTCGCCGCGCAGGCGCAGGGCGATGTCGCGCACCAGGTCCTCGACGAACTTCGGGTTGTCGTAGGCGCGCTCGGTGACCCATTTTTCGTCGGGGCGCTTCAACAGGCCGAATACCTCGCAAGAGGCCTCGTCCTCGGCGATGCGCACCAGCTCCTCCAGGCTCATGTCCTCCAGCAGGCGCACGCGCAGCGTCAGGTGCGAGCGCTGGTTGTGCGCGCCGTAATCGGAGATTTCCTTGGAGCAGGGGCACAGGCTGGTCGCGGCGACGGTGACCTCGAGTTCGGTTTCGATCGGGCCGCCCTCGTCGCGCCAGACCGTGATCGCGGCGTCGAGGTCGAGCAGGCTGGCGACTTTCGAGACCGGCGCCTGCTTGCGGATGAAATAGGGGAACTTCATCTCGATGCGACCGGAATTGGCCTGCAGGTGCAGCAGGGTTTCCTGCAACAGGCGGCGCAGGTCGGCCAGGCCCAGGGCGGCGCGCGGGCGCTCGAGGATCTCGACGAAGCGCGACATGTGGGTGCCCTTGACCTCCGGAGGCAGGCCGACGCTCATGGTCAGCGTGGTGACCGTGGGATGGGCCTCGCCGGCGGCGTCGAGCAGGGTCAGCGGATAGCGCAGGCCCTTGACGCCGACCTGCTGGATCGCCAGTTGGCGGTGGTCGGGGCTGGACTGGATGTCGGGCATGAAAAAGCGTTCGGGTGCATTCACGGCGTTCTCCTCGGTAAGGCGTGACAGGGGTTTCAGGTCTATTCCGCCAGGCGGCGCTCGATCTGCGCGATCAGGCGGCGGTCGTCGGGTGCGGTGCGGGTGTCGAAGCTCGCGACCGTGGTGCCGCGACGGTCGATCAGGTACTTGTGGAAATTCCACTGCGGCGCCGCCCCGCTCTTGGCGATCAGCTGCTTGTAGAAGCGGTGGGTTTTCGGCGCGGCGATGTCGGTCTTGGCCATCATCGGAAACTTGATGCCGTAGGTCATGCGGCAGAAGTCGGCGATCTCCTTGTTGCTGCCCGGTTCCTGTTCACCGAAATCGTTGGACGGAAAGCCGACCACGACCAGGCCGCGACCCTTGTATTTGTCGTAGACAGCTTCGAGGCCTTCATACTGGCCGGTGAAGCCGCAGAAGCTCGCCGTGTTGACCACCAGGAGCACCTTGCCCTGGTACTGGCACAGCGACTGTGGGGCGCTGTCCTGCAGGCGCTGGAAGCTGTGGTCGAGCAGGGTCGGGCAGTTCGCGGCGGCAGCGGGCGGCGCCGCGGCGAGTCCGGCAGCGGCCACGAGCAGCAGGGCCAAGCTTCTTAGCTTCATTATTTTGTCCTGGACAAATAGGTGATTTGAGCGCAAGATACGATCCTGAATTCCTCTTGTCAACTGATTTGTCTTGGACATAAAATAATTTCATGGACAACAGCCCGCCTGAAATCTCGGCCAGCCCGGCGCAGGGAATCGGCATTGCCGCCGTGGAACGCGACACCGGACTCGGCAAGGACACGCTGCGCGTCTGGGAGCGGCGCTACGGCTTCCCGCAGCCCTTGCGTGATGTGTTCGGCGAACGCGTCTATCCGGCCGAGCAGGTAGAGCACCTGCGCCTGATCAAGCGCCTGATGGACCAGGGCCAGCGCCCGGGCGCGCTGCTGCGCCAACCGATGGCGGCATTGACCGAGAGGCTGGCGACCGAACCCGCAACAGTCGGTGCTGGCGACACGGCGGACTGGATCGTGCCCAAGCTCAAGGCGCGCGACATCGATTCCTTGCGTGCCGAGCTGGCGCAGCGCCTGGCGCGCGACGGCCTCGATCGCTTCGTCATCGAGACCGTGCCGGCGCTCAACCGGCGCATCGGCGACGGCTGGATGACCGGGGAAATCGCCATTTTCGAGGAGCACCTGTACACGGAACTGGTGCAGAACCTGCTGCGCTCGGCGACCCATGGACTGGGCGGCCGCGGCACGCGACCACAGGTGCTGCTGACTACGGTCAAGGACGAGGAGCACCTGCTCGGCCTGCTGATGGTCGAGGCCCTGCTCGCCGCCAACGGTGCCTTTGCCGTGTCGCTCGGCGCGCAAACCCCGATTGCCGATATCGTCGGCGCGGCGCGGGGGACCCACGCCGACATCGTCGCCCTTTCGTTTTCCGGCGCCTATCCCTGGCGCAAGGCGCGCGATGCCCTGATCGAACTGCGTGCCGCGCTGCCGGCCGCCACCGAGCTTTGGGCCGGCGGCGCCGGCCTCGCCGGCCGCGGACGCGGCGTCGACGGCGTGCGCATCATCGGCGCCCTGCGCGACGTAGCACCGGCACTGGCCGAGTGGCATGCCGCGCACCCGCAGCGCGGCAGGTACTGATGCGGCGGGCTTGGCGGCGGTGAGCAGGAGCATGGGTGCGAACTTTCAATCACCCAAAAAGTAGTTGACTGTTTTTATCAAGTTAAGTAAATTGCGTCCATCCCAAGGGGGAGTAGCTCTCCGCCGCGGCGTCGTCAATACGGAAACTCTTGTCGCTGAAGGGTTCCCCGGCGCCCCGGGTGCTTGTCGCAAGGCAGGCACGAGCAAGACCTTTGCCGCGATGGCGGAGGTGCCCTTGTCGAAACCACGGCCCTTCGTCCTCGCTGGATAAAGGGCCGTTTCGTTTGCAGCCGGAAGTGTTCAGAAGCTGCGGGGGGAACGGCGAACCGGGTCAGACAAGGAGAGCATGCAATGGAAACAATCGGTACATGGTGGATGTGGGTGGGATTCCTCGCCATCGTCCTGGTGATGCTGGCGATCGACCTGTTCGTGGTCGGTGGCGGCAAGCAGCACAAGGTGTCGTTCAGGGAGGCCGCCACCTGGTCGGTGGTCTGGGTCTCCGTATCCTTCCTCTTCGCCGCGGCCCTCTGGTGGCACCTCGACGGCAGCGCCGGGCGCGAGGTGGCCAACCAGAAGTCGCTGGAATTCGTGACCGGCTACCTGATCGAGAAATCCCTGGCGATCGACAACGTCTTCGTCTGGCTGATGCTGTTCTCGTTTTTCGGCATCCCGCTGGAATTGCAGAAGCGCGTGCTGGTGCTCGGCGTGCTCGGCGCCATCGTCATGCGCACGGTGATGATCTTCGCCGGCGCCTGGCTGATCACCCAGTTCCACTGGATGCTCTACATCTTCGGCGCCTTCCTGCTGGTCACCGGCATCAAGATGTGGTGGTTCGCCGAGGAAAAGCCCGACATGGCGAACAACCCGCTGATCCGCTGGCTGCGGGGCCACATGAAGATCAGCGACGAACTCCACGGCGAGAAGTTCTTCGTCTGGAAGGACGGCGTGCGCTACGCGACGCCCCTGTTCCTGACCCTGATCCTGGTCGAGATTTCGGACCTGATTTTCGCCGTCGATTCGATCCCGGCCATCTTCGCCATCACCGCGGATCCCTTCATCGTCCTGACCTCGAACGTCTTCGCCATCCTCGGCCTGCGCGCGATGTACTTCCTGCTGGCCGACATGGCCGACCGCTTCTCGCTGCTCAAATACGGCCTGGCCGCGGTGCTGGTGTTCATCGGCGTCAAGATGCTGCTGATCGACTTTTACAAAATCCCGATCGGCTTCTCGCTGGCCGTGGTCGCCACCTTCATCGGCATTTCGATCGGGATGTCGCTGCGCAAGGAAAGGCTGGAACGTTCAGCCGCCGCCAGGCGCGAATGAGGAGTTGCCTTGGAAGGCTTTCACTCATGGGATCACGCCGGACTCGCGCTGGCGCACGCCGTTCGAACCCCTTGGCTTGACGGCGTGTTCGCCGCCGTGACCTGGCTCGGTTCGCTGGCGGTGCTGCTGCCGCTGGCGCTGTTGGTCTGGTGGCGGCGGCGCGGCGACAGGAGTGCCGCCTTTGTCGCGCTGGCGCTGATCGGCGCCTCCGCGCTCGGGCATCTGATCAAACTGATCGTCGCGCGGCCGCGGCCCGACCTGTTTCCGCCGCTGATTCCGATGCCCGAGGACTGGAGCTTTCCCAGCGCCCATGCGGCGCAGGTCACTGCTTTCGCCCTGGCCTGGCTGCTACGGCCGGGAACGGCGCCGGACCGAACCGCGATCGTCGTCCTTTTCGCCGCCGTGACGGCGGTCTTCGCCTCGCGGCTCTACCTGCAAGTTCACTTTCCGAGCGATGTCGTCGCCGGCGCCCTGTTGGCGACCCTTTGGGTCCTGCTGCTGCGTCGTCTGCCGGCATGGCGGGAGACAACACGATGAGACACAAGTTTCTCGGCACCGGCGACGCCGGCTACCATCCACTGCGCAAGATCCGGACCGTCTTTTCCGGGTTGCGCTACGCCGTGCTCTACGACTGGTCGGTGACCTACAAGCTGATCGCTTCGGTGGTGGTGCTGGCGGTTGCCTTCGGCGCGCGCGCCTGGGTCGATTTCCTGCTGATCCTGGTGGTGACCGCCTTCGTGCTGGTCGCCGAAATCTTCAACAGCGCGATCGAGGCGCTGTGCGATTTCGTCGAGACGCGCCACAACGAGAAGATCAAGGTCATCAAGGACATCGCCGCCGCCGGCGTCGGCATCGCGATCTTCGTCTGGTTCATCGTGCTCGGCGTCGAGCTCAGCCGCCTGCTCGATCTTGCGCTGCCGTGATGCCCGTTCTCATTCCAGCAGCGACGCTATGCCGCCGGCCTGAATCGCCTCGACGGCCGGATGCTGGATCCGCCGCTGGGTGACAATGGCATACCAGTTCTCGCGCACGTCGGCCAGCGTGCCGAGCGAGCGGGCGCCGAACTGCTCCAGGATGTCGGCATGCATCCCGGAGGGCGCCGGAAACAGGCCGATCCCGGCGCGGCCGAAGGTCTTCAGCAGCGCGCTATCGGAAAACTCGCCGACGATCTCGGGCTTCAGGTTGTGCCGCGCGAACCAGGCATCGATGGCGCCGCGCAGCGGATTGCTGCGTACCGGCAGCAGCACCGGCGCCCCGTTCAATCCCTGCGGAAAGTCGGCGGCATGGCGCGCGTGCAGGCCATCGGCGGCGTACAGGTCGATGCCGACCGTGCCCAGCAGTCGCGACTGGAGCTTGAGATGGGCGTCGGTCGGCGCGGAACGATCGGTCAGGACCAGGTCGAGCCGGTTCAGCGCCAGTTCGGCCAGCAGGTGCTCGACATTGCCTTCGATGCATTCCAGGCGCATCGACAGCGGCGGCTGCAGCACCGGCTGCAGCAAGCGATAGGCGACCAGCTTGGGTACCGCCTCGCTGAGGCCCACGGCGAAGCGCCGGCGTCCCGACGCGTGGTCGGCCACGGCATGGCGCAGCCGCTCGCCGAGCAGAAATATCTGGTCCGCATAGTCGAGCGCGGCGCGGCCGGCCTCGGTCAGCACCAGCGAGCGGCCCTGCGGCGCGAACAGCGCCTGACCCAGTTGCTGTTCGAGCACGCCGAGCTGGGTGCTGATGGTTTGCACCGAGAGATTCAGGCGCTCCGCCGCACGGGTGATGCTGCCTTCCTTGGCGACCGCCCAGAAATAGAGCAGGTGGCGGAAATTGAGGACGTCCGGGGTCATCAACAGTTCCAATAAATGGGAACATTTTATCAATAATTATCCATTTATTAGAAGCAAAGCTTTCTCTACAGTTCGATTCATACGCAGCAAACCTGCTGCGGCGAACGAACCCACCAAGGAGGCGGCACATGATTACCCTCAACGATTGCAAGGCATTTTGCACTGTCGACCCGGCGACCGTGGCGCGCGTGGCGCGGCATGAGCGGCTGCCGGAAATACTGGCGATCGCCTGCGCCCAGAGCCGCGTCTCGAAAGCCCGGCGCCTGAAAGCCCGACAGCCGATCCTTGCCGCGCCCGCTGCCGCGCTGTCGCGGCGCCTGGCCGCCTGAGGAGCGAGACACCATGATGACCCTACAAGCCAGGGAAAGCTTCTCCCCGATCAACTACCCGGGCCGCCCCTTGCGGGCCTATCCGGTCGACAGCCCGCGCGCCAAGGCGCGCCTGGTGGTCCTGGCACTGCTGGCCGACGGCCGGATGGATGCTGCCGAACTGGACGGCCTGGCGAAAAACCGGGCCTTTGCCGAACTGGGCGTCACGCGCGAAGCCTTCTTCGAGGTGCTCTACGATTTCTGCGCCGACGCAACGGGACTGCCCGACGGCCGGGGCAACTACCTGTTGTCGCCGGCGCTCCTGGAAACCCTGTTCGCCGAGGTCGGCAGCGTCGCGGAGCGCCAGAAACTGGTGCGCCTGATATTCGACGTCATCCGCAGCGACGGCCACCTGGCTGACGGCGAGGCGCGTCTGATCTGGCATGCGCTCGACAACTGGCGCCTGCGGCTGGACGACGGCATCGGGTACCGCCCCCGCGCGGCGGCCTTCAGGCAACGGGGCCGTCAGCGCCAGACGGAATCCAAACCAACCTCGAGCGGGAAAGGCCATTGATAGCCCGGTGCTATCGAAGCAATAGTTGACTGGAATAGTCGGAATTAATATCCTGAACATGTCGCAACCAAGGAGTTACCCATCATGAACACCCTGAACGAACTTTGTGCCATTGCAGAACGTAGCGGATCGGCGAGCTTCCCGCTCCGTCAGGCTTGCGCGCGTCCGCGCTCGGCTGCCGACCAGCGGCCGTTGCCGGTGCCGAGCAGCGAGTCGGCATTCGACTCGTCATGGGAGGCGGTGATGCCCGAGGCGGTGGCTTCCCGCCCTGCCAAGTAGGCTGGGGAGCTCGATATGTCCTCACTCATCAATGGCTTTGACGGCGACGGAACCGTGACGGTCAATCGCGTCGTCCTGCGACCGGAGTTCACCGTCGATGACCTGGAAATGCGGGTCGCCGAAATGTGCGAGAACGTCAAGACATACCACTCCGATACAGGCTTCATCGGGGGCTTCGTGGTCCTGAACACCGGACAGATTTCCAACGAAGGATCCACCGTCGGCCAGGCCGTCGCCTCGTCGCTGAAGGATCGCGAGGCGCTCATCGTAACCTTCTGGAAATCGCTCGAAGAGCATGAGCAGAGCCATCGTTCCGCGACCTTCCAGCCCCTGTTCCGGCGTGTCCTCGAACTTTGCGAGAACGGCAACGAGGAGGTCGCCTATCGCATGCTCTGGTCCGGTCACGCCTACACTCCCGAGGAGGCCATCGAGGCTCGTGCGGCAAAGGAGCGTTACTTGAAGGTAGCCTAGGCGCCGCCGAGACAGGCCGCACCATTCACGAACTCACGGCCACCGCCTGCTCCGCAGCGCTCAAGGGTTCGAACCACTCGAACTGCCTTTCGAGTACATCGACGGTCGCTTCCGAGGCATCGCCGCCGCGCGCCAGCAGGCGCCGGCGCAGCTCTTCCGGTGGCGCCTCGGTGGCGAGGATGCTGAAGCCGACGCCGAATTCCGCCGCCAATGCGGCAAAGCCGTCGCGCTCGGCACGCTTGAGGAAGGCGGCGTCGACGATCACCGGCCAGCCGGCAAGCAGCATTTCCCGGCTCAGTGCCAGCAGCCGGGCATAGGTGCGCGCCGTCGCCTCGGGCGTATAGATTCCGCCGTCGGGCGGAGATCTGCTGCTTTCGCGCGCCGCCAGGCCGAACAGGCGTTTCCTCTCGACATCCGAGCGAATGCGCAGCAGGCGGCCGGCTTCGGGCCGCTCGGGGTCGAGCAGCCGAGCGGTACTGGCCGTGGTCTTGCCCGAGCCGGACAGGCCACAGGTGATGGCAAGAGTCGGCGCCGGCGGCACGGCGATTTTCCGCGCCAGATCGAGGTAGCCGCAGGCTACGGCGATTTCGCCGGCTGCCGTCGTTTCGTCCTCCTGTCGCGCGCGCAGCGCGGCGATCTTGGCTCGCACCACGGCGCGATACACGGCGTAGAAGCGCAACAGCTTGATCGCTGCGAAGTCCCCGCCCGCTTCCAGCCAGGCATTGAGAAACGCCGCCGCAAGCCCGGGCCGGCCATGGTCGAGCAGGTCGATCCAGACGAAGGCGATTTCGCTGATCGGGTCGTTCCAGCGGAAATCGTCATTGAACTCGATGCAGTCGAAGGCGGTGACATGGCCGTCGATCAGCACCAGATTGCCCAGGTGCAGGTCGCCGTGGCCTTCGCGGATGCAGCCTTCGCGCTTGCGCGCGGCAAAGTCATCGGCGCGCCGGGTGAATTCGGTTTCGGTCCAGGCGGCCAGCAATTCGATGCGGGCCTGCTCGGCCCGGGGCAGCAACTGACGCAGTTCGACGAAGTTTTCGCGCGCGGCATCGGCTATCCGTGCCGGCTCGCCGAAGCGGCTGCAGGGCGGCGCGGCGGGCGCGCCGGAATGGAATGCGGACAGGCTCGCCGCAAGTTGTACCACCTGTTCCGGCCGCAATGCGCCGCGTGCCGCCACATGGTCCAGCCGCCCCGCCTCGTCGAAGCGATGCATCCGTACCGCCCACTCGATGGCCGGCTCGGCGCCGATCCGTGGGCGCTCCGGGCTGCCGCCTATTGGCACGACGTCGAGGTAGAGCCCCGGCGCGAGGCGCCGGTTGAGCTGCAATTCGGCGCGGCAACAGGCTTCCCGTCGTTCCAGGCTGCCGTAGTCGAGAAACGGCAGGGTGATCGGCTTCTTGATCTTGTAGGCGAGATTGTCGGCCAGCACCAGCCACGAGGCGTGCGTCTCGACCAGATCGACCTTTGCCGGCGGCTGGGGAAAGCCCTGCCCGGCCAGCAAAGCAGCAATCAGGGATGGGCAGCTTGCGGACATGGCGCCGATTATCGCGCCGTGGCAAGGCGCGGTGGCGACCCCGGCGGGACTTTCCTCATGCATCGCTGCGGCACACACAGGAGTCTGGGTTCGGGTTGCGCGTGCCTGACAAGAAAATGGGGAAGGGCTTGACATTAACGAACGATCGTTCTATAAATGCGCCATGGGAAAAGGCGAACAAACACGGCAGGCCATACTTGACGAGGCTTTCTCCCTGGCGAGCTGCGTCGGCGTCGGCGGCCTGAGCATAGGCATCCTGGCGGAACGGACGAAGATGTCCAAGAGCGGATTGTTTGCCCACTTCGGTTCCAAGGAAGAGCTGCAGCTTGCCGTCCTGCGCGAGGCGCAGCAGCGTTTTGCCGAAGTCGTGCTGCGGCCGGCGTTTCGCCAGCCGCGGGGCGTGGCCCGGCTGCGAGCGATAGTCCTCAACTGGCTGGACTGGACCCGTGAAGCCAATCTGCCCGGGGGTTGCGTGATCAATGCCGCTGCGGCCGAGTTCGACGACCAGCCCGGCCCCCTGCGCGACGAGGTGCGTCGCGGCCTGATCGCCTTGCGTCGTACCCTGGTCGATACCGTGGCCAAAGCCGTTGAAGCCGGCGATCTGCGGCCGGATACCGATCCTGAGCAGTTTGCCTTTGAATTGGAAGGAATTTACCAGGTGGCGCAGCAAAGTCGGCGCCTGTTGAACGACCCGGATGCGGACCGCCGGGCGCTCTTCGCCTTCGATCGACTGGTCCGCGACTATGCCGTGGAGCGCGACAAGGAGTGATCATGGAACTGAATCTGACCCCCGCTTTTTTTTGGCCCACTAATAGCACGATCGTTCGCTCCTTTAAGTTCAGGCTCGGCCTGGCCGGGCGGCGCGCGTGGTATCGCTTGCTATGGCGGCTTGCGCCGGGAAAGGCCATCGAGTCCGGCGTGCGCCAGTTGCTGACGCCACCCAGACACCGGTTTCCGGATGTCGAGCTACGCCTCATGGAAGATGCCAGCCTGTTGCCGGTGCCCATGATCACCGGCCGCCTGATCGGCTGGCGCTGGGGGCGGGCACGCGACCCGGTGGTGGTGCTGGTGCACGGGTGGGGCGGGCGCGGCACCCAACTCAGGGCTTTCATCGCACCCCTGCTGGCACGCGGTCTCTCGGTCGTGGCCTATGACGCGCCGGGGCACGGCATGACCGGTGGCGCCGAGTCCTCGCTGCCGCATTTTCTGCGCGCGCTGGAGGCCATGCTGGACCATCTGGGGCCGGTACATGCGCTGATCGGGCACTCGATGGGCGGTGCGGCGGCGGCGATGATCATGTCGCGTCGCGCCGCCGGAGTCGAACGCGGCGTACTGATCGCCCCGCCGGCCAGCCTGAGCGATTCGACCCGCCGCATCGCCGACTCCCTCGGTTGGACGCAAGCCCTCGCCGCCGCCGTGCAGCGCCGCATCGAATACCACTTCGGCCTGGCCTGGAGCGAATTCGAGGCCGAGCGCAGCGGCGGTAGCCAGGAGCTGTTGGTGATCCACGACGGCAAGGACAGCGAAGTACCCATCGCCGACGGGCTGCGCCATGCCCGCGCCTGGCCCAGGGCACGCCTGCTCCAAACCACCGGCCTGGGCCATCGCCGATTGCTTGCGGACCCGACCGTCATCGCCGCCACGGTGGACTTCCTCGCCGGAGAGAGGCCGTGAGCGCGCGCCACCCCTGGGCGATGCTAGGTGAAGGCTTCCGGATACGGCCAGCAACGCAGGCGGACCACCCCGCGCTGGCCGGCCTGATCCGGCAGATGGACAAGTCCGGCCTGTATGAACGCCATTTTGCCCACGGCGATGCGCCCAATCAGGCGCTCTTGCAGCGCCTTGCGGAGGCCGACGGACGCGACCGCGTGGTGCTGCTGGGAGTCGGCGCCGACGGCACGGCGATCGCGCACGCCGAATACGTCTCCGTGGCGACGGTTGCCGAATTCGCCCTGATGGTGCTGCCGGCCTGGCGCGGCCGGGGGATTGGCCAGGCCTTGCTTGCCGCCCTGCTGGAAATCGCCGTGCGCAGCGGCCAGAGCCGACTGCACGGGCTGATCCAGGCCGGCAACACGGCGGCGATCCGGGTGGCGCGCGGGCAGGGCTTCACCGTCGGGATCGGCGACGAGCGCGCGACCGTGATAGTCTCGCGCCACATTGCGCAGGAGCGAGCGGCCGATCCGACCGTGCCGCAAACCGGCGCCAGCATCACGATCCCGATACCCGTCCGCCATGACCCTGACCGAACTGCGCTACATCGTTGCCCTGGCCCGTGAACGCCACTTCGGCCGCGCCGCCGATAAATGCAATGTTTCGCAGCCGACGCTCTCGGTGGCGGTGAAAAAACTGGAAGAGGAACTTGGCGTGGCCCTGTTCGAGCGCGGCACGGGCGAGGTTCGCCCCACGCCTATCGGTGCCGACGTGGTGGCCCAGGCCGAAAAGGCCCTGGCCGAAGCCGCGCGCGTGGCCGAGGTCGCCGCCGCCGGCAAGGATCCCTTGAACGGTCCGCTGCGCCTGGGCGTGATCTACACCATCGGCCCCTGGCTGCTGCCCGCGCTGGTGCCGCGAGTCAGGGCGCGTGCGCCGCAAATGCCGCTGTACATCGCCGAAGGCTACACCGAGACCCTGCTGGAGCGCCTCAAGGCCTCCGAACTCGATGTGCTGGTGTTGGCCCTGCCGGTCGGCGAGCCCGGACTGGTCGTCCAGCCGGTCTACGAAGAGGACTTTCGCACCCTGGTGCCGGCCGGCCACCCCTGGGCGACGGCCAAGACCCTGCGCCCGGAGCAACTGCTCGACGAACCCTTGCTGATGCTGGGCGCGGGCAATTGCTTTCGTGACCAGGTGCTCGATCTTTGCCACCGTGCCAGCCAGGGCGAATCGCCGCAAGTGCTGGAGGGCAGCTCGCTGGAAACCATCCGCCACATGGTGTCCTCCGGCGTCGGCGTGACCGTGATGCCCTCGAGCAGTGTCGATGGCATTCCGGCCGACGATCCGCTGCTGCGCGTCAAGCCTTTCGTAAAGCCCAGTCCGACGCGTCGCGTCGGACTGGTCTGGCGCTCGAGCTTCCCGCGCCACAAGGCCATCGATGTGATGCGCCAGTCGGTGCTCGACTGTCACCTGCCCGGAACCCGGGCAATCCATTGAGCAATAGCCGAGCGCTATCGGGGCAGTGAAAAAAATCAATTAGAACTTGTAGCACGCCTGGGCTAAATTGCAATCAGGGCAAGGGGCGTCACGCCCTTTGACTCGGGCTTGCGCGACGGCGCAACCCTTTCCATTCAACGTTGAGGAGAAACACCATGGCAGGACTCAAGGGATCCAAGACCGAAGGCAATCTGAAAGCCGCGTTTGCCGGCGAATCGCAGGCGAATCGGCGCTACCTGTATTTCGCGAACAAGGCCGACGTCGAGGGCTATGCCGACGTCGCGGGCGTTTTCCGCAACACCGCCGAGGGTGAGACCGGCCATGCCCACGGCCACCTCGAGTACCTCGAAACCTGCGGCGATCCGGCCACCGGCCTGCCGTTCGGCGCGACCGCGGACAACCTGAAGTCGGCCATCGCCGGCGAGACCCACGAGTACACCGACATGTACCCGGGCATGGCCAAGACCGCGCGCGAAGAAGGCTTCGACGAAATCGCCGACTGGTTCGAGACCCTGGCCAAGGCCGAGCGCTCGCACGCCAACAAGTACCAGAAGACGCTGGACAGCCTGAATAGCTAAAAAAGGCCCGCGGACGGCGGCGGCAACCCCGCCGCCGTACCGCCAGCGCCGACTCCCGACCCCGACGCCCTATCCCCCGAAAAGTAACGCTCAAGGAAGGACGCCATGCGCGAAGGCAATCTCGAAGCACCGACCCGACACGTCATCGACTGGAAGAACCCCGGGTTCTATGACCAGGCCGCCTGCGAAAAGGAGATGGAGCGCATCTTCGACATTTGCCATGGCTGTCGCCGCTGCATCTCGCTGTGCAATGCGTTTCCCAAACTGTTCGACTTCATCGACGAAGCCGGCGACGAGGAAACCGCCGGCGTGCCCAAGGAAAAATTCTGGCAGGTGGTCGACCAGTGTTACCTGTGCGACGTCTGCTACATGACCAAGTGCCCCTATGTGCCGCCGCACCAGTGGAACCTGGATTTCCCGCATACCATGTTGCGTGCCAAGGCGATCCAGTACAAGACGGGCAAGATGAAGTTCCGCGACAAGCTGCTGACTTCGACCGAGCTGGTCGGCACCCTGTCCTCGATCCCGGTGGTGGCGCAGGTGGTGAATGCCGCCAACAAGTTCGGCCCCGCCCGCGCCGTGCTACAGGGCGTGCTCGGCGTCGATGCGCGCCGCGAACTGCCGGAGTTCGACTCGGCCAACTTCCGCGCCGACGCCACGGCCAGCCATAACCACCCGGTCAGGGATGGCGCCAACACGCCCGGCAAGGTCGCCGTGTTCTCCACCTGCTACGTCAATTACAACGAGCCGGGCCTGGGCCACGACCTGCTCAAGTTGCTCGAGCACAACGAGGTGCCCTACGTCGTGGTCAAGGGAGAGACCTGCTGCGGCATGCCCAAGCTGGAACTGGGCGACCTGGAGACCGTGGAGAAATACAAGGAACGCAACATCCCGCTGCTGCACGATCTGGCTCAGCAGGGTTACGCCATCGTCACCCCGGTGCCGTCCTGCACCCTGATGTTCAAGGCCGAGCTGCCGCTGCTGTTCGCCGATGACGCGCGCTGCAAGGCGGTGGCGGCGGCGATGTACGACCCCTTCGAATACTTCGTGCTGCGCAACAAGGACGGCCTGCTGAAGACCGATTTCAAGGTGCCGCTGGGCAAGGTCTCCTACCACATCCCCTGCCACTCGCGGGTGCAGAACGTGGGCAGGAAGACCGAGGAAATGCTCAAGATGACCGGCGCCGAGGTGAACACCGTCGAGCGCTGCGCCGGTCACGACGGCACCTGGGGTGTCAAGGAAGAGTATTACGAGCTGTCGATGAAAATCGGCAAGCCGGTGTTCAAGGCCATGGCGCAGAACGAGCCGGACTACGTCAGTTCCGACTGCGCCATCGCCGGCCGTCACATCCTGCAGGGCATGGACGAAGCCGGCGCGACGGGCAGGAAGGAAAAGCAACACCCGCTGACCCTGCTGCGCATCGCGTATGGACTCAAATGAGGGACTCGAATGAACTGGAACGCGCAATGACCATCACCCGCGACTCCCTGATGACCCTCGAAGCTTATGCCAAGGCGCGCGCCTCCATGCGCGAGCAGGTCATGGCGCAGAAAAAGCTGCGCCGCGTCAAGCTCGGCGAGAACATCCTGCTGATATTCGAGAACGAACTGCTGATCCGTTACCAGATCCAGGAAATGCTGCGCGTCGAGAAAATCTTTGAGGAAGACGGCATCCGCCACGAACTCGAAACCTACGCGCCGCTGGTGCCCGATGGACACAACTTCAAGGTCACGATGCAGATCGAGTACCCGGACGAGGAGCAGCGCCGGGTCATGCTGGCGAAGTTAAAGGGGGTCGAGGACCGCATCTTCGTGCATGTGGCCGGTTTCGACCCGGTGTTCGCCATTGCCGACGAGGACCTCGAGCGCGAGAACGAGGAAAAGACCTCGTCGGTGCATTTCCTGCGCTTCGAGCTTACCGCCGGCATGGTGGCGGCAGGCAAGTCGGGCGCCGCCCTCTCGGTGGGTGTCGACCACCCGGCCTATACCGCCAACACCGGCGCCCTGCCGGAAGCGGTAAGGGCGTCGCTGGCTTCCGACCTGCGCTGAGTCAAGAGTCGGCGCTGACCGGACGGCGGCGTGGTTTCCTTGGTGTGTTACGATGTAATACACGTTTTCCGGGAGACCCCGAATGGCAACCCTGACCATGCGCATCGATCCGCCGATGGACGCTGCACTGGCAAGTCTGGCCAAGGCCACGCATCGCAGCAAGAGTGACCTCGCCCGCGAAATGCTGCGCCGGCAGCTTGCCTCGCGCAGCTTCCAGTCCCTGCGCGAGAAGGCTCTTCCCCACGCCGAGGCGGCGGGCTATCTCACTGACGAGGATGTCTTCCGGGATGTTTCGTGAAGGTTTTCCTCGACACCAATGTGCTGGCAAGCGCATTGGCGACCCGGGGGCTTTGTGCGGAACTCTTCGAATCGGTCCTGACCGGGCATGAGCTGCTGGCCAGCCGTGGGCTTTTGGCCGAGCTGCAGCGCATCCTCACTGCCAAGCTGCGGATTCCTGTGGATACGACGGCTGCCTTTCTTACCCTGATCGAGGCAAACGCGACGATCCTCCCGACACCCGCCGAATTTCCCGCAGGCATTCCCGATCCCGACGATGCGCCCCTGATTGCCGCAGCGCTGGACGGCGGCGCGGAATGCTTCGTCACCGGTGACAAGGCCTTGCTCGATCTTGACTCGGTCGCCGGCATGCCGGTGATCACTCCCCGTCGATTCTGGGAATTGACGCGGCACGGACGATAAGGGCCTGCGTCTTTGGGTATGAGGGAGCAACAATGCAATACGAAGAACGAAATGTCTCCTACCCCAATGCATCTGACCCCTTGGCATCTCCAATGGTATTTTCCTTCGGGGCGATCCGGCCTATTTGGCCAATACCGGCGCCCTGCCGGAAGCGGTAAGTGCGTCGCTGGCTTCCGACCTGCGCTGAGTCAAGAGTCGGCGCTGACCGGACGGCGATTTTCGGCCCTGCCCGGCGGAGAACGGGCCGGGATATGAATTGCTGCCAGAATGCTCGTCAGATCATCCGCCGGTGGCGCCCATGAAACCCGGAACCAGCTTCCTGATCACCGGTGTCCTCGGTTTCTTCATCTTCCTGAGCTATCTGGCGCTGGGCCTCGCCAGCCGCTTGACCCCCCTGTGGCAGGCCCTGCTGTGGCTGGCATTTGCCGCTACGGCGACCGGACTGGTCGCCGGACTCAAGGGGCGCAGGCAGATAGCCTTCGCGGCGTGGGGGCTGGCCGGTCTGATCCTGGTTGGGCAGCAGGTGGGTTTCGAAATGAGCCTGAGCGAGTCGCGGGCGCAGACGGCCGAAGCCAACCGGCTGGAAAATGAGCTCCGCCTCGCCAATGCGCTGGCGAAGCTGCCCTGCGGCAACGGCGATACCGCGACGCTGCAGATGTTCAACAATCGCGGCACCGACAGGTACTCGCTTTCGATCCAGATCGTGCCGGCCAATCGGGCGGACAAGGGCTACTTCCTGACCAGCACGTCCGGAGAATACAAACCGCCGGGCAACGACGATATACGGGATTACCGGGCGAGAACCCGGACGGATTGCCACAGTGCCGAATACCCCTCGCTGGATGCGCTGATGGGCCGCCTGCACGCCCATTACGCCGCCGAGCGGCACAAGTACGCCAAGTAGTTGTTCGCGTCCGAACCCTCCTCCTTTGACCGTGATCAACTGAATTTTCAAAGGCTTCGGCTACACTCGCGCCCTTATTTTGGCGGTGGCGGGAATGGCCAAACCTCAACTTGTATGTCCGGCAGGCAGCCTTCCGGCGCTCAAGGCGGCGGTGGATAACGGCGCCGACGACGTCTATCTCGGCTTCCGCAACGACACCAACGCGCGCAACTTCGCCGGGCTCAACTTCGACGACAAGGCGGTCGCCGAGGGCATCCGCTACGCCCACCAGCGCGGGCGCAAGGTGCTGGTGGCGATCAACACCTATGCCCAGGCCGGGCGCTTCGCCGACTGGACGCGTTCCGTGGACCGCGCCGCCGAGCTGGGCGTCGATGCCGTGATCATCGCCGACCCGGCGGTGCTCGACTACGCGACGAAAACCCATCCGCAACTGCGCCGCCACCTTTCGGTGCAGGCCTCGGCCACCAGCTACGAGGCGATCAATTTCTGCCGCGACAAATTCGGCATCCAGCGCGCCGTGCTGCCGCGCGTGCTGACCCTGGCCCAGGTGGAGAACGTGATCCGCCACACCGAGGTCGAGATCGAGGTCTTCGGTTTCGGCAGCCTGTGCGTGATGAACGAGGGCCGTTGCTGGCTGTCTTCCTACGCCACGGGCGAATCGCCCAATACCGTCGGCGCCTGCTCGCCGGCGAAGTACGTGCAATGGGAAAAGAAGCCGACCGAGATGGATGTGCGCTTGAACGGAATCCTCATCGACCGCTATGGCAATGACGAGAATGCCGGCTACCCGACCATCTGCAAGGGCCGCTTCGAGGTCGCCGGCGCGACCTATTACGCCATGGAAGAACCCGCCAGCCTCAATGTGCTGGAAATGCTGCCCGAGATCATCAGGATCGGCGTTTCGGCGATCAAGGTCGAAGGCCGCCAGCGCAGCCCGACCTATGTCGCCCAGGTGACGCGCAACCTGCGCCAGGCCATCGATGCCGCCGTCGCCGCACCGGAGAAGTTTGCGGTCAAGCCGGCCTGGATGGCCGAGCTGGGCAAGGTCGCGGAAGGCTCGCAGATCACGCTCGGTGCCTACAACCGGCCATGGCGCTGAGCGCGTCAGTACGTCATTCCCGCGAACGCGGGAATCCAGGCTTGGATGACTGGATTCCGGGTCAGGCCCGGAATGACGAGTTTCAAGACAATTCTGATGCTTGGCGCAAATAGGATGCAAATCACGCTGGGCCCGCTGCTCTTCTTCTGGCCCAAGGCCGAGGTCATGGAGTTCTACGCCCAGGCGGCGCAGCATCCGGCCATCGATCGCATCTACCTGGGCGAAGCCGTCTGTTCGCGGCGACAGCAGTTGCGTATCGCCGACTGGATCGGCCTGGCGCGGGACCTGCGCGCGGCGGGCAAGGAAGTCGTGCTCACGGCTCAGGCCCTGCTCGAATCGGAAAGCGACCTCAAGGCCATGCGGCGCCTGATGACGGACGCCGGCGGGCTGGTCGAGGCCAACGACCTCGGCGCGGTGAAAATGGCGCAGGACGAGGGCCTGGGCATCGTCGCCGGGCCGCACCTCAACATCTACAACGAGCAGACCCTGGCCTTTTTCGCCGCTCAGGGCGTGAAGCGCTGGTTGCCGCCGCTGGAAGTCTCGGGCAAGGTGGTCGCAAGCCTGCACGCCAGCCGCCCGGCCGGCATGGAAACCGAGGTCTTCGTCTTCGGCAAGCTGCCCCTGGCGTTTTCCGCGCGCTGCTTCACGGCGCGCCACTATGGCCTGAACAAGGACGATTGCCAGTTCAAGTGCCTCGATCATCCCGATGGCCTGCTGGTGGATACCCGCGAGGGCAAGCATTTCCTGACGCTCAACGGTATCCAGACGATGTCGGCGCAGACCGAAAGCCTGCTGGCGCAGGTGCCCGAGTTGATCGCCATGGGCATCGACGCCCTGCGCATCAGCCCGCAATCGGCGCATACTTTCGCCATCGTCGAAGCCTTCGACCGCGCCCGTCAGGGCGAAGCTGTGCGCGACGACCCGGCCTGGGCGCCGGAAGGCACGGTCAACGGCTTCTGGTTCGGCAAGGCCGGCACGGTGCAGGTCGCCGCCGCATTGGAGCAGACATGATCGACACCTCGCGCATCCCGAAAATCCCCAGCTTCACGCTGCCGGCGCTGATCGCCCGAATCGGCAGCCGCCTGCCGCAGTTCCCGCATTCGGTAAACCTGGCGTTGGCACTGAATGCAGCAAAACGCATGGGTGTGCTGGGCGAAGAAACCCTGGCCGAGATCGAAGGCAAGCATTTTCGCGTCACGGTGCTGGATACCGGCATGGTGGCCGACTTTACCTACCGCCAGGGCGCCTTCCGCCCGCTGTGGAACACCGCCGGCAAGCCCGACCTGCAGTTCTCGGCCGCGTTGTCGGCCTATCTGCAGATGGTCAGCCGCCAGGAGGACCCGGACACGCTGTTCTTCAATCGCAGCCTGGCCATCGAGGGCGATACCGAGCTCGGCCTGCGGGTCAAGAACATGCTCGACGCGCTGGAATGGCCGGCGCTGTCCTGGCAGGGCCTGCGCCCGACCTTCCTCGGCCGGGGCTGATTTTTCCCCCGCTTCGGTTAGCATGCTGGCCTTCACCGAGGAGGCAAGGTCTTACCTTCTCCCCGGCCCCCTTCCCAAGGAAGGGGGTGATCACGGTTCGCGGGCGCTGCCCGCTCCGGATTCGTACTCTTGCCGCCTCCTTGGGGCGGCCCTGCGGAGGCAGCATGAAGCAATGGCAATGCGTGGTCTGCGGCTGGGTTTATGACGAGGCGCAGGGGGATCCCGAGCACGGCATCGCGCCGGGCACGCGCTGGGAAGACGTGCCGGCCGATTTCGTCTGCCCCGAGTGCGGCGTGGCGAAGCAGGATTTCGTGATGCTGGAGTTCTGACGGGCTTCAAGAGTCGGCGCTGGAGATACGGCGAATTTATTCGGGAGCCAGGTGCCGGCCTGTGTTACAGTCCGCCCCGCTTCATCCCACAGCGACCGCGCCCCAGTCTGCCGGCCGTGCCTGAACGGCGACACATTCCAGGTCCCCTCGAAGGTTTCACCCCCATAGAAGTTTCCGCCCAGATTGGCCTGCAGCATTGCGGGGGTCGGCTTCAGAGGTAATACACATGCAGTTCACCGAACTCGGCCTGTCGGCCGAGCTCCTGCGCGCCATTGGCGAGCAGGGCTACACCACGCCCACGCCTGTCCAGGCGCAGGCCATTCCCCACATCCTCGCCGGCCGCGACCTCGAAGCCCTGGCCCAGACCGGCACCGGCAAGACCGCCGCCTTTGTCCTGCCGCTGTTGCAGCGCCTGTCGCAGGCCCAGGATGGCAAACCCGCGAGCCCCTTGCAGAAGGTCACCCATACCGCGCCGCGCGTGCTGGTGCTGGTGCCGACGCGCGAGCTCGCCGCCCAGGTGCTGGCCAGCGTGCGCACTTACGGCGCCCACACCGGGCTGCGCGCGCTGGCCGTCTTCGGCGGCGTCGGCATCAACCCGCAGATCCAGAGCCTGCGGCGCGGCATCGACATCCTGGTCGCCACGCCCGGGCGCCTGCTCGACCACCTCGGCCAGCGCACCGTCGACCTGTCGAAGGTACAAACCCTGGTGCTCGACGAAGCCGATCGCATGTTCGACATGGGCTTCATCCGCGACATCCGCCGCATCATCGAAAAGCTGCCCAAGGTCCGCCAGAACCTGATGTTCTCCGCCACATTTGCCGCCGAGGTGCGCGAACTGGCCCATGCCGTGCTGCAGAATCCGGCCCTGGTCGAGGTCGCGCGGCGCAACGCACCGGCCGAACTGGTGACGCACAGCGTGATCAAGGTCGACAAGGAACAGAAGCGCGACCTGCTACTGCACCTGTTCGCCTCCCACGGCTGGCATCAGGTGCTGGTGTTCTGCCGCACCAAGCATGGCTCCGACGCGCTGGCGCGCAAGCTGGAACAGGCCGGCATACGCACCGCCGCGCTGCACGGCAACAAGTCGCAGAACGCCCGCACCCGGGCGCTGGCCGATTTCAAGGCCGGCAAGCTGGCGGCCTTGGTCGCCACCGATATCGCCGCGCGCGGCCTGGACATCGATTCGCTGCCGCGCGTGGTGAATTTCGAACTGCCCAACGTGCCTGAGGACTACGTGCACCGCATCGGCCGCACGGGACGTGCCGGCGCCAGCGGCGAGGCGCTCTCCCTGGTCAGCAGCGACGAGCGCATCCAGTTGCGCGACATCGAGCGGTTGTTGAAGCGCGAGATCGAGAGTTCGGTCCTGCCCGGCTTCGAGCCGCAGCACACGCACGCCGTGCCGCGCCCCTCGGCCGGCCGTCCGCCGGCCCACAAGCCGGCGCCAGCACGCAGTCGCAGCGGCGGCGGGGCTCGTCCCGGCGCACCGCGCCCGGCCCGCGCCGGCGGCGGTGGCAGCAAGCCCGCCAGCCATCACAGCGGCCAGCGTCACCGCTGAGGTCGGCGCCCGGCTCAGAAGGACGAGCCGGGCTGTTTCAGGAATTCGGTTTCCTCGGCCGAGGATTCGCGGCCGAGAATGGCATTGCGATGGGGGAAGCGGCCGAAGCGGGCGATGATGACGCGATGCTTCTCGGCGTAGTCGAGCGCGGAATCGAAAGCCGGCGCCTGCATTTCCCGCGCCAGCGCCGTGTACAGCGCCACCGAGCGTTCCTGCTCGATGAGCGATTCGCTGTGCTCGAAGGGCAGGTAGGCGAACCAGCGTTGCCAGGGATCGAGGTTTTTGTCGCGGCCGCTGGCCACCAGTTCCGTCGCCAGCTTCAGCGCCTGCGTATCGCCGGCAAAGGCCCGCGGCGTGCCGCGAAAAATGTTGCGCGTGAATTGGTCGAGCAGGATGATGCGCGCCAGTTGATCTTCAGCGGATGCCGCGGCAGGCAAGGTGCCGGTCAGGGCCGCTTCGACGTCGCCGGCGAAGCCTTCGCGGATCGCCGCGTCAAAGGTGTCATCCTTGCGGAACCATTCCGGCCGATAGCCCCCGGCTGGCTGGAACCAGAAGTCGAGGACGGCGCGGGTGGGCGTCGCCGGCTCCGGCATCAGGTTTTCCTGGCGGCGGGCTTCTTTGCTGCCGGTTTTTTCGCCGCCGTTTTCTTCGGCGCCGCTTTTTTCGACGTGTCGCCAGCGCCAGCGCTCTGCGTCGCTGCGGGAACTGTCTTGCTTGCGGTCTTCTTGGCCACCGGCTTCTTCGCGGCGGCCTTTTTCAGCACCGGTTCGTTCGCCGCCGGCTCGGTCTTGGCGGCGACTTTCGCTGCGGCCTTGGGGGCCCGTGGTTCGAACTCGAAGCCGACCTTGCCGGTCTTGGCATCGCGCACCAGAAAGGCCGAGAACTTGCGCCGCGTCTTGTTCGAGATGAAGCCCTTGAGCAGGTCGGTGCGGCCGGTGGCGAGCAGCTTCTGCATGTCGGCACGGCCGACTTCCTGCTGCAGGATGATCTTGCCCGAGCGGAAATCGCAGGTGCGGCCGGCACCCACGCTCTTTTCGCAGACATAGGACATGCCGTGCTCGAAGACGCGGTTGCCGCACTTGGGGCAGGCGCCGAGGCTTTCCTGGCCGCTGAAGTCGACTTCCTCGCCATCGGCGTCGGCGTCCGAGTTGCCGAAATCGAACTCCGGCGTGTGGTCGTCCTTGAGTTTGATGATGGCGGCGAAGGCGCGCCCCATCTTGCTGCGGAAACCTTGCAGCGGGCCGATCGTGCGTTTGGACAGCAGTTCGTCCATTTCGGCGCTTTCCCACTGCCGGCTGGCGACCACTTTCCACAGCTTGTAGTCGCACTTTTCGCAGGTGAAGTGCTTGTAGCCCTCGTGGATCTTGGCGCCGCAGCGTGGGCAGGGCGTCTTCAGGGTGCCGAAATCGGGATCGGCGAACTCGCCGGTCTTGATCCGTTCCACCATCTCGCGCGTGCGGTCGACGATGTGCTGCATGAACTCGTCGCGCGAGAGCCGCCCGTGTTCCATTTCCTTGAGTTTGTATTCCCATTCGCCGGTGAGTTCCGGCGAGCGGATTTCGTCGACCTGCAGTTGCGTCAGCGCAAACAGCAGCGAGAAGGCCTTGGCCGTCGGCTGCAGTTCGCGGCCGTTGCGGTGCAGGTATTCCTCGGCGAGCAGGCCTTCGATGGTCGCCGCGCGCGTCGCCGGGGTGCCCAGGCCGCGCTCGGACATGGCTTCGCGCAGTTCCTCGTCGTCGATCAGCTTGCCGGCGCCCTCCATGGCGGTGAGCAGCGTGGCTTCCGTGAAACGCGGCGGCGGCTGGGTGGCCTTGCCCTTGACCTCGACATCCTTGGCCCAGATGCGCTCGTTTTTCTCCAGCGGTGGCAGATTCGGACTTTCCTCGTCGCCTTGCGCCTCTTTGCCGTAAACGGCGAGCCAGCCCGGCGTCACCAGCACCTTGCCCTCGGTCTTGAAGGCTTCCTTCTCGACCCGCGTGATGCGCGTGGTGATGTTGTACTCGGCGGCCGGATAGAAGATGGCGAGGAAGCGTTTGGTGACCAGGTCGTAGATCTTCTGCTCGGGTTCCGACAGGCTCTTTGGCGTCGCTCCCGTGGGGATGATCGCAAAGTGATCGCTCACCTTGGCGTTGTTGAAGATGCGCTTGTTGGGGTGCACCCAGCCGTTTTTGAGTACCGCACCGGCGAACGTAGCGTAGGGCGTCCCCGCCATCGCCGTCAGGGTTTCCTTGACCGTGCCGATGTAATCCTCGGGCAGGTGGCGGCTGTCGGTACGCGGATAGGTCAGGACCTTGTGCTTTTCGTACAGCGCCTGGGCCAGCCCCAAGGTGTTCTTGGCGGAAAAGCCGAAGCGGCCGTTGGCCTCGCGCTGCAGCGAGGTGAGGTCGTAGAGCATCGGGCAGGCCTCGGTCTTGGGCTTGCTCTCTTCTTCCACCGTGCCGTGCTGGCCGAGGCAGGCCTTGCGGATTGCGTCGGCTTTTGCCTTGTCCCACAAACGCTCGGCCCGGGCGTGCTCGTCCTCGGCCTTTTTGAATTTCTCATCGAACCAGCGCCCGCGGTAGCTGCCGGCGACGCACTGGAATTCGCCCTCGACTTCCCAGTAGTCGCGCGGGACAAAGGCGCGGATGCGGGCCTCGCGCTCGACCATGATGGCCAGCGTCGGGGTCTGCACGCGGCCGACGGGGGTCTTGTAGAAGCCGCCTTCCTTGGAATTGAAGGCGGTCATGGCACGGGTGCCGTTGATGCCGATCAGCCAGTCGGCTTCCGAGCGGCAACGGGCGGCGTCGGCCAGCGGCTGCATTTCCTGGTCGCTGCGCAGGTGGGCGAAACCGTCGCGGATGGCGCTTGCGGTCATCGACTGCAGCCAGAGGCGGCGCACCGGCTTCTGCTTTTCGCCCAGGGCGTGCTGGGCGACGTAGCGGAAGATCAGCTCGCCTTCGCGGCCCGCGTCGCAGGCGTTGACCAGGCCGGTGACGTCCTTGCGCTTGATCAGCCGGGTCAGCAGCTTGAGCCTGTCCTGGGTCTTCTCGATGGGATTGAGCGCGAAATGAGGCGGAATCATCGGCAAATGGGTGAAGCTCCACTTGCCGCGCTTGACGTCGTATTCCTCCGGCACCGCCAGTTCCAGCAGGTGGCCGACCGCCGACGACAATACGTAGTCGTCGCTTTCGAAGTAGTCGCCGGTGCGCGTGAAGCCGCCCAAAGCCTTGGCAATGTCCTGCGCCACTGAGGGCTTTTCGGCGATGATGAGTTGCTTTGACATTGATTTTCTTGGAATTGCAGAGACCAGACGAGGTCGGGAGCGGCGCATCATAAGCGCGCCGCTCGAAAAAACGCAAGTTTGGGGTTGCCGACCGCCTAGTTCAGCAGTATGCGCGTAACGCCTTCGCCGGGGCCGGAATCCTCGTCATCGGCATCCTCGGCGAGCAGTTCTTCGAGGATCAGGGCGTCGACTTCGTGGCGGTAGCGCCAGATTACGGCGAGCACGATGACCTTCAGCCGATCGAGGCTGACCTCGGCATCGGGCAGGGCCAAGGCGCGCTCGATGATGGCCTCGCGCAGGCGGGCATCGACGGCGTCATGTCGTTCAAGGAAGGCGATGAAACCGCGACATTCGGCGGGCAGCCTGTCCTGTTCTTCGGCGTCGTAGATTCGTATCGCTCCGGCGCGCGCCGGCTCGCGGCAGGCGGCGCTGGCTTCGGCGGGAAAGCCTTCAAGCCAGCTCAGGGCGGCGCTGATTTCCTCGGTCTCGAAGCCCGCGGCGGTGAGCTTGCGGGCCAGCGCCGCCGGTTCGGGGCAGCCGTCGGGCGGATAGTTTTCGAAGAGGTATACCAGAATGTCGATCATGGCCGTCAGCGCAGGCGTTGGTAAAGGCCGCCGGGCAGTTGGGCGATGCGGCCGGCGAGTTCCATGGGCAGCAGGATGGCAAGAAGCTCGGCCGGCGTCAAGCCGCTGCGTTGCGCCAGGATGTCCACGCCGCAAGGGGCGTCGCCAAGGCTGGCCAGCAGGAGTTCTTCTTGCGCGTTGCGGTGCCCGGGGGCGGCTGCAGATTCCTTCGACTCGGGCACGGGCATGTCCCAGCGCAGCTCTTCGAGGATGTCGCGCGCGGTTTCGACCAGTTTGGCGCCCTGGCGTATGAGTTGGTGGCAGCCGTGCGACAGCGGTGAATGGATGGATCCCGGAATGGCGAAGACCTCGCGCCCGGCTTCCGCCGCCAGTCGCGCGGTGATCAGCGAGCCGCTGCGCGGAGCTGCCTCGACCACCAGGCAGCCGAGGGCGAGGCCGGCGATGAGGCGGTTGCGGCGCGGGAAGTTGCCGGCCAGCGCGGGCGTGCCCAAGGGGAAATCGCTGATGACCACGCCCTTCTCGGCGATTTCGCGGGCAAGCACCTGGTTGCGGGCAGGGTAGACACGGTCGGCGCCGGTGCCGATCACGGCCACGGTGCCGGCCTGGCCCGCCAACGCACCGCGATGCGCGGCGGCGTCGATGCCGAGGGCAAGCCCGCTGACGATGCCGAGACCGGCTTCGCCCAGTGCCCTGGCAAAGGCCTCGGCATCGCGCAGGCCTTGGGCGGTCGCGTTTCGGCTGCCGACAATGGCCAGCATCGGCTGATTCAGCAGTTCGACACGGCCCTTGGCATGAAGCAGCACGGGGGGGTCGTCGGCGCCGAGGAGACTTTGTGGATATTCGGCGTCGGCCAGGGTCAGCAAGCGGTTGCCGGGCTGTGCCGCCCACTCCAGGGCGGCGTCGATGGCCGCCGCGCAATCATGGTGCCGCAGGCGCTCGGCGGTCGGGGCATCAACGACACGCGAAAGCTCGCCCGGCCCGGCGGAGAAAATCGCCTCCGGCAAGCCGAAGGCCTTGAGCAGCGCGCGCCGGGCCTCGCCGCCCACGCCGGGAACCAGCGTCAGGCGCAGCCAGGCGGCAAGTTCCATTCAGGCGGGACGACGCCGAAACCCGGATACGGGACGAGTCGGCGCCGGTGCTACGGCGTATGCACCGTGTCGCCGACGGCGACCGGCTGGACGGCGTTCATCACCAGGGCGTAGGAAATCCTGTCGTAGACGCGGAACACGTAGACCAGTCCGTTGCGGCTGTCGGGCAGCTTGTAGTCGGTGCGGATGCCTTCGAAGCGGTTGGGAATGCTGATGCCGGCGACGTCGGCGGCCAGCACGTGGCCGAGTTCAAGGCCGTCGTTCTTGCCGCGATTGATGGTGACGATGGACTGCGGTCCGCTGAAATTTACCCCGGCGTAGATGCTGAGTACCCTGCCGGTGATCTTCTTTTCCGGCGGGCGCGGGATATAGCTGGGCACGTCCTGGCGCGGCGCCGGCAACAGGCGGTCGTTGGTCAGGATTTCCATGCGCGAGATGCCGATCTTGAAACTGGCCGGCACGCCAGACCCGGTCTGGCGCGCATTGCCGAGGAAAACCGCTTCCACGCCGAGCGTGTCGCCGGTGTCGGGATCGACCAGGGCCTTGCCGGGGCGGAAGATCTGCCACAGCTTGTGCTGGTCCTTGACCTCGGTGGTGTAGATCGTGTCGCCCGAGCCGGACAGAACACGGTTGCCTTCGATGGCGACGATGCGCGGTGCGTTGTCGAAGCCGTTGGCGTCGATGACACGCGGCTCGCTGAGGAAGGGTTCGATGACCTGGGGTTCGATCGCCGGAATTTCCTTGACCATGGATTCGACATACTCGCGGCGCGGCACATTGATGGTGGCAAGCTTGAGCCGAGGCTGGCCGGCACCCTTCTCGAGGCTGATCACCTGGCCCGGATAGATGCGTTGCGGGTTCTTGATCTCGTCGGCGTTGAGCTTCCACAGATCGGCCCAGCGGTAGGGATCCTTGAGGAACTTGGAGGCGATGCTCCACAGCGTGTCGCCCGGCGCCACGATGTAACGGTCCGGCGCGCCCTCGGCCAGTTGCAGGGGCTGGGCGGCCTGGGCAAGCGCCAGGGTGCTTGAAATGCTGAAAAGCAGCGCGGATATAATGCGACGCATGGCGTGATCTCCTGGCCTAGTGTCTGGGAGCTTGGCAAAGCCCCCGATGATCTGCCCGATTCTGCCCGACAAATACCCCTGCATCAATTCTTTCAAGAGCGGTTTCATGGCCTTATTGCCAATTTTGCGCTACCCGGATCCACGCTTGCATACCAAGGCGTCGGTCATCGCCAACGTCGACGATGACGTCCGGCGCCTTGCCGCCGACATGGCGGAAACCATGTACGCGGCGCCCGGCATCGGCCTGGCAGCGACCCAGGTCGACCGGCATCTCAGGTTGATCGTGATTGACATCTCGGAGGACAAATCGCGATTGCTGACCCTGATCAACCCCGAGCTGCTGGAAAAATCAGGCGAATGCGAGGGCGAGGAAGGCTGCCTTTCCGTCCCCGGCATCTACGAGACCGTGACACGCGCCAGCCACGTTCGCGTGCGTGCGCTGGGACTGGACGGCAAGCCCTTCGAGATGCGGGCCGACGACCTGCTGGCGGTCTGCATCCAGCACGAGATGGACCATCTCGAAGGCAAGGTCTTCGTCGAATACCTATCCCGCCTCAAGCGCGAACGCATCAAGAGCAAGCTGCAAAAGCGGGCGCGCGAGACACTTTGAGCGTCGTCCGATGAGGCTGATCTTCGCCGGCACGCCGGAGTTCGCGGCGACGGCCCTCGCGGCACTGCTTGCCGCCGGCCACGAGGTGCCGCTGGCGCTGACCCAGCCCGATCGCCCCGCCGGTCGCGGCATGGCCATGCAGGCGTCGGCCGTGAAGCAACTGGCGATGGCGCATGGCATTCCCCTGCACCAGCCGGAGCGGCTCAAGGACCCGGCCACGCACGAGCCGATCCGCGCCGCCTGCGCCGCGGGCGCCGAAGTCATGGTGGTCGCCGCCTACGGCCTGATCCTGCCGCAGGCAGTGCTTGACCTGCCGCGCCGGGGCTGCATCAACATCCACGCCTCGCTGCTGCCGCGCTGGCGCGGCGCGGCGCCCATCCACCGCGCCATCGAGGCCGGCGACGCGCAAACCGGCGTCACCATCATGCGCATGGAGGCCGGCCTCGACACCGGTCCGATGCTGTTGGCCGAGGCAATCGACATCGAAGCAAGGGATACCACCGGCAGCCTGCATGACCGCCTTGCCGTGCTGGGTGGCCGGCTGATCGTCACCGCCCTGGCCGGCATCGACGGGCTGGCGCCGATGCCACAGCCGGAGGCCGGCGTAACCTATGCCAACAAGATCGCCAAGACCGAGGCGCAACTCGACTGGGCGCTGCCCGCCACGGTTCTGGCGCGCAAGCTGCGCGCCTTCAATCCCTTCCCGGGGGCTTCGGCAACACTGGCCGGCGAGCCGGTCAAGCTGTGGCAAGGCCACGCCGTGGCCGGATCGGGCCGGCCCGGACATATTCTCGCGGCAGATGGCGATGGCATCGTCGTGGCCTGTGGCGAAGGCGCGCTCTGCCTCACCGAGCTGCAAAAGCCGGGCGGTCGCCGTCTCGCCAGCGCCGACTATCTGCGCGGCAGTCCGCTGAAGCCCGATTAGGCTCGCGGCCCCGGCGGGGCTGCTATTCTTCGCCGATGCCGCTGCTGCCTCCCCTTGCCGAAACACTGCGCGCCGCCGGCGGGCTGGTCGCCTCCGTCATCGAGGGACGCAATTTCGACACCGTGCTGGCGCGCGCCGGGCTGACGGGCCACGTTCGCGCCGCATCCATGGATCTTGCCTATGGCACCTTGCGCGCCTTCGGCCGCGGCGACTTCCTGCTTGCCCGGCTGCTCGAACGTCCGCTGGCCGAGGCCGCGCCGCGCGGATTGCTGCTGGTCGCCCTGGCGCGACTGGAAGCGCGGCCCGGGGACGCGCATACCACGGTGAATCAGGCGGTGATCGCGGCAGCCAGCATCGGCAAGGGCCGCTACAAGGGACTGGTGAATGGCGTGTTGCGCAACTTCCTGCGGCGCCGCGAGGAACTGCTGGCGCTGGCCGAGGCCGACGAGGTTGCGCATTGGCGGCATCCGGCCTGGTGGATCGCGCAACTGCGCCGGGATCATCCGGCGCACTGGCAGGACCTGCTCGCCGCGGGCAACAGCCATCCGCCGATGTGTCTGCGCGCCAACCGGCGCAAATACGAGTCGATTCGGGATGCCAGCCCGGCGCAACTGCTGCTCGCCCAGCTTGCGGCCGCCGGCATCGCGGCGCGCGCGCTCGACGAAACCGCCGTGCTGCTGGAAAAGCCGCTGCCGCTGGATCGCATCAGCGGCTTCGCCTCGGGGCTCTGTTCCGTGCAGGATTCTGGCGCCCAGGCGGCGGCCCGCCTGCTCGACGCGCGCGACGGCATGCGCGTGCTCGACGCCTGCGCCGCGCCCGGCGGCAAGGCGGCACACCTGCTGGAGCGCGCCGACATCGAGCTGACCGCTCTTGACGCCGATGTCGCACGCGTGGCGCGCATCACCGAAAACCTGCAGCGGCTGGGGCTTGCGGCGACGGTTAAGGTGGCCGATGCGCGCGATCCCGACGCCTGGTGGGATGGGCGTCCGTTCGACCGGATACTCGCTGATGTGCCGTGCTCGGCGTCCGGCGTGGTGCGCCGCCATCCGGATGCAAAATGGCTGCGGCGCGAAAGCGATATTGCCGGCTTCGTCGCCACCCAGAAAAGTATCATCGACGCGCTGTGGCGAACTCTGGCCCCCGGTGGCACAATGCTGTACGCAACCTGCTCGGTGTTCGCGGCCGAAAACAGAATCCAGGTGGAAGGCTTTCTTGGCCGCCACCCCGATGCCCGGCTCGCGCCGGGCGGCCGTTCGAGCCCCGGCGACGCCTACCAGATACCCGATGCCGAACATGACGGCTTTTTTTACGCGCTGCTGCAAAAGGCTTGAGCGTGGTTTGGCCCGGCTGCTGCCGGGCCTGTTTCTGCTTGGCGCGGCCATCGTCCATGCCGGAAGCATCGAGCCGACGCGGGCGGCCCTGAATCCCGGCGACGACGGTCATACGCTTTCCGCGGAATTCGCGGTTGATCTCGGCGGCCGACTGGAAGAAGCCGTGGCGCGCGGCGTGCCACTCTACTTCAACCTCGAGTTCGTCCTTGAGCGCAACCGCAAGTACTGGGTGCGGGAACACATCGTTTCGCGCAGCCTGAGTTACCGCCTTTCCTACAGCAACCTGACCCGCCAATACCGACTGAACACGGGCAGCCTGCACCAGAACTTCGGCAGCCTGGCGGAAGCCCTGCGCGTGGTTGGACGCGTCTCGGCCCTGCCGGTGGTGGACAAGGATGCGCTGAAGAGCGGCGAAAGCTACGAGGCGGCGGTGCGTCTGGCGCTTGACCGCAGCCAGTTGCCAAAGCCCTTCCAGGTCGATGCCATCACCGACAAGGGCCTGCAGGTCGAGGCCAAGGTCCTGCGCTGGCAATTCACCGTCCCGGTGGCGGCGCAATGAGGGTCGCGTTGACGGTCGTCGTCGCGCTGGGCGCAATCCTGCTGTTTCTGCTGGCCTCGGCCTCGGCCAATACCGCCTTGTTTGCGCAGAATTACCCCTGGTTGCTGGCGATCAACGGCATTGCCGCCGCCGCCCTGCTGGTGCTCGTCGCCTTGCAACTGCGGCGCCTGCGGCGGGATTTTCGCGCCGGCGTTTTCGGTTCGCGCCTCAAGTCACGCCTGCTGCTGATGCTTTCGCTCATGGCGGTGCTGCCCGGTGCGCTGGTCTATGGCGTGTCCATGCAGTTCGCGGTGAAGAGCATCGATTCCTGGTTCGATGTCCGGGTCGATGCCGCGCTGGAAGGCGGCCTCAATCTTGGGCGCAGCGTGCTCGACACGCTGCAGTCCGATCTGCTGGCCAAGGCGCGTGGCGCGGCACTGGACCTCGGCGACGGCGGCCTCGTCGGTCCGGGGCGACTGAATCGGGTGCGCGAGCAGGCCGGCGCCCAAACCGCGACCTTGATCACGCTGTCTGGCCAGGTGCTCTCCAGCAGCTCGGCCGAACTTGGCGCGCTGCTGCCGCCGATTCCGCCACCGAGCCAGTTGCGGCAGGCGCGCAACAGCCGCGGCATCGCCATGACGGGCGATGCCGTCGACGGCGGACTGATGGTACGCGCCCTGGTTCCCGTGGCCGGCGGCGGACTCACCGCGGACCCCAGCATCCTGCAACTGACATTGATGGTGCCGACGTCCATCATCCGCAGCGCCGAGAGCGTGGAAACGGCGCACCGCGATTACCAGGAACTGCAGCTTGGTCGCGGCGGACTCAAGCAGATCTATACCCTGACGCTGACCCTGGCCCTGCTGCTGGCACTGTTTGCCGCCATCGCGCTGGCATTTCTGCTCGCCGAGCGTCTGGCGCGGCCGCTGTTGATCCTGGCCGAAGGCACGCAGGCCGTTGCCGCCGGAGACTTTACCCCGCGCGCCACGGTCGAGGCCTCCGATGAACTCGGGGTACTCACCCACTCCTTCAACAGCATGACCCACCAGTTGAGCGAAGCCCGCGCACAGGCCGACCACCATCGCGCCGAGACCGAGGCGGCACAGGCCTATCTCGAATCGGTATTGGCCAACCTGTCAGCCGGCGTCCTGGCTTTTGACCTGCGCTTTCGCCTGCGCGCCGCCAACCGGGGCGCCCTGGCCATTCTTGGCGACGACCTGACCGGCTTCGAGCAGACGCGGCTGCAGGATTGGCCACGCCACGAGACATTGGCCGGCGCCATCCTCGAAGGCTTTGCCCGTCGCGGCGACGAATGGCAGGAGCAGCTCGAGCTGGCGCGTCCGGATGGCATCGCCCAGGCCCTGCTGGTGCGCGGCACCGCCTTGCCGACCAGCGGCGGCGGCGGCTACGTGGTGGTGTTCGACGACATCACGCGCCTGATCGCGGCACAGCGCTCCGCCGCCTGGGGCGAAGTTGCGCAGCGCCTGGCGCATGAAATCAAGAACCCCCTGACGCCGATCCAGCTTTCCGCCGAGCGTCTGCAGATCAAGCTCGCCGACCAGCTTTCGGGTGCTTCGCGCGAACTGCTTGATCGCGCCACGCAGACCATTGTCAATCAGGTCGAGGCCATGAAGAACATGGTGAACGACTTCCGCGACTACGCACGCACGCCCTTGCCCCAGTTGGCGGCGGTCGATTTGGCGGCGCTGCTTGGCGACGTGCTCGACCTCTACCACCAGTCGCGGGCGACGATCAGCGTGACGACGGATTCCGCGCTGCCGCCGGTGCTGGCCGACGCCAACCAGTTGCGGCAGGTGCTGCACAATGTCCTGACCAATGCCCAGGACGCACTGGGCGAGAACGCCGATCCCAGGATTGCGATCTCCGTCGCCCGTGACGCGGGACGATTGCGCCTGACGGTGCGCGACAATGGTCCGGGGTTTCCGCCGCAGATTCTTTCGCGCGCCTTCGAGCCCTATGTCACGACCAAGGCCAAGGGTACCGGCCTGGGCCTGGCGATCGTCAAGAAGATCGTCGACGATCACGGCGGGGAGATCCGCCTCGCCAGCGAGGGTGGCGGCGAGGTCAGGATCTGGCTGCCGCTGGCGGATCCGAACGCGATGTCGGCGGAACGGGAAGAGAAGTCCGTCGCGGGGACCGGGCATGGGGACATGTCCGCCGTGGCCGCGGCAGCGGTACAAAAGGGAGCTTAGGTAACATGCCGAAGATACTGGTGGTCGATGACGAAGTCGGGATACGCGAGCTGCTGTCGGAAATCCTGCGCGACGAGGGGCATGACGTGCAGTTGGCGGAGAACGCGGCCGAAGCGCGCATCGCCCGCGATGGCGGGCGTCCCGACCTGGTCCTGCTGGACATCTGGATGCCCGATACCGATGGCATCACCTTGCTGAAGGAGTGGGGCGCCAGCGGCCAGCTCAACATGCCGGTGGTGATGATGTCGGGCCATGCCACCATCGATACGGCGGTCGAGGCGACGCGGATCGGCGCCCTCGACTTCCTGGAGAAGCCGATCGGCATGCAAAAGCTGCTGGCGGCCGTGAAGAAGGCAATCGAGCGGGGCGCCCGCCATGCCGGCGGCGGCCTTTCCCTGGGCGCGTTTGCGCGGCCCGGTCCCTTGCGCGACCTGAAGCGCCGCCTCGACCAGATCCTGGCAAAAAGCCCGCTGTTGCTGCTGCGCGCAGCCCCCGGAGGCATCGTTGAATTGGTGGCGCGCACGGCGCAGGTGCCGGGCAAGCCCTGGATCGACCTGGCCCATGATTCGAATCCGCTGAGCACCGACGTCCTGCAACGCGCGTCCGGCGGCGTGCTCTGGTGCGAGGAACTGGCGCGCCTGTCACGCCTGCAGCAGAAGAACCTGCTGTTTGCCGCCGAGCGGCTCGATCGCTACAACCTGCGGCTGGTGGCGGCGACGACCCACAGCAGCGCCGAACTGCAAGCCATGGGCTGGGACGAGAACGGCCTGCCGCGCCTGTTTGAAACCGGACTGGGCGTGCCCAGCCTGGCCGAGCTGAAGGACGAGGTCCCGGACATTGCCGCGCACCTGCTGACGCAGTTGATGGAGAGCGACGAAATTCAGTTGCGGCGTTTTTCCAGCGCGGCGCTCAACGCCTTGCGGCAGCACGCCTGGGAGGGCGGCTATGCCGAGCTCAAGGCGGCGGTCAAGTCGTTGGCGCTGGCCAGCCTGGGCGAGGAGATCGGCGAGGAGGAAACCCTGCAGTTGCTGGCGCCGGCCGGCGAACCCTCGCTGGTGCCGGCGGGTCTGGCGCCGGAGGTGATCGAGCTGCCGCTGCGCGAGGCGCGCGAGGCCTTCGAGCGCATGTATTTCGAATACCACCTGGCCAAGGATGGCGGCAACATGACGCGGCTGGCCGAGAAGACCGGGTTGGAACGGACCCACCTGTATCGCAAACTCAAGGACCTGGGGCTCAGATAATGCGCATTGTCATACTCGGCGCCGGTCAGGTTGGCGCCTCCGTGGCCGAGGCTCTTGCCTCGGAGGCCAACGACATCACCATCGTGGACCAGAGTCGCGAGGCGATCGGCGACATTGCCGACCGCCTCGACGTGCGCACCCTGGTCGGCAATGGAGCCCTGCCTTCGGTGCTCAAGAACGCCGGTCTCGACGAAGCCGACATGCTGGTGGCGGTGACCCAGTCCGACGCCATCAATCTGGTGGCCTGCAAGATCGCCCGCCGCGTGTTCAATGTCACGACGCGCGTGGCGCGCCTGCGTTCGTCCGACTATCTCGATGACCGGACCCTGCTCGACGACGATCATTTCGCCGTCTCCCACGCCATTTGTCCCGAGCAGGAAATCACCGACTACATCGTCCGCCTGATCGAGTTCCCCGAGGCCCTGCAGGTTCTGGAGTTCGCCGACGGGCGGGTTACGCTGGTCTGCGTGCGCGCTTACGACGGCGGCTTGCTGGTGGGCAAGCCGATCAAGACCATGCGCGAGCACCTGCCGTCCAGCGTCGATGCACGCATCGCCGCCATTTTCCGCGAACACCAGCCGGTCGAACCCGAGGGCAATACCGTGATCGAAGGCGGCGACGAGGTTTTCGTGCTCGCCGCCACCGAGTACATCCGCCCCCTGATGCGGGAGCTCCGGCGCATGCTGAAGCCGGTGAAGCGGGTGATGATCGCCGGCGGCGGCAACATCGGTGCCCGCGTGGCCCTGGCCCTGGAGGCGGATCACGAAGTCAAGGTCATCGAGCGCGACCTGGCGCGCGCGGAGCATGTCGCCGCCAGGCTGCAGCAGACGCTGGTTCTGCAAGGCGAGGGCACCGACGAGAACATGCTGGCGCGGGAAAACATCGACGAGATGGACATGTTCCTCGCCCTGACCAATGATGACGAGGACAACATCATGGCCGCCTCGCTGGCCAAGCGCTTGGGCTGCAAGCGGGTTCTGGCGCTGATCAACCGCCGCGCCTACGCCGACATGGTGCAGGGCGGCCCGATCGACATCGGCCTTTCCCCGGCGCAGGTCTCGATCGGTTCGCTGCTTACTTTCTGCCGCCGCGGCGACGTGGCGCGGGTGCACAGCCTGCGCCGCGGCGCCGCCGAAGCCCTCGAGCTCGTGGCCCATGGCGATCGCAACAGCAGCAAGGTGGTCGGCCGTCGCATCGAGGAACTGCCGGTGATCAAGGGGGCGCACATCGGCGCCATCGTGCGCGACACGGGGGACTTGGCCGTGGTGCGGAAGGAAGGCTTCCTGATCGACGAAAAGCGCGCGACGGTGATCATTCCCCACCACGACACGGTGATCGAGGAGAACGACCACGTTGTGGTCTTCTGCACCCGCAAGCGCGTGGTGGCGCAGGTCGAGAAGCTGTTCCAGGTCGGTTTCCAGTTCCTTTGAGCCAGGCATGAAACCCTACTACCCCGTCGTGCGGGTCTTCGGCGTGCTGCTGGCGGGTTTTGCGCTGACCATGCTGGTGCCATGGTGCTATTCCTATCTGAGCGAGGACGGCGCCCAGTCGGCCTACGATGAAGCCCTGCTGGTGACCTTCGGCACCGGTGTCGGCCTCTGGTGGGCGGCGCGCAAGGAAAAAAGCGAACTGAAGGTCCGCGATGGTTTTCTCATGGTGGTCATGGTCTGGTCGCTGCTGCCGGTGTTCGCCTGCCTGCCCCTGATATTTCAATTGCATATCTCCTTCACCGACGCCTATTTCGAGGCCATGTCGGGACTCACCACGACCGGGGCGACCGTGCTGTCGGGGCTGGACAAGCTGCCGCCCTCGATAAACCTCTGGCGCGGGATGCTGGTCTGGCTGGGCGGCATGGGCCTGATCGTGCTGGCCGTCGCCGTGCTGCCCCTGCTCGGCATCGGTGGCCGGCAGATGTTCAAGGCCGAGACACCCGGGCCGATGAAGGATTCCAACCTGACCCCGCGCATGGCGGAAACCGCCAAGGGCCTGTGGGTGGTGTACGGAGTCGTCACGGTGCTGTGCATCCTGTCGCTGCGCTGGGCCGGCATGAGCTGGTTCGATGCCGTGATGCATTCGTTCACCACCATGGGCCTGGGCGGTTTCTCCAGCCACGACGCCAGCTTCGGTCACTGGGACTCACCCCTGATCGAAGGCATTACCGTGGTCTTCATGTTGATCGCGGGAATGAATTTCGCCACGCTATTCCTTGCCGTGCGCGGACGCAGCCTGCAGCCCTACCTGCTCGACCCGGAGGCTCGCTACTTCATCGGCGTGACGCTGGCCAGTGTGTTCGGCATCGCGCTCTACCTGCATTGGCAGGAAACCTACCCCGCCTTCCTCACGGCGCTGCGGCATTCCCTGTTCAACGTGGTGTCGATCGCCACCACCACGGGATTCGCCAGCGTCGACTACAACCTGTGGCCGATGTTCGCCCCGTTGTGGATGCTGTTCCTGTGCAGCTTCGCTACCAGCGCCGGGTCGACCGGCGGCGGCATCAAGATGATGCGTGCGATCATCCTTTACAAGCAGGTCTATCGCGAACTGTTGCGCGCCATGCATCCCAATGCCATCTGGCCGATTCGAGTCGGCGGCGGGCAGGTGGAACAGAACATCCTTACCGCGGTGCTGGCCTTCGGCTTTGCCTACATGTGCTTTCTCGTCGCCCTGACACTGCTAATGGTGTTCTCCGGCCTCGATATCCTGACCGCATTTTCCGCCGTGGTGGCGACCGTGAATAACACCGGGCCCGGGCTGAACCAGGTCGGCCCGTCGACCACCTTCGAAGTGCTGACGGATTTCCAGACCTGGGTCTGCAGCTTCGCGATGTTGCTAGGCCGGCTGGAAATATTCACCCTGCTGGTGGTCCTGACGCCGGCTTTCTGGCGGCGCTGATCCCTGATATCAGAGGCCAGGAATCAGGAATCAGTAAGGACCTCGCCGCCAAGTCCCGCTAAACTCCGATTCCTGATCCTCGATCCACTATCCCCGCCATGTCGCCGACCGCCCGCCCCAAGAACGACAACTTCCTCCGCGCCCTGCTGAGGCAGCCCGTCGAGTACACCCCGGTCTGGCTTATGCGCCAGGCGGGCCGCTACCTGCCCGAATACAACGAGACGCGGCGCCGCGCCGGCAGCTTCCTGCAACTGTGCAAGAACCCGCAAATGGCCTGCGAAGTGACCTTGCAACCGCTGTCGCGCTTCGAGCTCGATGCCGCGATCCTGTTTTCCGACATCCTCACCGTGCCCGATGCGATGGGCCTCGGTCTGTACTTCGCCGAGGGTGAAGGCCCCAAGTTCGAGCGCCCCTTGCGCGAGGAATGGGCGATCCGCGACCTCACCGCACCGGATCCCAATGTGCACCTGCGCTACGTCATGGATGCCGTGTCCGAAATTCGCCGTGCCTTGCACGGATCGGTGCCGCTGATCGGTTTTTCCGGCAGCCCGTGGACCCTGGCCTGTTACATGGTGGAGGGCGGCTCCGGCGCGGCCACCGACTACCGCACGGTCAAGACCATGCTCTACGACCGGCCCGACCTGCTGCACCACATCCTCGATGTCACGACCAGGGCGGTCATCGACTACCTGAACGCCCAGATCGCATCCGGCGCCCAGGCTGTGATGATTTTCGACTCCTGGGGCGGCGTGTTGTCCCATGCGGCGTATCGTGAATTTTCCCTGTCCTACATGCGGCGCATCCTCGCCGGGCTGACGCGGGTCGCCGAAGGCGAGCGCGTGCCCTGCATCGTCTTCACCAAGGGGGGTGGGCAATGGATCGAGTCCATTGCCGACACCGGTTGCGATGCGGTGGGGCTGGACTGGACCAGCGATCTTGGCGAAGCGCGTCGCCGCGTCGGTGATCGCGTTGCGCTGCAGGGCAATTTCGATCCGATGGGGATGTTCGCCTCACCCGAAAAGCTTGCCGCCGAGGCATGCCGGGTGCTCGACAGCTACGCGGCCGATCCCGCCGAGGCCAGAGCGGCGGGCGGGCACGTGTTCAACCTGGGGCATGGAATCTCCCAATTTACGCCACCGGAAAACGTGAAAATTTTGGTTGACACGGTGCACAGCCACAGCCGGCGCGCATCCGCGCGAGGCTGAATCGCGAAGCCGCGCGGGCCGTGGTTTGCCGCGTGTCGCCTCCGGAAGAAGGCCGTCCCGCAAGGCCTCGCGGGGGGCAAAAATCAGCGTCCTGGCGTTGACTTATTCACAGAAATCGGATTGCCACCGTAGTTCCCGCAAAAATCGGGGTTCCGGCGGGATGACATTTGTAATCGATTGTTTTTAAATAAAATAATTTTGCTCAAATATTGCACAGAGATGAAAATCGCTAGGCCCGACGGCAACTTAGGTCCTTGCGCCGATCCTTACCCACAAAGTTATCCACAGAATTTGTGGGTAAGCATATTTTTCTTTTGTGCCAGTGGCTTGAGGGAATTTGCCGAGGTTATCTCGAAGTTTGCCGGACAAACACTTGAGCTGACATGAAGATTGTCCGGGTGGCCCTCGATGTGCCCTTGCCAAGGCTATTCGACTACCTGGCGCCGGATTCTGACGAAAGTGATATAGGTCGACGCGCCAACGTCCCGTTTGGCAGGGCTCTAAAGACCGGATTAGTAATGGGGTTTGCCGGCGCAAGCGCGCAACCGGCCGACAAGCTCAAGCCTGTGGCCGCCATCCTCAGGGACATGCCGGCTCTGCCGGCGGATTGGCTCGCGCTCTGCGAATTCTGTGCGCGCTATTACCAGACGCCCTTGGGCGAAGTGGCGAGCTTTGCGCTGCCGCCGATGTTGCGCAAGGGAAAGCTGCCGCGCATGCCCAAGACGCCGGCGTCCGGCCCGGCGCCAGCGCCGTCGGCAGGGGATGCGATCCGCGCTGCGGGTACCGCAAACATTACTCCCGCGGTCGCGGTGGCCTTACCGCCATTGCTGCCCGCCCAGCAAGCCGCCGTCGATGAGATTGTCAGCGCCAGGGATTTCCGGACTTTCCTGCTCCATGGCGTGACCGGCAGCGGCAAGACCGAGGTGTACCTGCGTGCCATCGCCGAGGT
Source organism: Sulfuritalea sp. (assembly GCA_016710465.1). Lineage (GTDB taxonomy): Bacteria > Pseudomonadota > Gammaproteobacteria > Burkholderiales > Rhodocyclaceae > Sulfuritalea. The sequence goes on from JADJVS010000014.1 coordinate 617,360, forward strand.
GCTGGCTGGGGGCGGACAGGCGCTGATGCTGGTGCCGGAGATCGCGCTCACCCCGCAGCTCGAAGGCCGCGTCGCGGCGCGCTTTCCGTCCGCGCACATCGTTTGCGCCAACAGTGGCATGGCCGATGCGGCGCGCGCCCGCGGCTTTCTCGACGCGCATGAGGGCCGCGCCGACATCGTGCTGGGCACCCGGCTCGCGGTGTTCATGCCCCTGCCGCGCCTGCGCCTGATCGTCGTCGATGAAGAGCATGACGCCTCGTTCAAGCAGCAGGAGGGCCTGCGCTACTCGGCGCGCGATGTGGCGATCTGGCGCGCGCACCAACGCGACATTCCGATCGTGCTCGGTTCCGCCACGCCGTCGCTGGAGACCTTCCACCATGCCGGCAGCGGGCGCTACCGGATGCTTGAATTACCCAAGCGCGCGGTGGCTGAAGCGATGCCGGAGGTGCGCGTGATCGACACCCGGCGGCAGAAATTGCAAGAGGGCTTGAGCGCGGAACTGCTGGCGGCCCTCGCCTTGCGCCTGGAGCGCGGTGAGCAAAGCCTGGTTTTCCTCAACCGGCGCGGTTATGCGCCGGTGCTGGCCTGTCCGCCCTGCGGCTGGATCTCGCGCTGTCGGCGCTGCGCCGCCAATCTTGTGCTGCATCTGGCGGACAAGCGCCTGCGCTGCCACCACTGCGGCTTCGAAACGGGCATTCCGCGGGCCTGTCCCGATTGCGGCAACGTCGACCTGCTGCCCTTCGGCCGCGGTACCCAGCGTCTGGAAGCCATGCTCGTCGAGCGCTTCCCGCAGGCGCGTGTGCTGCGCATCGATCGCGATTCGGCGAGCACGCCGAAGAAATGGCAGGCCTTGCTGGAAACCATCCATGCCGGCGGTGCCGACATCCTCGTTGGCACCCAGATGCTGGCCAAGGGCCACGACTTTCCGCGCCTGACCCTGGTCGGCGCGGTCGGCGCCGACGCCGCGCTGTTCGCCGCCGATTTCCGTGCCCCGGAACGGCTCTTCGCCCAGTTGATGCAGGTCGGCGGCCGCAGCGGGCGCGCCGAGTTGCCGGGTGAAGTGCTGATCCAGACCGAATACCCGGACCACGCGCTTTACCTGGCACTGGTCGAGCACGACTACGCGCGCTTCGCCGCGAGCCAACTGGACGAGCGGCGCATTGCCGGTTTCCCGCCCTTCAGTTCCCAGGCCATGCTGCGCGCCGAAGCGCGCGAGATGGCGCAGGCCCTCGACTTCCTCGCCGCCGCGCGCGCGGCGGCCGAGCCGCTGGCTGCCGGCGTCACGCTCTACGACCCGGTGCCGATGCGCCTGCAGCGGCTGATGACCCTGGAGCGCGGCCAACTGCTGGTCGAGTCGCTCAAGCGCCCAGCGCTACAGGCCTTCCTTGCCCGGTGGATGGAGCGGCTTTACAGCTTGAAAATGCCCGCCGGCCTGCGCTGGCATCTGGACGTGGATCCGTTGGAGTTTTAGCGGCGCAGGTACCACAGCCAGCTTGCGGCCTGAGCCGCCAACAGCACGGCGAAGCTTGTCTGGTAGGCATCGGCGGTGGCATGCCCGGCGGCACGCAGGGCATCGACACTGGCGCCAAAGCCCCACTGGATGAGGAAGGCGCCGAGGAAAACCATCAGGTTGAGCGCGGTGTTTACGCGTCCCGCCAGCTCGGGGCCGTAATTGGACTGAAGCAGCGCGTAGGCCAGGTTGCCGACCGAAAACACCAGACCGAGCGACAGCCACAGCAGCTCGCTGGGGCCGACGCCGATCACGATCAGGAAGCTTGCCAGCAAGCCCAGCCCCATGCCCCACTTGAGCAGCGTTTCCGGCCCCAGGCCACGCGCGGCCAGCGGCGTCACGCCGAAGGCGATGCCAAGGAATCCGGTGAGCATTCCGCCGGCCATCAGCAGCAGGTGATGGGCGGCGGCATCGCGCGTGAGACCGGAAAAGTTCATCAGCCAGGGCACGGCCCAAAGCCCTTGCAGGGCCATGAAACCGCCGATGATCAGCGTCGATTGCGGCGCATAGCGCCAGAAGGCGCGGCTGCGAAGGACGCCGACCAGGCCGGCAACCTGCTGGCGGAACGGCGTCTGGCTGGCGCCGACTGTCTTCTCCGGCGTGCCGAAGATGCCGGCGGCGACGGCCAGGCCGGCCACCGCCAGGGCAATGAACACGCCGCGCCAGCCGAACTGGGGGATCGCCCAGGACAGCGGCGTCGAGGCGGTCAGCGCGCCCAGCCCCCCGGCGGCCATGATCGCGGCGTTGAGCGAGGCCTGGCGTTCGATGCCGAACCACTGCCCAAAAGCCTTGAACGAGGCCATCAGGCAAGCCGAGACGCCAAGTCCGATCAGCGCGCGCGCGATGGCCAATTGGGTCAGCGAGCTGCCGACGGCGAACAGGGCGCAGCCGGCGGCGGCAATCAGCAGCAGGGTGGCCTCGACGCGACGGGCACCGTAGCGATCGAGTGCCAGGCCCAAGGGTAGTTGCACCGCGCCGAAGGCCAGCAGGTAGGCGCTGGTGAGCAAGCCGAGGTCGGCCGCCGAGACGCCGAGTTCGCGCGTCAGTTCCGGCGCGATGACGGCATTGACGTTGCGCAGGAAGTAGGAAAAGTAATAGCCCGCCGCAAACGGCAGGAAGACGCGCAGCCACATATTCACGGCAGATCCCCGTTCTGTCGCAGCCATTCCATCCGGCTGCGGATCTTGCGTACCCAGTCCGGCGCCAGTCCGGGTGCCGAGGCAAGTCGGTCGAGCAGCTCCAGCGCCGGGCGTTGTGCGCGCAGACCGCGATTGAAGCGCGCCAGGCTCACGGCGCCCGTGGGCCTTTCGAGGTGCAGCAGCGAGTCGCCAGCGGCGCATTCCCCAGGCGTCAGTACGCGGAAATACCAGCCGGCGATGCCGTGTTCGGCGACATGGGCCGCGACGCCCTCGACGCCGCAGCGGGCATCGATTTTCCAGCAGGGGGTGCGCGGCTGCGCGACCTGCAGCCGGGCCGTGCCCAGCGCGAAAATGTCGCCGATGTGTGTGTCGACTTCGGTGAGGCCACGGGTCGAGAGGTTCTCGCCGAGCCCGCCGGGATGCAGGTTGCGCGCCTCGGGAAAGGCGCGGGCCAGCGCCTCGTAATGTTCCAGGGGGAACAGATGCACGGCCTTCTCCGGGCCGCCGTGGGCTCGCGGGTCGGCATGTTCGTCGCCAGCTATCCCGTCGCTGCCTATCACGCAGCGGCCCTCCAGCCGCTCCTTGGCGATCGCGCTGCCGCGGCTCTCGCCGGGCAGGAATCCGACGCGGCCGGTGAATATGTCGCCGACGATCACGGGTGCCGTCAGTTCCACAGCCATGCGGCACCCCTCACCCCCGACGAGTCGCCGTGGCGATGCTTGAGCAGCCGGGTGGCGACCTGGTCCGAAAAAACGTGTTCGCTCCACAGGTCCGGCACGTTCCGGTAAAGCCGGTCGATGTTGGACAGGCCACCGCCGAGCACAATGGCATCCGGATCGAGGATGTTGATCACCCCGGCCAGCGCCCGCGCCAGGCGTGCTTCGTAGCGCTTCAGCGTGGCATCGCAGTCCGCATCCCCGGCCGCCGCGCGCTGCGCAATCTCGGCCGCCGGAAAGTCGGCGCTGGTGATACGGCGATGATCCTTGCTCAGCCCAGGACCAGACAGATACAGCTCGATGCAAGCCGTTCGCCCGCAATAGCAGGCCTCACCGTGATCCTCGCCATGCAGCGGGTTGTGTCCCCATTCGCCGGCAATCGCGTTGGCGCCGGTCAGCACCCTGCCGTCGACCACGATACCGCCACCGACGCCGGTGCCGAGGATCACGCCGAACACCACGGAAGCGCCGACGCCCGCGCCATCGACGGCTTCGGAGAGTGCAAAACAATTGGCATCGTTGGCGATGCGCACTTCGCGCCGCAGCAGCGTTTCGAGGTCCTGCTTCAGCGGTTTGCCGATCAGGCAGGTGGAATTGGCGTTCTTGACCAGGCCGCTTACCCGCGACTCGGCGCCGGGTATGCCGATACCGACACTAGCCGCCGTAACGCCGGCGCGCCGGGACAAAACTTTCAGCTCGGCCGCCTCGACCAGGGCGGCCACCGCCTGCAGGGTGCCGACGTAGTCCCCGCGCGGCGTCGCCACGCGCTCGCGCAGCAGCATGGCACCGTCATCGCCGAAGCCGGCGATTTCGATCTTGCTGCCGCCGAGGTCCACTCCGAGGCGCATCAGGCGTGGATCCCGCTCACTTGCCGAACAATCCCTTCAACTTGTCCTTCACCTGGTCCTGGGCCTTGGCCTTGATCTCCTCCTTCTTTTCCTCGACCTTGGCTTTCGCCGCGTCCGCCACCAGGCCGCCCAGTTCCAGTTTGTAGGACAGGCTCGCGAAGGGCCCGCTGACTCGAACCGGCACGGTGAGCCCCTTCAGGTGTTCCAGCTCCTTGCCGCCCTGGCCGGCGCCGGTGGCCACGACGCTGGCCTTGGCCAGATAGTTCATCTGCCCGCCGCCGATGTCGATGTCGCCGGCGCCGGCCAGGCGCAGGAAGGGGGATTTCATCGTCAAGTCGTCGTTGCGGGCGACGCCATGGGTGATCTTGAAGGAGGCCGCGAGTTCCGAGAAATCCGTCTTGTCGCCGGCCCTGGCCTGCTGCGTCGTGTCCTGTTTGGCACCGAGCCTGCCCTTGATCTCGCGCAGGCTCTGCGCCAGGTTGATGCCCTTGATCGCGCCGTCCTTCAGGCTGATTGACGCCGTGCCGCCGAGCGCCTTTTTCATCGCCGCGACGCTTTCGCCGCGGCTGTTGATGTCGAGCGTCACGTTGCCGCGACCTTCGAGCAGGTCCTTGGCGGCGACGTCCTTCATCAGCGGGTTGATGCTGACACCGGCGAGGCTCTGTTTCAACGCCAGTTGATTGCCATTGGCATCGAGCATCACGCTGCCGTTGGCCGAGCCGTCATAGAGGGCGAAGTTCAGTGGTGCGATATCGAGCCGTCCGCCGGCGAGCCTGAGCGTGGCGTTGAGTTTCGCCAGCTTGAGCTTCGAGACCTGCAGCGCACCGACGCGTATCGCGCCGTGCACGTCGCGGCCCTTCAGCGCGGAGAAATCCAGTTTGTCCTCCTTGGGGGCCGCTTCAGCCGGCTTGGCACCGGCGGGCGGCAGGTACTTGTCGATGTCGAGCCGGTCGATGTCGAGCTCGAAGCCCAGCGCCAGTGGCGCAAACCTTGCCACATTGAGCTTGAGCGCAATCTTCGACTCGTCGAATCGGGTGCCCAGCTCCAGCGCGGCGTTTTGTTTCGCCAGGTCGGTGTGCAGTTTGCCGGCGATGGGCAATGACAGTTGCTTCATCGGCATCCGCGGATTGGCGATATCGACCTTGCCGGCGAGGTTCTCCAGCGCCAGGGTTTGCGCCGCGAAATCCACCGCCACCGGCGATTCGAGCCGGCCCTTGGCCGCCGTATCGCCGGACTTGGCATCGAGCTCGAACGCCAGCTTGCCGATCTTCAGAGCATTGGCGTTGCCTTCGACGGCCGAGAGCATCAGTTTTGCGGCAAGCTTGCGGTCGCCGCCGGCCAGCGTGGCGTCAAGGCTCAGTGTTTCGCCGCCGGACTTCTCCGGCGAAAGCAGCAGCTTCGGCGCTTCGAGCTTCAACTCGAAGTTATCCGCCCCGGACTTGCCCTTGGCCGCGATCGACAGGGCGTCGACCGCCAAAGTCTGCCTGGCGCCGTCGGCAAGGATGCGGCCGCTGCCGATGTCGAGGTTGGACAGCGAGGTCGTCGCGCCGGATTTCTCGTCGCGCCAGGTGATCTGGGCGTTGCTGATCCTGATTCCCGCGATGTCGAGCTGGACCGGCGAATTCGCCGTGGCGCCCGCGCCAGCGCTCTGCGTCCCGGAGGGAACTCCTGGGGGCGCCTTGTTGGCGGCCTGTTTGTCGCCGCCGAGCAGATCGGCGATGTTGAGCGTGCCGTCCTTTCGCTTTACCAGGCTTGCCTTGAGTCCGGCCAGCTCGATGCGCTGCACCTGCACCTGCTTCGATAGCAGTGGCAATACCGCCACCGCCACGCGCGCCGAATCCAGGGTAGCGAATTCCTCCTTGCCGCCGGGTTCGGAAAGGCTGACGCGGCCAAGCCGGATGCTTGCCTCGGGCCAGACCGAAAGCTCCACCTTGCCGGCGATATCGAGCTTGCGCTGCTTTTGTTCGAGCACCGTGCGCACCAGTTCGGACTTGAGTTTTTCGCCGTCAAACAGAGCCAACAGCAAGCCGATGCCGACCGCGATCAACGCGACCACAATGCCGGTGACGATGCCGAGGATGCGCAATGCCTTCATGCCCTTTTCCCTGATTCAAGTGTTCTGCGATAGATTGCACAGGTTATCAGACCACGGAGAAGCCAAATGAAATTCCAGTTGAGTTTGTTTCTCGGCCTTGCTTCCTCGCTGGCCTTCGCCCAGCAGGGAGGTATCGGCGCGGTGAAAGTCGAGCCGAATCCGGCCAAGGCCGGTCAGGAAGTGAAGATCACGATATCAGCCGAAGGGGAGGCGCCGAGCTTCTGTGGCATGGTCGTGCATTTCGACGACGGCAGCGAGTCGCGACAGATCAAGATCGACGGCAAGGACGGCAAATTCCCCGCCACCATCGCCAAGACCTATGCCAAGGCGGGCAGCTACAGCATCAAGGCCGAAGGCAAGAAGATCACCACCCACTTCCCCTGCGTTGGCAGCGCCACCGGCAAGCTGGTGGTCGAGGGCGCCCCGGCGGCGGCCAAACCCGCGGCGCCAGCCTGCCCGGAGGGCTACAAGATGAGTGGCAAGGTCGGCAAGACCGGCGACTTCGTTTGCAAGGGTGGCAAGGGCGCCACGCCGCCAGCCCAGCCACTGGCCTGCGGTGAGGCCACCGAGTATTTCAGCAACGACAAGTCGAAGCAGCTCGGTTGCCGCAAGGCGAAGGGTAAAAAATAGGCACGAGCCCGCCGGCGCCGTCTGGCGCCGGCATCACCAGGAGATCATTCATGCGTAGCGCCTTAACCCCGACGCCTGTGCGCTCACCCTGCGTCAAGGTCTGTGAGCTGGACCCGGCAAATGGCTTGTGCCGGGGCTGCCTGCGCACCCAGGACGAGCGCGATTGGTGGGTGGCCTACAGCGCCGAGCAACAGCGGGAGGTTCTGCTCCGCTGCGAGCAGCGCCGCGCCACCCTGGCAGCGGGCAGCGGTGATCTCGCGCCCAACATGGGCGTCGTCGAATCGCGGCGGCGGAAGGCGCCGGAGGCCTGAGCGCCGTCGCGGCCGGCATCCGGCGGTCCGCAGGTTCCAGCCCTTGCGCAAGCCGCGGATTGCCAATCCGTCGGGCGATAAACTGAAAACTTTGCTGCAGCAAGCATTGCAGCCGTCGCCATACGTTGCGGCACAGTAGCGGCACACTCGCACCCGAAAGGCGCGAGTTATCCACAATGCAATTGAAATTCAGAGGGGTTGCGGTAGCAAACCCAGGCCGCTTCCGGTTGCTGGCCGGCACTGTGCCGCCAGTGTGCCAAAAGAAAAACCCCCGGAGGCCTGAAAACCTGCGGGGGCTGGGTATGGCTGGTGGTGATGGGGGGACTTGAACCCTCGACCTACGGATTATGAATCCGTGAAAGCTAATTGTTGAGGGATATTGATCGACATTGACGAAGTACCACGAAAGCCAGTTATAGAGAGTCTTTCAGCATGTAACCGGTAATCCGCATGTTGATTTATATTGATCGGTATTGTATGATTCAGGTTACACAGTGGTTACATGGAGCGATTTTCGGACCCTCAGTGAAGGGCGTCGATGCCGTGTAACCCGGTAATCGGGGGCTCAAAGTGGCGCGGGTCAAACTCACAGCGGGACGGGTACGGGACTTTTCCTGCGGAGCAGGGAAGGCGCAATCCTTCCTTTGGGATACCGATGCCCCTGGCTTGGCGATCCGGGCCACCGCCAACGGCGCCAAGTCTTACGTCTTCCAGGGCAAACTCAACGCGGCTTCGATTCGCGTCACCATCGGCGACGTCAAGTCGTGGGACATCGAAACTGGCGACCACGACCGGCCCGGTGCGCGTGAGCAGGCTCGGAAGCTTCAGACGCTGATCGACCAGGGCATTGATCCGCGCCAGGCGAAGGCGGAGCAACTGGCTGGGGTTGAGGCGAAGCGTGTCGAAGCCGATCGCCAGGACCTGATCGTCTCTGAGCTCTGGAAAATCTATATCGAGGCTCGCAGGCACAAATGGAGCGTGCGCCACCGGCTTGACCACGACAACATCGCCAACATTGGCGGAATGGCGGTCAAGCGCGGCAAGGAGGGGCAGAAGAAAGAGCCCGGCTCATTGGCTGCCCTGCTACCCCTGCCCCTCTCTGGCATCACCAAGGAGCGCGTCAAGGCGTGGCTGCGCGACGAGACGGCCCGGCGCCCGACTCAGGCAGCGCTGGCCTTCCGCCTGCTCCGTGCATTCCTTAACTGGTGCAACGACACGCCGGACTATGCCGGCCTGGCTGCGGCCGATGCCTGTTCCGCGCGGATGTCGAAAGAGAACATCCCGAAGCAGAAGGCCAAGACCGACTGTCTGCAGCGCGAGCAGCTTCCGGCGTGGTTCACCGCCGTGCGCAAGATCAAGAACCCGACGATTGCCAACTACCTGCAAGCCTTGCTGTTGACCGGCGCTCGCCGTGAGGAACTGGCCTGGATGAAATGGACCGACGTCGACTTCAAGTGGAATAGCCTGGCCATCCACGACAAGGTAGAAGGCGAGCGCGTGATTCCGCTGACGCCCTTCGTTCATTCCCTGCTGACCGAGTTGCACACGATTAACAACACGCCGCCGAAGGTGAAGAAGATCCGAGGAAAGGAAGTCCCGCAGCCGAAGTGGAAGCCGTCAGAGTGGGTGTTCGCCAGTCGTGCGGCTGCGTCCGGCCGGCTGCAAGAACCGAGCATTCAGCACCGCAAAGCCTGTGCCGCTGCCGGCATCGAGGGCATGACGCTGCACGGCCTGCGGCGATCCTTCGGCACTCTGGCCGAGTGGATTGAATGCCCGACCGGCGTCGCGGCGCAGATCATGGGCCACAAGCCAAGCGCCACGGCAGAAAAGCACTACCGCCAGCGCCCGCTCGATCTGCTTCGAGCCTGGCATACCAAGATCGAGGCTTGGATTCTGGAAGAGGCGGGGATCAAATTCAGCGCCGAGGAAAAGCCCGCGAAGGGAGTACGGCGCGTGAAGTGAGGATTTCAGTACCGCACCCCGGCGGATCCGGGGACAGCGGCGGGCAAGGTGTATCAGCACCAAACCCGCCTGACCAAGAAGCACCCACATAGGAGATGCACCATGGCTAAGGCCAATTCTACCCGCGGCACCAGCACCACAAGCGCACCGGCGTCACTCTCTGAGATGGCGGTCGAACTCAACGACTTCGGAGTGCTACTCGCAGGCGTTGAGCAAATCTGTGATGTTGAGGACATCGGCGGCGATGCTCTGCATGTCGCCGCAGCGACATGCCGGAAGATCAACGAGAACATTTGCAAGATTGCCGACCGTCTCCAAGCGCTGGCCAGGGAAGGCGGTGCAGCATGAAACTCGCTCGCACAAATACCAGCCCGCTTGGAGAGCCCGGATTCGAGTACCACCAGCAACTCTGGGGCGACATGATCTATGGGACGCGGGAGCAATTACAAAGCATCGGTATCGCTGTCGGGATGGCGTTCCCAGGAGAGTCTGGCGGCCCAAAGCGCCAGATGACGGTAACCGCCGCGTGGATTTCCGACGACGATAAGCGATTCTTACGAGGGCATCTTCAGCGCGTCTATTCCATTCCCTGGCCGGGACCGGAAGAAGCGGTGGATTGACTATGCCGCCGGGGTGCGCAAATGCACAGAGATTGGATGGTGCGACGAGTACATCGGGACCGTGGTTGCACTGGCCGCTGCCGGACTAGTGCGGCTTGATCAGATGCCCGGACAACCCGGCATGCGCAAGATGCGCGTCACAATTCTGCCCGATGGCACTCCCCAGGAAGGTGCAACATCGAATCACTCAACGGCGCGCGACTCAGGAGCAAAGGTGATAGAGCGGGCATCAAAGGCGGAATACCTAGTGCGGGTGGGCATCCCCGACGACGAGAAACAGCGCCGATCCGAGAGAGTTCAGGGTGCCAAGCGGCAATGGGAAGCTCGAATGCTGGCGCTTCCTCGTCCTGCCCCGCTGATCGAACTACCTGACGCTATCGGTACGACGGTGAAGGTCAAGCCTGTGCCCCAATATCGGGCTGATGGAAACGTGCTCTACCTCCTGCCGAAGTCCGCACCATGACCACCATCGCCCAACTGATCGACTCCACACTGAGGCACGGCACGCCCCGCAGCGCAGAGTACCGGCGCGGCATCGAGGACGTGCTGCGCCTCAAGTTCGGCGGGCAGCCGATCCGCTGTCCGTTTCAACCCGGTACCGCGCAGTTCGATGCCTATTTCGCCGGCAACGATCGAGGTCATGCGATCTATCGGGAGGAAGCACAGCGGCGTGCCGAGGTCGAGGACGTAGCGAGGACGCGGGTTTTCTTCGCGGATGCTGATGCGCTTTGAAATCAACCGCCCCGGCTCCGGCCGGGGCTTTTGTTGTTGCTTTCCATTCTGTATAAAATAGGCTACAGTCTAGCTATGGGCGTGATTTACACCACAGAGGTATTCGATAGCTGGTTTGACGGCTTGCGCGACGAGCGCGGGAAGTCGGCCATCAAAGTGCGTCTGCGTCGTGCCGAGGATGGCAACTTCGGCGATTGCGAGCCAGTGGGCGAGGGTGTTTCGGAGATGCGCATTCATTACGGCCCCGGCTATCGGGTGTATTTCAAGCGCACCGGAATGGAGATTGTCATTCTCTTGGCTGGCGGCGACAAAAGCACGCAGGCGAAGGACATCAAGAAAGCGCTGAAACTGGCGCGCGAACCGTAGGAGACGGCAATGGCACTGAAGCTAAGCAAATGGGATGTAGTTGAGTACCTGAAAACCGATGATGACATGGCGCTGTATCTTGAGGCCGCTATGGAAGAGGCGGGCGACGATGCCCCATTCATTGCCAAGGTACTGGGCGACATTGCACGCGCCAAGGGTATGACGCAACTTGCCCGTGATACCGGTATCGGGCGCGAAAGCCTCTACAAAGCATTGTCGGGACAGGGCAATCCGAGTTTCGCCACCATCCTCAAGGTGGTTCATGCGCTCGGGGTCAGGCTGCACGCAGCGCCGGCCGTAGTCGAGAAGCCACGACGGACGCGCAAGAAGGCCGGAGAACTGGCGGCAGCCTGACATGAAGCGCGCTCACATCATTCCCATGACCGGCGGCGATGAGCTCGACGCCCTGACGCGCTGGCGGCATGTCTATCACTGGAAGCCCGGCACGCGGAAGGCTATCAAGCGTGGCTACAGCAGGCGACAGCGGGCGATGGAGCGCGGACAGTTGATGCGTGGCGGGGAATTGGCGGGGGCTTGAGATATGTTTATCACTCCTATCACTCTTTCGAGCGCTGCTCAGCAATTGACCGAAAAGACCGGAACACCACACTCTGTAGACGACCTCATTCGTCTTATCGAGGCCAGTACCTTGATGAAGGAGGGCGACGCGCGGAGGCTACCTGGCTACGCAATCGCGCCCCGTGGTGCATTGGATTCGGTGAAGCGGATAACGCGAGGGCTAGATGGGAAAGATATATTCGCGAAGGCGGCCTACCTGGCTAGCGATCGGGTGATTCGATTGAGTTGGATACATGCTCACGGCCTCGCGCTCGAAGGTTCGTCCGAGGTATCGCGTTTCCGTATAGGCAATGCCGAGTTTTTGGCGAATAAGAGCTTCATGATTTATCTGGAGAATGTCCGAGTTCGGAAAAGTGATTTGGAATTGCTTGCTGCCTCGCAAAAAGTAAACATCGACGTGACGGCATTGGCTGAGAAGCCGGCCGACGCACCCAAGCCAAAAAAAGGTGGGCGCCCCCCTGATTTGGCCGAAAAGCAGAGAATTGCACTCGCCATCGCAGATGCATTTGCTACCGTCATACACATCGGCGACGACAAGATGCTATCTCCACCGAAGAAGAATTTTCTTGACGCCTGTCGTCGATTAGAGATGAACAAGACAGGCAAAACGTCCGTTTTCAAGGACACCCTGACAGCTGACACGGTCGCCGATTGGTTGCGTCCAGCTGGCTATCAGTTCAAGCGCGGCACGCCGACGCGCTCCAATATCTACACTTCCAACCTGCCCGCAATAGAGGGGAAAATTCACCGCGACATTTTCACCGTAGTTGTCTAATCATTTGACGTAGACCCGCATCGCTCGGGGCATTCCGCGCGATTGCAATTTCGGAGAAAACTCTTCGCGGCTTTTTCGCCAATTTTGCCGCGATATTCGGTTAGCTATCGTGAAGCCTCCAATCAGGTAACGGAGGTTTCAATGATCAGCACAGAAGAATTGGCGCCAAGGATCAAGGTCAAGCCGCAAACCATCCGCGCTGCAGTTTGCCGCACGGGCGCTTATTACACGCTGCGTCCCGTGAAAATGCCGAACAGGTTTCTGCTCTGGCCTGACGATGCGGCCGAGATCCTGACGCAGCAGGCCAAGCCCAATCAGGTGACAGCATGATTGCCGCCGCCAGGGGATCGCCACCCGACAAAGAAAACGGCGCCCTGCAAGGCGCCGTCGGCGGTCAAAGCGAGCAAGCCCAAACAGCCGTAGCCGAATTGTGCTACCCAAGCCCGGCAACGGTCAAGGGCGCTGTTCTGGCCGACCTTCTGCGCGGCGACAACCGAGCGTCGCACCATGTGCTGATGCTGAGGCGGTCCGGATTTCCGGTTGTCACCGATGAGATCGATGTCAGCACCAGTGACGGTCGCATTGCCAGAATCGCGCGCTACAGCCTTCCTGCTGAAGCCATCGCAGCAGCCGGCGAGCGCGGCCAGCGATTCGCCCAAGAATGCGCCCGCGTCGAGGCCGAGCGGAGGTCGTCGTGAGCGACTACGCCATCTTTTCGATTGTCCCGGTCGAGGTATGGATCGACAAGCGCCTGACGCTTGAGCAGGTTCGAGTACTCGGCGCGCTGCTTTCGTTTCGCGGAAAGAACACAAATACCGTGTGGCCCAAGCGCGAAGCTCTGGCGATGCGCTGCGCGATGCCTGTGGCGAAAATCAGCGAGGCGACAAGCAGCCTTGTTCGCCTGGGGTGGCTGGAAAAAAATGGCCGCGGCGGATTCTCGAAGCCGACCAGCTACACCATAACAATTCCCGAATCGGTAACGGATCCCCATTCGGTAACGGATGCCGATTCGGGAATGCCAACGGTTACCGAATCGGTAACACGCATGCGTGTACCCCATTCGGTAACACGCAAAGAACTTACCAGTGAACTGACCAGTGAACATACCAAGAGAGAAGCGCGCGCAAGAAGCGGATCACGTCTCCCTGCTGACTGGCATCTACCGGACGACTGGAAAGCCTGGGCGGTTGAAAAACTGAACTGGACTCCGGATCGATGCCAGGCGGTGGCGGAGATATTCGCTGACCACTGGCGATCCGTTGCGGGCAGCAAGGGAGCCAAAGCGGATTGGGCGGCGACGTGGCGCAACTGGTGCCGCCGAGAAACTGGCCAACCGGCAACTGGCAGGCGCGCACCGAGGCCCGATAGCTTCGCGGACCGCGACTATGGGCAAGGAGGGCGGCTATGAACAGCATCGGATCAATGCTGTCCCGTGATCAGGAACCGCGCCTCGCGGAATGCGAAACCCACGGCGCCTACGAAAGCCGCAATCTATTCCGGTCGGTCTGGTCAGGATGTCCGCAGTGCGGCGCAGAGCGTGAAGCGCAGGAGAAGACTGAGCGCGAACGCAAGGGGCGGTCGGAGTGGCTTGCGGCGTGGCAGCGGAAGATTGGTTCAGCAGGCATCCCTGAGCGCTTCCGTGATCGGAGCCTGGAGTCGTTCGTCGCTGAAACTGATGCGAAGCGGCGCGCCCTGGATTTCGCGCTTTCGTATGCGGATGATTTTGATTCGGCGTTAGAGATTGGCCGTAGTGCGCTTTTCATAGGGGGGGTCGGCACCGGGAAAACTCACTTGGCGGCGGGAATTGGACTGCACATCATGGCGCGGAATTCCAGAACCGTGCTGTTTTCCACTGTGATGCGTGCCATTCGCTTGGTGAAAGACACCTGGAACAAAGAGGCCGATCAGACTGAAACAGAAGCCATCGCTACGCTCACGGCACCCGACTTGTTGATCCTCGACGAAGTAGGCGTGCAGTTCGGTAGCGAGACTGAAAAGCTGATTTTGTTCGACGTGCTGAACGAGCGATACGAGAAGCGCCGGCCGACGTTACTACTTTCCAACCTCGATCTTGGTGGCGTGCGGACTTACCTGGGCGAGCGCGTATTTGACCGCATTCGAGAGGACGGTGGCGAGGTAGTCATTTTTGACTGGCAGAGCCATCGAGGGCGAGGATGACTTCCTTCCTGGCCACCGAAACCGCTGCGCTGCGATCGGCATCGCTGGAAGGCGTCGGCAGCGGCGCCGGTCGAAAGTCGCCCAGAGCCGCGAAAAAGCCATCTGCCGATCCCGGGCGCCGGTTGCTCTCTGAGCTCGACATCGAGGATGCCCTGCGCTGGCGGTTCTCGGGATTGTCGGCCGCCGAGATTGCCGCGGTTGCCGATCAGCTGCGGCCGTTCGCCGAAGACTTTCGGGACGCGAGGCCAGAGGTTGCTGCAGTGCTTGCCGCCCTGCGCCGCCCGAGCGACCGCCGTTCGCCGTGGTCGCTTGCCTGTGCCGTGCTGGCCGACGATGCTGCGCGCCAAGGCGATATTACCGGCTACTGGGCGGCAGGCATCGAGGTTGTGTCGGCGTTTCGGCAAAGCCGGCGGGGAAGCCATGGTAACCATGTGCAAGCGCCGACCGAGGATGCCCTGGACGCACTTATCAAGGACTACCTCGAGGTCGACCCTGATTACGTCGCCGGTACGCTTTTCAACGACTTCGCCGCGATGGCTGGCGGTCACCATCGAGTCTTGGCTGACTTCGACGAAGACGGGGACGAGCTGGTATGCCAACTGGTGCACGACGACATCCGGCTGGCCAATGTCGGCCGCGATGAATTCGCGCGACGATTGCAGAAAGTTCGCGCTCGCGCTGACCAGCCATGAAATTCCGGCACATCGTTTCAAAGGCTTACGCGTGCAACCGGTTGCTTTGCGTGTGGCGTGTGGAGAATCAGCACTGATGCCGACAACGGCGAGGGGAGAACGACATGGGATTCGGAACATTTGCCGGCGGGGTCGCCAAAGGTTGGCAGGCTGCCAGCGAGATGGAAACGGACGCGGCTCGCCGCGAGTTGATCCGGGCGCAGACTGAGGAACACCGGGGCAAGGCCGCGGCAGAGCGAGAACTGCGCGATGCCATGAGCTTCGGTCTGCCGGGATTCCGGACGGAACGCGCAGGGGCCGAAGCGATAGCGAGCCCAGCAGCAACCCCGGCGCCGATTGAGCCCCTGCAGAACGTCGGCGGCAACTACACGGCGGATCCCGAGTTCGCCAAGAGCATGGCGGAAACCGAGAACTTCGCCAGCGGCGCCGGCGAGCCCGGATCGGATGCCACCGTGGCGGTACCGACAGCCGCTTATCGAGTCAAGGGAGCCGGCGTCTATAGCGATCCGAAAGACGCCATTGACGCCAGTCAGGCGGCGGCACAACTTCCCGCCGCGCCGGCGCCGTCGAAGATCGACGATGCCTACTCGTCCTACCGCAAGCAAGCGGTGCCCAAGGCGGTTGCAGCGTTCATCAGGGCCGGCAAGCTGCCGGAAGCGAAAGCGTTCCTTGAATTCACCCGAGACGAGGAAGGCCAGCGCTACGCCCGCGATTGGCTCAGCGCTGGCCAGGCGGTCGAAGCTGGCGACTACGAGAGCGCCATTCCGGCGCTGGGGAATCTCTACAACAGATCCTTGCCGGATGGGCGGCGCGCCGAATGGGAAAGCATCGGCGACGGCCGGTACCGGGTCTCTCACTTCGACGAGGCCACCGGTGCCAAAGTCGGCGGGCGTGAATTCAGCGCACCGGATCTTGCCAATTTTGCCTACGCCAGTTTGTCGCCGGCCAAGCGCGTGGAGGCGGTGCTGGCCATGCAAAAAGAGCAGCGCCAGGAAACCCGCAAGCTGAACCAGCAGGACGCGCTGGAGGATCGACGCGACGCCAGAACCTCCGCCCAGGAGGACCGCCGCGAGGAACGGCTGCAAACCCAACTTGATGCGCAGTCGGAAAATCTTGACCGGCGACTGGCTGCTGGGGGAGGTCCGACCTTGACGCAGGAGCGCGGCAACGCCGAAATCGACGCCGCGCGAGAACGCATTGCCAGCATGGACCCGGCCGAGGTCAAGCGACGGAGCCAGAAGGCGACCGATTCGGGCCGGGAGAACCCGGACTACGACCCGAGCATTGCGCGCTCCGCCGGCCTGGCAGCACGCCGCAAGGTCGGCGATGACCTGGTGTTCGACAAGCGCCAGGGACCGCAAGCCGCGCCGGCGCCGCAGCCTCCCCAATCGCGGTTCGCATCCGATCCCGCGATGAAGGGTTTCAAGATGGGTAGGCGCACACCGCAGGGCTTCGAGGTTCTGGACGCCAGCGGAAAACTTCTTGGACACTACGAATGATGCCGGCCATGTCTATTGACGACTGCTTTCTCGCTATCGCCATTGCCAAGGGGAAGGCGGCCGCGACCGGCGTGCGCCCGTTCTATCTTGCCGGGCTATATTCGCTGGCGTGCGACAAATGGAGCCCCGAGTTTTTCAAGAGTCTTGCCGAGGGTCTGGAGGTTGAGCCTCTGTCCGACCTTGAAATGGCTTGGATCAACTATCACCCGGCCGCAATTCGTCGCGACAGGACCGCATTGGATGCCATCTTCACTGAAGTCGATGCTGCCGGCCGCTTCGACGATGCCATAGCGTCCGTCGGCGTCGTGACATCCTGCCTTCGCGCTCAGGATTCATTCATGGATTCCCTGTTCGCGCAACGCGACAGCGGCGGCTTGTTGGTCCGGCACTGAGAACAAGGACAGGTCATGCCCTTCATCCCACTTCAGCAAGAACGCCGGCCAGCACCTGACTTCCCGCGTGTAACGCCTGAAGTTCAGGCCGATCGCGACGCCGAAGCGGAACAGATCGTCGCTCGCGAGTTCGATCAAGACATGCCGGCCGAGAACCGGACGGCGCTTGAGAAGGAGTACCGGCAGCGGTTTGGTGGGCCGTCGCCAGGTCGTGGTTTTGTCCCCCTGGCCGAGGCTGGACAGGATGGCCAGCGCGGCTTCATCCCGCTCGAATCGGAGCGCCCGTCTGTCCTGCGCAATGTCCTGCTGAACAATCCGGCGACCGCAATCGTGGAGACCGGCGCGAACCTCTTGAGCCAAGGCGTGGCTCTGCCGGCAGCCGGTCTCGCCGGTATCGGGGCAGCAGCCGGCAAGGCGCTCGGGCTCACCGCCGCCGAACCTGCCGACGTGGTGCACAAGGTCGGCGGCGCGCTGACCTACCAACCGCGTGGCGAAATGGGGCAGGCGGCAACGGCGGCAGTCATGGCGCCATTCGAGGCGCTGGCGAAGGTCGGCGCCGCGGCCGGCGACAAGGTACTCGACGCGACAGGTAGCCCGGTAGCCGCCACGGTTGTCGACACCGCGATCAATGCCCTGCCGATGGCGATTGCTCCCGGGGTCAAGGGCGCAAAAGCGGTGCGCGAGAAATTCAGGGCGCCGACAGAGGAAGTGGCACCGGTGGGGCACGTCGCCGTATCCGAGCCGAGAGGGTTTCTTCCCCCGGCAAGCACCGACGTCGCGCCGCGCGGATTCATCCCGCTTGATCAGCCGACGGTGATGCTCGACCCGATTGGATCGATACCGGCGCTCGATCCAGCGGCTGGGCCGTTGTCGCGCGTGGCGCTGAACGCACAGGCGGTGGCCGCGGAATCGCGGGTTGCTGCGCAAGAGGCAATACTGGCGCGAGGAGAAGAGCATGGCGCACGCATGGGCTCGGAAGGCGACGTACGTCGCCTGGAAACGGATAGTCGATCGGTTGGAGAACCCGCGCAACAAGGACTACCGGAACTACGGCGGAAGGGGCCTTACGATGTGTCCGGAGTGGCGGGCGAGCTTCAAGGCGTTTCTGCGGGACGTGGGACCGAAACCGGAGCGGGACCGGTTGCTGTGGCTGGGCTTAATCGACCTGTCGAAGGGATACGCGCCGGGGAACGTGGCCTGGATGAGGCACCAGCACCAAATTTCGCACCGGCGCTATTGCCACCGGATCAGCTTGGACGGGAAATCATTGACCATCCAGGAAGCCGGGCGACAGATCGGCTTGCCGCCGATTACGTTGCGCGACCGACTGCTGAGGCAGGGGATGGAGTTGCGGCGCGCGATATGCCCGGCCCCGTTGCCCTACTGGACGAGCTCGAAATACCTGACCCTCGACGGGCAGACCTTGAGCGTGCCGGAATGGGCGAGGCTGCTGAGCGTGAGACTGCGAACTCTGCGCGACAGGTTACGCCGGGGATTGCCGCCGGAACAGGCGCTGAGGTCGGGCGACCTGAGAAAGTCGGATTCGTCCCGCTACGCGATACCGTAGACGCAGCTGCCCAAAAAGCGGCGACCTCCCCGCTGAACGACAAGCCGCAGCCAACGGCGGCACAGATCGAAGCCGGGGTGTACGCCAAGGGGCATTTGAATCTTCATGGTCTCGACATCGCCATCGAGAATCCGGCCGGCTCGATTCGCCGCGGTACCGATGCCAGCGGACGCGCTTGGGAAACCGAGATGCAGCAGCACTACGGCTACATCAAGCGCAGCACGGCGAAGGATGGTGACCACGTCGACGTCTTCGTCGGCGAGCGGCCGGAATCGACGCGAGCATTCGTGGTTGATCAGGTCGACCCGAAAACCGGGAAGTACGACGAGGCCAAAGTGATTCTCGGCGCGGTCGACGAGGCTGACGCGCGGCGAATCTACCTCGACAACTACGAACCCGGCTGGAATGGCCTGGGCGCCATCACGCGGATGGAGATGGATGCCTTCAGGGGGTGGATCAAGACAGGCGACACGAAGAAACCTGTCGCGCTGGATCGCGCCGGGAAGCGCGCTGAGCCCGATACGGTTGAGGCGCCCCCGGTTACCCTCACCCTGAACGACATCCCGCCCAGCCTCCTGAAAAAGGTCAAGGTATCCGTGGAGCAGATCGTCGGCGACGAGGTGACGTCGGTCAAGGTTTCGGCAAGGGAAGCGCTCGCCGATCTGAAAGAGGAAATCGGCGTCTACGAGAAGTTGCTGGCTGACGTCGGGGATGGCTCCAAAACGCTGGCCGATAGCATGAGTAGGCGTGACAAGGAACTGAAAGGCTTCGACAGCGAATCGGTGATCGAGGCGGCGAAGGACTACCAGGCGCGCGGCCTGCCCGATGGCGAGGCCAGTATATTGGCGGTCCAGGATCATTTACGCGACCTCAGCATTCAGCGGCAAGGCGTGGTCGACGCAGCGATTGCCGAATTCCAGAAACGCGATCCGGAGAAATACGCCGAGCGTTTGAAGAAGGCAGCGGCGGTGCCACAGAAAGCGGCAGGGTCGTCGAGCGATCCGGTTCGAGCCCGGTTCGGGGAGACGAAAAGAGCACCGGCAGGGCGGTCCGCACGGGAACCAGCAGAGCCGCCGGCGACACTTTTCGGCCGCCCGGTAGAGCAGATGACCAATACCCAACTCGCGAATTGGGGGCGGTCGAAAGCGCTGTCGGAGGGTGCCCGCGCCAAAGTTCACGCCGAAATCGAACGCCGTGCCGCCAGCGCCGACTTTTCACCGGAGGCGGCCGCGACGCCGAAAGAGTTGAATAGCTGGGCGCCAGGCGCGAACTATGTTCCGCTGGTGGATGAGTACAAGCCCGCGACCAGCACGGCCGCCACCGTCGCCGATCTGCCGGCGCCGAAGCGCCGCGAGAACATCATCAAGCGCTTCGCCAGCGAGATCGGCACGACCGTCTATGAGGGCCGCGTGAAGGGCGAGAAACGCTTGGGGTTCTTCAGGCCAAAGGTTGAAGAGGTCCGCACCAAGCGCGCCAACGACATCGAAGTGGCCGCCCATGAGATTGCGCATCTGATCGATCACCGCGTGCCGGAACTGCAGGCAGCCTGGAAGGCCGACAAGGCGCTGGCGGCCGAATTGAAGTCCGTCAGCTACGACCTGAAGAACGTCCGAGAGGGATTCGCCGAAGGCGTGCGCCTGTTCCTGACCCAGCCCGAGACGCTGGAAGCCCGGGCCCCGAAGGTATCGGCCTGGCTCAACGCCTTCGCCGACTCGCACCAGTACGGCCCAGCGCTGCGCAGGGCGCAGGCCGACATGACCGCATGGTTTGCCCAGGACGCGCTCAACCGGGCGCGCTCCAAGATCGGCACCGAAACGCCACTGGCGGAATACCTCGATGGCTTCTGGGACAAGTTTCGCCAATCCACGGTCGACGACCTCCACGGCATCTACCAGATGGAGCGCGACCTTACCGGCAAGATCAACCCGAACGGCCCCTATGAGTCGGCGCGGCTGTCGCGGGCGTCGGCATCGATTGCCGACGGCGCCGTACGTTTCGGCTACCCGGTCAAGCAGGCCGATGGATCCTTCAAGTTCGCCGGCAAGGGCCTGGAAGAAATCATGCGGCCGGTCTCGAAGAACATCGACGACGCGCTGCTCTACTTCGTCGGCAAATCTGCCAACGAACTGATTGGCCAAGGGCGCGAGCATCTGTTCACCAAGGGCGAGGTCGACGCCATGCTGCGCCTGCGCACGCCGGAGCGCGAGAAGGCATTTGCCGAGTACCAGGAATGGAACAAGGGTGTTCTCGACTTTGCCGAGGCGCAGGGCATCGTCAACCCCGAGGCCCGGAGTCTGTGGCAGCGCACGCAGTACCTGCCATTTCATCGCGTCGATCAGCCTGGCGGGCTCAAGGGCAAGCCCGGCGATTGGGCCGGCGTCCAAGTTTTGACCGGGGGAACCACCAACATCAAGGACGTGCTCGGCAACATGATCGGCAACGCTGCGATGCTGATCGACAAGTCCGTGAAGAACGAGGCGCGGCGCAAGATTGCCAACCTGTCGCAGAAGGAAGGCGGCGGGCGCTTCATGGTCAAGATCGACGCCGAGTCGCGGCCGGTGAAAATCAGCGGTGACCAGGTGCTGGCCGAACTGCTCAAGCGCTACGGCATCGCCATAGACGGCGACGTGCCGGCCTTCTTCGAGTTCCTGATCAAGGGCCAGCCCCCGGCAGGTAACAACGTCGTCGCCGTGATGCAGGGCGGCAAGCCGGTCTGGTTCGAGGTCGGCGACCCCATCGCCTACCGGGCGCTCAAGGCGATCGATCGGCCCATCATGTCCGAAGTCGTGAAGTGGCTGGGCCTGCCCAAGCGCATCGGCCAGGCCACCATTACCGCAACGCCCGACTTCTGGATGGCGAACATCGCCAGGGACACCCTCATGGGTTCCGTGATGTCCCGCGCCGGCTTCGTCCCGATCCTCGACAGCCTCAAGGGCATGCGCGAGCGGATGACCAGCGATCCGCTCTACCGGGACTACCTGGCCAACGGCGGCGGCCTGTCCTCGATCTTTCTCGACGAGCAGCACCTGAGAACCAAGCTCGAGCGCTACTACCGCGACCAGGGCATCGATTACCGCACGGTCCTGGATACGCCCGACAAACTGCTGACCTTCATCGAAACCCTGGGTGACGCCTTTGAAATGTCCACCCGCCTGGGCGAGTACCGGCGCGCCATCGAGCGCGGCGAGAACCCGAGGCATGCCGCCTATCTGGGCCGCGATGTTTCGACCGACTTTGCCATGCGCGGCGACAGCAAGGCGCTGGGCTTTATGTTCGACACCGTGATGTTCCTCAAGCCGGCCGTGGTGTCCTGGGACCGGCTGTACCGTGGCCTTGCCCACGACGAGAACAAGGGCGCGATTGCCGCCAAGGCCGGCACCATGGCGCTGATGTCGGCCGGGCTCTACCTGCTGAACCGTGAGGATCCACGCTACAAGGACTTGCCGGATTGGGACCGCGACAGCAACTGGCATTTCTTCGTCGGTGACCAGCATTTCCGCTGGCCGAAGATTTGGGAGATTGGCGCGCTGTCGTCGGCCGCCGAGCGCAGCGTCGAGAAAATCATGGATACGGATCCGCAGGGCCTGGGCAAGGACTTCGCCCGCATCCTGGGCGCGACCTTCAATCTCAACCTGATGCCGCAGATCCTGGCGCCCCTGTACGAGCAGGCGGCGAACCGTAACAGCTTCACGAAAGCGCCGATCGAGACGCCGGGCATGGAGAACGTCCAGCCCTTCCTGCGCTCGAAGCCGGGCACCAGCGAGACCATGAAGGCGGCCGGCATGGCGACGCGAAACATGCCAGAAGTGGCACAAATCAATCCTGCCCGGGCCGAGGCACTGCTGCGCGGCTACTTCAACACGTACGCCATGTATGGCCTGATGCTGACCGACCAGGCCCTATTCAGCGACAAGCTGGCGGAGAAGCGCGCCGACGAGCTACCGGTGGTGAGGCGGTTCTACAGTCAGGAGCCGGCGCGGCACACCCGCTACGAATCGGAGTTCTACGACTTGCTGACCGAGGCCAAGCGCCTGCGCGGAACCATGAAGGAACTGGACGAAATGGGACTGCGCAGCTTTGCCGACGCCAAGGAGCAATCGCCGCTGGCCACCGAGGCGAAGCCGCTGGAACACGCCGCCAAGAGCCTGGGGGCGATCAACAACGAGATGGAGCAGGTACGCCGCAGCGACGCGACGCCGGCCGAGAAGCGCCAAAAGCTGGATGCTCTGACCGTGGAGCGCAATGCGTTGCTCAAGGGCGCAGTGACGGACTCGAAGGGGGCGCAGAAGGCGAGGGCGCCATGACGCCAGCCGTTGGTGAGGCGGCGATGCAGGCGGTCACTGTTTTTAGCGCGAAGGTATCCGCCAAGGTATCACCTGAATCCATGGTTTCCACGGATGGTTTCCACCGGAACGGCCAAGGTTTCAGGGAAGGTTTCAGTGGAAACCACGGTGAACGATGCCGAAATATTCAATCGGTCGTGGTTCTGCCGCTGCCGCGTTGGGCGAGCCCTGACCTGGAAAGCCACAGAAAAGCTACAAGAAAGCCACAACGAGAACGCTACAGCCGTCGAGATTGGCAGTCGATAAACGCGCACAAGGCAAGCTCAACAGGTCGCGCGCAATCGGGCCAAGCAATCGGCTCTAAATCGGACGGTCCACGGGAAATCGGACGGGGAATTGGCCGGCCAATTGGCCAGTTACTCATTAGTCGAAAAATAAGTCGACAAAATGGGAACCCGGGGGCCCCGGAGGGCCCCTGTTGTTGGAAAAAAAAGGGAGGAAAAATGGGGGCAAGAAGGCGGGGGAAATTGGGCCCCGGGGGGGGGGGGGGGGGGGGGGGGGGGGGGGGGGGGGGGGGGGGGGGGGGGGGGGGGGGGCCCGCGGGCCGACGGGGGGGGGGGGGGGGGGGGGGGGGGGGGGGGGGGGGGGGGGGGGGGGGGGGGGGGGGGGGGGGGGGGGGGGGGGGGGGGGGGGGGGGGGGGGGGGGGGGGGGGGGGGGGGGGGGGGGAGGGGGGGGGGGGGGGGGGGGGGGGGCGGGAGGGGGGGGGGGGGGGGGGGGGGGGGGGGGGGGGGGGGGGGGGGGGGGGGGGGGGGGGGGGGGGGGGGGCGGGGGGGGGGGGGGGGGGGGGGGGGGGGGGGGGGGGGGGGGGGGGGGGGGGGGGGGGGGCGGGGGGGGGGGGGGGGGGGGGGGGGGGGGGGGGGGGGGGGGGGGGGGGGGGCGGGGGGGGGCGGCGGGGGTGGGGGGGGGGGGGGGGGGGGGGGGGGGGTTCCCGGGGGGGGGGGGGGGGGGGGGGGGGGGGGGGGGGGGGGGGGGGGGGGGGGGGGGGGGGGGGGGGGGGGGGGGGGGGGGGGGGCGGGGGGGGGGGGGGGGGGGGGGGGGGGGGGGGGGGGGGGGGGGGGGGGGGGGGGGGGGGGGGGGGGGGGGGGGGGGGGGGGGGGGGGGGGGGGGGGGGGGGGGGGGGGGGGGGGGGGGGGGGAGGGGGGGGGGGGGGGGGGGGGGGGGGGGGGGGCGGGGGGGGGGGGGGGGGGGGGGGGGGGGGGGGGGGGGGGGACGGGGCCGCCTGCCTTCCTGCGCTGGGCCCGGGGGGGGGGGGGGGGGGGGGGGGGGGGGGCGACAAAATCGAGGAGCAGCTTGCGGCGCTCCAGAAATTGCCCAGCCTCGTGCGTTCACTTTTCCAAGCTCCTTCTGTCGCCTATATTGGCGACTGCTGAGTAATTGGCTAGGTCGGATGCGATGCGAAACCGGATGCAGAGCGAGGCAGGGCGCCCACAATCATGACGGCGCGGCCTATACTGAGATTGCCATGAAGAAATATCTCGCAATCATTGCGCTGCTGGTAGCGTGTCCGGTTGTGGCCGACGTTGAGACCTACGTTGAAGTCGATGGGAAGGAGATCACCCTTGCCGGCCAGTGCAGATGCGACGGCATCAATTGGGGGCTGTGCGCCGTCGCCGATCGATCGATGGTCAAGTCCGACGAGGACATGGTGATGTGCTGGCGCGAGGAAGGCGGCAAGATCATTTTCACGAACAGATCCATGACGATCGAGCGCCGCCTGGACGACGTGAAGATCAGGGTGATCGACGGTCCATTTCTTCCGCCTGACGCCGGGCCTTCTTCGGGTCTACCCCCGGCTTGATCAGCAGTTTTTCCAAGCCAAAGGTGCTTGGTGATGCTGCCCCAAATTTTCGGGGCAGCTATACTGGATTGCCATGAAAGTGATCAACATTGTTGCCGCAGTCGCCTTTGCCGCCATCGGTTCAGCGTTCGCCGAAACAGGGGTGTATCAGTATGTCGAGCAAGACGGCGGGAAGATCATGATTACCGTCCAATGCAAGTTCGATGACCACGCCCCATGCAAGTGCGCTATCGCCGGACCTGGGGTCGTCCCATCATTTGACGATGCCTTCATGTGATGGGACATTGTGGGCGACAAGATCATCTTCACCGGCGACAAATACCGGATTGAGAAGCGGCTTGACGAAATCAAGACAGAGATTACGGACCCTCCGCCTTCAACCTCTCCTCGGCAATCCGATCCCATTCCTTCCGAGGCCACACCTTCTTGATGTCCTCAAGAACCTCATCTGTCCGCGTTTGACTATCTTTTGACTTCAGCGAGCGGACTTCCTGATCGAGCCCGACTGGTGCCCCTGTTGCGATCTGGTGATACGCCTCGATCACCTGAAGGTGGAACTTCGGGCTGATCCACTCGGCGTAGGCATAGACGAGCTGCCAGGCGACGAACGATCCGCCGCCTCGCCCCTCCTTCGATCTAACTGCGGGAATTCCCGCAGTTTCAATCTCAGAAATCAAGGCCTGCGTCTGCTGCAACCGCAGGAATTCGCCCGGCCTGTGCGTCGGGTTGCCGCCTGCCGACTTATGGAGATCATTAAGGGAGAACCGGCCATCTACGTCCTGACGGATGGCCGTGCCAGAGATTACAAGCGGGAGGCACTTGTTTGGCTGCATGATGTTTGAACCCCCGGCGTGGATGTCGCGCCCCGCAGGCCCGTAACGGAACATACTTTGCCGTGGCAGGATAGGCATTTAGAATTACCTGCAGAGATTGGAGGGGCGCTGGGTTCTCTGCTTAGCAACGACCAACCGTCAATATTTCCGGGAGACGCCACTATGTGGAACAGAATATTTCGACCAATTTTGCTGGCAATCGTTGTACTGGCTTCCTTGTTTGGTTGCGCCGGCGTGCAACAAAGGGAAGTCGATGAAATTACTTCCAAACACGAAGCAATGATGGCCTCTGATTCACTGGTAATGAGGCTCGAAGGTAAGGTGAGACTTCGAGCCACCGAGGAATTAACGCTTATGCAACTGTCTGACGATAGTTTTCCTGATGCATCGCAAAAAGAATCTATTCTTGCTTGGGATCGGAACAGAACTCAACAAGAAAGCGAGACTCTCCGCCTGTTTGATGCGAAGGGAATCCCGGGTAATAGCGCAATCGTTAGGCAATTCTATGGTGCAAGTAAAGACAATCGTCTTGCCCTGTATCAAGGGGCCATTAGCTTCGGAGAATTCAACCGCACCCAAAAAAAGCTGTTTGAAATACAAATGCAGTTGATTGGCAAACTCAACGCCGCCAATGCGCAACAAGCGCGGGCTGCGTGGAATGACGCACTCAAGTCCATGGACGATTCATTTCAAGCCAGGCAACGATCTACGGTGAACACCAACTGCTATTCCTACGGGAACTCTGTCTCCTGCACTTCAAGGTAGCGGCGCTTCCAGATTGCCTGGACCTTGGAACCAAATGAGGTCATTGCGCCAACTCACGACCGCATGCCGTGATCCTACGCAGGGTGGATTGGCAGCTTGACTGTGTCCCGACGCTGAGACCGAGCAGGTTGCGTTACTAATCGCTCCTGCGTCTGCGTCCCGAATTGATGAAATTCGCTTACATGGTGGTTACATGGCGCCGAAAGTGAAAAGGCCCCGGAGGTCTAAAACCTGCGGAGCCTTGGTGTCACTGGTGGTGATGGGGGGACTTGAACCCTCGACCTACGGATTATGAATCCGTCGCTCTAACCAGCTGAGCTACATCACCATGCAAAGGGGCGGGATTATCCTCGCCCGGCGCGCGCCTTGTCAAGGCAGCCACCCCTGGGCGACAATGCGGGGATGAACTTCGATATCGTGATTGTGGGCGGTGGGTTGGCTGGCCTTTCGCTCGCCGCGGCCCTGCGCCGCTCTTCCCTGTCGGTGGCGCTGGTAGAGGGAAAGCCACCGGATTTTCCGCAGGATTGGGACGCTCGGGTGTATGCGATCAGCCCGGCCAATGCGCGCTTCCTCGACGAACTCGGCGCCTGGCGCCACCTGGATGCGACACGGATGCAAGCGGTGCGGGCAATGGAGATCCATGGCGACGCCGGTGGGCGCCTGGATTTCAGCGCCTATGGCGCTGGCGCGTCCGAGCTGGCGTGGATACTCGAATCCACGCTGATGCAGCGCGAGCTCTGGGAAACCGTGAAACGCCAGGGCAATCTGACCTTGCTGTGTCCGGCTCGTCCGCGCGATCTGATGCTGGCGCCGGATGCCGCCGTGCTGACACTCGACGATGGTCGCCAGATCACGGCGCGGCTGGTGGTTGGCGCCGACGGCGCGGAATCCTGGACGCGCTCGGCGGCGGGCATCGACGTGCGCTTCGATCCCTATGACCAACTGGGCGTCGTCGCCAATTTCGAAACCGAGCTGCCCCATCGCGACACGGCCTACCAGTGGTTCCGCTGCGACGAGGGCGTGCTAGCCTGGCTGCCATTGCCGGGGAACAGAATGTCCATGGTCTGGTCGGCGCCCGAATACCTCGGTCGAGATTTGCTGAGCCTCGATGCTGCCGGACTTTGCGACCGCGTTGCCGAGGCCGGCGGGCGCAAGCTGGGCGCATTGCAATTGATCACGCCCCAGGCCGGCTTCCCGCTGCGCCTGATGCGCGCGCCGCGCTGCGTGGCGCCGCGCCTGGCCTTGATCGGCGATGCCGCCCATACCATTCATCCGCTGTCGGGCCATGGCATCAACCTTGGCTTCCAGGATGCGCGGGTGCTGGCCGCCGTGCTCAACGACAGGCCGGCGCACATCGACTGCGGCGATTTTTCGCTGCTGCGCCGCTACGAGCGGGCGCGCAAGGAGGAGGTGGTCGCCCTGCAGACGCTGACCGACAGCCTGCACGACCTCTTCGGCCCATCGGCCGATTCGCTCAAGCGCCTGCGCAACCTCGGATTGAACCTAACCAACCGCCTGCCGGTCGTAAAGGACCTGCTGGTCCGCTACGCCCTGACAACCTGAATCCCACTGGAGAAAACATGAAATTGCCCCTGCTTGCGGCCGCCCTGGCCTGCTTTTCCCTGGCCGCCATGGCCGACGAGGCCGAGGTGCGCAAGGCCGCCGAAACCAGGCTGGGCAAGGTCGAGAAAATCGCCAAGGCGCCGATGGCGGGGATGTGGGAAGTCTGGGTCGAGGGCCAGATTTTCTATATCGACGACAAGGCCACCCACGTCCTCTTCGGCAACCTGCTCGACATGAAGACGGGCAAGAACATCACCGCCGAAAGGCAATTCAATGCCTTGCCGCTCGATCTGGCACTGAAGCAGGTGCGCGGCAGCGGCAAGAACGTGATGGTCACCTTCGAGGATCCCAACTGCGGCTACTGCAAGAAGCTGGCGAAGGACATCGTCACGCTGAAGGACGTTACCGTCTATACCTTCCTGTTGCCGGTTCTGGGCGACGACTCTTATGAGAAATCCAAGGCCATCTGGTGCGCGCCGGATCGCGCCAAGGCATGGGTGGACTGGATGACCGCCGGCAAGGCGCCGCCCGCCGCGCCCGCCAAGTGCGACATCGCCGGTCTGCGGCAGTCGGCGCAACTCGGCGCTCGCCTGCGCATCAACGGCACGCCGGCGATCTTCTTTGCCGGTGGCGAGCGCGTCGGCGGCTACATCCCTGCGGACAAGATCATGGAGCGCTTTGCCGCGGCCGGCGGCTGATGCGGGACGTGTGCTCATGCCGGCGGCGCGCCCGCGCATGATTGAGAACACGCCCTAGCCAACCGTCGGCTCGTTGGGCAGCCAGACGGTGAATACCGAACCACCTTCGGGCGGGCAGTCGACGTCGATGCGCCCGCCGTAGCGCTGTACCAGGCCAAGGCTGACCCACAGGCCGAGGCCCGTGCCATCGGTGGTCTTGGTCGTGAAAAACGGATCGAACAGGCGCTCGCGGTCGACCGGCGAGATGCCCTGGCCGCTGTCGGCAACGGCAACATAGCCGCCCCAAACGCCGTTCTCCTCGCGATCGCCGGTCACCAGGCGCAGGGTCCCGCCGGCCGGCATGGCCTGCAGCGCGTTCACCATCAGATTGATCAGCACCTGCTGCAGCTCGTTGCGATTCACGCTCACCGGTCGCGTCGCGCGCAGACTCTGCGTTACCGCGACCTGGGTTTTCTTCATCTGGTGCGCCACCAGCACCAGGCTGTCCTGCACCACCTGGTCGAGCCGGACCGGCTCCAGGTAGCCGGCGTATTCGGCCGGGCGCGCGAACTGCAGCAGCTTGGTGACGATCAGGCGGATGCGGAAGACCTGGTCCTGGATCAGGCGGATCTCGTCGATGACCGGCTCGGCCTCGTTGCCCAGGGTCTCCCGCAAAACGTCGAGGTTGCCCTGGATCACCGCCACCGGATTGTTGACTTCGTGCGCCACGCCGGCGGCGAGCTGGCCGATTGCGGCGAGCTTCTCCGACATCACCAGGCGTTGCTGCGCCGAACGCAGGGTGTCGTTGGCCTGGGCCAGCTCGCGGGTACGTTCGGCCACCTTGCTGTCGAGCTCGCGGCCCCAGCGCTGCAGGGCATCGGTCTGTTCGGCCAGGCGGTCGAGCAGGCGGTCGAAGTGGGCGGCGAGTTCGGCCAGTTCGTCCTCGTTGTCAAAGCCGGTCCCGGCGCCGGCGACGCGGGCGTCGACCTGCCCGGCCTCGATAGCGCTCATGGTGCCGTGCATGCGTTCCACCGGCTGCGAGACATGGCGCGCCAGGCGCAGCGAAACCAGCGCCGCCACCGCCACGGTGATGGCGAAAAGCATGGCCACGGCGGCAAGCGCAAATCCACGCGCGCGCTGAAAGGGTTCTTCGAGGTAGCCGACATAGAGCATGCCGACGCGCTTGCCGCGGCTATCGACGATGGGCTCGTATGCCGAGACGTACCAGTCATTGACCACGAAGGCGCGGTCCAGCCAGGTGCGACCAAGCTCCAGCGCGGTGTGGCGCACGGCGGCGGAAACGCGGGTGCCGATGGCGCGCACGCCCTCGAACAGGCGCACGTTGGTGGCGATCCGGACGTCATCGAGGAACAGCGTGGCGGTGCCGACGCTGCCCAGCGGCAGCGAGCCTTCCGGATAGACGATCTCGTTGATGCGGTCGACGATGTCGAGGTTCTTGTTCAGCAGCAGGCCGCCGACCAGCACGCCGGCGCCGGCGCCCCCCGGGCGGGCGCCGGACGCCAGCGGCGCGGCGGCATGCATCAGCATGGCGCGGGTCTCCTCGCCGCGCCCGGTCGGCTGTGCATTGCGGGTTGGAATCAGGGTCGTGCGCGCGCGTTCGGCGAGGCGCGGATCGATCGCAGCGAGCTGCTCGGCATCGAAGATATCCACCTCGGTCTCGGCGTGGCCGGACAGGGCGCGTCGCACCACTTCCCATCCGGCATGCGAGGTGCCGGCGGCGGGGCCGCCGCTGGCGGCGCGAACCATGCCGTTGCCGTCGAGCAGGATCAGGAAGTCGAGGCCCAACTGCTGGCGCATTTCGCGCAACTGTTCGGCCAGCGCCGCCGCGCCCGGCCGTTCGCGCAGGGTGCGCGCCAGATGCTCCGACCCGGCCAGGCTGGCGACCCGGGCGCCGACGCCGAGCTTGACCTGGTCGAAATAGCCGTGCGCGACGGCAAGGTCGCTTTGCACCT
Source organism: Sulfuritalea sp. (assembly GCA_016710465.1). GTDB lineage: Bacteria > Pseudomonadota > Gammaproteobacteria > Burkholderiales > Rhodocyclaceae > Sulfuritalea. The sequence continues at coordinate 647,924 of JADJVS010000014.1, forward strand.
TGGTGATCAGCAGGCGGTCGTAATACACGGCGCCCCAGGTCACCAGGATGCCGACCAGGATAGGCACCGCCAGCAGCAGCGGCCCGAGCGCCAGGGCCAGCAGCTTGAAGCGCAGCGAACCGCGAAAGCGCGCGGCCAGGCCGCCGGGGATCAGACGCCCCAGGCGGCGCACTTGCGATCCAGGGTCTTGCGCGAGACGCCAAGCCGGCGTGCCGCCTCCGACTTGTTGCCCTTGCAGGCGTCAAGCACGCCGAGGATGTGGCGGCGCTCGATGGCGGCGAGGGTATCCTCCTCGCCCGACCCGGAAGTTATGCCCTCGGCGTAGCCGAGGGTGGTATCCCCTGCGGACGGCGCTGACGATACGGCGATTTCGTCCTCGAGCGGCGCGAAATCGTCGGCAAAATAGCCGAGGATCAGCGAGCGCTCGATCAGGTTCTTCAGTTCGCGAACGTTGCCCGGCCAGCGGTAGCGCCGCAGGCGCTCCGCTGCCGCGTCGTCGAGCGGCAGCTCGGGGACGCCCAGGCGCGCGGCGAGCTGGCCGTTGAAATACTCGACCAGGTCGGGCAGATCCTCCGGGCGGTCGCGCAGCGGCGGCATGCGCACTTCCACTACCTGCAGGCGGTAGTAGAGGTCGCCGCGGAAACGTCCGGCGGCAACTTCGGTGACGAGGTCGCGGTTGGTCGCCACCACCACGCGCACATCCACCGGCACTTCCTGCTCCGAGCCCACCGGCCGTACCTTGCGTTCTTCCAGCACGCGCAGCAGCTTGGCCTGCACCGGCAGCGGCAGTTCGGAAATCTCGTCGAGGAACAGGGTGCCGCCGCGGGCGTAATAGAACAGGCCCTCGCGACCCGAACTGGCGCCGGTGAAGGCGCCCTTGACGTGGCCGAAGAGTTCGGACTCGATGATCTCCTCGGCGATCGCGGCGCAGTTGATCGGCACGAAGGGCCCCGCGTCGCGACCCTCGCCGCGCGGGCTCATGCGATGCAGGGCGCGCGCCGCGAGTTCCTTGCCGGTGCCGGATTCGCCGTGGATCAGCACCGTCGAAGGCGTTGGCGCAATGCGCTTGATGCGCGCGCAGACCTCGCGAATGATGGCGGAATTGCCGACCATGCCCTCGACGCTGTCGTCGCGCTGGTCGAGCTCGCGGCGCAGCACGAAGTTCTCGCGACGCAGCGAGGAACGCTCGAAGCAGCGCTTCACGGCATTGAGCATCTGCGCCACCGAGAAGGGCTTGAGCAGGAAGTCCGCGGCGCCGGCGCGCAGCGCGTCGATCGCGGTTTCCAGGTCGGCATAGGCGGTCATCAGCACCACGTCGCCGGCGAAGCCCTGGTCGCGCAACTGGTGCAGCCATTCCACGCCCGAGCGGCCGGGCAGGGCGATGTCGAGCACGATCAGATCGAAGTGGCGACGACTCAGCAGTTCGGCTGCCTGCTCGACGCTGCCGGCGGTGGCCACCCAGGCGCAACGCGGCGTCAACGAACGCTGCAAAAAGCTCACCATGCCGGGCTCGTCGTCGACCACCAGCACCGACTGGTGGCGCCAGGGCGAGAGCTCGCCGGCGGCGACCGCGGGAAGGGATGCCAAGGGATTCTCCTCGTTCTTATCTGCCGCGCATCATCGTCAATTCGCCGCGCCTTGGCAAATGACGGCGTTCAGGCCAAGACAAATTGTCCCATCGGGACAGGCCGGCCCAGGACATTTTGTCCGTTGATGGTTGCCGCATCGCGGTAACTCATTGGTATTGCAGCGTGAGGCCTATGGGCGCGGAACTTGCAGCTTGTCAAGACCGCTCCACGGGTTTTCGCGGGCCGGCATTCGACACAAAGGAGGAGGCAAACCATGCAAGTCTCACGGCGGCAGTTCTTCAAGATCTGCGGCGCCGGTATGAGCGGGTCTTCCATCGCACTGATGGGATTCTCGCCAACATCGGCCCTGGCGGAGGTGCGCAGCTACAAGCTGGCCCACGCCACGGAAACCCGCAACATGTGTCCCTACTGCTCGGTGAGCTGCGGGGTCCTGATCTACACCACGGGCGACAAGTCCAAGAACGCGAAAGCGGACATCATCCACATCGAGGGCGATCCGGACAATCCCGTGAATCGCGGCACGCTGTGCCCCAAGGGCGCCGGCCTGATGGACATGGTCAAGAGCCCCAACCGGCTCAAGTTTCCCGAAGTGCGCGAAGCCGGCAGCAACGAGTGGAAGCGCATCTCCTGGGATGACGCCATCAACCGCATCGCGGCACACGTCAAGAAGGACCGCGACGCCAACCTGATCGAGAAGAACGCCGACGGCGTTACCGTCAATCGCTGGAACACCACCGGCTTCCTCGCTTCGTCGGCCGCCGGCAACGAAGCCGGCTACCTGACCAGCAAGATTCTGCGCAACCTCGGAGTCGTCGCACTCGACACGCAAGCACGTATTTGACACGCCCCCACGGTATCCAGTCTGGGTCCGACATTTGGGCGTGGTGCAATGACCAATCACTGGGTCGATCTGAAGAATTCGGACCTGGTGATCGTCATGGGCGGCAATGCCGCCGAAGCGCATCCCTGCGGCTTCAAGTGGGTCATCGAAGCCAAGAAGGACAGGAAGGCCAAGCTGATCGTGGTCGACCCGCGCTTCACGCGCTCGGCCGCCGTTTCCGACTTCTATGCGCCGATCCGCGCCGGCAGCGACATTGCCTTCCTCGGCGGTGTCATCAACTACCTGCTGTCGAAGGACAAGATCCATCACGAGTACGTCAAGAACTACACCAACGCCGCCTTCCTGATCGACGAAGGCTTCAAGTTCGAGGACGGCCTGTTCTCCGGCTACAACGCCGAAAAGCGCAGCTACGGCAAGGACACCTGGAAGTACCAGATGGGCAAGGACGGCTTCGCCATGGTCGATCCGACCCTGCAAAGCCCGAACTGCGTGTTCCAGTTGATGAAGAAGCACTACAGCCGCTACACGCCCGAGCTGGTGAGCAAGACCACCGGCACGCCGCAGGACGCCTTCCTCAAGATCTGCGAAATGATGGCGGAGACGTCGGCGCCCGACAAGACCATGACGATCTGTTATGCGCTGGGCTGGACCGAGCATTCGGTCGGCTCGCAGAACATTCGTACCATGGCCTTGATCCAGCTCCTGCTCGGCAACATGGGCATGGCGGGCGGCGGCATCAATGCGCTGCGCGGCCACGCCAACGTGCAGGGCATCACCGACATGTGCCTCTATTCGGAAGTGCTGCCCGGCTACCTGTCGGCGCCGACCGATGCCGACGTCGATCGCAAGACCTATCTGGAGAAGCGAACGCCCAAGGCGCTGCGGCCGAACCAGATGAACTTCCCGCAGAACTTCCCGAAGTGGTTCACCAGCCTGCAAAAGGCCTGGTACGGGGCGGCGGCGACCGACAAGAACGACTACGGCTACGACTGGCTGCCGAAGAAGGATGGCGCCTACGACGTGCTGGCGATGTTCGAGCGCATGCACCAGGGCAAGATGAACGGCTTCTTCTGCCAGGGCTTCAACCCGCTGGCCTCGGTGGCGAACAAGAAGAAAGTGGGCGACGCGCTGGCCAAGCTCAAGTACCTGGTCATCATCGATCCGCTGGCGACCGACACCTCGGAGTTCTGGAAGCCGCACGGCGAGTTCAACGAGGTCGATCCGACCAAGGTCGCGACCGAGGTGTTCCGCCTGCCGGCCAACCTCTTCGCCGAGGAGACCGCCAGCTTCACCAGTTCCGGTCGCGTCATCCAGTGGCACTGGAAGGCGGCCGACGGTCCCGGTGAGTCGAAGGGCGACATCGAAATCCTGGCGGCGCTGTTCCTCAAGCTCAAGGCGATGTATGCCAAGGACGGCGGCAAGCTGCCCGAGCCGATTCTGAACCTGACCTGGCCCTACCGCATCCCGGCCAAGCCGTCGCCGGCGGAACTCCTCATGGAGATTTCCGGCAAGGCGCTGGGCGATGTCTTCGATCCAAAAGACAAGACCAAGGTCATCGTCAAGGCGGGCGAGCAGGTGGCCGGCTTCGCGCAGTTGCGCGACGACGGTTCCACCCAGTGCGGCAACTGGATCTACAGCGGCTGCTGGTCGCAGGCGGGCAACCTCACGGCGCGGCGCGACAATTCGGATCCTTCCGGTCTGGGCCAAACGCTGAACTGGGGCTTCGCCTGGCCGGCCAACCGGCGCATCATCTACAACCGCGCCAGTTGCGACCTCTCCGGCAAGCCCTGGGACCCGAAGCGCACGGTGATCAAGTGGACCGGCACGGCCTGGGGCGGCAATGATATCCCCGACATGCGGCCCGACGCGGCGCCCGACGAGGGAGTGATGCCCTTCATCATGACCCCGGAAGGCGTGGCGCGGCTGTTCGCGCCGGCCATGGCCGACGGGCCCTTCCCCGAGCATTACGAGCCCTTCGAAACGCCGCTGGACAAGAACCCCTTCCATCCCGGCAATCCCAAGGCCACCAGCAATCCGGCGGCGCGGGTGTTCAAGGGCGATATGGAAACCTTCGGCAAGGTGAAGGACTTCCCCTATGTGGCCACCACCTACCGCCTCGTCGAGCACTTCCACTACTGGACCAAGCACTCGATGATCAATGCCGTGCTGCAACCCGACCAGTTCGTCGAGATCAGCGAGCAACTGGCGCAGGAGAAGGGCATTGCCACCGGTGACAAGGTCAAGGTGCGCAGCAACCGCGGCTTCATCAAGGCCGTGGCGGTGGTCACCAAGCGTATCAAGACGCTTGACGTCGACGGCAAGAAGGTGCATACCGTGGGCATTCCGATCCACTGGGGCTTCAAGGGGGTCACCAAGCCGGGCTTCATCACCAACACGCTGACGCCGTTCGTCGGCGACGCCAATTGCCAGACGCCGGAATACAAGGCGTTCCTGGTCAACATCGAGAAGATCTAAGGGGGATATGACATGGCATTGCAATCGCTAGATATCGCCCGCCGCTCGGCGACGACCACACCGGCACCCGGCGTCCGGCAGACCACGGAAGTGGCCAAGCTGATCGACGTTTCCACCTGCATCGGCTGCAAGGCCTGCCAGGCGGCCTGCATGGAATGGAACGACATCCGCGACGAAGTCGGCATCAACCACGGCGTCTACGACAATCCGATCGACCTGACGGCCAAGTCGTGGACCGTGATGCGCTTCGCCGAAGTCGAGGAGAAAGGCAAGCTGGAGTGGCTGATCCGCAAGGACGGCTGCATGCATTGCGCCGACCCGGGCTGCCTCAAGGCCTGCCCGGCCCCCGGCGCCATCATCCAGTACGCCAACGGCATCGTCGATTTCCACCAGGAAAACTGCATCGGCTGCGGCTACTGCATCACCGGCTGCCCGTTCAACGTTCCGCGCATCTCGCAGGAAGACAGCAAGGCCTACAAGTGTTCGCTGTGTTCCGACCGGGTCGCCGTCGGCCAGGCGCCGGCCTGCGCCAAGGTCTGCCCGACCGGTGCGATCCAGTTCGGCTCGAAAGAGCAGATGAAGGATTACGCCGCCAAGCGGGTGGTCGACCTCAAGTCGCGCGGCTACGACAAGGCGGGGCTCTATGATCCGGCAGGGGTGGGCGGCACGCACGTCATGTACGTGTTGCACCACGCCGATCGACCGGAGCTCTACAAGAGCCTGCCCAGCAACCCCGGCATCAGTCCGCTGGTGTCGTTGTGGAAGGGCATCGCCAAGCCGGTGGCCACCGTGGCCATGGCTGCCGTGGCATTGGGCAGCCTGTTCCACTACGTGATGAAGGGTCCGAACGAGGTGTCGAAGGAACTTGAGGAAGAGCTCGAAAGGGAGGAGAAATGAAAACGACCATCCCCCTAGCCCCCTTCCCGCGGAAGGGGGTAACGACGGTTCAGCCGCTGCGCGGCTTCCAGCTTGTTGACTCGCTGCCCCCTCGGGGCGGCCCATCGGAGGCAGCATCATGATCCGCAATCCGAAAGACCTCACGCGCTACGACGCGCAGGAGCGGGCCAACCACTGGCTCGTCGGCATCTGCTTCATCCTGCTCGCGCTGTCCGGCCTGGCCTTCTTCCATCCGGCCTTCTATCCATTGACGCAGCTCTTCGGCGGCGGGGTCTGGGCGCGCATCCTGCACCCCTTCCTCGGCGTCCTCATGGCGCTGGCCTTCCTGGTGATGTTCTTCCGCTTCAAGTCGCTCAACGTCATGACGCCGGCGGACAGGGAGTGGCTGTCGCGGGCCGGCGAGATGGTCAGCGGCAACGACCACAACATGCCGGAACAGGGCAAGTACAACGGCGGGCAGAAGGCGATGTTCTGGGCCATGGCGCTGTGCATGCTGCTGCTGTTCGTTTCCGGCGTCTTCCTGTGGCGCGCCTACTTCAACCTGCCGGTGGATGTGGTGCGCCTGGGCGCGGTGGTGCATTCGGCGGTCGCCGCGATCATGATCGCGATGATCTTCGTCCATGTCTATGCCGCGCTCTGGGTTCGCGGCACTGTGCGGGCGATGGTCTATGGCACGGTCACCCGCGCCTGGGCCAAGCAGCATCACCGCGCCTGGTACCGTCAGGTCACCGGCAAGTCCTGATCGCCGGCGTCGCCGCAACACCCACCCGCGGGCTTCGGCCCGCGGGTTTTTATGTCTCCGCCGAAGGCGGAGACGGTATCCCCTTGCGGGATATGTCACACTGACCGAACCATGAGCGCATCCGCCCAAGCCCCGATCATTCCCATCAAGTCGAGCAGCGAGCCGCCCCACGTCATCGCGCCCGACGCCGAGTCACTATTCAGCCAGCGCGCGCTGCGCTTCGAACAACTCGCCGAAGGCCACAGCCTGGGCGACTGGCTGCGCTTCCTCGGCGCCATCAGCCGCGCCCAGCATGAGGCGCTGCAGGTCATGCCCGCGCTGGATCTGCCGGATGCGGCACGCATGGGCGTGGCGCGCGAACACCGCATGCCGCCCCTGCCGGCGCAATCCTGGCCACGGCCCGCCGCCTGGCGCGACAGCCTTTCCCTGATTGTCGCCGCCGTCGCCCGCGACGCGCCGGACATGGCGCGCGATGATCTGGCGCGGCTTGCCGCCTACGATACCGAGCGTATCGAAGCCCTGGCCGAGCGCGTGCTGCATACCGAGCTCTACGGGCCGGATGCCGCCCTGCTGCCCTATGTCGGCGCCGCCTTGCAGGTGCTGTGGACAGCCGGCGCCGCCCGCCTCGGCGTTGCCGAGATTGCCGCGCTCGACGTGCCCGGCGTCTGCCCCTGTTGCGGCTTCCTGCCCGTGGCCAGCGTGGTGCGCGGCGCCGGCGAGGTCGGCAATCTGCGCTACCTGCACTGCGCCTTGTGCAACACCGAGTGGAACCTGGTGCGCGTCAAGTGTTCCGCCTGCGACGCCACCGAGGGCATCGGCTTCCGTTACCTTGAAACCGGGACCGGCCAGCCCGGACCAGACGCGGTGCGCGCCGAGACCTGCGAGGCCTGCAAGAGCTACCTGAAGATCGTGTATGCCGAGAAGGCACCCGTCGATCCGGTGGCCGACGACCTCGCCACCCTGGCGCTCGACATCCTGGTCGACGAAGCCGGTTATTCGCGCAGCGGGCCCAATCTGCTGCTGGTGCCGGGCGGCTGAATCGCAGGAGTCGGCGCTGGCGATGCGGTGATTTCGTTTCATCGCTTACCTGTGGCCGGAACCCCGCCGCATTTCACGGAACCAAACTTCCGCCTACACTGTCTGCCAGTAACCTCGTCCCAAGGAGAACCCATGAAGCGCCTGCTTGCCCTGCTCGCATTTCTTTGCGCCGCCGCCTTCAGCCTGCCCGCCGCGGCGGACCACCTCGACGGCGTGCTGCCCTTGCATGCCGACGACAACGCCGCGCTGGCGGCGGCGAAGCAGCAGCCCGACCGCCACGTCATGCTGTACTTCGGCGATCATTTGAACTGAGGGGCTTGTCGCTACACCGTGAGTGTGCTCAAGAAGCCCGAAGTCACCGCGAAATACTCGAAGCATTTCCTCGGCGCCCATGCCGATTTCGGCGAGCTGGAACTCGACGACAAGGACCCGCTGCACGCGATGGTCAAGCGCCACAATCCGCGCAAGCTGCGGCCGGTGCTGGTCTTCCTCGACGGCGCGGGCAAGGAGGTTGCGCGCTTGACCGGCGGGCTAAAGACCGTCGACGACGCGCTGCTGCTCGACCGTTACGTGGCCGAGAAACACTACCTTAAGGGTGGCGATTTCTCCGCCTTCAAGCGGGCTCAGAAGGGCTGACCCGTTCCGCCGCGGCCTGGGCCTCCAGGTCGCGGTGCCGGCCGGTGGCCAGGGCATAGATGCGCAGCAGGTCTTCCTCCGATACATCGATGATGGAGTCGAGCTGCGTCAACGCATAGACGAAGTCTTCGTGTGAGATCGCCGCGTACGTGTCGACCACCATGGGCGCCGGTGTCTCGGCCGGGCGCACCAGCGCGGCCGGGTAGCGACGCCAGGGGAACAAGCCGTTGAAGGCCACGGCAATGCCGAGGATGATCAACACATTCAGCATCAGCGGCGCGACGACGAAGCCGAAGCCCATGGCCCGTACCGTTTCGTCGCCGAGCGCGGCGGCCAGCGCGGTGGCACCCGCCGGCGGATGGATGCAGCGCAGATAGTGCATCGCGCCGAGCGCGAGCCCGATGGCGACGCTGGCGGCCAGCATCGGCTGGGGAATCCACAGCAGGCAGGCGATGCCGAGCAGCCCCGAGACCAGGTGGCCGCCAAGCAGCGGCCAGGGTTGGGACAGGGCACCGTGCGGCACGGCGAACAGCATCACCGCCGTCGAGCCCATCGACAGCACCAGGAAGGGCGAAACCGTCGCGCCGAGCACCCACCGGCTGGCCCCGTACACAGCGAAGATGGCGACGAAACCGCCCAGCGCGGAAACCAGGCGTTCGCGGTGACTGATGGGGCTGAATTCGATGCCCAGCAGCTTCAGCCAGGACGATGCTTTTCTTGGGGTGCTCATGCCTTCTCCTCCAGGGCGCGGTTCCGTGCCGCGCGCCAGTTCGTCGAATTGTCACGCGCCGCGCTTGCGTCACGCATGACTCGCGTCAAACGGCCGGCGAATTGGCTACAATCGCGGCATCGTCGTTTCTGCCCGGTCCGGGTGAAATCATGAATCCACTCTCCTTGCTCCCTTCCGTCGACCGCCTGCTTTCTGTCGCGGCGATTTCCTCCCTGATCGACCTGCATGGCCGCGCCATTGTCACCGGGGTCGTGCGCGAGGTGCTGGGCGCCGCGCGCGAGGCCGTGAAGCAAGGGGGTGCCTTGCCGAGCGAGGACGCGCTGATCACAAGAGTCGGCGCTGGCGTCACGGCGAAAACAAGGCCGAAGCTGCGCCCGGTGTTCAACCTCACCGGCACCGTGCTGCACACCAACCTCGGTCGCGCGCCGCTCCCCGAAGAGGCGGTCCAGGCGCTGCTGACGGCGGCGCGCAGCCCCTGCGCGCTGGAGTACGACATCGCCTCGGGCGGGCGTGGCGATCGCGATGACATCGTCAACGACCTGCTGTGCGAGCTGACCGGGGCGGAAGCCGCCACCGTGGTGAACAACAACGCGGCGGCGGTGTTCCTGCTGCTCAACACCCTGGCGCCACGCAAGGAAGTCATCGTCTCGCGCGGCGAGCTGATCGAGATCGGCGGCGCCTTTCGCGTGCCGGACATCATGCAGCGCGCCGGGGCCAGGCTGGTCGAGGTCGGTACCACCAATCGCACCCATCTCAAGGACTTCGCGGAATCCATCACGTCGCGCACCGCGATGCTGATGAAGGTGCATGCCAGCAACTACGCGATCCACGGTTTCACCCATGCCGTGCCCGAAGCCGAACTCGCCGCACTGGCGCACCAGAACAATCTGCCCTTCGTCATCGACCTCGGCAGCGGCACGCTGAGCGACCTCTCCGCCCATGGACTGCCGCACGAGCCGACGCCGCGCGAGGCGATCGCCGCCGGCGCCGACCTGGTCAGCTTCTCCGGCGACAAGCTGCTGGGCGGGCCGCAGGCCGGCCTGCTGGTCGGACGCCGCGACCTGATCGCGAGGATCAAGAAGAACCCGCTGAAGCGCTGCTTGCGCGTCGGCAAGCTGACGCTGGCCGCGCTTGAAGCCGTGCTCGCGCTCTACCGCGATCCGGATCGCCTGCACCAGCGCGTCACCGCCGTGCGCCAATTGACGCGGCCCGAGGACGACATCCGCGCCGCCGCCGGGCGCCTGCTGCCGGCATTGCAAACGGCATTGGCCGCGCTGCCGGTCACGATCGAGATCGTCGCGCTGAAATCGCAGATCGGTTCCGGCTCGCTGCCGGTGGACCGCCTGCCCTCGGCCGGCTTCGCCATCCGCCCGCAGGGAAAGAAGGGCGGCGTGCTCAATCGCATTGAGGGCGCATTGCGCGGCGCGGCCCATCCGCTGCGCCCGGTGATCGGCCGCATCGAGGAAGGCGCCTTGCTGCTCGACCTGCGCTGCCTCGACCTTGCCGACGAGGGCGAATTCGCCGCCGCGCTGGCCGGGCTGCGCGTCAGCCCATGATCGTCGGCACCGCGGGCCACATCGACCACGGCAAGACCACGCTGGTCAAGGCGCTCACCGGCGTCGATGCCGATCGCCTGCCGGAGGAGAAGGCGCGCGGCATCACGCTCGACCTGGGCTATGCCTATGCACCGCTGGCCGACGGTTCGGTGCTCGGTTTCATCGACGTGCCGGGGCATGAAAAGCTGATCCACAACATGCTGGCCGGTGCCACCGGCATCGATTTCGTGCTGCTGGTGATCGCCGCCGATGACGGGCCCATGCCGCAGACGCGCGAACATCTCGACCTGCTGGGTTTGCTCGGCCTCGATCGCGGCGCGGTGGCGCTGAGCAAGTGCGATACCGTCGATGCCGCGCGCATCGCCGCCGCGCGCGGTGAAATCGCGGCGCTGCTGGCGGATGGCCCGCTTGCCGCTTGCCCGGTGTTCGAGGTGGCGGCAAGCACCGGCGCCGGCGTGCCGGCCTTGCGTGCCCACCTCGAAGCGGCGGCGGCGGGCCTCGCGCCGCGCCGGGCGGATGGCCGCTTCCGTCTGCCCATCGACCGTTGCTTCAGCCTGGCCGGCGCCGGCACCGTGGTCACCGGCACCGCGCATGCGGGAAGAGTCGGCGCTGGCGATACGGTGATGATCATGCCCCCCGGCCTCAAAGCCAGGGTGCGCAGCCTGCACGTACAGGACCGCCCCGCGCAATCGGGCCAGGCTGGCGAACGCTGCGCCCTGGCGCTGAGCGGCGACTTCGGGAAGCGCGACATCGCGCGCGGCATGTGGCTGGTCGGCCCGGCGCTGGCCTTGCCGCGCAACCGCTTCCAGGGCGAACTGCGGGTGCCGGCGGGACAAGCGCCGCTCAAGCACCTGCAGACGGTACACGTCCATCTCGGCACCGAGGACATCATGGGCCGTGTCGCCCTGCTCGACGTCGCCGAAGCCGTGCCGGGCACGGCCGCGCTGGTCGAGATCCTGCTCGAACGCGAGACCCTGGCCTTGCGTGGCGACCGCTTCGTGCTGCGCGATGCCGGCGCCCGGCGCACAGTGGCCGGCGGCCGCGTGCTGGACATTTTTCCCCCGGCGCGGCACAAGCGCGGCGCCGAACGCCTGGCCCTGCTGGCCGCGATGCGCGACGATGATCCGCTGCCGACGCTGGCGCTGCTGGCGGCACAAAGCCTGGCCGGGGTCGACCTCGCCCGCCTCGCGCTCGCCTGGAACCTGGATGCCGCCGCCGCGCCTGCCTTGTGGCTGCGCGCCGGCCTGCGCCAGGTTCGCGATGGCGAGCTGCTGCTCGGCTACGCGGAAGCGAACTGGGGACAACTGGAACAGCGCCTGCTCGAGGCGCTGGCGCGTGAGCACGAACGCGCGCCCGACCTGGTCGGCGTCGAACGCGAACGCCTGCGGCGCATGACCTCGGCCAATCTGCCGCGCCCGGCTTTCGCCGCCCTGGTCGGCGAATTGCTGGCTGCCGGGCGCATCGCGACCACCCGTGCCTGGCTGCACCTGCCACAGCACGTCGCCAGCGTTTCGGCCGCGGACCGCGACTTGTTCGCGGTACTCAAGCCCCTGCTCGATGCCGCGCCCTTCAACCCGCCGCGCGTGCGCGATGTGTTTCGCGCCAGCGGCACGCCGGAGGAAACGGTGCGTCAGCTTTTCCGGCGCATGGCGCGCGGCGGCGAGCTGTATCCGGTGGCCCAGGACCACTATTTCACGGCGCGGGCGGTCGCCGATCTGGCTGCCATCGTCGCCCGCCTGGCCACGGAGCATGGCGCGGCGCGCGCCGCCGATTTGCGCAATGTCATCTATGCCGATGGCAGTGGCGGGCGCAAGGTGGCGATCCAGATTCTCGAATTCTTCGATCGCATCGGCTACACTCGCCGCGTGCGAGATGAGCATGTCCCGCGCACCGGAAGGGACGATCACGCATGGCTCAAAAACATATAAGGCACCACGGAAGAGAACGTTCCCCGGTGGGGCGGCCGGTCTTCAAAATCGGCAGGGGCCGCCATGCGGTCCCTGGTGGGTTCGACTCCCTCTCTCTTCCGCCACCCGCCCCGAAGGAAACTGCATGAGCGCAAGGACAATGGCGACCCGCTCGCGGCGAACGGCACCGCGCGCTGGTGAACCGGCATGAGCCCGCTTCCCTTTCGCGGCGCGATACCCGATGGCCTGCTTTACGACGCCGAGCACGACATGTGGGTGAAGCGCGATGGGGACGAGGCGCTGATCGGCGCCACCGCCTACGGCATTTTCCGCGCCGGCGAGATCATCGGCTTCACCGCCAAGCCCCGGGGCGCCGAGGTGGATAGGGGGCGCGGGCTGGGTACGGTCGAGTGCGCCAAGACCGTGCTGGCCGTGCGCGCGCCGATTTCCTTCGTCCTGATTGCGGCCAACGAAGCTGCCGAGGAGCAGCCCGCCATCCTCAATCGCGACCCCTATCGCGCGGGTTGGATGGTGCGCGGCCGTCCCACGGCCTGGGATGCGCAGCAGGCCGGCTTGCTGGATGCCGCGGCCTATCGTGACCACGTTGCGCGTATCGAGCCTGGGGCGCGGATCGAATGACCGGGCAACGAAAAAAGCTTGCCATCCTGCTCTGGTCGGCGACGCCGGAGCGCCCGCAACTCTGCGCCACGCCCTTCGTCCATGCGGCGGCGGCAGCAGCCTTCGACTGCGATGTGGAAATCCACTTCGCCGGGCCGGCGGTGCGCCTGCTGGTGTCCGGCGTGGCCGAGGCCTTGCGCCCCTGGCCCGGGGTCGATACCTCGATCTACCAGATGATGCGCCAGGCCACCAACCTCGGCGTCGAGCTGCGCGCCTGCGCCATGGCCATGGGCGCGCTGGTCACCCGCGACGAGGCGCTGATTCCGGAGTACGGCGGGACCATCGCCGCCAGCGCCTTTGTTTCCCGCGCGCTGGATCCGGAATGGGCGACCCTGGTGTTCTGAAGTGATGCACCGCGACGAACTTACCGGCGTGATCCTCGCGGGCGGCGAAGGCCGTCGCATGGGTGGCGCCGACAAGGGACTGCAACTGCTCGACGGCCGCCCGCTGGTGCACTGGGTGCTGGACCGGTTGCGGCCGCAGGTCGGCCGCGTGGTGATCAGCGCCAACCGCAATCTCGGGCGCTACCGGGAGTTCGGCTGTCCGGTGCTTTCCGACACGCTGGCGGGCTTTGCCGGTCCGCTTGCCGGCCTGCAGGCCGCAATGGCCGAGGCCGGCACGCCCTTCCTGCTTGTCGCGCCCTGCGATTCGCCCGGCATGCCGGGCGATCTTGGCATCCGTTTGTTTGAGGCGCTGGAAACGGCGCGCGCCGACCTGGCCGTGCCGCGCGCCGAAGGGCGCGTGCATCGTGCCTTCTGCCTGGTCCGGCGCGAGCTGCTGCCCCGGCTCGATGCCTTCCTCGCCGACGGCGGGCGCAAGCTGGGCCTGTGGCATGAATCGCTGAACACCGTCGAAGTCGATTTCGACGACCGGGCCGGGGCCTTTGCCAATATCAATTCCCTGGCCGATCTGGAGCAGTTGGCGTGGGCGCCCCGATGAGCCCGCTCCGGCCCGTCTTCACGTCGCGCGCGCTGTTGCTGGTTGGCGCCCTGTGCGGCGCCGGCGGCGCGGCGGCACAGACGCCGGAGCCGACGTCGCGGCCGCCGGCACTGGCCGAAAACCTGGCCAACGCGCGCGCTGCGGTGGTGGCCCTGGATGAACGCCACGCCGAGCTGGAAGCGGCGAATCGCGACCTCACCGAAAAGCTGCGCGAGATGGAAAAGGCCAACAAGGAGCTTGCCGCCAGCGTGGCGCGCCTGAAGCAGACCTTGTCCGCCAACCAGGCGGCGACGCGAAAATTCTCCGGCAACCTGTCGCGGCGCATTTACCGCAATGTCTCGCGCCATGTCGCCGGCATGCCGGCGGTGGCCATCCCCTATGTCGGCGCCGGGGTCACGGCGGCCATGACCGGGCTGGACATCCGCGAAGGCTGCGAGGCCTTGCGCGAACTCAACGAGATGAATCGCGCCATGCAACTGGAGCCGGAAAACGAGGCCCCGGTGTGCGCCATGCAGGTCGGCCCGCGCGAGGAGATCATCAACAAGGTGCTGGCCAATTGGCGCACGGCCTATGCGGTGGCCGCCGCGTGGACCAACCAGCAGGAGATCTGGCTGGCGCCGGACCCGGTGCCGGTGGAGCCGGCGCGTGCAATCGAGTTGTGGGCCGCGGTGTTCGGCGGCCTGCCCAATCCCTCGGCGCGGACCGCGACCCCCGCGCCGCGCGGCCCGACGCCGCCAATTCCGCCGCTGGCGCCGCTGCTGCCCAACCCGCCGGCACGCTGAGCGGGTGTTACATCAGGACGATGTCGAACTGCTCCTGGGTATAGCCGCTCTCGGCGTGCAGCGAGATCGGCATGCCGATGAATTCCGATAGCATGGCCAGGGCCTGCGACTCTTCTTCGTGGAACAAGTCGATCACCGCCGGCGCCGCCAGCACGCGCATTTCGCGCGCGGTGAATTGCCGCGCCTCGCGCAGCAGTTCGCGCAGCACCTCGTAGCAGACGGTCTGCGCCGTCTTCACCTCGCCGCGCCCGCCGCAGGTCGGGCAGGGCTCGCAGAGCACGTGGGCGAGGCTTTCGCGCGTGCGCTTGCGGGTCATCTCGACCAGGCCGAGCTGGGTGAAGCCCGACACCGTGATGCGCGTGTGGTCCTTCGCCAGCGCCTTGTTGAACTCGGCCAGCACCGCTGCCTTGTGCTCCTCGTCCTCCATGTCGATGAAGTCGGCAATGATGATGCCGCCGAGGTTGCGCAGGCGCAGTTGGCGGGCGATGGTTTGCGCCGCCTCCAGGTTGGTCTTGAAGATGGTGTCGTCGAAATTGCGTGAGCCGACATAGCCGCCGGTGTTGACGTCGACCGTGGTCATCGCCTCGGTCTGGTCGAAGATCAGGTAGCCGCCCGACTTGAGGTCGACGCGGCGTGCCAGCGCCTTCTGGATCTCTTCCTCGACGCCGTGCAGGTCGAACAGCGGACGTTCGCCGGTGTAGTGTTGCAGGCGGGCGCTGACCTGGGGCACGTATTCCTGGGCGAAGAGCTGCAGCTTCTGGAAATTTTCGCGCGAGTCGATCACCACGGCGCTGGTGTCGTCGGTGAACAGGTCGCGCAGCACGCGTTGCGCCAGGGTCAGGTCCTCGTGCAGCACCATCGGCGGCAGCGCGCCCACCGCGCGGGACTGGATTTCCCGCCAGATGCGGCGCAGGTAGGCGATGTCGGCGCCGAGTTCCGCGTCGCTGGCACCGGCCGCGACGGTGCGCAGGATGTAGCCGCCGGGCTGCTCCGCGGGCAGCAGCGCGGCGATGCGGGCGCGCAGGTTCTCGCGCTCGGCTTCCTCTTCGATGCGCTGCGAGATGCCGATGTGGCTGTCTTGCGGCAGATGCACCAGCAGGCGGCCGGCAATCGAGACCTGGGTGGTCAGGCGCGCCCCCTTGGTGCCGATCGGGTCCTTCTGCACCTGGACCATGATCGATTGCCCCTCGACGAGGATGCGCTCGATGGGGCGATTCTCTTGGCTGTTGTAGCCGTTGCCGGCGGAGCGCTCGCTCCAGATGTCGGCCACGTGAAGGAAGGCGGTGCGCTCCAGGCCGATCTCGACGAAGGCCGACTGCATGCCGGGCAGCACGCGGACGACGCGCCCAAGGTAGACGTTGCCGACGATGCCGCGACCATTGGTGCGTTCGATGTGCAGTTCCTGCACCACGCCTTGCTGCAGCAGCGCGACGCGCGTTTCCTGCGGCGTGAAGTTGATCAGAAACTGTTCGTTCGTTGGTCATCGCGAGGCCACGGGCGTCAAAGCGGATAGCCGAATTCTCGCAGCAACAGGGCGGTTTCGCACAAGGGCAGGCCGACGATTCCCGAATGCGAGCCGTTGATCGACTCGACGAAGATCGCGGCGCGCCCCTGGATGCCGTAGGCGCCGGCCTTGTCCATCGGATCGCCGGTTTGCACGTAGCGGCGGATTTCGTCGGTGGCGAGGCTGCGGAAGCGTACTTCGCTGATCGACAGGCGATGTTCCAGGCGGTCGCCGCGCGCTAGGGCCACCGCCGTCAGCACGCGATGGCCGCGCCCGGAAAGCCGCGCCAGTATGGCTTCGGCATGGGCCGTGTCGCGCGGTTTGGCGATCACCTCGCCGTCGACGTCGAGGGTTGTGTCGGCGGCCAGCACCGGGTGCTGCACCAGCGGTCGGCGCTTCAGCAGGTCGGCGCCGAAACGCGCCTTGGCGCGCGCCACGCGCACCACGTAGGCCTCGGGGGATTCGCCGGGCAGGCAATCCTCGCTGACCTCCTGGTCTTCGCGCGTGCCGCCGCGAAACATCAGCAAGTCGAAGCGTACGCCGATCTGCGTCAGCAATTCCCGGCGGCGCGGGCTGCGCGAGGCAAGGTAGATGCGCGGTTCGATCATGACGGGCACGGTGGGATTTCCGGGGTCGGCAGCATAGCCTCAGTCGCGGTGGTAGGGGTGGCCCTTTGTCACGCTGGCGGCGCGATACAAGGCCTCGGCGAGCACCACGCGCACCAGCGCGTGCGGCAGCGTCAGGCTCGACAGGCGAAGGGTTTCGGCGGCGCCGTCGAGGATGCGCGGATCCAGTCCGTCCGTCCCGCCGATGATGAAGGCGACATCGCCGCCGCCGCTTTGCCACTTTTCCAGGCGCGTCGCCAACTGGCGCGTGGTCAGCGCCTCGCCATGCTCGTCGAGGGCAACTCGGCGGCAGCCGGCGGGCAGGCGCGCGTCGATGCGCTCCGCCTCCGCCGCCATCATCGCCTCGGGCGTCTTGCCCGTGGTGCGCGGTTCGGGCCGGATCTCGAGGAGTTCGAGCGGCAGCTCGCGCGGCATGCGTCTGGCGTAGTCGTTCCAGCCGGCGACCACCCAATCGGGCGGCCGCGCCGCGACCGCGGCGACCAGCAGCTTCATGCGGCCTCCGCCGGGCCGCCCGCGCAAGCGCGGCGAAGAAATGGGCACCCCCTCCCCCCCTCCCCCGCCGGGCGGGGGAAGTGACCAGTCACCCCCGCCCTTGGGGCGGGGGGCGGGGGGTGGGTTGTCACATTTGGCCCATGAGCGCGGAACGCGCTCATTCGCCGTCGCTGTCCGCGGCGGACTTTTTGCGCGTCCGCTTGGGCGTGATCTTCCAGAGCTCTTCGAGGTTGTAATAGGCGCGTACCGCCGGCTGCATGACATGGACGACGATGTCGCCAAGGTCGACCAGCACCCATTCGCCGGCGTCCTCGCCCTCGACGCCGATCACGGTGCCGCCCGCCTCCTTGACTTTGTCATGCACGCTCTTGGCCAGCGCCTTGACCTGGCGGTTGGAATCGCCGGTGGCGATGATGACGCGGTCGAACATCGCCGAGACCTTGGCGGTGTTGATCACCTCGATGTCCTTGGCCTTGATGTCTTCGAGGGCGGTGACGGCGAGCTTCTGCAGTTTTCTAATGTCCATGCGGGGTCCGGTAGATCGGGTGCGAGTCAATATAGTCGAGAACGGCGTCGGGAACCAGATGGCGCACGCTGGCGCCCCGTTGCAGGCGTTCGCGGATGGCCGTGGCGGAGATTTCCAGCGCCGTGATGGGGAAGGCGACGATGCGGCCGGAGGGCAGGGCGGCAAGTTCGGCGATGTTGCCCTGTCGGGCTCGGAACTCGGCGCCCAGCGCCGTTACCTGCCCGCGAAGCGGCGTCCCAGGTACGCAGAGCGCGCCAGCGCCGACTATCAGGTCATGGCCCGGCCGCGTCGCCACAGCAATGTGAGCCAGGTCGAACAGCTCGCGCCAGCGCTGCCAGGCTTCCAGTCGCGAAAACGCATCGGCGCCGAGCAGCAGCACCAGCCCGCGTCGCGGGCCATGCAGCGCGCGCAGGCGTTCCAGGGTATCAACGGTGTAGCTTGCGCGGCCCGTGGCGCGGACTTCCGCACCATCGACGCTGAAACCGGGCAGGCCGGCGATGGCGCGCTCGACCATCGCCAGCCGGTGCTCGGCGGTGGCTAGCGGCGCGGCGCGCAGCGGCGGGTTGCCGGCGGGAATCAGGCAGACTTCGGCCAGGCCGAGGGCTTCGCGTGCTTCGATCGCCAGGCGCAGGTGCCCGATGTGGGGCGGGTCGAAGGTGCCGCCGAGCAGGCCGAGAACTTCCGTGCCCGGCTCACTCATCGGTTTCGCTTGGCGGCGGCGGCGCGGCAAAGACGTCGCGGTAGGAAAGGTAGACGCTGGCGACCATGGTCGGTGCCAGGACGAAGATCAGCAGCATGCGCAGCGCGGTGTTCAGCACCGTCAGCAGCGACTGCGAAATCTGCCCGGCGATGATCAGGATCACGCCGGGAATCACGGCGCCGACCAGGATCAGCACCACGCCGTACATGGAAAACGCCTTCCAGTTGCGCCAACTGGCGACGAAGCTGAAGAACAGCGACTTGCCGGCGCCGACGCCGTCCCAGGCGGTCAGCAGCGGCGCGAACCAGAAGGCCATCAACAGCGGCGAGGCCAGCACCAGCAGGATGGCCAGGTCGGTGGAGAGCGCGACCAGTTCCTCGGGGCTGATGCCGTCGTTGAGCTTGACCGGGTCGCCGAGGAAGGAAGCGCCGATCACCAGCAGGCTGGAGCCCAGCAGGTGCAGCCCGCCGAGCCGTGCCAGGCCCACGCGTTGGGCGCTGATGGTGGCGCCGATGACCTCGCTGCTGAAGGACTTGCCCTGCTCGACGGCGCGGCAGCCGTTGGCCAGCATCACGGTCAGCGCCGGCAGCAACAGGGGCAGGACGAAGGGGCCGATCTTGGGAATCAGGTTCACCACAATCACCGTCAGCAGGTAGCCGAAGGTCAGGGCCGTCATCATCGGCGGATGGCGGCGGAACAGCGCGAAGCCGGCCAGCAGCCAGAGGGCGCCATGATGCGCGGGCAGGCGACGGGCGTCCATCAGGCGTCTTCCGCCATGAAGTCGATCACGGTGGCCGGCAGCACCTGCGGATCGAAGGCGACGTCGCCCTCCGGGTCCGGCGTGCCGGTGGCTTCGAGCCCGGCGAAATCGAACAGGCGGGCGTCCAGCAGGTGCGAAGGCACGACGTTGGCCAGGCTGCGGAACATGGTCTCGATGCGGCCGGGATAGCGCTTTTCCCAATCGTTCAGCATCTGCTTGACCTGCTGCCGCTGCAGGTTGGGCTGCGAGCCGCAAAGGTTGCAGGGAATGATGGGGAACTCGCGCAGCGCTGCCCACTTTTCCAGGTCGCGCTCGCGGCAGTAGGCCAGCGGCCGGATCACCATGTGGCGGCCGTCGTCGGACACCAGCTTGGGCGGCATGGATTTGAGCTTGCCGCCGAAGAACATGTTGAGGAACAGCGTTTGCAGGATGTCGTCGCGGTGGTGGCCGAGCGCGATCTTCGTCGCCCCCAGTTCGCCGGCGACGCGATACAGCACGCCGCGGCGCAGGCGCGAGCACAGCGAGCAGGTGGTCTTGCCCTCCGGGATCACGCGCTTGACGATGGAATAGGTATCCTCGTTCTCGATGTGGAAGGGCACGTCGATGCTGCGCAGGTAATCGGGCAGCACCTCGGCCGGGAAGCCGGGCTGCTTCTGGTCAAGATTGACCGCGACGATGTCGAAGGCCACCGGCGCGTGTTCGCGCAGGAAGAGCAGGATGTCGAGCAGGGCGAAGGAATCCTTGCCGCCGGACAGGCAGACCATCACCTTGTCGCCGGCGCCGATCATGTTGAAGTCGGCGATCGCCTGGCCGACCTCGCGGCGCAGGCGCTTGGCGAGCTTGTTCGACTCGAAGGCGGCCTTCTGCGCCTGGCGGGCCGTGGGAGCGGGCTTGTTGGTGACGGGAAACGGGGCGTTCATAAGTGGGCGGTACGGCCGCCGTCGACGTTGATCACCTGCCCGGTGACATAGGGTGCATCGAAGATCAGGAATTTGACCGTGCCGGCGATGTCGACCGGTGAACCGATCCGCTTCAGCAGGCTGTGCCCAATGATAGCCGCGCGCTCGGCCGGCGGAAAGTCTTCCGTGCCCTGGGGCCATTCGATGGCGCCCGGCGCCACCGCATTCACCCGCACGCGCGGCCCGAGTTCCTGGGCCAGCGCCCGCGTCAGCCCGAGCAGGCCGGCCTTCGCCGCGCAATACACCGGGTAGCCTTTCAGCGGCCGCTCGGCGTGGATGTCGGTGATATTCACGATGCAACCGCCGCCGGCGGCAAGATGCGGCGCGGCAGCCTGGGCGAGGAAGAAGGGCGCCCGAAGGTTGGAGCCGATCAGGTCGTCCCAGATCGCCGTGTCCACAGCGCCGACTCTCGTTGCGAAGAAGGATGAGGCGTTGTTCACCAGCGCGTCGAGCCGGCCGAATCGCGCCACCACCGCATTGACCAGCGGCGACAGGGCCGCGACATCGAGCAGGTCGGCGGTGAATACGGCGGCGCTGCCAGGGCGCAGGCCGTTCAGGCTGGCGGCGAGGTCTTCGGCTTCGGCGCGCGAGGCGCGGCAATGGATGGCGACCGTCGCGCCCGCCGCGTGCAGCGTGCGCGCGATTTCCGCGCCGACGCGGCGCGCGGCGCCGGTGACGAGCATGACGGGAGCAGACGGAGCACTCATGCGGGAAGTATAGCGGCGAGCACCCGCGCCGCCGCCGCGAAACCGAAGCCGGCGGTGACTGCCACCGAGGAGCCGTAGCCCGCGCAGTTGAGTCCGGCGCCGGCATCGAATTCCTCGGGCCCGGCCGTGGCGCAGGCCGTCTCGCCGCGCCGCGACTGCTCGGGCGAAAACACGCAGTCGACGCCGAACTTCTTCTTCGGGTCGCGGCTGAAGCCGTACTCCTTGCGTAGCCTGGCACGAACCCTGGATGCCAGCGCATCCTGGGTGGTGCGCGCGAGATCGGCAATCTCGATCCGCGTCGGGTCGGTGCGCCCTCCTGCCCCGCCCGTGGTGACGATGCGCAGGCCGGCGCGGCGGCAATGCGCGATCAGCGCCGCCTTGGCGCGCACGTGGTCGATGGCGTCGATCACCGCGTCGCAAGCCGGCAGCAGTTCGGCGATATTGCGTTCATCGATGAAATCCTCGATGCAGGCCACGTCACAGCCCGGGTTGATGGCCAGGATGCGTTCGCGCATCGCCAGCACCTTGGCCGCGCCCAGCGTGGCGCCCAGGGCCTGGACCTGGCGGTTGATATTGGATTCGGCGACGTGGTCGAGGTCGATCAAGGTCAGCCGACCAATGCCGGAGCGTGCCAGCGCCTCCGCCGCCCAGGAGCCGACGCCGCCGATGCCGATCACCGTGACGTGGGCGCTCGCGGCGCGGACCAGCGCACCGCTGCCGTACAGGCGCTCGATGCCGCCGAAGCGGCGTTCGGGGTCCGAAGAGGTATTCACTCCGCGATTCTAATTCGGCGCTGATGCGCCTCACGGGCCTGCGCCGCAATTCCGGCGCCGCGCCGCTAGCGATAGTGGATCGCCAGCCAGACCGTCGGCTGTGCAGGGTCCGTCCAGTTCACCCGATGGCGCCGGTGTGCCTCGATGGTGATCCAGTCGCCCGGAATCATCTTGCGGGGTTCGGCTTCGTCCTCGAACCGGATTTCAGCGGCCCCCGACAGCAGTAGCACCCATTCGCCGACATCCTGGTCGTACCAGAAATCCGGGGGACTGGCCTGCCCCGTCGACACGATGCGTTCGACGCGGAAGCCCGAGCGGGACAGCAGTTCCTCGAACTGTTCGACCGGGGAGTTTGCGCTTCCGATGCCGGCAAACAAATTGCCGCTCAACGGGGCTTTCTTTCGCGCACGATCGGCGGCACGTACTTCACGGAAAAACGCCAGCCTTCCGGCGTATCCCGCAGCACCAGCGTCTTCGAGGTGGCGCCTTCCTCGAACAGGTGATCCGAGTGGGCCAGTTCCAGAGCACCAATGCCCTTGATGACGCAAGCGCCCGGAATGGTGGTGAACACCGACTCGTTGGCGATCAGCACGAATTGCCCGGCCTTGGATTCGGAGCAGGCCAGCCCGCCGGGGATCGAATGGGGATCCAGCCGCCAGGCGTTGCGCAGGGAATCCAGCCCTTTCACCAGTTCCGGCGTGACCTTGATCGAGAGAACGACTTCGCGTGATTTTTCGTGGCTCATCGGTCAATCCTACCATCGGCGCGGAGCCCGCCCCGCTTCCGCCGCGCGCGCAAGCCAAAAGCAAAGGCCCCGCGGGTCATGAGACGAGCGGGCACGTGGAGTAACTGGTGGCGTAGCACGGAACTGAGTCTGCATTCGCCATCAAGAGAAAGTGCCAACACATTTGCCCGAAGAACCTGAATTCGGTGATTTGGCCGAATCAGCCTGCCAACTCATAGCCCGTACTTCGCCCCCCGCCCGACGTTTTTTGGAGCACGCCGAGTTCCATCAACTGCGTGATGTCGCGCAGCGCGGTGTCGGGCGAGCAATTGGCAATTGATCCCCACTTGCTGCTGGTGAGCTTGCCGTCGAATCCGTCCAGTAGCCGGTTAAGCATCTTCACCTGCCGCTCGTTCAACGGCATGCCCGCCCAGCGTTGCCAGAAGCGCGCCTTGACCAACACGGCATCCAATGTGGTCTGCGCGCTTGCGATGGCGCGCCCAAGCGTCCCGAAGAACCACGAAAGCCAGCCGGTGACGTCGAGCGTGCCTTTCTGCGTGCGCTCCAGCACGTCGTAGTAGTCCTTGCGCTCGCGCTGGATCTGCGCCGACAGGCTGTAGAAGCGTTGCGGACTGCCATCGGCGCGGGCCAGGAACAGATCGCCCACGGCCCGGGCGATACGCCCATTGCCATCGTCGAAGGGGTGCAGCGTCACGAACCACAGATGCGCGAGGCCTGCTTTGACGAGTTCAGCCATGTCGGTCTGTTCGTTCGCCCACGTCAGAAAGCGTGCCGTCTCAAAAGGCAGCACATCGGCGGGCGGCGCCTGGAAGTGAACCTTGCGCTGTCCGACCGGGCCGGAAACCACTTGCATGGGTCCATCGGCATCATCGCGCCACTGGCCGATGGCGATTTTATTCATGCCCGAGTACCCAGTCGGGAACAGCGCCGCGTGCCAGCCGAACAGGCGCTCGGCGGTCAACGTTTTGGCGCTGCGTGACGTGGCGTCGAGCACCATCTCGACTACGCCTTCGACGTGCCGGTCCACCGGGGCCACCGCGCCGATGTCCACGCCCAGACGCCGAGCGATGGATGAACGCACGGACTCCACGTTCAGCACTTCGCCTTCGATCTCGCTGGTCTTGACCACGTCCTCGGTCAACGCGGCAAGGCTGGCCTGGTCGCGCAGCGCCATGCCCACGTCGGCTAGACGGCCTATCAGCAGACCTTGAGCACGACTGACCTCGGTCAGTAGTCCGGTCAGCGCCGACAGGTCATAGCGCCAGCTCGGCCAGTCGCCAGACTGCCAGATGTAGAGTTTTTCTCCGCCATTCATGCGGAGATTAAACACCCAATTCGCCGCAAAGGCAAGTCATTCGCCGTGAATTGTGCGGTGAATGACTTGCCTATTCGCCGCAGCGGCCAACGCATCCTGACGCTGCCCGATGGTAACGATCGAATAGAAGTTTGCCGATCCCGACGCCACGCCCCACTGATTCAGGCATACCCACCTGCCACACCCCGTAAGCGTCTTCCCAAGGCCGTCTTCCCAGGGTAGGTAACGTAGGTCAAAGTCGCTCCCACCATTCAAGTGGCGGGAACCATCTTGGCGACAGACAGCATTGCAAGGACGAGCCGCAAAGGCCGCCCGAATTACCCGATCGATTTCAAACGGAAGTTGGCGGCACTGGCCTGTGCGCCGAACGTGTCCGTATCGAAACTCGCCGCCAAGCACGGCATCAACACCAACATGGTGTTCAAGTGGCGGCGCCAGTATCGCGCCGGCTACTTTGGCGTTCCGGGGAATGGCGTGGTCACCGCACCGGTGACCTTGATTCCCGTCGTCACGCCCGCCGTGACCGAACGGCAACTGTCCGCGAGGCAAAGCGAACCGGTGATCGAGCTCGTGATCGACGACGTCACACTGCGACTGCATGGCGGAGTGAATCCGATCACGTTGAGTACGGTGCTCGACTGCCTGGCTCGGCGGCGATGATCGGGCTGCCGACCGGGACGCGGATCTGGATCGCCGCCGGCGTCACCGACATGCGGCGCGGCATGGATGGATTGGCGGCCCTGGTGCAAACTGCGCTGACCGAGAATCCATTCAGCGGGCACGTCTTCCTCTTCCGCGGCCGGCGCGGTGATCTGATCAAAGTGCTGTGGTGGAGCGGCGATGGATTGTGCCTGTTCGCCAAGCGACTGGAGCGCGGGCGCTTCGTCTGGCCGCAGGCCGCGAGTGGCAGCGTGAGCCTGAGTGGCGCGCAACTCTCGATGCTCCTGGAGGGCATCGATTGGCGGCGTCCGGAGCGTACCTGGCAACCGAGTCAGGCCGCGTAAATTTCTGTTGTTTGTCTGATCACGAATGGGTTTCCATGCCCTAGAATTCGTGCATGGCAAACGCATCTTCGCTCCCGGACGACATCGATTCCCTGAAGCGTTTGCTGGCCAATCGCGATGATCTGATCGCCAAACTGATGGCCGAAATCGCCCGTCTCAAGCGGTGGCAATTCGGGCGGTCCGCCGAACGGATCGAAGGCACGCTGGCGCAATTGCAACTGGCGCTCGATGACCTGCAAGCCGGAGAGAAGAAGGCCGACCCGTTGCCCGAGCCTGTCGTTGCGGCGGAAGATTCCACCCAGGAAACACCCGACCGGAAGAAGGTGGTTCCGCTGCGCCGCGCCTCGCGGGAACTCCCCGCCCATCTGCCGCGCGAAACGGTTGTCCATTCACCGGAGAATTGCTCCTGTCCCGCGTGCGGCTCGGCGATGCGCAAACTCGGCGAAGACGTCTCGGAGATGCTGGACTTCGTGCCCGGCTACTTCAAGGTGATCCGGCATGTGCGCCCGAAACTCTCCTGCGGTCATTGCTCCACGATCGTTCAGCAGCCCGCCCCTCGCGTCCCATCGAACGGGGCCTGCCGACCCCGGGGCTGTTGGCCCAGGTGATCGTTGCCAAGTATGCCGATCACAGCCCCTTGTATCGGCAGCAAGGCATCTACCGGCGCGTTGGCGTCAATCTCGACCGTGCCACCCTGGCCGGTTGGGTGTCAGATGCCGCCCGCCTGCTCGATCCCTTGGCCAGTGCCATCGGGCGCTATGTTCTGAAGGCCGAGAAAGTGCATGGTGACGACACCCCGGTGCCGGTCCTCGATCCCGGACGGGGACGCACCAAGACCGGCCGACTGTGGACCTATGTACGGGATGATCGACCGGCGGGAAGCCGGGCCGCCTACGGTGTGGTATCGCTATTCCCCGGATCGACAAGGCATGCATCCGCGCGAACATCTGATGCGCTATGCGGGCATTCTTCAGGCTGACGGCTATGCGGGCTACGGTGCGCTGTATGAGAGCGGCCGCGTCATCGAGGCGGCCTGTTGGGCGCACGCGCGTCGGAAGTTCTACGACATCTATGTGGCGGAGAAGTCACCGATTGCGGCCGAGGCGATCCGGCGCATCGGGCTGATGTATGGCATTGAGCGCGAGATTCGCGGGCAGGCTCCCGAGCGGCGGCGTGCTGTCCGTCAGGAGCAGACGGCTGGCATCCTGGTGGCCCTGCACGTCTGGATGAACGCGACGCTACAGACCGTGTCGGCGAAGTCGAATCTCGCGGGCGCCTTCAAATATGCGCTGGTGCGCTGGGAGGCGCTGACACGCTTCTGTGACGATGGCCGCATCGAGATCGACAACAACACGGCGGAGCGTTCCATCCGCCCGCTGGTTCTGGGCCGCCGCAACTATCTGTTTGCCGGCTCCGATAGCGGCGGCACAAGTGCAGCCGCCCTGTACAGTTTGATCGGCACGGCCATGCTCAATGGCGTAGAGCCCTATGCGTATCTGCGTGAGGTGCTGGGCCGTATTGCCGAGCACCCGATCAATCGCATTGACGAGTTGCTTCCGTGGAAGCTCGACTTGGCTGGAACGAACGAGCAATTGCGGGCCGCCTGAACGATGGCAACCTCCCGAACGTCCGTGCGAGCGATCAAGACGCCAGCGCCGATTCTCCAACTGCGAGTCGATCTTCTGTACCTGAAGCCGGCCATCTGGCGGCGTGTGCTGGTGTGCCTGGTTCCATCAAGCTGCCAAAGCTGCACGTGGTACTGCTCTACACCATGGGCTGGATGGGCGGACATTTGCACGAGTTCATCATCGGCGATCGGAATTTCGGGATGCCAGATCAGGACTATCCCCAGATCGGCCTGGAACGGGAAGACCGCGTGACGCTTGCCGCCGCATTGGGCTCCCTCAAGATCTTTCGCTATCTCTACGATTTCGGCGATGGCTGGGAGCACCGCATTACTCAGCAGTCGCCAATATAGGCGACAGAAGGAGCTTGGAAAAGTGAACGCACGAGGCTGGGCAATTTCTGGAGCGCCGCAAGCTGCTCCTCGATTTTGTCGCGCAGTTTTTCCCCTTTCTGCAAGGGGCGTCTTGCCGTGCCGGTGCGCTTGACATGACTCCAAACCAGTTCGTCCGGATTCAAATCGGGCGCATAGCCAGGCAGGAAATGCAAGGTCAGGCGGCCCTCGGTGGAGGTGACGTACTTCTTTACGAGCGCGGTCTTGTGTGCAGGCAGGCTGTCGAGCACGAGATGGATCGGCTTCCTGCGGTACTTCATCATCTGTTGCAGCAGTTCGACGAACAATTCCGCGTTGAGACCGCCTTCGTAGGTGCAGAACCAGAACGCACCGTTGGCGTTCACCGCCGATGCCGCGCTGATGGCTTGACGCTGTCCGGGGCGCTGCACGACCGGCGTCTGTCCGCGGACGCCCCAGGTCTTGCCATGCACCGTATCGGCGCGGAATCCGGATTCATCCCAGAAGAAGATTTCAGCGCCATCCGCCTTTGCCTGCTTGGCAATGGCCGGAAAGGTTTCGCGCTGCCACTTCTCAATGGCATCGGGATCCCGTTGATAGGCTCGCTGCAACGGCTTCTGCGGCGTGAGGCCCAATCTGGCCAGCATCTCGCCAACGGCGGTCAGTCCCAGCTTCACGCCGAACTTCTCTTCAATCAACTCGACAACGACCGCACGCGTCCACAGGCCAAAGTCCAAGCCGTACTGGCGAGGGTCTCTCCCGTTGATCCATCTGAAAACCTGACTTTCCTGTCTCGGCGTCAGGGTGCGCGGCCGTCCAGTCGCCTTCGTCGAGCGCAGTGCCCGAATACCAAGCCCTGGCTGCAACGCCGCCTTCAACCACTTGTAGATCGTCGTGCGATTGAAGCCATATGCCTCAATCACCTTCGCCGCCGGCTCGCCTTCGCGCACCCGCTCGATCGCCATGAGCCGAATTTCCTCCAGCGTCTTGCGATCCAATGTTCGTCCGTCTCTTTTCATGCAACATGAGACTGTCATGGGCGCCGAGAGTTCCATATTTGTCGACTTATTTTTCGACTAATGAGTAAGGTGGAGAAGATCCTGCCGCCGGACCCCACCTTGCGGTCGCCATTTTGCGTGGACGGTGCGAACGCGTGTCCGCCCGAAGATGTCGGCGGTCCTCCCGGTTACATCGACTTCCTCGAAGCCATCCATGATCCGACCCACGAGGAGCACCAGGACATGCTCGACTGGTGCGGCGGACAGTTTGATCCGACCGCCTTCAATCCCTCCGACGTCAACGCTCTCCTCAGCGAAATCAAGTTCTGATTGTCAATGCGGCCGTGGGGTGACGCTTACCACACCCCATGCGCCAGGGTGTCGTTACGCGCAGCGGATTACCCAGGCTGCGCGTGTTGGAGTACCCAGAGTAGGTCCTTGGCAACTGGTTGCTTCAAAAGAGAAATCGATATTCGACCGCTGGGTAGCACAATTCGCGTCGTCTGGGTAATCTGACCTGCGCAAACAACACCCGGCCTCTCAAGGTGGCGCGGCTGGACGCATACAGTCGGCTAGAGAGGGGACAGGTAAATCCGACGATCAATGCCGTTGAGGTCATTGCCAATACACTGGGCCTGACGGTGTTTGAGTTGTTTGACCGGGTGAGGGAGCAGATGCCGGTGAAGAAGAAAGGGCAGAAGTCGCGTATGTCCAGTGGCGCTGTAGCAAACTAGTCAATCAGCTGCGCATCATTGTTGCCCTACTTTTGCGGACACCAACTCCCGCATAAGGAGCAGCTTGGTGTCTTCTTTGAGATTCCACAAATATTTGTCGTGCGCCTCTCGCTGTATTTCTTCGAAACCTATCCTTCCCCAAGTTCTTACGTCCTCTCGATCTAGCTCTGCAAATCGGGATATTGACCCGTGGTGAGCAGCGGCGGTCCGAAATGCAAACCAAGTGTTGGCAAACTTCCAGCTGCTTTCTGTATTCCCGATGCCGCTCTCGCGAAGTAGATTAAAGACAATACTCGCCCCGCTCTTGGTGAGCCGTGGCTTTTCCCCATCCATGATTACGTCGCCCGAATAATCGACAAGAGGTGCTTTCGGATCGTAGTTTCGACTTTCGGCCAAGATCTCCAATATTTGCCAAAAGCGAACATATTGAAAATCAATGCTGCTTTCCCTACGTGCCTCCTTGTACAGTCCCGCCAGAAACTGAAGGAACGGACTGTTTGCCAAACCGCTTAAGTATGCTTCAATTGACTCCGGATTTTCTCCAGCTAACTGACCCGTTAATAGGTTTCCAACGTAGGACCGGGTTACGGTGTATCGGAATGCTTCGTTTGTTTTGCGATTGAACACTACCGTATCGAAGGTAGTTCCTCCGGCATCTCGGGACAGCGACATCGCCAAGAGCAAAGTATCTGTCCTCTCCAAGCAGTATTTCTTCGCCTCTTCCGGATTCGATGCAACTATAAGCGGAAAGTGAGCCACGCAAACTGGATGTGACTGTCTCGTCTGGGTGCGTAGCGCGTCCTCGTATTGAAATTGAATCGGTATGGCTGTTCTGGTTCGCAAGAATTCATTCACAAAGTGAAGACTATCCTGGCCGTCAAGTCCGCCCCCGGTGGGGAGTATTTCAAATCGATCAAACCTGATCCTAGTCCCAACCAGCAAACTCTCGATAAAAACGAACACGCAATACTCTTCTGCTGGTAAATCCTTCTTCGCTCTGACGTCAACCGGAGCCAGAAATTGATTTTCCAATTCGGACTCCTGAATCATGATGTGTTCGAGTAACTCAGCTTGGCTACGAACAACTTGACCTGCAGGGGTTACTTCAAATACCTGGCGTCCGAAATCTCTTCCAGGTACGAAATCTATCTGAGGAGGACTGGCGGGGTTTAGGGCGCCGTGAAGGCGCACAAGCCCAATTTCATACAACCCGAACGGCAAATGCACCGTATTAATTGATACCGCTAGCCTGTGGGGACCAGGGTGCACTGAAGGCGCTCCGAAGCCAAGTTTTGAAGTCGGGTTCCGAACGCCTGCGTCGAAAATTTCAAGTTGGACTTGGGCATACGCCTTTCCAACATCAGAAACAATCTCTACAGGTATCTGTGCCCCTTGAACGACAGAGGCGTTTGCTAAGTGCAGATGGATCATCGGAACATCAATCATTCAGCATGGCGATAGAATGAACGCATTCTCCGCCGAATCAGGACATTCGTGTGATCTTCAAAGAACTTGATCCATTTCAGTCAGACGACAAGTTTGCTAAGGCTGGCCGTGCTGCTGAAGAACAGATGGCCTTCTACTTCAAGCGGTTCTTTGGCGACGATCCAGACATTCTGGTTCTGAACGGAATTCGCCTGGAGGCCAACGGTGATGCGGCTCAAGTAGATCACCTGATTGTTCATTCTCATGGCTTGGCTGTTGTGGAGAGCAAAAGCGTCCATGGAAAAGTCCAGATCAAAGAAGATGGGCAATGGATTCGTTGGTATGCCAATCAATCACGGGGCATGGCCTCTCCAATTACACAGGCTAGATTGCAGGAGAAGTTCTTCCGGTCGGTACTTGGGAGAGCGGCAAAGAATGAAGACCTGTTCGCTCGCCTACCAATTGACCTGTTCATTGCTATTTCCGATCAGGGCGTAATTCTTTGGCCCCCATCTGGACCTGTTTCAGGAGTCTGTAAAGCTGATCAGATTCCGGACAAGATCATAGAAAGTCATCAGAGCAAGGTGAAGGCTGGTGGTAACTTGGTATTGTCGCCAGTAAACAGGGAAAAGATCGCCGCGTTTCTAGTGGCGAATAACAAGCCGCTTGTGAAGGTGGCTACCGAGGTCGCTGAGCCAACTGCTGAATACAGTGTTCCAGCCGCGACGCCTACCCCCGTAACTACGACACCCAAAGAAATGCCCCCTACGCCTGCTGAAGTCGCACCCGCCGACTCTGCCGATGTATTGGCCGTTTGTCGGGCCTGCAAGAGTAGCAATTTGTCCGTTCAGTATGGGAAGTTCGGCTACTACTTCAAGTGCGGCGACTGTGAGGGCAATTCGCCGATCAAGCTGACGTGTTCTGCTGGCCACAAGGAGCGGATCAGGAAGGATGGAGCCAAGTTCTACAGGGAGTGTTCCGAGTGCAAGACGAGTGAGTTGTATTTCGAGAACGCGGTAACTTAGGAATGTTTACTACGAGGAGGATCTCTCCGTTATGCCGTTGTCGGACCGAAACCTAAAGCTACTAGAAGAGATCTTCGCCGAGACTGGTAGCCAGCCTGATGGCGTCAATGCGGCACGCTTCAGAGCAAAGCGTGAAGATCACTTAGCGGATATTGATGCTCTCGAAGGAGGCGGATTTATCGAGCGCAAAGGCAATCTCTATTGGTTGCGGTTAGAGGCACTTGCAGAGCTAGAGTCCACCAACTCGCGAGCGAATAGCCTGCTTTACTTGTGTTCGCATTTGTTTCAAGTGCTTCGGGCGCATTACAAGGAAGTGAGCTTCCCTCTGTTTTTCGTCTTCCAACCCAAAGGCATTATGCCGCCAATTGCTGCTCATGCTGAGTGCTGAACCAGTCTTCCAGGAATTTCATGGGCGAGGCGTAGCCGAGCGTGGAATGGAGGCGCCTGCGGTTGTAGAACAGTTCGATGTAGTCGAACAGATCGATCTTCGCTTCGGCCCGCGTACCGTAGCGGGTGTCATGCACCCGCTCATTCTTCAGGCTGTTGAAGAAGCTCTCCGTGGGCGCGTTGTCCCAGCAATTGCCCTTGCGGCTCATACTCGCGATCATCCCGTACTCTTCCAGCCGCGCCTGAAAGGCGTGGCTGGCATACTGGCTTCCCCGGTCGGAGTGATGGATCAAGCCGGGGCCGGCTTCTTGCGGAACCACGCCATGGTCAGCGCATCGATAACGATGTCCGCCGTCATCCGCGGCTTGATCGACCAGCCGACGACTTCTCTGTTGAACAAATCAAGGACCACGGCCAGATACAGCCAGCCCTCATCGGTCCAGATGTAGGTCATGTCCGCAGTCCAGACCTGATTCGGCTTCGCTAAGCGTGAAGTCCCGTGCCAGCAGGTTCGGTGCTATCGGCAGCGAGTGCTTGGAATCCGTCGTCGCCTTGAAGCGTCGCTTGTGCCGCGCCTGGATGCCGTTCTCCCGCATCAGTCGTTCGACGCGCTCCTTGCTCGCCGGGAATCCCCGATCGCGCAGTTCGAGTACCATGCGTGGGCTACCATAAGCGCCCTTCAGTTCCTGGTGGATGGCCTGAATCAACGCCAGCATCTGCGCGTCTGTCAGCCGTGTCCGTGTCGGACTGCCGCCGCCCTTCCAGGAACGGTAGCCGCTCATGCTGACTGTCAGCGCGTCGCACATCGGCGCCAGTTCGAATTCTTCTCGGTGCGTATCGATCCAGGCGTACTTCACAGTGCTTCTCTCGCGAAGTACGCCGCCGCTTTTTTTAGGATTTCGTTCTCCCGTCTGAGCCGCAGATTCTCGGCACGCACCCGGGAGAGTTCCATTTGCTCTGGCGTGACCTGCTTCGTGCCGGGGCCATTGAGCTTGCCCGCGTCGAATGCCTTGACCCAGTTGCGCAAGGTCTGCTCGATCAGCCCCAGTTCCTTCGCCACCGTGCCCGCTGTCTGGCCCGCCTTTACCCGCTTTACCGCCAGTTCCCGAAATTCGGGCGTGTATTCCTGCTTCGGTATCTTCTTCAACTTCGATTCTCCTTCCAATTTGCCGGGGCGTTATACCCCATCTCTTGGAAGACGAAATTTCGGGGGAAGCTCAAAGAGCCGGAGAGCCCGCTAACAATAGCTGCGCTAGTTCAAGCCGCAGAACAGCCGGATTCAATGATTCGCAAGGCGCTGCATTACTTAGTCCAAGCCCCAATTTGGGGAAGTTACAGTGGGGACTTCTCAAGTGCGGACGCATTTGTGATGCCAGGCGAATCAATTCTTCGTTACAAGACGTTCGACGATTGTATAGAGCAACTAAGGCACTGGGGTGTCAGTAAAAGTGCAGCGGGCGCCCCATCAATATTCGAGGTCGACTTTGCTCAGCTACCAAGTGCTGAGGGTCAAAGAAAGTACCAAGTCTTCATTTCTTCTACGTTCAAAGATCTTCAAATTGAACGCCAAGCTGCAGTTGAAGCCATCTTACTTGCAGGCCACATCCCTGCGGGAATGGAGCTATTCAGCGCCGGTGATGAGTCCCAACTGGAAGTGATCAGGCGCTGGATTGGCGAATCCGACATTTTCATGCTCATTCTTGGAAGTCGGTACGGCTCTATTGAGCCAAAGTCACAACTCAGCTACACCGAACTCGAATACGACCATGCAATGAGTCTAGGAAAACCGCTTTTTGCGCTAGTTCTGTCGGATGCGGCAATTGAGGCCAAGCAAGAAGGTGATTGGGAGTCCGATGTCGAGAAAGCCAGCACCAAGAAGCATGTTGCGTTTAAGGAAAAGGTACTAAGCAAAATATCGCGTCACGTGGATGACGTGAAGGATATAAAGCTTCACACGATGAGCTCCATCCAAGCGATCGCAGCTAAGTATTCGCTTTCTGGCTGGGTTCGAGTCATTGATCCAGAACGCGGTTCGTAGTCTTCTACCCTCTTAAAAGTGGCACTAGATATGTACCGTGCTCGTTTTCGATTTAGGGTGGCAAAAAAGCTCAACATCAAGGAATCTGAATTCAGGCTCAATGTCGCCGGGTGCGAAGTGGTTCTTTCACCGCCACGACCTGAGGTCGCTATATGTGACAGCGAATGGCTTGTCATGAACGCAAGGGGGTTTACATCCGAGAGCATTGCTAAAGAGTTCGGAGGTCGACTCAAAGCGGCAGTACAGATTTCATCGGCAGTAAATCGGTTGGGAGTAGATGGTGGTATCGATTTACCAACTTGCTCGCTTAGCGATATGGTTCGAACTCACATCCGCAATGAGACTGGCAGCGACATTAGAAGCAATGTTCACGGACTCGATGTCTTCCTAGACGCTGGCAACGTAGGAATACTAAATTTTCAGGCCTCGGGTACTGTTCTCGCGTCACCGACGCAATTTCTGTCTGACCTTGAACCGTATTACTCAGTTGCCTCTGGAGTCTCGCAAAGGGCTCAAGACATCATCCTTCTTCTGAACTACGCACTTATGCGTCATGAGCCTGTAGCGCAAATCATTTTTGCGGTGTCGGCAGTAGAGATGCTTGGACAGGATGAGACGTGGAGCGTTAGCCAGAAACTCATTCTCAAAGATTTTGCGGCGAAAGCAAATGAGTCCCCGATCGGCTCAGTCGAGGAACGCGCCGAAATCGCTTTGGCACTAACTAAAAGTCTCCACCGGCTTTCGCTCCGGCAAGGCGTGCTTAGACTGTTAGATCGACTACAGTTGGGACATCTAAAGGCAGAATGGGACGCACTGTATGGTGAAAGGAGCACGTTGGTGCACGGTTTAGCACCGAGGCCGGGAACTAGCTACGATGACCTTGCGAACAGGACCATAGGTCTCTGCGGGCACATTCTTATGAAGGCAATCGCAAGCGAGATCAACCTTGTCGAAGGGCGTGTGGGGTCATACCTACCTGCTTCCCAGCCATGACGCTCCAAATTTCGACCCGGTCCATAGCCTTGCACCGACCTCTACGCCGCCACCCCACGCACAAAGAAAAACGGCTCCCATCGCTGAGAGCCGCTTGGATACTGGTGGCCAGGGGCAGAATCGAACTGCCGACACACGGATTTTCAGTCCGTTGCTCTACCAACTGAGCTACCTGGCCGGAAAGGCTGCGGATTATAGGCGGTCGCCGCCGTCGCGTCAAAGCATGCGACAGGCATGCGGCATGTGGCGGCTTGCGCTGCCGCCTGACGCCTTGCTTACGGCCTGCGTAAGTCCTATGTAAGAGCCCCCCTTTAGCATATTGCGTTGCAGTACCACCAATTCCTATTTCAATAATCCCTCTTACCTCCGGAGGACCACAATGAGTCAAGACGACGTCGTCGCGCGGATTACCAAAAATCCGAAGTTCCAGCAGTTCGTCAGCACCCGGAACGTTTACTCGAACATCATGACCATGCTCATGATGATCGTTTACTTCGGCTACATCCTGCTGATCGCCTTCAACAAGCCCTTCCTCGCCCAGAAGATGTCCGCGGGCGGCGTGATTTCCGTCGGCATCCCGATGGGCATCGGCGTGCTGGTTTTCACCATCGTCATTACCTGGATCTACGTGCGCCGCGCCAACACCGAGTTCGACGCGACCAAGGACGAGATCGTCAAGGAGGCCTCCAAGTGAGCAAACTCAAGCAAATCCTCGTTGCCGTCGCGGCACTGACCGCGGCCGGTGCGGCTCTCGCTGCCGGTGCCGATCTCGGCCAGGCGCAGAAGCAGTCCACCAACTGGACCGCGATCGTCATGTTCGGCATCTTCGTCGGCATCACCATGATGATCACCAAGTGGGCCGCCGGCAAGACCAAGACCGCGGCTGACTTCTACACCGCGGGTGGCGGCATCACCGGCTTCCAGAACGGCCTGGCGATCGCCGGCGACTACATGTCGGCAGCGTCCTTCCTCGGTATTTCCGGCCTGGTGTTCGCCTCCGGCTTCGACGGCCTGATCTTCTCGATCGGCTGGCTGGTCGGCTGGCCCGTTATCACCTTCCTGATGGCGGAGCGCCTGCGCAACCTCGGCAAATTCACCTTCGCCGACGTTGCCGGCTATCGCTTCGACGCGGGCCCGATCCGCACTTTCGCGGCGACCGGTTCGCTGGTCGTGGTGGCCTTCTACCTGATCGCCCAGATGGTGGGTGCCGGCCAGCTCATCAAGCTGCTGTTCGGCCTCGACTACATGGTCGCGGTGATCCTCGTCGGCGTGATCATGATGATGTACGTGCTGTTCGGCGGCATGACGGCCACGACCTGGGTGCAGATCATCAAGGCGGTGATGCTGCTGGTCGGCGCCACCTTCATGGCGCTGATGGTCATGATCCAGTTCGGCTTCAACTTCGAGGCGCTCGCCGCCAAGGCCGTTGAAGTGCATACCAAGAAGGACGCTATCATGGGTCCGGGAGCGCTGATCAACGATCCGGTATCGGCCGTGTCGGTCGGCATGGCGCTGATGTTCGGCACCGCCGGCCTGCCCCACATCCTGATGCGCTTCTTCACCGTGCCCAACGCCAAGGAAGCCCGCAAGTCCGTGGCCTGGGCCACGACCTGGATCGGCTACTTCTACATCCTGACCTTCATCATCGGCTTCGGCGCCATCACCAACCTGATCCCCAACCCGGCCGAGTACTACGTCGGTGGCGAAATCGCCAAGGGCCTCAAGGGCGGCGGCAACATGCCGGCCATCCACCTGGCCGGCGCCGTCGGCGGCGACATCTTCCTCGGCTTCATCTCCGCCGTGGCCTTCGCCACGATCCTGGCGGTGGTGGCAGGTCTGACGCTGTCCGGCGCTTCCGCCGTGTCGCATGACCTGTACGCCTCGGTTTGGCGCCATGGCAATGTCGACCAGGCCACCGAACTGCGCGTGTCGAAGATCACCACCGTTTTCCTCGGCATCTTCGCCGTGGTTCTTGGTGTGGTGTTCGAGAAGCAGAACGTGGCGTTCATGGTGATGCTGGCCTTCGCGGTTGCCTGCTCGGCCAACTTCCCGGTGCTGTTCATGTCCGTGCTGTGGAAGGATTGCACCACGCGCGGCGCGGTTGCCGGCGGTTTCGTCGGCCTGATCCTCTCGGTGACGCTGACCATCATGTCGCCCGCGGTATGGGAGGCCTCCTTTGGCAACCCCAAGGGCACGGCGATGTTCCCCTACGCTTCGCCGGCGATCTTCTCGATGACCGCGGCCTTCGTGGTGATCTGGCTGGTCTCGCTGATGGACAAGAGCGCGCAAGCCGCCAAGGAACGCGCGGCCTACCCGGCCCAGTTGATCCGTTCGGAAACCGGCGTCGGCGCTTCGACCGGCGGCGGCCACTAACGCCGGCCCGCGTCCCGGGGGGGGGGGGGGGGGGGGGGGGGGGGGGGGCATGCAAAGCCCCGGCGCGCAAAGCGAAATACTGCAGTAGCAGCAAATGAACGGCCCCCGGAAACGGGGGCCGTTTTATTTCGTGGGGTTGCCAGCCGTAAGGCGTGGAAGAATCAGAAAGCCTGGTCCCAGCGAATCGACAGGCGGATGGCGGCGTTGATCAGCCCGACCATGCTGTAGGTCTGGACGAAGTTGCCCCATTGTTCGCCGCTGCGGGGATCAATGTGCTCGGCCAGCAGGCCGTGCCGATTGCGCAAGGCAAGCAGCTTTTCGAACAGGCTGCGGGCTTCGTCACGTCGCCCCAGTGCGGCAAGCGCATTCACATACCAGAAGCTGCACACCAGAAAGGCGTTCTCGGGTTCGCCGAAGTCGTCCTTGACGAGATAGCGATAGATGTAGCCATCACGCAGCAGATCAGTCTCGATGGCGGCAACCGTGGTCGCAAAGCGCGGGTCGTCCGCTTCCAGGAAACCGACTTCGGCAAGCAGCAGCAGGCTGGCATCCACCGTCGCGCCTTCGAAGGTGGCGGCGAAGCAACTGCGCTTCCAGTTCCAGGCACGTTCGCTGATCACGGCATGAATCCGCTGTGCGGTGCCTTGCCAGTGGGCCGCCCGGTCGGCAAGGGCCAGCCGCGTGGCAATGCGCGCCAGGCGGTCGCAGGCGGCCCAGCACATCACCGCGGAAAAGGTATGCACATGGGAACTGTTGCGCAGCTCCCATAGCCCGGCGTCGGGCTGGTCGAAGCTTTTCGCGGCGCGTTCGCCCAGGGCTTCCAACTGGCGGAACAGGGTCACGTCGCCGCGCCGCGTCAGGCGCTGGTCAAAGAAGATATGGGTCGCCGCCAGCACGGCCGAGCCATAGACATCATGCTGGACCTGCGCATAGGCCTGGTTGCCGATGCGCACCGGGCCCATGCCGCGGTAGCCTGCCAGCCCTTCGGCGATTCGCTCGTCGATGCGCGCCCGGCCGTCGATGCCGAACACCGGCTGCAGCGGGCCGGCCCCGGCCTCCGCGGCGACATTGACGATATATGCCAGGTAGCGCTCCATGGTCCGCGTCGCGCCCAGGCGGTTCAGGGCATTCACGACGAAATAGCCGTCGCGCAGCCAGCAGTAGCGGTAGTCCCAGTTGCGGCCGCTGTTGGCCGATTCCGGGATGGAGGTGGTCATCGCCGCGATGATGGCGCCGGTGTCGTCGTAGGCGTTGAGCTT
The DNA here is from genome assembly GCA_016710465.1 of Sulfuritalea sp. Taxonomy (GTDB): domain Bacteria; phylum Pseudomonadota; class Gammaproteobacteria; order Burkholderiales; family Rhodocyclaceae; genus Sulfuritalea. The sequence goes on from JADJVS010000014.1 coordinate 686,052, forward strand.
GAGCGTGATGGCGGCACGGATCACCGCCTCCTGCCACTCGAAGGGAATGCCCAGGAAGCGAACCCACTCCTGCCAGTAGCGCTCGGTTTCCTCCAGGAAGCGGCGCCCGGTTTCCGCCGCGGAATCGTGCACCGTCTCGTCCGGCCCCAACAGCAGGGTGGCCGTGCTTTCGAGGAAAAAGGGCGTCTCGTCGAGGATTGCCGTGATCGATACGTCCGTCGTCAGGCGCAAGGCGAGCGCGGGCATCACGTAGCGCACATGGTTGCTGCCCCAGGTCGTAGTCGGTCGGGCCCGGCCGTTGTCGCAGACCGGCCGCAGGCGCACGCGCAGGCGCGGGCTTCCTTCCAGGCGTCGCAGGCGGCGCACCAGCATGGTCGGCCGGAACATGCGCCCGAAGAGCTCGAATCGTGGCGCGAAATCGAGGATCTCGACAGCGCCCCCCCGGGTGTCGTAGAGGCAGGTGCGGACGATGGCCGTATTCTCGACATAGGCCTGTTCCGCCCTGGCGAAATCGATCAGCTCGATGTCGAAAAAGCCCTGATCCTGCTCCGCGTTCAGCAAGGAGCAGAACACCGGATCGCCATCAAACCGGGGATAGCAGCCCCAGACGATCCTGCCCATTCCGTCGAGCAGGGCGCCGACGGTGCAGTTGCCGATCAGGGCCAGGTCAAGCGAGGCATTCATGGGGTTCCTTCCGCAATGGCCGACAACCAGGCGACCACCGCGCCCACGTCAGGCAGACGATACCGCGCCGCCGTGTTGCCAGCGCCGACTTTCACCGATATGCCATGGCTGGCATTGACGATGGCAAACCCGTGTTCGTCGGTGCTGTCATCGCCGATGAATACCGGTCGCCGTCCGCGAAATGGTGGCTCGTCGAGAAACGCGGCGATGGCCGCTCCCTTGTCGGCCCCCGCCAGTTTGATTTCAATTACTCGCTTGCCGCGTTGCAGCGCGAGCTGATTGGGAAATCCGCCGACCAGTTCGCGCAGGCTGCGGTGCAACCAGGACGCGAGCACCGGACGGTTCCTGTAATGGACCGCGAGCGAAAGCCCCTTCTCCTCGACGAAGACGTCGGGATGGCGGTGCAGCAGCCGGTCGATGGCCAGGCGCGCGGGCTCCAGCAGATCCCGGCCGCTGGCCGCCCGGCGAATGCCGGATGCGTTCCGACGTTCGAGGCCGTGCTGGCCCGCGACCGGGAGGGTAAGCGGTCGCAGGTGTCCGTCGAGGTCGTCGATGCTGCGTCCGCTGATCAGGGCCAGCGCGCCGTTGGTCCGCTGCTGGAGCCGGTCGAGCAGTCCGCGCAGCGGATCGCCGAGCGCGATCCCGGAGGGCTTGTCGGCGATGTCGACCAGCGTGCCATCGAGGTCGAGGAAGATCGCCAGGCTGTCTGGCGCGCAAGCCGCGATCGGGGGGGAGGGCTTGAGGCTTCGTTGGCGGGTGCGGCGCATGGGGGTCGGGCGCTGCTTATCCGTTCGCCGGCAGGTTTGCCGGCTTTTCCAGTACCGCACCGCGCCGGCGCATGGTAGCCGCATCGAGCAGCATGCGACCGGCCCAGCGATACACGTTGAACTCGCTGACGAGGCCGCGCATCAGGCGCATGCGGTCGCGCTGCTCGCTGGCGGGCATGGTCAGCGCGAGGTGCAGGGCTGCCGCGCATTGCTCGATATCGTAGGGATTCACGATCAGCGCTTCCGGCAGTTCGCGCGCCGCGCCGGTGAATTGCGATAGCACCAGGACGCCCTGCTCGTCGTCGCGGGCGGCCACATATTCCTTGGCCACCAGGTTCATGCCGTCATGCAGGCTGCTAACGAAACAGCAGTCGGCGCCGCGGTAGCACTGATACACCTGCTCGGCATCGTGGTGTTCCACCTTGAGAAGGATGGGGGGCGGCAGCTTGCGTTCCCCGCGCACGAAGCGGTCGTTGATTCGCGTGGCCAGCGCCCGCACCTGGGCGTCGTGGTTCTGGTAATCCTCGATGCTGGCCCGGCTCGGAGCGGCAATCTGCAGCAGGCTGAAGCGGCCGATCCATTCCGGTTTCTGTTCCAGCAGGCGCTCCACCGCGCGAAAGCGTTCCAGGATGCCCTTGGTATAGTCGAGGCGATCCACGCCGATGCAGACGCGATGGTCGCGTGGCAGCCCATATTGCTGGCGAAGTTCGGCGTGGCATTGCTCGATGGGCTTGCTCAGCATGGCCGGATCGGGTGGCCAGGCGATCGAAATCGGATAGCGGCGGATGGCGGTGAGCTGGCCGCCGAGCGACACCGTGAAGCTCTCGCGATCGACGCGGGCCTCGATGAAGCGATCGACGCTGTCCACGAAATTGTTGCAGTGGAACTGGGTGTGAAAGCCAAGGATGCTGCTGCCCAGCATGCCGGCGAGAATCTCGTCGCGCCAGGGGCAGATCGCGAACGACTCCGGATTCGGCCAGGGAATATGCCAGAAGGTGATCACGGTCGCCTGCGGCAGTTCCTCGCGAATCATTTTCGGCAGCAGCGCGAAGTGGTAGTCCTGCACCAGGATGATCGGGTTTTTGGTCTTCGATTCGCTGATCACGGCGCGTGCGAACTTGCGGTTGACCGCGACGTAATGAGCCCAGTCGGAGGCGCGGAAGGTGGGGCGCACGTGGGCGATGTGGCACAGCGGCCACAAACCCTCGTTGGCAAAGCCGTAGTAGTAGCCCGCCTCTTCTTCGGCGCTGAGCCACACGCGCCGGATGCTGTAGGCGGGCTGCTCGGGCGGCACGGCGACGCGGTCGTGGCGGTCGACCACGTCGCGGTCGGCAGAGCCGCTGCCATGCGCAATCCAGGTACCGGAGCAGGCGCGCATGATGGGCTCGAGCGCCGTGACCAGTCCGCTCGCTGGACGCTGGACCTCGATGCGCTCGCCGTGGCGTTGATGGATGTAAGGCTCGCGGTTGGAAACGACGATGACGTCTTCGCCGCGCAGGTCGGCGCGCAGGATGGTGCGCAGGGACTCGGGCGACCAGGTGATCTGCGATTCGTCGCGTGCCCGCCGCTCGGTTTCAAGCTCGCGCACGAGGCGTTCAATGTCGCGCGCGATCGGACGGAACTCCGGCAGGTTCATGGTCGCCGCCGGATCGCGCAGCAGGCCCTCGCCGCGCAGCAGCGAGCGCATCCCGGCCAGCCAGCCGCGCCACGACAACTGGGCGATGATGACCGTAAGCAGCGAGACGACGGCGGCAAGGCCGAGGAAGCCATATACCAGATAGCGCTTGGTCTCTTCGCTGCGGCGCGTGACGAAGCCAAGATCATGAACCAGGACCAACCGGCCGGTCGGATAGAGTTCATTGACCATGGGCTGCACCGAGACGTGCAGCGGCCCGTTCTTGCTGTCCAGCAACGAGTTTCCCTCCGCGCCCCAGCGCCCCAGGTCCTTGCAGCGCAACTCGGGCGGAAGCGACTTGCTGGCTACCGAAGTCCCGTCGTTGCCGGCGCAGAAACCGATGGCGAACAGGCGTTCGTCGAGGGTGATGCGGGTGAAAAAGTCCCCAATCTTGGCCTTGCGCCCGGCGGCGAGCTGCTCGAACAGCGGTTCGCTGATCGCGTTGGCGATCAGTTGCGAGCGGATGTCCAGGTCGCGCACGAACCAGCGCAGCGTCATCCTGTCGATCACCGGCGATACGGCATAGGCGAACGCCGTGAGTACCAGCATCAGGGGGATGATGAAGCGCAGGGAAAGGTGCATCCCGTTTAGTCCCGTGGTGGGGCGGTGAGGTTCATTGCGATCGTCTATTCGCTCCATCCGCCCCACAGCGGCGTGGGCGGCGATTTGAAAGCATAGCGGGCCAGCCCGAGGTGGCGCCGGCTCCAGATTTTGGCGCGCAGGATCGGCGGATGCCTGCGCATGCGCTCAGCGATGGAACAGGACATCGATCCGACGTCGGATTCGGCGACAGGCGTCGTCGGTGCAATCGGGCGCGGGGCTGCTCTCGCTGCCGAGATTGATCGCGCGTATGCGGCGCTGCGGAATCCGCGCTTCATCGAGCACGCGTTGCACGACATTCAGGCGGTCTTGCCCGCGTGCGATTTCGAGCGCCGTGCTGCCCAGTTCGTCGGTATGGGCCACCAGGGTGATGTTCAGGTGCGGGAAGGCTTCAAGTTTCGCCAGATGGCGGTGCAGTACCCGCAGAGCGTCATCGTCCAGGGCCGCGGAAGATGCCGAAAAATAGATGCTGTCTTCGCTCGGCTTCGCCTGCCAGCCGTCCGGCAATTTCTCGATCCTGGCTTGCGCAGGATTTTCGGCGCCGACCGACCCAGTCCCGCAAAGAATTGCGGCAAGCGCCGGAATCAGCAGCAGCGTGTGACGTCGGCGGCGGCACGCAAACCGGTCAAAGATCCGCCAGTGGTTTTTTCGCATCGGTTTTGTCATTCACCTGCAAATGGACTATCAGTTGTTCCAGATTGACCTCGAGCGTGCGCAGCGCGACTTCCGGTAGCTCGCGCAATGCTTCCGGCAACAAGCCCTCGGCAGGACCGGGTGCCTTGCGCAGGACCTGCCTCCCGGCTTCAGTGATCCGCAGCCCGACTCGACGCTGGTCGGCTTGGGACCGTACTTTGCTGAGCAAGCCGGCGGCGGCGAGCTTTTCCACCAACTGGCTGCAGGTCGATTGATGGACAGAAAGCCGCTTCGCCAGTTCCGATACCCCGGTATCCGGCGAAACGGCGACGTCGCGCAAGACCCAGATTTGCGATCCCGAGACGCCACAGGCCGCTTCGACATCCCGGAAGTGCTTTCTGACCGATCCATAGATCAGTCGGAACTGTCGCAGAACCGTGAGCTGCAGCCCGGTCAGGTCGGTTGGGGGAGGGTGGTCTGAATCCATGGGGATATTTTTCTATCCGGGCTTCGGGGCGAGGGGTTTTTGCAAAGCATATTGTAAGCAATATAATTGTGATCAACGGATTCATTGATCGATGTTGGCGGATACGCCGAATCCGTTGCAAGGTATAGAGGAGCGGTGGAAGCGCCGTTCGGCGGCCCTCGCGAGGCTGCCTTGACAGCGAACGACGGTTCGCTGTTTTTTTTCATCAGTTTGCCGTGAAGCGCCGGCCCGGATCGGTCTCGCCTACCCAGTTCTGCTTCCACCAGCCTTCGATCTGTTCGCGCCGCCAGGGCTGGTGCACCAGCACGCCGTCCAGCACACTGGCCATTTCGGCAATGCTCTGGGGGCGTTTCGCGGCTTCCTTTTCCAGGCAGCGGCCGATCAAGGCGTCGAGCTCGGCAGGCACCGCGAAGGGCGAGCACTCCGAGGCCAGGCGCGGAATTTCGTGCAGCACGTGGTAGGTCAGGTCGTGTTCGGTCTCGGTCTCGAACAGGCGCTTGCCGGTGAGCAGGAAGAAGCCGACCGCGCCCAGGGCATAAATGTCGGCGCGGGTGTCGGCGTCGGCCGGATTGCGGATACGCTCGGGCGACATGTAGAGCGGCGTGCCGAGAATGCGCATGTGCGCCGTCAGGTCGCGCGTGTCGCCGCCGCCGATCTGCTTGACCAGGCCAAAATCCAGCACCTTGACGACGTCGAGTTCGCCGCGGATGTCGCAGAGCATGATGTTCTGCGGCTTGATATCGCGATGCACCAGGCCGCAGGAATGCGCTTCCCACAAGGATGCGCAGGCCTGGCGCAGGATGTGCGCGGTGCGCGGCGGCGGCACCGGCCCGTAACGCTCGACCAGGTCGGCCAGCGACAGGCCTTCGAGGTATTCCATGGCGTACCAGAACTCGCCCCCCGCGCCGGTGCCGTAGTCGTAGATGGCGATGGTGTTGGGATGGTGCAGTTGGCTGGAAAGCTGCACCTCGCGCTGGAAGCGCGCGGTCCATTCGTCGGAGCTCGCCTGCTGCTTGAGCACCTTGACCGCCGCCGGGCGCTTCAGCATGCGGTGCTGGGCGAGGTAAACGTTGCTGATGGCGCCCTCGCCGATCTGCCGCAACAGCTTGTAGGGGCCCATCGAGCGCTGGCCTTCGCGACGAAGCATGGCGGCCAACGTGCCCGGGGCAAGGAAGCCGGTGAACCAGACGGCGAACAGCAGCAGCAGGACGATGACGAATCCGACCTGCAAATAGAACAGTGGTGCATAAGCCTCGCCGGCCTCGATTTCGACGGCGACGCCGATGTCGAGGTCGCCCATCCAGCGCCAGGCGCCGATAAGATCACGGCCGAGGTAGCCGGGGTAGGGCTGCAGCAAGAGGCCTTCGGCGCTTTCACCGCGCCGGGCGACAGCCTCGGTTGCCAGCAGTGTCAATGCGCCGTCGGCTGCGGGCGGCGCCATTCGCCATGCCAAGCCGCGCTCCGCAAGTTCCGCCGCATGCCGGCTCGGCGTCAGCAGCCAGCCCTCGGCATCGAAGGCCAGTGCCTCGCCGCTGCGTCCCAGGCGGGCTGCCCCGAAGACGTCGGCAAAACCCTTGTCCGCCGGCGAACCCAGCGCCAGGATACCCACGACGCGGCCCTTGTCGCGCAACGGTGCGGCCACCCAGGCACGTCCGACATCATGCGTGCCGGCCTTGTTGGCGGTCGAATAGGGACGCACGAAAACGGATTGCCCTTTGAGCGCGCCGTGTGCATGCGCGAGGAAGTCGGCGCTGACCTTGCCGCCGACGCGTTGCGTTTCGCTGGCGGCGAGAATGCGGCCGCTCGGTGCGATCAGCAGTACCGCGGTGACGCCGATCAACCGCGCCTTCTCCAGCGTTGTTTGCACGATGCGTACCGGGTCGCCGCCGCGACCCAGGGCCAGGCGCCGCAACTGGGGCCCGAGTTCTTCGTCGCCCGCGAGTTGCTCCGCTTCGTTGCGCCGCTCGGCGATCCATTGTTCCAGGGTGCCGACCTGGGTGTTGAGCAGCGTGCGCAGGCCCGTCGCGCGAATCTCCCGCAGGGAGTTGCCCGCGCCCTGATAGGCCCAGAAGCCGACGCCGAGCACGGCGAGCAACAGGCCCAGCAGGACGACACGGGCGCGGTCGAAGGAATGCTTCACGGCGCCCAATGCATCTCAGTATCCGCCGGCCCTGCTCAAAAACATTGCAGCAGGTTGGCTTCGCAGTACAAGCGCTTCAGGTAGGCCAGACCGATCCAGAGCCAGAACAGCAAGGCGAATGCGACAAAGGGCAAGTGGCGGTCGATGACCTGGGGCGGCGTCACCTTGCGCACGACTTTCAGCACCGGCGCGGTAACGATCAGGAACAGCTTGTACATGGTATTGTCATGACGCCGGCTGCCCGCCAGAAGCGCCAGCAGGCCCTGGCCAAGGAGGAACAGCATCGCGACTTCGGCCAGCGCGCGCAGCACGCCGAGGACGAGTAGTTCGGGGTGGCTCATGGTATGTTTCGGTCTCCGTTATCTTGCCTGGGCAATCTTATGAATTACGAGCACTGGCGGCATTATGCCCGTGGCTGGCTGTTCCATTTCTTCGGTCGCGAGGATGCTGCCTTCGAGGCCTATTTGACGGCCTTCCGCAACAACCCGCAGGATGTGCAATCGGCACGCCACCTGGCGGCGATCGCCGCCAAGCGCAAGAACTACGACGTGGCGATCAAGTGGTTCGAGGCCGCGCTGGCGCTGACGCCGGACGACGGCGCCAACTGGTTCAACCTCGGCTATGTCTGCGAACACGCCGGCAAGCCGCAGCAAGCGATTACTGCGTTCACCGAAGCGGTGCGCCTGGTGCCCCAGCAGGACATGGCCTGGTACGGCATGGGCCTGGCCCATGCGCGACTGGGACAGCACAGCGAGGCCGTCAAGGCTCTGGAAAAGGTGGTCGAATTGCAGCCGATGAGCGGCGAGGGCTTCTACCAGTTGGGCATGGCCTACCATCACGCCAATCGCCCCGATGACGTCACTGCCATCGTCAAGCGCCTGGTTGGCTTTGAGCCCAAGCGGGCGAGAAAACTGGTCAAGGATACTGAGCGCGCCGACCTGATGAAACTCATTCCCGAACTCCCCTTCTGAACGACGGCCCCCGGCGACGGCGTCCCTCGGCGGACGCCGTTGTCGTTTCCAGCGGCGGCAGCAGGAGTCGGCGCTGGCAGTACGGCGAAAAATTTTCGGGGGATTCCCCTCGCCCGCCGCGAAGCGGAATCCCGGGTGTGTCGAGACCGCGGGCAGGTCGCTATGCGTGCCTGGGATTTCCCCTTCGGGGGCAGGCAAAAAAAATCGGCCCCAGGTTTCCCTGGGGCCGGTGCAATGAGGGTGTGGGGTGCGACCCCTTATTCCCTCCTCCTCCTCCAACAAACTGTTATCAAACGCCCTTGGTGTCGATGTCGCCTTCCAGGTTCGGATAGCGGACATGGTCGACCAGTTCCTGGATTTCCTTGTTCGGCGCCGGGGAAATCAGGCTGCCGATGATGATGCCAAGGAAACCGGCGGGGATGCCGAAGGTGCCGGCGGAGATCGGGTTGATGTCCCACCACTTCGGTGCATTGACCCCGAAGAACGGATAGGTCATGTACATGTAGTAGGCACAGACACCCAGGCCCAGCGACATGCCCAGTACCGCGCCGAGGTAGTTGGCACGTTTCCAGAACACCCCGCAGACCAGCGCCGGGAAGAAGCCCGAGGCTGCCAGCGAGAAGGCCGCGCCGACCAGGAACAGGATGTCGCCAGGCTTCAGGCTGGTGACGTAGGCGGCCAACAGCGCCACCACGAGCAACAGGCCCTTGGACACCGCCAGACGGCGCACGGTCGAGGCGTTCGGGTCGATCATCTTGTAGTACAGGTCGTGCGACATGGCGTTGGCGATGGTCAGCAACAGGCCGTCAGCGGTGGACAGCGCGGCAGCCAGACCGCCGGCAGCGACGAGGCCCGAGATCACGTAGGGCAGGCCCGCAATTTCCGGAGTTGCCAGCACGATCAGGTCGCCGCCGATGACAACTTCCGCCAACTGCACGATGCCGTCCTTGTTGATGTCGGCAATGTTCATCAGCGTCTTGTCCACCGTGGACCAGTTGCTGACCCAGGCAGGTAGTGATGCGAAACTGGACCCCACCAGGTTGCTGTAGACCTCGTACTTGGCCAGGATGGCCAGGGCCGGTGCCGTGAAGTACAGCAGGAAGATGAAGAACAGACCCCAGAACACCGAGACGCGCGCCTCATGCACCGAAGGCGTGGTGTAGTAGCGCATCAGGATGTGCGGAAGCGCCGCCGTGCCGATCATCAGGCACGCGATCAAGGCGAGGAAGTTCTTCTTCGCGATGCCGCGATTCTTCTCGATCTCTTCCGGCGTCTTGCCGCCGACCGCAAAGGCTTCAGCATGCGCCTTGACCGGCGCGGCGCGCGCGCCGGCACCCTTCTCCGCGGTCCAGGCCTTCTTCGCCGCGGCGGCGTCGGCCGGGAAGTCCTTGACGGCCTTCTCGGCGGCTTCGATGGCTTTGGGATCGGGAGTGGGCGCGGCCTTCAGTTCGGCAACTTTGGCGACCAGCTTTTCTTTCTCCTGGGTCAGGAAAGCGGGCCCCGACTCCAGGCCTTTCAGCTTGCGATCGCCTTCGGCCGAGCGCGCGCGGAATATGGCGCGCACTTCTTCTTCCTTGGCGCCCTTGGGCGAGGCCTTGTCGTTGAACTCCTTTTCCAGCGCCGCGATCTTGGGCATGGCCGACGTATAGGCGGCGATCTGCGGGATCGGCACGCCGGTATGCTTAACCGACAGCCAGACCACCGGGATCATGTAGGCCACGATCAGGATGATGTACTGCGCCACCTGCGTCCAGGTCACCGCCTTCATGCCGCCGAGGAAGGAGCAGACCAGGATGCCGGCCAGACCCACGAACACGCCGACCTGGAACTCAAGGCCGGTGAAGCGCGAGGTGATGATGCCGACGCCGTAGATCTGCGCGATCACGTAAGTGAAGGAACAGACGATGGCCGCGACCACGCCGATGAAACGCGGCAGGTGACCGCCGAAGCGCGCACCGAGGAAGTCCGGAATCGTGAACTGACCGAACTTGCGCAGGTAAGGCGCCAGCAGAATCGCCACCAGGCAGTAGCCGCCGGTCCAGCCGAGCACGAAGGCAAGGCCGTCGAAACCGGACAGGTACAGGGTGCCGGCCATGCCGATGAAGCTGGCGGCTGACATCCAGTCGGCGCCGGTCGCCATCCCGTTGAACAGGGCAGGCACGCGCCGACCGGCGACGTAGTACTCACCGACGTCCGCCGTCTTCGACATGAAGCCGATGCCGGCATACAGCATGATGGTGGCGAACAGGAAGATGTAGCCGAGGATCTTGTTCGGCACGCCGAGTTGTTCAAGGATGCCGACGACGATGACGAAGGCGACGAAGCCGCCGGTATAGAAGCTGTAATAGCGCTTCAGGTTGGCGGCAAACTGGGATTGGGTGATTTCAGCCATTAGTCGAGCTCCCCTTCATGGACGCCGTATTCCTTGTCCAGATTGTTCATGTAGTGGGCGTAATACCAGATGATCGCGACATAAATGATCAACGAGCCTTGCGCCGACATGTAGAAGCCCAAGGGGCCGATGATGGTGATTTCGTTCAACTCGCGGGCGAACCAGCCCATGACGAACGTGGCCACGAACCAGAGGACAAGCAGGACCGTGCTTATCTTCAGGTTCATGGACCAATACTGCTTGTGCTTCTCGGTGAGTTGCATTGATTGACTCCTCCTGTTTGGCTTTGCGGCAGACCGCGCGAATCCGCCGCTGCTGGGACACACTCCGGGTATTCCCCTGTGTAATGCGTCCAACCTGTTCCTGGAACCCGACGAAAGCAATAGATCGCCACCGCCAATTGCCCCAAGATAGGGCATTGTCCGTCAGCAATCCTGACGGGAAGCTTACAAGGCCTCAGGGACCGAAGGGATAGGGTGCCGAATTCCTTGCGGCGGGTTCGGCGCGGGCGATCACGCGGTCGAGGGGGAACTCGATACGGAACAAGCTGCCGCGACCATTGCGGCCGGCCTGCAGTTCGATCCTGGCCTGGTGCAGTTCGGCAATCTCGGCGGCGATCGGCAGGCCCAGGCCGCTGCCCTCGGCATCGGTGCCGAGCACGCGGTAAAAGCGTTCGAAAACGCTTTCGCGCTCTTCCGGCGCAATTCCGATGCCGTCGTCCTCGACCTCGATGACCGGTTGATGGGAGTCGCGCACGCGCACCGTGACATGGCCTCCTGCCGGGGTGTACTTGACCGCGTTATCCACCAGGTTGGTCAGCAGTTCGCGCAGCAGCAGCGGGATGCCGTTGATCACCACGGGCTGGCCGCAATCCTCGAAGCCAAGGTCGATGCGCTTGGCCAGCGCGCGCATCACCCATTCCCCGGCCACCTCGCGCGCCAGTTGGCCCAGGTCCACCGGCACCACCTGGTGCAGCTTTTCGTGGCTCGCCTCGGTGCGCGCCAGGATCAGCAACTGGTTGATCATGTGCGAGGCCCGGTCGGTGCTCTCGGCGATCAACTGCAGAGCATGGCGCATCTGCGCCGGGTCGGTTTCCGACAGCGCGATTTCGGTCTGGGTCTTCAGGCCGGTCAGCGGCGTGCGCATCTGGTGCGCGGCCTGGGCGATGAAGCGCTGCTGCGCCTGCAGGTTTTCCTCGAGCCGGCTCATCATCTGGTTGAAGGCCACGACCACCGGGCGCACTTCTTCGGGAACGCGTGTCACCGGTATCGGCGAGAGGTCGGACGGGCGCCGGCGATGGATTCGTTGCTGCAGCAGGCGCAAGGGGGCGATGCCGCGCGAAAGGCCCATGTAGACCAGGATCACCGCCAGGGGAATGATGGCGAACTGGGGCAGCAGGACGCCCGAGATGATGCTGCTGGAAAGCGCTTCGCGCTTACGCAGGGTTTCGGCAACCTGGATCACGGCCGGCGGCTGGCCATTTCGCACGGGGATGAAGGCATAGGCGATGCGCACGTTTTCGGCGTCGATGCGGTCGTCGCGAAACAGCACCTTGCCGTCCTCTATTCGCGCCGGCAGTGGCGGCCACGGGATTTCGCGGTCACCTTGCACTACGCGCGTGTTGGGCGCCACCACCTGATAGAAGAGCAGATCGGTCTCGTCGGTGCGCAGCACGGTGCGCGCCGAGGCCGGTAGGTTCACCGTCACCCGCTCGCCGTCGATCTTCACCAGTTTCACGATGGCCGTGACGTTGTCGGCCAGATGCTGGTCGTAAGGCTGGTTGGCAAGGAAACTGGCGACGTGGTTGGTCGCGGCAATCGAGATAGGCCACAGCAGCAGCAGCGGCGCCAGCATCCAGTCGAGAATCTCGCCGAACAGCGAGTTGGGGTATTCGAAGCTGACGAAGGGGTTGCTGCCACCGCGTGCTGCAGGCGCAGGCTTGCCCAGCCTACGCAGCACTGTTTTCCGCTTCGGCCGGCTTCTCCAGGCAATAACCCAGTCCGCGCACGGTGGTGATGCGCGGGCCGCCTGACTCCAGCTTCTTGCGCAGGCGATGGATATAGACCTCGATGGCGTTGTTGCTGACTTCCTCGCCCCAACTGCAAAGTTGGTCGACCAACTGGTCCTTGCCGACCAGCCGGCCGGCGCGCAGCAGCAGGATCTCCAGCAGCGCCAGCTCGCGCGCCGAGAGCTCGACGATCTCGCCGTTGAGCCGGGCAATGCGTTCGGACTGGTCGTAGGACAGGCCGCCGACCTCGATCCGCGTCGGGTTGCCGGTGCCGCGTCGGGTGAGCGCGCGCACCCGGGCAAAGAGCTCGGGCAGGGCGAAGGGCTTGGTCAGGTAATCGTCGGCGCCGGCGTCGAGGCCGCGCACGCGATCTTCCACGCCGTCCTGGGCGGTGAGGATCAGCACCGGGGTCGCCACCTTGCGCCCGCGCAGGCGCTTGAGTACCTCGATGCCCGGCAGCCTGGGCAGGCCAAGGTCGAGCAGCAGCAGATCGTAGGGTTGCGAAAGCAGCGCGGTGTCGGCATCGGCGCCATTATTCACATGATCGACGGCATAGCCGGATTTGCGCAGGGCCGCGATCAGGCCCTGGGAAATGATGCGGTCGTCTTCTGCCAGAAGGATTCTCATGACTGGGCGTCACTATACCTCGAACCGCCCGCCGGCCCGGCCTCAGGCTTTGGGCAGGCGGGCGATGGCACCATTCCAGAACTCGTCGGCTTTCCTCTTGCCGGCCAGGGCCTGGATCACGTCGCGGCATTTCTCGAAGGCCTTGCCGAGTTCGGCGGCGTCCTTGGCCTTTTCGATCATCGCCGTCAGGTCGTCCGCCGATGGGCCGAGGTAGGTGACCAGCGCGCGGCAGGCAAAGCGGCTGGCCGACAACATGGAGACTTCCACCGGCGGCGCGGTGGGTGCCGGCGGTGCTGCCGCCGCTTCTGATTCCGCAGGTGCCCCGGTGGCGGCCACGGGTGCCATGCCGCCGTCGATCTCGATGTAGCCGTCGGCGAGCAGGCTGTTGAGTATGCCCTCGCTGGTCGGGTGCGAGTTTTTCGCCAGCAGCCCACCGCGGGTCGTCTTGTCGTCCACCATGATCAGCATGGTGCGTTCACGCAAGCCAAGCTTGTTTGCGCGCGTGGCAATTTCGATTTTGCCTTTTTCTGTCTTTCGATATATGTGCTCGGCGGACACGGTACCCTCCCGACACTGATCCCGACGCTCGCATCATCCCACAGCGGAAGGGTGGATCACAAATATTCGACGCGCGGAACATCAAGGAAAAAGCCCGGCATTCGCCGGGCTTGACGGCGCTGTCCCGCCAGAAACGCAAAACCCGGCACAAGGCCGGGTTCCGCGTGAAGCACATCCATACAGAAGGAAGGGAGGTAACAGAGGGAAACCTGGGTTTCCTCCTGTTCCTTCCTAATGGAGAATGGACATTACATGTCCATGCCACCCATGCCACCCATGCCACCCATGCCGCCCATGCCGCCCATGCCCATGCCGCCGACCGGCTTGTCTTCGACCTGCTCGGCCACCATGCAATCGGTGGTCAGCATCAGGCCGGCCACGGAGGCGGCGTTCTGCAGCGCGGTGCGGGTGACCTTGGTCGGGTCCAGCACGCCCATCGCCACCATGTCGCCGTACTCGCCGGTGGCGGCGTTGTAGCCGAAGTTGCCCTTGCCTTCGAGCACCTTGTTGATCACCACCGAGGGCTCGTCGCCGGCATTCGCGGCGATTTCGCGCAGCGGCTGCTCCAGTGCGCGCAGCACGATCTTGATGCCGGCTTCCTGCTCGTGGTTGTCGCCCTTGAGCGAGATTGCAGCGCGGGCGCGCAGCAGGGCCACGCCGCCACCGGCGACGATGCCTTCTTCAACGGCGGCACGCGTGGCGTGCAGTGCGTCTTCGACGCGGGCCTTCTTTTCCTTCATTTCCATCTCGGTGGCGGCGCCAACCTTGATCAGCGCCACACCGCCGGCCAGCTTGGCCACGCGCTCCTGGAGCTTTTCCTTGTCGTAGTCGCTGGTGGCTTCCTCGATCTGGGCGCGGATCTGCGTCACGCGGCCCTTGATCGTGTCTTCCGAACCGGCGCCGTCGATCAGGGTGGTGTTTTCCTTGCCCACTTCGGCGCGCTTGGCCTGGCCCAGATCCTTCAGGGTTGCCTTTTCCAGGGTCAGGCCGACTTCCTCGGCGATCACCGTGCCGCCGGTCAGGATGGCGATGTCTTCCAGCATGGCCTTGCGACGGTCGCCAAAGCCCGGGGCCTTGACGGCGACGGTCTTGAGGATGCCGCGGATGTTGTTCACCACCAGGGTGGCCAGCGCTTCGCCATCAACGTCTTCGGCGATGATCAGCAGCGGACGGCCGGCCTTGGCAACCTGCTCCAGCACGGGCAGCAGGTCGCGGATGTTGGAGATCTTCTTGTCGTGCAGCAGGACGAAGGGATTGTCCAGGATGGCGATCTGCTTGTCCGGGTTGTTGATGAAGTAGGGCGACAGGTAGCCGCGGTCGAACTGCATGCCTTCGACGACTTCGAGTTCGTTCTGCAGCGACTTGCCGTCTTCGACGGTGATCACGCCTTCCTTGCCGACCTTGTCCATCGCGTCGGCGATGATCTTGCCGACATCGGCGTCGGAGTTGGCCGAGATCGAACCGACCTGGGCAATTTCCTGGGTCGTGGTGCAGGGCTTGGAGATCTTCTTCAGCTCGTCGGTCACGGCCAGCACGGCCTTGTCGATGCCGCGCTTGAGGTCCATCGGGTTCATGCCGGCGGCAACGAACTTCATGCCTTCGCGGACGATGGACTGGGCCAGCACGGTGGCCGTCGTGGTGCCGTCACCGGCGACATCGGAGGTCTTGGAAGCGACTTCCTTGACCATCTGCGCGCCCATGTTCTGGAACTTGTCCTTGAGTTCGATTTCCTTGGCGACGGAAACGCCGTCCTTGGTCACGGTCGGGGCGCCGAAGCTGCGCTCGAGAACCACGTTGCGGCCCTTGGGGCCGAGGGTGACCTTGACCGCGTCGGCCAGGATGTTGACGCCAGCCACCATGCGCTGACGCGCGGAATCGCCGAATAGAACTTCTTTAGCTGCCATTTGTATGTATCTCCTGTGATTCTGTATGAATTAGAGCTCAACCACGCCCATGATGTCTTCTTCGCGCATGACGAGGAGCTCCTCGCCATCGACCTTGACCGACTGGCCGGAATACTTGCCGAACAGCACGCGGTCGCCGACCTTCAGCGCCATCGGGCGGACCTTGCCGTCGTCCTGGATCTTGCCGCTGCCGACGGCCTTGACTTCGCCCTGGTCGGGCTTCTCGGCGGCGTTGTCGGGAATCACGATGCCGGAGGCCGTGCGCTTCTCTTCCTCGAGGCGCTTGACGATCACGCGGTCATGCAAAGGACGGATTTTCATGGACTTGCTCTCCTCTTCAAACGGGTTGTAACAGACAAAAACCTGAGCGGCGATGCCGCAGGATGGACACGAGCGAGAGGCTGTTAGCACTCATCGCAAACGAGTGCTAATAATAGGGCCTTATCCCCCCTTGTTCAAGTGGGGGAGGCCAAGAAATTATTCAGGTCAGGCGATTGGCGCGATAGTCGGCCACCGCCTGCTCGATTTCCTCACGGGTGTTCATGACGAAGGGCCCGTACTGCGCCACCGGTTCGCCCAGCGGGCGGGCCGCCAGCAGCAGGAAGTGGGCGGGGCCGTCCGCAGCACGGACTTCGATCGGGCCTTCGCCGCCGAGGACACCGGCGGACTGGGCCGGAAGGTCTCTGGATTCACCCTCGGCGCCGATGGCGAGCTTGCCCTCGTAGGCATAGACAAAGGCGCTGTGGCCGTCGGCGAGGGCTTGAACGAAACGGCCGCCGGCCGGCAGGTGCACGTCGATATAGAGCGGTTCGGTGGTGATGCCCTGTACCGGGCCGGCAACTTCCCGGTCGCCAACTGCAATGGAACCGGCGATCACCCGCGCTTCGCCGCCGCTGGGCAGCACCACGGTCGGGATTTGCTCGGGACGGATGTCGCAGTAGGAGGCCGGCTTCATCTTCTCCGCCGCTGGCAGGTTGATCCAGAGCTGGAAGCCGCGTAGGCGGCCACTTTCCTGCTGCGGCATTTCGGAATGGATGATGCCGCGCCCGGCAGTCATCCACTGCGCGCCGCCGGGCAGCAGGTCGCCGCGATTGCCGAGGTGGTCTTCGTGCAGCATGTGGCCGTCGAGCATGTAGGTCACGGTTTCGAAGCCGCGATGCGGATGAGACGGAAAGCCGGCGATGTAGTCGTCCGGATCGTCGGACGAGAACTCGTCGAGCATCAGGAAGGGATCGACGCGTGCATTGGGCACGCTGCCCAGGCTGCGGCGCAGGCTGACACCGGCGCCGTCCAAGGTGGCGACGGACGGAATGATCTGCTGCAGGCGACGGCTGGACATGGACTTCTCCTTGGATCGGGCGACAAAGCCAAGATGGGCCCGGACGCTTTACATCGCAAGTATCATGGCTGCACTACTTTGTTGCGGAAAGTGTTCCATGACCATCTTGATCCTCGGCTTGCTGCTGTTCCTCGGCGCCCATTCGATACGCATCTTCGCCGATCCATGGCGCGCCGCACAGATCGCCAGGATCGGCGAAATGCGTTGGAAAGGCGTGTACTCACTCTTGTCTGCCGTTGGGCTGGGGCTGATCACCTGGGGTTATGGAGTTGCGCGGACCGGCGACATGGTGCTCTGGGTACCGCCGCTGCCGATGCGCCACGTGGCGGCGGGGCTGACCCTGCCGGCCTTCATCCTGCTGGTGGCCGCCTACCTGCCCGGCAGCCATATCAAGGCCAGGGTCGGCCATCCGATGGTGGCCGGGGTCAAGCTGTGGGCGCTGGCCCACCTGCTGGCCAACGGCAACCTCGCCGATGCGCTGCTGTTCGGTGCCTTCCTGGCCTGGGCGATTGCCGACTTCATCGCGGCGCGGCGCCGCGATCGGATTGCCGGCCGTACCTATCCAGTTTGCTGCTCGACGCGGGATGCCTCGGTGGTGGCCATCGGCACGCTGGCCTGGGCGGTATTCGCGTTCTGGGGCCACGCCTTGCTGATCGGTGTGGCGCCGTTCCGCATCTAGACCTCGAAGGGTTCGCCGGTGGCGAAAAAGCTGCCGCCGGCCAGATAGTGGATGCTGCGCCGCTCGGCATCCGGGAAATGCCAGCGGCCGTTCGAGAACACCTCGGGATCGGCCCAGGCCGCGACCACTTCACCAAGGAAGAGGTCGTAGGCTTTCTGGATGTGCGGCTCGGGGATCACGCGGCACTCCAGCCAGGCCAGGCAGCCCGCGATCAGGGGCGCACTGACAAGGCTGGCCGCCAGCGCCTCGACGCCGGGCATGCAGAACTTGTCGACTTTGCGACCGTCGCTGGTGCCCACGGCCAGGGTCATCGCGGCCTGTGCCCGCGACGGCACGTTGAGCACGAATTCGCCGGATGCCTCGACCAACTCGCGTGTCAGCGTTGCCTTGTCGATGACCACGGCAACTTTGGGCGGCGAAAAGTCCAGCGGCATCGACCAGGCCGCCGCCATGACGTTGCGCCGCTCGCCGTGGGTGCTGGATACCAGCACGGTCGGCCCGTGGTTGAGCAGCAGGTAGGCCTTGGGCAGCGGCACTGCGATGCGCGCAGTCATCGAACTACCCTCCCCCCAGCCCCCTGCCCAAGGCAGGGGGTGACTGCGGTTGGCCGCCAAGCGGCTCCGTCTGTTGGCTGCGCCTCCCTTGGGACGGCCCGGCAGGAGGCGCGCGCTCCCCGGCGCCGCGCCGCGCGGCAAAATCGACGAACCATTGCAGGCTGGCCGGATTGGCCATCGCATCGGGGTTGGCCACCTGGTCGATGGCCTGGCCGAGCAGCAGCTTCTTCACCGGCAGTTCCATCTTCTTGCCCGAGAGCGTGCGCGGAATTTCGGTGACGGCAAGTATTTCGTTGGGAACATGACGCGCCGAAAGCGCCAGCTTGATGCGTTCGCGCAGCGTGGCCTCCAACTCGGGCGTCAGCTCGCGGCCGGGTCGCATGACGACGAACAAGGGCATGTAGCTTTCGCGCCCAAGGTATTCGAGGTCGACCACCAGGCTGTCGATGATCTCGGGCAGTTCCTCGACCGCGCGATACAGCTCGCTGGTGCCCATGCGGATGCCGTGGCGGTTGATGGTGGCATCCGAGCGCCCGTAGATGATGGCGCCGCCGCGCGGCGTGATGCGAATCCAGTCACCGTGGCGCCAGATGCCGGGGTACATGTCGAAATAGCTCTCGCGGTAACGCGCATCGCCGGGATCGTTCCAGAACATCAAGGGCATCGAGGGCATGGGGGCACGGCAGACCAGTTCGCCGACGTCGTCGATCAGCGGCTTGCCGGCCTCGTCCCAGGCCTCCACCCTGGCGCCGAGGCAGCGGCATTGCATCTCGCCCAGATACACCGGCAGCGTCGGCACGCCGCCGACGAAGCAGCCGGCGAAATCGGTGCCGCCCGAAATCGGGTTGAGCCAGATGTCCTTTCGCACTTGGTCGTAAATCCACTGGTAGCCCTCGGGCGGCAGCGGCGAGCCGGTGGAGCCGATGGCGCGCAGCGCCGTGAGGTCGGCAAGCGAATTGGGCTCGATCCGGGCCTTGAGGCAGGAAAGAAAAAAGGCCGCGCCGGCACCGAAGAAAGTCACCCGTGTTTCGCCGACGAAGCGCCACAACGCCCCCCAGTCGGGCCAGCCCGGATTGCCGTCGTAAATGCAGATCGTGGCGCCCACCAGCAAGCCCGCCATCTGGCAGTTCCACATGATCCAGCCGCTGCTGGAAAACCAATGGAAGCGATCCCCGGGCCCGATGTCGAGGTGCAGCGCGGTCATCTTGACGTGTTCGACGACAATGCCGCCATGCGAATGCACGATGGGCTTGGGCAGGCCCGTGGTGCCCGAGGAATACACCACCCACAGTGGGTGCGCGAAGGGCACATGCTCGATGGTGAGCGGAACATTCCCGGCGGTGACGCTGGCCCAGGAACGGGCGGCGGTGAATTCGCCACAATCGGCGCCGGCATCGCGGCCGGGCACCAGGATCAGGTGCTCGATGCTGGGTAGCGCGCCGAGAAGTTCGCGGATCAACCCGCGCCGGTCGTGGGCCTTGCCGCCATAGTCGTAGCCGTCGACGGCGATCAGCACCTTGGGCGCAATCTGGCGGAAGCGGTCCACCACCGCGATGCGCCCCATGTCCGGCGAGCAGGCCGACCAGATCGCGCCAATGCCGGCGACGGCGAGGAAGGCGACCGTCGTCTCCGGAATGTTCGGCAGGTAGGCGACGACGCGGTCGCCACGCGTCACGCCCATCGCGCGCAGGCTGGCGGCCAGCGCGCTGACCTGGCGGTGCAACTCGGCCCACGACATCTCGCGATTCTCGCCCGCCTCGTTGCGCGAGATGATGGCGGGGCACGCCGTCGTCGCGTGACGAAACACCTGGTCGACGTAGTTCATCGTCACGCCCGGGAACCACTGCGCGCCGGGCATCGAAGCGCTCGCCAGCACGCGCGAGCGTGGCGTCGCGCAGGGAATCGCAAAGCAATCCCAGATCGCGCCCCAGAACCCCTCCAGGTCCTCCACCGACCAGCGCCACAGCGCGTCGTAATCGGCGAAGCGCAGGCCGCGCTCGCGCGCCAGCCAATCGCTGAAGGCCGTCAATTTCGCCGCGCGCATCGTTTCCGGCGACGGCCTCCAGGCGGGCATTTCCATTCCTTTTTCGCTCCTCCGTTTGCGATCGATTCTATAAGATCGCGAAATGCGGCTTCCGGTCATACTGCTCACTGCCCTGTTCTTCGCCGGCGCGCGCGCCGACGAATTGCCGCCGGCCGTCGCGGCGGCATTGAAGTCGGCCGGCATTCCGCCCGCATCCACGGCGGCCTGGGTGCGCGAGGTCGATGCCGCGACGCCGCGCCTGGCGATGAATGCGCGCGCCGCGCTGAACCCGGCCTCGACCATGAAGCTGGTCACCACCTATGCCGCGCTCGATCTGCTCGGCCCGGCCTACACCTGGAAGACCGAGGCCCATGCCAGCGGCAGCCTGGCCGACGGGGTGTTGCAAGGCGATTTGCATCTCAGGGGCGGCGGCGATCCCAAGCTGACCCATGACCAGTTTGGCCGCCTGCTGCGCATGATTCGCGCGCGCGGCATCCGCGAAATTCGCGGCGACCTGGTGCTCGACCGTTCGGCCTTTGCCGCCAACGGAGACGACCCTGGGCGTTTCGATGCCCAGCCGATGCGGCCCTACAACGTGGCGCCGGATGCCTTGCTGTTGAACTTCAAGGCCGTGACCCTCTACTTGATGCCCGATCCGGCGGCAAAGACCCTGAGCGTTGCCGCCGAGCCGGCGCCGGCCAACCTCGATATCGCCAACAAGATCACGCTGGGCAACGGCAACGGCTGCGGCGACTGGAAGGAGCGCCTGCGCGCCGACGTCTTCGCCCATGGCCCGACCACGCGCCTGGTGCTGACCGGCGTGTTTCCCGCCGCCTGTCCGGAGCAGCGCTGGAACATCGCGCTGATGAATCATCCTTCCTTCGTCCTCGGCGTGTTCCGCCAGTTGTGGGCGGAGCTTGGCGGCAGCTTGTCGGGGAGCGTGCGCGACGGTGCGGTGCCGGCCGAGGCGCGCCAGATCGCCGTATTGCCATCGCCGACTCTTGCCGAAGTGGTGCGCGACATCAACAAGTTCTCCAACAACGTCATGGCGCGTCAGCTCTTCCTCACCTTGGGGCTGGAGGCCGGCAAGCGGCCGGCCGGCGCCGAGGATGCCGACGCGGCGATCCGCGCCTGGCTCGATGCGCGTGGCATTGCGTTGCCCGAGTTGGTGCTGGAAAACGGCTCGGGCCTGTCGCGGCGCGAACGCGTCACGGCGGAAGGTCTCGGGCGCCTGTTGGGCGCCGCCTGGAAAAGCGCGGTGATGCCGGAACTGATGGCCTCGCTACCCGTGACCGCCACGGACGGCACCATGAAGCGGCGCCTCAAACAGAACGGCGTCGCCGGCCAGGCCCACATCAAGACCGGATCGCTGGAAGGCGTGCGCAGCATCGCCGGTTACGTGCTGGACAAGGGCGGACGCCGCTGGATCGTGGTGTTCTTCATCAACCACGCCAACGCGGCGGCCGCGCAGCCGGCGCAGGACGCGCTATTGGAATGGGTGTATTCCGGAAAATGAAACGCCTGCTGTTGCTCGCCGCCGGTTTTGCCTACATGGTGCTGCTGATCGAGGCGATCCGTGCCGCCGTGGCATGGTGGCGCGGCGACCTGGCCCAGCCCGGCTGGGATGACATTGTTCTGCTGGGCCTGTTGCCGATCCTGCTGTGGGTGTGGTGGCGCCACATTTCGCCCTTCGGCCGCGACTGCCCGAAATGCGTCCAGCCACCCGTCGACGGCAACGCCGGCGGTGGCTGAGTCGCCTCACCGCGAGCCATCGCCTTCGGATTTTCGCGAACCATGAAGCGCAAAGCCGCCGAGCCCTGTCCCTGCGGGCGCCCGCGACCCTATGCCGAGTGCTGCGGCCGCCTGCATGCGGGCGTCGCCGCGGCCGATGCCGAGTCGCTGATGCGCTCGCGCTACTGCGCCTATGTGCTGGGCCGTGAAGACTATCTGCTCGCCACCTGGCATGCCACGACGCGGCCGGCGATGCTCGACCTGGCGCATGGGCCGCAGCCGAAATGGCTGGGACTGGAGGTCATGTCGAGCACCGAGTCGGGTGACGAAGCCGGCGTCGAGTTCGTCGCCCTTTGCCGCATCGGCGGCCGCGCCCGGCGCCTGCGCGAGCAAAGCCGCTTTTTGCGCGAACAGGGGCGCTGGTACTACCTCAACGGCGTCATGGCCTGAGCGGCGGCTCCGCGACGCGATCCAGCCAGTGCAATAGCGTGGCGTAGAGGCTTTGGGAGTCGCAGGGCTTGGCCACGAAATCGTTCATCCCGGCGTCGAAGCAACGTGCCTTGTCCTCGGCGAAGACGTTGGCCGACAGGGCGATCACCGGTGTGTCGGCATGGGCGGGGAGCTTTCTCAGGGCGCGGGTGGCATCCAGTCCGTTGATGTTCGGCATCTGCATGTCCATGATCACCGCCGCGTAGGGATGGGCCTGGAGCAGCGCGATGGCTTCGGCGCCGTCTTCGGCCTGATCCACCACCAGTCCGGCGGCCTCGAGTTGGCTGCAGGCAACTTCGCGATTGATCGGTTCGTCATCGACGACCAGAACGCGGCGTCCACCGTGGCGCTGGCGCAGTCCGTGTTCGGCATCCGACGGCCTGTCATCGGCGTCGCTGGCGGTGCCGGCCTGCTTTTTCAACCGTGCCGTGAACCAGAAGGTGCTGCCCTCGCCCAGGGTGCTGGCCACGCCGGCATCGCCCCCCATCAATCCGGCCAGGCGCTTGGTGATCGCCAGTCCGAGGCCGGTGCCGCCATACTTGCGCGTCATCGAATTGTCGGCCTGCTCAAAGGCAAGGAACAGGCGTCCCAGCGCATCCGGGGCGATGCCGATGCCGGTGTCGGCCACCTCGAAACGCAGCATGACCGCTTCCACGTCCTCGTCCAGCTTCAGGACGCGCAGCGTAATCGATCCGCTCTCGGTGAACTTGATCGCATTGGTCGCGTAATTCAGGATGGCCTGCTGCAAGCGCGTCGGATCGCCGACCAGCCGCATCGGCAGGGGCTCGGCGCTGACCACCAGGGCCAGCCCCTTTTCCCTGGCGCGTTCGGCCAGGATGGAACGCACATTGGTCAGCAGGCCATGCGGACTCAATGGCATTTCCTCGATCACGAACTTGCCGGCCTCGATCTTCGAAATGTCGAGGATGCTGTTGATGATGCCCAGCAGGTGCTCCGCCGCCGCGTCGATCTTGTCCAGGCGCTTGGCCTGTTCCGGCGTCACGCCGCCGCGCCGCAACAGGTGCGCCATGCCGAGGATGCCGTTCATCGGCGTGCGGATCTCGTGGCTCATGTTGGCGAGGAAGGCGCTCTTGGCGATGTTGGCGGATTCGGCGGCTTCCTTGGCGCCGGCGAGTTCGACGGTCCGCCGCGCGATCATTTCCTCAAGGTGGGACTGGTAATCGTGGAGCTGTCGTTCGCTGCGCTTGCGCTCGTCGATGTTCATCGACGTGCCCACCGCGCGCAGCGGCGCCCCCTCCGGGGCGCGCTGGACGATCCGGGCGCGCGTAAGTATCCAGTGATAGTCGCCGGACCGGTTCGCGATCCGGTATTCATGGTCGAAGGTGTCCTTTCCCGGCTGCGCCGTGAGTTCGACCTCGGCGACGAACCTGGCGCGTTCATCCGGGTGCACCCGTTCCACCCACTCGGCCAGGTTGCTCAGCGGGTCATCCGCGTCAAGGCCAAGGACGGGCAGAGTGCCTTTGTCATAAGTGATGACTCCGGTCGGGAAATCGAGTTCCCAGAAGACGATGTGACTGACGTCGGCTGCCATCCGCAAATGTTGCTCGGTGCGCTTGCGTTCGCTGATGTCCCGCGCGAAACCCACGGTGCCGATCACCTTTCCGGCGATGCTGACCGGCGACTTGTAGGTTTCGAACCAGACCAGGCGGCCATCGACCTCGATCTGCTCCTCGACGACTTTGGGCCGGCCGTTGAGCAAGACTTCCCGATCGTCGTTACGGTAGGTGGCGGCCAGTTCGGGCGGCGCGATGTCGAAATCCGTGGCGCCGATCAGGGTGTCCTTGGACGCTGCGCCGAATCCGTCGGCGAAGGCCTGGTTTACAGCCAGAAAGCGGCTCTGCTCGTCCTTGAGCCAGACGCGGTAGGGAAAGTTGTCGAGCAGCGCGCGCTGGTAGCTCTCGCGCTGGTGCAGGGCATCGCGCAGCCCGCGCTGCATGCTGATGTCCTCATACATGCCGAGCACGCCTATCACCTTGCCCGCCGCGTCGCGCAGCGGCACCTTGGAGGTTTGCAGCCAGATCACCCTGCCGTCCGCGCTCGTTTGCGGTTCCTCGTAGAACAGGCGCGGCGTACCCGAGTCCATCACGGCGCGATCGTCGGCGCGATAGGCCTCGGCCTGGGTCGACCAGGCCAGATCATGGTCGACGCGGCCGATCACCTCGGACGGGGAGGATTTCCCCGCATCGATGGCAAAGGCCGGATTGCACCCCAGGTAGCGGGACTCGGTATCCTTCCAGAACACCCGCATCGGCGCCGTGTCGATCACCGCCTGCAGCAGCTTTCCCGATTCGGTCACCGCCGCCTCCGCGAGTTTGCGCGCCGTGATGTCCGACCAGGTGACCACCAGGAAGCGGCGCCCGCGCAGTTCGATGCCGCTGATGCTGACGAGCACGTCGCGCGGCAGTCCGTCCTTGTGCCGGTGCCGCGTCTCGATGTTGCGGAACCCGGCGGAGATCGCGGTGGGGACCTGCTCGCGCAGGAATGCCTCGTCCATGTCTGCCTGGATGTCCGGCACGGCAAGCGCGGCGAACTCCTCGCGCGTGTAGCCCAGCGTCTCGCAGGCCATGTCGTTGAATTCGACGAAGCGCAGTGTTTTTGTGTCGATCAGGGAAATCGCTTCATTGGCCTGGGTAAAGATGCTGCGGAACAGTTCCTCGCGCTCGGCCAACGCCAACTGCATGCGGTGCTGCTCGGTGACGTCGCGGAAGCACCAGATCCGGCCGTGTGTTCCGTCGCCGGAGAGCGCTCGCGTGTAACGGGCAAAAATCCGGCCGTCCTTGAAATGCAGCGTGTCGCTGGCCTCGGTGTCGCTGTCGTACAGGGCCTTGACCTTGGCCAGGAATCCGTCGGGGTCCTGCAACTGCCCGAGCACATGGCTCAGCAATGCCTCGTCGTCGCCGGCTTCCGCCAGGTTCCCGGGCACATTCCACAAGCTGGCGAAGCGCTCGTTGATGGCCAGGACCTTGCCGTCGGGCGCCACCATCAGGATGCCTTCGTCCGTGGATTCCAGGGCGACCTTGAGGCGGCCCTCGACGCTTTCGACGCTGGCCGCCAGCGAGGCGTTTTCCCAACGCGCCAGTTCGCGCAGCAACTGGCTCAGGAGGGTCAGGCTGATGGGGGCGACGATGCCCGCCGTCACCAGACCGGTGAGCAGGTAGTCGGCGGTGACGCGGCCCATCAGCAACAAATCCATCACCGACACGATCAGCAAGGCGCCGGCCACGGTAAGCAGGGTGAACAGCATTGCCAGGCGCCAGCCGGCGAGCCTTTGCAGTACCTGGACGGTCGTCGATTTCACGGCCGAGGGCGACCCGGCCGTGAACCCCTGGCAGCCGGCGGCTCCGGTTCGTGCGTGATCGGTGCCGTGCCGGTAGCCTTGGACGCGGCCCAAAAAATTATGGAAAACAGGGGCTTGACCATTTTTTCAATGGCAAAGGGGGGAAGCCGTGATTGTAAAGGGGATTTTTCCGTGCGTCGCGCAACAACTTGTTTCAAATTGGCGTTGAACCTTGTGACAGTGGCCCCATCTATAAGCTCATGTTGATTCCCTGCCTTAGCCCGGAGAAAAGCGTGCAAAGCGATGCCATCCTGAAATTTCTTGCCGATTCACGTCGTTACCTGACGCCCTGAGGCAAAATCCCCCCGGCGGATGGCCTACCTCCTCCATCCGCCCGAAGGCCCCGCGCTTGCGGGGCCTTCGACTTTTCGCCCCGGACGGGGCGAAGTCCCGAGGACGCGATACCGGACGCGCTGAAATCCGGTGCAGCCGCACGATACAGGAGCCGTAAATGACCCGCCGTACCATGAGCCTGCTGGATGTACTGGCCCCGCCTGGGAACGATTGGCTGAAGGAGATTTCCCGTCGCCGGACGAACCTGCCCAAGGGCGTGCATATCGTCCGCTTCGGTGACGGGGACGAGGATCTCGTGCTCGACGACGACCGCGCCGCCGCCACGCAACGTCAACCGCAAAAAGCCGCGGCCTGATCGTGTCGCGTCAGAGCAGCTTCTCGATGTCCGCCGCCATGTCCTCGGGTTTCAGCGACGACGCGTAGCGGCCAACCACCCGGCCTTTGCGGTCGACCAGGAACTTGGTGAAGTTCCATTTGACGCTCTCCGAACCCAGCAAGCCGGGGGCGCCGGCCTTGAGGAAGGCGAAGATCGGATGCGTATCGGCGCCGTTGACATCGACCTTGGCAAACATCGGGAAGCTCACCTCGTAGTTGAGGCTGCAGAAGCCGGCGATCTCCGTTTCGCTCCCCGGCTCCTGCCCGCCAAACTGGTTGCAGGGAAAACCCAGCACCGTCAGCCCCCGCTCGCCATACTTGCGCCATAGCGCTTCCAGGCCGGCATATTGCGGCGTGAAGCCACAGCCGCTGGCGACATTGACGATCAGCAGCACCCTGCCCTTGCAGGCTTTCATCGACCGCATGGAACCGTCGATGGCCTTGGCCGACAGCTTGTAAAAGTCGCTCATCATTTCTCCTGGTCAAGTTTCACCGCGTAGCGCTTGAGGTCGGCCAGCTTGACCACCTCGAGTGCGGCGGCGGACGTGGCTTCCAGTACCACCTGCGGTGCCATCCCCGCCTGCAGGGCCTCCTGCCAGCGCGCCGAACACAGGCACCAGCGGTCGCCGGGCTTGAGGCCGGGGAAATCGTATTCCGGCATCGGCGTCGACAGGTCGTTGCCGCGCGAGCGCGAGAAGCGCAGGAAGTCTTCGGTGGCGATGATGCAGACGCCATGGTTGCCGACATCCTCCTCGGTCACCTGGCAATCGCCGGTGCGGAAGAAGCCGGTCATCGGGTCGGTGCCACAGGGCTGCAGGATGCCGCCCAGTACATTTTTCGCGAGATCGTTCATGGCGTGATTATCGGCCAAGGTACCCGGATCGGTGCGGTCGCGAAAAAGAAAAAGGCCCGCTTGTGGCGGGCCTTTCACACATTGCCGGGCGGGTTTAAAGACCAGCGTCGGCCCGCAACGCGGCGGCCTTGTCGGTCGCTTCCCAGGTGAATTCCGGCTCGTCGCGGCCGAAGTGGCCGTAGGCGGCGGTCTTCTCGTAGATCGGGCGCAGCAGGTCGAGCATCTGCACGATGCCCTTCGGTCGCAGGTCGAAGTGCTTCTTCACCAGCTCGGCGATCTTCTCGTCGGAGACCTTGCCCGTGCCCTGCGTGGTGACCCACACCGAGGTCGGCTGGGCCACGCCGATGGCATAGGAGATCTGCACCAGGCACTTGCTGGCCAGCCCGGCGGCGACGATGTTCTTCGCCACGTAGCGGCCGGCGTAGGCCGCCGAGCGGTCGACCTTGGACGGGTCCTTGCCGGAGAAGGCGCCGCCGCCGTGGGGCGCCGCGCCGCCGTAGGTGTCGACGATGATCTTGCGCCCGGTGAGGCCGCAGTCGCCCTGCGGGCCGCCGACGACGAAGCGGCCGGTGGGATTGACCAGATACTTGATCTCGCCCTTGATCAGCTCCTTGGGCAGCACTGGCTTGATGATGTCCTCGATCACCGCCTCGATCGCGGCGGCCTTCATCTTCGGGCCATCGGACATCTCGGGCGAATGCTGGGTGGAAAGCACCACGGTATCGATGGCAAAGGGCTTGCCATCGACATAGCGCACGGTGACCTGCGACTTGGCGTCGGGGCGCAGCCAGGGCAGGCGGCCGTCGCGGCGCAGCATCGACTGGCGCTCGACCAGGCGGTGCGACAGGTAGATCGGCATTGGCATCAGCACCGGGGTTTCATCGCTGGCGTAGCCGAACATCAGGCCCTGGTCGCCGGCGCCCTGGTTGAGGTAGTCGTCCGAGGCGCGATCCACGCCCTGGGCGATGTCCGGGCTCTGCTTGTCGTAGGCCACCAGCACGGCGCAGCCCTTGTAGTCGATGCCGTAGTCGGTGTTGTCGTAGCCGATGCGCTTCAGCGTCTCGCGCGCGACGTGGATGTAATCGACGTTGGCCTTGGTCGTGATCTCGCCGGCCAGCACCACCAGGCCGGTGTTGCACAGCGTTTCGGCGGCGACGCGCGAATACGGATCCTGCGCCAGGATGGCGTCGAGAATTGCATCGGAAATCTGGTCGGACACCTTGTCCGGATGGCCTTCCGAGACCGACTCGGAAGTGAAGAAATATTCCTGTGCCATTGTTTGCTCCAAAAACTAGAACGCCCCATGCTTGGCGAAGCCAGCTATGGGGCGGAGCAGGCGACGCTTTAGCGAAATTTGTTTTCCGACCGCGGGACACCGCCCTGAGTCTTCTCCGCCTCGCAAGTTGTCATTTAACTCGGCGGACCAGCGCGCATTGTAGGCCCGGCGGGGCGCCGCCGTCAAATGGGCGGCCCAGGCCCTAAACTTGCGCCATGTCCTGGCTGCTCCAGTTCTGCGCCGCGCGCGCTGCCTTCGCCACCCTGTTCACCGCCTGGTCGGCGGTGCTGCCGCTGCTGCGCGAAGACTGGCAGCTCAGCGCCTGGCAGGCCGGTCTGGTGCAGTCGGGCTATCACATCGGATTTCTGGTTTCGCTGTTTTCCGTGGGCTTTCTGGCCGACCGCTACGGCGCGCGGCGCATTTACCTGGCGAGCGGGATCGCCGCCGTGGTCAGCGGCCTGCTGTTCGCCTTTTTTGCCGACGGCTTCGTTTCCGCGCTGCTGCTCTACGGCCTGACCGGGCTGTGCTCGGGGGGGTCGTACACGCCGGGGCTTGCCATCATTGCCCAGCGCATGCCGGAACGGCGCGGCCTGGCGCTTGGGCTGTATCTCGCCGCCGCCTCGCTGGGTTATGCCGGCGGCCTGCTGATCGCCAGCGCCATGCTCCCGCTCGCCGGCTGGCGCGGCGGCTTCGTCGCCACCGCGCTTTGCCCGCTGTTCGGCCTGGCCCTGGGCTGGTGGGCCCTGCGCGACGTACCCAACGTGGTGCACGCGCTGCCCGATGGCCACGGCACGCGCAGCCGTATCGGCGAGGTGCTGAAGAACAAGCCGGCGATGCTGTCGATCTGGGGCTATACCTTCCACGCCTGGGAACTGCTCGGCCTTTGGGCCTGGTTGCCGGCCTTCCTCGCCGCGGCCTCGGCGGCCGGCGGCAGTGGCGGCACGCAGGCGGTCAGCCTGGGCGCCACGCTGACGGCGCTGACCTACCTGGTGGCGGTGGTCGGCAGCGTGCTTGGCGGCTCGCTCTCCGATCGCCACGGCCGCACCGCGGTGACGCTGGCGTTCGGCCTGGCAAGCCTGGTCTGCTCGTTCAGCTTTGGCTGGATGATGGGCGCGCCGCTGCTGTTGTTGGTGGCCGTTGCGGTGTTCTACAACGTCACCGGCGTCGGCGACTCCTCGATTCACTCGACGACATTGACGGAGCTGACCGATCCCCGCTACCTCGGGGTGGCCTACTCGCTGCGCTCCGTGCTCGGCTTTGGCGCCGGCGCGATTTCCCCCTGGGTATTTGGCCTGGTGCTGGACTGGGCCCGTGCCGGCGAATTACCCGAGCACGTGATCTGGGGCCTGGCCTGGTCGACGCTGGGCATCGGTGGCTTGCTGGGCCCGGTGGCGGTCTGGCGCCTGCGGCGCATGCCGGAAGCGGCGAAATTGGCCGGTGGACGGCGCTAAATCGGCGATTCGCGGGGCATGGAAATTCGTTAGGATTCGGACTGTTTCAGCCTAGGAGTCTGGGATGGGTTTGTCGCAAAGCACTGTCGCCTGGTCTAACGACTACGCGCTCGGCCTGGCCGAAATCGACGAGCAGCACAAGTTCCTCTTTCATCTGATCGACGACATCTGGCGCGCGGTGGCGAGCAAGGCCGACCGCGACGCCACCATGAAGGTCATCGCCGAACTGGAGCGCTACACGGTGACGCATTTCGCCGCCGAAGAAGCCTTCATGCGCGAACAACTGTACAGCCGCTATCAGGAGCACCGGGCGGAACACGAAAAGTTCGTTGCCCGCATCGCGCTGGAAAGGGCCGGCGTCAAGGCTGGCAAGCCGCTCTCGCTCGAACTGCTGCATTTCCTGCGTGACTGGCTGGTGCAACACATCCGCTTCACGGATCGCGCCTATGCCGACGAATTCCGCGACCACGAAAAGGCGGCGATGCAGAGCTCGCTGGCAAAGTTTTTCAAGCGCTTCCTCGGCTGAGGCCTTGCCAACAAATCCACTGCGCGCCTGACCGCTTCAGCGCGTCGGGTGGGCGAAGCCGCGCTTCGAACCGGCGATGAACCCGGCGACTTCCGCCACCGGCGCGCTGCCCATCTCGCGCATCGCGGCCAGGGCCTGATCCAGCGGCACGCGCGCATAGAGCATGCGGTAGGCCTCCTTCAGCGCCGCGATGTCCTCGCGGGGAAAGCCGTTGCGCTTCAAGCCGACCAGGTTGAGTCCGCGGGCGCGGCCCGGGTTGCCGTCGGTGATGCAGAAGGGCAGCGCATCCTGCACCACCTTGGCCGAAAGGCCGATCATGGCATTGCGGCCGATGCGGCAGAACTGGTGCACTGTCACCGCCGCCGAGATGAAGGCCTTGTCATGCACCACCACCTCACCGGCAATGCCCGCCGTGTTGGCCATGACGACGTGGTTGCCGACGATGCAGTCGTGGGCGATGTGGGCATAGGCCATGAGGAAGCAGCCGTTGCCGATGCGCGTCACCGAATCCGGGCGCGAGCCGCGATGGATGGTGACGCCCTCGCGGAAGTAATTGTCCTCGCCGATCTCGGTGTAGGAGACAGTGTCCCCCTTGAACTTGAAGTCCTGCGGGTCGCCGCCGATCACCGCGTGTTCGGCGACGCGGCTGCGCGCGCCGATGCGCGTGTGGCGCTTGATCACGGCATGCGCCGCGATCCGGCAACCGTCGCCCAGCACCACGTCTTCCTCGATCACCGCGTAGGGGCCGACCTGGACCTGGGCGCCCAGCTTGACGTCGGGCGCGATGACCGCGGTGGGGTGAAGGTTCATGCCAGGGTATTGCGGATCACTTCGCAGACTCGCTCGATCTGCGCGTCCTGCAGCATCGGCGAGATCGGCAGCGAGAGGCAGCGCTGCGCGGTGCGCTCGGTGACCGGCAGCTTCAGGTCGCCGTGGGTCGCGGCGAACATTTCCTGCTGGTGCAGCGGCACCGGGTAGTACACGGCGCAGGCGATGCCGGCCTCGGTCAGCGCCTTCTGGATCGCGTCGCGGCGGTCGGAAAGTATCGTGTACTGGTGATACACGTGGCGGCCGCGGCCGTCGGCGTAGGGGGTCTCGACCGCGCCGGCCAACTGCTTGTTGTAAGAGTCGGCGATGGCGATACGGCGATTGTTGAAGCCGTCGAGGTGCTTCAGCTTGGTGCGCAGGATCACGGCCTGGATTTCGTCGAGGCGCGAGTTGTAGCCCAGCACGTGGTGGTGGTAGCGCACCCGCGAGCCGTGGCTGGCAAGCACGCGCAGCTCGGCGGCCAGCGCGTCGTCGTCGGTGATGATCAGGCCGCCGTCGCCGAAGGCCGAGAGGTTCTTCGACGGATAGAACGAGGTGCAGCCGATGTCGCCGTAGGCACCCGACTTGCGGCCCGCGCATTGGGGTCCCAGGTCGGCGCCGAAGGACTGCGCGGCATCCTCGATCAGCTTCAGCCCGTGCTTCTCGCAAAGCGCCTTGAGCGGCGCCAGATGCACGGGCTGGCCGAAGAGGTGCACCGGCACGATGGCCTTCGTCTTCGGCGTGATCGCCGCCGCGACCTGGTCGAGGTCGAGGTTGAAGGTCCGCGGGTCGATATCCACGAACACCGGTTTGGCGCCGCACATCAGCACGGTCGAGGCCGTGGCGACAAAGGTGAAGGGCGTGGTGATGACCTCGTCGCCGGGGCCGAGGCCGATCGCGCGCAGGGCGATCAGCAGCGCGTCGGTGCCCGAGGCGCAGGAGATTCCGTGTTTGACGCCGGCATAGGCGGCGGCCTCGGCCTCGAAGGCCTTGACGTTGGGCCCGCCGATGTACTGGCAGGCGGCCAGCGCGGCACACACGGCAGGCTCGATTTCGTCCTTGAGCAGGGCGTACTCGGCCTTCAGGTCCAGCATGGGGATGTTCATTGCTTTCCTTGCTTCAGCATCAGACGTTCGATTTCTAGAGCCACGGCCAGCGCCTCGCGCCCGTCGCGGCCGCTGCAGGTGCCGCCCGGTACGACTTCGCCGCGCACGCTGGCGACGAAGGCCTGGATTTCGCTCAGCAGCGCATCGCCCGGCGGCTCGACGCGGCTTTCGCTGTCGATCGGCGCTTCGCCTTCGACGATGGCGTCGCGCTTCTTCGCCAGGCCGATCTTGCGTTCGCCGAAATCGATCGAGAGGTATTCGTGGTGCTGGAAGATGCGCATGCGCCGCAGCGAGGCGGTCGAGGCACGGCTGGCGGTGATGTTGGCGACGCAACCGTTGGCGAATTCGATGCGCGCATTGGCGATGTCGATGCCCTCGGTCAGCACCGCCACGCCCGAGGCGCGCAGGTCGGCGACCGGGCTTTGCACCAGCGGCAGGATCAGGTCGAGGTCGTGGATCATCAGGTCGAGCACCACCGAGACATCGGTGCCGCGCGGCTTGAAGGGCGCCATGCGGTGGGCCTCGATGAACAGCGGTGTGCCGATCTTGTCGCGCACCGCGAGCCAGGCCGGGTTGTAGCGTTCGAGGTGGCCCACCTGCAGCATCAGCTTGCCGGCAGCGGCCAGCGCGATCAGTTCGTCGGCCTCGGCCACGGTCACCGTGATCGGCTTCTCGACCAGCACGTGCAGGCCGGCGGCGAGGCAATCGCGGGCGATGCGGTAGTGGCTTTCGGTGGTGCTGGCGATCGACACCAGGTCGACCGTGCCGGCAAGTTCCGCATGGCTGGCGAAGGCAGCGGTGCCGAGTTCCTTGGCCACGGCGGCGGCGCGTGCGGGATCGGGATCGACCACGCCGACCAGTTCGACATTGGGCAGGGCGGCGTATTTTTGCGCGTGGAAGCGGCCGAGGTAGCCGACGCCGATGACGGCGGCACGGAGGGATTTGGACATAGGCGATAATTCTACTTTCTCCCCCGCTTCCCTGCCCGCCACCAACGCCACCCGTCACCGCGAATCGCCGTGTTACCCGCCCTGTTCCGTTTCCTCGCCCGCCTGCCGCTGCCCGTGCTGCATAACCTCGGCGCGCTCGCCGGCTGGCTGGCCTGGCTGTCGTCGGCCACCTACCGGCGCAATTTCACCACCCACATCGTGCAGGCCGGCATGGACCACGCGCGTAACGCCGCCATTGCCGAGGCCGGAAAATCGCTGCTGGAGCTGCCCAAGATCTGGCTGCGCCCGCAGGAGGAAGTGGTCGACCGCGTGGTCAAGGTGAGCGGCTGGGAGTTGGTGGAAGAGGCCTGGGCCGCCGGCCGCGGCATCCTGTTTCTCACACCGCACCTGGGCTGCTTCGAGGTCACCGCGCAGTACTACGCGGCGCGCCGCCCGATCACCGTGCTCTACCGCCGTCCCAAGCAGGGCTGGCTGGCGCCGCTGATCGAGGAAGGGCGCGGCGCCAAGCTCAAACTCGCCCCCGCCGACCTGTCCGGTGTGCGTCGCCTGCTCAAGGCGCTGCGGGGCGGCGAGGCCGTCGGCATGTTGCCGGACCAGGTGCCGGGCCAGGGCGAAGGTGCCTGGCTGCCCTTCTTCGGCCGCCCCGCCTACACCATGACCCTGGCGGCGCGCCTTGCCGAAACCGGCGCCACCGTGCTGATGGCCTATGCCGAGCGCCTGCATTACGGCGCCGGTTACCACCTCAAACTGTTTCCGCTGTCCGCCGCGCTCGAAGGTGATCTCGCCGCCCGCGCCGCGCAGCTCAACCGCGAACTGGAAGCCCTGGTCCGCCTTTGCCCCGAGCAGTACCTCTGGGGCTACAACCGCTACAAGGTGCCGGCTGGCGCCGAAGCGCCGCCGGCCTGAATCGTCATACGAAAACGGAGCACACAT
The DNA here is from genome assembly GCA_016710465.1 of Sulfuritalea sp. Lineage (GTDB taxonomy): Bacteria > Pseudomonadota > Gammaproteobacteria > Burkholderiales > Rhodocyclaceae > Sulfuritalea. The sequence continues at coordinate 720,242 of JADJVS010000014.1, forward strand.
GGCACACGTTGATTTTGAGCTCGCCCCGAAGTTTGCCAACACGCCGCTTGGCATCGAAGCGGAGGAGTTGCTTGACAAATGCATTGACTGCGGCCAGTGCATGGTCAAGTGTCCGACTTTCCGCCTGCTCAACGAAGACGAGGAAAGTCCGCGCGGTCGCATCCAGTTGATGCGCAAGATGTACGCCACCGGCGAAGTGGATCACGGGCTTCAGCAACGCCTCGACCACTGCCTGACCTGCCGCTCCTGCGAAGCCATGTGTCCGGAACACGTGCCCTTCGGCCACCTGCTCGACATCACCAGGTCGCACATCGAGAAGGAGCTGCCGCGCACCTGGCGCATGCGGGCGCTGCGCCTCGGCATGCGTCTGCTGATTCCCCATCGCCGCCGCTTTGCCCTGGCACTGCGCCTCGGCCGCCTGTTCCGCAATTTCCTGTCGCCCGGCTTGCGCGCCAAGGTGGAACTGCCGATCGCGCCGCCGGGGCCCTGGCCCGACAAGCCGCGCAAACGCCGCATGCTGGTGTGGACGGGCTGTGTCCAGCCTGCGATGGGGCCGTCGATCAACCCCGCCGCCGCGCGCGTACTCGATCGCTTCGGCATCCGCCTGGAGACCGGCGACGAAGGCTGCTGCGGCGCACTGAGCCTGCACATGGCCGCGCCTGAGGAATCGCTGGACCACATGCGGCGCAACATCGACGCGCTGTGGCCGCAGGTCGAAGCCGGCATCGAGGCCATCGTCCTCACGGCAAGCGGCTGCGGCGCCCACATGCGCGACTACGGCAAGCTGCTGGCCGACGACCCGCGCTACGCGGCCAGGGCGCAGCGCATCACCGAGCTGGTGCGCGACATTTCCGAAGTGGTCGCCGCCGAGTGGCGCGAGGACCTGTTGCCGATTCCGCCGCGCGCCGGCAACCCGCCGCGCATCGCCTGGCAGTCGCCCTGCAGCCTGCAACACGGGCAGGGCATCACCGGCGTGGTGGAGAAGATCCTCAAGCGCGCCGGATTCAAGCTGGCCCTGGTCGACTACCCCTTCCTCTGCTGCGGCTCGGCCGGCAGCTTCTCGGTGCTCGAACCGGAACTGGCCGCCGGCCTGCGCGAGGCCAAGCTGAAGACCCTGGTCGGCACCCGCGCCACCCTGATCGCCACCGCCAACATCGGCTGCCAGCACCACCTCGCGATGACCTCGCCGGTGCCGGTGCGGCATTGGATCGAGCTGCTCGACGAGGTGTTTGCCGAGGCCTGGCCGCACTAGGTCATGGTCGTCGATACAGCGATTGATCGAGCCTGCGGCTCGTCATTCCGGCGAATGCCGGAATCCATAGGGCTTCTGGATCCCGGCATTCGCCGGGATGACAAGCACACGCAAACATGACGCGCCTGATCCTCGCCTTGATGTGGCTGCTGCACTGGCTGCCGTTGCCGCTGCTGGTCTGGGTCGGGCGTGGCCTCGGGCTGCTGCTGTATGCCGTGGTCGGCGAACGCCGCCGCGTCACGCTGACCAACCTCGGCCTGTGCTTCCCGCAACTCTCCGCCGGCCAGAAGTCGGCGCTGGCGAGACGCCACTTCATGGCCTTCGGCCGCGGCATCGTCGAGCTGGGCCTCTGGTGGTGGGCCTCGCCGGCGCGCATCCGCCGCCTGGTGCGCCTCGAGGGTGGCGAACGCCTGGCGGAATACAAGGGCAAGCCGGTGATCCTGCTGGTGCCGCATTTCGTCGGCATCGACGCCGGCTGGATCCGCATGGCGCTGGAGCAGGGCCTGGTGGCGATCTACACGCGGCAGAAGAACCGCGTCTTCGAGGCGGCGATGAACGGCGGCCGCCTGCGCTTCGGCAACTGCGAACTGGCCTCGCGCCAGGAGGGCACGCGCAAGGCGCTGAAGGCGATGAAGGCCGGGCGCTTCTTCCACTATTCGCCGGACATGGATTACGGCCCCAGGGAATCGGTCTTCGTCCCCTTCTTCGGCGTGCAAACCGCCACCATCACCGGCCTGTCGCGGCTGGCGAAGCTCACCGGCGCCACCGTGATCCCGGTTATCACGCGCATGGAAGCCAACGCGTATGTCGCGCGTGTCGGCGAGCCCTGGACGGCCTACCCGGGCGATGACGACGTCGCCGACGCGCGGCGCCTGAATGCCTTCATCGAAGCGGAGGTGGAACGCTCGCCCGAGCAGTACTACTGGCTGCACAAGCGCTTCAAGACGCGCCCGGCGGGCGAAGCGCGCTTCTACTGACGGCCCCGCGAGGGCCATCCGCTTCGACATCCGCCCAAACCTTTCGACCAGAAAGGTTGTGTCGATTATTGGCACGTTGCGTGCCATTTCGTTTCACTTGTCCCCCCGCCAGCCGATTCTTCTTGCCACGACAGTTCAAACCTCGTGATAGTTCGGCCTCGTGTTTTGAAACATAACGTTCCATATTCGGGGGCTGCGCGGAATGAATGGACGAACCGGCAAGGGGCAAGGCTGCGGATGACTTTCGCGTTCGACTACATCGTAGTCGGCGCCGGGTCGGCCGGCTGCGTGCTGGCCAACCGGTTGTCGGAGCATCCCGGAACCAGCGTCCTGCTGCTGGAGGCCGGCGGCGAGGACTGGAATCCCTGGATACACATCCCGGTCGGCTATTTCAAGACCATGCACGACCCGAAGCTGGACTGGTGCTATGTCACCGAACCCGATCCCGGCATCGCCAACCGCCAGTTGCAGTGGCCGCGCGGCAAGGTGCTGGGCGGATCGAGCTCGCTCAACGGCCTGCTCTACATCCGCGGCCAGCGCGAAGACTACGACCACTGGGCGGCGCTGGGCAATCCGGGCTGGGGCTATGCCGATGTGCTGCCCTACTTCATGAAGTCCGAAGACCAGCAGCGCGGGGCCGATGCCTATCACGGCGTGGGCGGCCCGCAGAAGGTGTCCGACCTGCGCCTGAACCGCCCGATCGCCGACCATTTCGTCAAGGCCGCGCGGGAAATCGGCATCCCCTTCAACGAAGATCCGAATGGCGCCGCGCAGGAAGGCGTCAGTTATTTCCAGCAGACCGCGCACAAGGGCTTGCGCTGGAGCACGGCAAAGGGCTTTCTCAAGCCGGCGCGCCGGCGTCCGAACCTGAAGCTCGAAACCCGCGCCCAGACCACCCGCGTGCTGTTCGACGGCCGGCGAGCGACCGGCGTCGAATTCGTCCAGGGCGGGCAAACCCGTCAGGCCACCGCGCGGGCCGAGGTGATCCTTGCCGCCGGCGCCATCGGCTCGCCGCAGATCCTGCAATGCTCCGGCCTGGGCCCGGCGGAGGTGCTGCACGGCGCGGGCGTGCCCGTGTTGGCCGACCTGCCCGGCGTCGGCGCCAACCTGCAGGACCATCTGCAGGTGCGGCTGGTGTTCAAGACCCGCGAGCGCACCTTGAACGACGAGGTCAATAGCCCGCTCGGCAAGCTTTGGATCGGCATGCAGTACCTGCTCTCGCGCACCGGTCCGCTGACGCTGGCGGCAAGCCAGGTGGCGATCTTCACGCGCTCCGGCCCCGATGTTGCGCGGCCCGACATCCAGTTCCACATGCAGCCGCTCTCCGCCGACAAGCCCGGCGAAGGGGCGCACCGCTTTTCCGCCTTCACCGCGTCCGTCTGCCAGTTGCGCCCCCACAGCCGGGGTCGCATCGCCATCCGCTCGGCGGATGCGCGCGAGTACCCGGCGATCCATCCCGGCTACCTGTCCGACGAGCGCGACCATCCCGTGGTGATCGGCGGCATCAAGGTCGCGCGCCGCATCGCCCAGGCGCCGGCACTGGCGCCGCACATCCTGTCCGAATTCGTTCCCGGCGAGCAGTTCCGCACCGACGCCGAATTGCTGGATGCCGCGCGGCGCCACAGCCAGACGATTTATCACCCCGCCGGCACCTGCAAGATGGGAAGCGACCCGCTGGCGGTGGTCGACGCGCGGCTGCGGGTGCGCGGCATGGCCGGCCTGCGCGTGGTCGATGCGTCCATCATGCCGGAGATCGTCTCCGGCAACACCAATGCGCCGACCATCATGATTGCGGAAAAGGCGGCCGACATGATTCGCGAGGATGCTTGAGATTAGGAGATTGCCCAAGTGGCAAGAATGGAAGTTTGCGGCCCGACGGGTCGGAAACTCCGGTGGTTCACAACTATAGGAGGAGGCAATGATGGCGACTTTGATGCGGAAACTCATGATGGGGGCCGTCGCGGCCATGCTGGTCACCGCGGGCGGCCTGGCCCAGGCCCAGCAGGTGACGCGGATGAAAATCCAGACCGCGGTGCCCACCGCGAGCATCTACTACGACCTGATGAAGCGCTTCGGCGACCGCGTGGACAAGATGTCCAACGGCCGCCTGAAGATGGAAATCCTGCCCGACGGCGCGGTGGTCAACGCCTTCGAGATCCTCGACGCGGTGGACAAGGGCGTGGTCGACGGCGGCTTCGCCTGGACCCACTACTGGTCGGGCAAGAACAGCGCGGCGGCCCTGTTCTCCAACCCGGCGGCGGGCGCCGGCACCGGCATGGACCAGCTTTCGCACATGGCCTGGCTGTCGCAGGGCGGCGGCAACGCGCTCTACGAGAAGCTCTACGAACAGGGCCTGAAGATGAACATCAAGCCCTTCATGATGCAGCCGATGGGACCGGATCCCTTCGGCTGGTTCAAGGTGCCGATCAACTCCATCGCCGACATGAAGAAGATGAAATACCGCTCGCCTCCCGGGCTGACCGGCGAAATCTTCAAGGAAATGGGCATCACCGCGGTGGCCATGCCCGGCGGCGAGATCGTGCCCGCCGCGCAGCGCGGCGTGATCGATGCCGCCGAGTGGATCGGCCCGGCGGACGACATGATCCTCGGCTTCCACAACGTGTTCAAGCATTACTACCTGCAGGGCCTGCACCAGTCCTCCGACGTCGGCGAAGTGCTGTTCAACAAGACCGTCTGGAACAAGCTGCCGGCCGACCTGAAGGCGGTGATTGAGGGCGCGGTGATGGCCACCATCACCGAGACCTATGCCTTCAACGTGGATCGCAACGCCAAGGCCTTGGAAAAGCTGCAGAAGGAACACAAGGTCATCGTGCATGACACGCCCAAGGAGTTCTTCGCCGCCTTCCACAAGGCCACCAACCTGGTGTACGACCGCGAGGCGGCGCGCAACCCACTGTTCAAGGAAGTGCTGGAATCGCAGCGCGCCTATGCCAAGGTCGTGGTGCCCTACTGGACCAAGATCAACGGCCTGTACTACGGCATCGGCGCCGAAGCGGTGGGCGCCAAGTAAGATCGCAACAGGCAGGACGGTGCGCGACCGGCGTCGCGCACCGCATCCCTCCCGCCGCAACCGTCGGACACAGGACCCATGACCGGACATCCCTCGAAACTGCTGCGGATCGCGCACAAGCTCGATCCGATCGCCATCTGGACCGGCAAGCTCACGGCCTGGCTGATCATCCCCATGGTGCTGTCCCTCGTCTATGAAGTCGTCGCGCGCTACGTCTTCGACGCGCCGACCTTGTGGGCCTACGACATGACCTTCATGTTGTATGGCTCCTTTTTCATGCTCGGCTCGGCCTACACGCTGCAGTGCCAAGGCCACATCCGCACCGATTCGCTGTACGCCGGCTGGTCGCCGCGCACCCAGGGCATCGTCGATGCCATCTGCTACGTCGTCATGTTCATGCCCTTCGCCGCGATCTTCCTGTATTTCGGCTGGGGCTACTTCCTCAAGGCCTTCATGACCAGCGAGCGCTTCGTCAGCAGCCCCTGGATGCCGATCACCTGGCCCTTCAAGCTGGCGATGCCGCTGACCGGGCTGCTGCTGGCCTTGCAGGGCATTTCCGAATTCTGCAAGAGCCTCGACGCCGCGATCAACGGTCGCTGGGCGGACGGCATGGGACCCAAAGGCCTCACCAAGGAGCTGACATGAGCAACGAGGTCTTCGGCCTGCTTGCCCTGGCGGCGCTGTTCGGCATCATTTTCATCGGCTTTCCCATCGCCTTCACGCTGGGCGCCGTGGCCCTGGGCACCGGCTTCATCGCCTTCGGCCCGATGGTGTTCGACCTCGCCGTGCTGCAAACCTTCTCGGTGATGAAGGACACGGTACTGGCCTCGATCCCCTTCTTCCTCTTCATGGGTTTCCTGCTCGAACAGTCGGGGCTGATGGAGCGCATGTTCACCGGCATCCAGCAACTGCTGGCCGGCTTGCGCGGCTCGCTTTACCTCGCGGTGCTGATCACGGCGACCATCTTCGCCGCCGCCACCGGCATCGTCGGTTCCGCGGTCACCCTGCTCGGCGTCATGGCCGGGCCGGCGATGATCAAGAGCGGCTACGACACCAAGATGAGCGCCGGCGCCATCGCCGCCGGCGGCACCCTGGGCATCCTGATCCCGCCCTCGGTGATGCTGATCGTCATGGGCCCCGTGGTCGGCATCCCCGCCACCGACCTGTTTGCCGCGGCGGTGATCCCCGGCCTGCTACTGTCGACCATCTTCACCGTCTGGTGCCTGGTGCGCTGCTGGCTGAATCCGGCGCTGGGCCCCGCGCTGCCGCCGGAAATGCGCGCGACCTCGATGCTGGCCGTGGTCAAGGACCTGGTGATCGGCGTGGTGCCGGTGATCGTGGTGATCATCGCCACGCTGGGCGTAATCCTGATGGGCATCGCCACGCCGACCGACGCCGGCGCCGTCGGTTGCGCCGCCGTCTTCATCCTGACGCTGCTGTCGCGGCGCATGACGCTGGCCAAGATCCGCCGCTCGGCCTACCAGACGCTGGAAGTGTCGAGCATGATCCTGATGCTGGTCACCGCCTCCAACCTGTTCGGTGCGGTGTTCTCGCGCCTGGGCAGCGCCGAGTACCTCGCCAGCCTGCTGACCAGCCTGGCCCTGCCGCCGACCCTGATGCTGATCGTCATCCTCGGCCTGATCTTCGTCCTCGGCTGGCCGCTGGAATGGGTGCCGATCGTGCTCATCGTGGTGCCCATCGTGCTGCCCATCGTGCAGGCGGCGGGCATCGACATGATCTGGTTCTGCACCCTGGTCGCGATGACGCTGCAAACCGCCTGGCTGTCGCCGCCGGTCGCCCTGTCGGCCTACTTCCTCAAGGGCGTGGTGCCGCAATGGGAACTCAGGGACATCTATGCCGGCATGTCGCAGTTCATGGTCCTGCAGATCGTCGGGGTCGGGCTGGTGATGGCCTTCCCGCAACTGGCGACCTGGCTGGTGACGCGCTGAACGGCGCCCTGCAAGCTTAGATACGAGGAACCGACCATGCTGGCAAAGGACGTGATGACCACCGCGGTGCTCACCGTGACCCCCGAAACGGATGTCGGCGAGATCGCCGGGCTCATGCTCGATTCGCACATCAGCGCGGTCCCGGTGATCGACGCCGACGGCAGCCTGGTCGGCATCGTCAGCGAAGGCGACCTGATCCATCGCGCCGAATCCGAAACGCGGCGCCGCCCCTCGTGGTGGCTGCGCCTGCTGGCCACGCCCGAGGAACCGGCCGAGCGTTACCTGCGCGAGTTCGGCCGCCGCGCGCGCGACGTGATGACGAAGAACGTGATTTCGGTCACGCCGGACACGCCGCTCACCGAGATCGCCGCCATGCTGGAGAAATACCACATCAAGCGCGTAACGGTGCTGGAGGGCGGCAAGCTGGTCGGCATCGTCAGCCGCGCCAACCTGCTGCGTGGCGTCGCCAGTTGGCGCCGGCCGGGTGGCGTCCGCGTCGAGGACTCGGCCCTGCGCGCGCTGCTGCTGGCGGCCCTGAACGAAGCCGAACTGCCGATGCACCTGATCAATGTCACCGTCACCAGCGGCGTGGTCGAGATCTGGGGCGTGGTCGATTCGGAAATCCAGATCGACGCCGCACGCGCCGCCGCCGAGGCCACGGCCGGTGTCGTCCGCCTGGAAAGCCACCTGGTGTGCCGCGCCTGACAGCCGCAGCCACGGCGCCGGGCGCGCGCGCATTCTGGACTATGCTGGGCACCAAATATTCCGTCACACCGGCGAACGCCGGTGTCCAGTACGATGATTCATCTGGATTCCGGCGTCCGCCGGAATGACGAAAGCTGACGTAATCAGCGCTGCTCCCGGCGCGTCGTGGCGCGGGTCGGCAGTCCCAGGGAATGAGTGAAGGAGACGGGAATCAAAAAGACCAAGGCCCAGGCGGGCCAGTACCAGGCTGCGGCATGGCTCGAGTCCACAACCGAAGAAACGACGGCCGACGAGGAAGCCAGCGAGGACATCCGCCGCCTGCGGCCGCTGACCGTGCTGGAACACCTCAGCGAAGCCTCGCAACCGTTGACCCTGGCGCAACTGGCCACCATGATGCGGGTGCCGAAAAGCACCCTGATGCGCCTCTTGCGCGCCATGGAGGCGCAAGGCTACCTGCTGCACATGCCGGCCGAGCGCGGCTACGTGCCCGGCAATCGCGCCACCACGCTGGCGCTGCGCATGCTGCGCGGCTCCAACATCCGCCGCGAATGCCGCGCCGTGCTGCGCAACCTGGTGCGCTCGCTGGGCGAAACCTGCAACCTCACCGTGCCCGACGCCGGCCGCGTGCTCTATGTCGAGCGCATCGACACCACCGCGCCGCTGCGCATGCACCTGCCGCCCGGCACCTGGGTGCCCATGCACTGCACCGCCAGCGGCAAGCTCTTCCTCGCCTCGATGCCCCTGCTGGAACGGCGCAGCATCCTCGCGCAACTGCAATTGACGCGGCATTCGCCGCGCACCATCACCGACCGCCGCGAACTGGAAGCCGAACTCGAACGCATCGCCCGCCGCGGCGTCGGCATCGACAACGAGGAATTCGTCCTCGGCATGGTCGCCGTGGCCGTCCCCGTGCGCGGCAAGGACGGCAACCTGGTCGCCGCCGTCGCCTGCCATGCACCCACCGCTCGCCGCACGCTGGACGAAATGCTGACCAGCGTCCCCGAACTGCGCGCCGCGGCCGACGCGATGGCGCAGATACTGAGTCCGGCGAAGGAGTAAGGCCGGCAAGGCCCGGCGGCCGCCGTATCGCCGGCGCCGACTCTTGGCACCTGGCCCAACGCCTATTCGCGCGCGCCGAAGGCCTCGTGGAAAGCCACCGCGCCCTGCGGCCAGTGCCCGTCGAACGACAGGGCGAGGAAGTATTCCGGCGGCACACCGGCATGGGCCAACTGGTCGAGGTTCCTGAAACCGAACTTCCGGTAGTAATCCGGATGCCCGACCAGGCAACAGCCCCGGGCGCCCATCGCCTGCAGCCGCGCCAGGCCTTGCCGGATCAGCGCCTTGCCTATGCCCTGCCGCTGGTGTGCCGGCAGCACCGACACCGGCCCCAGGCCATGCCAGTCCGGCGTGCCATCCGAAAGGACCACGGGCGAAAAGGCGACATGGCCGACCACCCGCCCATACAGTTCCGCGACCAGCGATACCGCCAGCGCCCCGGCGGCCCGCAGCGCCTTGACGATGAACTGCTCGGTGTGCTGGCTGATTTCGAGTGTGGCGAAGGCGGCGAGGGTGACGGCGGTGATGGCGTCGGCATCGGCAGCGATTTCGTTGCGGATGAGGGCTTCAGGGTTCATTTGCGATCCATTCGCGCAGCGCTTCCAACTGGGTGGATTGGCTGGCTTGTCTGCTCGTCAGGCAAGGCCGGGTTTTCGATTTTGGTGGTGATCGGAATCAGAGGACCTTGCTGCCTTCAGCAGTGTTCAGCAGTTCCGGAAAGGCGAGGATGGCCGGGCGACGGCCGGAGCCTGCGCGCAATTGTTTGAGCAGCCCGGCATCCTGCAACTGGCGCAGCAGCGGGTGCGCGGTCGGCTTGGGGATGCCGGCGCGGGTGGCGAAGTCGCCGATGCGGAAGATCGGGCGATCGAAAAGCGCGTCGACAATCTGGGCGCTGTGCTGCGAGCGGGTGATTTCCCGTACCCGCGTTTTCATCGTTTCATAGAGAGTCAGGATGGCCTGAACGCGGGCGATGTTGGTCTTCGCCTGCTCGGCAATCGCGCGCAGGAAGAAGGCCGACCACCCGGTCCAGTCATTCTCGCGGGTGACGGCGGCGAGCCGCGCGTAGTACTCGGCGCGGTGGGCTTCGAGATAGGCGGACAAGTAAAACATCGGTGTCGACAAGCGACCCTTGCTGTACAGGAACAGCGGGATCAGCAGGCGGCCGATCCGCCCGTTGCCGTCCTTGAAGGGATGCAGGATTTCGAACTGGGCATGGACGATGGCGGTTTGCAGCAAGGGGTCGGTATCGTCGCTTTCGAGGTAGCGCTCCCAGGCTTGCAGGTGGTCCATGAGCTGCAGGGGGTTGGGCGGGATGAAGCTGGCCGTCTCGATGGTGCAGCCGTGGGGGCCGATCCAGTTCTGCGTCTTGCGGAATTCGCCGGGCTCCTTGTCCTGGCCGCGCACGCTGTTCATCAATTCCTTGTGCAGGGCCTTGACGAGGCTGAGCCGCAAGGGGCGGTCGGTCAGCGTTTCGGCGGCCAGCGTGAGCGCCTTCCGGTAGTTCAGGATCTCCTGGATGTCGGCCTCCTTGTTGATGTCGTATTCCCGGCCGGCTTCGTGTTCCAGAACCTCCTCCACGGTGGCCTGGGTGCCCTCGATGCGAGAGGAAAGCACCGCTTCCTGGTGGGTCAGTGGCGAGAGCATCACCGCCGGGTTCACCATGCCCTGCAGCAGGCCGTCGTAACGCGCCAGCGCGGCGTTGGCCTCGCCGACCAGCGTGACCAGTTGCGCAATCTCGATGCCGGAAGGCGGCAGGGCAGCGGGTTCGTGAGCTTGCATGGCGCCTCTTGTATTGGCTGTCAGAGCCAAAGCTGTTTGTGTATTGAAAGCGAGCCGGGTCTATACATGAAACGACTTGTGTATTGCCTATCCAGCACAAGGGTTGTTTCGTATTGCAAATACAACATTTCGATACGCTATTGTGCCCTATCTCGCCACTGCGTGCGCAATCCTTCGCTTGAATCGAGCGCCCCATTGCGGAATGGCTGTGAATGGGTGGGGTATTGCTTGCCATGATCCGCTCCGATGCCACCCACCTGTCCGGCGGCAGCCGGATCGCTTCCAATCACCATTAACCAATTTGCTAAATTAACCAAAAGGGTTAATATTCCGCCATGGAGAAATCGACGCCCCACTGCAAGCTGCCGGTCGTCAAAGGGCTGATCGAAGCGGGCAAGGTTCGCTCGACGATGTCGGCACTGGCGGGTGGCGCCGCGCTGGGCTTCGATTTCGACGGGATCGTGGACGTGGTGATGGCGCTGGCGCCGGGCGATTTCTACAAGAGCATGACGACGCACGCGGACCATCGCATCTGGCAGGACGTGTATCGGCCGATGACGGCCGCCGGCCGCGTTTAACTGAAACTCACGGTCATCGACGACGTGCTGATCGTGTCCTTCAAGGAGGTATGAACATGAAATGTCCAGGCTGCGGCGAGGCGAAGCTGGTCCGCGAGAGGCGTGAAATGAGCTACACCTACAAGGGCGAGACGACATCCATTGCGGACGTGAGCGGCGACTATTGCCCGGCCTGCGGCGAGGCCGTGCTGGACATGGCCGAATCCGCCCGGACCAGCGCTGCAATGCTGGAATTCAACAGGCAGGTGAATGCCGCCATTGTCGATCCGGCATTCATCGCCAGCGTGAGGAAGAAGCTGCGCCTGGACCAGCAGCAGGCCGCCGAGATCTTCGGCGGCGGCGTGAATGCATTCTCCCGCTACGAGAACGGCAGAACGCGTCCGCCGCTGGCGCTGGTGAAGCTGCTCAAGGTGCTCGACCGGCATCCGGACCTGCTGGACGAGGTGCGGGCCGCCTGAACCGGGGCAGGCGCCCGTGGCCGCACTCATCGGCGCGGTTAGGCGCCGTACCGCCGGCGCCGACTCTTCAAATGCACTCAGCTTCGAAGCCGGCGCCTCGCTGGTGCACATCCACGTGCGCAACCCGGACGAAACGGCCAGCTCCGACCCGGCGCTGTTCGCCCAGGTGCAGGAAGGCGTGCGCAAGCACTGCCCGGGCATGATCATCCAGTTCTCCACCGGCGGTCGCGGCCGCGAGCAGGCCGCGCGCGGCGCCATGCTGCACCTCAAGCCCGACATGGCTTCGCTCGCCACCGGCTCGGTGAATTTCCCGGCCAGCATCTACGAGAACCCGCCCGACTTCGTCGAGGGCCTGGCGAAGACCATGCTCGACAACGACATCAAGCCCGAGATCGAAGTCTTCGACCTCGCCATGCTCTACAACGCCGCCAGCCTGGTGAAGAAGGGCCTGCTCAAGAACCCGCCGCATGTGCAGTTCGTGCTCGGCATCGCCAACGCCCTGCCGGTGCGACGCAGCATCTTCGACTTCCTGCGCAGCGAACTGGCCGAGCTGCTACCCGGCGCCACCTGGGTCGCCGCCGGCACCGCGCGCTGGCAGTTCGAGGTCAACCTTGGTGCCTGGCAGCCGGCGGCCATTGCCGCACCGGCCTGGAAGACAACCTGCGCTTCGACCCGACGCGGCTGGCCGCGAGCAATGCCGAGCTGGTGAAGAAGATCGTGGATGTGTGCGACCGCTACGGGCGGCGGCCGGCGACGGTGGGGGAGGCGAGGGGGATCTTGGGTTTGCGGCCGGGTTGATCGCGGCACCGGTCATGTCAGCACCTTCACATTCAGGCCGGCCACCCGCCTGAACGCGCTATCCCCGGTCAAGAAGAGGTGTTCACCGCCAAGCTGGAGGCACGACGCCGCTTGTAGGGCGTCAGGCGTCTTCAAGCCAGTCTGAACGCGGATAGCTGCCGCCAGTTCGACAACATCCCTGGTCAGTTCCACCCAGACCAGATCAGTCCGGGCGAAGAAGGCGTCGAACGCCGCCAGCGTGGCGCTGTCGTTGTCCTTCATTGGCCCCACCCGACATTCCAGCCACGACAGACGGCTCATGGCGGCGGCCAGATCAGGATGCTTCCTGGCCGCCGCCGCCAGTTCCTTGCGCACCTTGGCAGCGAACGGCTCGGCGCCTTCGATCACGTAGATCAGCGCACTGGCGTCGAAGAAGGCGATCACCAGTCGCGCTCGGCCTTGAGTGCGGCGTCGATCTGCGCCTTGCTGCGCTTTCCGGCGGTGTGCTGGCTCAGGAGCCACTGCACGGCGGTTAGGCCGCTGGGGGTGGCCACCCGGCCATGCGCGAGGCGCTGATACTCGGCTTCGGTCAGCACCACCGCCGCGGGCTTGTTGCGCTTGACGATATGTACCGGGCCACTGCGCAGTCCATCCTCGATGGCCGCCATGCCCCTACGCTTCAACTCCGAGACAGTGAGGGTATTCATATCAGTACCGGTTTTCAGTGTAACGGTACCGAGTATAGTACTAATCAACCTTACCGCGGTGATGGGACCAGTGCGGGAATGTGTGTCGTTTGGAAACCGGCAGAGGTCGCATTCCTCCTGATCGCCCGCGCCGGCGCCCCGAATAAATGGGTGCCAGCGCATGGACTTGGGCATTCTCGTCGGTCGGCTTGACAGACCAAGCGCCGCACCGCCAGCGCCGACTTTCCGAAATACACCCGGCTTGCTTTGGGCGCCTTCGCGGCTTTCCTTGTCGTTGAAGCTGTCAACCCGAACCCAATGAGGGATTTCACAAACACAAATCACTCTGACCCCTATTACCTGCTGCCCCCTATTACCTGCACAGAAGCCGGCCGGCAGTTGCCGGATGATTTTCCGGCGGATCTGGCGGAGGCGATTTTCGGGGGAATAAGAAAACAGTGTGCCCGGCATGAAGAACATGCAGTGAAGCGCCGTATCGCCAGCGCCGACTTTCGAGAAACTCCGAAACCCAGTGGGGTTGGCGTCAGCTCACGAAGTTAAATCACTCTGACCCCTATGGCGTCTGCCGCAATGGCAACTGCACCAACAAACACGGCTCTGAAATCGCTATTGCAAGGGCCAAAGAGGCAGCGACTGATCGAGGATATGGCAAGGGCGATGCTCGGCAGGGATGATTCCCTTGAATACTCGGATCGCCTGCTGGAACAATTCACCATCGGCATTACCGCCTGAATCGGACCGCAAACGAAACACATGAACGACCCAAGGGGATCGGAGTCAATTCACAAAGTCAAATCACTCTGACCCCAATGGCTCGTCACGCCGCGCCACTGATCGGCCAAAGAACACCACGGTTCATCTTGTCCGGCTTCCCCTACGACCTGATCTAAGCGTGCTGCCGGATGAAATCCTGATCGTGGCATTCGCCCACCACAGCCGTCGCCCGAGTTACTGGAAAGATCGCCTACGCGATCCTGACTGAAGGCCGGTCTGCCCATTTCGGAAAGTCGGCGAGACGGCGAATCGATGCGGCAAAAAACCAATTCATGCTGACCCCATATCACTCCTGACCCTTTCAACCTGATAGTTGCGTTCAAGAAGGGTAACTTGTAGATTGTAGCCAGTCTTCGCTTTTTGCCCATGCGGCAGCAGCGGCCGCTTTCCAGAGAAAATGGTACCGCGTACTAAAACCTTCTGCGTCACTCAAACATATGCTGAATAGAATTGAAATTGGGCACTTCAAATCGATACTCAATCAGAGTATTGATTTCGGACGAGTCAATATATTTATCGGCCGCAATGGAGCTGGCAAGAGCAACATACTAGAAGCCATTGGTATGTTGTCCGCCTCGTTTACTGGCGATATTCAGTATGAGAAATTGACCTCGCGAGGGGTTCGGCTTTCTTCACCAGACGTATTTAAGAGCGCACTGACCTCTCAGGGAAAAAGGAAGCCAATTTTCACGTTGGCAGGGGAATTCGATAGCCTAAAATACTCAGCGAGTATTAGGGCCCACAGCGATGACTCTAGCGCGTCGCCATTTGAGTTCCAATCTGAACGGCTAACTTCAAACGGAAAGCACGTAATAGGCCGCAGTCCCAATAGCCGAAAAAAAAGCGATCTCCCCCCGCCAGAAATTAGCGTCATTTCGTACTTGGAAGTCCTTGGAAAGCTCACGGACGCACAGCGACAATCTATTTCTCTGATTCGAGACTTTGCGATCTTCGCTCCGTCGACTCCGATCCTTAGGGGCGTATCTCCTGACGAGAGCCGAAAGGCTCCACTTGGGCTATATGGAGGTGGACTAGAGAGGGGATTCGAAAGTTTGCTCAAAACTACGGACAAGGCTACGGCTGCTGAATTCTTCCGCTTATTTGATTGGATAAAGTCAATCGGAGTGAGAACCCCAAGTAAGAGAGTTCAATCCAGTCATATCCATACGCCTAACAAGGTTGTGACTTTTGTTGACAAATTCATGAGCCCCGCATTCAACAAGCTATACGCATATGACGTTAGCGAAGGGGCGCTGTATGTCTTTTTTGTCTTGCTTCTGCTCACGCTTAAAGACACTCCAAGAATTTTTGCATTGGACAACGTCGACAGTACCCTGAATCCTGGAATGGTTAGAAATCTCGTTGGAAAGATAGTCGAGCATACGAAGAAGAATGACCGGCAAATCTTTATGACTACGCACAATCCGACCGCCCTTGATGCGATTGATATTTTTGATCCAGATCAGCGGATATTTATTGTTAAGCGAAATTCCCGTTCAGGGGCGACATTGGTCGATAGAGTCCTTCCGCCTCCAGGTATCACGAAAGAGCTCTGGTCGGAGGCGCATTCAGGTATGCGACTTTCGAATCTTTGGCTTGACGGAATGTTTGAAGGTGCATTACCACCGTCAGGATTTTGATCACATGACAAAGAAATTCTTGTTGGTGTGCGAGGGTCCTTCGGACATTCCAATCTTTAGGAGAATCGCCAAGAAGTTGGGGGGAGATATTTATCCAGTATCTCCAATTCCGGATGCGACATCCAACAAATACCCACCACACGGATGGACAGAAGTTAGTAACTGGTGTCGCCGAATGGCCACAGTTTCCCAAACTGGAAACCCAATAGATTTCTATTTGAAGTGGAAGGGGGCAGACGGCCTCATTATCCAGATCGACACCGACATCGCCGATAAGATCAATTTGGGTGGCGCGGTTGGCGCGAAGGGCGACAAAATTTGGTGTACAAACGCTATCAATCAATGGCTTGGCTCCAGAGCCGGGCACGCATGCACCTACTACATCCTTTCGACATTTTCGACGGAGACATGGATTGCCGCGACCTACTCGAACCACAAAGTTGGCTACGCAAAGGGTTCTCTCAAAGATTACGAGCAAATTCCAGATCCTCAGGCCAAATTGCTAGCCTTAGGATACAAAGGGGATGGTGGTGGAAAGCTAAAGAAGAGCGAGAAGCAGTATGAGCAGTCGCGTTACGCGCCAAGATTGGTTGACCACCTAGGAAAGGCACGCGTACGCTGCAAGGAGCTCGAAAAGTATGTGTCTTTGTTTAGCTAGTCAGTTGGGGAACAATTAAAGCTAGATTGAACGTACCGTTCGGCAGTGCCATCCCCTTGGTTCTTGCGTCGCAGCTAGGCTGCCCAAAAACAAAAGCCCGCGTTCCGCGGGCTTTTGTTTTGCTGAACTGGTGCTACGCCGTCAAACGTAATCCTTGTACTTCTCCAAGAACCTCACCGGCTTCGACAGCGCATCCCTGCGGAACGGATCGCCAAGCTCGCGGGTGCACATGATCTCGAGGATGCAGGTCTTGCCGTGGTTCATCTGCAGGTCGATGGCCTTTTTCAGCGCGGGGCCGACGTCTTCCAGCTTGTCCACCGTGATGCCCTCGGCGCCCATGGCGCGGGCGATGCCGGCGAAGGACTGGTTGTCGAGTTCGCCGGCGACGAAGCGGCGGTTGTAGAAGTCCACCTGGTTCTTCTTCTCCGCGCCCCACTGGCGGTTGTGGAAGACGACGGCGGTCACCGGGATGTTGTGGCGCACGCAGGTCATGGTTTCCATCAGGCTCATGCCCCAGGCGCCGTCGCCGGCATACGAGATCGCCGGCCGGTGCGGCGCGGCCACCTTGGCGCCGATCATGGTGGGGAAGGCGTAGCCGCAGTTGCCGAAGCTCATCGCGGCAAAGAAGCTGCGCGGCTTTTCAAAGCGCAGGTAGCTGTTGGCCACCGAGTTGATGTTGCCGATGTCGGTGGACACCATGACGTCGGGCGGCATGGCCTTTTCCAGCTCGCGCAGCACCTGGCGCGGGTGCAGGTAGTTGCCGCCGCTGAAGGTTTTTTCCTTGCCGTTCTCGTCGATCATGTCGAGGCTGAATTGGTCGCGCTCGTGGGTCCAGCCGTCGAGCTCCTTTTCCCAGGCGGCCTTCTCGTCCTTGATCTTCGCCGCGCGTTCGGCCTTGGTGGCGTCGCAGGCCAGGGTGCGGCCGGTCAGGCGTTGCGTCAGGGCGATGGCGGCGGCCTTGGCGTCGCCGCAGATGCCGACCGAGATCTTCTTCACCAGGCCCAGCATGGTGTTGTCGGCGTCGATCTGGATGATCTTGGCATCCTTGGGCCAGTAGTCCATGCCGTGCTGCGGCAGGGTGCCGAAAGGGCCGAGGCGGCTGCCCAGCGCCACCACCACGTCGGCCTGCGCCATCAGCTTCATCGCCGCCTTCGAGCCCTGGTAACCCAGCGGGCCGCACCACAGCGGGTGGCTGGCGGGGAAGGAGTCGTTGTGCAGGTAGCTGTTCACCACCGGCGCGCCGAGGCGCTCGGCCAGCGCCTTGCATTCCTCGACGCCGTCGGCCATGACCACGCCGCCGCCGGAGATGATGACGGGGAACTTGGCCTTGGCCAGCAGTTCGGCGGCTTCGTTCAGCGTCTGCTCGCCGCCGGGGCCGCGGTCGAGGCGGAAGGGCTTGGGGATATCGCAGGTGATGTCGCCGTAGAAATAGTCGCGCGGGATGTTGAGCTGGGTCGGGCCCATTTCGCTCATGGCGCGGTCGAAACAGCGGCCGGTGAATTCGGCCATGCGCTTGGGATTGTTCACGTGGCCCTGGTACTTGGTGAATTCCTCGAACATCGGCAACTGGTTGGCTTCCTGGAAGCCGCCGAGGCCCATGCCCATGGTGCCGGTTTCGGGGGTGACGATCACCACCGGGCTGTGCGCCCAATAGGCGGCGGCGATGGCCGTGACGCAGTTGCTGATGCCGGGGCCGTTCTGGCCGATGACGACGCCGTGGCGGCCCGAGACGCGGGCATAGCCGTCGGCCATGTGGCCGGCGCCCTGCTCATGCACCACCGGGATCAGGCGGATGCCGGCCGGGGCGAAGATGTCCATGGCGTCCATGAAGGCCGAGCCCATGATGCCGAACATGTCGGTCACGCCGTTGGCGACCATGGTTTCGACGAAGGCTTCGGAAGGGGTCATGCGGGTCGGGCCCGTGGGCACGGACCGGTTGTCAGCGGCGCTCATGGCGGCTCCTCGTTGTTTTAGAAAAAATCGGGACGAAACGTTTTGAAAAACGTGCAGTTTGGTGACTTTATGGCTTCGCTTGGGTGATGTCAAGAATAAAACGAGACATGGCGTATCGGAAAACGGTATATGATGCCGGCCATGAGCCCTAGCCCCGAACGTCGTTTGCCGCGCCCGGAGCCCGTCGCCATCGACGGCGACACGCCCACGCTGCGCCTGTTTGCGCTGCTGGAAGTGATCGCGCGCAAGAACCATTTCTTCAGCCTGCCGGCCCTGGTCGAGGAAACCGGCCTGCCCAAGCCCACCCTGCACCGCATGCTGCAGCAGCTGGAAAGCGCCGGCATGATCCAGCGCGAGGCCGACGGCCGCCACTACGGCATGGCCCTGCGCCTGCGCCGCCTGGGTGAAGACCTCCTGTTCAACAGCACGGTGCATGGCGCGCGCCACGCCGTGCTGCGCACCCTGGTCGACGAGGTCGGCGAAAGCTGCAACATCACCGCGCTGGCCGGCGGCGAGGTGCTCTACCTCGATCGCGTCGAGACCCCGGCGCCGCTGCGCTTCTATTTGCAGCCGGGTTCGCGCGTGCCGGTGCATTGCTCGGCCAGCGGCAAGCTCTTCCTCGCCCAGATGCCCGACGCCCAGCGCAGCCTGCTGCTCGATGCGGCGACGCTGGAACGCTACACGCCGAGCACCCTCACCGATCGCGCCGCGCTGGAAGCCGAGATCCAGCAGGTGCGCGACCAGGGCTATGCGCTCGACCGCGAGGAATTCCTCCCCGGCCTGCTGTGCATCGCCGTGCTGGTGCCGGCGATCGACGGCCGCTTGTCCAACACCGGCATCGCCATCCAGGCGCCGGTGATGCGCCTCTCGATCGAGCAGGTGCCCAAGGTGCTACCGGCGTTACAGCGCGCCGCGCGCGCCATGGCCGCGATCGACGCCGAGGCCGTGCCCGGCGCGCTGAGGTCCGGTACATGAGCGATCTGGCGCAGATACGGCCGACGCATCGCGTTTCGGTGCGCGAACTGTTCGGCATCGATTCCGACCTCATGGTGCCGGCCTTCGCCGAGCGCGATGCCCACGTGCCCGAGATCGACCCGGTCTACCGCTTCAACCCCGATGTCACGCTGGCCATCCTCGCCGGCTTTTCGCGCAACCGCCGCGTGATGCTGCAGGGCCTGCACGGCACCGGCAAATCCACCCACGTCGAGCAGGTCGCGGCGCGGCTCAACTGGCCCTGCGTGCGGGTGAACCTCGACGGCCACATCAGCCGCCTCGACCTCGTCGGCAAGGATGCCATCGTCCTGAAGGACGGCCTGCAGGTCACCGAGTTCCAGGAAGGCATCGTGCCCTGGGCGCTGCAGCGGCCGGTGGCGCTGCTGTTCGACGAATACGATGCCGGCCGCCCGGACGTGATGTTCGTGATCCAGCGCATCCTCGAACGCGACGGCAAGTTCACCCTGCTCGACCAGAACCGCGTGATCGAGCCGCATCCCGATTTCCGCCTCTTCGCCACTGCCAACACCGTGGGCCTGGGCAACCTCACCGGCATGTACCACGGCACGCAGGTGCTCAACCACGCCCAGATCGACCGCTGGAACATCGTCGCCACGCTGAACTACCTGCCGCGCGAGGAAGAAGTCGCGATCGTGCTGGCGCGCGTGCCCTCGATGCAGCACGAAGCCGGGCGCAAGCTGGTCACGGCCATGGTGGCGATGGCCGAGCTCACGCGCAAGGGCCACGCCGCCGGCGACCTCTCGGTATTGATGTCGCCCCGCACGGTGATCACCTGGGCCGAGAACCTCGAGATCTTCGGCGACACGGCGCTGGCCTTCCGCCTTTCCTTCCTCAACAAGTGCGACGAGGTCGAGCGCGCGCTGGTGGCCGAGTACTACCAGCGCTGCTTCGATGTCGAGCTGGCCGAGTCGGTGATGCGCGGCGAGGCCGGGACGCCGCCCGCCTGATGCTGGGCCCCGCTCCGGGCGGCCCGCGCCGGCAGCAGTGGCAACAACGGGCGGAGGAACTCAGCGCCGCCACCTTGCGCGCCATGAGCGGCGACGCCAGCCTGCATTTTCGCGGCGGCCACCTGCACCAGGGCGGGCATCGGTTGCCGCTGCATGCGCCGCACCTGCGCATCGACACCGCCGCCGTCGACTATGCCGATTGCCGTGCGCTGGCCGATGCCGTGGCGCTGCGCCTGCGCTACACCGACAAGGCTCTGCACGAAGCCCTGCGCCCCGCTGACGGCATCGAACGCCTGGTCTTCGAATGGCTGGAGCAGTTGCGCGTCGAAACCCAGGTCGATGCCGCCCTGCCGGGGCAGGTGCACAACCTGCGCCATCGCTTCGAGCGCTGGGCGCGCGACTACCACCGCGCCGGGCTGACGCGTGGCCAGCTCGGCATGCTGATGTACACCCTGGCGCAGATGTGCTGGTCGCGCCTGACCGGCTACCCGGTGCTGGAAGAAACCGAAGAGGTGATCGAAGGCATGCGCGCCGGGCTGGCCGAACCGCTGGGCACGGCCCTGGCCGGCCTGCGCCGCCAGCGCGGCGACCAGGCGGCCTATGCCGTTCATGCGCTGGCGATTGCCAGACACGTGGCTTCCGAGTTGCCGCCGCTGCGGCGCGACGGGGACGATGCGGAAAGCGAAGCCGATGAGGACAATGAGGAAAATCGTGCCCGCCGCCGCTTCCGCCTGCTGCTGAATTTCGACGGCGAGGGCGAGAGCGTGATCGCCAGGGCCGAGACCGGCGAGAGCCGCGTCTTCGGCGAATCCGAGGATGGCTACCGCGTCTACTCCCGCGCTTATGACGCCGAGGTCGAGGCGGCCGGCCTGGTGCGCCGCGCCCTGCTGCTGGAATTCCGCGAGCGGCTGGACCAGCGCGTCGCCGCGCAGGGCATCAACCTGCGGCGTTTGGCGCGCGAGCTGCGCACATTGCTGGCCGTGCCGCAGCGTGACGGCTGGCTGTTCGACGAGGAGGAAGGCCGCATCGACGGCCGGCGGCTTTCGCGCCTGGTCACTTCGCCGACCGAGCGACGGCTGTTTCGCCAGGACCGCTTCCAGCCGGCGGCCGACGATTGCCTGGTGAGCCTGCTGGTCGATTGCTCGGGCTCGATGAAGAACAACGTCGAGGCCGTCGCCACCCTGGCCGACATCCTCTTGCGCGCCTTCGAGATGGCCGGCATACGCA
The DNA here is from genome assembly GCA_016710465.1 of Sulfuritalea sp. Taxonomy (GTDB): domain Bacteria; phylum Pseudomonadota; class Gammaproteobacteria; order Burkholderiales; family Rhodocyclaceae; genus Sulfuritalea. Next base: position 741,724 of record JADJVS010000014.1, read on the forward strand.
GTGAACTTTTGGGCTTCACCACCGGCGCCTGGAACGGCGGCCGGCCGCATCGCGAATGGCTGGCGGCGGGCAGCCCGCCGGCGCCGGGGCGGCTCAACGAGGCCTGCCACATGGTATTCAAGCCGCTCGATCGGCCATGGCGCCGGGCGCGCGCCGGCATCGCCGCGCTGCTCAAGGCCGACCTGTTCCGCGAGGGCATCGATGGCGAGGCGGTGGACTGGGCCTGCGAGCGGCTGTTGGCGCACGAGGCGCGCCGCCGCATCCTGATCGTCATCTCCGACGGCTGCCCCAACGACGCCGCGACGCGCCGCGCCAACGATGCCTTCTACCTCGACAACCACCTCAAGTACGTGGTGGCGCGGCGCGAGCAGCAGGGCGCGGTCGAGGTGCTGGGCCTCGGTGTCGGCCTCGACCTCAGCCCCTTCTACCGCCGCTGCCTGGCGATTGATTTATCCGCCACGCTGGACAACGCGGTGTTCAATGAAATCCTGCAACTGATAGTCGGCCGTCACCGGCGCTAGGCGGACGAATTTGGATACGTCATTCCGGCGAACGCCGGAATCCAGGAACGTCGGTTCTGGATCCCGGGTCAAGCCCGGGATGACGGGCTAGGTGAATTTTTCGCGATCTGCCGGTCGCGCCATTTGAAAGGAAGCACATGGCAAAGAAACGTCTGGTGGTGCAATTCGGCATGGGACATTCGATCCGCCGCCGCGACTACACCGAGGCCGCGGCGCGCGCGATCCGCGATGCGCTGTGGCACAACTCGCTGACCGTGGCCGAGGCCTTCGGCTATCCCAAGGAGGCGATGCTGATCGACGTCGAGATCGGCGTGCAGAAGCCGGAGGAAGTCGACACATCCAAGCTGATGGACATCTTCCCCTACGGCCAGCCCTCGATCCGCGTCGTTTTCGGCGGGCTCGACATCCCCAAGCCGCACCGCGATGGCGTCAATGTCATCGCCAATGCGGCGGTCATGGTGTCCTTCGACATGGAGGCCGCCCATGGCTGAAACCGAGCACCGCATCATCCTCGAAACCGGCACCGGCAACGACCTCTACGGCGAGGACTACACCAAGGCCGCCTGCCGCGCCGTGCAGGACGCCCTGCACCACTCCTCGATCACGATGTTCCGCACGCTGGGCATGGACCACCGCCGCATGCGCGTGCAGGTAACCATCGCCGTACAGCAGCCGGACAAGGTGGATACGGCGGTGGTCGCCGCCGAGCTGCCGCGCGGCAAGGCCGAAGTCCGCGCCGTGCGTGGTGGACTGAATGTGCATGACGCGGAGAACGGCACCACCCACGTGATCGCCACCGCGGCAGTCGAGGCCTGGGTGCCGGTGGATGCGGCGGCGTGGAGCTTGAGCGCGACGGTTTAAGAGTCGGCGCTGGTAACACGGCGATTTCGCGCCATCGTCATTCCGGCGGCTCTGCATGCCTTGGATTCCGCTTCGCGGGGTGGCAAGCCGGAATCCAGAAGGCCACGGCACTGGACACCGGCGTCCGCCGGTGTGACGGCCTGTTTAGTCGCCCTCGGCGGCGAAGGTCGCCGCCATGTCCCGCGCCGCGACCAGCAGGCGCGGCACGCATTCCATCGCGCGCGCCATGGGCAGCCGCGCCACCGGCGCCTGCAGCGCCACGGTGGCGATCATGCGGCCGCCGGCGCCGATCACCGGCACCGCCAGGCCGATCACGCCGGCCTGAAGTTCCTCGTTGTTGACGCCGACGCGGGTCTGGGCGATTTCGTCGAGCTGGGCTTCGAGCAGCGCGATGTCGGTCACCGTGTTGTCGGTGTGGCGCTTCAGGCTCAGCGATTCGAGCATGCGCCGGCGCTTGGCCTTCGGCATCTGGCTGAGGAAGAGCTTGCCGCTCGAGGTGCAGTGCAGCGGCACGCGCGAGCCGGGCTTGAGCTCGGCCTTGAGCGACCAGTCGGTTTCGACGCGGTCGATGTAGACGATCTCGTCGCCGTTGAGCATGGCGAGGTTGCAGGTCTCGCCGATGTCATCGACGACGCGGCGCAGGATGGCGCGACGCAGGCCGCGCGGATCGTTGTTCGACATCACGTCGAGGCCCAGGCGCGCCAGGCGATGGCCGATGCCGTAGGTCTTGCCGGTCGGCTCGCGCTGGATCAGGCCGGCACTTTCGAGCAGGCTGAGGATGCGGAAGGCGGTCGGCGCCGGCAGGCCGCAGCTCGCGGCGATGTCGGAAAGCGCCAGCGGCCGGTTGGCGCGGGCCACGGTTTCCATGATCGCGACGGCGCGCAGGGCGGCGGCGGAGGAGTTGGCGGATTCGGTCATGGAAGGGGATTTCGAGCCGGGAACATGGCGTCAGTATAAAAGCAGTCCGCGGCGCCTGGAAGCAAAATTTGCAGAAAATGAAAAGAAAGCTTTCGTTTAGAGTGAAGAATGTTGGCGTTTGGCGATTTCCTGGCGTATATTGCGGGAAAAACGAAACCTTCGATTTCGTTTCCAGGCCCGGTAGAAGGCCGCCGCGAACTAGCTCTGCAGAACCACACATGAGGAGACCACCATGCACCTGACGACCCCGAAACTGTTCCGCGAAATCCTGATTTTCCTTGCCGCGCTGTTCGCCGTCAGCGGCGCCATCGGCCAGGAAAAGTACCCGCAACGCCCGATCGAATTCGTCGTGCCCTGGGGACCGGGCGGCGGCGCCGACCAACTGGCGCGCAAGCTGGGCAAGCTGCTCGAAGCCGACCTCAAGACCTCGTTCCCGGTAATCAACGTGCCGGGCGCCACCGGCAATACCGGCATGACCAAGCTCCTGAGCGGGCAGTCCGACGGCTACTCGATGGCCATCCTGATCGGCGATACCGCGGCCACCCTGGTTGCCGGCGGCGCGCGCTGGAAGCTGGCCGACGTGACGCCGCTGGCCATCGCCATCCGCCAGCCCTCGGGCCTCTTCGTCAAGGCCGACAGCCGCTTCAAGACCTGGAACGACGTGGTGGCCGAAGCCAAGGCCAAGCCGGGCACGCTCAAGGTGGCCATCCTCGGCTTCGGCAGCGCCGACGACATCACCCTGAACTTCCTCGCCGGCAAGGGCATCAAGATGATCGGCGTGCCCTTCGCCAGCCCCGGCGAGCGCTACAGCTCCATCCTCGGCGGCCACGCCGACATCCTGTTCGAGCAGGCCGGCGACATCGGCAGCTTCCTCAACAGCAAGCAGATGCGCCCGCTGATCACCTTCGGCGAAGAGCGCATGGAAGAGTTCCCCGACGTGCCTTCGTCCAAGGAAGCCGGCCTGGAAATCTACCTGCCGCAGTTCCGCTCGCTGGTGATGAAGGCCGGCACCGACCCGGCGCGCGTCAAGCTGGTGGCCGACGCCATCGCCCGCGCTGTGAAGAATCCGGAGTACGTGGCCTTCCTCAAGGAATCGATGGCGCGCAAGGACAGCTTCCTCGGCGCCGCCGAAGCGCAGAGCTTCATCGCCGGCGAGATCGAGACCATGCAGAAGTTCGCCCCCAAGAAGTAAGGCGGCCGCCATCCGGATGGAATCGCCATGCTGAACCGCCTGCTGCGCGCCTCGCCCTACATCGTGGTGCAACTGGCCGCGATGTACCTCTACCAGGTGGCGGGGCGCATCGATTTTCCGGCGGCGCCGGGACGGATCGGGCCGGACTTCTGGCCCAAGTCCATCCTGGTGCTGCTGGGGCTGGTTTGCGTCTATGAAATCATCAAGAACCTGTTGATCGGCGAAACCTTCACGGCGGCCGGCCTGCTCGAAAAGCTCATGAAGGACAGCGGCGAAGTCGAGGGCGAGGAAAAGCAGCGCAGCTATCCGCTGCTGCTGGCCGGCGGCATCGTCCTCACCGTCATCTACGTCGTCACCATTTCCTCGCTCGGCTTCTTCCTCGCCACGGTCGCCTACCTGGCGCTGTTCATGGTCATCGGGCGCTACCGCAACTGGACCGTGATCGCCGTCTCCAGCGTGCTCGGTTCGCTGGCGCTGGTGTTCATTTTCATGAAGGTGGTTTACGTCTCGCTGCCGCTCGGGGTGGAACCCTTCTCGGCGGTTTCGCTTTGGTTGCTGAAAGTGATGGGAGTGCATTGGTGAAACACCCGGGGGGGCCCCCGGGGCCCGGCGCGCGGGGGGGGCGGGGCGGCCCCCGCGGGGGGGGGGGGGGGGGGGGGCGGCCCGCGCCTCGGCCGGCGGCCCCGGCCGGCGCGGGCGGCGGGGCGGCGGGGATGGAAGCCCTCGTTCACCTCGGCAACGGCTTCCTGCAGGTGCTGCAGCCGATGAACCTGCTGGTGCTGTTCATCGGCCTGGTGCTGGGCATGCTGGTCGCCGTGCTGCCGGGCCTGACGCTGGTGATGGGCGTGGTCCTCGCGCTGCCCTTCACCTACAGCATGGAACTGCTGCCGGCGATCATCCTGCTCACCGCGATGTACGTGTCCGGCACCTACGGCGGCGCCTTCACCGCCATCCTGTTCCGCATTCCGGGCGAACCGATCGACGTGCCCCTGCTGTGGGACGGCTACACCATGGCGCGCAAGGGCCAGCCGGCCAAGGCGCTGGGCTGGACGCTGTTTTCCGCGCTGGGCGGCGGCCTCGTGGCGGTCATGGTGATGGTGCTGGCCTCGGCGCCGGTGGCGAAGTTCGCGCTGACCTTCTCCTCGCCCGAGTATTTCGCCATCATCATCTTCGGCCTCGCCAGCGTGGTTTCGCTCGGCGGCGGCTCGATCACCAATGCCGCCATCAGCCTGATGCTGGGCCTGCTGATCGCCACCGTCGGCGTCGATTCGATCTACGGCGCCGAGCGCTTCGCCTTCGGCGTGCCCTTCCTCCAGGACGGCATCGAGTACCTGCTGGTGATGGTCGGCGCCTATGGCCTGGGCGAGGTGTTCACCCGCATGGAAAAGGGCTTCGCCGGCGACGGCACGGCGGCCGATACCGACCGCCGCATCAAGACCGAATTCCCCACGCTGGGCGAGATGATCAAGCTCAAGATGACCTTCCTGCGCAGTTCGCTGGTGGGAATCATCGTCGGCATCATTCCCGGCGCCGGGGCGACGGTGGCCTCCTTCGTCGCCTACGGCGCCGAGGGCCAGTACGGCAAGCGCGGCAAGGAACTCGGCAGCGGCATCGCCGAAGGCATCATCGCGCCGCAGACGGCGGCGACCTCCTCGGTCGGCGGCGCGATGATTCCGCTCTTGACCATGGGCATCCCCGGCAGCGGCGCCACGGCCATCATCCTCGGCGCCTTCCTGCTGCACGGCATGCAGCCGGGGCCGCAGGTCTTCGTCACCTCGGGGCCTTTCGTCTATGCGGTGTTCGCCTCGATGTTCCTCGGCGTGATCGGCATGTGCATCCTCGGCTACTTCGCCATCAAGCCGCTGGTCAAGGTGCTCGAACTGCCCGAGGCGGTGGTCTCGGCCTTCGTCGTGATGTTCTGCTTCATCGGCGCCTTCGCCGCGCGCAACAACCTCTCCGACCTGTATGTCATCACGGCCTTCGGCATCCTCGGCTACCTGTTCGAGAAGTTTCATTTCCCCATCGCGCCGATGGTGCTGGGCGTGATCCTCGGCCCGCTGGCGGAAAGCTCCTTCATGACCATGATGGTCAGCCACGGCAACGACTGGACGGTGCTGATGGGCCGCCCGATCAGCGCCACGGTCATGGTGCTGGCGGTGATCGCGCTGGTGTATCCGATACAACGCCAGTTGCGCGAGAAAACCCGGCGCAGCGAAACGCCGCAGTAGAAAGGCAGCAGAGCAATGGACAAGGCAGTCACTCCCCTGATCGAGGCGGCGCGCGCCGCGCAGCGTCGCTACGAAACCTGGGACCAGGCCGGCGTCGACGCGGTGGTCACCGCCGCCGGCTGGGCGATCATGGAACCCGGACGCAACCGGGCGCTGGCCGAAATGGCGGTGCGCGACACGGGCCTCGGCGTGGTCGAGGACAAGGTCACCAAGAACCATCGCAAGACCCTGGGCCTGTTGCGCGACCTCAAGGGTGCGAAGAGCGTCGGCGTCATCGCCGAGTACCCGGAGCGCGGCATCGTCGAGATCGCGCGCCCGGTCGGCGTGGTCGCGGCGATCACGCCCTCGACCAACCCAGGCGCCACGCCGGCCAACAAGATCATCAACGCGCTCAAGGGCCGCAACGCGGTGATCGTCGCGCCCTCGCCCAAGGGCGCCTCGACCTGCGCCGCGCTGGTCGGCTACGTCAATGCCGAGCTGGCGAAAGTCGGCGCGCCGGAAAACCTGGTGCAGATGCTGCCCGCGCCGATCACCAAGGACGCGACGCACGCCCTGATGCGGCAATCCGACCTGGTGGTGGCCACGGGTTCCCAGGCCAACGTGCGCGCGGCCTATGCCAGCGGCACGCCGGCCTTCGGCGTCGGCGCCGGCAATGTGGCGAGCATCATCGACGCCTCGGCCAATCTTGCGGAAGCCGCGGCGGCGATCGCCCGTTCCAAGACCTTCGACAATGCCACCAGTTGCTCTTCGGAAAACAGCGTGGTGATCCTCGATGCGGTGCACTCCGGCGCCATGGCCGCTTTGGCGGCGGCCGGTGGCGTGCTGCTCACGGCGGACGAGAAGGCCAGGCTGCAGGCCGCGATGTGGCCCGAGGGCAAGCTGGCGGCCAAGGTTACGGCACAGGACGCGCCGCGCATCGCGGCGATTGCGGGGCTGGAACGCGAGGCCTTGCGTGGTGCGCGCTTCCTGATGGTCGAGGAGACCGGCACCGGGCCGGACTTTCCCTTCTCCGGCGAGAAGCTGTCGCCGGTGCTCACGGTGTACCGGGCGCGCGATTTCGACCACGCCTGCGCGATCGTCGCCGACATCTATGCCTTCCAGGGCGCGGGGCATTCGGTCAGCATCCACAGCGCCGACGACGCGCACATCCTGCGCCTCGGGCTGGAACTGCCGGTGTCGCGCGTGATCGTGAACCAGATCCACTGCTACGCCACCGGCGGCAGCTTCGACAACGGCCTGCCCTTCTCGCTGTCGATGGGCTGCGGCACCTGGGGCCGCAACAACTTCTCCGACAACATGAACTACCGCCACTACCTCAACATCACGCGCATCTCGCGCCGGATCGCGCCGCGCGAGCCGGCGCTGGACGAGATCTTCGGCGAGCATTTCCGCACGTACGGCAAATAGGCATGTTGCGCACGATCCGGGCACTGGTCGAACATCAGGCGGCAGTTCGCCCCGATGCGACCTACCTGGTCGCGCCGGAATCCGGACGGGTGATGAGCTTCGGCGAACTGCGCTCCGCCTCGCTGCGCCTGGCTACCTGGCTGGCCGGCGAGGGAATACGCCCCGGCGCCCGGGTGGCGCTGCTGATGCACAACGGCTACCAGACCTGCCGCCTGTTCATCGGCGCGATGTACGGCGGCTACTGCATCACGCCGCTCAACCTGCTGGCCCAGCCCTCGCAGCTCGCCTACGTACTGGAGCACAGCGACGCCGAGATCGTCTTCGTCGCGCCCGACCAGGTCGAGCGCCTGAAGCAGGCCGCGGCAGGGCTGGCGAAGCCGCCGCGCATCGTCGTTTGCGACGTCGATGCGGCGGAGTTCCTGTCGCCTGCAGCGACCACTGACTCGCCTGCAACTCCTGGCGAGGAAGACGCGGCGCTGATGATGTACACCTCGGGCACCACCGGCAAGCCCAAGGGCGTGGTGCTGGCGCAGCGCGCCGTGGTCTCGGGCGGACAATTCGTTTCGGCGGTGCATGAGCTCGGCCCGGCTGACTGCGTGATGGCCGTGCTGCCGCTGTACCACATCAATGCCCAGGTGGTCACCGCCACCGCGCCGCTGGTCCATGGCGGCAGCCTGGTACTGCCCAAGCGCTTCAGCGCCTCGAACTTCTGGCAGACGGCGATCGGGCAGGGTTGTACCTGGATCAACGTGGTGCCGACCATGATCGCCTACCTGCTGAACGGCCCCGACCTGGCGACGCTCGGCCTCGATGGCGCGGCGATCCGCTTCTGCCGCTCGGCCTCGGCGCCGCTGCCGCCGGCGCAGCACCTGGCCTTCGAGCAGAAATTCGGCATCGGCATCATCGAGACCATGGGCCTGACGGAGACCGCGGCGCCCTGCTTCTCCAATCCGCTGGACCCGGCGCAGCGCAAGCTCGGCAGCCCGGGGCCGGCTTTCGGCAACGAGGCGAAGATCATCGACGCCGGTGGCGCCACGCTGCCCGCCGGCGCCACGGGCGAGATCATGGTGCGCGGCGCCAACGTCATGAGCTGCTATTACAAGGACCCGGCCGAGACGGCGCGCACGCTGGAAGTCGACGGCTGGCTGCATACCGGCGACCTCGGCCACATGGACGCCGACGGTTTCGTCTTCGTCACCGGGCGCATCAAGGAACTCATCATCAAGGGCGGCGAGAACATCGCGCCGCGCGAGATCGACGAGGCGCTGCTGACCCATCCGGCCGTCAGCGAGGCGGCGGCGGTCGGCATTCCCGATGCGCAGTATGGCCAGCAGATCCTCGCCTGCATCGTGTTGCGCGAAGGCTCGGCCTGCAGCGAGGCTGAGTTGCGCGAGCACTGCCGGCGCGAACTGGGGCCCTACAAGACCCCCGGGCAGTTCCGCTTCGTCGCCGACTTGCCGCGCGGACCCTCGGGCAAGGTGCAGCGCCTGAAGCTGCTCGAGCAGCCCGACGCCGGCGCCAGCCGGGCCTGAAGCCGGCGGCGGCGCCCGGCCGGTGCCGGCATCGGTCAGGTCCGGGGCCCGAAAAAGCCGCCATTGACCCCTCAATTGCCGAAAGTCGGCGCTGGCGGTACGGCGTATTCTTCGCCCATGCGTATCCGCTTTACCAAAATGCATGGCCTGGGCAACGATTTCGTCGTGCTCGACGCCATCAACCAGGCTTTCGTGCCGACACCGTCCCAGGCGCGCTGGCTGGCCGACCGCCACTTCGGCGTCGGTTGCGACCAGTTGCTGATCGTCGAAAAGCCGACAACGCCGGGCGTCGATTTCCGCTACCGCATTTTCAACGCCGACGGCGGCGAGGTCGAGCAGTGCGGCAACGGCGCGCGCTGCTTCGTGCGCTTTGTCCATGAGCAGGGCCTGACGGCGGCCCGCGAGATCCGCGTCGAGACCCGATCCGGGGTGATCGTGCCGAAGCTGGAAGCCGACGGCCAGGTGACGGTGGACATGGGCGCGCCGCGCTTCGCGCCGGCCGAGATTCCCTTCACCAGTGATACGGTTGCCGCCGTGCAGCCGCTCGATGTCGGCGGCCAGACGGTGGAGATCAGCGCCGTCTCCATGGGCAACCCGCATGCCGTGCAGGTGGTGGCCGATGTCGATGCCGCACCGGTGGCAACCCAGGGGCCATTGATCGAATCCCATCCGCGCTTTCCGCGCCGGGTCAATGCCGGCTTCATGCAGGTGACCGATCGCCACGCTATCCGCCTGCGCGTTTATGAGCGCGGCACGGGTGAGACCCTGGCCTGCGGCACCGGCGCCTGCGCCGCCGTGGTCGCCGGCATCCGCCGCGGCCTGCTCGATACGCCGGTACGCGTCGCCACACGCGGCGGCGAGCTGTCCATCGCCTGGGCCGGTAACAACGCACCCGTGCTGATGACCGGCCCCGCCACCACCGTATTCAGCGCCGAAATCGAACTGCCGGACAACCTGTGAAAGCCATGACATGAAATCAGAAGACGTCGCCCGCTACCTCCACGACCATCCCGAATTCTTCGACCAGTATGCCGAGATGCTGACCCTGGTCACGCTGCCCGATCCGCACAGCGGCCGCGCCATCTCGATCACCGAGAAGCAGTTGTTCAACCTGCGCGACAAGGTGCGCACGCTGGAGGCCAAGCTGGTCGAGCTGATCGGCTTCGGCGAGGAGAACGACTCCATCTCCGACAAGGTGCATGGCCTCGCCGTGGCGCTGATCGCCGCCACCGATCATGCCGGCGTGGTGCGCGCCCTGTATTCGCATCTGGGCGGCGCCTTCGCCGTACCCCATGTCGGCCTGCGCCTGTGGGGCCTGGGCGGCAGCGGTGTCGAGTCCGACCCGGTGAGCGGCGAGCTGATGGCCTTCGCCGCCGGCCTCTCCAAGCCCTACTGCGGCGCGGTGGCGGGCCAGGAGGCGCTGGCTTGGTTCGGTGATTCGGGTAGCCAGTTGCGTTCCATGGCCCAGGTGCCGCTGCGTGAAGCCGGCGGCCTCAGCTTCGGCCTGCTGGTCATGGCCAGCGAAGAGCCGACCCGCTTTTATCCCGAGCTCGGCACGCTCTACCTCGAGCGCATCGGCGAGATGGCGGCGGCGGCCCTGCTGCGCGTCGCAAACTGACGCGCGGCGGTACCGCCATGGACGCCTCGGTCGAGCAGTTCCTGACCGAGCTGGCCGTGCAGCGCCGCGCCAGCGCGCATACCCTGCGCGCCTATCGCGGCGACCTCGAACGCCTCACCACGCTCGCTGCCGGCGCCGACGTCGCGCAGTTGAAAACGCCGCAACTGCGGCGCGGCCTGATGCAGTTGCATGCGCAGGAACTGGCGCCGCGCTCCATCGCCCGCACGCTCTCGGCCTGGCGCAGCTACTACGCCTGGCTGGCGCGGCGCGGCACGATCGCGCTGAACCCGGCCGACGGCCTGCGCGCACCGAAGCGCCCGCGCAGCCTGCCCAAGGCGCTGGGCATCGACCAGGCGGCAGCGCTGCTCGACGGCAACGGTGCCACGGCCGATGCGAGCGCAGCGGCCGGCCCGCTGTTGACGCGCGATGCGGCGATGTTCGAGCTTTTCTACTCGTCAGGCCTGCGCTTGTCGGAACTCGTCAGCCTCGACTGGCCGGGCGGGCTAGACCTGAGCACAGGCGAGGTCACCATCACCGGCAAGCGGCAGAAGATGCGCACCGTACCGGTCGGCGACAAGGCGCTGGCGGCCCTGCAGGCCTGGCTGGACGAACGCCCGGCCCTCGTGCGCGAAGGCCAGCCGGCGCTTTTCCTCGGCCGCAACGGCACGCGCCTGACGCCGCGCCAGGTGGCCAACCGCCTGGCGCAGTGGGCGCAGCGCCAGGGCGTCGGCGTCCATGTCCATCCGCACATGCTGCGCCATTCCTTCGCCAGCCATGTCCTGCAATCCTCCGGCGACCTGCGCGCCGTGCAGGAAATGCTCGGCCACGCCAGCATCTCGGCGACGCAGATCTATACGCATCTGGATTTTCAGCACCTGGCCAAAATCTACGATAGCGCCCACCCGCGGGCGAAGAACAAATGAAACCCCACCACTGGCCCTGGACTTTTCTCGTCTTCAGCACGATTGGCACGGCGCTCCTGCTGGTCGGCATCGCCGCGCTGGCAGGCATGCTGAAGGGCGTGCATCCACTGTTCGGCGACGACATGGCCGGCTGGGCGCTGATCGTCTCGGCGGTGGCTGCCTTTCTTACCGGGGCTTTCCCGCTGGTGCTGCGCCGGCTGGCGGAGCGCGAGGGCGCCTGAGTCTCAGGATCGCCCTGGCAGGTCGCCTGCGGCGAGGGCCAACCGATAGACCCGCAGCGCTACCTGGGCGTCGTTGGCGGCGTAAAGCATCTGCCGCTCGTTGAGCCGCGGGTTGCCCCAGTTCGACGTGGTGACGTGTTTCGATTTCTGCATGCGTTGGCCGAGGTAGCGGGCCACGGCGGTTTTCGCGCCCAGCGTCTTGTTGGGCGCTTCGCGCGGTAGCGCCTGCGACAGGTCGAGGATGCCCTTGGCCTCGATGCCTAGCTTGGCGCGCAATTGCGCGAGGTCGCTGCCCAGGCCGAACCCGACCTTGAGCACCTGCGGCGACTCGAGGAGTTCGCGCAAGGCGGGGTGGCTGCCGGTCAGGCGCACGGGAAACAGCCAGGCGCGGGCATCGGTCGCGAGCTGGATCAGGTGCGGCCCGGTGGAGACTTCGCCCTTGGCGAAGGTGGGCTTGGCTTCGGTGTCGAAGCCGAGCACGGCCTCGGCCAGCAAGTGCCGGCAGGCCTCGGCCGCCGCAGCCGGCGTATCGACCAGCGCCACGTCGGCCAGGGCGATGCCGGCGTAGAGCGGCAGCTCGACGGGCGGGACGGGCGGCACATTGGGTGGCGTGCCGGGCAGCGGATTGGCGGCGGAAGGCGAGGTCACGAGCGGGGCGTGGGCCGGGGTGGGGGTGTTGGCGGGTGCCAACGGGCCGGCGAAGTCTATAGGATGAAAGGCCCGAGTCGGTCTACAATAGCGGGTTCGAACATTCACGAGTGCCCGGGCATGTCTGACACCGCATTCTGCTACCACTGCCGGCAGCATCATCCGAAGACCGAGATGCGCCAGATCGAAACCAAGGCCGGCAAGCGCTGGCGCTGCATCCGCAGCATCGAGGCCACCCGCCAGGGCCAGGCCGCGCGCGAGGCCTACGGCCGCCAGGTTTCCGAGATGAACAAGTCCGAGGCGCAAAGTCGCGCCCGCATGTCGAAGCCGATCGTCGTCTGACGGTCGCGGCACCCGGCCCCGATGTCGTTGCGCGGGCTGGTTCTCCTGTTGTCGCTGTCGATTGCCGCCTGCGCGCCGCTGCCCGCGGGACAGGGCCGCAAGGCCCTTTGGCATGCGTCGCCCAATTTCGACCAGCGCCGACCGAACTTCGTCATCCTGCACCAGACCACCAACGCCACGGTGGACAGGGCACTGGAGACGCTGATCGATCCAGGGCGCAAAGTCAGCGCCCACTACCTGATCGGCCGGGATGGCGTGGTGATGCAACTGGTCGATGAGGCCGCGCGTGCCTGGCATGCGGGCGAATCGCGCTGGGGCGGCATGAGCGACCTGAATTCCGCCTCGATCGGCATCGAACTCGACAACACCGGCGACGAGCCCTTCGCCGAACCGCAGATCGCCGCGCTGTTGATCCTGCTCGCCGAGCTGCGCGAGCGCTACCGGATACCCGCCGCCAACGTGCTGGCCCACGGCGACGTGGCGCCGACGCGCAAGGTGGATCCCAGCCGCTACTTTCCCTGGCGCCGCCTCGCCGAGGCCGGCTTTGGCCTGTGGTGCGACAAACCGCCGGCTTCGCCACCGGCGGGATTCGATGCCGCGCTGGGTTTGCGCGCGCTGGGTTACGACATGACGCAAGCGGCGGCGGCGCGTGCCGCTTTCCGTCGTCATTTCCTCGCGCAGGAAGGCGATGTCGAGCTTTCCGCGAGCGAACAGGCGCTGCTGCATTGCCTGCTTGCGCAGCCGGGTTCGGCGGTGCCGACCACGGCGTCGGGCTACGAATGACGCCCATGAAGACCCGCCACACCGAGATCCCGGTCTACATCACCAAGGACGGCTCGGAGATCCGCGAGCTGATGCACCCTGCCGTGCATGGCAATCGCCTGCAAAGCCTGGCCGAGGCGACGGTGCATCCCGGACAGCGCACGCATCTGCACCGCCATGCGCGCACCGAAGAGCTGTACCACGTTACATCAGGACGCGGACTGATGACCCTGGGCGAGGCACGCTTCGAAGTCGGCGCCGGCGACACGGTGCACATCGCGCCGGGCACGCCGCATTGCATCGAGGGATTGGGCAAGGAGCCGCTGGTCATCCTGTGCTGCTGCGCGCCGCCCTATGCGCACGAGGATACGGAACTGCTGGAAGACAACAAGGCGCGCTGAATCGCCGTAGCGCCATCCGCAGCGGCGAGGAGAGCGTTCTTTGCTCGACCGCCCTGCTGCGCACGGGCTTCATCAGCGCCGTCCGCAGGAGATACCGTCTCCGACATTGCCGGAGACATAACTTTCAGCGCGCCGCCTTGCCCAGTTCGAGCTTGAGCGCCACTTCACGGTCCTCGCCGGCGACTTTCTCGACCGCGCCGACGCTGACGCGTTCCACCGGCGCCTTGGCTTCCTTGAGCACCGCCAGCGTCGCTTCGCCACGCGCCTGGGCCAGTTGCTGCAGACGCTCGTCGGGCACCACTTCCTTCTCGCGCAGCCGCTGGTAGAGCACGCCGTGGAAGTCGGCGCCCTTCAGCGCGCCAAGCTCGGTTTCGTTCAAAGCGCGCGGCGGCCGCACCAGTCCGCTGAGGCGCGACATCATCTTGCCGGCCACGCCTTCTTCGAGCTGCCCGGGATTGGCACTGCGGAAGCCTTGCTTGAAGCCGGCCAGTTCGGCCTTGCCGAAACGCTCGGCGAACAAGTCCTCGATCGCCGCCTGCAGCTCCGGCGCGCGCGTCGAGATCGGCCCCGGATCGCCCTGCGGGTCGATCTTCTGTCCGCTCTTTTCCAGCAGGCCGCGGCGCAACTGGCGATCCTGCAGGGCGACGCGGTCGGCGGCGTTCCAGGTGCCATTGACGCTGAGCGCCAGCGCCGGCCGCTTGTTCAGCGCTGCGGCGAGCTTCACAAGCTTCTCGCGTTCGGGCGGGGTCAGGCGCCGCGCACCGGCTTCGAAGGCGATGCTTTCCAGCTTTTCGTCGCCGCCGCCGAAAAGAGCACCCAGCGCGCGGAAGGGCGCGGTGACGACCTTGGTCAGGACATTGGTGATCACCTTCCAGACAATGCCGCCGAAGCTGAATTGCGGATCGTCGAGGCTGCCGGTGATCGGCAGGCCGAGGTCGATGCGGCCGTCGGAATCCTCCAGCAGCGCAATGGCGAGGTCCAGCGGCAGGTCCTTGGCGGTCGCGCTCTGCACCCGTTCGCCCAGCACCAGCTTGTCGATTACGACCTGGTTCTTGCTGTCGAGCTGGCGCTTGCGGATGTTGTATTCGAGGTCCAGCGAGAGCTTGCCCGAATCGATGCGCCGCCCCGCGAAGGTGGCCGAGTAGGGCGTCAGGCGGTTCATTTCGAGGTTGCGGAAGATCAGCTTGATCTCGGTGAAGCCGGTGGGATCGAAGGGATCGACCTGGCCGACGGCGCGCGCCAGGCCGTAGTCGTCCACCTCGCCGTCGAGTTCGAGCTGGCCGGCGGCACCGGGGCGCGAGGAAAGGCCGGCGATGGAGCCGCGCAACTTGTGGATGCGCGTGCCGAAGGGGAAGAGCAGCGATTCGTCGGCGAAATCCAGTTCACCGTCGCGAAAGCGCAGACGGTCGATGTTTACCAGGAAGGCCGGCGCCGGCTTGGCCGCCGCGGCGGCGTTGGGTTCAGGAGTTTGCCCAGGAGTCGGCGCTGGCGCCACGGCGGCGGGCGCGTCCGGCCTGGCTTCGCCGGCTGCGGCCGGCGGTGTTTCGGCCTTGCGCAGGATGCGCTGGAAGTTCGTGCTCTTGTCCCTGGCGATCAGGAGTTGCCCGTCGAGCCCGTCGAGCATCAGTTCGCCGATCTGCAATTTCTGCGGCGTGGCGTCGAACTGCCGGGTGCCGAAGTACTTCCAGGCGAGGAAGACCTTGTCGCTGCCCGCTTCATTGAGGCGCAGCTCGCTGACGCCGAAGCTGCCCTTGTAGCCGCTGGACCTGGCATCGTGCTTGACCGTTCCCGCCGCGCTGATGCGACCGCCGGCAAGGTCGAGCGCGGCGTGCTTGCCGATGAAGGGCTGCGCCGGCTTCAATGCCAGGTCGTCGAGCTTGAGCTGCAGGTCGATGGCCGCGGTGGCCGGGACCAGCTTGCCCTCCACCGCCAGGCGCCCGCCGCTGGCCACGCGCAGGCCGGCCTTGAGCGGCAACGGGCGGTCGAGCTTTTCGCTGACGCCCGAGGTTTCGATCGCGATGTCTTCGAGGCCGACCTGCAGCGCCGGCGACATCGATTCGTCATGGAAGGCGATGCCGAAGCCGGAGAGCGCGAGGCGCTCGACGGTGTAGCGCCAGGGCGTGGCCGGCGCCGCGGCTTCGGTGGCGGGCTTCTGCGCGGCGGGCTTTGCCGCAGTCGGCTCCGGGCTCAGCGCCTTCAGGGCCGCGACCAGGTCGAGCGTACCGCCGGCATCGCGGCGCATGGCGACGCGTCCATTCTTCAAAACGACGGCGCCGACCTCGGCCTTGCGCTGCGCGAGATCGATTTGCGTTGCCGCCACGCCCAGTTCGGGCAGGGCCAGCGGTTTCGCACGCGTCTTGCCGGCACCGGATTCGAGGCTGATGTCCTTCAGCGCCAGGGACTTGAACGCCAGTTGCTGCGTGGCGAGGTTGAAGCGGCCGCCTTCCAGGGCAAGGGCGCCGAGGCCGATGGCGGGGGCGCCGGCGGCCTTGGGTTTGCTCAGGACCAGCCTGGCGAGTTCCACCGAGAAGGGATCGAGCGCCAGTGCGAGCTTGCCATCGGCATGGCCGAGGCGGTAGTCGAAAGCCAGCCCGGCGATGCCCTCGGGCGGCGCGAAGCCGAGTTCCGGCGGCATGCGGGCCGCCAGCAGCGGCGCCAGCTTGCCGAGATCCACGCCACGCAGGCTGAGCTGGCCGCTCGAGCCCAGCGGGTTCAGTGTCGCCGTGCCCTTCCATTCGAGCTGGGCGCCGAAGGCGGTGTGCGCCGCGAGCGTGAACTGTCCGCTGTCGTCGGGCTTGGTCGAAATGCTCTTGAGTTCGAGGTCGAAGGCGTCGACCCGGCTGACGAAGGCCGGCGTGCTGCGCTGGTCGGCGATGTCGGCCTGGGCGCCGCTCAAGACCAGGTGGTTGATGTCGATGCGCGGCGGCGGCGTGCCGGCCTTCTTTTCATCCTTGCCGGCGAAGGCGGCCAGCAGCCGGCTCCAGTTCATCGGCGCCTGGGCGTCATGGCGCAGGATCAGGTTGGCGGCCAGTCCGTCGAGCCTCAGTTCGTCGATGACGATGCCGCCCGCGGTGATGCTGGCGCTCGACAGGTCGACGAAGAGTTCGCGGAAGGCCAGCAGCGGCGCGCCTTCCGGGCCGTCGAGCTTGAGTTCGCGCAGGCGCAGGCTCAGCGCCAGGGGATTGATCTCGGGCTTGGCGAGGCTGAGCTTGTGACCGCTTTTCTCGGCGACGATCTTCTGCGCCTGCGATTGCAGGATGCCGGGCAAGGCGAGCCAGGCGAAGCCGAGCAGCAAAACCACGAATCCGCCGAGTGCCAGCGCGGCCTGGCGGATACGACGCAGGGGCGTTGCCATGAAAACCCGTCCGCCCTGGCGTTACAGCGGGCGCTGGTCGATCAGGCCGCGCAGCTTGCGCCAGGCCTGCCAGCCGAGGAAGGCGCGCCGCCCCCAGCGCCAGGCGCGGCTGGGTTTCGCGACCAGCAGGGCCACCGTGGTGGCGACCACGACCTGCGGATGGGCGCGCAGCCAGTGCGCAGCATCGACCGCGAGGTCGGCGCCGGCGAAGGCCGGGCGCAGGCCGGCGGCGTGGCGGCCGAAATCGGCGCGCAGGGTTTCGCCGTGGATCTGCAGTCGCTGTTTCTTCAGCGCCAGTTCAAGCTCGGCGGTGTTCATCGCGGCGCGCTTGCCCCACCTTGCGCCAGCGCCTCGCGGTCGCGGGCAAGTTCGGCCAGGCTGGCCTTGAACAGCGTCGAACCGGCCCTGGCGAAATTCACCGCCACCAGCAGCGTGGCGATGCCGGCACCGAGGAACAGCGCGCTGAACACACCCAGCGCCAGCAGGCGATGGCTGTCCCACAGCAGCACGGTGAGGAACACCGCAAGAAACACCAGCCCCGCGCTGAGGCAGATCAGCGCAATCGCGCCGAAAGTGAGCAGCGAGAGCAGGCGCCCCCGCTCCTCGGCGAGTTCGACGCCAAGCAACTGCAGGCGGTTCTGCGCCAGCGCCAGCGAGGTGCCGAACAGCCCTTTCAGCGACGCAAACAGACCCGCCCGGGAGGCTTCGCCGCCGGGGGTGCCGTCAGTCATGAATTCAGCGACGGCCGATCAGCAGGCCGGCGATGAAACCGATGCCGGCGGCGACACCCACCGAACGCCAGGGATTGTCATGCACGTAGTCGTCGGCGGCACGACCGACTTGCTTGGCGCGATCGACCACGGCGGCCTCGGCTTCGGCCAGCTTGATCTTGGCCGTGGCGAGGCGGTCGGCGGTGCGGGCGCGGATTTCGGCGATCTTTTCACCGGCCTGGCCGGCGGTGGCGCGCAGCAGTTCTTCGCTGTCGGCGATCACCAGCTTGACGTCCGCAATCAGTTTGTCCTTGGTGACTTCGCTCATGTCGCTCATGGTGCTCTCCTGAAATGTAGGGCTGAAAATTAAAGGCTACCCATTTTGACACGTCGCCGCAATGATCGACGTCACATGACGTTGAATTCGTAATCCACGGTCAGCGGTGCATGGTCGGAAAAGCGTTGCGCCTTGTACACGGCCGCCTGACGCGCGGTGGCGGCGAGGCCCGGTGTAGCGATCTGGTAATCGATGCGCCAGCCGACGTTCTTGGCCCAGGCCTGGCCGCGGTTGGACCACCAAGTGTAGGCCTCGCCGGTGGCCTCGGGCAGCAGTTTGCGATGCACATCGATCCACCCCAGGTCGTCGAACACCGAGCTCAGCCAAGCGCGTTCCTCGGGCAGGAAGCCGGAATTCTTTTGGTTCGACTTCCAGTTCTTCAGGTCTTTTTCGGTATGGGCGATGTTCCAGTCGCCGCAGAGCAGGACCTCGCGCTTCGTTGTGCGCGCCTCCTTCGCCAGACGCTCCAGTTGCGGGCGGAACTGGTCGAGGAAACGGAACTTGGCCTGCTGGCGTTCCTCGGAACTGGAGCCTGACGGCAGGTAGAGCGAGACCACCGAGAGCTTGCCGAAATCGGCTTGCAGGTAGCGGCCTTCGGCATCGAATTCGGCATTGCCGAATCCCTCGACGACGCGGTCCGGCGCAGAGCGCGAATAGATGCCGACGCCGCTGTAGCCCTTCTTTTCCGCGCAATGGAAATAGCCGGTGTAGCCGTCGGGCTGCGTCAAGGCGGGTGTCAGGTCGGGCAACTGGGCCTTGAGTTCCTGGACGCATACGATGTCGGCGTCGTGGCCGGCAAGCCAGTCGAAAACGCCCTTGCTGGCGGCGGAACGGATACCGTTGAGATTCAGGCTGAGTATGCGGAGCATGGAAGGCTGCATGTAGAATGGGCGCGATGAACGCGAATGCCGGACCGGATGGCGGACCCTTGGCGGCCAGCGAGTTGAGCCGCGAGTTTATCGCCTTCGCCTGCGAACTGGGCGTGCTGCGCTTTGGCGAATTCAAGACCAAGGCCGGCCGACTCAGCCCCTACTTCTTCAATGCCGGCCTGTTCTGCGATGGCGCTTCGCTGGCGCGACTCAGCGATTTTTACGCGCGCCGCATCCTCGCCGCCGGCATCGACTTCGATGTCCTGTTCGGGCCGGCCTACAAGGGCATCCCGCTGGCCGCCGGCGCCGCCATGGCGCTCGCCGGGCGCGGCCGCAACCTGCCCTACGTCTACAACCGCAAGGAAGCCAAGGACCACGGCGAAGGCGGCAGCCTGGTCGGTGCGCCGCTCAAGGGGCGCGTGCTGATCATCGATGACGTGATTTCCGCCGGTACCTCGGTGCGCGAATCCGTCGAGCTGATCCGCGCCGCCGGCGCCACGCCGGCCGCCGTGCTGATCGCACTGGACCGCCAGGAGCGCGGCCAGGGCGAGCTTTCCGCGGTGCAGGAGGTGGCGCGCGATTTCGGCATCCCCGTAATCAGTGTTGCCAGCCTGACCGATTTGATTGATTTTCTTGCCGGCCATCCGCAACTGGAAGACAATCTGGCCGCCGTGCGCGAGTACCGCGCCCGCTACGGCGTCGATTGATGCCCACGCCACATCTTCAGGGAGAACCCCCATGCGCCTGATTCCCGTGCTGCTCTTCGCTTCGTCCGCCCTGCTGGCCCAGGGTGCCGCCGCCCAGGCGCGCATCTTCTGCTGCCAGGATGACAAGGGAACCAAGGTCTGCGGCGATTTCCTGCCGCCGGTCTGCCAGGGCCGCGCCTACGAGGAGCGCGATGGCAAGGGCTTCATCGCCAAGCAGGTCGAGGCGCCGCTGACGCCCGAGCAACAAGCCAAGCGTGACGCGGAAGCTGCCAAGAAGGCCGAGGACGCCAAGAAGGCCGCCGAGGAACGCCGCCGCAACCTGGCGCTGCTGGCTACTTACTCGAACGAGAAGGATATCCTCTCGGCGCGTGACCGCGCCCTGGCCGAGGTCGAAAAGAACAGGAAGCAGTCGCAGGTGCGCCTCGACGAAGCCAACAAGAAGAAGAAGAAGATCGACGCCGACCGCGAGTTCTACAAGGGCAAGCCGCTGCCCGAGGACGTAAAGGCGCAGGTGCGCGACAACGAGAAGGAAATCGCGGCGCAGACGGCGGCGGTGGCGGCCAAGGCCAAGGAGGCCGAAGAGGTTCGCGCCAAGTTTGCCGACGAGCGCAAGCGTTATCTCGAGTTGACCGGCAAGAAGCCGACGGACGCCGCTGCGCCGGCTGCTGCTCCTGCTGCCGTGCCTGCAACTCCCGCCGCAGCCCCGGCAGTCGCTCCAGCCTCCACCCCAGCCAAGCCGTCCACTCCCGCCGCCGCGGCTGCCAAGCCAGCCGAAAAGAAGTAATCAGCCGCCCAGTTTTTTCCGCAGCAAGTCGTTGACCTGCTGCGGGTTGGCCTTGCCCTTGGTGGCCTTCATCGCCTGGCCGACCAGCGCATTGAAGGCCTTGTCCTTGCCGGCGCGGAATTCCCCGACCGATTTCTGGTTGGCGGCGAGCACCTCGTCAATGATCTTTTCGATCGCGCCGCTGTCGGTGATCTGCTTCAGGCCCTGTTGATCGATGATTTCGTCGGCGCTTTGGCCCTCACCGTTCCACAGCGCCTCGAACACCTTCTTGGCGATGTTGTTGGAGATGGTGTTGTCGGCGATGCGCTGGACCAGACCCGCCAGTTGCGCGGCCGAGATCGGTGAGTTGGCGACGTCCATGTCATTCTTGTTCAGGCGCGCCGCGAGTTCGCCCATGATCCAGTTGGCGACGGCCTTGGCGTTCGCTGCGCCGGCGGCGGCTACCGCAGTGACGAAATAGTCGGCCATTGCGCGCGAGGCGGTGAGTATCGCGGCATCGTAGGCCGAGAGCCCATAGTCCGCCTGGAAGCGTGCCTGCATGGCCTGCGGCAGTTCGGGCAGCCCGGCCTTTACTTGCGCGATCCAGTCGGCGCCGATTTCCAGCGGCAGCAGGTCGGGATCGGGGAAGTAGCGGTAGTCGTGGGCGTCTTCCTTGCTGCGCATGGCGCGGGTTTCGCCGCTGTCGGGGTCGAACAGTACCGTGGCCTGGCGGATGGCGCGGCCTTCGCTGATTTCGTTGATCTGCCACTGCACCTCGAAGTCGATCGCCTGCTGCATGAAGCGGAAGGAGTTGAGGTTCTTGATCTCGCGCCGCGTGCCCAGCGGCTCGCCGGGACGGCGCACCGAGACGTTGGCATCGCAGCGGAAACTGCCTTCCTGCATGTTGCCGTCGCAGATGCCGATCCACTGCACCAGCGCGTGCAGGGCGCGGGCGTAGGCCACGGCTTCGGCGCTGGAGCGCATGTCGGGTTCGGTGACGATTTCCAGCAGCGGCGTGCCGGCGCGGTTGAGGTCGATGCCGGTGCGGCCGTGGAAGTCCTCGTGCAGCGACTTGCCGGCATCCTCTTCGAGGTGGGCACGGGTCAGGCGGATGAATTTTTCCTGCTCTCCCACGCGGATCGCCAACCCGCCGCCCTGCACCACCGGAATCTCGAACTGGCTGATCTGGTAGCCCTTGGGCAGGTCGGGGTAGAAATAATTCTTGCGCGCGAACACCGAGCGCGGCGCGATGCTGGCGCCCACGGCGAGGCCGAACTTGATGGCGCAGACCACGGCTTCGCGGTTGAGCACCGGCAGCACGCCGGGCAGGGCGATGTCCACGGCATTGGCCTGGACATTGGGCTCGGCGCCGAAGGCGATGCTGCTGCCGGAGAAAATCTTCGACTTCGTTTGCAACTGGGCATGGGTTTCCAGCCCGATGACGACTTCCCACTGGCTCATTTCAATTCCTCCGGCATACGAACATGCCAGTCGCTAGCCTTCTGGTACTGGTGCGCGGCCTGCAGCATCCTGGCTTCGCCGAACCAGTTGCCGATGATCTGCAAGCCGACCGGCATGCCGTGGGCGCCGAAGCCGCAGGGCAGCGACATGCCGGGCAGGCCGGCGAGGTTGGTGGAAATCGTGTAGATGTCGGAGAGGTACATCTGCACCGGGTCGGCGCTCTTGGCGCCGAAGGCGAAGGCCACCGAAGGCGAGGTCGGGCCCATGATCACGTCGCAGCTTTCAAAGGCCTTTTGAAAGTCGGCGGCGATGAGACGGCGAATCTTCTGCGCCTTGAGGTAGTAGGCGTCGTAATAGCCGTGGGAGAGCACATAGGTGCCGATCAGGATGCGGCGCTTGACCTCGGCGCCGAAGCCCAGGGCGCGCGACTTCGAATACATGTCGTTGAGGTCGCCGTATTCGGGGGCGCGGTAGCCGTAGCGCACGCCGTCGAAGCGTGACAGGTTGGAGCTGGCCTCGGCCGGCGCGATCACGTAATAGGCCGGCACAGAGAGGCCGGAGTTGGGCAGGCTGACCTCGACCGTGATCGCGCCGAGCTTGCGGTATTCGGCCAGGGCCGCTTCGACCGCCGCACGCACGTCGTCATCCATTCCAGCACCGAAGAATTCCCTGGGCAGGCCGATGCGCAGGCCCGTCAAGGGCTTCTCAAGGTCGCGGGCATAGTCCTCGGCGGGGCGCTCGATCGAGGTCGAGTCGCGCGAATCGAAGCCGGCCATGGCGTTGAGCAGCAAGGCGCAGTCCTCGGCCGACTTGGCCATCGGCCCGGCCTGGTCGAGGCTGGAGGCAAAGGCGATCATGCCGTAGCGACTGACCACGCCATAGGTCGGCTTGAGGCCGGTGAGGCCGCAAAGGGCCGCCGGCTGGCGGATCGAGCCGCCCGTATCGGTGCCGGTGGCGGCCGGAGCGAGACGCGCGGCGATCGCCGCAGCCGAGCCGCCGGAGGAGCCGCCGGGCACGCGGGCGGTGTCCCAGGGATTCTTCACCGGGCCGAAAAACGAGGTTTCGTTGGACGAACCCATGGCGAATTCGTCCATGTTGAGCTTGCCCAGCGTGACCATGCCGGCGGCGGCGAGCTTTTCGACCACGTGGGCGTCGTAGGGCGAGACGAAGTTCTCCAGCATGCGCGAGCCGCAGCTCGTGCGCCAGCCCCTGGTACAGAAAATATCCTTGTGCGCCAGTGGGATGCCGGCCAGCGGCGTGTTCCCAGCGCCAGCGCTCTGCGTCCCTTTGGGAACTCTTGCTTCGGCCGCGCGCGCCTGCGCCAGCGTCTGCTCGCGGTCGATCGTGATGAACGCGTTGAGCGCCGGATTGAGTTTGTCGATGCGGTCGAGGAACAGCGTGGCCAGTTCGACCGCCGAAATCTTTCGGGCTGCCAGGGCTGCGGACAGTTCGCGCAGGGACGAATTGATCATTCGATCACCTTTGGAACCAGGTACAAGCCAGCCTCCGTTTCCGGCGCCACGGCCTGGAAATCGGCGCGGCGGTCGGTTTCGGTCACCACGTCGGGGCGCAGGCGTTGTACCACGTCGACGGCATGGGCCATCGGCTCGATGCCGGCGGTATCGACGGCCTGCAGTTGCTCGATGAAGCCGAGGATGCCGTTGAGCTGTTCGCGCGTGGTTTCGCGCTCGGCGGGAGAAAGCTCGATGCGGGACAAAAGGGCGATGCGGGAAACGTCTTCCGGGGTCAGGGACATGGCGGGGGATGGGCTAGCGGGTTCTGGCCGGCCCGCGGCGGGGCCGGTATCGGCTCAAATCGGCAAGCGCGATAGGTTATCATATGCGACCTTTTTGGCCGCGTTGGCCAGTCCCAGCACTGGAATCACATGTTCGGTTTTCTGCGCTCCTATTTCTCGAATGACCTTGCCATCGACCTTGGCACCGCCAACACGCTGATCTACGTGCGCGGCAAGGGGGTCGTGCTCGACGAGCCTTCCGTGGTCGCCATCCGCATCGAAGGCGGTCCCAACGCCAAGAAGACGATTCAGGCGGTAGGCAAGGAAGCCAAAACCATGATCGGTCGCAATCCGAAGGAAATCTCGGTGATCCGGCCGCTGAAGGACGGCGTGATCGCCGACTTCACGGTCACCGAGCAGATGCTCAAGCAGTTCATCAAGCGGGTGCACGAGTCGCGCCTGTTCTCGCCTTCCCCGCGCATCATCATCTGCGTGCCTTCGGGCTCGACCCAGGTCGAGCGCCGCGCCATCCGTGAGTCCGCCCTGGGCGCCGGCGCTTCGCAGGTCTACCTGATCGAGGAGCCGATGGCCGCCGCGATCGGCGCCGGCCTGCCGGTATCGGACGCCACCGGCTCGATGGTGGTGGACATCGGCGGCGGCACCACCGAGGTCGGCGTGATTTCGCTGGGCGGCATGGTCTATGCCAACTCGGTGCGTGTCGGCGGCGACAAGTTCGACGAGGCAATCATCTCCTACATCAGCCGCAACTACGGCATGCAGATCGGCGACAACACCGCCGAGAACATCAAGAAGCAGATCGGCTCCGCCTTCCCCGGCGCCGAGGTGCGCGAGATGGAAGTCTCCGGCATCAATCGCGCCGAAGGCATCCCGCGCAAGTTCACGATTTCGTCCAACGAAGTCCTTGAAGCGCTTTCCGAGCCGCTCAACCAGGTGGTCAAGGCAGTCAAGGACGCGCTGGAAAAGACGCCCCCCGAACTCGGCGCCGATATCGCCGAGCGCGGCCTGGTGCTGACCGGTGGCGGCGCCTTGCTGCATGACCTCGATCGCCTGCTGACCGAGGAAACCGGTCTGCCGGTGATCATCGCCGACGATCCGCTGACCTGCGTCGCCCGCGGTTCCGGCATGGCGCTTGAAAAGATGGACAAACTTGGCAGTATTTTTGCCAACGAATAGGCCCCGCGCCGTGTAGCTTGCAGTTTGGCCCCGTGGCCGCGAAAACGGGGTTTCCGGGGTTTCCATACTTTTCCGAGGGCGCGCCAGCCTTGATGTCCGTCGTTGGTCACGCACCGCCACCCTTTTTCAAGCGGGGTCCGGCGCCGCTCGTGCGTCTGGCCTTCTTTGTCTCGCTGTCGCTGGTGTTGCTGGTCGCCGACCTGCGCTTCCGCACCCTGGAATGGGCGCGGCTGGCGGTAGCCACCGCCGCATGGCCGCTGCAGCGCGTGACCGGCATTCCGATCGATGCGGCGGGTGACTTCGGCACCTACCTGTCGCGCCAGACCACGCTGATCAAGGAGAACGAGGACCTGCGCCGGCGCCAATTGGGCACGGCCAACCTGCTCTTGCGCCAGGACCATCTCGAACAGGAAAACAAGCGTCTGCGTGCCCTGCTCGACATGCGCGAGCGCCAGCCCGTGGAAGGCCGCATCGCCGAGATTCTTTACGCTGCCCGCGATCCCTTTTCGCGCCGTGTGATCATCGACAAGGGCAGCCAGCACGGCGTCGCCGCCGGAGAAGCCGTGGTCGATGACGTGGGCGTAATCGGCCAGGTGACACGGGTGTTTCCACTCACCGCGGAAGTGCTGCTGCTGACCGACAAGGAGCAGGCGATCCCGGTCGCGGTGCAGAGAAACGGCCTGCGCGCGGTGCTGGCCGGAGCCGGTGCGGGGATGATGGAGCTGCGCTTCCTCGCCGCCAACGCCGAGGTCCAGGTCGGCGACGTGCTCGTCACCTCGGGCCTCGATGGCGTTTACCTGCCCGGCCTGCCGGTGGCCAAGGTGGTCAAGATCGATCGCGACAGCTCCTATTCCTTCGCCCGCATCATCTGCGCGCCGCTGGCCGGCGTCGAACGCCATGGCCTGGCCCTGGTGCTCGGCGGTCGCACGGCCCTGCCGCCACAACCCGACGACCTACCCGCAACGCCCGATCAGCCCACGCGCGGCAAGCGCGTGAAGAAGAAGGCCCGCTGATGCAGCCCACCCATTCCTCGCGCCGCATCCTGCTGCCGGTCAGAAACTGGTTCATCGTCCTGACCCTGTTCCTGGCGCTGGTGCTCAATCTGGTGCCCTTTGGCCGCTTTCCCGGCATTCCCGACTGGGTGGCGCTGGTACTGGCCTTCTGGTGCATCCACCAGCCGCTCAAGGTCGGCATGGCGGCGGGCTTCTTCCTCGGCCTGGCGATGGACGTGGCCGATGCCAGCGTGATGGGCCAGCATGCCCTGGCCTATGTACTGCTGGCCTTTGTCGCCGCCGGTTGGTCGCGCCGCGTGCTCTGGTTCCCGCTGGCGCAGCAGGCGCTTCACGTGCTGCCGATGCTGCTCGGCGCGCAGTTGGTGATGCTGGCGACGCGCATGATCGCCGGCGCCGAATTCCCCGGCGTGCTCTGGTTCCTCTCCGGCATCACCGCGACCCTGCTGTGGACCCCGGTCACCTACCTGCTGCTGACGCCGCAGTTCCAGCCGGAGGACAAGGATGTCCACCGGCCGATTTGAGGAAACAGGGAAGGGAGAAGGGGGAAGAGAGAAGGGTGGAAGCGTCAACGCCTCCACCCTTCTCTCTTCCCTCTTCCCCCTTCCCCGGTTCATCCCCTTCCCCCTTCCCCCTTCCCCCCTCCCTGCCTAACAGATGGAATTCAAGAACCCGCAAGAGGAACTCGAGCGCTTCCGCTCGCGCCTGGCCTTCGCCGGGGGCTTCGTGCTGTTCTGCTTCAGCCTGCTGTTCATCCGCTTCGTCTGGCTGCAGGTGGTGCAGCACGACTACTACCAGACGCGCGCCGAGGACAACCGGATTTCGCTGGTGCCGATCGTGCCGAACCGCGGCCTGATCGTCGATCGCAAGGGCGAGGTGCTGGCCCGCAACTACTCGGCCTACACGCTGGAAATCACGCCCTCGCGCGCCGGGAACCTGGACAAGACCATCGACGGCCTGGCCGAAGTCATCGAGATCGAGGCCAAGGACAGGCGCCGCTTCAAGAAGCTGATGGACGAAAGCAAGAGTTTCGAAACGCTGCCTATCCGTACCCGCCTGTCCGACGCCGAGGTGGCAAAGTTCATCGCCCATCGCTACCGCTTTCCCGGCGTCGAGATCAAGGCGCGGCTGTTCCGCCAGTATCCGGGCGGTGCCTTCGCCTCCCACATCCTCGGCTACATCGGGCGCATCACGGACGCCGACCTGGGCGAGATCGAAAAGGTCGAACAGGACGCCAACTACCGCGGCACCGAGCATTTCGGCAAGACCGGTCTCGAACAGCATTACGAATTCGAACTACATGGCATCAGCGGCCACGAGCAGGTCGAGGTCGATGCCGGCGGGCGGGCGGTGCGCACATTGTCGCGCTCCGCGCCGGTGGCCGGCAACCAGCTTACGCTGACGGTCGATGCCGAACTGCAGCGCATCGCCGAGCTGGCCTTCGGCGACCGCAAGGGCTCGCTGGTGGCGATCGAGCCGTCCACCGGCGGCATACTCGCCATGGTGTCGGTGCCCAACTACGACCCCAACCTGTTCGTCGATGGCATCGATACGCAGAGCTGGCGCGAACTCAACGAGTCGCCGCAGAAGCCGATGGTCAATCGCGCCCTGAATGGCGCCTATCCGCCCGGTTCCACCTTCAAGCCCTTCATGGCACTGGCGGCGCTGGAACTGGGCAAGCGGCGTCCGGAGCAGGCAATCGCGGACCCGGGCTTCTTCAACTTCGGCGGCCACCACTTCCGCGACGACAAGAAGGGCGGCCACGGCATGGTGGACATGTATAAATCCATCGTGCATTCCTGCGACACCTACTACTACGTCCTGGCCAACGACATGGGCATCGACAATATCGCCGCCTTCATGGGCCAGCTCGGACTGGGCAGTCGCACCGGCATCGACATCAAGGGCGAATCGAAGGGCGTGCTGCCTTCGCAGCAGTGGAAGAAGGAGCGTTTCAAGAAGCCGGAGCAGCAGAAGTGGTATGCCGGCGAAACCATTTCCATCGGCATCGGCCAGGGCTACAACGCCTATACGCCGATCCAGTTGGCGCAGGCAACCGCGACCATCGCCAACAACGGCATCATGTTCCGGCCCCACCTGGTCAAGTACGTGACCGATACGCGCAGTGGCGAGAAACGCCCGATCGAACCCGAGCCGCTGCGCGACCTCAAGCTCAAGCCCGAGAACATCGAGGTGATCCGCAATGCCATGATCGGCGTAAACAAGGAAGGCACCGGTGCCCGCGCCTTCGCCAAGGCCGAATACGTGGCGGCGGGAAAAACCGGCACGGCCCAGGTCTTTTCCTACAAGGGCGCCGAACACAAGACCGAATCCATGGCCGCCCACCTGCGCGACCATGCGCTCTATATCGCCTTTGCCCCGGCCGACAAGCCGACGATCGCCCTGGCCGTGCTGGTCGAGAACGGCGGCTTCGGCGCCCAGGCGGCGGCGCCGATCGCGCGCCAGGTGCTCGACTACTACCTGCTGGGCAAGAAACCGAAGGCCCCCGCCCCGGCCGACGAGGATGCCGTGGAAGGAGACGCCCAATGAACCCCGGCTTCGGCCTGTCCACGCTGCGGAGCTGGTGGCAGAAGCTGGTGGCGCCGCTCGACGGGCCGCTGATGACCATCACCGCTTTGCTGGTGCTGCTGGCCTTCGGCGTCATGACCAGCGCCTCGCCGGAACGCATCAACCCCCAGTTGCTTAACATGGCAGTTGCGCTTGCGGTGATGCGCGTGGTGGCCCAGGTGCCGCCGCAGCGCCTGATGCATCTGGCGGTGCCAATTTATCTGCTTGGGATACTGCTCCTGATCGCGGTAGCCCTGTTCGGCGACGTGTCCAAGGGCGCGCGGCGCTGGCTCAACCTCGGCTTCATGCGCATCCAGCCCTCGGAACTGATGAAGATCGCCATGCCGCTCCTGCTGGCCTGGTTTTTCCAGAAGCGCGAGGCCATGCCGCGCATGCGCGATTACGCCATTGCCGCCATCATGCTGCTGCTGCCGGTGGGCCTGATCGCGCGCCAGCCCGACCTCGGCACGGCGATCCTGGTGCTGGCCGCCGGTTTCTACGTGATCTTCTTCGCCGGCCTGTCGTGGAAGATCATGATCGGCATGGCGGTCGCCGCCATCGCCGCCGCGCCGCTGGCCTGGAACCTGTTGCACGACTACCAGCGCCACCGCATCCTGACCCTGATCGATCCGGAAAAGGACCCGCTGGGCAAGGGCTTCCACATCATCCAGTCCACCATCGCCATCGGTTCCGGCGGCTTCTTCGGAAAGGGCTGGCGTTCCGGCACCCAGGCCCAACTCGAGTTCATTCCCGAACGGCATACCGACTTCATCTTCGCCGTGTTCTCGGAGGAATTCGGCCTGCTCGGCAACCTTGTCCTGCTGGTGCTCTATGCCTTGCTGATCGGACGCGGGCTGATGATCGCCGCCAACGCGGCGACGCTGTTCTCGCGCCTGCTCGCCGGTGCCGTGACCATGATCTTCTTCACCTACGCCTTCGTGAACATGGGCATGGTTTCCGGCATCCTGCCCGTGGTCGGCGTGCCGCTGCCCCTGGTCAGCTACGGCGGCACGGCGCTGGTGACGCTGTTCCTCGGCATCGGCATACTCATGTCGATTCATGGCAACCGCATGCTGGTGCAGAAGTGATTCGCCTTGCGCCGCTGCTCTTGGCCCTGATGCTAGCCGCCTGTGGCACGCAGTCGCCACGGCCGGTTATCGATCGTGCCGATGGGCCGGAAATCGCCGTGCCGCCGGCGCCGACTCCCGTAATAACAAAGAAGGCCCAGCCGCCGGTGAAGTTCGGCGGCGGCTACAAGGACGACGGGCCGGGCGACAACCCGCCGGATATCGACGCGATCCCGAATGCCGTGCCCAGGGCGGAGCCGCTGCACCGCTTCGCCAACAATCCGTATTCGGCGCTCGGCCGCGACTACGTGCCGCGACGCGAGCACAAGCCCTATGCGGGGCGCGGCATCGGTTCCTGGTATGGAAAGCGCTATCACGGGCAAAAGACGTCGAGCGGCGAGATCTACGACATGTACGCGATGACGGCAGCACATCCGATACTGCCGATTCCGTCCTACGCCCGCGTCAGCAATCCGGCCAACGGCCGTTCCGTGGTGGTGCGCATCAACGACCGCGGCCCCTTCCATGCCGGGCGCGAGATCGATCTGTCATGGACCGCCGCCGCCAAGCTGGGCTACGTCGGCCAGGGCAGCGCCGTGGTCGACGTGGAGAGCGTGCTGCCGGGGCAGACGCTCGCCGTTGCCACCCCGCGAAGCGGAGAGCCAGGCACGCAAGGCGCGCCGACGCCGGCTCCTGCCGCCCCGCCGCCCGCGCGCGCCGCCGCGGACGACGACCCGATCGCCCGGATCGCCGACGCCGACCCCGAACCGCCCTTGCCCCAGGTGCAGGATGCGCGCGGTCATTTCCTCCAGCTCGGCGCCTTCGGCAATCGCGACAATGCCGAAAGCCTGCGCGCGCGGTTGGCGCGCGAACTGGGCGATCTAGCCGGCAAGCTGGTGGTTCACCCGGCGGGCAAGATCTTCCGCGTGCAGCTTGGGCCCTGGCCCGATGCCGCCGCCGCCCAGCTCGCCAGCGCGCGCCTGCGCGACACGCTGGGCATGAACCCGGTGGTGGTACAGCGCTGAGCGGCCGGCCCCGGGCCGGGCTCTAACTCGCGGGATACCGTCCCGACGGTTGCGCGTCGGGACATATAATCCATCGCCTGACTTTCCACGGTTTCGCCATGCGTTTTCTCGCTCTGCTGTTCGCCCTGCTGACCCTGTCGGCGGCCCACGCCCAAACACTTCCCGCCCCCACGCTGAGCGCGCGCGCCTGGATCCTGATGGACCATGCCAGCGGTCAGGTGCTGGCGGCGCAGGAACCCGACCTCAAGCTCGAACCGGCGTCACTGACCAAGGTGATGACCACTTACCTCGTCGCCGAGGCTTTGCAGCAGAAGCGTCTGTCGCTGCAGCAGACGGTGACGGTTTCCGAGCGCGCCTGGCGCACCCAGGGCTCGCGCAGCTTCGTGCCGGTCAACAAGGCTGTCGAAGTCGATGCCCTGTTCAAGGGCATGGTGATCCAGTCCGGCAACGACGCCTCGGTGGCACTGGCCGAGGCGGTCGCCGGCAGCGAGGACCAGTTTGCGGCGATGATGAATCGCACGGCGCAGCGACTCGGCCTCAAGGACACGAATTTCCTCAATTCCAGCGGCTACTTCGAGGGGCCGGCGCCGACCCATTACTCGACCGCGCGCGACCTGGCGAAGCTCGCCGCGGCACTGATCCGCGACCATCCGGAAACCCATGCCCTGCATGCGATGAAGGAATACACCTACGCCGGCATCCGTCAGCACAACCGCAACCGCCTGCTGTGGGCCGATCCGACGGTGGATGGCCTCAAGACCGGGCATTCCAGCGCCGCCGGCTACTGCCTGATCGCCACGGCAAGGCGCGGCCCGCGTCGATTGATCTCGGTGGTGCTTGGCACCGCCTCGGAAGATGCGCGCGCCAGGGATTCCCTCAACTTGCTGAACTGGGGCTTTACGGCTTTCGATGCGGTCAAGCTCTACGACAAGGGGCAGGCCATTTCCCAGCTCAAGGTTTTCAAGGGCGCCCAGAACGCTGTCGGTGCCGGCTTCAATGAGGATTTCGTCGTCTCGGTGCCGCGCGGCATGGCCGACAAGGTTGCCGCCCAACTGGTCAGCCGTCAGCCGCTGGTGGCGCCCATCGCCGCCGGCAGCCCGGTCGGCACCGTGAAGCTGACGGTGGGCGGCCAGCCCTGGGGCGAGTACCCGGTGGTCGCCCAGAGCGAGGTTCCGGTGGCGGGTCTGCTGGGTCGTTTGTGGGACGACATCCGCCTCTTCTTCCAATGACGGCGCGAATCTTCCTCAATGGCCGCTGGCTGCCGCCCGAGGAGGCGCGGGTTCCGGTCATGGATCGCGGCTTCCTCTTCGGCGATGGTGTCTATGAGGTAATCCCGGTCTATTCGCGGCGACCCTTCCGCCTCGAACAGCACCTGCAGCGCCTGCAGCACAGCCTCGACGGCATCCAGCTCGCCAATCCGCATGGCATGAAGGAGTGGATCGGCTTCGTTACGCAACTGGCCGCCGAGGCCGAATGGGAAGACCAGTCAATCTACATCCAGGTCACGCGCGGGCCGATGGCGGTGCGCAACCACGCCTTCCCGAAGGAGGTGGTGCCGACCTCGGTAATCCTCGCCGAGCCGATGGTCACGCCGCCGGCCAGCCAGCGCGAACAGGGCATCGCCGCCGTGTCGGCGGCCGACATCCGCTGGCTGCGCTGCGACCTCAAGACCACGTCGCTGCTGGCCAACTGCCTGCTGCGCCAGATGGCGGTGGCTGCCGGTTGCGTCGAGACCGTGCTGTTCCGCGACGGCTTCCTCACCGAGGGCTCGGCCTCGTCGATCTTTGTCATCAAGGACGGCACGCTGCTGGCGCCGATCCAGAACCACCTGATGCTGCCCGGCATCACCTATGACGTCATCCTCGAACTGGCCGCCCGCCACGGCTTGCCGCATCAGGTGCGCGACATCACCGAGGCCGAAACGCGCGCCGCCGACGAGCTCTGGATGTGCTCCTCGACCAAGGAGGTGCTGCCGATTGTTGTGCTCGATGGCAACGCAGTTGGCAAAAGAGTCGGCGCTGGCGGCACGCCGGGCCCGCTGTTCGCGGCGATGTACGCCTGGTATCAGGAGTTCAAGGCGACGGTGATGCGGGGCGGCTGATGGAAAAGCAAGGCCTGCTGGAGTTTCCCTGCGATTTTCCGCTCAAGATCATGGGCACCGCTGCGCCGGATTTCGCCCAGGCCATTGCCGCCGTGGTTGGCGAACATGCGCGCGACTTCGACCCGGCGACGATCGAAATGCGCGCGTCGAGCGGCGGCAAATACCTTTCGCTGACCTGCACCGTGCGTGCCACCTCGCAGGCCCAGCTCGACACGCTCTACCGCGCACTCACCTCGCATCCCATGGTCAAGGTGGTGCTTTAGCGATGAATGCGCCGCTGCTGCGCGAGCTCGGCCGCGTGGATTACGCACCGACCTTCGCCGCAATGCAGGATTTCACCGCCACGCGCGGCGCCGATACGGCCGACGAGCTGTGGCTGTGCGAGCACCCGCCGGTATTCACCCAGGGCCTCTCGGGCCGGCCCGAACACCTGCTGGCCGATATCGGCATCCCCGTGGTGCAGATCGACCGCGGCGGCCAGATTACCTACCACGGCCCCGGCCAGGTGGTGATCTACCTGCTGCTCGACCTGCGCCGGCGCGGCTACTCGGTGCGCGGACTGGTGCATCGCATCGAGCAGGCGGTGATCGACCTGCTGGCGGACTACGAGGTCAGTGCCGAACGCCGCGAGGGCGCGCCCGGCGTCTATGTCGGCGCCGCCAAGATCGCCGCCCTGGGCCTGCGCATCAAGCACGGCTGCAGCTATCACGGCGTCTCGCTCAACATCGACATGGACCTCGCGCCCTACGCCGCGATAAACCCCTGCGGCTATGCGGGCATGGCGGTGACGCAATTGAGTGCGTGTTCTCCACAATGGCGCGGCGGCACCGAAGCTGCGATAGTAGGCAGGCAACTGGCTGGGCATCTCGCCCGGCAACTCGAAACGAGCGACACATGACGACCAAGCAGAAAGGCGAAGCCAAGACCGCGCGCATCCCGATTAAGGTGGTGCCGGCCGAAACGACGCTGAAGAAACCTTCGTGGATACGCGTCAAGGCCGGCAACAGCGCAGCGCGTTTCGGCGAGATCAAGCAGATCCTGCGCGAGCACCACCTGCACACGGTCTGCGAGGAAGCCACTTGCCCCAACATCGGTGAGTGCTTCGGCAAGGGCACGGCCACCTTCATGATCCTCGGCGACCTGTGCACCCGGCGCTGCCCCTTCTGCGACGTCGGCCACGGCAAGCCGCTGCCGCCGGATGCCGAGGAGCCGGAAAAGCTCGCGCGCACCATCGCGGCGATGAAGTTGAAATACGTCGTCATCACCAGCGTGGATCGCGACGACCTGCGCGACGGCGGCGCCCAGCACTTCGCCGACTGCATCGCCAAGGTGCGCGAGTATTCGCCGGGAACGAAGATCGAAGTGCTGGTGCCGGACTTCCGCGGCCGGCTGGACATTGCGATCGAGATCCTCGCCACGACGCCGCCCGACGTGATGAACCACAACATGGAAACCGTGCCGCGCCTCTACAAGCAGGCGCGGCCGGGCGCCGACTACGCGCACTCGCTACAACTGCTTAAGGCCTTCAGGGCGCGCGTTCCCGGCGTGCCGACCAAGTCAGGCCTGATGGTGGGCCTGGGCGAGACCGATGAGGAAATCCTCGACACCCTGCACGACCTGCGCGTCCACGACGTCGAGATGCTGACCATCGGCCAGTATCTGGCGCCTTCCGGCCACCACCTGCCGGTGCTGCGCTACGTGCATCCCGATGTGTTCGCCATGTATGCCCGCGAAGCCGAGGCGATGGGTTTTACCAACGCCGCCAGCGCGCCGCTGGTGCGATCAAGTTATCACGCCGACCAGCAGGCGCATGGGGCGGGGGTTGCCGGCACCTGAGAGTCGGCGCTGGCGACACGGCGATCTTCAGGCCAGTTCGCCGCGCAGCGCCGCCACCTCCGCCTGCAGCCGCTCCGGCGTCGCCTCGGCGGCAGGCACCGCGGTGCCCATGACGAGCTCGATCTTCGAGTAGACGCCGCGACGGAAGGGCCGGGTCATGGCCGCACCGTCCTTGCGCGAGAAGAAGCTGCCCCACAGCCCGCGCAGGGCCATGGGCACCACGGGTACCGGGTTACGCCCGAGGATGCGCGTGATGCCCGGGCGGAAGGGGTTGATCTTGCCGTCGGCGGTGATCTTGCCTTCGGGGAAGATGCCGACCAGATCGCCGGCGTCGAGCGCCTTGCCGACTTCCTCGAAGGCCTTTTCCATCATCGCCGGGTCTTCCTTGGCTGATGCAATCGGGATGGCCTTGCTGGTGCGGAAGACGAAATTGAGCACCGGCCAGCGGAAGATCTGGTGGTCCATGACGAAGCGGATCGGGCGCTTGCAGGCGGCCATGATCACCAGCGCATCGACGAAGCTGACGTGGTTGCAGACGATCACCGCCGGGCCGTCTTCGGGGATTTCGGCGAGCTCCCTGACGCGCAGGCGATACACGCTGTGGATCAGAATCCAGATGATGAAGCGCAACAGGAATTCGGGCACCAGGCCGTAGATGAACAGCGCCACGGCGGCATTGCACACGGCGGCGACCGCGAACAGCATGGGGATGGAGAGGCCGGCGGCGAGCATGCCGGCGGCGGCCAGCGCGCCGACCACCATGAACAGCGCGTTCATGATGTTATTGGCGGCGATGATGCGCGCGCCGTGCTCGGGGTTGGAACGCTGCTGCACCAGGGCGTAGAGCGGCACGATGAAGAAGCCGCCGAAGATGCCGATCAGCGCCAGGTCAAGCAGCACGCGCCAGGTCGAGCCCAACTGCATCAGGCCCAGGGCGCCCAGTCCGGCGGCCGGCGTCGCCGGCGAAGCCAAGGCGAGGTCGAGCGCGAACAGTGTCAGGCCGATCGATCCCAGCGGCACCAGACCCAGCTCGACGCGCTTTGCCGAGAGCTTCTCGCACAGCAGCGAGCCGACGCCGATGCCGAAGGTGAAGGTGGCCAGCAACAGCGTCACGGCGGTCTCGCTGCCGCCCAGCACGTTCTTGGTGTAGGCCGGGAACTGGGCGAGGAACAGCGCGCCGAACAGCCAGAACCAGGAGATGCCCATGATGGAGAGGAACACCGTCTGGTTCTCGCGCGCGAAGTTGATGTTGCGCCAGGTCTCGGTCAGCGGGTTGGCGCTGATCGCAAGAGTCGGCGCTGGCGGCACGGCGACGGGGATACCACGCGAGGCGAGGTAGCCACCGACGGCGATGGCAAGGCCCACCACGGTGATCCACGTCGTGCCGTCGCCGCTGCCGGCGAGCAGGCCGCCGAGCAGCGTACCGAGCAGGATGGCGACGAAGGTGCCGGCCTCGATCAGCGCATTGCCGCCGACCAGTTCCTCGTTCTTCAGGTGTTGCGGCAGGATCGCGTACTTGACCGGGCCGAACAGCGTCGAGTGCAGGCCGAGCAGGAACAGCCCCGCGAAAAGCACGGCGAGGCTATGCAGCCAGAAGCCGGCGCCGCAGATCAGCACGATGGCGATTTCGAGCAGCTTGACCATGCGCGCCAGCGCCGACTTGTCGTACTTGTCGGCGAGCTGCCCGGCGGTGGCCGAGAAGAGGAAGAAGGGCAGGATGAACACTCCCGCCGCGAGGTTGGCCAGCAGCTCGGGCTTGAGCGTGGTCCAGGTCGCCGCCTGGAAGGTCAGCAGCACCACCATCGCGTTCTTCAGCACGTTGTCGTTGAGTGCGCCGAGGAACTGGGTGACGAACAGCGGGGCGAAGCGGCGCGCGCGCAGCAGGCCGGATTGGTTGCTCATGGGGGTTCCTTTGCGGATTCCGGGCGAAGTGGCGGATTCTAAGCGGATTGCATGGCGGGCCGGGGCGGATTGCCGGACGGCGGCGGCAGCGTGCGCAGGCGCAGCGGCGCGCCGCCCAGTCCGGCGCGTTCCATCCAGGCGAACACCGAGTCCACCGTCACGGTGTCGATTTGCCCGGCCATGCGGCGGTTGAAGGGGTGGTCGTCGAAGGCGATGTGGGCCGTGCCGACGCGGGCGCCGAGGCGCGTCATGGCGTCGATGCGCAGCGTGGTCGGCCGGTAGTCCTGGCGCCGCAACCAGTCGCGCGCCGTACTGCGGCTGACCACGCCGGGGTCAGCGAGCAGGGCCAGGGTCTCGATCGCCCACTGGTTGCTCTGCTGGTAGTAGCCGGACCAGGGGTAGGCCAGCATGTTGTAGTGCGGCTCGTGCAGCGTGGCGAGCAGGCCGTCGTCCTTCAGGCCGCCGATGACGCGGGCCGCCAGCTCGGGCTTCAGCGCGACCACGCCGGCTTCGTGCAGGTAGAGGCCGTCGCCGAAGAATTCGGCCAGGCCCTGGCGGTACAGCGTGCTACGGCTGGAGCCGCACTCGTTGAGCTTGTGCACCACGCGCCAGGCGCCGCGCCCGGCGAGCGCGGACTCGTCACGGTAGGCGATGCCGAGGTGCGAATAGCGCAGGCCGTATTTCGAGAGATCCTGCCCGGCGCGGGCGATCAGCAGCACGCGGCTGCCGTCGCGCTGCGCCAGTTCATCGAGCTGGGTGGCGACGCTGGCGGCCAGCGCCAGGTCGCGGCGCATCGTGTCGAGCGTCGGGCGACGCGGTTCGCAGTTCTGCCCGGCGAGGGCGGTGCCGGCGAGCACGGCTGCCGCGACGAAGGCCAGCACGTGGCGCAGGAGAGCGGTCGTTTTCATCAGCGCAGCCTTTCGTTGTAGAGCAGGGACTCGCCCAGGGCGTTGGGGATCAGGCAGATCACTTCACCGGCCGCCGATAGCAGCCAGCCGGCGGCCACCACCGTCACCGAGAGCACGGTGCCGGCGGCAATGGCGGTCGATGCGGCGGCCTGGCCGGAAAAGCGCAGGCTGGCGGTGGCGCCGTCCGAGGCGCGGCGCAAGAGCCAGACCGTGCCGCTGGCCGTGGCTTCGACGGCGATCACGGTCAGCGCGACACCGGAACCGAGGATGGCTACCGGTGCCACGCTGAGCACGGCGACCGGGAAAGCCAGCGAGAGGCTCGATGCGGCGCTGGCGTCGACACCGTGGGCGCTGACTATCTGTGGCAACAGTGTCGCGGCAGGGGCGATAGCGAGGCCGGCGAACATCCGCAGGGCGCGGCGGCGGGAGGATGGGCAGTTCATGAGTTTCTCCTTGGATGATGGATGGATGGTTCAGCGCGTGGCGGCGGGCACATCGGCTTTGACGGCAACGGTCGGTGCGGACTCTGGGCGCAGCGCGCGTTCCAGGCGGTCGGCCTCGTAGGCGTCGCGCAGGGTCTTGGCCAGGGTGAATGCCGAGGAGATCAGGTAGAGCCAACTGACCATCAGGTAGGCCTTCCAGGTCGGGTTGACCTCCATGCGCCACAGGCCCCAGGCGGTCAGTGCCATGGCCAGGCCGAAGCCGCCCCAGACCACCAGCGACCACATCGGCGTGTCCGAGGGCGCGGCGGCGTTGTCGCGCACGTACTTGGAAAGCACGAAGGCCGAGGAGAGGCAGAAGAAGTAACCCATGACCATGAAGGCGCGATCGAGGTCGCCGCCGGGCAGCCAGGCCAGGCCCGTGCCGCAGACCAACAGGGCGATGCCGAAGGAGGTCCAGACCTGCAGGCGCCAGGCGCCGGTGTCGCGTTGGACGATGCGTGCGTTGTTTTCCATGATGTGCTCCGTGTGGTTGTGGGTGAAGACGGGCGCATCATCGGCGCGCGGCAGCGCGGGTACAAGCAGGAGGGACGTTGTTGCCATTGGTGCCACTCGTGGTATCGTAGGGCGATACTTTTCCGGGAATCGCCACTGTCATGAGCACCACCGCCGATCTGATCTCGCTGCTCAAGAACGAACTCAAGGCCGCCGGCGTCACCTATGCCATGGTCGCCGAACGCCTGGGCATGGCCGAATCCAGCGTCAAGCGCATGTTCGGCAAGGGCGGCGACATGCCGGTGTCGCGCATCGACGACATCTGCCGCATCATCAACCTCGATTTCGCCGACCTGGCGCGCCGCGTTGCCGATACCCAGCCCCTGATGCTGGAGCTGACCCTGGCGCAGGAGAAGGCGGTGGTCGCCGACCGCACGCTGCTGGTGGTGGCGATCTGCGTCATCAGCCAGGTGCCGGCCGAGGAGATCCTTGCGACCTACGACCTCACCGAGGCGAAACTGGTCAAGGCCCTGACCCAGCTCGACCGCATCGGCATCATCGACTTGCGCCCCGGCAACCGTTACCGGCTCAAGGTGGCCAAGGGCTTTCGCTGGTTGCCGCAGGGCCCGGTGATGGAATTCTTCCGCAAGGAGGTGCTGGACGACTACTTTGCCGGCGGCTTCGACGGCGAGTCGGAAATGCTGATGGTGGTGCACGGCGAAATCGGCCGGGGGCTGGCCAATTCCTTTCGCGAACGCCTGATGCGCGTCGGCCAGGACTTTTCCAACCAGCACCTGGCCGACCAGAAGCTGCCGCCCGACCAGCGCCGGCCCTACACCATCGTCATCGGCATGCGCTCATGGCTGATGGCGGCGCTGGCGGACATGCAGCGGCGGAAGCCGGCTGCGGCGTCCGCAGCCGGAAAACCAGGCGGCCGACGATGAGTGCCGCCGCGCCCGTCGCCAGCAGGTGCTTCAGGGTGTGGCCGGTGAGCGGGCCGAGCACGGCGGCGATGGCATGGTCATTGGCCTCCGTCAGCTTGGCGACGATGTAGATCGCCAGGGCGCCGCCGAAGGCCAGGCGATCAGCGGTGGGCGCCTGGTAGATCCACTGCCAGAGCGGGATCAGCAGGATGGGCAGGCCCTGCAGCAGCAGGTAGGGGCGCAGGTCGCCGGCGCCGGCGAGGTCGGTGAAATTCCACCAGGCGACGCTGGCGACCGCCGCCAGCGCCAGCAGGCCGGCCATGCCGCCGCTGTCGCGGCGGCGCACGTCGCCAAGCACGCCGGCCAGCAGGCCGGCGCAGGCCAGGGCGAT
The DNA here is from genome assembly GCA_016710465.1 of Sulfuritalea sp. Lineage (GTDB taxonomy): Bacteria > Pseudomonadota > Gammaproteobacteria > Burkholderiales > Rhodocyclaceae > Sulfuritalea. The sequence goes on from JADJVS010000014.1 coordinate 781,095, forward strand.
CGGCAGCCTGTCCCAGACCAGGCGCGCGTTGTCCGGGGCGAGGTGATACCAGGTCGAGCCCAGCGCGGTGAGGAAGAGCCCGCCCAGGAACAGGCGGTAGCCGGCCCAGCCGTGGCGCAAGTCATCGTGGTCGGCGGCAGGCGCCATCCGCAGCCAGCCCCAGAATGCGGCCAGCGCAAAGCCGAGGTTGGACGTCACGTCGCAGAAATGCGGCACGCCCCAGACCAGCGACTGGTCGGCGAAGTCGTGGTAGCCGTCGGGCTGATGGATGGGGCCGTGGAACAGGGCGGCGGCAGCGAGCAGCAGCGTCACGGCGGTCGGCAGGTAATGTGGCAGGGATTTCATGGCGTTCTCCGTGGTCAGGGTGCGGCCAGAATGCGTCACGCCGGGGTGCCAGCCAAGCATCGCCGGCGAAGGCGATCGATCCGCGCCTTGCGGTAGCAGCCGACGATACCGACGAGTTGTCAATTTGCCACAGTCGAGGCCGCGATAGGCGCGCCGGTGGATGGCGGCATTGACTGGCCCTGAAATCTGAAATAACTTTAACACTATCTAATAACAAACTGATTGTTAATGATAAACATCCGTTCATTGCTTTTGGTTCTGGTCTGCGCGCTGGCAAGCCCGCTGGCCCGCGCGGATACGGAATTGAATGCCGCGCGTGCACTCCTGGTCGATGGGCGCGCAGGCGAGGCGTTCGACAGGCTCTCCGGCGCCGAATTCGCGCGCTCCGGCGAGCCCGAATTCGACTATGTCTTCGGGCTTGCGGCGCTTGCTTCGGGACGTCCGGCAATTGCGACTTTGGCGTTCGAACGGGTTCTGGCCGTGGCTCCGGACTACGCGGCGGCGCATCTCGACATGGGCCGCGCCTATTACGCGCTGGGGGATCTTGAACGCGCGGAGCAGTCGTTCGCGGTGGCGCGTTCGCGAAACCCTCCGCCTGATGCGCTGGCCACCATTGCCAACTACGAAAAGGCAATAGCCGCCCGGCGCGACCCAAAGCGCTTGCGCCTGACGGGATACGTCGAGCTGGCGACTGGGGTCGATACCAACCTCAACCAGGCCACCAGCGCGTCGTCGGTGGCCATCCCGGCGTTTGGCGGCAGTTACACCCTTGGCAGCGCCAGCCTGGCCCGTCGCGATGAATACAGCGCGGCGACGGCGGGTGGCGAGGCGCAGTACCTGATTGACGACAGCACCGCCCTCTATGCCGGTGGCGACCTGCAACTGCGCGACTACCTGAAGCAGAACGCCTATGACATCGGCAGCATCGATGCACGCGCCGGCATATCGTTCGCGGATGGGAAGAATCTGTATCGGCTCGGCGCCGGCTACAACGACTACCGGCTCCAAAGCGACCGGTATCGTCACGTGGCAACGGCGCTGGGCGAATGGCGCCATGGTTTCGACGCGCATACTTCCGGCTCGGTGTCGGCGCAGTACAACGAGATCCGCTATGTCACCGCGGACCAGCGCGGCAACGACGTCAATGTCGTCATGCTTGGCGCCGGCCTGTCGCATGTCATCCAGCGTGCCCGTCCGGTGACGGTGTTCGTGGGGGCCTTCGCCGGCGAGGAACGTCAGGAGCGCGAGCGCACCGATGGCAACCGCAGCCTCGGCGGGATGCGCGTGGGGGCGTCGCTGGCGGCTCACGAAGCCGTTGATGTGTTTGCCAGCGCGGCGGCCCAGGTCGGCCTGTACAGCCGCTACAACAGCCTGTTCCTGGTCCGGCGGCGCGAGGCGCAATACGATCTTGGCCTGGGCGCCAGTTGGCGATTCGCGCCGCTCTGGTCGGTTCGGCCGCAGGTCTCGGTGACGCGCAACGACTCGAACCTGCCGATCTATGACACCATGCGTTACGATGTGTCTTTGAGTCTGCGTCGCGATTTCCGCTGAACTCCGGAGGATCGTATGAACCTACTGCTTGGGCTGGCGACAGCCGCACTGCTGTTTGCCGCGAATCCTGCCGCCGCTGCAACGGCGGGTCGCGTCCAGTTCGTGGCCGGCGCGGTCACGGTCGAGTCGGCCGAGGGCGCGCCGAGACCCTTGAAAAAGGGCGACACGATCGCCGAGGGTGAAACCGTTGTCACCGGCCCGACGGGGCAGGCACAACTGGTGATGTCCGACGAGGCGATCGTGGCGGTGCGTCCGGATACGCGGCTGCGGTTCGAAACCTATCGCTACTCGGGCAAGCCGGACGGTGGGGACGAAAGCCTGATGGGCCTCCTGCGCGGCGGGTTCAGAACGATCTCGGGCCTGATCGGTCGTGCCAAGCCGGCTTCCTATCGGATCAAGACTCCGACCGCGACAATCGGCATACGGGGAACCGACCACGAGCCCTTGTATATTCCGCCGCCGGAAAAAGGCGAGACGCCGATCGGCCCACCCGGAACCTACAACAAGGTTAACTCCGGGCAGACCTTTATTGAAAATGCCAGCGGACGCATCGAAATCGGGCCCAATCAGGCGGGCTTTGCGCCGCCGACGCCCAGCATCGCACCGGTGCGGCTGCCGCAGATCCCCGCGTTCATGCGTGCGACGCCATCCGTCGGAACCCCCGGCGACAAGCGCGCCGCGACGCAGGGCGAACAACGCGGGCAAGGTCAGAAGGAGGGCGCGGACCGGCAACAGCAGGAGCGCAAGGCGCAGCCTGGCGTTCAATCCGGCGCGCAAGGCGCCGTCGGTGGCGCGGCGCAAGCGGCCGGTTCGACGGCACCGCAGGGCGGCACCTCCGGTCCCGCCGTGGGTGGCGGCGCAACTCCCGGCGGCGTGATGCCGCCCGGCGGCATGCAAACACCGATCCCCGGCGGCATGCAAACTCCGATCCCCGGCGGAATGCAGGCACCGGGCAGCCTGCCCTTGCCCGGTGCCGTTTCGCCACCCCTGCCGCCGGTGATCAAGGGAACGCTGGACCTGAGCAATCCCCCCGTCGGATTTGTTGCCGCGCCAAATGGTTTCGCCATCACCGGCGGCGATCTTTCGGGCAACTCGGTTGGCAGTGGCGCCGGGGTGGTCGGCAATGAGTTCGGCGTCGTGCTGAACGCGGCGGGGAATATGCTCAGTGCCGGCGGCGGCGGCTTTTCCTATGCCAGTGCCGGGTCTGCGCTGGTGCATCAGGGCAGCAAGGACCTGGGCGGCATACCGGTGCGTTGGGGCATCTACGGCGGCGGCCAGATCAGCGACGGCCAGGGTACGCGCACGCCGAGTTTCTTCCATTTCATGGGCGCGCCAAACTCGACGCCGCAGGCGGTGGCCGTTTCCGCGCTGACCGCGGGTGGTCCGATGACATTCACCGCCGCGGTTGCCAACAACGAATACACCAAGCCGATCGCCGAGAACGGCGCGGTCGGCGGAACCGTCGGCCTTTCCATCACGCTCAACAATGTATCCTCGACACCGTCGGTGACGGCCTATACCCTTTCGGTTTCGGATGCCAATGCGCGCAGTTGGACTGCCTCCTTGTCCGGCGGGCCGGTCAGCCTTGGCAATTTCCTGAAGGGCTCGGGTGCGCCGCTTAGCGTCGGATGCACGGGCTGCGTGGTGACCACGGGGCAGGGCAGCGCCCACGGCTCGGCGATCGGCAGCACCTCGATACAGGGCGTGATCTCGTCCTACGACCTCAAGGCCGGCGGCGCCGGCGTGACCGGTTCGGTACTCGCGCGCTGAAGTCGTCCACCGTCGGATTCGTACGTCCGCCGGAGAATTGCCGGCGGATGGCGCCGGCCGTTGCAAGCCATGGCTGACGCCGGTCAAGGCAAATGCAATAATGCCCGGCTACAAAACGGAGGAGACCGAAATGGCAAAGCCCTGGATCAAGAATTATCCCGCCGGCGTCCCGGCCGAGATCGATCCCACCCAGTACGAGACCGTGGCCCAGATGCTCGAAGAGGCGATGAAGAAATACGCCTCGCGCGCCGCCTTCATCTGCATGGGCAAGTCGATAACCTACGCCCAGATCGACTCCGCCTCGCGCGGCCTGGGCGCCTGGCTGCAATCTCGCGGCATCGCCCCGGGCGGGCGCGTCGCGATCATGATGCCCAACATCATGCAGTATCCGGTCGCGGTCGCCGCGATCCTGCGTGCCGGCTACGTGGTGGTGAACGTCAATCCGCTGTACACGCCGCGCGAACTGGAGCACCAGCTCAAGGACAGCGGCGCCGAAGCCATCATCATCATCGAGAACTTCGCCACCACGCTGGACAAGGTCATCGCCAATACCCCCGTCAAGCATGTCGTGGTTGCGGCGATGGGCGACCTGCTCGGCGGCCTCAAGGGCATGCTGGTGAATTTCGTGGTGCGCAAGGTCAAGAAGATGGTGCCCGAGTTTTCGCTGCCGGGTTCCTTCCGCTTCAACGACGTGGTGGCGCAAGGCTCGGCCATGACGCTGAAAGCCGTGCCGCGCACGCGCGAGGATGTCGCCTTCCTGCAATACACGGGTGGCACCACGGGTGTATCGAAGGGCGCCACGCTGCTCAATCGCAACATTGTCGCCAATATGTTGCAGGTCGAGGAATGGCTGCAGCCGGCGATCAATACCCGCAGCTCGAACGAACAGGCGAACTTCGTCTGTGCACTGCCGCTGTACCACATCTTCGCGCTCACGGTTTGCAACATGATCGGCACGCGCATCGGCGCCTGCAACCTGCTGATTCCGAATCCACGCGACATACCGGGCTTCGTCAAGGATCTGTCGACTTTCAAGTTCAATGTGTTTCCCTGCCTCAATACCCTGTTCAACGCGCTGGCCAACAATCCGGAATTCGCCAAGCTGGACTTCTCGACCCTGAAGATCAGCCTCGGCGGCGGCATGGCGACGCAGCAGGCGGTGGCGGAAAAATGGACCGCGATCACCGGCAGCGCCATCGTCGAGGGCTATGGCCTGTCCGAGACCTCGCCGGTGGCGACCTGCAACCTGGCCACCCTCAAGGGCTTCACCGGCACCATCGGCCTGCCGATGCCGTCGACCGAAATTGCCATCCGCGACGATGACGGCAAGGACGTACCGCTGGGCGAGTCGGGCGAGATCTGCATCCGCGGCCCGCAGGTGATGGCCGGCTACTGGCAGCGCCCGGACGAAACGGCGAAGGTAATGAGCGCCGACGGCTACTTCAAGTCGGGCGATGTCGGCATCATGGACGAGAACGGCTACACGCGCATCGTCGACCGCAAGAAGGACATGGTGCTGGTCTCGGGCTTCAACGTCTATCCGAGCGAGCTCGAGGAAGTGGCGATGAAGTGCCCCGGCGTCATGGAGGCCGCGGTGATCGGTGTGCCCGACGAGCATTCGGGCGAGGTGCCGAAAATCTTCATCGTCAAGAAGGATCCCAGCCTCACCGAGGCGCAGGTGATGGATTTCCTCAAGGAGAACCTCACCGGCTACAAGCGGCCCAAGTACGTCGAGTTCCGCGCCGACCTGCCGAAGACGCCGGTGGGCAAGATCCTGCGTCGCGAACTGCGGCCGAAGTAAGCTTCACGTTCATCGGCCGCCGTCCATTCGGGCGGCGGCCGTTGCTTTTCAAGGAGAGTCCGAACATGCGTCCCTATTTAGCCCTGCTTGCCGGCCTGCTGCTGGCCACTTCCGCCCATGCCCTGAGCCTGGCCGACATTTCCGGCAAGGACGCCGGCGGTGGCCTCAAGGAAGCGCTGACCCAGGGCGCTGGCAAGGCCGTCGACCTGCTCGGCAAGACCGACGGCTTCCTCGGCAACCCGAAGGTGAAAATTCCGCTGCCCGAAAGCGTGCAGAAAATCGAGGGCGTGATGCGCGGTTTCGGCATGGGCAAGCAGGCCGATGAACTGGTGAATGCCATGAACCGCGCCGCCGAGGCGGCGGTGCCCCAGGCCAAGGCCCTGCTGGTGAACTCCATCAAGCAGATGTCGGTGCAGGATGCGAAGGGGATACTGCAGGGCGGGGAGGACTCGGCGACACAATACTTCCGCCGCACCACCTCCGGCCCGCTGACCGAAAAGTTCAAGCCGGTGGTCAAGCAGGCCATGGCCAGGGTCAAGCTGGCCGAGAAATACGACCAGCTCGCCGGCAAGGCCGCCAAGCTCGGCCTGGTGCGCGAGCAGGACGCGCAACTCGAAAACTACGTCACGCAGAAGACGCTGGACGGCCTCTACCTGATGATCGCAGAGGAAGAAAAGGCCATTCGCCAGGACCCCGCCGGCGCGGCCGGCAAATTGGCGCAGAAGGTGTTTGGCGCGCTGAAATAATCACGCGTCCGTCGCCGCCGATCCCAAGAGTCGGCGCTGGCGATACGCCGATCCCGCCCATGTTCAAGCTCAATCCGGCGCAACTCGAAGCCGTGCGCCATCTCGACAGCCCGCTGCTGGTGCTGGCCGGCGCCGGCTCGGGCAAGACGCGCGTGATCACCCAGAAGATCGCCTGGCTGGTCGAGGACTACGGCGTCAAGCCGAGCCAGATCGCCGCCATCACCTTCACCAACAAGGCGGCGAAGGAGATGAAGGAGCGCGTCGGCAAACTGATCGGCGGCCGTGCCGAGGGCCTCATCGTCAGCACCTTCCACGCGCTCGGCGTGCGCATCCTGCGCCAGGAGGCAGGCAAGCTGGGCCTCAAGCCCGGCTTCTCGATCCTCGACGCGGCCGACACCGCGGCGCTCTACCAGGAGCTCGCCGGCAATGTCGACAAGCTGCGCCTGCGCGCGCTGCAATCGAGGGTCTCGCTGTGGAAGAACCAGTTGGTCGAACCCGAGGCCGCGCTAGCCGCTGCGGCCGACGACATCGAGTCCGCGGCGGCGACGCTGTATGCCAATTACGAGCGGACCCTGCGCGCCTACCAGGCCGTGGATTTCGACGACCTGATCCGCCTGCCGGTGAAGCTTTTCGGCGAGCACGACGAGGTGGCCGAGCGCTGGCGCAGCCGCCTCTGGCACGTGCTGGTCGACGAGTATCAGGACACCAACCGCGGCCAGTACCGCCTGCTGCGCCTGCTCACCCGGGGCCGCGATTCCTTCACCGCGGTGGGCGACGACGACCAGTCGATCTACGCCTGGCGCGGCGCCGACAGCGAGAACCTGCGCCTGTTGCGCGACGACTACCCGAGCCTGAAAGTGGTCAAGCTGGAACAGAACTACCGCTCCACGGCGCGCATCCTCACGGCGGCCAACGCGCTGATCGCCAACAACCCCAAGCTCTTCGACAAGCAGCTCTGGTCCGAGCACGGCCAGGGCGACGCGATCCACGTACAGTCCTGCCGCGACGGCGAGCACGAAGCCGAGTGGGTGGTCTCACGCCTCTCCGCGCACCGCTTCGAGCGGCGCACCAAGTTTTCCGACTACGCCATCCTCTATCGCGGCAACCACCAGGCGCGCGCCTTCGAGCAGCAGTTGCGCGCGCAGAAGATTCCCTACGTCATATCCGGCGGCCAGTCCTTCTTCGACCGCGCCGAGGTCAAGGACATCACCTCCTACCTGCGGCTGCTTTCCAACCAGGACGACGATCCGGCCTTCATCCGCGCCGTCACTAGCCCTAAGCGCGGCATCGGCGGCACCACCCTGGAAGCGCTGGGCCGCGCCGCCGGCCGCCGCCATCAGAGCCTGTTCGCCGCGATCTACGCGCCGGGCCTGGATGCCGAGCTCAACGTCAAGCAGCGCACATCGCTGCGCGAGTTCGGCGACTTCATCAAGCGCATGGAAGCCCGCGCCGCGCAGGAGCCGGCCGGCAAGGTGCTCAACGACATCGTGCGCGCCATCGGCTACGAGAGCTGGCTGTTCGAGTCGCTGGAACCGCGCGAGGCAGAGGGCCGCTGGGCCAACGTCAGCGACCTCGTCGACTGGCTGGACAAAAAGGGCAGCGAGGAGAACAAGAACCTGCTTGAGCTCGCGCAGTCGGTCGCGCTGCTGTCGATGCTGGACAAGGAAGAAGGCGCGGCCGATGCCGTGCAGCTCGCCACCCTGCATGCGGCCAAGGGCCTGGAGTTCCGCCATGTCTTCCTGGTCGGCGTCGAGGAGGGCCTGCTGCCGCATCGCGACTCGCTGGAACCGGGCAAGCTGGAAGAAGAGCGGCGCCTGATGTATGTCGGCATCACCCGCGCCCAGGCCAGCCTGACCGTCAGCCATTGCGACAAGCGCAAACAGGGCCGCGAGCTGATGGCCCGCGAGCCTTCGCGTTTCATCGCCGAAATGGGCGCCGAAGTGGCGGCGGCGTCGGCGCGGCGCAATACCGTGCCCGAACCGGAGGCCGCGCGCGCCAGGGCCGGTGCCTTGCGCGCGATGCTGGCGGGGAAGACCTGAAATGACGAAGGGGCCCGCAGGCCCCTTCGTGAGGTCCGGCAGCGCCTTACTTGGCAGCCGGTTCCTTGAAGGTGGCGCCTGACTTGTTGGCCATGAACGCCACGACACGGGCCATCTCGATTTCGTTGGCGTCCGAGCCGCCCTTGGGCGGCATCGCGTTCTTGCCGGTGATGGCAGACTTCACCAGACCGTCGAGGCCGAGCTTGAGGCGCGGCGCCCAAGCCGCCTTGTCGCCGAGCTTGGGTGCGTTGGCGGCGCCCGAATCGTGGCAGGCGCCGCAGATCGACTTGTAGATTTCTTCGCCGCCGCGGTTGCCAGCGGCGGTCGCGGCGCTCGCCGGCGCCAGTTCGACGCGAGCCACCGGTGCGATGCGCTTGGCCACGCCTTCGGCGTCGCCCTTCGGGGCGGCCAGGGAAAGGGGGCTGGCGGAAACGATAACCGCGCCCGCAATGGCAAACGCACGAAGTTTCGAAGGGGCCATGGGCGTCTTCCTGGATGGGTCGTGGAAAGCGCGCGATTATAGCGGATTCACCCGTCCCGCATGGACGGGCGGGGCTGAAAGCGCTATGCTTCGCCCCCTCCGCGCGCTCGTAGCTCAATGGATAGAGTACTGGCCTCCGAAGCCAGGGGTTGTGGGTTCGATCCCCGCCGAGCGCGCCACATCCAAATCCCCATGTCCGATTTCAGCCCAGGCGCTTCTGCGTGCGCCAGGCTCCGGCGCGGCCATGGCGGGAGCAGCCGTGCCGAGTCGGCCGCTTTCGCCTGCCAGGGAATTTGTCCGCGACGGGGTATCAGTTCTTGGCGGCGGTTGGCGCTGTCGCTGCCGGCATCGCTGCGGGTTTTGCTTCTGCCGGCTTGGCCTCGACGGCAGGTTTGGCATCCGCCGCCGGCTTGGCATCCTTGGCGGCCGGTGCCGCCGGGGCGGGGCTGGCTGCGGCAGGTGCAGCGGGCAGCAGGGCGGCGCATTCGGGAGCAAGGTCGACCTTCTTGGCGCCGCCTAGGTTGATCGCCAGGCCGGCGGCACAGTTCGCGCCGTCGATCGCCAGGGCGCGATCCAGGTTGGCCAGGGCGGCCTCATGCTTGGCGCCGTGGGCGACCTGGGCAATCAGGCCAAGGCCGACCAGGCCCGCGGCACGGGCATCGGGTTTGCCGGTCTTGGCCCGGCTGGCGGCGTCCAGGACCGGCGCCAATTGCGGTTCGACGCTGGCGAGCAGGGCTTTCAGCTTCTCGGCCTCCGCGCGTTCCTGCTCCAGTGTGGCGATCTTTGCATTGGCCGCCTTGAGCGCGTCATCGCCCTTCTTGCGCTGGGCTTGCGCGTCCTGCTGTGCCTTGCTGGCGTTGGCCTGGGCTTCCGACAGGGCGCCTTCGAGTTCGCCACTCTTGGCCGCGAACATGGCAGACAGCGCCGCGAAAACCAGCACCAGTAAAACCAGAGCCAAGGCGATGAACTGTCCGGCCTTGCCCTGCATGAATTTCATGTCCATGGATTTTTCCTTTTCCGAGGGGGTTGGATCGGGCGGATTCTAGCCTTGCCGATGGGCGTCTGTCATGCGCGGGATATCCAAACGCCGGGGCAGCGGGTTGCCGGGGCACAAAACCATCGCCATGCAGATTGCCTTGTCCTGGTTCGCAGCGTAACATCTCACTCGTTATGTAGTAAAGGTGATAACGATGAAGAGAGTCGAGTCCGTCGTGGGCGGCCCGTCGATGGCCGGCCGGCGCAAGCTTGATCGCGTCGCCTTGCTGGAAAAGGTGGCGGAGCTCGGCTCGATCACGGCAGCGGCAAAGGCGGTGGGGATTTCCTACAAGGGCGCCTGGGAGGCGATCGAGGCCCTCAACAACATGTCGGCGGCACCGCTGGTCGAGCGCAGCGTCGGCGGCAGCGGCGGCGGCGGCACGCGTCTGACGCCGCACGGAGAGCAGGTCCTGTCGCTGCTGCGCGACCTGGACACCGACTTTCAGGGCCTGGTCGCCGCGATGAGCGGTGGCCGCGGGCGCTTCGACCGCTTTTATCGCTATTTTCAGCTCATGCGGAGATGGAACATGAAAACCAGCGCGCGCAACCAGTTCCTTGGCACGGTCGCCAAGGTCACCCGTGGCGCAGTGAACAGTGAAGTGGTGCTCGACATCGGCGGCGGCGATAGCCTTGCCGCGATCATCACCAATACCAGCCTCGACAACCTGGGGCTGGCTCCAGGTGTCGAGGCCCATGCCCTGATCAAGGCGCCCTGGGTGATCGTCACCACCGACGAGGGCATGAAGACCAGCGCGCGCAACCGCCTCTGCGGCGTGGTCTCGCGCTGCGTGGCCGGCGCGGTGAACGGCGAGGTGATCATCGACCTGCCCGGCGGCAAGTCGGTCACCGCGATCATCACCAACGACAGCATCGAAAGCCTCGGCCTCAAGGAAGGCGTGCGCGCCTGCGCCCTGATCAAGGCCTCCCACATCATCCTCGCCGTCAACGCCTGAACGGGATCGGCGATGAAACGAAACGCGCTTGTGCTGGGGCTGGCCATGTCCGCCACCGCCCAGGCCGGTGACGTCCAGGTCGCCGTCGCCGCCAATTTCATGGCGCCGGCGAAGCAGATCGCGCAGCACTTCGAAAGGGACACCGGCCACAAGGCCACGCTCTCCTTCGGTGGCACCGGCAAGCTTTATGCGCAGATCAGGAACGGGGCACCCTTCGATGTCATGCTCGCCGGCGACGATACGACGCCGGCCAGGCTCGAAGCCGAGGGGGGCGCACTTGCCGGAACGCGCTTCACCTACGCCACAGGCCGCCTCGTGCTCTGGTCGGCCCGGCCCGGCCTTGTCGATGACAAGGGTGAGGTGCTGAAAAAGGGCGAGTTCAAGCACATCGCCATCGCCAATCCCAGGCTGGCGCCCTACGGTGCGGCGGCGATCGAAACCCTGACCGCGCGGAGGCTGCTCGATGCCGTCCAAGCCCGGTTCGTCCAGGCCGATAACATCGCCCAGGCGCACCAGTTCGTCGCCACCGGCAACGCCGAACTCGGCTTTGTCGCGCTGTCGCAGCTCATGAAGAACGGCAAGCTCGGCGAAGGCTCGGCCTGGGTGGTTCCGGCGAGCTTGCATCAGCCGATCAGGCAGGACGCTGTCATCATCGACAAGGGCAAAGGCAAGCCCGCCGCCGAGGCCTGGATGAAATACCTGAAGGGCGACAAGGCCAAGGCGGTGATCAAGTCCTTCGGTTACGAGGTCTGACGGGCCTGCCCATGCTCGCGCCCGCCGACTTCGCCGCGCTCTGGCTCACCGCCAAGCTGGCAACCGTCACGACGCTGCTGCTGCTGCTGATCGGCACGCCGCTGGCGTGGTGGCTGGCGCGCACCCGCTCGTGGTGGAAGGGTCCGCTTGGTGCCGTGGTGGCCCTGCCCATCGTGCTGCCACCCACCGTGCTCGGCTTCTACCTGCTGCTGCTGCTCGGGCCCAACGGCCCGGTCGGGCGCTTCACCGAATGGGCCGGCATCGGCCTGCTGCCGTTCAGCTTCGGCGGCCTGGTGGTGGGCTCGGTGTTGTATTCCATGCCTTTCGTGGTGCAGCCGATCCAGAACGCCTTTGAAGCCATCGGCGATGGGCCGCTGGAAGCCGCCGCCACCTTGCGCGCCGCGCCGCTCGATGCCTTTTTCAGCGTCGCTGTGCCGCTCGCCCGCCCCGGCTTCCTCACCGCAACTGTCCTCGGCTTTGCCCATACGGTGGGCGAGTTCGGCGTGGTGCTGATGATAGGCGGCAACATCCCGGACCAGACCCGCGTCGTCTCGGTGCTGATCTACGACCACGTCGAGGCGATGGACTACGCGCAGGCCCATTGGCTCGCCGGCGGCATGGTGGTGTTCGCCTTCCTCGTGCTGCTGGCGCTCTACCTGCTGAACTCGCGGGGGCGCCGCGCGTGAGCGTCTCCGCCCAATTCGCGCTGACCTGGCCGGACTTCGCACTCGACGTTGACCTCGACCTGCCGGGCCGCGGCGTCACCGCGCTGTTCGGCCGGTCGGGCTGCGGCAAGACCACGCTGCTGCGCTGCATCGCCGGCCTGGAACGCGGCAGCGGCTTGCTCGCCGTAAATGGCGAGACCTGGCAGGACGACGCGCGCTTCGTGCCCACCCACCAGCGTGCGCTGGGTTACGTGTTCCAGGACGCGCGGCTGTTCGCCCACCTCGACGTGCGCCGCAACCTCGACTATGGCGCGAAGCGCGCGTTTCGCCGTACCGCCAGCGCCGACTCCTCTCGACGCGATGCCATCGTCGACCTGCTTGGCCTCGGCCCGTTGCTCGACCGCCTGCCCTCCCGTCTGTCAGGCGGCGAGCAGCAGCGCGTGGCGATCGCCCGGGCGCTCCTCACGGAGCCGCGCCTGCTGCTGATGGACGAGCCGCTGGCCGCGCTCGACCATGCCCGCAAGCAGGAATTCCTGCCCTGGCTGGAACGCCTGCGCGAGGAACTCGACATCCCGCTGATCTACGTCAGCCATGCGCCGGACGAGGTCGCCCGGCTGGCCGACCACATCGTCGTCATGGACGCCGGCCGCGCCGTGGCGCAAGGGCCGCTGGCCGAGACCCTGGCGCGGGTCGACCTGCCGATCACGCTGGGCGAGGACGCCGGCGCAGTATTCGAGGCCACGGTGGTGGCACGCGATGCCGAGTGGCATCTGGCACGGGTCGCCTTCGATGGTGGCGAACTGCGGGTGCGCGACAACGGCACTCCGCTGGGTCGCCGCGTGCGTGTACGCGTGCTGGCGCGCGACGTGTCGATCGCCAGCAGCCGCCACGACGACGTCAGCATCCTCAACCTGCTGCCGGCCACGATCGTGGCCCACGCCGCCGAGGCCCATCCCTCGCAATTGCTGGTGCAACTGCGCGTCGGCGCAACCCTGCTGCTCGCGCGCCTGACACGCTACTCGGCGCAACGCCTCGACCTCGCTCCGGGGCGCGAGGTGTGGGTGCAGATCAAGGCCGTGGCCCTGATCGGCTAGCCCTGCCGGGTCTCCAGCAGCCTGACCAGTGCGTGGATAGTCCGATTCACCGGCGTGGCGATGCCGAGCGCCGCGCCGCGTTTCAGCACATAGCCGTTGATGTGGTCGATCTCGCTTTTCCTGCCGCGCGCGATGTCGTGGGCCGTGGACGATTTCTGCGTCGCCATCGACATGGCGATGCCGGCCACGGCGGCGCGGATGTCGCCCGGCACCGTGACGCCGTCGGCGTGCGCCACGGCGAGGCATTCGGCAACGATGTCCTCCATCACGCCGGCGATGCCTTCACCCCGCGCGATGGGGCCGTAGGGCAACTGGGTGATGGCGGAGAGGCCGTTGTAGGCGCAGTTGATGATCAGCTTGGCCCACAGCGCGCCGGCGACATTGTCGGAGACCGTCACCGGCACGCCGGCGAGGGCGAACTCCGCGACCACCTCGGTGCCGCCGTCAATGGGGCCGATCACCAGTTCGCCGCGGCCGTGGTGGCGCAGGTGGCCGGGCCCGGCCATCTCGGTGGCGACGTAGACCACGGCGGGATGCACGGGGCGACCAAGCGCCGCTTGCAGGCGCTCGGCGTTGTCGTAACCGTTCTGCAGGCTCAGCACGATTGCGCCGGGCGCGAGGTGCGGCGCCATTTCCGCGGCGGCTTGCACGGTATCGGTCGACTTCACGCAGCACAGCACCATGTCGGCGCCGTCGATGCCGCCGGGGTCGGTGCGTGCGGCGACCTTGACGTGCTCCCTGAAGGTTTGAGTTTCCATGTCGAGGCCGTCGCGATTGATCGCCTCGACATGCGCGGGGCGGCCGATCAGTACCACCTCGCGGCCGGCCCGCGCCAGCATGCCGCCGTAGTAGCAGCCGACGGCGCCGGCACCGAGTATCGCGGATTTCATGTTCATCATCCTCCTTGACTGCGAACGGACTTGTAGCGCCCGAGCGTGCGTTCCCGCGCCACCGCGTGGTCAACCACCGGCACCGGGTAGTCGCGGCCGATGATTACGCCGCAGGCCGCCTGATCAGCAGCGCTCATTCTCCACGGTGCATGCAGGTATTTGGGTGGAACCTCGCGCAGCTCCGGCACATAGCGCAGGATGAAGCGGCCCTCGGGATCGAACTTTTCCGACTGCGTTACCGGGTTGAAAATACGAAACCAGGGCTGGGCATCGCAGCCGGTGGATGCCGCCCACTGCCAGCCGCCGTTGTTCGCCGCGAGGTCGAAATCGAGCAGCTTTTCGGCAAACCAGGCCTCGCCGCGGCGCCAGTCAATGCCGAGATCTTTCGTAAGGAAGGAGGCGGCGACCATGCGCAGGCGGTTGTGCATCCACCCGGCCTGATCGAGCTGGCGCATCGCCGCGTCGACCAGCGGGTAGCCGGTGCGCCCGGCCTGCCACGCGGCAAGCAGCTCGGGTGCATCGTCCCAATGCAGGGCATCGAATTCGGGCTTGAAGCAGCCTGAAACCACGCGCGGATGGTGCCAGAGAATGGCGTGATAAAAGTCGCGCCAGATCAGTTCCGAGAGCCAGGTTGCCGCGCCGCGACTGGACTGCGCATGGGCGTAGGCGGCAAGTTGGCGGATCGAAACGGTGCCGAAGCGCAGGTGGGCCGAGAGGTAGGAACAGCCCTTCTGCGCCGGGTAGTCGCGCTTCGCGGCATAGTCGTCGATGCGCTCGGCGAAGTCGCGGAACAGCATCTGGGCGCCGCTCATGCCCGTTGGCAGGCGGAGCGCGGCGAGGTCCGTGGCGACAAAGCCGAGCTCTTCCAGGCCGGGCAGCCGGTCGCCGGCACGCGGCGGCGCGAGGCGTGCCGCCATGGCTTCGATCGGAAACGGCTCCAGGTCGCGCGGCGTGAGCCGGCGCAGCCAGGCGTTCTTGTAGGGTGTGAACACCGAGAAGGGCGTGCCGCCCTGGGTCATCAGCTCGTCGCGTTCGAAGACCACCTGGTCCTTGAAGTCTAGAAGCTGACAGTCGGCGGCGGCGAGACGGCGATTCACCTCGGCATCGCGGGCGATGGCCGAGGGTTCGTAATCGCGATTGGCATACACGGCGGCGGCGCCGAGTTCGCCGGCCAGGCGCGGGATTTCTTCGCGCGGATCGCCGTGGCGCACGATCAGGGCGCCACCCATGGCGCGAAGCGCCGCGTCGACTTCCTCGACGGCGCGCAGGATGAACTCGACGCGCCGGTCGCAACGCGGCAGCGGATCGAGGATGGTGCGGTCGAAGACGAACACGCAGTGCACCCTGCGGTGCGCATTCAGGGCGTGGTGCAGGGCGGCGTGGTCCTGCACGCGCAGGTCGCGGCGAAACCAGACGAGGGCAACGGACATCGGCGGGGAAATCGATAGGCGGGAACGGACTGAGAGATTACAATGTCGAACGAGCCATGGAAACCGTCAGCCTCGTCAACCACTTCCTGATCGCCATGCCCGCCATGGACGATCCGAATTTTTCCCGCACGCTGACCTTCATCTGCGAACACAACGCGGACGGTGCCATCGGCATCATCGTCAATCGTCCCACCGACCTGAACCTGGCCGGCCTCTTCGACCGCGTCAGCATTCCGCTCGAGGACGAGTCCGCCGAGGCGCGCTTTGCCGACCTGCCGGTATATTTCGGCGGCCCGGTGCAGACCGACCGCGGTTTTGTGCTGCATCGCCCGGCGGGGCAATGGCAGTCCTCGCTCAACATCAGCGACAGCATCGCCCTGACCAGCTCGCGCGACATCCTCCAGGCCATGGCCGGCACCGGCGAGCCGGCCGAGGTGCTGGTCAGCCTGGGTTATGCCGGCTGGACCGCCGGCCAACTGGAGTGGGAGTTGTCGCGCAACTCCTGGCTCACGGTTGGCGCCGACGCCAACATCATTTTCACCACGCCGCCCGAGGAACGCCTGCCGGCGGCCATGCAGTTGCTCGGCGTGGATTTCGCGAGACTCTCCGAAGTCGCGGGTCATGCTTAGGGCTGCGGGAGCGGTGCTCGCCTTCGATTTCGGTCTCAAGCGCATCGGCGTCGCCATCGGCACGCAACTGGCCCCCGGCCGACTCACGTCGGCGCGACCGCTGACCACCATCGCCGCCGAAGCCAACGATGCCCGCTTTTCCGCCATCGCCGGGCTGATCGCCGAATGGCAGCCGCGGCGCCTTCTGGTCGGCCGGCCGCTCAACGACGACGGCACGCCACACGAGATGACCGCCCGCTGCGAACGCTTTGCCGACCAGTTGCGCGGCCGCTTCCACCTTGACGTCGATCTGGTGGACGAGCGCTTCAGCTCGGTCGAGGCCGACGCCGGGCTGCGCGGGCGCGGCCTGGACTGGCGCCAGCGCAAGGCGCAAGTCGATGCCGAAGCCGCCATGATCATTCTCCAAGACTGGAATGCCGCGCATGCCCACTCCGCAACTGCCTGACGCCGAAGCCCTCTGCACCGCACTCGCGGAGGCGATGCGGCCGCATGTCGAAGCCGCCCGCACCGCCCTGGTCGGCATCCACACCGGCGGCGTCTGGGTCGCCGAGCGCCTGCATGCGGCGCTCGGGCTCGCGATTCCGACGGGCTCGGTCGATGTCTCCTTCCATCGCGACGACTACCACCAGCGCGGCTTGCACGCCGGCAGCAAGAGCTCGCAGATACCCTTCGATGTCGAGGGCGCACACATCATCATCGTCGACGACGTGCTCTACACCGGGCGCACCATCCGCGCGGCGATGAACGAGCTGTTCGACTACGGCCGGCCGGGGCGCATCGACCTTGCCGTGTTGAGCGATCGCGGCGGCCGCGAGCTGCCGGTGGCGCCGACCTGGTGCCCGCACCGGACTACGCTTCCCGCCGCGCAGATGCTGGCCCTGGAAAGGTCCGACGACGGCCGGCTGTCCTTTCGCCTGATGGAGAAATGAGCGTGATGAACACGGGCGGCAATCCGCAACTCAACCGGCACGGCGAACTCAAGCACCTGCTGACCATCGAGGGCCTGCCGCGCGACGTGCTGACGCGCATCCTCGATACCGCGGCCCCCTTCACCGAGGTCGCCGAACGCGAGGTCAAGAAGCTGCCGCTGCTGCGCGGCAAGAGCGTGTTCAACCTCTTCTTCGAGAACTCGACGCGCACCCGCACCACCTTCGAGATCGCCGCCAAGCGCTTGTCGGCCGACGTCATCAACCTCAACATCAGTACTTCCTCGGCAAACAAGGGCGAGACCCTGCTCGACACGGTGGACAACCTCGCCGCGATGCAGGCCGACATGTTCGTCGTGCGCCATGCCTCCTCGGGAGCACCCTACCTGATCGCCCAGCACCTCGCCGCCACCGGAAGCGAACACATCCACGTGGTGAATGCCGGCGACGGCCGCCATGCGCATCCGACGCAGGGCCTGCTCGACATGTACACCATCCGCCACTACAAGAAGGACTTCACCCAACTGACGGTGGCGATCGTCGGCGACGTGCTGCATTCGCGCGTGGCGCGCAGCCAGATCCACGCCCTCAACATCCTCGGCGTTCCGGAAATCCGCGTGATCGCGCCCAAGACCCTGCTGCCCACCGGCGTCGAGCGCCTCGGCGTGCGCGTCTTCAACGACATGCGCGAAGGCCTGCGCGGCGTCGACGTGGTGATGATGCTGCGCCTGCAGAACGAGCGCATGCAGGGCGCGCTGCTGCCCTCGACCCAGGAATTCTTCAAGTCCTGGGGCCTGACGCCGGAAAAGCTGGCGCTGGCCAAGCCCGACGCCATTGTCATGCACCCGGGACCGATGAACCGCGGCGTCGAGATCGATTCGGCGGTGGCCGACGGCGGCCAGGCGGTGATCCTGCCCCAGGTCACCTTCGGCATTGCGGTGCGGATGGCGGTCATGGCCATGCTCGGCGGAAACTCATGAATAAATCTACTGCGCGTGCCGGATCGGGGCTTGGGCGGTGCTCGCTATCCTCATGTACAAGGACGTACATTCCGGTAGCTGCGCTCCGGCCGCACCCCGCTGCGGCTCGCTCGCTACGATTTCTTCACGAGTTTTGAGTTTATGAAAATCCACATCAAGAACGGTCGCCTGATCGACCCCGCGAGCAAGACCGACAAGGCGCTTGATGTCTTCATCGGCGCCGGCCGCGTGCTTGGCATTGGCAGCGCGCCTGCCGGATTCGAGGCCAACAGCGTGCTCGACGCCAGCGGCTGCATCGTCTGCCCCGGCCTGATCGACCTCTCGGCGCGGCTGCGCGAGCCCGGCTTCGAGTACAAGGCGACGCTGGAGTCCGAAATGGCCGCCGCCGCCGCCGGCGGCGTGACGCGCCTGGCCTGCCCGCCGGACACCGATCCGGTGCTCGACGAGCCCGGCCTGGTCGAGATGCTGACCCACCGCGCGCGCCTTCCCGAGTTTGCCCATGTGCATCCGGTCGGCGCGCTGACCGCGCAGCTCGAAGGCAAGGCCCTGACCGAGATGGCGGAACTCGCCGAAGCCGGCTGTGTTGCCTTCGGCCAGGCCAACCGCGCCATCGTCGATACACAGGTGCTGCTGCGCGCCATGATGTATGCGGCGACCTTCGACTTCCCGGTCTGGCTGCAGGCCCAGGATCCCTTCCTGGCGCGCAAGGGCGTGGCCCACGATGGCGAGGTGGCGGCACGGCTCGGCCTGGTCGGCATCCCGGTCGCGGCGGAAACCATCGCCCTCGCCACCATCCTGCAACTGGCGCGCGAAACCGGCGCCCGCGTTCATGTCACGCGCATCTCCTCGGCGGCGGGCGTCGAAATGATCAGCGCCGCGCGCGCGGCCGGCATTGCCGTCACCTGCGACGTGGCGATCCACCACCTGCACCTGTGCGAGAACGATGTCGGCTTCTTCAATGCCCATGCGCGACTCGATCCGCCGCTGCGCTCCACCGGCGATCGCGACGCGCTGCGCAAGGCGCTGGCCGAGGGCGCCATCAACGCGCTGTGTTCCGACCATACCCCGGTCGATGACGACGGCAAGCAAACGCCCTTCGACGAGGCCGAGGTCGGCGCCACCGGGCTGGAACTGCTGCTGCCCCTGACCCTGAAGTGGGCGGCCGAGATGAAACTGCCCTTGCTCACCGCGCTGTCGCGGGTCACCTCCGATCCGGCGCGCGTTTTGGGCGTCGAGGCCGGCTGCCTCAAGCCCGGCGCGCCCGCCGATGTCTGCGTCTTCGACCCGGCGGCCGACTACATGGTGAGCCGCGAGGCGCTGAAGAGCCAGGGCAAGAACACGCCCTTCCTGGGTTATGCCTTCCCCGGCCGCGTCCGCTACACCCTGATCGACGGCCATCTGGCCTTCGACGGCACGCTCAACTGAGTTTTGCCGCGGCGGTGTCGGCGGCGACGCCGCCAACCCGCACGCGCTTGGCGCGCGACGAGTCGCCGCTGATCAGTTCAACCGCCGATTTCGCCACACCCAGGCGACGGGCAAGAAATTCGATCAGGCAGGCATTGGCCTTGCCATCGACGGGCGGCGCGGCGAGCCGTATCTTTAGCGCTTCGCCGTGCAATCCGGCAACTTCGGTCTTCTTCGCCCCGGGCTGGATGTGCAGGCGCAGAACGACGCCGTCGCCGTCGGCCAGGAGCCAGCTCACAGTATCGCGGGCAATACGCTCTGATGCAGGCCGGCGAGGATGAAGAGGGCGACCTGCAACAGCAGCAGCAAGGCCAGCGGCGACAGATCGACGCCGCCCACCGGCGGGATCAGGCGGCGGAAGGGTCGCAGCAGGGGATTGGTCAGGGCGTTGAAAATGCCCGCCATCGGCGCGTAGGGATTGACCCAGGAAAAGATGGCGGAAATCAGCACCGCGCCCATCAACAGGTAGAGCGCTATCTTCAACAGTTCCAGCAAGGCCAGCACCATGACGACAAGAGTCGGCGCCAGCGACACGGCGGCCAGCACGCCGCTGAGGCCCAGGGCGATGCCGTGGTAGGCCACCTGCCACAGCCAGGCAAGGAACAGGCTGGCCATGTCGAGGCCGAACAGACCCGGGATCAGGCGCCGCACCGGCCGTACCATCCAGTCGGTGACGGCGACGATGAACTGGCCGAGCGGGTTGCGGAAGGGTGCGCGTACCCATTGCATGACGAAACGCACCAGCAGCGCCAGCGTGAAAAACCCGCAGAT
Organism: Sulfuritalea sp.; assembly: GCA_016710465.1. GTDB lineage: Bacteria > Pseudomonadota > Gammaproteobacteria > Burkholderiales > Rhodocyclaceae > Sulfuritalea. The sequence goes on from JADJVS010000014.1 coordinate 801,418, forward strand.
CGTGTCGAGCAGGAAGAGCAGTATCTTGAGCAGCATGTTCGCGCTCAGTCCTTGCCGAGCAAGTCGCCCAGTTCGCGGCCGCGCGCATCGGCGGCGGCGATGCCGCGCGCGATGCCCTCGGCGACGCCATTGGCATTGAAGGCATCGAGCGCCGCTTCGGTGGTGCCGCCCTTGGAGGTGACGCGGCTGCGCAAGGTGGACAGCGATTCGCTGCTTTGCTCGGCCAGCCGCGCCGCGCCGACGAAGGTCTCGACGGCCAACTGGCGCGCCGTCGCGGCGTCGAAGCCGAGCTTGACGCCCGCCGCTTCCATGGCTTCGAGGAAGTAGAAGACGTAGGCCGGGCCGCTGCCGGAGACCGCCGTGACGGCATCCATTTGCGCCTCGTCACCGACCCAGATGGTGCTGCCCACGGCGCGCAGAACCTTCTCGGCATTGGCGCGGCCTTCGCGATCCACGCTCGGATCGGCGCACAAGGCGGTGACGCCGGCGCCGATCAGGGCCGGCGTGTTGGGCATGGTGCGCACCACGGCCTTGTGGTTGCCCAGCCAGCGCGAAATGTCGGCCATGCGCAGGCCGGCGGCGATGCTCACCACCAGTTGCCCGGAGAGCTTGCCGGCCAGGGGCGCGACGGCATCCTTCATCTGTTGCGGCTTGACCGCCAGCACCAGCACCTCGCAGTTCAGCGCGGCGGCGTCGACGGCGGCCGCGCAGCGCACGCCGAAACTTTCGGCGAGCCTGTCGCGCGACTCGGCGGACGGTTCGACGACCTGGATCGCGGCGGTGGAGAAGCCCTGGCGGCGCAAGCCGCCGATCAATGCGACAGCCATGTTGCCGCCGCCGATGAAGGTGATTTTCATGGAGTCTGGTATTCCCGTTGTCCGAAGATTGCCGTGCCGACGCGCACGATGGTCGCGCCTTCCATTATCGCCGCTTCGAGGTCGTCGCTCATGCCCATCGACAGGGTATCCAGCCCGGCGCCGGATTCGGCGTTGATCCGTTCGAGCGTCGCGCGCAGCGTGGCGAAGCGGCGGCGCTGTAGCGCGACGTCCGGGCTCGGTTCCGGAATCGCCATCAGGCCGCGCAGCCTGACGCCGCCAAGGCGCAGGATCGCCGCCGCCAGTGCCGGGGCATCCGCCGGCGCACAGCCGCTTTTCGAGGCCTCGCCGGAAACATTCACCTGCAGGCAGAGTTCGAGCGGAGGCAGGGTCGCCGGGCGCTGCGCGGCCAGGCGTTCGGCGATCTTCAGGCGGTCCACGGAATGCACCCAGTCGAAGTTCTCCGCCACGGGGCGTGTCTTGTTGCTTTGCAGGGGGCCGATGAAGTGCCATTCGAGGCCAAGGCCGCGCAGCGCGGCAATCTTGTCTACGGCTTCCTGGACGTAGTTCTCGCCAAAGGCAGCTTGTCCGGCGACGGCGGCCTGGCGCAGATTCGCGGCCGGCCAGGTCTTTGACACGGCCAGCAGGCTTACCGAGTCTTCCCGCCGACCGGCGGCACGGCAGGCGGTGGCGATGCGCTCACGCACGGCTTGCAAGTTGGCGGCGATTGATGTCATATAGCGCCTGCAAAGTATATCGCACCCCACCCACAGGAAAGCGCCATGGACATCACCGAACTGCTCACCTTCGTCGTCAAGAACAAGGCCTCCGACCTGCACCTCTCCGCCGGCATGCCGCCGATGATCCGCGTCCATGGCGACGTGCGCAAGATCAACCTGCCGCCGATGGAACACAAGGATGTCCATAGCATGATCTATGACATCATGAACGACGGCCAGCGCAAGTTCTTCGAGGAAAACCTCGAATGCGACTTCTCCTTCGCCGTGCCCAACCTGGCGCGCTTCCGGGTCAATGCCTTCGTCCAGAACCGCGGCGCGGCGGCGGTGATGCGGACCATTCCGTCGAAGATCCTCTCGCTGGAAGACCTCAAGGCGCCGAAGATATTCGAGGAGCTTGCCGACCAGCCGCGCGGCCTGGTGCTGGTGACGGGCCCGACCGGCTCGGGCAAGTCGACGACGCTGGCCGCGATGGTCAACCACAAGAACGAGGTCGAATACGGCCACATCCTGACCGTCGAGGACCCGATCGAATTCGTCCATGAATCGAAGAAATGCCTGATCAACCAGCGCGAGGTCGGCCCGCACACCCTGTCCTTCAACAACGCCCTGCGCTCGGCGCTGCGCGAGGATCCGGACGTGATCCTGGTGGGTGAAATGCGCGACCTGGAAACCATTCGCCTGGCGATGTCCGGCGCCGAAACCGGCCACCTTGTATTTGGCACCCTGCACACCTCCTCGGCGGCGAAGACCATCGACCGGATCATCGACGTGTTCCCGGCGGCGGAAAAGGAAATGATCCGCGCCATGCTCTCGGAATCGCTGAAGGCGGTGATTTCGCAGACCTTGTGCAAGACCATGGACGGCGCCGGCCGCGTCGCCGCCCACGAAATCATGGTCGGCACGCCGGCCATCCGCAACCTGATCCGCGAGGCCAAGGTGGCGCAGATGTATTCGGCGATCCAGACCGGCCAGCAGTTCGGCATGCAGACCCTGGACCAGAACCTGCAGGACCTCGTCAAGAAGAAGATCATTTCGCCGGCCGAGGCGCGCAGCAAGGCCGCGAACAAGGATAATTTCCCGGTCTGACGACCGGGATTTATCCTTGTTCGCAATATAGACGCCCACCCCTCCCGTCCTCCCCTCCAGGGGAGGCGACTAGTCAGAGCCGCTGGCGCGGCTGAAGTACGAAGAACCGATCGGAGAATTGCACCATGGAACGCGATGAAGGCCTGAAGTTCATGTACCAGCTTCTGACGATGATGATGCAGAAGAAGGGGTCGGACCTGTTCATCACGGCCGGTTTCCCGCCGGCGATCAAGATCGACGGCAAGATGACGCCGGTCACCACCCAGCCGCTGTCGCCGCAGCACACGCAGGAACTGGCGCGCGCGATCATGAATGACAAGCAGGCCGCCGAATTCGAGGCGACCAAGGAATGCAACTTCGCCATCTCGCCGGCCTCGATCGGGCGCTTCCGCGTCAATGCCCTGGTCCAGCGCGGCAACGTCGCCATGGTGCTGCGGGTGATCAACGTCAGCATTCCCGACTTCGACGACCTCAAGCTGCCGGCGGTGCTGAAGGACGTGTCGATGACCAAGCGCGGCCTGGTGCTCTTCGTCGGCGGCACCGGCTCGGGCAAGTCCACCTCGCTGGCGGCGATGATCGGCTACCGCAACAAGAATTCCTACGGCCACATCATCACCATCGAAGATCCGGTGGAGTACGTGCATGACCACATCAACTGCGTGATCACCCAGCGCGAGGTCGGCGTCGATACCGACAACTGGCACATCGCGCTGAAGAACACCCTGCGCCAGGCGCCGGACGTGATCCTGATCGGCGAAATCCGCGACATGGAAACCATGGAGCACGCCATCGCCTTTGCCGAAACCGGCCACCTGGCGATGGGCACGCTGCACGCCAACAACTCCAACCAGGCAATGACGCGGATCATCAACTTCTTCCCCGAAGAGCGCCACCAGCAGCTCTACATGGACCTGTCGCTCAACTTGCGCGCCGTGATTTCGCAGCGCCTGATCCCGATCAAGGAGGGCAAGGGCCGTGCCGCCGCCGTCGAGGTGCTGCTGAACTCGCCGCTGATTTCCGACCTGATCCTCAAGGGCGAGATCCACGGCATCAAGGAAATCATGAAGAAGTCGAAGGAGCTCGGCATGCAGACCTTCGACCAGGCGCTGTTCAACCTGTTCGAGGAGGGCCGCATCACCTACGAAGACGCGCTGCGCTTCGCTGACTCGATGAACGAGGTGCGGCTGATGATCAAGCTCAACAGCAAGGAATCCCAGGCCGCCGACCGCAACGCCGGCATCCAGCATCTCGACATCGTTTGATCTATCGCCGATTGCCGCCGGCGACGATCTCGATGTTGTACAGGCGGCATTCCAGCGGGCCGTTGTAGAGCGGTATCTTGCGCGAGGTCTGCAGCCGGATCAGCTTGGGCAGGCGCGTGTCGGCCGAAAGAAACCAGCAGCTCCAGCCGGCAAAGCGCTGCTTCAGCGCATTGCCCAGCGCCGGGTAGAAGGCGGCAAGTTCCTCCTCGCTGCCCAGGCGTTCGCCATAGGGCGGATTCGCCACCATGACGCCGGAATCGGCCGGCGCGGCGCGGGCCAGCAGGTCGGATCGCTCCAGGGTGACCAGGCCGTCGAGCCCGGCGCCGGCCAGATTCTGCCGCGTGCGTGCCACCGCATCTGCGTCGATGTCGCTGCCGTAGAGCGGCAGCGCTGTCGCCTCGCGCCGCCGCTCGGCGGCTTCGAGTTGCAGCTTGCGCCAGAGCGCCGGATCGAAGGACTTGAGCTGCTCGAAACCGAATTCGCCGCTATCGCGCGACAGCCCCGGCGCGTCATCGAGCGCCATCTGCGCCGCTTCGAGCAGGAAGCTGCCGCTGCCGCACATCGGGTCGAGCAGGGGCGTGCCGGGTTGCCAGCCGGAAAGCCGCAGGATGCCGGCGGCGAGGTTTTCCTTGAGCGGCGCGCCGACCTTGGCCAGCTTGTGGCCGCGCAGGTAGAGCGGTTCGCCCGAGGTGTCGAGGTAGAGCGTGGCCTGCTGGTCGGTGAGGAAGAGGTGGATGCGCACCTCGGGATTCCTGGTGTTCACGCTGGGACGTCGCCCGGTGTCGGCGCGGAAGCGGTCGCAGACCGCGTCCTTGACCTTGAGCGTGATGAACTCGATGCTCTTCAGCGGCGAGCGTATCGCCGTGACATAGACGCGGATCGAGCGGTCCACCGAGAACAGGCGCGCCCAGTCGAGGTCATAGGCGAGACGGTAGATATCCGCCTCGGTGCGATAACTCCCCTGCGCTTGCCGCCAGAGCAGGCGCGTGGCGATGCGCGATTCGAGGTTGACGCGGCAGGCGGTCTCCAGCGTTCCCTGGCAACCGGCGCCGCCGGGTACGACCTTGACGTCCTTGCCGCCGGCGGCGGCGAGATCCTCGGCGAGCAGCGCTTCAAGGCCGCGCGGACAGGTGGCGAAATAGTGGTTCAAGCTGAAATCCGGGAGTTGCACATCCCGCCATTATCGACGCTATCGTGCTGGCGAGAGCAAACAACGGCCTTGCGGATCGCCGTGCCGCCAGCGCCGACTCTTGATGTTCCGTCATTCCGGCGGCTCTGCATGCCCTGAAATCCGCTTCGCGGGGTGGCAAAGCGGGAGTCCAGCAGCAATCAAAATTCGCCGGGGCTCGCGCCGGCGGGCGGGAGGGCTCGCCAGAGGCTCGCCAGTTCGCACGGCACAAGGCCAATAAATTGGACTTGCGAAACCCCACGCTCACCCTTCGCTGCGAAAGGCCCGCCGGGTTGGCCGCTAATCGCCTGGACATCTTCCGGCATTCCGCGAACGCGACCGGACGTCCACCGGCGTACCTACCTCGCTTGGCGGGTCAGAAGGGAAGGAAAACTGTCGCATTGCGACGGCGGTGCGGAAAGAAAGCCGGAGGTCGATGACTTGGGACTTCCGTTCTGTACCCTGAACAGACAATGGGAACCTGCACATTCAACTTCCACAATCAACCAAACTCCGGTCACTGACAATCGCTGCTGAATGCTAGCGACAATCTCGGGTGCTTCAAAGCCGCATGTTTACTTGATGAATCGCACCTGACTCTTGATGCGGTCGATGGCCGACGTTTTTTTTTCGTTGAAGATCGCCTTGTTCTGCTCGATCAAATTGTTTCCCTTGGTGTCGATGGAAATGATCAGCGGCCCGAACTCGCGGACGCGGTTGACCCACAGGGTCTCCGGCATGCCGAGGTCTTGCCACTCGGCGCGCTCGATTTCCTCGACCAGCGTGGCGGCCAATACCGCGCAACCGCCCGGGAAGATTGCATGGACTGCCTTGTTTTCCTTGCAGCCCGCTGTCGTCTCCGGACCCATCCCGCCTTTGCCGACAATCAGCTTGACACCAGTCTCAGCAATGAACTGGCGTTCGAACTTTTCCATGCGCATGCTGGTGGTCGGGCCGATCGACACCATCTCGAACTTGCCATCCTCCTTCTTGCGCACGATGGGGCCGGCATGAAAGATGGCGCCACCGCGAACATCGACCGGCAGTTCCTGCTTCAGCTCGATCAGGCGGCGGTGGGCGACGTCGCGACAGGTCACCAGATGTCCTGTCAGATACACCACGTCGCCCACATTCAGATCCTCCAGATCTTCGTCCTTGATTGGCGTGGAGAGGATTTTCTTGGTCACAGCACGGCTCCTTTGTGGGAGATGATTTCGTAGGAGAGGTCGGCATTGAAACGAATCTTGCCGCGACGATGCGCCCAGCAGCCGGTCGAAACGGCGACGCCGATGGTCGATGGATGTCGTGCCGACGACTCGATATTCACGCCCATGACGCTGTTGGCACCGGTCAGGCCCTGGGGACCTATTCCCACCTCGTTCAGACCTTCCTCGAGCAACTTCTCCATCTTTGCCGCATTCTCGTTGGCGTTGCTGGAACCGACTTCACGCAGAATGGCGCGCTTTGACAAACGGGCTGCTGTTTCCGCCGAAGTGGAAACACCGACTCCGACCAGCAGCGGCGGGCAGGCATTGATGCCCCGTGAGGTGATCACATCAAAGACGAAGTCGGTGACACCTTCGTAACCCTGGCCGGGCATCAGTACCGTCGCCTTTCCAGGCAAGGTACAACCGCCGCCGGCCATATAGACATCGATGGTCGCACCATCATCGTCCGGCACGATTTCCCAGTCCAGCCAGGGAATATTGGTGCCGGTATTGGTGCCGGTGTTCTTTTCTTCGAAGGTTTCGACCGCGTTGTGGCGCAGCGGGCCCATCCGTGTCGCGCCCTCGGTGGCGTGGCGCAGGATTTCTTCGAGTTCGCCCAGCAGCGGGAACCTGGCGCCCGCCTTGATGAAATACTGGATCACGCCAGTGTCCTGGCAGCTCGGCCGGTCCAGCTTGTCGGCCGCCTCCTGGTTCTCCGCCATGGAGGTATAGACGGCCTTGGCCAGGGGGTTGGTCTCGAATGTGCGAAGTTCCGCCAGTTTGTCCTTTACGTCGTTCGGCAAACGCTTGCCGATGTAGGACGTGAATTTTGCCATCGTGTCGGTCATGTCCTGTACGGATTGATCCTTGTTCACAGTGTTCTCCTTGGGTGAATTCAGTGCTTGGGGTCAGATTGTTGTCACTACTGCAGCGACTGACTTGCCGACATCCGAAGTCATTGCCTTGCCGCCCATGTCGGGGGTGCGCGGTCCTTCGGCCAGCACGAGCTCGATGGCGCGCATCACGGCATTGGCCGCGTCCGCATGGCCAAGGTGTTCGAGCATCATTGCGCCGCACCAGATCTGCCCGATGGGATTGGCAATGCCCTTGCCGTAAATATCCGGCGCCGAGCCATGCACCGGCTCGAACAGCGAAGGGAAATTGCGTTCCGGATTGAGGTTGGCCGAGGGTGCGATACCGATGGTTCCGGTGCAGGCCGGGCCGAGGTCCGAGAGGATGTCGCCGAACAGGTTGGAGGCCACCACGACGTCGAACCAGTCCGGATTGCGCACAAAGTGAGCGGTGAGGATATCGATGTGAAACTTGTCGGTGCGTACCTCGGGGTAGGCCCTGGCCATCTCGGCGAAACGCTCGTCCCACCAGGGCATGGAGATCGCGATTCCATTCGACTTGGTGGCCGAGGTCAGGTGCTTCTTCTCCCGTTTCATGGCCAGTTCGAAGGCGAACTTCATGATGCGCTCGGTGCCACGCCGGGTGAAGATGCTTTCCTGGACCACGGTCTCCTGAGGGGTGCCCTCGAACATGATTCCGCCGATGCTGGAATATTCGCCTTCGGTGTTCTCGCGCACCACGTAGAAGTCGATGTCGCCGACCTGGCGCCCGGCCAGCGGGCAGGGGATGCCGGGCATCAGCCGCGCCGGGCGGAGGTTGGCGTACTGGTCGAACTCGCGGCGGAACTTCAGCAGCGACCCCCAGAGCGAGATGTGATCGGGAACCTTTTCGGGCCAACCGACGGCGCCGAAGAAAATGGCGTCGTGGCCACCGATCCGCTGCTTCCAGTCCTCGGGCATCATCCTGCCGTGCTTGAGGTAGTAATCGCAGCTCCAGTCGATCTCATCCCACTGGAGGGTCAGGTCGAAGCGCGTCGCGACCGCATCGAGCACCCGCAAGCCCTCGGGAACGACTTCCTTGCCGATGCCATCACCGGGAATTACCGCAATGCGCTGAGTATTCACGGCCTGCTCTTTCCAATCCATGGAATGGGCTACTGCTTCAGAGTTTGGTCGGATCGAAGTTGGTTTCCTTGTGGACCGATTGCAGGAAGGGACGCCCGATCCGGTCAGCCATTTCCTCATGCGTCTTGGCCATGGCCTTCTTCCAGCCCTTCCGCTCTTCCGGGGTCAGAGCGAGGATCTGGGTCTTGCCGGACTTGCGTATCGCATCGAGCCCGTCCTGGTTTTCCTTCACCGTGGCGGCGTGGAAATATTCCGTGGTTTCCGCCATGGCAGATTCAAGCGCGGTGCGGATATTGGGCGGCAATCCGGCCCAGAACTTGGGATTCGTCACCACGGCATAGCCGTGGTAGCTGTGATCCGACAGGGTCATGTACTTCTGCACTTCGTAAAGTTTGGTCGGATAGATCACGTTGGTCGGATTTTCCTGGCCATCCACCACGCCGGTCTGCAGCGCGGTGTACAGATCGCCGAATGCCATCACTTGCGACAAGGCGCCGACCGAGCGCATTTGCGATTCGATGACCTTCGATGACACGATGCGAATCTTCTGCCCCTTGAAGTCCTCGACCTTGCGGATCGGCTTGTTGCTGGTGAGTTGTTTGAAGCCGTTGTTCCAGAATGCCAGTCCGTGCACGCCGCGGGTTTCGAGCTTCTTCAGCAACTGCTGGCCGATCGGCCCCTTGGTGATCTTGACTTCTTCTTCGAAGTTGTCGAACAGGAAGGGCAGGTCGAGCGCCTCGAATTCCTTCACGCCCAGAGGGCCGAATTTGCCCGGGGTTGGCGCCAGCATCTGCACCGCGCCCATCTGCAAGGCCTCCAGTTCCTCCTTGTCCTTGTAGAGCGTCGAGTTGTGGAACACATCCACCCGAACCGCGCCCTTGGTCTTTTCCTCGGCCAGCTTCTTGAAATGTTCGATGGCCTTTCCCTTCGCCGTATCGGCGGCGACGACATGGCTGAACTTGATGACGATGGGGCTTGGTGCCTGGGCATGTGCCAGGCCCTGGAAGCCAATTGTGGTGGCGGCGATCGCCAGGGTGATGAGTTTTTTCATGGTGACTCCTCGTGTGTGATTTTCCGGAAAGCGGACTGGACCTTTCGGTGGGAAGGACTTTATAGTGTTCCCATGTAGATATAATCAACGAACAGTAAAACCATTATTTCCATAGGTTCACTAATGAGCGCACCCTCGGATCTGGCCTTCTTTTCCACGCTGGTAAAAAATGGGAGCCTGTCGGCGACTGCGCGCGACTTCGATGTCACACCGTCGGCGGCCAGCAAATGGCTGAGTCAGTTGGAACAGCGTCTCGGGGTGCGGCTGATAAACAGGACGACACGCCGTATCGCACTGACCAGCGAAGGTGAGGTTTATCTTGCCGAGGGACGGCGCATACTTGCCGAGCTCGATGAGCTTGAACAAACGGTCGCCAGCACGCGAGCTGCACCCAAGGGTTTGCTGAAGGTCAATGCCACGCTGGGTTTCGGCCGCAGCTATATCGCGCCGGCGATTTCCAGGTTCGCGCGGGAATACCCCGATCTGGAGGTGCAACTGCTGCTCACGGATCGGCCGCTGAACCTCGCGGAGGAAGCCATCGACGTGGGCATCCGCTTTGGCGAACCGCCCGACTCCCGGGTCGTGGCGCGCAAGATCGCCAACAACCGGCGGCGCATCTTCGCCGCGCCCACCTACCTGAAGGCACATGGCCGACCGCAGGTGCCCAATGATCTCGCCCAACACAATTGCCTGGTCCTGCGCCAGGACAATACCGCCTATGGCCTTTGGCGATTCTCCAAGGGGCGCCAGTCACAGACCGTCAAAGTTCGTGGAACGATGAGCAGCAATGATGGCGAGGTTGTCTTGAATTGGGCGCTGGATGGTCACGGCATCCTGATGCGGGCGGAATGGGATGCCGCCCGATTTCTTCGGAACGGACGACTCGAAGCTGTTCTAGAGGAATTCGAGCTGCCGACCGCGGACATCTATGCCATCTATCCTCAAAAGCACAATCTGGCGGCAAAAGTCAGGGTCTTCATCGATTTTTTGATTCAGCATTTCCACGGGTCTACCCGCAAGAACGCGCCAAAGTCAAAGCAATGGTAGGGCTATGCGAGCGGCCGCTCCAGGATCGCAACCGGGCATTAGGTTCATCAATTGTTCCACCGCTGAATACCCGCTTGTTGCCGGAAGGACTCGCCGCGTTTCGTTGGCTACTTTCTTGTCGTGCAGTAAGAAAGTAGCTCGCCTGACGGTGACCTGACCCGGCGAATCTGAACTGCTTCTGGATTCCGGCATTCGCGGGAATGACGGGAGTCGGCGCTGGCGATACGGCGATCTGCGAGCGGATTGGCGGATCACCGCCTCAGAACGGCTTCACCACCGCGAGTATGCAGATCACCGCTAGCGCCAGCACCGGCACCTCGTTGAAGAAGCGGAACCAGACATGGCTCTTGATGGAACTGCCCTCGCGGAATTCGGCCAGCAGCATGCCGCACCAGGCGTGGTAGGCGATGAGGCCAATCACCAGCGCGGTCTTGGCGTGCAGCCAGCCGCCGCTGAAGCCATAGCCGAGCCAGAGCCAGAGCCCGAGGCCGACGGCGATCACGCCCAGCGGCGTCATGAAGCGGAACAGCTTGCCCGCCATCAGCAGCAGGCGCTCGCGCTCGGCGTCGCTGCCGGCCGGCACCATCGCCAGGTTCACGAAAATGCGCGGCAGGTAAAACAGCCCGGCGAACCAACTGACGACGAAAACGATGTGAAAGGCTTTCAACCAGAGCATGGGACCCCCTGCGCCGCGGCGATGCCGGCGACGACGGTCGGATAACGCAGTCGCAGTCGCAGTTCGCGCTTCATCCGCGTGTTGTCGAGCCGGCGCGATTCGCTCATGAATGACCATTGCATGGCCGGTACGCCGCGCTTCACCTCCTCGCGCGGCAGGCGCGGCGCGCGCGGCAGGGCAAAGCGGTCGGCCAGCAGGTCGAACCAATCGCCCATGGCCAGCGCCGAGTCGTCGTTGATGTTGTAGACGCGGTTGCCGCCGCCGCGCGACAGCGCGGCGATGCAGGCGCGGCCGAGGTCCTCGGCGTGGATGTGGTTGGTGTGGCTGTCCTCGTCGTGGCGGATCAGCGGCAGGCCGCGCCGCAGGCGCTCCAGGGGCAGGCGGTCGCCGGCATAGATGCCCGGTGCGCGCAGGATCGAGACGCGACAAACCCCGCCGAGGCGGCGGCCGAAGCGGCGCAGGCGGCGTTCGGCATCGATGCGCCGTGCCGCGCGCGCCGACTTTGCCGCGACGGCGCGGGTTTCGTCGACCCGGGCGCCACCGCAATCGCCGTACACGCCACTGGTGCTGATGTAGATCAGTCGCCGTGGTAGACTTTTTCCGCGTTGCAGCAGGGCCAGCAGGCGGCCGGTACGTGGGTCGCCGCTGCCCTCCGCGGGAGGTGGCGCGCTGTGGATAACGGCATCGGCAATGCCGGACAGTCGCGTCAAGGTTTCGGGATGGTCAAGGTCGCCTTCGATCTGCGTGACGCCGAGTGCGGCCAGCGCGGGGTCGCGACGACGCACCAGCGCCGTGACCCGCCAGCGGCGCACGAGTCGCGGCAGCGCGCGGCGCATGACGTCGCCGCAGCCGATTATCAGCAATCTACGCATCGGACGATTATCGCATGGCCTCAGTTGCCTCCTCAGTTGCCTCCTACCGCGTCACGCTCCAGCCCAGCGCGCACAGCTTCGTTACCGACGGCAGCGAGACCGTGCTGCAAGCCGCGCTCGACGCCGGCCTGACCCTGCCCTACGGCTGCCGCAACGGCGCCTGCGGCGCCTGCAAGGGCAAGGTGCTCGAAGGCCTGGTGGACCACGGGCAGGCCCAGGACAGCGCGCTGCCGACGGCGGATCGCGCCGCCGGCATGACCTTGTTCTGCTGCGCCAGGCCGCTCTCGGACCTGGTGCTGGAGGTGCGCGAGGTCGGTACCGCGCGCGACATTCCGGTGAAGATCCTCCCTTGCCGCGTGCAGGCGCTCGAACGCGTCGCCGATGACGTGATCGTGATGAGCCTGAAGTTGCCGGTCAATGAGCGCCTGCAGTTCCTCGCCGGCCAGTACATCGAGTTTTTGCTCAAGGACGGCAAGCGTCGCGCCTTTTCGATCGCCAACGCGCCGCATGATGATGGCTTCCTGCAGTTGCACATCCGCCATATCCCAGGCGGCGAATTCACCGGGCATGTCTTCGGCGCCATGAAGGAAAAGGACATCCTGCGCTTCCAGGGCCCCTACGGCAGTTTCTTCCTGCGCGAGGAATCCACCAAGCCGATGATCCTGGTCGCCGGCGGCACCGGCTTCGCGCCGATCAAGTCGCTGGTCGAGCATGCGATCCACCAGGGGATCACGCGGCCGATGGAGTTGTATTGGGGTGCGCGCGATCGCGCCGGGCTCTATTTACCCGAGCTGCCGCAAGCCTGGGCAAGCGACCATGCGCACATCGGCTACCTGCCCGTGCTTTCCGACGCCACGCCGGTTGACGCCTGGGAAGGCCGAACCGGCCTGGTGCACCGCGCGGTGCTCGAAGACCATCCCGATTTGTCTGCCTACCAGGTCTATGCCTGCGGCGCACCGGCGATGATCGATGCGGCGCGCACTGAATTCACCGCCGCCGGATTGCCGGCCGAGGAGTTCTTCGCCGATTCGTTTACGTTTATGTCGCCGCCGTCCTAGAGGGGGATGGCATCCCCGGATGCGGCGGGCTCAGTTGTGGGATTCGTCGCTCGCGACAGGACGTTTGTTAGGTGATGCAGGGAATGGGATGTGTCAAACGTTCAACGCATATTCGCCACGCGATAGACCGCGTTTCGGTCGCGTTTGCCAACGGCGATGACCAGTACCACCAGGCGTTTGTCCTGAACCTCATATACCAACCGGTAGCCGATCGCACGCAGCTTGATCTTGTAGCGGTCTGGATGGCCGAACAGTTTTGCGGACGGAATGCGCGGTTCATTCAGGCGCTCCGCAAGCTTCTTCTTGAAATGGTCGCGGACGGAGCCGTCCAGGCGCTTCCACTCCGACAGCGCCTCTTCGATAAATTGGAGCTCATAGCTCATCTAGCCTGACCTTCACGCGCTTTTGACCGGCACGTGCATCGGCCAGGGCATTCAGTTCGATGTCTTCAAGTCGTTCGAGCATGGCCTCGAATGCTTTGGCGGGAACGCAATAAAACGCCGGTTCGTTGCGGTTGAGAATGGCGACCGGGGAGCCATCGCCGGCGGCAACCGTTCCCATCGGGTTTCGTTTCAATTCGGAAATGCTTGCAGCGGTTTCCGACAGTATCTGGTGTGCCATGGTGGTTTCCCGAATTATTTGCGAGCGCTAATGGTAGCACTATTAAACGTACCATTAAAAGCATCTTGACGCGTATGACTTTCCAAAACGCCTGGCCCTCCGTGGGGTTTCGGAAAGATCGGGAAATCGGTAGGGCACCGCATTTCGCGGCACACGACGCCCTAATTCATGCGAAGCGGTATCTCCCGGGTCGGCGCCGTGGATACGGCGACCTACTCGCCGAGGTAAGCCGCGCGCACGCGCGGATCGGCGAGCAGCGCCGCCGAGGTATCGGCAACCGTGATCGCGCCGCTTTCCATGACATAGCCGCGCGAGCACAGCTCCAGCGCGAGCCGGGCGTTCTGCTCGACGAGCAGGATGGTCATGCCTTCGGCGGCGACGGCGCGGATCACCTCGAAGACCTTTTCCACCATCAGTGGCGCCAGGCCCATCGAGGGCTCGTCGAGCAGCAGGAGTTTGGGCCGGCCCATCAGCGCGCGGCCGATGGCCAGCATCTGCTGCTCGCCGCCGGAGAGCGTGCCGGCGACTTGCATCGCACGTTCGCGCAGGCGCGGCAGCAGCGCGTGAATGCGTTCGAGGTCGGCGGCGATGCCGGCCTTGTCATTGCGGTGGTAGGCGCCCATGGCGAGGTTCTCGGCCACGGTGAGGCGGGCGAAGATGCCGCGCCCCTCCGGCACCAGGGCGACCCCCTTGCGTATCAGTTCGTGCGCGGGGACGGCATCGATGCGCTCGGCGCCGTAGTGGATTTCTCCGTGTGCCGGAATCATCCGCGCCAGCGCCTTCAGCGTCGAGGTCTTGCCGGCGCCGTTGGCGCCGATCAGGCAGACCATCTCGCCTTCCTCGACGGCGAAGGAGATGCCCTTGACGGCTGCTATGCCGCCGTAGTGAATCTGGAGATTCAGGGCCTCAATGAGCGCTCGTGCCAAGGTAGGCCTCGATCACCTTCGGATTGTTCTTCACCGCTTCCGGCACGTCCTCGGCGATCTTCTCGCCATACTCGAGCACGGCGACGCGATCGCACAGGCCCATCACCAGCTTGACGTCGTGCTCGATCAGCAGCACCGTCAGGCCATCCTTGCGCAGGCCGTCGATGAGCTGGCGCAAGCCGACGGTTTCGGTTGCGTTCATGCCGGCAGCCGGTTCGTCGAGTGCCAGCAGTTGCGGCTCGGTGGCGAGTGCCCGGGCGATTTCGAGCCGGCGCTGGTCGCCGTAAGAAAGATTGCGCGCCAGGTTGTCGGCGCGGTCGGCGATGCCAACGTAATGCAGCAGCTCGTCGGCACGGCGGCGGATGGCGGCTTCCTCCGCGCGCTCGGCAGGGCTGCGCAGGATGGCGCCGAAGACGCCGGCTTTGGTGCGCACGTGCCGGCCGACCATGACGTTCTCGCGTGCCGTCATGTTGCCGAACAGGCGGATGTTCTGGAAGGTGCGGGCGATGCCGGCGGCGGCCACGGTGTGCGGGCTTTCCAGCGCCAGCGGCTGGCCGGTGAACAGTACCTCGCCGCCGTCGCGCGGGTAAAGGCCGGTGAACACGTTGAACAGCGTGGTCTTGCCGGCGCCGTTGGGTCCGATCAGGCCGTAGATCTCGCCGCGGCGGATGGTCAGCGAGACATCCTTCAGCGCCTGCACGCCGCCGAACTTCTTGCCGATGTTGCGGGCTTCGAGAAGTACGTCAGTCATTTTCGGTCGGCGTCGAGTTCGCGACGATGGCGCGTCTCCGGCCACAGGCCGGCCGGGCGGAAGCGCATGGTCAGCACCAGGGCCAGGCCGAAGATCAGCATGCGCAGCACCTCGGGATCGACCAGCATCCTGCCGAACAGCGCCTTCTGCGCCGGCTCCACCGTGTAGCGCAGCAGCTCGGGCATGAAGGAGAGCAGCACGGCGCCGGCGATCACGCCCCAGATGTTGCCCATGCCGCCCAGCACCACCATGGCCAGGATCATGATCGATTCGTTGAGGATGAAGCTCTCCGGGCTGACGAAGCCCTGGATCGCGGCGAACATGCCGCCGGCGATGCCGCCGAACGACGCGCCCATGGCGAATGCCAGCAGCTTGATGTTGCGCGTGTTGATGCCGGCGGCCTTGGCGGCGATCTCGTCTTCGCGGATTGCGACCCAGGCGCGGCCGATGCGCGAGTCCTGCAGTCGCCGATTGATCACGATGACGGCGAGCAGCACCAGCAGCAAAAAGTAGTAGTACTTGATCGGTCCGCTGAGTGCGCCGGAGTTGGCGGAAAAACTGAAGTCGCCGATGCGAAAGGGGTCGATCAGGTTGATGCCCTTCGGTCCGTTGGTGATGTTCACCGGCGCCGAGAGGTTGTTCATGAAAATGCGCACGATCTCGCCGAAGCCCAGGGTGACGATGGCGAGGTAGTCGCCACGCAGGCGAAGAGTCGGCGCCCCGAGTACGGCGCCGGCGAGGCCGGCCACTGCCGCGCCGATCGGCAGGATGAGCCAGAAGGGCAGGTGCAGGCCGAAATGCGGTGAGGCCAGCAGCGCATAGACATAGGCGCCGACGGCGAAGAAGGCCACGTAGCCGAGGTCGAGCAGGCCGGCGAAGCCGACCACGATGTTGAGGCCGAGCGAGAGCAGGATGAAAAGCACGGCGAAGTTGGTGATCCGTACCCAGGCCGTGCCGGCCATGGCCAGCACGAAGGGCAGGGCGATCAGCGCCAACGCGACGCAGGCCAGGCCGATCTTTTCTTTCGTGCTCCAGGCGCCGGTCATGCCCGCTCCGAAACGCGCTCGCCGAGCAGGCCGGAGGGTCGTAGCACCAATACCAGGATCAGCATCAGGAAGGCGAACACATCCTGGTAGTTGCTGCCGAACAGCACGAAGTGCGCGCCGTCGGCACAGCGCTCGCCCATCCAGCCGCCGTCGGCGGCGCCGGGCCAGCGGCAGAGGTCGGTGTATTCGCCGATGTAGCCGGTACCCAGCGCCTCGACCAGGCCCAGCAGCAGGCCGCCGACCATGGCCCCCGGGATGTTGCCGATGCCGCCGAGCACGGCGGCGGAGAAGGCCTTGAGGCCGAGGATGAAACCCATCGTGTAATGGGCAATTCCGTAGTAGGTGCCGACCATGACGCCGGCCATGGCGCCCAGCGCCGCGCCGATGACGAAGGTGGCGGCGATCACGCGGTCGGCATTGACGCCCATCAGGCCGGCGATGTGGACATTTTCGGCGGTGGCGCGGATGGCGATGCCGAAGCGCGTGCGATAGACGAACCACGAGAGGCCGGCCATCATCACCATAGACAACAGGATGATGGTGATCTGCACGCCGCTGATGGCGGCGCCGCCGATGGCGAAACTGGGGTTGTCGATCAACTGCGGAAAGGCGATCGGATTGCGGCCCCAGATCAGCAGCGCGAGGTGTTGCAGGATGATGGACATGCCGATGGCGGTGATCAGCGGCGCCAGGCGCGGCGCATGGCGCAGCGGGCGGTAGGCGATGCGTTCCAGCCCGTAGCCAAGCAGCATGCAGGCCGGCACGGCGGCGAGCACGCCGGCCAGGAGGATGACGGCCGGCGGCAGCGCGCTGCCGGCCAGCGCGGCAATGACGGCGAAGGCCACCATGGCGCCGATCATCACCACTTCGCCATGGGCGAAGTTGATCAACTGGATCACGCCGTAGACCATGGTGTAACCGAGCGCCACCACGGCATACACGCTGCCGGTGGTGAGGCCGTTGATGATCTGCTGCAGCAGGATGTCCATGTCAAATGAAACGGGGAAGGCGCGTTAGCGGCTTCCCCGTTTTGCTGCTTCGCTATCCGCTTACTTGGCGGGCGCGGGTGCGGCCGGCTTCGGCGCGGCGGGAGCAGCGGCCGGAGCAGCGGGAGCCGCAGCGGGGGGCGCGGCCGGTGCCATGCCGGCCATGCCCGACATTCCGCCCATGCCTTGCATGCCGCCCATCGCGGCGGGCTGGGCCGGGGCGGCGGCGGGGGCCGGCGCCGACAGCGCGGCGTATTCATCCAGCGTCAGCGACTTGCCGCCCTTGATGATGGCCAGCGGCGTGATCTTGCCGTCCTTGAGCGTGAAGATGGTCATCTCGGCGTCCTTGCGGTCGCCCTTCTCGTCGAACTTGATATTGCCGCTGGCGCCGTTGTGGTCGCTGGCGGTGAGCGCCGGCAGGTACTTGGCCGGATCGGGCGAGTCGGCCTTCTTCATCGCCGCGATCAGCAGGTTGGCGGCGTCGTAGGTGAAGGGCGAGTAGAGGATGGGATCGATCTTGAACTTGGCCTTGTAGGCGTCGAGGAACTTCTTGCCGGCGGCCTGCACCGGGATGCCGGCCTGCGAACAGATCAGGCCCTCGGCGGCCGCTCCGGCCAGCTCGGCCATCTTGTCGGTGCAGGCGCCGTCGCCGAACGAGAATACCGACGTCATCTTGAGTTCGCGCGCCTGCTTCAGCAGCGGGCCGGCTGTGGCGTCCATGCCGCCGTAGAACACGGCATCGGGCTTCTTGCCCTTGACCTTGGTCAGCACGGCCTTCCAGTCGACCGTCTTGTCGGTACCTTTCTCGCGCGGCAGCACCTTGACGCCGGCCGCCTTGAGGGTCTTCTCGACCTCGTTGGCGAGGCCTTCGCCATAGGCGGTGGCGTCGTCGATCACGGCCACGGTCTTGGGCTTGCTGTTGGTGGCGAGGTAGTTGGCCACGGCCGGGCCCTGCTGGTCGTCGCGGCCGACGACGCGGAACACCCCCTTGAAGCCCTGCTCGGTCAGCGCCGGGTTCGTCGCGGAGCCGGAAATCATCGGCAGGTTGGCGCCGTTGTAGATCGACGAGGCGGGTATCGTGGTGCCGGAATTCAGGTGGCCGACGACGCCGGCGACTTTGGCATCGACCAGCTTCTGGGCCACGGTGTTGCCGACCTTGGGATCGGCCTGGTCGTCTTCGGAGACCAGTTCGAACTTGACATCGCGACCGCCCAGCCTGGGTTTGGCGGCGTTGGCTTCATCGACCGCCAGGCGCGCGCCGTTCTCGTTGTCCTTGCCCAGATGCGCGATGCCGCCGGTGAGCGGCGCGACGCTGCCGATCTTGACCACCAGCGGGGGCGGGGGCGCCTGCACCGGGGGCGGTGGGGGCGGCTCTTCCTTGCCGCAGCCCATCACGGCGACGGCGGCGATCACGGACAGCGAGAGGGCTTTCATGGGCACGTTCATGGTGGGGCTCCGTTGGGTTCTGGGAATGCGAAGCGCGAATGATAAATCAGCGCAGGCCGATGCGCTCGTTGAAGCGGATACGGGCGAGTCAACGAAAAAAGCCGTTCCCGCCGGGGGCGGGAACGGCTTTCGGGATGCTGCCGGCGGTGCTTACTTGGCGCCGCCGAGAATCCAGGTGACCAGCGTCTTCACGTCCGCATCCGACACCTTGGCGTTCGGCGGCATCGGGATCTGGCCCCAGACGCCCTTGCCGCCAGCCTTGACCTTGGCGGCCAGCGCGTCGGCATCGGCGGCCTTGTACTTCTTGGCGACGTCCTGATACGAAGGGCCGACCAGCTTCTTGTCCACGGCGTGGCAGGCCATGCAGCCGTTCTTGGTGGCGAGATCCTTGTTGGCGAAGGCGGGCGCCGAGGCAACCAGGCCGGTGGCGATCAAGGCGGAGATCAGAACCGATTTCATGTGGAATTCCTTATTTGTAGGGATTGATGATGGATGTCCCGGGCTAGGGCCGGCGAACGCTACCGGATGCGACTTTACCAAAAAATGCTTCAAATCAATTTATCAACGCTTCTATGTTCGCTGTCGGGGCAGAGCAACTAACGCCGCGACAGACCCAGGCGTTGACACGATCGCTTGTCGGCTTGTCCAGCGCGGCCGGCAGGCCGCCCAGATCATTGGGCAGCGCCAGCAGCAGGCGCAGCGGATTCGCGCCCAGTCGGGCGAGCCAGTCCGCCGTCTCGGCTGCCGGGCCGCGCAGGATGACGATTTCGGGCGGCCGCAAGGCTTCCTCGAGGGCCCGCAGCAAGGAGGCGAAGCCGCCGGGAGATTGCTGTATCCGTGGCCAGAACAGAGCCAGGGTGCCATGCGCGGCGTCGAGATAACGGGTATTGCCCACCAGGTGGCCGAGCCGTTGCAGGGCCAGTGCGGCAATGCCGTTGCCGGCCGGCGTGGCGTTGTCGTGGCCGCTCTTGGGGCGGTGGATCAGGGTCTCGTGGTCATGGGCGGTGAAGAAGAAGCCGCCGGCGGCCTTGTCCTCGAAGCGATCGAGCAATGCGTCGGCGAGTTCGACGGCGAAATCCAGATCGTCGCGGCGGAAGTCGGCCTGCATCAATTCGAGCAGCGCGGAAAGCAGGAAGGCGTAATCGTCGAGGTAGGCATCGAGATGGGCGCGGCCATGGCGTGCCGTGGCCAGCAGGCGGCCATCGCGCCACATCGTTCCGCGCAGGAAGCCGGTGGCGCGTTGCGCCGAGTGAAGCCAGTCCTCGCGCCGGAAGACGCGCGCGGCATGGGCCATGCCCTCGATCATCAGGGCGTTCCAACTGGTCAGAATCTTGTCGTCGCAGCCGGGGCGGACACGCCTTTCACGCGCGGCGAAGAGCTTCTGCCGCGCCGATTCGAGCAGGGATTCCTCGCCCGCATCCAAGGAGCCCGCGACGCGGGCATGCCAGTGGCGATTCTCGAAGTTCGCCGGGCCGTCGAAGCCCCAGCGCCGTGCCGCCAGCGCCGACTCTTCGGGCGTCAGGATCGCCGCCAGCTCGTCGCGATGCCAGACGTAATACTTGCCTTCCTCGCCCTCGGAGTCGGCGTCCAGGGATGAGTGGTAGCCGCCCTCCGCGGCCTGCATTTCGCGCATGGTCCAGGTCGCCGTGGCTTCCGCGACGCGGGCAAACAGGGGTTCCCGGCCCCGCGCCCAGGCATCCGCGCAAAGACCCAGCAGCGGGCCGTTGTCGTAGAGCATTTTTTCGAAGTGGGGAATTTCCCAGCGCTCATCGACGCTGTAGCGGCAGAAGCCGCCCCCGATCTGGTCGAGGATGCCGCCTTCGCACATCCGGCGCAGCGTGGTCAGCGCCATGTCGCGGGAGGCCTGGCTTTCCCGCGTCAGCAGGAAGCCGAGGTCGGTCGGATGCGGAAACTTCGGCGCGCCGCCGAAGCCGCCATGCACGGGATCGAAGGCGCGCGCCAGCATGGCCTCGGCCGCCGCCAGCGGCGAGGCATCGAGAGCGCTTGCCGCCGTCGGCGCGGCGGGCACGGTATCCATCATTGCCTCGCGTAGTTCCGTGGCCTGGGCGGCGATGTCCTCGCGGCGATCGGCATAGGCGGCGGCCACGCGCTCGCACAGATCGGCGAAGCCGGGCAGGCCGTAACGCGGTTCGCGCGGGAAATAGGTGCCGCCGAAATAGGGCGAGCCATCGGGGGCGAGGAACATGGTCAGCGGCCAGCCGCCGTTGCGCCGCGTCAGCATGTGGTGGGCCGTCTGGTAGATCTGGTCGAGGTCGGGGCGCTCCTCGCGATCGACCTTGATGTTGATGAACAGGCGGTTCATCACTTCCCGCAACCGCCTCGTTTTCGAAGCATTCGTGGGCCATGACATGGCACCAGTGGCAGGCCGAATAGCCGACGGAAAGCAGGATCGGCCGGTTCAGTTGGCGTGCCAGAGTGAGCGATTGCTCATCCCAGGGCTGCCAGTGCACGGGGTTCTCCGCGTGTTGCAGGAGGTAGGGCGAGGTTTCGGCGGCAAGCCGGTTGCTAAGCATCATGGTCGGCGGCGAGGGCAACGGGAAATCCCACTATAGCCGATTGAATTACTCGGGTATGGCGATGGGCCTCAGTGGGGGGGGCTTGGCGAGACGAGTCATTGGCCGGCCGGGCGCCGGCTCAGATGCCCATCTTTTCGAAGACGGTGTCCAGCTTTTCCTGCAGCGTGGCGGCGTTGAAGGGCTTGACGATGCAACTGGTAACCCCGGCGCGCATGGCGACGTTGAGCTTTTCCTGCTTGGCTTCGTTGGTGATCATGATGAAGGGCAGCGCCTGCAGCCGGCTGTCGGCGCGCACGTTCTGCAGCAGGGTCAGCCCGTCCATGTTGGGCATGGCCCAATCCGAGACGACGAACTCGTAGCCACCCTGGCGCAGCTTGGATAGCGCCACGGCACCGTCCTCGGCTTCCTCGACATTGGTAAAGCCCAGTTCCTTGAGCAGGTTGCGCACGATCCGGCGCATGGTCGAAAAGTCATCGACGACGAGGAACTTGAGGGCGGTGCGATCGGTGAAGGACTCGACGGGAAGGGCCATGGCTGCCACTATGCCCTAGCCCGCGACGGCTGAAACCGGGAATACCGGCAGGAACTGCCTAGCTATCTCCGAACAGGGCACGCCACCAGCGCCGGCGTCCCGCGGGGGGCGGCTTATCAACACCCAGGCCTTCGGGCGGCAAGCGGCTCATGATCCAGCCGGGGCCGGGCGGATTCTTCGAGGAACCGCAGGACGAACCCAGGTTGTTGGGGTCGTAAATCTTGATCAAGCGCGGATTCTGCAAATCGTCGGCTAGACGATGCCGCAATAGGATTCACGGTGTTCATCCCTGAGCAGGCGGTCGATGCGCGCGATGAATGCGGCCACCGTTGCGGCCTCGGCCGGTTCGACCGGTTTTGGCACGTCCGCATCAAGGCCGGACGCCACCAGGTACCAGCCGGCGGCGGGGTCGATGCGCTGCCAGAATTCCGTGAGTTGGTCCCAGGCCAGCACCGACCACAGGCGGCCGGTGTAGAGGCGCTGGAACTCGCTGCTCACTTCTTGGCGACCATGGTGTAGCTGCCGTCGGCATTGAACTTGACGTCGGCGTCGAGGAAGGACGCCTGCACCTTGCCGCCGAGCAGCTTGACGGTGTCGAAGGCCTCGCCCGAGCGAGCGCCCGTGCCGCAGACGAAGACCACCGGCTTGTCGGTGGGCAGCGTGCCGATCTTCTTCTCGAGTTCATTCATCGGGATATTCACCGAGCCCTTGATCATGCCGGTGGCGACCTCCTTGGGGTCGCGCACGTCGACCAGCATGATCGAACCGGGGTTGGTCTTCCAGACCTGCTCGAAGGAGGCGACGGTGACCGAGCCTTTCTCCTTGCCCGGCACCAGGCTGGCGGCGGCCTGGGTCATGGCGCTGGCCATGCCCGCGGCGGCTCCGGCCATGGCCGCGACCGGGTTGGGCGCGCCATGCAGCTTTTCCCACTCCGGGTAGCCCGGCGGATAGGTCAGGACGTTGGTGTAACCGAGCTTCCTGGCCTTTTCCGCGGAGTTGTCGGAAAGCACGCATTCGAGGCCGCCGCAGTAGTAGATCAAGGGTGTTGCCTTGTCGGCTGGCAGCTTGTCGACCTGCTTGTCGAATTCGGTGTCGGAAATGTTGATCGCCGTGGGGATCATGCCCTTGTCGGCCACGCGCTTGGGCCGCGCGTCGATCAGGGCATAGGCGGCCTTTTCGTCCATCAGCTTCTTGACGTAGGCGGCGGATACCGAGATCGGCCCGCCTTTGGCCTTCCACTCGGGCGAACCCGCCGGGTAGACCTTGATGTTGGTGTAGCCGAGCTTCTCGGCCTTGAACGCCGAGTTGTGGCTCAGCATGCATTCCAGGCCGCCGCAGTAGAACAGCAGCAGCGTGGACTTGTCTTCCGGCAGCTTTCCGACCAGTTTGTCGAACTGGCTGTCGGGAATATTGATCGCGCCGGGAATGTGGCCCGGGTCGTATTGGCGGGCGGCGGGCCGCGAGTCGATGATCACCACGCCCTTCTTTGGCGGGATGCTGACTTGCTGCCTGACGAAGTCGTAGTCGACCAGCGCCTTGGCGTACCAGCCGTCCCTGGGCTGGATCGCCGCCGCGTCGGCGGCGAAGGACGGTGTCGGATACACCAGCGGGGTGACGCCGAGTGCCGCCGCGACCGCAACCAGCAACGTGATCTTTCTCGCTCTCATCATGATCTCCTTTTATAGAAGAGTGAATTTTTCGGTGGATTCGTTGTAGCGCACCAGCGCATACCAGAGCAGCAGCAGGGCGCCGCCGGCAAGCAGGGTCCAGCCCCAACTGCCCCACATCTCGGGCAGGTAGGCCTGGAAACCGATCTTGGTCATCTCGAAGGTTTCGACATTGGTCTCATCGATGGTGGTGAGGCCTAGTTTCTTGAACACCGCGCTGGCGATCGATCCCATCCAGGCGAAAAAGAACATCGTCACCCACAGCTTGAGGTGGCCCTCGCCCATGCGCCACAGCGAGCCCGAGGCGCAGCCGCCGGCGAAGACCATGCCGATGCCGAAGATCAGGCCGCCGGCCAGCGAGCCGATCCAGAAGGCCGGCGGAATCGCCAGGTAGGGGTCGAGCACCTTCTTCTGGAACAGCAGGGCGGCGATCGGGATGCCGATGGCAAGTGCCAGGATCACCGCCTTGGTCATGTCGCCCTCGGCGGTCATGAAGGGTTCGCGGAAGGCGCGCGCGAAGCACAGGCGCGAGCGGTGCATGATGAAGCCGATGGCGAAGCCGGCGACGACGATCACGGCGCGCGCGGCGATCTTCTCGTCGGCCGAGCCGTACCATTGCGTGGCCCAGAGCAGCACGCCGACGATCACGGCGAGGCCCAGCCAGGGGAAGTTGCTGCGCAGGCCTTCAGGCACGTCGAGCGCCGGCGGCGCCTGCATGCCCCATTCGATGTGGTCCAGCGTCCATAGCAACAGCTTCAAGCCGATCGCCGCGCCGGCCAAGAGCCCCGCCCACATCGCCCAGCCGCCCGGGGAGGAATGCAGCACCGGATTAAAGAAGCCGCCCGTGGTACAGCCGCCGGCCAGCGCCGCACCGATGCCCAGCAGACTGCCGCCGGACGCCGCCCAGATGTATTCGAGCGGCGGCGGCCGGTTGGGGCTGAACTGGCGCGACAGCAGTGCGGCGGAAAAAGCGCCGATGACCAGCATGATGTTCATCAGCGACATGCGGTGCATCAGGAAGCCTTCGCTCTGTTGCGGAATGCCGAGCATGGGGCCGAGGCCGATCAGGTTGTTGAACCAGTCGCCCCAGAACTTGACGCCGCCGAACACGCCCCAGACCAGGCCCGAGAGCATCAGGCCGATGATGGTCAGCACCAGCAGCATGGCGCCGACGAAGGGCGACCATTCCTCGACGAAGATGGCCTGGTAATCGGCCTTGAAGCCGGCCAGCCAGGTGGAATCGCTATCGCTCATCGCTTACTCCTTGTATCCCTTGCGCGAACACGCAGGCGCCTCGCCCGAAAGGCGACGCGCCTGCGTCAGCCACCTCTGTGGATTAGCTGCAACTTGCCGGGGCGTCGCCGTCCTTGGCGCCTTTGTTGAGGAAGGCCGCGACGTCGTCGAGCAATTCCTGGTCCGGCGTGTCGGCGAACTTTTCGGCCGCCTTGTTGCCCGACTTGATGCTTGCGCGATAGGCCTTGCTGACGTACTGCTTGACCGTGTCCTTGCCCTTGGCGTGCTTGTCGGCCTTGATGTAGGCGGCCCATTCGGCCTTGGTCTTGGTGCTCGGGTTGATCGAGCCGATGGGCGCCACCGCGTGGCATGAGGTGCACACGCTGCGGTAGTAGACGCGGCCGCGCTTCCAGTCGGCGTCATAGGCGGAGGCCGAGGCGGCGATGACAGAGAGGATGGCGCCGGCGGCGAGGGTCTTGACGAGTTTCATGCGTGTCTCCGTTTGTGGTGGTTGTTAATCGACTTCTTCCCAGCCGGTGATCATGGCCTTGATGTGCGCCAGGGGCGTGTGGCCGGCGGTGGTGAGATAGACGTGGGCGATGAGGAAGGCCAGCATCATGAAGGCGCCGATGGTGTGGCCGAGCGCGACCCATTCCAGCGACAGCCCGCCCAGGCCCCAGGCTGCCCACTTGTCGTAGAACAGGTAGAGCCCGCCGGTGACCCACAGCAGCGGCCCGACGCAGAGCAGGATGAACAGGTAGGCCAGGCGCTGCAGCGGGTTGTGCTTGCGCAGCGTGGTCAGCTTGAACGGGTGTGGTGCGTCCTTGAAAATGCCCACCAGGTAGTACTTCATCATCGCCACGACCTTCTCGGTGGTCGGGATGTATTGCTTCCATTCGCCGGTGGTGAAGTGCCAGAAGATGGCGAACACCCACAGCCCGATCAGTGTCCACGCCGCCGTGGTGTGGTAGGCCACCGCCTTTTCGAAGCCGAAGATGCTCAGGGTGCCGTGGATGTCGAAGGCGGTGAGCATCAGGAAGATGATCAGCGCCGCCTGCGACCAGTGCCAGAAGCGTTCGAAGCGCTTGAAGACATAGATTCGTTCGGACATTTTCAGCTCCTTAGTGCTTGCGAGCGGTGACGATGCGCAGGGCGCCGTGACCGATGACGCCGAGCAGGGTCAGCAGGACGATGGTCCAACCGGCGGTGTCGACCAGCTTGTTGTTGTCGCGCGCGGGCAGATACACGCCCTGGATGCCGGTGAGGCGCCCGTCCCGGGCGTGGCATTCGACGCAGCCCATGGCCTTTTCCTTGGGCGCGACCATGTGCGTGATCGGCCAGGACATCTCGGTCTTGATGAAGTCGACCTTGCCGGACCACGGCGCGCCCGAATCCTTCATTCCGGTGGCGATGGCCTTGTCCCAGTCGAGGTTCTTCCAGTAACCGGTATCGTCGTTGCCGGCGGTGTGCGGCGTGATCAGGGTCTTGTTCACCGGGTCGTAGGGCTGCGAGCCGCGGAACACCTTCATCGGCCAGATCATCGACTTGCCGTCGGCGGGGCTGCCGCCCATCTTGTTGATCCGGGTGCGCTGCTCGGACTTCTCGATCTTGTCGGTGAGCAGGGTGTATTGCACGTTGCCGTTGAACCAGGCGTATTCGGGCTTGACGTTCTCGGCCAGGGTGAAGTCGCCCTTGCGCGATTCGTAGGTGATGCGGCCCTTGGCATCCTTCAGCACGATGTGCTTGCCGTCCTTGTCGCGCTTGCCGGCGGTGGACCAGTCCCAGGTCAGCTTGGTGGCGACGCCGCCACGGGCATAGGTCGGGATGTGGCAGGTCTGGCAGGCAATCTTGGTCGCGTGGTGGTTGAGCCGGGCTTCCTTCTTGTGCGGCGCGTTGTCGTGGCAGGCAACGCAGGTGGCCGGGTTGCCGCTACCGGCCTTGCCGCGCACCTGCACGCCCTTGTCGTCCTTGGCGGTCGGTGTGTAGCGGCTGCCGGCGACATCGTGGCTCGATGTCTTGTGGCAGGTGCCGCAGGTGAAGTCGAGGCCCTCGGCATCCATGTGCACATCGACGTCCTTGGTCGGCGCGGCCAGCGAACTGTCCATGTCGCCGTGCTTGACGCCGTCGCCGCCGCCGCCGTTGAAGTGGCAGGCGCCGCAGGTGTCGCGACTCGACTTGCCGACCTTCTGCGCGATCTTCGACAGGTCGATGCCCTTGATGATCTTGCCGGAGCCGGGCGGGAACTCGGTGTCCTTGGTCACCGGGTTGCCGGCGAAGCCGGGCGGCTTCTTGTAGTTGCCGGTGGTGTCGTGGCAGGCCAGGCAATCGACGTTTTCCTGCTTGGCGAAGTCGAAGTTGGCATCCTTCCAGCCATAGCCGACGTGGCAGGACGTACAGGAAGCGTAGTTCGAGGCGATCGAGATGCAGAAGTTGTTCAGCACCGTCTTCTTGCCCAAGGTCTGCTTGGTCTCGGGATTGAGAAACTCCCATTTCCAGTGCTTGGTGCGGTGGATCTGGCCGGCGGCCTCGGTGTGGCATTCGAGGCAGGCCTTGGTGACTTCGGGACCGGAGTCGAAGGTCTTCTGCAGTTGCTTGAACTTGGTGTGGTCTGCCGTTGTCGTCAGTTTGACGGGTTTGGCCTCGGGTTTTGCTTCTTCAGCGAATGTCGGGCCGGTTGCGGCCAGCCACGTGGCGCAGCACAGCACGAGCGTGGCCTTGATGTATCGGTTGTCCATGGCGGGTCCCCACAAATATCGGGTTTTCAGACAATGCAATAATCATTATCTGCTTATATACCCATGAAGTCTTGACCAAGGTCAAAAGACTTGCGCGGACCCGGGTTTTGCCCGGGCGGGGCCTCAGGGCAACTGCGAGACGTCCCGTACTGCCCCGGTATCGGCCGAGGTGGTCATCGCAGCATAGGCCTTGAGCGCCGCCGACACCTCGCGCTGGCGATTTCCCGGCTTCCACGCCGTGGCGCCGCGCGCTTCCATCGCCGATCGCCGTGCAGCCAGCGCCGACTCTTCGACCGCGAGGTGGATGCGCCGGTTGGGGATGTCGATCTCGATCGTGTCACCTTCCTCGACCAGGCCGATGGTGCCACCGGCCGCGGCTTCCGGCGAGGCGTGGCCGATCGACAGCCCGGAGGTGCCACCGGAGAAGCGGCCATCGGTGAGCAGGGCGCAAACCTTGCCCATGCCCTTGGATTTCAGGTAGGACGTCGGATAGAGCATTTCCTGCATGCCGGGGCCGCCCTTGGGGCCTTCGTACACCACGACCACGATGTCGCCGGCGACGATCTGGTCGGCCAGGATCTTCTCCACGGCTTCTTCCTGCGATTCGCAGACGCGGGCGCGGCCGGTGAAGCGCAGGTTCGAGTCATCGACGCCCGCGGTCTTGACGATGCAGCCCTTCTCGGCGATGTTGCCGAAGAGCACGGCCAGGCCGCCGTCTTTCGAGTAGGCGTGTTCCTGGTCGCGGATGCAGCCGTTGGCGCGATCGAGATCGAGCGTCGGGTAGCGGCGCGATTGCGAAAATGCCACCTGCGTCGGCACGCCGCCCGGCGCGGCGCGGTAGAAGTCATGCACCGCCCTGTCGCCGTTGCGCTTGACGTCGCAGCAGTCCAGCGCCTCGCCCAGGGTCGGGTAGAGCACGGTCGGGCAGTCGCGGTTGATCAGGCCGGCGCGATCCAGCTCGCCAAGGATGGCCATGATGCCGCCGGCGCGATGCACGTCTTCCATGTGGTACTTCTGGGTTGCCGGCGCCACCTTGGCCAGGCAGGGCACGCGGCGCGACATGCGGTCGATGTCGGCCATGCTGAAATTCACGCCGCCTTCGCGCGCGGCGGCCAGCAGGTGCAGCACGGTGTTGGTCGAGCCGCCCATGGCGATGTCCAGGGCGATGGCATTTTCGAAAGCGGCAAAGGAGGCGATCGAGCGCGGCAGCACCGAGGCGTCGTCGTTGTCATACCAGCGTTCGCAAAGCTCCACGACCAACTGGCCGGCCTTGTGGAACAGCTTCTCGCGATCGGCGTGGGTGGCGACGATGGAGCCGTTGCCCGGCAGCGAGAGGCCCAGCGCCTCGGTCAGGCAGTTCATCGAATTGGCGGTAAACATGCCCGAGCACGAACCGCAAGTGGGGCAGGCCGAGCGCTCCATGGCGTTGACGTCGGCATCGGAGTTCTTCGAATCCGCCGCTTCGATCATGGCGTCGATCAGGTCCACCATGCGGTATTCGCCGTGCCATTTGACCTTGCCGGCCTCCATCGGCCCGCCGGAAACGAACACGGTGGGGATATTCAGGCGCAGGGACGCCATCAGCATCCCCGGAGTGATCTTGTCGCAGTTGGAGATGCAGACCATGGCATCCGCGCAATGGGCATTCACCATGTACTCCACCGAGTCGGCGATCAGTTCGCGCGACGGCAGCGAATACAACATGCCGCCGTGGCCCATGGCGATGCCGTCGTCAACGGCGATGGTGTTGAATTCCTTGGCGATGCCGCCGGCCGCCTCGATCTCGCGCGCCACCAGTTGCCCCATGTCCTTCAGATGCACGTGGCCGGGGACGAACTGGGTGAAGGAATTGACCACGGCGATGATCGGCTTGCCGAAGTCGTTGTCCTTCATGCCGGTGGCGCGCCAGAGGGCGCGGGCGCCGGCCATGTTGCGGCCGTGGGTCGAGGTGCGGGAACGGTAGGCGGGCATGGGAATCTCCTGCGGGGCGGCAATGGCGCCGCGATAGAATCCGGAAATTCTAGCCCAAAGCACGCGGATTCCCGGTCAATGCGGCGCCTCTCGGCACTCCTGTTTGCCCTTGCTTGCGGCGCGGTCATGGCGCAAGGGCCGGCCATGCCGGCGCGCGACAGCGACGAACTGCTGGCGCGCGCCGCCGCCAATTCGCGACGGCTGCCAGAGGCCAAGCGCCTGGGGGTACGAACCGAACGCACGCGCGATGGTCGCGGCTTTGCCCTGGTCTGGCGGCCCGACGGCGAACCGCGCGGCTGGATCGTCACCCTGCACGGCAGCGGTAGTTGGGCGCATGACGAAGTTGTCCTCTGGCAGCCCTTTGCGCGCCAGCGCCAGCTTGGCATCATTGCCCTGCAATGGTGGTTTGGCGGCGGTCAGATGAATGACGACTACTATGCGCCCCCCGCGATTCGACGCGAGCTGGAAGCGGTGATGGCCACGGTCGGCGCGCGTGCCGATAACAGCCTGCTGCACGGCTTCTCGCGCGGCGCCGCCAATCTCTACGGCATCGTGGCGCTCGACGCCGGCACGCCACGGCCACTGTTCCGCCAGGTGATCGCCAACGCCGGCGGCATGTCGCCGGATTTTCCGATGAACCGCGACGTGGAGCATGGCCACTTTGGCCGGACGCCCTATGCCGGCACGCGCTGGTGGCTGTATTGCGGCGCCGGCGATCACAACCCCGAGCGTGACGGCTGCCCCGCCATGCGCCGCAGCCAGGCGTGGCTGAAGGAAAAAGGAGCCACCGCCGAGTTGGCCGAAGATCCCGGCGGCGACCACGGCGGCTTTCATCGCCGGGGCCAGAACGTCGAGCGCGCGCTCGACTGGTTACTCGGCGGGCGCTGATAGTGAGACCCGGTCTCCTTATCACCGGCGCCGACTCTTGACCTGTCGACCTATCGCCTGATTCCGGGTGCCGTCGCCAAGGCGTGGCGATCGATCACCGACTATTTGCTGCGACGATATGGTTCGCTGAGTCGGCGGTTGCAGTCATTCAGTTTGGGCCAGGTTGAAACACAGCGACTCGCGCTGAAAATATGCACCGATTCTTAGCAGCTTTGTCCGGCTTGGCAGGCCTTTGCCTGCTGCACCTGAGCGGTCCGCGGTTTTCGCCGAACGTCGCTTGCCGGCCGTTTGCGGGCGAGTCGATTGAATCAGCGAGGCGGCGTTGTGTCGGCGCATTGTCGTCGCGTGGTGGCGGCAGTAAGCACATGAATCGGGATCGTTCTCGATGTTGTTCTTACATATTGAAGGGTGGAACTTAAATCTGTAAGATTGGGCCATGATTACCCGTACCGCCCTGGGCACTGTCCTGCGCTTGGCGCAGGGTTTCCCCGTCGTTGCGCTGACCGGGCCGCGTCAGTCGGGCAAAACGACGCTGGCCCGCGCCGCATTTCCGGGCAAGCC
This sequence comes from Sulfuritalea sp., assembly GCA_016710465.1. Lineage (GTDB taxonomy): Bacteria > Pseudomonadota > Gammaproteobacteria > Burkholderiales > Rhodocyclaceae > Sulfuritalea. Next base: position 832,277 of record JADJVS010000014.1, read on the forward strand.
TTATGTCAGCCTGGAAAATGCCGATCAGCTCGCCTACGCGACGGCGGACACGCGCCGTTTTCTCGCCGATTATCCCGACGGCGCGGTCATCGACGAGGTCCAGCGTTGCCCCGAGCTGTTCTCGTATCTGCAGGGCTGGGTGGACGAGCGTCGACGGATGGGTGATTTCGTGTTGACCGGCTCGCAGCAGTTTGGCTTGATGTCGAAAATCACCCAGTCGCTGGCCGGCCGCGTCGGCCTGGTGCATCTGCTGCCCTTTTCCCAGTCGGAACTGGCGGCGGCGGGAAAGGCGCCCGCCGGGGTCGACAACGCACTGTGGCAGGGCGCCTATCCGGCACTGTATGACCGCGGCCTGTCGCCGGAGGACTGGTTTCCCAACTATGTCGCCACGTATGTCGAGCGCGACGTCCGCCAATTGCTTGCCGTGCGCCAGCTCGGGCTGTTCCAGCGCTTTCTGAAAATGTGCGCCGCGCGCAGCGGGGCTTTGCTCAATCTTTCGTCGCTCGCGGCGGACTGCGGCATCAGCCACGTCACCGCGCGGGAATGGCTCACGGTGCTGGAAGCCAGCTACATCGTGCGGCTGCTGGCGCCGTATCACCGCAACTTCGGCAAACGCCTGGTCAAGACGCCCAAGCTGTATTTCCTCGATGTCGGCCTGGCCGCCTGGCTGCTGGGGATTCGCGATGCCTCCACGATTGCCACGCACGCGATGCGCGGCGGCTTGTTCGAAACCTTCGTGATCGGCGAATTCATCAAACAGCGCCACAACGCCGGCCAGCCCGCCGAGCTGTATTTCTGGCGCGACAATGTCGGCCACGAAATCGATCTGCTGTTCGAAACCGGCGACAGATTGCAGCCCGTCGAAATTAAGTCCGGGATGACCTTCTCCTACGACTGGCTGGATGCGGCAAAGCGCTGGAAGGCATTTGCCGGCGATGCCGCGCTCGATCCCTGGATCATCCACGGTGGAGATCGATCCTTCGAGTGCGAGGGCGGTCGCGGCATTTCCTGGCGGGCGCTGAGGGAGAGCCCGGGCTGATGCCGACAATACCTGTCCGTTTTTGCCGCCGTGGTATCAGCGCCGACTCTTGAGCCTGTATCCTGCCGAGTTTATTTTTCGCCACTTTGCCCATGTCAAATTCTTGGATCGCGCCGCGCGAGCAGATCGAATATTTTTCGCAAGCTTTTCCCGAGGCGACGATCACCTTCGCCGACGCTCATTCCCGTGCGGCAAACTGCTAAAGTGGGTCGCAACGATCCCTGTCCCTGCGGCAGCGGCAAGAAGTACAAGAGGTGCCACGGTGCCTGAGTCATCATGCTGATCCACCCTCAATTCGATCCGATTGCCGTTTCCGTCGGTCCCCTGGCGATACGCTGGTACGGGCTGATGTACCTCGCCGGCTTTCTTGCCTTTCTCTGGCTCGGCAAGCGCCGCGCGCTATCGCAGCCGTGGCACGGCATCGATGCGCAGGGTGTCGATGACCTGCTGTTCTACGGCGTGCTCGGCGTGATCCTCGGCGGGCGGCTCGGCCAGGTGCTGTTCTACGAGCCGGGCTACTACCTGTCGCATCCGCTGGAAGTCCTCGCCGTGTGGAAGGGCGGCATGGCCTTCCATGGCGGCATGCTCGGCGTCTTCGTGGCAATGGCGCTGTGGGCACGCAAGTCCGGCAAGACGTTTTTCCAGGTCACCGATTTCATCGCGCCGCTGGTGCCGCTGGGGCTGATGGCCGGGCGCATCGGCAACTTCATCAATGGCGAGCTGTGGGGTCGGGTGGCCGATCCGGCGCTGCCCTGGGCCATGATCTTCCCCCATGTCGATCGCCTGCCGCGCCATCCCTCGCCGCTGTACCAGGCGGCGGGCGAGGGCTTGCTGCTGTTTGCGCTGCTGTGGTGGTTCTCGGCGCGGCGTCGTGGCGTGGGCGCGATCTCGGGGCTTTTCCTGGTGGGTTACGGCGCGCTGCGCTTTCTCGCCGAATATTTTCGCGAGCCCGACCATGGCATCTTCGGCCTGTCCTACACGGTGAGCATGGGGCAGTGGCTCAGCCTGCCGATGATCGCCGTCGGCCTTTGGTTTCTGCTGCGCAGGCCGGCGGACTGAGAGTCGGCGCCGGCGGCACGGCGCGTTTCAGCGGAACACCACGGTCTTGTTGCCGTGGACCAGCACGCGGTCCTCGAGGTGGTAGCGCAGGCCGCGCGCCAGCACCGTCTTCTCGATGTCCTTGCCATAGCGCACCATGTCCTCGACCGAATCCGAATGGTCGATGCGGATCACGTCCTGCTCGATGATCGGCCCCTGGTCGAGCGCCTCGGTGACGTAATGGCAGGTCGCGCCGATCAGCTTGACGCCGCGCGTGTAGGCCTGGTGGTAGGGCTTGGCGCCGACGAAGGAGGGCAGGAAGCTGTGGTGGATGTTGAGGATGCGGCCCGGATACGCGGCGCATAGCTCGGGCGAGAGGATCTGCATGTAGCGGGCGAGCACCATGGTGTCGCCATGCACTTCCTCGAACAGGCGTCGCACCTCGGCGTAGGCCGCCGCCTTGTTGTCCGCCGGCACCGGCACGTGATGGAAGGGGATGCCGTGCCACTCGACGAAGCCCTTGAAGCTGTCGTGATTCGAGATCACGCAGGCGATCTCGATGTCGAGTTCCTTCGACTGCCAGCGCGCCAGCAGGTCGTAGAGGCAGTGTTCCTGCTTCGACACCAGCACCACGACGCGCTTTTTCACCGCTGAATCGGTGATCCGCCAGTCCATCTGCAAGTCCTTGGCGAGCGGTTCGAAGCGGCCGCGGAATTCGGCGAGGTGGAAGGGCAGGGAGTCGGCCTTGACCTCGATGCGCATGAAATATCGCCCGTCGAGGTCATCGGCATGGAAGCGCGATTCGAGGATCCAGCCGCCGTGCTCGGCGATGAAGCCAGTGACGCGCGCGATGATGCCGACCTGGTCGGGGCAGGAGGCGGTCAGCGTGTAGTAGCGCGCGGCATGCATCAGATTCTGGCCGACGCCTTGTCGATCTCGGCGCGCAGTTCGGCGTAGTTCATGGTCACCGGAAATTGCGGGAACTCGTCGATCACGTTTTGCGGGGGGTGGAACAGGATGCCGGCATCGGCTTCGGCCAGCATCGCCGTGTCGTTGTAGGAATCGCCCGCTGCGATGACCTTGAAGTTGATCTGCTTGAAGCGCTTCACCGCTTCCATCTTCTGGTTGGGCATGCGCAGGTGGTAATTCACCAGGAAGCCCTCGGCGCCAGCTTCCAGCTTGTGGCAGAACAGCGTCGGCATGCCGAGCTGGGCCATCAGCGGCATGGCGAACTCGTAGAAGGTGTCGGAAAGGATGATCACCTGGTAGTCGCGGCGCAGGGCATCGAGGAAGGCCTCGGCGCCCGCCATCGGCCCCATCTCGGAGATGACTTTCTGGATATCCGGCAGGCCCAGCTTGTGGGTCCGCAGCAGATCCAGCCGGTACTTCATCAATTTGTCGTAGTCGGGCTCGTCGCGCGTGGTGCGGGATAGTTCCGGGATGCCGGTGCGTTTGGAGAACTCGATCCAGATTTCGGGAACGAGCACGCCTTCGAGATCGAGACAGACGAGTTGCACGGAGGTTCTCCAGGAGTCGGCGCCGGCTCGCTCGGCATACCTGGGATGCCGCTGCGCGGGCAGGTAACGCCGGTTTTCGCGCCGGGGCGGGACGAAAGCGCAAGATTTTACCCGTCAGCCGGTGCGCGGAGCAACGCCGTGCGTCCCCTGGTTCATCGCGCCCCAATATAATTCGTGCTCCGTCGCGGCCGGCGGCATGGCTTGTCGTTTCGGCTGGATGGGATTCTAATTAGGCGCAGCCGGAGTCTTCCGTCGCGTTTCAAGGTGATAGCGCCGTGCAGTTGTACGCTCTGGGCATCAATCATCACACGGCCCCGCTCGCTGTGCGCGAGCAGGTGGCGTTCGACCCGTCGCGCATGGGCCAGGCTTTGCACGACCTGTTGCGCGAGAAATCCGTGCGTGAAGCGGCGATTCTCTCCACCTGCAACCGCACCGAACTGTATTGCGCGGCCGACCATCCCCGCTTCGCGGCCAACTGGCTGGCCGAATACCACTCGCTGGCCCCGCAGAAGATCCACCCCTACCTCTACCAGCATCCGCAGCAGGATGCCGTGCGCCACATGTTCCGCGTCGCCGCCGGCCTGGACTCGATGGTGCTGGGCGAGCCGCAGATCCTCGGCCAGATGAAGCAGGCGGCGCGCGTCGCCGAGGAGGCCGGGACGCTGGGCACGGTGCTGGGCAAACTGTTCCAGCGCACCTTTGCCGTCGCCAAGGAGGTGCGCTCGACCACCGCGATCGGCGCCAACACGGTGTCGATGGCGGCGGCGGCGGTGCATCTCTCGGCCAGAATCTTCGACAGCCTGGCGGCGCAAAAGCTGTTGTTCGTCGGCGCCGGCGAAATGGTCGAGCTGTGCGCCGCGCATTTCGCCGCGCACAAGCCCAGGCGCCTCACCATCGCCAATCGCACCGTCGAGCGCGGCGCGGATCTTGCGGCGCGGTTTGGCGGTGACGCGATGCGCCTGGACCAATTGGGCGAGCGCCTGGCCGACTACGACATCGTCGTCTCCTGCACGGCAAGCTCGCTGCCCATCATCGGCCTGGGCATGGTCGAGCGCGCGCTGAAGGCGCGCCGCCACCGGCCCATGGTCATGGTCGATCTGGCGGTGCCGCGCGACATCGAGGAAGAAGTCAGCCGTCTGGACGATGTCTTCCTCTATACCCTGGACGATCTCGGCCAGATCGTGGAATCCGGACTCGAATCGCGCCAGGCGGCGGTGGTCGAGGCCGAGGCCATCATCACCGACCGGGTCAGCGGCTTTCTGCATTGGCTGGAGTCGCGCGATACCGTGCCGACGATCCGTGCATTGCGCGATGCCGGCGAGCGGGCGCGCCGCCACGAGGTGGAGCACGCACTGAAACTGCTGGCCAGGGGCGAGGATCCGGCGAAGGTGCTGGATGCCATGTCGCATGGCCTGACCAACAAGCTCTTGCACCCGCCGACCCAGGCCCTGAATCAGGCCGAAGGGGACGAGCGCGCCGATGTCTCGGCCCTGATTTCCCGCATCTACCGCCTCAATTCCGGCGAGTAGGGACATGGACCTGCTGCGACCGCCCGGCGCCGCGACGCGCCAGATCGTCCTGCAATGAGCCGGGTACCAATGTTCGACCTTGCCGGCTGGATACTGGTCCTCCTCAGGCGCCTGCTGTATCTGGTGACGCGCACCCAGGTTTTCCCGGAATCGCCGGAGGCCTTGGGTCTGCGATCAGATCGCGCGGTTTGTTATGTGCTGCACGAGCACCATCTCGCCAACCTGCTGGTGCTCGATCACGAGTGTCGTCGCCTGGGCCTGCCGGCGGCGCTGCGACCGATCCGCGACGATGCCTTCAGCGCGCCGCGCTCGTATTTCTATCTTTCGCGCAACCTGCGCGGCAACCTCGTCGCCAACCCGCGAATCCATCACGCGCCCATGCTCAAGGCCTTGGTCAAGGCCGCGTTTGCCGATCCGCGCCTTGATGTCCAACTGGTGCCGGTGACCCTGCTCTGGGGGCGCGAACCCGGCAAGCAGGACTCGGTGCTCAAGGCACTGTTCGCCGAGACCTGGCAGCAGGTCAGCACCTTGCGCCACTTGTTCGCGATCCTGATTCACGGCCGCCATACCGTGGTTCGCTTCAATAATCCGATCTCGCTGCGCGAGGTGATCGGCGAAAGCCAGGACGAGGCGCGCGCCCTGCGCAAGATCGAGCGCATCCTGCGCGTGCATTTCCGCCGCCAGCGCGAAATGGCGCTGGGCCCCGATCTTTCGCACCGCCGCACGCAACTGCACGCGCTGCTCGGCACGCCGACCGTGCGCGAGGCGATCCAGCAGGAAGCGCAAAGCGCGGCCATCCCGCTTTCCGAAGCGCAGAAAAAGGCCCGCGACCAGGCCTTCGAGATCGCGTCCGATTACACCTACTCGGTGGTGCGCGCGTTCGCCTTGTTCCTTACCTGGGTCTGGAATCGCGTGTACAACGGCGTCGAGGTGCACAACTTCGAGCGCGTCACGACCGTGGCGCCGGGACACGGCATCATTTATGTGCCCTGCCATCGCAGCCATATCGACTACCTGCTGCTGTCCTACATCATCTTCACGCGCGGGCTGATGGTGCCGCATATCGCGGCCGGAGCCAATCTCAATTTGCCAATCGTCGGCTCCATCCTGCGCCGCTCCGGAGCTTTCTTCCTGCGTCGCAAGATCAAGGGTGATCCGCTCTACACGGCGGTCTTCCTCGAGTACCTGCACATGATGATCGACCGCGGCTTCCCCATCGAATACTTCATCGAGGGCGGTCGCAGCCGCGGTGGGCGCATGCTGGCGCCAAAGGCCGGCATCCTGGCGATGACGGTGCAAAGCTACGTGCGCAGCCGGGCGCGGCCGCTGGTGTTCGTGCCGGTGTACATCGGCTACGAAAAGCTGATGGAGGGCAAGAGCCATCTGGCCGAGCTCAACGGCCGGCCGAAGAAATCCGAGTCGCTGACCGGCCTGATCGGCGCGGTGCGCGTGCTGCGGCGGAACTATGGCAAGGTCCATGTGAACTTCGGCCAGCCGGTGGCGCTGGCCGAACTGCTCGACGCGCGCCATCCGAGCTGGCGCGAAGACGAATTCGACGTCCAGGCGCCCTGGCTGCGCCAGGCGGTCGATGCCACGGCAAGGACCCTGGCGGCCGACATCAACGCCGTGGCGGTGGTGAATCCGGTGAACCTGGTCGCGCTGACGCTGCTGTCGACCCCCAAGCACGCGGCGGACCTGCGCCTGCTTTGCCGTCAGATCGAACACGTCCAGCAACTGCTCGCCGAATCTCCCTGGGCCGAAACCATCGTGCATTGCCGCCAACCGGCCGAGGCCGTGATCGACTACGTGATCGGCCTCGACATGGTCCGGCGCCATGCCCATCCGCTGGGCGACATGGTCTGTGCCGACGAAACGCAGGCCGCGCTGATGGCCTATTTCCGCAACAACGTGCTGCATCTGCTGGCCCTGCCGGCCTTGCTGGCCTGCCTGGTCAGCCACAACCAGAGCCTGACGCGGCAGCGCGCACGGCAGGCGATCCACGGCATCTACGGCCTGCTCGGCGCCGACCTGTTTCTGCCCTGGCGGGACGAAGCACTCGATGCGGTGATCGATCGCGCCGAGGCCAGCTTGCGGGGACGCGGCCTGATCCTGGTCGAGGACGACGGGAGATTGCGCGCCCCGCCGCCCAACAGCGAGGCCGGCCCGGAGTTGCGCCAGCTTGGCGAGATCATCCGCCCCACGCTGGAGCGCCAGTTCCTCACGCTGGCACTGCTGCAGCACAGTGGCAGCGGCAAGCTGACCCGCGCCCAACTGGAAGACGACACCCACCTGCTGGCCCAGCGCCTGGCCATGCTCTACGAATTCAACCCGGCGGAGTTTTCGGAAAAGCTGCTGTTTGCGAATGTCATTCGCAGCCTGATCGACGGCGGCCTGCTCGAGATCAACGCCGAGGGACTGTTGTGCTTCGACGAGCGCATCACCCAGGCGGTGGCGCAAACCGAGCTGCTGCTGGCGGCCGAGGTGCGCCACGGCATCGACCTGATCGCCCGCAGCGCCGCGCCGACGGCGAGCCAATGAGCCCGCGTTCCGGGCGCTGAATGGAATTCATGAAACCAAGCATTCTCGAAAAACTGGAACGTCTGGCCGAACGGCTGGAGGAGATCGACGGCCTGCTCGGCGGTGAAAGCGCGGCGCGCGACATGGACGGCTATCGCAAGCTGACCCGCGAGCGTTCCGACATCCTGCCGGCGGTCGAGCTGTTCCAGGCTTACCGTGCCGCCAGCGCCGACTTTGCCGGTGCCGGGGAAATGCTCGACGATCCCGAGATGAAGGAGCTGGCGCGGGCCGAGCAGGCCGCCGCGACGGAGACCATGGCGCGCCTGGCGGAGGAGTTGCAGCGCGCGCTGCTGCCGAAGGACCCCAACGACGACAGGAACCTGTTCCTCGAAATCCGCGCCGGCACCGGCGGCGACGAGTCGGCGCTGTTCGCCGCCGACCTGTTCCGCATGTACAGCCGCTACGCCGAGCGCCAGCGCTGGAAAGTCGAGATCGTTTCGCGCAGCGAATCCGACCTCGGCGGCTTTCGTGAAATCATCGCTCGCATCGAGGGCATTGGCGCCTATTCGCGGCTCAAGTTCGAGTCCGGCGGGCACCGCGTGCAGCGCGTGCCGGTGACCGAGACCCAGGGCCGCATCCACACCTCGGCCTGCACCGTGGCGGTGATGCCCGAGGCGGACGAGCTGGGCGACATCGACATCAATCCGGCCGACCTGCGCATCGACACCTTTCGCGCTTCGGGCGCCGGCGGCCAGCACATCAACAAGACCGATTCGGCGGTGCGCATCACCCACATTCCCACCGGCATCGTCGTCGAATGCCAGGACGATCGTTCCCAGCACCGCAACAAGGCGCAGGCGATGTCGGTTCTGGCGGCGCGCATCAACGACGCGCAGCAGCGCGAACAGCAGCAGCGCATCGCCAGTACGCGCAAGAGCCTGATCGGCTCCGGCGACCGCTCGGAACGCATCCGCACCTACAACTTTCCGCAAGGCCGGGTCACCGACCATCGCATCAACCTGACGCTCTACAAGATCGACGCCATCATGGACGGCGATCTGGAGGAGTTGCTCGGGGCGCTGCGCGCCGAGCATCAGGCCGAGCAACTGGCGGCGCTGGCGGAATGACCACCGTCGCGGCGGCGCTTGCGGCGGCGCGGGCGAAGCTGCCGGCGAGCGAGGCCCGCCTGTTGCTGGGCCAGGTGATGCGGCAGGCGCCGGCCTGGCTGATCGCCCATGACGACGAACTGCTCGACGAGGACGCGCTGCTGGCCTTTGCCGCGCTCGTGGCGCGCCGGGCCGGTGGCGAGCCGGTGGCCTATCTGCTGGGTTATCGCGAGTTTTTCGGGCGCCGCTTTGCCGTGAGCCCGGCCGTCCTGATCCCGCGCCCCGAGACGGAACTGTTGGTCGAACTTGCGAAGGCAAGAGTCGGCGCCGGCGCGCTTTGCGTACCTGGGAATCCGCTCGCCCGACGCGAAGCGGAATCCCGGGTGTGTCGAGACTGCGGGCTGGTAACGCCGAGCATCCTCGATCTGGGCACGGGCAGCGGCTGTATTGCCATCACGCTGGCCCTGGAACTTCCGCTGTCCCGCGTGACGGCGGTGGATTCGTCGGGCGCGGCCTTGCAAGTCGCGGCGAGCAACGCCCTGGACTTGGGCGCCAGCCTGCGCTTGCTCCAGGGCGACTGGCTGTCGGGCCTTGACGGCGAATGCTTCGACCTGATCGTCAGCAACCCACCCTATGTCGCCGCCGCCGATGCCCATCTCGCGCAAGGTGACCTGCGTCACGAGCCGAGGCAGGCCCTGGTCGGCGGCGCCGACGGGCTTGACGCGATACGCAACATCGTCGCGGCGGCGAGCTCCCACCTTGCGCTGGGCGGATCGCTGATGATCGAGCACGGCCATGACCAGGCCGACGCGGTGCGGGTGCTGATGGGCGATGCCGGGTTTTCCGAGATCAAGGCGCATGCGGACCTTGCAGGGATTTTGCGCGTCACCGTCGGCAGATTGCCATCGACCGGCGAAGCTCCAGCGGTTAGCTACTAGAATTCGCCCTCGACGGTAAGCAAGACATGAAGGGTAGGCAATGAAGTGGAACAACAGTTTCGCGCTCGGCATCGAGGTGATCGACGCCCAGCACAAGAAGATTTTCGAGCGCCTGCTGGCGATCGAAAACGCGGTGACCAAGCGCGATCCCTGGCACATCCTGCGCTTTCAGCTCGACGAACTCGCGGCATACATGAAGTTCCATCTCGCGGTCGAGGAGGCGATGTTGGAAATCATTCGCTACCCTGGCCGGTCCGAGCATTTGGAATCGCATGCCCGGATTCTTGATCAGGTCGCCGAACTCGAAAGCGCCTTGAAGGAGAATTCAAAGGCGGAGGACTTGGTGCGGTTCTTCGAGAACTGGTTCCTGAAGCATGTTCTGGCTGCCGATCGTCGCTACGCGGAGTACGTCGAGCGCGAATTGCCGGCCTTGATGGAGCCGGACGGAGCCAGTTGAAACCGCTGGCACGAGCAAAAAAATGGCCCGGAAACCCGGGCCATTTATCCATCAAAGCTTGATCCGTCGTCAGCGCAGGCCGGCAATGTAATCGGATACCGCCTTGATTTCGGCATCGGTCATCTTGATCGCGACCATGCGCATCATCTTGTTCGGGTCGTTGGCGCGGGCGCCGTCGCGGAAGGCCTTCAACTGCGATTCGGTGTATTCGGCGAACTGGCCGCCGATGCGCGGGTACTGCGCCGGAATGCCGGCACCGGCCGGGCCGTGGCAGGCGGCGCAGGCGGGCAGGCCCTTGGCCTGGTCACCGCCGCGGTAGAGTTTCTGGCCGATCTCGATGGTTTCGCGATTCTTGGCGGTTTCGCCCTTCTGCTTCTGGGACGAGAAGTAGGCGGCGATGTCGCGCATCTGGCCGTCGTCATAGGCGGCGATCATGCCGTTCATGACGGCATTGACGCGCTCGGGCTGCTTGCCGTCGGCCGCCTTGAAGTTCTTCATCTGCTTGACGAGGTATTCGGGATGCTGGCCAGCCAGTTTCGGGTTCACCGCTAGCTGGCTGTTGCCATCTGCGCCGTGGCAGGCACCGCACACGGCGGAGGCAACGGTCTGGCCACGGCCGGCATCGCCTTTCGGCGCGGCCTTGGCCGCATCGGACGCCTGTACGCCAAACGCAGTCAGCATGCAAAGCAGGGCAAACAGGGAACGCTGCATGGGGAAAACTCCTCGGAGAGCCGGAATTCGGAATTTGGAAACCTGATATTCTATCGCAGCACGACTGATTCTCCACGTTGGCCTGTGATGGCGGCGCGTTCCCGGTGTTTTCCCATGTCCGTCTTCCGTCACGCCGTTTTTGAAATCTCCGTCGCCAAACCCGATGGCCTGCCCCCGCCGGAAGCACCGGAAATCGCCTTTGTCGGCCGGTCGAATTCCGGAAAATCCAGTGCGATCAATACCCTGGTGGGACATACCCGGCTTGCCTTCGTTTCCAAGACGCCCGGCCGAACCCAACTCATCAACGTGTTCCGGATGAGAAACGGCGCCGCGCTGGTTGATCTCCCCGGCTACGGCTTCGCCCAGGTCCCGATGGCGGTCCGACTGCAGTGGCAGGGGCTGCTGGAACACTACCTGGGTCGGCGGCGCAGCCTTGTTGGCCTGGTCCTGATCATGGATGCGCGGCGGCCGTTGACTGAACTCGACTGGAAAATGATTCGCTGGTTTGGACCGACGGGCCGACCGATCCACTGCCTGCTGACCAAGTCGGACAAGCTCACCCGCCAGGAACAAACCAAAGTCCTGCGCGAGACCCGCGCGGCGCTCGCCGACTACAAGGAGCAGATAAGCCTGCAGATGTTCTCCAGCCTGAAGAAGACCGGGATCGACGAGGCCGAGCAAGCGATCGGGGGCTGGCTGAGCAAGGATGGGTCCATCGTTTTGAATAGTTGACGCAATCAGCCAAATCGGTCACCCCCTTTCCAGGAAAGGGGGCTGGGGGGATAGCCCTATAATTGGTCCAACGGGCTTTTATTTTGGCCTTGCCAAAATAAAAGCCCTCGACCAAAGGGGGAAGGCCGAGGGCAAAACACCTTGAAATTCAAGGCACCCGCTCAGGGAGGTGAAGCGGGAGGCGGAACAAACGAGAATCGTTCGCGACCACCTGATACCTATGATAGGTTGTTTGCATTAAAGTTCAAGCATTTTCAGGAAATATTTTCAGGACTAAACCAATGATAACAAAAGGTGTATTTCCCGGAACCCGAATGCGTCGGATGCGTCGCGACGACTTCTCGCGGCGCCTGATGCGTGAGCACACACTTACCGCCGACGATCTGATCTACCCCGTGTTCGTGCTCGAGGGCGCGAATCGAACCGAAGCCGTGGCCTCGATGCCGGGGGTCGAGCGCATGAGTCTGGACCGGCTGTTGCCGGTTGCCGAAGCGGCCTTGGGGCTCGGCGTGCCCGCCCTGGCCCTGTTCCCGGTGGTCGATGGCACCAAGAAGACGCCGGGCGCGGAAGAGGCCTGGAACCCGGAGGGGCTCGTCCCCACCGTGGTTGCCCGCCTGAAGAAGGAATTCCCTGAACTCGGCGTGATCACCGATGTTGCCCTCGATCCTTACACCAGCCACGGCCAGGACGGTTTGATCGACCCGGACGATCCGCGTGGCTACGTGATGAACGACGAGACCCTGGACGCCTTGGCGAAACAGGCGCTTTGCCATGCCCGCGCCGGCGCCGACGTGGTGGCCCCCTCGGACATGATGGACGGCCGGGTTGGCCGCATCCGCGCCACGCTGGATGCCGAGAACCTGATCCACACCCGCATCCTGGCCTACTCGGCGAAATACGCCTCGTCGTACTACGGGCCTTTCCGCGATGCCGTGGGTTCCGCCGGCAACCTGGGCAAGGGCAACAAGTCCACCTACCAGATGGATCCCGGGAATTCCGACGAAGCCCTGCGCGAGATTGCACTCGACCTTAACGAAGGCGCCGACATGGTGATGGTCAAGCCCGGCATGCCCTACCTCGACATCGTGCGCCGCGTGAAGGACGAATTCGGTGTGCCGACCTACGCCTATCAGGTCAGCGGCGAATACGCGATGCTGAAGGCGGCGGCGCAGAACGGCTGGCTGGCGCATGACGCGGTGATGATGGAATCGCTGCTGTGCTTCAAGCGCGCCGGCTGCGACGGCATCCTGACTTACTTCGCGCTGGAAGCCGCCAAACTGCTGAAGGCGTAAGAGTCGGCGCCGACGGTACGGCGATCGGGTATCAGCGTGCCAGTATTGGCCACTGCGCGGGCCATCCGGCGAGTGGGTCGTCCTTGAAACCGCTCTTGACGAAGCGCTGCCAGCGCCCCAGCGCATAGCAGACCAGCAGGTTGGCGTGGGCGCCGAAGTCGTGTTCGGCGGACAGCGCGCCTTGCGCCGCGGCCACCTTGAGTGATTGCTTGAGCGTGGCGTCGATGCGATCGAGCAACTGGTTGATGCGCAGTTGCAGACGCGGGTTTTCATGCACCAGGGCATCGCCGACCAGGACGCGCGTCAGGCCGCGGTTCTTCTGTGCGAATCGCAGCAGCGAAGCCACGATGGCTTCGGCCTGTTTGAGGCCGGATTCCTCGGCCGCTTCGATCTGGTTGATCACCGAGAACACGCCGGTCTCGATGAACTCGATGATGCCCTCGTACATCTGCGCCTTGCTGGCAAAGTGGCGGTAAAGCGCCGCCTCGGAAACCTGCAACTGCTTGGCCAGCAGGGCCGTGGTGACTTTCTCGGCGGCCGGGCGCTCCAGCATCTCGGCGATGGTCTGCAGGATCAAAAGCTTCTTTTCGCCGACTTTCGCGGCCCGCGCCTCGTTCATATCCGCCTCCGCATTCCGCTCTTATTTGGACTTGATCAGGGTGCCGACGCCTTCGTCGGTCAGGATTTCCAGCAGCAGGGCGTGTTCGACCCGCCCGTCGATGATGTGCACGCTCTTCACGCCGCTGCGCGCGGCATCGAGCGCCGAGCCGATCTTGGGCAGCATGCCGCCGGAAAGCGTGCCATCGGCGACCATGTCGTCGACCTGCTTGGGCGTGATGCCGGTCAGCAGCTTGCCGGACTGGTCGAGCACACCCGGCGTATTGGTCAGCAGCACCAGCTTTTCCGCCTTCAGCACCTCGGCAATCTTGCCGGCGACGACATCGGCATTGATGTTGTAGGTTTCCCCTTCGGCGCCCACGCCGATTGGAGCGATCACCGGAATGAAGGCGCCGGTATCGAGCAGGGCGATCAGGCTCGGGTCGATGGAAACGATGTCGCCGACCTGGCCGATATCGATGAGGTCGCCGGGGTTGTCCTTGTTTTCCATCATCAGCTTCTTGGCGCGGATGAAGTTGCCGTCCTTGCCCGTCAGGCCGACGGCCTTGCCGCCGTGCTGGTTGATGAGATTGACGATTTCCTTATTCACCTGCCCGCCGAGGACCATCTCGACCACCTCCATGGTCTCGGCGTCGGTGACACGCATGCCCTGGACGAATTCGCCCTTCTTGCCGACCCGCGCCAGCAGGTTCTCGATCTGCGGCCCGCCACCATGCACCACCACCGGGTTCATGCCCACCAGCTTGAGCAGCACCACGTCGCGCGCAAAGCATTGTTTCAGATGCTCGTCGGTCATGGCGTTGCCGCCATACTTCACGACAATGGTCTTGCCATGAAAACGCTTGATGTAGGGCAGGGCCTCGGCCAGAACGCCGGCCTTGTCTATGGGGGAGAGCTTGGCAGTCATGGGCGCAATTGAGTGCTAGTGGTAACTCCGCCCATTCTACCGAGAGCCCGGCGTGATGCCAGTGTGAAAGGGCCGGGGGTGTCCCCGGCCTTTTGTCTTGCCTGCGCGCTACTTCAACATGCCGCTGCCTTTCATCCTGTCACACGCATTGGCGCGCGGCGCCGGAAGCGTCTTGCCCTGTTCCTTGGCCTTGGCTTCCATGGCCTTGTGATGCTCGGCCTGGTATGCCTTGCAATCGTCGTAAGTCTTGAACGACCACATCTTGTCGCGATGTGCCGCACGTTCTTCCGGTGACATCAGTGACCAGCCGGGGGTGTTGCCCTGATTGAAGGCAAAGCGGCCACTCTTGCCGGGTCCCATGCCGCCCATGCCCGGCCCCATTTGCGCCGTTACCGGTGCCGCGATAGTGGCCGCCAGGACGGCGATCAATGCAATATGCGAGCGTTTCATGATGATTCCTTTCGTTTGTTGATCCCGGCAAATGCCGGCCTGATTTCAGTCAAGGACATAGCCGCGCCTCAGGCAAGGGAAGGATCGCAACAGTTTGTAAATCGGCGCGCCACCAGGTGGTCGGGCTTTTGCTTGCCGCCGGTATCGAAGTCAATCCCGACTGCCTGATCGCTGCGCCAACGCATAGCGATTTCCTATTCGTCGAATCGGAAAATAGTCTTGGACAATCCATTTTCGATCCAACAGAATTGAATCATCAAGGTTTAAAGCGTTGGCGCGGTGATCCCGGCTGAAATCTACGTACCCGAGCCAACTACATGATTCGTCGTATTGTTTAGGTCGCCGCCGTAAGTACGGCGGGTATCGTTGTACCGCACTCAAGAGGAGAAGCAAGCATGCATATCGAACCAGGCATCGTTGTCGGAGCTACCAAATTGGCCCTGGGCTATGCCACGGCCGCCGGAGCGATCGGCTATTCGGCCAAGCTCGCGCTGGACATGGCAAAAAAGGATGGCCTTGGCCAGATTGCGGCCCGTGCCTTGATCGCGACCTTACTGGTCCTGAGTTTCTTTGAAATCCTGCCGCATTATCCGGTGGGCGTTTCGGAAGTGCATTTCATCCTTGGTTCGACGCTATTCCTGATGTTCGGCGCCGGTCCTGCGGCGCTTGGCCTTGCCGCCGGCCTGCTGGTCCAGGGTCTGTTCATGGCTCCCGCCGATCTGCCACAGTACGGCATGAACGTGACCAGCCTGCTGGTGCCTCTACTTGCCGTGCATGCGCTTGCCGCCAAGGTCATTCCTGCCAACACGGCCTACACCGATGTCAGCTATGCGCAGGCCCTCAAGCTTTCAACCGCCTATCAGGGCGGGGTGGTGGCCTGGGTGGCTTTCTGGGCCTTTTACGGGGCCGGCTTCGGCGCTGAGAATCTGGCCAATGTGGCGGCTTTTGGCGGTGCCTACCTGAGCGTGATCCTCATTGAGCCAGTGCTCGACCTCGGCTTGCTCGCCGTAGCCAAGACCCTGCGTTCGATGGAAGGTAGCAAGCTGTTCCACGCCAGGCTTTATCACGCCGCCTGATTGCGGCAAGAAGGGTACCCGGTCCGCCGGGTACCCATGCGACAGTCGGCTGATACGCCGGTCTTCGCCAGAGTCGGCAGTGTTTCACCCCCACCCCAGCCTCCAAATAAACTACAAATCAACGGATTCAGCACATGAACAAAGCGGAAATGAAGGATGCGATCCTCGATGCCAAGGACGCAAAGAAGCTCAAGTGGGCGGATATCGCCAAAGCGGCCGGAATATCGCCGGAGTTTGTTTGTTCAGCCTGCCTTGGCATGAACCATCTGGAGAAAAAGCCTGCCGATGCCGTCGCCAAGGTGCTCGGCCTGGGCAAGGAAATTTCGGCGGCCCTGGAGCGCTTCCCGAAAAAAACCTGGACCCAGACCATTCCCACTGATCCGCTGATCTATCGCTGGTATGAAATCGTTGGCGTCTACGGCGAGACCATCAAGGAAATCATCAACGAAAAGTTCGGCGATGGCATCATGAGCGCGATCGACTTTTCGATGGATATCCAGAAGCAGGAAGATCCGAAGGGCGATCGGGTGGTGGTGACCCTGAATGGCAAGTTCCTGCCGTACAAGGCCTGGTAAGTCTCACCGGGATTTGGGGCGCCAAAAAAAAGCCGGGTACCGCTGTGCGGTCCCGGTTTTTTTGCGTTTTTGAGAAATGCCATGAGGTCAAGCCTTGGGTTTGCGTATTTGGAGACAGATCAATGACGGCAAGAGATCCGCACAGGTTCGTCAATGAGCTCGATGCAGCAGCGGTCGAGCGCCTGATCGCACGACTGGAGAGCCGGGCCAAGGACAAGGTATTCACGCATTTGTTCGATCGCTATGCGCCCGAGCTGGTGCCCGGTCCCGCGGGCCGCGTGCTGGAGGTCGGTTGCGGAACCGGTGCCACGCTGCGCGCTCTCGCGGGTCGCCCGGATTTCGCGGGTCGCGCCGTCGGTGTCGATCAAAGCGCCGAATTCATCGCCGCCGCGCGCAAATTCGCGGCGTCCGAATCGTTTGCCGATCAGGTCGCGTTCGATGTCGGTGACGCGCATGATCTTGCCTTTCCCGACGCCAGCTTCGACATCGTCTTCGCCCACACACTGATCAGCCACGTTACCGACCCCTTCTCAGTGCTTCGCGAGATGGTGCGCCTGGTCAAGCCAGGCGGAAAGCTGGCGATATTCGATGGCGACTACGCATCGATGACTTACGCCTTGCCCGACCACGATCTTGGGCAACGCATGGATGCGGCGCTGGTCAAGGCCAGTTTCAACAATCCGCGCATCATGCGCGACCTGCCGCGGATGATGCCCGAGTTCGGGCTGAGGCTCGAATCGGCCTGGGGTGAGGCGGTGGTCGAGATAGGTAGCGGCAGCTACTTCAAGTCCTTTGCCGAAACGTATGCGCCCTACATCGTCAAGGCAGGTTTTTTTCCTGCCGACGTAGTCGAGCCATGGCTGGCCGCCCAGATCAAGGCGATTGACGATGGTACTTTCTTTGCCGCCTGCACCTATTACACTTACATCGCCCGTCGCTTGTAGTCCTCCGACCAGCCCGCCGCTGCCTTTCGCTTGCGGCCAGAGCGTGATTCCATGCCTTCGGATTTTTTCATCGTAGATGTTTTCGCCGAGCGTGCCTACGCCGGGAATCCACTGGCCGTGGTGCTGGGTGCCGAGCGTTTGGACGATGACAGCATGCAACTCCTGGCTGCCGAGACCAACTATTCTGAAACCACGTTTGTCTACAGCGATCCGGAAGCAAATGGCGGATTTCGCACTCGCTTGTTCACCCCTGCTCGCGAAATCGCCTTTGCCGGTCACCCCATCCTCGGCACGGCCTGGGTCATAGGAAAGCACCTGGCCACAACCGCGACGAACCTGGTGAAGGTGAATCTCCAGGTGGGAGAAATCCCGGTTTACTTCGAACCCTCGGGCCATGGCGGTGACATCCTGTGGTTTGACGCGCCGACAATCACTCCCGGTATCCAGTGCGACAGGGCGAGAATGGCTTTGGCCCTGGGGCTGGCGACGGATGACATCGATCCGCGCTACCCGGTTCAGGTCATGGCGGCGGGTACGGCGGCGGTCATAGTGCCTTTGCGCAGCCTTGCAGCCGTGCAGCGTGCGCTGCTCGACCTCAAGACTTATTCCAGATTGATGGCCGAGGGTTTCCCACCGCTTACCTATCTGTTCTGCGCGGAAACGCGGCATTCAGGCAATGACCTGTCGGCGCGCTTTTTCTTCGAAGCACACGGAGTGAGGGAAGACCCGGCCACAGGCAATGGCGCTGCCTTCCTGGCAAGCTACCTGCGGATGCATGGCGTGTATCCGCCGGATAAGCGCACCTGGCGGATCGAGCAGGGCCATGAAGTCAGGCGGCCCTCACTGGTGCAAATCCGCTTCGGAGCCGCGACGGATTCAAAAATCCAGGTCGGTGGCGGCGTTGTGGCCGCGATTCAGGGGAATCTGATCCGGGCCTGAAACGGAGTACGCAGATTCCAGTGCAATGCCGGTCAGGCAACCGCGATCCCGTTGCTTGCCGTCGCATCCGCCTTGTTTGACGGGCGGGACCTCTTTGCCGGTCGTTCGATCGGCTGATCCGGTGAAATCGGCGAGCGGCCGAAATTCCATTCCGCGGCAAGCTTGCCAAAGGCTCGGCAGGCCGGGCTCTTGTAGGTCCCGTGGGGGCCGATCAATGCGATTGTGTGGTGTGGCAGTTCCGGAAACAGAGGTACGGCGTAAAGGCGCGGCAGCGTGCAGGCAATGGTGGTCGGCAACACGGTGATCAGGCGACCGAGCCGGACTGACTGCACCATCATGCTCAATGAGTTGGTTTCCACCGCAATCCGTGGATGGATGCCATGTTCCATGCAGTAGAGGTCGAAATGACGACGCAGGGCAAAGTTCTGGTTCAGCATCACCAGCGGTTCCTGCGAAAGCACCTCGATTCCCATGGCGGTCTGGCGTCCGGCAAGGGCATGGTCGGCCCCAACCGCGAGGCTCAGTGGCTCCATGAACAATGTATGCAGCTCTATCTTGCTGGACTCCTCCGCGCTCGGCGCGGCATGGGTAAAGGCAATGCCGGCGTCGAGGGTGCCGTCGGCGACACCGGCCTCGATCTGGTCCTGTGACATTTCCATGGCACTGACAGCGATACCGGGATAGCGGGCGTTGAACTCATCGACCAGCGAAGTCGTGAGGTATTCGGTGATGGGCGTCATTCCAAGGCGCAGGTAACCGCGGCTGAGATCTTCCAGGTCGACCACCGCGCGCTTGGCGGCGTCGAGTTCCTCAAGTGCGCGTCGGGCATGGCGCACATAGACCTCGCCGGCATCGGTCAGGCGGACCGTGCGGCCCGATCGATCCAGCAACTGCGCGTCGAGGGCTTCTTCAAGCAGCTTGATCTGCTGGGACAGGGTGGGCTGCGACACGTGCAGCGCTTCCGCTGCCCGCGTGAAGCTATGGTTCTCGGCAACCGAGAGGAGATACCGGATCGAGCGGGGGAACATCAGCTTCGAATGCATAACCAATTCCTATTCTGGGGATCGGAAAATAGTCTTGGACAAAGTTGCTTTAATTCCACAAAATTTAACCATCAACGATTTTCCGGTTTCCTTGCTGGGTTGCATGACTGGCAATGATACGACCAAAGGCAGATTGTTGATGGCGATCCGAAATTTGAAAGCTGAGTTCGAAAAGGCGTGATTCATCGCAATTCCGCTGGTTTCGAGCCCGACTCTCACGATCCCGAACGACAACAATTTAAGGAGAAGTCCAGCCATGTCATCAAGTACCAGAGACGAAGTGCTGCGGCATTTGCAGGCGGTGGTCGAAATCGAACCACCGGTGCAGCAGACGGGCAAGGCGATCTATGCGTCCGACCTCACCCACGAGATGTTTCGCGCCTACACGCGGTCGCCCCACGATGTGGGCGGTCAAGTGGATGTGCCGGTCGAATGGACGGAGGAAGAGTCCGAGGCTTGGGGCTACCGGGCCTATGTCACCACCGAGTGCCTGGCATGGCGTGGCGTTTGGTGTGCCGAGGAACGGCGTCGCATGCAGAACGTCGATCTTGGCACGAGTCAATACCTGGGCTTGCCCTACTACGGCCGCTGGCTGCTTTCGGCTGCCAGGATCCTGGTGGAAGGGCATCACATCACCCTTACCGAACTCATCAACAAAATCGACGAGGTGAAAAAACGCCATGAGCCAGCACGATAGAACTCATCACGCCACGATTGCCACCGGCAAGGGCGATCCCCAGTGTTTTGCCGGCGCCGCTGGCGGACCGCCAAAGTTCAAGGTTGGCGATCGCGTTCGCATCAAGGACATGCCGGACATCTTCTACACGCGCTGTCAGGTATATACCCGCGGCGCGGTAGGCGAGGTCGCGGTCGTGACGCACGAGAGCCCTGCTCCGGAAGACGAAGCCTGGGGGCACGTAGATAAGTCCGAGTGGTTCTATATCGTGCGTTTCAAGCAAAGGGATCTTTGGCCGGAATATCCGGCGGCTTTTGCCAACGATACCTTGCAGACCGAATTCTCCGAGCGCTGGCTCGAGGCGGTTTAACCGGCCGATCGGCACCAGATTAAAGGAAGGAATTACATGTCACACGATCACGATCACAACGCTCCGGCACCGATGGTGGACGAAATCAGCGACTTCGAGGCTCTCGAAATCGCGGTACGTGAAATCTGCATCGAAAAGGGTTTGTTTTCCGCCGAAGATCACCGCAAGTTCACCGAGTTTGCAGAGCACATCGGCCCCACGCCGGCAGCGCGTATGGTTGCCAAGGCCTGGCTTGACCCCGAATACAAAAAGCAGGTGATGACCGACGCCATCGCCGCCAGCAAGGCGGTCGGGGTTGATTATCTCAACCCGACCGGATTCGGCACGCCGAGTGACTACACCGATCTACGCGTTTTGGAAGACACGCCCACCGTACATCACGTGGTTGTCTGCACCCTGTGCTCCTGCTACCCGCGTCCCATACTCGGCTTCCAGCCGGAGTGGTATCGCACGCCAAACTATCGTCGTCGCCTGGTTCGCTGGCCGCGGCAAGTCCTTGCCGAGTTCGGCCTGACCTTGCCGGCGGAGGTTGATGTGCGCGTCGAGGACTCCAACCAGAAGTGCCGCTTCATCGTCATGCCGGTTCGCCCGGCCGGGACGGAAGGCTGGACTGAGGATCAACTGACGGAGATCGTCACCCGCGATTGCCTGATTGGCGTTGCCTTGCCCAAGCCTGGCGTGACCTCGAACATCGAGCTGTCCGTGCATCGTGCGGCGAAACCGGCGCACCACTGAAACGAGGAGCCATCATGGCCGTACCCGAGAAAATGCATGCTCCCGCCGACATGGCGGAGTGCGCCGCGAACTGGACGCCGGTTCCGCTTCTTGAAGACATAAAGGAGCACGGACGGGCCTGGGTTGATCTCGCCGAGCAATATGGCGTTACCAATCCTGATCCCCCCTGGAAAACAAGCCTCGATGGGATGTGTGAGGTCCTGGCCTCTGGTTCGTGTTCCTCGATGGCGGCAGCCGAAAAGCGCTGGTTGGCGGGCGCGGTGGCACGCGACGACATGGATGCTCCGCTTCCACTGCTCGAACGTCGCTGGGAGGAGGATGAGCTGTCCGCCACTTTGTACCAGGATGTGCCTTTCCCGGAGCGCCAGTTGCTGGCGCTGACGCACTCGCTAATCAAGCGTGGCCTGGTTGATCCGGAGGTCTTGAAAGCGAGGATGAAGGAAGTGCACGAGCGGCTCGCCGCTACCTAGTAGGGGAACCGGGGAAGCCGGGCGCATGCGCTTCTCCGCCCCTCCCGCAATGTCGACGCAGGGCGGCTTCAAGGCGCTGCTGCAGAAAGCAGTACCCAGCAGGACGGAGCTGTCAGCAGGTCGGCGAGCCGGATTTGTCCGGTCGCCGTCCCGAACGACGGAGACTCCAGAAAAACCAATCACGGAGAAATGATCGGTGTCAATCAGAGGAGTCGAAATCAACGTTCATGGGTTGGGTTATCGCTACAGTACGCGAGGCAATCCAACTTTTACCAATTTGCAGCTTCAGTCTAGGCGCGGCGAAGCTCTCGCCATCATCGGTCGTTCGGGTTGCGGCAAGTCGACCCTGCTCCACATCATTGCCGGCCTGAATCGGCCCACCGAAGGTGTCATCGAATTTGATGGCAAGAAGGTCGACGGACCGTCCTCGCGCTGGGTCATGATGTTTCAGGCCCCCCACCTTTATCCGTGGATGAAAGTATCCCAAAACGTGGGTGTTGGATTGAAGTTTGCGCGTTGGCCGGAGAAGGAAAAGGCCGAGCGCGTGAATGAGGCGCTGCGTTTGGTTGAACTGCAGGATTATGCCGATGTCAGCGTGCAGGATCTTTCCGGTGGGCAGCAGCAACGTGTCGCGCTGGCCCGCTCGCTGGTGATGGAGCCGGAACTGCTCTTGCTGGACGAGCCCTTTTCCGCGCTTGATGCCTTTACCCGTGCATCGCTGCAACGAGACGTCCGGTCGATTGCCAAGAAGCTGGGTTTCAACCTGATCATCGTAACTCACGATATCGACGAAGCCATCCTGATGGCCGACCGCGCCCTGATCATGGCGGGGGCGCCGGGCAAGATCGTCACCGAATTCGAGGTTCCGCTGCCGGATCCGCGCCAACGCCAGGACAAGGACGTCCAAGCCATGCGTTCGCGCCTGATGGACGCCTTCCATAGTGCTGCCGGCAAGCCAACCGGCGCCGATGCCCATGGTGAAGAAGAGTCAGAGACAGATTCCGACAGTGTTACACAGCATGCCTGACCTTTGCCGGTCAGCACACCATTACCCTGAGGAGACCCACCATGTGCATACTTTGCGATTCGCTTGCTGGCACCCATCATCCCTCCGATGAGCCGCACAAGGACTACAAGAAGCATGGCGACGGCATCAACGATCCCAAGCTGGTGATCGATTACGACCCGCTGTTCAGCAGTGTCCTGGGCACCGGCGTCAATCGCCGCGAGCTCCTCAAGTGGGGCAGCCTTGGCGCACTGGCCGGATTGATGCCGACCCGCGCCACTTTTGCCCAGGAAAAGAAGTGGGATCCGACGGTGCGCATCGGCTTTCTGCCAATTACCGACGCGGCCGCACTCCTGGTAGCTCACGAAATGGGCTTCTTCAAGAAAGAGGGTCTGGAGTCTGCGCCGCCCACCCTGATTCGCGGCTGGTCGCCCCTGGTCGAGGCCTTTTCCTCGCACCGCTTCAACCTGGCCCACCTGCTCATCCCGGTGCCGATCTGGATGCGCTACGGCAACAAGTTCCCGATCAAGATCACCGCCTGGAACCATACCAACGGCTCCGGCATCGTGGTCGGCAAGGATAGCGGCATCAACACGCCCAAGGACTTTGGCGGCAAGCAGTTTGCCGTGCCTTTCTGGTATTCGATCCATAACATCATTTCGCAAAAGATCATGCGCGACGCCGGCATCACGCCCGTGATCAAGCCGCAGGATGCCAAGCTGGCGCCGAACGAATGCAACTTCATCGTCCTGCAGCCGCCCGACATGCCGCCAGCACTGGCCGCCAAGTCGATTCACGGCTATTGCGTGGCCGAGCCGTTCAACGCGCTGGGTGAAGTCCGTGCCGGCGCCAAGATGCTGCGCATGACCGGCGACGTCTGGAAGGGCCATCCCTGCTGCGTGGTGGTGATGCACGAACAGGACACCATGGATCCGGCCCGTGCCGCCTGGGCCCAGGCGGTGCACAACGCCATCGTCGGAGCGCAAATCCATCTGGTCGAGAACCGCGCCGCGATGGCCGAGATGCTTTCCAAGGATGGCAAGGGTTACCTGCCCTTCCCGAAGGAAGTTGTCGGCCGCGCGATGATGCTCTACGACGTTCCCTATCCGGGAAATCCGCAGGCGATTCGCAACAAGGACTGGGGCATGGATCGCATCAACTTCCAGGGCTGGCCCTACCGCTCGGCGACGGAACTGGTGGTCAACGACCTCAAGAAGACCCTTATCACCGGCGACGCGGCCTTCCTTGACAAGCTGGACGCCAAGTTTGTCGCCAACGACCTGGTTAACTACACCTTCATAAGGAAGGCGCTGGACGCGAATCCGAAGTGGAAGAACGACCATAGCGTGCCGAAAACCGGCGATCCCTTCGTGCGCACGGAAGCCATTTCCGTATGAGTTCGAACGCCACATCCGGCGCGGCCATCGCCGCCGCCGGTGTGACCGGCGGAAGCGCCGGTGCGCGCGCCGCCCGGGCGGCGTCGCGCGGCACGCTCAATTTCGTTGTCGGACTGGCGATCCTCGCCGTCCTGTGGGGGATCGGCGGTTACTTCATCGCGGCGAATCCGAAGACGGCGGGCTTTGCCGGCTTCGGCCTGCTGCCCACGCTGCAGGCGTTTCCTGAACTGTGGAACCTTGGGAAACTGCAGGCCGCCACCTATGCCAGCGGATATCGTCTTGGCGCCGGGATGCTTGTCGCAGTTGCGGTTGGGGTCCCGATCGGAATACTCATGGGACGGGTGGCGTGGTTTCGCAAGTTGACGGACTCCCCGTTCCAGTTCCTGCGCATGATCAGCCCTTTGTCCTGGATGCCCATTACCGTGCTGGTGTTCTCGGCCTGGGACGACTCGATCATCTTCCTCGTGGCCTTCGCATCGGTGTGGCCGGTGATGTACCAAACCGCTGCCGGTTTGGCCAAGGTCGACCCGGCATGGTTCAAGGTAGCGCGTAACCTTGGTGCATCGCCACTGCAAATGCTGACCCAGATCATCCTGCCGGCGATCAGTTTCGACATTTTTACCGGCATCCGACTGGCGCTCGGGGTTGCCTGGGTGGTGCTGGTGCCGGCGGAACTCCTGGGTGTGACCTCAGGACTCGGCTACGCCATCAAGGATGCACGCGAAACCCTGTCCTACGATCACCTGACGGCCATGGTGCTGACCATCGGCATCATCGGTTACTTTCTGGACACCATTTGCGCCATGTTGATCAAGCGGTTCAGCTGGCACCGCGGAGACCTGTGAAATGAGCACATCAGACGCGATGGCCGGATCAACAATGCGTTCGCGCTCGGCGGCGGCGGCTGGGAGAGCAACTGTTGGCGCGGCCTATTTTGTCGGCGGGCTTGCGCTGCTGCTGGCGGTCTGGTGGCTGGCGATTTATGTTGCGTCGAAGAACCCGGCCCTGTCCCAATTCACCGCCTTTGGCCCGGCACCGGCGTTCAAGGCCATCCCCCACATGTGGGAGAGTGGCCTAATTTCGAAGGCTCTTCAGTCCAGCGGCTATCGGCTGGGCATGGGGCTGCTGATTGCCATCCTGATCGGCGTACCGATCGGCATCGTCATGGGCCGCAACCGCCGCTTTCGCGAACTTTCGAACTCGCCGTTCCAGTTGATGCGCATGATCAGCCCACTCTCATGGGAGCCGATCGCGGTGATCGTTTTTGCCGGCTGGAACAGCGCGATCATCTTCCTCATTGCTATTGCCGCCGTCTGGCCGATCATGTTCTCCACGGCGGCCGGACTGTCCAAGGTCGACCCGGCGTGGTTCAAGGTGGCCCGCAACCTCGGTGCCAAGCCTTGGCAACTGGTGACCGAGATCATCATTCCGGCGATCATGTTCGACGTCATGACAGGCATCCGGCTGGCGGTTGGGGTCGCCTGGATCGTGCTGGTCCCCGCCGAGTTTCTCGGCGTCACTTCCGGCTTCGGCTACACGATTGAGGATGCGCGCGAGTCCCTGGAATATGAGCATCTGATGGCCATGCTGATAGTCATCGGCATCGTCGGTTACGTGCTGGACCTCGGCTGCCAGGCGCTTATCAGGCGCTATAGCTGGCACAAGTAGGCCAGAGCCGGATTGACATAACAAAGAATCGCCGCGGTACACCCCCGGCCCCACAGGAGACAGGAATACATGGCAAAAAAGCTGCACATCGTGTGCGTGTCAGGCACGAAAGAGAAACTACAGATGGCTTCCATGATTGCCTCGGTGGCCGCGGCCACTGGCGACGAAGTCTCGGTTTTCTTTTCAATGAATGCCGTCAAGTACTTCATCAAGGGCAATAAGGACGAGGCCCCGGTGGAAGGTGAATTCGGCAACCTGCTCGGCAAGGGCGTTCCGCCGTTCCGCCAGTTGTTCCAGCATGCGGCGGAACTGGGTGATGCCTCCCTGTTGCCCTGCTCGATGGCACTCGACCTGCTCAAGATTTCACACGATGATCTCGATCCTTCGTTTGGTCCCCCCACGGGATTGACCAAGTTCCTGAGCGATGCCGAGGGTGCCCAGCTACTGTCTTTCTGATAAACCGCGACTCCTCGACCACCGAACTACCTAAGGAGGTACAAGACAATGAGTGTTACCAAGACAATCGACGCACGCGACACCTTCTGCCCCGGGCCGCTGATGGAACTGATTTCCTACATGAAGCATGCCACCGTCGGCGACGTGGTCGAACTCTTGTCCACTGACAGCGGTTCCGCCAACGACATTCCCGAATGGGTGAAGAAGGTTGGCCACGAAATGGTCGGTACCGAGCAGGTCGAGGGTGTCTGGCACCTCAAGGTGCGCAAGGCCAAATAAGAGGTGTTGACAGCGCCGCGGACTGCATGCGGAAATCAAGTCAACAGGAATTAATGGACAGGAGAAAGCAATGAGGATCTTAGTCGTTGGTGGCGGCACCGCCGGCACCATCATCGCCAATAATCTGGCGCGTCGTTTGGGGCCAGAAACCCGTGCCGGCAAGGTGCGCATCACCATGCTTTCGGCGTCCGATCGTCACATGTATCAGCCGGGATTGCTCTATGTCGCCTTTGGCCAGATGGCCCCCGACCAGTTGTATCGGGACCAGGCAAGCTTGCTGGAACCGAATATTGATTTCCACGTCGATCCTGTCAAGCAGTTCAAGCTGGACAAGAATCAGGTTGTTACCGAAGCCGGCAAGACCCATGAGTACGACATCATGGTGATCGCGACCGGCTCGCGCATGGTGCCGGACGAAACTCCGGGTCTCACCGAAGGTGCCGAATTCTTTTACACGGAAGCCTCTGCGGTCAAGATGTACAAGGCCCTCCGCGAATTCCAGGGTGGCCGCGTTGCGGTCGCGGTTGGCGTGCCGCACAAGTGCCCGATCGCCCCGGTGGAGGTGATGTTCGCGCTTAATGATTACTTCAAGTCGCGCGGCATCCGCGACAAGGTGCATCTCAAGTACTACTATCCTATCGGCCGCATCCATACCATCGAGAACGTCGCCAAGTGGGCCAAGCCCGAATTCGACAAGATGGGGGTCGAGTATGAGACCCTGTTCAACATTCGCGAAGTCGATGCCAAGAACAAGATCCTCAAGAGCGAGGAGGGCACCGAGGTCAATTACGACATGCTGATCGTGATTCCCCAGCATCGAGGCATGGAAGTCATCGAACGCGACAACATGGGCCAGGGCGGCTGGATTCCGACCGACCGCTACAAGCTGACCATGAATGGGCACGACAATGTCTATGTGGTGGGCGACACCACCAACCTGCCGGTGAGCAAAACTGGCTCGGCGGCGCATTTCCAGGCAGAGGTGGTGGCGGAGAACATTGCTTCCATCGTCAAGATCGGTGCCCCGGTGCGCGACTATGACGGCAAGGTATACTGTTTCATCGAGGCCGGCCACGAAAAGGCTACCTACGCCATGTTCAACTATCTGAACCCGCCAGACCTCAAACCGCCCTCAAAGCCCATGCACTGGTTCAAGCTATCCTACAACCAGATGTACTGGACCAGCGTTCGTGGACTCCTGTAAAGAGATCGAATCATGACCACCCAGAACGAAACCCCCATGCCGAGCATCAACGAAAGCGACCTCCAGCGCCTGGTGGAGTTTGCCCAACTGGTCACATCCGCACAGGATGCGATGAACGATGACATCGTGAATCGACTCGCATCGACGATGAGCGAAGGCATGAACATGCTCGATCGTCTGACGCGCAACCAGGGCCTATTGCACCTGTTGCGCGAGATGGACCGGCCGGAAAACCAGTGTTTCCTTATCTCCATGTCCAATGCCTTTACCGAGGCCAGCCGGGATCTGGCCACCACCCCCCCGACCGGCGGCGGTATCGGCGGCCTGCTCAAGCTGATCAGCGATCCTGGCACCCAGGAAGGCTTGCGCCTGCTGGCCCTGGTTGCCTCCCGCATGAGCAATGGCTTGCGCGATCTGCATCGCCGGGGTGTGGGAAGCTGCACCTGAGTCCGTCAAGGCGCGCTACGCGAAAACAGAACGGCCACCTGAGCAGGTGGCCGTTCTGTTTTCCGCCGCTAGAATCCATCCATGGTCAGTCGCCGTAATTTTTTGCGCGGGAATTTCAAGTCTGCACCGCCGCCGCTGCGTCCACCTTGGGCGCTGGCGGAGGCACTCTTCCTTCGGGCGTGCACACGCTGCGGTGCATGTGCCCCGGTTTGCCCGACCGCGATCATCTCGATCCAGTCAGGATATCCGGAGGTTGATTTTGCGCGCGGCGAATGCACGTTTTGTGGCGCCTGCGCCAAAGCATGTCGTGATGGCGCGCTTCAGGACAGCGAATTGCAACTTTGGCCCTGGGCGATAAAGGCGCGGGCCGGGCGCGAATGCCTGGCACGACGTGGCGTCGAATGCCGCATCTGCGGTGACCGATGCAGTATTGGCGCGATTCGATTTAGCCCCCGTATCGGTGCTCCGCCGGAGCCCGAGATCGACAGCAACGCCTGCACGGGCTGCGGCGCCTGCATGGCGCCGTGCCCGGTAACCGCTATTTCTATTGCTTGATGTTGCCGATGAAGCGGTTCTCGACCAGCGCCGGAGCGTCGACTTGCGGCACGTGGCAACTGCTGCAAACATGGCGCGACGCGTCGAAAGCCTTGGTTGCGGCGACAAAATGGCTGTCGCCCAGTTTTGGCGCATTTTTCTTCACATAGTTGGCCGGGCCGTGACAATCCATGCATTGGTTTTCGCCTAAGCTAACTTCGTCAAAGTTTTCCACGGCATGGGGAATGACCGGCGGCTGGGTACTGAAGGTTCGCGCCACCAATGGCTGCGTACCGGGCCGCTTTCCAGAGTAGTCCTTGACCGGCGGGGCGGCGTCCGCGGCGGCCACGTCGGCGCCGCGCATGGATACGAGAGGCTCAAAGCTGGCGCAGCCGACGATGACGGTCAGCAGCGTCGCCAAAAGGACAGCGGTTCTTTTCATGATGGACTCCCCAGACGGAAATTAAGCGTAGTCATTTTGGCGCCATTTGCGGAACGCCAGCCATGGTTGTGTTGAAGCGGGTGCCGAAGGCAAATACGTCCTTCGAACAGACATCGATACAGCGACCGCAGTTGGTGCAGTTGGATTCGAGGATCACCGGCGGCGTGCCCTCTATGCCCTTCAGTGCCGGCCGGATCACCTGCGGCTCGGGACAGACAGCGAAGCAGTCCATGCAATCGTTGCAGGCTTCGCGGGCCGGCAGCCTGATCCGCGCCAGCGAGAACTTGCCGATTAGGCTGTAAAACGCCCCAACGGGACAGAGGTGGCCGCACCAGCCGTGGCGCATGACGAACAGGTCGAACAGGAAGACCGCCAAAAGCACAGCCCAGGCCAACCCGAGGCCAAAGATCAGGCCGCGATGCATCATCGATACCGGATTGACCATTTCCCAGGCGATGCTTCCCGTCACCACCGCGGCGACCAGCGTCATGCCCAGCATCCAGTAGCGCGTTGGCCGGCTGATGTGGGCGCTGCCCTTGAGACCCAGCCGCACGCGCAGCCAGTAGGCGAGATCGGTCAGCAGATTGACCGGGCAGACCCAGGAGCAATAGCTGCGGCCACCGACCAACAGGTAGAACAGCAGGACGATCACCACGCCGGTCAGCGCCAGCTTCTCCGGTAGCTGCCGCGCCAGCAGCGACTGCAGAATCACATAGGGATCGGTCAGCGGCAGGAAGTTCAGGGTGTAGCTGAAATTCAGGTTGCCCTTGACGATCCAGATGCCGAACCATGGGCCGACCAGGAACAACAGCAGGATGCCGATCTGGCTGATGCGGCGCAGGATGAGCCACTTGTGGGCGGAAAGCCAGCCCTTCGCCACGATGGCATCCGCGCCGGGACGTGGGACCAGTTGTGCGAGGGTGCTCACAGCTTGCCTCCCTGGAAAGCCTTCGGCAGGCCGGAGTTGGTGCCGGGCGCGGCGCCAGAAGTCGGCGCTGGCGGCACGGCGTCGGACGACAATCCCTTTCCGCTTTCATATCTCATGCCTTCCGGCATGTTGTATTTGTGCTCCACATCCGGCGCCACCAGGCTGCCGCCGGCCTTTTCCTTCTCTACCCAGCCCAGCCGGTAGTGCGAACTGAGCTGGCCCTTGGCCATGTAGAGCGGAAAGACCTTGATCGAAGCGACCTCCGTCGGACAGGCCTTCTCGCATTTGCCGCATCCGGTGCAATGATCGGAATGCACCACGGGAATGAACAGGGTGTGCTTCCCCGTGCGCGCATTGGTCTGCGGGTCCAGAGTGATGGCCTTGTCGATCACCGGGCAGACGCGATAGCAGATGTCGCAGCGCAAACCAAGGAAATTCAGGCAGGTCTCGTGATCCACCAGCACCGCCAAGCCCATCTTTGACTTGTTGATGTCCTTTAGAGAATGATCCAGCGCGCCCGTCGGGCAGGCTTTGACGCAGGGAATGTCCTCGCACATCTCGCAGGGCAGTTGTCTGGCGACAAAGTAGGGCGTGCCAGTGGACATCGGCTCTTCGGGCTTCGCCAGATGCAGGATGTTGAAGGGGCAATCGCGCACACACAGGCCGCAACGGATGCAAGCGGCCGAGAAATCCGCCTCCGGCAGGGCTCCGGGCGGGCGGATGGCGGCTGGCGGCAATGCCCGGGCATGTCGCGCGTAGAGTCCGACACCCAGCCCCAGCAGGCCAACGCCGCAGGCCATGCGCGCCGTGTCGGCGAGGAACTGGCGCCGTGCCGTGGCGCTGGGCTTGGTTTCGGTATCCATGATTGCCGAATGGGAAGCGCAAGATGCTCACGACCCCCTGTTTCTCCGCTGATCCTCAGGCCTTGACTACCTTGGCCGCGCATTTCTTGAAGTCCGTCTCTTTCGAGATCGGACACGTGGCATCCAGGGTGAGCTTGTTGACCAGGCGATGCTCGTCGAAGAAGGGAATGAAGATCAATCCTTCCGGTGGCTTGTTGCGGCCCTTGGTATCGACACGCAAGCTGATCTCGCCGCGCCGCGTGCTGACCTTGACCACGTCATTGCGCTTGAGGCCGCGCTTCTCGGCGTCCTTCGGGTGCATCCAGACCACCGCATCCGGAAACGACTTGTAAAGCTCGGGCGCGCGCCGCGTCATCGAACCGGTGTGCCAGTGCTCCAGCACGCGGCCGGTGCACAACCACAGGTCATATTCCTTGTCCGGCGATTCCGCCGCGGGCTGATAGGGCAGGGCAAAAATCTTGGCCTTGCCGTCGGGGTAGCCGTAGAACCTCACGCCCTCGCCCTTCTTCACATACGGGTCGTAGCCTTCGCGGAAGCGCCACAGCGTTTCCTTGCCGTCCACCACCGGCCAGCGCATGCCGCGCACCTTGTGGTAGGTCTCGAAGGGAGCCAGGTCGTGGGCATGGCCACGGCCGAAGGCGGCGTATTCCTCGAACAGGCCTTTTTGCACATAGTAGCCGAAGGCCTCGGACTCGTCGTTGGTGTATCCGGCAAACGCGTGGGCGTTGACGGTCGCCGTCTCGGCCTTCGGGAATTTGTTGACCTGGCCGTTGGCATACAGCACCTCGTACAGGGTCTTGCCCTTGTACTCCGGCGCCTTGGCCAGCACGTCCGCCGGCCAGACGTCTTCCATCTTGAAGCGCTTGGAGAACTCCATGTACTGCCAGAGGTCGGACTTGCAGTCGCCCGGCGCCTTGACCTGCTGGCGCCACATCTGCCCGCGCCGCTCGGCGTTGCCGAACATGCCTTCCTTTTCCATCCACATGGCGCAGGGCAGGATCAGGTCGGCCGACATTGCCGACACCGTCGGATAGACGTCGGAAACCACGACGAAGGCCTTCGGATTGCGCCAGCCCGGATAGATCTCGCCATTGACGTTGGGGCCGGCCTGCATGTTGTTGGTGGTCGAGGTCCAGTAGAAGCCGATCTTGCCATCCTTCAGCATGCGGCTTTGCGCCACCGCGTGATAACCCATCTGCGCGGAAAGCGCGCCCGCCGGCAGTTTCCAGATTTTTTCCGTTGCTTCGCGATGCTTCGGGTTGAAGATCACCATATCGGCCGGCAGGCGATGGGCGAAGGTGCCGACCTCGCGCGCCGTACCGCAGGCCGAAGGCTGGCCGGTCAGTGAGAAGGGGCTGTTGCCCGGTTCGGAGATCTTGCCCACCAGCAGATGCACGTTGTAGATCATGTTATTGACCCAGGTGCCGCGCGTGTGCTGGTTGAAGCCCATTGTCCAGTAGGAGGTGACCTTCACCTTCGGATCGGCATAGGCCTTGGCCAGCGCTTCGAGCCTGTCCTTCGGTACGCCGGAAATCTCGTGCGCCTTGTCCAGCGTGTACTCGGAAACGAATTTGGCGAAGTCATCGAAACTGATCGGCGTGTGCTTGTTCGGGTCGCCCTTGGGTTTGCCGTCGGCGCCGGGGTAGCCGTTATTGCCCGCCACCTGTTCCAGCGGATGGTTGGGTCGCAGGCCGTAGCCGATGTCGGTGACACCCTGGAAGAAGCCGACGTTCTTCTTGACGAACTCCTGATTGACCGCCTTGTTCTGGATGATGTAGTTGCAGATGTAGTTGAGGATCGCCAGGTCGGACTGCGGCTTGAAGATCAGCTCGTTGTCTGCCAGTTCGCAGGAGCGGTGGCTGAAGGTCGACAGGACATGGATCTTGACGTGGTTGGCGGTGAGCCGGCGGTTGGTGATGCGCGACCAGAGGATCGGGTGCATCTCGGCCATGTTCGAGCCCCACAGGGCGAACACGTCGGCATGCTCGGCGTCGTCGTAGCAACCCATCGGCTCGTCGATGCCGAAGGTGCGCATGAAGCCGGCAACGGCGGAAGCCATGCAGTGGCGCGCATTCGGGTCGATGCTGTTGGAGCGGAATCCGGCCTTCATCAGCTTGACGGCGGCATAACCTTCCCACACCGTCCATTGGCCGGAGCCGAACATGGCCACGCCGTTCGCGCCCTGGGTCGGCTCCTTCAGCGTCGCCTTGACCTTTTCGGCCATGATGTCGAAGGCGGCATCCCAGGAGATCGGGGCGAACTCGCCGTTCTTGTCGAACTTGCCGTCCTTCATGCGCAACAGCGGCTTTGTCAGCCGGTCCTTGCCGTACATGATCTTGGAAAGGAAATAGCCCTTGACGCAATTCAGCCCCTTGTTCACCGGGGCGTCGGGGTCGCCCTGCGTCGCCACCACGCGCCCGTCCTTGACCCCGACCAGCACGCCACAGCCCGTACCGCAATAGCGGCAGACGCCCTTGTCCCAGCGCACGCCTTCCTCGCTTTGCGGCACGGCCGCAAGCGCGACTCCGGGAATGCTCATGCCGGCACTGGCAGCCGCGGCGGCAACGGCATTGGACTTGATGAATTCACGTCGCGTCAATTTCATTTCGGATCTCCTTTTAGTTGCACCGCAGGCTATGGCCTGGGCTCGACTGAAACTTCCAAATCGGGTTCGGATTCGGTCTGGTGGTAGACCATCGCGGCGGACATCACACCGTCCAGGCGACCGATGCTTTCATAGGCCGCGACATTGCCGTCGTCATCCTCGGTTTCAATGGTGACGATGAATTTGCCCTCGGGCGAAATGGCATGGATTTCAACTCCGTTCAAGCCGGAGATCCCCGATTTCACCAAGGCAATTTGGCCGGGGCTGGCGTGGACGATCGCGCTTGATATGTTCATTGCGGAACTCCAGATGGCTGGTACGGCGGCACGGCTTCCACAGCGGGCTTCAATGAAACCCATGCGCAGGCCAATGTCTTTTCAGATTCGCCATCCTAAGCTTGCATCTGGCACCCGCCTTGATGACGATCAAGCATAGCGCGCTTGGAAGCGCCACACTCAAATAATATATTTGAATGTATGGATTCTTCGAATTTATAGGCTACCGGGTGCGCTGCCCGGTGCGTTACGGAGTGATCTTGTCTATTTTTATGCGCAAGTCCGTTGCGCCGGGCTTGACCGGATCGCTGCTCCCCGTCAGGTCACCCTTGCCGGGCATGGCGTTTCCGCTCTTCGATACCCGTACTTCGACGCGGACCCGGGTTGCCGTTGAGAGCCGGACATCCGCCGAAAGCGCTTGACTGTCATCAAGCGTGAAGTCGATGGGCAGGTCGGCTGCACGTGCGCGCAGCGCCACCAGCGGCATGCGCGGGCCGTCGATGGCGCGGGCGAAGATGAAGACCGAATCGTTAGGCTCCACCTTGCCCTTGAGCGCGGGTGAGAGCTCGACGCGACCGCGGATCGTCCCCTTTCCCGAGGTGGCAGACGTCTTTGCTGTGTCCTGTGCCTTGCGCCCGGCGGTGCCAGGAGCTGCGGTCCTTGGCGCGGCCGAGCTGGCGCGACCGGCGTGGTCACGGGCGCGGGCGATTCCTGCTTCGACCATCTGGGCGTCGTCGCCTCCCGCCTGGAGCTGGGGCAGCAGGCGTTCCCAAAGGGTAATCGCCTCGGTGTAGCGGCCGTTCTCGAAGGCTTCACCGCCACCGAGGAACAGGGCCAGCATGTTGTGTGGGTCGATTTCCAGGGATTTTCGGATTCGCGCGCGAGCCGGATCGCCGAAACCGCTGTCGCGCTGCACCAGCATTTCAGCGTATTCGGCGAGCAACTCGGCGTTCTGCTCGAATGTCGGGCCGATTCGGCCGAAGGCGCGCTCGGCGTCATCCCAGCGCGCCAGCGATTTGTAGGATCGCGCCAACATTGCCCATCCCTCGGGATTGTTGGGGTCTTGTTCCAGCTTCCGTGCCAGGCGAACCGTCAATTGCTCCATGTCGACAGCGCTGCGTTGGGTTCTCTCCATTTCGGGCAGCACGGCCGAGGGGGTGCCCAGCAGGGCGTAAAGCACCGCTGCCAGCGCCGGCAACGTCAGCCCCAGGGCGATTCCCGTGCGCCGGTCCGCCACGTCCGGGCGCACTGCTTCCGCAGCCGCGGTGTCTTCGAGCAACTGGCGCTGCAATTCATCCCGTGCCTCGGCCAGGTCAGTGGCCGACAGCGCGCCATGGCGGTGGTCGCGTTCGATTTCGGCGAGCCGGTCGCGATGGACGGCGACATTCAGCGTGGCTTGGGAGTCGGCGCTGGCGCTACGGCGATCCCGATGCCACCAGGGTCGCAGGAGCAGCACGAGGGTCGCGACGACCAGCGCTGCGGCGGCAAGGTAGAAGGCAATCATGAATCGGCCCGTTCAAGCAGCGCTTCGGCGCGCCGACGTTCCTCGTCCGAGAGCCCGGGCTCGCCGCCGGCCGCACCGCGCTTGCGAAGGAATACGACGAGCCCGCCGATGCCGCCCAGCAGAAGCACGAAAGGGCCGCCCCAGAGTAGCCAGGTGGTCGGTTTGACCGGGGGGCGATAGCGCACGAAATCGCCATAGCGGGCTTCCATGAAGCCGAGGATTTCCTGGTCCGACTTGCCCTCGCCGATCATTTTGCGAATTTCGCGCCGCAGGTCCTGCGCCAGTTCGGCATGCGAGCCGGCGAGGGATTCGTTCTGGCAGACAAGGCAACGCAACTCTTCGCTGATGGCGACCATGCGCTTTTCGATTTCAATATCCGCGGCCATCGGCGCGGCTTCCCTGGCCGAGGCCATGCCGGACCAAGTCAACGCCAGGCTGAGAAGCGCTGCGCGGAGAATCGGCGTCCGGATCATGCCGCGACGGCTCCGGCGAGCGCCACGCCTGCCTTGGCGCGCAAGCGATAGCGACGGTCGCTCATGGCAACGAGCCCGCCCAGAGCCATCAACAGGCAGCCGCCCCAGATCCAGTCGACGAAGGGCTTGTAGTATACGCGCACGCTCCAGGCGCCGCGGTTGTCGAGCGGTTCGCCGAGCGACACATAGACATCGCGGGTGAGGCCGGCGTCGATCGCGGCTTCCGTCATCGGCATTTGCGAAGAGAGGTACTGGCGCTTCTCGGGGCGCATGGTGCGGAGCAGGCGACCGTCCCTGGACAATTCGACCTCGCCCACCGAGGCGCGGTAGTTGGGTCCCTGGGCGCTTTTCACGCCGAGCAGGCGGAAATTGTAGCCGCCGACCTGGACCGTGTCGCCCGGCTCCATGCGTACATCCTTTTCCTCCTGGTATCCGCCGACCATGGCCACGCCGATGACGAAGACGGCGATTCCAAGGTGGGCGAGATGCATTCCCCAGAAGGCGGCCGGGGGCTTGCCGGTCTTCAGTCGGTCGATGATCTGGAACACGCCGCTGGCGGCGATCCAAACCGCGAGCAGCGAGCTCATCGCGGTCATCGCTGTCCAGCCGCCCATCAGGAGCGGCAGCGCGATGCCGGCAATCACCGCCAGGACCAGGCTTAGCCGCAGGCGCAGGGCAATCGCGCGGAGGTCGGCATGCTTCCACTGGGCGAGCGGACCGACGGCGAGCAGGATCAAGAGCGGCACCATTACGGGAACGAAGACGGCATTGAAATAGGGCGGACCGACCGACAGCTTGCCCATGCCCAGGGCATCGATCAGCAGCGGGTAGAGCGTTCCCAGCAGCACGCTGCCGGTCGCCACCACCAGCAGCACGTTGTTCATCAGCAGCAGGGTTTCGCGCGACACGAGGCCGAAGTGGCCTCCGGCGCTGACTTTCGGCGCGCGCCAGGCAAACAGCAGCAGGGAACTGCCGACCACGATCACCAGCAAGGCGAGGATGAAAATGCCGCGGCGCGGATCGGTGGCGAAGGCGTGCACCGAGGTCAGCACGCCGGAGCGGACCAGGAAGGTGCCGAGCAGCGACAGCGAGAACGCGGCGATCGCCAGGAGCACGGTCCAGTTCTTGAAGGCGCCGCGCTTTTCGGTCACGGCCAGGGAATGGATCAATGCCGTGCCCACCAGCCAGGGCATGAAGGAGGCGTTCTCCACCGGGTCCCAGAACCACCAGCCGCCCCAGCCCAGTTCGTAGTAGGCCCACCAACTGCCCAGCGCGATGCCGAGAGTGAGGAAGACCCAGGCCGCGGTGGTCCACGGCCGCGACCAGCGCGCCCAGGCGGCATCGAGGCGGCCCGAGATCAGCGCGGCAATGGCGAAGGCGAAGGCCACCGAAAAGCCGACGTAGCCCATGTAGAGCATGGGCGGATGAAACACCAGGCCCGGATCCTGCAACAACGGGTTGAGGTCGCGTCCCTCCGCTGCGGCGGGCAGCATGCGCTCGAAGGGATTCGAGGTGAACAGGATGAAGGCCAGCAGACCGATGCCGACCAGGCCGAGCACAGCCAGCACCCGCGCCACCATGACTTCCGGCAATTGCCGCGAAGCGAGCGACACGGCGGCGCCCCAGCCGGCAAGCATCAGCACCCAGAGCAGCAGCGAACCTTCATGGCCTCCCCAGACCGCGGAGAAGCGGTACAGCGTGGGCAGGCGGGTATTTGAATGGTTGGCCACGTAGGCCACCGAAAAGTCGTTGGCGAGGAAGCTCTGTGCCAGACAGGCAAACGAGACGGCGATCAGCAGGAATTGCGTCTGCGCCGCCGGCCGCGCCAATGCCACCCATTGACTACGTCCGCGGCTGGCGCCAACCAGGGGCAAGACGCCCTGTGCCAGGGCGACGACGGTGGCGAGGATCAGCGCGAAGTGCCCGAGTTCGGGCGTCACTTGGCTTGTGCCTTCTGGGCCTGGTCGACGGCGTGCTTGGCTTCGGGCGGCATGTAGTTCTCATCGTGCTTGGCCAGCACCTCGGTGGCGGCGAACTTGCCGTCCGTGCCCAGCCTGCCTTGTACCACGGCGCCCTTGCCTTCCTTGAAGAGATCGGGAAGGATGCCGGTGTAAGTCACGGGAATTTCCTTGGCGGTGTCGGTGACAATGAAGTTGACGGTCAGATCCTGGCGTTTGATCGAGCCTTCCTTGACCAGTCCGCCGATACGGAAGGCCTTGCCCTGCGGCGCCTTGCCGGCGGCGACCTCGGACGGCGTGACGTAGAGGGCGATATTGCTGTCCAGCGCGTTCAGCGCCAGCACGGCGGCGAGCGTGAGCGAAGCGAGTCCGCCCACAATTAGCGCGATACGTTTCTGTCTGGGTTTCATGAAGTTCCGGATTGGTGGTCGAGTTCGTCGGCGAGGCGCTCGCGGCGCAGGCTCTGGCGAACTTCGTTGAGACGCCGCTTCGCCAGCAAAGGTTCCACGACCATCAACAAAACGCAGGCGCCGAAGCTGCCCCAGACGTAGAGCGCGTAGCCGCCCATCGCAAAGAACTCGCCAACGCTATTCCAGTGCATGCTTGACCCATTCCGTGTGTCGCTCGCGTTCGAGGATTATGGCGCGCACCCGCGTCAGCGCCACGGCGATCGAATACATCCAGAACGCCAGGGCCATCAACAGCATGCCCCAGAGCATGGTCTGTGCCATCGACGGCGCCTTGGTGAGATTGATGGTCGACCCCTGGTGCAGGGTGTTCCACCATTTCACCGAGAAATAGATGATGGGGATGTTCACCACGCCAACCAGCGCCAGGATGGCCCCGGCCTTGTCGGCGCGGCGCGGATCGTCGATCGCCGCCTGCAGCGCCATGAAGCCGAGGTAGAGGAAGAACAGGATCAGCTCCGAGGTCAGGCGCGCGTCCCATACCCACCAGGCTCCCCACATCGGCTTGCCCCAGAAGGCGCCTGTCCAAAGCGACAGGGCCGCCATCAGCGCGCCGGTGGGCGCCAGGGCCTGCGCCATCATGCCCGAGACGCGGGTATTCAGCGCCAGCCCAAGCGCGGCCCAGAAAGCCATCACGAGATAGATGAACATCGACATCCATGACGCCGGAACATGGACGAAGATGATGCGGTAGCCCTCTCCCTGCTGCGCATCGGTCGGTGCCACGAAGAAGGAGATCCACAGTCCGGCGACGCCGAAGACCGCGGCGGCGGCCCAGAACCACGGGATCATCCGTCCGGCGAGCGGATAAAAGCTCTGCGGACTCGCGTACCTGAACCACTGGATCAACGACTGACTCACTCCAATGCAACCCTTAAAGCGGCCGTGGTCGCCCACGGCGCGAAAAACGCGGCCAGCGCCAGCATCGCCGCCAGCAAGGACAAATGTCCGCCGACATCGAGTCCGGCGATATGGGCTTCCACGGCGCCGGCACCGAAGATCAGTGCCGGGATATACAGCGGCAGCACCAGCAGCGCCAGCAACACGCCACCGCCGCGGACGCCCAGCGTCAGCGCCGCGCCGATGGCCCCGATCAGCGAGAGCAGCGGGGTTCCCAGCAGCAGGGCCAGCGTCAGAATGCCCAGTGCCGATGCATCCAGATCGAACTGCAAACCGAGCACCGGCGCCAACAGAACCAGCGGCAACCCGCACAGCAACCAATGGGCGACTATTTTACCGGCAACCAGCAGACCCAAGGGCGACGGCGACAAGGCCATCTGCTCCAACGTGCCGTCCAGGTGGTCGGCCGCAAACAGGCGCGGCAGGCCGAGCAAGGTCGATAGCAAAGCGGCGACCCAAAGGATGCCGGGGGCGATTTTCTTCAGCAGCACCGGCTCGGGCCCGATGCCGAGCGGAAACAGGCTGGTGACGATGACGAAGAAGAACACCGCCGTAAGGACTTCGCTCTTGCGCCGCAAGGCGAGCAGGATGTCGCGCCGGACCGTGGCGAGCAGGGCTTTCATAGCACCAGCGCCTTGCCGCCTGGCACCGGCAGCGGCTGGTGGCTGGTCAGAACCGCCATACCGCCAGCGGCAAGATGTTCGGCGATCAGATCGCCGAGCAATTTCACGGCGCCGACATCGAGCGCATTGAAGGCTTCGTCGAGCACCCAGAGTATCGCCGGTCGCGTCAGCAATCGCGCCAGCAGCACGCGGCGCTTCTGGCCCGCGGAAAGCACCCGCACCGGCAGGTCTTCTCGGCCGCGCAAGCCCAGGCGGATAAGGGCGGCAAGCGCGGTGCGCTCGTCCAGCGCCACCCCGTCCAGCGCGGCCGACAGGCGCAGGTTTTCCAGTGGGGTCAGATCCTCCTTGACCGCGGCATGGTGTCCCAGGTAGATCATTTCGCGGCGAAAGTCGACGGAGGGGGTCGGCTCGCCGCGCCAGCGGATTTCACCGGCATCGGCGGGTGATAGTCCCACCAGCAGCCGCATCAGGCTGGTCTTGCCGGCGCCGTTGGCGCCTTGCACGTGCAGCCATTCACCGCTTCCCAGCGCAAAGCCGACGTTGGCAAACAGGCGGCGTTCACCGCGCGAACAGGCAAGACCGGAAACCGTGAGCATCCTGCAATTGTGCCCGAAACAGCCTCTTCCCGAATTGTGGCCGGTCAAGCGCGGGGCGGTGGCGACACCAGCACCGTCGCGATCGCGGCGAGCACCAGCAACAGTGCGAGGAAATCCTGCCAGTGCGGCACTTCGCCCA
Organism: Sulfuritalea sp.; assembly: GCA_016710465.1. Classification (GTDB taxonomy): domain Bacteria; phylum Pseudomonadota; class Gammaproteobacteria; order Burkholderiales; family Rhodocyclaceae; genus Sulfuritalea. The sequence goes on from JADJVS010000014.1 coordinate 872,720, forward strand.
GCACCAGCATGCCGCTGAAGACGCCGATCACCGGAACGATCAAGGAACCGAGCGAGGAGACGCTCGCCGGCACCATCTGCACCAGTTTGTTCCAGGCCCAGTAACAAAAGGTCAGCGCGACGAAAACGTTGTACCAGTAGCCGAACCAGGGCCAGAAGCCGACCGCATTCCAATTCACCGTTTCCAGCGTGTGCCCCGCGATGGCGACGGGGATGCCGCCAATCAGCGCCTGCCAGGCGGTCAGTGAAGTGATCGGCATCGGCACCGGGTCGCGTTTGTACCAGACCAGCCCGCCAGCCCAGAAGATGGCCGCGATCAGCATCAGGATCACGCCAACGGGGGCGCTGCCGAGTTTGTCGATCTCGGTGCCGATCAGCAGGCCCATGCCGCCCATGCCCAGCGCCAGGCCGAGCAGGCGTCGACGCGTCAGCGCCTCGTCGAGCAGCCAGATCGAAAGCAGCGCGCTCCATACCGGCATGGTGTAGCCGAGGATCGCCGCGCGTCCCGAAGGCAGCATGCTGACGCCATAGATGGCGAAGACGTTCCAGCCGGCGATGTTGCAAGCGGCAAGGCCTATCAGTTGCGGCCAACGGCCGGGGGGAACCCGTAATGCCTGGCCGGAGAAACGGGCAATGGCAAACAGCCCGAGCGAGGCCAGCACGATGCAATCACCACGAAAAATAAGTCGCGGAATGTCGGTGATCACCAGCTTCATGATCGGCCAGTTGAAGCCCCAGCCAAGCGACAGCAACGCCAGCAGGATGAAGCCGGCGCGCGGCAAGCGAGAGGTGGGCATGGCGCGAGTGTCGCACGGCGAATCCACCATTACAATCGGTCGATGAACCCGTCGCGCCTGCTGCCCCTGTTGGCCATCGTCGCCCTGTTGCTGTTGCTGATGGCGGCGGCCATGCTGGCGGTCGGGCGCGGCGCGCCGGCGCTGGGGGCGCACATTGCCTTCGCCCTCGGCGTGATGCCGTTGATCCTCGCTGCCATGGGCTACTTCGTGCCCGTGTTGACGCGCGGGCCGGGAGCCGCCGCCGCAAGCTGGCTGCCACCCCTCATGGCCCTGGGCGGCGGCGGCTTGGTTGTCGCGGCGTTCGCCACCAACTATTCCAATCTTGTGATTGGCCTGGCCGCGTTCCTTGCGCTGGGTGCCGCGCTCGGGTTGGCGGCATGGGCAATGATGCGCGCACGCCGCATGATCGGGCGGCGGCATCCCGGCCTGGACTGGTACTTGGCCGCACTGGGCATGTTGCTGATGGCGTTGTGTGCGGTATTGGCGATGCCCTGGTTTCCCGACCAGCGGGCACAACTGCGCCTGTTTCACCTTCATGCGAACCTGCTTGGCTTTGTCGGCCTGACTGCCCTGGGTACCCTGCAGGTGCTGTTGCCGACGTGCATGGGTGCCGCCGATCCGGAGGCGGCCCTGCGCTTGCGTGCCGACCTCAAGTGGGCGGCGGGTGGCTGCCTGTTGATCGCGATTGGCGCCGCGCCATTGCTGCCGGGGGAGTTCGCCACCGCCGCGTCGCCGATCGCCATCCTTGGGAGCCTGATGTATCTCTTGGTGGTCCTGCGCATGCTGCGTGCATGGGCGGAGCGATATGGCGGAAAGCTGCTTGCAGCGCATGGCGCGGCGACATCGCTGCTGGCCGCCGCGATCGGCCTTTGCGGCCTGCTGCTATTGGGCCTGCTGCACGGACAAGGCTATCTGTCTGGCCGCGCGTCCGTCGTCGGCTTCGTCGTTGCATTCCTGCTGCCGCTGGTCAGCGGCGCGGCCACTCATCTGCTGCCGGTCTGGCTCAGACCAGGCGTGCAGGGGCCGTGGCACGCGGAACTGCGCAGTCGCTTGGGCCGCTGGAGTGGCGTGCGCGGCGTCGCCCTGCTGCTGACCGGGCTGCTGCTGGCCTTGGCTTGAGCGCGTCGGGGTGTTGCCTGAGGGGATGGTGAACCAGAACAATCAACCGGTTCAGCAGAATATGGTGGGTTGTCACAGATTCGAACTGTGGACCTACGGATTAAGAGTCCGCTGCTCTACCAACTGAGCTAACAACCCGAACTGGGAATTGTATTACGTGGTGGGTCGGGCGAGACTCGAACTCGCGACCAACGGATTAAAAGTCCGCTGCTCTACCGACTGAGCTACCGACCCGGCCCAGAAGGGCGCGAATCCTACAGAGCTTCACCTGCCCTGTCAAACAGGCGTAGGCTTGGTTGGTGGATCGGAGATGTCCACGGGAAATTCCAAAAAAAACGCAACCCAAGCGGGGTTGCGTTGAATCCACACCAATTGGAGGAGGGTGGAGGAGACGTCGGTTAGACCGCCAGTCCATGCAGGTTTTTGCGAGGGCTAGCGGTACCAGATTAAAGAAATTCTTGCATGGCGGCTGCTGCATTGCAAGAAAATTTTGTGCGTCGCGCAATCAGAAATTTGAATTCACAATCATTGAGCTGTAATGTGTATGATTTAACTGATTTTATTGCCAATTGCCAGGGTTTCGGCAGTGCTGCCAAGCTCGTTGGCGGCATTCGTTTGGCTAGCCAAATGACCGCTGTAGCCTGCTTTATGCGGCACTGCGAAAACGCGCGATCGCCTTACTGAGAAGGGACGGAAAAATGGAATGCACAGTACGTTGGCATGAAGGAATGAGTTTTGTTGCCGAAACCGGAAGCGGTCATCTGGTCTGCATGGACGGTGCACCGGAAGCGGGGGGGCGCAATCTTGCGCCACGGCCCATGGAATTGCTGCTCGCCGGCACTGGCGGCTGCACCGCCTTTGATGTTGTTCTCATACTCAGGCGTGGCCGGCACGAGGTCACGGGCTGTGAACTGAAGCTCTCGGCCGAGCGGGCCGAGACCGATCCCAAGGTGTTTACGCGGATCAACATGCATTTCGTGGTCAGCGGCCACAATCTGAAGGCGGAGGCCGTCGAGCGCGCGGTGAAGCTCTCCGCCGAGAAGTATTGCTCGGCGTCGATCATGCTTGGCAAGACTGCACAGATCACCCACAGCTTCGAGGTGATCGAAGCCTGATCGGCGATCAGATCCAGTAAGACAGCCGGGTCATCAGCCGCGAGGTCAGTTTCATCGCCAGCTTGATGGGTGGCGGCAACTCCCTGGCGCCATGATCGACCGCCGTTTCGGCGTGGCGGATCTCATCCCGTTTCATCTGTTCCAGCACTTCCCAGGACTTGCAGTCATGGGCCGGCAGCCTTGCCATGTGGTCGGCGAGGTGGCCTTCGACCTGGCGTTCGGTCTCGGCAAGAAAGCCCAGGCTCCATGTATCGCCGCATTTGCCGGCGATCGCGCCTATGGCCAGCGAGCCACCGTACCAAAGCGGGTTGAGCAGGCTTTTGCGGCCACCGAGTTCGCCGATGCGCGTCTCGGTCCAGTTCAAGTGCTCGGTTTCTTCCCAGGCGGCAATTTCCAGTTCGCGCCGCACCACCGGGTCACGCGAGGCCAGCGCCTGGCCCTGATACAAGGCCTGGGCGCAGATCTCGCCACAGTGATTCACCCGCATCAACGCGGCGACATGTAGCTTTTCGGCGGTGCTAAGTTCAGCTTCGGGCAGGTCGGCGCCCGGCATCGGCCGGCGCGTCGGGGCCTTGGCGAAGACGGACCGCAGCGCTTTGTCGAACTCGGGTATCAATGCGTTCAGAGTGAGCATGCCAAAGCTTAGTTTGCGCTCGGGTGTTTGCCAAGGCGCAGGGCGTTGCGGCCTTCGTCGGCGCTCGCGATCGGATACCCCAGCGGGCAAAACAAGGTCCGGCTCAGGATCGCATGTACCGGGTTGAGCGGCTTATTTTCGATCTGGCGCCAATCCTGGCGAACCGACTGGGATTTGGACCAGGTTTTGTCGCCACGACCGGAGGCATAGTGCTTCCAGGATCGTTCGGCGCAATGAATGCCCTCGAAGCTGACATTCGTGGCGCCGCCCGAGGTCTTTACCACCAGGACATAACGCACCACGCCGTCGCCACCCGGCACCAGCGTCGCGCCGTCGATGAAATACTTGTTCGTGGCAACAGGGCTGACGTAGATCTCGATCAGGCTTTCATCGACCGGGTACGGCGGTAGTGGGATGTCCCGTGCTTCCTTCCAGGCTTCCGGCTCCTCGAAGTTCGTATTTCTCGGGTTGTAACCTGGGGCGTCCTTGGGCAACTGGGCGGCGGCATTGGCCCCGAGGGTAAAGAGTACCAATAGCATCGCGCGCCTCACCGAACGTGCTCCCCCGACTCCGTTTCCCAGCTCGGCACACGATCGTGCGGATTGGCGAAAAGCAAACGCGCCAACTCAACCAGTGCCGCCTCGTAGACCCCGCGCTTGAACTCGATCACACTGCCCAGCGGCACCCAGTAGCAGTTCCAGCGCCAGGCATCGAATTCCGGATGCTCGCTGGCGCGCAGGCAGACGTCGGTGTCGCGGCCGACCAGACGCAGCAGAAACCAGATCTGCTTCTGGCCGCGGTAGGTGCCGCGCCATTCGCGGCGGACCCATTGCTTCGGCACTTCGTAGCGCAACCAGTCGCGGGTGCGGCCGATGATCCGCACGTGCTCGGGCTTGAGGCCGGTTTCCTCCTCCAGTTCGCGCAGCATCGCCTGCTCGGGCGATTCGCCCTTATTGATGCCACCCTGCGGGAACTGCCAGGAATGTTCGCGGATCCGCTTGCCCCAGAACACCTCGTTGCGATGGTTGACCAGAACGATGCCGACGTTCGGGCGAAAGCCTTCACGATCGAGCATGATGCAAATTCCAATGATTGACTGGCGATCATTCTTCCACAATCGCGGTCCGCTGGAAAGGCGCTTATGCCGGCCGGCGCGATGGGTAAAATGCGCGTTTTCCGCTTTTTCGCCCAAGCCATGCGCGCCAGCCAGTTCCACGTAGCCACCCTCAAGGAAGCCCCCGCCGATGCCGAGGTCGTTTCCCACCAGTTGATGATCCGCGCCGGCATGATCCGCAAGCTGGCCGGCGGCATCTACTCCTACATGCCGATGGGCCTGCGCGTGATCCGCAAGATCGAAGCCATCATCCGCGAGGAGATGAACCGCGCCGGCGCCGTCGAACTGCTGATGCCGGTGGTGCAGCCCGCCGAGCTGTGGCTGGAAACCGGGCGCTGGGACAAGATGGGCCCCGAGATGATGCGCGTGAAGGACCGGCATGATCGCGACTTCATCATCCAGCCGACCTCGGAGGAGGTGATCACCGACATCGCGAGGAACGAAATCCAGAGTTACCGCCAGTTGCCGAAGAACTTCTATCACATTCAGACCAAGTTCCGCGACGAGCGCCGGCCGCGTTTCGGCGTCATGCGCGGGCGCGAGTTCACCATGAAGGACGCCTATTCCTTCGACCGTGACGAGGCCGCCGCCGAGAAAAGCTACCAGGCCATGTATCAGGCCTATGTGCGCACCTTCGAGCGCATGGGCCTGAGCTTCCGCGCGGTGCGCGCCGACACCGGCAACATCGGCGGCTCGCTGTCGCACGAGTTCCAGGTGATCGCCGATACCGGCGAGGACCAACTGGTGTACTGCCCGGATTCCGACTATGCCGCCAACATCGAGCTGGCCGAGGCCCTGCCGCTGGCCGCCGCGCTGCCGGCGCCGACCGAAGCACTACGCAAGCTCGCGACGCCGGACACCGTGCGCTGCGAGGATGTAGCCAGGCTGCTCGGCCTGCCCATCGAGCGCACCGTGAAATCCATCGTGCTCGCCATCGACACGCCGCTGGGGGCCGAGGTCTGGCTGCTGCTGGTGCGCGGCGACCACGAGCTGAACGAGATCAAGGCCGGCAAGGTGCCCGGGCTGGACGCCGGTTTCCGCTTCGCCAGCGAACAGGAAATCATCGACCACTTCGGCTGCGTGCCGGGCTATCTCGGCCCGCTCAACACGAAGAAGCCGGTCAAGGTCGTCGCCGATCGCACCGTCGCCCACATGGCGGATTTCGTCAGCGGCGCCAACGAGGCCGGCTTCCACATCGCCGGCATCAACTGGGGGCGCGACCTGCCCGAACCGGAAATCGTCGCCGACATCCGCAACGTCGTCGCCGGCGATGCCTCGCCCGACGGCAAGGGCCGGCTGGCGATCCAGCGCGGCATCGAGGTCGGCCACGTCTTCTTCCTCGGCACCAAGTATTCCGAGGCGATGAACGCGACCTATCTCGACGAAACCGGCAAGCCTAGGCTGATGGTCATGGGCTGCTACGGCATCGGCGTCACGCGCCTGGTCGGCGCCGCCATCGAGCAGGGCCACGACGCCAGGGGCATCATCTTCCCGGCGGCCATCGCGCCCTTCCAGGTGGTCATCGTGCCGATGAACTACGCCAAGTCCGAAGCCGTGCGCAACGCCGCCGGCGCCCTGCTCGACGAACTGCTGAAGGCCGGTATCGACGCCATCCTCGACGATCGCGACGAGCGCGCCGGCTCGATGTTCGCCGACTGGGAACTGATCGGCGTACCGCATCGCGTGGTGGTCGGCGAGCGCGGCCTGAAGGAAGGCAAGCTGGAATACAAGGGTCGCGCCGACGCCGAGGCGACGATGATCCCCGTCGCCGAGATGTCGGCTTTCCTGAAGCGCGAGCTGCTCGGTTGATCGCGCGGCTGGTCCTGCTGTTTGCGGCGGCGCTGCTGCCGCTGGCGGCGCAAGCCGGCGCCCAGCAGTACGAACCGCTGGCGGCCAGCGTCCAGGCGAACCTCGCCGCGGCGATCGCCGATCGCGCCTCGCCCGAGCCGCAGTTCCCCTCGATCCAGGAAAAGGTCGACTGGCTGACCGAGATGTCGGCGCGGCTTTCGCGCCGCATTCCCGAACGCGAAGCCCGGCTCGATCTGCTCAAGACCGTGTATTACGAAGCCAAGCGCGCCGGGCTCGATCCGCAGATGGTGCTCGGCCTGATCCAGGTCGAGAGCGGCTTCAAGAAGTACGCCGTGTCCTCGGCCGGCGCACGCGGCTACATGCAGGTGATGCCCTTCTGGGTCAAGTTGATCGGCGGCAAGGAGAGCAACCTCTTCCACATGCGCACCAACCTGCGCTTCGGCTGCACCATCCTGCGCCATTACCTCGACATGGAGAAGGGCGACCTCTACCGGGCGCTGGGCCGCTACAACGGCAGCCTGGGCAAGCCCGAGTACCCGAACATGGTGCGCGGGGCGTGGGAAAGGCAGTGGGGCTGGCGCAGGTGATCGCCGTAGCGCCAGCGCCGACTGTCAGCGAATTCCGACCAGGAATGGCGCCGGAGGCATGATGGGAATGCCGCGCCAGGGGTGCATCACGGTCAAATGCGTATCGCTGGAGAGAATCAACTCCGCTTGCGCTGTTTCCGCCAGGGCGAGGAACTTGTTGTCCTTGGCGTCGGCGCAGTCGGAAACTTCAATCTCCACGTCGACCATCAGCACATGCTGGCGCAAGCCCTTGAGAAAATCCTGCCGTCGAGCTTTCGGCAGATAGCGATCGAATTTGCGCCGCAAAAGAACGGCGGCAAGTTCGTCCAGGGTCTCCCGGCTTGCACAGACATCGAAATGCAGCAAGGCCTTTTCAAGCGCGAGCGCGGGTATCGACTGCGGGCGGATCGCGGCGCTGACCAGGACGCCGGTATCGATGACGATGCGCCTAGCGAAGCTCATGCACCATGCGGGTCACGTCCTCGTCGCTCAAATCGCTGGCGCCGCGCGCCTCAATCTGCGAACGATATTGGGCATACCAGCGCGCTGCTTCCTCACGGCGCTTGGTCACGTCGGCCAGAACCTGCATGTCGTGACCTGAAACGACATAAGCCACCGTCCGGCCATGACGCGTGACCTCGACCGGTTCGCGCTGCGACCGGTCGATCAACTCGCCGAAGCGGCTTTGGGCTTCCACCGAGGTGACGGTAATCACTTGAATCTCCTTGAACTGGCGTTTATGGCCATATTAGCCATTATCCGGATTTTGGCAAGACTTGGGCGGGCCTCTTGAGCGGGCCTCTGGATCGCCGTGGCGCCAGCGCCGACTTTCGGGGCTCCACCGTATCGCCGGAATTGATACCCGCTGCGGGTCTGGCTAGAATGTTCCTACGGCAAAGGAGAACATCATGCAGACCGTCAATATCCGCCAGCTCAAGACCAATCCATCAACCGCCCTGCGCAGCGCGAAGGATGAGGACATGGTCGTGGTGATGAACCGCGACCATCCGCAAGCCCTGCTCGTCGACCTGGAAAAGCTCGATCTCCCCGATCTTGGCTCGGTGCGGATCGCCTTGGCCGTGTCGCTGTTTCGCAGCGGCGCCGTGTCCGCCGGGTTTGCCGCGCGCATGACCGGCAAGCCCTTGTCCGAGATGCTGACTCTGCTGTCCAGTCTCGGCATTCCCTTGACCGGAAACGGTGCGGCCGATGCCCGTGATGATCTCGAAGCGGGCCGGCAATGGCTGGCGCGGAAGGTTTGACGCTTGCGTAGCGTCGTCATCGCCGACGCGGGCCCGCTGATTGCCCTGTCCCGCATCGATGCCCTGGGTTTGTTGCGCGGCCTGTTCGGGCAAGTCCTGGTCACCGAGGCGGTTCGCGACGAAGCCCTGCCGGCGGCGGACTATCCCGGCAAGGCCTCCATTGCGCTGGCCTTCGATGCCGGCTGGCTGGCGTGTCCGGGCCCGTTTGAAACTGCATGGCAGCCGACGAATCCGGCCCTCGGGGCCGGCGAGTGCAGCGCGGTTGCCGCCGCCGTGCAGATGCCCGGTTGCCTGCTGATCATCGACGACCGTGCCGGTAGAGCGGAAGCGAAGTCGCACGGCGTGGTCATCATCGGTACCGCGGCCATCATCGGGCTCGCGAAGTTGCGGGGGCTGATCCCGGCGGCGCGTCCGCTGCTGGAACAGCTTCAGCCGGCCGGATATTTCATTCACCGCACGATCATCGAGACGGTATTGGGCGACGTGGGCGAATAGATCGCCGTGTCACCAGCGCCGACTTTCGAATACCCGTCATTCCCGCCGCTCTGCATGCCTTGGATCCCGCTTCGCGGGGTGGCAACGCGGGAATCCAGAAGCAGCTCGGAATCGCCGGGTCTCGCCCCGGCGGGCGAGGTACTTTCTTGTTGCGCGGCAAGAAAGTACCCAAAGAAACGCGCCCCGCCGGGCCGGTCGCTAATCGCCTGGATACCTTCCGGTGCTCCGCACCGGAAAGAACTTGCCGGCCAAAAGTGGTCGCCGTCGGACAACGCGACCGGACTTCCCCCCGGCGAACCTTCCTCGCTCGGCGGGTCAGAGGGGAGGACAAATCGGCGCATTGTGAACGCGGTGCCGAAAGCAAACCCAATCCGGAAGTCGATGGGTGTGGCTTCCGCTCTGTGCCCATTGGAGACAGTCAAAGAAAATGGAAGCAGACGTTGGTCAGGAACCGTCGAAAGAGAAAAGCTGCCATTCGCTATGCGACTGCGATTATTTCCACACTCAGTCGGATGTGCAGCGGCTGGAGCCATTCGTCATCTATCTGATGACGATGCCAATCTGAATTATCTCAGCCGTTTGCTTGTCAATCGGCTAAGCCACCTTTGTCATTATTTACATCAATTTCACTCTTGGAATTGAGTCCAACAGTGTAGTGCCCGCCAGGCTCCTTCTTGAGGACCAAAAGGTCATAGGTCTTGAGCATGTCAAGTAAGCCGGAATGGCCATAGGCGGTAGGCGAGAAACCTGGGTCGGTTCGCTTAAGGTACTGACCTAAGGCCCCAAGACCGACCTTGCCCTCCGAGGTATCACTTGTCAGTAACGACACCGCCTCAATGACGAATTTTGGCCGGCGCTTTATCGCCTGCTTAGGCTGAACAACTTTAGGTTGTTCAGCCTTGGAGGAGAGTGCCTTGGTGCTCGTTATGTCCGCCACATCTGAAACTGTTTCGCGGGGCAACCACTCAAAGAATTGATCGCTCGCATTTCGCAGCGCGTCTGGTGTTTTGACTTCCCCGACGATACAAACGGTTGCACCGCGCTCGCGCAATTTTCGGCACAAGTAAGCGAAATCCGAGTCACTAGTTACCAGGCAAAAGTTGTCAGCCCGATGGTCAAACATCGCCTCCATGGCATCTAATGCCAAAGCTATGTCTGCTGTGTTCTTACCTGATGCGTACTGATACTGTAGGCATGGTGTGAAGGCCAATCGAACGAGCGCTTCTTGCCACTTGTTGGCCAATGTACTGTGATTGCCATAGCCTCGCCGCAAAACTACCCGCCCGAATTGCGCAACTACCTTTAGAGCGAATTCCAATATCTCTGGACTGGTGTTATCGCAATCCACCAGCACTGCGACGCGCGATTCCCCGGTCAATACTGGTGCGTCCATTTGTCCCACCCCTTGAGTTGAGGCTCATATGATATTCGCAAGATGCCGAAAATATCTCCACTTCTAGTACGAAGTTATTGCCGCGTTTAGACTTGAAATAGTTGGTTGCCTCCAGTCTGAAAGAGACGGACTCGAAGACGCGGAGCAGCTTCTCGTCTGATTGGGCGCTACAGATTGCAGACCTACAGCTTTTCGGGCCAGCGGGCGGGATCTGCCCATTGCGGACCTAGCTGATCTAGGAAAGCAGCCGTTCAGGAATGTTCAGAGAGCCAATCTATGGCAGTTCTCGGCCACCGGACGTCTCTCCCCGCCTTAGGACTTATCGAAAACGAGATTCCCACCTGCGTCGCGCTTGGCTCGAAAGATCGCGATGTCGCGACTGATGAGGCGGGCCTTACCAACGATGTCCTCGATGTCGGACTCCTCCATCTCGAGCCCGAGATACAGTTCCGTTATCTCTTCCGGATGGTAAGGGAGCGTAATCCAGGGCTCCTCATCTTTCCTGATCGGAATAGCTAGGCGATATTCGCCTTCGTGCTGCCAAGCTAGAGTTTTGGTGTAGATGATCCGTTCGACGATCTCCTTGATTCGGACTTCATGGTCACCAAATAGAGCTCCATCGATAGATTCAAGGGTATCTTCATAGAGCGGAGGACGTTTTTCTCGGTATATGACGGGACGAAATAGCTGGAATTTAGAGTCCTTGGCAAGACTCGGTTGGATTCGCAGAGAGACGCCCTTGTGGTTTTCAGCATACTCGGTCCACATGCGCTCAGAGTCTTTGTGGGTAGAGAGGCAAAGCACGCGATAACCCTGCATGAACTCGTTGATCTCTGCGATAAACGCCTGCGCTCTGTCGCGGTGGTACTCGACGTCATATATCTGTTTGCGGGGGTTCATCAGTTCGGTCCAGACCAGTTCAGCGGCACCCGGATTGGCTCGGTAAACCTGCTGAATTACCTTGATTTTTTCCTTCATCGGAGAACTGCATGTGGGCTCCTCGTCAAGGTGCCGCAGGATCACTTCGGTGAAGCCACCCGCGATCTTTTTCAGTGCTTCTTCGGTGTCCTCGGCGAAGATGCTTTGGATCGTTAGATCTTCTGTGTCGTTGAAATCAGACGGCTTTGCGTGTTTGAACGCTCTATTTCCGAGCGTCAGCTTCGCACCTGAAACGTCGAGGTACTTATAAAGCGGCGGAAGAGACATTTATGTCAAATCTATCTAGTTTGACGCCCATCTTTGGGTGGTCAGCGCACCCGTATCGCGAACGGCGGCATTTGTCATTGTCGAAGCTATGCACGCCTGCCCAGACCCGGCGCGCCACCTTGAACGGACCACCCACCTACCGGTAAAGAAGCCACCGCATATTTTGGTAGCAATTTCAGTGTAGCGAAAGACTTGGTGCCATGAGATTCGTGAATTTTTGCGTGGGCGACGGCATAACTGGTGAAAACTAGTTTTCCGCATTGTGAGCATTTCATAAGGGGCGCTTCAGGTGGTCGAACGTCGGCCTGCAGTACCTCGACCGAAATGCTCCTTGATCGCCGGGGTATTTCTTGCGGAACAGCAGTGCGTTGCGGAAGTACAGTAAACGTAAGGTCAGCGAGACTTAGCTCTAGCCGAATGTCCTTCCCCAGCCTTAACTCAGCACAATGCGCTATAAATATTGATATTGCGTTAAGGTCGGCGGCATCCAACTCTGGATGATGGCCTTTGAGATGATGGATTACCCGATCAGCGCGCATCTGAATGCTACAGATTGGGCAATATGCGCGAAATTTATGGACGAGTGACATCGGGAGACACCTTTTTACGGGCCCAATTGTCCGTACTATCGAAAATCACTGAACATGCCGGCTCACCGGTACTGCTTGATTCATCGTGGATGTCCAAGTTGTCTGTCCGTCCATGCAATGATAGTACGGACAATCAATTCGAGTAACTGCTATCGGGTCAATCTTCGACTGGCCGGAGTTGGCCGGAAGGAGCCCTTCTGAAACCATCACCAGGCGCGCTGGCTTTCCTTCCCCTCCGCCAGCAGGGGGGGGCAGCGGGGCGCATTTCTTTGGGTACTTTCTTGCCGCGCAGCAAGAAAGTACCTCGCCCGCCGGGGCGAGTCCCGGCATGTCTTGCGCAAATCCTGGATTCCGGCGTTCGCCGGAATGACGACAGTCGGCGCTGACGATACGGCGTTAAACCCGGCCAATCCCCCTCCCCGGTACAATTCACCCCTTGAACGGCGCGTCGCCACGCTGCCGCCGCCAGCCCCCGGAAAGACCGCCCCATGACCCGCAAGATCCTCGTCACCAGCGCCCTGCCCTATGCCAATGGCGCGATCCACCTCGGCCACCTGGTCGAGTACATCCAGACCGACATCTGGACGCGCTTCCAGAAGATGCGCGGCCACGAGTGCTGGTACGTGTGCGCCGATGACACCCACGGCACGCCGATCATGCTGCGCGCCGAGAAGGAGGGCATCACGCCGGAACAACTGATCGCCCGCGTCCATGCCGAGCATTCGCGCGATTTCGCCGGCTTCCATGTGGCTTTCGACAACTACCACACCACGCATTCCGACGAGACGCGGCATTATTCCGAAGACATCTACGGCAAGCTCAAGGCTGCCGGCCTGATCGAGGTGCGCTCGATCGAGCAGTTCTACGATCCGGTCAAGGCCATGTTCCTGCCCGACCGCTTCATCAAGGGCGAGTGCCCCAAGTGCGGGGCCAGGGACCAGTACGGCGACGCCTGCGAATCCTGCGGCGCGGCCTATGCGCCGACCGAACTCAAGAACCCCTATTCGGCGGTGTCCGGCGCCAAGCCCGAACTGCGCTCCTCGGATCACTACTTCTTCAAGCTCTCCGATCCGCGCTGCCAGGAATTCCTTCGCCGCGCCACGCGCGCCGTTTGCGAGAACCAGCCCGAGGCGATCAACAAGCTGCAGGAATGGCTGGGCGAGCCGGGCGAAAACAGGCTGACCGACTGGGACATCTCGCGCGACGCGCCGTATTTCGGCTTCGAGATTCCCGGTGCGCCGGGGAAGTTTTTCTATGTCTGGCTCGACGCGCCGATCGGTTACATGGGCTCGTTCAAGAACCTGTGCGCGAAGAAAGGCCTCGACTTCGACGCCTTCTGGGGCAAAGGCTCGACGGCCGAGCTCTACCACTTCATCGGCAAGGACATCCTCTACTTCCACGCCCTGTTCTGGCCCGCCGAACTGGAGCACGCCGGCTATCGCATTCCCACCAGCGTCTTCGCTCACGGCTTCCTGACGGTGGATGGCGCCAAGATGTCGAAGTCGCGCGGCACCTTCATCACCGCCGAGAGCTACCTCGCGCAAGGCCTGAATCCGGAATGGCTGCGCTACTACTTTGCCGCCAAGCTCAACGGCACGATGGAGGACATCGACCTCAACCTCGACGACTTCGTCAGCCGGGTCAATTCCGACCTGGTCGGCAAGTACATCAACATCGCCAGCCGCGCCGCCGGCTTCATCGTCAAGCGCTTTGATGGCAAGCTCGACGCGCGCCACCTCATTGAGATCTTCCGCGCCGAGCTGCCCGGCCTGATCGAGGCCGGCGAGGACATCGCCGCCCACTACGAAGCGCGTGACTATGCTCGCGCGTTGCGCCGCGTGATGGCGCTGGCCGACCAGATCAACCAGTACGTCGACAAGAACCAGCCCTGGCAACTGGCCAAGCAGGAAGGCCAGGACGCCAGGCTGCACGAGGTCTGCTCACTGCTGATCAATGCCTTCCGCATCCTGACGATCTACCTCAAGCCGGTGCTGCCCAGGCTGGCCCATCGCGCCGAGGAATTCCTCAATGTCGCACCCCTGCACTGGGCCGACGCCGTCCACCTGCTGCCGCCGGCCCGCCTGATCAACCCCTACGAGCACCTGATGCAGCGCATCGACCCGAAGCAGGTCGAGGCCCTGGTGGCGGCCAACCGCGAGTCGCTGGCGCCCGCCGTGTCGTCAGCACCGACTCCTGCGTCCGCCCAACCGTCGCCGCAGCGCAAGGCCCAGCACCAGAAGGCCACCGAGGACAAGACCCAGGGTCAGGCGGAGCCTGCGGCTCAGCACATCTCGATCGATGATTTCGCCAAGGTCGACCTGCGTGTGGCGCGCATCGCCGAGGCGAAGCACGTCGAGGGCGCCGACAAGCTGATCCAGCTCACGCTCGATCTCGGCGAAGGTGAAAACATCACGCGCAACGTCTTCGCCGGCATCAAGTCGGCCTACGATCCGGCGCAACTGGTGGGCCGCCTGACGGTAATGGTGGCCAACCTGGCGCCGCGCAAAATGAAGTTCGGCATGTCGGAAGGCATGGTGCTGGCCGCGTCCGATGCCGACGGCAAGTCGCCGGGCATCTACCTGCTCTCGCCCGACAGCGGCGCGCAGCCCGGGATGCGCGTGAAGTGACTGAAGTCCGCCGCCTGGTCATTCGCGGCCTGGTGCAGGGCGTCGGCTTTCGCTATGCGATGGCGGCGCAGGCGCGCCTGCTCGGCCTCACCGGCTGGGTGCGCAACCGGCGTGACGGTACGGTCGAGGCGATGATCGCCGGCGCCGCCGAGCCGGTCGCGGCGATGCTGGCATGGAGCCACGGTGGTCCCGCTGGTGCCTCGGTCGAGCATGTCATGGTCGAAATCGGCAGCGGCGAATTCACATCCTTCGACCAGTTGCCGACCGCCTGAACCGCGTCGGTTCCGCATCAGTCGCCGTACCGTCAGCGCCGACTGTGCGCCATGCCATAATCAAACGATGTTCCGTGTTCCCCGCGATGTCCTGATCGGCTTTCTGCTGGTGTGCGCCGCCGGATGGTTTCTGATGGAGACGCGCGTTCTGCGTTTCGCCGACCAGGGCTTTTACGACGCCCAGATCGGCTGGCTGCGGGCGCGCTCGCCGACGCCACTGGCACAGGATGTGATTGTCATCGGCATCGACGAGGCCGCCTTCGTCGCCATTCCCGAACCCACGGCGCTGTGGCATGCCCGTCTGGGTACCCTGTTTGGCGGCTTGTCCGCCGCCGAACCGGCGGTGGTGGGCCTGGCCTTGCCCTTGCCGGTCCGCTCCTACGATTTTCTGGTCAAGGACATCGATGCCGCCCTGATCTCGGGAATCTACCGTCTCAAGCTCACGGCGCCGCTGGTGGTCGGCCAGCCGCCGGGGATTCGCGGCCGCTTGCGGCCGCTGGCGCCGGAACTGCTGGCGGCGATCGGCGAGAAGGATCTGGCGTCGCTGGCGATCTGCGAGGATACCGACGGCGCCGTGCGCCGCATCAACCAGCGTCGTTGCCGCTCGGACGACAAGCGCGATCCGCTGGCCCTGGCGATGGCTAGGCACCTCGGGCGCCAGGGCTCGCCCAGCGGGATGATTGACTACAGCGTCGGCGGAGCCATCGAGTACACCCCCTTCCTCACGGTGATGGACTGGATTCATCGCGGCGATGAGGAGCGCTTGCGCAAGCTGGTCAAGGGGCGCGCCGTGGTGGTCGCCAGCCTGCTGCCGACCGAGCCTCGCCATCGCCTGCCGGTGCAGTTGGCCGGCTGGGACCCGGGCAGCCGCACCGAGCCGGCGGCGGTGGTTCATATCCAGGCCCTGCGCTCGCTGCTGGCGCGCGGCCTGATCGAGCGCGCGCCGGAAAGCCTGTCCCTGGCCCTGGCCGCGCTGGGGGCCCTGTTCTGGTTCGGGCGCGGCGGCTGGCTCAAGGGCCTCCTGTTGCTGCTGGCGCTGGGCGCGCTGCTGGGCCTTTCCACCTATGCCCTGTGGCAGGGCGACTACCTGCGCGTGGCGAACATCGTCATGGTCATGCTGCTGGCCTACGGCGCTCGGGTGGCCTGGGATTTCATCCGGCATTTTCGCCAACGACGGATGCTGCGCGCCATGTTCGCCGGCCATGTCAGCCCGCGGGTAATGCGCGCCCTGCTCGGCGGCGATCTGCGGATCGAGGAGAGCGGCCGCGCCGAGGAAGTCACCCTGCTTGCCGTCGGCATACGCGGCTTCGCCGCGCGCGCGGCGAAAGCCACGCCACAGGCGATGATCGGTCTGCTCAACCGCTTTCATGCCGTGGCCGGCCTTGCCATACAGAACAGCGGCGGGGCGGTGGACAAATACGTCGGCGATGGCCTGACGGCGACCTTCGGCCTGCCGCAGCCTTTGGCCGCGCCGCAGCGCAACGCGCTGGAGGCGGCGCAGGACCTGCTCTTGCGCATCGAGCGACTCAACGGCGAACTGGCCGCCGAGGGCATCGAGCCGCTGCAAGTCGGCATCGGCATCAGCAGCGGCGGGGTGCTTGCCGGCTATGTCGGCTCGCGCCAGCGGCGGGAATTCTCGGTGATCGGCGATGCTGTCGGCATCGCCAGGCAGCTTCAGGCGATGAGCCGGGATCATTCCCATCCGGTGTTGTGCACGCAGGCGGTGGCGGCGGCGGTGGGGTATGGCGGCGGCCTGGTCGAGCTCGCGGCGCCCGCCGCCGACGCGCCGCGGATCTGGGGCTGGACACCGCCGCCGGCACCGCGGGAGGGCGTCGCGTGAGTTCGCCGACGGCGGACGGCCGCCCTGGCACCTACCTGGCCCTGCTGTGGTTCGCCGCCGGCCGTCGCCGCGAGCTGCGCCGGCCCCTGCTGCGCAATCAGCTGCGGCGCCAGATTCATGACGCGGGGATCGCGGCGCTGCCGCTGGTGGCGGCTCTCGCGGTGCTCACCGGCGCCGGCGTCAGCTCGCAGCTGGCGGCCCTGATCGGCGTCGACACCGACCTCACCCAGCAGCTGATCTTCCTCGGCCTGTTTTTCGAACTGGCGCCGCTGCTTTCGGCGCTGGTGGTGGTGGCGCGCAGCAGCGCCGGCATCGCCTCGGAGCTGGCGGTCATGAACCTGCATGACGAATACACCGCCCTGCGCCGCCTGGGTGTGCCGCCGGCGGAATACCTCCTGCTGCCGCGCATTTTCGGCCTGGCGATCGCGCTGCCGGCGATTACCGCCTGCTTTCAGGCCTGCGCCATGCTCAGCGGCTGGCTGGCGATCACCTTGATCCACGGGCGGCCGCTGCCTGAGGTGGCGGGCCACTTCCTCGACCTCGCCAGTCCCTGGCTGGTGCTGCTCAGTCTGGCCAAGAGTGTGCTGACCGGCGCCCTGATCGGCGCCATCGCCTGCCACCAGGGCAGCAGCGGCGAGGCTTCGGCGCGGGCGATCTCCGATGCCGCGATCCGGTCCGTCGGCGCCAGCCTGATCGCCGTCTTCGTCATCGACGCAGCGACGGCCGCCCTGGTCTGGGCCTTGCGATGAGCGTCGGTTTGCATGCCTCGATCATCGCGCGGCGCCTGGTGCTGCGGGTCGACGGCGCCTCCTTCCTTGAACTGCCGCTCGATGAAGGGGGGCGCCATCGCTTGGTGGTCGAGGACATCGCCGCCGCGCGCCGGGTGGTCGCCGGCCTGGAGGCCTGTCCCGGCGTCGGTGTTCTTACCGCCGCCGGCAGCTTGCCCGGCGCCATGACGGTGGCCGAAAGCCTGGCGCTGGTCTTGCGCTACGGCCAGGAGGAAGTCGACGAGCGCGATGACGAGCGGGAAATGGAGGCCGCCCTGCGGCTGTGCGGCCTGGCGCCGCAGCGCATCGCCGTGCTCGGCGGCGAACAGCCGATGAAGCTGCCGCGGCTGGAGCGCTGGGCGATCGGCCTGGCGCGCTGGCTGCTGCGCCCGCCCGAGCTGCTGGTGATCGACCGTCCGTTCGCCGGCCTGACGCGGCGCGAAGCGGACGTGCTGATCGCCACCGAGGCCATCTACCATCGCCGTCATCCGTTTCGCGCCGCGCTCTTCGTCGATCTCGACAGCCATGAATTGCCCGAGCTGCCCGATTGTTGCGGCACAAGCCATCTCACGGAGGCTCCATGTCATTGCTGACCCAATATGACGCCGACGCCGGCGCAGTGAAACGCGCGACGCGGCGCTTTCTGATCGTTGCAGCGCTGACGACCCTGACCCTGGTGGCGGCAATCTTCGTTCGCCAGGGTTTGCTGCGGCAGACGGTGAACTACAGTTTCGTCGCCGACAGCGCGCAGGACATCGCCAAGGGGCAGGCGGTGCGCATTGCCGGGTTTCGCGTCGGTTCGGTGAGCGAGGTGAGCTTGCGCGAGGACGGCGCGGTGGCGGTGGGCCTGGAAGTCGATGCCGATCAGGCGCGCTTCGTGACCCATGACGCGCGCATCGAGCTGCGCAAGGAGGGCCTGGTCGGCTCGCCGACCCTGGAGATCGTTCCAGGGGCCGACAAGACGCGCCTCGCGGCGGCGCAAGCGCGGCTGGCCTTCTCGCGTGCCGACGGACTGGGCGCCCTGGCCAACCAGGTACGCGACGAGTTCGTGCCCATCCTCAAGGACATCAAGGCGATTACCGCTGCGTTGGCGGATCAGCAGAAGGGCCTGCCCGGAACCCTGGCGCAGATCCGTGCCAGTTCCGAGGCGCTCAATGTCCTGCTTGCCAACGGCAATCGTCAGGTTGAAGGCATTGGTGGCACCGCCGTTCGCCTCCTTGGTCAGGCCGAAAAGAACCTGAAGCATCTCGACCAGACGCTGGAGGCGGCCAACCAGCGACTGCCGAGGATGCTCGACAGGACACAGCAGGTCCTGGACCATGTCGAGAAAATCACCGCCGAAGCCGAAGTCAGCGTTCCCCCGGTGTTGCGCGACGGTAGCGCGGTGGCCGCCGAGGTGCGAGAGATCGTCGGCGGCGCCAGGCAGACCTGGCCCATTAGTAGCATGGTTGACGCCCCGGGACCGGCCACGCTGAAACCCGACAGCGATCCGCGCGGGGAGGCCGGCCGTGCGCGTTGAATGGGTTCTCGTGGCGGCAATCGCGGCCAGCGCCTGCGGGTCGGCGCCGAAGTCGGTCGAACCGCCACGATTGAAGGCCGCGCTGGAAGTCGAAAGCGACGGCGCAAGGCGCTATCAGCGTGGCGACTTTGTACTTGCCGAGCGCCGTTTCGAGGAGGCCGCGCGGCGCTTTGCCGGGATCGATGATGAGGCCGGCGGCCTGCGCAATCGACTTCACCTGGCGCGCACCCGTCTGGCCTTGGGGCGGGCCGATGCCGCGCTCGAACTGCTGGGGAGCCTGCCGGCGGACTCACCGCGGGACATCGAGGCCTTGCTGCTGAAGGGACAGGCCCTGCTGGCGCTGGGGCGGGTCGCCGAGGCGGGCCAGGCGCTGGCGGCCGCTGAACCCCGATGCGGCAAGGACTGCGGGCAACTACCCAGTCTCAAGATTCTGTTGGCACGCACCGCGCTTGCCGATGGGCGGGCGACGGCGGCCAGGCTGCATGCCGATGCCGCGCTCGAATTGCTCGCCAATGACGAGCACGGCCAGGAGACCGCCAATGCCTGGCGCGTACTGGCGGCGGCACGGCTGGCGGACCTCGACCCCCCGGGGGCGCTGGCGGCAGCAAAGGCCGCATTGGCAATCGATCGCCGACTGGCCTTGCCGGAGAAGATAGCGCGCGATTGGTTGCTGATCGGCGATGCCCACCGCGGGAGCCTGCGGGACAAGGCTTTCGGGGCGGCCGTCGAGGCCTCCCGAGCCTATCAACGCGGCCTCGATATCGCGAATGCCGAGGGCTTGTCTGAAATCTCCCTGACTGCGTCGCTGGCATTGAAGGCAATCGGCATGCAAAAAATTCCTGCCGAATGACTACCCCATTCGGCATATTTGGCGGTATGCTTCCAAACTGTTTCATCCCCCCCCCCTCAAAGGAGCACACCATGGCAAGAAAGAAGAAACTCGATTTTTCCGACATCGCGACCGCGCGCAAGAAACTCAACCTGAACCAGAAGGACTTCTGGACGCGCTATGGCGTCACGCAATCCGGCGGTTCGCGCTATGAGTCGGGCCGCAACATTCCCAAGCCCCTCGCCATCCTGCTTTGGCTGCATCAAAGCGGCAAGGTCAGCGACAAGGATCTGGCCGACGCACAGAAGTAATCCATACCGCATGGAGGCAAGCGGCGTGGAGGAGGGATGGAATTTCCATGATTGAACCCGCCCGTGGAGCGGTCCACGAGCGGCAGCGCGGTTACATCGGCCTCATCGATGTACGCGCCTGCATGGAGTTCCACTACGCCGTCTGCTTGCAGTCTGTCCGACCGATGGCCTGACCCGGTCGCTGCAACTTGGCGACCGCGCGTTCCCGCTGTGCAGTGAAGGCCTACCCTGGATCCCCTGGACCATGAAGAAACACAGCGCGACCGAACCCGTGCGCGAGTTCGAACCGGAATTCGTCGCCGGCCTGAAGGGGATATTCGAGGAGGCGATCAGCTTCAACCAGGTGCTGGGCCTGAAGATCACCTCGATCCGGCCGGAGCGCGTCTCGGGTGCCATCATCATGCGCCCGGAGCTGGTCGGCAGTCCCAATCGCCTTCATGGCGGCGTCATCAGCGCCTGCCTTGACGCCCTGGGCGGCCTGGCCGTGATGGCGGCGATCGGCGCCCGGCACATGGACGAGGCGCCGTCCCAGCGCCTGCACCGCTTCGGCAAGCTGGGCACCATCGACCTGCGCATCGATTACCTGCGTCCCGGCATCGGTGAACGCTTCGTGCTCAACGCCGAAGTCCTGCGCCTCGGCTCGCGCGTCGCCACCACGCGCATGGAGTTTCTCGGCACCGACGGCAAGCTGCTGTCGACCGGCGCCGGCGCTTACATCGTTTCCTGAGCCTTTGTCATCGGCGAGCCCAGGAGCGGTAGGCGGCCAGTTCCATCGTCTCGTAGAGTGAGTTGACATGCGCTTCGGTCATGGGATGGCGGCCTTTGACCGACTGGCGCACCATGCGCTTGTGTTCCTTCGAATACCAGACTGACATGTCCAGGGTCGCATCGCCGTAATCCGTGGTGAAGATCAACGTGATCTGAATCTTTTTCGTGTCGTAGCCGCCAGCCGGGACTGTGATCTTCTCGTCGCCGACGACAGCCACTTTCAACACCCGACAGCCTGTTACGAAAGCCAACTGTGTGCAGCGGGATGGGTTGATGATCGCCAGTCCGTCAAGATTGTCGCCGGACCAGCTTGGCGCGAACAGCATCACCGAATCGGTTGGAATGCCAACCAGCCGCGGCTTGTTGTCAAAGACCCATTCGACCTGGGGGCGGCCGCCAAGGACGAATTCCTCGAGCACGCCCGCGCCGGGAACGATCGCCTTGACGCGTTCAATCAGGGTTTGCTTCTTTCCGTAGATGTCGGTGGCGACATACTCCCATTCATCACCCGCTGCTTCGGCCTTCGCGGAGTCCGCCAAGGTTGCCGGTTTCGCGCCGGGGGTGGGCTGGACCGACGCCAGGTTCAAGGGTGCGGGCTCGCGACTTCCGGCGGCCGTGGCGGGACGTCCGCCCGCCTGTTGCGCCGCGCGCTCGGCTTCGGCGCCGGCAAGCTTCTGCTTGTCGAGTGCATCCTTGAGCATTTTCTCCATTGATTTCTGGAGCTCTTCACGCTCGCGCGCCGCCTGTTCGTTGCTGCGTCGCAGCGCCTCGGCAACCGCGCTTTCGCCTGCCTGCCTTTGCGCCTTGAGCGCGTCGGCAATGGCGCGCTCGTTGGCTTCCTGGAGCGCCTTGATCGACTTCTGCAGCTCGGCTTTTTCGCGCTCGGCCTGTTCCTTCGCCTTGCGGGTCGCTTCCTCGACGGCGCGATCGACCACGGCCTGCGACACCCTGGAGGAATCGGCCGGGTCGGGGGGCTTGAAGTAGAAGTCGCCGTCCAGCGACCCATAGCGCCAAGGTTCCTGCTGTCCGTTGGTGGCCTGCTTCACGGATTGCTGGACCCCGCGCAGCATCTGTTCGATTTCCACGCCGGCGGGATTCTTCAGGGCCGACAGCAATGCCGTCGCATAGGGGCTGTGTAGGCCTTCGCCATCGGCCGCGGTGTTGCCATGCTTGGTGGCAAATGAGATCAGCGTGCCGGTGGCCTCGACCGGGGCCGCCATGCCCCGCGCGCTGCCACGGCTGAAGCTGCGCGCCAGCGGGTTGTCGCGGCAGGCGTCGAAGAACACCAGCTTGACGCGTGCCGCGCCCATGTCGTCGATGACGTCGTCCATCTTCACCATGTCACGCTTCAGATCGCGTTCGTGCCGCGGATTGGCGTCTATCGGAACGATGTAGTTGCTGCCGGCGACCTGAATGCCGTGCCCCGCGTAAAACAGCGCGGCAACGGCGGCGCTGTCGGCACGGGCGCTGAAGCGGCGGAAGATCGCGTCGATGTCCGCCTTGGTGGCATCGAGCTTGAGGTCGACCTGAAAACCCAGCAGGGTCAGTGCCTCGGCCATGCCGGTGGCGTCGTTGCGCGGATTGGCAAGGGAGCCCGATGGGTATTTTGCATTGCCGATGACCACGGCTATTCGCGGCCCGCGTTCATTTGCTGCCGGTATCGGCATGCCGGTGGCCTCGGCGGCGACCCCAGTCGCCGGCAGAAGGATGCAGATCCACGCGGCAATTGCCGCGAGAAGGCGGGCAAAGGATTTCATGGCTTCCAGAACATGGTGCCTGGTTTCAAGGCAATCGCGTGCCCTGTCATGTTACCGCCAATCTCGGCCGGGGGTGCCCCGGCCTTCATTGCGCAAAAGGCATCGTATCGGGACCACGGCATGCGATTGAACGCAAACCATGATATTCGGCCGTGAAGCGAAGCCTGGCCTCCCGCCGAGGCCTCCCGGCTAAAACAGCACCTTCATTTTGGCCAGGTAGGCGGCCGCCTCCGGCGAATTCTCCGCCGGCGCCCAGGGCGCCTTCTCTTCGGCAGTGAGCGGCAGGTAGGGGCCGGCCTTGGCTTCGAGGAACACCGTCTCGTCTTCCAGGGCGACGGCGGTATGCCAGGTGCCGTGGGCGACATCGACGCCGATCGCCGCGCCGCCAGCGCCGACTTTCAGGGTTTGCATCACCGCGCCGGCATCGTCGAACTCCACTAGGCCAAGCCGGCCGCGCAGCACGACGTAGGTCTCGTCCTTGTTCGGGTCGAGATGCCGGTGGGGCGGAATGTAGGTGTCGGCCATCAGGGCGTTGAGCAGGCGGTGGCCGGGATGGTCGTCGCGCGGGTGGAAGTTGCGGTTCTTGCGCCGGCGCGGGCTGGCGGCGGCTTCGGCGCAGACCGCGTCGAGCAGTTTGTCGTCGATCAGGGTAATCACGAGTAAATCACCTTCACGTTTTCCGGTTTCAGCCAGTCGCTGAGCCCCGCAAGCAGGGCATCGTCGAGCCGCACGCGCCAGCTTTCCGGCAGCGGCAGCTCGGCCGTGGCGTCGCCGTTGCGGTAGGACAGGCGCACCGGGCAGGGGCCGTTGCGGAACGGCGCCAGCAGGGCCTGCAGGCGCTTCGCGTCGGAGCCGCCGTTCATCGTCAGGTGCAGGCCGCGCGCATAGCGGCCGCGCGCCTCGGCCAGGGTATGCAGCTTGTCGGCGGAAACCCGCAGGCCGCCGCTGAAGTCGTCGCGCTGGACCTTGCCTTCGACCAGCAGCAGCTCGTCTTCCTTGATCTTGGCCCGTTCGGCTTCCCACAGCTCGTTGAACACGGTGATTTCGAGTTGCGTGGTGCCGTCGTCGAGCAGGACCACGGCCATCTTGCCGCGTCGCGTCATTTGCGTGCGCGTGGACATCACCACGCCGGCCAGCAGCACCGGCTCGCGCTGCGCTTCAAGCTGGCCGAGGCGACGCTTGACGAAGGAGGTCAGCTCCCTGGCATAGGCATGGTAGGGATGGCCGGAAAAGAAGAAGCCCATCGCCGGCTTTTCGTTCATCAGTTGCTCGCGCTCGCTCCAACGGGGAAGCTCGACGTAGTGCGCGGTGTCTTCCTGCGCGCCGCCCATGTCGAACAGGCCACCCTGCAGGGCATTGCGCTCGGCCTGCTCGGCGGCCTCCAGCGCCACGCCGGCCGAGGCCAGCAGCTTGGCGCGGTGGTCGTCGATGGCATCGAAGGCGCCGGCGCGGATCAGCGCCTCGATGACACGCCGATTGACCACGCGCTTGTCGAGGCGACGGCAGAAATCGAACAGGTCGGTGAAGGGGCCGCCAACATCCCTTGCCTTGAGGATCACCGAGAGCGCCGCCTCGCCGGTGCCCTTGATGGCGCCCAGGCCGTAGCGGATGGTTTTGGCGTCAGTCGGCCGGAAACGGATGCCGCTGTGATTGATGTCGGGCGGCAGGAAGGCGAGGCCGTTGTCGATGGCGTCCTTCCAGAAGAACTGCACCTTGTCGGTGTTGGCCATTTCCGAGGACAGCGTTGCCGCCGCGAAGGCCGCCGGATGGTGCTGCTTGAGCCAGCCCGTGTGGTAGGCGACCAGCGAGTAGGCGGCGGCATGCGACTTGTTGAAACCGTAGCCGGCAAACTTCTCCATGGTGTCGAAGATTTCGTTGGCCAGGCCTTCGCCGATGCCGTTTTGTTCGGCGCCGGCAACGAACTTGGTCCGTTCCTTGGCCATTTCCTCGGGCTTCTTCTTGCCCATCGCGCGGCGCAGCAGGTCGGCGCCGCCGAGGCTGTACTTGGCGGCCACCTGCGCCGTCTGCATCACCTGTTCCTGGTACACCATGATGCCGTAGGTATTGGCCAGCACCGGCTCCAGGCTCGGATGGGGATAGACCACACGCTCGCGGCCGTGCTTGCGCGCGATGAAGGTCGGGATGAAATCCATCGGCCCCGGGCGATAGAGGGCGTTGAGCGCGATAAGGTCTTCCAGCCGGTCGGGCCTGGCCTGCACCAGCGTGTCCTTCATGCCGCCGGATTCGAACTGGAACACGGCCGTGGTGTTGGCGGTCTTGAACACCGCGTCGTAGGTGGCGCGATCGTCCAGCGGCAGGGTGGCGAGGTCGATGTCCACGCCCTCGACTTCCTTCACCAGGCGCACGGCTTCGTCCAGTATCGTCAGGGTGCGCAGGCCGAGGAAGTCGAACTTGACCAGGCCCGCCTTTTCGACATCGTCCTTGTCGAATTGCGAGACCACCGAGTCGGCGCCGGCCGCGGCGTAGAGCGGGCAGAAGTCGGTCAGCTTGCCCGGTGCGATCAGCACGCCGCCGGCATGCATGCCAACGTTGCGCGTCAGGCCTTCGAGCTTCAGCGCCAGGGTCCACAGCTCGGCGACCTCCTCCTCGGTGTCGATGCGTTGCCGGATCGCCGGCTCCTTGGCCAGCGCATCGGCGAGCGTGATGCCGAGTTCATTGGGGATCAGCTTGGCGAACTGGTCGACGAAGTTGAAGCCGAGGTCGAGCACGCGGCCGACGTCGCGGATCACCGCCTTGGCCGCCATGGTGCCGAAGGTGGCGATCTGCGACACGGCATGGGCGCCGTACTTTTTCTTGACGTAATCGATGACCCGGTCGCGGCCTTCCTGGCAGAAGTCGATGTCGAAGTCGGGCATCGAAACGCGCTCGGGATTAAGGAATCGCTCGAACAGCAGTTCGTAGCGCAGCGGGTCGAGGTCGGTGATGAGCAGGCTGTAGGCCACCAGCGAGCCGGCCCCCGAGCCGCGCCCCGGCCCCACCGGCACGCCGTTGTGCTTGGCCCACTGGATGAAGTCGGCGACGATCAGGAAGTAGCCGGGGAAGCCCATCTTGACGATGGTCTGGATCTCGAACTCCAGCCGCTCGGCGTATTGCGGGCGCCGACTCTCACGCTCGGCGGCATCGGGGTAAAGCTGCACCAGCCGCTGCTCCAGTCCGGCGCGCGATTCGGCGCCGAGGAAGTCGGCGATGGTCTCGCCGTTCGGCGTCGGAAAATCCGGCAGGCGGTTCTTGCCCAGTTCGACGCTGAGGTTGCAGCGGCGGGCGATCTCGACCGAGTTCTGCAAGGCCTCCGGCAAGTCGGCGAACAGCTCGGTCATCTCGGCGCGGGTCTTGAAATACTGTTCCTCGAAAAAGCGCTTGGGCCGCCGCTTGTCGCCCAGCACATAGCCTTCGGCGATGCAGACCCGGGCCTCGTGCGCCTTGTAGTCGTCGCGACCGATGAACTGCACCGGATGCGAGGCCACCAGCGGCAGGCCGAGGCGCGCGGCGAGGTCGGCGCTGGCGGCCACCAGCACTTCATCGGCGGCGGCGCCATCCTTGCCCCCTGGACGCTGCACCTCGATGTAATAGCTGTCGGGGAACAGCCGCGCCCAGGCCTGGGCCCGCACCTCGGCCTGATCGACCTTGCCGGCGGCCAGCATTTGGCCGATGTCGCCCAATGGCCCGCCGGAAAGCGCAATCAGGCCGCTGTTGTCGCCGTCGGCGAACTGTCCGCGCGTGATCTCGGCGCGGCCGTGGCGGCGCGGCGCCAGGTAGGCGGCGGAGAGCAATTCGCACAGGCGCAGGTAACCGCCGCGATTCTTCACCAGCAGCAGCAGGCGCGCCGGCCCGTCGGAGCTTGCGCCGTCATCGTCACCGATCCAGACGTCGCAGCCGATGATCGGCTTGATGCCGGCTCCGCGCGCCGTGGTGTAGAACTTGACCATGCCGAACAGGTTGGCGAGGTCGGTTAGGGCCAGGGCCGGCTGGCCGTCGCCGACGGCCTGCGCGACGGCCTCGTCGATGCGCGTCAGGCCATCGGTGATCGAATATTCGCTGTGGAGCCGGAGGTGGATGAAGCCGGGAGCGGGGGCGGACATGGCGCGACGATTTTACCCCCCGCTCCGCCAGCCATCGATGTTCTTGTCCGGCGCGGCGATGCGGGCGGGCGCCGAATCCCGGCTTGCCTCAGCCGGGCTTTCGCACCCAGTCGAGCAGCGGCTGCCATTGCTCGACATCCTGGGCGGCGCGGCTGGGCGGCAGGTCGAAAATGCTCATGCCGTGGGCGGCGGCCTGGACGTAGTTTTGCGTGTCGCGCAGGTGGGCCACCACCGGCAGCCGCGTGTCGGCGAGGAAGCGCTCCAGTTCGGCGGCGGCGCGCGTGCGCGCATCGACGCGCATGGCGACGATGGCGACCATGTCGCGCGACGCCTCGTGTTTGCGGACTTCCTTTTCTTCCAGCAGGCGATCGAGAAACTGGCGCGTGGCGAGGATGTCGAAGATCGAGGGCTGCAAGGGCACGATCACCCGCCGCACCAGCTTCAGCACCTGGCCCAGCTTCTTGCCGTGCAGGCCGGCCGGGGAATCGAGCACGACATGGGTCGTCTCCTTGGGCGGGCGCGCCGGCTGGTCGGGTTCGATGTCCCAGGTGGCGATGCGCGGTAGCGCGGGCGAGCGCAAGCGCAGCCATTCGCGCGAGGATTGCTGGCGGTCGATGTCGCCGAGCATGACCCGCAGCCCCTGGCGGGCGAAGAAGCCGGCGAGGTTGGTCGCCAGCGTGGATTTGCCGACCCCGCCCTTGGGGTTGGCGATCAGGAAGCTATCCATCTCGGCCGGTCAGGGGAGCAGGACGGTGGAGCCGGTGGTCTTGCGCGCCACGAGATCGATCTGCGCCTGCGCGGCGTCCTTCAGCGCGTAGGTCTGGTTAACTTCGATCTTCACCTTGCCGCTGGTGACGACGTCGAACAAGTCGGCCGAGATCGCCAGCAGGTCGCTGCGTTGAGCGATGTAGGTGAACAAGGTCGGCCGCGTGATGAACAGCGAGCCCATCTTGGCCAGCAGGCCCAGGTCAAAGGGCGGCACCGGGCCGGAGGCGGCGCCGAACAGCGCCATCATGCCCATGGGCCGCAGGCATTCCAGCGAGCCCATGAAGGTGTCCTTGCCGATCGAGTCATACACCACGCGCACGCCCTTGCCACCGGTGATTTCCCTGACGCGCTCGGCAAAGTTTTCGCGGGTGTAGATGATGGTGTGATCGCAGCCGTGCGCTTTCGCCAGCGCGGCCTTCTCGTCGGAGCTGACGGTGCCGATCACCGTGACACCCAGCGCCCGCGCCCACTGGCAGACGATGAGGCCGACGCCGCCGGCGGCGGCATGGATCAGGATGCTGTCGCCGGCCTCGACCTTGCAGGTACGGCGCAGCAGATATTGCGCGGTCATGCCCTGCAACATCATCGCCGCGCCGGTTTTGAAGTCGATCGCCTCGGGCAGCTTGACCAGGCGGTCGGCGGGGATGTTGCGTTCCTCGGCGTAGGCGCCGACCGGGCCGCCGGCGTAGGCGACGCGGTCGCCCACTTTCAGTTCGGTGACCGCGCTGCCCACCGCCTCGACCACGCCGGCGCCTTCAAGGCCGATGCCCGAGGGCATGGGCAGCGGATAGGCGCCCGTGCGGTGGTAGATGTCGATGTAGTTGAGGCCGACGGCGTGGTGGCGCACGCGTGCTTCCCCGGGCAAGAGCGGCGCCGGATCGCCGACTGCGACGTTCTCCCAGCGCAGGACCTCCGGGCCGCCGGGGGCGTGGAAGCGGATGGCGTGGCTCATGCTGTCTCCTTCAGTGGGTGGAACGTGAAGGGACGCAAGCTACCCCGAGCGGACGGAAAATTCAACTGCCGTGCGGCCCCGACGCCGCAATGCCATACTGCGCTGCGGCATTGCCGGTGGCCCGGCAGCAGATTGACCGCAGCGCTCAGGCTCGGGAATAATGGCACCGATATGCCTGCATGCGAGAGCGCAGCCACGCTGCAACCCGCCGGCCGCCGCGGCAAGACTCCGGACCGATGCCAACCCATGATTCGCGATACCGCCACCGACCGCGCCGCCGGTTTTGAAATCGGACCGGATTTCGAGGCGTTTGCCCAGCGCAACGACTTCTACCGCCGATCCTTCTGGGATCGCTCGGTGCGCAACGAAAAGACCGAGCGCTTTTACGCCACCTATCGCGAACCGCTCTCGCAATGGCGCAAGGCCGATGGTTTCACGCAGCGCGACTACGCGCTACGCAACGCGGCCTGGCATGTCAGCGACTTGTTCACCGAGGCGCGGCGCGACGACGACAGGCGCGAGGGCTTTTCGGATCCGTATACCCAGCAACTGCCACCCGCCTCGGCGCGCGTCGCCTTTGCCACGCCGCAGGCCGCAGCGAAGGAGATAAAGCGGGTGGCGCGGGCTTTCGGCGCCGGTGACGTGGGAATCGCGGCGCGTGACGAGCGCTGGATGTATACGGCCAAGATGAGCGACATGAGCGGCATCGAGCGTCCGGTGGACATCCCGCCGGCGCTCGACAACGTGATCGTCATCGTCATGCCGATGGATCGCGAGCTGCTCTCGACGGTGCCCTCCGCGCTCTCGGGCGCGGCCACCGGCTGGGGCTATTCGCACGACACCATGACGCTGCTGGCGGTGACGCAGTACTTGCGCAATCTGGGCTACGACGCGATTGCCAGCGCCAACGATTCGGCACTCGCCGTGCCGCTGGCGATCAAGGCCGGGCTGGGCGAATACGGCCGGCTCGGCCTGCTGATCACACCGGAATTCGGGCCGCGTGTGCGCCTCGGCAAGATCTTCACCGACCTGCCGCTGACACGTGATGCGCCGCGCGGTTTCGGCGTACGCGAGTTCTGCGAGATTTGCCGGGCCTGTTCCGACGGCTGTCCGGTGAAGGCCGTGCCCAAGGGGCCGCCCGGCCCGCCACCCCCCGGGCCGTCCTACCTGCGTGGTGTCATCAAATGGACGGTGGATGCAGAGAAGTGCTTCGGCTACTGGGCGCAGCAGAATACCGACTGCGCCATCTGCATCCGCGTTTGCCCCTACAACCGCGATTTCACGCGCTGGCCTGCCCGGTTGTGGCGACGGCTGGCGGGCAGCCGCTGGCGGCGCCTGGCGTTATGGCTGGATGCGCGGCTCGGGCATGGACGCCGCCTCTTGCCGTCGCGCTGGTGGGCCGGCTGACCCGGGCGCAGAAAGTTTGCCCCCCCCGCAGAGCCGGGGGCGGTATCCCCTGCGGACGGCGCTGAAGGGACGGCGGTATTCAGCCGTTGCGGCCTTGCAGCAGGTGGTTGGCGTCGACTACTGCCAGCGCGGTGAGGTTCACCAGCCGGCGTACCGTGGCCGTGGCTGTCAGGATATGCACCGGCTTCGCCGCGCCGAGCAGCACCGGGCCGACGGTGATGCCGTCACCGGCCGTGGCCTTGATCAGGTTGAAGGCGATGTTCGCGGCATCGACGTTGGGCATGATCAGCACGTTGGCCTCGCCCTTGAGCCGGCAGTCGGGGTAGAGCTGCTCGCGGATGGATTGCGACAGCGCCGCATCGCCGTGCATCTCGCCATCGACCTCCAGCCAGGGCGCGCGCGCTTCTAGCAGGGCGCGCGCGGCGGCCATCTTCAGCGCCGAGTCGGAGCGCACGCTGCCGAAGTTGGAGTGCGAGAGCAGGGCCACCTTGGGCTCGACGCCGAAGCGCTTGACTTCCTTGGCCGCCATCAGCGCGATCTCGGCCAGTTGCTCCGGTGTCGGGTTCTCATTGATGTAGGTGTCGCAGAGGAAGAGCGTGTGCTTGGGCAGCAGCAGCATGTTCATCGCCGCGAAGCAGTGGGCGCCCGGCTCCAGGCCGATCACGTCGGCGACGTGCTTGAGGTGCTGCGCGTGCCGCCCGACCACGCCGCAGAGCATGGCGTCGACATAGCCGCGCCGGAGCAGCATGGCGCCGATCAGCGTGGTGTCGGAGCGCACCGCCTGCTTGGCCCAGCCCGGCGTCACGCCCTGGCGGCCCATGCTCTTGTGGTAGTCCTGCCAGAGTTCCTTGTAGCGCGGATCGGAATTCGGGTTGACCAGCTCGAAGTCGCGCCCCGGCTGGATGCGCAGCCCCGCTTTCTCGATGCGCATGCTGATTACGTCGGGGCGGCCGATCAGCACCGGCTGCGCCAGGCCCTCGTCGAGCACCGCCTGCACCGCGCGCAGCACGCGCTCGTCCTCGCCTTCGCAGTAGATGACGCGGCGCGGCGCCTTCTTGGCGGCGGCGAAGACCGGCTTCATGACGAAGCCGGAGTGGTAAACGAAGCTGTCGAGCTTCGCGCGGTAGGCGTCGAAATCCTTGATCGGTCGCGTGGCGACGCCGGATTCCTCGGCGGCCTGGGCCACCGCCGGGGCGATCTTGACGATCAGGCGCGGGTCGAAGGGGCGCGGGATAAGGTAGTCGCGGCCGAAGGCAACGACTTCGCCGCCGTAGGCCTGGGCCACCACGTCGGAAACCTCGGCCTGGGCCAGCTCGGCGATGGCGCGCACGGCGGCGAGCTTCATCTGCTCGGTGATGGTGGTGGCGCCGGCATCCAGCGCGCCGCGGAAGATGAAGGGAAAGCACAGCACGTTGTTGACCTGGTTCGGGTAGTCCGAACGGCCGGTGGCGATGATTGCGTCATCGCGCACGGATTTGACTTCCTCGGGCGTGATTTCCGGCGTCGGGTTGGCCAGGGCCAGGATCAGCGGGTTCTTGGCCATTTTCGCCACCATCGCCGGCTTGACCACGCCGCCGGCGGACAGGCCGAGGAAAACGTCGGCGCCGTCGATGACATCATTCAGCGTGCGCGCATCCGTCTGCTTGGCGTAGCGATCCTTGATCGGGTCCATCAGCTTCTCGCGCCCGACATAGACCACGCCCTCGATGTCGGTGACCCAGATGTTCTCTACCTTGACGCCGAGGTTCACCAGCAGGTCGAGGCAGGCCAGCGCGGCCGCGCCGGCGCCGGAGGTGACCAGCTTGACCTCCTCGACCTTCTTGCCGACCAGATTCAGGCCGTTCAGTATCGCCGCGCCGACCACGATGGCCGTGCCGTGCTGGTCGTCGTGAAAGACCGGAATCTTCATCCGCTCGCGCAGCTTGGCCTCGACGTAAAAGCATTCGGGCGCCTTGATGTCTTCGAGGTTGATGCCGCCGAAGGTGGGCTCCATGGCGGCGATCATGTCGACCAATTTGTCCGGGTCGTTCTCGGCCAGTTCGATGTCGAAGACGTCGATGCCGGCGAACTTCTTGAACAGCACTCCCTTGCCTTCCATCACCGGCTTGCCGGCCAGCGGGCCGATGTTGCCCAGGCCCAGTACAGCCGTGCCGTTGGTCACCACGCCGACCAGGTTGGCGCGCGAGGTCAGGCGGCTGGCCATCGCCGGATCGGCGACGATCGCATTGCAGGCGGCGGCGACGCCCGGCGAGTACGCCAGGGCGAGGTCACGCTGGTTGGTGAGGCCCTTGGTCGGCACCACCGCAATTTTTCCCGGCGTCGGCCACTCGTGGTATTCGAGGGCGGCAGCGGAGAGGTTTTCCTGTTCGGTAGACATGGACTTCCTCCGGCATTTGTTC
This sequence comes from Sulfuritalea sp., assembly GCA_016710465.1. Lineage (GTDB taxonomy): Bacteria > Pseudomonadota > Gammaproteobacteria > Burkholderiales > Rhodocyclaceae > Sulfuritalea. Next base: position 905,132 of record JADJVS010000014.1, read on the forward strand.
TTGGTAAGCCGCGCATCATAGGCTGGGGAGGCTGACAGCACCATTACGGAAATCCACGACAGGGCGGGCGCCGGTAGAATCCGCAGCAATTCAATTCGGGAGGCAGCATGAAGCGCGTTGTTTTCAATCAAAAAGGCGGCGTCGGCAAGAGCACCATCACCTGCAACCTGGCGGCCATCGCGGCCGCGCGCGGCGCCCGCACCCTGGTCATCGACCTCGACCCGCAGGCCAATTCGACCCAGTACCTGCTGGGCGAGGCGGCGCAAAACCTCGAACTGACGGCCAATGAATTCTTCGAGCAGATGCTGAGCTTCAAGCTGCGCCCGCTGCCGACCGAAGACTTCATCGCCGCGACGCCTTTCGAGAACCTTTCCATCCTGCCCTCCGGCCCGGCACTGGAAGAACTGCAGGCCAAGCTTGAATCGCGCTACAAGATCTACAAGCTGCGCGAGGCGCTGGACGCCCTCGAAGGCTACGACGAGATCTGGATCGACACGCCGCCGGCGCTGCACTTCTACACCCGCTCGGCGCTGATCGCCGCCGATGCCTGCCTGATCCCCTTCGACTGCGACGAGTTCGCCCGCCGCGCGCTTTATAGCCTGCTCGACAACGTCAATGAAATCCGTGCCGACCACAACGCCGGTCTCGAAGTCGAAGGCATCGTCATCAACCAGTTCCAGGCCCGCGCCAGCCTGCCGCAGCAGATCATCAACGAGTTGCGCGACGAGGGCTTGCCGGTGCTTGCTTCCTTCCTGTCATCCTCGGTCAAGATCAAGGAATCGCACCAGCAGGCCAAGCCGATGATCCACCTCGATCGCAGCCACAAGCTGGCGCTGGAGTTCGGCGCGCTGTTCGACGAAATCGAAGCGGCGCGGAAGGCCCGCGCCAAGGCGGCGGCGAAGAAGCGGGCCTGAATCGGCGTAGCTCCAGCGCCGACTCTCGCCCATGATTCCCGCGCTGATTTTCGCCGCCGGCGCCGGCTTCCTTGTGCTGCTGCTCTGGCAGCGCTATCGTCGCCTGGCACGGGAGCGATACATACGCCAGTTCGCGCTGCCGCGTGGCCTCTACGAGCGCCTGCGCAAGCGGCGCCCGGAACTGGAGTTGAAAGACTGCGCGCTGGTGGCGCGCGGCCTGCGCCAGTTTTTCCTCGCCTACCTCAATTCGGGCTGCCGCTTCGTCGCCATGCCATCGCAGGCCGTGGACGATCTCTGGCACGAGTTCATTCTCTACACGCGCGCCTATGAAGCCTTCTGCGGCAAGGCCTTCGGTGGCTTCCTGCACCACACGCCGGCCGTGGTCCTGAGTCCGGACAAGCGCAACAACGAGGGTTTGCGCCGCGTCTGGTGGCAGTGCTGCAAGGAGGAGAACATCGACCCGCGCAGCCCCTTGCGCCTGCCCCTGCTGTTCGCCATCGATGCCAAACTCGGCATCGCCGACGGTTTCATTTACAAGCCGGACTGCAAGGCGCTGCAGGGCAGCGAAGCCGGCACCGCGCATTGCGGCGCGGATTTCAGCGACAGTTCGATCGACGGTGGCACCGATGGTTTCGCCGATGGCGGCGCGGACGGCGGTGGCGACGGCGGCGGTTGCGGCGGCGGCTGCGGTGGTGGCGGTGACTAGGGCGTGATCTTCGAACGCGACACCTACGCCTGCTCCGTTTGTGGTGATCGCCGACCGCGCGAGTTCGTGCACCGCAATCGGGCCGGCGCCTACATCTGCCATCCGTGCTGGGCGATACAGCGCAAGAAGGGATTCTGGGCGGTGGCCTGGACACGGCTGCGCCTGGCAACACACCGTGCGTCGCGCACCGCGCTGCTGGTGGCGCTGGGCGGGATTTCAGTGACAGCAATCGTGCTGGCCCTCGTCATGCTGATGGCGTAGCGCTGGCGCCGACTCTCGAAATTGCGTCATTCCCGCGGCTCTGCATGCCCTGAATTCCGCTTCGCGGGGTGGCAACGCGGGAATCCAGAAACAGTTCAGATTTGCCGGGGCAAGCCCTGGCAACGTTTCGAAGCTAAGACCTGAAAGTCGGCGCTGACACTACGCCGACCCCGTGCTCGCGGCTATCGGTACTTCTCGGCGCAGGCGCGAATTGCGCTGTCGGTCGGGAGCTTGAGACATTCGCGGGCGTCGAGGTGAGCACGCGAGGGGCCACGAGTCGGTGCTGCGGCGGGCGCAGCAGCCGGCTTCGCCGCGATGTTGGTCGGAGGGGTTGGCGGGGCGTTCGGGTCGCTCCCAGGCATCCGGCGCAGAATCTTCGATTCCTGTGCGGGAAGGGGTGCCGAGGGAACCGCCGCCGCCGCCGCAGGCTTGGGCAGCAGCGCGGCCGGCTTCTGGCTGGACCAGACCCAGCTTGCCACCTTCCAGGTCTCGCCCTCCTTGCGCAAGCTCGCCGACAGATAGGCCTCGGTGCGCCCGCCCTGGTATTCACTGACGCCGGTGGCAATCAGTTGTGCCGCGTCGCCGTCCACGGACTTATTGAGCACCCGATAGGTCTTCGGCATGGTCTGCGCCAGGGTGCGGAACAGGCCTTCGCGCTCGGCCTGCGGCTTGGCTGCGAGATCAGCCCGCAACGGCCCGGCGACGAAGCCCAGCGCGGCGTCGATTTTTCCGGCCAGCGTTGCGGCATGCAATTGCGCATACGCCGCCTCCGGCGTTTCCTGTGCCAACGCGCCGCCGCTCAGCAGCGCCAGCGCCAAACCGACCACCGCATCGCGCATGCCCATGTCGATCCCCACCGAGAAAACGCCAAGTGTAACGCCGCTCGGCGTGGCGCGAGCTTCTCAGTGCCGGACCGTTTCCGGTTGCTGGCGACGCAGTGCCACGGCGTTGAAGATGGCATAAACGGCGTAGGCCAGCAGCCAGCACAGGCCGATGCGGAATAGTTCCACCGGACCAGGCAGTAGCCAGAGCAGCAGGGCAAACAGGGGCAGGGAGAGGAATTCCCCGATCACCACGGCGCGCCCGGCGCCGCGCGCGAACAAGGCGAAGAGATAAATCCACGACAGCATGCGCAGCGCGTCGCCGCCGAAGAAGGGCAGGGCGTCGAAGCGCGTCACCGGCAGGTCGTCGCGGTAAAGCAGGGCCAGCGCCTGCGGCAGCAACAGCCAGAGCACGGCGAGCGCCGCCAGCGCCGGAACCAGCACCTGTTTTGCCGCCCTGCGCAATTCGCGCTTCAATCCGGCGGCATCGGTCGCTGCCGCCATGCGCGGCAGGAAATGCGCATAGAGAAGGCCGGCAGCGATGGCCGTGATCCATTCGCTGCTGCGCCACAGCGCCTGCATGGCGCCGGCGGTTTCCCATGATGCGGTGGCGCCGATCTGTTGCCGCGCGAAGGCGGTGGCCGCCGGGCTGAGGATGCCGATGGCAAGGCTGGCGCCGATGAAGGGCCGCAACTCATGGCCCGCGGCGAATGAAGCCGTCCAGGAATGATCGCCGCGCAGCAGGATCAGCGTCAGCAGCAGGCTGATCAGCGCCTGCGCCGCAAGCAGATAGACGACTTCGTTGCCACGGCTGGCGATGACCAGTGCAGCCAAGGGAACGGCCAGCGTGACGGCGGCGAGCAGCATGGCGTGGCCGGGTTGGCTCCGGCCGAGCAGCCAGCCGGAATACAAGCCTGGCGCCACGGTCAGGCAACCCACGCCCAGGGCAGGCAGTGCCAGCATCGCCAGCGATGGCGGCAGAATGTCGAGTACGCCGGCGGCAACGAGGATGGCACATACCAGCAGGCTGGCGCCCGATACGGCCAGACCGAGGCGCAGGCCTTCGCCCAGGAGTCGGCGCTGGTCCGACGGCGATACGCCGGCGACCCGGCCGGTGAGGCCGACGCCGATTCCGGCCAGGGTTACTCCCGCCACCAGGTCGATCATGCTGTTTAACTGCGCCCAGTGGGCGACGAGTTCGGCACCGCCGCGCAGCGCCAGCAACTTGTCGATCAGGGCGCGGCCGACCAGGCCGATAAGGACCACGCCGAGAGCCTGCGGCAGCAGGTGGCGGCCGGGCGGAGTCATGGCGCGCGGTGCCGCGCTCAGGCGATGCGGTCGAAGGCCTCGGCCAGGCGTGCCACCGTGCCATCCACGTCGCCCAGCTTGTCGAGGCCGAAGAGCCCGATGCGGAAGCTGCGGAAATCCGCCGGTTCGTCGCATTGCAGCGGCACGCCGGCGGCGAGCTGGAATCCCTGGGTGACGAACTTTTTCACCGACTGGATTTCGGGATCCGTGGTGTAACTGACCACCACGCCGGGCGCTTCGAAGCCCGCCGCGGCGATGCTGGCGAAGCCGCGTGCCTGCAGCAGTTCGCGCACCCGGCGACCGAGCCGCCATTGACGCTCGCGGGCCAGTTCGAAACCGAAGGCCTCGGTTTCGCGCATCGCGTCGCGCACCTGGCGCAGCGCATCCGTGGGCATGGTGGCATGGTAGGCGTGGCCGCCGGTTTCGTAGGCCTCCATGATCTGGCGCCACTTTTTCAGGTCGCAGGCAAAGCTGCTGCTGGTCGTTTCGCCCAGCCGCGCCACGGCGCGTTCGCCCAGCATCACCAGTCCGGCGCAGGACGGGCCGCTCCAGCCCTTTTGCGGTGCGCTGATCAGCACATCGACGCCGATCGCGCGCATGTCCACCCACACTGCGCCGGAGGCGATGCAGTCGAGGACGAATAGTCCGCCGGCATCGCGCGTTGCCGCGCCCACCGCCCGCAGGTAGTCATCGGGCAGCAGGATGCCCGAAGCGGTTTCGACATGCGGCGCAAAGACCACGGCGGGCTTTTGCGCGCGAATCGCCGCGACCACCTCGTCGATCGGTGCCGGCGCGAAGGGCGCCTGCGCGCCACGGTCCTGCTGCCGCGCCTTGAGCACCGTGGTCGCGGTGGCGATGCCCGCCATGTCGAGGATCTGCGACCAGCGGAAGCTGAACCAGCCGTTGCGCAGCACCAGGCAATCGGCACCGCCGGCGAACTGGCGTGCCACGGCTTCCATGGCATAGGTGCCGCCGCCCGGAATCACCGCCACCGCTTCCGCGCCGTAGGCCTGTTTCAGGATCGCCGAGATGTCCCGCATGACGCCCTGGAAGGCCTGCGACATGTGGTTGAGGGCGCGGTCGGTGTAGACCACGGAGAATTCCTGCAACCCGCCGGGATCGACGGAATTGTTTGCTGCGGACATCGCTTGCTCCATTCGGATAGTGGGCGTGGGTTCAGAACGTACCCGGATAGGCGCCGCCATCGAGCAGCCAGTTCTGTCCGGTGATGAAGCCGGCCTGGGCCGAGCACAGCCAGGCACAGGCGGCGCCGAACTCCTCGGGATTGCCGATGCGCCCGGCCGGAATGGTGGCGACGCGCTCGGCCAGCACCTGTTCGTAGGGCAGGCCGCGCGCCTTGGCCTGGCTGCCGATCACGGTGGCGATGCGGTCGGTGTCGAAGAAGCCGGGCAGCAGGTTGTTGATGGTGACGTTGTGGGCGACGGTCTTGCGCGCCAGGCCGGCGACAAAACCCGTGAGACCGGAGCGTGCGCCATTCGACAGCCCCAGCACGTCGATCGGCATTTTCACCGCGCCGGAGGTGATGTTCACGATGCGGCCGAACTTGCGTTCGATCATGGGGTCGACGGTGGCCTTGATCAGCTCGATCGGTGCCAGCATGTTGGCGTCGAGCGCGGCGAGCCAGTCGTCGCGCGACCAGTTGCGGAAGTCGCCCGGGGGCGGGCCGCCGGCGTTGTTGATCAGAATGTCGGGCTGCGGGCAAGCCGCCAGCGCGGCGGCGCGGCCCTCGGGCTTGACGATGTCGGCGGCCACGGTGATGACGGTGACGCCGGTGGCGGCGCGGATTGCGGCAGCGGTCTGTTCCAGCGCCTCGGCGCCGCGCGCCACCAGCGTGACATCGACGCCCTCGCGCGCCAGGGCGAAGGCGCAGCCGCGCCCGAGCCCCTTGCTGGAGGCGCAAACCAGTGCCCGGCGTCCGCGAATTCCCAGATCCATCGTAATGCTCCCCATTGGCGGACGCGTATCATAGCGGCTCACGTGGGAGGAGGGCCCGCGCATGAGCAGTTTGCATCGCATCATCCTGTACCGGCTGCTTGCCGCGTGGGTGGTCATTTCACTGTTGATCGGCGTGGCGGTGTCCTGGACTGGCCTGCGCAGGATCGACCGGCAACTTGTGGCCCTGGCGACGACCGAGCTGCGCAAATTCGCCGCCGCCAACCTGGGCTGACCCGGCCTCCGGAGACCGCCCGGGCGGCGCTGGACCAGTTGGCCGCCGAGTTGGCGCGGGAATCGTTTCATCGCCGGTGAGTTTCAGGACCGCAAGCGGCGCACACTGGCCGCGACCAGTGAATCAGCGGCACTCCGAGCTGACCATGGAAGTGGCGCGCCTGGCGGTGGAACTGCCGCTGGATCAGGACCGTCATTTTCGCAAGTTCAACTCCAATGGCCAGGGTGGCCTGCGCGTGCTGGTGCCCTTCCGCGAGCAGGATGGCACGCCCGCGGGCTATTTCGAAGGCGCCTTCCTGGTCGATCCGGAGCTTGCCGGGCGCTTGCGCGAGGACCTGGCCGTGACCCTGCTGGTGGCGCTTGCCGCGGTGACGCTGACCACGCTCTGCCTCTATCCGATCATCCTGTCGCTCAACCGCAACGTGGTTCGCCAGTCGCGCGACCTGCTGGCCGGCAACATCGAGCTCATGGAGGTCGTCGGCACGGCCATCGCCAAGCGCGACTCGATGACCAGCATGCACCATTTCCGCGTCGCCACCTATGCCGTGCGCCTGGCCGAGGAGGTCGGTCTCGACCCGGCGCGCATGGGCGACCTGATCGCCGGCGCCTTCCTCCATGACGTGGGCAAGATCGGGATCAGCGACAACATCCTGCTCAAGCCGGGAAGCCTGGATGCCGACGAAGCCGAGGCGATGAAGCGCCACGTCCCGCTCGGGGTCGACATCCTTCGGAAGTCAAACTGGCTGATGCGCGCGCGCGACGTGGTCGAGTACCACCACGAGAAGTTCGATGGCAGCGGCTACGGCAAGGGCCTGGCCGGCGAACGGATTCCGCTGATCGCGCGAATCTTCACCGTGGTCGATGTCTTCGATGCGCTGACCTCGAAGCGCTCGTACAAGGATGCGGTGAGCTTTGGCGACGCGATCACCATGATCCGTGACGGTGCCGGCAGCTTTTTCGATCCGCGTCTGGCCGAGGCCTTCATCCGCATCGCCGAGCCGCTGTACCGGGAAATCCGCGCCGCCTCCGATGCCGAGGTCGAGGCGCGGCTGCGTGCCCTGATCGACAGGTACTTCGCCCTCAGCTCCTGAGGAAATCGCCCACCAGGCGGTTGAAGGCGGTCGGCTGCTCCACCGCGGACAGGTGCGAGGCCGCGGCGATGACTTCCAGCCGTGCGCCCGGAATCCGCGCCGCGATGGTTTCGCTCATGGCCGGCGGCGTGCCGGGGTCGTCGGCGCCGGCGATCACCAGTGTCGGGTTGCGGATGTCGGCGATACTTTGCGTGATGTCGAGCGCGCGGATGGCGCCGGCACAGCCGATGTAGCCGGCGGGCGGCGTGGCCGCGATCAGGCCGGCGATGCGCGCGGCTTCGGCCGGCTGCGCGGCACGGAACCCCGGCGTGAACCAGCGGCCCAGCGTGCCCTCGACCAGTCCCGCGCAACCCCGGTCGTGGGCGATGGCGATGCGCTCGTCCCACAGTGGCCCTGCCTCGGCCGGGATGCGGCTGGTGGAGTTGGCGATCACCAGCTTGTCGATGCGGTGCGGGTGGGTAAGCGCGAGGTGCTGACCGATCATGCCGCCCATCGAGAGGCCGACGAAATGCGTGCGCTCGATGTTCAGCGCGTCGAGCAGGCCGACGACATCGCCGACCAGTTGGTCGAAGCGGTAGGAACCTTCCGGCGCGCTGCTGGCGCCGTGCCCGCGCGTGTCATAGCACAGCACCGTGAAAGTCGGCGCCAGCGCCACGGCGAGCGCGTTCCACATCGTCAGGTCGCAGCTCAGGGAATGCGACAGCGTGACCCAGGGCCCGCTGCCTTCGACCTGGTAATTGATGGTGATGCCATTGGCTTCGATGGTATTCATCAGGCTGCCTCCAGTTTGGCGACGGAGAGCGCCAGCCACTTGATGCCGGCGGCGCCGAAATTGACCTGCACCCGCGCGTCGCTGCCGCCGCCCTCGGCATTGACGATGACGCCAAGGCCGAACTTGGGGTGCATCACGCTCTGGCCGATGCGGAAGCCGCCGCCGCGTTGCGAGTCGCTGCGGCGTGGTGCGGCACCGAATGTGGAGGTGGCGTTGTAGGCGTAGGCGGCGGAATCGGCCACCTGGTAGCCGTTGCGGCCGGCGCGCGGCGTCAGCCACTTCACCAGTTCCTCGGGAACCTCGTCGAGGAAGCGCGAGGGCAGGTTGTAGCGGGTCTGGCCGTGCAGCATGCGGGTCTGGGCGAAGCAGAGGTAGAGCCGCTGGCGCGCACGCGTGACGGCGACATACATCAGGCGCCGTTCTTCTTCCAGCCCTTTGTCTTCAAGCAGCGAGTTCTCGTGGGGGAACAGGCCTTCCTCGAGGCCGCAGATGAAGACCATGTTGAATTCCAGGCCCTTGGCCGAATGCACCGTCATCAGTTGCAGGGCGTCGTCGCCTTCGCCGGCCTGGTGTTCGCCGGCTTCGAGCGAGGCGTGGGCCAAAAATGACATCAGGTCCGCTGAAAGCTCGCCTTCCGTGCCGACGGTGCCTTCCTCGGCGACGAAGCTGGCGGCGGCATTGACCAGTTCGTCGAGGTTGGCCAGGCGCTCCTGGCCTTCCTTCTCGTTGCGGTAGTGCTCGCGCAGGCCGGAGAGGTCGAGCACATGTTCGACCAGTTCCTGTAGCGGCAGGTTGGCCGCCTCGCGCAGCCGGACGATGAGATCGGCAAACCCCGCCAGCTTGGCACCGCCGGCGCCGGACAGGCGCGGGATCGCGGCATGCAGGCTGCTGCCCAGCGCCTTGGCGGCGTCCTGCAGGTTTTCCAGGCTGCGCGCGCCGATGCCGCGGGTGGGAAAGTTCACCACCCGCGCGAAGGCGGTGTCATCGTTGGCGTTGGCGATCAGGCGCAGGTAGGCCAGCGCATGCTTGATCTCGGCGCGCTCGAAGAAGCGCAGGCCGCCATACACGCGATAGGGCAGGCCGGCATTGAACAGCGCGTGTTCAAGCGCGCGGCTTTGCGCGTTGCTGCGGTAGAGCAGGGCGATTTCGGCGCGGGCATGGCCATCGCGCGACAGCGCCTTGACTTCCTCGACGATGAAGCGCGCTTCGTCGCCGTCGGAATAGGCTTCATGGATGCGGATCGGCTCGCCGGCCCCGGCCTCGGTCCACAGGTTCTTGCCCAGGCGCTGCGGGTTGTTCTTGATGATGGCGTTGGCGGCGTCGAGGATGTTGCCGTGCGAGCGGTAATTCTGCTCCAGGCGGATCAGGTTCGTGACGTGGAATTCGCGCTCGAAGTCGCGCATGTTGCCGACGTCGGCGCCACGGAAGGCGTAGATGGACTGATCGTCATCCCCAACACAAAACATCGCCGCATGATCCCCGGCCAGCAGCTTCAACCACTTGTACTGAAGCTTGTTGGTATCCTGAAACTCATCGACGAGGACATGCCGAAAGCGCTCCTGGTAATGCCGGCGCAGCGGTTCGTTGCGCTCCAGCAGCTCGTAACAGCGCAGCAGCAGCTCCGCGAAATCGACCACGCCTTCGCGCTGGCACTGCGCCTCGTAGGCTTCGTAAAGTTCGACGCGCTTTCTCGCCCAGTCGTCCCAGGCTTCGACGGCGGCCGGGCGCAGGCCCTGCTCCTTCTGCGCATTGATGAAGTGGCAGAGTTCGCGCGGCGGGTATTTTTCGTCATCGACGTTGAGCGTTTTCAGCAGGCGCTTGACGGCCGCCTGCTGGTCGCCGGAATCAAGGATCTGGAACAGTTGCGGCAGGCCCGCATCGCGATGGTGGGCGCGCAACAGCCGGTTGCACAGACCATGGAAGGTGCCGATCCACATGCCTTTGACATTGATCGGCAGCATGGCGGCCAGCCGCGTCAGCATTTCCTTGGCCGCCTTGTTGGTGAAAGTCACGGCCAGGATGCCGCTGGGGGCGACCTGGCCGGTGGAAATCAGCCAGGCGATGCGGGTGGTCAGCACCCGGGTCTTGCCCGAACCCGCGCCGGCGAGGATCAGGGCGTGTTGTGGCGGCAGGGTGACGGCGGCCAGTTGCGGTTCATTGAGGTGCTCAAGAAGGGGGTTCATGATTCCGGCTGGCAGGCAGAGCGTCGATTATATCGGCGGGGTCCGGAAGGTCGCCCGCAGTAAGCGCTAACCACGCCGACAAAAACCGCGCTCGCGGGAAGTCGACAAAATATTGCATTGCAGCAAAATGGCTTGAACTTAGAGTGATTCGCCCATATCGAACGGGTAGAATCGGCGATGCTGCAATGCAATACATTGTGTGCAAGTCGAGTCTTCCCGGTTCATGAGACCGGGAAGGCCCGATCCCACGGAGAACACCATGAAAACATTACCCAAGACCCCAAAAATCCTGCCCTGGCTGGCGCGCAAGGCCGGGATCAGCGATATCCGCGCCGAAGCGCTGTGGCACGACGCGGAGCGCTGGGCCGGTCGGCAGGCCACGCCGGGTTCGGCGGCCTACTTCAAGCTGGCGGTCGATCGCCTGCTGCAGCTCGCGGCGGCGGAATCACTTCGTGCCGACGCGGCATCGTTTGGCTGGCGGCCATGGGCACGCGCCCAGGCCAGGTTTTGGGCCGTCTCGATGCAGGCGATGCACGAGGCCTCGGCGCTCAGTGCGCGCGGCTGGACCCTGGTCGACTCGATAAGCCGCCGGGGTCAGCAACTGCCGGGCTGAGCCAAGGGGAAAAGCCGGCGGTCAGCGAACCACCGTCGGTTTGAGTTCCGTCGCGGCCTTCAGGCGCGCGGCCGCAACTTCCGCTTCCGCCGCGCTGGCATAACGGCCGACCGCCACTTCATAGCGCCAGCCACCGTCTTCCACCGCGCGCGGGCGGATACGCGCGGCGAATCCGGCATCCTGCGCCTGATCGTAGATTTCCAGCGCCGCCTCCTGGCTTGCCGCCGAACCGGCCAGCAGGGTCCATTTGCCCTTGCTGCCGGCGGCGCCGTCGCCGGCGACGATGTCGGTTTGGCGCGCCAGCCTGGCGAAGGACTCGGGGTCCAGCGATTTCACCTCGGCACCCCTGCCACGCGGGGCATCGTAATAAGTCATGGCTTGCGACATCTCGGTGGCTTGTCCCGCCCGGGTGATTTCGATCTTGCCTTCGAGCAGCGCGACCAGATCGCCGTCCTTGTCGGTCTTGCCCCAAACGTCGGTGCCGCGGATGCCGATGGTGGCAGTGCCGACCCGGATCGCCACATCGCGCGGCACGGACTTCTTCAGCTTGGCCGTGGTGAAGCGGAAGGCACCGGCTATGACGTCGAGCGCGCCACGGAAGGTTTTTTGCGGCTGCATGCTGCGTGTGTGCAGGCCGAAGCGCGCGGCTTCGCCAAGCTTGACGCGGCTGCCTTCGGCCAGCATTAGGTAGGCGCGGGCGCCGTCGCCGGTGCGTACCAAATCGCCGCTCCTGAGTTCCATGCCGGCCGCCAGCGGCAGCGTTCGGCCATCGCGGTCCACCCAGGCCGGTGCTTGGACGAGTTCGACGGTCGCGGGAGCCGCGGCCCACGACGCGGTCGAGACCAGCAGAATGCCGGTGGCAAGTGCGGTGCAAAGGCGGTTCAGCGGGCGCATCGGAATCCTTTCATGAAGACGCGGCGGGTATAATTTCAGCCTTCGCCAGCACAGACACAGAACGCCCGGCCATGCAGGAAAAATACCTCCCGACCGACATCGAGCAGGCCGCTCAGGCCCACTGGAACAGCACAAAGGCATTTCGCGCCACCGCGGACTCGGGTTTGGCAGACGCACGACCGAAATACTACTGCCTGTCGATGTTCCCCTATCCGTCGGGCAAGCTGCACATGGGGCACGTGCGGAACTATACCATCGGCGATGTGCTCTCCCGCCACCACCGCATGAAGGGTTGCAACGTGCTGCAGCCCATGGGCTGGGACGCCTTCGGCCTGCCCGCCGAGAACGCCGCGATGCAGAACAAAGTGCCTCCGGCGAAGTGGACCTGGGACAACATCGCCTACATGAAGAAGCAGCTCCAGTCGCTGGGTTTCGCCATCGACTGGGAGCGCGAACTGGCGACCTGCGCCCCCGAGTATTACAAGTGGAACCAATGGCTGTTCCTGCGCATGCTGGAGAAGGGCGTCGCCTACAAGAAGACCCAGGTGGTGAACTGGGACCCGGTGGACCAGACCGTGCTGGCCAACGAACAGGTGATCGAAGGCCGCGGCTGGCGCACCGGCGCAGTGGTCGAAAAACGTGAGATCCCCGGCTACTACCTGGCCATCACCAAGTATGCCGACGAGTTGCTCTCGGCGTTGGACACGCTGCCGGGCTGGCCGGAGCGGGTCAAGACCATGCAGGCCAACTGGATCGGCAAGAGTACCGGCGTGCGCTTCGCCTTTCCCTACGAGCTCGACGGCAGGCAGGAGAAGCTCTGGGTATTCACCACCCGCGCCGACACCATTATGGGCGTCACCTTCTGCGCCGTCGCCGCCGAGCACCCGCTGGCCACACATGCCGCGAAGACCAATCCGCAACTCGCCGCTTTCATAGCCGAATGCAAGCACGGCTCGGTCATGGAAGCCGACATGGCGACCATGGAAAAAAGGGGCATGCCGACCGGCATCTTTGTTGACCACCCGCTGACCGGTGAGAAGGTGGAGGTCTGGGTCGGCAATTACGTGCTGATGAGCTACGGCGAAGGCGCGGTGATGGCCGTGCCGGCGCATGACGAACGGGATTTCGAGTTCGCCAAGAAATACGGCCTGGCGATCAAGCAGGTGATCGGTGAGAAGGGGGAAGGGGGAAGGGAGAAGGGTTTCAGCCTCGACGGGTGGCAGGAGTGGTATGCGTCGAAGGGCGGCTATTGCGTTAATTCCGGCAAGTACCACGGTCTCGGCTACGCCGAAGCCACGGCCACGATTGCCGCCGACCTCAAGGCCAAGGATCTCGGCGACATCCAGGTGCAGTACCGACTGCGCGATTGGGGCGTTTCGCGCCAGCGCTACTGGGGCTGCCCGATTCCGCTGATCCACTGTGACGTTTGCGGCACCGTGCCGGTGCCCGACGAGCAACTGCCGGTCAAGCTGCCCGAAGACTGCGTGCCCGACGGCTCGGGCAACCCGCTGGCGAAGCGCGCCGATTTCGTCGACTGTGCCTGCCCGAAATGCGGCAAGCCGGCCAAGCGCGAAACCGACACCATGGATACCTTCGTCGATTCGTCCTGGTACTACGCGCGCTACTGCGTCGATCCGGCGACGCGCGCGGCCAACACCGCCATGGTCGATGCCGGCAGCAACCACTGGATGCCGGCCGACCAGTACATCGGCGGCATCGAGCATGCCATCCTGCACCTGCTCTATTCGCGCTTCTGGACCAAGGTGATGCGCGACCTCGGCCTGGTGAGCTACGACGAGCCCTTTGCCAACCTGCTGACCCAGGGCATGGTGCTCAACCACATCTTCAGCCGCCGTACCGAAAAGGGCGGCATCGAGTACTACGCCCCCGAGGAGGTCGATCTCAAGCGTGACGAAGGCGGCCATGTCACCGGCGCCACCAGCAAGGCCGACGGCCAGCCGGTGGATTACGGCGGCGTCGGCACCATGTCGAAATCCAAACGCAACGGCGTCGATCCGCAGGAACTGATCGAAACCTACGGCGCCGACACCGCGCGCTTCTTCATGATGTTCGCCAGCCCGCCGGAGCAGACCCTGGAGTGGTCGGATTCGGGCGTCGAAGGCGCCTACCGCTTTCTCAAGCGCGTCTGGGCCTTCGGCCATGCCACGTATGAAAAAGGGGCCAGGCTCGAATTACATGAGTCTCGTAATTCGAGCCTGGCCCCTTTTTCGGCCTTTTCGCTGCCGGCAACGCTGCCGGCCGGCCCCGCCGCGCTGCGCCGCGAAATCCACCTGCTGCTCAAGCAGGCCAATTACGACCTCGGCAAGCTGCAGTTCAACACCGTCGCCTCCGCCGCGATGAAAATGCTCAACGCCCTGGAGAAGGCGCACAAAGAGTCAACTGCGGGCGATGCCCATGCGCCGGTGCTGACCGAGGGCTTCTCCATTCTGCTGCGCATCCTCTCGCCGATCGCGCCGCACATCTGCCACGCGCTGTGGGTCGAACTGGGCTACGGCGTCGACATCCTCGCCGCGTCCTGGCCTGAGCCGGTCGAGGCGGCGCTGGCGCAGGACGAAGAGGAACTCGTGCTGCAGGTCAATGGCAAGCATCGCGGCTCGATCAAGGTAAGAGTCGGCGCTGACAGGACGGCGATCGAGGCCGTGGCGCTGGCCTCCGAAGCCGCCGTCAAGTTCATGGAGGGCAAGCCGGCGAAGAAAGTCGTCGTCGTGCCTGGCCGTCTGGTCAATATCGTTGTCTGAGGAGTCCGCCATGCGCTCGGCAAAAATCTCCGTTGTTCTGCTGCTGCTTGGCCTGCTCACCGCCTGCGGCTTCAAGCTGCGCGGTAGCGCGGAGCTGCCCGGCTACAGGCTTCCCTTCGCCACTATCGCCCTCAGCCTGGATCCGACTTCGGAGTTCCATGCCCAGCTCAAGCGCACCATCGAGGCCTCGTCCCCCGGTACGCGCGTGGTAGCCGAGGCCAGGGAAGCCGAGGCCGTGCTCAGCGTGATCGGCGATCGCAGCGAGAAGCTGATCCTCTCGCTGACCGCGGCGGGCCGCGCGCGCGAATACCAGTTGATCCGGACCTTCAGTTTCCGCGTGCATGGCCTGGCCCCCGCCCAGTCGGCTTCCCAGCCGAAATACAGCGATGCGCCGGTGCTTGGTCCGACCGAATACATCCCGCCCAGCACCATCACCCTGCGTCGCGACATCACCTTCAGCGATGACCTGGTGCTGTCCAAGGAGTCCGAGGAAATCCTGCTCTGGCGCGACATCCAGGGCGACCTGGTGCAGCAGTTGATGCGTCGCCTGGCGGCGGCGAAACTCCAGCCCGTCAAGACGGAATAAGCACCATGCAGTTGCGACCCGAACAGCTCGCGGCGCAGCTCGCGCAGTTGGATAGGCCGCTGGCGCCACTCTACCTGCTGCACGGCGACGAGCCGCTGCTGGTGATCGAGGCGGCCGATGCGATTCGTGCCGCCGCACGCAAGCAGGGATTCGAGGAGCGTGAAGTCATCGTCGCCGGCACCGGTTTCAAATGGGACGATCTGTTCATGGCGGCCGGCAACATGTCGCTGTTCGGCGGCTCCAAGCTGGTCGACCTGCGCATTCCCTCGGGCAAGCCGGGGCGCGAGGGCAGCGAAGCGCTGCAACGCTATATTTCGACACTCGGTCCCGGCATCGTCACCCTGATCACCCTGCCCGAACTCGACTGGCAGGCGAAGAAGGCCGCCTGGGTCACGGCGCTGTCGAACGCCGGTGTCGCCATCGAATGCAATGCGCCGCCCCTGAGCCGCCTGCCGCAGTGGATCGCCGAGCGCCTGGCGCGCCAGCAGCAGAGCGCGCCGCGCGCCGCGCTGGAATTCATTGCCGCCCATGTCGAAGGCAACCTGCTTGCCGCCCACCAGGAAATCCAGAAGCTCGGCCTCTTGCATCCGCCCGGCGAAGTCACGCTGGAGCAGGTCGAGGCCGCCGTGCTCAATGTCGCCCGCTATGATGTTTCCGACCTGCGCGAGGCGCTGAAGAACCGCGACACGGTGCGCGTGGTGCGCACCCTGGAAGGCCTCCGGGGCGAGGACGCGGCGCCGCCGCTGGTGCTCTGGGCGCTGGCCACCGAAGCGCGCGCCGTAGCCGCCCGCGCCTGCCTCTTGCACGCGGCACGGATAGACCGCATGATCAAGGGTCTGGCGCGCGGTGACATCTGGGACGAGTTTTTGCAACTGGCGTTGCGCCTGACGCAGCCGAGGACAAGGTAATGGATGTGAAGGACTACATGCAGCAGCTTGGCCGCCAGGCCCGCGAAGCCTCGCGGGCCACGGCACGCGCGTCGACGGCGGCCAAGAACACCGCCCTGCTGGCGATGGCGGGGGCGATCCGCGCGCGCGCGTCCGAACTGCTCGCCGCCAATGCCGCCGATGTCGCCGAGGCCCGCGCCAATAGCCTCGACGCGGCGATGATCGACCGCCTGGCACTGACCGGAAAAGGCGTCGAAGCCATGGCCCAGGGCGTCGAGCAGGTCGCCGCCCTGCCCGATCCGATCGGCGAAATCAGCGACATGAAACGCCGCCCATCGGGCATCCAGGTCGGCAGGATGCGCGTGCCGCTGGGCGTGGTCGGCATCATCTACGAGGCGCGGCCCAACGTCACGGCGGACGCCGCCGCGCTGTGCCTGAAATCGGGCAATGCGGCGATCCTGCGCGGCGGCAAGGAGGCCCTGCGCGCCAACCAGGCGATTGCCGCCTGCGTGCGCGAGGGCCTGGCCGCCGCCGGCCTGCCGGAAACGGCGGTCCAGGTGGTGGAGACCACCGACCGCGAGGCGGTGAGCCAGCTCGTCGCCATGCCCGAGTACGTCGATGTCATCGTGCCGCGCGGCGGCAAGGGCCTGATCGAGCGCGTGTCGCGCGACGCGCGGGTGCCGGTGATCAAGCACCTCGACGGCAACTGCCACGTCTATGTGGATGAGTTTGCCGATGCGGCGAAGGCGTTGCGCATTCTTGAAAACGCCAAGACCCAGCGCCTGGGCACCTGCAACACCGCCGAATCGCTGCTGATCGCGCGCCCGGTCGCCGTGTCGCTGGCGCCGACTCTTTGCGCCATGCTGACGGCAAAGGGCGTCGAGATCCGCGGCTGCGCCGAAACCATGAAACTGGTGCCGCAGGCCGTCGCCGCTACCGAAGAGGACTACTACACCGAGTACCTCGCGGCGATCATATCGGTCAAGATCGTCGCCGGCATTGACGAGGCCATCGCCCACATCAACAAGTATTCCTCGGCCCACACCGAGGCCATCGTCACCGAGAACTACACCCACGCCATGCGCTTCCTGCGCGAGGTGGATTCGGCCTCGGTGATGGTCAATGCCTCGACGCGCTTCGCCGACGGCTTCGAGTTCGGCCTCGGCGCCGAGATCGGCATTTCCACCGACAAGTTCCACGCCCGCGGCCCGGTCGGCCTCGACGGGCTGACCTCGCAAAAGTGGATCGTGCTGGGTGACGGAGAGGTGCGCGCCTAGCGCACCGCCTGCGCCTGCGTCTGCGTCCTTAGCCAGGCCTTGCGCACCCCCCAGGCATAGACCAGCGCCAGCACCGCCATGCAGGCGAGGCAGGCGAGGATGTGGCGGTTCACCAGCGCCGCTTCGCTCCAGCCATGGTTGTTGACCAGGCGCAGTGCGTCGGATTCCATGCCGTTGGCGCGCGTGGTGAAGGGTATCTCGCTCGGATCGCGCCGCGCCAGCCACCAGGTGGCGTTGATATCGACGAAGGCGCCGGCGCCGATGGCGACGAAGCCCCAGCGCAGGCTGCCCTTGTAGAGCTGGGTGCCCTTGCCGAAGAAGAAACTGCCCATCAGCAGGATCGCGAGCACCAGGCCCATGCCGTCGCCACCGAAAATGATCAGCGCGGTCGCCGTGTCCTCCGAGATGCCCAGCGTCATAACGGCCTGCAGCAACAGGACCATTCCGCCGGCCGCCAGCAGCGCGCGGCTCTCAAGCTGCCAGCCGCGATAGATCATCCAGGCCAGCGCGGCAAGCACGGCCAGTGGCGCGATCAAACCGCGCTCGTCGCTGGTCAGCGTGACCCACACCGTGGGCATCGCGCCAAAGCCGCAGAGCCAGGCCGTGACAGCGTGGCCGAGTTCGTGCACCGGCATGGTGAATACCAGGCGCTGCAGGAAACGGCCCCATTCCATGGACTGGAAGACGATGGCGATCAGCAGCATGGCCGGAATCGCGGCGGCGCAGAACCAGAACTCGGTTCGCGGGTCGTCGATGGCCTCGCCGGCATCGGCTTCCGCCTCCCCGGCGATGAAAATCCGCGCCTCGGGAATGTCGTCGGCAGGCGGGGCCGCGACGGCGACCTCGGCGCGGCCATGCTTCTTGATCGCCTCGGCCTTGGCATAGTTCGCGCCGCAACGCGGGCAATCGGGCCCCTCCTGACGAGGGGCCTCGCACCAGGGGCAGGTCGCGGCATCCATGCGCTCAGCGACCCCGGCTTACCATTTCACGCGCACCGTGTACTCCAGCAACGCCTTGTCGCCGGGCGGAATCGTCACATTCCACGAGGCGACGCGCGCAGAGTCTTTCGTGTGCTTCCTCGACTCCTGGACCATCTCCCAGTCGCCGGGCATGGGCTCCTGCATGCGCACGGTCACGGCCTCGTCCTTGGCATTGCGCAGTTCGATGCGCCAGGAGGATTCGCTGACATTGTCGGCGATGCGTTTGTAATTCGTCTGAAGGCGCTCGGCGGTGATGTCGAAGGCTTCGCCCAGCTTGAGCTTCAACTTCTCGTTCTTTGCCGTGTGCTCGATGCGGTCCTCGCCGACAAACTGCGCCGCACCCTTGCTGTCCTTTGCATAGACGCGGACGATGCCGGCGGGCAGCGGCTTGCCAAGTTGCCCGCCCTTGTTCTCGAACTCGAGGAACACGGCGGGCTTGAGTTTTTGCCCAATCTGTCCGTAACGCTCGCGGTAGTACCAGTCGTTGCCGGCCAGCAGGTACTCGCGGCTCACCGGCACGGCGGCGGCGGAAAGCAGGGCCAGTTGCTTGGTCTGGTTGTCGGCGATGCTGGTGGGGCGCTCGAAGCTGTAGAGGTGGTAATCCATCAGCGCTTCCTGCGTTGCTTCCGCCACCTTGGCGCGTGCCGGCGCTGCCGCCATCGCATAGGCCATCCGCGGCTGTGGCGCGCGCACGCGATTCACCGTGCCGGCGACGAGCTGCAATGTCGCGTCGTCGAAACCGGCGCCGCTGCGGTTGGTCAGCGTCACCCAGCCGTTGAGGTCGAGGCTCTTGCCATCGGTGGAAAGATTGGCGACGTAGTCAGCCTTCCACGCCAGCCCGGCGGTGAGATAGGACAGTTCCACCGACTGCTTGCCACCGGCGGCGTCGAGCAGCACCGACAAGGTCGGCCGGTCGCGCAGATTGGCCGGCACGGCATCGAAGGCCAGGCGGCCGGGCACGCCGGTCTCGATGCGGTCGGCGAAACGCAACACCGTTCCCTGTCCGGCAGCGAGCACGGTTGCCGTCTCGCGCCGCTCGGCATCGGAGGTTGGATGAGGGCGGATCACCGTGACCTGGCGGCCGACGTATTTTTCCAGCAGCTTCTGCGGCGTCAGCAGGTCGAAGTCGAAGTTCTGCTCAAGCAATTGCACCGGCTGGCCGCTGGCCGCGCGCAGCAGGGCGGTTTCGGGGCGCATCTGCGCTGCCACCTCGCGCAGGGAAAGTCGGGTGAGGCCGGCGGGAAGATCCACCTTGCGACGCTCCTTGACCAGCGCCAGATCGTCGTTATAGACCGTCACCGCAACGGCTTCGCGGTCGCTGGCGGTGGATGCGACGTCCCTGGCCGGGTCGGCGGCGTGGGCGAGGGTGGCGGCCAGCAGGCCGGCGGCAAGCAGGGGTTTCATGGAAGTCTCCTTTGTGCAGCGGGAACGATAGCATGAGTGCATCGGCGGTATCATGGCGGCCGACCACTTACCCGAGGAGAAACCCATGAAGAAGCTGATTGCCACATTCCTGCTGACGCTTGCCCTGCCGGCCCTGGCCGCGCTGGAAGCCGCCGGCGTCAAGTTCGACGACAAGATGAAAGTCGGCGCTGGCGACACGGTGATCAACGGCGTCGGCGTGCGCGGCGTGCTGTTCATCAAGGGTTACGCCATGGCGCTCTACCTGCCGCAGAAGACTGCGGCGGCCGGCGAGGCGATTTCCGCGAAGGGTGCCAAGCGCGTGCGCATCGTGCTGCTGCGCGATACCTCGGGCGAGACCTTTGCCGATGCACTTCCCAGCGGCATTCGCAAGAATCACAGCGAGCAGGAAGTGGCGCCGCTCAACGCCCGCATCGAGGCGCTCAAGGCCACCATGCTGACCATCACCACGGCGCCCAAGGGGGCGGTGATCCACTTCGACTGGCTGCCCGAGGTCGCCGGTGGTGTGACCCGCCTGACCATCAACGGCGAGAAGAAGGGCGAAGATATTCCCGGCGAGGATTTCTACCGTGCCGTGCTGAAGATCTGGCTGGGCGAGCAGCCGGTGCAGGGCGACCTGAAGGAAGGCCTGCTCGGCAAGGCTTCCTGATGGCGGCTGGCGCGCTGGCCGGACTCAAGGTCCTCGACCTCTCGCGCGTGCTGGCGGGGCCTTGGGCCTCGCAGTTGCTGGGCGACCTCGGCGCCGAGGTGATCAAGGTCGAGAAGCCGGGGGTGGAGGGCAAGGGTGGCGACGATACCCGCGGCTGGGGCCCGCCCTGGCTGGCCGACGGCGACGGCGCGCCGACCACGGACGCCGCCTATTTCCTGTGCACCAACCGCAACAAGCGCTCGCTGACGGTGGACATGACCCGGCCCGAAGGCCAGGCCATCCTGCGCCAGTTGGCGGCGCGCTCCGACGTGGTGCTGGAAAACTTCAAGGTCGGGGGACTCAAGGCCTACGGCCTCGACTACGCCAGCCTCGCGGCACTCAACCCGAAGCTCGTGTATTGCTCGATTACCGGCTTCGGCCAGGACGGCCCCTACGCTGCCCGTGCCGGCTACGACTTCCTGATCCAGGGCATGGGCGGCCTGATGAGCATCACCGGCCGCGCCGATGGCGAGGAGGGCGCCGGTCCGCAGAAGGTCGGCGTGGCGCTGACCGACATCCTCACCGGCCTGTATGCCGGCAACGCCATCCTGGCCGCACTGCTGCACCGGGAAAAGGCCGGCCAGGGCCAGCACATCGATCTGGCATTGCTCGACGTGCAGGTGGCCTGCCTCGCCAACCAGGCGATGAACTACCTGGTCTCGGGCAAGGCGCCGCGGCGCATGGGCAACGGCCATCCCAACATCGTGCCCTACCAGGACTTTCCCACCGCCGACGGCGACATGATCCTCGCCATCGGCAATGACGGCCAGTTCGCGCGTTTCTGCGAGATCGCAGGGCATGGTGAATGGGCGACCGACCCACGCTTCGCCACCAATGCCGGGCGGGTAAGGCATCGCGCCGACCTGTTGCCGCTGCTGCGCCGGGCGACGGTGATGAAGACCACCGCGGAATGGATCTCGCTGCTGGAAAACGCCGCCGTCCCCTGCGGCCCGATCAACGACCTGGCGGGGGTCTTCGCCGACCCGCAGGTGATGCATCGCGGACTGCGCCTTGACTTGCCGCATGCGGCGGGCGGCACGGCGCCCCAGGTGGGCAATCCGATCCGCCTTTCGGCTACCCCGGTGGCCTATGATCGCGCGCCGCCGCGGCTGGGGCAGGATACCGAGGCGGTATTGCGCGAACTTGGCCGTGGCGCGACGGAGATCGCCGCGCTGCGCGCGGCCGGAGTCGTCTAGCGTCGCGGTGCGTCGACTACCCCGGCGACGATTCCTTGCAGGTGCTGCCTACCGTCCGGGCGGCGATTTCCTCATCGGTGATGTCCTCGTACATTCCGAGCACACCGATAATTTCGTCGTTGCTGTCGCGCAGCGGAACCTTCGACAGGCGCAGCCGTTTTACCATGTCATCCGCCGTCCGCCGTTCTTCCTCACAGGCGAGCCGGGGCAGCGCCGAGACCATCACGGCGCGGTCATCGGCGCGTTGGGCCTCGGCCTGTTCCGCCCAGGCCAATTGATAGTCATCCTTGCCGATCACATCCCGCGCCGCCGACATCCCGGCATCCCTGGCGAAGGCCTGGTTGCAGCCCAGATACGTGAGGTTCCGATCCTTCCAGTAAACCCGCACCGGCACATTGTCGATCACGGCCCGCAACAGACTTCTCGATTCGACGATCTGCGCCTCGATTTCGCGTCGGTCCGTGATGTCCCGTGCGTAGCCGACCATGCCGACCACCTTGTCGCCGACCCGGACAGGTGACCTGCTGGTTTCGCACCAGCGCCATTGTCCGCCGATATCGATCAGCTCTTCGACGGGCTTGCGAGAGCTGCTGCCGAATACCGTGAGGCCGGCCACGCGGTACTCATCGGCCAGGCTCGCCGCGGCCAGATCCAGGTCGGTCTTGCCGACCACGGCGTCGGCGGACGGGCGGCCGAATCCGTCGAGAAAGGCCTGATTCACCGCAAGGTAGCGGCCCTTTTCGTCCTTGAGCCAGACCATGAAGGGAAAGTTGTCGAGCAGCGTTCTCTGGAAGCCCTCGCGCATTTCCGACAGTTCGAGCTGCGACCTGACTTGCTGATTGAGGTGGGTTACTTCGGCATAGCGCGTCCTGAACAGCTTGAGCAGATAGAGCGACAACACCGCGCTGATCACCAGCACCATCACATGGACGAAAGCCACCATGATGGGCGTCAGGGTCAGGGCAACATCCAGGCGGCCGCTTTGCTGGCTCAGCGCCATCAGCACCAGTGCGATGCAACTGGCGGCGAGGAGGCCGAGACAATAGCGGGCGCCGAGCGTCCACCCGGCAACGATCAGGATCACCGGGTAGACCACCAGGATTACCGAACGCACGCCCTCGCCGGCAAGGACGGAAGCGGTGGCAAGCAGCCAGCCGCCGATCGCCAACAGCCGCAGCGTCGCCACGGTACCGCGGAAGTGGTGCATTGCCTTTGCGCTGACCGCGAGTGCCATCAAGCCGACGGCAACCGTCACGCGTGACGCGGTCTGCATCGGCGTATCCAGAATGACCAGCAGGAAAATCGCGGCGCCGACGATGATCAGCCAGATGACCCTGCCCAGCAAGGGACCGCGCTCGCCGAGCATCAGCTCGGGAAACTCGTCCCTGGCGGTTTGTCCTGATGTCACGAGCCCGCGAAGCGCGTCCATGTGGTCGTCCCGGAATTGGAGTCGGCGTGTTGCCAAAGGTGTGCGACTGAGCGCAATCGAACGATGCTACGCTCACGTCATTGCATGTGTCAATGCGGAGGGCAAGACCTTTGGCTTGCGACGGAAACGGATCGGCGATGCCTAGCCTCCCACCGCTGTCGGGGCCGTTGCGTCCCGGGCCAATCGGTATGCACGCGAGCCGTGCGTCGACTACCCGGGCTTCCGCGCCAGCCACCGGGCGACCGCCGACAGCAATTGATCCTGGGTAAAGGGTTTGGTGATGTAATCGTCCATGCCGGCATCGAGGCAGCGTCGCCGGTCCTCCTCGAAGGCATTTGCCGTGAGCGCGACGATCGGCAGCGTCGCCCCGCTTTTCAGAAGTCGAATGGCGCGGGCGGCATCGATTCCGTTCATCGTCGGCATTTGCACATCCATCAGCACCATGTCGTAGTCGACCTGGCTGACCCGTTCGACGGCCTGCCGGCCATCCTCCGCGAGGTCGACCCGCACGCCGAAACTCTCCAGCAAACCTTTCGCGAGGTCCCGGTTGAGCGGTTCGTCCTCGGCCAGCAGCACATGCGCGCCGGCGCACACCGACATCCAGTCCGCGGCGGAAGGCGCGACTTCGGGCGTCGCGGCGGGGCCGGATTTCTCCAGCCGCGCGGTGAACCAGAAGCAGCTACCCGTTCCCGGCTCGCTGGTGACGCCGATGGCTCCGCCCATCAGTCCCACCAGCCGCTTGCTGATGGATAGTCCAAGGCCGGTGCCGCCATACTTCCGGGTGAGCGAGCTGTCGGCCTGTTCGAACGCAAGGAACACGCGCTGGCGGTCGGCGGCCGCTATGCCTATGCCGGTGTCCTCGACCTCGAAGCGCAGCAGCACCTGCCCGGCATTTTCTTCGAGGCGCAGGACGCGCAGCGCGATGCATCCCGTCGCCGTGAACTTGACGGCGTTGCTCAACAGGTTGAGGAGTACCTGGCCCAGACGCATCGGGTCGCCGCGCAGCAGCATCCGCGAGAACTCCGGCGCGATGTCCAACGTGAACGCGAGGCCCTTTTCCCTTGCGCGCGGGTCGATCATGGCGACCAGGTCATCGACCACCTCGCCAAGTTTGAATTCGATGCTGTCCAGGGTCAGACGTTCGGCCTCGATCCGCGAAATGTCGAGGACATCGTCGATCACCGCCAGCAACTGTCGCGAGGCGCGGTCGGCCTTGTCGAGGAAGTCGATCTGGGTCGGGTCGGTGGCGCGTCTTCGAGCCAGCGCCGTCATGCCGATCATGGCGTTCAGCGGGGTGCGCAATTCGTGGCTCATGTTGGCGAGGAAGGCGGACTTGGCGCGGCTGGCGGATTCAGCGGCTTCCTTGGCGATCGAGAGGGCCGCCGTCCGTTCGTCGACCAGGGCGGCAAGGTGGTGGCGATGGCGGTCGAGCTCGGCGGCGGTCTGGCGGCGCTCGGTGATGTCGCTGGTGAAGCCCACCGTGCCGATGATCCGGCCATCGTGCGTCACCGGCGCGCGGTACGTTTCGAACCAGGCCTCGTGACCGTCCACACGGGTGAAGGCCTCGCTGATGCGCGGCTTGCCCTCGGCTGCGACCAGGCGGTCCTCTTCGGCTTGGCGCGCGGAGAGCTCGGCGGGCACGAGGTCCTGGATTCTTTTCCCCGCGATTTCGTCAGGCGTTGCCTTGCCCAGCGCGTTGGCGAGCGCCTGGTTGGCGGCCAGGAAGCGGCCCTCGGCATCCTTCAGCCAGACCATGAAGGGGAAATTGTCGAGCAGCGCCCGCTGTTGCCGTTCGCGCCGCTCCACGGTGTCGAGATGTTGGCGGATTTCCGCGCCGAGCCGGCGTTCCGTGTCATAGCGTTTGCGGAACAGGCGCACCAGGTAAAGCGTCATGATGAAGCTGAGCAGCAGGATCAGCAGGTGGGCGACCACCACCACGCCGCTCGATGCAGGCCTGGCGGGCACGGTCCAGCCCATGCTTTGGCTTGCAGTCATGGCGATCACGGCAAGCGCGCTGGCCAGGAACAGCCGGGCGCAGGTGCGCGTGCCGAGCACCCAGCCGGAAAAAATCAGGATCACGGAATAGATCATCAGGATCGGCGTGCGTACCCCTTCGCCAAAAAAAGCTGTCACCGTGGCCAGAATCCAGCCGCCGATGACCAGTGCACGCACCGCGGGAATCGACCCCTGCCAGCGGTGGATGCCCCACACCGCGAGGCCCAGCACGCCGATGCCGATGGCCGGGTACAGGCGCCACGCCTGTTCGCCGGACGAGCCGAGCACCAGGGCGATCAGGGCCGCCGAGCCGAGCAGCAGGATGACGATGATGCCCCGCAGCAGCGGGGCATGTCTGGGATCGACAAAATCGGAGTAACTATCGACCGGAGATGTCGAGTCGGAAAGCAGATCGCGAAGCATGGTCATGGCGCGGAGGGGGAAGCGCTGGCGCCATGTTACTCCCGCTTGGCGGGCTACCGCTTCAGGGACTCGACGCGGCGAGTCCGCCAGTGGCCGCGATGGCCTCGGCGCGCTCGGGACCGCCGTCGCGGACGAGTTCGGCCGAGATCTCGCGCAGCAGGGGGCGCACCGTTGTTTCATCCATGCCGGGTTTGATGCGCGGGTCGTAAAGCATCTTCAGCAGCAGCACGTCGAGGCCGGTGAGGAAGTCGTCGATCGAACGGTCGTTGAACACGGAAGGGAAGACCTTCTCCGAATCGTTGGGCAGGCCCAGCACCTGGGTCAGTTCCTCGACCACGCAGGCCGGCAGCTTGCCGCGGGCGCGGGCCCGATCGACCGGGATGATGACCACCGCGCGCGTGATCCGCCCGCTGCGCCGCGACGTCGACAAGACCCCGAGGCAAACCGCCTCGCGGTGGAATCTCTCGCGTTGCGCGGCGGAGTTCCAGCCGAAATGGCGCTGCAAATCGTCCTTCAGGCGCGATTCCGAGCTCAGGATCACCAGGAGGTTGGCGGCTTCGCGGCTTGTTGCCGGAAGGATGTCGAGGCCGGTGAGCGTCGCCAGGTGTTCGAAGTGCGTGCGAACCAGACGCTCATGCAGTGCCGCGTCGCCGGTCTGGTGCACCAGGGCATGGCGTATCGGCGTGGTCCATTTGCGTACCTGGCGGCGTCGGACTTCGTATTCGCTGCCGAGCGCGATCTCGACGAAGGACTCGACCAGGTAATCGGCGGATTTCCAGTGCGCGCCATCGCTGGCGTTGGACAAGGATGTGCCGGCAAGGAGCAACAGGGCGGCGACCATGCCCAGGCGCCGCGCGGGCGCCAGGCGCAGGGCCGCCGGATCAGGACTCGAGCACGCGCAACTCGGCATTGGTGTAGCGCAGGCGGCTGGCGAGCACGCTGGCAATGCCTTCCATCAGCCGCAGGCCGAGCTTCTTGTGCTCGTCGGCGAAGGCGTCGAAGGCCTTGCGCGACAGCACGTAGAGCTCGCAATCGTTGAACGCCACCGCGTTGGCCGAACGCACCTCGCCGTCGAGAAAGGCCATTTCGCCGAAGAAGGCGCCGCGACCAAAGGTGCCGATGTGATGCGATTGGCGCTCCGACAGCGGCAGGACAATGCGCACCGCGCCGCGTCGGATCAGGAACAGCTCATCGCCGGCGTCGCCGCGCGAGAAAATGGTTTCACCGGTGGCGACATGGCGCTTTACCATGCATTGCTCGAGCGCGGCCAGGGTCTGCTCCTTGCGGCCGGCAAACAGCTCGACTTCGTGCAGTTCCAGCGGAATTTCCTCGTCGCGGGTCAGTTCGGCTTCATGGATGATGCGGTCCTCGACCCACTCGAGCGCGTCGTCCTGGGTCGGGAAAACGCGCACCGGGCTGTCGGCTTGGAGCAGCCCGACCTGGTCGAAGTATTCCTTCAGGTCGCGGCCCGAGGGCAGGTTGTCGGGAATCTGGCTGAAGATCAGGAAGCCATGGCGCTCGGCGAGCATGTCCTTGATCTGTTCCAGCAGATGGGCGGCCGTGACGTCCACGGTCTGGATGCGGCGCATGTCGAGGATCAGGAAGTCGCGGGTCTTGAGGTCGGGTTCCAGAACCCGGTAGAGCTGGTCCGCCGTGCCGAAGAACAGGCTGCCCTGGAGCTGGACGATGGCGGCGCGGCTGCCCTTCTCGGTGAGTATCTCCATTTCGGCATGGGTACGCACGCGCTTGGAGAAGGTTTCGTTGCCCAGCAGGCGGCGGCGGATGATCGAGCCGCCGATCTGCTCGCGGATGAACAGCACCACGGCGAGCACGATGCCGACGCCCGAGGCCGCGATCAGGCTCACCGTCAGCGCCGTGCCGATCACCGCGACGATGACGGCAAAGTCCAGGATCGTCGAGCGCGACTTGAGGAAGTGCAGGCTGTTGCGGTCGATCATGCGCACGCCGACCACGATCAGGATGCCCGCCAGGGCGGACACCGGCACCCAGGACACCAGGCCCGTCAGCAGCAGGAAAACGAACAGCGAGAGCACGCCTTCGATGACACCGGAGAAACTGCTGCTGGCACCGCCCGAGACGTTGACCAGGGTGGCACCCATGGTGCCGGCGCCGGGAATGCCGCCGATCGCGCCGGAGCCGAGGTTGGCCAGGCCCTGGCCGATCAGCACGCGGTTGGAGTCGTGGCGCGAGCGGGTCAGCGCGTCGAGCACCACACAACTTTTCAGCGTGTCGATCGAGAGCAGCACCGCCAGTGTCAGCGCAGGAATTGCCAGCGTCAGCACTTCCTGGAGGTGTATTTCCGCCAGCGCCGACCAGCGCAGCACAATGCCGTCCCAGAAGCTGCCGCCGCCTTCGCCGCCGAGTGCGCCGACCACCAGGCTGTTGCCCTGCAGGCTGAGCAGGGCCGGGTCGACCAGGCCGAGGCCGAAATAGGCGGCGACGCCCGCCGCCAGACCAAGGATGGCCGCCGGCACGGCCTTGGTCACACGCGGCGCGCCAACCATGACGACGATAGTGACGATGCCGACCACCATGGCTTGCCAGCGCCATTTGTCGGGCGCCATCAGCGAGGCCCAGAAGTACATGCCCTTGGGCGTGCCCAGCAGCTTGGGTACCTGGCTGGCGATGATGATCAGGCCGACGCCCGAGAGGTAGCCGCTGACCACCGTATAGGGCATGTACTTGATCAGCAGGCCCAGGCGCAGCACGCCGAACATCACCTGCATCAGGCCGGCAAGGAGGCCAAGCAGGGTCAGCAACAACATGGTGGTATCGACCGGCGTGCCGCGCGCCATGGCCTCGATGGCGAAGGCCGAAACCACCGCGGCGGCGGGCGCGCAGGGCGCCGAGATCAGGCGGCGGGCACCGCCGAAGCTCGAAGCGACAATGCCCATCGCCACCGCGCCGAGGATGCCGGCCAGCGCGCCGAGCGCCACGTAGGAATTTCCCAGGATCGCATAGATGGTGACGCCATAGGCGATCGCCGAGGGCAGGGCCACCATCATGGCGGCCATGCCACCCCAGAAATCACCAGCGGGATTTTCGAGTTTCGGCAGTTTCATTCGCAGATTCCGGACAACGGTGGATGGGGAACAGTATAAGTGCGCCCCGCCATGCCGGTGGAAAGGGCGTCGCGGCTTTCGCGATCCCGTTTCTGGTTGTAAGCTTCGCCCCACAATAAACCAGTACCGGAGGATAGACCCATGAAGAGCACCCGTCGCCTGCTGCTTGCCGCCGCAACCCTCGCGCTTGCTGCCACGGCCCACGCCCAGGAATTCGTCACCGTTCTCACCGGCGGCACCTCGGGTGTGTACTACCCGATGGGCGTCGCCCTGTCGCAGATCTATGGCAAGGCCATGCCCGGCGCCAAGACCTCGGCCCAGGTGACCAAGGCCAGCGCCGAGAACCTCAACCTGCTGCAGGCCGGCCGCGGCGAGATCGCCTTCACCCTCGGCGATGCGCTCAACGAAGCCTGGAAGGGCAACGAGGAAGCCGGCTTCAAGACGCCGCTCAAAAAATTGCGCACCATCGCCGCGATCTATCCCAACTACATCCAGATCGTCGCCGCCGCCGATTCCGGCATCAAGACCCTGGCCGACCTCAAGGGCAAGCGTGTCGCCGTCGGCGCGCCGAAGTCCGGCACCGAGCTCAACGCCCGCGACATCTTCAAGGGCGCCGGCATGAGCTACAAGGATTTCGCCAAGGTCGAGTACCTGCCCTTCGGCGAATCGGTGGAACTGATGAAGAACCGCCAGCTCGACGCCACGCTGATTTCGGCCGGCTTGGGCGTTGCCGCCATCCGCGACCTGGCCACGGCAGTGAAGATCGTCATCGTGCCCATCCCCGCCGACGTGGTGACGAAGATCGGCGAAGCCGCCTACCAATCCGGCAGCGTGCCGGCCAACACCTACAACGGCCAGACCGATGCCGTGGCCACGGTGGCGATCCAGAACTTCCTGGTCAGCCATGAGGGGGTCTCGGCCGACGCCGGTTACAAGATGACCAAGGCGATCTTCGAGCACCTGCCCGAGTTGCAGGCAGCGCACGCAGCGGCCAAGGCCATCACCCGCGAGAACGCCGCCAAGGCGCCGCCGGCGCCGCTACATGCGGGTGCCGAGAAGTATTACAGGGAAGTCGGGCTGATCAAGTAAGGCGGCATTTGTGGCCGATCACAGCGCCGCCCCCGACCACGGCCAGGAAGAGTTCTCCGAGCACGGCGTGCAGCGCCGGCTCGGGGACGGCTGGCTGGCCGCGCTCAACGCCATCGCGCTGGCTTTTTCCACTTACCAGTTGATCGTTGCGGCCTTCCATCCGCTGTCCAGCCTGGTGATCCGCAGCCTGCATGTCGGCTTCCTGCTCTGCATCACCTTCATCCTCTACCCGGCCTTCAAGAGCGGCGGCAGGCTGTCAAGAGTCGGCGCCGGCGATACGGCGCTGGCCTTCGGCGCATTGGCGCTGTCGACCTACCACTGGGTGTTCGAGGCCGAACTGATCCAGCGCTCGGGCGACCCGAGCAACATGGACCTCTTCGTCGGCACGGCGCTGGTCATCCTTACCTTCGAAGCGACGCGGCGCATCCTCGGCCTGGCGCTGCCCATCGTCTGCGGGCTGTTCCTGCTCTACGGCGTCTTCGGCCAGTACCTGCCGGGCGATCTCGCCCATCGCGGCTACGGCTTCGACCAGATCGTGAATCAACTGGCGCTGGGCACCGAAGGCATTTTCGGCATCCCGACCCTGGTCTCGGCGACCTACATCTTCCTCTTCATCCTGTTCGGGTCGTTTCTCGAACACGCTGGCATGATCAACCTGTTCAACTCCCTGGCGCTGGGTTTCGTCGGCCATACCAAGGGCGGCGCGGCCAAGGTCTCGGTGATCTCCTCGGCGCTGATGGGCACCATCTCCGGCTCGGGCGTGGCCAACGTGCTGACCACCGGCCAATTCACCATTCCGCTGATGAAGAAGTTCGGCTATTCGGGCGTCTTCGCCGGCGCGGTCGAGGCCACGTCCTCGATGGGTGGCCAGATCATGCCGCCGGTGATGGGCGCGGTGGCCTTCATCATGGCCGAGAACCTCAACGTGCCCTATGCCGATATCGTCAAGGCGGCGGCGATTCCGGCCATCCTGTATTACGTCACGGCCTTCTGGATGGTGCATCTCGAAGCCGGGCGCAAAAACCTCGTCGGCATGCCCAAGGCCGAGTGCCCCAACCCCTGGCACGCGATGCGCGACAACTGGTATCTGCTGCTGCCGCTGGTGGTGCTGGTGATCACGCTGTTCAACGGATTCACGCCGATGTTCGCCGGCATGGTCGGCCTGGTGCTGACCGCCGTGCTGATCCTCGGCGCCGCGATCGCCGCGCGCGTTTCGAGCACGGCCTTCCGCTACGTGTTCTGGATCGCGCTCGGACTCACCGCCGCGGTCTTCGTCAAGAACATGGAGACCTGGGGCATCGTCCCGCTGCTGGCGCTGATCGCCGCACTGGTGGCGCAGACCTTCACCATCAAGGGCGGACGCAAGACCCTGCACCTGCTGCGCATGAGCCTGGTCGACGGCGCGCGCCAGGCGCTGCCGGTGGGCGTCGCCTGCGCCGTGGTCGGCGTCATCATCGGCGTGCTGACGCTGACCGGAGCCGCCTCCTCGTTTGCCGGCTACATTCTCAGCGTCGGCGAGAAGAGCCTGTTTCTGTCGCTGGTATTGACGATGTTGGTCTGCCTGGTGCTGGGCATGGGCATTCCGACCATCCCCAACTACATCATCACCAGCTCGATCGCCGCGCCGGCGCTGCTCAAGCTCGGCGTGCCGCTGATCGTCAGCCACATGTTCGTCTTCTACTTCGGCATCATGGCCGACCTGACGCCGCCGGTGGCGCTGGCCGCTTTCGCCGCCAGTTCCATCGCCAAGGAATCGGCGATGAAGATCGGCATCAAGGCGGTTCAGATCGCCATCGCCGGTTTCGTCATCCCCTACATGGCGGTGTATACCCCGGCGCTGATGCTGCAGGGCGACTACACGCTGGCCGCCGTGGCCTACATCGTGTTCAAGGCCGTCGTCTCGATCGGCTTGTGGGGCGCGGCCGCGATCGGCTTCCTGTTCGCGCCGCTAAACGTGTTCGAACGCATCTTTGCGGCGACGGCGGCCTTCATGCTGGTGGCGGCCATCCCGCTCACCGACGAAATCGGCTTTGCCATGAGCGCGGTGTTCGTGATCTGGCATCTGGTACGCCGTCGCCGCGCCACGACATGAGCCTGTGCCTCGCGGCCGGGGCTGTCAGCGCCGTGCTCGCCATCGATGCCTTCACCCTGAGCTGGACGCATTCGATCGAGAAAGTCCGCTGGGAGGAGGATTGGCGCGTTGTCGGCAGCGAACTGGTGATCAGCGCGGCGCGCATCCGCGGCACCGGCGCCGGCATGGAGCCGCCCGCCGGCGCGGTGCTGCAGAACGGCGTCTGGCACTACCGCCCGCATCTACCGCCGCAGGCCTTTCTGCGTCTTGCGCATTCGCCGCATGCGGGCGGCTACACCCTATGCACGGCGACGCTGTGCACCCCGCTTGCCGATCGACTGCCGGGGATCGACAATAGCGCCGTAATCGAACTTCGAGCCTGCCCGCCATGACGACCTACGCCAGCATCCTGTCCGCGCCCGGATTCAGTATCGGCATCGAATGCAATGCCGACGAGATCACCGGCATCGACTACCTTGAGCCGCGGCCTGAAGTCGCGCCGAAAACGCCGCTGGCCAAGGACGCCGTGCGCCAGTTGCGCGCCTGGCTCGCGGACCCGGCCTTCGAGTTCGGCCTGCCGCTGGCGCCGGCCGGCACGCATTTCCAGCGCCGGGTGTGGGCCCGGATCGCGGCGATTCCGAGCGGGCAGACGCTGAGCTACGGCGAAGTCGCCGCGGCGATCGGCAGCGGGCCGCGCGCGGTCGGCAATGCCTGCGGCGCCAACCCCTATCCCATCGTCGTGCCCTGCCATCGCGTCGTCGCGGCAAACCATGGGCTGGGCGGATTCGCGCGCAACTCCGGCGGCTTCCTGCTCGACATCAAGAAGTGGCTGTTGCGTCACGAACATGCAGGCTTCTGACACCGAACTGATCGACGAATTCATCGACGCCCTGTGGTTGGCCGACGGCCTGTCGAAGAACACCCTCGGCGCCTACCACAGCGACCTCGCGCTGTTCGCCGCGTGGCTCGGCGCGCAGGGAAAATCAATAGTCGGCGCTGACGGCACGGCGATCAACGCTTACCTCGCCCACCTGCACGCGCGGCCCGGCGGCATCCGGGCCAACAGCCAGCGCCGGCTGATGGCCAGCCTGCGACGCTGCTACCGCTGGCTGCTCGACCAGGGCCGGTTGCAGGCGGACCCGCTGCTCAACATCGACAAGCCGCGGCAGGCGCAGCGCTTTCCCAAGACCCTGTCGGAGAAGCAGGTCGAAGGCCTGCTCGATGCGCCCGACCTCGATACGCCGCTGGGCCTGCGCGACCGCGCCATGCTCGAGCTGCTCTACGCCACCGGGCTGCGCGTGTCGGAACTGGTCGGCATCCGCCTCTTCGAACTCAGCCTCAACGACAACGTGGTGCGGGTGATCGGCAAGGGCTCGAAGGAGCGCCTGGTGCCGCTGGGTGAAGTGGCGGCGGACTGGCTGCGGCGTTACATCGCCGGTGCGCGCAACGAACTGCTGAAGCAACGCGTCTCGGACGCGATCTTCATCACCGTGCGCGGCGCCGCCATGACGCGGCAGATGTTCTGGAACCTGGTCAAGAAATACGCGCTGCACGTCGGCATTCCGCAGGAGCGCATTTCACCCCACGTGCTGCGCCATGCCTTCGCCACGCACCTGCTCAACCATGGCGCCGACCTGCGCGTCGTGCAATTGCTGCTCGGGCACGCCGACATCTCGACCACGCAGGTGTACACCCATGTCGCGCGCGAACGGCTCAAGCAACTGCATCACCAGCACCATCCGCGCGGCTGAGCCGCTCAGCCCGGGCAGGCGTGGCGCTGCAGCGCCTGGACGATTTCGCCGCTGGCCTTGTCCTGCACGAACACGGCAACGCCGAGATCGGCCGGTTTCCAGCCAGGCCCCAGCGGGATGTCCTGACGCAATGCGAGTTGCCCGCGCGAATCGAGCGCCAGCGGTCCGACCAGGCGGCGCACCACGTAGTCGTGGCGCAAGCGCTTGCCGGAATTTTCGCCGGCGCTGACCGCTGAATCGAGATTGTTCTCATAGACGGCCAGCCAGGCCTCGGCGCCGGGAGCCGTCGCCGCGACCTCCCCGCTTACCGTCATCCGGGCTCCGGGTGCGACGTGCAGTTCGATGGCAATGCGCGCGCCGGGGCGCGACTCGGTCGAGGCATCAAGCGGACTGCCGCCGCCGCGCCAGTCCCGACCGTTGCGCAGGAACTGCGGGGTATAGACCGAGCGGGAGCGCGCCAGCGTCGCCATGGCGTATTGGCGTTGCGTAAACTGCTGGCTGGCGAAGCGATCCGCCCAGCCCAGGCGATCCCAGTAGTCGACATGGAAGGCCAGCGGCACCAGGCGTCCGGCGTAGGCCCCGGTGTCCTTGTAGCCCGACAGGCGGCGGTCGGCGGGCGGACAGGAATCGCAGCCCTCCGAGGTATAGAGTTCGAGCAACACGTTGCGCGCGGCGCCGGTGTCGGCACGGCACGCGGCTGCCGCCACAGCCGGCGCGGCCGCCGCCAGGCACAGGCCGGCGGCGAGAATCAGGAACGGTGAGCGCGGGCGCATGATTGTCTCCAGGGCAAGGGCAGGTGACGATGGGTCGTCCGGCAGGCTGGATTCCTTACGCCAGAGGTCTAGAATAAATTTTATGAGACACGAAAACACCCACCCGGATACGGGACCCGAAACGCCGGCGACCAAGTTCCTGCGCAAGCACCGCATCGCCCATTCCAACCACCTCTACGAGTACGAGGAGCACGGTGGCACCAAGGTCTCGGCGCGCGAACTCAACGTCGCCGAGCACGCCGTGGTCAAGACCCTGGTCATGGAGGACGAAGCCGCGAAGCCGCTGATCGTCCTTATGCACGGCGACCGCAAGGTGTCGACCAAGGAACTGGCGCGCCAGATCGGCGTCAAGAAGGTCGGCCCCTGCAAGCCCGAAGACGCCCTGCGCCATACCGGCTACATGGTCGGCGGCTGCTCGCCCTTCGGCACGAAAAAAGTCCTTCCAGTGCACATGGAGAAATCCATCCTTGACCTGCCGCTGGTCTACATCAACGGTGGGCGCCGCGGCTACCTGGTCGGCGTGCATCCGCACGACATCCTGCGCGTGCTGCAGCCGAAGATCGTGGAATGTGCGCTGAAGGAATGAGCCGCACCTAGTAGGTCGGCAAGCTGAGCCGCCAGCGGATCGCCGCCAGGCGCAGCGCCAGCACGATGGCTGCGCCGATCGCCGCCCCCAGCGAGTCGGCTGCGCCCAGCGCCTGCGCCGCGATCATGGCCAGCGCGCCGCACCAGGATGCCGTCGCGTAGAGCGTGCCGGGGCGCATCACCAGCGGCACTTCATTGACCAGCACGTCGCGCAGCACGCCGCCGAAGACGCCCGTCACCACGCCGAGCAGCGAGGCGGCCAGCCAGGGCACCCCGGCATCGAGCGCGATGCGGCAGCCGACCACGGTGAACAGCGCGAGGCCGATTGCGTCCGGAATCACGAACAGGCCGGGCTTCACGCGCACGCGCCGCGCCAGCGCAAAGGTGAGGCCCACGGCGAGCAGGCCGCAGACCAGGTAGGCGACGTCGGCCAGCCAGAACACCGGTCGGCCGAGCAGCATGTCGCGCAGGCTGCCGCCGCCCAGGCTGGTGGCCAGGCCGACGATCACGGCGCCGACCAGGTCCATCTTCTTGTCTTCGGTTTCCAGCACCGCCGAGGCGGCATTCACCGCCACCGCCGCCATGCCCAGCGCATGGACCAGTTCGGCCGGCGGCGGCAGGTTCACTGGACTACCCTCCCCCCAGCCCCCTCGCCAAGCGAGGGGGTGACGTCGGTTCGTCCCTGCGGGACTCCGGGATATGGCTGGCGCTCCTTGGGGCGGTCCGGCGGAGCGCTCACCGCGAGCGCTCGATCTGCACGCCGACGCGGCGCACGCCCTTCATGATGCCCATCTTGGCGATGCGGATCTTGACCCATGGCGCGCCGAACTCGTCGAGCAGGAGGCCGATCACGTATTCGCCCAGCGTCTCGAGCAGGTTGAAGTGGCGCGCCGCCAGCTCGGCGCGGATGCGCTCGATCACCGCGTCGTAGCGTATGGTCTGCTCGATGTCGTCGTTCTGCGCGGCGGCATCGGGCACGCCGAAGGTCAGGCTGATTTCCAGCGTCTGCGGCGCCGCCTTCTCGCGCTCGAAGATGCCGACATGGGCCTCGACCCGCATGTCGTCGATGAAAATGAAGTCCATTCAGCCCCCGGGTAAAATTGCAGCCATTCTATGGATTCCGCACCGAACCTGCTGATCTGGGCCGTGCTGGGCTACCTGCTCGGCTCGGTGCCCTTTGCCGTGATCGTCTCGCGCGCGTTTCGCCTGGCCGATCCGCGCAGCTTCGGCTCGGGCAATCCGGGCGCCACCAACGTGCTGCGCAGCGGCAGCAAGAAGGCCGCCGTGCTGACCTTGCTTGGCGATGCCGCCAAGGGCTGGCTGGCGATGTTCGTCGCGGCAAGAGTCGGTGCCGGCGACACGGCGATCGCGGTCGCCGGGCTGGCCGCCTTCCTCGGCCATGTGTTCCCGTTCACGCTGAAGTTCCGCGGCGGCAAGGGCGTGGCCACGGCGCTTGGCGTGCTGCTCGGGTTTTCCGCCGCGCTGGCGGGCATGACGGCCGCAATCTGGCTATCGGTGGTGCTGGTCACCCGCTATTCGTCGCTGGCGGCCCTGGCCGCCGCCGCCGCGGCGCCGGTGCTCACCGCCTGGCTGCTGGGGCGGACCGAGACCACGGTCCTGGTCGGCGTCATGTGCGGCGTGCTGGTCCTGCGTCACCAGGGCAATATCCGCAAACTGCTGGCCGGAACGGAAAGCCGTGTCGGCGGGCCGAAGCGGAAGTAAGCGCCGCTAGCCCGCCGAGCGCGCCAGCGGCGCGTTGCGCAGATGCGGCACATAGGCGATGTCTTCCTTGCCGATGTGCTGTGCCAGCCAGGTCTTGACCAGGGTGGTCATGGCATCGCTGACGTCCTCTCGGATCGAGTGTTTCTTGATGTCGGCCAGCGCCGCCGAGAACGCGCGGTGCGAGGCGATGTGCGCGTTGAGTTCCGGATAATCATGCAGGCGCAGCAGGGCTTCCTCGACGGCAAAGTGAATGTTCACGTAGCTCGTCAGCTCGACCAGCGCGAAATGCACCGCCGACCATTTGTCTTCCGCGCTGACCGCCTGTTCGAGCTGGGCGATGACGTCGAACATCACCTTGTGCTGCTCGTCGATCTCCTTGATGCCCGTCAGCAGCGCGTCCGTCCAGCCCATTGGCGACCCCGAAAATTTGCGCGACAATCGCACAGTGTAAAGGCGATTCCATCGGCCGATGGCCCGCTGGACAAAATTCGCGGGCGCATTCTCGCGCGGGCCACATTCTTCAGGACCTGAATTCATGGATGATCTGGATTTCTCGAACACGCCGCCGGTGCCCGCGCCGGCAGCAGCCAATCCACCCGCCCCGGCGCCTGTCGCCGCGAAGCCGCCTCCGGCGCCCGAGCCGGTGTCGCTCTACGAGCCCAAGCTGGCCCTGGCCTTTTTCAAGCTCGCGGGCAGCGTCGAGTCGTTTGCCGCCGGCACCCAGATATTCGCCGAGAATGAAAAGACCTCGGGATTCTTTTCCAAGGGTGCGCGCATCTACCTGCTGCTCGATGGCGACGTGACGCTGACCCGGGGCGGCAAGCCGCTGGAACTGGTGTTGCCGGGAGAAATCTTTGGCGAAATGGCCGCCATCGCCGAGATGCCGCGCAGCGCCACGGCCACCGCGCGCAAAGCCTGCCGCGTGTTGTCGCTGGACGAAAAGGCCTTCCTCAACTCCTTGCAGCAGATGCCCGAGTTCGCCCTGATGCTGATGAGCGTGATGGCGCAGCGCCTGCGCCGCGGTCTGGGCCGGCTGGCCGCCGCCAACAAGGCCTCGGTCGAGGCCCTGGAGCATGCCAATACGCTGGACCGGAAAATGCTGGCAGACCTGCAGCAGGCGCTGGGCGATCCGACGCCGGCCACGGCTGCCGCCGGCAAGACGGTGGTGACCAAGGGCGCGATCGGCGCCTGCATGTTTGTCGTCACCGAAGGCAAGATCGCCATCTCGGTCGATGACAAGGTGATCGAACGCGTCGGGCCCGGCGGCGCCTTCGGCGAAATGGCCCTGGTCGACCGCTCCGGTCGGTCGGCAACCGCCACGGCGGAAACCGACAGTGCCTGGCTGCTGGTCGGGCGCAACGAGTTCATCGGCATGGTCAAGACGCGGCCGGCTTTCGGCATCGCGCTGATGCGCTCGATGGCCGCGCGCGTGCTGCACATCGGCAAGCTGCTGGGCAGTTAGCGGAGCTCGTTCAAGGGCCAGCGCGGCCTGACCGCAAAGGCGCCGCCGCGTCGAGGCGCTTCCCCTTGCAGCAGGCGTTGGGCTCCGCAGAAGGCAATCATTGCGCCGTTGTCGGTGCACAATTCCAGCGCCGGGTAGAACACGCGCCCGCCGATCTTCGCCATGGCATCGTCGAGGCGCTCGCGCAAGCGGCGGTTGGCGCCGACGCCGCCCGCCACCACCAGCGACGAAAGTCGGCGCTGGCGACACGCCGCAACGGCCTTGGCGGCCAGCACCTCGGTCACGGCTTCCTGGAATTCCGCCGCCAGGTCGGCCTTGTCGGGCTCGGAGAGGTCCCTCGCGCGCACGGCGGTGAGCACCGCCGTCTTCAGGCCCGAAAAACTGAAGGCCAGATCGCCGCTGTTGATCATCGGGCGTGGCAGCTTGAATCGACCCGCCGTGCCGGACTCGGCCAGGGAGGCGAGCGCCGGCCCGCCGGGGTAACCCAGGCCCAGCAGTTTCGCGGTCTTGTCGAAGGCCTCGCCGGCGGCGTCGTCCAGCGACTCGCCGAGCAACTCGTAATTGCCGACGCGCGCCACGTGCATCAATTGCGTATGCCCACCGGATACCAGCAGGGCGATGAAGGGGAAGTTCGGCGCGTCGTCGGCCAGCAAGGGCGAGAGCAGATGGCCCTCGAGGTGATGCACCGGCAACACCGGCACATCAAGGGCCATGGCCAGGGCTTCGGCGAAGCTGGCGCCGACCAGCAGGGCGCCGGCCAGGCCCGGACCGGCGGTATAGGCGATGGCATCGATGTCGCCGCGGTGGCATTTCGCTTCGGCGAGAACCTTTTCCAGCAGCGGAATCAGGCGGCGGATGTGGTCGCGCGAAGCCAGTTCCGGCACCACGCCGCCGTAGGCTTCGTGCATTGCCACCTGGGTGTGGATGGCGTGGCCGAGCAGGCCGCGCTCGGTGTCGTAGAGCGCGACGCCGGTCTCGTCGCAGGAGGATTCGATGCCGAGGACTTTCACCGGCGCGATTCTACAAGCTGGGCCGTCGCACCCCGGTTCAGAACAGGCGCAGTTGCGGCACGGAGGGCGCGGGCCGGGGCGGCGGGCGAAAGGCCGTCAGGTTCATCGGCAGCGAGGTCGCGTCGAGCCCGAGGCGTCGCGT
Source organism: Sulfuritalea sp. (assembly GCA_016710465.1). Classification (GTDB taxonomy): domain Bacteria; phylum Pseudomonadota; class Gammaproteobacteria; order Burkholderiales; family Rhodocyclaceae; genus Sulfuritalea. Next base: position 944,212 of record JADJVS010000014.1, read on the forward strand.
CGCGGCGCGAAAACGCTGGGCGATGATGTCTGCCAGCGGGCCGCTGCCGCGCTGGCGGGTGCCGAAAGCACTATCGTATTCGCGCCCGCCATGCAGTTGCCGCATCAGGCTGTAGACATGTTCCACGCGGCCCGGCTGATGCGTCTCCAGCCAGGCGCGGAACAGTGGCTTCACTTCGTGGGGCAGGCGCAGCAGGATGTAGCCGGCCGCGCCCGCACCCGCCTCGCGGGCGGCGCCGAGGATGGCTTCCATTTCGTGGTCGGCCAACGCCGGGATCAGCGGCGCCACCATCACGGCAGTCGGGATGCCAGCCGCGGCGAGTTCGCGGATTGCCGAGAGTCGGCGCTGGGGAGACGGCGCGCGCGGCTCCAGCGCTCGCGCCAGCGCCGGATCGAGGGTGGTGATCGACACCGCGACATGGACCACGCCGTCGCGCGCCATCCCGGCGAGCAGGTCGAGATCGCGCAGGATCAGCGCCGACTTGGTGACGATGGTCAGCGGATGGCGCGTCTCGGCCAGCACCTCGAGGATGCCGCGCGTCACCCGCAACCGGCGTTCCACCGGTTGCCAGGCGTCGGTGTTGATGCCCAGCGCCACCGGCCGGCAGACGTAGCCGGGCTTGACCAGTTCGCGGCGCAGCGTCGCCGCGGCGTCAGCCTTGTAGGCCAGTTTGGTCTCGAAATCCAGCCCCGGCGAAAGACCGAGCCAGGCATGCGAGGGCCGCGCGAAACAGTAGGCGCAGCCATGCTCGCAGCCGCGATAGGGATTGATCGAGCGATCGTAGGGGATGTCTGGCGAACTGTTGTAGGTGATCACCGACTTCGCCGTGTCGATGGCCAGTTCGGTGCCCGGCGCGTCCGCTTCGTCCTGCCACCAGCCGTCGTCCGCCGCCTCGCGCTGCCACATGTCGAAGCGGCCGTCGGGGGAAATGACGGCGCCGCGACCTTTGTGGGGTGCATTTGGCGACATACTGAAATTATATCCAGTATTCCGCCGCGTGGCGCGCGCGGCAGCCCCTGCTCGTGGCAGAATCGCCACTCTCCTTCAAGAGTCGGCGCCGTCGACACGGCGCCCCATTCGCATGAGTAAGAAAATCCTGTTTCTCTGCCACGACCTCACCACCCGCTTGCACCTGAGCGCGACCTGGAGCGCCGCCGGCGTCGACATGCTGAAACCGACCAGCGAGGATTTGCCAGACTGCATCATCGTCGACCTTGGCCGGCGCGACTCGCTGGACGAGATCCAGCGCTTGCGCGGCCTGCATCCGCATACCGCGATCATCGCCTGTTTCGCCACCTACAACGACGAGGCGGTCGGCGCGGCGCGCGAGGCCGGCGCGACGGATTTCGCCGCGCGCAGCTTTGTCGAACGTCGGGTCGCGCGCCTGCTCGATCTCGATCTCTGAGGTTCGGTGCACCTGCTGGTCGATATCTCGGCCCACGGCCTGGGGCATCTGGCCCAGACCGCGCCGGTGCTGAACGCCTTGCGCCCCCTGGTGCCGGATCTGCGCCTTGCGGTGCGCAGCGCCTTGCCGCGGCGGCGCCTGGCGGCGCGCATCGCGGGCGATTTCGAGCACATCGCCGAGGCGCGCGACTTCGGTTTCATCATGCACAACGCGGTGGATGCCGATCGGCCCGCCAGCGCGTTGCGCTATCGCGAACTCCACGCCGATTGGCCGCGCGTCGTTGCCGACGAGGCGGACTGGCTGCTCAGCCGACGGGTCGATGCGGTGGTCTGCAATGCCGCCTACCTGCCACTGGCGGCGGCGGCCCAGGCCGGGATTCCGGCGGTGGGGATGTCATCGCTCAACTGGGCCGACCTGTTTGCCCATTACCTGGGGGGAGAACCGGACGCCACCGCGATACATCGCCAGATTCTTGATGCCTACCGGGCGGCGAAGTGCTTTCTGAACTTCGCTCCCGGCTTGCCGATGGTCGGTTTCCCGCATTGCATCGCGCTTCCTCCCGTCGCCGGCGTCGGGCAACGCGATCGCGAATTCTTCGCCGGGCAACTGGGATTGGACATCGGCAAGCGTTGGCTGCTGGTGGCCATGGGCGGCATGGATTTTCCCCTGGAGCTCGAACACTGGCCGCGCCATGAGGACCTTTGCTGGCTGATTCCCGGCCGTCCGCCGGCAGGTCGCGACGACCTGCGTTGCTTTGACGCCGCCGAGTCGCGTTTCAACGACCTGCTCGCCAGCGTTGATGCCGTGATCACCAAGCCGGGCTATGGCACCTTCGTCGAGGCCGCCTGTGCCGGCACGACCATCCTTTACCTGGAACGCGACGACTGGCCCGAGACGGCTTATTTCGCCGCGTGGCTGGCGCGACATGCCCGTGCCGCCGCGCTGGGCCGCCGGCAACTGCTGGCCGGGGATTTCATCGCCGACCTGCGCGCGCTCTGGGCGCGGCCTGCGCCGCCGTTGCCGCGGGCCGATGGGGCCCGGCAGGCGGCGCGCCGGCTGGCCGACATGTTCGGTGCCGAGGGAAACGATTGACTTCGATGGCGAAGTGGTTAGAATGCGCGCCTTTCCCCGTTTCAGGATCAAGGCAATGCCCGGAATTCGTGTCAAGGAAAACGAGCCCTTCGAAGTGGCGATCCGCCGTTTCAAGCGTGCGATCGAAAAGACCGGCCTGCTCACCGAACTGCGCGCCCGCGAGTTCTACGAGAAGCCCACCACCGAGCGCAAGCGCAAGGCCGCTGCTGCCGTGAAGCGCCATCACAAGCGCATCCGCAGCCAGTTGCTGCCGCCCAAGATGTACTGATTTTCCGCGGTTCGCCCGGCGAACCGTTGCAGCACCCCGACAAAACCGCCCTCCGGCGGTTTTTGTGTTTTTTATGTCCGGCCGGGAGGCCGGACGGTATCCACCGGATCAAGGAAAATTCATGAGCCTGGAAATCCGCATCGACGACGACTGGAAGGCCGCCATGAAGGCCGGCGACAAGGCGAAGAAGGACGCCCTGAGCCTGCTGCGCGCGGCGATCAAGCAAAAGCGCGTGGATGACAAGGCCGAGATCACCGACGCCATCGTGGTCGCCGTGATCGAGAAGATGTTGAAGCAGCGCAAGGATTCGATCACCCAATACGAGGCCGCGCAGCGCCAGGACCTGGCCGACGCCGAGAAGTTCGAGGCCGGGGTGCTGGCCGGCTACATGCCGCAGGGCCTGTCCGCCGCCGAGGTCGAGGCCATCGTTGCCGCCGCTGTTGCCGAGTCCGGCGCCAGGGGGCCGGCCGACATGGGCAAGGTGATCGCCCTGGTCAAGCCGAAGGTGGCGGGCCGCGCCGACATGGGCGAAGTTTCCAGGCTGGTGAAGGCAAAGCTAAGCGCCGTCTGATGCGCGGCAGTTCGGGGAGCCCATCCCCGGCCCGGCCCGCCAGGGAAGGACTGACGGCGCTTCAGCCGCTTCGCGCCTTCCGGGCATAATGCCCGCGTGATCCCCGAGAGCTTCGTCCAGGAACTGCTGGCTCGCGTCGACATCGTCGATGTGGTTGAGCGCTACGTCCCCTTGCGCAAGGCCGGGGCGAACTACAGCGCCTGCTGCCCCTTCCACTCCGAAAAGACGCCGTCGTTCACGGTCAGTCCGTCCAAGCAGTTCTACCATTGCTTCGGCTGCGGCGCCCATGGCAGCGCCATCGGCTTCATGATGCAGCATGCCGGCATCGGCTTCATCGAGGCGGTCGAGGACCTGGCCTCGTCTGTTGGCCTGCAGGTGCCGCACGAGGAGCGCAATCGCGCCGAGCGGGCAAAGAAGGCGCCGCTGACCGAGCTCATGGCGCGCGCCATGCGCTTCTATCGGGAGCAGTTGAAGGTATCGGAGAAAGCCGTCGACTATTTCAAACGTCGCGGCGTGAGCGGCGAAATCGCGGCGAAATTCGGCCTCGGCTATGCCCCCGACGGCTGGCAGGGCCTGGAGCAGGCCTTCCCGGACTACGCCGATCAGGCCCTCGTCGAATGCGGCCTGGTCATCGTCAATGATCAGGGCCGTCGCTATGACCGTTTCCGCGACCGGGTGATGTTTCCGATCCTGGACCAGCGCGGCAATGTCATCGGCTTTGGCGGCCGGGTGATCGGCGAAGGCGAACCCAAGTACCTGAATTCGCCCGAAACACCGCTGTTCGAAAAGGGCAGGGAACTCTACGGCCTGCCCCAGGCACGCAAGGCGATCCAGGAGACGAACTGCGTGATCGTGGTCGAAGGCTACATGGACGTCGTCGGGCTGGCCCAGTTGGGTGTCGAAAACGTGGTTGCGTCCCTGGGCACGGCAACCACCGGCCACAATATCCACAGACTGCTCAAGCAGGCCGGCCGCATTGTGTTCTGCTTCGACCGCGACAGCGCGGGCGACCGGGCGGCGCGGCGGGCCATGGAAAACAGCCTGGAACACCTGGAGGATGGCAAGCAGATAGATATCCTGCAGATGCCCGGCAATCAGGATCCGGACGAATATGTGCGCGAGCATGGCCGCGAGGCCTTCGACGGGCTGATCACCGCCGGCGCCACCCGCTTGTCCGAATACCTGGTGCGGGAAGTCCGGAAGCCGGTCGGTGCATCGATCGACCAGCAATTCAACCTGGCGACGGCCGAAGGTCGCGCGCAGTTGGTGCAGGAAGCCAAGCCCTTGCTGCAGCGTATCTCGGCGCCGATCCTGCGCGTGCAGATCACCAAGGCGGTCGCCGATCTGGCCCGAGTCAGCCAGGCCGAACTGGAAGCGGAATGCGGTCTCAAGCCGCTCACGCGCGGCCGCCACGCGCCGGCGCAGACCAAACAACGCCCCGCACCCTCGTCGGTGGAGCACAAGTTGCTCGAAATATTGCTGCACAAGCCCGAATGGTCGGCGCGCTTGCCCTTGAACCTGATCGACCCGGAGTTGATCGAATCGGCGGCGCTGACGGCGATTGCCGATGCGATCGAACACGGCGAACTGCCCAGCGGCGGTTTTGGCCTGATGCTCGAGTTCTTCCGCGGCACGCCCCACGAAGCCCTGATCGCTGAAATCGTCGCCAGCATGGTGGATGAGGTCGACCTGGGCGCCTTGGAGGCGGTATTCAATGATGCCATCGCCCATTTGCGCCAGGTGGCTATTTCCTTGGAAATCAAGCGCTTGAGTGATCGCGCCAAAGGCGGCTTGAGCCTGGAAGACAGGCAACGACTCACTGAGCTGCTGGCCCAGAAGCGCTCTGCCGGTCCCTCGGCTGGCGGCGGCGCTGTGTGATATACTTAGTGGTTCCCCAGCGCTCTCATGACGCGTCGGGTCGGTTGCCCTCGCGGGTGGCGGCATTCCGGCCGCCGGCCGCGCCGCAATCGCGTTTTTGCCGAGGATAGACATGCCGAAGGAAACCGCCAAGCCGAGCAAGTCGAAGGCCGCCGCCAAGCCGGTCGCGAAGAAGCCCGCGCCCAAGAAGGCCGCGCCGACGAAAAAGCCTGCTCCCGCCAAGTCTGCCGCCAAGGTGGCCCCGGCAAAGGCTGTGGCGGCCAGGAAGGCACCGGCCAAGGCGGTCGCGAAGGCGCCGGTCAAGGCCGCGCCCGCAAAGGCCCAGCCCAAAGCGGCCCCGGCCAAGGTGGTGCCCGCCAAGACGGTGGCGGGCAAGACCCCTGCTCCCAAGGGCGGCAAGCTTGCAGCGCCGGCCGAGGCGGTGGTCGTCGCGCCAGCCAAGCCGACCGCGCAACCGGCCAAATCGGCCGCCAAGGCGATCGCCGAGTCGCGCGGCCGCAAGAGCAAGGAAAAGCTGGTTGCTCCGGAGGCGACCCCGATCGACATGGACACCAAGCGCACGCGCTTGAAGAACCTGATCGCCCTGGGCAAGGAGCGCGGCTACCTGACCTATGCCGAGATCAATGACCACCTGCCCGACGATCTGGTCGATGCCGAGCAGATCGAATCGATCATCTCGACCTTCAACGACATGGCGATCCAGGTCTTCGACGAGGCGCCCGCCGTCGATGACCTGCTGCTCAACGAATCGGCCCCGGCCCCGGTCGATGCCGAAGCGGTCGAAGAGGAGGCCGAGCAGGCGCTGTCCACGGTCGATTCCGAATTCGGCCGCACCACCGACCCGGTGCGCATGTACATGCGCGAGATGGGTTCGGTCGAGTTGCTGACGCGCGAGGGCGAGATCGAGATCGCCAAGCGCATCGAGGATGGCTTGAAGCACATGATCATGGCCATTTCGGCCTGCCCGACGACCATTGCCGAGATGCTGGAAACCGCCGGCAAGGTGGCGCGGGACGAAATGCGCATCGATGAACTGGTCGATGGCCTGGTCGATCCGAACGCCACCGAGGACGACATCGCCGCGCTGGGCGAGGTGGAGGACCTGGAAGTCGAGGACGAAGGCGAAGAGGACGACGAGGACGGCAGCGGTCGCATGTCGGCGTCCTTGCTGCAGCTCAAACAGGATGCCCTGGAGCGCTTCTCGGTAATCCACGCACTGTTCGCCAAACTGCAGCCGACGCTGGCCAGGAAGGGCTCGCAGGACAAGGGCTACCTGCGCCTGCAAAAGCAGATTTCCGACGAACTGATGAACATCCGTTTCACCGCCAAGGCCATCGAGCGCCTGTGCGACTCGGTGCGCGGCATGGTCGAGGCCGTGCGCAGCCACGAGCGCAAGGTGCTGCATCTTTGCGTGGACAAGGCGCACATGCCGCGCCAGCATTTCATCAAGGTCTTTCCCGGCCACGAAACCGACATGGAGTGGCTGAAGCACGAGGTGCAGTCCGGCAAGCCCTACGCCGCGCAACTGATGCGCGCCGCGCCGAACATCCTCGAAGAGCAGCAGCGCCTGATCGACCTGCAGAACCGCATCGGCATCCCGCTCAAGGAACTCAAGGACATCAACAAGCAGATGTCCACCGGTGAGGCCAAGGCCCGCCGCGCCAAGCGCGAAATGACCGAGGCCAACCTGCGTCTGGTAATTTCCATCGCCAAGAAATACACCAACCGTGGCCTGCAGTTCCTCGACCTGATCCAGGAAGGCAACATCGGCCTCATGAAAGCGGTGGACAAGTTCGAATACCGCCGCGGCTACAAGTTCTCGACTTACGCCACGTGGTGGATCCGCCAGGCCATCACGCGCTCGATCGCGGATCAGGCGCGCACCATCCGCATCCCGGTGCACATGATCGAAACCATCAACAAGATGAACCGCATCAGCCGCCAGATCCTGCAGGAGACCGGGTTGGAACCCGATCCGGCGACGCTGGCGATCAAGATGGAAATGCCGGAAGAGAAGATCCGCAAGATCCTCAAGATTTCCAAGGAGCCGATCTCCATGGAGACGCCGATCGGCGACGACGACGATTCCCACCTTGGCGATTTCATCGAGGACCAGGCCACGCTGTCGCCGGGCGATGCGGCACTGTTCGCCTCGCTACGCGAAGTGACCAAGGAAGTGCTGGACAGCCTGACGCCGCGCGAGGCCAAGGTGCTGCGCATGCGTTTCGGCATCGAAATGAACACCGATCACACACTGGAAGAAGTCGGCAAGCAGTTCGACGTAACCCGCGAGCGCATCCGCCAGATAGAAGCCAAGGCCTTGCGCAAGCTGCGTCACCCGACGCGCTCGGAAAAGCTTCGCAGTTTCCTCGATTCCGAGACATGAACGTGCAGCAGCGGCGGCCGGCACAACGGACGCCGAGGTAGTAGCAGGGCCTGTAGCTCAATGGTTAGAGCAGAGGACTCATAATCCTTTGGTTGCGAGTTCGAGTCTCGCTGGGCCCACCAGCTTCAACTTACCCGGAGCAGCGGATATGCAAGAGATCATGCAATACCTGAAGGCCAACGGCCAGCGTTTCGATTCGGAAATCGCCGCCGCGACGGGCCTGTCCCTGGCGAAAGTGCGCCGCTCCATTTCCGACCTGTCGGCGCGCGGCGAAATCTCCAAATGCAGCGTGACGCGCTTCGGCGCCGATGGCGCCAAATTCGAGGCCGTACTCTGCCGCGTTGCCGGCTACATCCCGCCCAAGAGCCCGGGCCGCAAGCCGGGCGCATCGAGCTGACGGCACGTCGTTCGGGCTGCTGCGCCGCGCTCGCGGCGCCAGCCCATCGAGGTCATGCGCGCTGAATCGCGCTTCCTGATCGCCGTTGTCGCCGCCACGCTGCTCTCGGGCTGCGCGTTGCTCGGCGAAAAGCCGGCGCCCCCGCCGGAAGTCAAACCCGCTCCAGTCAGAATCGGCCTCGCCCTCGGCGGCGGCGCCGCGCGCGGCTTTGCCCATATCGGCGTGATCAAGGCACTGGAAGCCCAGGGTATCGTGCCCGACATCATCGTCGGCACCAGCGCCGGCGCGGTGGTCGGCGCCCTCTATGCCAATGGCCTTAACGGATTCGAGTTGCAGAAAGCGGCAATGGACATGGACAAGGGCAATGTCTTCGACTGGAACGTTTCGCTGCGCGGCCCGCTGAAGGGCGAGCCGCTGCGCAACTACGTGAACGACGCGGTGCTGAACCGACCGCTGGACAAGCTCAAGCGCGGCTTCGCCGTGGTCGCCACGGATCTCGGCAGCGGCGAGATGGTGCTGTTCCGCAGCGGCGATACCGGTCGGGCGGTACAGGCCTCGGCTGCCGTGCCTGGCGTGTTCCAGCCGGTGACGATCAGCGGCCGCGAGTACGTCGATGGCGGTCTGACCAGCCCCGTGCCGGTGCGCGCCGCCCGACGCGTCGGCGCCGACTTCGTCATCGCCGTGGATATTTCCGCGAAGCCGCGCGACGGCCGCGCCGGCAACAGCTTCGACCTGCTGCTGCAGACATTTGCCATCATGGGGCAATCGATCAGCCGCAACGAGCTTGGCGAGGCCAATGTCGTGATCCGCCCGGCGACGGCGGAGCTTTCCGCCACCAGCCTGGAAGACCGCCATCGCGCCGTGCTCGAAGGCGAAAAGGCGGCGGCTGCCGTGATGGCCGAACTCAAGGAAAAGCTGGCGCGGTTGCGCAATCCGCCACCGATGGCGGCGCGCTAGACGCCGGCCGCGAGCGGCACCAGCCGGTCGCGAAACTTGAGCAGGATGCGATAGCTGTCCTGATCGAACGGCGGCAAGGCCGCATCCAGCAAGTCTCGCATGTCGGCATCGTTGCCGACGGTGCCAAGGTAGCGCCAGCGGTCGACCAGATGCACATCCTCGCCCTCGCGTATCCAGGCCGGCCCGGCAAAGGGCCAAGGGGCCATGCGCAGCTTGCCCAGCGCCGCCATCAGCCGCGCGCTGTGGAAGGACACCGCTTCCTTGCCGACGCAGGCACCCTTGCACTGATGGACCTGATGGGCGAAACAGGGCTTGCCTGGCTTGAGCTTTTCCAGGCCAAGCAGGGCATGGCAGAGATGATGCGTGCGCGCCAGTTCCTGAAGCACCCGCTTTGCCTCGCGAGCGGTCTTGAAGGGACCGTAGAGCTTGTCCAGTTCCGCCGGCAGGGCCGCGACCGGCACCAGTTGCGGATGCCATTCGCCCTGGCGCGCCTCGACCAGTTGCCAGAAGCATAGCTCGTCGTTGCGCCGCAGGCTGCGGTTGTGTATCGGCTGCAAGGTCTTGATCAGGGCCGCCTCCTTGAGCAGGGCGCCGATTTCGCCGCCGGTCGCAATGCACTCGATACGCCGCACCTGTTGCGCCAGGGCCATTTCCTTGGCGGTGGCGTGGTCGGCGGCGAAATGCGAGAGCACGCGCTTGCGTATTCCGGTGCTTTTGCCGACATACAGCGGCAGATCGTTCTCGCCGTAAAACAGGTAAACGCCCGGCCCGTCGGGCAGGGAATCGATCACGCCGGCATCGAGGTTGGCCGGAAGGCTGGGCCGGGCCGTGAGCTTGGCGACCGTGGCTTCGAGCAAGCCCGGTTCGATCCCGGTGCGCAGTTGTTGCCAGAACTGGTGGATCAGCCGGGCATCGCCCAGTGCCCGATGGCGCTCGCTGACGACCAGGTCGTGGCGCGCGATCAGGCTGTCGAGGTTGTGTCGCGCATGTTGCGGAAAGAGCTTGCGCGAGAGCTTGACGGTGCATAGCACCGTGGCGCGGAAATCGTGCCCCGCGCGCTTGAACTCGTTCTTCAGGAAGCCATAGTCGAAGCGCGCATTGTGGGCGATGAAGAGGCGTCCCGCGAGCCGTTGCAGGACCTCGGCGGCGACATCCTCGAAGGCTGGCGCATCGGCCACCATCGCATTGCTGATGCCGGTCAGGCTCTCGATAAAGGGCGAAATCGGCGTGCGGGGATTGACCAGGGTCGACCATTCGCGCACGCCATCCTCATCCACTTCGATGATGCCGACTTCGGTGATGCGGTCGGTCGTTGCCGTGGCCCCGGTGGTTTCGAGGTCGACGAAGGCGAGGGGTGGGAAGGGCATGGCAAGGATGTGGCGCGGGGAGGCGCCGCATCATACCGCGCCCGGCGCATGCCGCCGGCTGCGAAATCCCGCGAGGGGATACCGTCACGGGCATTCGGCCCGTGAAATAATTGCCCGATGAACTCTGGCTTTCCTGTCCGCTACGTCGATCCCGTGTTTCGCCCGCCCAGCGAGGCGGAATCGCTGATCCTGCCGGTGACGGACGGCTGCTCGTGGAACCACTGCACGTTCTGCGAGATGTACACCGCGCCGCAAAAGAAGTTTCGCGCCCGCGACGAGGCCGAGACGGTGGAAACGATCCGCCGCTGCGGCGAGCGCTTCGGTGACAGCGTGCGCCGCGTCTTCCTTGCCGACGGTGACGCCCTGGTCCTGCCGACCCGGCGGCTGCTGGACGTGCTGGCGGCTATCCGCGAGCATCTGCCGGCGACGCGCCGTATTTCAAGTTACTGCCTGCCGCGCAACCTGCGGCGCAAATCGGTCGCGGAGCTGACGGAACTGGCCGCCGCCGGGCTCTCGATGGCCTATGTCGGCACCGAGTCAGGCGATGACGACGTGCTGGCCAGAGTCAACAAGGGCGAGACCTTCGATTCGACGTGCGAGGCCCTGGACAAGCTGCATGAGGCCGGCATCAAGCGCTCGGTGATGATCCTCAACGGGCTTGGCGGCACGAGCCTGTCTCGCCAGCACGCCGAGAACTCGGCGCGTCTGGCCAATGCCGTGCAGCCGGAATTCCTCGCCACGCTGGTGGTGAACTTCCCCATGGGCGAGGCGCGCTTCCGTGCCGGGTTTCCCGAATGGCAACCCTGCGACCAGGCGGAGCTGTTTGCCGAGATGGAAAACTTCATCGGCGCGCTGGAACTGCGCCGCACGGTGTTTCGCGCCGACCATGTGTCCAACCGCCTGGTGCTCAAGGGCACCCTCGGCGCGGAAAAACCGAGGCTGTTAAACGAAATCCGGGTGGCTTTGGACCACCCGGATCAGGCCGGCTTGCGTACCCTCTGGCACCGCGGTCTGTAAGGCCCGCGGGCTCCCGCTATCAGATCACCACTCGGGAACGAACTCGATCCGCCGGTTCACCGCGTTGGTCGGGTCGGCCGTGTCCTTTGGTTGTTCGCTGGCACGACCGACGGTTTCGATGTTCTTCAGCGCGTAGTTCTTGACCAGATAGGCCTTGACCACGTCAGCGCGTTCCTTGGAGAGCTTCTCATTCACCGCGGGCGAGCCGGTGATGTCGGTATGGCCCTCGATGCGCAAGGACGTCCACACCGACTCGCGGGCCTGCAAGGCCTTGCCGACGGCGTCGAGGAACTCCCTGGCTTCACCGGTCAAAGCCGCCGAGCCGCGCGGGAATGTCACCAGCACGGAGTCCAGCGAGGACTTGGGAATCCGGCTTTGGCAGCGCATCCCGGCCTTTTCGGCGGCGGCGCACTCGGCCTTCAATGCCTGGACTTCCTTCGGAAACAGGGCGTCGGCAACCTGCTCGGCGGTCGGCACCTTGTCATTGATCGAAACGGTCTTGCGTTCAGTATCGGCGGCGTAAGCTTGGAAGCTTGCCAACAGGGCACTCATCAACGCAGACATCAACAGTATTTTGGTGGTTTTCACGATAGCCTCCATGCGGGGTGGGACATTCCCTGCTATCAGTATAGCTCCGGCCGCAGGCTGCGCCAGGCAACTATGTCACGGAATTTTCGAGAAATAACGCCAAAAGGCGGTTGAGAAAGCGGCGCCCGCGCGGTGTTGGGCGCAGCCGGCCTTGACTTGCTTCCAGCAGCCCATCGCGCCGTGCCGCCAGCGCCGACTCTTCGATCCTTGCCAGTGGCAAGCCGGTGCGTTCGACGAACAGGCTGGCCGGAACGCCCTCGTTGAGGCGCAGCGCATTCATCATGAATTCCCCGGGCAGATCGTGCGGCGCGATGTCCTGCCGGGTAGCGATGAATTCGCCGCGCGACGCCGAGTCCAGGTAGGCGAGGGGATGGCGGCGGCGGGTTTCACGCCAGATGCGTTCGTGGTTCGAGAGCTTGCCGTGGGCCCCGGCACCGATGCCCAGGTAGTCGCCAAAAGTCCAGTAGTTCAGGTTGTGCCGGCAGCGCTGTCCGGGCCGCGCGAACGCCGAGGTTTCGTAATGCTCGAATCCGGCGGCGACCAGCCCTTCCTCGGTCTGCTCCTGCATGTCGGCGGCGAGGTCGTCGTCGGGCAGCGGCGGCGGCGCGTGGTGGAAGGCGGTGTTGGGTTCCAGCGTCAGGTGGTAGGCCGAGATGTGGCCGACGCCGCTGGCAATTCCCGTCGCGATGTCGCGGCCCGCCTCCTCAAGCGACTGCCGGGGCAAGGCGTACATGAGGTCGATATTCACGCGCTCGAAGTGGCGCAGGGCCAGGTCGATGGCATGCCGGGCTTCGTCGGCGTCGTGAATGCGGCCCAGGACGGCCAGCTTGGCATCGTCGAAACTTTGCACGCCGAGCGACAGGCGGGTCACGCCGGCGGCGCGAAACGCGGCGAACTTGCCGGCCTCGGCCGTGCCGGGATTGGCTTCCAGCGTGATCTCGGCATCGGGATGCAGCGGCAGTCGCATGCGAATCGCCGCCAGCAGCGCGTCGGCGGTCGCGGCGGACATCAGGCTGGGCGTGCCGCCGCCGATGAAGACGCTGCCCACGGGACGATTCCAGACCTGGGGCAGCGCGGCTTCGAGGTCGGCGATCAGGGCCGCGAGATACGCGGCTTCGTCGGTGTCACCGCGCGGCTCGTGCGAATTGAAGTCGCAATACGGACACTTGCGCACGCACCACGGCCAATGCACGTAAAGCGCCAGCGGTGGTGGCGCGGCGAGGCCGGACGCATTGAGAGTTATGCTCAGCGGTATCCCCTTGCGGGACGGCGCTGGTGGGGCGCCGACCGGTCGTACCGGAATCACACTCCGGCGCGCAGACGGGCCAGCAATTGCGCCAGTGCCTGGCCGCGATGCGAGCGGCGGTTTTTTTCCTCGTGCGGCAGTTCGGCGACGGTCTTGCCGAGTTCCGGAACCAGGAAGTAGGGGTCGTAGCCAAAGCCGCCTTCACCGCGCGGGATGTCGACGATCTCGCCATGCCATTCACCTTCCGCGACGATGGGCTGCGGGTCGTCCGCCGAGCGCATCAGCACCAGCACGGCGACGTAATGGGCGCGGCGGTTCGCCTTGCCTTGCATCTCGGCGATCAGCCTGGCGTTGTTGCGCGCATCCGACTTCGGCTCGCCGGCATACCGCGCCGAGAACACGCCGGGCGCGCCACCAAGCGCGCTGACACACAGGCCGGAATCATCCGCCAACGCGGGCAGCCCGGTCAGGCGTGCGGCATGGCGCGCCTTGGCGATGGCGTTCTCGACGAAGGTGACGTGCGGTTCGTCGGCCTCGGGAACGTCGAAGGTCGACTGCGGCAGCACTTCGAAATCGAAGGGTGCTAGCAACTGGCCGAATTCGCGCAGCTTGCCGGCATTGCCCGAGGCGAGAACGAGCTTTTTCACCGTATCCCCAGCGCCGACTTCTGGGCCGCCACGATGGCGCCGATGCCGGTGGCCGCAAGTTCGAGCAGGGTATCGAGTTCGCCGCGCGAGAAGGGTTCGCCCTCGGCCGTACCCTGCACCTCGATGATGCCGCCAGATGCGGTCATCACCACGTTCATGTCGGTGTCGCAGGCGGAATCTTCCTCGTAATTGAGGTCGAGCACCGGCATGCCCCCAACGATGCCGACCGAGACGGCCGCGACCAGTTCGCGCATCGGATGCCCGGCCAGCTTGCCGGCGGCCACCAGTTTGGACAGCGCGTCGTGCAGGGCGACGCAGGCGCCGCTGATCGAGGCGCAGCGGGTGCCGCCGTCGGCCTGGATGACGTCGCAATCGAGCGTGATCTGGCGTTCGCCGAGTGCGCCCAGATCGGTCACCGCGCGCAGGCTGCGGCCGATCAGGCGCTGGATTTCCTGGGTGCGGCCGGACTGTTTGCCCCTGGCCGCCTCGCGGTCGGTGCGGGTGTTGGTCGAGCGCGGCAACATGCCGTATTCGGCCGTGACCCAGCCGCGCCCCTTGCCCTTGAGGAAGGGAGGTACGCGCTCTTCGACACTGGCGGTGCATAGCACCTTGGTGTCGCCGAACTCCACCAGCACGCTGCCCTCGGCATGGCGGGTGTAGTTGCGCGTGATGGTCATGGGCCGCAGTTGCGCTGCGTCCCGGTTCTGGCGTTGCGGGCTGTTCATGAACTGACTCCGGTGGTGGCATGGGGCAGGCGCCCGCGAATATCGGCGACGGCGCGCTCGATGTCGTCGTCGCTGATTTGCGGCAGCGCTTGTGCGTCGAATTCGCCGGCGCGCAGCGTGATCGTAGGCACGTCGGGATCGGGCGCTTCCCAGCGCATGGCGATCAGGGTCAGGTTGTCGGCGCCCGGCCCGGCGGCACGCTCGGCGGCGTCGAGCAGATTGGGCACCGTGCTGGTGAGGGGCGAGCGCGCCAGCTCGGTGGCCAGCGCGTCGCCCAGCGGCGACCAGGCGCCGTCGGTGCACAGCGCGATCAGGTCGCCGTGCTGGAGCGAAACCGGATCGGAAAGGTCGATCCGCGGCTCCGTGGCGCCGCCCAGGCAACTGAATACGCGGTTGCGCAGCGGATGCCTGGCGGCCTCTTCGGGCCCGATCATGCCGTCGTCGACCATGCGCTGGACGACGCTGTGGTCCCGCGTATGCAGCACGCGCTGGTGGGTTTCGCCCCGGTCGTGGACCAGGTAAAGGCGCGAATCGCCGGCGTGTGCCCAGCTTGCCTGGCCGTCCTGCACGATGCAGGCGATGCAGGTGGTGCGCGGCGCGGCGTGGGTAGCGATGCGGCAGGCGGCGGCATGGCGGACGATGCTTTCGTGGGCATGGCGCAAGGCGTCGTCGAGGAACCGCGCCGGGTCGGCCAGGCGCGGCCTGGCTTCGCGACCGAAGCGCTGGCAAACCGTGTCGACCGCGAGCTGCGCGGCGACCTCGCCTTGCAGGTGACCACCCATGCCGTCGGCGACCACCATCAGCACGGCGTCCCCGGTGGCCAGCCAGGCGGCACGATCCTGGTTGATCTCGCGACCGCCGATGCGGCTTTCCTGGATGATGTTGTAATTCATCACCAGCCCTTGAGGCCGATGCGCGACAGCCAGGAACCCGGCGGCTTGTCCGCGGCGGTATCGGTATTCAGCGTCGCCTGCAGCGCCCGCGCATGCTGCGGGCGGCGCGGCGGGTCGAGGCGCAGGCAGTCGTCGATGGTGGCCAGCAGGCGCGGCGAGTATTCCATGCCCCAGCGCTGGCGCGCCGGCAGCAATTCATCATCGACGATGCGCTCGTCGGCGGCTTGCGGCGCGGAGCCGGCCAGCGCCGCATACATGCAGGCGCCGACGGCGTAAATATCGGTCCATGGGCCGAGCGTAAACTTGCCGTGGTATTGCTCGGGAGCGGCATAGCCCGGCGTGTACATCGCGCGCGGCGCCGGCGGCCCGATGTCAACGGCATAGCGCGCGGCCCCGAAATCCAGCAGCACCGGGCTGCCGTCATCGCGCAGCCAGATGTTCGCCGGCTTGATGTCGAGGTGCAGCAGGCCGCAGCCGTGGACCTCGCCGAGGCCGTCGAGGACGCCGCTGAACATCTTGCGCAGAAAGGCCTCGCTGAGCCGGCCGCGATGCTGGCGGATGTGGTCGCGCAGCGTGTGGCCGGTTTCGAAGCGCATCACCAGGTACACGGTGTCGTTGGCGCGGAAGAAGTTCAGCACGCGCACCACGTTGGAGTGATCCAGCCCGGTGAGCGCGCGGCCTTCCTCGAAGAACAGCTTCAAGCCGTGGTTGAAATCCGCCTGGTGTTCGGGTGGAATGTTCGGCGCGATCTCGCCCTCGCCGCGCAGCGACAGCGCGTTGGGCATGTATTCCTTGATCGCCACGGGCGTTCCGGCCGCGTCGTGCGCCAGGTAGACGATGGAAAAGCCGCCCGCCGAGATCTGGCGCTCGATGCGGTAATCTCCCAACTCGCAGCCGGGCGGCAGGGCGTGGTTGTTCTGGGAAAACAAGGTGGGCTCGGTACGGACCGGTTGATATACTGCCGCGATTTTCCTTGTTCGTCCGCGCCCTGTAAACCTTTGCCTGCGGCGACTTTCCCGAGAGCCCCCGAAAACCATGATCCACAGCATGACCGGTTATGCCGCCGCCAGCCGCGATTTGGGCAGCGCCGTCCTGAACTTCGAGATCAAGAGCGTCAATTCGCGCTATCTCGACATCGGCTTTCGCATCGGCGAGGACCTGCGATTCCTCGAAATGGCCTTGCGCGAACGGATCAGCGAGCGCGTCGGTCGCGGCAAGATCGAGGTCCGCGGCTATTTGCAATCGCAGACCGGGCAGGGAGGCGGCGCACGCCGGCAGACGCCGGACGCGTCGATGCTTGCCGAATTGGGCCGCCTGCAGGACGAGGTACGCCAAACGCTGCCCCAGGCCGCGCCCCTGTCCGTGGCTGAAGTATTGCGCTGGCCGGGCGTGCTCGCCGACGATGCCCTGAGCGCGGAACAATTGCAGGTGGCGGGGCTGGAACTTTTTTCCGGCCTGCTTGACGAGTTCGTCGCCAGCCGCAATCGGGAAGGCGCAAAGCTGAGGGATGTGCTGCGCGACCGCGCGACCCGCATGCGCGAGCAGGTGGCGGCGGTCAAGCCGCTGGTGCCGGTGGCCTTGGCGGCCTACCAGGAGCGGCTGGCGACCAAGCTGCGCGAAGCCGTCGCCAACCTCGACGAAGATCGCATCCGCCAGGAAATCGGCGTGTTCGCCGCCAAGATCGACGTGGCCGAGGAATTGGCACGCCTGATCACGCACCTCGACGAGCTCGATCGGGTGTTGATGAAGGGCGGTGCCGTCGGCAAACGCCTCGACTTCCTGATGCAGGAACTCAATCGCGAGGCCAATACCCTGGCATCGAAATCGGTCTCGTCGGACGTGACCGTGATCGCGCTAGAGCTCAAGCTGCTGATCGAGCAGATGCGCGAGCAGGTGCAGAACCTGGAGTAGTTCGCGCGCGCAAGGACCGCGGCGGCGGGCGCCGCGGGTTTCTACCGCCTCAGTGCTTGTGCTGGTGGTCCATCTTGGCGGGCGCGGCGGTGGTCAGCGGCTTGATCGACGCCTTGACCTCGACCGTGCTGCGCTTCTTGTCCTTGCCCTCGATCACCAGGGTCAGCGGTACTGTCCCGCCTTCCTTCATCTGCTGCTTCAGGTCCATCAACATCACGTGGTAGCCGCCGGGCTTGAGTTCGACGGCCTTTCCGGCGGGCAGGGCAAGTTCGGGGATGGCGCGCATTTTCATGACGTCCTTTTCCATGCTCATCTCATGCACCTCGACCACGCCGGCAACCGGCGACTTGGCTTCAACGAGGCGCGCATCCTGGGCCGACGTAATCTGCATGAAGGCGCCGGTGGCCTTTTGCTGGGATACCGTGGCGCGTACCCAGGGGTCCTTGACCGTGACCTGGGCGTGGGCGGGAAGGGTGAAAACGGTGATGGCGGCCAAGGCCGCGCTGGCGTGTACAAGGCGATTCATGGAGTCTCCTGACAGGTAGGGTATCCCGCGTTTCCGGGAAAGGGTGGCAGTCGGCGCGCAAATCGCGCCGCCGACGGAACGGCTATTGCGATCAGGCCTCCACGGGAGGCCCGCGCGGACGATGCGCCGCCGCAAACAAGGACCTTGGCACGACGGGCAGCGCTTGAACATGCCGCGTGCGAAGAGTCGGCGCCAGTGTCACGGCGATCGCAAGTGCCGACAGCATGGGTGGCGCGCCAGCCGCGCAGAGTAAGCAGCAATCGTGGCCGCCCGATGGCGCGCTGGCCGGCGCGCCAGGCGTCGCTTCCCGCGAAAACATGCCGTGGCTGCCGCATGCATCGGGGATGAACTTGTCCGCACTCGACATGCCGGCACGTACCAGCCCGCTGCCGGCCAGCAAGTGCAGCAGCATGGCGAACAGCCCGACGACCCACATCCGTTCAGGATGTCGGCGCGAGCGGGCGGGAATTGGGAATCCGGGCATGGGCCGCCTATACTACCGCAAGCGGCCGCCGGCCGAATTTGACCTTTTTCAATTCCTCGCGACCATGATTTCGGGAACCCTTTTCATTGTTGCCGCGCCGTCTGGCGCCGGCAAGACCACGCTGGTAAGCCGGCTGATCGAGCACGACCCGCGGGTCCGGCATTCGATTTCCTTTACCACGCGCGCGCCGCGTCCCGGCGAGTTGGACGGGCGCGAGTACCATTTCATCGACGTGCAGCACTTTCTGGCCATGCGCGAGCGCGGCGAGTTTGCCGAATGGGCCGAGGTGCATGGCAATTTCTACGGCACCTCGCGCCTCTGGCTCGAGCAGCGCATGACGGAAGGCTGCGACATGCTGCTCGAAATCGACTGGCAGGGCGCCCAGCAAATGCGCAGGCAGTTCCCCGAGGCGGTGAGCATTTTCATCCTGCCGCCCTCGATCGCCGAGCTCGAAAGTCGCCTGCGCAAGCGCGGCGCCGATAGTGAAGATGTCATGGCGCGGCGGATCGCCGGCGCCCTGGGCGAAATGCGCCACGTGGGCGAGTTTGATTTTGTTATAATCAACAACGACTTGGATGTGGCGCTCGGCGAATTGCAGGCAGCCGTTCGCGCCTCGCGGCTGCGCTACCCGCGCCAGCGCGCGCGTCACCCCGACGTATTCCGTTTTCTCGACCAGGATTGAACCCATGGCACGTGTCACCATCGATGATTGCATCAAGCTGATTCCCAACCGTTTCCAGCTCACCCTGGCGGCGACTTATCGCGCCCGCCAATTGACGCTGGGGAGCACGCCCCAGGTCGACGCCGGTCGCGACAAGCCGACCGTGGTGGCCTTGCGCGAGATCGCGGCGGGCAAGGTGGGTCTCGAAATACTGAACCGCGGCCAGTCCTGACCATCATGCGAACGGGGTGAAACGTGACGGCAGTCGCTCCACCCCTGTTCGGCGGGCCGGTTCCGGCCATCGAACCCGGCATGGTGCCGGGGAATCCCGACGAATCCTCGCTGATCCCGGCGGACATGCACCCGCCGGTGGATCTCGCCGAGGATCTCGAACGTTTCAACGGCAAGCTCGCCACCTATCTCAAGCCTGAAGAGATCACCCGCGTCGGCGCGGCCTATGTCTTTGCCGACGCGGCGCATCGCGGCCAGTTGCGCCTGACCGGCGACCCCTACATATCCCATCCGCTGGCCGTTGCGCAGAACCTGGCGAGCTGGCACCTCGATGCCAACGCGCTGATGGCCGCGCTGCTGCACGACGTGATGGAAGACACGGCGATCACCAAGGAGCAGATTGCCGTTCGCTTCGGCAAGGTCGCCGCCGAACTGGTCGACGGCGTTTCCAAGCTGGACAGGATCGAGCACCAGAGTTTCGAGGAAGCCCAGGCGGAAAACTTCCGCAAAATGCTGCTGGCCATGGCGCGCGACGTGCGCGTGATCCTGATCAAGCTTTCCGACCGCCTGCACAACATGCAGACCCTGGATGCGATGCGCCCGGAAAAGCGCCGCCGCATCGCCCGCGAAACACTCGACATCTACGCGCCGATCGCCAACCGCCTTGGCCTGAACGCGCTTTATCGCGAGCTGCAGGAACTGGCCTTCAGCCATGCCCATCCGCTGCGCTATCGCGTGCTGTCCAAGGCGGTCAAGGGCGCGCGCGGCAATCGTCGCGAAGTGGTCGGGCGCATCGTCGAGGCGATTCGCAAGGCCTTGCCCGAAGCCGGCATTGATGCCGAGGTCAAGGGCCGGGAGAAGCATCTGTATGGCATCTACCGCAAGATGCGCGACAAGCACCTGAGCTTCTCGCAGGTGCTCGACATCTATGGCTTTCGCATCGTGGTCAAGAATCGGCCGACCTGCTACCTCGCGCTCGGCGCCTTGCATGCGCTCTACCAGCCGGTGCCCGGCAAGTTCAAGGACTACATTGCCATTCCCAAGGCCAATGGTTACCAGTCGCTGCACACCACGCTGATCGGGCCCTTCGGCACGCCGGTGGAAATCCAGATCCGCGACGCCCACATGCACCACGTCGCCGAATCCGGCGTGGCCTCGCACTGGCTCTACAAGGACGAGTCGGCGATCGATCAATTGCAGCAGAAGACCCACAAGTGGCTGCAATCACTGGTTGAGCTGCAGTCCGCCAGCGGCGACTCGTCGGAGTTTCTCGAGCACGTCAAGGTGGACCTGTTCCCGGGCGAAGTCTACGTCTTCAGCCCCAAGGGCAAGATATTCGCCCTGCCGCGCGGATCGACCCCCGTCGATCTGGCCTATGCCGTGCATACCGACATCGGCGACCGTTGCGTGGCCTGCCGTATTAATTTCGAAACCATGCCCTTGCGCACCGAGTTGCGCAACGGCGACCGCGTCGAGATCATCACTGCGCCCAACGCCGCACCCAATCCGGCCTGGCTGGGTTACGTCAAGAGCGCGCGGGCGCGCTCGAAGATCCGCCACTTCCTAAACACCAAGCAAAACGAGGAGTCCGCTGCGCTCGGCGAACGCCTGCTGTCGCACGCCCTGCGCGACCTCGGCCTGGCCCTGGCCAAGCTGCCGGCGCAGGCCTGGGACCGCTTCAAGCGCGCCTCGGGTGCACGCTCGCAGAAGGCCGTGATGGCCGAGATCGGCCTTGGCAAGCGCCTGCCGGCGATTGTCGCGCGGCGCCTGGCCGAAGGCGTCGAGGTCAGCCCGTCAGCCGCCAACGAGGGACGAGCCAAGCCGGCGATCCTGATTCATGGGCCGGAAGGCGTCGCCATCAAGCTGGGCAACTGTTGTCGGCCCATCCCCGGCGATCCCATCGTCGGCATGATCCGCAAGGGCCAAGGCCTCGTCGTCCATACCCACGACTGTCGCGCCATCGCCAAGCTGCGCAGTGAACGCGGCAACTGGGTGGACGTCGAATGGGAGCCCGGCATCACCGGCCTGTTCGAGGCCAGCATCAAGGTGGTGGCGAAAAACGTGCGCGGCGTGCTGGCGCGCATCGCCGCCGACATCGCCGAAGCCGGGTCGAACATCGTCAATATCAGCATGGACGACGACAGCGGCGAGGCGACCACCCTGTTCTTCACCCTGCAGGTCAGCGATCGAGTTCACCTCGCCCACATCCTGCGCTCCGTGCGGCGCATTCCGGAAGTGGTGCGCATCACCCGTTATGTCGAAACGAAACCCTAAGCAAAGGAAAACCGATGGCTCATTACGAATCCGAACACACCCGGTTCATGCGCGAATGGCTGGAACAGCATCCCGAGGAGAAGCTCGAGCAACAGAAGGGGCGGGCGCTGTGGTGGGACAAGCCGGCGCGCTCTCTGGAATCGATGAAGGAAACCGCCGCCGCGCGGGTGCCGAACAAGGCCTATTACTACGACGCGAACTGAGCAGCGCCCGCTGCATACGTGGCAGCTCGCCTTGTTCGCCGTGGTACCAGCGCCGACTCTTATGGCCTTGCAGAAGCGTCAGAGCGACAGAATCCACGCGGCAAGAATTCTCGGTTCCTTCGGGACCGCCGGTGACGATCCCGCTCCAAGGCCAGTGCCTTGAAGCGGGGATCGTTCAGTGACCGCCGCCAGCGAAGCCGATCACGATCAGCACCAGCAGCGTCAGGCCGAAGGCGATCAGCACCAGGCCGAGAATTTTCGACGCCAGCGTAAACGGAGCTGACGGCGCGTCGACCAGATAGTTCTCCAGTTCGCCGCTCGCCACCAGGCGATCGTATTGCGCCCGGTGTTCGTGCCTGAATTCCTCCAGTGACTGAGTGCCGGTGAACATCACCACGTCCGGCGGCGGCAGCTTGTCGGGCCGGAAGTGGTTGTTGAAGAAGTGCACCGTAAACAGGAACACGGCGGCGAGTACCGCTTCCTCGCCATGCACCACCATCGCCACGTTGAACACCCAGCCCGGCAGGTAGGCGGCCACCACGTGCGGGAAGGCCAGCATCATGCCGCTGCCGCCGATGATCGCCATGCCCCAGAATACCGCCCAGTAGTCGAACTTCTCCCAGTAGGACCAGCGCTCGATGCGCGGGCGCTCGCCCTTGCCGACGAACCACCTGAACATGCCGATCATGTCATGCATGTCCTTCCAGTTCGGCACGAAGGAGTCGGGGCCGAAGAACCTGAAGTCCTTCCAGTTCCGCGCCAGGGTGATCGTCACCGCCACCAGATGCAGGGCGAAGATACCCAGCATGGTGTAAGCCGCCAAGCGGTGTACCTGTCCGGCGATTTTCGGAGTGCCGAATGCCGCCATCACCGTCTTGGCCCAACTGGTCTCGGGGAAGAACGCCGCCATCCCTGTCAGCACCAGCAGCATCACGCTCAAGGCGAAGAGCAGGTGCGCGATGCGCCACATCGGTCCGAAGCGCTTGACATGCTTGGTGGCGAACTCCGGCGCTAGCTTGTCGGTCATCACGTGCGGCACATTCTTGCCCGCCTTGCGATCCGCATACTCGCGATACCACCACAGGCCCGAATGCAGCCAGAAGAAGGCGAATACGCCGACCAGCAGGGCGATCATGGCCTTGGTGGTGAGCCATATCTCGGGATACCTGGCAAAGTCGTGGCTGGTGCCGTGCGGACTGAAGCTGAGGAAACCGGCGGTCGCCAGACCGGGCTTGCCTTCCTTGCCGCTGTGGCACTTCTGGCAGGTTTTCAGCCGGCTTTTCTCGTGCATCCTTGACTTGGGATCCTTCGAGGGCTCGATGGCATGGCTGCCATGGCAGTCGGCGCACTTGGCGGTGTAGGCATAGCCCAGGCGGTTGACCTGGCCGTGGTAGGAGGCTTTGTAGGACTCGTAGGCATCCTTGTGGCAATCGCCGCAACTGGCGGTGATCGCCAGCTTGGCCTTGTCGGTCGAACTGCCGACGATGTCGTGGGTGGTGTGGCAGTCCGAGCAGACCGCCGTCTTGAAATTCTTCTTTTCGGCTTCCCGGCCGTGCGCCGAGCCGGTCCAGTCATCCCGGTGGTCCTCATGGCATTTGCCGCAGATATCGGGCACGGCGAGGCGCCATTCCTTGCGCTCGGCGGTGCCGCGCGGAGGCACGTCGAAGGCATGCACGTCATGGCAATCGCTGCAGATGGCCATCAGTTTGGTCGGATCGTCCTTGTCCGGCTTCGAGTGGAAGGACTTTTTATAGGCTGCGACATTGTCGGCGACGATACCCAGGCGGGGCTTCTCGGCGGCCTTGCCGTCCTTCCGGATCGCTTCCCAGAGGTCAAGGTGGCACTGTGCACATTCGGCCTTGGGCACGCCGGCCGCCTTCCGATGCGGTGAGACGGTATCGGTGATTTCCTTGTGACAGCCGACGCATTCCATTTTCGAATGCACGCTCTTGGCATACCTGTCCGAACCGACGGTCTTTACGTCGCGCTTTTCGCCATTGCTGGCGAGCATCTCCAGCTTGCCCTTCTTGCCGTCATGACACGTCTGGCAGGTGGCGTTGTCGAGTTTCTGCGCGGCGTTGGCGACCTCATTGCCGGCGGCCCCGGCACCTCCGATACCGGAAGCCAACCAGACTGCCGCCGCCCACGTCGCGAGCCTGCGGAGGTACATGCGCTTCATTCCCCGCTGCGCTCGGTCGCGCTTCAGCGCGACAGAATCCACTGCGCCAGATTACTCAGTTCTTTCGGATCCCGGGTCTCGATGTTCTTGTGTTCCTCTTCGGTACCGTCTTCGAGCTTGACCTTGGGGCCTGTCGTCATTTGCTTGATGGCCTCTTTCTCGCCGAGTTTCTTTTCCTTGTACTTGGCGGCGATCTTTTGATACGAGGGCCCCTTCTTGCTCTTGGTGACATCGTGGCACTTGAAGCAATCATTCTTCTTGGCCAGTGCCTTGGCCGCTACTTCATCTACCTGCGCCTGGACTGGCGATACTCCGCCCAGGACAAGCAACAGCGTTCCGGTCAGCAGCAGCTTGGTTTGATGTTTCATGATTCGGCTCCGGTTATGTTTGGTTCCAAGAAGAGCGCCGGACTGCCCGGCGGAATTTTGCTTCTGCAAGACCATCCCTACAGGTTCTTCGTATCGTGGCAGGCCGCGCCACAGGGATTGGTGTAGGGGATCGGCATCGCCTTGCCCGGCTCGATGCCCTTGACGCCCTTGTTGTCCTTGCGCGGAACGTCATAGACGTGCGAGCTGATGTCATTGACCCAGTAGTTCTTGCCGTCCTTGTTGAGCAGACCTTTGCCGAAGCCGGCGCCGGTCTGCGCGGTCTTGGCGTTGTGGCAGTCGATGCAAGTGACCTTCGCCGGATCCACGGTGCATTTCGACTTCTCGGCGAGATGCTCCTTCATGTCGTCGCGGTTCTTGTGGCAGGCGGTGCACACCTCGGACGTCTTCGGATCGTGCTTCAACTGATGCAGCGACTTGCCGTTGCCATGCGGATCATGGCAGTCGGAGCAGGCGACCAGTTGGGTGCCGTTGCGATACTTCTTGGCCTTGATCAGGTCCGAGTAGGGCTGGTGGTGGCTCTTCGAATGCAGGCCGTCCGCCCAGAAGTCGGCGTCCTTGCCGTCCGGCCGGGTGGTGTAGTCCGTGAGGAAGCCGTTGCGCGAGGTACCGGGCAGCATCATCTTGTTGTCCTTGTTCACCGGCTGGTCGTTGTTCAGCTTGCCCTGGGGCCGGCTGTGGCACTGCCCGCACAGCACATCGGCGCGTTCCGCCGACAGCTTGTTGGGACTGACGATGGTGGCCGGCATGTCGATCTCTTTCGCCTTGTCGTGTACCGAGCCGGGGCCGTGGCAGGTTTCACAGCCCAGGTTGAGCTCGTTGGGCTTGCCGTCGCCGTCGATGTCCAGTTCGCCATTGCGGTCATTGACGGCGCCGGCGATGTAATCGCCCTTGGCGTTCTTGGCCAGCGTGTAGCCGGCGTAATGGCAGGATGCGCATTCCTTGTCGAAGGCCTTTGCCTGCGGCGGATCGGTCAGCTTTTTGTTTTGCTCGTTGTAGAACCAGTCGGCGTGGTAGTCGCGCCAGGCCTTGCGGGTACGGTCGGCGAAGCGGTCGTCGCCGTTCTGGTTGAACTGGACGAAGGGGAACAGGTTGGCGCCGACGCGAACCAGGTAACGCTGCTTGTAGAGGCCGCCGCCGTAGGTCATTTCCACCGTATAGGTGCGGGGCTTGTCCGCGCTGTCCCGCAGGTTTTCGGTACGCAGCTTGAGCTTGCCGTCGGTATCCTTGTAGAAAGTGGCGGTGAAACTTGCCGACGCGGCATCGGCCGGTGCCTTGGTAGCGATCTGGTACTTGTCGAAGCCGCGCGCCTTGTCGAAACCGTGGAACCAGAACTTGGTGCCGGCCATGAGCTTGTCCAGGCCCTTGTTGAATTCCGGAAAGCGCGAATGGTCCTGCAGCTTGCTCGGCTTGCCGATCACGGTCATGCCCAGCCGGTGCAGGGTCTTGGTGATGTGCTTCTGGTCTTCGTGGCATTCGATGCAGGCGGTGCTGCCGATGTATTTGGCATTGGGCGGCACGTTGCCGGATATCTTGATCAGCATCGGGGCAGCGCCCATTTCATCGGTACCGACGGATTTGCGCGACTTGTCGCCGCCGGGCAGGTACTTGGCTGTCGCCGGCTCGACATAGACAAAGTATTTGCCGCCGGGCACGTTGGCGAAGCTGAACTCGCCCTTGGCATTCGTCTTCGCATTCAGGTAGCGCCCGCGGTTGGCGGCCAGGCTGTCTTCCAGCGGTTCGTCGTTCGCGGAACCGGCCTTGACTTCGATCGGCGTCTTGCCCATCGCCGCCACGTCCGTGGCGGGAATCAGCCAGACCGTGGCGTCGGCGACCTTGAGGAAGGTTTCCTTGCTGCCATCCTCGACCACGCCCTTGAACGATGTGTTCGGGTAGGTCTTGACCCCGCCGGTACAGCCATGGATCAGGAACACGGATACGAGCGCCAGCAGGCTCCCGGCAATGGTCTTTTTCATCATGATCCCCTGGTTATTGGTCTAGTCGGATCTGCAGGAGCAATCCCTGTGCCATGAACCGAATCTATCAATTTCGAAGAGATTTTGATGTGACCGCCCAGAAGTCGGCGGACGAGTCGTCGCATTATCGCGACGCGTGTCGCTAATCGGTGACAATTCCCCAGCGCTTGATGCGCACATAGAGATTCTGTCGCGGGATTCCACTCAGACGTGCGGCCTCGGATATGTTGCCCCCCGCCGCATCGAGCAGGCGACGGAAATAGACGCGCTCGAAATCGGCACGTGCATCCTGATAGCGCAGCGCATCCTTGCTCGTCGGCGCAGCGGCAGGCGATGTACCGGCGACGGACTCGCCGGCGACAGACAAGTGCGGGGCATCGATCGGGCCGCCGGCGTGAAGGGCTACCGCGCGCTCGATGCAATGCTTGAGCTGGCGCACGTTGCCGGGCCACGGGCTGGCTTCGAGCAGGCGCACGGCGGCCGCCGTGAACGGACCGCAGTTCTTGCCAAACTTGGTGTTGAAACAATCAAGGAAATGGGCGGCCAGCAGAATGATGTCGCCTTGCCGCTCGCGCAAGGCGGGGACGCTCAACGCGACGACGTTGATGCGGTAGAACAAGTCCTCGCGGAAACGCCCGGCCTGAACTTCCCCGGCCAGTTGCCGATTGGTGGCGCAGATCAGGCGGAAATCGGTGCTTCGTGGCTGAGTGCTGCCGATGCGCGTGAATTGATGGCTCTGCAACACATGCAGAAGGCTGCTTTGCAGCTTGGGGCTCATGTCGGCGATCTCATCAAGGAACAGATTGCCGCCGTGCGCTCGCTCGAAATAGCCCGGACTGGCCTGGGCCGCCCCGGTAAATGCGCCTTTTTCGTGGCCGAAGAGCAGGCTTTCCAGCAGCGATTCAGGCAGTCCGCCGCAATTGACTTCGAGGAAGGGCTTCTCGGCGCGAGCACTCAGGGCGTGCAGCAATCTGGCCACGACATCCTTGCCTGTTCCGCTCTCGCCTTCCAGCAGCACGGTCGTATCCAGGCCGGCGACCTGGCGCACCTGATCGAGCAGGCGTTCCATCGCCGCCGACTGTCCGACCGTCTCCGGCACGCCGGACTCGGCGGCGAGCCGCGTTCGCAGGCCGTCGATCTCCCGATAGGCGGCATCGAGTTCGAGCGCTTTGCCGATCACCGCTTCGAGCGCATCCAGATCGTCGAAGGGCTTGGTCAGGTAATCGAACAGGCCTTCGCGCACCGCTGCGACGGCGTCGCGCACGTCGGCAAAGCCGGTCATCAGGATCGTTACCAGTTTCGGTCGCCGGGTGCGGAATTCGCGCGTCAGGTCGATGCCGTTTTCTCCGGGCAGGCGTTGATCCATCAGCACCAGGTTGAAGTCTCCGGCGGCGAACAGGCGCCGCGCTTCCCCGCCGTCGGCGGCGAGACTCAGCTCCGCCGACTTTCCGAGCAGGCGTTGGAACAGGGTCCGGGTGTAGTGGTCGTCATCGACCACCAGAATCCTGGGCAGCATGTCAGGCGGCTTGGGACTGATTCATGGGGAGCCACAACGCAAATCGCGTGCCATTGCCTGGCTCGCTGGTCGCCGACACATGGCCGCCATGGAGCAGTACAACGTGCTGGACCACGGGCAAACCCAAACCCGTGCCGTCGCTGCGGGTGGTGAAGAAGGGTATGAATATCTTTTCCATGACAGCCGCCGGGATGCCCGCGCCATGATCGCTTACCGCAAGGGTCCAGCCGGCGGCCGTGCCGTTCGGCTCAACCGCCGCTTCCAGCGTAATGACAATAGGGCTGTCGTCACCGGCGGCCTGGGCGGCGTTCTGCAATAGATTGAACAGTGCGTGGCGGATCAGGATCGGGTCGACCATCAGCACTACCGGCTCTTCCGGCACACGGATGTCCACCGGATGATGGCGGTCCTCCGCCTGACGAAACATCAGCACCGTGTCCTCGATCAGGGGCGCCATCGGGGTCGGCTTGCTGTCGAAGCAGGACACCCTGGAAAACTCCAGCATGCGGTGGACGAAGGCACGGCAATCCTCGCCCGCGCGCCTGATTTCGCCGAGCAATTCGCGCGTTTGCTGCGGATTGTCCGTTTCGCGTTCGGCGAGTTGCGCCATATTGACCACGCCGACCAGCGGATTGTTGAGCTGGTGGGCAATCCCGCCGACCATCGTGCCGAGCGCCGACAGCTTTTCCAGTTGCAGTATCCGGTTGTGGTCGGTGTTGAGGCGCAGTATCCGCAGTTCCAGATCATGCTGGCGCTGGTAGTCGCGCTCAACCCGGTCGAGCGCGAAATAGAAAATCGCCAGCACGCCCGCGGCAACCAGCAGGCTGACCAGCGTGACCGTGATGATCGAGCGGCGGAAGGTGGCCTGCAGGCCGGCAATGTCGCGAATCACCACCAGTTCGCCGATGTGCCGCCCGCCGGCATCTTCAAGCGGCACCAGTGCCACGTGCAGCGAGCGCCCGCCGTCCTCGATGACTGCGTTGCGTCCCGCCAGCAATCCGCCGAGCATCTGCCTGTCGAACGCGGCCGGCAACTGCTCGCTGGTTTGCGCCAGCGCGACATGCGTCGCAAAGCGTTCCCAGTCGCCCGTTCGCTGCATCATGCCGAGCCCGCGCCGCCATTGTTCGGGGCGCAGGAATTTCTTGTCTACCAGCACCGCCAGGTCGACCGTCAGGCTGTCGCGTATCTCATCGATCAGGTGCTCGACCTCTTCGCCGATTTCGAGATAACCGAACACCTCGCCGTCGCGTCGCCACGGCGTGACCATGCGCAGGGTAAGCGTTCCCAGCGGCCCGAGTTCGAGGCCGCTCGCGGCGGCGGCATGGTCCCTGGCCTTCTTCATGGTCATCCGGTCGATCTCATCGCCGAACTCGCCGGGGCTGTGCACGCGATAGAGGTTGATCAGATCGATGCCGGTGAAATAAAGATGGGTGATGCGATGCTCGGCGCGCAGGGTTTCGAACAGCGGCCCCGTCTGGCGCGCCAGGCTTTCGCGGTCGCCATCGCGGAAGGCCTTTTCCAGCGCCGGATTGGTCGTCATGGCGCGCAGCACCGCGCGCATGAGATTGGCATCCTTGCCCAGCTTCTGCTCGAACAGCTTCCCCGCGGCGGCCGATCGCTCGGCAAGATCCCGGTCGCGGACGCTGGCTTCGACCAGATAGATGGCGATGGCGAACACGCACATCACGAAGGTCAGTGCGAGCGCGAGCGGGCCGATGAAGGCCGCCTTGACGCGCCGAGGTTGTCGGGCCGGGGCGATGATTGCCGTCACGAGAGTAGCCCGGGCCGTGTGCGTGGGGCCCGGACCATCGGCGTCGGGTCAGGCCGATGGTTCCGGCTTCACCGCGCGGTGGAAGCCGATCATCCCGTGAAACACGGTATCCACACTGACCTGCACGAAACCCAGTTCACGCAACATGATCGATAACTCCTCGGCCGTATAGAACAGGTCCAGCGCGTCGATGAAATACTGCTTGAACCGGGTCGCGGCGGGACTGCTGCCGACGATCAGACTGGTGAAATTGAGGCAGGTCTTGAGGTAGGCGTAGTAGAGCTTCTTCACGATCGGGTTGCGCGGACGCAGCATGTCCGAATGATGGAAATGGCCGCCGGGCTTGAGCACGCGCAGGATTTCGCCGAACACCTCGCGCACCCGCAGGTGGCGCGAGGCGAACTGCAACGTGACGACGTCGAAGTGGTTGTCGGGGAAGGGCAGCTTGTGCACGTCGCCGATGGTGCTCTTGATCCTGAAGCCAAGCGCCTTGGCATTCTGCTGGCCGACGGCCTGCATTTCGGCGCTGCGGTCCATGGCGTGCACATCCAGCGTCGGTTCGCGCTTGAGCAGGGCGCAGCCGATGGCATTGGTGCCGGCGCAGACGTCGAGCACTTTCTGGCCCGGTGCAATATCCACCGAGCGCATGAAGCGATCGAGGAAATCGCTCCACATGCCGAGCGCGGCGATTTCGTTGGCGCGGTCGTAATAGCGCGCGATGTCGGCGAAGGCATCGTTGAGCTCGTTGCTCCAGATGTCGCGGAAGCGCTCTTCGCGAACGGCTTCGCGCGCGGCCGGCGTCGTTGTTGCCATCGGGTGTCTCCTGCCGCCGGGACGATCCGGCGGGTTTCCGGCTGGGATTTAGCCCGGCCGGAAAGGCGGTGTCAACTCGCGCAACACTTGCGCGAAACTCGCGTGCCTGTCTCCGCAAAGACCATCCCCACCCCGGACCTTGTTGCGGAGTGGGGCGGGAATGCCGCGAGGTGCCGCCGCTACTGCTACTGGATGGTGATCCTGCGCGCTTGCGCGGCGGCTTTCTTGGGCAGGGCGAGCTCCAGAACGCCATCGGCATACTTGGCGGTAACCTGGGCTTCGTCGATTTCCTGCGCCAACTGGAAGCTGCGCGACACCTTGCCGAAATAGCGCTCGGTGCGCAACACGCGCTCGCCTTCCTTGACATCCTTTTCCTCGCGCCGCTCGGCCGAGATGGAAACCACCGGGCCGTCGACCGCGACGTGGATGTCTTCCTTCTTCACGCCGGGAATCTCGGCATGCACCAGATAGCCGCCTTCCTGTTCCTTGACATCGATCTTGACCGCCGGGGCATCGGCCGGGCTGTCGAGTTCGACCGGACGGACGAAGAAGCCGCGGAACAAATCATCGAGTGGATCGCGTCGAATCAAGCCGTTCATTTCAATCTCCTTTCATTCAATGTGTGACTTCGACCGGAGTGGAAGTCCCTTGACTGGAATGTAGGTGCGGCGAAGCGCTTTTCAAGTGCCCGCCCACTGCCCGGCCGACGGTCCTTCCTTCGGTCGCCACCGGCGGCGGTTCGCGCCCCGCTTCCGGCATTTCGTCGTATCGCGGCTGACGCGCGTCGGACGGACTCCTAGCATCGCTCCATTCCCACCCCACGGAGTCCGAAATGAAAGTCCTGCTATCCCGGGCCAAGGCCCTGTTCGTCGCCATCCTGCTGCTGAGCCCGGTCGTGTTTGCGCAAGCCTCTACCGATGCCGCCTTCACCGCCGCGCTGGCTCAGTTCAACCGCGCCCGCCAGGGGGATAGCGGCCAGATCGAGGCGGCGATTGCCGCGTTTCAGACCGTGCCGGCCAGCCCACTGCACCAGCCGCTCTACGCCGCCTACCTCGGCAGTGCGCAGGCCCTCAAGGGCAAGGCGGCATGGATGCCATGGAACAAGATGAAATTCACCGATCAGGGCCTGGACCAGATCGACCAGGCATTGGCAAGCCTGCGCCCAGAGCATGACCGCGCGCTGGTGCAGGGGGTACCGCTGGCTTTGACCATCCGACTGGTCGCGGCGGCCACCTTCGTCGCCGTTCCCGACGGTTTGTTCCACCGGCGCTCGGCCGGCAAGAGCCTGCTCGCCGAACTACGTCGCAACCCCTTGCTGGCGAGCACGCCCGAAGCCTTCCGCGCGGAGCTGGGGGCGCTCGAGACGCAACTCAAGGAGGCTGAAAAGTGAGCATGGCACAAGCTACCGTCAGCCTCGGCGGCCTGCGCAAGAGCTACCGGGTCGGCGAGTCCAGCGTCGAGGCGCTGAAAGGCGTCAGCCTCGCGGTGGCGGCCGGGGAAATGGTGGCGCTGACGGGGCCCTCGGGCAGCGGCAAGAGCACGCTGTTGAACCTCTGCGGCCTGATCGACACGCCGGATGCCGGCAGCCGCGAACTCTGCGGCAAGGTCCTGGATGGTCTGGACGAAATCCGCCTCACGCAGTTGCGCCGGGAAAAGGTCGGTTTCATTTTCCAGGGCTTCAACCTGGTGCCGGTGATGACGGCGTACGACAACGTCGAGTATCCCTTGCTGCTGCTTGGGGTGGCCCTGGAGGAACGTCGGCGCCGCGTTGCCGAGGCCCTGCATCGGGTCGGGCTTGATGCGCTGGCCCGGCGCCTGCCGGATGCCCTGTCCGGCGGCCAGCGCCAGCGCGTGGCGATCGCGCGTGCCCTGATCAAGGCGCCGGCGCTGGTGATCGCCGACGAGCCGACGGCGAACCTCGATTCGGCGACGGCGCGACAGATCGTGGACTTGTTGCACGAACTGGCGCGCGAACGAAGTGCCTCGGTGGTGGTCGCCACCCATGACGAGCGGATGAGCTCGCACTGTGATCGCGTGCTGCACCTGATCGACGGAGAACTGCAATGAAATGGCTGATCTTTGCCTGGAAGAATGTCATGCGCAACCGCCGGCGGTCGCTTACCGCCATGCTGATCACCGCCTTCGGCAGCGCCGCCGTGCTGGCGAGCGGCGGCTTTGCATTGTTTACCTATGAGTCGCTGGAGGAAATGACGGCGCGCGACACGGGCCACGTCGTGGTCGCCCACGCCCGTGGTTTCGAGGGTGACGAGGACGTGCCGCTGCAGCACGGCCTGGCCGATGCGACGGCGCTGGCGGCGCGGTTCGCCGCGTTGCCCGGGGTACGCGCCGTGGCGCCGCGGGTGCAGTTCTCCGGCCTGATCTCGAACGGCGACAAGTCGGCGGTGTTTGTCGGCAGTGGCGTGGTTCCGGAGATCGATTTCCGCCTGCGCGGGCCGCAGATGAGCTTTCTTGCCGGGCAGCCGCCGGCGAGCAAGGCGCCGGCCCCGGAGGTGGTGATCGGCAACGAACTGGCCAGGTTGATGAAGGCCAAGGTCGGCACCTTGCTGACCTTGCTGGCGACGACCACCGAGGGCAACCTGAACGCGGTGGATGTCATCGTCAGCGGAATTGCCAGCGTCGGTGTGCCGGAAATCGACAAGCGCCTGGTACTGGCCGACCTGGCCTCGGTACAAAAGCTTTTGCTCAGCGACAAGGTCGGCACGCTTTCGATCTACCTCAAGGAAACCGCCGACACCGAGCTTGTCGCGGGCCGCGTCCGCGAATCGCAGCCAGGGCTGACGGTGAAGACCTGGCGCGACCTCGCGGTGTTCTACCAGGCGGTGCGGGCACTCTACAACCGCATTTTCGGCATCCTCGGCGTGATCATGATCTGCATCGTGCTCTTCGCCATGGTCAATACGCTGGGCATGGCGGTGGTCGAGCGCACCCGCGAGATCGGCACCTTGCGCGCCATCGGCACCCTGCCCGGCGAGATCGTGCGCAACTTCGTTTTCGAAGGCATGGCGATTGGCGCTGCCGGTGCCGTGGCCGGCATGCTGCTGGCCGGCGCGGCCACGGTGGCGCTGCTGTTTGCGGGAGCCGAGATGCCGCCGCCGCCGGGACGTTCGGTCGGCTATCCGCTGTTGCTCAGCTTTTCACCCACACTGTATGGCGCCGTCACCCTGATGGTGATCGCCCTGGCCGCCGGCGCGGCCTGGCTGGTCAGCCGCCGCGCCGCCAACAAACCCGTCACGGAGGCATTGGCCCATGTTTGATCGAATCGCAATGCTGGCACTGCTTTCCTTAAGCCTCGGCGCAATGGCTGCCGACGAGGGCAAGGTCAAGGCGCTGCTGAAACAGGCTGATGATTTCCGCCTGGCCATCGCCTCCGGGCGCGTCGAAACCGAGGTGCGCTCGTTCAAGGGCGACGCGCTGGACAAGACGCGGCTGTATGCCGTCTATCTCAAGCCGGGCCGTCGCTCGCTGGTGCTGTTCCGTACCGCCAGCGAGCGCGGCCAGAAGATGCTGATGCTGGGCGACGACTACTGGCTGATGATGCCTTCCAGCCAGCGCCCGCTGCGCATCACGGCGATGCAGAAACTGCTGGGCGAGGCCTCGACCGGCGACATCGCGACCATGACCTGGAGCGACGACTATGACGGCGCCGTGAGCGGCGAGGACGTCATCGACGGCCTGCCCTGCCTCAAGCTCGACCTGCTCGGCCAGCGCAAGGGCGTCAGCTATCCGCGCATCGTGCTCTACCTGGCGAAGAAGGATCGGCACCCGGTGCAGGCCGAGTTGTACGTGGCCTCCGACAAGCTGGCCAAGCTGGCGCGCTTTAGTATGGGTGAGATCGACGGTCGCCGCCAGGTGACGGTGATGACCCTGATTGATCACCTTCAAAAGGAGCGTTCGACCGAAGTGCACTACCTGTCGCGCACCGGCAAGACACTTTCCGACGACTACTTCAACCCGGCCTTCCTGGTGCGCGCGGACCTGACGCAATGAGGCTTTCGCTGCCCGGATTGCCGTACCGTCAGCGCCGACTCCTGGGTTCCGTAGCGGCGCTGCTGGCAGGCGGGGCGTCCTGGTCCGCCATGGCGGCGGACGATATGCCTGCCGAGTTCGGCTGGACGACGCGCGTGGTCGCCGAGGGGCGCGAGGCGAAGCGCGACAGCCCCTTTGCCGCCGGCTTGCCCCTGACCGGCTTCGGGCGTGACCGTTATCGCATCGAACAGGAGTTGCGCGGCCGCGCCGGGCCGGTCTCGCTGTTGCTGACCGCGACGGAGTCGGGCCAGGAAGGGAGCAAGCCAACCGGTCGTTTCCTCGCCCACGAGGCCTACGCCGACCTCGTCATCGGCGGCGAGCGCATTTCCGTCGGCAAGAAGCAGCTTTCCGGCGACGTGGCCTACGGCTTCCGCCCGATCGACGTGCTGCAGCGGGAGAGCCGGCTGCAATTGGCACCGCCGCCGCTGGAGGGCATCCCGATGCTGAGCTGGGACAACTTCTCCAGCCAGGGTGCGTGGTCACTGGTGCTTGCCAATCCGGGCCACGGTCGGCGCGGCGAGGCGCGTGATGACGGCTCGATCGCGCTGAGGCTGTATCGCCGGGAAGGTAGCGCCGACCTGCACGGCGTGCTCAGGCACTCGGGGCGCCTGGGCATGGAGTTTGGCGGCGCCGTTTCCGCGGTACCCGGCGAGGCGCTGGAACTGCACGCCTCGCTGCTGCAACAGACGCGTGGCGAGCGGCGAGTGCCTGCGGCGGACGGGGCCGGCACCGCGCAATTGCTGAATGCGGACGCCGCGTTACTTACCGAAGGGATCGCCAACCCGCGCAAGGCGCTGATTGGCGGCACCTGGACCACGGCCGATGGCTATTCCATGCTTGGCGAAGTCTGGTGGGATGGCACGGCGCCCGCTGCCGCGGATTGGCAGCGCCTGCGGCGTCAGGCCCGGCAGCGCGCGGCGCTGCTGGGTTTGCCCGGCGTACCGGCAGCCGCCGTGGCCGGCGCCACGGCGGCGTCGCTGCGGATCTTCGACCAGGGCAACCTGGCGCGGCGCGGCGCCCTGGCGCGCCTGGCCTGGAGCGATTCGGCCAGCGGCTGGTCGGCCTCGCTGGACCTGCTTGGCTCGCTGGATGATGGCGGACGGATCGTGACGGCGGCGGTGGCCTGGCAGGGCGAGCGGCTGCGCGTCGACGCGGGCCTGCGGCGCCATGGCGGTCCCGGCGATTCCGCCTTTGGCCTGCTGCCGGATCGGGCGGCGGCTTTCGTGGGGCTCAGCCTGGCCTATTGAGCGCGCGGCGAAACGCGCAGCGGCAAGGCGAAAATGGCGTCGCGGTTGGTCCAGGAAAAGCAGGCCGCGGCGGCGGCGCGCCAGGGCAGCCAGCGCGCGGCGAGATGCTCTTCGGGCGCAAGGCGCACCGGAGTCGGCGCGGCGACGCAGAGGCTGAACACGTGTTCGGTATTGTGGGTCACGCCGGGGGCATAGCGATGCCGCCATTCGGCAAATATCTCGAAGCGGTTGCTTTGCTTCCAGTCGACCAGGCTCGCTGCTGCCGTCTCGATGCCGGTTTCTTCACGGACTTCCCGGCAGGCGGTGTCGCGAAGGCATTCGCCCATTTCCTGGCTGCCGGTGACCGACTGCCAATAGCCCGGGTGAAGGGCGCGTTCCAGAAGCAGGACCTCAAGCGACGGGGTGTGGATCACGACCAGCACCGAGACTGGAGCCTTGTACTCCACGACCTTTCTAACCGGGCTGCACCACGGTCGGCAGCCAGGCGATGCCATCGGCCTGCATGTCCACCAGGCACCAGAAGGGCACGCCATCCTCGCGCCAGGTTTCGGCGGCGTCCTGGAACACGCGCATCAGCTTGACGAAGTCCTCTTCGGCGCGGCCATGTATGCCGTCGCAATGATCGAGGATGATGACGTAGCCCGGCGCCGGCAACCAGCCCATGTCGAGCAGGCAGTCGGCAAGCGCATCCCAGTTGTGGCCGAACCATTCCGGGAAGCGCAGCGACTTGCCGATGGCCGTCAGCATCTGCTCCTTGCCGCGCGCGGGGGCGAGGTCGACGCGCAATATCAGGCAGTCCGCCGCCTGGGCGCCGGCGAGCAAATCGTCTATCGGGCCGTGCGGCAGGTGATGCACGCCCGCGGCGGCGGCATCGGCAAACAGGGCTTGGTAGTGGGAAACCGTCATCGCGTGACCTTTTGGAAGCTACGGTAGTGGTCGGGCGTGTAATAAAAGACCACGGGCGGTGATCCGCCGGCGACGATGCGCCGCGCGCCGCGATCGCGGCTGCCCGGCGTGGGCACGGTAAATTCGCGGTAGTAACCCCGAGGCTGGTCGGGCAGGCGAGCTTCGCGGTTCTGGAAGACGATGCCGTCACGGCGGTAGGGAAAGGGGCCGCCGGCATCGATCAGGCGCAAGGTTTCCCGCGCTTCGGCGGGGAGCCGGGAAGGGGATATGCCGCTTAGGTCACGAGCCTGGGCGCCGCCGAACAGCGTCGCGCCAAGCAAGGCGATCAGCAGGCGGCGCATCTGCTTCAGCCCTTCCCCACCTCGACCTGGGTCTCGACCTTCTGCCGCAGGCGGATGTGCAGTTCGCGCAACTGCTTTTCATCGACATCCGAAGGCGCATCGGTCAGCAGACACTGCGCGCGCTGGGTCTTGGGGAAGGCGATCACGTCACGGATGGATTCGGCGCCGGCCATCATGGTGACGATGCGATCGAGCCCGAAGGCCAGGCCGCCGTGCGGCGGAGCGCCGTACTTGAGGGCGTCGAGCAGGAAGCCGAACTTGGCCTGCTGTTCGTCGGGGCCGATGCCAAGGGCCTGGAAGACCTTTTCCTGCACCTCGGCACGATGGATACGCACCGAGCCGCCGCCCATCTCCCAGCCGTTCAGCGCCAGGTCGTAGGCCTTGGCCAGGCACTTGCCGGGATCGGTGGCCATCAGGACCTCGTGGCCGTCCTTGGGGCTGGTGAAGGGATGGTGGCAGGCCGACCAGCGCTTGTTTTCCTCGTCGTATTCGAACATAGGGAAATCGACCACCCACAGCGGCTCCCAGGCCTTGCCGTTGACGTAGCCCTTTTCGTGGCCGATCTTGCTGCGCAGTGCCCCCAGCGCATCATTGACCACCTTGGTCTTGTCGGCGCCGAAGAAGATCAGGTCGCCGGACTGGGCGCCGGTGCGCGCGATGATGGTCTTCAGCGCGGCCTCGTGCAGGTTCTTGACGATGGGCGACTGCAGGCCTTCCTCGTTCAACTTCGATACATCGTTGACCTTGATGTAGGCCAGGCCACGGGCGCCATAGATCTTGACGAACTCCGTATAGCCATCGATCTCGCCGCGGGTCAGGGTGGCGCCACCGGGGATGCGCAGCGCGGCGACACGTCCGCCGGACGTGGCCGGACCGCTGAACACCTTGAAGGCGACATCGGCTACGGCATCGGTGATCTCGGTCAGTTCCAGCGTTACGCGCAGGTCGGGCTTGTCCGAGCCGTAGCGGCCCATGGCCTCGGCGTATGTCATGCGCGGGAAGGGATTGGGCAGATCGACGCCCAGCGCGGTATTGAACACGCTGCGGATCATTTCCTCCATCAGCGAGGTGATCTGCTCTTCGGTGAGGAAGGAGGTCTCGATATCGACCTGGGTGAATTCCGGCTGGCGGTCGGCGCGCAGGTCCTCGTCGCGGAAGCACTTGGTGATCTGGTAGTAGCGGTCGAAGCCGGCCACCATCAGCAACTGCTTGAAGAGTTGCGGCGACTGCGGCAGGGCGAAGAACTGCCCCGGATGGACGCGCGAGGGCACCAGGTAGTCGCGAGCGCCTTCCGGCGTGCTCTTGGTCAGCATCGGCGTTTCGATGTCAATGAAGCCCTTGTCGTCGAGGAAGCGGCGGAAGGCCATCGCCACCTTGTAGCGCAGCATCAGGTTCTTCTGCATCTGCGGCCGGCGCAGGTCGATCACGCGATGGGTCAGGCGCACGTTCTCGGAGAGGTTGTCCTCGTCGAGCTGGAAGGGCGGCGTCACGGCGGCGTTGAGCACTTCCAGTTCATGGCAGAGGATCTCGATTTCGCCAGAGGCCAGGTTGGCGTTTTCGGTGCCGGCGGGACGGCGGCGCACCTTGCCGGTAACCTTCAGCACGTATTCATTGCGCACGTCCTCGGCCACCTTGAACATTTCCGGACGATCCGGATCACAGACCACCTGGGCCAGGCCCTCGCGGTCACGCAGGTCGATGAAGATCACGCCGCCGTGGTCGCGACGACGATGGCTCCAGCCGCAAAGGGTGACGATCTGGTCGACATGGGAGGCATTCACCTCGCCGCAGTAGTGAGTACGCATAGGAGTTCCGGATGGTTGTTTGCCCTTCGCGGGGGCCTTACTGGTTTTGTGCTCGCCCTGCGGGATTTCTCATGGGCGGGGCGACGACGCCCATGGAAACGATGTACTTGAGGGCTTCATCGACGTTCATGTCGAGTTCGATGACATCCCTGCGCCTGACGAAGAAGAAAAAGCCGTTGACCGGGCTGGGCGTGGTCGGAATGAAGACGCCGACGTGCTCGTCGGGAAGCATGTCCGCCACGTCACGGGCGGGGTGTCCGGTCTGGAACGCGACCGACCACGCCTCGGGGTGCGGATAGCGGACCAGCAATACCTTGCGAAAGGCGACGCCGCTGCTTGAGAAGAGCGTGTCGCTGACCTGTTTGACACTGTAATAGATCGACTTGACGACGGGAATCCGCGCCAGGGCGCTTTCCCAGAACCGGACCAGCTTCTGCCCGACGATGTTCGCGGCGATGATGCCGGTAAGAAACACCACCAGGAGCGTCAGCAGGGCGCCGATGCCGGGAATGTAGATTCCCAGCACATGCTCGGGATGGATGGCCTGCGGCAGCAGCAGCAGCGATTGGTCCATGGTGCGGACGATCAGCGACAACACCCAGAAGGTGATCGCCAGCGGGACCCAGATCAGGAGTCCCGTGATGAAGTATTTTTTCAGTGCGGCCAAGGTCAGGGGTTGGCGGCGCAGCTACCCGTGCCGCCCTGGCAGGGCGGTGGGTTGTCGCTCTTGCTTTCTGTCTTGCAGCCGCCGCCCTTGAAGTCGGTGGCGTACCAGCCGCTGCCCTTGAGCTGGAACCCGGGGGCGGTAAGCTGCTTGCTGAAGTTCTCGGTCTTGCATTCGGGGCAGGTGGTCAGCAAAGGGTCGCTGACTTTCCGCATGACATCCTTCTCAAAGCCGCATTCGGTGCAGCGATAAGCGTAGATCGGCATGGCAGTCTCCGGAAATCTGGCAAAGGGTGAAATTATAGCCGATGGCCATCCCTCGCCATGGTATGCGCGCCCTCCAATCGCCGATTCCGTGGCGAGATTGGTGCCCTCAAGGGCGTGGCGGGGATTGCTTGCGCGCGGCAATCGCTTTGTTCAATTCGCGTAGCGCGGCCTCGTAGTCGAATTCGTGAATTGCCGCCTTGATCGCTTCAAAGGACGAGCCAAGTCCGGCGCGCAGGAGCGCTTCATGGGCCTCAAGCACATGCCCCGCGCTGAATGCTCCGGATTCGAGCTGCGGTACCAGGTTGGCGCAGACTTCACGAAATTGCTGAATGTCGATCTCGCGAGCGGCGGGAACCGTGATCGATTCCGGAAGACTGGCCTCGATTGCCGCGATCAAGTGACCGAGCAGATCGGCAATCTGCCCCCGCAGCGAATCGATGACATTCATCGATTCGCGCTCTTTCAGCGCCATTTCGAGCAACTCCGCCATGGCCCGCAGGGTTTGTGCGCCGATCTGACCCGACAGGCCCTTGAGGGTGTGAGCCAGGCGCACGGCGGATTGCCAATCGGCCGCCAGGATCGCCGCTTCGAGAAAGGCCGGAAAGTCGCGCTGGTTGTCGATGTAGCGTCTTAGCAGGGACAGGTACAACTTTTCGCGTCCTCGCGCCAGGCGCAGGCCGGCGGCGACGTCCAGCCCCGGTACCTCGCGCAGCGGAACCATGCAGGCCTGTGCGGTTTCGTCCGCGGAACCCTGTCCCGCCGGGCGGCGCTCTCCCGACTGCGTGGGTTTGAGCCAGCGTTCCAGGGTCGCATAGAGGTGATCGGGGTCGATCGGTTTCGCCAGGTGGTCGTTCATGCCTGCCTGCAGGCAGGCGTCCCGGTCCTTGCTCATCGCGTTCGCGGTCATCGCGACGATTGGCAGCCTGGCCAGGTGGGGCAGCTTGCGAATTTCGATGGTGGCGGCAATGCCATCCATCACCGGCATCTGGACGTCCATCAGCACCAGGTCGTAGCGGTCGGTGGCGAGCCTTTGCAGCGCCGCCATTCCGTTTTCGGCGATGTCGACCCGAAGCCCGCTGTCCAGCAGCAAGTCGCGTGCAACTTCCTGGTTCAACTCGTTGTCTTCGACCACCAGGACGCGGGCACCGGCAATCGCGGACCATGTTCCGCCCGCTGCCGGGGTGGTTGCGGGGAGCGGCGGAGTCTCGCATGGGGCGTTGCCCATGGCCTGGATCAGCGAATCAAACAGGCTGGATGCCGTCACCGGTTTCGAGACCACGTCGGCGATTCCGGCCTCACGGGCCATCTCTGCCAGGTCGTCGCGGCCATAGGCCGTGATCATGATCATCAGGGGCATTCGCGCCAGGCCGAGTCGGGCGATGGCCCGCGCGGTGGCGATGCCGTCGAGTTCCGGCATGTGCCAGTCGAGGACGATGACTTCGAAATCGTCACCGCTCGCCGCCGCGACAGCGATTTCGCGCAGGGCTTCCGGCCCGGACGCCACCACGCCGACCCGGAAGGTCATGGAGCGCAACAGGTTGCCAACGACCTCGCGCGCATTCTCGTTGTCGTCCACCACCAGGATGCGGCGTCCGCGCAGATCGGGCATCGGCAGGCGGTGCCTGGCCTGTTCGGCGCCGAGAGCCAGCCTGGCGGTAAAGGAAAAGGTCGAGCCCACGCCGGGTTCACTGACGACATCGATCCGGCCGCCCATCATTTCCGTCATGCGCTTCGAGATCGCCAGGCCGAGGCCGGTGCCGCCATATTTGCGGGTAATTGAATTGTCGGCCTGCTCGAAGCTGTTGAACAGGCGCGCCCGTTCCTCCTTGCTCAAGCCGATGCCGGTATCGCGCACGGCGAATTCGAGGGTGATTTCGCCTGCCCCGGCTTCCCGGCCGCGCACGATGATGTCGATTTCTCCCTGATCGGTGAACTTGACGGCATTGCTGCCGAGATTCAGCAATATCTGCCCCAGTCGGAGGGAGTCGCCGACCAGGGACCGCGGAACATCGGGGTCGATGTCGATCACCAGTTCCAGTTCCTTGCTCGCGACTTTCTCACCCAACTGACTGGCAACGGTGTCGAACAACTCGTCGAGATCGAACTCGTGTTTTTCGATGACGAGCTTGCCGGCCTCGATCTTGGAAAAGTCGAGGATGTCGTTGATCACGCCGAGCAGGTGCTGGCCCGCGCCGAGAATCTTTTGCAGGTAGTTGCGCTGCCCTGGAGTCAACGTGGTCTTCAGCGTCAGGTGCGACATGCCGATGATGGCGTTCATCGGCGTGCGGATTTCGTGGCTCATGTTGGCGAGGAAGGCGCTTTTGGCCACGTTTGCGGCATCGGCGGCAACCCGGGCCTCCTCCAGGGCCGCGTTGGACCGTTCCAGGTTTTGCCGCGTGGCTTCGAGGGCGGCAATCGTTTCGACGAGGTTTGTCCAGCGGCGACGCAGCATTTCAAGAAGGAAGCCGCCGAGAGCGGAAACCAACAGGAAAACCACCAGGTGGGTGGCAATGGACTGGCGTCGCGCCGGCAGGGTTGCGGCTTCGACCGGTTGAAACGGAAGGCTGACGCCG
This sequence comes from Sulfuritalea sp., assembly GCA_016710465.1. GTDB lineage: Bacteria > Pseudomonadota > Gammaproteobacteria > Burkholderiales > Rhodocyclaceae > Sulfuritalea. Next base: position 986,429 of record JADJVS010000014.1, read on the forward strand.
ATGCCGCCCCTCACGTCGCCGATCTTGTAACCCTGCTTTTCGTGGCAGGGCATGCAGGATTGGGTCACGAGTAGCGGCGCCATGTAGCGCAAGCGGCGCGAAGCCGGGTCCGCCGCGCCCGCGCTGTCGACCACCTCCAACTGTTCCGCGATGCCGGCCTCGAAGCTGGCCAGTGCTTTGCGTTCCCATGCGTCCGGAGCATTGGCGGGGCGAATCGGATTCAGGCTGGTAATGTGAAAGGCGGTATCGCTCTGCGTTTGCGCCAGTTCCGCGATCAGGCGAGTCATGAACGCCGGATTGATCAGGGTCAGTTGCTGGCCGTCGGTCGTGACGATTTCCCGCCTCGGGTGATCCAGATAGGGATTTGGCCGGACTTTGTCGCTGATCGGCACATATAGGCCGCCGTGTTGGGCATTCCAGGCACGAGTCAGCACGACCATGCGGAACATGTTACGGGCGCCTTCCGCGGCCACTTCGAGTGACTGCCGGGTCAGGTCACCAAGGTGACCGTGGAGAGAAACGCCGACCAATGCCCCCCATGCCAGCAAGGGGATATACCACCAGCGGCGTTGTGCGATGAAGCGGGGAATCTGGGGGGGCATTTGGGAGGTTCTTTCTTACTGCCGGAACGCATCCGGCCAAACTGACCGGCAAACCAGATAACGGCACGCCAAGCCCTTGCCTTGAGCGGCAACCGATCCTAAATTCCGACGCCCATGAATGCCTGGGTCAGCGGCTTGCCCCAAAACAAGGCAATCAGGCCCGCTGCGGCAAGATAGGGTCCGAAGGGAATCGGAACATTTCTCCCATGCCGCGCAAAGACCATCAATGAGATTCCCACTACGGCTCCGACCAGCGAGGACAGCAGGATGATCAGCGGCAGCATCTGCCAGCCGAACCAGGCGCCAAGCGCGGCCAGCAGCTTGAAGTCGCCATATCCCATGCCTTCCTTCCCGGTCGCCAGCTTGAACCCCCAATAGACTGTCCAGAGCGCCAGGTAGCCCAGCATGGCGCCTACGACAGCGCCATGCAAGTCAGTGAATTTATTAAAGTAGTTGAAAGCCAGGCCGATCCAGAGCAAGGGCAGCGTGATGTCGTCGGGCAGCAGTTGGGTGTCGAAGTCGATACCGGTCAAGGCGATCAGCGCCGCCGCGAGCACCAGTGCGCCCAAAGCGGTGGCGCCAAACCCGAAATGCCACGCCGAGTAGGCGAAAACCAGGCCGGTCAGGCCCTCTGTCAGGGGATAGCGGAAGGAAATCTGGGCCTTGCAGCCCCTGCATTTTCCGCCAAGCATCAGCCAACTGAGGACCGGAATGTTCTCCACGGCGGAAATGGCATGCCCGCATTTGGGGCAGCGGGAACGGGGGCGGGCGAGCGACAGCGGTTCGCCGGGGGCATGGGTTTCGCCACGCAGTTCGGCGCATTGGGCGGCCCAGTCGCGTTCCATCATGATCGGCAGGCGATGGATCACCACATTGAGAAAGCTGCCGACCATCAGCCCAAACAAGCCGGCGACGAGGGCGAACGCCGTCGGGTCGGCGAACAGGGCGAACATTCGAGGGCTTAGCCGACGACCGAACCCATTTTGAAGATCGGCAAGTACATCGCCACCACCAATCCGCCGATCAGGCCGCCGAGGAAGACCATGATCATGGGCTCCATCAGGCTGGACAGCGCTTCCACGGCATCATCGACTTCGGCTTCGTAGAAGTCCGCCGTCTTGCCCAGCATGCTGTCGAGCTGTCCGGATTCCTCGCCGATGGCGACCATCTGCGTCACCATGGTCGGGAAGAGCCCCGAGGCCTCCATCGAAGACGTCAGGTTGGAACCGGTCGAAACTTCGTTTCTTATCGCCAGGGTGCCTTGCTCATAGACATAGTTCCCGGCAGCGCCGCCCACGGATTCGAGGGCATCGACCAGGGGTACGCCGGCGGCAAACATTGTCGACAACGTACGCGTCCAGCGGGCGATCGCCGACTTGACCAGCAGATCGCCGAACACCGGCAGCTTCAGGGAATACTTGTCGATCGAAATCTGCAGCGCGCGCGAGCGCCTGAAGGTCTGGACGAATCCGTAAAATGCGGCGTAAATGCCGCCAAAAATGAAGTACCAGTTGGCGGTGAAATAGTCGGAAATGGCGATCACGATCATGGTCGGCGCCGGCAGTTCACCACCAAAGCTGGCGAACACGCCCTTGAAGGCCGGAATCACGAAAATCATGATCACGGCGGTGATGACGAAGGCCACGACGATGATGGACACCGGATAAAACAGGGCGCCCTTGATCTTGGACTTGATGGCCTGGGTCTTTTCCTTGTAGGTCGCCAGGCGATCGAGCAGGCTGTCAAGAATACCGGCCTGCTCACCGGCTTCGACCAGGTTGCAGAACAGTGCGTCGAAATACAAGGGGTACTTGCGAAACGCCGTGGCTAGGTTGGAGCCGGTTTCGACATCGGCCTTGATGTCGAACAGCAGTTTGGCCAGCGCCGGATTGCTCGCACCCTTGCCGACGATGTCGAAGGATGACAGCAACGGCACACCGGATTTGACCATGGTCGCCAACTGCCGGGAAAAGAGGGTGATGTCCTTTTCGGAAACTTTTCCGGAGGAACCCTTTTGCTTCTTGAGTTTGGTGACGTTGATGCCCTGGCGGCGCAAGGCCGCATTGGCGACGGACTCGCTCGCGGCACGTAATTCGCCACGAACGACCTTGCCGGCCTTGTTCTTTCCCTCCCAGGAGAAGTTGATCTCCTTCGGGCCTTCCTTCGCGTTTGCCTTGCCTGCTGTGGCCATCCGCCCCTCCTGAGTGCACCTGCGCCGATTTTAGCCGTGGACTTGAAGATCAACGTGTGAAAAAAGCCCGGATTGCAGGTGCAGCACATCCGATCAGGGCTTTCCGGGCTCCGACTATGCCGAGAGTATCACTCTCCGTCGGGCCGGTGAAGGCGCACCATCTTGATTTTTCGGTCTTGTGTTTGCACGATCTCCATCGCCACGTCGCCGATACGCAGACCCAGGCCCACCTCGGGAATGTCCCTCAGGTGTTCCAGGATCAGGCCATTCAAGGTTCGCGGACCGTCGAGCGGAAAGTCGAGTTGCAGCATGCGGTTGAGCTCCCGCAGGGTCACGACCCCATCAACCAGCACCGTGCCGGCCTCGTTCCAGTGGATGAAGCTGCCCACATCGGATTGGCGCGTGGTGAATTTCCCCACCAGTTCCTCGATGATGTCCTCGAGCGTAACGAGGCCGTCGATTTCGCCGTATTCGTCGACCACCAGGCCGAGGCGCTGGCGATTTTCGCGGAAGAACTGCAACTGTGTGTAGATCGGCGTCGCGGCGGGGATGAAATAGGGCTCGGACATCCGTTCGCGCAGCAGTTCATGGTTGATTCCGCCGGCAAAGGCTTCGGCCAGGAGCCGGCGCTGGTGCACGATGCCGATGATGTTGGCCGGGTCGTTCTGGTACACCGCCACCCGGGTGTGGAAGCTGGTGGCCAGTTGCTGCTTGATGTCCTCCAGCGGCGCGGTGATGTCGATGGCTTCGATCTCGCCGCGCGGCGTCATGATGTCGGCCACGGTCAATTGCTCGAGTTCGAAGAGGTTGAGCAGGATGTCGCGGTGCTGCTGGGGAATGAAATTGCCGGATTCCAGCACCAGCGAACGCAGTTCCTCGATGCTGAGGCGGGAATTCTCGTTGCTGGCGTCCGGCTTCAGGCGCAACAGCCAGAGCAGCGCCTCGACAAAAAGGTTGACGAACCAGACCACGGGATAGGCGGCCCGCAGCAACGGCCAGATCAGGTAGGCGAGCAGTCGCGCCAGTCGGTCGGCATGCGCCGCGCCGATCACCTTCGGCGTGATTTCGGCGAATACCAGAATGGCGAAGGTGACCAGCAGCGTGCCGACCGAGAGCGCCCATTTCTCTTCGCCGAACAGCTCGATGGTGATTACCGAGACCAGGGTTGCCGCGGCGGCATTGATCAGGTTGTTGCCAAGCAGGATCACGCCGAGCATCTTGTCGGTGCGCGCCAGCAGGTCGAGCGCCAGTTGCGCCCCCCGATCACCCTGGCCGGCCATGTGGCGCAGGCGATGGCGGTTTGACGCCATCATCGCGGTTTCGGTGATCGAGAAGAAGGCGGAACACGCCAGCAGCACCGCCAGAGCGGCGAACTGCGCGCTTAGGGGTATGTCATTCATCAGCGCCCGAGTATGACCTCAAGCACGAAGCGGCTGCCCACATAGGCGAGCAGCAGGGCGACGAAACCCGCGATCGTCCAGCGCAGGGCCAGCCTGCCGCGCCAGCCACGCAGGTGGCGACCGGCGAGCAGCGCGGCGAAGATCAGCCAGGAAAGGAAGGCGAACAGGGTCTTGTGGTTGAAGCTCAGGGCCTTGCCAAACAGGGATTCGGAAAAGAACACGCCGCTGATCAGGGTCAAGGTCAGCAGGATGAAGGCGACGTGGATCAGGCGGAACAGCAGTGCCTCCATGGTGAGCAGGGGCGGCAGGCCGGCGAGCAGGGGGGAAATTCGCCCGCGGTGCAGGCTCTTTTCCGCCGTCGCCATCAGCAGGGCATGCAGCGCGGCGAGGGTGAACAGGCTGTAGGCGAGCATGGCCATCAGGAAATGCAGGCGGAACGCGGGTGACCCGGCGTTGGACAGCACGTGGGCGCTGGAAAACACCACGGGCAACAGCGCCGAGGCCGCCGCCGCCGGCAGGCCGATCACCTGCAGGCCCTCCATGCGGGCGTAGAAGCTCTCGATCCAGTAGAAGGCGATGGCCAGCCAGAGCATGACCGAGATGGCGATGGCGAAGTTGAAGCGCATGCTGTCGCCGTCGAAGATTTCCATGCGCAGGCTGACACCATGGGCCACCAGCGCGATCAGCAGGAGGCCCCGTTCCCCGAGCGTGAGGCCGCCCGCCGGCTGGTCGAGCACGGGACCGCGCCAGCGCGTGCGCCAGAGGTGGATTGCCAGGCCGGCATACAGGGCCGCCGCGAGCAGATGCATTAAGATTGCGGGCATCGGCCAAGTCTACACCAAGGCCTCCGACTCATTTCCACGGTTTCCCTCCACTCCAGCGATGCTCGACAACCTTACCCAACGCCTTGGCCGCGTCGTCAAGAACCTGCGCGGACAGGCCCGCCTGACCGAAGAAAACATCGGCGAGATGCTGCGCGAAGTGCGCATGGCGCTGCTCGAAGCCGACGTCGCGCTGCCGGTGGTCAAGGACTTCATCGCCAAGGTCAAGGAAAAGGCGCTCGGCCAGGAAGTGATCGGCTCGCTGACGCCGGGCCAGGCCCTGGTCGGCGTGGTGCATCGCGAATTGACCGAGCTGATGGGCGGCTCCAGCGCGGGCTTGAACCTGGCGACGCAGCCGCCGGCGGTGATCCTGATGTCCGGCCTGCAGGGCGCGGGCAAGACCACCACCACCGCCAAGCTCGGCAAGTGGCTCAAGGAACGGCAGAAGAAGAAGGTGCTGACGGTCAGTTGCGACGTCTACCGCCCGGCGGCCATTGAGCAGTTGAAGGCCGTTTCGGCCCAGGCCGGCATCGACTTCTTTCCCTCGTCGCCGGGGCAAAAGCCCGCCGACATTGCCGCCGCCGCCCTTGACCACGCCAAACGGCACTACTACGACGTGATATTCGTCGATACCGCCGGTCGCCTGGCGATCGACGAAGCCATGATGGCCGAGATCAAGGATCTGCATGCATTGCTGGCGCCGATCGAGACCCTGTTCGTGGTCGATGCCATGCTGGGCCAGGACGCCGTGAATACGGCCAAGGCCTTCAATGAAGCGCTGCCGCTTTCCGGGGTGATCCTGACCAAGCTCGACGGCGATTCGCGCGGCGGCGCGGCGCTCTCGGTGCGCCATGTCACCGGCAAACCGATCAAGTTCGCCGGCGTCGGCGAAAAGCTGGCCGGGCTGGAAGAATTCCACCCCGAGCGCATGGCCAGCCGCATCCTCGGCATGGGCGACATCCTCGGCCTGGTCGAGGAAGCCCAGCGCGGCGTCGATCAGGAAAAGGCCCAGGAATTCGTCAAGAAGATGAAGTCCGGCAAGGGCTTCGACCTGAACGACTTCAAGGACCAGATCGGGCAGATGAAGAAAATGGGCGGTCTCGGCGCCATGCTCGACAAGCTGCCGGCGCAGTTCGGCGCGCTTGCGGAAAAGGCCGGCGGCGCGGTCGAGGACAAGTCCATCCGGCGCATCGAGGGCATCATCAATTCGATGACGCCGACCGAGCGCGGCAAGCCGGAGCTGATCAAGGCCAGCCGCAAGCGGCGCATTGCCACCGGCGCAGGTGTGCCGGTGCAGGAAGTGAATCGCCTGCTCAACCAGTTCGAGCAGACGCAGAAGATGATGAAGCAGTTCTCCAAGGGCGGCATGGCCAAGATGATGCGCGGCATGAAGGGCATGATTCCCGGCCTGCGCTGAACGGCCGCCCGCCGAAGCATCCCCATAAGCATGTTGGTGGTATCCCGGCGTCACCGCGTGCCATGACACGCGTATGATGGGCCTCCTCCAACTCTGCCAGACCGCTGGCCCCGCCCACGTCATGGACCTTCTCGATTGGCTGGTGCCGCCCGCCGCGCTCGACGATGCGCGCCTGCGCACGCGGCATCGGGGTATTGCCAAGGCCTTGCTGACCATCTCGCTGGTGGTCTCGATCATGCTGTTGGCGGTGGCGTTCGTGCGCGGCGGGATGGGTGTCGCCTTCATCCTGTTCTTCCTTGCCTGCATCGTCACGCCGCTGATCGGCGCGGTGCTGATCCGGCTGACCGGCAACATCGGCCTCGGCCTCGTCGTCGCCAACGTCGGCGGGCTGGCGATCGTCACCGCCTGGGCGTTCATGAGCGGCGGCATCCTCTCGGTGGCCCTGCCGGCCTATCTGGCCAACATCGCGCTGCTCAGCACCTTCGGCAATGTCGGCCTGCTGATTGGGTTCGGCGTCGCGCTGGGCGCGGCGCTTGTCCTGCTTTACCTTGCCACGATCACGGGCTGGCTGCCGGCGAGCATCTTCCTCGCCGGCGAAACGCCCGGGCTGATGCTGACGGCCATGCTGGGCTCGCTGGCCATCGTCGTCCTCGCCGGCTATTTCCTGGCGCGCGACCGGGCGCTGGTCAAGGTCCGCCTGCGCGAGGCGCGCCATGCCGCCGAACAGTCGAGTCGCGCCAAGGCCGTGTTCCTGCGCTCGATGAGCCAGGAATTCCGCGCGCCGCTCGGGGCCATCCTCGGCGAAGCGACGAACCTGCAGGTGAGATTGCCCGCGGATGCCGCCGAGCAGCAAAGCCTGCAAGGCATCGTCACCGCCGGGAACTACCTCGGCGATCTGCTCAATCAGTTGCTCGAAGTCAGCCGCGCCGAAGCCGACGAAACCTTGTTGCGCATCGAGCCGGTGCCGGTGAGCCAGATTGTCGCGCCGTGCCTGGCCATCGTCGGTCCGGAGGCCGTCCGCCGTGAAGTCGTCGTCGAGGACATCTGCGGCGAGTTGGCCGAGCGCAAGGTCTGGGCCGACCGGGTGCTGGTGCGGCAGGTGGTGCTCAACCTCCTGACCAACGCGGTCAAGTTCAATCGCCCCCAGGGTCGGGTGTCCGTCTCGTGCAAGCCGGGCAGCGCGGGTTTTCTGCGTATCGTGGTGACCGATAGCGGGCCGGGAATTTCCCGCGATGTCCAGGCCGAACTGTTTGCCCCGTTTTCCAGCATGGGTCTGGAGCAGGGCGGCGTGCAGGGCGGCGGCCTTGGTCTGGTGATGTCCAAACGCCTCATCGAACGCATGCGCGGCCACATCGGCGTCGAATCCATCGTCGGCCTTGGCAGCAGTTTCTGGATCGATTTGCCGCTTGCCGAGTCGGTCGGGCCCTGAAATTTTCCTGGTGGCAGGCTGGCGGCGATTACCTTGGCTTATAATTCCGATAAAAATAGTCAGGTATTGTCGCGTGGCAATGCAGCGATAATTCCCGACTGGTTTCAGAACCCATCGATACCCGTCATCAACAAAGGCTCCCATGTCCATCAACGAACAAAGCATCCAGACCGCACTTAGCCACGTTATCGACGCCAACACCGGCAAGGATCTGGTCAGCGGTCGCAGCGTCAGGAACATCAAGATCAACGGCAATGACGTCGCGCTCGACGTCGAGCTCGGCTATCCGGCAAAGAGCCAGATCGACGGGCTGCGCGCGGCGGTAATCGCCGAAATCAAGAAGTTGCCGGGCGTCGGCAACATCAGCGCCAACGTGTTTTCCAAGGTGGTCACCCACGCCGTGCAAAAGGGCGTCAAGCTGATCCCCGGCGTCAAGAACATCATCGCCGTGGCCAGCGGCAAGGGCGGCGTCGGCAAGTCGACCACCGCCGTGAACCTGGCCCTGGCCCTGGCCGCCGAAGGCGCCACGGTGGGCCTGCTCGACGCCGACATCTACGGACCCTCGTTGCCGACCATGCTCGGCATTCCCACCGGGCGGCCCGAATCCGCCGACGGCAAGAGCCTGGAGCCGATGGATGCGCATGGCATCCAGGCGATGTCGATCGGCTTCCTCATCGACCCCGAGCAGCCCATGGTCTGGCGCGGCCCGATGGTGACCCAGGCGCTGACCCAGTTGCTGACCGAGACGCGCTGGCGCGACGTCGATTACCTTGTCATCGACATGCCGCCCGGCACCGGCGACATCCAGCTCACCCTGGCGCAGCAGGTGCCGGTGACCGGCGCGGTGATCGTCACAACGCCCCAGGACATCGCCCTGCTCGACGCGCGCAAGGGCCTCAAGATGTTCGAGAAGGTCGGCATCCCGATATTGGGCATCGTCGAGAACATGAGCATCCACATCTGCTCCAAGTGCGGCCATGCCGAACACATCTTCGGTTCCGGCGGCGGCGACCGGATGGCCAAGGATTACGAGGTCGAGATGCTCGGCGCCCTGCCCCTGGCGATGGCGATCCGCGAACAGATGGACGGCGGCAAGCCGACCGTCGAAGCCGAGCCGGACGGCCCGGCGACCGAGATCTACAAGACCATCGCCCGCCGCGTGGCGGTGAAGATCGCCGAAAAGGCCAAGGACCACACCAGCAAGTTCCCGTCGATCAAGGTGATGAACACCTGACCTTGGCGGCCCGGGAAGCCCCGGGCCCTCAGCGTCGCGGCAGGCTTGCCGCGAGCGCCGCCAGCAGGCGGCCCATCTCCGCCTCGCCCAGCCCGCTGTTGATCGCCAGGCGCAGGCGGCTGCTGCCGGGCGCCACCGTCGGCGGGCGGATCGCCACGGCGAGGATGCCGGCGGCTTCGAGCGCGGCGGCGGCGGCCAGCGTATCGGTTTCGGCGCCGATCACCGCCGGCACGATCTGGGTGCTCGACTCCAGCGTTGAAATCCCACGTGCCGCCAGCGCCTCGCGCAGGCGCTGCGCGTTGGCGGCGACGCGCGCGCGCTCGGCGTCCATGCCCGGCAGCAGGTCGAGCGCCGCGTCAACGGCGCCCAGCACCGGCGGCGGCAGGGCGGTGGTGAAGATGAAGCCGCTGCAGCGATTCACCAGCCAGTCGATCAGCGCGCGCGAGCCGGCGACGTAGGCGCCGAAGGCGCCGAAGGCCTTGCCCAGCGTGCCCATCACCACGTCGATGCCCTCGCAGGCGGCGGCCAGTCCGCGACCCTGCGGGCCGAGGATGCCGGTAGCATGAGCCTCGTCGACATACAGCAGGGCGCCATGGCGTTCGGCGATTTGCGCCAGTGCCGGCAGCTTGGCGCGATCGCCGTCCATGCTGAACACCGACTCGGTAACGACCAGCTTGCGGCCGGCATGCGCGGCAAGCAGTTCATCGAGGTGATCGAGGTCGTTGTGCCGAAAAACATGAACCGGGCAACGCGCCGCGCGCGCGCCGTGGATGATGCTGGCGTGGTTGAGCTGGTCACTGAATATCGCCGTCGCATTTGCCGCGGTGTTCGCCGTATCGCCAGCGCCGACTCCTGGCCCCAGCCGCGCCAGCGCCGGCAGCACCGTGGCATTGGCCTGAAAGCCGCTGGAGAACAGCAGCGCCGCCTCGCGGCCCTTGAAGTCGGCGAGGCGTTGCTCCACCGCCAGCGTGATGTCGCGCGTGCCGGTCACCAGGCGCGAGGCCGGCGCGCCGGCGCCGTGGCGCTGCGCCCATTCGGCGGCGCGCGCCTTGAGCAAGGGATGCTGGCTGAGGCCGAGGTAATCGTTGGACGACACATCGAGCAGCGGCCGGCCACCGGCGTCGCGCAATTGTCCGGAGGCGAAGGACAGCGCCCGCAGGCGTCGCTGGCGCGCGCCGGCATCGAGCGCGGCAAGCTCCGCGCGCAGCAGCGGGTCCAGCGACTTGTCCACTACAGGGTCGCCGCCCGCTCGGCGAGCACGCGGCGCACCGCGCCCGTGAGCACGGAGAGGTCGGCGGAGTCGATGACGAAGGGCGGCATCAGGTACACGATGCGGCCAAACGGCCGGACCCAGACGCCCAGCTCGGGAAAGCGCCGGCGCATCGCGTCGAGGTCGACGGTGCCGTCGAGCTCCACGGCGCCGATGGCCCCCTTGACGCGCAGGTCGGCCACGCCGGCGATGGCGCGGCAGGGCTCCAGCTTGGCGCGCAACTGGGCTTCGATGGCCGCCACCTGTTCCAGGCGCGGCTCGCGCTCGAAGAGGTCGAGCGAGGCATGGGCCGCGGCGCAGGCCAGCGGGTTGGCCATGTAGGTCGGGCCGTGCATCAGCGCCGCCCCGGGGTCGTCGGACAGGAAAGCCTCGAAGACCTGGCGCCGGGCCACGGTGGCGGCCAGCGGCAGGGTGCCGCCGGTCAGCGCCTTCGACAGGCAGAGGATGTCGGGAATGACATTCGCCTCGCCGCAGGCGAACAGCTTTCCGCTGCGGCCGAAGCCGGTCATGATCTCGTCGGCGATCAGCAGAACCCCGTGGCGCCGGCAGGCCTCGGCGACGAAGGCCAGGGTTGCCGCGTCATGCATCTTCATGCCGCCGGCGCCCTGCACCAGCGGTTCGACGATCACGGCGGCGACGCGCGCGGCCTGGGTTTCCAGCAGCAGATCGAAGGCGCGGCGCATGGACTCGTCGGCCGGCAGCTCGGCCATGATCTGCTCCGGCATGCTGCCGGCAAACAGGGTATGCATGCCTTCCTCGGGGTCGCACAGCGCCATGGTGGCGAAGGTGTCGCCGTGGTAGCCATGGCGGAAGCAGACGATGCGCTGCTTTGCCGCCTGCCCCTTGTTGCGCCAGAACTGGATCGCCATCTTCAGTGCCACTTCCACCGCCACCGAGCCCGACTCGGTGAAGAACACGCGTTCCAGGTCGCCCGGCAGCAGGCTGGCGAGTCGCGTGGCGAGGCGTGCCGCCGGCTCATGCACGAGGCCGGCGAACATCACGTGGGGCAGCGTGGCAAGCTGGGCCTCGACCGCGGCGCGGATGTGCGGATGCGCGTAGCCGTGGCAGGCGGTCCACCACGAGGAAATGCCGTCGATCAGTTCGCGTCCGTCAGCCAGCCTCAGGCGCACCCCCTTGGCCGAGACCACCGGCAGCGGCGTCGGCGCCGTTTTCATCTGCGTATAGGGCAGCCAGAGATGGGCAAGGCCCGGGGTCAGCCAGTCGGACATGGGAAGGGCGCGGGGCCGCTAGAATCGCGACGAAACGGGGAAACTATGGGCGCAAATTTTATCACCGGCACCGGCACCGACATCGGCAAGACCTGGCTCTGCTGCGCCTTGCTGCGCCATTGGCGGGCCGCCGGCCTGCGCCCGTCGGCGCTCAAGCCGGTGCTCACCGGCTTCGATCCCGACGCGCCCGAGTCCGGCGATGCCGGCCAACTGCTTGCCGCGCTGGACCAGCCCATCGACGACCGCGTGCTGGAGGCCATCGCGCCCTGGCGCTATGCGGCGGCTTTGTCGCCCGACATGGCGGCGGCCCAGGAACGCCGCCAGGTGCCTTTCGACGCCCTGGTGGCGTTTACGCGCCGTTGCCTGCCGCCGAAAGTGAACCCCGGGCCGGCAGGGCTGGTCGGTGCCGACTCCCGCCCCCTGCTGGTTGAGGGTGTGGGCGGCGTCATGGTGCCGCTGGACCAGACCCATACGGTGCGCGACTGGATTGCCGCCAGCGGCCTGCCCGCCGTGCTGGTGGCCGGCTCCTATCTTGGCAGCATGAGCCACACGCTGACGGCGCTGGAGGCGCTGGCGCGCGTTGCCGCGCCGGTTGCCGCCGTCGTGATCAACGAGAGCGAGGGCTCGCCGGTGCCGATCGAACTGACCCTGGACAGCCTGCTGCGCCATGTGGCCGGCATCCCGCTGGTCGGTATCCGGCGCGCCGCTCCGGGGCCGGGCGTGGCCAGGCTGGCGGCGCTGCTCGGACCGGGAGTCCCGGCGTATACTGCGCCCCCTTGAGTCACAATCCCTCCGGGTCAACCATGAGCATCAAGTCCGACAAGTGGATCCGCCGCATGGCGGAACAGCACAAGATGATCGAGCCCTTCGAGGCCGGCCAGGTGCGCGAAGCCAACGGCCACAAGATCGTCTCCTACGGCACCTCGAGCTACGGCTACGACATTCGCTGCTCGCGCGAATTCAAGCTGTTCACCAACATCAACAGCACCATTGTCGATCCGAAGAACTTCGACCCGAATTCCTTCGTCGAGGTGAATGCCGACTTCTGCATCATCCCGCCGAATTCCTTCGCCCTGGCGCGCACCGTCGAGTACTTCCGCATCCCGCGCAACGTGCTGACCATCTGCCTCGGCAAGAGCACCTACGCCCGCTGCGGCATCATCGTGAACGTCACGCCCTTCGAGCCGGAATGGGAAGGCTATGTGACACTTGAATTTTCCAACACCACGCCGCTGCCGGCCAAGATCTACGCTGGCGAAGGCTGCGCCCAGGTGCTGTTCTTCGAATCCGACGAGGTCTGCGAGACCTCCTACAAGGACAGGGGCGGCAAGTACCAGGGGCAGGTCGGCGTGACACTGCCCAAGATCTAGGCGGGAAGGGGGAAGGGAGAAGGGGGAAGAGTAGAACCCGACCGCGCTCCCGGCTCCCCGACCCTTCTCCCTTCCCTCTTCTCCCTTCCCGGATTCCATGCGCTTCCATTTCCCAATCATCATCATCGACGAGGATTTCCGCTCCGAGAACGCTTCGGGCCTCGGCATTCGCGCCCTGGCCGACGCCATCGAGAAGGAAGGTTTGGACGTGCTGGGCGTCACCAGCTACGGCGACCTGACCTCGTTTGCCCAGCAGCAAAGCCGCGCCTCGGCTTTCATCCTCTCCATCGACGACGAGGAATTCACACCCGGCCCGGAACTCGACCCCGCCGTGCTCAACCTGCGCGCCTTCGTCGAGGAAATCCGCCACAAGAACCCGGACATCCCGATCTTCCTGCACGGCGAGACGCGCACCAGCCGCCATATCCCCAACGACATCCTGCGCGAGCTGCACGGCTTCATCCACATGTACGAGGACACGCCGGAGTTCATCGCCCGCCACGTGGTGCGCGAGGCGCGGGCCTACCTCGACAGCCTGCCGCCGCCCTTCTTCCGCGCCCTGACGCACTACGCGGCGGATGGCTCCTACTCCTGGCACTGCCCCGGCCATTCGGGCGGCGTCGCCTTCCTCAAGAGCCCGGTGGGCCAGATGTTCCACCAGTTCTTCGGCGAGAACATGCTGCGCGCCGACGTCTGCAACGCGGTCGAGGAACTCGGCCAGTTGCTCGACCACACCGGCCCGGTGGCGGCCTCCGAGCGCAATGCCGCGCGCATCTTCAATGCCGACCATTTGTTCTTCGTCACCAACGGCACCTCGACCTCGAACAAGATCGTCTGGCACTCCACGGTGGCGCCCGGCGACATCGTCATCGTCGACCGCAACTGCCACAAGTCCATCCTCCACGCCATCATGATGACCGGCGCGATCCCGGTGTTCCTGATGCCGACGCGCAACAACTACGGCATCATCGGCCCGATCCCGAAGGAAGAGTTCCGCTGGAAGAACATCCAGAAGAAGATCGCCGCCCACCCCTTCGCCAGCCAGGTCAAGGGCAAGCCGCGGGTGCTCACCATCACCCAGAGCACCTATGACGGCATCCTCTACAACGTTGAGGACATCAAGGAGGAGCTCGACGGCAAGATCGACACCTTGCACTTCGACGAGGCCTGGCTGCCGCATGCCGCCTTCCATGATTTCTACGGCGACTACCATGCCATCGGCGCCGACCGTCCGCGCTGCAAGGAGTCGATGGTGTTCTCGACGCAATCGACGCACAAGCTGCTGGCCGGCCTCTCGCAGGCTTCCCAAATCCTGGTGCAGGACGCCGAGAACAACAAGCTCGACCGCGACGTGTTCAACGAGGCCTACCTGATGCACACCTCGACGAGCCCGCAGTACTCGATCATCGCCTCCTGCGACGTCGCCGCGGCGATGATGGAGGAGCCCGGCGGCACCGCGCTGGTCGAGGAGTCCATCGCCGAGGCGCTGGATTTCCGCCGCGCCATGCGCAAGGTGGACAAGGAGTGGGGCGCCGACTGGTGGTTCCAGGTCTGGGGGCCGAAGGATCTATCGGAGGAAGGCATCGAGGAGCGCGAAGCCTGGATGCTCAAGCCCGGCGAGAAGTGGCACGGCTTCGGCAAGCTGGCCAAGGGCTTCAACCTGCTCGACCCGATCAAGGCCACCATCATCACCCCGGGCCTTGACGTCGATGGCGATTTCTCCGACGACAACGGCATCCCCGCCGCCATCGTCACCAAGTACCTCGCCGAGCACGGCGTGATCGTCGAGAAGTGCGGCCTCTATTCCTTCTTCATCATGTTCACCATCGGCATCACCAAGGGCCGCTGGAACACGCTGGTCACCGCCCTGCAGCAGTTCAAGGACGACTACGACCGCAACCATCCGCTGTGGAAGGTGCTGCCCGAGTTTGTCGCCAAGCATCCGCGCTACGAGCGGGTCGGCCTCAAGGACTTGTGCACCCAGATCCACGAGGTCTACAAGGCCAACGACGTGGCGCGCCTGACCACCGAGATGTACCTCTCCGACATGGTGCCGGCGATGCGCCCGGCCGACGCCTTCGCCAGGATGGCCCATCGCGAGATCGACCGCGTGCCGCTCGACGAACTCGAAGGCCGCGTCACGGCGGTGCTGCTGACCCCCTATCCGCCCGGCATCCCGCTGCTGATCCCGGGCGAATGCTTCAACGCCACCATCGTCCGCTACCTGAAGTTCGCCCGCGACTTCAACGAGCGCTTCCCCGGCTTCGAAACCGACATCCACGGCCTGGTCAAGGACGGCAGCAACGGTTCGGTGCGCTATTACGTGGATTGCGTGGCGGCTTGATCCTGGCGTTCCGCCGGGGCCGGCGGGACGGCGGTATCCCTTTTCAGGCCGGTGTAGCGTAGGCCGTTGCCGCGGGCTCGCGCAGGGTGGGGTGGTCCGACGGAACGTGGGCGCCGTGCAGGTCCAGCGGGCTATGCAGCGGGCGGCCGCCGGAATTCAGGGCATGGACATAGATCATGGTGGTCGAAACGTCCGCGTGCCCCAGAAGTTCCTGCACGGTGCGGATGTCGTAACCGCTTTCAATGAGGTGGGTGGCAAATGAATGGCGCAGGGTGTGCGGCGTCACCGGATCGCCCATGCCGGCGCGCCGCCCCGCGGCCCTTACCGCCCGCTGTACGCGGCGCGCATCGACATGGCCTCGCCTGGGCTCGCCGCCCCGTGCAGCGAACGAAAGACCGGGCGCCGGGAAAACGTACTGCCAGCCCGACAGGCGCGAGCCGGGTCCGCCGCCGCCGGAGCGACCGGGCAGGGGGGCCGTGCCGCGTCCGGCGCGCAGTTCCGTCGCGTGCAGCGCCAGGCACCAGGCCACGCGGCAGCGCAAGGATTCGACCAGGCTTTGCGGCAGCAGCGCCTGCCTGTCCTTGTTGTTCTTGGCACCCCGGATATGCAGGCAGCCGGCTTCGAAATCCACATCCTTCAGGCGCAGGTCGAGGGCTTCGCCGAGGCGCAGGCCGGAGCCATACAGCAGGCCGACGATCAGCGCCAGTTCCGGGTCGCGTACCTCGGCCAGCAGGCGCGGCATGACGGACTGCGCCAGCACCGTCGGCCGACGCGAGGGCTTGCGCGCGCGGACGATGCCGGCGAGCCAGGGCAGGTCCAGCATGAGCACCTTGCCGTAAAGGAAGAGCAGTGCGCTGAGCGCCTGATTCTGCGTCGACGCACCCACCCGGCGAGTCACGGCAAGATAGGTCAGGAAGGCCTCCACCTCGGCGCGGCCCATGTCGGCGGGATGGCGCTTGCCATGAAACAGGATATAGCGTTTAATCCAAGACACGTATGCCGTTTCAGTGCGCTGCGCGAGATTGCCCAGCCGCAGGCAAGCCCGGACCCGGTCAAGCAGACGCGGCGAATCCGGCAGCAGGAAAGGCGAAGAGGGGGCGGTTGGCATGAAATATCGCTGTCGAAGAGATACTGTAACAAAAAACAGTATAGTCCGCTTGCGCACCGGGTTATGCGACAGTCGCATATCCCGGTTATTCGTCACTTTTCCGCAGATATCACGTTCGGCGTCTGATTTCACATTGCCCAAATTCGCATAGGGATCATCTATGACTCCTTTTCGCTTTTTGGTTTTGACTCTGAGCGCAGCAATAGCTGGTTGCGCCATGACACCAGCAGAGGTAGCAAGTACGCCCGCTGTAAGACAAATTCGTTTTGAGGTAACTTTGTCTCGTCTCACGTCGTGCTTACCTGAACGCCTTGAAAATCTTGCCGCTGCGTGGACTGTGAGTTCCCGCTCCGAGCCAGACCGAATTCGCTACGTCATTCACGCTGGAGCCGATATGGGAACTATTGCCGTAATTTTGCTGAACAGTTCCGGGTCCGGTGTCTCTGGGGCGTTTCATGTCTCGCACAACATCCTCACTCCTGGGCGCCTCGCGGACACACTCGAAGGTGAAATCCGTGCTTGCATGCAGCGTTAAATTGGCCGTGCGCTGTTCCTGCTGCTCTGAGTGTCTTCCATGCAATAACTGTGCAAGACGCCGAACCCATCATTCCACCGGACGCTGCGCGATGAAGCCGCGCACCGCCGGTGAATTCAAACGTTGGGCCTGACGGCAGAGAGATGGAGAATTCAGTGATGATCGTTGGTCACCGTCATCGCTCTTGCCACCGGCATCGTGGCGCAAAGCCGCACTGCGGGCCGGTTCTCCAGCCGCCGCGGCTTCGGTCATCGCTGTATTCGTGGGCCTCGCCGTCCACCGTTGAGACCGAACCCACCGCGCCTCTGCAAAGGTTCCTTGGGGTGCCCTCGTCAAGCTTGCCCGCAGTGCTAAGCGCTCCGTACCCAGTCCGCAGGGCTGGCCGCGTCGCCCTTGGTGGCCAAAAGCGTTCGTTTCGTGGTGGCGTTGCCGCCGCACTTCGTTCAACCGCCGTGTCGCCAGCGCCGACTCTTGCGCGGACTCATTTTCCCGTGCCCCGGCATAGGCCCCAGCCCAACCCGGCGGTCGACCCCGTTCCCTTCGGTCACTGGACGCTGCGCGATAAAGCCGCGCAGCGCCGGTCACCTCCACGTTAGGGGTGCCAGTCCCGATGTCGCTCAGGGCAATTTTCAAGGGTTGGGTAGGGGAGCTACAGGGAACCCTCGCCAAGAAGATGTTTCTCGACGCCCATACATATGTAGACGTGAATAACGTCACTATCCCTGTAGCTAACGGAACGACACAGATTGATCATGTCATCGTTTCTCGCTACGGTGTGTTTGTCGTTGAAACAAAGAACATGGATGGCTGGATTTTTGGAAATGAGAAGAGTTCTCAGTGGACGCAAAGCATCTATGGCAAGAAATACAAGTTTCAAAATCCGCTCCACCAAAACTATCGCCATACCAAAGCACTATCTGAATTTCTCGGAGTTGACCACAGTAAATTGCATTCGGTGGTCATGTTTTGGGGCGAGTGCGAGTTCAAGACACAGCTACCGCCAAATGTGATGACTAGCGGCTATACGTCATATATCAAGAGCTTCTCGACCGTGTTGTTTTCGGACCAAGAAGTTCAGGAAATCGCCGCTGCATTGAAAGACGGAATGCTTCCAAAGAGTTGGGCTACGCGCCGAGAGCATGTTTCTTCTCTCAAGGAGCGCTTCTCAAGCTCATCAACATGCCCAAAGTGTGGCAGCCCACTCGTCTTACGTACCGCCAAGTCCGGCGGCAATGCAGGGTCGCAGTTCTTCGGTTGTACTAGTTTCCCGAGGTGTCGCTATGTCGCAAAGCTTGAACCGCACCCCTAACCCTGCGCTCGACCCCGTTCGCTTCGCTCACTGGACGCTGCGCGATAAAGCCGCGCAGCGCCGGTCAGCTCCACGTTATGCCTCTAAACCAGGTGACCGGTCGTGTATCAACTTGAAGTGAAGCAGTGGCTTGTCTCGTACCGCTTCCCACCAAGCGAGGGCTGGCGCGTGTGCGTGGATATCGACGCGATGGAACGAGCGAAGGGTGGCCAACACAAACCCGGAAAGGCGGAGCGCGCTCGTGTCGCCGAGGCTGCGCTCCTGAGCATGGGTGTAACGATCGGCGCACACCCAGAGTTTGGCCGAGCAGACATCGTGGCGGAACATCCAAAGCATGGTCTGTTCCTTGTCGAGGTGGAGGGCAACTCTTCGCGTCAAAGAGAGCAAGCCATGTACTCAGCGCTCGGGCAACTTGTCCTGCAGATGCAGGGCACAAAACACGGGTTTGTATTGGCCGTTCCCGACGAACCGTCGTGGGAGAAACAACTCATGAAAATCCCACAGCACGCTCGCGCAACGCTCGGCCTGTCGTGCGTACTCGTCTCTGCGCAAGGTGTCCGTTCGGCATGAGGCATAACCCGGCAGTCGACCCCGTTCCCTTCGGTCACTGGACGCTGCGCGATAAAGCCGCGCAGCGCCGGTCACTTCTACGTTGGGCCTCTAAAGTCATGCATCATTTCGTGCGCTTCCATGTCTTGCCGTCCGTGCCGTCGCGCTTGCCTGCGGTGGCGCCGGTGAGTGCGCGTGGCGTCGTGCCTTCGTTGGCGCTCGCGGTGCGTGCGGCGGCGGCTCGCGTTCCTTGCGTTCTCTTGGCGTCGGGCGGCCCTTTTGGGGCGCCAGCGGTTCTACCCATTTCGCTGCCGCAAGCTTCGGCTTCCCCTGGCTGGCACGGTTCCGTTCCTGCCTTTGGTCGTCCGCTGTCGCTCGGTCGGGCTGGCCGTGCCACATGCGTTCGCCGCGTTTCTTCGTCAGCGCGCCGTGGTCGCCGTATCGCCACCGCCGACTCTTGTGCAACCGGTGTAGCTTGCGGTGGCGGTGGCTGCGTTTCTCGCCGTCACCGTGGGTCGTCCGCGCTGGCGCTTGCTCGCTTTCTTGGCGCCCCGCGTGTGCAACCCAGAGGCCCAACCCGCCGGTTGACCCCGTTCGCTTCGCTCTCTGGACGCTGCGCGATAAAGCCGCGCAGCGCCGGTCACCTAGCACGTTGGGCCTCTAAAGGCATGCATCATTTCGTGCGCTTCCATTGCTTGCCGTCCGTGCCGTCGCGCTTGCCTGCGGTGGCACCGGTGAGTGCGTGTCGCGCCGTGCCTTCGTTGCTGCTCGCGGTGCGTGCGGCGGCGGCTCGCGTTTTCTGCTTTCGCTTGGCGTCGGGCGGTCCTTTTGTGGCGCCAGCGGTTCTACCCGTTTCGCGGCCGCAAGCTTCGGCGTCCCCTGGCAGCAACGGTTACGCTGCGGCTCTCGGCCGCCCGCTGTTGCTCGGTCGCGCTGGCCGTGCCGCTTGCGTTCGCCGCGTTTCTTCGTCAGCGCGCCGTGGTCGCCGTATCGCCAGCGCCGACTCTTGTGCAACCGGTGTAGCTTGCGGTGGCGGTGGCTTCGTTTCTTGCCGTCACCGTGGGTCGTCCGCGCTGGCGCTTGCTCACTTTCTTGGCGCCCCGCGTGTGCAACCCAGAGGCCCAACCCGCCGGTCGACCCCGTTCGCTTCGCTCTCTGGACGCTGCGCGATAAAGCCGCGCAGCGCCGGTCACCTAGCACGTTGGGGCGCTCAAGTCATGCGGCATTTCGCCTCCTCGCATCTTCAACCGCTCGCGCTGTCGTCCGCGCATTTGGTGTTGCCCGCGAGTAAGGTATGTGCGGTGCCTTCGCTCCCTCACACGCGGCGGTTTGCAGCGGCTTGCGCATCCTGCTGGCGTCCACTGCGGGGGGCTCCGGTTTCGGCTCCCGCTCAAGTAAGGGCATCACGGGGTAAGCCTTTGGCCTGCGTTTCCGGTCACGGGTCCGTCGTCTCCCTCGCTAGTCCGCTATTGCTCGGTCGGTTTGCCCGTGTCACCCAAGTTCGCCGCGTTCTCTCGTCATCGCATCGTGGTCGCCGTATCGCCAGCGCCGACTCTTGTGCCACCCGGGTAGCGTGCGACGGCGGTGCCTTCGCTTCCCGCATCTGCATTGCACACTCCGCGCTGGCGCTTGCGCCTGTGGTGCCCGCATCGCTGGTGAACCGCAGCGCCCCAACCCATCGCTCCAGGGGACGCTGCGCGATGAAGCCGCGCAGCGCCCCTGAGCTCAAACGTTAGATTTCATATTCCCTCTCTTAACTTTACGAAGGAGATCGTCGAATGAAGACCAACATCATTGGCCAGTTTTTCAAGAGCAGCTTTTCCGGTAAGGGAGGAAAGTGTGTTGAAGTCAAGATAGACAGCGGGGCTATCTTTGTTCGCCACTCGCGCAAGGATCAAGGCATGCTGGAATTCACCCATGACGAATGGGAGGCATTTCTTCTTGGTGTAAAGGCGGGCGAATTTGACACATCGGCGAAATAAATCATGGACTTCACATATCTGAGCATAACGCTCACCATGTTAGGTCTCACGGCGGCGCTATATCTTTGGCAGGAACCGAAGATTAAGCCACTTGAGGAAATGAGGTTGGCGAGACTCAAAGAGCGAGCAGACTCGCTGGCAAATCGCAATGCCGATGAGATATACCGTTACTTGCTTACTGCTGACGAGAAAGACAGAAACATACTAATGTCTGTAAAGGCATTCTCTCCGTATCCCGCAATTCGTTGGGCACTTGGTATTGCGGTCGTTCTTTCGCTTGCGTTTGGGCTTGCGGCACGTTTAGCACCTCCAGATAGCTTTTCAAGGTTTGGCATATCAATTGCCGATATCTCCAGCATTGTCCATATTCCGATCTGGTTCTACGTCGGTTATCAACTCTGGGGAGAGTTCCGCTACATGAAAGAGGTTACCAAGCGGTTTTCGTAGTAAGCGCCACATGAAATCTAACCTTTCGGTCCACCGGACGCTGCGCGATAAAGCCGCGCAGCGCCGGTGACCTCCACGTTAGCCATTACGACTATGCTGCTCGACTTATTGTGTCCGCATTGCAAAGTTACCTTTGAACATTGCGTAAACTTTGCGCGAACCGTCGAGTGTGCCGAAGTAATTACTTCATGCGCGCGGTGCGGTGCAACGGGCCGGTCTGCGGTTTCCCTGGATGCTCTCAACCAAGCAACTGCCAATCCGCCGATAACAAGTGCTACTGAGGCAATCGCAGTTGCGGCGCTGGAAGCCGTCAGCCATAGCGAGAAAAAGAAAAGCTCCGTCCTCCTGCACGAAGGCATATGGATGCTTGCCGGTACAGTCATTGGTGTAATGGTTCCAGCGCGCATATGGCTGACGCTGAATGGCAAGATGTTGGCGTTGTTCTATTTGGTAGTTATGGTTGTGATCGCGGTTACCGCACATAAACTCATCAAAAGTACATTTCCAAATCCTCCAAAACAGGGTTGGTGGAATTCGAGCATCATGGTCAAAGCACTCGCTGCGGTCGACCGAAGTAGCTTTCGAAAGGCGTTGGTAGCCGTAACTTTGATCAATATATCTATGGTTTTTACTGGCCTCGTTTTTGGGTATGTCTTGGTTTTGTCTTACCTTATCCTTGTTGCTCCACGTTTCATCCATGGCTAACCCGGCGATCGACCTCGCTCCCTTCGGTCGCTGGACGCTGCGCGATAAAGCCGCGCAGCGCCGGTCATCTCTACTACAAGGGCTTCCCCAAAAAGCGCAACTACCCTGACGGTTTTTCGTTCATCACATTTTCCTGCTCAGGTTTCGTATCACGGCGCGGATCGATGAAGAAGATGGCGGACTGCGAAACTACAACCGGTCATGTTGGGCATGTCGCCCGGACCCTGATGAAAGACGCGCGCCGGGGCCTCAATCGTTGGACGGGAATGGCTTCTTCCCCTAGAGATAATCAGGCGCTCCCGGCGCGGGTCCAACCCGCTTCCCATCAACGCATGCAGTGCATGGGTGAACTCGTGCCGGCGGCCACCGGCGCAAACGGCTCCTTTCCGCTTCCTGAAGACGGTTTTCGGCATCGCCCGCTCAGGCGTCCGCCTGGCGCAGGCGGAACTCCTCGCCGAACCGCAGCACCGCCCAGGCCAGCCGCGCATTCTTGGCGGCAATCGCCACCACCGCCTTCCAGTAGCCGCGACGCTCGACCAGGCTTCTCGCCCAGCGGCTGAAGCGGTCCTGCTTCTCCCCCAGGCCGGAGAGGATCGCCTTGGCGCCCATCACCAGCAGGCTGCGCAAGTAGCGGTCGCCGGCCTTGGTGATCCGTCCCAGGCGGGTTGTCCCGCCGCTGCTGTACTGCCCCGGCGTGAGCCCGATCCAGGCCGCCACCTGGCGCCCGTTCTTGAAGTCGTGGCCGCCGCCGATGCTGGCCAGGAGGGCGCTGGCGGTGTTGGGGCCGATCCCCGGCAGATCCATCAGCCGCCGGCTACGCGCATCCTCGCGGGCCGCGTCGCGAATGATCCGGTCGTACTCGGCAATCCGGACGTCCAGGCTGTCGGCGTGGGCCAGGAGGTCGCCGACGCAGCGATTCAGGTAACCCGGCAGATCCTCCAGGTGGTCCATGAGCGCCCGGCGCAGGGCGGTGATCTTCTGCGGGCAGACGATGCCGACTTCCGCGATCAGGCCGCGCAGCCGGTTGTAGGTGGCCGTCCGCTCCTCGACGAAGCCGGTGCGGGTGCGGTGCAGCGCCAGGATGATCTGCTGGTGTTCCTCCTTGACCGGGACGAAGCGCATCTGCGGCCGGGTGACGGCTTCGCAGATGGCGGCGGCGTCCGCCGCGTCGTTCTTGCCGCGCTTGCCGGACAGGCGGTAGGGGATGACGAACTTGGGCGCCATCAGCCGGACGGTGTGGCCGTGCTGGCGGAACAGCCGTGCCCAGTGGTGCGCGCCGGAGCAGGCTTCCATGCCGATCAGGCAGGGCGGCAACTGGGCGATCAGCGGCAGCAGATGCTCGCGTGATACCTTCGGCTTGACCAGCGCCGGCTTGCCGTTATCATCAACGCCATGCACGGCAAAGACGTTCTTGGCCAGATCGATTCCTACTGTGATAATGCTCATGGACTTCCCCTTTCGTGGTTTTGATGTGATCGCGAAATCTCATCTTGGCACTTGTTGCCGTTCGCGGCTTCCGCCGCCGCCTCGGGACGGGGAAGTCCCTTTCATTCGTTGGGCAACTTATGGCCATGCCTCCTAATCTCCACGTAGGCAGTTCGCCAAGAGATTTCTGGGTTTGGGTAAACCCATGCAACTGGCTTGTAAAGCATCAGGTCAAAGTGGTCGGAGGCTTTATTTCTGCCGGCAGCGTAGGGCGAGGAGACAGCAATCTGCCTTTCATCCCAAACCCAAAGTTTACGGGTGATATTTCGCCATTTTCAGTTGGCGTAACTCATCACTACGCTGCGGAGTACAACTTTGAGGTCAATCGAGAGCATTACTTCCCTGAGTATCCAAGCCGATTGAATGCAATCTATCTGCTTAGGTCAGAAGCTGAAGCCCTTGAGTACGGGGAACGTCACATATCCCATGTCGGAGGCCGCCTCCTCAAGAGGGTTCAGTCGGTGGGAAATTATGCGTATTCGACACACGATTCCAGTTGGGTCGACTTCCTGCGCCTCAATCATAGTTGCGATGATCAAACGATACAAAGTGTCACTCAAGCGTATTGGCGTGGGGAGAATGTTGCCAACCATCAGCTACTTTCTATGGGAGCACCGTGGACAGAATCGCCAATCATTGAGGCTCTCTTCTTGGGCCGCATCGACTTCTATGACCGCACTTTTCCTGGATAACCCGTTGCCCAACCCGTCGCTCCAGGGGACGCTGCGCGATGAAGCCGCGCAGCGCCCCTGAGCTTCAACGTTGGGGCTTTCCATATCTCCGTATGGCTTTTTGTATGGGCTAGTGATACTCTGCGGCCATGGCTAAAGCTCGCTTTGATTGGGACCCAGACAAGGACGCCGAGAATCAAATAAAGCACGGGGTTTCCTTCTCCCGTGCCCAATACGCCTTTGCGGACCCGCTGCGCGTTATAGCCAAGGACGAGGCACACAGCCAAGCCGAAGAACGGTTCTATTGCTTCGGCGAAGTTGACGGCGGTGTGCTTACGGTGCGGTTCACGTACCGCGCTTCGGTTATTCGAATCATCGGCGCCGGCTATTGGCGCAAAGGAAAGGCGATCTATGAGCGCGAAAATTAAATACACCGATGAACCCCTTGGCAAAGTTCAGGTGGTTCCCGACTTCCTCCCCTCGCCGGCGGAATTGGCATTTCGTGAAGAGGGCGTGAAGGTAACTCTGGCTCTGAGCAAGAAGAGCATCGAGTTCTTCAAGTCGGAGGCTTCAAAGCATCACACTCAGTACCAGCGCATGATCCGCCGGCTTCTCGACGCTTACGTTGATGGACAAGCCCCAACCCGGCAGTCCACACGGACGCTGCGCGATAAAGCCGCGCAGCGCCGGTGACTTCTACGTTGGGGCCCGTAAGCCGATGTCGTATCTTCGAGCGCTTCCAATAGTTTCGCTTGGCGCGTCAGCGCAAGTGCAGCCGTCCGTGCCTTCCGCTTGCCTGCTGCCGCGCCGCGCGCTGGCGTCGGGTGCTATCCGTCCGGCGTCTCGGGTTCGCCGGTGGCCTACTGTGCTCCGCTCGCCTTTGCCTTCGCTTGGCGCGCTGACGCTTGCGTTCTCCTCGCTCGGCACTTCGGTTTGCCGCGCCCGCTCAGTTACGGGCCGCGCTCGCCGTGTTGCCAGCGCCGACTTTCAGCTACCCAAGGCACCGCCTGTGGTCTCTTCAAGGTCATCACTCTTTGTGTCCTCTGCGGGGTGCTGGGTCGGCGCGCCTCGCGGTCATTGGCCGCATCACCGTGTCACCTCGGGTTCGTGCCCCAACCCGCCGGTCAACCTCGCTCCCTTCGGTCGCTGGACGCTGCGCGATAAAGCCGCGCAGCGCCGGTTACCTGCACTACAAGGGCTTCCCCAAAAAGCGCAACTACCCTGACGGTTTTTCGTTCATCACATTTTCCTGCTCAGGTTTCGTATCACGGCGCGGATCGATGAAGAAGATGGCGGACTGCGAAACTACAACCGGTCATGTTGGGCATGTCGCCCGGACCCTGATGAAAGACGCGCGCCGGGGCCTCAATCGTTGGACGGGAATGGCTTCTTCCCCTAGAGATAATCAGGCGCTCCCGGCGCGGGTCCAACCCGCTTCCCATCAACGCATGCAGTGCATGGGTGAACTCGTGCCGGCGGCCACCGGCGCAAACGGCTCCTTTCCGCTTCCTGAAGACGGTTTTCGGCATCGCCCGCTCAGGCGTCCGCCTGGCGCAGGCGGAACTCCTCGCCGAACCGCAGCACCGCCCAGGCCAGCCGCGCATTCTTCGCGGCAATCGCCACCACCGCCTTCCAGTAGCCGCGACGCTCGACCAGGCTTCTCGCCCAGCGGCTGAAGCGGTCCTGCTTCTCCCCAGGCCGGAGAGGATCGCCTTGGCGCCCATCACCAGCAGGCTGCGCAAGTAGCGGTCGCCGGCCTTGGTGATCCGTCCCAGGCGGGTTGTCCCGCCGCTGCTGTACTGCCCCGGCGTGAGCCCGATCCAGGCCGCCACCTGGCGCCCGTTCTTGAAGTCGTGGCCGCCGCCGATGCTGGCCAGGAGGGCGCTGGCGGTGTTGGGGCCGATCCCCGGCAGATCCATCAGCCGCCGGCTACGCGCATCCTCGCGGGCCGCGTCGCGAATGATCCGGTCGTACTCGGCAATCCGGACGTCCAGGCTGTCGGCGTGGGCCAGGAGGTCGCCGACGCAGCGATTCAGGTAACCCGGCAGATCCTCCAGGTGGTCCATGAGCGCCCGGCGCAGGGCGGTGATCTTCTGCGGGCAGACGATGCCGACTTCCGCGATCAGGCCGCGCAGCCGGTTGTAGGTGGCCGTCCGCTCCTCGACGAAGCCGGTGCGGGTGCGGTGCAGCGCCAGGATGATCTGCTGGTGTTCCTCCTTGACCGGGACGAAGCGCATCTGCGGCCGGGTGACGGCTTCGCAGATGGCGGCGGCGTCCGCCGCGTCGTTCTTGCCGCGCTTGCCGGACAGGCGGTAGGGGATGACGAACTTGGGCGCCATCAGCCGGACGGTGTGGCCGTGCTGGCGGAACAGCCGTGCCCAGTGGTGCGCGCCGGAGCAGGCTTCCATGCCGATCAGGCAGGGCGGCAACTGGGCGATCAGCGGCAGCAGATGCTCGCGTGATACCTTCGGCTTGACCAGCGCCGGCTTGCCGTTATCATCAACGCCATGCACGGCAAAGACGTTCTTGGCCAGATCGATTCCTACTGTGATAATGCTCATGGACTTCCCCTTTCGTGGTTTTGATGTGATCGCGAAATCTCATCTTGGCACTTGTTGCCGTTCGCGGCTTCCGCCGCCGCCTCGGGACGGGGAAGTCCCTTTCATTCGTTGGGCCTCACCATGAGCGCGCCGCGTGACGTTTGACGTAACTACGGCATTGCCGTATATTCCAATCCATGTTCACGGTTATCGAAACCCCCACCTTCGTGCGTCTCGCCAGCGATTGCTGGAACGATGAAGATCGAAACACCTTTATCACCTTCATCGCCGGAAACCCAGATGCTGGGGATGTTGTGCCCGGATCGGGAGGTGTAAGGAAGGCCCGCTGGGGTAGTGCTGGTCGTGGCAAGCGTGGCGGGGTGCGAGTCATTTACTTCAACCGTCTCGCCAATGGAGAAATCTGGTTGCTACTGGTCTACGGAAAGTCCGTGCGTGAAAACATCCCTGCGCATGTACTTCGCCAAATCAAAGAGGAGATCGAGAATGCCTAAAGCCAAACAAAAGCCTGTCGGCCGTCGGCCGACAATTGACCTTGGCGCTGAACTACTAACGTCGGTGCGCGAAATGAAGGCCGGTATCCGTGCGCGTGTTCATCGTCCCGAGATATCGGCAATTGCTCATGCCCGCCTGGTGTCAGGGCTTTCTCAAACTGCCTTCGCAGCGCTGCTTGGCGTTTCTGTGCGCACACTCCAAGACTGGGAGCAAGGTCGCCGCGAACCATCAGGCGCGGCAAAGACTCTATTCCGGGTCGCCGAGCGCCATCCCGAGGTTTTGCAAGAGCTCGCTGCGTAACGTGGTGCGGCCCAACCCGGCGGTCGACCCCGTTCGCTTCGCTCTCTGGACGCTGCGCGATGAAGCCGCGCAGCGCCGGTCATCTCCACTACAAGGGCTTCCCCAAAAAGCGCAACTACTACAAAGGCTTCCCCAAAAAGCGCAACTACCCTGACGGTTTTTCGTTCATCACATTTTCCTGCTCAGGTTTCGTATCACGGCGCGGATCGATGAAGAAGATGGCGGACTGCGAAACTACAACCGGTCATGTTGGGCATCCTGCCCGGACCCTGATGAAAGACGCGCGCCGGGGCCTCAATCGTCGGACGGGAATGGCTTCTTCCCCTAGAGTGTTGGTAACCGTCTAAATGTGACCCAGGGTTTCCATCTAAAACTGGCCCACGGGTTTATGCGCACAGTATAGCTATGCGCGGTCGTTTGCAGGTTCGGTTTCCGGGGATTTCTCTCCTTTCGGTTTGGAAGAACGAGTTCGGCCAGGCTGCAGCCTGGCCGAACTCGTTTTGAAGCGCCAGGACTCATTGCCGGTCTCGACGATATGGCAATGATGGGTCAGCCGGTCCAGTAGCGCCGTCGTCATCTTGGCATCGCCAAACACACTGGCCCATTCGGTGAAGGACAGATTGGTCGTGATCGCCACGCTGGTGTGCTCGTAGAGCTTTGAGAGCAGATGGAACAGCAAGGCGCCACCCGCCTGACTGAAGGGCAGATAGCCCAACTCGTCAAGAACGACCAGATCGACGTACATCATGCGATAGGCGAGCTGCCCCTGCCGGCCGCTGGCTTTCTCATGTTCCAGCGCATTGACGAGTTCCACCGTCGAGAAGAAGCGGACACGGCGCCCCTGCTTCTGGATCGCCTCGATGCCGATGGCGGTGGCCAGATGCGTCTTCCCGGTCCCGGGGCCGCCGATGAAGACGATATTGTGCGCGGCTTCGATGAATTCGCCGCCATGCAGGCGCTGGATCAGTGCTGCGTCCACACGCGACTGGGTGAAGTCAAAGCCGGCCAGATCCCGATGTGCCGGAAACTTGGCCGCCGTCATCTGGTAGGCAATCGAGCGGACCTCACGCTCCGCCGATTCTGCCGCCAGCAACTCGTTCATCCAGGCTTCCGGGGGCAGATCGCTGTGCCGTGCCTTGGCCATCAGTTCCGGCCAGCACTGCGCCATGCCGTGCAGCTTGAGCGCCTTCAGGCGCGCCATGAGTTCAACGGACATCACCGGCCTCCATGCGCAGATGGTCATAGCGATGGACATTGGCCACCGGCTCTTCGCTGACCGACAGTGGCGTCTCGATAGCCGGTGGCGTCATGGCCTGTCCCTTGAGCCGCGCCAGCACGTTCAACACATGCTCGCCGCTCGGACGTCCGGATTCGAGTGCCAGTTCGGCGGCAACCACCACGCCGTCCAGGCCATGCCGCGGGATGGCAGCCAGGACGTCGGCCATCACCCGGTCGCCGCCCGTCTGTTTGAGCAGATGCCGCTGCAAGACCAGCAAGGGTTCGGGCATGTCGGCAAAGGGCGCGCCGTTCCTGAGCGCGCCGGGTTTGCGCTCGATCACGCCGATGTAATGCCGGAAGTCGTAATAGGTCTGGTGCCGCTCGAAACTGCGTTCATGCCGGGCGACCTCGACGCCGTCGGCCACCAGGCGGAGTTCGGCCGGATAGATGCGCAGACTGATGACGCGGTGGGCGCAGTCGCTGGGAACGCTGTAGCGGTTGCGCTGGAAATGAATCAGGGCGGTGCTCGATACCCGGATCGGCTTCTCGACGTAGCCGTCAAAGGGTCGCGGGTTGGGCATCATCTGCAATTGCTCGTCCTGGAGCAGGTCGGCAAGGGTCAGTTCCGGCCATTCGGGATGCGCCATCGCCTCCCAGGCCGTCCTGCATTCCTGGCCGACCCAGTCGTTGAGTTCCTCCAGGTTGGCCCAGCGTCGCTCGCCGGCGGCCTGCCAGATCTGCCGACGCCGATCCTGGACGTTCTTCTCGACGATGCCTTTCTCCCAACCGGCGGCCCGGTTGCAGAATTCCGGGTCGAACAGGTAATGGCCACACATGGCGAAGAAGCGCGGATTGACGTCGCGTTCCTTGCCGCGCCCACCTTGTCGACGGCGGTCTTCATATTGTCGTAGATGCCGCGGCGCGGAATGCCATTGAAGGCGGCAAAGGCCCGGGCATGGGCGTCGAACAGCATTTCGTGGCTTTGCCCGGGGTAGGCGGTCATCCAGAAGGCACGGCTGGCGCACAGCTTGGTATGGGCGACTTCCAGCCGCCGCCGCAGTCCGCCGACGAAGACGTACTCGACGCTCCAGTCGAACTGAAAGGCTTCACCCAGCGCGAAGGTCAGCG
The DNA here is from genome assembly GCA_016710465.1 of Sulfuritalea sp. Classification (GTDB taxonomy): domain Bacteria; phylum Pseudomonadota; class Gammaproteobacteria; order Burkholderiales; family Rhodocyclaceae; genus Sulfuritalea. Next base: position 1,016,226 of record JADJVS010000014.1, read on the forward strand.
GGACGTAGGCACTTCGCTTCGGGCTGGCGGCGGCTTCTTCCTTCCAGCGCCGGACGAAGTGGCTGACCCGGTTGTAGCTGCCGGGGTAGCCTTGGGCGCGAATCGCCTGATAGAGCACTTTCGCGGTCCGTCGCTCCCGTTTGAGGCGATGGCTGTCGCCCTGCAACCATTGCCGCAGTTGATCCGCCCACGGATCGACGATGCTCTTGACCTGTTTCTCGGGATACTTCGGCTCGGTCACATCGACCTGCCGCAGCCAGTGCCGTATGGTGTTTCTCGATAATCCGGTGCGCCGTGCAATCTCTCTCAGCGGTACTCCGTCGCGGATGTGCATCCGCCTGATCTTGGCCAACATGCCCACGTTGATCACTCCTGTTGCCCCTGCTCAAAATCTCGCAGGGTAGCCAATCAAGGTGGGTCAAATTTCGATGGAAATTACGCCAGCGGGTGGGTCAATTGTGGACGGTCGTCAACACCCTGGCCCCAATTAGCCGTATCACCAGCGCCGACTCCCGGCGCCCATCCGCGCCTGCTCCGGGTGTAGGCTTTGCTCCCCAATCCGACGGACGAGAGAAGGAGGCCAACCATGCCCAGCGGAACCGTCACCCTGCATCGCGTGCTGCGCGCGCCGCCCGAGCGCATCTACCGCGCCTTTCTCGATGCCGACGCCATGGCCAAGTGGCTGCCGCCGCACGGCTTCACCGGCAAGGTGCATCACCTAGATGCGCGCGTCGGCGGCAGCTACCGGATGTCCTTCACCAACTTCGCCACGGGCGACAGCCATGCCTTCGGCGGGCAGTACCTGGAACTGGTGCCCTTCGAGCGCATCCGGCACAGCGACGGCTTCGACAATCCCGGCCTGCCGGGGATGATGGTGACGACCATCGTCCTGCGTGCCGTGTCCTGCGGCACGGACGTCCGCATCGTGCAGGAAGGCATTCCCGAGGCGATCCCGACCGAGGCCTGTTATCTCGGCTGGCAGGAATCCCTGCTGCTGCTGGCCCAGTTGGTCGAGGCCGAGATCCCTGGCTAGGCTTGGCGGTCGGCGGGCGGGCGACTCGCTGCGCTAGCGGATGCGCTGCCAGGTGACGAAGGCGTAGGCCAAGCCGTCGCCGTCGGCATGCGCTTCGCGCGCCACCTCCCGCCACTGCGCCGAATCGCGCGCGGGAAACCAGGTGTCGCCGGCGAAGTCGGCGTCGATTTCGGTGAGCTGCAGGCGGTCGGCCAGCGCCAGCGCGGCGCGGTAGAGTTCGGCGCCGCCGATGACGAATGCTTCGCTGCCCGCGGCCGCCGCCATGGCGTCCGGCAGCGAGGTGACGACGCTGGCGCCGGGCGCGCCATAGCCGGCATTGCGCGTGACGACGATGTTCCGGCGCCCGGGCAGGGGGCGAAACTTCTCGGGCAGGGACTCCCAGGTCTTGCGCCCCATGATCACGGTGTGGCCCGTGGTCAGCGCCTTGAAGTGCCTGAGGTCGGCGGGCAGGTGCCAGGGCAGGGCGTTGTCCTTGCCAATGATGCCGTTGCGGGCGACGGCGGCGATCAGCGTCAGCGTGGGTTTGGGCATCGTCGTCAGTCCAGCAGTTTTTTGTAAAGCGCGATGTAATGGCCGGCGGATTCGGCCCAGCTTGAGTCGCGCGCCATGCCGTGCTTTTGCAGCTTGCGCCAGAGCACCGGGTCGCGGAAGGCGGCGACGGCGCGGCGCAGGGCGTCGAGCAGGGCCTCGGCGGTCGGCGGGCCAAAGACGAAGCCGTTGCCGTGGCGCTCGTCGGCGGCGTCGATCACGGTGTCGGCCAGGCCGCCGGTGGCGCGCACCACGGGCGGCGTGCCGTAGCGCAGGCTGTACATCTGGTTGAGGCCGCAGGGCTCGAAGCGCGAGGGCATGACGAAGATGTCGGCGCCCGCCTCGATGCGGTGGGCGAAGCCTTCGTCAAAGCCGATGCGCACCGCGCAGCGGCCGGGATGGCGGTGGGCGAAGGCGCTCCAGCCATGCTCCAGCGCGTGGGCGCCGCTGCCCAGCACCACGATCTGTGCCGGCAGGTCGATGGTCTTCTGGGCGATGGCAAGAAACAGGTCCAGTCCCTTCTGCTCGGTGAGGCGGCTCACCACGGCCAGCAGCGGCAAGTCGGCGCGCACTTCGAGGCCGACCTCCTCCTGCAGCCTGGCCTTGTTGATCGCCTTGTCATCGATCCGGCGCGGGCCGTAGTGCCTGGGCAGGTGGCGGTCGCGCAGCGGATCCCAGTCGCGCGTGTCGATGCCGTTGAGGATGCCGGTCAGGTCGCTGGCGCGATGCCGCAGCAGGCCGGCCAGGCCCATGCCCTCGGCATCGGTCTGGATCTCGCGGGCGTAGGTCGGGCTCACCGTGCTGATCGCGGTGGCATGCTGCAGGCCGGCCTTGAGGAAGGACAGGTAGCCGTGGTACTCGACGCCGTGCATGCTCCAGGCCGCGTCGGGCAGGCCGAGTTCGAACAGCGAGGCATGGTCGAAGAGCCCCTGGAAGGCCAGGTTGTGCACGGTCAGCAGCGACTTTGCCGGGCGTTCGGCGCGATAGGCAAGGTAGGCCGGCGCCATCCCGGTCTGCCAGTCGTTGCAATGGATGATGTCCGGCATCCAGTTGAGGGTGCTGGCTTCCGAGCCCAGCCACGCGGCGACGCGCGAGAGCAGGCCGAAGCGCAGGTGGTTGTCGAGCCAGTCGCGGCCTTCGGGGCCGAGGTAGGGGTTGCCGGGGCGGTCGTAATAGTGGCCATAGTCGAGCAGCAGGAGCGGCGTGCCGTCGGGCGTCAGGGCCTGGCGCAGGCTCGGCGTTGGCAGCAGACCGCCCAGCCAGTGCGGTCGGGCGATCTCGGTGGCACCCGGGAAGGCCTGCAGCAGCGCCGGGTAGGCTGGCACCAGCACGCGAACGTCATGGCCGATGGAGCGCAGCGCCGCCGGTAGCGCACCGGAGACGTCGCCCAGGCCGCCGGTCTTGACCCAGGGGGCCATCTCCGATGTGGCAAAAAGAACCTTCATCGTGCTACCTGCTCCTGTCTTGTCGCCACTCCTGCAATGCCGCAACAAGGCGGCTGACAACGCCCTCCCAGTCGCCGGCGCTATCTTGCCTGAAAAGTCTCGCCACGCCCGGATACCATGGCGAGTCCTCGCGATCGAGCAGCCAGCGCCAGTCGGTTCCGGTCTTCGGCAGCAAGACCCAGGTCGCCGTTCCTGATGCCGCCGCCAGATGAGCGCTCGATGTATCGACGGATATGACGAGATCAAGCTGGCCGACGATCGCCGCCGTATCCGCGAAATCGGCGATATCGGTTCCGAGGTGAAGCAGCGGCCGGTCGGGCAAGGAATCAAGCGCCTCGTTCTCGCCTTCACCCTTTTGCAGACTGACAAAGCGGATGTCGGGCACGGACCACAAGGGAGCGAGTGTGGCAAGGCCCGGCAGTGAGCGCGCCGGGTCATTCTCGTGCCGCGGATTTCCACCCCAGACGAGGCCGACGCGAAGTCCTGGTGCGCCAAGGCGTGGCTTCCACCTGGCAACAAGCTCGGGGTTCGCCTTGAGATAGGGGAGCGACGCCGGAATACTGTCCAGCCTTGTCCCAAAGCGCAGGGGCAGGCTCATCAGGGGACACCACCCATCGAACTCGTCGGCCATTCGCGATTGCCAGTCCTCCTTGCAGATCACCTGATCGGCGAATCCCTGGTGCTCGAACAGGGCTTTGGTTTCCGGCTTGCAGGCCAGCGTCAGGTGGCGCACGCCCTTGCTCCGGAGCAGGGGAAGGTATCGAACGAACTGGATCTCATCCCCGAAGCCTCCCTCCGACCAGGCAAGCACACGCTTTCCGCCCAGATCATCACCGCGCCAAAGATCGGGCATCGCATGAGCGGTGGAAATCGCCGAGGTCTCGACGAGAAACACTTTCGAGTTGCCGGCAATGTCGCCGGGTCCAAGGCGAACCTCGTAGGCCTGCCAGCCCGCCTCGTAGCGTCCAAGCGCGAGCAACATGAGGGCCAGGTTCCAGCGGGCATCGCGGTTCCGGCCATCACGGGCAAGCTCGCGCCGAAAGGCATGTTCGGCGTCGGCATGGCGTTGCATTGCATGCAGCACCCCTCCCAGGTTGTTCCATGCCATGGGGAAGCCCGGGTCCAGTCGAATTGCCTCGCGAAAATGCGATTCGGCTTCTGCCAGGCGTGCCTGGTGCCAGCGAAGGTTGCCAAGCCCGAAGCGCAACGAAGCAGAGTCGCCGCCGACCCTGAGAGCATGCGCGTAGTCTGCTTCGGCTTCCTCGATGCGCCGGCATTCCAGCAGCAGGTTGGCACGGTTGAGCAGCGCGTTCGGGTTGTCAGGATGTGTCTCCAGAACCTTGGCATAAGCCGCGAAGGCCTCATCCGGACGGTGGAGTTTGGCAACAGCCAAGCCAAGGTTGCACAGCGCATCGACGTTATCCGGGTGAAATGACAGCGCACGCCGGCAGGCGTCTTCGGCTTCTTCGTATTTTCCTTGCCCGATCCGCGCGGCAGCGAGCGCAGCGCAGGCGCCATGGGGGCTGGATGTGTGGCGGATCAGGTCCAGCAGGATGCCCTCGCTTTCGGGCCAGCGGCGCTGGAAAATCAATACCCGCGCCAGATTGAACCGGGCGTTCGAATAGTCCGGACGAATGGCAATGGCGCTGCGATAGGCGGCTTCCGCATCACCCGGGCGCTGTGTCGCCGCTAACAGGTTTCCAAGGTTGTTCCATCCTTCGGGAAAATTCGGTTGGATGGCCAGTGCGCGCCGGTAGGCCGCTTCGGCGGCGGCAGAATCGCCAAGACGCATCGCACAAAGCCCCTTGTTGTTGAGGAGTCCGAAGTGATCGGGGTTCAATGTCAGTCCGCGCTCAATCGTCGCCATTGCTTCGCTTGGCCGGCCGGCGCGAAAATGCTCGACCGCGTCATGGGTCAGGGCGGTGATCTCCGGCTCTGACGAGCCGCCAGGATGCTCGTTGGCCGCCCCCACGTCGCTTCAGGACCGCTTTGCGGCGGCGTGGCTCCAGGCAATCAGTCCGGTCGTGGAGCTGTCGAGCCCGGTGGCCGCCGCCCTGCCTTCGATGATCGGCAACAGCCGGCTGGCGAGCTGCTTGCCGTATTCGACGCCCCACTGGTCGAAGGGGTTGATGTCCCAGATCACGCTCTCGGCGAAGACCTTGTGTTCGTAAAGCGCGATCAGCGCGCCGAGGTTGTGGGGATCAAGGCGCGGCAGCAGCAGCGTGGTCGAGGGCTGGTTGCCGGGAAAGCTGCGGAAAGGCGCGAGGCGCGCCGCCTCGTCGGCGGCCATGCCGCCGGCCAGCAGTTCGGCGGTGGTTTCCGCCACGGTCCTGCCGCGCATCAGCGCCTCGCCCTGGGCGAAGCAGTTGGCCAGCAGCCTGGCATGGTGGCCGGGCAGGTCGAAGTCGGGCTCGCGGCAGGCGATGAACTCGCAGGGAATCAGGCGGCCGCCCTGGTGGATCAATTGGTAGAAGGCGTGCTGGCCGTTGGTGCCCGGTTCGCCCCAAAGGATGGGCGCCACGGCGTGGTCGAGCGGCTGACCCTGGCGATCCACCGGCTTGCCGTTCGATTCCATTTCCAGTTGCTGCAGGTAGCGCGGCAGGAGGCCGAGCGACTGGCTGTAGGGTAGCAAGGCGCGTGTGTCGGCGCCGAGGAAATTGGTGTTCCATATTTCGAGCAGCGCCAGCAGGCCGGGCAGGTTTTGGTGCGGCGGCGCGGTGAAGAAGTGTTCGTCCATCGCATGCGCGCCGGCCAGCAGCTTTTCGAAATTGTCGAAGCCGACAGCCAGCGCCAGCGGCAGTCCGATCGCCGACCACAGCGAATAGCGGCCGCCAACCCAGTCCCAGAAGGCGAAGGCATTGGCCGGGTCGATGCCGAAGCGGGCGACCTCCGCAAGGTTGGTCGACACGGCGACGAAGTGCCGCGCCACCGCTGCCTCGCCCAGCGCCTGCACCAGCCAGGCGCGCGCCGAGGCGGCGTTCTGCATGGTCTCCTGGGTGGTGAAGGTTTTGCTGGCGATGATGAACAGGGTGGTGCGCGGCTGCAGCGCGGCGAGCGTGGTGGCGAGGTCGGCGGCGTCGAGGTTGGCGACGTAATGCACGCGCAAATCGGGATGGCGGAAGGCCATCAGCGCCTGGGTCGCCATGCGCGGGCCGAGATCGGAGCCGCCAATGCCGATGTTGACCACGTCGCTGATCGGCTCGCCGGTGGCGCCGCGCCAATGGCGGCCGTGAACCTCGGCGCAGAAGCGGCGCACCTTTTCCAGCTCGGCGTGGACCGCCGGCATCACGTCCTGGCCGGCATGCAGGATGGGGCCTTTGCTGGCGGGGTGGCGCAGCGCGATGTGCAGCGCGGCGCGGCGCTCGGTGTGGTTGATCGCCTCGCCGTCGCGCATGCGCAGAATCCAGCCGGGCAGGTCGGCGGCCCGCCACAGGTCGGTCAGCAGGGACATTGCATCGGCATCGATGCGCTGTTTCGAGTAATCGAGCAGCCAGCCTTGCCAGCTCGTCGAGAGCGCGGTGAAGCGGCCATCGTCGGCGGCGAACAGGTCGCGCAGGTGGCGCCCGCGCAGGGTCTCGGCGGCGGCGCCGAGCCTGGACCAGATCGGGGCAATGGCAGGCTTCATCACAGCCAGAGCATCATGCCCATCTCGAAGGGGTGGGTCAGCAATTCGTGGGTCGGGTAGACGCGGATGCGGTATTCCATCTTGCCGCACTGGTCGGGCGTCAACTCGCGGGCGAACAGGTGTTCGCCGTTCTCCAGGGCGCGCTCGTGCCTCAGCGCATAGCGCCGCGCCCGTGCCGTGGTCGGTTCGCCGGGGCGGGTGAATACCATTTCCACGGCCAGGTCGCCCGGGGTCAGGCCGTCGAGCTGGACCGCGACCTCGAAGCGCATCGCCTCGCCATAGCGGATGCGCGGCGCCGCCTGGCCGAGGCGTCGTATGGCGATCTTCGGCCAGGCGGCGCGGATGCGCGCCTTCCAGGCGGCGACATTGCGCGCACCGGCAAAGTCGGCGTTGGCGTAACGGCGCCATTGCTCCGCGGCGGGCGAGTAGAACTTCTCGGCGTAGTCGGTGAGCATGCGCTGCATGTTGAAGCGCGGCATGATCGAGGCGATCGAGGCCTTGGCCATGGCTACCCATTCGGGCGAGTAGCCGAGCGAGGTGCTGCGGTAGTACATCGGGATCACGCTGTCCTGCAGCAGCTCGTAGAGCGTGCGCGCCTCGTCGGCATCGCGCTCGGCCGGGTCGAGGCCTTCGGCGGCGGGCTTGATCGCCCAGCCGTTGTTGCCGTCGTAGCCCTCGCCCCACCAGCCGTCGAGCACCGAGAGGTTGATGGCGCCGTTGATCGCCGCCTTCATGCCCGAGGTGCCCGAGGCTTCCAGCGGGTAGATCGGGTTGTTGAGCCAGACATCGACCCCGGCCACCATGCGCCGCGCCAGGTGCAGGTCGTAGCCTTCGACCAGCAGCAGGCGGCCCTCGAACTCGCGCTTGCGCGACAGGTCGGCGATCTGGCGGATCAGTTCGCGGCCGGGCTCGTCGGCGGGATGGGCCTTGCCGGCGAAGATGAACAATACCGGGCGCTGCGCGTCGGACAGTATCTCGCGCAGCCAGTCGAGGTTGTTGAACAGCAGCGTGGCGCGCTTGTAGGTGGCGAAACGGCGCGCGAAGCCGATGGTCAGCACCGTCGGGTTGTTCGGGTCGGCGCAGCGCAGGACGCGGTCGAGGTGGGCTTCCGAGCCCTGGTTGCGCAAATGCTGTGAGCGCACGCGGCTATGCACCAGATGCAGCAACTGCGCCTTGAGCGATTGGCGGATACTCCAGAATATCTGGTCGGGAATCTTGTTGACTCCGGCCCAGCAGGACTGGTCGGTAAGGCGGTGCTGCCAACCGAGGCCGAGGTGGCGGTCGAAGGTTTCGTACCAGTCGGTGGCGAGGAAGGTGGGCACGTGCACCGCGTTGGTGACATAGTCCATCGGGTTCTCGGCCGGGGTGACCTGCGGCCACATCTCGGCGCAGATCCTTGACGAAACGTCGCCGTGGATGCGCGAGACACCGTTGTGGAAGCGTGAGCCGCGCAAGGCCAGCGCCGTCATGTTGAATTCGCCGCCGCCGCCGCCAACGCGTCCCATGCCAAGCAGGCCTTCGCGGTCGAGGCCGTTCGCTGCGCAGAACTCGCCGAAGTAGTGCATCACCATGTCGTCGGCGAAATGGTCGTGCCCGGCGGGTACGGGCGTGTGCGTGGTAAACACGGTGTTGGCCGCGGCCGCTTCGAGGGCCGCGGCGAAAGGCATGCCGCGGCCGGTGACCAGTTCGCGGATGCGTTCCAGCACCAGGAAGGCGGCATGGCCTTCGTTGATGTGCCAGACGGTCGGCTGGAGCCCGAGCGCGGCCAGCGCGCGCACGCCACCGACGCCGAGCAGGATTTCCTGCTCGATGCGGGTGCGCCGGTCGCCACCATACAACTGGTGCGCAATCTTCCGGTCGGCTTCGCTGTTTTCCTCGAGTTGCGTGTCGAGCAGATACAGGCTGTTGTTGCCGACGCGGGCGCGCCATATCTTGGCCCAGACCGTGCGTCCCGGAAAGTCGACGCCGATGCGCAGTTCCTTTCCATCGGCGACGCGCATGGGCTCGATCGGCATGTCATCGAAGTCGTTGTCGCCGTAATGCGCGGTTTGCCGTCCCTCGCGGTCAATGCTTTGGCGGAAGTAGCCCTGGCGGTAGAGCAGGCCGACGGCAACGAAGGGCAGGCGCATGTCCGAGGCGCCCTTGCAGTGGTCGCCGGCGAGGATGCCGAGACCGCCGGAATAGATCGGCAGGCTTTCGTGGAAGCCGAACTCGGCACAGAAATAGGCGATCAGGTCGGCGGATTGCAGGGGCGGCTTGCCGGGCAGCTCCTGCTTGTGCGCGGCATGGTAGGAGTCGTAGGCGGAAAGCACCCGGTTCATGGTGCCGAGGAAGACCGGGTCGTCGGCTGCTTCGTTGATGCGCTTCTGGTCGAGGCGCTTGAGGAAGGCCTTTGGGCTGTGGTGCACGGCGCGCCAGAGGCCGGCGGAGAGCCGGGCGAACAGCGACCGCGTCGGGCGGTCCCAGCTATACCAGAGGTTGTTGGCGAGTTCGTCGAGGCGCGCGAGGCGCGCGGGAATCTCTGGATTGACTTCGAGCTGGAAGCGGGTGCCGGGCATGATGATTACCGTTTCAATGGGGTTTCGCGCTCATGGAACGCCGAGCGCGGCAAGCCGACCAATCGCGCCTGCCCCGGGGGACGGGGATTGTCCTTTTTGCGTCGCTGCATTTTACGATGCGGGGATCGCGCGCAGTGTGATGCGCTGCTCGCCGACGGCGGGCGACCAGGCGAGGGTGATGCAGACCGCCTGCATGATTTTCTCGAAGCCGGCCTCGGACTGCGAGACCGTGCGATGCGGCGCGGCATCGACTTGCATCGGCTGGCTGGCCTCGATGCTCAGGGAGCCACGCAACTCGCTGTCTTCGAGCGTTAACCGCGTTGCGCCCTCAAGCCGCAATACCTCGCCAAAGCCCCCGGCGACGCTGCCGTCGGCCAGCACGTAGCGGCCGCCGTAGCCGTCGCAGCTCGGCATGGCGAGGTTGATTTCGGTTTCCAGCGAAGCGGGCGGCCTGGCGCCCTCGACGCGGAACACGACGGTCAGCGCATCGCCCTCCAGCGCATAGCGCTTTTCGATCCGCCAGCCCTCGCCACCACCGACCCAGCGCCCCGGCTCCGCCCCCGGTACGTAAGTGGCGAGCGGCCGCAGCATGTCATTGACATCCACCATGGAGTCGACGAACATGCCGCGAGGGCGTTCGTCCGGATCGGCGTCGCCGTGCAGGATGGTGTGCAGGTAGGCAACGCGATCATGCGCCGAGGTGATGCCCGCCGCGCCGGTCGCCGCGCCCGGGGCCGCTTCGCCGAAATGGATCTTGGCGTGGTAGGCCTCTTCGTAGGCGCGCAGCGTGTCGCCGAAATTGTGCGCCAGCGGCAGGCTCGACAACTCGACCAGTGCCGCGTTGCCATCGTCGCGCACGTAGGCGTGGAGCCACTCGCTGCGGAAGGCTGTTTCGACATGGCCGTCGTGGTCGAGATCGCCCTGCTGCTGGCGCGGCCAGGGCGCCAGGTTCTCCAGGGCGGATTCGAGTCGCAGCAGGTTGTTCCAGATCGCGCGGCGCAGGTGCGGCAGGTAGAGGCCGCCAAACAGGCCGTGCCAGTAGGCGTCGTTGGCCTGCGCCCGATGCAGGTATTCCTGCAACTCGGCCGTGCGTTGTTCGGTCGGCAACGCCGCGAGGCGCCGCGAGGCGCCGAGCATGCGCTTGTGCATCCAGTTGGCCTCGGGGTAGCGTGACATGAAGTTGCGCCAGATGCCGCCGCGCAGGAAGGGCTTGTGCGCCTCGAAGCGCCCCCCCGCCTTTTCGGCCTCGACCAGGGCGTGGAATTCGCGCGCGCGCTGGGCGGGCAAGGTCCATTCGTTCATTTCGATGTAGGACGTGGTCGGCAGATAGACGATGCCGCGCGTGCGCTCGCGGGCGTGGTACTCGGCATAGGTCTCGGTGCGAATCAGCTTCGAGGCCAGCACGCCCTCGACAAACCGCGTAAGCCAGCCTTTTTCGAACACCCACTCGTAGGTCTCGGGCCAGATGCCGAACTTTTCGATGTCGTCGAAATAGATCGCGGCGCGACGTCCCTGTCGCGCCAGGTCCTCAAGCCAGGCCACGGCTTCGTCCGCCGGCGAAAACGGCAGCCGGTAGCGCGCGCCCTCGGAGATGGGGAACAGGTCGAGCCGGCGGCCGTCCTCGTCGGTCGAGAAAAAGCTGTCGAGGCGCGCCTGGTCCTCCCCGGCGCAGAGGAAGTGGTAGTCGTCGACCGCGACGTAGCGGATGCCGGTGGCGACCAGCGAGGTCACTACCGAGGACTCCCAGACCCGCTCGGTGAGCCAGGCGCCGCTGGGACGCATGCCGAAACGGCGCTCGATCTTGTCCGAGAGCGTGGCGATCTGCGTCACCCGGTCGCGATGCGGTATCGCCGCCAGGACCGGCTCGCAATCGCCGGAGCCGAACCACTCCACTTGCCCCCTGTGGGTCATCGCCGCCAGGCGCGCCATGTCGTCGGGAAAGCGTTCGAACAGCACATCGAGCAGCCAGCCCGAAAAGTGCACGCTGAAACGGAACTCCGGGTAGCGCTCCATGACGCGCAGGAACATGCCGTAACTGCGGACATGGGCGTCGTCGATGACGGCGGGAAAGTTGCCGACAGGCTGGTGGGCGTGAACCCCGAACAAAAGGCTGATGGTCATGAGAGATTCAGGATTGGGAAGCAGTGACGCGCCGCATCGAGCCGCCGCTGGCGGTCTCGGATCCGGCGCAGATGGGATGGGCCAGGCTGGCTGGCGGCTCAAGTTGCAGCAGGCGATAGAGTCGTTCCAGGTTGCGCCGGTAGAGGCTGTCAAAGCTGGTGACCGCGGCGGCGGGATTGTAGTCGCCGAACCACCAGAACCAGTCGGAACTTTCGCAAATCGCCAACTGGGATTCCACCTCGGCGACCTGCGCGGCGGTCAGGCGGCCGCTGGCGAGGACGCGGTCGCAACTTTGCTTGGCCTCGCACAGCAAGTCCCAGCCCCGATTTTTCGCCTCGTCGCCGATCCAGGTGGATAGCGTGCCGTAGACCCAACTGCCGGCCGTGAGGCGGGGCAACACGACCGGGCGCGGAGGCTCGGCGCGGGCAAGCAGTTCGGCATAGGTGGTGGTGCGGATGTCGGGATGGGCCGCGAGCAAACCGTAAAGGTCGTCGAAAAAATAGTATCCGTTGTAAGGGAAGTGCTCCCAGGCATTTTCGCCGTCGAGGATAATGCTGACCACCGGGTGCTCCTCGGGCCCGGCTGCGGCGAGCATTGCCTCGAGTTGCTTGACCAGGTGCAGGGCGGCGTCGCGCCCGTGCCACTTGGCATAGTCGAAGCCGATCAGGTCGGACAGCCGTTCGTCGCGGAAAAACAGGGTCAGCCCCGGCGCCTGCTCCATGCGCCAAGGATGATAGGCGGCGCGTGCATCACTGATGCCGCTGGCCTCCAGGCTGTTCCGCAGGACGCCTTCGCCACTGGCGATCCAGCGGCAGTCGGCTGACGCGAGGTGCTTGACGAATTCCTCCGATACGGCGCCTTCGGCAGGCCACATGCCGACCGGCGGCGCGCCGAAATGGCGGGCGTGGCTGGCCCTGGCGGCGTCGATGTGGGCCTGCACGCGAGTTCGCCCGCCGGGGTAGGCGGCGGCAAAGGGTAGCGGGGCATCGGGGATGGATTCGCGCGCAACCCGGAAATCGAGGAGCAGCGGCGAAAGGGGATGGGTTTGGGGTGTCGATGACAGTTCGACCTGGCCGCGATCGGCCAGCGCCTTCCAGCGCGGGATCAAGCCGCTGATCAGTTCGCCGATGCTGGCAAGCAACTGGCGCCGGTCATCGTAGGCATAGCCTTCGCCCTGGCTCATCAGGTTGGCGATCAGCGGATTGCGCCGGCGTTCGGTTTCGCCGGTCCAGGCCAGGTGGTACCAGGTGACGAGGTCGGAAAAATAGTCGCGCGAAAGATAGCGGTAGGCGCTTTCGCCCTGCGCCGACAGCATCTGGTAGAGATCGTGCAGGGACTGGTAGTGGGGGAAAGGCGCCAGCATCGTGACGTGGTTGCTGCGAAAGCAGGTGTCCAGCAGCAGGCGGCGCTCGCCTTGCGAAATCGCGCCCAGGTCGGGCGTCGCCAACATGCGCAACAAGGGGTCGCGGAAGCGACCGGTGGCGAACTGCCGCACATAGTCGTCGATCTGGTCGAGCAGCACCGGCACCATGTTCACCACGCAGCGGATCTTCGGATGGCGCTCCAGGTGCGCGGCCATGTCGACATAGTCCTTGATGGCGTGCAGGTACACCCAGGGCAGCATGAACTCGCCTTCTCCCGTGGTACCGCCGTGATCGCGGTAATCCGGCTGGTGCATGTGCCAGAGGAAGACGAGGTCGAGGGATTTCATCATCGGGGGCAGCGCCGAGGGACGTGGTAACCATTCATGATATCGAGCGCAGCGAGCCTAGCAATAGCCTCCCCCGTGAGGGGGGGGACGGGAGGGGGCGGGCCCATTTGCCAGCTCGATGCATTACGACTTCGAGGCAGGCAATGACAGGGGATGGGTCATCGAAGTCATGAGCGTGGAAAGTCACCGAATATGATGGGCCTGCTGGCCCAGCATTTCCGGCGTCACCAGAGTGATGCCGTTCTCGCTGACGTGAAAACGCTGGCGGTCGGCCGCGAGGTCATAGCCGATGCTCATGCCCTCGGGCACGCGGCAGTGCTTGTCCATCACCACGCGGCGCAGCCGCGCGCGACGCCCGATGTCGACGTCAGGCAGGATCACCGAGTCCTCGATCGACGCATAGCTATGCACATGGACGCGCGAGAACAGCAGCGAGTTGCGTACCGTGGCGCCGCTGATGATGTCGCCGCCCGATACCAGCGAATCCACCGCCATGCCGCGGCGGCCTTCGTCGTCAAAGACGAACTTGGCCGGCGGCAACTGTTCCTGGTGGGTCCAGATCGGCCAGTCGTCGTCGTAGAGGTTGAGTTCGGGCGTGACCTTGGTCAGCTCCATGTTGGCTTCCCAGTAGGCGTCGATGGTGCCGGCGTCGCGCCAATACGGGATCGCGGAATCGTCCATGCCGACGCAGGAATCGGCGAAGTCGTGGGCGAAAAGGCGGTAGCGGGGGACGCAATGCGGAATCACGTCCTTGCCGAAGTCGTGCGAGGAACGAGGGTCGTCGTGGTCGCGGATCAGTTGCTCGTAGAGGAATTCGGCATTGAACACGTACACGCCCATGCTGGCCAGCGAGCGGTCGGGGCGCCCCGGAATGCAGGGCGGGTCCTTGGGCTTTTCGACGAAGTTGACGATGCGCCGCTGCTCGTCGGTATGCATCACGCCGAAGCCGCTGGCCTCGGCGATCGGTACATCGATGCAGGCGACGCTGAGGTCGGCGGAGTGGGAGACATGCTGTTCCAGCATGCGGCCATAGTCCATCTTGTAGACATGGTCGCCGGAGAGCACCAGCACGTGCTTGGGGCGATTGCGCCGGATCAGGTCGAGGTTCTGGAACACCGCGTCGGCCGTGCCCTGGTACCAGTCCTCGCCGACCTGCTGCTGCGCCGGCAGGATATCGATGAACTCATGGAAGCGGCCGTCGAGGAAGCTCCAGCCGCGCTGCAGGTGCTGGATCAGACTCTGCGCCTTGTACTGGGTGGCAACGCCGATGCGGCGGATTCCGGAGTTCACGCAGTTCGAGAGCGTGAAGTCGATGATGCGGAACTTGCCGCCAAAAGGCACGGCAGGCTTTGAGCGCCAGTCGGTGAGCTGCATCAGGCGGCTGCCGCGGCCGCCGGCCAGGATGATGGCGAAGGCATTCTGGGTCGGGACATTGGTGCTCATGCCGGCACCCTTGCCATTGACAGATCTGCCTTGACATCACCGCCGCGCGATTCAGTGCTTGAAACCATGGTCAATCCTCCCTTGCGGCTACAATCCGCACGATAGCAAACCTTTCAATAAATTCCCATGACCGACACCGACTGTACCGCCCTGCTTGAGGCACGAGAGCACAATCCCTTCGCCGTGCTGGGTCTGCACCCCGAGGGCACGGGCTGGCGCCTGCGCGTGTTCCGTCCGGGGGTGAAGTCGCTGGCGGTGATGCTGGCCGACGGCAGATGGGCCATGCTCGAGCGGCGCAAGGGCACCGACCTCTTCGAGTGGCGGGGCGCGACGCCGCCGCCCCGGCCATGGCGCCTGAGCGCCGACGGGAAGGAGTGCTACGACAGCTATGCCTTTCCGCCGCAGCCGCCGGCTGACGACCTTTACCTGTTCAATGCCGGCAGCCTGCGCCAGGCCTGGCGCAGGCTGGGCGCCGTGCCGGAGACGCGCGAGGGCATCGGCGGTGTCTGTTTTCGCGTCTGGGCGCCGAATGCCGAGCGTGTTTCTGTAGTGGGCGCTTTCAATGCCTGGGACGGCCGGGTGCACCCTATGGCGACCCTGGGTGCGTCGGGCGTTTGGGAACTTTTCGTCCCCGAGTTGCAGGCCGGCGCGCTCTACCGCTTCGAGTTGCGCCTGCGCGGCAGCCGCGCCATCAAGCTGAAAAGCGACCCCTACGCCCGCGCCTTCGAACGCCGTCCGGCCACCGCCTGTTGCGTCGCCGCACCCTCGGCGCATGACTGGGGCGATGCCGCCTGGATGCAGGCGCGTGCCCGCAGCGGTGAGAGCGGTGGCTGGCTGACGGGGCCGATGAGCACCTATGAAATGCACCCTGGCAGTTGGATGCGGCATCCGGACCGGTCCTTCTACAGCTACCGTGACCTGGCGGCGCGCCTGGTGCCCTACCTGGTCGACCTGGGCTATACGCATGTCGAATTCCTGCCCCTCATGGAGCACCCGCTGGATGAATCCTGGGGCTACCAATGCACCGGCTTTTTTGCGCCCAGCTCGCGCTTCGGCAGTGCCGACGACCTCCGTTTCCTGATCGACAGCCTGCACCAGGCCGGCATCGGCGTGATCCTCGACTGGGTGCCCGGGCACTTCCCGGCGGATGACTGGGCGCTGGCCCATTTCGACGGCACGGCGCTCTACGAGCACGAGGACCCCAAGCAGAAGATGCATCCCGACTGGGGCACGCACGTCTTCAATTACGGGCGCAACGAGGTCAGGAGCTTCCTGCTCTCTTCCGCCGCCTACTGGCTGGGGGAGTTCCATGTCGACGCGCTGCGCGTCGACGCCGTGGCCTCGATGATCTACCTTGACTATTCGCGCAAGCCCGGCGAATGGACGCCGAACGTCCATGGCGGACGCGAAAACCTCGAGGCCATCGCCTTCCTGCGCGAGCTGAACGAAATGGTGCACGCTGATTTTCCCGGCGCGCTGACCATAGCCGAGGAATCCACGGCCTGGCCCATGGTGTCGCGCCCGACCTGGCTCGGCGGCCTCGGTTTTTCCATGAAGTGGAACATGGGCTGGATGAACGACACGCTGGAATACATGGCGCAGGACCCGATCTACCGTCGCTATCACCACGAGCGCCTGACCTTCGGCCAGCTCTATGCCTATAGCGAGAATTTCGTCCTGCCGCTGTCGCATGACGAAGTGGTGCACGGCAAACGCTCGCTCCTGGGCAAGATGCCGGGCGACGAATGGCAACGCTTCGCGAACCTGCGTCTGCTGCTGGCCTATCAGTTCATGGCACCCGGCAAGAAGCTGCAATTCATGGGCGCGGAACTCGGCCAGCCATGGGAGTGGCGGCCGGGCGAGGAGTTGCCGTGGCAACTGCTGCAACACCGATTCCACGCGGGCGTGCAAAACCTCACGCGCGAACTGAACCGCCTGTATGTCGCCGAACCCGCCTTGCATCAACTCGATTTCTCTCCCGAAGGCTTCCAGTGGATCGATTGCCACGACGCCGACCAGTCGGTGGTGAGCTGGCTGCGCCGCGCCCGCGACGGACGCTTTGCCGTGGTGGTGCTGAATTTCACTCCCGTGCCGCGCCAGGGGTATCGGCTCGGCGTGCCGCGCGACGGCGACTACATCGAGCGGATCAACTCCGACTCCGCGCATTACGGCGGCAGCGACCTGGGCAATGGCGGCCATGTCAGTGCCGAAGCACGGCCATGGATGGGCTTCCCCGCCTCCGTTTCGCTGACCCTGCCGCCGCTTGCAGCGCTGGTGCTGCTGCCGGCCTGATCAAGCAGCGGGCGGCAGCCCGAGCCGGCCTTCGCGCAACAAGCGGTCGATTTCCGCCTCGGCATCGATCCAGTCCTGCAGGGGATCGCCCGGTGCAAATCCGCGACGCGCGGCGATGTAATACGCCGCCACCTCAATGTAATTGCGCCGCTGCTCTTGCGGTATCGCCGCAGGCTTTGATTTCCGGGCCCGCGTTGGCTTGGCCGCGACGGCTGTCTTCGGCTTGGTCGCGACCTTGGGTACGGCCACCTTTTTCGGTGCTACCGCCGATTTGACGGCGCGTTTGCCGGTGCTGCTCTTTGTTTGCTTTTTGACGTCTGCCATGGGCTCCTCCCGATAGTGTTTTCAAGCCCTCCACGGCAATGGTGCGCCTGCCGTATGACAGAATATTGACAAGGGTCAAGAAGTCATGCGACTCCCAAGCTCAAGGCCCCGCGCAATCCCAGCAGCGGGTCGTCGACGACGTGGATCGGCATGCGGGCGGCGATTGCCGCATGCTCGGCCTTGGCGTTGAAGGCGGACAGGAAGGCGCCATCGCGCAGTCGATCAAGCAACTTGCCGGCGATGCCGCCGGCGAGGTAGACGCCGCCACGCGCCAGGCAGGCCAGCGCCATGTCGCCGGCAAATGCGCCGTAAGTGGCCAGGAATAGTTCCAGCGCGCGGTCGGCTTCGCCGCCCGGTGCCGCCATTGCGCGGTCCGCGATCTGCTCGGGCGGCAAGCTGGTCCCGGCAAGGAATTCGTGAATCGCCGAAATCCCCGGACCGGAGACCACGCGTTCCCAAGTCACCCGGCCATGGCGCCGACGCAGGAATTCCCACAACGCGGCCTGTGGTTCGTCGGCCGGGGCAAAAGCGACGTGCCCGCCCTCGCCGGCGACGCAACGCCAGCCTTTGCCTTCGGGCAGCACGATGGCCATGCCCAGGCCGGTGCCGGCACCGATTACCAGGCGCGGTGCGCCGGCCAGTGGTTCACCCGCCTGCAGCGTGACCAGGCGCGCGGCGGACGTGCCAACCGCGCCGACGGCGGCGGCGGCGAAGTCGTTGACCAGGCGCGGGGGCGGCAGGCCGAACCGTCGCGCCAGATCAGGCGCATCAATGGTCCAGGGCAGGTTGGTCAGGCGTGCCGAGGCGCCGTCATCGGCAATCGGACCGGCCAGCGCCAGGCAGCCGCCGGCGATGTGCGTCGAGCCGGTATTGGTTTCGGCCAGGAAGGCAGCCAGCACGGCCGCGAAATCCGGAAAGTCGGCGTTGGCGTAACGGCGATCGACAATCAATTGCCCGTCGCGCGCCAGCCCGAGGAGGGTCTTGGTGCCGCCAATGTCCCCGCAAAGAATCACACCGCCACCGGCGCCGCGATGTGGGGCTGCGGGTCGTAGCCGTCGAGCGTGAAGTCCTCGTAGCGGAAGCCGAAGATGTCCTTCACCACCGGGTTGAGGCGCATCACCGGGCGTTGTCGCGGCTCGCGCGACAACTGCAGCCGGGCCTGATCGAGGTGATTGGAATACAAATGACAATCGCCGCCGGTCCAAACGAATTCGCCTGGCTGCAGGTCGCAGACCTGCGCCACCATCAGCGTGAACAACGCGTAGGAGGCGATGTTGAAAGGCACGCCGAGGAAGATGTCGGCGCTGCGCTGGTAGAGCTGGCAGGACAGGCGACCGTCGGCGACATAGAACTGGAACAGGGCGTGGCAGGGCGGCAATTTCATGCGCGGAACGTCGGCCGGGTTCCAGGCCGAGACGATGTGTCGGCGCGAATCCGGATTTTTCTTCAGCCCGGCGATGAGTTCGCTGATCTGGTCGATCTCGCCGCCGTCGGGTGCCGGCCAATGGCGCCATTGATGGCCATACACCGGGCCGAGGTCACCGTTGGCATCGGCCCAGTCGTCCCAGATCGAGACGCCGTGATCCTTCAGGTAGCGTATGTTGGTGTCGCCCCGCAGGAACCAGAGCAGCTCGTGGATGATCGAGCGCAAATGCAGCTTCTTCGTCGTCAGCAGCGGGAAGCCCGCCGCCAGATCGAAGCGCATCTGCCAGCCGAACACCGAGCGCGTGCCGGTGCCGGTGCGGTCGGATTTCACGTGGCCGTGTTCGAGCACGTGGCGCATCAGGTCGAGGTAGGGGCGCATGACGAGGGCAGGGCTTGGGATCGAATGGCCCATTCTACTGAAGCGGCCGCCGAGTCCTCCGGCGCGGCCATGACAAGGACGGCGCGAACCGTTATCCTAGCGCCAGAGCACATCGCGGGGCCGACAGGAACACCATGCTTGGTTTTTTCTCCAGCAAGAACGAACACCCCTTGGCCGATCCCAAGGAAGCCAAGCGCATCCTTGCCGAGATCGCCACGCGCGAGCCCTTGGGAGCCGCCGAGGAAGCGAGCGGCTGGCTCGAGTCGATACCCGCGGAGCAGGGCTTCAAGCCGCTGCAGCGGCTTGAGTTGACGCTGCGGCTGGATGAGGCCACCGCGGCGCAATCGCGCCGGCTGGCCCGCGATTATCAGCCCCTGGTCCATGGTTCGCGTGCCCAGGAATCAAGGCATTGGGAGCTCAGCCACGGCTACTGGAGCTTGCTGCTCGCCGCCTATCTCGACTGCTTCACCCGGCTGCGCGCGGGGGAGAAGGATGCCGAGGCGATGCGGCCGCAGCAGCATCTGCTTTACGGCCGGCTGATCAACGCGGCGGCGGCGGAGCTGAAATGGCGACAGTTTCGTTACGGTCCGGTTGACGGCGAGACCTGGCGCGTTCTCGGCGGGGTTTATCTCGCGGCGGCGGAGGCCAGGCTCGACCAGCGCGCGCTGCCGCTCTATCCTGGCAGTGGCGAAACCACGGTCGAGGCGGAGTACCTCAAGGCGCTGATCTTCCACGCCAGCGCCATGGATAACCTGAAGCCGCTGCAGATCGAGATCGCCGAACGCTTCATCGGCTACTTTCTTCCTTTTTTCGTCCTCGCGCGCGAGCTGCAGCAGGACAGCGTGTATTGGGTGGATGGCGCCAAACCGCTGCCGCCGACGCGCCTGGCGAAAAAGCCGGACGTGACGAGTACCTTGCGATTCTTCAGCGGCACGCGCGCGGTCGATGCCGTGAACAAGACCATCGCCCAGATCCGCGCTGAAGGACGCGTGCCACCTGGCATCAGCCTCGGCACGCAGTACGAGCCGGACGCGGTGATTCCGGTGTTGGAACACCTGGCCCTGAACTGGGCCCCCAAGCCGCCGCTGCGCAACACGGCGCGCCGCCGGATCAATTCCCCGCTGAAGCTGGTGGCCGGCATGAACCCGGTGCACCAGCGCTTGTCGGGACGTGCCGCGAATGGTGCCGGCGTCGAATCCTGGATCATCGACGACGTCAGCCTGGGCGGCATGGGCGCCCATGCCGTGCAGGCCCGCCGCGACTGGATCCGCATCGGCGTGATGGTGGCGGTGCAGCCCGAAGGCGGCGACAACTGGCTGCTGGGCGTGGTGCGACGCTATGTGCGCACCGGGCCCAACGAGGATTCAATCGGCATCGAGACCATCTCCAAGGCACCGCGCGCGGTGCTCGCCGACGCCGGCGGGCTCTACACCGAGGCCCTGCTGCTGGACGTGCCCGAGGTCGGCGAATACGCGCGCATGGCGCTGCCGGCCAACGCCCTGGAAGACAAGGTTGCGCTGGTGTTCACGATCGACGACAAGCATGCCCGCCTGCATCCGCGCGAAGTGCTGTCCACCGGACCGGACTTCGTCGTCGCCAATTTCTTCGTCCAGTCTTATTCCTGAGGCTTGGGCCGGATCGCGGACTTGGGGCGGAAGGCCTTGATCACGGCCTCATTGGTTTCGATGTAGGGGCCGCCGATCAGGTCGATGCAATAGGGCACGGCGGCGAAGATTCCGGGCACCAGTGAATTGCCGGCGGCATCCTTCGCGCCTTCCAGGGTTTCCTTGATCGCCTTGGGCTGGCCGGGCAGGTTGAGGATCAGCGACCGGCCCCGGATCGCACCGACCTGGCGCGAGAGGATGGCGGTAGGCACGAAGGCCAGCGAAATCTGCCGCATCTGTTCACCGAAGCCGGGCATGACTTTATGCGCCACGGCCAGCGTGGCCTCCGGCGTCAGGTCGCGCGGCGCCGGGCCGGTGCCGCCGGTAGTCAATACCAGATGGCAGCCGACCGTATCGCAGAGTTCGATCAGCGTCTGCTCGATCACCGGCTGTTCATCCGGGATCAGCCGGGTCTCCATGCGCCAGGGCGAGGCCAGCGCCGCGCCGAACCATTCCTTAAGGGCGGGGATGCCTTTGTCATCATAGACGCCGCTGGAGGCGCGGTCGGAGATCGAGACGAGGCCGATCAGGAGTTCGTCGTTCATGGCATGGCGTCCTTGAGGCGGTTGAAAAGCAGGCCGAGATGCTCGTGCAGCGCGTCTTGGGCTGGGCGCAGGTTGCGCGGCAGGAAATCCTCGACGGCGGATGGCGAGGCCCTGCGGAATCCGGTGGGCGCTGGCAGCACGTCGATGCCTTCGCGGCGAAACAACTCGGCCGCACGTGGCATGTGCGAGGCATGCGTCACCAGCGCGATGCGGGTAACGCCATTGGCCTTGAGCAGCGGCGCCGATATCGAGGCGTTCTCGGCGGTGTCGCGCGAGGCGGTTTCGGTCCACCGCACCTTGACGCCGAATTCGCGTTCCAGCACCTCGCGCATCGAGTCCGCCTCGGCCCGGCCGCCGTGCGGCGAGCCACTGGTGACCAGCACCGGCAGCCTGGTCTCGCGCGCCAGCTTGGCGCCGTAGCGCGCGCGCACCAGCGAGGCGCTGCCGACGGTATCGCCGCCGTATTCCGGCGCGGCGTAATAGCTGCCGCCGCCGAGGATGACGATGGCCTGGGCGCGGCGCAGTGCCTCGGCGCTGATCGGCGCCTGCGGCGCCGATGCCGGCATCAGGGCATTGCCGACCACCGGCATGGCCAGGGCAATCAGAGCGAGCAGGGAGATCGTCGCCAGCAGCAAACCGCCGTACTGCCAGCGCCGATTCTTGCGCCGCGACAGCCACAGCCCGAACAGTGCCAGCAGCACCGGGCCGGTGGGCGGCAGGATCAGGGCGGTGAGGATCTTCTTGAGCAGGAACATGGGGCGGTGGCCGGATCGATCGCGTATCATCGTGGAATCGCGGGCCGCTATTATCGACGCAATCAGCCCCCCGCCAAAGCCTCGACATGACGGATCGCACCTACGGCATCGAAACCCTCTGCCTGCATGCCGGCGCCCAGCCGGATGCGGCGACCGGCGCGCGCGCGTTGCCAATCCACCAGACCAGCTCCTTCGTCTTCGATTCGGCCGAACACGCCGCCAGCCTGTTCAACCTGCAGACCTTCGGCAACGTCTATTCGCGCATCGGCAATCCGACGGTGGCGGCCTTCGAGGAACGCGTCGCCGCGCTGGAAGGCGGCCGTGCCGCCGTGGCCGCCGCCACCGGGCTTGCCGCGCAAACCCTGGCCTTATTGACGCTGTGCCAGGCCGGCGACCGCATCGTCGCCGCGCGCTCGCTGTATGGCGGCACGTTTTCGCAACTCGACGTCAGCCTGCGCAAGCTGGGCATCGAAACCGTGTTCGTCGACTCCGATGACCCGGAAAACTTCCGTTCCGCGCTCTCCGACAACACCCGCTGCATCTTCGCCGAGACCGTGGCCAACCCGCGGCTCAACGTGCTCGACATCGCCGCCGTGGCCAGGGTCGCCCACGATCATCGCGTGCCGCTGATCATCGACAACACCGTGCCTTCGCCGTATCTATGCCGGCCCTTCGAGCATGGCGCCGACATCGTGGTGCATTCGGCGACCAAGTTCCTCGGCGGCCACGGCACCACGCTGGGCGGCGTGGTGGTCGAGTCCGGAAAGTTCGACTGGGGCAATGGCAAGTTCCCCGGCATGACCGAGCCTTCGGCCGGCTACCACGGCGTCAAATTCTTTGAAACCTTCGGCGACTTCGGCTTCACCATGAAGGCGCGCATGGAAACCCTGCGCACCTTCGGCCCGGCGCTGTCGCCGTTCTCGGCCTGGCAATTGATGCAGGGCATCGAGACCCTGCACCTGCGCATGCAGCGCCACTGCGAAAACGCCCTGGCCGTGGCGCAACACCTGGAAGCGCATCCGCGCGTGGCCTGGGTGAATTATCCGGGCCTGCCCTCGAGCCTCGCCTACGCATTGGCCCAGCGCTACCTCGGCTCGGCCCGCCATCCCGGTGCCGGCGCGCTGCTGACCTTCGGCGTCAAGGGTGGCAAAGGCGGTGGCCAGGCGGCCGGCGAGCGTTTCATCGACGCCTTGCAGTTCTGTTCGCATCTCGCCAACATCGGTGACGCCAAGACCCTGGTGATCCATCCGGCATCGACTACGCATCGCCAGATGAACGAGGCCGACCAGCGCGCCTCGGGCGTGACGCCGGACATGGTGCGGCTCTCGGTGGGCATTGAAACCCTGGACGACATCCTCTGGGACATCGATCAGGCACTGGAACGGAGCGCGGCATGAGCGAAAACCCGCAAGGCAAAGGCGACTCGGGCGGCGGGCGCTACAACGGCCTGGTGGTGACCCTGCTGATCCTGGTCGGTGTCATGGGCGCCTGGATCATGTTCGACTCGCTGAGCACCAAGGCACCGCCACCTTCCCCCGCCAAGTCGGCCCCCGCTGGCGAAAAGCTGGCCGACAGGATCCAGTCGGGCATGGACGCGGTCATGTCGCGCGGCGCGGCGGGAGGGCATGCCATCCAGCTCAGCCCCTACAGCGAAGTGGCGACGGCGGAAGACGTGCGGGCCAAGCTCGACAAGCTGGGGATTCCTTCCAGCCTGCGCATCGAGGCGCATGTCCAGGTCGGCCCCTTCCGCACCCACGAAGATGCCGAGGCGGCACGCGCCAGGCTGAAGGAACTGGGCGTCTATGGCGGCCAGTCGGTTACCCTCAAACAATGAAAGCGAACCCATGAGCCGCAAGATCATTGCCACCGCCGCCGCCCCCGCCGCCATCGGCACCTATTCGCAGGCCGTGCAGGTCGGCGACACTATCTACCTGTCGGGACAGATCGGCCTCGACCCGGCGACCATGAGCATGGTCGAGGGCATCGATGCCCAGATCGCGCGCGTCTTCGACAACCTCAAGGCGGTGGCCGAGGCCGCCGGTGCCACGCTCAACGATGCGGTGAAGCTGAACATCTACCTCACCGATCTGGCCAATTTTGCCAAGGTCAATGAGACCATGGCCAGGTATTTCAGCCAGCCCTTCCCCGCCCGCGCCGCCGTCGGCGTCAAGGAGTTGCCGCGCGGCGCGCTGGTCGAGGCGGACGCCGTTCTCGTCCTTGGCTAAGGCATCCGCCAGCGCCAATACGCTGGCGGCCCGCCTGGCCCGGCTAGGTCTGAAGCGCGACGCCGATTTTGTGCTTCACCTGCCGCTGCGCTACGAGGACGAGACTCGCATCACCGCGCTGGCCGACGCCCGGCCCGGCATTGCCGCGCAGTTCGAAGTCGACGTGGTCGACAGTGAGATCGCCTACCGGCCGCGCCGCCAACTGATCGCGCGGGTGCGCGACGCCAGTGGCGCGCTTTCGCTGCGCTTCCTCAACTTCTATACCAGCCAACAGAAAGTGCTGCAGCCCGGCGCGCGCCTGCGCGTCTTCGGCGAAGTGCATGAGGGCTACCTCGGTCCCGAGATCATCCATCCGCGATTCCACGCGGTGGCCGCTGGAGAATCCCTGCCCGAAGGGCTGACGCCGGTGTATCCGACCACCGCAGGCCTCGGGCAAGGCACATTGCGCCGCCTGATCGAAAAGGCGCTGGCGCGGATCGACCTCGCCGACACGCTGCCGCCGGAACTGCTGCGGCGGCTGAATCTTCCCGGAATCGCCGAGTCGATCCGCTTCCTGCACAATCCGCCGCCCGATATTTCGCAGGCAGCGCTTGAAGCGCGCAACTTCCCGGCCTGGCGCCGCGTGCAGTTCGACGAGCTGCTGGCGCAGCAACTGAGCCTGCGCCGCGCCTACCTGGCGCGGCGGGCGCGCGGTGCGCCGACCCTGAAGCCGACGGCGAAACTCACCGACGCCCTGCTGCACTCGCTGCCCTTCCACCTCACCGGCGCGCAAGCCAGCGCCTGGCGCGAGATCGCCGCCGACCTCGGGGAGCCGCATCCGATGCAGCGCCTGCTGCAAGGCGACGTCGGCAGCGGCAAGACGGTGGTCGCCGCGCTGGCCATGCTGCACGCGGTCGAGCCGGCCATCAGGCGGCGTTGATGGCGCCCACCGAAATCCTTGCCGAGCAGCACTACCGCAAGCTCGCGGTCTGGCTAAAGCCGCTGGGAATCGAAGTGGCCTGGCTCACCGGCAGCCTGAAAAAGCGCGACAAGGAGGCGGCGATCGCAAGAGTCGGCGCTGGCGAGACGCCGATTGCGATCGGCACCCACGCCCTGATCGAGGACAAGGTCGAGTTCGCCCGCCTGGGCCTGGCTATCGTGGACGAGCAGCACCGCTTCGGCGTGCGCCAGCGTCTCGCGCTCAAGGACAAGGGCTCGTTCGCCCACCAACTGGCGATGTCGGCCACGCCCATCCCGCGCACCCTGGCGATGAGTTACTACGCCGACCTCGATGTCTCGGTGCTCGACGAGCTGCCGCCGGGCCGCACGCCGGTGACCACCAAGCTGGTCGCCGAGGCTCGCCGCGGCGAGGTGCTCAAGCGTGTGCATGACGCCTGCCGCAGCGGGCGCCAGGCCTACTGGGTC
This sequence comes from Sulfuritalea sp., assembly GCA_016710465.1. GTDB lineage: Bacteria > Pseudomonadota > Gammaproteobacteria > Burkholderiales > Rhodocyclaceae > Sulfuritalea. The sequence continues at coordinate 1,041,703 of JADJVS010000014.1, forward strand.
TGCCCGCTGATCGAGGAGTCCGAAACTCTCCAGTTGAAGACCGCCGAGGAAACTTATTCGCGGTTGTCTGCCGAGCTGCCCGACCTGAAAGTCGGCCTGGTGCACGGCCGGCTCAAGACGGCGGACAAGGCCGAGGTGATGGCCGCCTTCGTGCGCAACGAGATCCAGGTACTGGTGGCGACCACGGTGATCGAGGTCGGCGTCGATGTGCCCAACGCCAGCCTGATGGTGATCGAGCACGCGGAGCGCTTCGGCCTCGCCCAGCTTCATCAACTGCGCGGCCGCGTCGGGCGGGGCGCCGACGCTTCGGCCTGCATCCTGATCTACGCCCAGCCGCTGGGCGAAACAGCGCGGGCGCGGCTCAAGGCGATCTTTGAGACCACCGACGGCTTCGCCATCGCGCGCGAGGACCTGCGCCTGCGCGGCCCCGGCGAATTCATCGGCGCGCGGCAGAGCGGCATGCCGCTGTTGCGCTATGCCGACCTCGAAGACACGGCCCTGGTCGAGCAAGCCCGCACCATCGCCGAAGACATGTTGCGCGATGCGCCGGAGCGGGCCGAGGCCCACCTGCAGCGCTGGCTGGGCGGGCGCGAGGAACTGCTCAAGGCCTGACCGGGCCCGCCCCGGGTTATGTCTTCTTCAGGCGTTGAATGGACAGCTTGACACTTTGTTGCAGCCTTGAAATCGATTGCGCCAGAACGGCAAGTTCGTCGCGCGAACGAACCTCGATCACCGCGTCGAGTTCGCCCAGGCTGATCCGGTCGGTCATTGCCGACAGGTAGCGGATGTTTGCCGAAAGCGCGCTGCCGAAGATGAAGACCACGACGCCGATCAGCGTGATGATGATGGCCATGATGACCGCGTTGCGTTTGCTTTCCGCCTGTGCGGTCGCCTTGCTCTCGCGCTCCAAACGGGTCATCGGTTCGGTGAACTCGTCGATATACGTCGTGCTGGCGATGTAGAACTCGGTACCCGGCACGTTCACGCAGGCCATGTACTTCTCCTTGAACGTGTTGTCTTTCTCCTGCCACTTGTAGTAGCCCTTGATCGGGTTGGCGGGGGTGACTCCGGTGAGGATTTTCCAGAAGCCGGGGAAGCTTGCGCCCAGCGGCTTCTCCAGCTTGGACATGTCATCCAGGTTTGGCGCGGTGATCTTCGGATTGGTGTGCGCCCAGGTGCGCCACTTGCCGTCCTCGCCACGCTCATAGAGCGCCGTGTAGCCGTTCTTGCCCACCTTTTGGATCGCGACGTCCTTGAACCACTGATCGTTCATGAAGTCCTCCTTCTTCAGGTCCGGATGTGCCGTGAGGTAGAGCCGAACCTCCCTGGAGACGGATTGCGCGGTTGAGAGAATCGCCTGTTCGGCCAATTCCTGAATGATCGCTGTTCCTTGCTGACCGAACTTGTCGGTCATGTTGTTCAGTTGAACGATGAGGTAATACGCTTGCCCGGCAAAGGCAAGGATCAGAACTGTAAACAGCATGAACAGCTTCAGCCGAATGCCCAGTCCCTTCGATTGTGATACGGTGCTATCGGTCATGTCCCTCTCTCCATGTAGTATTTCAACAGTAGTCCTGCGTTCGACCGGCGACCCTGCGTGCCGCCGTGCCGCCAAGCCGCGCAAACACCGCCATGCGCACCATTCAAGGCTTGCATATAGGGATCACTGCGTTCAGGGGCACGGCGCACACGCGGTGGCGCGGGCCGGCTTGGCATCTCGCTCGCCGCGGGATATTGGTCTGGCGATGTGTTCGTATTGATAAATAACGATACAAACAATATCACACGGAATCGCAAAAAGTATCGGAATTTTGTCACGCGGTTGGAATTTGCTGGTAGGCTAGTCGCAAAGATCGAGACGGCGCGGTGCCCGAACCGGATTCGCGCGCCGCCATCGCCGGCGGAATACCGTGGGGATGTGCTGGCGTGGGGGAGGGCGGATGTTCGCGACCCGAGGATTCCCGACATTCATCGCGACCGCGGCCCGGAATGGCGTGCGGGAATGGCGACCGTCATGTGTGGAGGAGGAGATACGGATGGCAGTGGAAGCGTTTGCACCATTTCCGCGGATCGTGGAACACGTCAAGGAGCTTTGTACCCAAGGCCGGACCGGAACGCTGTTCCTGGTAAGCGAGGACAATCGCATGGCATTGATGCGCTTCGAGGCCGGGGCGATCGTTACCATCGTGCATCGGAACCGTCGCGGCCTGGAAGCCCTCGCCGCCGTATGCGAGATCAAGTCCGCCAAGTTGCGATTCGACGTGGCGTCGGTCGCGCCGATCGACACGCATGACTTGGCGACCAAGGACATTCTCGATCATCTCGAAAAGGTGGCGCGGCAGATGCCCTCACCGGCTGCTTCGCCAGATATTCCCCGTCCGGCCTCCTTCAGTCCGGAAGTGAAGCTTGCCGTTCAGAAGATCATGATGAAATATGTTGGTCCGATGGCCGAGATAGTGTGCGACGAGCACTTCTCGGTGGCGACCGACGCGCGCATGCTCGCACGGCTGCTCGCCGGCGAAATTCCCAACCCTGAACAGTCCGCCCGGTTCCTGGCCGAGATTGGCGCCGTGCTTGGATAGTTGATGGGCGGACGGCGGACGTAAAATCCGCCATATGAATGCGCGGGAACTCAAGCAGCGCCTGACCCACTACGAAAAGCTGATGCGGCTGGACAAGCCGATCGGCACGCTGCTGCTCTTGTGGCCCACCTTCTGGGCGCTGTGGCTGTCCACCGACGGCCAGCCGCACATCCTGCTGGTGTGGATATTCGCGCTGGGCACGCTGCTGATGCGCTCCGCCGGCTGTGTCATCAACGACTACGCCGACCGCGACTTCGATCCCCACGTCAAGCGCACCCGCGAGCGCCCGCTGGCGGCCGGTACCGTATCGGTGCGCGAAGCGCTGGTGCTGTTCGCCGTGCTCTGCCTGTGCGCTTTGCTGGTCGCGCTGCCGATCCTGCGCGAGGTCTGGCACCTGACCCTGGTTGCGCTCTTCCTCGCCGCGAGCTATCCCTTCACCAAGCGCTTCTTCGCGCTGCCGCAGGCTTACCTTGGCGTCGCTTTCGGCTTCGGCATCCCGATGGCCTTTGCCGCCGCCACCGGCGAGGTCGGTGCGCTGGGCTGGACGCTGCTGGTCGCCAACATCTTCTGGGCGCTGGCCTACGATACCGAGTACGCCATGGTCGATCGCGACGACGACCTCAAGATCGGCATCCGCACTGCCGCCATCACATTCGGCCGCTTCGACGTCGTCGCCGTGATGAGCTGCTACGCGATTACCCTGGGCATCCTCGGCGCGATCGGCCGGGACCTGCAATACGGTTATGGTTATTTCGGCGGACTGGTACTGGCCGCAGCGATCGCCGCCTACCACTACACGCTGATCCGCGACCGCGATCGTGACGGCTGCTTCAAGGCCTTCCGCCACAACAACTGGTTCGGCGCGGCGGTCTTTGCCGGCATCGTTGCCGAGCTCAACCTGCGTCCGTGGTTCGGCTGGTGAATCCGGTGCCGCCGTTGCGGCGTTGCCGTGCGACGCCGGGCGCAAGGCGCAAGGTTAAACTGGCCCCATGAAATATACCGATTTGCGCGATTTCGTTCGCCAGCTTGAGGCCATCGGCCAGCTCAAGCGCATCGCGGTGGAAGTCGATCCCGTACTGGAGATGACCGAGATTGCCGACCGCGTGCTGCGCGCCGGCGGCCCTGCCCTGCTGTTCGAAAAGCCCAAGGGGCACGCCATGCCGGTGCTGGCCAATCTCTTCGGCACGCCTGAGCGCGTGGCCATGGGCATCGCCATGGGTGCCGACGCCGACGATCGCGGCGGCGACTGGAAGAGCCGCCTGCGCGGGGTCGGCGAACTGCTGGCCTACCTCAAGGAACCCGAGCCGCCCAGGGGCCTGCGCGACGCCTGGGACAAGCTGCCGGTGTTGAAGCAGGTGCTGAACATGGCGCCGAAAGTCGTCTCCTCTGCGCCATGCCAGGAAATCGTCTGGCAGGGCAAGGACGTGGATCTGGCCCGGCTGCCGATCCAGACCTGCTGGCCGGGCGACGCGGCGCCGCTGATCACCTGGGGGCTGGTGGTCACGCGCGGGCCGCACAAGACGCGGCAGAACCTCGGCATCTATCGCCAGCAACTTCTCGGTTCGAATAAGCTGATCATGCGCTGGCTGGCGCATCGCGGCGGCGCCCTGGATTTCCGCGAGCATTGCGCCGCCAACCCCGGCAAGCCCTTCCTGGTGGCCGTCGTGATCGGCGCCGACCCGGCGACCATTCTCGGCGCGGTGACGCCGGTACCCGACACCCTGTCCGAATACCAGTTCGCCGGCCTGCTGCGCGGTGCCAAGACCGAGGTGGTGAAATGCCTCGGCTCCGACCTGCAGGTGCCGGCATCCGCCGAGATCGTCCTCGAGGGTGTGATCAACCCCGGCGAGACGGCCCCGGAAGGTCCCTATGGCGACCACACCGGGTATTACAACGAGGTCTCGGAATTTCCGGTGTTCACCGTCGAGCGCGTAACCTTGCGCCGCGACGCCATCTACCACTCCACCTACACCGGCAAGCCGCCGGATGAGCCGGCGGTGCTTGGCCTCGCACTCAATGAGGTTTTCGTGCCGCTGTTGCGCAAGACCTTTCCCGAGATCGTCGACTTCTACCTGCCGCCCGAGGGCTGCTCCTATCGCATGGCCGTGGTCAGCATCAAGAAGGCCTACCCGGGCCACGCCAAGCGGATCATGTTCGGCATCTGGAGCTTCCTTCGCCAGTTCATGTACACCAAGTTCATCATCGTCACCGACGCGGATGTGGACGTGCGTTCCTGGCCCGAGGTGATCTGGGCCCTGACCACGCGGGTCGACGCCGCCCGTGATACGCTGATTGCCGAGAATACGCCCATTGATTACCTCGATTTCGCCTCACCGGTGGCGGGGCTGGGGAGCAAAATGGGCATCGACGCGACGAACAAGTGGCCAGGCGAGACTGCGCGTGAGTGGGGCCGGCCTATCGCAATGGACATAGGGACAAAGGCGCGCGTCGACGCGCTATGGGAGCAGTTGGGCTTGTAGCAGACAGCCGTGGATACGGCCCGCAAGCCCGGACGGGTGCTTTGCGCACCAGGAATATCAGTTGTTGGAGGAGAGACAATGACCGATGTCGAGGTGATACCCGCTCGCGACGATGGCAGCCTGGACGGCCCGCGCGCCTGGTGCCACGTGATGTACGGCCTGCATGCGCTGTCGGCGATATTCGGCATACTGACTTCGGCGTGGATCGTTACCGCCTTCCTGTTCAGTTGGCCTTCGATCATCTCGGTGATCATCAATTACCTGACGCGCGACAAGGTCGCCGGCACCTGGCTGGCGACGCACTGGCGCTGGCAGATGCGCACCTTCTGGTTCGCGGCGCTCTGGCTGCTGGTGACGGGTCTGCTGTTCATCACGTTCATCGGCATTCCGTTGGCGATTCTGGTGATCGTCAGCACCGGTCTTTGGGTGCTCTATCGCGTGATTCGCGGCTGGCTGGCGCTGCGCGACCGGCGCGGCATGCCGGTGCCGGCCACGGCCTGAGCCTCGCGGCGGCGTCGCGACGTCCGTCGATGCGCCGCCGCGACATCCTCCTGATGCTGATCTGCGGGCTGGCGCCCTGCTTGGTTCGCGCGGCCGAACCGGCCGTCAGCCGATCGGTACTGCTGATCGCCAACGAGGACATGACCGATCCGCGCTTTCGCGAATCCGTGGTGCTGGTCACCCGACACGGGTCCAGCCAGTCCACGCTCGGCGTTATCGTCAATCGCGCCTTCGATCTCAGCCTCGACCAGGTGTTTCCCGATTTTCGCCTGGCCACGCAACATCGATTGCACTACGGCGGGCCGGTATCGCAGGGCCAGATCGTGTTCCTCGTGCGCGGCACCGTTGCGCCCAAGGCGGCGATCACGCTGGCCGACAAACTGTTCATCAGCAGTGACGGCGGCAGCCTGCGGCGCCTGATCGAGGCGCCAACCCCGAGCGACCGGCTGCGCGTGTTTGACGGCTACGCCGCCTGGGCGCCGGGGCAGTTGGAGAACGAGATCGATCGCGGCGATTGGTACTTGTTGCCGGTCGATGCCGACTTGCTGTTCAGCGAGCCGCTGGCCGAACTCTGGCGGAAGTTGCTGCGGCGGGCGACCCAGCGCATGGTTTGGCAGGCGCAGCCGGCGGTGCTCGCGCTGGCGCCCGATTAGGCGCCAGCGACTACTCGCCGCGCCTTCCGCCCGGCATACTGCGCGCCCTACGTGTTCCCCGATTGGAAGCGCCATGACCGTCTGCCCCATCGCCATTGTCGCCGGCTGCCAGAAATGTCCGGCATTCAAGATATGTCCGCTCAAGGGTGTGCTCGGCGATGCACCACCCAAGGAGGTGGCTCCCGAGACCCTGCCCAAAGCGCGCAAAGCCACCGCCGGCACGCCACGCAAGCCGGCTGCGCGCAAGGCAAAGTGAGCTTCTCCGCAGGCTCCCGGTGTGCGCTGCCCGGCGAGCCTGAAAGGCAGTTGGGATACGCGCCTGTCCGGCGATGTCGAGGCCGCACGGCGCTGGCTGATGCCTTGATCTTCGGCCGGGCGCCGGTGGTCACATGAAGCGATTGACCAGGCGCCCGACGCCCTCGATGTCGACCTCGACCGTGTCGCCATCGGCCAGCGCGCCGGCGCCGACCGAGGTGCCGCAGGCGATCACGTCACCCGGTTCCAGGGTCATGTCATGCGAAATGTTGCTGACGATTTCGGCGGGCGAAAAGAACATGTCGCTCACCGGGTAGTTCTGCAACTCGTGGCCGGCGACGATGGCGCGCACGCGCAGGCCGGCCGGTTCGAGGTCGGTGGCGATCAGCGGGCCGAAGGGGCCGAAGCTGTCGAAGCTCTTGGCGCGCGTCCAATGCACAAAGGCCGGGTCGAGGCGCATCAGGTCGCGCGCCGTGACGTCATTGACGCAGGTGTAGCCGAAGATCGCCTCCGGCGCCGTCGCGACGTCGATGCCGGAAACCTGCTTGCCGATGACGATGCCCAGTTCGGCCTCGAACACCACGGCGCCGTCGTAGCCCGGCGGGCGACGGATGGTATCGCCCTGCGCCGCGAAACAATTGCCGGCCTTGAGGAAGTACAAAGGATGGGACGGGCGCTGCAGGCCTTCCTTCGCTGCCCGTTCGTGAAAGTTGTTCCACAGGCCGATCATCTTTCCCGGCCGGCAGGGCATGAGAACGCGTACCTCGGCGAGCGCGAAGCTCAGGCTCGTGGGGCGCGGTTCGGCGAACATGTCGCCCTGCCAGGCGGTGACCCTGTCGCCGTCGAGGGTACCGAAATATTCCTTGCCTGCCGTCGAGAAACGTAACCAATGCGCCATGGAGCGAGGTCGGGGGATTTTGGGGCGGCGAGTGTAGCACCGTCGCTTGACGCGGAACTTCAATCCCGAAATACTTGTCTGACAGGCGGCAGGATCACTCGCGCTGGCAAACGGCGATCCTGTTCCGCAACCGAGGAGCGCCGTGATGCCGAGACCGCCGAGCCCGCCTTTCCTGCTTCTTGCGCTGGCGTTGCTGAGCTGGAGCGGCGCCATCGGCGCCGGCGGTTCGAACTACGGCATCAAGCCCGGCGCCTTGCCCCAGATTGCCGGCCAGGTGCGTGAATGGCCGGTGCCGACGCCGAATTTCGCCCGCGACCCGGCCCCCGGGCCCGACGGCAACATCTACATCGCGGTGATGCACGGCAATCGCATCGCCCGCTTCGACACCACCACCGAAAAATTCACCGAGTGGGATCTGCCGTCCGGCGCGCGGCCGCACGGCCTCGTCGTCGATGAAGCCGGCATCGTCTGGTACACCGGCAACGGCAACGGCACGATCGGCCGGCTCGACCCGAAGAGCGGCAAGCTCGACGAATACCGCGTGCCCGGCGGCGGCGATCCGCACACCATAGTGCTCGATGCCAATGGCAAGCTGTGGTTCACCATCCAGAGCGGCCAGCGCGTCGGGCGCCTGGACCGCGCCAGCGGCAGGATCGACGAGTTCCCGATGAAGGGCAATCCCTATGGCCTGGCCATCGATCGCGAAGGCATCGTCTGGGTCTGCCGCCTCGCCGGCGACGCGCTGGGCTGGATCGATCCGGCCACGGGCAAGACCGGCGAACTGGCGACCGGCCGCGATTCGGCGCCGCGGCGCATCGCCACCGCGCCCGACGGCAGCCTGTGGATCGCCTATTACGGCAACGGCCGCCTCGCCAGGGTTGACGCCAAGGCGAAGCGGGTGGTCAAGAGCTGGCCATTGCCACAGGCCGGCGGCGAGCGCGCCTACGCGGTGACGACCGATGGCGCCGGCCGGGTCTGGATCAACGGCATCGACACGGACACCGTGTCCGTGTTTGACCCTGCCAAAGAGGAATTTCGCGTCATCGCGCTACCCTCGAAGAGCCTCGGCATTCGCAAGGCCATCATCGACGCGGCGGGCGGCTACTGGTACATGGGCAGCCACAACGGACGGCTGGGCGTGCTGCGCTAGCCCCTGCCTCAGACCCGCAGTATCCGCAGCATCGGCGAGTTCTGCGCCGCGTCGTCGCTGAAGCCGGCGACGAGAAGCACGCTGTGGCCAGTGCGCGTCAGCTCGCAGCTCCTGGCGATGCGCCGACACAGGCGTTCCCAGTCGCCGTATTCCGAATCGGTGGCGGTCATCGGCACGATGCCCCAGTTGAGCCCCAGGCGCCGGCACACAGCTTCGTCGGTGGATACCGCCACCAGCGGCGCCGTCGGCCGGTTCGACGAGATCACCCGCGCCGTGGTGCCGCTCATGGTCGGAATGATGATGCCCTGCAGCTTGAGGTCGTGCGCCAGTGTCGCCGCCGCGTTCGCCACGCCGTCGCGCTGGCTCATCTCGGCATGGGCGGCGGCGTCGACGGCGAGGAAGCCGCCCTGCTTCCACTGGTAGCCCTCGACCTCGCGCAGCACCTTGTCCATTATCTCGACGGCGCGCAGCGGATACTTGCCGCTGGCGGTTTCGGCCGAGAGCATCACCGCGTCGGCGCTGGTCAGCGCCGCGTTGGCGACATCGCCAACCTCGGCGCGGGTCGGCCGCGAATGGTCGATCATCGACTCCAGCATCTGCGTGGCGACGATCACGGCGCGGTTGCGGCGCCGCGCCAGGTTGATCAACTCGCGCTGGATCAGCGGTACCTGCTCCGCCGGCATCTCGATGCCGAGATCGCCGCGCGCCACCATGATCGCGTCCGAGGCCTCGACGATGGCCTCGATGTTCTGCATCGCCTCCGGGGTTTCGATCTTGGCGATGATCGGCGTTGCCGCGCCGGTGCGCGCGATGAGGCGGCGCAGGCCGGCCACGTCCTTGGCCGTGCGGACGAAGGACAGCGCCAGGTAATCGACGCCAAGCCCGATGGCGAAGCGAGCGTCGGCCACGTCCTTGGGCGGCAGCGAGGAGGCCGAGACCTTCGAGTCGGGCAGGTTGATGCCCTTGTGGTCCTTCAGCAGGCCGCCGTAGATCACCTTGCAGCGGACGCGCTCGCCTTCGACGGCCAAGGCCTTGAGTTCGAGGTTGCCGTCATCGAGCAGGATGCGGTGGCCGGGTTGCACGTCACGCGCAATGGCACGGTACTGCGAGGCGATCAGGCCCGGCCCGCCCTTGTCCACCCGCGGGTCGATGACCACTTCCTCGCCCGGCACCAGTGTCAGCGGTCCCTCGGGGAACTTGCCGCAGCGGATCTTGGGGCCGCAGAGGTCGGCGAAGATGGCGATGTGCCGGCCGAGCTTTTTCGCCGCCGCGCGCACGCGGCCATATACCTCGCGGTGCGCCTCGTGCGTGCCGTGCGACATGTTGAGTCGAACCACATCGACGCCACCGCGCAGCAGATTGGTGATCATCTTCGGGTCGGAGCTGGCGGGCCCCAGGGTGGCCACGATCTTGGTGCGACGCCAGCGCAGGGCAACACGTTTCTCGAACAGGTCCATGGCCCACCCTTTCCGCGAGGACAATTCGCGCAAGCATAATCCCGTTCGGCCCGACGCGGCAAAGCGCGCGTCGGCAGCCTTGCGTTGGTTCCGTCGACGACGGCAATTCGCGGTTGGAGCCGACGGTGGCCGACGCCTTGCCGCCGTGTCGCCAGCGCCGACTTTCCGTGCAAACGGTGTCTACTCGGCGATCACCTTGTCGGCCCACTCGATGCCCGCGACCAGCGTGGCCGGGCTGCCGATGGTGGATTTGAAGCCGGCGAGATCATCGTCGCTGATGCCGCGCGCAATGCGGCAGGCGTCGCAGACCTCGATGGCCACGCCGAGGTCGACGCAGCTTTGCCATTGCTCGGCCAGCGCCGGCCAGCCGACCGGGAACAACTGGTCGCGGATTGATTTTCTGGCCAGCACCGAGGCTTCGCCGAGCAGGAAGATGCGGATTTCGTGGCCGGCTTTCGCCAGGGCCGCGCTGTGGCCGAAGACCATCGCCGCGCGCGTGGGGTCGTCGCTGCCCCAGGAGGACTTCATGAAAATCTTTGCCATTGCTTTTTATGCTCCCTTGCCGGACCGTCGCGCCGGAGCGAGGCCCCGGCGCGAAGCTCGTATCAGTAGGTCTTGTAGGGCAGGAACTTGCCCGACATGACGATGTTGACGCGGTCGCCGTTGGGATTCGGCTCGCGCTTCATGTCCATCTTGAAGTCGATGGCGGACATGATGCCGTCGCCGAATTCCTCGTGGATCAGCTCCTTGAAGGTCGTGCCGTAGACGCTGATCAGTTCGTAGAAGCGGTAGATCAGCGGATCGGTGGGCACGGCGGTGGGCAGCGAACCCTTGTAGGGCACCACCTGCAGCAGGGCCACGGCATCCGGCGGCAGGCCGAAGATCTTGCCCAGGGTGGCCGCCTGCTTCTTGTCGAAAGTCATCTGGCCGAGACAGCCGGCGGTCACCCATTCCTTGGCCAGGCCGATCTTCTTCGCCACGTCTTCCCACTTGAGGCCCTTCTTGATCTTGGCGGCGATGATCATTTCGGTGACGTCGTTGCGGTTCATTTGTTTCTCCTTTGATTGAGCGTTTAGTGATTGACAACCTGGCGTAGCGCTGGCACCGACTGTTGGGTCGGCAATGCCACGACCGCGGCCAGTTCGTCGTCGAGTCCCGGCCGCACCAGGGGCGGGTTCTTCGGATCGTGGAAGGTCTCGGCGTCGGCGCCGGCGTAGGTCTTCGAGCGATTGACGAGGAAATCCACCAGGTGGTTGCGGATCCTGTAGTACTGCGGGTCGTGGTGGATCTCGGCGCGCGTGCGGCTGCGCGGCATGGTCACCTCGACGATCTCGGCGATCTTGGCGTGCGGCCCGTTGCTCATCAGCATGATCTTGTCGGCAAGCAGGATCGCCTCGTCGACGTCGTGCGTGATCATGAACACGGTCTGGTGCGTGGCCTGCACGATCTTCAACAACTCGTCCTGGATGGTGCCGCGCGTCAGCGCATCGAGTGCACCGAAGGGTTCGTCGAGCAGCAGCATCTTGGGCTGGATGGCGAAGGCCCGCGCAATGCCGACGCGCTGCTTCATGCCGCCGGAGAGCTCGGCCGGCTTCTTGTGAATGGCGTGGCCGAGGCCGACCATTTCGAGGTACTGGCTGGCGTGCGCGGCGATCTTGTCCTTTGGCCAGTCCGGCCACTTCGACTTGACGGCGAAGGCAACGTTGCCGAGCACGCTCATCCAGGGCATCAGGGCGTGGCTCTGGAACACCACGCCGCGATCGAGGCTGGGGCCCTTGACTTCGCGGCTGTCCATGAAGGCGTTGCCGGCGCTGGCTTCCTCGAGGCCGGCCAGGACGTTGAGGATGGTGGTCTTGCCGCAGCCGGAGTGGCCGATGATGCAAACGAACTCACCCTTGTCGATGTGGAAGTGGATGTCCTCGAACACCGGCGGATTCGGCGTGCCGTTGGCCGAGGGATAGACCTTTTTCAGGCTTTCCACGCTGAGGAAATGCGTGCTCATGTTGTGCTCATTCCCGATAGGTGACCAGCTTCTGCAGCCAGCCGAAGAAGAGGTCGAGGAACATGCCGACCACGCCGATCATCACCACGGCGAAGATCACGTTGGGCAGGGCGAGATTGTTCCACTCGTTCCAGACGAAGTAGCCGATGCCGGTGCCGCCGACCAGCATTTCGGCGGCGACGATCACCAGCCAGGCGATGCCCATCGAGATGCGCATGCCGGTCAATATCGTCGGCGCCGCCGCCGGCAGGATCACCAGGAAGGCCTTGCGCAGGGGATTCACTTCCAGGGTGCGGGCGACGTTGATCCAGTCGCGGCGCACCGAGGCGACACCGAAGGCGGTGTTGAGCAGCATCGGCCAGATCGAGCAGATGAAGATGACGAAGATGCCCGAGATGTCCGAGTCCTTCAGGCTGTAGAGCGCGAGCGGCATCCACGCCAGCGGCGAGATGGGTTTCAGCACCTGGATGAAGGGATCGAAGGCGCGGTAGAGCAGCGGCGACATGCCGATCACGAAGCCGACCGGCAGCGCGATCAGCGTCGCCAGCAGGAAGCCGAGGGCGACGCGACCCAGCGAGTAGGCGATCTGGATGCCGATGCCCTTGTCGTTGGGACCCTTGTCGTAGAACGGGTCGGACAGGTAGGTGACAAAGGACTTGCCGACCATGGCCGGGGTGGGGAAGCCTGTCTTCTGCTCCCCCTTGCCCATCAGCGCCGCGTACTCGGCATCGCCGCCGATGACCGCCGTCGATTCCCTGGGTTGCGTGGCAAGCTGCCATGCGCCGAGGAATACCAGCAGCAGCATCAGCGAGATGAAGGCCGCCTTGAGGGTGAACTTGCTGACCATGATTCCGCCTATGCCTTCTTGATGGCGAAGCTGTTGACGTAGGCGTCGGCCTTGGCCGGGTCGAACTCCTTGCCCATGACCTTGAACTTCTTCATGCTCTCCTTGGGCGGCGTCATGCCGACTTCGGTCATGTACTTCTTCGCGTCGGTCAGCAGGTACACCTTCTCGGCGATGTCCTTGTACTTGACTTCGCCCTTGACATAGCCCCAGCGCTTCATCTGCGTCAGGATCCAGTAGGCCATCGAATACCAGGGGAAGGGATCGTAGTCCACGCGCTCGGGCACGTTCTTCACGTTGCCCAGGCCGTCGGCAAATTTGCCGGTCAGCACCTGTTCGAGAACCGCCTTGGGCTGGTTCAGGTAGTTGGCGGGCGAGAGCACCTCGGCCATGATCGGCCGGCTCTTCGGGTCGCGTGCCATGGCGGCGGCCTTTAGAATCGCGCGGTACAGCGCGGCGAAGCTGTTCGGGTTCTGCTTGATGAAGTCGGCCGGCGCGGCGAACGAGCAGCAGGGATGGCCGTCCCAGATTTCGCGCGAGAGGATGTGGATGAAGCCCAGTTCGTCATACACCGCGCGCTGGTTCACCGGGTCGGGTCCGAGGAAGCCGTCGATGTTGCCGGCGCGCAGGTTGGCCACCATCTCGGGCGGCGGCACCACGCGCAACTGCACGTCGGTGTCGGGGTTGATGCCGTGCTCGGCGAGGTAGTAGCGCAACAGCAGGTTGTGGATCGAGAATTCGAAGGGGATGGCGAACTTGAAGCCCTTCCAGTTCTTCGGGTCGCGGTTGCTCTTGTGCTTGTTGGCCATCACGATGGCCTGGCCGTTGATGTTCTGGATGGTCATCACGCTGGTGGCCGATGGGTTGGACCCCACGCCCATCGAGATGGCGATCGGCATCGGCGCCAGCATGTGGCTGGCGTCGTATTCCTTGTTCAGCACCTTGTCGCGGATCAGCGCCCAGCCGGCGGTCTTGACCATGCTGACGTTGAGCCCCTCCTTCTTGTAGAAGCCGAGGGGGTCGGCCATGATCAGGGGGCTCGCGCAGGTGATCGGGATGAAGCCGACCTTGAGGTCCTTCTTTTCCAGGCTGCCCTTTTCCTGGGCCATGGCTTCCAGTGCGCCGAAAGGCACCAGCGAGGAAATCGCCGCCCAGGCGGTCGAAGCGCCGACGGCGGAGAGGAATTTGCGTCGCTCGCCGTCATGCGGGAACAGCGCCTTCATGACGGCGGTCTGGACCACGCGGCTGTTCAGCGCATCGACGTCGCCGGCGCCGACTGCGATGTCGTGCTGGGTCTGCGTCGCGTGCTGGCCGCAGTTGCAGGTGGTGATGGAGCTGTTCGCGTCGAACGGATCGTGCAGTGCCATGGTGCTCTCCCGGTGATTGGAATGAGCAACCCATCGCAGACAGCGTGCCAGTCGCTGCAACTCCATGTTCTGCCGCGCAAATTGCCATTGGTGGGGCGGCGCGACGGCGAAATATGCGTGTTCGCTTATGAGCCTGCGCACCATGGCGGGGCGTGAGGCGAGGCGTTGACGCCGTTTTGGTGCGCCGCCTGGTTCGCGGCTAGCGTGGAAGCGCGGCGCATTGCAGAGCATGGTTGCATGCGGCGGTGCCACGACGTCGACAGCGAAGGCAACCGCCTGCGGCGCGACATGCCGGGTACCGTTGTGGCGACTAGTGGTGACGGCGCGGCCCATGCGGTGGAGTTCGCCGACGTCGGCGGCGCGATCGCGGTGGTGACGATCACGGCGCATCCGCTTCACGCCCGAAAACACCCTCGGGGCTTGCGGGGCCGATCAGTTTTTGCCATGCACCGATAACCGAAGCATGGCCGCTCGGACCTGCCGGTCTGTTAGTCTGGAAGCCACCAAAAACCAGACTTGGGAGGGGACATCATGGCTCACATCGTAATTCTTGGCGCCGGCATCGGGGGCATGCCTGCAGCGTATGAAATGCGCGAAATCCTGCGCCCCGGCGATACGCTGACGGTGATATCCAACAATCCGAAGCACCACTTCACGCCCTCGAACCCCTGGGTTGCCGTCGATTGGCGCAAGCGCGACGCGATTGAAGTGGACATCGCCCCCCTGCTGGCCAAGAAAAATATTGCCTTCATTCCGGTCGGCGCCAAGCGGGTGCATCCGGACAAAAACCAGATCGAACTGGACGACGGCCGCAGCATCGATTACGACTTCCTGGTCATCGCCACCGGCCCCAAACTGGCCTTCGACGAGGTCGAGGGACTCGGGCCGAAAGGGCATACGCATTCGGTCTGCCATGTTGACCATGCGGTCGAGGCCGAGCAGGCCTGGCAGGAGTTCGTCAAGAGTCCCGGCCCCATCGTCGTCGGTGCGGTGCAGATGGCCTCCTGCTACGGCCCGGCCTACGAGTTCGCCATGATCATGGACACCGACCTGCGTCGGCGCAAGATCCGCGACAAGGTGCCGATGACCTTCGTTACCGCCGAGCCTTACATCGGGCACCTCGGCCTGGGCGGCGTCGGCGACTCCAAGGGCCTGATCGAGTCGGTGATGCGCGAGCGCCACATCAAGTGGATCTGCAATGCCAAGACCACCAAGGTCGAGGCCGGCAAGATGTACGTCACCGAACACAACGACGACGGCACGCCGAAGAAAGAGCATGTGCTCGACTTCAAATATTCGATGATGCTGCCGGCCTTCAGGGGCATCGACGCCGTGATCGGCATCGAGGGCCTGGCCAATCCGCGCGGCTTCATCCTGATCGATGCCTTCCAGCGCAATCCGACGTTCAAGAACGTCTATTCGGTGGGCGTCTGCGTCGCCATCCCGCCCGTGGAGGCGACCCCGGTGCCGACCGGCGCGCCCAAGACCGGCTACATGATCGAGTCGATGGTCAGCGCCACGGTGCATAACATCCGCGAGGCGCTGGAGGGCAAGGAGCCGAGCCACAAGGCGACCTGGAATGCCGTCTGCCTGGCCGATTTCGGCGACAACGGCGCGGCCTTCGTCGCCCTGCCGCAGATTCCGCCGCGCAATGTGAACTGGTTCTCCCAGGGCAAGTGGGTGCATCTGGCCAAGGTGGCCTTCGAGAAGTTCTACATGCGCAAGATCAGGAAGGGAACCAGCGAGCACATTTTCGAAAAGATGGTGCTCAACGCCATGGGCATCATGAAACTGAAGGACAAGTAGCCGGTTCCCCGCGCACTGACCGCCCGCGTCCGCGCGCTCAGCGCGGATCGACGCGCAGCCACAGCGGCGCCTGGTGGCTGCCGGCGCGACCGAGGTCGGTGCGTGCCTTGAACTTTCCGGCGGCATCGCGTTGCGGATCGCCTTCGACTTCCAGCCATAGCGGGAAGGCCACGCCCGGCGCGATGCCGGCTTCGTCGAGGTCCAGCGCCAGTTCGAAGCGGCGGTGGCCGCTGACGCTGCTGGCGCCGCGCGCGCGTTCGTAGATCTGCCAGTGGGTGCGCGAGCGCGGCGCATGGTCGCCCCAGGGAAAGCGCATCGCACGCAGCGAGCTCACCTCGCCGGCGCGGCCGACGAAGGCACGCTCGTTGTCCAGCCAGGGCGAAAGCCCGATGTGGAACCAGACGCGGAACTGGTCGAAGCCCTCGCTCGTCGTGTCGGCCGGCACGTCGGCGGCGAAATAGAGGTAGCGCGCGTCGCCGGCGACATGCACCACAGTGCCCAGCGCCTGCGGCGCCAGTTCGATGCGGCGGGCGCCGCGCCATTCATCCGCGCCGATGCTGCCGTCGAGTTGCGGCGGCGTCGCGAGGTAGGGAATGTCCAGCACTTCCTGCCCGGCCGGCGCCTTGCGCGCGGCGGCCAAGCGACTGCGCGCGGACTTGGTCCAATCCTCGAAATTGCGCCACGGCGGGAAGTTCCAGCGCCGCACTCCCGCGCCGTCGACGCGCGCCCAGCCCTCGTCCTCGGTCAGCAGTGCATAGCGCGCCAAGCGCTGGTGATCATCGGCGACGTCGGCCCAGCGCGGTTCGGCGGGCATCGCCACGAGCAGCGCATACACCGCCAGCGTGGCCGACGCGGCGAACCACGCGCGACCCGGCCACGACAGCTTGCGCAGCCAGGCGATCCACACCACGACGGCGATCAGCCCGGTGAGCACCGCGCTGCCGGCAAACACCAGGCGTCCGATGTCGGCGAGATCGAAACCCAGCGCCGACGAGACGCCGCCCACGCCACCCGCGGCGGAGAAGCCGCGCCGGCTGCTGCCCCAGGCGATCCAGGCTGGAATCACCGCGAACAGGGTGAGGATGCAGTTGCCGATCACGGCCGGCACCCAGGGCGGCGTGCGACCGTGGCTGAGCAGGCTGGCGCCGGCCAGCGCAAATACGCCGCCCGCCGCCAGCAGCACCCAGATCGGCGCATTGAGTCCGCGCAAGGCATCGGGCCAGGTGCCGGCACCCAGGGCAAGGATGCCGGCGCCGACCGCCAGCACGATCAGGCCGACGGCATCGCGTTGCCCGCGACCGGCGCTCATGGTCCGTCCTCAGTCACGACTGCGGCGCTGGTTGCCGCCAACGCCAGCCAGGTGCGCGGTCCCTCGCGGAAGGTCGCCAGGTGGCTGCGTGATGCCGGCGGATGGGTGGCGGGCGCGGGCATGGCCGGATTGTCCCGCAAAAAGTCGGCGCTGGCGGGACGGCGATCAAGCGCCTGCGACGACGCTCACTGAGCGGCATTGCGCTTCGGCGCTGCCCGGATCAGCGTCGACAATGCAGCGTCACACTCGTTCGACGTAAAGATACTGCTGGAAGCCGCTGAACACCTTGCCGATCTCATCCGGCTTGCCCAGGTCGGCTACCGCGTCCGCAATCGAGTCGTGATACTTCAGCCTCAACAGTGGCGTCAGCTTGGACTGGTCGAGTTCTTCGACGCCGACGCTGACATAGTGGGACAGAACGAAGTCAAGGAAGGTCCGTTGCCTGTCGGTGAAATGCCCGCCGATCAGCGCTTTTGCCCTGGCGGCGCGCTCCTCGCGGGTCAGCGGCTCCAGCGCATACGCAACGTGGGCCAGCACATCGAACAGGTCGCTCTTTTCGGCGTCGATCAACTTCTGCATCTCGGCAAGCTGGTCGGCGCCGAAACCTTTCTCGGCCAGCCCGGCGAGCAGTTTGCGGCGCGTGTCGGGCGCGCTCCACATCGCCCGCAGCTCGTCCTCGTCCTTGAAAAACTCCGGCAGCTTGCCGAACAGCGCTTCCATGAACTGCGCCGCCGACATCGGCGTGCCGTCGGGATGCCAGAAGCTGGTCGCCATCATGTGCTGGATGTGGCGCGCCTTGCCGTCGGCGAGTTTTACCTTGACCCGGCGCCGGGGAGGCTGGCGATCATCGGGGTCCGGCTCACGTGCTTCGGGCGGTGGACGTGGCGCGGGCGGCGGATAGGGAATGTCCGGCTCTATGGGTTCGCCATCCCATTCGACATCGTTGAAGTGATGGTGCGCCCGGACGAAATCGTAAATCGTGAAATAGTCCTTGCCGTCGAAAAGCCGTGTGCCGCGCCCGATGATCTGCTTGAACTCGATCATCGAATTGATGGGTCGCAGCAGCACGATGTTGCGCACGTTGCGCGCATCGACGCCGGTCGACAGCTTCTGCGAGGTGGTCAGGATGGTCGGGATGCTCTTTTCGTTGTCCTGAAAGTCGCGTAAGAATTGATCGCCCAGGGCACCGTCGTCGGCTGTCACCCGCTGGCAGTAGTTGGGGTCGCTGCTGGTTTTGATCTGGTTGATCAGGTCGCGGATCACCAGCGCATGGGTCTGGTTGGCGCAGAACACCAGTGTCTTCTCGCGCTGGTCGATCTGCCCCATGAAGATCTCGACGCGCTTCTTCTCTCGTTCCCGGATTTCGATGATGCGGTTGAAGTCGGCTTCCTCGTAGCGCTTGCCGGCCTCGATCTCGCCCTCGACCACGGTGTCATCGGGCGTGAACACGTAATCGTCCAGCGTCGTGGCGATCTGCTTGACGCGGAAGGGCGTGAGGTAACCGTCGTTGATGCCGTCCTTGAGCGAATAGACGAACACCGGCTCGCCGAAGTAGGCATAAGTGTCCACATTGTCCTGGCGCTTCGGCGTCGCCGTCAGGCCAAGCTGCACGGCCGGCGCGAAGTAGTCGAGGATGCCGCGCCAGTTGCCCTCGTCGTTCGCACCGCCGCGATGGCATTCGTCGATGACGATGAAATCGAAGAAATCCGGCGGGTAGTCACCGAAATGTGGCGCACCGTCAGCACCGCTCATGAAGGTCTGGAAGATGGTGAAGAAGATGCTGCCGTTCTTCGGCACCTTGCCCTTCTTGCGGATGTCGTCCGGCGCGATGCGCACCAGCGCGTCGTCGGGAAATGCCGAGAAGGCGTTGAAGGCCTGGTCGGCGAGGATGTTGCGGTCGGCGAGGAACAGGATGCGCGGCCGGCGCGTCGGCTCCCCGCCCAGGTTCCATCGCGAGTGAAACAGCTTCCACGCGATCTGGAAGGCGATGAAGGTCTTGCCCGTGCCCGTCGCCAGCGTCAGCAGGATACGCTTGCGCCCCTCGGCCAGCGCCGCCAGCACGCGCTCGACGGCTATGTCCTGGTAGTAGCGGCCCTGAAAGAAGCCACCCCTGTCCTCGAAGGGCACGGCGGCGAAGCGGTCGCGCCAGGTGTTCGCCGTGGCGAAAGTCAGGCTCCATAGTTCTTCGGGTGTCGGGTAGGTCGGCAGTTCGCCCTCCACCCCGGTCTGCATGTCGATGCCGTAAATGCCCCGGCCGTTGGTGGCGTAGGTGAAGCGCACGGCCAGCTTGCCGGCGTAGTCCTTGGCCTGGCCGACACCTTCGGTCAGTTCCTTGTCCCTGGCCTTGGCCTCCACCACCGCCAGCTTGGTGTTGCGGTATTCCAGAACGTAGTCCGCGCTCAAGGCTTTCCCGCGCTTGCCCGCGCCTTCCAGCCGCCCGAGCGTGATCGGGTATTCGCGCCGGACCCGGCTGCCCTCGACCTTGCCCCAGCCGGCGGCGGCCAGCGCGGGGTCGATGTGTTCAGCACGGGTCTCGGCCTCGTTCATCAAGCGGTTTTCCCGTAGGGGACAAATTCATTGCTGTCGCGCGTCAGCAATGCCATCAGCTTGGGATGGATGAACAGTTTCTCCTTTCCTGCATCCAGCTCGGTCAGCACGCCGACCGCGACCAACTGTTTCAAGTACAGCGAGGCCGTCTGCCGCTTGGCGATACCGGCCTCGGTCAGGCTGCTGATGCGGCAGTACGGCAACTGAAACAGCAGGCTGACCAGTTCGTGGCTATACACCTTGGGCAGGCTGGCGCGCACATACTCCGTGGTGTGGTCAGACAATGTCCGAATCGTTGCAATCTTTGCCGTCGTCCAACTGGCCGTTTGTTCCACCCCCTTGATGATGTAGAGCACCCACGGCTCCCAGTCCTGCTCCCGTGTCACCTGCAACAACAAGCGGTAATAGTCCGCCTTGTTCTGGATGATGTAGCGGCTCAGGTACAGAATCGGCAGGGTCAGCAAACCCTCCTGGATCAGGAACAGGCTGTTCAGCACGCGTCCCGTGCGGCCGTTGCCATCGGTAAATGGGTGGATCGCCTCGAACTGATAGTGGCCGACCGCCATGCGGATCAGGGGATCGAGGTCTATTTCGTTGTGCAGATAGCGTTCCCAGTTCGCCAAAAGATCCCGCAACAAGCCCTCGCCTTCTGGCGGTGTGTAGATGGTCTCGCCCGTTTTGTCGTTGATCAGCGTCGTGCCCGGCGTGCGGCGTACCGACATTTCCACGCCCTTGATCGTGGTGCACACCTGCTCGGCCGTGCGCGTATTGAGCGGCGTTTGTTTAAGCGCCCTGAAGCCTTCGAACAGCGAGCGGCTGTAACGCAAGGCTTCCTTGACGGCCGGGTTGGCCTGGGCCTCGTTGCCCACATGCCGGAACAGTTCGTCCGTGGTTGTCACGATGTTCTCGATTTCCGAACTGGCGCGGGCTTCGAGCAGCGGCAAGGTGTTGATCAGCATGGCCTGATTGGGAATCAGCTCGGCCGCCTGCTTGAGTTCGGCCAGCGCCGCGCGCGCGGTGATGCACTGCTTCAACACCGCACGGGTTTCCACCTCGCTTGCAGGCGGCAAGAGTGGGATGGCGTTGTAGGGGCGCTCAGGTTTCCAGTTTTCAGTGGTCATGTTCAATTTTTGAATTTTCTGGACACAACTCCACTTTATGTCGTCGAAATCGACATGTCAACGCAATGCGTCGATAATTTGTAGTTTTATCGACACATTATCGGGATGTGTCGATCAGGCGAACATGTATAAAAATTGCGAACTTATTAACACGTCGATGGGTTCATGTTCAAAAAGCACGCTTTTAGTGACACGTTTTTACGAAGTGTCGATGGCAGCGGCGCATCGCCTCGGAAAAAGTCGGCGCTGGCGGGACGGCGATGCCTTCTACGATCTATGCCCAAGTGGGTTCGAGGTTCCCGGCCGGCGTTATGGCCTCGGTGAGATCATCGGCGCCTTTCGCTTTTGGGAGCCGTGCGGTAGCTTCAAACATCAAAACCCGATCAAGAAACTTCCACCGCGTGACGATTTTGTAACACATTGATTGGAAAAGAGTCTGTCCACCGGTGCTTGATTTTCGGGCAGCCATAATCAAAACCCGATCAAGAAATGGCGACTATGCCCAGTGGGGCACATAGCCCGCCCGAGGATGTTCCGGATCGGCAACCCGGATCAGCCCCGCCTTGAGCGTCTTGTTGATCACCGCCGTGACTTGCGCTGCATTCCTCGAAGCGACCCCCAAACGAGTGCAAAGTGAGGCGTTCTTCATCCTGTCGCCACTCAGAAACTTCAAGACCGCATGAAAATAACAGGCACGCACGCGTTCTTCCGGCGTCATTTCGGCGAAGCTGCGAGGCCCGTAGAGAACTACCTGGGTTGAATTGTCTTCGCTGCGGAACAGCGGCGCAGGAAGCTGGAATATCTCGACCTGCTCCACCACCTTGTCCAGCCCGCTGCCCTGTTCCTCACACATTGCCATCCGACGCATCAGCGATGCCAGCTCTGCGTTCCGCGAACGGGGCGGCAAGTCGATCATCCGCTCGGGCTTGACGAGGGGTGTGCCGGGATTGCTGATCTCGATCCGGTCGCTGAAAAGTTCGATCTGTGGTCCGGCACCGCTTACAGTCATGTCCTGGTGGATCAACGCATTGGCGACCAACTCACGAATGGCCAGTTCGGGAAACAAGGGGTGTGCTTCTCGCAATGCCGTGCCGATGTGCTCGTTCTTCGGCACCAGATCATTGAGGTAGCCGACCAATCCCTCGAAGCCGACGGCGTATCCCTTCTGACCATCGTGTCGATGCATTACCGTCGCGGCGCGATTTTTCCCGGCATAGGCAACGAAACGAACTGCCTTGCGTGCGAGGCTGGCCTCGAAGTCTGGCAGCCGGTTGGCGAACAGAATGGCGCCAAGATTGGTGATGTTCCAGCGGTCGCCGACATCGCGAACGATCAGCCGGTCGCCCTCCAGTTTGTCGAAAATGCCGCTCCGGTTGTCAGGCAGCGGCTGTTTGGTCAGACGGAAGTATTGGCTGTAATCGAGCAGGCGCAGGACATCGTCGCCGCTGGCGAACTGGCGCGCGATGCCTTGTTCCCAACGGTAAGGCAACATGCGCTCGATCAACTGCTGGTAGCGATCCGGGTAGTCGGTCAGCTTGGGCGTGGCGCTGCCGATGCGAATGTAGGCAATGCTGTTGAACGCGACCGGCGTCCCGGTGGCCGCCGGGATTTCGAGCAGAACGAGCCGCCCCTCGGGATGGTCGATGACGCGAAAGCTGAACGCGATGCTCGGTTGCAAGCTGTTCGCCAGCCAGAGTTGGAGAACCTGACCGTGGGTTTTGTGTGCCTCAGGATTGAAATCGGTTCCGATCACGGCATGGCTGGCGTCATCGACGCCCCACAACATGTAGGCGAAGTCCCTGCCTTCGATGCGGGCCGCGTTCGAGAGCGCGGAACAGCGCTTGCCGATCATGTCCGGGTCGGTGTTGTTGCCCTTGAACTCCACCCACGGCGCTTCGGCTGGCAAGGCGCGCAGTTCGTCGACCAGCGCAACGTCCCGTACCAAACTCATGCCATTGCCTCCTTGCCCGTATGCTCGGTAAGTTTGCCAGCGAACGCCTGATGCAGGAGCGATTTCTTCAACTCGTCCAGCGCTGTGAGCTTTTGCCGGTAGAGGGATTCGAGGCGTTGGGTTTCTGCGCGAAGGCTCTCAAGTTCACCGACAATACGTCCTTGCTCTGAAAGAGGCGGAACGGGAACGATAAATTGTTTCAGACTATTTGCAGAAAGATTAGGTTGAGCCGCGCCATTCCTGAATCTGTTGATCATTTCAACGCATAGCCCGCTTCGGAAATATGCGAGTAAAAATCCGTCCAGAATCTCCGACTTTGGGCGAACAATGACAAGAGAAGAAGCGATTGCTCCTTGCAATAGATCGCCAACACTTGCGAACTTCCCAAGTGAGCCACGAAGGCAAAACAGAATGTCTCTGGGACGCACCTTCCCAGCGCCGAGTAAATCGAACCGCTCCTTGGAGATAAAATCCATGCACTCCATATCAAGTCCATCTTCCGTCAGGTGCCCCGCATTGATGAAAGGAACCCCGGATTCTGTTCGGGCTGACTTGTTCGGATAATTTACCCCTCGATCTCCGTTTTCAAACTCGCAGCAATTGCCAAGAGGCTTCGCCACCCACCCCTCACTCCGCTCCGTGAAAGCGGATTGCAGGTGGCTTTCAAACAAGGCGCGGGCGTTCTGGAGGTTCTTTTCGGCGTTGGCTTTGGCGGTGGCGATGCCGTCAAAGGCATCGTCGAGGATGGCGACGATGCGGTGCTGTTCGGGAAGTGGCGCGACTGGAACAGGAACCTCCTTGAGCTTTCCGCCAGATAGCTCCTTGAAGGTCGCACCAGTGCCGAGGTCATTCAGGAGGGGAACGATGCTCGCCAAGTAGTAGTAAAGATACTTGCTATCAAGTCCGTCGCGCGGCACCAAGCCCTTGCAACCTTGATTGGTCGCCATTGGCTGCGTGTTGATGACCAAGTGTCCAATCGGAGCGCGGGATGAAAGAATGACGGACTGCTGCGGCAGGAGTCTTGCAGAACTGTTCTGCATTCCCGCATCGGTGATCGTTCGTTCCGTTTGGTCGATGTAAGGCGTAGCCCGCTTGCCCATTTCGGCGGGCGTAATCCATTGATGCGGCCCATCCCAGTATTCTTTGACGCCGGTCTTGGGCGTGCCGCCGTTGACGACGTCGCAGACATCACCAATGGCCCTACGCTGCCACCCAGCGTTCACAGCAACGCCCTGATATTCGCAAGCACCTCTGCGCTCTCGGCATCCAGTGCGGCGATCTCGTCCATGATGTCCTGCGGGCTGCGGTGGGCGACGGCTTCGTTGCCGTTGGGATTTTTCACCGAGAGGTCGTAATTCGCCGTGTCGCCAGCGCCGACTTTCACGCTCCAGCTTTTCGGCGAGTCGGCGAAGGTCTTTTGCAGTTCGACGAACTCGGCAAGGTCGGCGTCGTTGAGCGGGTTGGTCTTGCCCAGGTTGCGGCCGGGGTCGAGCTGGTAGTACCAGATGCTGCGCGTCGGGGCGCCCTTCTCGAAGAACAGCACGACGGTCTTGACGCCAGCGCCCTGGAAGGTGCCGCCGGGGCAGTCGAGGATGGTGTGCAGGTTGCAACTTTCCAGCAGCAGCTTGCGCAGGTTGACCGAGGCGTTGTCGGTGTTGCTCAGGAAGGTGTTCTTGATCACCACGCCGGCGCGGCCGCCGGCCTTGAGCAGCTTGATGAAGTGTTGCAGGAACAGGAAGGCCGTCTCGCCGGTGCGGATCGGGAAGTTCTGCTGCACTTCCTTGCGCTCCTTGCCGCCGAAGGGCGGGTTGGCGAGGATCACGTCGAAGCGGTCCTTGTCCTGCACGTCGGCGAGATTCAGCGCCAGCGTGTTGGCATGCACGATGTTCGGCGCCTCGATGCCGTGCAGGATCATGTTCATGATAGCGATGACGTAGGCCAGCGACTTCTTTTCGATGCCGAAGAAGGTAGCTTCCTGAAGCGTCTTGAGGTTGCTGGCCGTCAGCTTGGGCTGCTGGCGCAGGTAGTCGAAGGCTTCGCAGAGGAAGCCGGCCGAGCCGCAGGCGCCGTCGTAGATGCGCTCGCCGATTTTTGGCGCGACAACCTTGACCATGGCGCGGATCAGCGGGCGCGGGGTGTAGTACTCGCCGCCATTGCGCCCGGCGTTGCCCATGTTCTTGATCTTGGCTTCGTAGAGGTGCGAGAGTTCGTGCTTCTCGGCCTGCGAGCGGAAGCGCAGTTCGTCGATGTGGTCGATGATCTCGCGCAGGTTGTAGCCGCTGTGGATCCTGTTCTTGATCTCGCCGAAGATTTCGCCGATCTTGTATTCGATGGTGTTCGGCCCGCTGGCGCGCTGCTTGAAGCCGTGCAGGTAGGGGAAGAGTTTCGTGTCGACGAACAGGCGCAGGTCGTCGCCGGTCAGGGCTTTGTTGTGGTCGAGCCTGCCGTCGGCGTCCTTGGGTGCGGCCCAGCTTTCCCAGCGGTAGGGTGCGTCGAGGATGTAGGCGTACTTCCTGCCTTCGAGTTCGGCCTCGGCCGCCTTGTCCTGTTCCAGGCCGTCAAGGTATTTCAGGAACAGCAGCCAGGAGGTCTGCTCGGTGTAGTCGAGCTCGGTGGTGCAGCCGGCCTCTTTCCAGAGGACGTCGTCGATGTTCTTGAAAGCTTGTTCAAACATGGGGGTTGGTATTTCCGGCGGCAACGGCAAGCCCGCTACTCTACTGGAATGCCCCCGACGGACAAAGAAGGACCTTGCCGCCGTCCCACCGGCGCCGACTCTTGCCGCCGCTACCGTTGCGCCTGCTCCTGCTCGGTGGCAATGGCCGGCGCGCCTTCCATCCAGGCCTCCGGCGCGCGGCGCAGGTCCAGGGTCAGCGGGTAATCCGGATTGCGCCCTTCGCGTCGCACGTGCAAGGTGCCCGGCGTGTGGCCGTGGTTCCAGAAGCGGGCGACGCGGCGCGCCTCGGCTTCGTTGGCATTGACCGGGAAGGTGTCGTAGTTGCGGCCGCCCGGATGCACCACGTGATAGGTGCAGCCGCCGATCGAGCGCCCGCTCCAGGTATCGACCAGGTCGAAGACCAGCGGACCGTGCACGCCGATGGTCGGATGCAGCGCCGAGGGCGGGTTCCAGGCGCGGTAGCGCAGGCCGGCGACATATTCGCCGCGCGTGCCGGTAGCCGTCAGCGGCAGCGGGCGGCCGTTGCAGGTGAGCACATGGCGCGTGTCGTTCATGTCGCGCAGCTTCACCTGCAAGCGCTCGACGGACGAATCGACATAGCGCGCCGTGCCGCCTGCGCCGACTTCCTCGCCCAGCACATGCCAGGGCTCGATGGCCTGGCGCAGCTCGATCTCGATGCCCTCATAGACCACGCTGCCGAAACACGGGAAGCGGAATTCAAGGAAGGGAGCGAACCACTCGAGCTCGAAGGCGTAACCGGCGCGCTGCAGGTCGAGCACCACGTCGCGCATGTCCAGCGCCACGTAGTGCGGCAGCATGAACTGGTCGTGCAGCCGCGTGCCCCAGCGCGTCAGGCCGGCGCGGCCGCCGTAGGGCTCGCGCCAGAAGCGCGCCACCAGGGCGCGCAAGAGCAGCATCTGCAGCAGCGACATCCGTGCATGCGGCGGCATCTCGAAGCCGCGGAATTCGACCAGGCCCAGGCGCCCGGTGGCGCTGTCCGGCGAGTACAGCTTGTCGATGCAGAACTCGGCGCGATGGGTGTTGCCCGAGAGGTCGATCAGGAGGTTGCGCAGCAGGCGGTCGACCAGCCAGGGTTGCAGCGACTCCTCGCCGGCTTTGAGCTTTTCCGCCATCTGCTGGAAGGCGATCTCGAGTTCGTAGAGGCTTTCGTGGCGCGCTTCGTCGACGCGCGGCGCCTGGCTGGTGGGGCCGATGAACATGCCCGAAAACAGGTAGGACAGCGCCGGATGGTTCTGCCAGTAAGCGATCAGGCTCATCAACAGATCCGGCCGGCGCAGGCAGGGCGAATCCCCCGGCGTCGCCGCGCCCAGCGTGACGTGGTTGCCGCCGCCGGTGCCGCCGTGGCGGCCGTCGAGCATGAACTTCTCGGTGCCCAGGCGCGCCAGGCGCGCTTCTTCATAGAGCGTCTCGATGTTGGCGACGAGTTCGGTCCAGGTCTTGGCCGGGTGGATGTTCACCTCGATGACGCCGGGATCGGGTGTAACCCTGAATTCCTTCAGGCGCGGATCGGCGGGCGGCGTGTAGCCTTCCAGGCGCAGCGGCAGCGCTAGCGCGGCGGCGGCGGCCTCGATGGCCTCGATCAGGGCGACAAAATCTTCCAGCAGGGGCACCGGCGGCAGGAACACATGCAGCATGCCGCCCCGCACTTCCACGCAGAGCGCGGTGTGCACGATCTCGCGCGGATCGCAACTGGCCTTTGGCGCGCCGCCCTTGGCGCGGCGCTTCGAAGGCGGCGGCAGGTCGGCCGGGATGTCGAAGGGGTCGCGGCCATGGTCGAGCTCGACATCCTCGGGCGCCACCCAGGGCAGCGAGGCCAGCGGCAGGCGCAGGCCGAGCGGCGAATCGCCGGGGACCAGGTAAAGATGTTCGCGCTTCAGCGGCCAGGGGCTGCTGCGGAAGGCAGTTTGAGAGTCGGCGCCCGCGCCACGCCGATTCTTCTTCGCGGCCGGGCGCGGCAGCGGTTTCAGCGGCAGCACGTAGCCGCGCGCTTCGCCCAGGCCGCGCGCCATCAGTTCGGCGATGCGCTTGCGTGCATCGGCGTCCTTGAGATCGACCTTGAGCGGATCGAAGTTTTCCGGCCAGCGCAGCTCCTGGTCCACGGCGTGGGCCACGTCTTCGTGGGCGGGGATGACGAAACGCTCGTCCAGCCCCAGTTCGCGTGCCAGCGTGCAGATGTAGCGCAGCGCGTCGGCGGTGGTCGGCGGATTTTTCCGCGCTTCCAGCGCGATGAGTTTGGGGTCCTGCCACAGTGGCTTGCCGTCGTTGCGCCACCAGCAGCCCAGCGCCCAGCGCGGTAGCGGCTCGCCCGGATACCACTTGCCCTGGCCGAAATGCAGCAGCGCGCCGGGGGCAAACCGCTGCTGCAGGCGCAGGAAGAGCTTTTCCGCCAGTTCACGCTTGGTCGGCGACAGCGCGGTGAAGTTCCATTCCGCGCCATCCATGTCGTCGATCGAGACGAAGGTCGGCTCGCCGCCCATGGTCAGGCGCACGTCGCCGGCCGCGAGTTCGGCATCGACCTGGTGGCCGAGGTCGAGCACGGCCTGCCACTGCGCCTCGGTGTAGGGTTTGGTGACGCGCGGGTCTTCGTGGATGCGCGTCACCCGCATGGCGAAGTCGAAATGGGTTTCGCAGACACCGGTGGCGCCGATCACCGGCGCGGCCGAGGCCGGCAGGGCGGTGCAGGCCAGCGGGATGTGGCCTTCGCCGGCGAGCAGGCCCGAGGTCGGGTCGAGCCCGATCCAGCCGGCGCCGGGGATGTAGACCTCGGTCCAGGCATGCAGGTCGGTGAAATCGTGCTCGGTGCCCGAGGGGCCGTCGAGCGCCTTCTGGTCCGCCGCGAGCTGGATCAGGTAGCCCGAGGCGAAGCGCGCCGCCAGCCCCATCTGCCGCAGCACCTGCACCAGCAGCCAGGCCGAGTCGCGGCAGGAGCCACGGCGCAGTTCCAGCGTCTGCTCCGGCGTCTGCACGCCGGGCTCCAGGCGCACGATGTAGCCGACGTCGCCCTGCAGGCGCTGGTTTATCCCCACCAGCAGGTCGATGATGCGCAGCTCCTGGCGCAGCACCGCCTGGCGCGCATCGGCCAGCCATTGCGTCTGCAGCGGGCCGGACTCGTCGAGTTCCAGGTAGGGCGCCAGCTCGCGGCGCAGGCCGTCCGGATACTCGAAGGGATAGGTCTCGGCGTATTCCTCGATGAAGAAGTCGAAGGGATTGATCACCGTCATGTCGGCGACCAGGTCGACCTCGATGTCGAGCGAATCGGCCGGTTCGGGAAACACCAGGCGGGCGACCCAGTTGCCGAAGGGGTCCTGCTGCCAGTTGAGGAAGTGCGTTGCCTTGTCGCCGCTGCTTACGCTCAGCGAATAGCTCAGGATAGGAGTGCGCGCATGCGCCGCCGGGCGCAGGCGGATCTCGTGCGGCCAGAGCTTGACCGGCCGGTCGAAGCGGTAGGAGGTGCGATGGTTGAGGGCGACGCGTATGCTCATGAGCTGGAAGCGGGCGCGGTCGCCCGGTGGCGATTGGGCGCTAGCGCCAATCCGGGTTGGGCAGCGCGGCGAAGGCGTTGCGCACGCCCTCGCCCCAGCTCTTGCGCAGCGAAGTCATGTAGGGGTCCTTCTCGTCGAAGCGGCGCCGGTGCTGGATGGTCAGGCGGTCGCGCTCGATGGTGACGAGGTCGATCGGCATGCCCACCGAGAGGTTGGAGCGCATGGTCGAATCGAAGGACACCAGCACGCATTTGACGGCGTCGTCCATGCTGGTGTCGCCAACCACCACGCGGTCGATGATGGGCTTGCCGTACTTGGTCTCGCCGATCTGGAAATAGGGCGTTTCCTGGGTGGCCTCGATGAAGTTGCCTTCCGAATACACCAGGAACAGGCGCATCGGCTCGCCGGCAATCTGGCCGCCGATGATGAAGCTGGCGCTGGCATCGACGTTGTTCTGCATCAGGTAGGGGCCGTCGCGCAGGCGCACTTCGCGCAGCGCGGCGCCGAGCAGTTCGGCCACGTCGTACATCGATGGCACGCTCATCAGGTTGGGCAAGGCGCCGCGGCGTATCGCCTGGTCGACATTGTTCAGCGTGGCCTGGGTCACGGCCAGGTTGCCGGAATTGACCAGCACGATCACGCGCTCGCCCGGGTGCTCGAAGACCTTCATCTTGCGGAAACTGGAGACGTTGTCCACGCCCGCGTTGGTGCGCGAGTCGGAGGCGAAGACGAGTCCGGCATCGATCATGGCGCCGACGCAGTAAGTCATGGTGCGATCCCTGTCATGGAGGAGAATCCCCGACCTTAAGCCAAGGCGGGATCGGCCGCAAGCGGCGCGTCGACGGCCCAGAAGTAGGTGCGGTTGACCTGGTCCGCAATGCCGTAGACGCGTTCGAGGTAGGCCGTCAGGTACTCGTGCAGGCCGGCGACCATGATGTCGTCGATGATGCCGTAGCGCAACTCGGCGTCGAGCAGGCCGGTGCGGCGGATCAGCTCCCTGGAACGCGGGCCGCCGAGTTCCTGCGCCAGGCGATTCACCTCGCTGGCGCAGGCGGCCAGCGAGCGCGGCACATCGCGGCGCAGGATCAGCAGCTCGGCGACGCGGCGCGGCGTGATCAGGTCGCGATACACCTTGCGGTAGGAGGAAAGCGCCGATAGCGAGCGCAGCACCGCGCTCCACTGGTAGTAGTCGGCGGCGCCGCCGACCTCGGCCAGGCTGGGCAGCAGGATGTGGTATTTGACGTCGAGCAGGCGCGCCGTGTTGTCGCCTCGCTCGAGGAAGGTGCCCAGGCGCAGAAAGCGGAAACCGTCGTCGCGCAGCATGGTGCCGTGGGTCACCCCGCGCGACATGTGCGAGCGGTCCTTGACCCATTCGAAGAAGGCCGAGACCTTGTCGCCGGAGAGCATTGCGCGGGTGGTGTCGCGCATTTCCAGCCAGGTGTGGTTGATGGTCTCCCACATCTCCTGCGAGATCGTGCCGCGCACGGCACGCGCGTTCTCGCGCGCGTTGTAGAGGCTGGTGTGGATGCTCGACGGGTTGCCTTCGTCAAGGCTCATGAAGTGCAGCACGTTCTCGGCCGACACCAGGCCGTGGCGCTCGACGTACTTCTCGTAAAGGCCGCTGATGGTCAGCATCGCCGTCCATTCCTGGAAGGGCTTGGCCTCGTCGTGCCTGAGCAGCGCCAGGCGGTAGGTGACGTCGAGCATGCGCGCGGTGTTCTCGGCGCGCTCCATGCTGCGCGCCATCCAGTAGAGGTGGTCGGCGGTGGAGGAAAGCATTGTGTTATTCCTGCAGTACCCAGGTGTCCTTGGTGCCGCCGCCCTGCGAGGAGTTCACCACCAGCGAGCCCTCCTTGAGCGCGACGCGGGTCAGCCCGCCGGGCACCATGCAGACCTCGGTGCCGGACAGCACGAAGGGGCGCAGGTCGATGTGGCGCGGGGCGATGCCCTGCTCGACGAAAATCGGGCAGGTGGATAGCGAGAGCGTCGGCTGGGCGATGTACCTTTCGGGTGCGGCGACGATCTTTTCGCGGAACAGGCGGATCTCGTCCTTGCTCGCCGTCGGGCCGACCAGCATGCCGTAGCCGCCGGAGCCGTGCACCTCCTTGACCACCAGTTCGGGCAGGTTCGCCAGCGCGTACTTGAGGTCCTCGGTCTTGCCCAGCTCCCAGGTCGGCACGTTGGAAAGGATGGGCTCCTCGCCGCAGTAGAAGCGGATCATTTCCGGCACGTGGATGTACATCGCCTTGTCGTCGGCGATGCCGGTGCCGACGGCATTGGCCAGCGTCACCCGCCCGGCGCGGTAGGCGGCGAACAGGCCGGGGACGCCGAGCATCGAATCCTTGCGGAAGGCCAGCGGGTCGAGGAAATCGTCGTCGAGCCGGCGGTAGATCACGTCCACGCGGCGCGGGCCGTGGGTGGTGCGCATGAACACCGTGTCCTCGCTGACGAAGAGGTCGTTGCCCTCGACCAGCTCGATGCCCATCTGCTGGGCGAGGAAGGCGTGTTCGAAGTAGGCCGAGTTGTATTGCCCCGGCGTCAGCAGCACCACGTTGGGGTCGCCCTCGGCCGGGGGCGAGAGCGTGCGCAGCGTCGACAGCAGCAGGTCGGGATAGTGCTCCACCGGCGCCACCGCCTGGCGCGCGAAGAGGTCGGGAAACAGGCGCATCATCATGCGCCGGTCCTCCAGCATGTAGCTGACGCCCGAGGGCGTGCGCAGGTTGTCCTCCAGCACGTAATACTCGCCGCGCTTGCCGCCGTGGTCGGCGCGCACCAGGTCGATGCCGGCGACATGGGCGTAGACCTTGCCGGCGACATCGACGCCCTGCATCTCCTTGCGGTATTGGCTGTTGCCCAGCACCTGAGCGGCGGGAATGCGTCCGGCGCGGAGGATTTCCTGGTCGTGGTAGATGTCGTGGAGGAAGGCGTTAAGCGCCTGCACGCGCTGCTTGAGGCCCTGCTCGATGCGTTGCCATTCACGCGCCGCGATGATGCGCGGCACGATGTCGAAGGGGATCAGGCGCTCGGTGCCGGCATCCTCGCCATACACGGCGAAGGTGATGCCGATGCGGTGGAACAGCAGGTCGGCCTCTTCGCGCTTGCGCGCCGTGACTTCGGCCGGCATCGCCCGCAGCCACTCGGCATAGGCCTGGTAGTTGTCGCGCACCGAGCCGTCGGCGGCGTGCATTTCGTCAAAGGCGGTCATCATGGCGGTAGCTTGGCGAAGCGAACTGTTCAAGCTTCAGCAGAAACCGTGCCCGCAAAAAACCCTTGTCGATTCAGTGCCTGGCCGGGGTTGCGGGATTGCCCATGCACCAGACAGGGGCGCCATGACGCGCCGTGGTGCATGCCTCGTCGGGGTCGAAAGTCGGCGCTGGAGGGACGGCGATTCAGGCTTGGGCCATCTGGTACACCATGTCCGCCACAAATCGTTTGAACGATTCGTTCTGCACGAACTGCTTGTAGACCTCCGTATCGTCCTTCAGCAAATCGAGCATCACCCGCGCTAGCGCCTTGTCGTGCTCCAGACGCGCGGCCGACGGTGTGTTCTTCTGTGCATTCTGAAATGCCTCGTCGGCCGCTACCTTGGGTGCAATGTCATCCCGAATCCGCTGGATGATTCTGTCGCCATCGGTGAACAGGGTTCCGAACTGTTCGTTGAAGCCCTTGAGGATGTTCGACAATTTATCCAGTTCGGGCTCCGGCTTGTGGCCACCGCCATCCACCGGCACCGGGCCGATTTCCACATCCTGATCTGGGAGCTGAATCGCCATCGCGGCTTTCTTTTCCACACGGTAACTGTCCATGTCGATGGATTCAAGAATGCCCTTCGACAAGTCTTCTTCCTTCGGCGCCGGCAATTTCGGAATCAGCAGGTTGAGGTAGATGGTGAGCTTTTCCCATTCGGCATTGGTGTAGGGCAGAATCGAACCCAAGAATTCGTAGCTGCGCACAAAAGCCTTGGCCTTGCCCTTGAAATCGACCTGTCCGTCTTCGTCCAGCATCAGGTAAGTCGAAACACAGCCATCGAGCAAGGGATCGAGCGTGTCCCGGCTCTCCCCGGCCAGATAGCGGGCAACCAGCGCCTCGATCTGATGGCTGGCGTAGACCTGATGGCCATCCAGTGCGGCCTTCAGGTCGTGCAGCTTGTTCGGATCGGTTTCCTCGCTGAGGATCGTGGTCCGATAGTAGGGCTCGAACGCCAACTGGATCACCTCTGCCTCGTTCATGAAATCGAGGACGAAGGTATCGCGCTTTTTCGGATGACTTCGGTTCAGCCGTGAAAGCGTTTGCACCGCCTTCACGCCGGCCAACGGCTTGTCCACGTACATCGTGTGCAGCAGCGGTTCGTCGTAGCCGGTCTGGAACTTTTCGGCACAAATCAGGAAACGGTAGGGGTCTTCCTGAATGCGGTCGGCAATCTCGCTTGACGGAAACCGGTTCAGCGAACTCTCGGTGACCCTCTTGCCGCCAAATTCGTGCTCGCCGGAAAAGGCGACGATGGCCTGGTAAGGACTCTTGCGCTCGCCCAGGTAATCGCGGATGGCGTGAAAGTATTGAACCGCGCGTTCGATGCCGCTGGCAATCACCATCGCCCGCGCTTCGCCGCCGACCTTTTGCAGCCCGATCACCTGCTCGTGAAAGTGGTCCACCATGATCTCGGCCTTCAGGCGGATGGCATGCTCATGGCTCTCGACGTACTTGCGCAGTTTCTTCTGCGCCCGTTTGGTGTCGAACTCGGGATCGCCGGCCACGGTCTTGACCAGCTTGTAATAGCTGGCGACTGGCGTGTAGTTCTTCAACACGTCGAGAATGAAGCCTTCCTGAATGGCCTGCTTCATCGTGTAGCTGTGGAAGGGCCGATGCGCGGACTTGCCCTCCGCTACCGGTACGGGTGTGCCGAAAATTTCCAGTGTCTTGTTTTTCGGCGTGGCCGTGAAGGCAAAGTAGCTCGCATTGGACAGCATCTTGCGCGCCTGCATGCGGGCTTCCAGCACCTCGTTGATCAGGTCTTCCGGGTCTTGCTCGGTGTCGGCAGCGGAAAGCGCGCTGCTCATGGCGGAAGATGTCTTGCCGCCCTGGCTGGAATGCGCTTCGTCGATGATGATGGCAAAGCTGCGGCCACGATGCGCGTCGCCGATTTCTTCGAGGACGAAGGGAAAGGTCTGCACCGTACTGATGATGATCTTCTTGCCCGACTCCAGAAACTTCGAAAGCTGTTTCGTCTTCGAGTCGCCACCGCTGCCAGTCACGGCGCCGACGATCGACGCCACCTGGGCAAACTGCTTGATGTTCGCCTGTATCTGGTCGTCGAGAATGCGCCGGTCCGTCACCACGATGATGGTGTCGAATACCGGCCTGCCGGCGCGCTCCACGCCGATCAACTGGTGAGCCAGCCAGGCAATCGAATTCGACTTGCCGCTGCCTGCCGAATGCTCGATCAGATAGCGTTTGCCCGCTCCGTGTTCGGCCACGTCGGCGAGCAGCTTCCGCGCCACGTCGAGCTGGTGGTAGCGCGGGAAAATCTGCCTGCGCTTTTTGCGCCCGGTTTTCGGGTTTACCTCCTCGACGATCTGCGCGTAGTTCTCGATGATGTTGGTCAGGCTCGCCGGTGTCAGCAGGGTCCTCCAGAGATAGTCGGTTTTCAGCCCGAGCGGATTCGGCGGATTGCCGGCGCCATCGTTCCAGCCCTGATTCAGCGGTAGGAACCAGCAACTCTTGCCCGAGAGTTCGGTGCACATCCGCACTTCGGCGTCGTCCACTGCGAGATGCACGATGCAGCGGCCGAAGGCAAACAGCGGCTCGCGCGGATCGCGGTCGCGGCGGTACTGCTCGATGGCATCGGCCACTGTCTGCTTGGTCAGGCTGTTCTTCAGTTCGAAGCTTGCAACCGGCAGGCCGCTGATGAAGATCCCCATGTCCAGCGCCCGCATCGTTTCGTCACGGCTGTAGCGCAACTGGCGGGTGACGGAGAAGCGGTTCAGCGCATGCAGCGCGGCGGCCTTGTCGTTGCCGGCGCTCGGTGTGGCGAAAAACAGCGTGATGTCGTGGGGGCCATGCTTGATACCGTGGCGCAAAACGTCGATTACGCCGCGCTTGCCGACCTCGGCGGAAAGGCGCGCAAGAAAGGCCCGCCGCACCGGCGAATCGTTGGCCAGATCGAGGGGATCGTCCAGCTTCGGTTGTGTGGTGCGCAGAAAGGCAACAAGTTGGGCCAGATCTACGCACCACTCGCGGTTGTAGTCTTCCGCGCGGCCGTTCAGCCAGCCCGTGCCGCCGTATGCCGCAGGCGGCTCGCCGGTCGTCGTTGCAAGCGGCTCCGGCCAGGGGCGCCCGGTCATCGCCGTGACGATCAGACTTTCAAGCCCCTTTTCGCTGGTGTCCGTGCTCATCCAAGCCCCCCAATCAACGACCCATCAACCAAATCGCCATCGCCAATCTGTTGTTTTTACTAACTTCGACGCATTTTTGCCGATCCGGGACCGGCCATTCATGAACCAGCCGTTAAGTAAATCCCGACCCTGGGTTGGCGCCGGCCGCAAGCACCCATCAACCAAGCTCAGCAAATAGACTTATTAATTATCAATAGCTTAACCAATACCAACCAGCTCCCGTCGCCTTACCCATCAACCACCCATCAACCAAATCTCACGCCCAATGGGGCACATAGGCCCGCAGCTTGTCGCCGACGCCCTCATTGACCAGACGGATCATCCCTGCCTCCAGCGCCTCCTTGATCAGGCGCGAAGCCGTGGACCGGTTCGCCGGTTCGATGCCGAAACGCGCCCGAACCGAGGCATTGTTCAATTCCTCCCGATTCACATAG
The DNA here is from genome assembly GCA_016710465.1 of Sulfuritalea sp. GTDB lineage: Bacteria > Pseudomonadota > Gammaproteobacteria > Burkholderiales > Rhodocyclaceae > Sulfuritalea. Next base: position 1,077,629 of record JADJVS010000014.1, read on the forward strand.
CGCAGGCAGGCGTGCAGATAAACCGCCCGCACCCGGTCCGCCTTGTCCATCCTGGCCAGCGGCCGGTGGGCGAACAGCACCACCCGGGTATGGTCCTCGGTCGCTTCCGCCAGAGGCGCGGGCAGTTGGTAGGTTTCGGTCTGGAACACGATCTTGTCCCAGCCGCTGCCACGTTCCTCGCAAATGCCGATGCGGCGCATCAGCGAGGCCAGGCCCTCGTTACGCGAACGCGGCGGCGTATCGACGAAACGCTCAGTCGCCACCAAGGGCGCGCCGGGATTGGTGATCTCGATGCGGTCAGCAAAAATCTCCACCATCGGCCCCGTGCCGGTGATAAAGAAATCCTGGTGGATCAGCGCATTTGCCACCAGCTCGCGCACCGCCAGTTCCGGGTACATCGGCACATCGCGGCGCAAGGCCTGGCCGATCACCTCATTGGCCGGCAGCAGCCCATTCACAAAGCCGATCAGCCCCTCGAAACCGCTCGCGTAGCCTTTGCCGCCCACCTGCTCGCGCCCGCCCTCGGCCCGGCTTGCGCCTTTGTACTGGATCACGCGCATCGCCTTGCGCTTCAGCTTGGCGAAATCGTCCAGCCGCTTGGCGAACAGGATCGCGCCGAGGTTGGTGACGTCCCAGCCCCCGGCCGGGCACGGCGCAATCAGCTTGTCGTCCTCCAGCGCCGCCAGAATGCCGGCGCGGTTTTCCGGCAGGGGCCGTTCCAGCAGATCGAAGTAGGCCGGATAGTCCAGCAGCCTGAGTACCGCATCCTCGGTCTGACGCTCGTCGGCGATACCGCTTTCGAAAGGCGCCGTATCGAACAGCCGCCACAGCGCACGCTCCTTCTCCGGGAAATCCTTCAGCCGCTTCTTGTAGGTGCCGACGCGGATGAACTCCTGGCCCTTGAACTGCACCGGCTGGCGGAAGGCCCGCTCGATTTCCAGCAGCACCAAAGCCTGACCGTCGACCGCCACCTCAAAGAAGCGAAAATGGATTTTCGGCGCCAGCGAACGCAGCAGCCAGTTTTCCAGTTCTTCGTTCCCGACCTTGCGCGCGCGGGGCGAGAACGTCGTGCCCACGACCGCATGATCATCGTCGCACACGCCCCAGACCAGATAGGCGAAGGCCTTGCCCGCCAGCGCGGCCGAATTGGCCAGCGCCGACAGATATTCGCCGATCGCCTCCGGGTCGCCGTCGTTCTCCTTGAACTCGACCCACTCCGTTTCGTGCGGCAGTTTGCACAGCTCGCGCACCAGGCCCGCGAGGTAGTCGGCGGGGCGGTCGGTGGTCATGCGTCGGCATCCATTTGATCTGCGTTGACAGATGGCTGCTCGAACAGATCCACCTGCCGGACGACATAGCTCACAGGTTTCATCCGCTTTTCCAACAATCCGTCCGCCACAAGGCGCTGCAACCACTCTTTTGCCTGACCTGTCGAGACATGCAACTCGGCAGCGACTTCAGCTTCCTTTTTCGGTATCGCCAGAATCCGCAACAAGATAGTGCGAACGGCAGCAAACAGTTCGTCGGCCGGACTCAAAGGCAAATCGGCGTTTGAAACGGTCTGTTCGATCGGGGCCTTTTGTGGGGAAGCGGGTTCCGTGCATTCGGTATTGGGCGTTGCTGGTTGCACCTCCGGCTCGCGAACCGAAAGCAGGTCTTGTGTCTGCGGAATCGCGTATGTCGACACGGCAACGCTCAGGGCCGCCTCCAATCCATCCGCATCCTCGGGATTTGGCCAGTCCATCGCGCCGAGATTCCGCAAGGCATCCAGGCTCTGGCCGGTTTCACCGGTCGAGCGAATGTAGATCGGCACCAACCTCAACTTCTCCAATTGCTCCACGGCGCCGGCCCATGTCCCACCCTTGTTCAGGTCGGAACTCACCACCAGCGCCGCATCGGCCAGCGCGTAGATCAGCTTGTTCCGCTGCATGGCGTTGCCGACGTTGAAGCCCGCGCCGGGGTCGTAGGGCGAGACCAGCACCAACTGCCCATCCATCAGCAGGTTGCGGTGTTCGCGGGTCATGGCGGTCTTTTCGAGACTGTCAGCCAGCACACCCGCGACCCTGCCGCCACCCTCCAGCGCACCGCGCATCGCCGCCTGGTCGATGCCGCGGGCGCCGCCGGAAATCAGCATTCTTCTCGCCTTGGCTGCCAGGCGACCGATTCCCTCGGTGTATTCCACCAGAGCGTCATCGACGTTGCGCGAACCAACCACCGCCAATCCGCCCGCATCCAGGAGATCGGCGTCGCCGCAACCATAAAGGATTGCTGGCGCATCGTCCTTGAGCCGCATCTTGATGCGTCGCGGATAGTCGGCATCGGCACGGCTGACAACCCAAATCGCCCGCGCCCGCCAACGCTCCACTGCCTGGCTCAGCAGGAAGCCTCGCGCCAGCAGTCGGTTCATCCGTTCTGCATCGACGACAAGCCGGCAGTCATTGATCAGATCGCTCGCTTCGGGCAACAAAAAATCCGCAGGTTGGCGCTGTTGTTCCCGCAAGTGCCGCGCCAACCGCCTGTATTCGCCGGCAGTGAGCAAATCGCTCGACCGTTCCTCGCGTCCGGCGATCAATGGCGCCGTCAGCAGGAGTATTGCCTGCGTATTGGTGGAAAGGGAGGTATGCGTCGGACTCATCAATCGTGGCCCGTTTCGGCAAGGGCCAGTGGCCACACAACGCCGCTGCCATGCGTACGCAACAACCAGGCTGAAACGGTGAGCGTCCAGCGGGAATCCACCATATCGTCCACCAGCAACACCGGTCCACGGCAGTCGTCGGGCAGCGCATCGACAATCAGCGAACCATCGATATTTCGCGCCTGCTGAATGCTGTTCGCCATGGTTTTTTGTTCCGGCCGATGGTCGGCTTTCCTGAGTACGGAATGAAATGGTACGCCCAGTGCCGCAGCCAACCGCTGGGCGAAATCGGGCACCAGTTCCGGATGGCGCAGCGACGGCACACAGCTTACCCATTCGGGAAACGGCTGCGGCCCCCACTCCCTTACCAGCTTTACGCATGCCGTCACTAGTTCGTCGGCGAAGCGGTGGTGGTGATACTTTCCCTCGCGCACCAGGCTACCCCAGGCGGCATCGCCCCAGACGCAAAGCACCTTGCCCGGCTGCGCGCGAAGCTCTTCCGGAATATTTCCCTTCGTGCCGTACTTAGGCATGCCTCCTGTCGGCCAACGTTTGCGCGGCTCGATCGGGAGGCTGGTCCTGCGCAGGAAAGCGATGGCATCGCGGACCAGCGCCGGATCGAGATCGGAAGGCAATGGTGGCAGGACCGGGGCGGCGACCGAACCAGGATCGCCATCCAGCGCACGAATCAGGAATTCCATGTGGCCGGCGGGAAGATCGACGTACTCCTGCATCTGGCATTGTTCCTGGCGCCGTAGTTCCGTCAGTCGTTCCGCCCGTGCCCAGAAGCTGTCACTCAGGCTGGCGGCCGTCAACTGCCACTTGCTGTCCTGTTTGGCAATGGGGGCCGGCGATTCCAGCGAGAGCAGATTGATGGTCTGGTCGATCCGGCCCTTGCGGATATTGACCTTGCCCATCAGTGCCGGAACCGAAAGGCCCTCGGGTGCCGCTTCCAGCGCCGCGATAACCTCGGCGACTTCGTCAGGCGTAGGGAAGGCACTCCTGATGAAGTAGTCGTTGATGTCGGCTTCTTCCCTGCCGCTCAACAACACCCCGTAGGCCGCATCCAGCGCCCGCCCGGCACGGCCGACCTGCTGGTAATAGGCCACCACCGACCCCGGTGTCTGGTAATGGATCACAAAGGCCAGGTCCGGCTTGTCGAAGCCCATGCCCAGCGCCGTGGTTGCCACCAAGGCCTTCACCTCGTTGTTCAGCAATGCCTGCTCCAACTCCACCCGGCGTTCGCCTGTATCGCCGGTATAGGCCTCGACATTGAAGCCGCGGGAACTCAGCCAATCCGCCACCAGTCCGGCATCGCGCACGGTGAGCGTGTAGATGATGCCGTGGCCGGGCAAAGTCGCAAGCTGGGCCGCAAGCCAGGCCAGCCGCTCGGCCTGGCTCGGCAGCCGCATGGTTTGCAGTGCGAGGGAAGGGCGGTTCAAATCCCCGCGCGACATCTCCAGGTTCGGCCCCAGCACGGCGGCGAGATCGTCCATGACCCGGTTGTTGGCCGTGGCCGTCGTCGCCAGCAGACGCAGGTTCGCCGGCAAAGTGCGGACGATGCGCTCCAGCAGACGATAGTGCGGCCGGAAGTCGTGGCCCCAATCCGAAATGCAATGGGCCTCGTCGATCACCAGCATGGATATCCGCCCCGCGATGCCCGCCAGCACCTCGGCGTTGAAGCGTTCGTTGGCCAGGCGTTCCGGCGAAATCAGCAGGATGTCCACCTCGTCGAGGGCCAGCGCGGCCTCGACATTGGTCCATTCCTCCTGGTTGTCCGAGTTGATGGTCGCGGCCCGCACGCCCATCCGTTCCGCCGCCGCGATCTGGTTGCGCATCAGCGCCAGCAGCGGCGAAATCAGCAAGGCTGGGCCGCTACCGGATTCGCGCAGCAGCTTGGTGGCGATGAAATAGACGAAGCTCTTGCCCCATCCGGTTTTCTGCACCACCAGCAGACGTCCGCGTCCTTCGACCAGGTGGCGGATTGCCTCTTCCTGACCGTCGCGGAACCGGGCGTCCGCGCGACCGGAACCGATACGCAGCAACTCAAGGGCGCGCTTGCCGTTGTAGGTCATGCGGCTTCCTCGGCGAAGTCGTCGAGGGCTTCGTCGGCCTCGGCACCATCGACTTCATCGGCAATCTCAGGCGTCAACTCCGGCAAGCGCGCGGCGGCCTCACGCACGTCGAGCTTGCCGGTCACGACGTCGGCGATCAGGCGGGTGCGGTATTCGCGGAGGAGGGAGATTTCGCGTTCGATGCGAGTAATAGCAGTATTCAGCGCGCCAGTCTCATCTTGAATGAATCGACAAATCTCCGCTTGCTCTTTCATGGGTAGACTTACATTGGGCATTTGCTTGAAGCTCTCCCAATACAAGCGGTTCCGGTCCGAAACGATACCAGTTGAATGGCGATTTACCTGCTGCTTGTATGCGGCCGTTCTGAAAACAAGCTCGTAAAAGCTTGATTCAGTGCCCATACGCGGCTTGACTACTACATAGGCTGGACTAACCAATCCGTCGGTGGTGCTGGCTCCAACGGCCCCCTGCCACATTCTCATAGTGTTGTAAGCAAGATCGTGCTTACGAACAAGTTTGTACCTGGTGTGGTCGGCGATAAGACGCTTGGGCCGCCCGAACTGATCAAGATTTTCCTGCGTGATGCCGGAACGAAGTGAGACTTGAAGAACGGGCATGCCTGATATCCCTTGCTCAATCCTGTGTGAGAACAGAGCCAGATTTCGCACTATCTCCCAATGCGTCGGAATCTGCCCCAGCCAGGGAATGCCGGAATCCTTGAGCGGCACATCGGGATCGAGGCCGCGGGTGACGGCGCGGTGGATGATGGCCTGCTTCTGCTCGTTCAGCAGCGCGATGATCTTGCGCTTGGCCCGGATCGCCTTGTCCAGTTGATGCGTGGCGTAGTCGAGGAAGCGGACAATGGCAGCTTGCTCATCCACTGGCGGAACGGGTATCGGGATTTGTCGCATGCCAGCAATCGACAAATCCCACTGACCGATTCGCACACCGTCCGATGCGCGATCAAAGTGATCGACATAGGTACGGCTTCGCAGTAGGGCTTGGCCATAGTCTCTGTTCGCAATTCCGAAATCGAAAACGTAATAGGCCGGACTGACAATGCCGTCGCATGGCGCAATTCCCATCGAACCTTGCCACGCCTTCATTTTGTTGATGACGAGATTGCCGGCACGAGCCACCTTGTAGTTGCTGAGATCGTCCGGAATGAAGTTGTGATTGTCTTCGTCCGACATTGATAATCGCAGGATCACACCTTTCTCTCTGACTACTGACAGCAACGGCAAGTTCGGTCGATTGCGTTCATTGCGTATGCGAGTGAGCGTTCGCAGGCAATGGGCCACCCAATGCGCCGGCACCCGCCCCAACCACGGCAAGCCGGACTCCTTGTAGGCCGGATAGGGCTTGAGTCCTTCCATTACGCCGTCTCGCCAGCGCCGACTATTTCATGCAGCAGACCTTCGGTTTCCTCCTCCAGCGCAAGGATATCGGCGCGGATTTCCTCCAGCGTGCGCAATGGCTGCGGCTTGTAGAAGTGGCGGGTGAAACTGATCTCGTAGCCGATTTTGGTCTTGCCTTCATCCACCCAGGCGTCGGGCGTGTAGGGCAGCACTTCGCGTCGGATGAAGGCTGCGATGCCGCCGTCTTCGAGCAGGGGCACCTGCTCGGTATCGCGCAGATCGGGGTCGGCTTCGTATTCGACGAGGGTCTTTTTGCCTTGCGCCATCACTTCATAGAGGCCGTGCAGCGGATCGGCCTTGCCCTTGCGATGCAGCTTGGCTATAACCGGCGGCGCGGACTCTTCACGCCAACTGACGGCCTTGTAAATGAGTTTGAGGTCTGCCGCGCCCACTTTGCGGTCGGCGGCCTTCAGCGCCTGCTCGACCTGTTCGCGGAAGACGTTGTGATCGGGGAACAGCTCGCCGCCCAGTGCTGCACGCAGCAGAGAGGCCGTTTCCACCAGCGCGGCATCGCGCGCCCAGGTGGCGGGGTCGAGCAGCTTCCTTTTCTTCTTCTCGGGTAGGCCGGACTTGGCCGGTGCTTCGTCATCGTCCTCGGTTTCCTCGTCCGCGCCCCAGTCGGCCAGCCGTGCTTCGAGGGCCTTGGCGACGCCGCGAAAGTCGAGCGTCAGCGCATCGCCGAACTCGTCGTACAGCGCGCTGCGTATTTCGGCATCGCCCGAGGCGAAGCGCAGCGACTCGATGGCAGCCAGGGTGAGCTGGCTGACCAGGCGCAGCGGACGTTCGACGGTGACCTTCCAGTAGCCGAAGGCGGCGTTGGGGAAAATCTTCGATTGCTCGCTTTCCTTGAACTCCAGATAGGTCTGGCAGATGCGGGCAATATCATCCTCACCGAGTTCGCAGTTCTTCTTGCCCAGGTTCTTGCGCAGCGGCTTATACCACTGCGTCGCGTCGATCAACTGCACCCTGCCTTGGCGATGCTCGGGCTTGCGGTTGCCGAGCACCCAGACATAGGTGGCGATGCCGGTGTTGTAGAACAGGTTGAGCGGCAGGGCGACGATGGCTTCGAGCCAGTCGTTCTCGATCAGCCAGCGGCGGATGTTGCTCTCGCCCTGGCCGGCGTCGCCAGTGAACAGGCTGGAGCCGTTATGCACCTCGGCGATGCGGCTGCCCAGCGGCGACTTGTGGTTCATCTTGTGCGCCATGTTGGCGAGGAACAGCATCTGGCCGTCGCTGGAGCGCGTGACCAGCGACAACTCCTCGCCCTGATGCTGCACCCTGAAGCGCGGGTCGCGCATGCCGTCCTTGCCGCCCATGCCTTCGAGGTCTTTCTTCCAGCTCTTGCCGTAGGGTGGATTGGCCAGCATGAAGTCGAATTCCTGCGCCGGAAAGGCGTCGTGGGAAAGCGTGCTCCATTCGGCGCCGCCGACGATGTGCTCGGCGTTTTCGCCCTCGCCCTTGAGCAGCATGTCGGCCTTGCAGATGGCGTAGGTTTCGGGGTTGATCTCCTGGCCGTAGAGATAGGTCATGGTCTTCCGCTTGCGCTGGCTGGCAAGGCCGCGCAGGCGCTCTTCGGCCACGGTGAGCATGCCGCCGGTGCCGCAGGCGCAGTCGTAGAGGCGATAGGAGCCGGATTCGATGCGCTCGGCGATGGGCAGGAAGATCAGGTCGGCCATCAGCTTGACGGCATCGCGCGGCGTCCAGTGCTCGCCGGCCTCTTCGTTGTTGTCTTCGTTGAAGCGACGCACCAGTTCCTCGAACACGGTGCCCATGGCGTGGTTGTCCACGGCAACGGGCGACAGGTCGATGTCGGGCGAAAGGAACTTCTCGATCAGCGTGCCGAGCGCATCGGCCTTGGAGAGCGTCGGGATCTGGTTGCGGAACTTGAAGTTTTCGAGGATCTCCAGGACGTTGGGCGAGAAGCCATCCAGGTAGGCTTCGAAGTCGGCGCGTAGTTGCTGCTGGCTGCCACGGTTGCGCAAGTCGCGCAGGGTGAATTTCGAGGTGTTGTAAAAGGCCTGGCCGGCGGCCTTGCACAGGGCGGCACGCTGCTCGGTGATGCCGGCGTCGTCGAGCATCTTCTTCGTGTCGATCACGGCCTGCTGGTTCGGCTCCAGCACGGCGTCCATGCGCCGCAGCACGCACATCGGCAGGATTACATCGGGGTACTTGCCGCGCTTGAACAAGTCGCGCAGCACGTCGTCGGCAATGCCCCAGATGAAGGAAACGATCTTGTTATGTGTGGCTTGGTCCATCGGAAATTGTTTCGTGAAGATTCCGTTGGATGATAACAGGGGCATACAGCCCAAGGCGCCCGCACCGCGAGAGTCGGCGCTGGAGGGACGGCGATCCGGGGCTCAGCCGGCAGCCGGATCGAAGCGCCAGGCATCCATCGCCAGGGCGCCGAGTTGGTAACCGCGATGCACCGCCCGTGCGTCCGGCGTCGGGCCCGCCGCGCCGAGGGCGACGAACAGCGGCAGCAGGTGTTCCGGCGTCGGGTGTGCGCGCCTTGCGTGCGGTGCAACGGTTTCCCAGTCGAGCAGCGCGCCGATTTCATTTGCGGCGAGGCGCGCGGCGAACCAGTCGCTGAATTCGGCGACGTGGCGCAGGGCCGCATCCTCCGGCGCGTCGCGGACCATGTCGCCGAGGTTGTGGGTCAGGCTACCCGAGGCCAACACCAGCACGCCTTCGCGCGCCAGCGGCGCCAGGCGACGGCCGAGCTCGAAGTGCGCGCTCGCATCGGCGCCCGGCATCACGGCGAACTGGCATACCGGGATATCGGCGGCCGGATACATCAGTGAGAGCGGTGACCAGGCGCCGTGGTCCAGCCCGCGTTGCGGATCGACGCGAACGCCGGGAATCAGGCTGGTCACGCGCGCCGCCAGCTCCGGGCTGCCCGGCGCCGGGTAGCCGATCTCGTAGAGCGGGTCGGGAAAGCGGTAAAAGTCGTGAATCGTGGCCGGTTGCGGCGCGGCGCCGACGGTCGGCGCGGGCGCGGTCCAGTGGGCCGAGACGGCCAGGATGGCGCGCGGACGCGGCAATCCGGCCGCCAGGCGCTGCCAGGCGGCGCCGGTGGCGCGGGGGTCGAGCAACAGCAGCGGCGAGCCGTGGGAGACGAAAACGGGGGGCAGGGCAGGCATGGCCGCAGTCTAGCGACCCGTGGCGGCCGGGCCGCCATCGTCGCCGCAAATGACTGTTGCGCCGACGCCGCCCGGCCGCCCGGCGAGGGACTTGATTCACCCCATAGGCAGAGTGGTGGCCGAGTGGTATTGTGCACCGCAAAATCACCCGGTCAGGCGGCCGCCGCGCAGGCGGCGGGCAGCAAGGCTTTCCCGGTGTTCGAGGGAGATCATTTGAGTTCAAAACAGGCTCTGCCGGCGCTCACCGTGGCCGCGATCGGTGTCGTCTTCGGCGACATCGGCACCAGCCCGCTGTATGCGCTGAAGGAAATCTTCAACGGCCACCATCCGATCGAGGTCAGTCCGGCCAACATCCTTGGCATCCTTTCGCTGATCTTCTGGTCGATCATGGTGCTGGTCACGCTCAAGTATGTGGCCATCATCATGCGCGCCGACAACCGCGGCGAAGGCGGCTCGCTGGCGCTGCTGTCGCTGGTCACCGAGCGTGCCGCCAACCCGCGCGTAAGCTGGGCCGTCACCCTGCTCGGCATCTTCGCCGCCGCGCTGTTCTTTGGCGACAGCATGATCACGCCGGCGATCTCGGTGCTGTCCGCGGTCGAGGGCCTGGAAATCATCGCGCCGACCCTGAAGCCCTACGTGATCCCGCTCACCGTGGCCATCCTGACCGTGCTGTTCTTCATCCAGAAGCGCGGCACCGGCGCCGTGGGCCTGTTCTTCGGCCCGGTGATGGTGCTCTGGTTCGGCGTGCTGGCGGTGCTCGGCGTGATGGAGATCGCGCACAACCCGCGGGTGCTGGCGGCGCTCAATCCGGCCTACGCCGGCGGTTTCGTTGCCGACCATCCGGGGCTGGCCTTCCTCGCCCTGGGCTCGGTGGTGCTGGCGGTCACCGGCGGTGAGGCGCTGTACACCGACATGGGCCACTTCGGCCGCTTCCCGATCCGGCTGGCCTGGTTCGGCTTCGTCATGCCGGCGTTGGTGCTCAACTACTTCGGCCAGGGCGCGCTGTTGCTCAAGGAGCCGGGCGCGATTTCCAGCCCCTTCTACCACCTGGGCCCGGACTGGGCGCTGATTCCGATGGTGGTGCTGTCCACGCTGGCGACGGTGATCGCCTCGCAGGCGGTGATTTCCGGCGCCTTTTCGGTGGCGCGCCAATCGGTGCAGATGGGCCTGCTGCCGCGCATGACCATCATCCACACCTCGGGCAGGGAGCAGGGCCAGATCTACGTGCCCTTCACCAACTGGACGCTGTATCTCGCGGTGATCGCGCTCGTCGTCGGCTTCCAGAGTTCATCGAACCTGGCCGCCGCCTATGGCATCGCCGTCACCGGCACCATGCTGATCGACACCATCCTGATCGGCTTCGTCATGGTCCTGCTCTGGCGCTGGAACATCTGGCTCGCGGTCGCCGTGGCCGGCACGCTGCTCTGCGTCGACATCGCCTTCTTTGCGGCCAACATCATCAAGGTGCCGGAAGGCGGCTGGTTCCCGATCGTCATCGGCCTGGTGTCGTTTGCCACGCTCACCACCTGGCGTCGCGGGCGCAAACTGGTGGCCGAGGAAATGGCCAAGCAGACCATTCCGATGGATGCCTTCATCAAGTCGATCGACGGCGTGCACCGCATCTTCGGCACCGGCGTTTTCCTCACCAGCTCGAAGGACGGCGTGCCGGTGGCCATGCTGCACAACCTCAAGCACAACCAGGTGCTGCACGAGCGCGTGGTGCTGGTCACGGTGGAGACGGCCAACACGCCCTACGTGCATGAGCACGACCGCATCTTCCTGCATCGCATGGGCAAGGGCTTCATGCGCGTGATCATCCGCTACGGCTTCATGGAAAGCCCGGACGTGCCCAGCGCGCTGATCCACTGCCGCATGTTCGGCGAGAGTTTCGAGATGATGGAGACCACCTTCTTCCTCTCGCGCGAAACCATCGTGCCCAGCCTGCGCCGGCGCATGGCGCCGCTGCGCGCGCGCTTCTTCGCGCTGATGTCGAAGAATGCCACCAGCGCCAGCGACTTCTTCCAGATTCCCACCGACCGCGTGGTCGAGCTGGGCACGCAACTGGTGATCTGAGGGTCGCGCCCTGGTCGGCGTGCGGGGCTTCAGCGCAAATCCTGAACGGGATCGAATTCAACCGCTGACCGGAACCTCCGCCCCGGCGGCCAGCCGCCTGAGCTCCGGCAGGCAGGAGCCGCAGTTGCTGCCACACCCGGTTTTCGCCTGCAGCGCGGCAAGGTCAAGGCCGGCGGCGAGCTCGGCGCGGATTTCGTTCTCCGAGACATCGAAGCAGTTGCAGACGATGCGGCCGCGCGCGGGGCCGGCGGCGGGCGGGGTGGCCAGCGGGGCGAACAGCCATTTGCGCAGTTCGGTGGTGCTGCCACCGAATTTGCCACCCCCGGCGATGAGATCGAGCAACCAGTCGGCGGCGCGGGTTTCCTTGCACAGCAGGGCGCCGGCGAGGCGCTCGTCCTCGATCAGGGCGCGCTTGGCGATGCCGCGCCGGGCGTCGTCGAAGGCCAGCATTCGCGGCCCGTCGAGGCCCATCGCGGCGGCGAGTTCGGCCAGCAGTTCAGGAGTCGGCGATGGCGTGTCGGCGCCACCCCAGGCGCGCAGCACGACGACGCCCGACTCGCGCCCGGCCAGGGTCAGCGTGGCATGGTCGAAGCGCGCCAGCCAGGGCTGCAAGGCGGCGTGCAGGCTGCCTGCATCGTCGCGGCGCATGGCGACCAGTTGCCAGCCGGTGACGAATTTCTCCACCTGCACCGCCGCGTGCTTGAGCTCGGGCTGGCGCGATACCGGGTCGTTGGCCGGCAGGGTCAGGGCGTTGACGCCGAGGCCGGACATGTAGCGCCCGCCCCAGTGCATCGGAATATAAGTCTGCGCCGGGCGCAGCGTGCTGGACGCAGCCGCGCGCAGCACAAGCGAGCCGCGCTTGCCCTTGAGCCGCACCAGGTCGCCGTCATTGATGCCGCGCCGTTCCATGTCGCGCGGATGCATTTCGATGGCCGGCTCCGGGGCGTGGGCATGCAGGCGCGGCACGATGCCGCTGCGGCTCATGCCGTGCCACTGGTCGCGTAGCCGCCCGGTGTTGAGGTGCAGCGGATGGCGCGGATCGGTGGCTTCGGCGGTCGGCCGGTGCTGCACGGCCTTGAAGCGGGCGCGCCCGTCGGCGGTGGGGAACACGCCGTCGGCATACAGGCGCGGCGTGCCGGCCGCGGCGCCGGCGCGCAGCGGCCATTGCTGCGGGCCGGTGCTCTCTAGCAGCGCGTACGAGATGCCGCCGATGTCGAGGTCGCGGCCCACCGTGGTGGCGCGGTGTTCTTTGAAGATATCCTCGGCGTTCGCATAGGGGAACAGCGTATCGCCGTGTCGCGGGCGCCGACTCTCAAGCCTCTCTTCCAGTCGCCGCGCGAAATCGACGACGATGCGCCAGTCGGCGCGCGCCTCGCCCGGCGCCGGCACGGCCGCGCGCGCGCGGGAAATGCGGCGCTCGGAATTGGTCACCGTGCCGTCTTTCTCGCCCCAGCCGGCCGCCGGCAGCAGCAGGTCGGCGTAGGGCGCCGTGTCGGTGTCGGCGGTCACCTCCTGCAGCACCACGAAGGGGCAATTTTTCAGGGCTTCATGCACGCGCTTGAGGTCGGGCAGCGACTGCGCCGGATTGGTGCAGGCGATCCACAGCGCCTTGATCTCGCCGCGATGCACGGCCTCGAACAACTCGATCGCGGCGAGGCCGGGCTTGGCCGGCACGTCCGCCACGCCCCACAGGCGCGCGACTTCGGCGCGGTGTTCCGGATTGGCCATGTCGCGATGCGCCGGCAGCAGGTTGGCCAGGCCGCCGACCTCGCGCCCGCCCATGGCATTGGGCTGGCCGGTCAGCGAGAAGGGGCCGCAGCCGGGCTTGCCGATCTTGCCCGTGGCGAGGTGCAGGTGGATGATCGCGGCATTGTTGTCGGTGCCGTGGCTGGACTGGTTGAGGCCCTGGCAATACAAGGAGAGCGCGGCCGGCGCCAGGCCGAACCAGCGCGCGGCGGTGACGATGTCCTCGGCTTTCACGCCGCAGATGTCGGCGGCCATGGCCGGCGTGTAGTCGCGCACGATGGCCTTCAACGCATCGAAGCCTTCGGTGTGGGCGCGGATGTAGTCTGTATCGACCAGGCCTTCCCACAGCAGCACGTGCAGCATGGCGTTGTAGAGCGCGATGTCGGTGCCGGGCAGGATCGCGAGGTGCAGGTCGGCGGCCTCGGCCGTGTCGGTGCGGCGCGGATCGACGACGATGAGCTTCATCGCGGGATTGGCCGCGCGCGCGTCCTCGATGCGGCGGAACAGCACGGGATGCGCCCAGGCGGTGTTGGCGCCGGCGATCAGCAGGCAGTCGGCGTGGGCGATGTCTTCATACGAGCACGGCGGCGCGTCGGCGCCCAGCGTGGCCTTGTAGCCGGCCACGGCCGAGCTCATGCACAGGCGCGAGTTGGTGTCGACGTTGTTGGTGCCGATCAGGCCCTTGGCCAGCTTGTTGAAGACGTAGTAGTCCTCGGTCAGCAATTGGCCGCTGATGTAGAAGGCGACGCTGTCGGGGCCGTGTTCGCTGATGGCGCGAGCGAACTTCTCCGCCGCGTGGTCGAGCGCCGTGTCCCAGCCCGCGCGCAGGCGCGGCGCGGCCTTGTCGCGGCGTAGTTGCGGATGCGTCAGGCGTTGCGCCATGGCCTGCGGCGTCATGGTCAGGTGCAGCGTGCCGCCCTTGGTGCACAGCCGGCCGAAGTTGGCCGGGTGCTCCGGGTCGCCGCGCACGCCGGTGATCTGCGTCGCATCGTGCTCGATGATCACGCCGCAGCCGACGCCGCAGTAAGGGCAGGTTGAACGGGTTTCCATCACGTCGAATGAGGATCGCATCGGAGCCTGACAATGGGCAATTCGTCGTCCCCGCGAAAGCGGGGACCCAGCGGCGTCAAAACGCAACGGCTCTGGATTCCCGCGTTCGCGGGAATGACGGAGTAAATCCAGAAGCTGTCAGGCATATCCGAGAAGTTCAAGAGTCGGCGCTGGTGATACGGCGATTAGTTCAATTGAAGCCAGACAGTACCATCCTCGGCCTTGACCTCGAAACGCCGTGTGCAGCCCTTGTCCGGCGCCACGGCTTCGCCATCCTTGAGGCCGATTTTCATGCCGTGCAGCGGGCAGGTCACGGTGTCGCCATGCACGATGCCCTGCGACAATGGCCCGCCCTTGTGCGGACACTTGTCGTGCAGGCCGAAGACCTGATCGTCGGCGGTGCGGAAGATGGCGATATCGCCTTGCGAGGAGGCCACCACGCGGCTGCCCTGGAGCGCGATTTCGTCAAGCGCGCAAACCCTGATCCAGCCGCTCATGGCGCCACCTCGGCAACTTCCTTGATGCGGATGACTTCGTACTCGCGGCGCACCGCCGGCTTCGCCACCGCCGCCTGCCATGGGTCTTCGTAGTCCTGCAGGGCAAACAGCAGGCGCTCGTGAAGCTCCTTGCGCTTCGCCGCGTCATCGACCACGATCTGCTTCACGTGGTCGAGGCCGACGCGCGCCACGTAATGACAGGTGCGTTCGAGGTAGAAGCCCTCCTCGCGGTAGAGCTGGAGGAAGGCGCCCGAATACTCCATGACTTCCTCGTCGCTTTTCACCTTGCAGAGGAACTCGGCGACTTCGGTCTTGATGCCGCCGTTGCCGGCGACGTAGAGCTCGTAGCCGGCATCGACGCCGATCACGCCGATGTCCTTGATGCCGGCCTCGGCGCAGTTGCGCGGACAGCCGGATACCGCCAGCTTGACCTTGTGCGGGCTCCACATGCCGAACAGCATGCGCTCCAGCTTGACGCCCATGGCCATCGACTTCTGCGTGCCGAAGCGGCAGTGCTCGGCGCCGACACAGGTTTTCACGGTGCGGATGCTCTTGCCGTAGGCATGGCCGGAGACCATGCCCGCCGCGCCGAGATCGGCCCACACCTTGGGCAGGTCCTCCTTCTTGATGCCGAGCAGGTCGACGCGCGCGCCGCCGGTCATCTTCACGGTCGGCACCCGGTACTTGTCGGCGACGTCGGCGATGGCGCGCAGCTCGGCCGGCGTGGTCAGGCCGCCCCACATGCGCGGCACCACGCTGTAGGTGCCGTCCTTCTGGATATTGGCGTGCGCGCGCTCGTTGATGAAGCGCGATTGCGGGTCGTCTTTCGCCTCGCCGGGCCAGGTCGAGATCAGGTAGTAGTTGAGCGCCGGGCGGCAGGAGGGGCAGCCGCTCGGCGTCTTCCACTCCATGTAGCGCATCGCCTCGGGAATGCTGATCAGGTGCCGCTCGCGGATGGTCTGCCGCACCACGCCATGCGAGTGGTCGGTGCAGCCGCACACGGGTTTGTCCCGGGAATCGGCCGGCGTGTAGGCGCCGCCGATGGTCGAGGCGAGGATCTGCTCGACCAGGCCGGTGCAGGAGCCGCAGGAGGACGATGCCTTGGTGTGCTTGCGCACGTCGTCGAGCGTGAACAGGCCCTGGCTCTTGATCGCCTTGACGATGTCGCCCTTGCAGACGCCGTTGCAGCCGCAGACCTGGGCGTCGTCGGGCATGGTCGCGGCCAGGGTCTTGCCGGCATGGCCGACGTCACCGACGTGGTTCTGGCCGAACATCAGGTGGTCGCGGATTTCGTGGATGTTCTGCGCGTCCTTGACCAACTGGAAATACCAGGCGCCGTCGGCGGTGTCGCCGTAGAGCACGGCGCCGACCAGGGTGTCGTTCTTCACCACCAGCTTCTTGTACACGCCGCCCGAGGGGTCGTTGAGCACGATCTCGTCGGTGCCGGCTCCCCCCATGAAGTTGCCGGCGGAAAACAAGTCGATGCCGGTGACCTTGAGCTTGGTGGAGGTGACCGAGCCGGTGTAGCGCGCGATGCCGAAGTTGGCCAGGTGGTTGGCGCAGACCTTGGCCTGCTCGAACAGCGGCGCCACCAGGCCGTAGGCGATGCCGCGATGCGCGACGCATTCGCCGACGGCGTAGATCCGTGGGTCATAGGTCTGCATGGTGTCGTTCACCACGATGCCGCGATTGCAGTACAGGCGCGCCGATTCGGCCAGCGCGGTGTTGGGGCGGATGCCGGCGGCCATCACCACCAGGTCGGCGGGGATTTCGAGGCCGTCCTTGAAGCGCAGGGCGCAGACTCTTCCCGACTCACCACGGATCAAGGCTTCGGTCTGCTTCTCCAGCAGGAACTTGAGGCCGCGCGCTTCGAGCGAGGTCTTGAGCATGTCGGCCGCGGCCTTGTCGAGCTGGCGCTCCATCAGCCAGGGCATCAGGTGCACCACGGTGACATCCATGCCGCGCAACTTGAGGCCGTTGGCGGCCTCAAGCCCGAGCAGGCCGCCGCCGATCACCACGGCGTGCTTGTGCGTGGCGGCGGTGGCGATCATCTCGTCGGTGTCCTTGATGTCGCGGTAGCTGATCACGCCGGGCAGCTCGCGGCCGGGGATCGGCAGGATGAAGGGCGTCGAGCCGGTGGCCAGCAGCAGGCGGTCGTACTCTTCCTCGCTGCCATCGCTGGCGATCACCTTGCGCGCGGTGCGATCGATCCGGGTCACCGTCTTGCCCACATGCAGGCGCACGCCGTTGTCGGCATACCAGCCCAGCGGATTGAGGATGATGTCGTTGATGGTCATCTCGCCCGCCAGCACCGGCGAGAGCAGGATGCGGTTGTAGTTGGGATGCGGCTCGGCGCCGAATACCGTGATGTCGTAGAGGTCCGGGGCGAGCTTGAGCAGCTCTTCCACGGCGCGGATGCCGGCCATGCCGTTACCGACCACCACCAGTTTCTGCTTCTTCATTGCTGACATCCTTTGCGAAGATCAATGGGTTTCACTTCCTGTCAGCAAGGCGTGTGCCAGCTTCAATTCATCGCAAATCGGTGCAAAACCCGGCATTGCGGCGGTGTCCGCGCACCAGATCGACTCCTTTGTCTATTGCAGCGCACCATCGCTGTGCATGCGATGTCCGCCGGCGGCCTTGCCGGCCTCTCCTGAATCCCGCCGCAGCCTTGGCTGGTGGGGGTTTTTGCTGATGTGGCACAGGCATTGCGTTGTCTCCCGCATTCCTATCCCTCGGGAGCACATCATGTCCATGTTCAACAGCGCCTTCCTCAAGGCCGGTCACACGCCGACCCTGCTCGCGGCCTTCCTTTACTTCGACCTGGCCTTCATGGTCTGGGTCATCCTCGGCCCGCTCGGGGTGCAGATCGCCGCCGACCTCAACCTGAGCCATGCGCAGAAGGGGCTGATGGTGGCGACACCTGTGCTGGCCGGCGCGCTGCTGCGCCTGGTGATGGGCGTGCTGGTCGACCACCTGAAGCCAAAGATGGCCGGCGCCATCGGCCAGGTCATTGTCATCGTCGCGCTGGCCGTCGCCTGGCAGCACGGCATCCACAGCTACGAGCAGACGCTGATCCTCGGCCTCTTCCTCGGCGTTGCCGGCGCTTCCTTCGCCGCCGCGCTGCCACTGGCCTCGCGCTGGTATCCGGCCGAGCACCAGGGCACGGCGATGGGCATCGCCGGCGCGGGCAACTCGGGCACCGCGCTGGCGGCGCTGATCGCGCCCAGCCTGGCGCTGGCCTTCGGCTGGACCAATGTCTTCGGCCTGGCGCTGATCCCGTTGATCGCGGTCTTCATCCTCTACCTGTTCATGGCCAAGGACGCGCCGGAATGCCCGGCGCCGAAATCGCTCGCCGAATATTTCACCGTGCTCAAGGACAAGGACGCCTGGTGGTTCATGTTCTTCTACTCGGTGACCTTCGGCGGCTTCGTCGGCCTCGCCTCCTCGCTGACCATCTACTTCAACACCCAGTACGGGCTCGACGCCAAGACCGCCGGCTTCTTCACCGCCGCCTGCGTGTTTGCCGGTTCGCTGGTGCGGCCGATCGGCGGCAACGTCGCCGACCGCATCGGCGGTGTCAAGTCGCTGACCGTGATGTACATGGGTGCTGCGAGCTTCCTCGCCGTCGTCAGCTTCGGCCTGCCGAACGCCTGGCTGGCGCTGGCCGGCTTCGTCGCCGCCATGCTCTGCCTGGGCATGGGCAACGGCGCGGTGTTCCAGTTGGTGCCGCAGCGCTTCCGCAAGGAAATCGGCGTCATGACCGGCCTGGTCGGCATGGCCGGCGGCATCGGCGGCTTCTACCTGGCGTCGAGCATGGGTTACTCGAAGCAGATGACGGGCAGCTACCAGGCCGGCTTCCTGATCTTCGCCGCGCTGGCGGTGCTGGCCCTGGTCGGGCTGACCGGAGTCAAGACCCGCTGGCGCACCACCTGGGGGGCGTCGCACCTGACGGCGGCGAAAATCTAGGAACACACCACGCATCTCGTCATTCCGGCGAAGGCCGGAATCCAGTGCGGCGCCAATCTGGATTCCGGCCTTGCCACCCCGCGAAGCGGAATTCAAGGCATGCAGAGTCGCCGGAATGACAAGCTCAATCCGTATCCCGTTTCGCGCTAAGCTGCCTTGGTGAAGAATTCCAAGTCGCCCCCCGCCCTCCGCGTCGACCTCGGTCACGCCTCCCTTGCCGGCCCGCGGCCGCGCAACGAGGACTATTGCGCCGGCGTCACGCCCGAAGGCACGGAGCTGGAGAACAAGGGCATCCTGGTTGCCGTGGCCGACGGCGTCGGCGGCCATGCCAATGGCCGCGAGGCCTCGGAATACTGCGTGCGCAGCCTGCTCGCCGACTACTACGCCACGCCCGATACCTGGAGCGTGGCGCAGGCGCTGGACAAGGTCATCGTCGCGCTCAACCGCTGGCTCCATGCACACTCGCGGCGCGCGCGCGAAACCGCCGGCATGGCCACCACGCTCTCGGCGCTGGTGCTGCGCGGGCGGCGCTACGTGATCGCCCATGTCGGCGACACGCGCATCTACAGGCTGAGGCCGGGGCCGGCGGCGGGCGAGCTGGCGCTGCTCACCGGCGACCATGTCTGGGAACATCCGGAACTGAAGAACGTGCTGTCGCGCGCGGTCGGCCTCGATGCCGGGCTCACCGTGGATTATGCCGATGGCGAACTGGCGGTGAATGACGTCTTCCTGCTCGCCAGCGACGGTGTCTGGGGCACGCTGGGCGACGCGCGCCTGGCCAAGCTGCTGGAATCGAACGACAGGGCCGACGACATCGCCACGCGCATCGCCAACGCCGCCACCGACGCCGGCGCCCAGGACAATGCCACCGCTCTGGTGCTGCGCGTGCTCGAGCTGCCGGCCGACGGCCTGCGCGATACGCTGGCGCGGGTCAAGGCCCTGCCGCTGCCGCCGCGCCTCAAGCCGGGGCAGGTGCTCGACGAGCTCGAAATCACCGAGCTGCTGCACGAGTCGCGCGTGACCCTGCTCTACCGCGTGCGCGCCGTCGCCAGCGGGCAGGATTTCGTGCTCAAGACGCTGCAACCCACCGCCGACGCCGCCGATGTCGCCGCGCTGGCGCATGAGGAATGGCTGGCGCGCCGTGTCGCCAGCGCCGACTTTCCGCAAGTCGTGAGCTGGCCGCCGCGCGACCACCTCTATTACCTGATGAGCTGGCACGAGGGCGCCACGCTGGCGCGCCATCTCGAACAGGGGCGCCGCTTCACTCCGGTCGAGGCCGCCGACCTGACGGCGCGCGCGCTGAAGGGCCTGGGTGCCCTGCATCGCCTGGCCATCGTGCATCGCGACATCAAACCCGAAAACCTGCACCTCGGCGCCGACGGCCGGCTGCGCCTGCTCGATCTGGGCGTCGCCGCCTCCGACGGCCAGGACGCGGCGGAGACCTTCAACGAGATCAACAATCCGGGCACGCCGTCCTACATGGCGCCGGAGCTTTTCGCCGGGACCGGGGCGGCCACTGCCGCCAATGAAGCCAGCGACCTCTATGCTGTCGGCGTCACGCTGTACCACCTGCTGACGCGCAAGTATCCCTACGGCGAGATCGAGCCCTTCCAGAACCCGCGCTTCGGCGACCCCATGCCGCCGACGCGTTACCGGCCGGACATTCCCGACTGGCTGGAATCCGTGATGCTCAAGGCGGTCGCCCGCGATCCCGCCCATCGTTTTGAGACCGCCGAGGAATTCCTCCTCGCGCTGGAACGCGGCGCCCAGCGTCCGCTGCGCGTGGCGCGGCGCACGCCGCTGCTGCTGCGCGATCCGCAGCTCGGGCTGAAGCTGCTGGCGGCGGCCTCGCTGGTGCTGAACCTGCTGCTGGTTTTCCTCCTCTTCGTGCGCTGAGCTTCCTGCGACGCAAGGGCTTCACCGGCGCGCCGCTTCCATTGCCCCGACGATTTGTATACAGTATCCCCAAATCGCGTCACGCCTTCGCGGCGTGGCGACAACATACGGAGGGAGGGCATGGCGCAGGTGGCAGCCGATATTTCCGATCTCGCTTCGATCATCCAGTGGCTCGACGGGCGCGGGCGCCTGGTGCGCGTGCGCTCCGAGGTCGACCCGGCGCATCAGTTGGCCGGCATCGCGGCGAAATTCGAGCGCGGCCCGCGCGCCGTGCTGTTCGAGAGGGTCAGGGGCTCGGCCTTCCCGGTGTTCACCGGCCTCTATTGGTCGCGCGAGCTGCTCGGTGAGTTGTTCGGCAAGCCGGTGCTGAGCCTGCCGCAGTATGTTGCCGAATGCATACGCGACTGGCAGGTGAATCCCGTGGCGCCGGTGCTGGTGAGGAGCGGCCCGGTGCGGGAAGTCACCGAGGATACGGTCGACCTCTCCATCCTGCCGGTGCCGACCCACGCCGAGCTGGACGGCGGCCCCTACTTCGATGCCGGCGTGGTGATCACCAAGGACCCGGAAACCGGCATCCGCAATACCTCGATCCAGCGCTTCCAGGTGGTGGGCAAGGATCGCCTGGCGATCAACATCGATGCCGGCCGCCACCTTGAACTGTGTCTGGCAAAGGCGGCGGCGCGCAACCAGGTGCTGCCCTTCACGCTCAACATCGGCGTCGGCCCCGGCCTGCATTTTGCCGCCGCGGCGCCGGCCGAAGCCGCGCCCTTCGGCACCGACGAACTTGGCATCGCCAGCCGCTTCCACGGCCGGCCGCTGGAGTTGGTCGGCAGTTCGCTGACCCACGTCGAGATGGTGGCCGACGCGATGATCGCGCTGGAATGCGAAATGATGCCCGGCGAAGTCCACGCCGAGGGCCCCTTCGCCGAGGTCACCGGCTACTACGCCACTGTGGCGCCGCGGCCGCTGGTGCGCGTGCGCCGCATCCACCGCCGCCGCCATCCGGTGTTCCAGACCATCATCTCGGGCGGCGAGGTGTTCAACTCGGTCGGCCTGCTCGGCGAGGCCAATGTGCTGGCGCTGCTGCAAAAGCAGGTGCCCGGTGTCAAGGACGTGTACTTCTCGCACGGCGGCTGCGGCTTCTACCATGCCGTGGTGCAGATCGCGCAGAAGCGCGCCGGCTGGGCCAAGCAGACGCTGATGGCGGCCTTCGCCGCCTTCCCGCCGCTGAAGATGGTGACCGTGGTCGATGATGACGTGGACATCCGCAACCCGGCCGACGTCGAATGGGCGATGGCCACGCGGCTCGATCCGAAGCAGGGCATCCTGGTGATCGACAATGTTTTCGGCCATGGCCTCAACCCGACCTTCCCCGACTACCTCGGCAGCAAGGTCGGCTTCGACGCCACGCGGCCCTTTCCGCACACGCCGAACTTCACCCGCGCCAGGGTCAAACCGGCGACGCTGGACGGGCTCGACATCGAGGTACCGGAGATCAGGTAAAACAGCAGGACAAGACCGCCGCGCGTCCGGCAGTGCGCGCAGACAAACAACAGGAGGAGTCAGCATGAACCGTCGCAACAGCTTATCCGCAATCGCCGCCGCGCTTGCCCTCGGCGCCCTCGGCCTGCCGCAGGCCGCCGCCGCCGCCGATGTCACGCTCACCTACGCCTTCTTCGCCCCGGCCAAGACCTTTCCCGCCGTGCAGATGGCGCACTGGGCGCAGCAGTTGAACAAGCGCAGCAACGGCAAGGTCGAGGTCAAGACCTTCCCCGGCGGCACGCTGCTCGGCGCCAAGGACATGTATGACGGCGTCACCAAGGGCGTGGCCGACATCGGCCTCGGCTCGCCGTCCTACGATCCGGGCCGCTTCCCGCTGACCTCGGGCATCGCCCTGCCGGTGGGCTTCACCAGCGCCACCCAGGCCAGCAAGACCCTGTGGGCGCTGACCAAGGAGTTCAAGCCCAAGGAATACGAGGGCTTCAAGGTGATCGCGATGTTCACCACCGAGCCCGGCTTCATCCAGAGCAAGACCGCGGTGAGGAACGCCGCCGACCTCGCCGGCATGAAGCTGCGCGCCGCCGGCACCGGCGTGCCGGTGCTGAAAGCGCTGGGCGCCGCGCCGATTGGCATGCCGATGCCGGAAGTGCCGCAGTCGGTATCCACCGGCGTCATCAACGGCACCATGACCTCGCGCGAGGTCTTGCAGGATTTCAAGCTGGCCGAATCGCTGAAGTTCGTCACCGACTACCCGACCGTGGTGGTGGCCTTCGCCGCCGTGATGGAGCAGAAGAAATGGGACAAGCTGCCGGCCGACGTGAAGAAGGTGATCGACGAGCTGGCCGAGGAAATGCCCGGCTGGACCGGCAACTACCATGACAACGAGAACGTCGGCGCCGCCATGGCCTGGGCGCAGAAGGACCACAAGCTGCAGGTGGTGCCGCTCGCCGCGGACGAAAAGGCGCGCTGGGATGCCAAGTTGAAGTCGATGGAAGAGGATTGGGTCAAGGAGATGAGCGGCAAGGGCCTGCCCGCCGCCGCCTACATGAAGCGCCTGCACGAGCTGGCGCCGCAGTTCGCCAAGAAGTGATGGCAGAGGGAGCACAGCCGGGCGCGGGCGGCGCGCCCGGCGGGCTGATCCATGCCCTCGACCGCGCCAGCGCCCGGTTCAACGAGGGCCTGGCCTGGGCCGCCGCCGCGCTGCTGGCCGCGATGATGCTGTTCTCGGTGGCCGACATGGTGATGCGCGGCATGGGCCGCACCATCGCCGGCTCCTACGAGGTGATCGGCTGGATGTCGGCCGCCGCCATGGCGCTAGCCCTGGGCACGGTGCAGCGGCACAAGGGCCATGTCGCCATGGAGCTGTTCGTGGTCAGACTGGGGAGCCGCAATCGCGCCCTGGTCGAGGCGGCGATGGCGGTGCTTTCGCTCGCGCTGTTTGCCGTTTCTGCGTTCTACGTCATGCGCTACGGCCGCACCCTGCACGAAACCGGCTCGATGTCGGAGACCCTGCGCGTGATCGTCTACCCTTGGGTCTATGTCGTCGGCATCGGCTGCTTCGGCCTCGCGCTGGCGCTGCTGGTCGACTTCCTGCGTTCGCTGGCGGCGCTGGCCGCGGCCCTGAGGCACTGAGATGGACGCGACCCTCGTCGCCGTGATCGGCCTCGCCCTGATGGCGCTGCTGATGCTGCTCGGCCAGCCCATCGCCTTCACCATGCTCGCCGCCGGTGTCATCGGCAATGCCTACCTGCTGACCCCGGCCGCCGCCACCCACCTGCTGGCGACCAACATCTGGGAACAGTTCTCGTCCTATGGCCTGTCGGTGATCCCGCTGTTCGTGCTGATGGGCCAGTTCGCCTACCGCGCCGGCACCACCGAGCGGCTCTACCGGGCGGCCTACACTTGGGTCGGGCGCCTGCCGGGCGGCCTGGCCGGGACGACGATTGCCGCCAGCGCCGGCTTCTCGGCCATCTGCGGCTCGAACTCGGCGACCACCGCCACCATGGGCACCATCGCCATGCCCGAGATGCGCCGCTACGGTTACGACCCGGCGCTATCCACCGGCGCCATCGCGGTGGGCGGCACGCTCGGCGTGGTGATCCCGCCCAGCGTGGTGCTGATCGTCATCGCGGTGCAGACCGAGCAGTCGCTGCTGCGCCTGTTCGTCGCCGCCGTGGTGCCCGGGCTCATCCTCACCGCGCTGTTCCTCGCCACCATCGTCTGGATGTGCAAGCGCAATCCGGCGCTGGGGCCGCTGGGGCCGCAGACCACCTGGGGCGAGAAGTTCCGCGCGCTCTCCGGCGTGGTCGAGGCGCTGGCGCTGTTCTCGCTTGTCATCGGCGGCCTCTACATGGGCTGGTTCACGCCCACCGAGGCGGGTGCGGCGGGCGCCTTCGGCGCGCTGGCGATCGGCCTGATGCAGCGCAGCCTCAGCCTCAAGGGCATTGTCATGTCCATCGTCGAGAGCGTGCGCATCTCCGCCATGGTGGTGCTGCTGATCGCCGGCGCGGTGCTCTTCGGCCGCTTCCTCACCGTCTCGCGCCTGCCCTTCGAGCTGGCCGAATGGGCCGCCGCGCTGCCGGTGGCGCCCTTCGTCATCCTGCTGGTGGTGCTGGGCATCTACATCATCGGCGGCATGCTGATGGACGCGCTGGGCTTCCTCGTCGTCACCATCCCGATCTTCTTCCCGCTCGGCGTCGCCCTCGGCTACGACCCGGTCTGGTTCACCGTGATCCTGACCATCGTCACGACGATGGGCGCGGTGACGCCGCCGGTGGGGGTGAATGTCTTCATCGTCCATGGCCTCGCGCCCGAGGTGCCGATCCACACCATCTTTCGCGGCGTGATGTACTTCATGGTCTCGTTCGCGCTTTGCATTCTGATGATGTGGGTCTTTCCGGTTACCGTGACCGGGCTGCCGAACTGGATGCTGGGGGCGGGATGAGAGTTCCTGTTAGGACGCATCGCGCCGGCGCTGGCCGGACGGCAACTATCGGTACCAAGCCATGCGCATAGCCGTGCTGGGCGGCGGCAACGGCTCGCACGCGGCCGCCGCCGACCTCTCCGACCTCGGCCACGAAGTCCGCTTCTGGCGCCGCGACGCGGCGGCCTTCGGCGAGCTGGCGACGATGCGCCGCATCACCCTGAAGGACATCGCCGGTCGGCGCGAGGTGGAAATCGCCATGGTCACCGCCGAGCTCGGCGCCGCCGTGCGCGGCGCCGAGCTGATCCTGATCCCGACACCGGCCTTCGCCCAGGAGGACATCGCCCGCGCGCTGGCGCCGCATCTCACTGACGGCCAGGTGATCTTCCTGCCGCCGGGCACCTTCGGCAGCGTGGCCATGATGCAGGCCCTGCGCCACGCCGGCTGTGCCGCCGATGTCGCCTTCGCCGAGACCGGTACCCTGCCCTGGCTGACGCGCCTGCACGGGCCGGCGGAAGTCGCCGTCACCATGCGCGCCGTACGCCTGCCCACCGGCGTCTTCCCGGCGGAAAAGTCTGTTGCGGCATTTGCCGTGCTGTGCGCCGCGTTTCCTTCGGTGGAGCCGATCGAGGATGCGCTGGCCGGCGCGCTGATGAACGCCGGGCCCATCATCCACCCGCCGCTGATCCTGATGAACGCCGGCTCGCTGGAGCATTTCGAGCGCTGGGACATCCACAACGAGGGCACCCAGCCCTCGATCCGCCGCGTCACCAACGCGCTCGATGAAGAACGCGTGGCGATCCGCGTCGCGCTCAGCTATACCGGCGAGCACTTCCCGCTGCGCGACCATTACGAAAATGACCGCTGGATGTATGGCGACGCGCACAAGCGCCTCACTGACAGCGGCGACTGGCGCGAGCACGTCGTGCTCACCGAGCATCGCTACATGACCGAGGACATCCACTACGGGCTGGCCTTCCTCGTCTCGGTGGCCGACTGGGCCGGCGTCTCCGCGCCGCTCGCCAGCGGCCTGCTGGCGCTGGCTTCGGCCATCTGCGGCCGCGACCTGCGCGCCGGGCCGCGTACCCTCGATGCGATGGGCCTCGCCGCGCTCGACCGCGCCGGCATGCGCCGCCTGCTGGCGACCGGGCACGCCTGATGTCAGCGAGGTTTGCCGCGCTCGGCGCCGGGCGCATGGGGCGCGGCATCGCCCACGCCTTCGCCTATGCCGGCCATGAAGTCTGGCTGATCGACGCCAAGCCGCGTAGTGACGAGGCCGCGCAGGCACTCGAAGCCGATGCGCGGCGCGAGATCGAAGGGAGCCTCGCCACCCTGGCGGAACTCGGCGTCTTCGACGCGGCGCTGATCCCCGCCATGCTCTCGCGCGTGCATTTCGCCGGCCGCGACGCGGCGCCCGAGGTGCTGGCACAGGTCGACGTCTTGTTCGAGGGCGTGCCCGAGAAGCTCGACGCCAAGCGCGAGGCCTTCGCCTTCGCCTGTCAACATTTGCGTGCGGAGGCGCTGCTAGCCTCGACCACTTCAACCATGCTGTCCACCGAGCTGGCCGGCCTGGTCACGCACCCCGCACGCTTCCTCAACGCCCACTGGCTCAACCCGGCCTACCTGATTCCGCTGGTCGAAGTCTCGCCGCATCCGGGCACCGATCCGGCGGCGACGCAGCGGCTATGCGATCTGCTTGGCGGCATCGGCAAGCAGCCGGTGCTGTGCCAGGCCGCGCCCGGCTACATCGTGCCGCGCCTGCAGGCCCTGCTGATGAACGAGGCGGCGCGCATGGTGGAGCAGGGCGTGGCCACGCCGGAGGACATCGACCGCGCCGTGCGCTACGGCTTCGGCCCGCGCTTCGCCAGCATGGGCATCGTCGAGTTCATCGACTTCGGCGGGCTCGACATCCTCTATTACGCCAGCCACTACCTGGCCAGGGCGCTGGACGATCCCTGTCGCGCGCCGCCGGCCATTGTCGATCGCTACATGGCCGAGGGCCGCGCCGGGCTGCGCGCCGGCAAGGGCTTCTTCGATTGGTCGAACGTGGATGCGGCGAGCTACCGCCGCGAGGTGATGCAGCGCCAGTTGGCCCTGCTGCGCCAGCTCGGCATGGTGCCGGCGCCGGGTGGCGCGAAATCGGCGTAGCGCCAGCGCCGACTCTTCATCGATCACACCGTCGCGGATACCACGCATTCCTCGCCCAGCATGTCGATGATCTTCACCGCCACGGTCGCACCGGCCTTCGGCGTGGGCAACTCGTAGCGGCCGGTTACCAGGTCCTGCTTGCGCTCCGGCACATCGGCCAGTGCCACATTGAATACCTTGCCGTCGTGGTCCGTGTCGATCAGCACGCTATCGACCACGGCGCGCCAATCGGGAATCTCGGCGCGGAACACGCCGGCTTCCTTGTTGAGGCGCTGCAGTATGCTGGGTGACACCACGTCGGCGATCTCCACCACAAGGCGCTCGCCCTCGCGCCGGATGGCGACCTGCGCCGAAATCGGTTCGTGGCGGATGAAGCCGCCGGACTTGCGGTCGCTGCGCAGTTCTATCAGGTGAATCTTGTTGATCGGCCGGTTCTGGTTGTAGTGCGTCACCCAATCGCGCGCGGCGTGTTCCTGACCCAGGCTGACGACGAGGATGTCGCGCTCT
Organism: Sulfuritalea sp.; assembly: GCA_016710465.1. GTDB lineage: Bacteria > Pseudomonadota > Gammaproteobacteria > Burkholderiales > Rhodocyclaceae > Sulfuritalea. The sequence goes on from JADJVS010000014.1 coordinate 1,105,206, forward strand.
TCCTCGGCGCGCGTCTTGAGTTCGCTGCGGATGGATTCGAGGTCGAGCGGCGACAGGGGATGATTGAAAGGCACGATCTTCACCAGCATCTGGCCGCGCACGCCGTCGAAAAAGGAATCGGTACGGCGGCGCGTGATACCCAGGTGCTCGCAGGCCAGTTCCACTGCCTCGTTGTGCTGGATTTGCAGGTCGTAGTCATTGACGCGCCAGGTGGTGAAGGCGAGCTGGCAGGGCAGGGGTGGTGCATCCGCGGCGGCTACCAGTTCGCCCTGGCGCGCGGCGGCGAGCTGTTCCGCCTGTTCGGCAATCACTCCTTGCAAGCGCTTCGCGGTGGTCTGGATCGCGCCTTTGTTGATGTCGCAACCGATCCAGCGGCGGCCGAGCTTCTGCGCCACCGCCGCTGTGGTGCCTGAGCCGATGAAGCAGTCGAGGACGAGGTCGCCAGGACGCGAACTCGCGAGCACGAGCTTCTCGAGCAATCCCGCCGGCTTCTGGGTTGGATATCCCGTCCGCGCATTTGATGAGGGAGCCTCGATGGATACATAAATGACGTCCTCTGGATACTTACCCAACGGATTGAGCTCTTGGCCTCCGAAGTCCCGTCCACCCCGAACATTGTTGATCGTGTGCGAGAACCGCTCACGAGTTGATTCAGCATATTCCGTTCTGACTGGATCGGGATCAAAGTGCCACTTATCCGACCTCGCGTACATGAAGAGTGAGTCGTGACGGGAAGCCCATCGATCAGTTGGCACTCCTGCACCGCTGTAGTGCCAAATCAATTCACTGATAATCCGTTCGGAACCGAAGACTTCGTCGAGTAGGCATCGAAGATGATGCGCGCGCCGGAAATCACAGTGCAGATATATGGTTCCGTCCTCGGCCAGTAGCTCACGCAGTAACAACAACCGCTCATACATGAACTGCAAGTAGTTGTCGTTGGACCAGATATCGCTGTACTGCACTTGTTCGCCGAGGGTGTAGTCCTCACCTTCGACCTTGCCGCCGCCCTTAGGGCCGCGTAGTTGCACCTTGCGCACATAGTCGGCGCCGCTGTCGAAGGGCGGGTCGATATAGACCAGCTTCACTTGGCCGCGCATACCGTTGGCCAGCAGGTGGGCCAGCACTTCCTTGTTGTCGCCGTGGTAGAGCAGGCCGCCCTGCGGCAGGTCGCGCGGCCACGTGGACCAGTCGGCCGCGCCGAGCGCTGCACTCGCCGCCACCTGTGGCGCCGGGACGGTCTCGACGTGCTGGGCGGGAAAGGCGGTGACGCGGGCCAGCGGCTTCTTGCCGACCCAAGTGAGCATCGGCCGCCCCTTGGCCTTGGCGACGGGAATCTCGTTCTTGCTCATGGTTTGCGGTCTTTCAGGTCGGCAGTAAAGCCGATGGGGCGGGTGGGCTTGGCCGGCACGCTGGTAAGGCGCCGGATGGCATCGATCAGGCCGGCGATGGCCTGGTCATGGGTGGAGAGCTTGCGCTCCAGATCGTCGAGCCGGTCCGCCAGTTCGCGGTTGCTGGCAAGAAGCTCGCGCAGTTGGACGAAGGCGCGCACGACGAAGACGCTCATTTCGACGGCCTGGGGCGAACTGAGCACCGAAGCGGCCATGATGGCGCCGTGCTCGGTGAAGACGTAGGGAAGGTATTTTCGGTGCTGGCCGCGGCCGCTCTTTAAGGTCACAGTTTGTGACCTTAAAGGGTCGATGGCGTTTGAGGTCACAATTTGTGACCTCAAAGAGTCATGTTCCTCGGCCGTGAGCTGAAACATGAAATCGGCCGGAAAGCGTTCAATGTTGCGCTTGATGGCCTGGTTGAGGACCTTGGTCGAGACGCCATAAAGCTCGGCCAGGTCGGCATCGACCATGACGCGCTGCCCGCGCACGAGGTGGATGCGGCCGGACAGGGCATCGACGGCGACAATCGGAGAAGTCATCACGCCGGGTCTCCAAGGATGAAATCGCGCACGATTTTCTTGCCTGCGTCGTGCAGGGCGGTGTCGGCGAACATGACGTGGTAGGCCAGCCGATCCGGATTCAGGTCTTCCCAGCATTTGAGGGCGACCGCCTTGCGGCCTTCAGCGCTTTGCGGCGCCTCGCCGCGCGCGTGACGGGCCAGGTCGGCGGTAATGGCGGGGCTTTCGGTGTCCTTCTTGACCTCCACCACCAGATGCTTGCCATCGGCGCGGCGGATGACAAAATCGGGGGTGTAGCGGTGCCAGCGGCCATCCTCGCCAAGGTATTCGGCGAGCAGCTCGGTCTTCGCCGGGTCGGTCAGGCCGCCGGTAAACCACAAGCCCTCGATGGCGTGGGAATGGTTTTTCAGCAGGCCCAGGGTCCAGTCGAGGAATTCCGCCTCGGGTGCGGAATCGAAGTTGTAGCCCTCGTAGTGGAAACTGGTTTCCAGCGCGACGGCGGCGTCGGCGGTGTCGCTTGCGGTCTTGTAGAGGTTGGCGCGTTCCTTGGCGAAACTGATCCGCGCGGTGAAGATCGGCATGCCGTCTTCGATTCGAATGTCGAATCCGTCCGGTTTGACGAGGGCGATGGCGACGTCGATTTCCTCGTGATACTCCTCGTACTCGGTGCCTTGGCTCTCGATCTGCCGGCCGAGGTAGGGCAAATGATGGGCGGGAATGTCCGATTCGCCATACGCGGTGCGCAGCGACGAAAGCAGGTCGGCGGTAGGCAGATGGTATTGGGCACCGAGTTCGGCGGCGGTGGCGTAAATACCCCACTCCGGAGCATTCGGCGACAAGGTTTCGTCGCCGGCATCCAGCCGCTGCAGGCGCGTGTCGCCACTTGCGGTTTCGGCGATGGTGTAGGTGGCGACGACCGACGCGGCCGGGGCCGGCACGTCTGGCACGATCAAAGTCGGCGCTGGCGACACGGCGCCCGTCGATCCATTTGCCTTGCGCCGGAAGCGCAAATGCCGCCTTTTGATCAGTAGCGGCGGTAAATGGGGCTTGTGCAAGCGGATTTCCTTCTCGACCCTCGCGGCATGCTGGGAGTCAAGTTCGTGAAGGCTGGTGCCGTAGGTTTCCGCCAGTTGGTCTTCCAGCGTTCTGCGATTGGTACTTGTGAGGTAGACGCGCGCCGGATGGGTATTGCCGGGCACTTGGCGCAGGCAACGGGTCGCCGCCTGAAGCACGAAATTGTTGCTGTGGGCGAGCTTTCTCACCAGTGCGCAGGCAAACAGGCTGGGACAGTTCCAGCCCTCCGTGCCCATGTTGACCAGCAGCAGGATGCGATGCGGGGCGGCAGGGTCGCGTGCCACGGCCTCGAAAGCACGGCGCGTGGCTTCGGACGACTTGTTGTCCACCACCAGCACCGTGTCCGCGCCGATACCATGCCGGGCAAGCGCGGAGTCGATGGCTGGGCGCAGTTCGTCGCGGGTTTCGATGTTGGGAAAATACAGCGCCAGCCGTGCCGGGGCGCCGTTGGGCAGCGCGACCGGCCAGTAGTCGGCGGCAAAGTCGTCGATGACTTCGCCGACAAGTTGTGCGGCCTCGGCATCGCCGAGTTCGAAGACCTTGATGTTGCCGGCCAACTCCTTGAGCACGCCGTCGCGTATGCCCTCGCCCAGTCCGTACCAGGCCACCACGTCGCGCAGCGGCTGGCGCTGGAAGTAGGGCGTCCCGGTGGCATTGACGACGACGATCAGGTTGGTCTCGCGCGCCAGGTAGTCGATGGTACGGCGCACCTTCTTGATACCGTCGTCCTTGAACACAGGTTCGCCCGTGGCGGCGTCCGTCTCCCATTTGCCCAACAGCTTCTGGCCGTAGGTGTGATGGGCCTCGTCGGAGAACACCGCGAGATGCGGCAGCGAGGCGATGGCTTGCAGGCGCAGGTTGGCCAGTTCGGCCGCCTCCTCATCCTTGATGCCGCCGAACAGCCGGTGCTGGGCACCATTTTTCGTCGTCGGTTTCTGGATGCGTATCTTCTCGGTGTTGGTGACGATGACGTTGAAGCTGCTGCCCCAGGTGATCGGGATCTGCTTGTCGCCGTCGCGGGTGAAAGTGAGCTTCAGGCTCGCAGCGAAGGGTTTGTGGAAGCGCGGCGGCAGGAGACGCTCATAGGGGATATCTGCCAACTCCCGCAACGCACCGAGAATCGTCTTGCCTGGTGCAAAGATCAGGGCGTTTTCGACGAATGGGCCGTCGGGATATTCGAGGGCAAGCGCGAATTCGGTGGCGACGATGCTGCCCATGAGGATGGTTTTGCCCGCGCCCATGGCCAGCGCCAGTATGTAGCTCGGATAGTCGAGCGCCAGCGATTCGCGCAGGCTTTCCAGACCATGCTGCTTGACGAACGCATTGTCCGTCGGCAGGCGTTGCAGCAGGGTATCCAGACCTTCGTCAGCAATCAGCGCGACAATCTCCGGAGAAGTCAGGCCCATGGCTGCGCGTCGGTCGCGCAACGCCGGGAACAAAAGGGTATAGAGGTCGCCGATACGCGGCGTATTCAGTACCAGTCGCAGATACCAGTAGGTCTCCAGTGCGCGAAATTGGGCGCGACGCAGGTAGCGCAACTGCCCGCCTTCTTCCTGGGCGTGCTCAAGAATTTCGCGGATCGCCGGGAATTCTTGGCAGAGGTAGTTCTCGGCCCGCCAAGTGTCGACGCCTTGGGCAAGAGCCTGGAATAGATGGGTCATTGGCAGGACGCAATTCAGTGGAAGTGCAAGTATATGCCAGCGAATTGCGGGCAGATCACGATCGGCAAAACATCATCATTGCCATATCGTCGAGACCGGCAATGAGTCCTGGCGCTTCAAAACGAGTTCGGCCAGGCTGCAGCCTGGCCGAACTCGTTCTTCCAAACCGAAAGGAGAGAAATCCCCGGAAACCGAACCTGCAAACGACCGCGCATAGTTATACTGTGCGCATAAACCCGTGGGTCAGTTTTAGATGGAAACCCTGGGTCAAATTTAGACGGTTACCAACAATTGCGCTCACCTTGACCTTAGTATTGATTAACTAACGCAACTTGCGTATAGTTGATTCATGCAAGCTCTGTTCGTCGAACTTCCACCCTTCTCGCGCTTTCGTGCCGGCTATCTGGACGACGAGGGTCTGCGTGACCTGCAAAACGCATTGCTGACGAATCCGGAAGCGGGCGACGTGATCGAGGGCACCGGTGGGCTACGCAAGCTGCGCCAAGCCGACCGGCGCCGCGGAAAGGGCAAGCGTGGTGGTTTGCGGGTGATCTACTACTGGTGGCAAACAAGGCGGCAGTTCTGGTTGTTCACCTTGTACGACAAGGACGAAATGGACGACTTGAGCGCGGACGAGCGCAAAGCCCTTAAGTCGATGCTCAAGCGGGAATTGGAGGCACGGCAATGAAAAAGCGGAACCTGTTTGCGGAGATCGCGGAAGGTATTGACGCCCTAGCCGAGGAACGTACCGGAAAGCGCAGTTTGCGCACCCACGCGGTCGAAATCCTCCCGGCGGCAGAGGTCAGTGCCGAGGAGTTGCTCGCCTTGCGCGAGCGCCTGCGCCTTTCGCGGCCTGTGTTCGCGCGCTACCTGCGAACCAATCCGCGTACGCTGGAGAACTGGGAGCAGGGGCGGGCGAAGCCCAATGCGCAGGCGGCGCTGTTGATCCGGCTGGTCGAACGCTATCCAGATACGGTGGAACGGCTGGCTGCAGTCTGACGCTCGGTATGGCGGATAGGGGCTGCCAGCGCCGACTCCCTACTTGCAGTTGTTGTGCAGCTTCCACTTCTCTGCGTGGCCGATGGCGACGGCGAAGGCGGGCGGCTTGCAGCGCTCGGCTTCGGTGACGGTGCCGGCGATGCCGGCATTCGGCATCGCGGGTTGCGTTGCCAGCGATTCGGCGGCGGGGAAGGCCTGCGAGGCGACGAGGGCGATCACGACGAGGTAGGCCGCCAGGATCGCCGTGCCGCCGGCGCCGACTCTCTGGCTCGGATGCGGCGCGAACACTTCGCAACTGCCGCCCGCGCAATGCTGGGCCTGGCGGCCGGGCAGGGCGTTGTAGATCTTGCAGCCGACGCAGATGCCGAAGGCGGACTCGAAGAACATCAGTGTCAGACAGGTGGCGCAGACCAGCATGTTGATCGGCCCGATCACGTTGTTGATCACGATCAGCCATAGCATGGCCAGCGCCAGCAGCCAGCCGATGGCCCAGGCAAAGCGCTTCTGCGGCGCGCCGACCCATTCCGGCGCTTGCCCGCGCACGGCGAAGCGCGCCGCGATCATCGACGGCGCGTACTTCGGGTTGACGAACAGGCGGATCGTGAAATCGATCAGGAAGGCGATCACGAAGATTTTGGTCGGGCGGAAGTTGCCGACGAACCAGGCGCTGGCGAAAGTCATGATGGCGAACAGGAACAGGATGCCCGCCGCGGCGCGCACCTCGCGTTCGTTGAGCACCGGTATTTCGTAGCCGGCGACGTCTTCCCCAAATCCGATGATCCTGCCCATGTCGTTCTCCTGCAGTCGATGCGATGTGTGAGCGGGCGCCGTCCCCAAGGGATACCGTCTCCGGCTCTGCCGGAGACACAAACCTTCAACCGCGCTGGATCAGCTCGATCTTGTAGCCGTCGGGGTCCTCGACGAAGGCGATGACGCGGGTGCCGCCCTTCATCGGCCCGGCTTCGCGCGTCACCTTGCCGCCGCGTGCCTTGATCTCGGCACAGGCCGCGTAGGCGTCGTCCACCGCGAGTGCGACGTGGCCGTAGCCGGTGCCGATCTCGTAGTTATCGACGCCCCAGTTGTGGGTCAGCTCCAGCACGGCGCCGTCGGCCTCGTCCTGGTAGCCGACGAAGGCCAGCGTGAACTTGCCCTCGGGATAGTCGTTGCGACGCAGCAGGCGCATGCCGAGGATGTCGGTATAGAACGCCAATGACTTGTCGAGGTCGCCGACGCGGATCATGGTGTGCAGGATTCTCATCGATCGCCTTTCACAATATGGGCAGCGAGGTGGTGCGCTCTTTGAGTTCGATGCGCGCCGTCTTCCACTCCGGGTAGATGGACTCGACGGTCGCCCAGAAGCGCTTGCCGTGGTTCATTTCGCGCAGGTGGGCCACTTCGTGGGCGACAACGTAGTCGCCGAGATGGACCGGCAGGTGGATCAGGCGCCAGTTGATGCGGATGCCGCCGTGCTTGCTGCAACTGCCCCAGCGCGTGTGCGCCGAGGACAGGCTGAGCTTGGGCGCGGCCAGCCCGAGTGCTTTGCAGTAGTGCGCAAGCCGTTCGCCGAAATGCGCCAGCGCGCGCTTTTGCAGGGCGCGCGTGGCGAGTTGGCCGAGGTCGGCATCGGCGCGCGCCTCGAGCACGAGTTGGCTGCCGATCCAGCGCACGCGGTTGGCGCCGGGCAGGACGCGCACCTCGGCCTCGCCGTCGAGCATGGGCAGGCGGGTGCCGTCGCGCACGGCGACATGGCGGGGCTGGCTTGCATTTGCGAGCTCGGCAAGCTTCTTCAGGACCCAGTCGCCATGCAGATGCACGAAGCCGTCGATCTCGTTCTGGCTAGTCCGCGTGGGTGCGTTGATGCGCAGGCCGCGTTCGTCGATGTGCATCGACAAGCGCTTGGTGCCGCTCTTCAGGCGGTAATCGACGATGCGGCCGCCGATCAGCAGGTGACGGGTCTTGCTCGCGGCGGGCGGCGATGGCAGGCGAAAAAGCTGAAGCTGTTCGTGGAACATCGTCAGCTTGCTGGCGAGGCGCCGAACAGGTCGCGGCCGCGTTCCTCGCGCGGCAGGGCGGCGATGGCGCGCGCGATCGCCTGCTCTATCACCGGCAGCGGCTGTTCGATCAGGCGCCAGTTGCAGCGCAGTGTGCTGTCGTCGCGTGGGTCCACCCAATGGCCACGGGCGGCGAAGGAGAGCGCCAGGCCCGGTGCGCGGCGTCCCGCCAGCGCCGACTTTTCAGCTATCACGTCCCGCAGCAGTCGTGTCGCCTCCTCGCGCAGCCAGGCTTCGGCGCGGTCCTGAATCTGGCGCGGCGTGGCTTGCGGCGGCAGCGGCAAGGCCAGCGTGTCCGCTTCGCGGCGCGCTTCGCCGTCGGTGCTGCCCAGCATCAGGCGCAGGCTGCCGCCGAGATAGGCAAGACTGGCGCCCTCATGCCAGCGCTGCGCCGGATCGGGCGTGCCGGCATCGAGCCGGAGCGCAAGTTGCGGCGCGCGCCTACCCGGGCTCATTGCTGCGCCCTCCCCCCGACCCCCCTCCCGGGGGAGGGGGTGACCCTGGTTCGCCGCGGCGCGGCTCCATGATTTGGCTGGCGCCCCTTCGGGCGGCCGTGCGGGGCGCTCATGCCGCCGCCTCGTACAGTTGCGGACTGATGCGCCGCATCTCGTCCTCGATCCAGGTCTCGGCGCGCGCCAGCACTTCGCCGGAACCGAGGCCGGCGGGATCGATGGCCGGACCGACGCTGACGGTGACCGTGCCACGCTTCTTGAACAAGGCATTGCGACCCCAGAACTCGCCGGAGTTGAGCGCCACCGGCACCACCGGCGTGCCGGTCTCGACGGCGAGGTGGGCGCCGCCGACCTTGTAGCGGTTCTTCGATCCGGGCCGCGAGCGCGTGCCTTCCGGGAAGATGATGACGGTATAGCCGTGGTCGAGCCGGTCGCGTCCCTGGTCCACAAGGCGCGTCAGCGCCGCCTTGGTGGCACTGCGGTCGGTTTCGATCATCGGGATCGAGGCCAGGGCCCAGCCGAAGAAGGGGATGTACTTGATTTCCTTCTTCCAGACGAAGACCGTGTCCTGGAAGATTTCCTGCAGCACCAGGGTCTCCCAGGCCGACTGGTGCTTGCACAGCACCACCACCGGCCGCGACGGCAGGTTCTCGGCGCCGACCAGGCGGTAGGGAATGCCCAGCAGGTGCTTGATCAGCCAGATCACGAAGTTGACCCACGGCGCCACGGCGCGGCGCCGCGCCTTGGGCGGCAGCGGCCAGCACAGCAGCACGCCCACCGTGTAGGGCGGCGTCACCACGACGAGGATCAGCAGGAACAGCAGGGAGCGAATCGCCGCCATGTGTCCGCGCGTCAGCGCAGGATGTGCGCGACGGCCGCCGCGAGGTCGCCGAACACCGGGGTTCCCGCCGGCAGGGCGGGGTCGTCCTGGGTCTTGCGACCCTTGCCGGTCAGCACCAGCATCGGTTGCGCGCCCACCGCGACCGCCGCCTGCAGGTCGCGCAGGCTGTCGCCGATGGTCGGCACGCCGGCAAGGTCGGCGTTGAAGCGCGCGGCGATCTCCTTGTACATGCCCGGCTTGGGTTTGCGGCACTCGCAGTTGTCGGCGTTGGTGTGCGGGCAGAAGAAGATCGCGTCGATGTGGCCACCGACCTGGGCCAGCGCCTTCAGCATCTTGTCGTGGATCGCCATCAGCGTGTCGGTCTCGAACAGGCCGCGGCCGACGCCGGACTGGTTGCTGGCGACCACCACGCGATAGCCGGCCTGATTCAGGCTGGCGATGGCGGCCAGGCTGCCGGGGATCGGCTTCCATTCCTCCGGCGACTTGATGTACTGGTCGGAGTCGTGGTTGATCACGCCGTCGCGGTCGAGGATGACGAGTTTCATGGCTTGCTCAGATGTTCCCCTGGATTGTCGCCGTGTCGCCGGCGCCGACTTTGCCGAACACCGCCGCAAAACGCCCGTTTATCGGCATCGCTCAGGCCGACAGGCGCGACAGGTCGGCGACGCGGTTCATCGCCTGATGCAGCGTCGCCAGCAGGCCGAGTCGGTTGGCGCGCAAGGCGGCGTCCTCGGCATTCACCATGACCTCGTCGAAGAAGCTGTCCACCGGCGCCTTCAGCGCGGCCAGCGCCTGCAGCGAAGCGGTGTAGTCGCCACGCTCGAAGGCGGCATCGGCTTGTGGCGTGACTGTTTCAAGCGAGGCGTTCAGCGCCAGCTCGGCGGCTTCCTTGAGCAGCGCCGCATCGACCTTCGCCGCCACCACGCCCTCGGCCTTCTTCAGGATGTTGCCGACGCGCTTGTTGGCGGCGGCGAGGCTGGCGGCCTCGGGCAGCGCGGCAAAGGCGCGCACGGCGGCCAGGCGCTTGGGAATGTCGCCCAGGCGCGGCGGGCGCAGGCCGACCACGGCGTCTACCTCCAGCGCCGAGTAGCCCTGCTCGCGCAGGCTGCCGGCGAGGCGTTCGTAGATGAAGTCGGAAAGTTGCTGGATCACCCTGGCGTCGATGAGCTTGGCGGCGGAGAACAGTCCCGCCAGGTCCAGCGGCAAATCGCGTTCGATCAGCATGCGGATCATGCCGAGCGCATGACGACGCAAGGCGAAGGGGTCCTTGTCGCCGGTCGGCAACTGGCCGATGCCGAACATGTCCACCAGCGTTTGCAACTTGTCGGCCAGCGCCACGCAGAGGCCGACCTCGCCGCGCGGCAACCCGTCGCCGGCGAAGCGCGGCTTGTAGTGGTCCTCGATGGCATCGGCAATCTCGACCGGCTCGCCGTCGTGCAGCGCGTAGTAGCGGCCCATGATGCCCTGCAGCTCGGGAAACTCGCCGACCATGTCGGTGAGGAGGTCGGCCTTGGCGAGCACGGCGGCGCGGTCGGCGGCATTCGCCAGGGCCTCGCCACCCAACTGATGGCCGATCGCGCGCGCCAACGCGGCGACGCGCTCGACGCGCTCGCCCTGGGTGCCCAGCTTGTTGTGATACACCACCTTGGCCAGGCCCGGTATGCGATCCATCAGCGACTTCTTGCGGTCCTGGTCGAAGAAGAACTTGGCATCGGCCAGGCGCGGGCGCACCACGCGCTCGTTGCCGCCGATTACCGCCGACGGGTCGGCCGGACGAATGTTGCTGACGACGAGGAACTTGTGGGTCAGCTTGCCATCGGCATCGAGCAGCGGAAAATACTTCTGGTTGGCCTTCATGGTCAGGATCAGGCATTCCTGCGGCACGTCGAGGAATTCCTTTTCAAAGGCGCAGGTCAGCACATTGGGGCGCTCGACCAGCGCGGTCACCTCGTCGAGCAGGGCTTCGTCATCGATCGGCGTGAGTCCCTCCTTCGCGGCGGCGGCCTTAAGCTGCTTCTCGATCTCGGCGCGGCGCGCGGCAAAGCCGGCGATCACCGCGCCTTCGGCTTCCAACTGCTGCGCGTAGGAGTCGGCATCCTTGATCGTGACCACCGGATTCTTCGCCTCGAAGCGGTGGCCTTGCGTCTCGCGGCCGGCAGTCAGGCCGAGCACGGAAATCGGCACCACATCGGCGCCGTGCAGCGCAACCAGCTTGTGCGCGGGGCGCACGAAATTCACGCTGCTCCAGCCGTCGGCAAGCTGGTAGCTCATCACCTTCGGGATTGGCAGCTTGCCTATCGCTCGATTGAGCGCCTTCTGCAAGCCTTCCGCAAGCGTTACGCCAATTCGTGTGCGATTGATGAACAGATCACCATCGTTTGGAGGAATTCCCGGGTAGACCTCTCCGACGTTCTCCGCGCAACCAATAGCAGAGAGCCTTTTCAGTAGAGCAGGCGTTGCTTGTCCATCTTCGCCACGTCCCACGCGCAATGGCATTAGCTTAATGGCTTCGGGTTCATCTTCGGCTTTGTCGAGAACGTTTGGTACCAATACTGCCAATCGTCTGGGCGATGCAAAGCTTAAAGTCGCTTCATCGGCAGGCAACAGATCTTGCTCTGCCAATGAAATCGTGATTTCGAGAGCGAATGCTTCGCCGAGCTTCTTCAGCGCCTTCGGCGGCAGTTCCTCGACAAAGAGTTCGACGAGAAGATTCTTGGTGCTCATGTCAGTTGTCCCGTGCTGCTGTGTCTATCCGCGACGTACGAAAAACCTTGTTAAGCGCTGGGCCGGGTGCGCCAAGGGCGGCGGGTGGCCATCGCTGCTCGTGTCCCACGAGTCGGGCTGCGCCCGACTCTCCTCCTTTACCTCGCTGCGACGGCCACCCGCCGCCCTTGGCGGGATACGCTGTTGCCTTGCAACCGCAAACCCGCGACACCTTCACCGGATCGGGAGGGTGGGGCGTTCTGCGCAGCGAAGTAAAGAAGGAGTCGGCGCCCGCAGGGCGGCGACGGGTGACATGAGCGGAGCAGAATGCCCCGGCCTCCCGATCCCGCTCCAGACGAAAAATCAGCGTGGGTTTCAGTTCCACCTCAAGCCGCCTTCTTCGCCAACTGCGCCAGCACCTCGTCGGCCCAGGCTTTCGGCGCCATCGGGAAGCCCAACCGGGCGCGGCTGTCGAGGTAGCTTTGCGCGACGGCGCGCGCCAGGTTGCGGATGCGGCCGATGTAGGCGGCGCGCTCGGTGACCGAGATCGCGCCGCGCGCGTCCAGCAGGTTGAAAGTGTGCGCGGCCTTCAGCACCTGCTCGTAGGCGGGCAGCGCCAGTTGCTGTTCCATCAGGTGCCTGGCATTGCCTTCGTGGGCACCAAAGGCGTGCAACAGAAATTCGACGTTGCTGTGCTCGAAGTTGTAGGCGCTTTGCTCGACCTCGTTCTGGTGGAAGACGTCGCCGTATTTGAGGCCCGGCGCATAGACCAGGTCGAAGACGTTCTCGACGCCCTGCAGGTACATCGCCAGGCGCTCCAGGCCGTAGGTGATCTCGCCGGTGATCGGCTTGCAGTCGATGCCGCCGACCTGCTGGAAGTAAGTGAACTGGGTGACTTCCATGCCGTTGAGCCAGACTTCCCAGCCCAGGCCCCAGGCGCCCAGCGTCGGGTTTTCCCAGTCGTCCTCGACGAAGCGCACGTCGTTCTGCTTGAGGTCGAAGCCCAGGGCTTCGAGCGAGCCCAGATACAGTTCGAGGATGTTGGCCGGCGCGGGCTTGAGCACCACCTGATACTGGTAGTAGTGCTGCATGCGGTTGGGATTCTCGCCGTAGCGACCGTCCTTGGGTCGGCGCGAGGGCTGCACGTAGCCGGCCTTCCAGGGCTCGGGGCCGAGGGCGCGGAGGAAGGTGGCGGTGTGGCTGGTGCCGGCGCCGACTTCCATGTCATAGGGTTGCAGCAGCGCGCAGCCTTGGTCGTTCCAGAACTGCTGCAGGCGCAGGATGATCTGCTGAAACGTCGGCTTCTGATCCATCGGAAAACCCGTCAATTCGCAAAGGCACGGATTTTACCGGGTTTGCGGCGGGGTCCGGCGCGCGCGCCGGCCGCTTCTCAGGCTTGCGGCGATCGGGCGCCGGCGCGAGTCAGCCACTCGCACAGCCGCTCGTACATGACGTCGGGCACCACCGGCTTGCCGACATGATCGTCCATGCCGGCATCCAGGCAGGCCTGGCGGTCCTCGGCAAAGGCATTCGCCGTCATTGCCAGGATCGGGGTCGTGGTGTTCAGGGAATCCTCGCGGATCGCCCGCGTCGCATCGAGGCCGTTCATCTCCGGCATTTGCACGTCCATCAGGATCAGGTCGTAGCGCATCGTGCGCGCCAGCTCGATGGCGCGGATTCCGTTTTCGGCCTGGTCCACCCGCAGGCCGACGTCTTCCATCAGGCAGCGCGATACTTCCTGGTTGATGGGCTCGTCTTCGACCAGCAGGATGCGTGAGCCGGCGTGGTCGCGCCGCAGGCGTGCTTCGGGCGCCTCGGCGGCGGCGTGCGTGGTGGTGGCGTTACTTGCGTCAACCCGGTCGAGTCGCGCGGTGAACCAGAAGGTGCTGCCGTGTCCGGCGCTGCTGTCGACGCCGATCGTGCCGCCCATCAAGCCGGCCAGGCGCTTGCTGATCGCCAGCCCCAGGCCGGTGCCGCCGTATTTGCGCGTGGTCGAGCCATCGGCCTGCTCGAAAGCGGAGAACAGCCGCTGCTGCCCGGCCTGGGCAATGCCGATGCCGGTATCGCTGACTTCGAAACGCAGGCCCGCGTCCGCCGTGCCGAGGTCGACCCAGCGCGCATGAACCGCGACTTCGCCGCGCTCGGTGAACTTGATCGCGTTGCCGACGAGATTGATGAGGATCTGCCCGAGGCGCAAGGGATCGCCGAGAAAGTGCTGGCCGACGAGCTCCGGCGCCAATTCGACGCGCAGGGCCAGCCCCTTTTCCGCCGCCCTTTGGCCGAACAGGCTGGCAAGCTGCTCGAATACCGTGTCGAGCGCGAATTCCCCATGCTCAAGGGTCATGCGCTCGGCCTCGATCTTCGACAGATCGAGAATGTCGTTGATGATGCCCAGCAGGTGGTCGGCGGAGGCCATCGCCTTGTCGAGCTGGACGACGCCCGCCGGGTCGCCCATGCGCCGCCGTGCCAGCGCCACCATGCCCATGATGCCGTTCATCGGCGTGCGCAGCTCGTGGCTCATGTTGGCGAGGAAGGTGCTCTTGGCGCGGTTGGCCGCTTCGGCGGCGTCCTTGGCCAGTTGCAGTTGCGTGGTGCGATTCGCGACCAGGTCCTCGAGGTGGTTGCGATGGCGCTCCAGTTCGAGTTCCGACTGCTTGCGTTCGGTGATGTCGCGGAAACTCACTTGGATCAGCGTCCTGTCGTCGAGCATCAGGGATTGCGCCGTCACCGACATGTTGCGAAGCTCACCGTCCTTGGTTCGGTGTCGCGTTTCGAAACTGTCCCAGCCGCGCTCGCGAACCGAGGCGATGCGTTCGCGGGTTTGTGCCGGCGAGCCGCCGGGTTCGATGTCCGCAACCGACAGTTGGGCAAATTCGTCGCGCGAATAACCAAGCTGAGCGCAGGCGACATCGTTGAACTCGACGAAGCGGTCGATGTCGGGGTCGTAGATCAGGATGCCGTCGCGCGAATTCTCGAACAGCATCCGGAAGCGCATTTCGCCACGCGAGCGTTCGGCCTCGTGCCGGGCGTGGGAGCGTCTCGCCCAGCCGATGCCGGTCAGGCCGATCAGCCAGATCAGCCCGTGGCTGCCGCCAAGGAAAAGCATGTCGTGGTCCAGCTTCGCGTAGTAGGGTTCGAGCGGCAGCGACAGTCCCGTCGCGCCGCGCATGTCGCCGGTCTTGTAGCCGAGGATGGCGTGGCAGAGCTCGCATCCGGGTTCCATGAACATCGCGCGCAGGTAACGCAGGTGGGGCTTGCCGTCGATGTCGGCGATGCCCCAGACTTCGGTGCCTTCGCCTCGGGTGAAGGCTTCTAGGCGCGGGCGCTCCCAGTCATCCGGCGCGTTGCCCGGATTGAGATAGCGCAGGCCCGTGATCCGTCCCCTGATGCCGTACTCTTCCGAGTAGCGATCCATGACCTGGCGCAGCACAGACGCGGGATTGAGCAAGGTCAGTTCGCGGCCGTCCTGGGTGGTCACGTCGCGCCCGGGAACGTGGCTCAGGAAGGGCACGGAACGTTGGGTCTCGGTGATCGGCACGAAGACGCCGCCGTGCCCGGTGGCCCAGCGGCGGAAGCTGATGTCCTTGTTCAGGTTGGCGCGCGCTTCCGCGTATGCCATATCCATCGTCTCTTGCCTGACATGGTGGATGTTCCAGGCTACCGACGCGGCCAGCACGCCGGTCCAGACGATCGCCGCAAAGGGAAACATGCGCTGGGATTTCATGGCGCTTCGGGCTTGGACATGGCCTCCGGTTCGTCGATCATCACGCGAGCTTGCGCCGATTGATCGCCGGGCCAGCTCCGGGGCGGCGGGCTGAGCCGTCGAAACACCTGGCGAGCAGGCACGGCGAGTTTACGCCATCCGTGCCTGCCGGTGCCGCGCGCCCTTCAGCAGACTTTTCCGGCCGGGCAGGCGCTCTTTGCGTGGTTGGAATGCAGCTCGCCGATCATGCGTTCGAGTTCGTCGATCTTGCGCTGCATCGAGGCCAGGCGGCCGTTCATCGCGCCGACGTTGAAGAAGGTTTCGCGCTCGACCGGAGCGTCGAGGCGCGAGGCGTAACCAAGCCAGGAGGCGTCGTAGACCTTGACCTTGTTGAAGCCCAGGGTCTCCAGCACGGCGGCGGTTTCGGCGGCGCGCACGCCGCTCTGGCAGTACACGACGGTTTCCTTGTTCGGGTCCAACCCGGCGTATAGCGATTTCAGCGCGTCGGCGGAGGCCAGGCCGGCGCCCTTGTTGTCCGGCACCTGGCGGCGCGAGAGCTTGGCATTGGTTTCGGGATCCTTCCAGTTCTGCTCGTAGGGAATGTTCAACGCGCCGGGAACATGGCCCCCGCGAATCGCGCGCACGTCGTTGCCGAGGAATTCGCCCGCGGTACGGGCATCGACGATCTGCACCGCGCCCGATTTTGCGCGCGTGACCACGTCCTCGGTGCTGGCGACGAGTTCGGGGCGCGGCGTCAGCTTCAGGGCGATGGCGACGCGCGTCGCGTCGCCGGCCTCGACGGGATTGCCGGCGTCCTGCCAGCCCTCGATGCCGTCATGAAAGACACTGACCTTGTCGCCGCCGAAATAGCGGATCGCGAGCCGACCGAAATAGGCATAGGGATTGCCGCGCTCGGCATAGACCACGATTTCCCGACTCGGGTCGATGCCGGCATTGCCGAGGATTTTTTCGATTTGCGCGGTGTCGATGAAATCTTCCGTGACGGGATTGCGCAGCACGTTGCCGGCGTCGCCGATGCTGGCCGCGCCGGGAATGTGGCCCTTGCGGTAGAGCGGCGTGGCGCGCACATCCCAGATGATCGCACCGCGCGCCTGGGCGGCCTTCACGGCGGCGACATCAACGATGGGCGCGGCGCCGGCCTGGCAGGCGAGCAAGGCGGTGAAGACTGCAAACATCAATTGCGGCAATCGGCGAATCATGTCGGGCCCCTCGTGGTTGTCGGTGTCGGCGCATTATGCGGGGCGCGCCTTTCCGGTCAAGCTGCCGTGCAGCAAATCGCCCGTGGCGACCGGTGCTTGCAAAGCGCATGGCGGCTTCCGGTATTATTCGCGCCAATTCAAGGCAATCACCAAGGAGCGGTACCGTGGATCATGAAGTCAGCGTGGTGTTGAAGTCCGGCGAGCGTTTCAATTTCCCGATCGGGGCGGAAGAAATGTCCGCATTCGATGCCCGCGCCGCGCGGCACTGGATCGGTGAGGAGTTTGCCAAGGCGGGCCTGGAGAATCCCAATCCCATGGGCAAGATGCTGCTGGTCGACCAGATACTGCTGCTGACCGCCAACTTCAAGGATTCCGATTTCCATCCGGCGACGCCCGAGTTGCGCCGCTTCCTCTGCGCCGCCCTGATCGCCATGGGGCGCACCACGCTGACCATCGACCTGCAGGCCTACAAGCTCTGACGCTTTCTGCGTCGTAGCGCCGGAACACAGGCGGCGACGGCGATCAGCAGGGCCAGCGCATTGCCCCAGCGGGTGTAGGGCGTGCGCCCCGTGCGCCCCTGCGCATTAACCACCAGCGCCGCCGTGGTGAAAGGCGGCAGCGCCGCGGCGATCGAGCCATCCGGATTCACCATGGCGGTCATCCCGGTATTGGTCGCGCGCAGCATGGTGCGCCCGGTTTCGATTGCGCGCAGTCGCGCGATCTGCAGGTGCTGGGGTTGCGCCAGTGAGTCGCCGAACCAGGCGGTGTTCGACAAGTTAACCAGCAGCGTCGCCGCCGGTAGTGCGTCGAGCAACTCCTCGCCAAAGATATCCTCGTAGCAGATGTTGGGTGCGATGCGCTGGCCGGCGATGTCAAGCGGTGCCTGCAAAGTCGGGCCGGCGGTGAAATCCGACATGGGGATGCGCGCGAAGCGGAAGAACCAGGCAAAGCCCGGCGGCGGATATTCGCCGAAGGGCACCAGGTGGCGCTTGGCATAGGCGCGCGGCGCGAGTTGCGGCGTCAGTGCCACCGCGCCATTGGTATAGCCGCCGTCGCTGGTGCTCACGGCGACGCCGATCAGGGCATCGCCGCTGGCCGTCAGGCGGCGCAGAACCTCGCGCGGTACCTCGTTGAAATACAGCGGGATCGCCGTCTCCGGCAGAACCGTGAGTGGCGCCGGGTTGGCGCGGGCGAGTTCGACATAGGTGTCGATCGACAGTGGCAGGCGGCGCGGGTCCCACTTCAGGCTCTGTGGCACATTGCCCTGCAGCAGGCTGATCCTGAGCGGGGGGCCGTGCGGCGGGGTCCAGTCCATGGCCCGCAACAGCGCGCCGCCGCCGAGCAACACCAGGACCGTGATCCAGGCGGCCGGCCGGCGCCAGGCCGTCGCCAGCAGGGCCGCGATCAGCGCGACGATGAAACCGACGCCATATACGCCGAGCACCGAGGCCCAGCCGGCCAGCGGGCTGGGCGGGCTCTGCGAATAGCCGGCGGCGAGCCAGGGGAAGCCGGTGAACAAGTTGCCGCGCAACCATTCCGTGAGGGCCCACAGACCGGCGAACAGCAAGGCGCCGGCCCATGGCGTGGAGTCGGTGCCAACGCTGCGGCGATACAGGTAGCCGGCCAAAGCGGGGAACAGCGCGAGATACAGGCAGAACGCCAGCGTTGCCCCAGCGGCGGCGAGTGGGGCCATGCCACCGAAAACCGAGAGGCTGACATAGACCCAGGACACGCCGCAGAGAAAGAAGCCGCCGCCCCAGGCCAGGCCGAGCATGAATGCGGCGCGCGGTCCCGTCGTACGCCGCCAGAGCAGCAACAGGCCGCCCAGCGCAAGAGTCGGCGCTGGCCAGACGGCGAACCAGGCATCGAATGGGGCGAAACCGAGGACGCAGAAGGCGCCCAGCGCGGCCGCGACTAGCGTGGCGAGCGCGGGCCGCGGCGGGTTCATCGCGCGGGGGCTATTGGCGCGAGCGGCAGATCCTTCTGCGCATCCACCAGCAGGGTGTGCACCCGCCGGCTGTCGGCGCGCAGCACCTGGATGCGCAGGCCGCCGACGCTCAGCACTTCGTTGCGCTTGGGCAGGCGGCCGAGTTGGTGGATCACCAGGCCGCCGACGGTGTCATAGTCCTCGTCGGCAAATTGCGTGGCGAAGGCCTCGTTGAAATCGGCGATCTCGGTCACGGCCTTGACGCGGTAGCGCCCGGTGTTGTCGCGCACGATGTTGTCCTCGGTTTCGTCGAAATCGTACTCGTCCTCGATGTCGCCGACGATCTGCTCGAGCACGTCCTCGATGGTGACCAGGCCGGCGACACCGCCGTACTCGTCGACCACGATCGCCATGTGGTTGCGCGAGGCGCGGAACTCGCGCAGCAGCACGTTGAGGCGCTTCGACTCGGGGATGAAGATCGCCGGGCGCAGCATGTCGCGCATGTCGAATTCCTTGCCGGCGAAATAGCGCAGCAGATCCTTCGCCAGCAGGATGCCGAGCACGTCGTCCTTGCCCTCGCCGATCGCGGGAAAGCGGGAGTGGGCGGCATCGAGCACGACGTCGACGATACGTTCCGGGCTGTCGTTGATGTCCACCACGTCCATCTGCGCGCGCGGCACCATGACGTCGCGCACCGCCATGTCGGCGACCGCGAGCGCGCCCTCGATGATGGACAGCGCGTCGGCATCCATCAGGTGTCGCTCGAAGGCGCCGCGCAGTAGATCAAGCAGTTGTTCGCGGTCTTCCGGCTCGCGCAGCAGCAGCGCGGTGAGGCGTTCGATCAGGCCGGGTCTACTGGAGGAAGCATCCATCTCTAGGCGTAGGGGTCGGGGTAACCAAGAACTTCCAGGATTTCGCGTTCCAATGCTTCCATGCGTTCGGCGTCGCCGCTGGAGGTTTCGTGGTCATGGCCCTGCAAATGCAGCATACCATGCACGACCATGTGGGCGTAGTGGGCTTCCGGTGCCTTGCCTTGCTCCCGTGCTTCGCGCTCGATCACCTCGCGGCACAGCACCAGGTCGCCGCACACCCTGTCGCCGGACTCATAGGGAAAGGACAGCACGTTGGTGGCGTAGTCCTTGCCGCGATACGCGCGATTCAGCTCGCGGCCCTCGCCGTCGGCGACGAAGCGCACCGCGACTTCGGCCGGCAGCGTGCAACTGGCGCGTACCCAGCGCCGCACTTGCGGTCGGCCGGGGGCGCCGCGGCTGCCGCCGGGGTATTGCACCGAGAGCAGCAGTTCAGGCAGGCGGCGTGCGGGTCGTGGCGTCATGTTTCTGGTAGGCATCGACGATGCGCGCCACGAGCGGATGGCGCACCACGTCGGAGGCATCGAAATCGGTGAAGGCCAGGCCGCGCACGTCCTTGAGGATGCGCCGTGCCTCGACCAGGCCGGACGTCTGCCCGCGCGGCAGGTCCACCTGCGTGACGTCGCCGGTGACCACCGCGCGGGCACCGATGCCGATGCGGGTGAGGAACATTTTCATCTGCTCGGGCGTTGTGTTCTGCGCCTCGTCCAGGATGATGAAGGCATGATTCAGGGTGCGGCCGCGCATGTAGGCCAGCGGTGCGATTTCGATGTTCTGCTTCTCGAACAGCTTGGCGACCTTGTCGAAGCCCATCAGGTCATACAGCGCGTCATAGAGTGGACGCAGGTAGGGGTCGACCTTCTGCGCCAGGTCACCGGGGAGAAAGCCGAGCCGTTCGCCGGCTTCCACGGCCGGTCGCGTCAGCACGATGCGGCTGACCTGGTCGCGCTCGAAGGCGTCGACGGCGCAGGCCACGGCAAGGTAGGTCTTGCCGGTGCCGGCCGGGCCGATGCCGAAGGTGATGTCGTGTTCCTGGATCTTGCGCAGGTAGTCGACCTGGTTCGGCGTGCGGCCGTGCAGGTCGCTCTTGCGCGTCTGCAGGCCGGCGCTGGGCGGTTGCGCGGAGGCCGTGCCGTGCGCCTTGCGATTGCGCATGATTTCGATCAGGCCAAGCTGGATCTCGTCGATCGACAAGGCTTCGGCAGCCTGCTCGTAGAAGTGCTGCAGGGCGGCGCCGGCCAGCCGCGACTGCGCTGATTCGCCGCTGATGCGGCAATGCTGTCCGCGCCGGCTGATGGTGACATCGAATGCGGCTTCGATCTGGCGCAGGTTCTCGTCGAGGGCGCCGCAGAGATTCTGCAGGCGCGCGTTGTCCAGAGGTGCCAGGGTAATGGCGAGGGGCCTGGCTTTCGTGGACACCGCCTCAGGACTCCGCCAGGAGGACTTCGCCGCGCAGACTGTGCGGCAGCGCGGCCGTGATCCTGATGTCGATGAAGCGGCCGATCAGTCGCTCCTGACCGGCGAAGTTGACCACCCGGTTATTGTCGGTGCGGCCGGCCAGCTCGTTGCCGTCCTTGCGCGCATGGCCTTCGACCAGTATGCGCTGGGTGCCGCCGACCATGGCCTGGCTGATGGCGAATGCCTGGCCCTCGACCAGCTTTTGCAACTGGCGTAGGCGTTCCACCTTGAGCTCATGCGGCGTGTCGTCGGCCATTTCGGCGGCGGGCGTGCCGGGGCGCGGGCTGTAGATGAAGAAGAAGCTGCTGTCGAAATTGAGTTCCTCAGCCAGGCGCAGGGTTCTGGCGAAGTCGTCCTCGGTTTCGCCGGGAAAGCCGATGATGAAATCCGACGAGAGTGAGATGTCGGGGCGCGCGGCGCGCAGCTTCTTCACCAGCGACTTGTATTCGAGTACGGTGTAGCCGCGCTTCATCGCCGCCAGGATTCGATCCGAGCCCGACTGCACCGGCAGATGCAGGTGGGAAACGAGTTTCGGAACATCGCGATAGGCGTCGATCAGTCGCTGGCTCAATTCGCGCGGGTGCGAGGTGGTGTAGCGGATGCGCTCGATGGCGGGCATCGCGGCGACGGCCTCGATCAGGAAGGCGAGATCGGCGCTGTCGCCGTCCTCCATGGTGCCGCGGTAGGCGTTGACGTTCTGGCCGAGCAGGGTGACTTCGCGCACGCCGCGCGCGGCAAGGTCTTCGATTTCGGCCAGCACGTCATCCAGCGGCCGCGATACTTCCTCTCCGCGCGTGTAGGGCACGACGCAGAAGGTGCAATATTTCGAGCAGCCTTCCATGATCGAAACGAAGGCTGAGCTGCCGGTCACGCTGGCCGGCGGAAGGGCGTCGAATTTTTCGATCTCGGGGAAGGAGGTATCGACCTGCGCCTTGCCGCTGGAGCGCCGCGCGGCAATCATCTGCGGCAAGCGGTGCAGGGTCTGGGGGCCGAACACCAGATCGACATACGGCGCACGAGCGACGATGGCGGCGCCTTCCTGGCTGGCGACGCAGCCGCCGACGCCGATCACCAAATTTGGTTTCTGTTGCTTCAGGTGGCGCACCCGGCCGAGGTCGTGGAATACCTTTTCCTGCGCCTTTTCCCGCACCGAGCAGGTGTTGAAGAGGATGATGTCGGCCTCCTCGGGATTGTCCGTCTTGATCGCGCCCTCGCTGCCGGCCAGGACGTCGGCCATTTTGTCCGAGTCGTACTCGTTCATCTGGCAACCGAAGGTGCGGATGAACACTTTCTTGGGCATGGGTGCAGGCTCTGCGGATCGGGGGCGGGATGCGATTATACGGCCGGGTTTGCTACCATCCGGCCATGCAACCCGCTGTCGTCCTGCTTTCCGGCGGACTCGATTCCGCCACCGTGCTTGCCCTCGCCCGCGAACGGGGCTTTGCCTGCCATTGCCTGTCGCTCGACTACGGCCAGCGTCATGGCGCCGAACTCCGTGCGGCGGCGCGTGTCGCCAAGGCACTGGGGGCTGTCGCGCATCGCTTGCTCAAGCTTGATCTCGGCCAACTCGGCGGCTCGGCGCTGACCGATACCTCGATCGCCGTGCCGATCGGAGGCGTGGAGCCGGGAATCCCGGTCACCTACGTGCCGGCGCGAAATACCATCATGCTGGCATTGGCACTGGCCTGGGCCGAGGTACTGGGCGCGCAGGACATCTTCGTCGGCGTCAATGCCGTGGATTATTCCGGCTATCCGGATTGCCGGCCGGAATTCATCCGTGCCTTCGAAGCGCTGGCCAACCTGGCGACCAAGGCGGCGGTGGAAGGGCGCGCATTGCAGGTGCATGCGCCGCTGATCGCCATGAGCAAGGCACAAATCATCGCCGAGGGCAGCCGATTGGGAGTCGATTTTGGTGTGACGGTGTCGTGCTACCAGGCCGATCCGGACGGGCGCGCCTGCGGCCTCTGCGACTCCTGCCGGTTGCGCCGGGAAGGCTTTGCGGCAGCGGGTTTAAGCGATCCAACGAAGTATAAGTAGAAGCTAATATAGACCGGCGTTATTTTTCCAGCGATGCATTGAATTAATCGCGACCGGGGTTTGTCGGAAAATCCCCGGTTTTTGGCTTTCACGGTGCCCTGAATTGCTTCGTCATCGGTGTTCGTCGCCTTGTCGGCGCGGGTGGCGGTCGGCGGAAATCGGGGAGTGCCGATAGCAGAGGGGGATGCAATGCCGGACGAACTGCTGGGACTATTCAAAACCGTGGTGTGGTGGGGCTTCGGCCTTGGCTTCCTGTTCGGCTTCTTCGCCAACAAGACGAATTTCTGCACCATGGGCGCGGTCTCCGATGTCGTCAACATGGGCGACTGGGGCCGCATGCGCGCCTGGCTGCTGACCATCGCGGTAGCCATCCTGGGTACCAACATCCTGGCCTGGAATGGCACCATCAATCTCGCCAACACCATCTATACGGGGCAGAACCTGCCCTGGCTGGCGCATGTCGTCGGCGGCTTGGTGTTCGGCATCGGCATGACCTTGGCGTCGGGCTGCGGCAACAAGACCCTGGTGCGCGTCGGTGGCGGCAACCTGAAGGCGGTGGTGGTGTTCATCTACATGGCCTATGCCGCCAACGTCACCTTGCGCGGCATCCTTGCCGTGCCCCGCGTCGAGTGGTTGCAGGCGCCGGCCGTCACGCTCACCCTGCCGACGCACCAGACCCTGCCGCACCTGCTTCATACTGGTCTGGGGATGAGCCTCGGGTCGGCGGAACTGGTGATTGCCTTGATCGTGGCCGGCGCGCTGATGGCATTCGTCTTCCTCAACAAGGCGTTCTGGGAAAACAAGGACAACTTTATCGCCGGCCTGGTGCTGGGCTGCGTGGTGGTCGCCGGTTGGTACATCACGGGCAAGCTGGGATGGGCCGAAAACCCGGAGACCCTGACCGAAATGGCGGTCGGCACCAACTCGAAGCTCGCGGAATCGATGTCCTTCATCGCCCCTGCGGGCTATACCCTTGAACTTTGGTCGCTATGGACCGACAAGGGTACCGTCGTCACCTGGGGGATCGCCACGGTATTCGGCGTCGGCATGGGCTCATTCCTGTACGCGATCGCCACCAAGGCGTTTCGCTGGGAGCATTTCGTTTCCGCCCAGGACATGTTCCGTCACATCATCGGCGGCGTGCTGATGGGCTTCGGCGGTGTCACCGCGATGGGCTGCACGGTAGGCCAGGGCATCACGGGATTCTCGACCTTGTCGATCGGCGCCATCATTACCTTCGTCGCGATCGTGGCTGGTTCGGCCGCGACCATGAAATACGAATACTGGCGGATGATGCGCGAAGCCTGATCGTCAGTACCGGCAGGGCGATGCCCGGTGCATTGCCCCAGCCTAATCCGGCCATAGAAATATTCCGTGCCAAACCCTTCTGCAATCATGGATGATTGCATCCGCGCTGGGTAGAGCGGCGCCGGCAATGCACCGGCGTCGCGGCTTTGCACGGAGGAGAAGGGGCGCGCCGCAACGGCGGCGATTCTTTCCGGCCTCCAACCGGTTCTGTTCAATTTCCTGTTGATTCGACAACTTTGGAGGCAACGATGCAATTCCGCAAATCCCTGATGGCCGCCGCCGTGGCGGTGATGCTGCAAGCGCCGCTTGTCGGCATGGCACAGACCGCGCCGCAAATGCCCGCCATGGGCGACTGGAGCAAGGGCATGGGCGACTGGATGACCGCCATGACCAATCCGCAGATGATGAATTCGATGATGGGCATGATGGATCCCAAGGTGATGGAGCCCTGGATGAAAGCCATGACCGATCCGAAGATGATGGCGTCGATGATGCAGATGATGGACCCGAAGGTCATCACGCCCTGGATCAACAGCATGACCGATCCGAAAATGATGAACAGCATGATGGCGATGGCCGATCCCAAGGTGTGGACGCCGTGGATTAACACCATGACCGATCCCAAGTTCATGAACGCCATGATCGCCATGGGTGACCCCAAGATGTGGACGCCCTTCATCACCGCGATGACCGATCCGAAGATGATGAATTCGATGATCTCGGTGGTCGATCCCAAGGTATGGACGCCCTTCATCACCTCGATGACCGATCCCAAGTTCATGAACGCCATGATGGGCATGGTCGAGCCGAAGGTCTGGATGCCCTTCGTCACCGCCATGACCGATCCGAAAATGATGAACTCCATGATGGGCATGATGGATCCCAAGGTGATCGGCCCCTGGATGACGGCCATGACCGATCCCAAGCTCATGAACAGCATGACGGCGATGATGGACCCCAAGGTGATGACGCCCTGGATGAACGCCATGCTTGATCCGAAGATGATGGATTCCATGATGAAGATGATGGATCCCGCAATCATGACGCCGTGGATGACGGCCATGACCGATCCGAAGATGATGAATGCCATGATGGGCATGATGGATCCGAAGATGTGGATGCCCTTCATGACGGCCATGACCGATCCGAAACTGATGAACGCCATGATGCAGATGGCTTCGCCGGAGATGATGAATCAGTGGATGGGCATGATGACCAATCCGCAGATGATGGACGCCATGATGAAGATGATGAACCCGGCGCTCATGGTGCAGATGATGAATGCCATGTCGGTGGCGATGACGGCGATGCCGAAGATGACCAACGACATGAACAAGGCCATGGTGGGTACCACCAAGACCACGACCAAGGCGGCGACCAAGGCCGCCAAGGCTGGCGCCAAGGCCGGCGGCGACATGGCCAAGGAAGGTGCCAAGGCGAGCGGCGAGATGGCCAAGAGCGGTGCCAAGGCGACTGGAGATGCGGCCAAGGCCGCCGCGGATGCCGCAGGCAAGGCCGCCGACGCAGCGAAGAAGTAAAAGGCGCTTGTCCGCGCCGCGCCACCACGGGAGGGCGCGGCGCGAGCCGTCCTCCCGGACAACCGTTCTCTGGAGTTGCTTGCCATGCTGAGGAAAGTCGGAACTACCTGCGCGACCCTTGCGCTGCTGCTGGGCCTGACCGCCCAGCCCGGATTCGCCGCCGACGACGGGGTCAAACGCGACGGCAAGCCCAGCCAGCTTCCCGCGCAGGGCCTGCAGGGCACGCCGCTGCCCTTCAACTTCCAGATGCCGCCGACGCGACCCAAGGAAGACATCGTTCCCAACACCGTTGCGCCGTCGATCAGCCCGGAGGCGCGGGCGAACTTCGTCTCGTCGATGATGGCGATCAATCCATTCTCGTTGCGCGACATGATTGCGATGATGGTGGTCAAGTACCCGGCAAAGGAAGGCATGAAGTTCGACGATGTCGTCGAGGCCATGAAGCTCAAGGCCAACGAAATCAATTTCAAGTTCGTCGGGCACAATCCGCTGTGGAAGGACATCGTTGCCATCACCGGCAAGACGGACACGCCGCGTGTCGAGTTCTTCAGCTTCTGCGACGCCGTCGTGGCGCGTGAAATACTCGACATGAGCCTGGAGTTCGCGGCGTTTTTACCCTGCCGCGTAGCCGTCGCCGAGGATGCACACAAGAAAATCTGGCTGATCACCCTCGACTGGGATGTGCGCTGGCTGGATGCCAGCAAGAATCCGAATCAGATTTCCGCCAGTTTGCGCGACAAGTCCATCCTGGTGCGGGAGGCAATCGACAAGATCATGCGCGCCGGCGCCTCGGGGGAGTTCTGACCGGGTTTCAGTAACGGGTGACGAGTTCCAGCCAGGCGTCGGGCATCAGGGCGAGCGCGCCGGATGCCAATTGCCGGTCGAGGCCCGTGGCGATAAAGACACCGGAGGCAACGCTCACCGCGCCGAAACCATGGCGCAGGCCCCGCGCGTGCACACGGGCCCATCCGGCCAGCCGCATGAAGCCGGCGCGGGAGGCGTAAGCGGCGAGCACCAGGGGTGTCGCCGCGCCCAGGCCAAACAAGCCGAGCAGCAACGCGCCCAGTGCCCCATCGCGTCCGGTGGCCACCAGCGCCAGCGAGGCGACCAGCATCGGTCCGGCGCAGGGGCTCCAGGCGAGCCCGAGCAGTCCGCCGAAGAACAGCGCGGCGGCGGCGGAGCGATGGCCGACATCGCCGGCGAGTCGATCCGCCGCGGCGGCGATGGGTTGCACGGCGCGCGATACCGCGCTCGCGAGGGGCTCCACGAGCAAGGCCATGCCGAAGATCACCAAGCAGACTGCGGCCGTTTGACGGACAAGCTCAGCGTCAATTCCCGTCGCCGGACCGAGCGCGCCGAGCATCAGGCCGGCAACGGCAAAAGCCACGGTCATGCCGATGCCCATCAACAACGGCGCGGCGCGGTGGCTTTGCATCGTAAGCGTCTTCCCAAGGCCGTCTTCCCAGGGTAGGTAACGTAGGTCAAAGTCGCTCCCACCATTCAAGTGGCGGGAACCATCTTGGCGACAGACAGCATTGCAAGG
Organism: Sulfuritalea sp.; assembly: GCA_016710465.1. Classification (GTDB taxonomy): domain Bacteria; phylum Pseudomonadota; class Gammaproteobacteria; order Burkholderiales; family Rhodocyclaceae; genus Sulfuritalea. Next base: position 1,132,499 of record JADJVS010000014.1, read on the forward strand.
ACGAGCCGCAAAGGCCGCCCGAATTACCCGATCGATTTCAAACGGAAGTTGGCGGCACTGGCCTGTGCGCCGAACGTGTCCGTATCGAAACTCGCCGCCACAGGCATCAACACCAACATGGTGTTCTGGCGGCGCCAGTATGCGGGCTACTTTGGCGTTCCGGGAATGGCGTGGTCACCGCACCGGTGACCTTGATTCCCGTCGTCACGCCCGCCGTGACCGAACGGCAACTGTCCGCGAGGCAAAGCGAACCGGTGATCGAGCTCGTGATCGACGACGTCACACTGCGACTGCATGGCGGAGTGAATCCGATCACGTTGAGTACGGTGCTCGACTGCCTGGCTCGGCGGCGATGATCGGGCTGCCGACCGGGACGCGGATCTGGATCGCCCTGGGTCACCGACATGCGGCGCGGCATGGATGGATTGGCGGCCCTGGTGCAAACTGCGCTGACCGAGAATCCATTCAGGGGCGTCTTCCTCTTCGCGGCCGGCGCGGTGATCTGATCAAAGTGCTGTGGTGGAGCGGCGATGGATTGTGCCTGTTCGCCAAGCGACTGGAGCGCGGGCGCTTCGTCTGGCCGCAGGCCGCGAGTGGCAGCGTGAGCCTAGTGGCGCGCAACTCGATGCTCCTGGAGGGCATCGTCGGGGCGTCCGGAGCGTACCTGGCAACCGAGTCAGGCCGCGTAAATTTCTGTTGTTTGTCTGATCACGAATGGGTTTCCATGCCCTAGAATTCGTGCATGGCAAACGCATCTTCGCTCCCGGACGACATCGATTCCCTGAAGCGTTTGCTGGCCAATCGCGATGATCTGATCGCCAAACTGATGGCCGAAATCGCCCGTCTCAAGCGGTGGCAATTCGGGCGGTCCGCCGAACGGATCGAAGGCACGCTGGCGCAATTGCAACTGGCGCTCGATGACCTGCAAGCCGGAGAGAAGAAGGCCGACCCGTTGCCCGAGCCTGTCGTTGCGGCGGAAGATTCCACCCAGGAAACACCCGACCGGAAGAAGGTGGTTCCGCTGCGCCGCGCCTCGCGGGAACTCCCCGCCCATCTGCCGCGCGAAACGGTTGTCCATTCACCGGAGAATTGCTCCTGTCCCGCGTGCGGCTCGGCGATGCGCAAACTCGGCGAAGACGTCTCGGAGATGCTGGACTTCGTGCCCGGCTACTTCAAGGTGATCCGGCATGTGCGCCCGAAACTCTCCTGCGGTCATTGCTCCACGATCGTTCAGCAGCCCGCCCCCGCGTCCCATCGAACGGGGCCTGCCGACCCGGGGCTGTTGGCCAGGTGATCGTTGCCGTATGCCGATCACAGCCCCTTGTATCGGCAGCAAGGCATCTACCGGCGCGTTGGCGTCAATCTCGACCGTGCCACCCTGGCCGGTTGGGTGTCAGATGCCGCCCGCCTGCTCGATCCCCGGCCAGTGCCATCGGGCGCTATGTTCTGAAGGCCGAGAAAGTGCATGGTGACGACACCGGTGCCGGTCCTCGATCCCGGACGGGGACGCACCAAGACCGGCCGACCTGGACCTATGCGGGATGATCGACCGGCGGGAAGCCGGGCGCCGCCGGCGGTGTGGTATCGCTATTCCCCCGGATCGACAAGGCATGCATCCGCGCGAACATCTGATGCGCTATGCGGGCATTCTTCAGGCTGACGGCTTGCGGGCTACGGTGCGCTGTATGAGCGCGGCCGCGTCATCGAGGCGGCCTGTTGGGCGCACGCGCGTCGGAAGTTCTACGACATCTATGTGGCGGAGAAGTCACCGATTGCGGCCGAGGCGATCCGGCGCATCGGGCTGATGTATGGCATTGAGCGCGAGATTCGCGGGCAGGCTCCCGAGCGGCGGCGTGCTGTCCGTCAGGAGCAGACGGCTGGCATCCTGGTGGCCCTGCACGTCTGGATGAACGCGACGCTACAGACCGTGTCGGCGAAGTCGAACTCGCGGGCGCCTTCAAATATGCGCTGGTGCGCTGGGAGGCGCTGACACGCTTCTGTGACGATGGCCGCATCGAGATCGACAACAACACGGCGGAGCGTTCCATCCGCCCGCTGGTTCTGGGCCGCCGCAACTATCTGTTTGCCGGCTCCGATAGCGGCGGCACAAGTGCAGCCGCCCTGTACAGTTTGATCGGCACGGCCATGCTCAATGGCGTAGAGCCCTATGCGTATCTGCGTGAGGTGCTGGGCCGTATTGCCGAGCACCCGATCAATCGCATTGACGAGTTGCTTCCGTGGAAGCTCGACTTGGCTGGAACGAACGAGCAATTGCGGGCCGCCTGAACGATGGCAACCTCCCGAACGTCCGTGCGAGCGATCAAGACGCCAGCGCCGATTCTCCAACTGCGAGTCGATCTTCTGTACCTGAAGCCGGCCATCTGGCGGCGTGTGCTGGTGCCTGGTTCCATCAAGCTGCCAAAGCTGCACGTGGTACTGCTCTACACCATGGGCTGGATGGGCGGACATTTGCACGAGTTCATCATCGGCGATCGGAATTTCGGGATGCCAGATCAGGCTATCCCCAGATCGGCCTGGAACGGGAAGACCGCGTGACGCTTGCCGCTTGGGCTCCCTCAAGATCTTTCGCTATCTCTACGATTTCGGCGATGGCTGGGAGCACCGCATTAAGGTGGAGAAGATCCTGCCGCCGGACCCCACCTTGCGGTCGCCATTTTGCGTGGACGGTGCGAACGCGTGTCCGCCCAAATGTCGGCGGTCCTCCGGTTACATCGACTTCCTCGAAGCCATCCAGATCCGACCCACGAGGAGCACCAGGACATGCTCGACTGGTGCGGCGGACAGTTTGATCCGACCGCCTTCAATCCCTCCGACGTCAACGCTCTCCTCAGCGAAATCAAGTTCTGATTGTCAATGCGGCCGTGGGGTGACGCTTACTTTGCATCGCTCCTCCCACCACGATGGGTAACAGGGGGAGGACGCAGGGGGACAGCGTCGTCAGCAATCCAGCGGCGTAGCTCACCCCCATCGAGGCGGGAACGAAGCTGGGGGCGAGCGCGTTCAATGTAGCGTTCGGTTATAGCGCCCGGGCGAAGAGGGGGCGCAACTGCTCGGGACGAAAATCCCCGGTTGTCCGGGCACGCTCCTGGTGACCGCGAAAGATCACCAGCGTCGAGAAACTGCTGACACCCAGGTGTTTGCGCAGACCCTCTTCCTTGAAGTAGTCGGCCTGGAAGACGACCAGTTTGTCAAAGGCCCGCTCGCCGTTGAGCGCCCTGACCCCGCGCTCCTGCATTACGCATACCGGGCACCAGCCGCTGTGGAATTGAACCGCGGTGAGTCGGCCTTCGTTTTGGGCGCGCGAAAAGGATTGCGCATCATAGGGAAGGACGTCAAGGGCCGAAGCAGGCGCTACAGCCAGCAGGAAGGTCAGGGAAATCAGCCGCTTCATTGGCGTGTCCGGGATGCAGTGGCGGAATTCTGGACTCGCCGGCGCTGCTTGGCAAAGCAATCGGTCTTATCCGCCCAGAAACACCGCTTGGGCGCCGCCCGGAGGAGTGAATCTGCATTTGACACGGGCGTTGTCGTTTGGTTAGAATGCCCGGCTTTCCGCGAGGCGCGCCGGTGGTTATTCACCCCTTGCCGCGCCGGCCGGGTCATCGAAGCAAGCAAGGAACACGAGAATGAAAACATTTTCCGCCAAGCCGCATGAGGTCCAGCACGACTGGTTTGTCGTCGATGCCAAGGACAAGGTACTCGGCCGCCTGGCTACCGAGATCGCGCGCCGTCTGCGCGGCAAGCACAAGGCCATCTACACGCCCCACGTCGATACCGGCGATTACATCGTCGTGGTAAACGTCGAGAAGCTCAAGGTCACCGGCAACAAGGCCCAGGACAAAATGTATTACCGTCACACCGGTTACCCCGGTGGCATCAACGAAACCAACTTCGCCAAGCTGCAACAGCGCTTCCCCGGCCGCATTCTGGAAAAGGCCGTCAAAGGCATGCTGCCCAAGGGGCCGCTGGGCTACGCGATGCTGAAGAAGATGAAGTGCTATGCCGGTGGCGTCCATCCGCACACCGCTCAGCAGCCGAAGTCGCTCGACATCTGAGCGCTGGAAATCCAAGGAGTCATTCATGGCAGTCACCCAATACTACGGAACCGGTCGCCGCAAAACGGCCATCGCCCGCGTTTTCCTGCGCACGGGGAGCGGCAAGTTCATCGTCAATGACAAGCCGGTAGACGAGTTCTTCTCGCGTGAAACCGGTCGCATGGTGGTGCGCCAACCGCTGGAACTGACGCAGCACATGTCGACCTTCGACATCCTGGTGAATGTCGAAGGCGGTGGCGAGTCCGGACAAGCTGGAGCGGTGCGCCACGGCATCACCCGTGCCCTGATCGAGTACGACGCGACCCTCAAGCCGGCATTGTCGAACGCCGGCTTCGTCACCCGCGATGCCCGCGAGGTCGAGCGCAAGAAGGTCGGTCTGCGCAAGGCGCGCCGTCGCAAGCAGTTCTCGAAGCGGTAAGCCGCGACAACGTCGCTGCGAAAAGCCGCCTTCGGGCGGCTTTTTGACTATTGACGGTGCGCGTGCGGGTGGATACCGTCCCTGTGGGACATAAAGCGGTTTACCCGTCAGGCAGAGCCCGGGTGCGGAACGCCGGACAGCATCCAGCGGATTCGGCGACATTCGGGATAACATGACTGGTTCAAGTCGCGGGAGGGCAGCATGATCAAGGCAGGCATCGTTGGCGGCACCGGATACACCGGGGTGGAACTGCTGCGCATCCTGGCGCGGCATCCCGACGTCGAACTCAAGGCGATCACATCGCGCGGCGAGGCCGGAACTGCCGTTGCCGAGATGTTTCCCAGCCTGCGGGGTGCCGTGGGTCTGAAATTCAGCGATCCGAAGGATGCGCCGCTGGGCGATTGCGACGTGGTGTTCTTCGCCACGCCGAACGGCATCGCCATGCAGCAGGTGGGTGAATTGCTTGCGGCGGGTGCGCGGGTGATCGATCTTGCCGCCGACTTTCGCATCAAGGACATCGCGCTTTGGGAGAAGTGGTACGGGATGAGCCATGCCAGTCCGGAATTGGTGGCCGAAGCCGTATATGGCTTGCCCGAAGTGAATCGTGAGGCGATCCGCGAGGCACGGCTGGTAGCTAATCCTGGCTGCTATCCAACAGCCACCCAGTTGGGATTTCTGCCGCTGGTCGAGGCCGGCTGTGTCGATCTGGGCCATCTGATTGCTGACGCCAAGTCCGGTGTCTCGGGCGCGGGACGCAAGGCGGAGGTTGGCATCCTGTTTTCGGAGGCATCGGACAACTTCAAGGCCTACGGGGTTCCTGGTCACCGGCACCTGCCGGAGATCCGCCAGGGGCTGGGTTGGTTCAGCGGCAAGGCGGTGGACCAGATCGGGCTTACCTTCGTGCCGCATCTGACCCCGATGATCCGTGGTATCCACTCCACGCTGTACGCGCGCATCACCCGCGAGCTCGATTTTCAAGCGCTGTTTGAAGCGCGCTTTGCCAACGAGCCCTTCGTCGACGTGCTTCCGCCCAAATCACACCCGGACACACGTTCGGTGCGAGCCGCCAACACCTGTCGCATCGCCGTTCACAGGCCGCAAGGCGGCGACACGCTTGTCGTACTTTCGGTGATTGACAATCTGGTGAAGGGCGCCGCCGGGCAAGCCGTGCAGAACATGAACCTGATGTTCGGTGTCGACGAATGTTCGGGCCTTTTGCAAGTTCCCGTCTTGCCCTGATTCTGCGGCGGCTACGCGGCCGCTTCGGCATCTCGGCACCGCGCGTCGCGGTGCGTACGCACCTGCCATGGTATTGGCGGGCACTGTCGGTCATCATGCTTTCCGGAGCTTCGCTGGCGCTGGCGGGCTGGATTTACGACGCGGGACGACAGTTCGCGGGTTTCCACCAGGGGGCCAGCGAGCAGGAGATCGGCGCCATGCGTGATCGCGTTGCCAAGCTTGAAGCGGAACTTGAAAGTGCACGCAAGATCGCGAACTCCAGCGAGAGTCGACTGCGCATCGAGAGTACCTCGCAGGAACGCCTGGCCAAACAGATCAGTACGTTGGAAGAAGAAAATTCACGCCTCAAGGCGGATCTGGCCACCTTCGAAAGTCTGGCCGGAGGTCAGACGGGCAATTCCGGGTTGGCGATCAGTCGCTTGCAGATACTGCCCGCCGGCGGCGGCCAATATCGCTACAGCCTGCTGCTGGCCCAGACTGGTGAGAAAAAAGACAAAGAATTCAATGGCATGATTCAGGTGGTTGCGATCATGCAACGAGGCAAGGAGACTGCTATGATGCAGTTTCCCGCCGCCGACGATCCCGCCGCGAGCCAGTATCGCGTGAGTTTTCGGCACTTTCGGCGGCTGGAAGGCACGTTCAAGGTGGCCGCCGAGGCCCGTATCCAGCGTGTCGAAGTCCGCCTGATACAAGACGGGGCAGTCAAGGCAAGTCAGAGCGTGAACCTTTGATTTCCGTGCGATACATCGACTTCTGGAGGTTGAGAACATGTTTGGCAAAAAAACCATCAAATCACAGGGGCGAATCGACAGCCTGATCGGCGCGGGCACATCCCTGACGGGTGATGTGACTTTCAGCGGGGGTCTGCGCGTCGATGGTGAAATCCGCGGTAATGTTCGCGCCGCCGATGGCCAGCCGGCCACCTTGGTGTTGAGTGAGCACGCTCGTATCGAGGGCGAAATATCGGTGTCCCACGTGGTGATCAACGGCACCGTGATCGGCCCGGTCCATTCGAGCGATTTCCTGGAACTCCAGCCGCGCGCCAAGGTCACCGGAGACGTCGAGTACGCCACCATTGAAATGCACCTCGGCGCCATTGTTCAAGGTCGCCTAGTGCATCAGGGGGCACCGGCCAAGGCCGTCGAATTGAAGCTTGCCGCCAGCAATTGACCTTTTGGCCCATTGAAATCATAATTAGTAGACTTATTTTCTACACTATTACCTCGAACCCCACAGGAGAGCACCATGAACGCACCCACCGAAATGCCGGCGCCGCTGAATTTCACCGATAGCGCGGCGAGCAAGGTCAAGGAACTCATCGCCGAGGAAGGCAATCCCGAACTGAAGCTGCGCGTATTCGTTACTGGTGGCGGTTGCTCGGGTTTCCAGTACGGCTTTACTTTCGATGAAGTGACCAATGAAGATGACACCGTGATGCAAAAGGATGGCGTCTCGTTACTGATCGATCCGATGAGCTACCAGTATCTTGTTGGTGCCGAAATCGACTACACTGAAGGCCTCGAGGGCTCCCAGTTTGTGATCAAGAACCCCAACGCGACCAGTACTTGCGGCTGCGGTTCCTCGTTCTCCGCCTGATCGGTTTGCGCGACAAAAGGCGCCGGATGTTTCCGGCGCCTTTTTGTTTTTAGCGTGCGTAGATCGCACCCAGTACGCGCGGGCCCCGTGCTCCCGTGACTTCGGGGAGATTTCCCGATAGGCCTTGCAGTGTTCGCCATGCTAGCCAGGCAAAGGCAACTGCCTCGACCCAGTCGGCGGGCTGCCCCACAGAATCCGTGCCGACAACGCGACAGGAGCCCAGCAGTTCGCGCAGGCGTTCCATGAGAGCGTGGTTGTGTACCCCGCCGCCGCAGACCAACAGTGTCCGCGGAGTGCCGCACCAGCGAGAAATGGCATCAGCGATGGATACCGCCGAGAGTTCGAGCAGGGTGGCCTGGACATCCTTGGCGTCTTCGCCGGAACCCAGCCGGCGCTCCAGCCAGGGCAGGTTGAATTCGTCTCTGCCGCAGCTTTTGGGCGGTGATGCGGCAAAGTATTCCTCGGCGAGCAGCGATTCAAGCAGGCGGCGAACAGGTTTTCCGCTGGCCGCCCATTTGCCATCCCGGTCGTAACGTTGTCCGAGTTGCTTTTCGGTCCAGGCGTCAAGGAGCATGTTGCCCGGCCCGCAATCGAAGCCACGGACGGCCTGGCCAGGATTCAGGTCCGTTAGATTGGCGATGCCACCAATGTTCAGTACCACCCGATGTTCGCCCGGATCAGCGAATGTGGCGGCATGAAATGCGGGTACCAGCGGCGCGCCCTGCCCCCCGGCCGCAAGGTCGCGGCTGCGAAAATCGGCAATCACCGAAATTCGTGTCAGTTCGGCAAGCAGGGCTGGATTGTTGAGCTGAATGCTGTAGCCCTGCCCAGGCTGATGCCGCACCGTTTGGCCGTGGCAACCGATAGCCGCGACTTGTTCCGGGAGGTGATCCGTACTGGCAAGCAATTTCTGGACAGCTTCCGCATAGCAACGCGCCAGGGCGTTTGCAAGCATCGAAGAGCGGTGCAACTCATTCTGGGACGAAACTTGCAGGCCAAGCGCCGCCCGACGGATCTCGTCCGAGTAAGGAAGCCAAAGAGCCCCCAGAGTGCGTGCGTTGGGCTGAGAGAAATCGACCAGCACGGCGTCGACTCCGTCAAGGCTGGTGCCGGACATCAGGCCAACCACCAGCGACACGTCAATCAGCCTGGGCGAGGTTGAATCCGCGAATCTGGTCGAGACGCGCGAGTTGCGCGCCGGTATTGGCCCGGAACTGCTCAAGTTGATTCGGCAGCAGGGGTGGGGCGCTGGGCAGGGCCATCGCCAAGGGATTCTGATGCAGGTCGTTGACGCGGAACTCGTAATGCAGGTGCGGTCCGCTGGCGAGCCCGGTGGCGCCGACGAAGCCGATCACGTCGCCTTGGCCGATGCGACTCCCCTTGCGCAGGCCCGCGGCAAATCCGGAAAGGTGGCCGTAGAGCGTGGTGTAACGGCCCTGGTGGCGCAGAACCACCACCTTGCCATAGCCACCCTGCACGCCGACGAACTCGACGATGCCATTGCCGGTCGCCTTGACCCGGGTGCCGACCGGTGCGCCGTAATCGACCCCCCTGTGCGCGCGCCATTTCTGCAGCACGGGATGGAAGCGCGCCAAGCTGAAGCCGGAGGTGATGCGCGAGAACTCAAGTGGCGAGCGCAGGAACGCCTTGCGGATATTTTTGCCGTCGGCCGTGTAATAGCCGCTGCTGTTGTCGCCGCCGGCCGGATCGGCAAACCAGGCGGCGCGATAGGTCTTGCCATTGCTGACGAATTCGGCGGCGAGAATGCGCCCACTGCGCACGGCACGTCCCATGTGGTTCACCGACTCGTAAATCACGGCGAAACGGTCGCCCTTCCGCAGGTCGCGGTGGAAATCAATATCCCCGCCGAAGATGTCGGCCAATTGTGTTGCAACTGTGTCCGGGATGCCGGCGGCGTCCGAAGCACCAAACAGTGAATAGCGAATTTCCGCTGTTTTCATCACTACCTGGGTTTCAAGCCTCAGCGGCTGCTCCGATGCGGAAAAGCGTTCGCCCTCGCGTTCGACCACCAAGGCCAGATCCTTGCCGCCATTGAGCGGGAAGACCAGAGCTTGCAGTTCGCCATGGGCTCCGGTGCGGGCGGTCAGGTTCTTGCCCGGGCTCAATTGGCGGAACAGCGTCTGGGACGTGGCATTCCCTTTGAGGAAGGCGAATGCCGCCGGATCGTCGATACCCAGGCGCTGCAGCAAGTCCATGACGGTGTCGCCGCGCCGCACACGCTCTTCGCGCAGGAATTGCGGCTCCGGCTCGCTGGCCGGCGCCAGTGCCGGGAGGGCAAGCTGCTCGACCGTTTCCACTCGCGGAATGTCGTCGAAGCGTGTGTCGCGCGCGGTGCCGAATGCGGCGACCATGCTGAACAGCGAAACGCCAAGGACACCGGCGCCAGCCCAGAAATGCCCTGGGCGGGCAAGTCGAAAATCAATGAGTTGCGCTAAAATCCCGCTCTTGTTTTTTTGCAATTGGATGGGCGGACCGACTGGTGAAGTCGGGCGAGTGTAGCAAAAAACCCCCTTCCGTCAAACCGGGTAAGACCATGGCCGATATCGAAACCCAGATGGCGCTGATCAAGCGCGGCGCTGATGAACTGCTGATCGAGTCCGAACTGGTCGAGAAGATCAAGTCGGGAAGGCCGCTGCGGGTCAAGGCGGGCTTCGATCCGACTGCGCCCGACCTGCATCTTGGGCATACGGTGCTGATCAACAAGCTGCGGCATTTTCAGGAACTGGGCCATCACGTCATGTTCCTGATCGGTGACTTCACCGGCATGATCGGCGATCCGAGCGGCAAGAACGCCACGCGACCGCCGTTGTCCGCGGAGCAGATCGCCGAGAACGCCAACACTTACCGCGAGCAGGTGTTCAAGATTCTCGACCCGGTGAAAACCGAGGTCTGCTTCAATTCCACGTGGTTCGAGCCTATCGGCGCCGCCGGAATGATCAAGCTTGCGGCCCGCCATACCGTGGCGCGCATGCTGGAACGCGACGATTTTGCCAAGCGCTACGCGAGCGGCCAGCCAATCGCCATCCACGAATTCCTCTACCCGCTGTGCCAGGGCTATGACTCGGTGGCCATGAAGGCCGACATCGAGCTCGGCGGCACGGACCAGAAATTCAATCTGCTGGTTGGCCGGGAGTTACAAAAGCACTACGGACAGGCGCCGCAATGCGTATTGATGATGCCCTTGCTGGAAGGACTCGACGGCGTGAACAAAATGTCGAAGTCGCTCGGCAATTACATTGGCATTGCGGAGTCGCCGACCGAGATATTCGGCAAGCTCATGTCGGTGTCGGACGATCTGATGTGGCGCTACTACGAGCTGCTTTCCTTCCGGGGCAACGGTGAGATCGCGCGCTTTAAGCAGGAAGCCGCCGAAGGCCGCAATCCGCGTGACATCAAGGTGCTGCTGGCGCAGGAGATCGTAGCGCGCTTTCATTCGGGCAAGGCCGCCGAGGCTGCCCTGGTGGAGTTCGAAGCACGCTTCCAGCGCGGGGTGCTGCCCGAAGATATGCCCGAAGTCAGCGTTTCCGCCGGCAGCATCACGCAGGTCTTGAAGGCCGCGGGATTGACCGCAAGCACCTCCGAGGCGCAGCGCATGATCAACGGCGGCGGCGTTCGCATCAACGGCGAAAGAGTCGGCGATGGCAGCACGGCGCTTGCCGCCGGCGAGTGTGTCGTGATGCAGGTGGGCAAGCGGAAGTTTGCCCGCGTCACCATCGTCTGACGCACCGCAAAATTTTTTTCGTCATGCAGTTGACCGGGTCTGGGCGATCCGTATAATGCGCCCCTCTTTGCTGCTGACCGAGAGTTGGTAGCGTGATCTTTAAAAACCAAACAGCCGATAGGTGTAGGTGTTTGCGGAGCTGGGGTAGTGGTGAGTGGTGGGGCCGAAATCGAAGGCTTTGCTGCGGGGTTGGCCGGAAGGTTGATCTCGGTTGGAGCTGAAAAGCTTTGATCTGCTGCTGCTCGTAAGCAAAGGTAATGAGAAGCAAACACTTGCACGAAAGTAAGAAAGGTTAAATGGAAACGTTTGACCTCTGAGATTCGTTTGAGTGAGTTTTAAAGACAGATTGAACTGAAGAGTTTGATCCTGGCTCAGATTGAACGCTGGCGGAATGCTTTACACATGCAAGTCGAGCGGCAGCGCGGGGGCAACCCTGGCGGCGAGCGGCGAACGGGTGAGTAACATATCGGAACGTACCCAGTAATGGGGGATAACTACCCGAAAGGGTAGCTAATACCGCATACGCCCTGAGGGGGAAAGCGGGGGATCGCAAGACCTCGCGTTATTGGAGCGGCCGATATCGGATTAGCTAGTTGGTGGGGTAAAGGCCCACCAAGGCGACGATCCGTAGCGGGTCTGAGAGGACGACCCGCCACACTGGAACTGAGACACGGTCCAGACTCCTACGGGAGGCAGCAGTGGGGAATTTTGGACAATGGGGGCAACCCTGATCCAGCCATTCCGCGTGAGTGAAGAAGGCCTTCGGGTTGTAAAGCTCTTTCGGCAGGAACGAAACGGCGGGCTCTAACATAGCCTGTCACTGACGGTACCTGAAGAAGAAGCACCGGCTAACTACGTGCCAGCAGCCGCGGTAATACGTAGGGTGCGAGCGTTAATCGGAATTACTGGGCGTAAAGCGTGCGCAGGCGGTTCCATAAGACAGATGTGAAATCCCCGGGCTTAACCTGGGAACTGCGTTTGTGACTGTGGGACTCGAGTGTGGCAGAGGGGGGTGGAATTCCACGTGTAGCAGTGAAATGCGTAGAGATGTGGAGGAACACCGATGGCGAAGGCAGCCCCCTGGGTCAACACTGACGCTCATGCACGAAAGCGTGGGGAGCAAACAGGATTAGATACCCTGGTAGTCCACGCCCTAAACGATGCGAACTAGGTGTTGGGGAAGGAGACTTTCTTAGTACCGCAGCTAACGCGTGAAGTTCGCCGCCTGGGGAGTACGGTCGCAAGATTAAAACTCAAAGGAATTGACGGGGACCCGCACAAGCGGTGGATGATGTGGATTAATTCGATGCAACGCGAAAAACCTTACCTACCCTTGACATGTCAGGAAGTCCGCTGAGAGGTGGATGTGCCCGAAAGGGAGCCTGAACACAGGTGCTGCATGGCTGTCGTCAGCTCGTGTCGTGAGATGTTGGGTTAAGTCCCGCAACGAGCGCAACCCTTGTCATTAATTGCCATCATTGAGTTGGGCACTTTAATGAGACTGCCGGTGACAAACCGGAGGAAGGTGGGGATGACGTCAAGTCCTCATGGCCCTTATGGGTAGGGCTTCACACGTCATACAATGGTCGGTACAGAGGGTTGCCAACCCGCGAGGGGGAGCCAATCCCACAAAGCCGATCGTAGTCCGGATCGCAGTCTGCAACTCGACTGCGTGAAGTCGGAATCGCTAGTAATCGTGGATCAGCATGTCACGGTGAATACGTTCCCGGGTCTTGTACACACCGCCCGTCACACCATGGGAGTGGGTTCCACCAGAAGTAGGTAGTCTAACCGCAAGGGGGCGCTTACCACGGTGGGATTCATGACTGGGGTGAAGTCGTAACAAGGTAGCCGTATCGGAAGGTGCGGCTGGATCACCTCCTTTCTAGAGCGAGCAAAGCAAGCACCTACAACCTATCGGTTGTTAAGCCAGACAGCGGGTCTGTAGCTCAGCTGGTTAGAGCACCGTCTTGATAAGGCGGGGGTCGATGGTTCGAACCCATCCAGACCCACCAAATGTTCGCGATAACCGGCGCATGGCGGCGTTGTCGCATCGCTTGCCTACAAGGCGTAGGCGGCGCGATGCTCCGCCTTGCCCTGCTTGGTTCTCGCAAACATTTGCGGTGATCAACGGGGGGGATTAGCTCAGCTGGGAGAGCACCTGCTTTGCAAGCAGGGGGTCGTCGGTTCGATCCCGTCATCCTCCACCACGCGACCGTTGGGGTGGAAGCGCAGGGTTCAGGAATCAAGGCTCACGTGAGGTGAGGATTGATTCGTGATTCTTGTGAATCACACAGGCTGTTGGATCTTTAAAAATTTGGAAGAAGTAAAGAATGCGTCCTTCAGGAATGGAGGGCGCATGGGTTGTGATTGTATCTTCAGCCTTCTCGTCCTTGAACCGGCGCGAGGGGGCAGAAAACGTAATGGTTGCTCCTGTAGGAGGGGGTTTCGGGGAACCGGAGCTCACTGTTATAGGGTCAAGTGACTAAGTGCATGTGGTGGATGCCTTGGCGATTACAGGCGATGAAGGACGTTGTAGCCTGCGAAAAGCTGCGGGGAGCTGGCAAACAAGCTTTGATCCGCAGATGTCCGAATGGGGAAACCCACCCCGCAAGGGGTAACCCAGACTGAATACATAGGTCTGAGGTGGCGAACCCGGCGAACTGAAACATCTAAGTAGCCGGAGGAATAGAAATCAACCGAGATTCCCTAAGTAGTGGCGAGCGAACAGGGACCAGCCTGCAAGAGATAACTAGTCTGTTAGTGGAACGCTCTGGAAAGTGCGGCCGTAGTGGGTGATAGCCCCGTACGCGAAAACAGATTAGCGAGACTGAGCTTGCGACAAGTAGGGCGGGACACGTGAAATCCTGTCTGAAGATGGGGGGACCATCCTCCAAGGCTAAATACTCGTAATCGACCGATAGTGAACCAGTACCGTGAGGGAAAGGCGAAAAGAACCCCGGGAGGGGAGTGAAATAGATCCTGAAACCGCATGCATACAAACAGTGGGAGCCTCAGCAATGGGGTGACTGCGTACCTTTTGTATAATGGGTCAGCGACTTACGTTCAGTAGCGAGCTTAACCGAATAGGGGAGGCGTAGCGAAAGCGAGTCTGAATAGGGCGATTCAGTTGCTGGGCGAGACCGAAACCAGATGATCTATCCATGGCCAGGATGAAGGTGCCGTAACAGGTACTGGAGGTCCGAACCCACTAACGTTGAAAAGTTAGGGGATGAGCTGTGGATAGGGGTGAAAGGCTAAACAAATCTGGAAATAGCTGGTTCTCCCCGAAAGCTATTTAGGTAGCGCCTCATGTATCACCACCGGGGGTAGAGCACTGTAATGGTTGGAGGGGTCATTGCGATCTACTCCGCCATAGCAAACTCCGAATACCGGTGAGTGCGATCATGGGAGACAGACAGTGGGTGCTAACGTCCATTGTCAAGAGGGAAACAACCCAGACCGCCAGCTAAGGTCCCCAAGCCATGGTTAAGTGGAAAACGAAGTGGGAAGGCATAGACAGTCAGGAAGTTGGCTTAGAAGCAGCCATCCTTCAAAGAAAGCGTAATAGCTCACTGATCGAGTCGTCCTGCGCGGAAGATGTAACGGGGCTCAAACCATGCACCGAAGCTGCGGATATGTGTGCCACTTTAGGTCATTCGAGGCGCAAGCGGACAAGGGGGGGGGGGGGGGAGGGGCCCCCCAATTCGAGTTGAGGGTTGAGTGAGTTAAAGGGAACACACATATGGTAGGGGAGCGTTCTGTAGGTCTGCGAAGGTGAGGGGTAACCCTTGCTGGAGATATCAGAAGTGCGAATGCTGACATGAGTAGCGATAAAGCGTGTGAAAAGCACGCTCGCCGAAAGCCCAAGGTTTCCTGCGCAACGTTCATCGGCGCAGGGTGAGTCGGCCCCTAAGGCGAGGCCGAAAGGCGTAGTCGATGGGAAACGGGTCAATATTCCCGTACCGATCTGTAATGCGATGGGGGGACGGAGAAGGTTAGCTCAGCCATCTGTTGGAATAGGTGGTTTAAGCGTGTAGGCGTGCTGCATAGGCAAATCCGTGCGGCTTAGTCGAGGCGTGATGACGAGGATCTTCGGATCTGAAGTGAGTGATACCCAGCTTCCAGGAAAAGCCTCTAAGCTTCAGTTACAGATTGACCGTACCGCAAACCGACACAGGTGGGCAGGATGAAAATTCTAAGGCGCTTGAGAGAACTCAGGAGAAGGAACTCGGCAAATTGATACCGTAACTTCGGGAGAAGGTATGCCCCGGTAGCGTGAAGCCCCTGCGGGTGGAGCGTGATGGGGTCGCAGAGAATCGGTGGCTGCAACTGTTTAATAAAAACACAGCACTCTGCAAAGGCGAAAGCCGACGTATAGGGTGTGACGCCTGCCCGGTGCCGGAAGGTTAAGTGATGGGGTGCAAGCTCTTGATCGAAGCCCCGGTAAACGGCGGCCGTAACTATAACGGTCCTAAGGTAGCGAAATTCCTTGTCGGGTAAGTTCCGACCTGCACGAATGGCGTAATGATGGCCACACTGTCTCCTCCTGAGACTCAGCGAAGTTGAAATGTTTGTGAAGATGCAATCTCCCCGCGGCTAGACGGAAAGACCCCATGAACCTTTACTGTAGCTTTGCATTGGACTTTGACGGGACTTGTGTAGGATAGGTGGGAGGCTGTGAGGCGTGGTCGCCAGATCGCGCGGAGCCGACGTTGAAATACCACCCTGGTGTCGTTGAGGTTCTAACCTTGGTCCGTGAATCCGGATCGGGGACCGTGCATGGCAGGCAGTTTGACTGGGGCGGTCTCCTCCCAAAGTGTAACGGAGGAGTACGAAGGTCTTCTAAGCACGGTCGGACATCGTGCTCATAGTGCAATGGCAAAAGAAGGCTTGACTGCGAGTCCCACAAGACGAGCAGGTGCGAAAGCAGGTCATAGTGATCCGGTGGTTCTGTATGGAAGGGCCATCGCTCAACGGATAAAAGGTACTCTGGGGATAACAGGCTGATTCCGCCCAAGAGTTCATATCGACGGCGGAGTTTGGCACCTCGATGTCGGCTCATCACATCCTGGGGCTGTAGCCGGTCCCAAGGGTATGGCTGTTCGCCATTTAAAGTGGTACGTGAGCTGGGTTTAAAACGTCGTGAGACAGTTTGGTCCCCTATCTGCCGTGGGCGCTGGAAATTTGAGGGGGCCTGCTCCTAGTACGAGAGGACCGGAGTGGACGAACCTCTGGTGTACCGGTTGTCACGCCAGTGGCATCGCCGGGTAGCTAAGTTCGGAAGAGATAAACGCTGAAAGCATCTAAGCGTGAAACTCGCCTCAAGATGAGATTTCCCGGGAGTTCAACTCCCCTGAAGGGTCGTCCAAGACCAGGACGTTGATAGGTCAGGTGTGGAAGCGCAGTAATGCGTTAAGCTAACTGATACTAATTGCCCGTGCGGCTTGACCCTATAACAGTGAGCGTAATCACTTACGCTCCTGCAGCATCAACCTTACGCATCACAACCCACCCCTTTACTTCTTCCAGCGGATCGCCAGGACTCCCTCCTCTCGATCCCACCCCTTTCAGTCTGGTGTCCATAGCGTCTTGGCCCCACCCCTTCCCATCCCGAACAGGACCGTGAAACGAGACCGCGCCGATGATATTGCACTTCACCGTGTGAGAAAGTAGGTCAACGCCAGACTATCCCTCCCAAAACGCCCCTTCCGGTTTAACCGGATGGGGCGTCTTTGTTTCACGTCCTGTCATATCTTTGTAAGCGCTTCTTAGACCACGTCTTGCCGGCGACGACGGGAACCGCGAAGCACGTGCATCTGCGGACCGGCCAGTCCTTCGCTGATGCGGACGAAGCCTTTCGCGACCGGAGCGTTGGCGACGCGGCAAAACCTGTTGTGCGAAAACCACAAAATATGTCTTTAGCGCGGTTAAAAGCAGCATCGTGATTGTCCGCTGGCGGCGCCTAAAGCAAAATCCTTCCAGCTTCCCGGTTTCGGGCAGTGGCAGCGAGCAGTGACCGACCACGTGGTGTCATTGCAAACTGTAAAAAACCAACTCTCTTTTTGGAGAAATCTATGCAAAAGAAAATCATCGCCCTGGCAATCGCTGGCCTTTCCAGCGCCGCCTTCGCTCAGACCAATGTTGTCATCCAGGGCCTGTTCGACACCGGCTACCAGAACTTCTCGGCTGAAACCGCTGGCGTGACCACCAAGACCAACCGTTGGGGCTCGGCTTCCAACTCCGCCACCACCAACTTCACGCTCGTCGTGAACGAGGACTTGGGTGGTGGCATGAAGGCCGGCCTGTGGCTGGAAACCGATCCGGCCGCTGGCTCCAATCAGCTTGCCGGCGCTGCTGCTGCCCCGGCTGGTGGTGCTGCTGCTGGTACCACTGCGGTGTGGAACAGCCAGAACTACCTCTGGGTCTCGGGTAATTTCGGTAAGGTCTCCTTGGGCTTCATGAACAACTTCGCCCTGACCTCGGCCCTGACCTCGCAGCCTTTCGGCGTCGGCATGGGTGGCGGCTACTCCGGCGCCTTCGGCCGTCTGGCTGGTGCTAACGTTATTGGCGCTCCGGCATTTGTCGCTCTCGGCGCGAATACCGCTGGCGTGCGTGATATCCGTGCCAACAACTCGATTCGCTACGATACCCCGACCTGGTCCGGTTTCAGCGCTGGCCTGATCTATCGTTCACCCAACTCGGGTGCCAATGCCGCTGGTGATGCTGACGGCCAAGTCCAGATGGGTCTGAACTACAACAACGGCCCGCTGAACGTGTCCTATACGAACTCCAGCGTCATGAGCAATATCCAAAGTCTGACGCTCGGCGCTGCGAACACCACCCACAACCTGCTTGGCGCGAACTACACCTTCGGCACCTTCACGCTGATGGCCGGCTGGACTTCTTCCAAGAACAATGTGGCGCCGGCTCGCACCGTCGATTCCCGTTCCTGGAACGTTGCCGGCAAGTGGCAAGCCACGCCGACGCTGGCTGTGATGGCCAATGTTCTGAAGGCTGACGACAAACTTGTGGCCAACCAGGATCGCGACCTGAACGCTCTGGGTCTCGATTACTCGATGAGCAAGCGCACCACCGCCTATGTGCGCTGGGAAAGCGGCGACAACGACAAGTCCGCCGCCACCGGTTCCGGCACGGGCAAGTTCACCCGTACCGCGCTGGGCCTGCGTCACTCCTTCTAATCCCGTGTCGGCCTAGTGCCGATGTTGGTTGGAAGCTAAAAAGCCACCCCTCGGGGTGGCTTTTTTTCGCCTGCAGAATTGGAGCACCGGCAAGCTGTGTGCATCCATCTTCAGGGCTAAAGCAGGATCAAATTGTCTCGGTGAATGAGTTCGGCACTGTCGATATAGCCGAGCAGGGCCTCGATGTCCTGCGTGCCATGGCCGGCGATGCGCCGTGCTTCGGAACTTGAATAGTTGATAAGGCCGCGGGCGATTTCGCGACCGTCAGGTGCACGACAGGCGATCGCGGCACCGCGCTGGAAGTCTCCCCCCACGCTGGTAACGCCCACCGCCAGCAGGCTGCGCCCGGCAGCCAGCGCCTGAACCGCACCGGCGTCCAGCGTCAGCGATCCGGCCAGTTGCAGGTGGTCTGCCAGCCACTGTTTGCGGGCGGCAAGCGGCGATTCGACGGCATAGAGCAGGGTGCCGATATCCGCGCCGTGCGCTGCGGCTAGCAGCGAGTCCCGCTCGCGCCCGCTGACGATCAGCGTATGGGCGCCACTGCGCGCCGCCCGCTGGGCGGCGCGGACCTTGGTGATCATGCCGCCCTTGCTGATGCCGCTGCCGGCACCGCCGGCCATGGCTTCAAAGTCGCGATCATCGGCACGACCTTCGCTGATCAGTATCGCCCTGGGATCGCGGCGCGGGTCGGCGCTGTAAAGGCCTTTCTGGTCGGTCAGGATCACCAGCGCCTCGGCTTCCACCAGATTGGCGACCAGCGCGCCCAGGGTATCGTTGTCGCCGAACTTGATCTCGTCGGTAACGACGGTGTCGTTCTCGTTGATGATCGGCACCACGCCAAGATCGAGCAGGGTTTGCAGCGTCGAGCGGGCATTAAGGTAACGCGTCCGGTCGGCCAGATCCTCATGGGTCAGCAGGATCTGCGCGGCTTTCAGGCCATGGTCGAGGAAGGTTGTCTCATAGGCCTGTGCCAGCCCCATCTGGCCCACGGCTGCGGCCGCCTGCAGCTCATGCATGGCGTGGGGCCTCGCTGTCCAGCCCAGGCGCTGCATGCCGGCGGCGATGGCGCCGGAGGAGACCAGCAGTACCTGGCGGCCCTCATCGTGCAGTGCGGCGATCTGGCGTGCGCAATCGGCAATGAAAGCCTGGTCGAGCCCCTGGCCGTTGTTGGTGACCAGCGCGCTGCCGACCTTGACGACGAGGCGCTTCGCCTCAGCGATCTGCCTTCTCATGCTTCCTCAACTGCTCCAGGTGATCCATCACGGCATAAGTTACCTCGCGGCAGCCTTCGCCCGAGATGGCGGAAATCACGAAATGCTTTTTTGGCTTGTAGCTCTTGACCAGGGCGGCGATCCGCGCATCGCACTCGTCTTCGGGCACCAGGTCGATCTTGTTGATCAGCAGCCAGCGCGGCTTCCTGTACAGCGCATCGTCATACTTCCTGAGCTCCTTGAGGATGGCCTTGGCATCCTTCGCCGGGTCGGCCTCGGGGTCGAAGGGCGAGATGTCGACCAGATGCAGCAAGAGCCCGGTGCGCTGCAGGTGCTTGAGGAAGCGATGGCCGAGACCGGCGCCTTCGGCGGCGCCCTCGATCAGGCCGGGGATGTCGGCGATGACGAAGCTGCGGTTGTCACCGACCCGAACCACGCCGAGATTCGGATACAGCGTGGTGAAGGGATAGTCCGCCACCTTGGGTTTGGCCGCCGACACGGCGCGGATGAAGGTGGATTTGCCGGCGTTGGGCAAACCGAGCAGGCCGACGTCGGCCAATACCTTGAGTTCGAGCTGCAGGTTGCGCTGCTCGCCCGGCGTGCCCGGAGTCGATTGCCTGGGCGCCCGGTTGGTGCTGGACTTGAAGTGGATGTTGCCCAGCCCGCCGTTGCCGCCCTTGGCGATCAGCACGCGCTTGCCGTCCTTGTCCAGATCGGCAATGACTTCGCCGCTGTCGATGTCGGTGATCACGGTGCCCACCGGCATGTGCAGCTCCATGTCCTCGCCACCCTTGCCGTAGCAGTCCGAGCCGCGCCCGTGCTCGCCCTTCTGGCTGCGGAAGACGCGGGTGTAGCGGAAGTCGATCAGGGTGTTGAGGTTGCGGTCGGCGATGGCCCAGATGCTGGCGCCCTTGCCGCCATCGCCGCCGTCCGGCCCGCCCAGGGGAATGTACTTCTCGCGGCGAAACGAGGCGCAGCCGTTGCCGCCGTCGCCGGCGAGAACCTCGATGCGTGCTTCGTCGAAGAATTTCATGATTTTTCCGGGGCCAGAAACGCGAAAGCCCTATCGAGCCGATAGGGC
Organism: Sulfuritalea sp.; assembly: GCA_016710465.1. Lineage (GTDB taxonomy): Bacteria > Pseudomonadota > Gammaproteobacteria > Burkholderiales > Rhodocyclaceae > Sulfuritalea. The sequence goes on from JADJVS010000014.1 coordinate 1,153,061, forward strand.
TTTCGGCGCGGAAGGGTGAGATTCAGGCCGTGGCCGGAACGATGCTGACGGTGCGACGCTTGGCCGGGCCCTTGATGGCGAACTGCACGGTGCCTTCGATCTTGGCGAACAACGTGTGGTCCTTGCCCATGCCGACGTTGTCGCCGGGATGGAACTCGGTGCCGCGCTGACGCACGATGATGCTGCCGGCGGAAATCAGCTCGCCGCCGTAGCTCTTGACGCCCAGGCGTTTCGATTCCGAATCGCGGCCGTTACGTGAACTGCCGCCTGCTTTTTTGTGTGCCATGGTTTAGCTCCTGATGCTTTCGTCGGGCTCAGGCGGCGATGCCGCTGATCTCGATTTCGGTGAAGTTCTGGCGATGGCCTTGATGCTTCTGGTAGTGCTTGCGACGGCGCATCTTGAAAATGGTGACCTTGGGATGACGGCCCTGAGCAAGCACTTTCGCCGTGACCTTGGCACCGGCGAGCATGGGGGAACCGATCTTGACCGATTCGCCCTCGCCGACCATGAGGACCTGGTCAAGAGTGATTTCAGTGCCCACATCAGCCGGTATCTGTTCTATCTTGATTTTTTCGCCTGCAGCAACGCGATATTGCTTGCCGCCGGTTTTTATGACCGCATACATGATGGGAAACTCCAAATGGGATGACGCAAAGAACCGCGCAGTATATAGATTGCCGGCCTTCGGGTCAATGCGTGCAATGGCCTATTTGGCAGCCGCTTTGGGCGGCTGGTAGCCGATGGCCAGCGATATGGCCTCCGCGGTTTCCTTGACCATGGCGGCCCAGTCCGGGCTGTGGCGCTCGACCGGGGCGGATACCGACAGGCCGGCGACCAGTTCGCCGCTGTCGTCGCGGACCCCGGCGGCGATGCAGCGCAGGCCGGGCTCGATTTCCTCGTTGTCGAAGGCGATGCCATGGCGGCGTGCGCGCTCGACCTCGCGCTCCAGGGCGGCGATCGTCGTCAGCGAGGTCGGCGTGAAGCCGGGCAGGCCGGTGCGCCTGGCGTAGTCGCGAAGTTGCTGCGGGCTTTCGTCGGCCAGATAGAGCTTGCCCACCGCCGTGACGTGGAGCGGCGCGCGCGCGCCGACCAAATGCACCACGCGGATCGACGAGCGTCCGCTGGAGGTGCGCTCGACATAGACGATTTCGTCACCCTGGCGCACGCCGAGGTTGACGCTCTCGCCGAGTTGCTGGTGCAGGCGCTGCATCAGCGGCATCGCCGCGGCGCGGATGCTGATGCGCGACTTGACCACGTTGCCCAGTTCGAGCAGACGAATGCCCAGGCGGTAGCTTCCCGCCTCGGCACGTTCGACGAAGCCGGATGTCGCCATTGCCGCCAAGATGCGATGTGCGGTCGACGGGTGCAGGCCGGTCTCCAGCGCCAACTGTTTGAGGCTGACCGGATCGGGATGGTAGGAAAGGACATCAAGCAGCTTCATCATGCGCTCGATGACCTGGATGCCGCTGCGCGCTTCGGGCGCGGCATCCGCGGGGTTTTGCGCCACGGCAAACTCTTCGCGGGTAGGGGACTTCGGATACTATAGCAAACCGCGCCGCACCGCCCGGCGCCGAATTGCTTTGCATGCCCGGGCCTTCCCTTCGGGTGCTGGCAACAACGACATACACATACGGAGAGAGCCCTTGGCAAACAAGCGCGTCGGTCTTTTTGTCACCTGTCTGGTAGACCTGATGCGCCCGCGCATCGGCTTCGCCGCCCTGAAACTGCTGGAGACCGCCGGCTGCGAAGTGATCGTGCCCGACACCCAGACCTGCTGCGGCCAGCCGGCCTGGAACTCCGGCGACAGGGCCGGAGCCGAAGCACTGGCGAAGAAGACCATCGCCGAGTTCGAGGGCTTCGACTACATCGTCGTGCCATCGGGCTCCTGCGGAGACCATATCCGCACGGAATACCAGTCCATGTTTGCCGGGGAACCCGATTGGCGTGACCGCGCCACGGCGATGGCGGCGCGCACTTACGAGCTGACGGACTTTCTCGCCAACGTGCTCAAGGTCGACAGCGTGCCCGGCGACTACGAAGGCACCGTGACCTATCACGACTCCTGCAGCGGCCTGCGCAGCCTGGGCATCAAGGCGCAGCCGCGCGCGCTGCTGGCGAAAATGAAGGGCGTCCAGCTCAAGGAAATGAACGGCTGCGAGGAGTGCTGCGGTTTCGGCGGCACCTTCTCGGTCAAGTTCGGTGAAGTCTCGGCGGCGATTGCCGAACGCAAGTGCGATTTCATCCATGCCAGCGGCGCGCCGGCCGTGGTCGGCGGCGACCTTGGCTGCCTGCTCAACATCGAGGGCAAGCTTCGGCGCATGGGTGACGAGACCACGCAGGTACTGCACGTGGCCGAAGTGCTGGCCGGGAGGGTCTGAAACATGGAAATCAAATCCATGCGCTTCAAGGCCAACGCCGAGGCCTCGCTGGCCAACGTGGTGCTGCAGGGCAACCTGAAAAATGCCAAAGGCAAGTTCGTGACCAAGCGCGCCGAGGCGATCAAGGAGATCGACGACTTCGAAGGCACGCGGGACGCGGCTGCCGCGATCCGCAACAAGGTGATCGACAACCTCGACCTTTGGCTGGAACGTTTCGAAACCAGGGCGCAGGAAACTGGAGCCAAGGTGATGTGGGCAAAGGACGGCGCCGAGGTCTGCCGCCTGGTGACCGAGATCGCCCGCAAGCACGGCGTGACCAAGGTCACCAAGTCGAAGTCGATGTTGTCGGAAGAAGCCGGGCTCAACCAGGCGCTGGAAGCCGCCGGCATCCAGCCGGTCGAAACCGACCTCGGCGAGTACATCCTGCAGGTGGATAACAACGAGCCGCCCAGCCACATCATTGCGCCGGCGGTACACAAGAGTCTCGATGAGGTCGCCGATCTCTTTCACAAGGTGCATGGCACGCCGCGCAAGACCGAGATCCCGGCGCTGACGCGCGAGGCGCGCGAGGTGCTGCGCGGGCATTTCCTGACGGCCGAGATGGGCCTCTCGGGCGGCAACTTCCTCGTCGCCGAAACCGGCTCGGTGGCGCTGGTCACCAACGAGGGCAATGGCCGCATGGTGACCACGCTGCCCCGCGTGCATGTGGTGATCACCGGCATCGAGAAGGTGATCCCGACGCTGGAGGACTTGTCGACCCTGATGCGCCTCTTGCCGCGCTCGGCCACCGGGCAGTCGATCTCGAATTATTTTTCCATCCTCACCGGCGTCAAGAAGCCCGAAGAGCATGACGGGCCGGAGCATCTCTACTTCATCCTGGTCGATGCCGGGCGCGCCGACGTGGTCGGCGGCGAGTTCCACGAGATGCTGCGCTGCATCCGCTGCGGCGCCTGCATGAACCACTGCCCGGTGTACCAGACCATCGGCGGCCATGCCTATGGCTGGGTCTATCCGGGGCCGATGGGTTCGGTGCTGACGCCGCTGTATGCCGGCATCGAGAACGCGATCGACCTGCCGCACGCGGCAACGCTGTGCAACCAGTGCGGCGTTGTTTGCCCGGTGAAGATTCCCCTGCCCGAGCTCTTGCGCAAGTTGCGCGAGAAGCAGACCGATGCCGGCCTGCGCCCGCTTGTCGAACGCATCGGCCTGCGCGTCTGGGCCTGGGTGGCGCAGCGCCCGGCCTTGTACGGGCTGGGCGCCCGCGTCGGCGCGCGCTACCTGAAGTGGCTGGCCGGCGAGGACAAGAGCATTCGCCTGCTGCCCGCCGCGCAGGAATGGACCAATGGCCGCGATTTCCCCGCACCGCAGGGCAAGACCTTTCGCGAGCTTTACGCCGCGCGACAGAAATCCGCGAAGGAGGCAGCATGAGTTCCCGCGAAGACATCCTCGGCCGCGTCCGCGCCTCGCTGCATCGCAATGCCGGCAATGCCGCGACGGCGCGCGAGGTGATGGCAGCCGCCCTGGCCAACCGCAATCCCGGGCCGCAGCCGGCAGTTGCCAGCGAGCCGCGGGCCCTGCTGGAGCGCTTCCGCGTCAAGTCGGAGCAGGCATCGAGTACGGTGGAAATCGTCGCCACCGAGGCCGAGGTGCCGGCGGCGATCGCGAAATACCTGGCCGCGATGAGTCTGCCGACCACGGCCGTGGCCTGGGCTTCGCTCGGCGCGCTCGACTGGGCCGGTGCCGGCCTGAGCGTGGAAGCGCGCGGCGCGCGCGACGCCGATCTGGTCGGCATCACCGGCTGCTTCTGCGCCGTGGCCGAGACCGGCACGCTGATGATGACTTCCTCGCCCGATACGCCGGCGGCCGTCAGCCTGCTGCCGGAAACGCACATCGCCGTGGTGCGCGCCGCGCGCATCGTGGCCTACATGGAAGACGCCTGGAACCTGGCACGCGACGAACTCGGCAGCCTGCCGCGCGCGGTGAATTTCATTTCCGGCCCGTCGCGCACCGGCGACATCGAGCAGACCATCGTGCTCGGCGCGCATGGGCCCTACCGCGTGCACTTGGTGATCGTCGAGGGCTGAGATGCGCCGTGTGCTGGCCATCCTGGCGTTGTTGATCGCCGTGTCGCCGGCGCCGACTCTTGCCCAGATCGGTGACGAGATCCTGCCGCCGGCCTTCACCGAAACATTCCTCGATCTGCCGGACGACGCGGCGCAGGCGGCCAAATCGGGAAAACGCCTGCTGCTCTATTTCGGCCAGCAGGGCTGCCCGTATTGCAAGGAGTTGATGCAGACCAGCTTCACGCAGAAAGCCATCACCGACAAGCTGGCAAAGCACTTCGTCGCCATCGGCTTCGATCTCTTCGGCGATCGCGAGGTGACCTGGTTCGATGGCAAGCTGCGCCGGGAAAAGGAGTTCGCCAAATTCCTCAAGGTGCAGTTCACGCCAACCCTCCTGTTGCTGGACGAGAAGGGCAATACCATCGCCCGCATCAACGGCTATTACCCGCCGCATCGCTTCTCCGCCGCGCTTGACTATTCCGCGCAGCGCCTGGAAGGCAAGCTGGGCTTTGCCGAGTACATGAAGTCGGTGCCGCAGACCGGTGCCAGCGCCACGCTCAACGAGCAGGCCTTTTTCATGAAGCCGCCCCACGACTTGCGCCGCAAAGCGGGCGGCAAGCCGCTGGCGGTGCTGTTCGAATCACGCCGCTGCGCGCCCTGCGACGAGTTGCACAGGGAGGGCTTCACGCGCGAGGCGACCCGGGCGGCAATGTCGCGCTTCGACATCGCGCGCTTTGCCCTGTCCGCCAGGGACCCGCTGACCACTCCCGACGGCCGCGCCACCACGGCGGAAGCCTGGGGCCGTGAATTGAAGGTCGGCTACACGCCCAGCGTGCTGTTCTTCGATGACACCGGCAAGGAGGTATTCCGCCTGGAAGCCTACCTGCGGCCCTTCCATTTCGCCTCATCCTTCGAGTATGTCGGCAGCGGGGCCTACCGCAAGGAGCCGGAGTTCCAGCGCTTCCTGCAACACAAGGCCGACGGCATCAAGGAGCGCGGCGAGAAGCTGGAGTTGTGGAAGTAGGCCGGCGCACCGCTCAACGCGCCGTCGCGGCGGCTTTTCGACGCAGCACCTCGCGGGCGATCTCCAGATAGTGTTCCCGGGTTTCCGACTCGATGGTCGAGCGCATCAGGCCGAGCGGCAGGATGGTATCGGGAACGCCTTCCGACTGGAACAGGATGCGCGTCGCGCCCTCGCCGGCGGCTTCCAGCCGGGTCGCTCCGTGATAGCGCTTCATGTTGCCCTCGACCATGCGCGACTCGAATTTTTCAATGGGCGTCAGCGTCATGTCGCGGGTCGATTGAAATTCGAAGGTGAAGGGACCGAAGCCGACCTTGCCGGTTTGCGCGATGCGCAGGACATTGCCGTTGCGTGACAACAGCTTGCTCGACGCAATATTGGAAACAAAGCGCGAGAGGTTTTCGAAGTCGGTCAGTACGTCCCATACCTCACGCATCGATGCCTGAACCAGGGATTCGGCGTAGATGCGAACGGTGTCGTCCTGGATGTCGACGCGGACCGCCACGGGGGTGTTGGCCTCGGGATATGGCGCCTGCGCCGCAACCGATCCGGAGCCGAGCGCCAGCCAGAATGCCAGTACGCAGAAGAGGTGTCGGCGGCTTTCCATCGGGAATCCTCCCTCAAACTGAATGTTCCGGCGCGCGGCGGTGGGTGTGATCACCCTGGTTCTGCAGCCACTTGTCGATTTCAACGATGCACAGCGCGACCAGCGCAATGGCACCGATCTCAGCCCAGGCGCGGCCGGTGATGGGCGATGTGGCGAAGGCCAGATTGAGCGGCGACCAATACGTGATTGCCAACTGCAGCAAGGCCTGCAACCCGGCGCCGACCCAGACCCAGGGGTTGGCGAAGGGCGACATGGCGGTCACGGGCAAGCGTAGCGAGCGGCAACTGAACAGATAGACGATCTCGATCGCGACGAAGACGTTCATGGCGATGGTTCGCGCCTCCGCCATGGCCTGTCCTCGATCGATCGCCAGCAGGAACATGCCGAAGGATCCAGCCAGCATCAGCACGCCGACCAGGACGATGCGTCGGACCAGTGCGCCGTCGAGCACCGGCGCTCCGGGTGCGCGCGGCAGGCGTCGCATGATGCCGCGCTCGGCCGGTTCGAAGGCCAGCGGCAGGCCGAGCAGCACGGCGGTGGTCATGTTGATCCAGAGGATCTGCAAGGGGGTGATCGGCAGCGTCAGGCCGGCGATGATCGCGGCCAGGATCACCAGGCCCTCGCCGAAGTTGGTGGGCAGCGTCCAGGCGATGAACTTGACCAGATTGTCGTAGATGCCGCGGCCTTCCTCGACCGCCGCCTCGATGGTGGCGAAGTTGTCGTCGGTCAACACCATCGCCGCGGCCTCCTTGGCCACGTCGGTGCCGCCCAGGCCCATGGCGATGCCGATGTCGGCCTGCTTCAGCGCGGGCGCGTCATTGACGCCGTCACCGGTCATCGCCACCACCTCGCCCCGCGCCTGCAGCGCGCGCACCAGGCGCAGCTTCTGCTCCGGTTCGACGCGGGCGAACACATTGACGCGGGCCGCGCCGTCCTGCAATGCCGCGTCGTCGAGCAAAGCCAGGTCGCGACCGGTCAGGACCTCGGTCGTGCCGGCGTCCTTGATGATGCCGATCTGGAGCGCGATGGCGCGCGCTGTCTCGGCGTGGTCGCCGGTGATCATCTTCACCGCGATGCCAGCAGCATGGCAGGTGCGCACCGCCGCTATCGCCTGTTTGCGCGGCGGGTCCATCATTGCCGCAAGCCCGAGGAATACCAGGCCTTCTTCGAGTGCGGCGTCGCTCAGCTCATCGCCGGTGTGGCGACGCCGCGCCAGGGCCAGTACCCGCAGTCCGCGCGCCGCCATGTCCGCCGCCGCCGCCGCGATCAGCGCGCGGCCGGCGGCATCGAGCGGAAGTTCGGCGCCGTCGCTGGCCAGCAGCGCCGAGCAGGCCGGCAGGATCTTTTCGATGGCGCCCTTGGCATACAGCATCGACTGCCCCTCGATATCGTGCAGCGTGGCCATGGTCTGGCGCGCCGAATCGAAAGGCAGTTCGTCGCGGCGCGGAAACAGGTGGCGCAGCGTGGAATCGTCGAGCCCGGCCTTGCGCGCCACCACCAGCAGGGCGACTTCGGTGGGATCGCCGGCGTGCCGAACTTTGTCTGCCGGGGACGCCGCTTCGCGGGCCGGCAAGCGCCGACTTTCCAGGTGGAGCGCGGCGTCATTGCAGAGCGCCGCCGCGAGCACGGTTTCGCGCAGCGCGGGGCCGGGTTCGCCGCAACTCAGGCGGCCCTCCGGGACATAGCCGTGGCCCTCGACGCCGACGCGGCTGCCGGCGCACCACAGTTCGGTGACCGTCATCGCGTTCTCGGTGAGCGTGCCGGTTTTGTCCGAGCAGATGACGGTGGTGCTGCCCAGTGCTTCGACCGCCGGCAGGTGGCGGATGATGGCGCGGCGTTTGGCCATGCGCCCGACGCCGATGGCCAGGGTGATGCTCATCGCTGCCGGCAGGCCTTCGGGAATCGCGCCGACGGCCAGCGCGACGGCGGCCATCAGCATCGGCACCCAGCCTTCGCCGCGCAATACGCCGATGGCGAAGGTGAGCGCGGCAAGCCCGAGGATGACCCACAGCAGCAGGCCGGCGAACTCGCCCATCTTCCGCGTCAGCGGCGTGGCAATCTCGGGCGCATTGGCAATCAGGCCGGAAATGCGGCCTGTCTCGGTGGCGTCGGCCGTGGCAATGACCAGGCCATGGCCCTGGCCGGCGACGACGGTGGTGCCGGCATAGGCCATGTTGCGACGGTCGGCGAGCAGCGTGTCGGGGGGCAGCTCGGCATGGTGCTTGTCGATTGGCGCCGCCTCGCCGGTCAGTGCCGCTTCGACGGTGCGCAGTTGGCGGCCGTGAAGGATGCGCAGATCGGCGGGTACCTTGTCGCCGGCGGCCAGCCAGACCACGTCACCGGGCACCAGATGCACGGCGTCCATGCGCTGGCGCTTTCCGCCGCGCACCACCGTGACTTCGGTGGCGACCGCGCGGGCCAGCGCCGCCAGAGCGGCCTCGGCCTTGCCTTCCTGCAAATAGCCGATCACCGCGTTGACGATGACCACGCCAAAGATCACCGAGCTGTCCACCCATTCGCCGAGCAAAGCGGTGACGACGCCGGCGCCGATGAGCACCAGCACCAGCGGTTCCCTCAGTTGTGCGAGGAAGCGTTGCCAGGCGGCGGGACCGGGTTGCTGGGTGGGGCGGTTGGGGCCGTGGCGTGCCAGGCGCGCGGCAGCCTCGGCGTCGCTCAGGCCGTGATCGGGCTCCACGCCATGGTGGTTCAGAGCCTCGGTCGCGGGCAGTGCGTGCCAGTGGCGCCGGGTTGCGGCATCGCGGACGGCTTCTGCGGAGTTCATGCGGCGATTATCCGCCGCCGTGGCGACGGCTTAGTTGACGCCGGGCAAATGGATGCGCACGCTCAGGCCGTGGCCGCCGTCGCTGTCGTCCAGGCTCATTCCGCCGCCATGGAGCTCGACGATACGACCGACGATGGACAGGCCCAGGCCGCTGCCCGCCGCGCCCTCGGCGACGGCATCCGAAGAGTCGGCGCCGGTGCCACGGCGAAAGCGTTGGGTGACGATCTCGCGTTCGGACGCGGGAATGCCCCGGCCATCATCCGTGATCGTCAGCACGACGTCCTTGCCTGCCTGGGCGATGGCGATCTCGATCTGGCGGGCGCCGCCATGGCGCAGTGCGTTGTCGATCAGGTTGCGCAGCAGGGATTGCAGCAGCGCGGCATTGCCGCGCACCCGCGCATTGCCTTCGGCCAGCGCAAGTTCGCAACCGTTTGCGATGGCCTCGCCGGCGGTGGCGGCAAGCACTGCTTCGGCCAGCGGACGCAAGTCGATGTCATGCATGGCCTGTCCGCTGTCGGCGTCCAGCCGGGCCAGGGTGAGCATTTGCGTCACCAGGTGGGTCGCGCGGTCGCAGCCGAGCAGAATCTGGCCAAGCGCATGGCGCCGCGTTGTTTCGTCGGTGGCGGCGAGGGCCACCTGGGCCTGGGCCTTGAGCGCCGCCAGCGGCGTGCGCAGCTCGTGCGAGGCGTCGGCGGTGAAGCGGCGCTCGTTTTGCAGGGCGCGGTCGATACCGGCGAAGAGTTCGTTGAGGCGCCCGATCAGCGGCGCGATTTCGCGCGGTGTGTCCGTGCTGGCTATCGGCGTCAGCCGGTTCGGTGCCCGTGTCGCCAGGTCGTCGGTGAGCCGCCGCAAGGGGCGCAGCGAAAAGCCGACGGCGACCACCAGCACCAGCGCCAGGCCGGGCAGGGCAACCAGCATCGGCATTAACAGGTGTTCGGCGATTTCGCCGGCCAGTTCCGCCCTTTCCTCTTGCATGTGGCTGACGCTCGTGGGCGGGTGGTTGAGCAGTTCCTCGATTTCGTGCAAGGCCGAGCGCCAGGTGAAGATAGCGGTGAGCAGCCAGACCACGGCGACCGCGGCAGTGGTCAGCAGCACCAGGCGCAGGCGCAGAGATTTCACGGCGGCGAATCCTTGGCCACCACGTAGCCGATGCCGCGCAGGGTGCGGATGGCATCGGCGCCGAGCTTGCGGCGCAGATGGTGGATATAGACCTCGACCGCGTTGCTGCCGATCTCCTCGCCCCAGGCGTAGAGGTGCTGTTCCAGTTGCGCCCGCGACAGGGCGCGTCCGGGCTGCTGCATCAGCGCCAGCAGCAAGGCGTACTCCCTGGCGGAAAGCTCAACGGTTTTGCCGGCGCAGCTCACGGCGCGCGTGGCCGGGTCGAGCGTGATCCCGGATGCGGCGAGCACCGGCGCCGGCTGGCCGCCGGCTCGCCGCAGCAGGGCGCGTAAGCGGGCGTTGAGTTCGCCGAGGTCGAAGGGCTTCACCAGGTAGTCGTCGGCCCCGGCATCGAGACCCCTGATGCGGTCGTCAACCGTATCGCGGGCGGTCAGGATCAACACCGGCAGGCTGCGCTTCCTTGCGCGCAGGCCGCGCAGCACGTCAATGCCGTCTTTGCGCGGCAGGCCGAGGTCGAGCACCGCGGCGGCGTACTCCTCGGCCGCCAGCGCGGTTTCCGCGCTGACCCCGTCGCGAACCCAGTCGACGGCGTGGCCGGCCTGTTTCAGGCCGGCCTGCAGCGCGTCGCCGAGCAGAGCGTCGTCTTCAACCAGCAGGATTCTCATTGCGGATGTTCTTCCATCCCGTGACCATCGCCTTCACCAGGTTTTCGCGGTGTAGCCAACTGCTGACGATCACGCCGGCAATGTGGATAACAACGACGGCCATCATGCCATTGGCCGCGACTTCATGCAGTTCCTCCATGAAATGTCCGCCCATGTCTTCGTACACGGCCCAGCCGCTGGCTGCGGCGACCAGGCCGAGGCCGAGCAGGGCGAAGATGGCGACCGCGCCGGCGGGATTGTGGCCAACATAGTGTTGCGGCTCCCCGTTCATCAGGGAAGTGAGGTAGTCGAATACTTTGCGCGGTGTCGGCAGGAAGTCGGCAAAGCGCGCATGCGCGCCGCCGACGAAGCCCCACAGCAGGCGGAAGGCGATCAGCCCGGCCAGGCTGTAACCGGCAAGGACATGGACGTCGCGCAGCTTTTCCGATTCCGCGGTGAGAAAGGCGGTGGCGAAGCTCGCCACCAGCGACCAGTGGAAAAGTCGGGTCGGCAGGTCCCAGACGCGGACGGCTTGGGTATCGGTTTGCATGTCGGTCCTCATTTCGGAATGCTGATGGAGCGTTCGCTGTAGTCGCCAGCCGCCGCCTGGGCATGGCAGGCGGCGCAATTGGCCGGGCTCTTGATCGAGGCCCGCTTCCAGGTGGCGGCGGTGACGTCGCGATGCTTTCTTTCGAAGCGTGCGGTCTCGGTGATGCGCAACAGCGGATTGCCCTTGGCGTCGACCGTGCGGCCGGTCTTGCGGCCGCCGGAATTCCGCGCCAGGAAGTCGGCGATGGCGGTACGGCGCCTGTCGTCGATCGAGGCGTCGGTGCCGAAGTGATTGGCCAGCCCGTTCATCATGTGCTGCCAGGAACGGGCATCCAGCATTTGCGGCGGATAGGCGATGTGGCAGGAGGTGCATTCCTCCTCGAAGGCGACGTTTTTGGGCAGGCTGTAGCTGTCGGCCAGCGCCGGCAGCGAGAGCGCGGCAAGCAGGAAGGGCAGGGCAAGTTGGCGTGTCATGCGATGTTCTCCTTTACTTCAGGCTCAGCAGCCAGCCCATGACGTCGGCCTTCTCCTGCGCGGTGCAGAGCCGGCTCAGCGTGTCGTTGCAGTTGCGGCGGAACCACTTGTCCACCTTGGCGGCATCGGTGAAGCGCTCGGCGTTCGCCACGGGCGCCAGCGCCGTGATCGCCTTGTCGGTCTTGGCGTGGCGTCCGACCTGTGTCGGCTTGTCGGTGTGGCAGGAGGCGCAACTCCACTCACCACTCTGCTTCGTGGTGAAAAAGCGCGCACCGCGTTCCGGCGAGGCAGCGGCGCCGGCTTCCTTCTCGAAGCGGGTGAGAAAGTCACGCGGGGATTCGGCGTGGGCGCCGCCGGCTGCGATGAGCAGGGCGGCGAGGATGCTGATGTGTCGCATGTCGGTCTCCATGAAGGGTGTGGAACGCATCATGGAAGGCGCCGCTTAAACGGCGCTTAAGACTCAGCGATCGCGATCGTCGCGGGGCGAATCGTAGAAGTCACGCAGCGAGGCATAGCGTTTGGCGCGGATCGCGCGTACGTGCTGGATGGCGTGCCGCACCGGGATGCCTGCCTGGACCAGGGTTTCGGCGGCGATCAGCAGGCTGCTTTCGAGCACCTCCGGAATCACCTCGGTGGCCCCGGCGGCCTTGAGCCTGGCGACGTCCTTGTCGTCCGAGGTGCGGACCACGATGGGGATGTCCGGCCGCGCCGCGCGCACGATGCGCACTACCCGTTCCGCCGAGTGGGCATCGGGGTAGGTGACGACCACGGCGCGGGCGCGGCCAATGCCGGCGGCCTGCAGCACCTCGCGCCGGTCGGCGTTGCCGAAGACGATGTTGATGCCCTGGGCGCCGGCGTCGGCGATGCGCTGGGGATCGACGTCAAGGGCGATGAAGGGAATTTTCTCCATGGACAGGAATTCGGCGATGCGCCCGCCGGTGCGACCGAAGCCGCAGATCACCACGTGTTGCCCGAGGTCCATGCTATGCACCGCGATCTTGTGGATGGCGGCGGCCTTGTGCGCCCAGTCGCCGCGCCCCAGGTCGCCGGAAAGTCGCGCGGCGCGATCGATCAGGAAGGGCGCGATGAACATCGACAGCAGCATCGCCGAGAGCGTTATCTGGAATACGCCGACGTCGATCAGTCGCAACTGCCGCGCCAGCTCGATCAACACCAGGCCGAATTCGCCGGCCTGCGCCAGTTGCGCCGCGGTGCGCAGGCTGGCCGCCAGCGGCGTGCGGGCCGCCCGGGTTATCAGCAGGACGACCAGGGCCTTGCCACCGATCAACAGCATTACCGCGAGCAGCAACTTGTGCAGGTTGGCGAGCACGTAGTGGATGTCCAGCATCATGCCGATGGTGACGAAGAAGAGACCCAGCAGCATGTCGCGGAAGGGCCGGATGTCGGCCTCGACATGGTGGCGGTAGACGGTTTCCGAAATCAGCATGCCGGCGACAAAGGCTCCCAGGGCAAGCGAAAGCCCGCTTTGCGCGGTAAGGAAAGACAGGCCGACGACGATCCAGAGCGTGGTCAGCACCAGCACTTCGTTTGATCGCACGCGCGCCACGACATCGAAAACCCGGCCCATCCAACGCTTGCCTACCCAAATCAGCAGCGCCAGCACGATCAGGGCCTGGGCGGCGGCCACCGCCAGCGAGCGCCAGAGGTCATCGCCAGGAGCGGCGAGTGCCGGCAGCAGGATCAGGCAGGGGGCGACGGCGAGGTCCTGGAACAGCAGCACGCCCATGGTCTGGCGGCCGGAGCGCGAATGCAGCTCGAAGCGGTCGGAGAGCATGCGCGCAACGATCGCCGTCGAGGACATCGCCACCGCCAGGCCGACGGCTATGCCGCTACGCCAGCCCTGGCCATACGCCAGCGCGGTGGCCAGGCCGGTGCCGATGGCCGTCAGCGCCATCTGCGCGCTGCCCAGGCCGAACACCAGCGTGTGCATTGCCTGCAGGCGTTTCAGGCTGAATTCGAGTCCGATGGTGAACATCAGGAAGACGACGCCGAACTCGGCGAAGCTGTCCACTTCGGCGCTTTCCGCCAGCAGGGCGAGTCCGTGGGGACCCAGTGCCATGCCGATCGCCAGGTAGGCGAGCATGCTGGGCAGACGGAAGCGACGCGCCACGGCGACCAAAAATACGGCGGCGGTGAGCAGAATCACCAGCAGAAACAGCTTGTCGTGCATGCCCGGATGATAACCGCGCGGTAGCCGCCCGGCCCTCGATTACAATCAGCTTTTGGGGACGAAGGCGCCACGGGGGGCGTTCGCGACGCGTCGAATTCCAGGCGGCGCGGCGCGGGCCGAAGAGCATGATCGAGGACGGCAACACATCGGACGTATTCCAGCGCGCACGCTTGTCGATAGGCATCGCGCTGCTGGCGTTCGCCACGATCATGGCGGTGGGCACCGTCGGCTACAAGAGTCTTGGCGATGCCGACACCGGGTGGCTGGATTCCTTCTACATGACCTTTCTGATGGTCGCGACCATCGGCTATGGCGCCGGGGTGGAGATCTGGCGGCGCCCCGAGGTCGAGATTTTCACCATGGCGATTGCCTTCTCCGGGATTGCCGTGATGACCTATTTTTTTTCCAGCGTGACGGCATTGGTGCTGGCCAGTGATTTCGACAAGTCGTTGCGGAGGCGGCGCATGGACAAGGTGATGAAGAAGTTGCACGAGCATTACATCCTCTGCGGCTTCGGCCGCGTCGGGCGCAACGTGGCCCAGGAACTGGAGGCGACCAACCGCCATTACATCGCCATCGACGAGAACATCGAGCTGCTCGAGGGCCATGCCGAGAAGCGGCCCGGCACGCTCTACATCCACGGCGACGCGGTCGATGACGACATCCTGATCGAGGCCAATGTGCATAGCGCCAAGGGCGTGTTCGCCATCACCGGCGACGACAGCCGCAACCTGATGATTGCCCTCACCGCCAGGCAGTTGGCACCGCAGGTGCGGATCGTCGCGCGCTGCAATGAGATGCGCAACGTCGAGAAGTTGCGCAAGGCGGGCGCCGACGCGATTGTTTCGCCCAATTTCACCGGCGGCATGCGCATCGCGTCGGCGATGATCCGGCCGCACGTGGTGTCCTTCCTTGACGAGATGTTGCGCACCGAGCACAAGCTGCGGGTGGAGGAAGTTCCCGTGCCGGCAAATTTTCATCCGATGCCCTTGTCGGAGCTGAATCTTCGCGGCGCGAGCTACGTGCTGCTGGCGGTGCGCGGCAAGGGCGACTGGCAGTTCAACCCGCCGCCGGATTTCATTGTCGAACCGGGCCAGGTGCTGGTGGCGATGGCATCGCCCCATGGCCGCTTCGAGATCGAATCGGCGCTGTTCCTGATGGATGAAGAGGCGTCTACCTAGAGGGCTGGATTGCTTGCCCGGTGGTGACGAAGATCAGCGTGCGCGCCTCGCGGATGTCAGCGTGCAGGGCTTCGACCACGGGCGGATTGGCGGGGCGCTCGGCGCTCCAGTCGATCACGAAATTGGCGCCCGAACCGCCCGAGGAATCGGAGCGCGGCACGAACAGTTCATGCGTGCCGAACGGCGGAATGCTCTTCGGTGCCGGCAGGTATTCGCGCAGCAGCTTTCCCTCGGTGTCGTAGTAGCGCGCGCTATTGACGCGGATGGCCAGTTTCGGGTCGGTATTGCGGATGCTGACGTGGGTGGACACCAGGGTTTCCGACGGCTTGCCGGTCCTGGAGTTGAACTCGCCGTGGTAGAGGTGGGAATACACCGGCAGGTAGAGCGACTGGCCGGGAGACAGCGCGGGCGGGCCCTGCGCCGTCACGGAGTACGCCGCCAAGGTCAGGCACGAGGCTGAAATGAGCTTGAGAATGGCAGGTGTCTTCATGAGGACCGTCGTGATGGCAGAAGAGAGTCAGCCGGAGACGACTCCTCCAGTAGGCGCCAAGCCTATTTGACCACGGTGACCGGGCAGCCGGCGAGCCGCAGCACTTCCGTCGTTACCGATCCCATGAGCGCGCTGCGCAGGGCGCTCGCACCTTGAGTGCCAATCACGATCGCATCTGCCTTGGCTTCCGCGGCGCGACGGGAGATGGTTTCCGGTACAGGGCCGAGTGCCACTTCCGGGACGTAGCTCACGCCAGCGGCATCGAGTATCGATCGGGCCGATCCCATCGCATCGCCGCCCCGGGTTTCCTGCATGGCCTCGACTTCACGCGCCGGCATGTGGCCCAGGACTTCCGGTGCGTCTATGGGCGCCTGCACGTTGAGCAGCAGTATTTCGTAGGCGGGGCAGCCTTGCGCCATCTTGACGACGTGGCGTGCCACCCGGGCGGAGTGTTCGGAGCCATCTACCGCGAGCAGAATCTTCATGGCAATACCTGTTTTTTGGGACAAGGCAGTTTAACGCATTGCCGATGCGCTGCCTCGTTGTCCGACGCGGTCGAGAGACCATGGACTGCTACAATCCGCACACAAAAAACCTGGGAGAGGTAGATGGCTCACCGCTTTGTTTCGGCCCTGCACGCAGTGGGACGGTACGTGATTTCTGTCCTGGTCCTGCTGGCGCCGCCGCTGGTTTCCGCGGCGGACGGCGGTTCGAGTTCGCCGACGCTAGCGGGCATCCCGGTTGACTTCCTCCTCTTTGCCGCGACCCTGCTTGGTGTCGCGCTTTTCCATCACTACGTATTGCAGGTTGCCTTAACCGGCCTGGTGACGATCTCGCTGTACAAGATCATGTTCACCGGTTTCAAGACTGGCGCCGGCATCGCTGGTTTCGGTGCGCACATGGCGCATGAATGGGTACTGCTGGCGAACCTGCTCGGCCTGCTGGTTGGCTTCGCTCTGCTGGCCCGTCACTTTGAGGACAGTGGCGTGCCGGAAGTCCTGCCGAAGCTGCTGCCGGAAGGCTGGTTGGGCCCCTTCATGCTGCTGGTGATCATCTTCGTGCTGTCCGGGTTCCTCGATAATATTGCCGCCGCGCTGATTGGTGCCACCGTGGCGGCCAGCGTGTTCAAGCGCAAGGTGCATATAGGTTATCTCGCCGCCATCGTCGCCGCCTCCAATGGCGGTGGAGCCGGCTCCGTTGTTGGCGACACCACCACGACCATGATGTGGCTGGACGGCGTCAGTCCGCTCGACGTGGTCGAGGCGTATGTCGCCGCGGGCGTTGCGCTGGTGGTATTCGGTATCCCGGCGGCCCTGTTGCAGCACAAGCACATGGCCATTGGCCGGGATTTCCAGGCCGCGCATCACATCGATTGGGCGAGGGTCGGCATCGTGGTCTTCATTCTGGTTTGCGCGATTGTCACCAACGTCACGGTGAACCTGAAGTTTGCCGCTGCGGCCGAACATTTTCCCTTCCTTGGTGCTGCCATCTGGGTCGCCTTGCTGGTGGCCGTGCCCTTGCGCAAGCCGGAGTGGAGCTTGATTCCAGGGGCATTCAAAGGCTCCGTCTTCCTTCTGTCGCTGGTGACCTGTGCCTCGATGATGCCTGTCGAGAGCCTGCCGCCCGCATCCTGGCCGTCCGCCTTGGCGCTTGGATTCATCTCGGCTGTGTTCGACAACATTCCGCTGACCGCGCTGGCCTTGAAGCAGGGAGGCTACGACTGGGGATTCCTGGCTTATGCCGTCGGTTTCGGCGGCTCGATGCTGTGGTTCGGCTCTTCGGCCGGAGTCGCGGTGGCCAACCTGTTTCCCGAGGCGAAGTCGGTCGGTCAGTGGCTGCGTCACGGTTGGTTCATCCCGGTCGGGTACGTGGTCGGATTTTTCGCGCTGCTGGGCATTCTCGGTTGGCATCCGCACGAAAAGCACAAGGACGCCCCGGCTGCTACGGTCCAGGTGCAAAAGGCGGTGCCCGCCGATACTCCCGCGCCGGCACCGGTTGGCTCGCCCGGCTACCAGTAGGACATTACGTTGCCGGTGGGTTCCAGCTCACCGGCGCCTTGCGTATTGCCTCGACTGCCGGGTGGCGGATGCGCCGTTCATTCGAGATCGCGTAGTACTGTTCCCGGACTTCATCCAGCACGCCGACGGGTTCTGCGCCGAGTTGCGCGGCGATGTCCTCGCCCAGCACCGATGGCGCCGGAAACAAGCCCAGGCCGGCGCGGCCGAAGGTGGTGAGCAGAGCGCTGTCCTCGAATTCGCCGACGACCAGCGGCGCGACATCGATGGTTTCCAGCCAGCGTTCGATCTGTCCGCGCAGGGCATTGCCGCGCGTCGGCAGCAGCATCGGCGCGCCGTCCAGATTGCCGGGGAATCCCTTGCGGTAGCGCCTGGCCAGTTCAGGCGCACCGAACAGCGTGATGTCGAATTCGCCCAGGCCGTGGCTGAAAACCTTGAGGTTGCCGCCGTGCGGCGCCGGGCGGTCGGTCAGCACCACGTCGAGGCGGTGCAGCGCGAGTTCGGCCAGCAGGGTGTCGAATTCGCCTTCGCGACAGACCAGGCGGACTTGCTGCGGCAGATGGAACACCGCCTCCATCAGGCGGTAGGCGATCAGCTTGGGCAGGGCATCGGAAATGCCCACGGCCAGGCGCAGCGTGTTGCTGGCATCGGCGTCGCGCAGCGCCGCATCCATGCGCTCGCCGAGCTGGAAGATCTGGTCGGCGTAGGCCAGTGCCAGGCGGCCGGTTTCGGTGGGCACAAGGCGCCGGCCCTGCGGCGCCAGCAGCACCTTGCCCAGCGATTGCTCGAGTTGGGCGATCTGGGCGCTGATGGTCTGCACCGCGACACCCAGCCGCCGCGCCGCGCGCGTGACGCTGCCTTCGCGGGCGACGACCCAGAAGTAGCGCAGGTGGTGGTAGTTGAGCGCGGCAGTTTTCATTTTCGTATTTTACGAAGTTAAGCTAATCTTTTGTTCGCTTTGATGGAAGCTTGAATTTGCCTAGAATCGCCGCATCTTGGATGAGCATGCGGCACAATCGCTTTTCGCCATGCTGCGATTCCGGGAAAACCACATCTCTGGGAGATAGCAATGAAACGTATCGTGTTGTTCCTCGTCACCAACCTGGCCGTCATGCTGGTGCTGTCGATCGCCGCCAGCGTGCTGGGCGTGAACAGGTTCCTCCACGCCAACGGTCTCGACCTCGGCATGCTCCTCGGCTTCGCCGCGATCATGGGCTTTGGCGGTTCCTTCATCTCGCTGCTGATGTCGAAGATGATGGCCAAGTGGTCGACCGGCGCCCGCATCATCGAGGCGCCCTCGAACTCGACCGAGTTCTGGCTGGTCGAGACCGTGCACAAGCAGGCTGAAAAGGCCGGCATCGCGATGCCGGAAGTGGCCATCTACGACGGCGAGCCGAATGCCTTCGCCACCGGGCCGAGCAAGAACAATTCGCTGGTCGCGGTGTCGACGGGCTTGTTGCAGGGCATGAGCCGGGAAGAAGTCGAGGCCGTGCTGGCGCATGAAGTCAGCCACGTCGCCAACGGCGACATGGTGACGCTGACGCTGATCCAGGGCGTGGTGAACACCTTCGTCATCTTCCTTTCGCGCATCGTCGGCTACCTGGTCGACAGCTTCCTGCGCAAGGGAGATTCCGAGTCCTCCGGTCCCGGCATCGGCTACACCATCACCGTGGTGGTCTGCGACATCCTGTTCGGCATCCTGGCCAGCGTCATCGTGGCGTGGTTCTCGCGCCAGCGCGAATATCGCGCCGATGCCGGCGCCGCCAGCCTGATGGGCTCGCCGCGACCGATGATCAATGCCCTGGCGCGCCTGGGCGGGATGAGCGTCGAGCCGCTGCCGAAGAGTCTGGCGAGTTCCGGCATTGCCGGCGGTTCGAGCTGGATGGCCTTGTTCGCCAGCCACCCGAGCATGGAACAGCGCATCGCCGCGCTGCAGGCGCAAGGCAGGTGATTCGTCGCCGGCGCGCCTGCCGGCCCGGGCCTCCGCGATTCGCGGGGGCCTTTTTGCTTTTCCTGGCCGCTGCGCCCGCCTGGGCGGCGGGCTCCGATGTGGTCGGCATCAACCTGCTGTGGCTGGCGCTGATCCTGATGAGCGCACGTTTGTTTGCCCCGCTGGCGCAGCGCATCGGCTTTCCCGCGGTGCTGGGCGAACTGTTGCTCGGCGTGGCCCTGGGCAATCTCGCGCTGCTGGGCTTCACGGGCTTCGAGGCGATTCCCAAGGACCCGATCATCGCCTTCATTGCCGAGCTTGGCGTCATTGTCCTGCTCTTGCAGATCGGCCTGGAGACGCGGCTGGCCGACCTGATCAAGGTGGGACCGCGCGCCTTTGCCGTCGGGTCGGTCGGCATCGTCGTTCCCTTCGCGCTGGGTACCTGGGTGGTCGGGCCCTGGTTGCTACCGGGGTTGTCACACAACGCCTACCTTTTTCTTGGCGCCACCCTGTCGGCGACGTCGGTGGGCATCACCGGCCGGGTCTTCCGCGACCTCGGCAAGCTCGATTCGCCGGCGGCGCGCATCGTGCTCGGCGCGGCGGTGATCGACGATGTGCTGGGGCTGGTGATCCTGGCCGTGGTCTCCAGCCTGGTGCAGGCGGGTTCGGTCAGTGTCGGCCAGGTCGGCGGCATCATCGCCCAGGCGGTGATCTTCCTTGCCGGCTCGATCTGGATCGGGCGCCTGATCGCGCCGCATTCCAGCCGCTGGCTGGCGCAGCTCGACGCCGGCCCCTCGATGCTGTTCGCGCAGGTGCTGGCGACCGGGCTTTTCCTCGCCTGGCTGGCGCATGCCATCGGGCTGGCGCCGATCATCGGCGCCTTTGCCGCCGGCCTGCTGTTCGAGCCGATCTTCCTGCGCGACTTCGACCGGCCGGCCATCGTGCGGGAAATCGAGCCGCTGTTGCCGAAGGGCGAAGCGGGCCTGGTCGAGCGCCTGCTGCCAATTTTGAAGAAGCATGGCGGACACCAGCATGAACAGATGATTGAACCGATCGGCTATTTCTTTGTGCCGGTGTTTTTCGTCCTCACCGGCATGCAGGTCGACCTGAAGACGCTGGCCGATCCGACGGTGCTGGGAGTCGGCGCTGGCGTTACGGTGGCGGCGATCGCCGGCAAGCTGGCGGCCGGGCTTGCCGCCGGCAACTCGCAGCGTTGGCTGGTCGGCTGGGGCATGGTGCCGCGCGGCGAGGTCGGCCTGATTTTCGCCATGGTCGGCAAGCAGCTCGGCGTCATGAGCGAGACGATGTTTTCGGTCATCGTCATGATGGTGATCCTGACCACGCTGGTGACGCCGCCGGTACTGACGGCGCTGCTCAGGCGCCCGCAATAGGGCGCATGCGGGGGCGCCGCTATAATCCGCGCCTTCCTTTCGCACCGCCAAACCCGTGTCCGACCGCCTTGCCGTCCTGCCCCAGTATGTGTTGCCGAAACAGGCGCTCACCGCGCTGGCCGGCAAGTTCGCCTCGGCCCAAGCCGGCGCGCTGACGACCTCGGTGATCCGCTGGTTCGTCGGCCGCTATGGCGTGAACATGGCGGAAGCGGCGAATCCCGACATCGCCGGCTATGCCAGTTTCAACGAGTTCTTCACCCGGCCCTTGAAGGAAGGCGCGCGGCCGCTGGCCAATGCCGATTTCATCTGCCCGGTCGATGGCGCGATCAGCCAGTTCGGCGCCATAGCGCGCGACCAGATATTCCAGGCCAAGGGACATGCCTATTCGACCACGGCCCTGGTCGGCGGCGATGCGGCATTGGCGGCGCGCTTTGAGAACGGCAGCTTTGCCACGCTGTATCTCAGCCCGAAGGATTACCACCGCATCCACATGCCCTGCGCCGGCAAGCTGCTGCGCATGATCCATGTGCCGGGCGAGCTGTTCTCGGTGAATCCGGTCACGGCGCGCGGCGTGCCGGGGCTGTTCGCCCGCAACGAGCGCGTGGTCTGCGTCTTTGAGGGCGAGGCCGGGCCCTTCGTCATGGCGCTGGTCGGCGCCACCATCGTCGGCAGCATGGCGACGGTCTGGCATGGCGTCGTCAACCCGCCGCGCCCCGGCAGGCTCCGTGACTGGCGATATGAAGATCAGGACCTGCGCTACGGTCGGGGCGCGGAAATGGGCCGCTTCCTGCTCGGCTCGACGGTGGTGATGCTGTTTCCGCAAGGCAGCTTGAGCTTCAATCCCGAATGGGCGCCAGGGCGGGCAATCCGCATGGGCGAAGCGATGGGCGCGCGGATCGCCTGACCCGTGTTTCAGGTGGGCTGATCGCCGGTTCGGCCGGGGTTCGTCGGCTCGGCGGCGTGCCAGCCCGATCGGGTTTGGCAAACCCAGCGCCAACTCATTACAAAGCACTTTCGCTTTGCCTTCTATCCCTACTGATTTTATTGAATAAAACTTTCAATAAAATTCTCTCGACTTGACTCTAAGCCCTTGTTGCACTTGGAAAAATAGCCCTTTTCAAGCTTGACCGGGATCAAAAAGTGTCTTAAAGTGGGTTCTGGTGGGGGTAAGTGGGAAGTTAAAGCCGCTTGAGGGCTTGGCTCCCGCCGGGGGGGAGCGGATGTTTCAGGGTGCGACGTCGTTGAGTCTGGATGCCAAGGGCCGCATGGCGGTGCCCAGCCGGCACCGCGACGCGCTGTCCGTGGTCGGCGAAGGCCGGCTGGTGGTGACCGCCCACCCGCACCGCTGCCTGTTGCTCTATCCGCGTCCGGCCTGGGAGCCGATCCGCGACCAGATCCTCGCCGCTTCCAGCCTGCAAGCCGAATCCGCGATGGTGCGCCGCCTGCTGGTCGGCTTTGCCGAAGAGCTTGAACTCGACGGTGCCGGACGCCTGCTGATTTCACCCTCGTTGCGCCAGTACGCCGGCCTGGAAAAGGAAATCTGGCTGATCGGCCAGGGCCGCCATTTCGAGATCTGGTCCGCCGCCGGCTGGCAGGCACAGCAGGACGCGATCTTTGCCGTCGGCGACAAGTTGCTGCCTCCGGGCCTGGAAAACCTTGCGTTGTGAATGCCGATCTTCATGTCAGCGTCCTGCTCACCGAAGCGGTGGCGGCGCTGGCGATACGACCGCACGGGATTTACGTCGACGCCACCTTCGGCCGCGGCGGGCACAGTCGGGCGATCCTCGCCGCGCTCGGGCCGTCGGGGCGGCTGATTGCGCTGGATCGCGATCCGGCGGCGATCGCCGCCGGTGCGGCCTTCACCGATCCGCGGCTGACGCTGGTGCACGCCGCCTTCAGCGAATTCGATGCGGTGCTCGACCGGTTGGGCGTGGCCCGGGTGAATGGCGTGCTGCTGGATCTCGGCGTGTCATCGCCGCAACTGAATACGCCCGAGAGGGGCATGAGTTTTCGTTTCGATGCGCCGCTGGACATGCGCATGGATACGACGCAGGGGGAGACCGCGGCTGAGTTCCTGGCCCGGGCATCGCAATCAGAAATAGAAAGGGTGATCAGAGACCATGGCGAAGAACGGTTTGCTCATGCGATTGCAAAGGCGCTTGTTGCTGCTCGGGGCGAGCACGGTATTTCAAGCACAGGACAGCTTGCCACGCTCGTGGCGCAAGTCGTCCGCACGCGGGAACCGGGCCAGCACCCGGCGACGCGGAGCTTTCAGGCTTTACGGATTCACGTCAATCGGGAGCTTGAAGAGCTGTCGTTAGTCCTGCCGCGGGCGGTAGAACGCCTCGCGCCGGACGGACGCCTGGCCGTGATCAGCTTCCATTCCCTCGAAGACCGCATCGTCAAGCGCTTTCTGCGCGATGCGGCCAACCCGCCGCAACCGCCGCGCAAGCTGCCGGTGCGCGCCGCCGACCTGCCACAGCCGACGCTGCGCCTGGTGGGCAAGCCGATCTTTCCCTCGGCGGCTGAAGTCGCCGCCAACCCGCGCAGTCGCAGCGCCGTGCTCCGCGTTGCCGAGAAGCCATGAACCTGGCGCGCATCAACCTGCTCCTGCTGCTGGTGGCGGTGGTTTGCGCCCTCTCGGTGGTCAGCTCGAACCACCGCGCGCGCAAGTTGTTCACCGAACTCGAAGCCACGCAGAAGCACATGCGTGACCTGGAAGTCGAGTGGGGGCAATTGCAACTTGAACAGAGCACCGTGGCGGCCCACGTCCGCGTCGAAAAGCTGGCGCGCGACCGGCTCGGCATGAAAGTTCCGGCGCCCGGCCAGATCGTCGCCATCGAGCCGGCGAAATGAGCGCGATGAAAGCCATCAAGTTCTCGCGCAGCCCACTGCTCTCGGAACGCCTGCCGCCCTGGCGCCAGCGCTTCGTGCTGGTGTTGCTGCTCGGCTCGTTCGCCGTGCTGATCGGTCGCGCGGTGTATCTGCAGGGCTTCAAGAACGAGTTTCTTGGCGACAAGGGGCGCGCGCGTTTCGAGCGCGTGATCGACATCTCCGCCACGCGCGGCCGCATCACCGATCGCCACGGCGATGTGCTCGCGGTGTCGACGCCGGTGCGATCGATCTGGGCGATCCCCGAGGATGCGCAACTGGCGCCGGCGCAAGCGCGCAACCTCGCCAGCCTGCTCGACATGGACGTGCGCGAGGTCAATCGCAAGCTGGCCAGCGAAGGCGAATTCACCTACGTCAAGCGTCAGTTGCCGCCCGATGTCGCCGACAAGGTGACGGCGCTCAAATTGCCCGGCATACATCAGAAGAACGAGTACCGCCGCTACTATCCGGCGGGTGAGGTGACGGCGCATGTGCTGGGATTCACCGGCGCCGAGGACAACGGTCAGGAAGGCATCGAGCTGGCCTTCAACGGCCAGCTCGCCGGCAAGCCCGGCTCGCGCCGCGTGATCAAGGACCGTCGCGGCAACGTCGTCGAGGATGTCGAGAGCATCCGTCCGCCGCAGGAGGGCAAGGACATCGTCCTCGCGGTTGACTCCAAGGTGCAGTACCTGGCCTACAGCCACCTCAAGCAGGCGCTCGAAGAGCATCGGGCCAAGGCCGGCGGCATCATCGTGATCGATTCGCGTACCGGCGAGGTGCTGGCCCTGGCCAACCTGCCGACCTACAACCCCAACAACCGGACCAAGCTGGCCGGCGCGCAATTGCGCAATCGGGCGCTGACCGATACCTTCGAGCCCGGATCGACCTTGAAGCCCTTCACCGCGGCGCTGGCGCTGGAACAGGGCAAGGTGCGCTTCGACACGCCGATCCAGACCGCGCCGGGCAAGATGACCATCGGCAGCGCGACCATCTCGGATGCCCACGCCCACGGCACGCTGACCGTGGCGCAGGTGATCCAGAAGTCATCGAACATCGGCTCGGCCAAGCTGGCTTTGTCGATGAAGCCCGAGGAAATGTGGGCCATGTTCGACAGCCTCGGTTTCGGCGCGCCGCTCAAGCTCGGCTTCCCCGGCGAAGTCGGCGGCCGGCTGCGTCCGGCCAAGACCTGGCGGCCGATCGAGCAGGCCACCATGGCCTATGGCCATGGCATTTCGGTGACCCTGATCCAGTTGGCCCGCGCCTACCAAGCCTTCGCCCGCGACGGCGACTTGCTGCCCCTGTCGCTGTCGCGGGTGGACGTGCCGCCGGCCAGCGGCAAGCCGGTGTTCTCGCCGCAGACCGCGCGCGAAGTGCGCGCCATGCTGGAGATGGCGGTGCAACCGGGCGGTACCGCGCCCAAGGCGCAGATTCCGGGCTACCGCGTGGCCGGCAAGACCGGCACCGCGCACAAGCTGGAAAGCGGCGTCTATGCCAACAAGTACGTGGCCTCCTTCGTCGGCTTCGCTCCCGTGTCCGACCCGCGCCTGATCGTTGCCGTGATGATCGATGAACCCTCGAACGGCAAGCACTTCGGCGGCGACGTGGCGGCGCCGGTGTTCGCCCAGGTCATGTCCGGCAGCCTGCGCGCGCTGGGTGTTGCTTCCGATGCGCCGCTCAAGCCGCTGGTGGTGGCGAACGCCGCGCCGGTGCGGGAAGAGATGTGAACACGCCGATGAGCGTCCTCGACCAGCTCAGGCAGCAGGGCGTCGTGCCGCAGCGGCTGACTGCCGATTCGCGCCGGGTGCAGCCCGGTGACGTCTTTGTCGCCTTTCCTGGCGCCCACGCCGATGGCCGCGACTTCATCGCCCAGGCCGTGCAGCGCGGCGCGGCGGCGGTGATTGCCGAAGCGGGGACGAAGGCAAGAGTCGGCGCTGGCGATGCGCCGATCATCGAGGTCGCCAGGCTCGGCTCGCTCTGCGGCGAGATTGCTCACCTGGTCTATGGCCGGCCTTCGGAAAAGCTCTGGCTGGCCGGCGTCACCGGCACCAATGGCAAGACCTCGGTGTCGCAGTGGATCGCCCAGGCCATGGATGCCCTAGGCCAGAGGTGCGCCGTGGTCGGCACCCTGGGCAACGGATTTGTCGACGCGCTCGCCGAATCACCCAACACGACGCCGGACGCGATCACGCTGCACGCGGCACTGGCCGGCTTCGTCGAGCGCGGCGCCAAGGCCTGCGCCATGGAGGTGTCCTCGATCGGCCTTGACCAGGGGCGAGTGAATGGCGTGGCGTTCGACGTCGCCGTGTTTACCAATCTCACTCGCGATCATCTCGAATATCACCGCACCATGCAGGCCTACGCCGCCGCCAAGGCAAGCCTGTTCTCCCTGCCTGGCCTGGGGGCCGCCGTGCTCAACCTCGATGATTCTTTTGGCATCGATCTGGCGCGGCGTCTCAAGGGCCGCCTGCCGACGCTGGGCTACACGCTGGGCGCGGCGGCTGCCGACACGGATGACGTCCTGCGCGCGGAAAACCTGCGCATGAGCGCCGCCGGCATCGAATTCGAATTGCGCGGCGCGACCATCGCCGCCCCCGTGGTTGGCCGCTTCAACGCATCGAACCTGCTCGCGGTGATCGCCGCCCTGCTCAGTCGCGGTGAAGCACTGGACGCCATCGCCGCCGCGCTGCGCAGTCTGCGACCGCCGCCCGGACGCATGCAGGCGCTGGGCGGTCATGGCCAGCCGCTGGTGGTGGTCGACTATGCGCATACCCCGGACGCGCTGGAAAAGGCGCTGACCGTGCTGCGCGAAACGGCGACGGCGCGCGGCGGCAAACTGGTCTGCGTTTTCGGTTGCGGTGGCGAACGCGATCCGGGCAAGCGCCCCCAGATGGGCGCGGTCGCCGAAGCCCTGGCGGACAGCGTGCTGGTCACCAGCGACAACCCGCGCGGCGAGGATCCGCAGGCGATCATCGATGGCATCGTGAGCGGGATGAAAAATCGTCCTTCGGTACAGGTTGAGCGGGCGCGGGCGGTGGCGGACGCCATCGCCGCGGCAGGTGCCCGCGACGTGGTGCTGCTGGCCGGCAAAGGGCACGAACCCTACCAGGAAGTCGCCGGTGTGCGTCACGTCTATTCCGACCTCGATGCCGCACAGTCGGCGTTTGCCGGCCCGCGAAGCGGCGTCCCCGGCAGACAAGGTCAGGCACGGCGATGATGCGCCTGTCAGAAGCCGGCGCCTCGATCGGTGTTGCCCACCAGGGCACCGATGCCGAGTTCAACGCGGTCGGCACCGACTCGCGTGCGGTGACGCCGGGCATGCTCTTCGTGGCGCTCAAGGGCGAGCGCTTCGACGGGCACGATTATGTGCGCGAGGTGCTGGCCAAAGGGGCGGTCGGCGCCATGGTCGAGCAGGCGTTTGCCGTCGCCAATCCGGGGCTGCCGCTGCTGGCGGTCTATGACACACGACTGGCGCTGGGCCAGCTCGCCGCGGCCTGGCGCGCCCTCTTCGCCATTCCCCTGATCGGCATCACCGGCAGCAATGGCAAGACCACGGTCAAGGAAATGTGCGCCGCCATCCTGCGCGCGCACTTCGGCGGTGCGGCTGAAAACGTGCTGGCAACGCAGGGCAATCTCAACAACGACATCGGCCTGCCGCTGACCTTGCTCGGCTTGCGCGCTGCCCATCGCGCGGCGGTGATCGAAATGGGCATGAACCATCCCGGCGAGATCGACTATTTGACACGCATTGCCGTTCCCGGCGTGGCGCTGGTGAATAACGCGCAGCGTGCGCATCTGGAAGGCTTGGGCACGGTCCAGGATGTGGCGCTGGCCAAGGGCGAAATTTTTGCCGGGCTGACCGCGGATGGCGTCGCGGTGTTCAATGCCGACGACGTGCAGTGCGGGATCTGGCACGAGTTGTCGCGGGAACGCCGTCAGGTTCGCTTCGGTCTGGACCACTCGGCCGAGGTGCGCGGCAGCTTCATGCCGCACGGCCTGGGCGGCGATCTGCGGCTTGAAACTCCGGCGGGCGACTTGACGCTGGCGCTCGCCGTGTCCGGCCGCCACAATGCACGAAATGCCTGTGCCGCCGCCGCCGCGACCCTGGCCGCCGGCGCCACGCTGGCTGCCGTGAAGCAGGGGCTGGAAGCTTTCACCGGCGTCAAGGGACGCTTGCAGCGCCGCCCGGGGCGCAGTGGGTCGCTGGTGGTTGACGACAGCTACAACGCCAATCCGGATTCGATGCGTGCGGCCATCGACGTGCTGGCCTCGGTCCCCGGCAAGCGCATCTTCATCATGGGCGACATGGGCGAGGCGGGTGCCGCCGCCGGCCAGTTCCATGACGAGATCGGTGGCTATGCCAAGAGCCACGGCATCGATCGCCTGTTCTGCCTCGGCGGCTTGTCCCTGGCGGCCGCCCGCAACTTCGGCGAAGGCGGGCACCACTTCGAGCGCATCGAAGACCTGCTCAAGGCCTTGCCGGGCGAACTCGACGCGCAGACCACGGTGCTGGTAAAGGGCTCGCGCTTCATGAAGATGGAACGCGTGGTGGACGCGTTGGTGGACGAAGGGAACCCGAATGCTGCTTGAACTCGCTCAATGGTTGGCCAAGGATTTTCGCGGCTTCAACGTCTTCGGCTACATCACGCTGCGCGCAGTGCTGGCGACCATGACCGCGCTGGCGATTTCCTTCATTTTCGGCCCGGCGGTGATCCGCTGGCTGACGGCAAAGAAGATCGGCCAGTCGGTGCGCAGCGACGGCCCGCAGACCCATCTGGTCAAGGCCGGCACGCCGACCATGGGCGGCGCGCTGATCCTGATCTCGCTGGGCGTTTCCACGCTGCTGTGGGCGGATCTCTCCAACCGCTTTGTCTGGATCGTGCTGATCGTCACCCTGGGCTTCGGCGCGGTGGGCTGGGTCGATGACTGGCGCAAGGTGGTCTACCGCAATCCCGACGGGCTTTCAGCGCGCTCCAAGTTCTTCTGGCAGTCGGTGATCGGCGTGGTCGCGGCGATCTACATCGCGTTTTCGATCTCGGCGCCGAACAACGAGAAGGTGGTCGAGCTGTTCTTCCAGTGGGTGGGCAGCGGCTTCACGCTGGAACTGCCGAGCAAGACCGACCTCATCGTGCCCTTCTTCAAGACCGTTTCCTACCCGCTGGGCATTTTCGGTTTCATGGTGCTGTCCTATCTGGTGATCGTCGGCAGCAGCAACGCGGTGAACCTCACCGACGGCCTCGATGGCCTCGCCATCATGCCGACGGTTCTGGTCGGCGCGGCGCTGGGTATCTTCACCTACGTCGCCGGTCATGCCGGCTTCTCCAAGTACCTGCTGCTGCCCTACATTCCCGGCGCCGGCGAGCTCACCGTGTTCTGCGGCGCGTTGGCCGGTGCGGGGCTCGGCTTCCTCTGGTTCAACGCCTATCCGGCCGAGGTCTTCATGGGCGATGTCGGCGCCCTGGCGCTGGGCGCGGCGCTGGGCGCGGTGGCCATCGTCGCCCGCCAGGAAATCGTGCTCTTCATCATGGGCGGCGTCTTCGTCGCCGAGACGCTCTCGGTGATGCTGCAGGTCGGCTGGTTCAAATACACCAAGAAAAAATACGGCGAGGGCCGCCGCATCCTGCTGATGGCGCCACTGCATCATCATTTCGAGCAGACCGGCTGGAAGGAGACCCAGGTCGTGGTGCGCTTCTGGATCATCACCATCCTGCTGGTGCTGTTCGGCCTGTCGACGCTGAAGATCAGGTGATGAATAATCGCATCACCTTCCCCCCCGTCCTCCCTTCCCAAGGAAGGGGGGTGACGGCTGTTCGCGGGCTATGCCCGCTCCGGGATTTTGGATTGCCGCCTCCTTGGGGCGGCCCGGCGGAGGCGGCATGAACCTGGCCGGCAAGCGCGTCCTCGTCCTCGGCCTGGGTGAATCCGGCCTGGCCTGCGCGCTGTGGTGCCTGCGCCAGGGGGCAAGCGTGCGTGTCGCCGATACCCGGGCCGCACCGCCTTATCTTGCGGAGCTGAATCGGCGTGTCACCGGCGCCGACTCCTGCATCGAATTTCGCTCCGGCGAGTTCTCCCCCGAGCTGCTCGGCGGCGTCGATCTGCTGGCCTTGTCGCCGGGCCTGCCGGGCAATCTTCCGTTGGTGGCCGAGGCACGGCGCCGGGGCATCGTCGTGGCCGGCGAGATCGAGCTGTTCGCCTGGGCCCTCCGCGACCTGGATGTGGCGAGCCGGCCGCGCGTGGTGGCGATCACCGGCACCAACGGCAAGACCACCACCACGGCCCTGACCGGCCACCTGTTGGCAGGCACCGGCACACGCGTCGGCGTTGCCGGCAACATCTCACCCGCCGCGCTGACGGCGCTGATGGATGCCGAGGACGCGCAGGCTCTGCCACAGATCTGGGTGCTCGAACTGTCCAGCTTCCAGCTCGAAACCACGCGGACCCTGTTTGCGGCCGCCGCCACCGTGCTGAACATATCCGACGACCACCTCGATCGCTACGACGGACTCGATGCCTATGCCGGGGCGAAGACGGCGATCTTTCTTGGTGACCCGACGGCGCCCTGCGTGCAGGTGCTGAATCGCGACGATGCGCGGGTGAGCGGCATGGCGCGGCCCGGCCACCGCATCATCCGCTTCGGCCTCGATGCGCCGGCCGGCGCGGAGGATTTCGGTCTGCGCGAGAACCATGGCCAGACCTGGCTGGTGCAAGGCGAGCGTTTCCTGCTGCCGCTCGCCGAACTGCCGCTGGCCGGCCTGCACAACGCCGCGAACGCCATGGCCGCACTGGGGCTTTGCGCCGCGCTCGGCTTCGACGCCGAGGCCCTGTTGCCGGCCCTGCGCGGCTTTTGCGGCCTGCCGCATCGCGTCGAGAAAGTCGCGGTTATCGACGGCGTCACCTGGTACGACGATTCCAAGGGCACCAATGTCGGCGCCACCGTAGCCGCGCTGAGCGGACTGGCCGGCATGAATGGCCGCAAGTGCGTGGTGATCCTGGGGGGGGACGGCAAGGCGCAGGACTTTTCACCGCTCAATGAAGCCGTGGCGAAGCATGCCCGTGCCGCGATCCTGATTGGCCGTGACGGCCCGCTGATCGGCCAGGCCATTGCTGGTGCCGGCGTGCCGGTCGAAGCCGCAGCCGACATGGAGGATGCCGTGCGCCGCGCCGCGACGTTGGCGCAAAGCGGCGACGCGGCGCTGCTTTCGCCCGCCTGCGCCAGCTTCGACATGTACCGCAACTACGAGCATCGCGCCCAGGCCTTCATTGCCGCCGTAAATGCCTTGGAGGGCGGGCGATGAGCCACGGCTACGCCCTTCCTTCCCTGCGTGCGCAACGGGCTCCGGCGGAACTCGACGGCCTGCTGCTGTGGCCGGCGCTGGGACTGCTCCTGCTCGGCCTGGTGATGGTGTATTCGTCATCGATCGCGATGGCCGAGGGCAGCCGCTTCACCGGCCATCAATCGGCCTATTTCCTGTTCCGTCATTCGGTGTTCCTCGCCATCGGCCTGATCGCCGGCATCACCGCCTTCCAGATTCCGCTGCGCCTGTGGCAGCAGGCCGCGCCCTGGCTGTTCGTCGCCGGCGTCGCGCTGCTGGTGCTGGTGCTGATCCCCCACGTCGGCCGTTCGGTGAACGGCGCGCAGCGCTGGATCGGACTTGGCCCGGTCAATCTGCAGCCGTCCGAGTTGATGAAGCTTTTCGTCGTGCTCTATGCCGCCGACTACACGGCGCGCAAGCTCGACGACATGGGCAGCTTCCTGCGCGGCTTCGGGCCGATGGCCCTGGTCATGGTGCTGGTCGGCTTCCTGCTGCTGAAGGAGCCGGACTTCGGCGCCTTCGTGGTGATCCTCGCGATTGCCACGGGCATCCTCTTCCTCGGCGGCATCAACGTGCGCATCTTCGGCGGCCTGATCGTGCTGCTGGCGATCAGCTTCGTCATCATGATCTGGGCCTCGCCCTACCGGCGCGAGCGCATCTTCGGTTTCATGGACCCCTGGCAGGACGCCTACGGCAAGGGTTACCAGCTTTCGCATGCGCTGATCGCTTTCGGCCGCGGCGAATGGTTCGGCGTCGGCCTCGGCGCCAGTGTCGAGAAGCTGTTCTACTTGCCCGAGGCCCACACCGATTTCCTGCTTGCGGTAATCGCCGAGGAGCTCGGCTTCGTCGGCGTCCTGTTCGTCGTCGGACTGTTCGCGCTGCTGGTGCAGCGCTGCTTCGCCATCGGCCGCCAGGCCCTGGTGCTCGGCCGCGTCCATGCCGGCCTGGTGGCCCAGGGCGTCGGCATCTGGCTCGGCGTGCAAGGCTTCATCAACATGGGCGTGAACATGGGTCTCCTGCCGACCAAAGGCCTGACCCTGCCGCTGATGAGCTTTGGCGGTTCGGGCATTGTTGCCAACTGCCTGGCGCTGGGCATCCTGATGCGCGTCGACTACGAGAATCGCGCCATGATGCGGGGGCAGCAGGTATGAATGCCGAAAAGGGGGAAGGGGGAAGGGGGATGGGTGGGGAGCGTCCCGTTGCCTCGACCGCCGGCTCTTCCCCTTCTCCCTTCCCCCTTCCCCCTTCGCCAAGGATTCTCATAATGGCCGGCGGCACGGGAGGTCACGTCATGCCGGGCATGGCGGTAGCCGAGCACCTGCGCGCCCAGGGCTGGAACATCGCCTGGATGGGCAATGCCGAAGGCATGGAGGCGAAGCTCACCGCCGGCAAGGGCTACGAGATGGCCTGGGTGCGCTTCTCGGCCTTGCGCGGCAAGGGCTTGCTGCGCAAACTGCTTTTGCCCTTCAATCTGCTGCGCGGATTCAGCCAGGCCTGGCAGCAGCTCGGGCGCATCCGTCCCGACGTGGTGCTGGGCATGGGGGGCTATGTCAGCTTCCCCGGCGGCATGATGGCGGTGCTGCGTGGCATCCCGCTGGTGCTGCACGAGCAGAACTCCGTGGCCGGCCTGGCCAACCGCGTCCTTGCCGGCGTTGCCGACCGGGTGATGACCGGCTTCCCCGATGTTCTGCGCAAGGGGCAGTGGGTGGGCAATCCGGTGCGCCCGGAAATCGCCGTGCTGCCAGCGCCGACTCTCAGATATGCCGCACACGATGGACCACTGCGGCTGCTGGTGGTTGGCGGCAGCCTCGGCGCACAGGCTCTCAACGAAACCTTGCCGAAAGCGTTGGCACTGATCGACGAACAGGACCGCCCGATTGTCGTGCACCAGTCCGGAGAAAAGCACCTGCCGATGCTGAAAAGCCTGTATGCGTCCGAAGGGGTCAAGGCCGAGTGCGTGGCTTTCATCGAGGATATGGCGGGCGCCTACGCGTGGGCCGACCTGGTTATCTGCCGCGCCGGCGCCTTGACGGTCGCCGAGCTCGCGGCGGCCGGCGTCGCCAGCCTGCTGGTGCCCTTTCCGCATGCGGTCGATGACCACCAGACCGCGAACGCGCGCTTCCTCAGCGGCGCGGGTGCGGCCATCCTGCTGCCGCAGGAACAGATGACACCTCAGCACCTGGCCGAAATCAGGAAGCTATCGCGCCCGCAACTGACGCAGATGGCCGAGAAGGCGCGTGAGCTGGCGCGTCCGGATGCCACGGCGGAAGTCGCCCAGGCCTGCGCCCAACTGGCGCGGAAAGGAAAACCGGAATGAAGCACAAAGTAAAGCGCATCCATTTCGTCGGCATCGGCGGCTCCGGCATGTCGGGTATTGCCGAGGTGCTCGCCAACCAGGGCTACGAAGTCAGCGGTTCCGATCTGGGTGCCAGTGCCACCACGCAGCGCCTTGCCGGGCGCGGCATTCGCGTCGTCATCGGCCACGCGGCGGAGAACGTCGCCGATGCCGATGCCGTGGTGGTATCGACCGCCGTGAAAGAGGACAACCCCGAGGTCAGGATGGCGCGCGAGCGGCGCCTGCCGGTGGTGCCGCGGGCGCAGATGCTGGCCGAGCTGATGCGTATCAAGCAGGGCATCGCCATCGCCGGCACCCATGGCAAGACCACCACCACCAGCCTCGTCGCTTCCTGCCTGGCCGAGGGCGGCCTCGATCCGACCTTCGTCATCGGTGGCCGGCTGAACTCGGCCGGCGCCAACGCCAGGCTGGGCAGCGGCGAGTTCCTCGTCGCCGAGGCGGACGAGTCTGATGCGTCTTTCCTCTTCCTCTCGCCGGTGGTATCGGTCGTGACCAACATCGACGCCGACCACATGGAAACCTACGGCCACGATTTCGGCCGGCTGAAACAGGCCTTCGTCGATTTCCTCCATCGGCTGCCGTTCTACGGCGTCGCCGTGGTCTGTGGCGACGATGCCAATGTGCGCGAGATCATTCCCCGCGTCAGCAAGCAGATCGTCACCTATGGGATAGACGGCGAAGCGAACTTCCGTGCCGAGGACATCGTCGCCGATGCCGGCACCATGCGCTTCACCTGCGTGCGCACCAACGGCAGCGTCAGCCGGCTGCCAATCGTGCTCAACCTGCCGGGGCGGCACAACGTGCTGAATGCCCTGGCCGCGATCGCCGTGGCCACGGAAGTCGGCGT
Organism: Sulfuritalea sp.; assembly: GCA_016710465.1. GTDB lineage: Bacteria > Pseudomonadota > Gammaproteobacteria > Burkholderiales > Rhodocyclaceae > Sulfuritalea. The sequence goes on from JADJVS010000014.1 coordinate 1,187,281, forward strand.
TGGCGACACGGCGATCATCAAGGCGCTGGCGGATTTCCGCGGCGTCGGCCGGCGCTTCCAGCGCTATGGCGAAGTCGCCTGCCCGGGTGGCGGCACCTTCACGCTGGTCGACGACTATGGCCACCATCCGGTCGAGATGGCCGCCACGCTGGCGGCCGCGCGCGGCGCCTTTCCCGGGCGGCGCCTGGTGCTGGCCTTCCAGCCCCACCGCTACACCCGCACCCGCGACTGCTTCGAGGACTTCGTCAAGGTGCTCTCGGGCGTCGATGCCCTGCTGCTGGGCGAGGTCTATGCTGCCGGCGAGGCGCCGATCATTGCTGCCGACGGCCGCAGCCTGGTGCGCGCGTTGCGGGTCGCCGGCAGGATCGAGCCCATCTTCGTCGAGGAGATCGCCGCGATGCCGGAGGCGGTCCTTGCGGCGGCGAAGGACGGCGACGTGGTGATCACCATGGGCGCGGGTTCGATCGGCGGCGTGCCGGGGAAGCTGGCCGATGGCTGAGCTGAGTGGCCAGCTTCGTGAAAACGAGCCCATGCAAGCGCACGTCTCCTGGCGCGCCGGGGGGTCGGTGGCACGCGCTTACTTCCCCGCCGATCTCGACGACCTCGCCGAGTTTCTCGGTCGCCTGCGCCACGACGAGTCGCTGCTGCTGGTCGGCTTGGGCAGCAATCTGCTGGTGCGCGACGGCGGCTACGACGGTACCGCAATCTTCACCCACGGCGCGCTCAAGGAGTTGCGCCGCGAAGACGACGGGCGCTTCTATGCCGAAGCCGGCGTGGCCTCGCCCAAGCTGGCGCGCTTTGTCGCCAACGCCGGCGGCGCCGAGGCCGAGTTCCTCGCCGGGATTCCCGGCACCGTGGGTGGCGCGCTGGCCATGAATGCGGGTTGCCACGGGGGTGAAACCTGGCGCTATGTGGACCAGGTGCTGATGATCAATCGCCAGGGCGAACGCATCCTGCGCGGTGCCGAGGATTTCGCGGTCGGCTACCGCCATGTCGGACTGAAGTCCGCCACCGACGAAATCTTCGCCGCGGCCTGGTTCCGCTTTCCGGCGGGCGACCCGGAGGCGGCGCGCGGACGCATGCGCGAACTGCTGGAGCGGCGCGTGGCCACCCAGCCGCTGGCATTGCCCAACGCCGGCTCGGTGTTCCGCAATCCGCCTGGCGATCACGCCGCGCGCCTGATCGAGGCGGCGGGTCTCAAGGGCGCACGGATCGGCGGTGCGCAGGTTTCCGAAAAGCATTCGAATTTCATCGTTAATCCCGAGGGCGAGGCCTGCGCGAGTGCGATAGAAATGCTAATCGGCCGGGTTCAGGCGGAAGTGCTCGAAAAATTCGGAATATCGCTGGTGCGCGAGGTGCGCATCGTCGGCGTGGCGGAGCAGGGCGGGGAAGGGTCTTGATGGAATTCGGCAAGGTGGCGGTGATGATGGGCGGCAAGTCGGCCGAGCGCGAGGTGTCGCTGAAAAGCGGGGCCGCGGTGCTGGCTGCGCTGCGTGCCGGCGGAGTCGACGCCCATGCCTTCGATCCCCGTGACAAGCCGCTCGAGGCGCTGCATGGCGAGGGCTTCCAGCGCGTGTTCATCGCCCTTCATGGTCGCGGTGGCGAGGATGGCAGCCTGCAGGGCGCGCTCGACCTGCTGGACATTCCCTACACCGGCAGCGGCGTGCTGGCCTCGGCCCTGGCCATGGACAAATGGCGCAGCAAGCTGGTGTGGCAGGCCTCGGGCCTGCCCGTACCCGACTACGTTGTGCTCGACGGCGCCAGCGATTTCGCGGCGGTCGAAGCGCGCCTCGGCCTGCCGATCTTCGTCAAGCCGGCCAACGAGGGATCGAGCATCGGCATCAGCAAGGTCAAGCTGGCGGGCGGCTTGCGCGCGGCCTACGAGCTGGCGGCGCGCCACGATCGTTGCGTGATCGCCGAGAAATATCTTGCCGGCGGCGAATACACGGTGGGCATCCTCGGCGAGCGCGCGCTGCCGGTGATCCGCATCGTGCCGGCCACCGAGTTCTACGACTACGAGGCCAAGTATCTGCGCGACGACACCGAATACCGCGTTCCCAGCGGACTGGGCGACGCGCGCGAAGCGGAGATGCGGGAAATGGCGCTGCGCGCCTACCGCGCGCTCGGCGGACGTGGCTGGGGCCGTGTCGATCTGATGCTCGATGCCGGCGGCGGCATGTACTGCCTCGAAGCCAATACCTCGCCGGGAATGACCGACCATTCGCTGGTGCCGATGGCGGCGCGCGCGGCCGGCATTTCCTTCCAGCAACTGGTGCTGGAACTTCTCGCGGGGGTCGCCCATGGCTAAGCGACCCGCCGTGAATCGCAGGATCGACAAGGATGCCGGTGAGGGATTTTGGGACCGCCCGGTGATGATGAATCTGCTGGCGGACCTGCTGTTCCTGATTGGCGGGGCGCTGCTGGCGTGGTCGGGAGCCGTCGCCCTGCAGAACCTTCCGGCGTTTCCCTTGCAGCAGGTCGTGGTGGCGACGCCGGTTGAGCAGGTATCGCGGGCGCAGATCGAGCACACGGCGCGCACGGTGCTGACGGGCAACTTTTTCACGGTGAATCTGGATGCCTCGCGCGCCGCTTTCGAGCGCATGCCCTGGGTACGCTCGGCGTCACTGCGGCGCTTGTGGCCTGACGGCGTCGAACTCAGCATCGAGGAGCATCGCGCAGCCGCCCGGTGGACCCCGCAGGACGGCGAATCGCGCCTGGTGAATGGGCGCGGCGAAGTCTTCCTCGCCAACACCGAGGACCTGTTGCCGCGACTGATCGGCCCGGAGGGATCGGCACCGCGCGTGTTGGAGCGCTACCGCGCCTTCAGCGAGGCGCTCGCCGCCACCGGACGCAAGCCGGTCCTGGTGCGTCTGTCCGCGCGCGAGGCGTGGCAGGTGAAGCTCGACGACGGCGTGGTGCTGGAACTGGGGCGCGATCAGGCCAAGCATCCGCTGGCGGAGCGCCTTGATCGCTATGCGACGAACCATGCCGCCGCCAGCGCGGCGGTCGCCGGCCGCCTGCCGGCGATAGGCACGGTGGACCTGCGCTATCCCAACGGCTTTGCATTGAGGCCGAAGGTGTCAGGACAGTCATGAGCAAGGATACGAAACGCGATCTGATCGTCGGCCTCGACATCGGCACCTCCAAGATCGTCGCCATCGTCGGCGAACTGGATGCCGAGGGCCGGCTTGGCGTTTTGGGCATCGGCTCGCAGGAGTCCACCGGGCTCAAGCGTGGCATGGTGATCAACATCGAGGCCACGGTGAATTCGATCTCGCGCGCCATCGCCGAGGTCGAGATGATGGCCGGCTGCAAGGTGCGCGAGGTTTATACCGGCATTGCCGGAAGCCACATCAAGAGCAAGGATTCCACCGGCATGGCCGTGGTGCGCGACAAGGAAGTCACCCAGGCCGATGTCGAGCATGCGATCGAGGCTGCCAACGCCACCTCGATTTCCGCCGACGACCAGATCCTGCACTCGCTGGTGCAGGAGTTCATCGTCGACGGCCAGGACGGCGTCAAGGAGCCGATCGGCATGGATGCCAAGCGCCTCGACGTCAAGGTGCACCTGGTGACCGGCGCGGTGACGGCGGTGCAGAACATTGTCAAGTGCGTGCATCGTTGCGGCCTGGAAGTGGTCGACCTGGTGCTGCAACCGCTTGCTTCGGGGTATGCGGTACTGACCGAGGACGAGAAGGACGTCGGCGTCTGTCTGGTCGACATCGGCGGTGGCACCACCGACGTCGCGGTCTTCGTCCATGGCGCGATCCGCCACACGGCGGTGATCCCGATTGCCGGCGATCAACTGACCAACGACATTGCCATCGCCCTGCGCACCTCGACCCAGGATGCCGAGGACATCAAGATCCGCTACGGCGTGGCCCTGCAGCAACTGGCCGATCCGGAAGAAATGATCGACGTGCCGGGTGTCGGCGACCGTCCGTCGACCCAGCTTTCGCGCCAGACCCTGGCCGGCTTCATCCAGCCGCGGGTCGAGGAGATCTTCCAGAAGGTGCAGGAGGAGCTGCAGCGCAGCGGCAAGGAGCGCCTGTTGCGCGCCGGCGTCGTGCTGACCGGCGGCGCGGCGCAGATGCCGGGCATGGCGGAGCTGGGCGAGGAGATTTTTCACAATACCGTGAAGCTGGCGATGCCGCATTACGACGGCAATCTGCGCGACTTTGTGCGCAATCCGCGCCACTCCACGGCCATGGGTTTGTTGTTGGAAGGGGTGGCGCAGCGCCAGCGCGGCATGAAGGCGCAAAGCCCGAGAAGCTTCGGGCAGGTCCTGGCGCGAATGAAGGCGTGGTTCACGCGGAATTTTTGAGGCAGTGGTCTTTTTCAGGAGGCAAGCATGTTTGAACTAGAAGAAGTGGCGGGGCCGGGGTCGGATGGCAATTCGACCGTGATCAAGGTGGTCGGGGTCGGCGGTGCCGGCGGCAACGCGGTGGATCACATGATCCGCGAGGGCGTCGGCGGCGTCGAGTTCATCTGCTGCAACACGGATTCGCAGGCGCTGAAGAAGAGCAATGCCCATGTCAAGCTGCAACTCGGCCCGGGCCTGGGCGCCGGCGGCAAGCCGGAGAAGGCGCGCGAACTGGCCATCGCGGAACGCGAGCGCATTGCCGAGGCGCTGGCCGGCGCGCACATGGTCTTCATCACCGCCGGCATGGGCGGCGGCACCGGTACCGGTGCCGGACCGGTGGTCGCCGAGGTGGCGCGTGAGCTGGGCATCCTTACCGTGGCCGTGGTGACCAAGCCCTTCGAGTACGAGGGCAAGAGGAAGCGCCTGGCCGAGGAAGGCGTGGCGGAGCTCTCGCGCCATGTGGATTCCCTGATCGTGATCCTCAACGAGAAGCTGGAAGAGGTTCTCGGCGACGAGGTCAGCATGCTCGAGGCCTTCATGGCCGCCGACAACGTGCTGCGCAACGCCGTCGGCGGCATTGCCGAGATCATCAACGTGCCGGGGCTGGTCAATGTGGACTTCGAGGACGTGCGCACGGTGATGGGCGAGATGGGCAAGGCGATGATGGGTTCCGCCGTTTCCGCCGGGGTCGATCGTGCCCGGGTCGCCGCCGAGGAAGCTGTCGCCAGCCCGTTGCTGGAAGGCATCGAGCTTTCCGGCGCGCGTGGCGTCCTGGTGAACATCACCGCCAGCAATACGCTGGGCCTCAAGGAGTACAAGGAGGTGATGCGGACCATCCGCCAATACACGGCGCCCGAAGCGACGGTAATTTGCGGCGCCGTGTTCGACGAGGGCATGGAAGACCAGTTGCGCGTCACCGTGGTCGCCACCGGCCTCGGCGTGGTCGGCGCGCGCGAAGCGGCGAAGCCGAGCATGCGGGTGGTCGAGACCGTGGGCCTGCGTACCGGCACCGACAACCTTCAGGTCTTCGATGTCGCCAGCGTGCAGGGGACGGTCGATCTGTCCAGCGTCAGCGTCAGCGGGCGCGGCAGTCCGCGCAATGCCCAGGCCGATGCGATGGCCGCCTCGGGGGTGGACAAGTACGACATTCCTGCATTCCTGCGCCGCCAGTCGGACTGAGACCCGCGTGCCGCAAGCCCGGACCGGGGGTGCCTCCCCCGTCGGGCCGGGCTTGCGTGCTAAAATTGTTGTTCTGCAGCAATCACTTCCCTGGCTAAACCATGCTTCGTCAGCGCACCCTGAAATCCGTGATTAAGGCGACCGGCGTCGGGCTGCATTCCGGCGTCAAGGTGACGCTGGTGCTGCGTCCGGCGCAGCCCGACACGGGTGTGGTGTTCCGCCGCGTCGACCTGAACCCGCCGCTTGACCTCAAGGCCGATCCGCTGGGTGTGGGTGATACGCGCCTGGCCTCCTGCCTGGAAAAGGACGGCGTCAAGGTCGCCACCGTCGAGCATTTGATGTCTGCGTTGGCCGGCCTGGGCATCGACAATATCTACGTCGATGTCGATGCCGCCGAACTGCCGATCATGGACGGCTCGGCCGCGCCCTTCGTGTTCCTGCTGCAATCGGCGGGAATCGAAGAGCAGAACGCCGCCAAGAAGTTTCTCCGCGTCAAGAAGACGGTCGAGGTCAGGGACGGCGACAAATGGGCGCGCCTCTCGCCCTATGACGGCTTCAGCCTGGACTTTTCGATTGTTTTCAATCACCCGGCGGTGGATCGGTCGGCCTCGCGGGCCCACATCGATTTCGCCGACCAGTCCTATTTGAAGGAAGTCGCCCGGGCGCGCACCTTCGGTTTCATGCAGGACGTCGAATCCCTGCGTGACCAGGGCTTGGCCCTGGGCGGCAGCCTGGAAAACGCCATCGTGATGGACGAATACCGGGTGCTCAACAGCGACGGCTTGCGATACGCCGACGAGTTCGTCAAGCACAAGATCCTCGACGCGGTCGGTGACCTCTATCTCGCCGGCCATCCCTTGCTGGCCGCGTTTGCCGCGCACAAGTCGGGCCATGCCCTCAACAACCAGTTGCTGCGCGCCCTGCTGGCCGATTCCACGGCCTGGGAACTGGTCAGTTTCCAGCGCATTGGGGAGGCACCAAGCGCCGTGGCCCGGCTTTACCCCCGGCTGGCCTGAGGCCGGTAAGCCATGTTCGTTCTGCGCATCGTCGGCATACTCACGGCGATCGCGATCGGCAGCGGCATCGTTGCCTGGTTGTTTACCCGCGATCGCCGCTATCTGGTTTTTTCCGGTCGGCTCGCCCTTGGTGCCCTGGGCTTCGCCCTTTTCGTGCTGCTGCTGATGGCGGCGGAGCGCCTGATTATTCTTTGATGCTGCGCAACAGGCGGTCCAGTGCCGCCTTCAGCGGGGAGGCAGCGGGCAGGTTTCGCGCCAGCGCAGTCAGCCCTTGCTTCTGCCGTATTCCAGGAAGGGCGGGCCTTTCGTGTTTTTTCGTGGGCGGGTAGGGAATTCCGGCTTGCACTCGTACCTCGATTTGGGTAACCTTCACCCCCTTATTTGACAATTCGCTGGCGATCCGTGGTCCGAGTTGACGGACTTTCGCAGCGACCGCGCCATTGGTGGCGTGGATAAAAAGTTTCCCCAGTCGGAAGTTGGCTACCCGGGTATGCGCTGCGAGCGCTGCCGGCAGTGCGGCTTCCAGAGAGCGCTGGAATTGGAGCAGACGTTGGGCGTGGCTTGCGAGCCGCGCCAGGTGGTCGCCGGACACGAGGTGTTCCTGGAGGCTGCGCGATGTCATCGAATATCAGTTTCCGGACAGGGCGCTTGCCTGCCCAACCGGATAAAAGCAGAAGGGAGAGAAGTTTGCATATTATTCTCGTCTCCGATCGCCTTGCAACCGCAAGAAGCATCACCCTCACCTGGCGCCATTTGCTGGGCTTCGTCGGCGCCATCGCGGCTTCCGTGGTGATGCTCTCCTCCGTTGTTTCCTACGTCACGATGCGTCACGCCGCCGAAGTGCGTTTGCCCTTCCTGCAGAATTTACTGCGGGCGATGAATGCCGAGGAATCCGAGAAATCCAGGGATTTCGTGCGCGAGAACCTCAATGCCATGGCTGTCAAGCTGGGTGAAATGCAGGCGCAGTTGCTGCGCCTGGACACCATGGGCGAGCGTCTGGCCGCCATGGCCGGGGTCAAGCCGCAGGAACTCAAGGCCTTCGAGTCCAAGTCCGACGGCCGCGGCGGTCCGCTGGTCAACCCCAGCGCGATGTCGTCCACCGACCTGCAACGCGCGGTCGATGCGCTGGCGCGGCAGGTCGAAGCCAAGTCCGACGCGATTTCCATGATCGAGTCGCAACTGCTGGAAGACCGCATCAAGAAGAGTCTGCTGCCCACCAGTCTGCCGGTGGAGGCGCAGTGGAACGCATCGGCCTATGGCTGGCGCGTCGATCCCTTCACCGGCGAGCGCGCCATGCATGAAGGCGTCGATTTCGTCGCCATCCCCGGCACCGGCATTCGTGCCGCCGCCGCCGGCGTGGTGGTGGCCGCGGAACGCCATCCGCAATACGGCAATCTGGTCGAGATCGACCACGGCAAGGACTTGACCACGCGCTACGCCCACGCCTCCAAGGTGCTGGTCAAGGCCGGACAACTGGTCAAGCGTGGACAGAAGATCGCCGAGGTCGGGTCCAGCGGTCGCTCCACCGGCCCGCACCTGCATTTTGAAGTTCGCATCCGCGGCATTGCGCAGAACCCGGACCGCTTCCTGCGCATGGCGCAGAACGGCCAGCGGCCCGCCGTCCGGCGCAACTGAGCGCTGTTTGCGGCGCCGGGGCGATAGCCCCTGCGTGTTAAAATTGCTGCTTTGCTTTTACCGGCTGATGCGCGGCCGCGTTCCTCATGATCACCGGCTTACTCAAAAAGATTTTCGGCAGCCGCAATGACCGGCTGATCAAGCAGTATTCCCAGAGCGTCACCCGCATCAATGCCTTCGAGCCCACCATAACGGCGCTCTCCGACGAGGCACTGAAGGCCAAGACCGACGAGTTCCGCGCCCGGCACGGCAAGGGCGAAACCCTCGACGATCTGCTGCCGGAGGCCTTTGCCGTGGTGCGCGAAGCGGCCAAGCGCGTGCTCGGCATGCGCCACTTCGATACCCAGATGATCGGCGGCATGGTGCTGCACCATGGCAAGATCGCCGAAATGCGCACCGGCGAGGGCAAGACCCTGACCGCGACGCTGGCCGTGTATCTGAACGCGATCCCCGGCAGGGGGGTGCATGTCATCACGGTCAATGATTACCTCGCCAGCCGTGACGCCGACTGGATGGGTCGCGTGTACCGCTTCCTCGGGCTCTCCGTCGGCGTAAACCTGTCGCAAATGCCGCACGACGAGAAGCAGGTTGCCTACGCCGCCGACATTACCTACGGCACCAACAACGAGTTCGGCTTCGACTACCTGCGCGACAACATGGTCTATACCGCCAACGAGCGGGTGCAGCGCGGCCTGAATTACGCCATCGTCGACGAGGTGGATTCGATCCTGATCGACGAGGCCAGAACGCCCTTGATCATCTCCGGCCAGGCCGAAGACCACACCGACCTCTACATGCGCATGAACGCCGTGCCGCCGCTCTTGACCAAGGGCGAGGCGGGCAAGGAGCAGGGCGATCCCGACACCGGCGATTATGTTGTCGACCTCAAGGCACATTCGGTGCTGCTGACCGAGGCCGGCCACGAAAAGGCAGAGGAAATCCTCGCCCGCCTCGGCATCCTCGCCGAGGGCAGCAGCCTGTATGAGCCCTCGAACATCCTGTTGATCCATCACCTCTACGCCGCCTTGCGGGCGCACAACCTGTTCCACCGCGATCAGCAGTACGTGGTGCAGAACGGCGAGGTGGTGATCGTCGACGAATTCACCGGCCGCCTGATGGCGGGACGGCGCTGGTCCGACGGCCTGCACCAGGCGGTCGAGGCCAAGGAAGGCGTGGCGATCCAGTCCGAGAACCAGACCCTGGCCTCGATCACCTTCCAGAACTATTTCCGCATGTATGGCAAGCTCGCCGGCATGACCGGCACCGCCGACACCGAGGCCTACGAGTTCCAGCAGATCTACAACCTGGAAACCGTGGTGATCCCGACCAACCGGCCGATGATCCGCAAGGACGAGAACGACCAGATCTATCGCACCGCGCCCGAGAAGCACGCGGCCATCATCGCCGACATCCGCGCCTGCCACCAGCGCGGCCAGCCGGTGCTGGTCGGCACCACCTCGATCGAGAACTCGGAACTGCTCTCCGGCCTGCTCGACAAGGAAAAGCTGCCGCACCAGGTGCTCAACGCCAAGCAGCACGCGCGCGAAGCCGAGATCGTCGCCGAAGCCGGCCGCCCCGGCATGATCACCATCGCCACCAACATGGCGGGCCGCGGCACCGACATCGTGCTCGGCGGCAACATCGAAAAGCCGACCAGCGCCATCCGCGACGACGAGTCGCTGTCGGCCGACGAAAAGGCGGCCCGCATCGCCGCGCTCAAGGCCGAGTGGCAGAAACTCCACGACCAGGTGCTGGCCGCCGGCGGCCTGCACATCATCGGTTCCGAGCGCCACGAATCGCGGCGCATCGACAACCAGTTGCGCGGTCGTTCCGGTCGCCAGGGCGACCCGGGTTCATCGCGCTTCTACCTCGCGCTCGAAGATCCGCTGCTGAAGATTTTCGCCGGCGAGCGCCTCAACACCATCATGGTGCGGCTGAAAATGCCCGAGGGCGAGGCCATCGAGCACCCGCTGGTGAGCCGATCGCTCGAATCCGCGCAGCGCAAGGTGGAGCAGCGCAACTTCGACATCCGCAAGCAGTTGCTCGAATACGACGACGTCTCCAACGACCAGCGCAAGGTCATCTACCAGCAGCGCAACGAACTGCTGGACAGCGAGGACATTTCGGAAACCGTCACCGCCATGCGCCAGGGCCAGATCCACGAAAGCTTCCGCCTGCACATCCCCGCCGAAAGCGTCGAGGAGCAGTGGGATATCGGCGGGCTCGAGTCGGTGCTGGCGGCCGAACTGCACCTCAAGCAACCGATTGCCGAATGGATACGGTCCGAGCCACAGTTGGGCGACGACGAAATCCTCAAGCGCCTGCTCGATGCCGGCGATGCCGCCTACGCCGAGAAGACGGGCGTCGTCGAGGCCGAGGCCTGGGCCGGCTTCGAGCGCAATGTCATGTTGCAGAGCCTGGACAGCCACTGGCGCGAGCACCTGTCGGCGCTCGACCACCTGCGCCAGGGCATCCACCTGCGCGGCTACGCGCAGAAGGATCCAAAGCAGGAATACAAGCGCGAGGCCTTCGAGCTTTTCGAGGCCCTGCTGCAGACCGTGCGCAATGAGGTGACGCGCCTGCTGATGACCGTGGAAGTGCGCAGCGAAGAGCAGATCGAGGAAGCGGAAGCGCCACCGCAACTGGAGAACGTGCAGTATCACCATGCCGATTACGAGGAGGCGCTGGCGGCCACGGCCGAGCCCAAGCAGGCCATGCCCGTGGAGCGCCACACGCCCAAGGTCGGGCGCAACGATCCCTGTCCCTGCGGCAGCGGAAAGAAGTACAAGCACTGCCACGGCAAGCTGAACTGATGGCGGAGCGGCACCCGACGCTCGTCGAGAATGGCGATGCCGTCATCATTCTCGACCAGACCCGGCTGCCGCGCGAGGCGGTCATGCTGCGCCTGGTCACTCTGGAAGACGCGGCCCATGCCATACGCGTGATGCAGGTTCGCGGCGCGCCGCTGATCGGTGCGACTGCCGCCTACGGCGTGGCGCTTGGCTTGGCGAATGACGGCGGCGATGCCCGCCTTGACCATGTACTTTCCACGCTCGCGGAGACCCGTCCGACGGCGGTGAACCTGCATTGGGCGCTGGCGCGCATGGAACGCTTGCTGCGAAAGTCGGCGCCGGCGACACGGCGCGAGATGGCCTGGCGCGAGGCGCGGGCGATCGCGGCGGAGGACAAGGCGGCCAATGCGGCCATTGGACAGCATGGTCTGCCGCTGACCGCGGGGGCCTCGGGAAGGGGGCGGAAGGGGGCAGGCTGCGCCTGCAATCGTCAATGTCATGACCCACTGCAATGCCGGACGTCTGGCCACGGTGGAGCATGGCACGGCAATTTCGCCGATCTATGCCGCCCATGCCGCCGGCCTGCCGGTCCATGTCTGGGTGTCGGAAACCCGCCCGCGCAACCAGGGCCTGCTGACGGCCTGGGAACTGGCCGAGGCCGGCGTGCCGCATACCCTGATCGCCGACAATGCCGCCGGCCTGCTGTTGATGCAGGGCAAGGTGGATCTGGTCATCGTCGGCGCCGATCGCATCGCCGCCAACGGCGATACCGCCAACAAGGTCGGCACCTACCTCAAGGCGCTGGCGGCCAGGGCGCATGGCGTGCCCTTCTACGTCGCCGCGCCGCTGTCGACCGTCGATTTCGCCTGCTCTTCGGGGCGCGAAATACCGATCGAGGAACGCCCCGCCGACGAACTCGGCGCCGGTAGTGTGCCCGTTGCCAATCCGGCTTTCGACGTGACGCCGGCAGCATTGATCAGCGGCATCATTTCCGAATGCGGCGTCGCTGCCGCGGACAGCCTGGCGCAATGGCGATGAGCGTGGCCGGGCTGGCCGAACAGGTCCTCGCCACGGCGCGGGCCATGAATGCCTCGGGCATCAACCGGGGCAGCGCTGGCAATGTCAGCGCGCGCTGCGCGCCGGGTGACGGCGCGTTCCTGGTGACGCCCACCGGCATGGCCTACGCGGCCTGCAGCGCCGACGACATGGTGAGAGTCGGCGCTGACGGCACGCCGAGCGGGAGGCGCAAGCCGTCCTCGGAATGGCGCTTCCATCGCGACATCTACGCCGCCCGCCCCGAGGCCGGCGCCGTGGTGCATACGCATTCGCCCTTTGCGACGGCGCTGGCCTGCCAGGAGCAGGGCATCCCCGCCTTCCACTACATGGTGGCGCGCTTCGGCGGCGCGGATGTTCGCTGCGCCGACTACGCCACCTTCGGTACCCAGGAACTTTCCGACGCCATCATCCAGGCGCTGACGGGGCGCAATGCCTGCCTGATGGCGCACCACGGCATGGTTGTCTTCGGCCGCGATTGCGAGCAGGCGCTGGCCCTGGCCGTGGAACTGGAAACGCTCTGTGAGCAGTATTGGCGCGTGCTGCAACTCGGCACGCCCAGGCTGCTGGCGGCGGAAGAAATGCAGCGCGTGCTGGAGAAATTCGCCGGCTACGGCCAGCAGGACTGACGCCGGCCGGCGACGCGCAATACGCCGGGCTGGTTCCGCCTATTCCAAGTGGTAGCCGGTCACCCGCTCGACTTCCCGCTTCGAGCCGAGAATCACCGGCACCCGCTGGTGCAATTTTTCCGGTTGGATGTCGAGGATGCGTTGCCGGCCGTCGGTGGCCGCCCCCGGCCTGCTCGACGATGAAGGCCATCGGGTTGGCCTCGTACATCAGGCGCAGCTTGCCGCCCTGGGCGCGCGTCTTGCTGTCGATCGGGTACATGAAGATGCCGCCGCGGCTGAGGATGCGATGCACGTCGGCCACCATCGAGGCCACCCAGCGCATGTTGAAATCCTGGCCGCGCGGGCCGTCCTTGCCGGCCAGCAGTTCGTCGACGTAGCGCTTCACCGGGGCCTCCCAGTAGCGCGCGTTGGAGGCATTGATGGCGAACTCGCGGGTTTCCTCGGGAATGCGGACGTCGTTCTGGGTCATCACGAAGCGCCCATACTCCCGATCCAGCGTGAACACGTTGACGCCGTCACCCAGGGTCAGCACCAGCAGCGTGGTCGGGCCATACACCGCGTAGCCGGCGCAGACCTGCTTCACTCCCGGCTGGAGGAAGGCCCGCTCGCCCGGCTCCATGCCTTCCGGACATTGCAGCACCGAGAAGATGGTGCCGACCGAGACATTGACGTCGATGTTCGACGAGCCATCGAGCGGATCGAACAGCAGCAGGTATTCGCCCTTGGGGTAACGGTTGGGAATCGCATGCGGCAGTTCCATTTCCTCGGAGGCCATGCCGGCGAGATGGCCGCCCCACTCGTTGGCGTCGAGCAGGATTTCGTTGGAAATTACATCGAGCTTTTTCTGCACCTCGCCTTGCACGTTGTCGCTGCCGGCGCTGCCCAGCACGCCGGCGAGACCGCCCTTGCCGATGGCGATGGAGATCGCCTTGCAGGCGCGCGACACGACCTCGACCAGCAGGCGCAGGTCATGGGAAATGACTTTCTTGTCGCGTTGCTCCTCGATCAGGAAGCGGGAAAGGGTGAGGGGACGCATGGTGGAATGGGCTCGTGGCGAAGCGTGGGCGAAGCCGCGATTATAGCGGCGGACCACGGCCCGGCCGTGGCCTCGCGGCCACTCAAAGCCGACCCGCGAGCGGGCTTTGCTGATATGCTGACGGAAAGAACAGCAAGTTGAATCAAGAGTCGTGGGCGCACTTCCCCTCAAGTCGATCCTGACCACGGACGTGGTCACCCCGCGGTAGCCAGGCTACGGTGGGCGAAGTGTTGCACGCCATGGCGCGCGACCGGATAAGTTGCGTCGTGGTGGTCGACGACGAGCGGCGACCCCGTGGAATTTTCACCGAGCGCGATGCCGTCGCGCTGCTGGCCGAAGAGCGCCTGGCGGTCGGGGACTCCATCGCCGAAGCCATGAGTTCGCCGGTGCTGACCGTGCCGGTTGCCATCGACATGCTCGAAGCGCATGCCTGCATGCAACGGCAAAGCGTGCGCCATCTGGTTGCCGTGGACGAGCTGGGCAAGGTGGCCGGCGTGATCTCCGAGTCGGACTTCCTGAGCCATCTCGGCGAAGAGTCCCTCGTCGCCTTGAAGACCGTCGGCGATGCGATGACACATGAGGTCAGCATCGCCGACGGCGCGGCGTCGCTGGCAGACGCCTTGCGCCTGATGCATGGACGCCTCGACCACGTCGTCGTGACCGAGGCGTCAAACCCGGTTGGCATGCTCACAGACCGTGACGCGGTGCGCCTGGCTGCCGCCGGCGCTTCCCTGCAAACGCCCTTGCGCGAAGTGATGTCGCCCACCGTGCATGCCATCGAACCGACGCAGCCCCTGCTGCACGCGGTCTGGCGCATGGCCGACCTCGGCGTTCGGCGCCTGGTGGTGCGCGATGGCGGGCAACTGCTGGGTGTCCTGACCAGGCACGACGTCGTGCGCGGCATGCAATGCCGCGACCTCGACCTGCTGCGCAACACCATCTCCCGGCTGCGCCGCGAGCAGATACTTCCCGGCGGCCGTTACAGCGAGTTCGCGCGCCATGCCATTCTTGGCGGCGTGATCGACCGGATCGGCGACGGCGTGCTGCTGACGGACGGCGAGACCGGCGTCTACGTCGAAGCCAACGACCGTGCCTGCGAACTGCTGGGCTGGTCGCGCGAGGAACTGCTGGAACGCCGGGTATGGGATGTTTCGGGACGCTTCACCGACGAGGCCTCATGGCAGGCATGGCGTGACCGCGCCGGTGGTGGCGAGGACTATCTGCCCCAGGCGAGCCTGAGGCGTCGCGACGGCAGCCTGTTCCCCCGTCGAACTGAGGGTCTATCGGGTCAACGACGGCGACCGTGCCCTGCACGCCGCGATCTTTCGCGACCGTACCGCGCAGCTCCGGATCGAAACGGCGTTGCGCGAGGGCGAGCGCTACTACCGGCATGTGATCGACAGCGCGATCGACGGCTATTTCGCCACTGACCGGCGACGCCGCTTCGTCCAGGTGAACGACCGCCTGTGCGAGCTGTTCGGCTACGCGCGCGAGGACTTCATCGGTCACTCGCCGTTCGAGTTCGTCACCGAGGAGTCCCGGGCGGAGCTGATCGCGCAGGGGATGCGGAGCGAATCCACCGAGCGCAGCGCTACCAACTGACCGCGAAGCGCAAGGATGGCAGTACCTTCCCGATCCTGCTCAACAACTCCACACACCGCGACGAGAACGGCGAGGTGCTCGGCGCTTTCGGCTTCATCACCGACCTGACGCCGATCGTTGAGGCACAGCGGGCCGTTGCCGAGTCGGAGCGCGAGCTGCGCGGCGTCCTCGATGACCTGCAGGACACCTATTACCGCACCGACCAGAACGGCATCGTGGTCCGTGCCTCGAAGTCCGTGGTGCGTTTGCTCGGCTACGCGCCCGACGAAATGATCGGGCGCCGGCTGTCCGATTTCTATTGCTCGGAGGCGGAGCGCGACGACTTCCTCGCCCGGATGCGCGCCAACGGCGGCCACATCGTCGGCGGCGAATCGCGCCTGAGGCACAAGGACGGCCATGAAATGTGGGTGCTGACCAATGCCCACTTCATGCGCGATGCGGCGGGGAACGTCATCGGCGTCGAGGGGACCACCCGCGACAACACCGAACGCCGAAACGCCGAGCAGGAACTCCGCCTCGCGGCGCGGGTGTTGGAAGACAGCGGCGAAGCGATCATGATCACCGATCCGCATGCCATCGTGCTCAAGGTCAACCAGGCATTTACCCGCATCACCGGCTATGCGGCCGGTGAAGTGATCGGGCGCAACGCGCGGCTGCTTTCGTCCGGGCGGCAGAATGCCGCGTTCTATGCCGGCATGTGGCGATCGATCAAGGAAACCGGGTACTGGCGCGGCGAGATCTGGAATCGCCGGCGCAACGGCGAGCTGTTCCCCGAGTGGCTGGGGATTTCCTCGGTGCGGGACACGGCAGGCGAGATCACGCATTTCGTCGGCATTTTCACCGACATCAGCGAGCGCAAGGCGACCGAGGCGAAGATCGCCTTCCTTGCCCACCACGATCCCCTGACCGGGCTGCCCAATCGTCTGCTGCTGAAGGACCGCATGGAGCAGGCCATGGCCCATGCCGAACGCTCGAAGCGCAAGGTGGCCCTGCTCTTCGTCGACCTCGACCGCTTCAAGGCGGTCAACGACTCATTCGGCCACCCGGTGGGGGATACCCTGCTGCGCGATGCCGCGCAGCGGCTGATGGGCTGTGTGCGCGACTCCGACACCATCAGCCGGCATGGCGGCGATGAGTTTCTCGTGATCCTCACCGATCTGCAAAATCCGGATGTTCCGGCGCAGGTGGCGGCCAAGATCATGGCGGTACTGGGCGAGCGCTTCCACATCGATGCGCACGAGGCAAACATTTCGGCGTCGATCGGAATCGCCGTCTATCCGGACGACGGCGACGACTTCGATGTCTTGCTGAAGAAGGCCGACACCGCGATGTACCATGCCAAGGCGGCGGGCAGGAACGCCTTCCGCTTTTATACCGAGCGCATGAACTCCGACGTACAGGAAAGGCTCGATTTGCACAATGCCCTGCGCCGGGCGATCGGCCAGGGGGAGTTCGTCCTGCACTACCAACCGCTGGTCGACCTTGCCCGGGGGCGCATCGTCGGGGGCGAGGCCCTGGTGCGCTGGGCCAGCCCCGAGCTCGGCCTGCAACTGCCGAGCAACTTCATCGGCGCGGCGGAACATAGCGGGTTGATCGTTCCGCTGGGCGAGTGGGTGTTGCAGGAGGCGTGCCGGGAATTGGCAAACTGGCACGAAGGCGGACGCAGGGAGTTGACGATGGCCGTCAACGTTTCGTCGATCCAGTTTCGCCGTGGCGATGTCGAGGACACCGTGCTGCGCGCCCTGGCCGCCTCCGGTGCCCAGCCGGGAGCGCTCGAGCTGGAACTCACCGAGTCCATCCTGATCGACGGCGCCGAGCAGGTGTTGGCCACGATACGCCGGCTGCAGGCGCTTGGGGTCGGCTTGGCGATCGATGATTTCGGCACCGGCTACTCCAGCCTTGCCTACCTGAAGCGCTTCGCCGCCGACAAGCTGAAGATCGACCAGTCCTTCGTCCGCGGCATTGCCGACGACCCGAACGATGCCGCGATCGTGCGGGCCCTGATCGAACTCGCCCACAGCCTGGGGCTGAAGGTGGTGGCCGAAGGCGTCGAGACGGAAGCGGTATTGAACGAACTGCGCCGCATGGGCTGCGACATGGTGCAGGGCTTCCACTTCAGCCAGCCGCTGCCCGCCGCCGATTTCCGGCGCCTGATCGGGCTCGACTGACGGCGTTGCGTGCGGAGCTGGCCTTCGCCGGCCTTATCGGAAGCGGTTGATCGCGTCGCGGGTTTCCAGCGCGACCTGGCGCGCGGCGGCGGCAAAATCCTCGCCCTTGCCGGCGTAGAGGATGGCGCGCGAGGAGTTGATCATCAGGCCGGTGCCGGCGCCGGTGCGCCCGGCTTTCACCGTGGCCTCGATGTCACCGCCCTGGGCGCCGATGCCGGGCACCAGCAGCGGCATGTCGCCGACGATGGCGCGCACGCGGGCGAGCTCGGCGGGGAAGGTGGCGCCGACCACCAGGGCGCACTGGCCCGGGTTGGCGCCGAGGGTATTCCATTCCTCCGCCACCAGTCGCGCCACCTGCTCGAAAACCGGCGTCTCGCCAGCGCCGACTCTTGCCTTGAGGAATTGCAGGTCGCTGCCGCCGGGGTTCGAGGTGCGGCAGAGCAGGATCACGCCCTTGTCCTTCCAGGCCAGCCAGGGCTCCACCGAATCGCGGCCCATGTAGGGATTCACCGTCACGGCATCCGCCTGATAGCGCTCGAAGGCCTCGATCGCGTATTGCTCGGCGGTGCTGCCGATGTCGCCGCGCTTCGCGTCGAGGATCACCGGCGCGCCGGGGTGCTTGTCATGGATGTGGGCGATCAGGGCTTCGAGCTGGTCCTCGGCGCGGCGCGCGGCAAAGTAGGCGATCTGCGGCTTGAAGGCGCAGGCGAGGTCGGCCGTCGCATCGACGATTTCGCGGCAGAAGCGAAAAATCGCATCCGGCTTGTCCTTGAGATGGGCGGGGAACTTCGCCGGGTCGGGGTCGAGGCCGACGCAGAGCAGTGAGTCGTTGTTCTTCCACGCGGCGGCGAGTTGCTCGGTGAATTTCATTTCCCGCATCTACCTCCAGTTGTCCTTCAAGGTCACCGCGCGGTTGAACACGGGTGTGCCGGGCTTCGAGTCCACGCGATCGGCGACAAAGTAGCCGTGGCGTTCGAACTGGAAGCGGTCCTCGGGGGCGGCGTCCTTCAACGAAGGCTCAAGTTGCGCGACGATGCTGCGCACCGAATCGGGGTTGATGTCTTCGAGAAAGTCGCGCTCGGCGCCCGGCTGCGGCAGCTTGAACAGCCTGTCGTAGAGGCGCACCTCGCCGGCATACGCGTGTTTCGCCGAAACCCAGTGGATGTTGCCCTTGACCTTGTGGTTGTCGGCGCCGGGCGTGCCCGATTTCGAATCGGCGAAATGCGTGCAGTGCACGGCGACAATGTGGCCGTCGGCATCCTTCTCGCAGCCGGTGCACTCGATGACGAAGCCATAGCGCAGGCGCACCTTGTTGCCGGGGAAGAGGCGGAAGTAGCCCTTGGGCGGCGTCTCGGTGAAATCCTCGCGCTCGATCCAGAGCTCCTTCGAAAACGGCACTGGACGTTTGCCGCGCTCCGGCTGCTGCGGGTGGTTGGGCGCGAGACAATCTTCTTCGCTGCCGTCTGGATAGCTGTCGATGACCAGCTTGAGCGGGTCGAGCACGGCGATGCGGCGCTGTGCGGTTTCGTTCAGTACATCGCGCTGGCATTCTTCGAACACGCTGTAATCGATCAGCGAGTCGGACTTGGTGACGCCGATCATCTCGGCGAAGCGGCGAAAGCCCTCGGCCGTGTAGCCGCGGCGGCGCGCGCCGACCAGGGTGGGCAGGCGCGGGTCGTCCCAGCCGCTGACGTGTTTTTCTTCCACCAACTGGATCAGCTTGCGCTTGGACAGCACCACGTAGCTCAGGTTCAGGCGCGCGAACTCGATCTGCTGCGGCAGCGGCGTGTTCACGCAGCCATGCTCGGCCAGGCGCTGCAGCAGCCAGTCGTAGAAGGGCCGCTGGTCCTCGAACTCCAGGGTGCAGATCGAGTGCGTAATGTTCTCCAGCGCATCCTCGATCGGGTGGGCGTAGGTGTACATCGGGTAGATGCACCAGGCATCGCCGGTGTTGTGGTGGGTGGCCTTGCGGATGCGGTAGATCGCCGGGTCGCGCAGGTTGATGTTGCCGCTGGCCATGTCGATCTTCGCCCGCAGCACGTGGGTGCCGTCGGCGAACTCGCCGGCCTTCATGCGGCGGAACAGGTCCAGGTTCTCCTCGGGCGTGCGATTGCGGAAGGGCGAGGGCTTGCCCGGCTCAGTCAGTGTGCCGCGGCTGGCGCGCATCGCTTCGGCGCTTTGCGAATCGACATAGGCCTCGCCATGGCGGATCAGGGTCTCGGCGAAGTCGTACATCCACTGGAAATAGTTGGAGGCGTAGTAGAGGTTGGTCGCCCCCGCCGTTTCCCAACTCCAGCCCAGCCACGTGACTGCATCGACGATGGAATCGACGTATTCCCGCTCTTCCTTCTCCGGATTGGTGTCGTCGAAGCGCAGATGGCAGGCGCCGCCGAAGTCGCGCGCCAGGCCGAAGTTGAGGCAGATCGACTTGGCGTGGCCGAAATGCAGGTAGCCGTTGGGCTCGGGCGGGAAGCGGGTGCGGATCTTCGCCGTGTCGACAGCGCCGACTTTCTGCTGCGCGGCGGGGCCGGGCTGGCCGGACCAGGTGCGAGCGGCGTACTTGCCGGCGTCAAGGTCGGCCGTGACGATGTTGCGGATGAAGTTATTCACCCGCGCGCCAGCGTCGGGTGAGGTATCCAGTCGGATCGAGGGCTTTTCGGCGTCGGCCATGATGGCGTGGGGCTTTGCGGCAAAACCGCGATTCTACCGGCAGCGTAAAATCGCCACAATGAATGCCACCAGTCTTCTCGCCATTGGCGGCGGCGCCGTGCTCGGCGCCTGGCTGCGCTACGCGCTGGGGCTCTGGCTCAATCCGCTGGTGCCGACCATGCCCCTGGGTACCCTGGCGGCCAACCTGATCGGTGGCTACCTGATCGGCGCTGCAGTGGCTGTGTTCCACATCAATGTCGAGTTGCCGCCGGAACTCAAACTCTTCTTCATCACCGGCTTCCTCGGTGCGCTCACGACCTTTTCGACCTTTTCGGCCGAAGTAGTGCACCTGATCCAGACGGCGCGCTACGGCTGGGCACTGGGCACCGCCTCGCTGCACCTGTTCGGTTCGCTGTTGATGACAGGCCTGGGCATTTTCAGCATCCACAGGCTGGCGCAGTAGTTGGTTGCGTCGTCCCACCATCCGCAGCGGCGAGGAGAGCGTACTGTGCTAGACCGCCGTGCTGCGCAGGGGCCATTTAAGCACCGGCTTTTCGCAACCGGCGCTTCGCCACACCCTCAGAACAGGTAATTCACCGCCGCAACGGCGCGGGTTGTCCCGTCCGCCCTATCGCGCAGCAGCGCGCTCCAGAGATTTGCCTTTTCGCCGAGCGGGAACACTACCCGCGGGCCGCGGCCCGAGCTGTCCTCCATCAGGCCGAGCCCGAGCGACTTGGTTAGCCAGTAGTTGAAGTACAGCTTGTGTGATGGCCCCGACGCGCCGCTCTCGAAATAGCCCGAGAACGAGCCGATCTCGCCGTCCGCCGAGAAATGCCAACTGCGACGATGGCGGTCGCCCTCGTTCTCGCGTCCCATGCCTATTCCGAGTTCCAGCCAGGGCAGGGGCCGTATCGTCGGCCCGCCATAGATTTCGCGGTAGCCGTCGGAGTCCTGGTAGGCGAACATGAACCAGCCGATGGGGCCGGCGATCCGGCCGTCGATCCAGGCCAACACTTCATTGATGCCCTTGCCCTCCTGCGGGCGCTGCACCCCCGCCTCGACCCATAGGTTCGGCCCGTCGGCGAAGGCGAGCGGCGACGCACACAGCGTCAGCACCAGCAGTAATGCCTTGAGTCGCACCGTCATTTCGCCACCAGCAGGAGGTAGGTGCCCAGTCCGGTGATGCATATGGCGACTCCTTTTTGCGCGACACGAGTCCGGTCGACGGTTTCCGTCGCGAACCTCGGAATGAATCTGGCGATCAGGATCGCCATGACGAAGACGAAAATCGACTGGAAGGTTTCCGTGAGCAGCACCAGTGCGACCGGCGCCAGCATGGCCGCGATACCGTAGGACACCGTTCCCAGCATGTAGAGCACCTCGTTGAGCAGGTTGGCGGCAAGGAGGGGCACGGAATTGGTCCGCATCGCCGCCTGGAAGCTGGCGCGGTAGCGGGGAATGAAAAGGTACATCAGCACGCCCAGCACCATCAGGACGATGTGCTTCCAGAACAGCGAGCGCCAGGGATTCTCTTCCAGCGCCACGACCTTGAATATCGCGAGTTCCGCCGCCCAGCAGGCGCAGGCGAGCAACATGTAGCCGACCGTCCTGCCCTTGAAGCGGAACCGCCCGTCGATATTCTCCAGCGAGACGATACTGGTGCCGATAAAGACGATCAGCATCGCTACCAGTTGGTCCTTGCTGATAACTTCACCGAGAAGAATCCAGCCGGCAACAATGCCGAAGACCGGCACCAACTGGTAGTAGACGATCACCCGCGAAGAATCGTCGCCCTGCATGGCATTGAGGTAGGCCCAGAGCACGACGATGTCGAGCAGGGCCGTAACCAGAATGACTTTGAAACTGCTTTTTCCGACATCGAGAATCGATGGGTCGGCCAGATACAGAAATGGCGTCGCGATCACAGAGGCGAGCGCCGAGACGATTATCAGCGTGCCGACGCCACCCTCCTTGAAGTAGCGTTCGAGTACGATCTTGTCGATGTGATTGCACATCGCCCAGAGCAGCGGCGATACGACCGCAAGGGCAAACCAGGTTGGGTTAATGTTCGGCCCCGGTTGTCACCGACTCGACCCGTCTGCGCAGCTCAGGAGAAAAGTATCGAAGCTTGCTTGTGTCTGCCATCAGGCGGCGCCAGTCCTTGCCGGTCACCACGCCACGACACCCGACGGTGCCACAATGGCATTTCATCCTGAACTTCGGATTGCTCTCCGCGTAGGCGTAATCCCAGCAAAGCTCTTCGCCGCGCCTTATCGTACGCATGGCAACGAAATCATCTGTGGCGTTGAAACCGACATTGGGCTGGCAGCTATGATTCATCTGCCATGCGACCGAGATGTAGTTGAGATCAGGTGGCGCGAGCAGGCCCTCGGTGGTGCCGGGACAGTAGCCCATGAGCTTGCGTTTCGTGATCGCATCAAGCGTCTCGAACTCCGCCCATTCCAGCAGGCGCACATCGGCGAAATGTGTGGCGGGAACTACGACTGCATCCTTGGGAAAGCGTTGCGTTGCGAAAACACCGATTTCTCCCGGCAGGATGATCGATGGCCGGATCTCGATGTGAACTGCCGGGTAGGAATGGCGGGGGGGGTCATGCGGTGGTCATTCGCCGAAAAGTCGGCGTTGGCGGGACGGCGCTTCCTTGGCTAACCGTGAATTTTTTAATGAAGTGGCAAGGCCGGTATTTCTGCTTTGACTGCCGCAATCTAGGCAAACCCAGGTCCGACCCCCAGTTGTAGTGCGTGACGCTGCGGTCCAGCAGTAGCCTGGCTTCTTCCCAGTACAAGAGGCTGCAAGCGCCGCCATGAAACGCGTTGTCGGCCTTTGAGAAATGGACGATGGCCGTCCCGCAAGGCAGCAGTTCGAAGGTGGAAAAGCCGATCAAGCGGGCGCCGACATAGAGCCCGATGGTCTCGACGCGGGGATCGGCTGATCGCAGGAAACGTTCAAAGGCAAGGTACTCGTGACTGGCCTGCGGTGAGGCGTAGCCCTTGAGTGCTGCCCACAAGGCGAACAATCCGCGGAATTCGTCGACGTCGATGTCAGGCAACAGCGCATAGCGTACCGTGTACTCTGGATGACGGGCCGCAAACTGGCGGATGCGGCGGCGGACACTGTGCTGGGGCCATTCATGCATGCCGGCAATGTGGTCGACGGCGAACATGTAGTCAGTCGCGGCGTCATCCGGCGTCAGGGCGAAGCCGGCCTTCTCAAGTTCCAGCGCCGCGTTCTCGGGAACGAGGCGCAGTTGGGCGGAACGGTATTGCGCCTCGGCCAGTTCGAGCAACTGCAAAGCCGAATTCACTGGGTAATGAGAGCCAATGAAGCTGAAGAAGGGACCGTCGCCGACGTCGTACTCGGTGAATTGGACCGCCAGATTGCCGTGCAGGGACGAGACCCGTGCGTCCCAGGCGTACAGGTTGGTGAAATTAAGATCCGAGTTGGGCGGGAAGGTATGGACCACCGACTCGACAGCTTCGCGATCAGTGGATTCCAGCGACTTGAATTCGGGGAAAGTGGGGATCACGCGCTGGACGGAGTGAGAAAGTTCGAGTGAAACTCGACTATTAATTTGATAAGCATTATTACACGAGTGGTAATTACGCTGTGAACGTGAGTATTTGGCATGAACAAAGCCAAAGTCGAGTTCTCGCAGCGCCTGCTCGCCGCGCTGGAGCGCGCGGGCGTGCCTGCCAGGCCCACGGTGATCGAGCGCGAATTCAACCAGCGCTACTGGGGCAAGCCGATTACCCTTCACGCGGCGCGCCTGTGGCTGCGCGGCGAGACAATGCCTACCCATGATCGTCTGCTCTGCCTTGCCCAATGGCTGGGTATCGAACCGGCGATACTGCGCTATGGCGAGGAGGTGCCGAAAGCCGTGCGTGAGCGCCGCAAGCGCTGGGACGAGGGCATCGGCTACCAGGAGAGGGAAATCTTCGAGCTGTTCCTGAAACTGCCTGTGCCACAGCGCAAGGTGGCACGTGAGGTGATCATGGCGCTGGCCAAGGGCGAGGGCTTGCTGCCATTGCGGGGAACTTCCTGATTAGAGCTTGATCGAATCGAACGATTCGGTTAAATTGACCGCGGATGTTTGGGGGTAGTTTCCACATGCAAACCTTTACTGCCAATCAGGCCAAGACCCATTTCGGCGAGTTTCTCGATCTTGCGCAACGCGAGCCGGTACGCGTGATGCGTCACGAGCGAGTGGTCGGGGTCATGGTCAGCGCCCAGGATTACGAGGCGATGCGCGGGTTCTACGCCAACCGCCTGCAGCGCACGCTCGACGAATCGGCCACCGTTGCAGCGGACGCTGGCCTGACGCCAGCCGCACTGGAGGCGCTGCTGGCTGATGAGTCCTGATGCGGCGCGGCGACAGCGCGTCGTTCTCGACAGCAACGTCTGGATCAGTGCTGCGCTAAACCGCGAAGGCACACCGGCCTTGGTCGTGCGACGTGTTTTGGAGCGGGGTATCCCTGTGTTTTCGGCGGCCACCTTCACCGAACTTGAAACCCGCCTGTGGCGGCCGAAGTTCGACCGCTACCTGAGCATGGAACTGCGTCAGCGCATCCTGCACGATGCGAGTGCGGCTGCCCTGTGGGTCGAAATTCCGCGCGAGTTAGCCGCGCGAACCTGGAGTCGCGATCCCGACGATGACCATTTCTTGCGCGCCTCGCTGGCGGCGGAAGCGTCGTGGCTGGTCAGTGGCGACGATGATCTTCTGAGCATCGACTTGTCGTTTCAGGAGGGCAATCCGCTGCGCATCGTTTCACCGGCGCAGGCAATCGCGGAGCCGGGTTTTTGCGCGTAAGGCGAATGGAAATTCGACCCGGAGAGGCTGAAGGACCCTGCCTGCCGGAGTGTGGATTGAATCGCTCCGCAAATGTATCTACAATGTAGACACATCAGGTCGTCACGGAAATCGCCATGGAAACCACCATCCGCAAATGGGGCAACAGTCCCGCCGTCCGCCTGCCTGCGGCTGTCCTGCGCGAGGCGGCACTGGGCGTCGAGCAGCGCGTCAACATTTCGGTGTCACAGGGCCGGATCGTGATTGAGCCCTCGGACCGGGTGAGCTATGAGCTCGATGCGCTGGTAGATGGCATCACCTCCGGCAACCGGCACGAGGAAGCCGATTTCGGCGGGCCGGTCGGCAGGGAGGCCTGGTAATGGCCTATGTGCCGGATGCTGGCCATGTGGTCTGGCTGGAGTTCGATCCGCAGGCCGGTCACGAGCAGGCCGGGCGCCGTCCCGCGCTGGTGGTGAGCCCGGCGCACTACAACGGCAAGGCTGGGTTGATGGTTTGTTGCCCGATGACGACGAAGATCAAGGGACATCCTTTCGAGGTTCTCGCGGACGCCGGCGGAACTCCGGGCGCGATTCTTTCCGACCAGGTGAAGTCGCTGGACTGGAAGGTACGGCGGGCGAAAAAGAAGTCCGAGGTGTCGGCCGAGGTCATGCTGCACGTGCGGGCCAAGCTCAAGGCCTTGTTGCAGATCGCCTGATTCGCCGCCCAGTAAGTCCGATTCGGAGGCGGCGGGCAATGTGTGGCAATCTGACGTACAATGTTTTGATTGCGCAAATTTGAGATTTTCGCCATGTCCGCCGCCACCCATGCCCCTGAATCCGCCCGCATCAACCTGCGCACCAGCCCCGAAGCCAAGGCGCTGATCGAACGCGCCGCCGCGTTGATGGGCACTACCGTGTCCGGCTTCATGTTGCAGAACGCCTACGAGGCGGCGCAGCGGCTGCTTGCGCAGCATGAGACGATCACCCTTTCCGACCGGGATCGGGACGTTTTCCTCGCCGCACTGGAGAATCCGCCCGAGCCGACCGAGGCGCTGCGTCGATTGATGGCGCCGCGCTGAATGCCGGCCCGGATCGAACTGCTGACTGCCAGGCATCGGCGCGACGACTTCGATTGCGGCGAGCCGCCACTCAACGAGTTCCTGAGGCGCTATGCGCGCCAGCAGGCTGAACGCGACTTCAGCCGAACCTACGTGGCGGTTGCCGGCGACGGCGCGCAAATTCTGGGCTTCCATGCCATCAGCACCGGCGCCATCGACTTCCGCAATTGGCCGCCGGGATTGCGTCTGCCGCGTTATCCCATACCCGTCGCCCGTATCGGCCGCTTGGCTGTTGCCGTGAGTGCGCAAGGGTCAGGAATCGGAGCCGCCCTGCTGGATCATGCCTTGCGACTTTCCGCCACCATGGCCGAACGCATCGGCCTGCATGCCGTGGTCGTCGATGCCAAGCATCCAAAGGCGGCGACGTTCTACGCCCGCTATGGCTTCCAGCCGTTTTCCGATGACGGCTTGACCATGTTTCTGATGATGTCGGTGATTCGCCGCTTGGTCAGCGAAGCGCCGTAACGGAAGCCGAAAGGGCGCCATTCATTGACCGACCCATTTCGACGTGCGAACAAATATCTTGCGTCACTACCGCGATAGATTGACTGGAATAGAGATCAAGTCATGATGTCCCGCTACACCGCCACCGGCATTGAGGCCGAGTTCGAGCCCGGCTCGCGCGGCCGCGTGCTGCGCAATCGTTGCGGCATTTCCGGTGTTCGCGCCATGCAGTTCGCCGAGTCACGTGCGCTGGAGGCAGTCGAGGAAGTTCTGCTGACCCGCTTTGCCGCCGGGCATCGATTCACGGCGGACGACGTACGCCGGATACATCGGCTCTGGCTTGGCGACATCTATCAATGGGCGGGCGAGTACCGCAACCTCAATATCGCCAAGGGCGGCTTCATGTTCGCGGCAGCTCAACAGGTGCCGCGGATGATGAACGAGTTCGAGGTGCGCTTCCTGCGTTCGCTGACTCCCTGCGCAGGCATGGGTGAAGCGGAGCTGGTGGCGACCCTGGCGCGAACCCATGCCGAATTGGTGATTATCCATCCATTTTGTGAGGGCAACGGGCGCTGTGCGCGATTACTGGCGTGGCTGATGGCCTTGCAGGCGGGTTTGCCGCCGCTGGATTTTTCGCCTTTTCAGGGGCGCGGCAAGCATCACTACATTGCCGCGATACACGCTGCCTTTTCGGCGAACTATGAACCGATGGAAACGATGTTCAGCCGCGTTGTGCGGCGGACTTTGCGCGCTTATGCGCCGGAGCCGGTTCGTTGAGCGATTTGGCGTCGGCAAAGGGCTTGCGGATGCCTTCCACGGCGGACGAACTGGCGGCGGAAACGCGCAACGCAACGCGGCGTTTCGCCGGGTCGCGCAGGTATGGGTTTTGCTGGAGTAGTGTCGCTGCCATGGTGTCTAGTGTTTTCGTCGCCGAAATGGAAAGCACAGGAATTGTCCCATGAATCAAGCCCCAAGAGTCGGCGCTTGCCAGCCCGCGTCCCACCCGGGGATACCGTCCCTATGGGACATAAAGCGGAATCGCCGGCAGGCAGAGTCCGGTACGGCGGCTCACAAATGAAATTCGACCCCGAGGCACGACGGGCGGCGCGGCCGGTCATCGCCTACGATGAGGCGCTACCGGTCAATCAGCGCCGTGCCGAGATCGCCGAGGCCATACTCAAGCACCAGGTGGTGGTGATCTGCGGCGAGACCGGCTCGGGCAAGACCACGCAACTGCCAAAGATCTGCCTTGAACTCGGCCGCGGCGTCAATGGCCTGATCGGCCACACCCAGCCGCGGCGCATCGCCGCGCGCGCCACGGCGACGCGGATTTCGCAGGAGCTGAAGTCCGAGCTCGGGCGCCACGTCGGCTTCAAGATCCGCTTCACCGACAAGGTCACGCCGTCCTCGTACATCAAGCTGATGACCGACGGCATCCTGCTGGCGGAAACCCAGACCGATCCGCTTTTGCGTCAATACGACACGATACTCATCGACGAGGCTCACGAACGTAGCCTCAACATCGACTTTCTGCTCGGCTACCTCAAGCAGCTCTTGCCAAAGCGGCGTGACCTGAAAGTCATCGTCACGTCGGCAACGCTGGATGCTGAGCGCTTCTCGAAGCACTTCGAGGGCGCACCCGTGATCGAGGTTTCGGGCCGGCTCTACCCGATCGAGACGCGCTTCCGGCCCTGGCAGGAGAAGAAAGACGGTGACCTGAACGATGCCATTGTTGACGCCGTCGACGAGGCCCATCGTACCGGGCCGGGTGACGTGCTGGTCTTCCTCCCCGGCGAGCGCGAGATACGCGAGGCCGCCGAGGCGTTGAGGAAACACCACCCTCCCGGACTCGAAGTGCTACCACTGTTCGCGCGCCAGACCGCCGTCGAGCAGGGCCGCGTGTTCGCCCCGCATCAGGGCCGGCGCGTGGTGCTGGCGACCAACGTCGCCGAAACCTCGCTGACCGTGCCCGGCATCCGCTACGTGATCGACTCCGGTTTGGCGCGGGTCAAGCGCTATTCCCACCGCAACAAAGTCGAGCAACTGCAGGTGGAGCCGATTTCCCGCGCGGCGGCGAGCCAGCGTGCCGGTCGCTGCGGCCGCGTTTCGGCCGGCGTCTGCTTCAAGCTTTATGACGAAGAAGACTTCAACAAGCGCCCGCCCTATACCGAGCCGGAGATACTGCGTTCCAGCCTGGCCGGCGTGATCCTGCGCATGAAGTCGCTGCACCTGGGGGATGTCGAGGACTTCCCTTTCCTCGAAGCGCCGGCGCCGCGAATGATTGCCGATGGCTATCAGTTGCTGGCGGAGTTGGGCGCGCTGGATGAGGCCAGCAAGGAGCTGACGCCGGTCGGTCGCGAGCTGGCCAAGTTGCCATTGGATCCAAAGATCGGCCGCATGATCCTCGCCGCGCGCGAACACAACTGTTTGCGCGAGGTGCTGATCATGGCGTCTGCACTGGGCACCCAGGACCCGCGCGACCGGCCTGCCGAAGCCGCCGGTTCGGCCGACCAGGCCCATGCCAAGTGGAAAGACGAGAAATCCGAGTTTCTCTCCTACCTGAAGATCTGGCAGGCGGCGGACGAGGTGTGGAAGCACGAAACGTCAAACAAGCAGCGGCAGTGGTGCCGCCACAACTTCATCAACTGGCTGCGGCTGCGCGAGTGGCGCGACGTGCATGCGCAACTGATGACCCTGTGCCACGAGCACGGCTGGAAGGAGAACCAGCTTCCCGCCAGTTACGAGAGCATCCACAAGGCCTTGCTCACCGGCCTGCTTGGCCACGTCGGCTTGATTGCCGAGGAAGACAAGAACTACCTGGGCGCACGCGGCATCCGTTTCCACATCCATCCCGGTTCCAGCCTGGTGAAGAAAGCCGGGCGCTGGATCGTCGCCGCCGAACTGGTCGAAACCTCGCGCCTGTTCGCGCGTTGCATCGCGAGAATCGAACCCGAGTGGCTGGAGCAGGTCGGTGCCCATCTGATCCGCAGGCACGTCTATGAGCCGCACTGGGAAAAGGGGCCGGGCCAGGTGGTGGCCTGGGAGCGCGTCACCCTGCATGGCCTGATGATCCACGCCAAGCGGCGCGTGCACTATGGCCCGACCGACCCGAAACTGGCGCGCGAAATCCTGATCCGCGAGGCCCTGGTCGAAGGCCAGGTCGGCGAAGACTGGGTGCGCAAATGGCGCTTTTTCCAGCACAACGCGAGGTTGAAGAAGGAGATCGAGAACCTCGAACACAAGTCGCGCCGCCCCGACGTGCTGGTCGATGACGAATTGATTCACGCCTTCTACGACAGCAGGATTCCGGAGGGCATCATCACCCTGGCGGCCTTCGACCACTGGCGGCGCGAAGCCGAGGCAGCGAACCCGAAACTGCTTTGCCTTGAGAAAGAGCAGTTGATGCGCCACGAGGCGGCCGGCATCACCACCGATGCCTTCCCCCCGGTACTGACGAATCGCGGCCAGGGCTTCAAGCTGGGCTATCACCATGATCCGGGTGCGGCCGACGACGGCGTGACGCTGGCCCTGCCGCTGGCGGCGCTCAACCAGTTGCCGGCCAACCGTTGCGAATGGCTGGTGCCCGGCCTGCTCAAGGAAAAGGTCGTGGCGCTGCTGAAAACCGTGCAGCAGAAATACCGCCATCGCCTGCAGCCGCTCGACGAATTCGCCGACCGCTTTTGCGATGCCGACCATGACCTCGACGAACCGTTGGTGCGGGCCCTCACCCGTGCCGCCGAGGAGCACATGGCGCAGAAGCTGCCGCTCGATGCCTTCCGCAGCGGCGAACTGCGCCCGCACCTGTTCATGAACTTCCGCCTGGTCGACGAGCACGGCGGCACGCTGGCCATGAGCCGCAACCTGGCGGAGCTGCGCGCCCAGTTCCGCGATCGCGTCGAGCAGGCCTACGCCGCCGCCGAGATCAGGCACGAGGTCGCGGCGGAGGGCGCCGGTGCCACCGAATGGAAGTTCGGCACCCTGCCCGAGTTGCTCGAAGTGAAAGTCGGCGCTGGTACCACGGCGGGATTCCCTGCCCTGGTTGACCTCGGCGATAGCGTGCGCCTGACCGCCTTCGATACCGAGGACAAGGCCCGCACCGAGCATCGCAAGGGCCTCTCGCGCCTGTTCGCGCTGCAACTGGCGGCGCAGGTAAAGGCCATCGAGAAGCTGCCCGGCCTGCGCGAGATTGCGCTGCAATTCATCTCGCTCGGCACCGAGAAGGAGCTGCGTGAACAACTGGTGGCCGTAACCCTGGAACGTAGCTGCCTGATGGAGCCCCTGCCGGCCGAGGAGTCGGCGTTCGCGGCACGGCGCGAGGCGGCGCGCGGGCGCATCCTGCTGGTGGCACAGGAAATCCTGCGCCTGGTGGGGACGATACTCGGCGAACACGGTATGTTGGCGAAGAAGCTCGCTGCCATGCAGAAGGCATTTCCGCAGGCGGCCGCCGACATCGCTGCCCAGCTTGCCGAGCTCATGCCGAAGCGATTCATCGTCGCCACGCCTTTCGAGCGCCTGCAGCACTACCCGCGCTACCTCAAGGCCATCGCCCTGCGCCTGGACAAGGCGAAGAACGACCCGGCGCGCGACATGCGGCTGATGGCCGACTGGCAGGCCCTGGGCAAGCCCTGGGAGCGCGAGCGCAATGCGATGCTGAAGGGAGGCCAGCCGCATGACGCCTTCCTCGACGAATTCCGCTGGTTGCTGGAGGAATTGCGCGTCGCCCTGTTCGCCCAGGAACTCAAGACTTCGTCCCCGGTCTCGGTCAAGCGGCTGCAAAAAATGTGGGATAGTCGGGAACGCCGATGAATCGACGTCACAGGAACCGCACATGATCGAACTGCTTGCTGCCTTCACCCGCTCGCTGCGCGACCTCTCGCGCGGCGCGGTGCTGTGGCACGCGCTGTGGCCGCCCTTGCTGGCGCTGGTGCTGTGGATGACGCTGGGCTTTGCCTTCTGGAGCGATGCCCAGACCCTGCTGGCGCGCCTGCTGCCGCAACTGCCGTGGACCGGCTGGGATTGGGTGGCGCGCTGGGCCGGCGTGTTCCTGCTGCTGGCGGCGCTGGCCGCGCTGACCTACATCACGGCGACGATGCTGGTGGCGATCTTTGCCCTGCCGCTGCTGCTGCGGCTGGTGGCGCAGCGCGATTACCCCGAGCTCGGCCGCCACGGCGAGAACGTGTTCTGGACCAGCCTCGGCAATACCCTGGCGGCCGGCGCGATCTTCATCCTCGGCAGCCTGCTGATGCTGCCCCTGTTGCTGATCCCCGGCATGCTGCTGGTGTTGCCGCTGCTCTGGGCGGCCTGGCTCAACCAGCGCACCTTCCGTTTCGACGCGCTGGCCGATCACGCCACGGCGGCGGAGCTGGGCCGCATCGTCGGCGGCAACCGGCGCGCCTTCTGGCTGGCGGGGCTGGTTACCGCCGGCGCCGCGCACCTGCCGCTGGTCAACCTGCTGGCGCCGGCCTTCACCGCGCTGGTCTTCGTGCATCTCGGGCTGGCGGCCCTGCGCCGCCTGCGCCAAGAGGAAGGAATCGAACTATGAGCGGCATCGGCGCACTCATCATCGGCGACGAGATCATCCTCGGCCGCCGCCAGGACAAGCATTTCGCGCGCATCGTCGACATCCTTGCCGCGCGCGGGCTCAAGCTTGACTGGGCGCTGTATGCCGGCGACGATCGCGGTCGGCTGGTCGAAACCCTGCGCCGCACCCTGGCCTCAGGCGACATCGTCTTCAGTTGCGGCGGCATCGGCAACACGCCCGACGACCACACGCGGCAAGCCGCCGCCGCCGCGCTCGGCCTGCCGCTGGAGCTGCACGCGGACGCCGAGCGCGAGATCCGCGCCCGCTATGCCGAGACCGGCCGCGAGGTGACGCCCTATGCGCTGGACATGGGGCGCTTCCCCGCCGGCAGCCGCATCATCCCCAACCCGGTGAATCGCATCGCCGGCTTCTCCCATGGCGACCACCATTTCGTGCCCGGTTTTCCGCAGATGGCCTGGCCGATGATCGAATGGGTGCTCGACACGCAGTATGCCGATCGCTTCAACCACAATCCGGTGGCCGATGCCGCGATCCTGGTCTGGGATGGCCTGGAAAGCGTGCAGACGCCGCTGATGATCCGCATCGAGTCGGAATACCCCGGGCTCAAGGTGTTCAGCCTGCCCTTCCTGGGTTCGGCCGAGCGGCGGCGCCATATTGAGCTTGGCGTGCGCGGGGATCCCGAGCAGGTGCCACCGGCGATGGAACTGATGCGCCGCGAAGTCGGCGCGCTGGGCTACGAGTTCAGCGAAAAATAGGCGCCGGTACGGGCGGCGCGGCTCAGCCGGTGCCGCCCACCGTCAGTCCATCGATGCGCACTGTCGGCTGGCCGACGCCGACCGGCACGCTCTGGCCTTCCTTGCCGCAGGTGCCGACGCCGGAATCGAGCGCCATGTCGTTGCCTATCATCGAGACGCGATTCATGGCTTCCGGGCCGCTGCCGATCAGCGTCGCGCCCTTGACCGGCGTTGTGATCCTGCCGTTCTCGATCAGGTAGGCCTCGGCGGTCGAAAAGACGAATTTGCCGCTGGTGATGTCCACCTGGCCACCGCCGAAGTTGGCGGCATACAAGCCTTTCTTCACCGACTTGATGATCTCTTCGGGATCGCGCTCGCCATTGACCATCGAGGTGTTGGTCATGCGCGGCAGCGGCAGGTGGGCGAAGGATTCGCGCCGGCCGTTGCCGGTTGGCGCCACGCCCATCAGGCGGGCATTGAGCGTGTCCTGCAGGTAGCCGACCAGGATGCCGTCCTCGATCAGCACGGTGCGCTGCGTCGGGTTGCCTTCGTCATCGATGGTCAGCGAGCCGCGGCGGTCGGCGATGGTGCCGTCATCGACCACGGTGACGCCCCTGGACGCCACGCGCTGGCCCATGCGCCCGGCGAAGGTGGAACTGCCCTTGCGGTTGAAATCGCCTTCGAGGCCGTGGCCGACGGCTTCGTGCAGCAGGATGCCGGGCCAGCCGGGGCCGAGGACCACGGTCATGGTGCCGGCCGGCGCGGGCTTGGCGGCGAGGTTTACGCTGGCCTGGTGCACCGCGCGCTCGGCATAGTCCTGCAGCACGGCATCGGTGAAGTAGGCATAGTCGAAACGTCCGCCGCCACCCGAGGAGCCTTGTTCGCGCCGCCGTCCGGCGCCAACCCCGTCTTCCATGATCACGGTGATCGACACGCGCACCAGGGGCCGCACGTCGGCCGCCATGCGGCCATCGGAGCGCGCCACCAGCACCACTTCCCAGGTGCCGGCGACATGCGCCATGACTTCCTTGACCCGGGGGTCAGCCGCCCGTGCCATGCCTTCGAGTCGCTCCAGCAGCCTGACCTTCGCCGCGTCGTCGAGCGAGGCGATCGGGTCGTCGGCGACGTAGAGGGCCTGCGGCGGCTTGCCGGCGCGCAGCATCGGCGCCAGGCGCTGGGCGCCCGAGGCGGCGATTGCACGGGTGACGCCGGCGGCGCCATGCAGCGCCTTCAGGCTGATGTCGTCGGAATAGGCGAAGGCGGTTTTCTCGCCGCACAGCGCGCGCACGCCGACGCCCTGCTCGATGTTGAAGCTGCCGGATTTGACGATGCCCTCTTCCAGGCTCCAGGCCTCGGAGCGTTGGTACTGGAAATAGAGGTCGGCGTAATCGACGTGGTGGCCCAGCAACTGGCCGAAGATGCGTTCCAGTTGGTGCGGGGCAAGGCCATGCGGCCGCAGCAGGGTCTGCTCGGCGATCTCGAAATGGGGGATGGGGCTGCTGATGGCGTTCATGGTTTGTCCTGTATGTGGCCTACAGTATGCGGTGTTTCAGCGCCGGCAGGCTGGCGCGGGTGTCGGCAATGCGTTGCGGGTCGAAGTCGGCGACCACGACGCCTTCGCCTTTATCCATGCGGGCGAGGATGTCGCCCCAGGGATCGACGATCATCGAATTGCCGTGGGTCATGCGCCCGGTGGGGTGCAGGCCGCCCTGGGCGGCGGCCAGCAGGTAGCACTGGTTCTCCACCGCGCGGGCGCGCAGCAGCATCTCCCAATGGGCGCGGCCGGTGGTCTCGGTGAAGGCGGCGGGGAGTACCAGCAGGTCGAGCGCATTCGGCAACCGAGCCATGGCGCGAAACAGCTCGGGAAAGCGCAGGTCGTAGCAAATCGCGAGGCCGACGCGTCCGAACGGTGTATCGAAGCTGACGATCTGGTCGCCGCGCTCGATGGTTGCGGCTTCGTCATAGGACTCGGCGCCCTTGCGGAAACCGAACAGGTGGATCTTGTCGTAGCGCGCGACGCGCTTGCCTTCAGGGTCATACACCAGACTGCTGTTGCGCAGCTTGGCCGGGTCATCCGCATGCAGCGGTATCGAGCCGCCGACCAGCCAGATGCCGTGCTCGCGCGCGGCACCGGCAAGGAAATCCTGGATCGGACCGCTGCCGTCGCGCTCGCGCGCCGCAAGCCGGTCGCCGTCGCTGGCGCCGATCAGCGGGAAGTATTCGGGCAGGGCCACGAATTGCGCCCCGGCAGCGACGGCTTCGGCGATGAGACGCCCGGCGGTGGCGAGGTTGGGCCCTGGCTCGGGGCCGGAGATCATTTGCACGGCGGCAAGCTTCACTTTTTTTCCTCCGCGACTTTGGCGGGTGGCTGGTTCAACTTTTCCACCTTCGGATCGGCCCAACTTCCGCTCACGCCGTACTCGAAGGCGAAGGCCTGGTCGAGCGGATCCTTGAACAGCTTCTGGGCCGCCCAGACGACCGCGCCGGCAACCGGATTGGCGATCATGGTCCCGACCGCGATCGACTCGCCGACCGCCGGTTGCACGCGTACCTTGAGGTCCTGGGTTTCGGCGCCGAGGTTGACCGAGCCGCTCATCAGCACCTTGGCCGATGGCCCGCGGATCTGCAGTTCGCGCGTGTCCATGATGCCGCGCGTGACGGCAAACTCGCCGCCGATGGCGTCGAAGGCGAAGCCTTCGCTGAAGACGTCGCGGAAGTCCAGCGTGATCCGGCGCGGCAGCGATTGCAGGCTGAGAATGCCGAGCAGGCGGCCGACCCCGGGTTCGAGCTTGACGAACTGGCCGCCGGCGGCGTCGAGCTTGAGGCTGCCGTTGAGCGACGGATAGTCGATGGTGAAGGGCGTGCCGTTCCACGACAGATTGCCTGCCAGGCTGCCGCTGCCGCGGCGCACCGCGTCCGGGTGGCCGATGCGCGCCAGCATCTTGTCCAGGTGCTTTGCGTCGAGCTTGAATTCGACACGGGTGTCGGCCTGGGTCGGGTTGCGCCGCCAGCGGCCATTGGCCTCGAGCGCGCCGTCCTCGTTCTTCACATCGACGCGGGCGTTCCAGTAGCCCTCGCGGTTCTCGGCGGCGAGGCGCACGGTACCCAGCGGGCGCTCCTTGAACGAGAGCTGGTCCACGGTGATGTCGAGCGCCGGGATGCGGTCAATCACCTCGTTGGTGCGCGCCTGCAGAACCGCCGGGCTGGCCGAGGCTTCGGGAATCGCGAACTGACCGATGCGCCCGGTCAGCTTGCCGCCGCCGCCGTTGTTCCATTCGAAGTCGCCGGCGACTTCGCGGCTCTTCAGATCGAAGCGGGTGCTGGGCGAGTTTTCGGCACGGCTGCCGGTTACGCGAACCTCATGAAAGCTTTTCTCCTGCAACACAAGCTCGGCGGCGCGCAGGTCGAATTGCACCGTCGGCAAGGGTGGCAGCACTGATGCTTCGCGGCTGGCGCCATTGGCCCTGGCCTCGAGGATGCCGCGCCAGAAGTCGAGATCCGCGCGTTCCAGATTGACGGCGACATTCATGTTCCGTTCCGGCAGGACGGCATTGCCATCGCCGACGGCGAGCATTCCGCGAGTGATGCTGGCGCGGTCGTTCTGGTGGCGCCGCACCAGTTGCAGGCGCAGGACACGGCCCAGCGTCAGGTCCAGCATGTCCTGCGCCGGCCCGAGAGTCGGCGCCCGCGCCACGGCGGTTTTGGCAGCCGCGCGTGGCGCGGGTTCCGGCGGCGGCTTGCGCTCGAAGCTCAGGTTCATGGGCTCGTTGGCCGGCTTGTTGAACGGTACCGGCAGGCTGGACGAGAGCCCGACCAGGTTGCTGGCCAGTTTCACCTCGGCCGATTTCTTTCGCGCCCGCACCGTCCCGGTCCATTTGGCGCCGCCGCTCAGGTGGTCGAAGATCGGATGCGGAAATTGCTGCCGCAGCGTGGCGATGCTGGCCTCGCCGCTGGCATTGACCTGCACATTGCCCGCGGTGGTGCGGATATCGACCGACAGCGGCATGCCCAGCAGATTGCCGCGGATGCCGCGCGCATCGAGATGGTCGCCGGAAAAGCGCAGCGCGCCGCGAATGTCGGTCAGCGGCGGCAGGTCGGCATCGACCACCAGACGGTTGCCATCGAAGCGAAAGCCGCCATCGATCTTTGCGCTGCTCAGCCTGCGCAGCGGCAGATTGAGCTTGAGGTCGAGCTCGCCGTTGCCCTCGGCGCGCATGTCTTCGGTGAAATGGTCGATGCGCTCGCCGACCGGGCTGGCCTCGATGAAGCGCAGGAAATCCGCCGTCGGCCCGGCGGCCTTGCCGCTCACCATGAGCAGTTCGTCGGCCTGCTCAAGATCGGCGATCTCGGCGCGCACGTCGCGCAGCTTGACGCCGAAGCTCTGGCCGCTCTTGCCCGTGATCAACATGCGCTGGCCCGAGAACAGCAATTCGCCGCTGATGTCGTTGATCTCGGGCCAGGCGGCGGCATAGCGCAGCTTGGCCTCCTGGAACTTGCCGCGCACTTCGAAGAGGCCATCCTTGCCATCGCGGAAAGGAAAATTCCAGAGGTCGCCGCGCAGCCGCAGCGTGGCATCGGAGGCCTTGCCGCCGATGATCGCGCCGCGCAGCCAGTCGCGCACGTTCTTGCTTACCACCAGCGGCATGTAGCGCCAAACGGCCTCGCCGCTGCCGCGTGTCAGGCGGGCCTGCATGTCGATCCGCCCCGGGCCTTTTTCCAGCGGACTCCAGGTGCCGCTGGCTTCGCCGGCCGCATCGCGATTGTGGAAGGCGGCCTTGTTCAGCTTCACTTGCAGGCCATCGGCGGCGATGCGCCAATCGGCGTCGGCGGCGAAGGCTTCGAGTTCGAGCAAGGGGTCGGAAAACACGGTCGGCAACTCGAACACGGTCTTGTGGCCGTCGAGCCGGAGCGTGCCGCCCTTCTCGTTGCCATTGACGTTGCCATTGACGCCCGACATGCCCGGCACCGGGCCGAGGGCGCTGACGCCGAGGCCCTCGAAGCGGCTGCTGAGGGTCCACTTTTCAATTGCCGCGACATCCTCCGCGGGGCTGGTCCAGTCGAGCTTGAGCTCGAATACGCGGCCGCGCGGCGCGTGCCTGGCGAGGCGGGCACGCGTGGCGTCGTCGAAGGGCAGGTGGATGGCGAGGTCGGCAAGCACACCGAGGTCGAGTCCATTGGCGGTGGCCGCCCCCTGGGACGGACGCTTGGCCGCGCCGCCGCGCCAGGTGAGCTTGAAGTCGGTTTGCGGCAATGACAGGCCATTGCGCGCGGCCAGCGTCAGGCGTTTCAGCTCGGCTTCGAAGCCATTGTCGAGGCGGCGCCCGGCCAGGCGGCCTTCGAGCAGGACCAGGTCGAGTTCCGGCAGGTCCGGACGCAACTGCAGGCGCACGTCGGCCAGGCGCACGTCGGCGGTGGCGGACACCGGCTGTTTGCCGGCAAAGCCGAGCCACAGGCGCAGGGCGCCGTTGCCCTGGGGCAGGGCAATCGGGTAGTCGATCCAGGTGCGCCAGACGGCGAGGTCGGCGTAGTCCAGCTCGGCATAGGCCTCGCCTTTCCAGGAATCGAACTCGTCGATGTCGCGCCCCTTGAAGTCGCCGCGGATGTCGATGCGGGCGGCAAGCGCGCGCGGCGGTTCGGCGGTAAGGCCGAAGCGGTGGCGCTTGCCGCTGTTGTCGAGCTGGAAGTTGACGTGCTTGAGTTCCAGCGGCGGCGCTTTGCGCAGTTCATCGGTCCAGGCGATGCTGGCGTCGCGGATGACCACCCGGCCCTGTGCCAGCAGCCAGTCGGCGAAACCGGAGTCGCCGCCCGGATCGGGAGTGATTTCCAGACCGGCGGCGAAGAAGCGGCCATCACCGTCGCGCCTGAGCTGCAGCTTCGGCGCGTTGAGTTCCAGGCGGGCCAGTCGAAGCTCGAAATGCCACAAGGAGCTCCAGGACAGTTCGGTCTCGACGTCGTCGAAGGCGAGCGCCGGGCGTCCCTCGGCATCGCGGATTTCGAAGCCGTCCAGGCTCAGCGCCGGGCGAAGGCCGGCCCAGTGGGCCTCGATCTTGCGGATTCCGACGGGGCGATTGATCGCCGTGCCGACCATGCGCTCGATGTCCGGCCGGTAGTTCTCTATCTGCGGCAGCACGGCATAGCGCAAGGCCAGCACCAGCAGGGCGAAGCCGAAATAGGCGGCGGTGGCGAGCCAGAGCAGTACGCGCAGCACCGTCCGCAGCCTTGGCGAGGCTGAGATCAGGCGAAGGCGTGAACGCGAATTCGAGATGATGGTCCTGTTCGTCGCCGAGTCGGGCGGATGGGGCGGTGCCCGGGGCGCAAGCTAGAATGGGCGCCGCAGCGCCGAACGTGCAAATTCTAACCGATGCCCTCCCTCCCCGAAATCGCCGAAACATCCCGTTACCTCGCGCGTTTGCTGGCGGCCCGGCCCGCGCTGGCAGCGGAAGTCGAGGCTTCCCTGGGGCAGCCGGTGACGGCCGCCGAACTGGCCGCCTGGCTGGCCGCGCAGGAGGTCGGCGAAGCCAACCTCAAGCCCAAGCTGCGCCAGCTCAAGCAGCGTGCCTATGCCCGCATCTCGGCGCGCGACCTGGGCGGCCTGGCGCCGCTGGGCGAGGTGGTCGAATGCATGACCCTGATCGCCGAACTGGCCGTGACCAAGGCCGTCGAGGTACTCGGCCGGGGGCTGGCCGAACGCTACGGCACGCCGCGCGGCGCCGATGGCCGCGCCCAGGAACTGATCGTCATCGGCATGGGCAAGCTCGGCGGCCGCGAGCTCAATGTCTCGTCGGACATCGACCTCATCTTCGTCTATCCCGAAGACGGCGATACGGATGGCGCGAGGCCGATCTCGAATTTCGAATATTTCACCCGCCTTGGGCGCGGCCTGATCAATGTCATCGCCGACGTCACCGAAGATGGCCAGGTCTTTCGCGTCGACATGCGGCTGCGGCCCAACGGCGATTCCGGGCCGCTGGTCTGCTCCTTCGACATGCTGGAGAACTACTTCGTCACCCAGGGCCGCGAATGGGAGCGCTATGCATGGATCAAGGCGCGGCCGCTCAGCGGAGGCCGCCATGATGAACTGGAGGCGATCCGCCGCCCCTTCGTCTTCCGCAAGTACCTCGATTTCGGCGCCATCAACGCCATGCGCGAGCTGCATGCGCAGATCCGCCAGGAAGTGGCGAAGAAGGACAAGGCCGACAACGTCAAGCTCGGCCCCGGCGGCATCCGCGAAATCGAGTTCATCGCCCAGGTGTTCCAGCTCATACGCGGCGGGCGCGATCCGGCGCTGCAGATCAAGGCGACGCTGCAGGTGCTGAAGCTGCTCGTCGGGCAGGGCCAGTTGGCGCAGGAGGCGGCGAGCGAGCTGGCCGCCGCCTACGACTTCCTGCGCCGCGTCGAACACCGCCTGCAATACCTCGACGACGCCCAGACCCACATGTTGCCGACGAACGACGCCGATCGCGCCATCATCGCCCGCGCCATGGGCTATGGCAGCTTTGACGGCCTGCTGGCCGAACTCGACGACCATCGCGCCGCCGTCGCGCGTCATTTCGAGGCCGTGTTCGCCGATCCCAATCGTGGCGAGCACAAGCACGCCGGCATGTGGCGCGGCGCCGGCGGCGAGGACCAGGGCGAGGAGTTCGCCAAGCTCGGCTACCGGCAGCCGCGCGAGGCGGCGGCGCGCGTTGCCGCCCTGCGCGAAGGGCCGCGCTACCAGCAGTTGGCTGCCGGCATCCGCGAGCGCTTCGACGCCCTGGTGCCGCAGTTGATCCAGGCCGCCGCCGAAATGCCGAATCCGGATGCGACGCTGTCGCGCAGCCTCGACCTGCTCGAATCGATCTCGCGCCGTGCGGCCTATCTCGCGCTGCTGCAGCAGTATCCGCAGGCCTTGCGCAAGGTGGCGGAACTGGTCAGCAGTTCAAGCTGGGCCGCCGACTACCTGCAGCGCCATCCCATCCTGCTCGACGAACTGCTCGACCCGCGCCTGCTCGACGTGCTGCCCGACTGGAGCGGGGTGCGAGCCGCGCTGGAGTCCAGGCTGGCCGAGATGGAACCGGACACCGAACGGCAGATGGACCTGCTGCGCGAGACCCACCACGCCCAGGTCTTCCGCCTGCTGGCGCAGGACGTGGCGGGGCTCTACACTGTGGAACGCTTGGCCGACCACCTGTCGGAGCTGGCCGACATCCTGCTCGACGCGGCCCTGCGCCACGCCTGGCTGAAAATGCTCAAGCGTCATGTCGAGCAGCCGAAGTTCGCCGTCATCAGCTACGGCAAGCTCGGCGGCAAGGAACTCGGCTTCGCCTCCGACCTCGACCTGGTCTTCCTCTACGATGACGCCGCGCCGGAAGCCGGCGAGAACTACGGTCGGCTCGGCACCCGGCTCAACACCTGGCTTTCGGCGCAGACCGCCGCCGGGCAGTTGTTCGAGACCGACCTGCGGCTGCGGCCCAACGGCGAATCCGGCCTGGTCGTCAGTTCCATGGAAGCCTTCCGCAAGTACCAGCTCGAATCCGCCTGGGTCTGGGAACACCAGGCGCTGACCCGCGCCCGCTTCTCCGCCGGCGATCCTGCCGTTGGCGAGTCCTTCGAGAAGATCCGCTGCGAAGTGCTGTGCCAGCAGCGCGACCTCGACAAACTGCGCGCCGACATCGTCGAAATGCGGCAGAAGATGATGGACAGCCACGCCACGCGCGGTGACCTGCGCGACACCGTGTTCGACCTCAAGCACGACCCCGGTGGCCTGGTCGATGTCGAATTCATCGTCCAGTACCTGGTGCTCGGCCATTCGCATGCCCACCACGAGCTCACCGGCAACAAGGGCAACATCGCCCTGCTGAAAATGGCCGCCGATGCCGGCCTGATTCCCGGCAACCTGGCCGAGACCGTGCGCAATGCCTACCGCGATTACCGCCGCATGCAGCATGGGTTGCGCCTGAACGGCGCCAAGGCGCGGGTCGCACCGGAAGAAGTCGGCGCCCGCGTCACGGCGGTGCGGGAATTATGGCGGCTGGTGTTCGGCGATTCCTAGTCGGTTGGGGGGCGGTGCTCCGGCCGTCCCGACGGCGAAGAGATCGTCCAATCGCCGTGCCGCCGGTAGAAAGATGTCAGGGTCGCGGTTGTTTTGGCAACGGCGTGCTCGTCGTTGAACGCCGTTGAACTGCAGTGGTGTTTGGCCTATACTGCCTCGATTCGTTCATCGGGAGGCGGCCATGACCACCATGATTCTTTCGGGCAAGCGGCAAGTTGTGTTGCCCGCCGAGCTTTGCCGGCAGGTCTCGCTTGCGCCGGGTGCCCGTGTTCGGGTTGAGCTGGCGCCGAATGGAGAAGGGATTCTGGTGCGCTCCGCCAGTGCCGGGGAAACAAAGCCGGCCTCGGTCCTGTTCGATCGCGTCGAGCGTCGCGGCAAGCCGCTGGCAGTCGAAGACTTGCAGGGCCTGGCGGTGGCGAAGAAGCAGGGCAAGCCATGATCGCGCTGGACACCAATGTCCTTGCACGCGCCATTGCGGTCGAAATCGATGCCGACACGGCGACCAAAGCACAAAGAAAGCGCGCCCAGGCCTTGCTGTCGTCGGGAAGCCGGTTGTTCGTGCCGGTGACGGTGATCGAGGAACTCGAGTGGGTGCTGCGCGGCGCTTACGGCATGCCGCCGGACGATATCGCCGCCGTGTTCGAAGACATGCTTGCGGTCGAGAACCTGACCGTCGACCGCGCCGCCGCCGTCGGCCAGGCACTGGTCTGGTATCGACAGGGACTGGATTTCTCCGACGCCTTGCACCTTGCCCAGTCCGGTCTGTGCAGCGGACTCGCCACCTTCGATGCGCGCTTTGTCAAGACCGCGCGCCGTCTTGGGCTGGACCCCCAAGTGTCGGCGCCGGGTTAAGGACTGCGGGATTTGGCGGGATGGCCGCATCTCCGGCCCGGATTCGCCGTCCTTCCAGCGCCGACTCTTGATGCTTGGCAGGGTGTTGCCGGCTAAACTGCCTGCTTTCCTTTGAACCCACTCCGCAGGCCGCCACCATGCCCGTCAACTACGCCACTCCCGCCCCAGAAGCCCTGTTCCCCGTCGCCGGCGTGCGCCTCGGCACCGCCGAGGCCGGCATCCGCAAGAAGGACAGGCGCGACCTGACGCTGGTCGAACTGGCGCCGGGCAGCCGTGCCGCCGGGGTGTTCACCCAGAATCGCTGCTGTGCGGCGCCGGTGACGGTCTGCCGCGAGCACCTGGCGGGCGATGGCAGCCTGCGTGCGCTGGTGATCAACACCGGCATCGCCAATGCCGCCACCGGTGAGCAAGGCATGGTCGCGGCGCGGGCGACCTGCGATGCCGTGGCCGGCCTGCTCGGCTGCGCGCCGCGTGAGGTGCTGCCGTTCTCCACCGGCGTGATCCTCGAACACCTGCCGGTGGACAAGCTGATAGCCGGCTTGCCGGCCGCGAAGGCGGATCTCGCGGCGGACCACTGGCACGCGGCGGCGCAGGCCATCATGACCACCGATACCGTGGCCAAGGCCGCCTCGCGTCGCATCGAGCTGGGCGGCAAGACCATCACCGTCACCGGCATCAGCAAGGGGGCGGGCATGATCCGGCCCAACATGGCGACCATGCTCGGCTTCGTCGCCACCGATGCCGGCATTGCCGCCGGCCTGCTGGCGCAACTGGCCAAGGATGCGGCGGACCAGAGCTTCAACTGCATCACGGTTGACGGTGATACCTCGACCAACGATTCCTTCGTCGTCATCAGTACCGGCGCTGCGGGGCTGGAGCTCGATACCGCCTCGCCCCACTGGCCCGCCCTGCGCGACGCGGTGATCGGCGTGGCGCAGGAGCTGGCGCAGGCCATCGTGCG
The DNA here is from genome assembly GCA_016710465.1 of Sulfuritalea sp. Classification (GTDB taxonomy): domain Bacteria; phylum Pseudomonadota; class Gammaproteobacteria; order Burkholderiales; family Rhodocyclaceae; genus Sulfuritalea. The sequence continues at coordinate 1,230,891 of JADJVS010000014.1, forward strand.
CGACGGCGAGGGCGCGACCAAGTTCATCAGCGTGAAAGTCGGTGCTGGCGCCACGGCGGAAGAATGCCGCCAGGTGGCCTATGCCATCGGCCATTCGCCGCTGGTGAAGACGGCTTTCTTCGCCTCCGACCCCAACCTCGGACGGATACTGGCAGCGATCGGCTATGCCGGCATCACCGACCTCGACGCCGCCGGCGTGCGCGTCTGGCTGGGTTCGGGCAACGAGGAAGTGCTGGTTTCCGAGAACGGCGGGCGCGCCGCCAGCTACCGCGAGGAAGACGGCTCGCGCATCATGAAGAACGCCGAGATCACGGTGCGCGTGGATCTCGGCCGCGGCACGGCGGCGGCCACGGTGTGGACCTGCGACTTCTCTTACGATTACGTGAAGATCAACGCCGACTACCGGAGTTGAGCGCGCGCCGATGATGGACCAACTGCCGCTGGCCATCGGCTGGGTGCTCTATGCCCTGCTGCATTCGCTGCTCGCCGGCCTGCGCGTCAAGGCGGCGGTGGTGCGGTTGTGGCCCGGATTCACCCCCTGGTACCGGCTGGCCTACAACGGCGTGGCGCTGCTCGCGGTCCTGCCGCTGATCTGGCTGATGCGTGCCGTGCCGGGCGCGGAGCTGTGGGCCTGGAACGGCGCCTGGGCCTGGCTGGCCAACGGCCTTGCCGCCGCCGCGCTGTTCGGTGCGATGCAGTCGTCGCAGGCCTACGCCATGAACGATTTCCTCGGTCTCGGCGTGCTGGGCGGCGACAAGGCGATCGAACGCGACGTGTTCCGCCTGTCGACTCCGCATCGGTTCGTGCGCCATCCCTGGTACAGCTTCGGCCTGGTGATTGTCTGGACCCGCGACATGAATGCGGCGATGCTGGTTTCGGCGCTGGCGATCACGATCTATTTCGTCGCCGGTTCCTGGCTGGAGGAAAAGAAGCTGATCGCCATCCACGGCGACACCTACCGCCGCTACCAGGAGCGCGTGCCCGGCCTGCTGCCCCTGCCGTGGAAATACCTGCAAAGCGAGGAGGCGAAGCGCTTTACTTAAGCCGGCGGGTCGCCCAGCGGGTACCATAGCGGGCTTTGCAATTACAAGAAAACAGGAGGATGTCCATGATCGTGGACCCGGTCCGCTTCGAGCGGGCCATTACCCTTTTCGACGCGGCAAACGCGGAAGATCCGAACCAGGACGAAGGCCAGCCCAAGGAGCTGCTCTACGCCAGGCGCATGACGGACATGATCGGTCGCTATGCGCCGGACGCCAGCGAGGCGGCGCAGCTTGCCGTGCGCGCCCAGCACATCAAGCGCTGGACGGTGCCGCGCAACAGCCAGCCGATGACCCGGGAGGGCTACCATGCCTGGCGCACGGGGCTCTACAGGTTCCACGCCGAGACGGCGGGCGAGCTGATGCGCGAGGCCGGCTATGACCAGGAGATGATCGACCGGGTGATGATGGCGGTCGGCAAGCGCCAGCTCAAGCTGAATCCGGACACGCAGATGATGGAGGATGTCACCGATCTCGTTTTCATCGAACACTACCTGCTCGGCTTTGCCGGCCAACACGCGGACTACAGCGAGGAGAAGTGGCTGGACATCATCCGCAAGACCTGGAAAAAGATGTCGGATCGCGCCCACGCTTTCGCCACCGGCGGTGGCATCAAGCTGCCCGAACCCCTGGTGCCACTGATACTGAAAGCCGTCTCGGAGGAAAAGAAATGAACGTTGGATTCATAGGCCTGGGCCTTATGGGCCGCCCGATGGCGCTGCACCTGGAAAAGGCCGGACATGCCCTGCACCTGTGGGCGCGTCGCTCCGAGTCGCTGGCGCCGTTTGCGAACGTCAATGCCAAGACCTACGCAACGCCGGCATTGGTGGCCGCCAATGCGGACGTTGTCATCACCATGGTGGCCGACGCTCCGGACGTCGAAAACGTCTGCCTCGGCGCCGACGGCCTTGCCGCCGCCGGCAAGCCCGGGCTGATCGTGGTCGACATGTCCACCATCAACCCCAATGCGGCGCGCAACATAGGCCAGCGCCTGGCCGAGAAGGGCATCGAATTCGTCGACGCCCCGGTCTCGGGTGGCGAGACGGGCGCGATCAACGCGGCGCTGACCATCATGGTCGGCGGCACGCCGGAGGCCTTTGAGAAGGTCAAGCCGCTGCTCGAAAAGATGGGCAAGTCGGTGACATTGATCGGCGGCTCGGGCGCCGGCCAGGTGGCCAAGGCCTGCAACCAGATCCTCACCGGGGTTGGCGTCATGGCCGTCGCAGAGGCCTTCAATTTCGCGGCGAAGAGCGGCGTTGACGCGGCCAAGGTGCGCGAGGCCCTGCTCGGCGGTTTCGCCTACTCGAAAATCCTCGAGAACCACGGCCAGCGCATGCTCGACCGCAACTTCAAGCCCGGCTTCAAGGCCTGGATGCACCAGAAGGACTTGCGCATCGTCATGGAAGAGGCGCACCGCATGGGCCTGATGCTGCCCTCGGCGGCGGCCACGGCGCAGGTCTTCAACGCCATCGTCGGCAGCGGCATGGGCGAGAACGATTCGATCACCGCCCTGCAACTGCTGGAGAAGATGAGCACGCCCGAAGCATGAACATTGGCTTCATCGGCTTCGGCACCATGGGCCGTTCCATGGCCGAACACCTCATCAAGGCCGGGCACGCGCTGCGTGTCTGGAGCCGCCGTGTCGCCAGCGCCGACTCCTTGGTGGCGCTGGGCGCGCTGCGTTGCGGCTCGGTGCATGAGCTGGCGATGGGCAGCGAGATCGTCTGCACCAACGTCACCGGCAGCGCCGACGTGGCGGGTTTGGCCGACGCGCTGCGGCCGGGCCTTGCGCCGGGCGCGATCCATATCGATTTTTCCACCATCGCGCCGGGCGCGGCGCGCGCGATCGCGGCGGAACACGCCGCCGTCGGCGTCGAGTTCGTCGACGCGCCGGTGTCGGGCGGTGGCGTCGGCGCACGCAATGCCTCGCTGGCCATCATGTGGGGCGGACGCGACGAACTCGCGCCGCGTCTGGCGCCGATTTTTGCGGTGCTGGGCAAGAGCGCGGTGCGCATCGGCGAGGCCGGCGCCGGCCAGGTGGCCAAGGCCTGCAACCAGATGATCCTGGTCAACCTGATCCAGGCCTGCGCCGAAGCCGCCGCGCTGGCCGCCGCGGCCGGCCTCGATTTCAGGCTGGTGCGCGAGGCGATGCTGGGCGGCTCGGCCGGCTCGCGCGCGCTGGAGGTCTTCGGCGCGCGCATGGCGGACCGCAATTTCGCGGCCGGCGTCGAAGCGCGGCTGCACCACAAGGATTACGCGCTCCTGATGGATGAGGCAACGCGCATCGGCGCGCCACTGCCGGTGGCGGCGGCGGTCTGGCAGCAGCTCAACGCATTGATGGCGCGCGGCTGGGGCACGCAGGACAGCGCCTCGCTGTTGCGCGTTGTGGAGGCGGCGGGATGCTGCCACGCCCCATGAACAGCGCCCCCATGGTCGCGGCGCCGAAGAAAGTGTCGCTGGAGCTCAACGCGATTTTCGAGAACGCGACCGTCGGGATCGTGTTTACGCGCAATCGCAAGCTGATGCAGGCCAACCGGCTGTGCGCGGAGATGTTCGGCTATGACCTGGAGGCTTTCATCGGGCAGCCCGCGTTGATACTGTACGAGAGTCCGGAAGCCTACTCGGCGCTTGGCCGCTTGGCCGGACCGGAGCTGACCGCGGGCAAGTCCTTTCGCGACGAGATCCAGCTCAAGCGCAAGGATGGCAGCCTGTTCTGGTGTCGCGTCTCGGCCAAGGCGGTCAATCCCGATTCACCCGGCCAGGGCACGCTGTGGATTCTCGAGGACATGTCCGAGGATCGATTGATGCTGGAGTGCCTCGAGCGCACCACGCTGGAACTGTCGGCCGTTCTAGATACCGCCTCGGCGGGCATTGCCGTGGTGCGTGATCGCATCTTCGTGCGCTGTAACCGGCGTTTCGAGGAACTGTTCGATCTGGACGCCGGCTCGCTGATTGGCAAATCGGTGCGCGTGCTGTATGACAGCGACGCCGAGTTCGAGGCCGTCGGCGCGGAGGTGTATGCCGACTTCACCGCGGGCAGGGTGCATCGTCGCGACCAGCGGCATCGTCGTCGCGACGGACGCATCACCTGGATGCGCGTCAGCGGCAGCGTTTTCGACGTCACCCGCCCCTATTCCGGCTCGGTGTGGCTGGCCGAGGACTTCACCGCCACGCGCGAGGCCGAAGAGCGCGCGCGTCAGGCCTATGACGAACAACAGATCATCTTCGACAACGCGGCGGTCGGCATCCTGTTCGCGCGCGACCGCATGGTGCAGCGCTGCAACTGTCGGCTGGCGGAGATCTTCGGTTACGAGCCGGACGAGCTGCCCGGACGGTCGACGCGCATCTTCTATCTCAACGAGGCTGACTACCAGAGCCATGGCGCGGAGATCATGCCGGTTGTCATCGGGGGCGGCACCTATGTCGGGGAACTGCGCGTTCGCCACCGGGACGGCCATGCCTTCTGGGTTCGGGCGACGGGACGGCGGGTGGTCGGCGAGAGCGATGGCGTGGATCTGACCTGGATCATCGAGGACGTCACCGAGCGCCATCAGGCCGAGGATGCCCTGCTGCGCGCCCACGAGGAACTCGAGCAGCGCGTTGTCGAGCGAACCGCGGAGCTGGCCAGCGCCAACACGCAGTTGCAGGAAGAAGTCTTCGAGCGCATGCAGGCGGAACAGCGCATCTGGCACGTCGCCCACCACGACAGCCTGACCGGCTTGCCCAACCGGGCGCTTTTGCACGACCGGCTGCAGCAGGCGCTGGCCAAGGCGCAGCGCGGGCGGCACCGCGTCGCGGTGATGTTCCTTGACCTCGACCGCTTCAAGAGCGTCAACGACAGCCTGGGTCATGCGGTCGGCGATGAGCTGCTGAAGTATGTCGCGGCACGGTTGGCCAGCGCGGTGCGCGCCGTCGACATCGTCTCGCGCCTGGGGGGGGACGAGTTCGTCATCGTGCTGGAAGATGCCGGCTCGCCCGACGACGTGGTGCAGGTGGCGGAGAAGATCATCGGCGCGCTGTCGCCCGAAGTCGCTATCGGCGGTCACCGGTTGCGGGCCACGCCGTCGATCGGCATCAGCATCTTCCCGGACGACGCGCAAGAGGCCTTTGCCTTGATGAAGAACGCCGATACCGCGATGTACCACGCCAAGGCGGCGGGGAGGAACAACTTCCAGTTTTTCGCCCGCGAGATGAACGAGCAGGCGACGCATTTCTTTACCCTGGAAAACAAGCTGCGGCATGCCATCGAAGCCGGGCAATTGCTGCTGAATTTCCAGCCCTTGATCGATTGGCGGCAGCGCGCCGTGTGCGGTCTGGAGGCGCTGGTGCGCTGGAAAGATCCCGAGCAGGGCCTGATCCAGCCGGCGGAGTTCATACCCATCGCCGAGGAGACCGGCCTGATCGTCCCCGTCGGCGAGTGGGTGCTTGGCGCGGCCCTGCGCCAGAATCGCCTGTGGCAACAGCAGGGACGGCCCTTGGTGCCGATTTCGGTGAATCTGTCGCCGCGCCAGTTCCGCGAAAAGGATTTTGTGGCCAACCTGCGCCGCATCCTCGCCGATACCGGCCAGCCGGCGCGCTTGCTCGAACTGGAAATCACCGAAGGCACGCTGATGCACGATATCGAGGAGACCCATGCGCGCCTTGACGAGATCGCGGCGATGGGCGTGCGCCTGGCGATCGACGATTTCGGTACCGGCTATTCGAGCCTGAGCTATCTCAAGCGTTTCCCGGTGCACAAGCTGAAGATCGACCAGAGCTTCATCCGCGACCTGACCACCGATCGCGACGACGCGGCAATCGTGAGCGCCATCGTCGGCCTGGCGGCAAACCTCGGCCTGGACATCCTCGCCGAGGGTGTCGAAACGCGCGAACAGCTCGATGCGCTGGTGGCGCTGGGTTGCGAGTGCTTTCAGGGCAAGTTGTTCGCGCCGCCGCTGCCGCCGCTGGCCGGCGACGAGATATTTCGGCCGCGGTTGCCGAATGGGGCTAGGGCATAATCCGGCCTTCTCGCAAACACATCAAGGGAGCAGGGCAATGAGTCAAGTTACCACGGCCAGCGGGCTGATCATCGAGGACCTGGTTGTCGGCGAAGGCGCCGAAGCCGCGGCCGGGCAACATGTCACCGTTCATTACACCGGCTGGCTGACCGACGGACGCAAGTTCGATTCGAGCAAGGATAGAAACGACCCGTTTGCCTTTGCGCTGGGCGCGCGCCATGTCATCGCCGGCTGGGACGAGGGCGTTCAGGGCATGAAGATCGGCGGCAGCCGCAAGCTCACCATCCCGCCCGAACTCGGCTATGGCGCGCGCGGCGCCGGGGGCGTGATTCCGCCGAATGCGACACTGGTGTTCGAAGTGGAGCTGCTCGGTCTGGATTGAACTTCGGAGACGGCGGCCGACTCGGCTCGCGCGGGCGCATGGCTTTCTTTCCCTCATCCCGGTTGCCCAACGTCGGCACCACGATCTTCACCGTCATGTCGCGGCTGGCCGCGGAACACGGCGCGATCAACCTGTCGCAGGGTTTTCCGGACTTCTCGCCCTCGCCGCTGTTGCTTGAGCGCGTTGCCCACCACATGGCGGCGGGCGCCAACCAGTATCCGCCGATGGCGGGCGTCGCCCCGCTGCGCGAGGCGATCGCCGAAAAGGTGGCGCGCCTGTACCTGGCCAACTATGACCCGGAAAGCGAGATCACCGTCACCGCCGGCGCGACCCAGGCGATCTACACCGCGATCGCGTCCTGCGTGCGGCCCGGTGACGAGGTGATCGTCTTTGCCCCGGTGTATGACTCGTATGTACCCGGCATCGAGCTGAACGGCGGCCACGCGGTCTACGCCCACCTGCGATTTCCGGATTTCAAGCCGGACTGGGAGGAGGTGCGCGCACTGATCACGCCGCGCACGCGCATGATCATCATCAACTCGCCGCACAATCCGAGCGGGACCCTCTGGTCCGCCGACGACATGGCGATGCTGGAAACCCTGGTGCGCGACAGCAAGATCGTCGTCGTCAGCGACGAGGTCTATGAACATGTCGTCTTTGACCAGGAGACGGGGCGGCGGCACGAAAGCGTGACCCGCTACCCCGGCCTGCGCGAGCGCAGCTTCGTGATATCCAGCTTCGGCAAGACCTACCACGTCACCGGCTGGAAGGTCGCCTACTGCCTGGCGCCGCGCGCGCTGAGCACCGAATTTCGCAAGGCGCACCAGTTCATCGTGTTCACCGTACATCACCCGTCGCAATTGGCGCTGGCCGACTTCATGCGCGCCAAGCCGGAATTCGCCGACAATCTGGCGGATTTTTACCGGAACAAGCGCGACTTTTTCCGCAAGCAGCTTGAGGCGTCGAAGTTCGAGCTGCTGCCCTGCGCCGGCACCTACTTCCAGCTCGCCACCTACGCCGCCATCAGCGACGAGCCGGATACCAGTTTCGTCCAGCGCCTGACCAGGGAATTCGGCGTCGCGGCGATTCCGGTGTCGGTGTTCAATCCCGATGGCGAGGACAAGCGGGTGATCCGCTTCTGCTTTGCAAAGACCGAGAGTACCTTGGCGGCGGCGGGCGAGCGGCTGCGGAAGATTTAGCGCCACACGGCGCGGCAATTCGGCCTGTGCCGGAATACCGATCCCGCAAGCGGGATACCGTCTGCGCCTCTGGCGCGGGGCTTTGCCTGACGGGGAAAGCGCTTCGCGCGCCGTCAATATCCCACAAGGGGATACCGCCTGCGCCTCTGGCGCAGACATAAAAAAAGCCCGATGCTTGTGGCATCGGGCTTGAAACCAGCCCCATTGCGGGGCCGGAGGAGGAGACGTTACAGGCCTTGCTTAGGCGGCCTTCTTGGCCTTCGGCGCGGCGACGCCGGTACCGACAGCCTTGACGGTGGCGGAGGTCGCGGCAGCCACGTTGGCTTCGGCGATCTCGGCGACTTGCTTGGCAGCCTTGGTCATGCTGTCGTAGGCCGAGTTGGCGGCGGCGATGGCTTGCTTGACGGCGGCTACGGCGACATCGGAACCGGCCGGGGCGTTCTTGGCGGCCTTGTCGAGGGCGGTGGCGACGGTCTTGTTCATTTCCGAGAACTGGCTCTCAACGACCTTCGACAGCTCTTCCTGGGTCTGGGTGGCGATTTCATACACGCTGCGCGAGTAGGCAACGGCCTTCTCGACGGCGGGCTGGGCCAGGGTGGCTTGCATGGCGACCAGTTGCTGCACGTCCTTGACGGCGAGCAGCGCCTTGGCGTTGGCAACGCTGTCTTCCAGCACGGCGCGGGCGGTGTTCAGGTTCAGGGCGGCGAGGCGCTCGGCGCTGGCGAAGGCCGTGTTGGCGATGGTCAGCAGGGTCTCGACGTTGGCTTTGTTGGCGCTGGCGAATTGTTCGGCGGCTACGTTCATGGTGTTCTCCTAAGATTGGACTGGATTCAGTTAAGGTTTCTTCTAGACCGCTCCTTTCCCTCCGGAGCGATGTTGCAGTGCATCATGGTTCGTATTATAGGGATCGAACTCGCCCTGTCAAGAGTTTTTTGGTGCAACGCACCATTTAATTTTTTCTGCTGTGTTAACTAAATAGAAACAACATAGTAACAAAAGCAAAAAAGGCCCGTGCGGGCCTTTTTTGGTGCATTGCCGCAGGGCGTCAGCGGTTGCAGAAGGCGGGCTTTCTTTTCTCGACGAAGGCCGCCATGCCTTCCTTTTGGTCGTCGAGCGCAAACGCTGAATGGAAGGTCCGGCGTTCGAACAGCAGGCCCTCCTGCAAGGCCGATTCGTAGGCGCGATTGACCGATTCCTTGATCATCATCACCACCGGCAACGAGAATCCGGCGATCACGGCGGCTGCGGCGAGGGCTTCCTCAAGCAGCTTGTCGGCGGCGATGACCCGCGCCACCAGGCCCGAGCGTTCCGCTTCGGCGGCATCCATGAAGCGCGAGGTCAGGCACATGTCCATCGCCTTGGCCTTGCCGATGGCGCGCGGCAGCCGCTGCGTGCCGCCGGCGCCGGGCAGCACGCCGAGCTTGATTTCCGGCTGGCCGAACTTTGCCGTATCGGCAGCGAAAATCATGTCGCACATCATCGCCAGTTCGCAGCCACCGCCCAGCGCAAAGCCGGCGACCGCGGCGATCATCGGCTTGCGGCAGCGGGCGACACGATTCCAGTTGCGGCTGATGTAGTTCGCCTTGTAGACGTCCATGAAGTTCCAGCTCGACATGGCGCCGATGTCGGCACCGGCGGCAAAGGCCTTGTCCGAGCCGGTGATGACGATGCAGCCGATGTTCTCGTCGGCCTCGAAGCCGTCCAGCGCCGCGCCGAGTTCGTCGATCAGGCGGTCATTCAAGGCGTTCATGGCCTTCGGCCGGTTGAGGGTGACGAGGCCGACCTTGTCGCGCGTCTCGACGATGATGTTTTCGTAAGTCACTTCGTCTTCTCCTGGGTTGGCTTGCCGATGTCCTGGGTGCCCTTGAGCGCCGTCCCGGCGGGTGCCGGTGGGGTACCCGCGCCGTCCTTGTTGCGCGGCTGGATCACGGCGCGCACCCGCTCGCGGCTGTTGCCAGGCGCGCGCGTGCCGTTGGGTCCGCTGGTCACCACGTACTGCTCGCTGCGTGCGTCATAGGAAATGAATTGCCCGCGCACTTCGTCAAGGCCGCTCTTGACCCTGGCGCGACCGAAGAACTCTGTCTTCTCCGACCTGGCGTCGTGCTCGATGCGCTCGGCCTCGCCTTCGATGTATTCGTCGAGGCCCTCGCGCTTCTGGCGGAAGTTCGCCAGCGTCGTGCCGGCGCTGGCGATCCCGCGCTGGTAGCCGTCGTCGTCCTGCTGCACCAAGATGCGCTCGGCCCGGATAACCAGCGTGCCCTTGGCCAACTGGACGTTGCCCTCGAATGTCTGCAGCTTCTTCACGTCATCGACGCTGACCCGGTCGGCCTCGATGTTGACCGGCTTGTCGCGGTCGGCTTTTTCGGCCTGCACGGCGGGTGCCGACAACAGCAGGCAGCCGATCCCGGCAAGGAGGGCGTGTTTCGGAATGGCGTTCATGGTTTCTCCGTCCGTTTACTGTACAAGGTGCCGGTGACCCGGCCGCGCAGCACCGATATTCCGGTTTTGTTGTCGATTTCCAGGCCCGTGCCGCGAATGATGCTGCGGCCCTGGGTGATGGTTACGGGATCGCGGCTCAGTCCGCGCTCCTCGTCGGGAAAGAGCTTCAGGCTGCGCGTGTCGAGCTGGGTCGGAGGGGCATCGCCCGAGGCGGCGTGGCGCAGCACGCGCACCTGGTCCAGCAGATCGATTTCCTTGCCGTCCGCGCCGATCAGGGCCAGCTTGGCGCCGATCTCGGTCGGCGCGGTCTGGTGAAAGGTGACATGCGGGCCATTCACGAGTGTCGTGTCGTCGTCCGGAAAATGCACCAGCTTCTCGCCGACCAGCGTGTGCTGCAGCCTGCCCTGGACATCGAAACGGCGCACCTCGAAGCGTTCAACCATGTAGTCGGGATCATGGCGCAGCGGCGCGCGCGGCTTGTCGCCCTCGATCAGCCGGCTGAGCCAGAAGGTCAGCGCCGCCAGCAGCAGCAGCATCCCCAGGGGCACCAGCGAGGCACCGTGATCCTTCACGCCAGGTACTCCGCCATCGCCGCCTGCCACTTGCCCTGCGCGCGCAGGATCAGCTCGCAGACTTCGCGCACGCCGCCGCGCCCGCCCCCGTATCGGGTGACATGGTCAACGCGGGCCTTGACCTCGTCGTGACCGTCGGCCACCGTGGCGGAAAATCCGCAGGCGCGCAGGACTGGCAGGTCGACCACGTCGTCACCCATGTAACCGGCCTGGGCGAGGCCGATGCCGCGGGCGCGCACCAGGGATTCCATCAGGCCGCGCTTGTCCTCGATGCCCATGTGCAATTCGCGGATGCCGAGATTTTCGGCACGCGAGCGGAGGGCCGGCGAACTGCGTCCGCTGATGATCGCCACTTCGATGCCGGCGTGCTGCAGCATTTTCAGGCCGTGACCGTCGAGGCTGGAGAATGCTTTGATCTCGTCGCCCTCGGAGCCGAAGTACAGCGTGCCGTCGGTCAGTACGCCGTCGACGTCGAAGCCCATCAACAACAGCCCGGCGGCCTTCGCCAGCGCCTGGCTCATCAGACCACCTTGGCGCGGAACAGGTCGTGCATGTTCAGCGCGCCGCAAAGCCGGCCGCTGTCATCGGTGACCAGAAGCTGGTTGATGCGCAGGGATTCCATCATCTCGACCGCTTCGACGGCGAGGCGGCGCGGGCCGATGCTGCGCGGGCCGCGCGTCATGACGGCGGAAACCGGCGTCGCGCGCAGGTCGCCGAGGCGCTCCATGGCGCGGCGCAGGTCGCCGTCGGTGAAGATGCCGCTGATCCTTTCCGTCGCATCAAGTGCCACCACCATGCCCATGCCGCCACGGGTCATGGCTGCCAGCGCGGCCGGAACCATGGCGCTTTCGGGCAAGGTAGGCAACGCCGTATTCATCACGTCGCTGACGTGGGTCAGCAGCTTGCGGCCCAGCGAGCCGCCGGGATGGGAGCGGGCGAAATCCTCGGCACCGAAGCCGCGCGCGTCAAGCAGGGCCACGGCCAGGGCATCGCCGAGGGCCAGCGCCGCCGTGGTGCTGGCGGTGGGCGCGAGATTCAGCGGGCAGGCCTCCTGGTCGACGCGGGCATCGAGATGGATGTCGGCCTCGTGGGCCAGCGACGAGGATTCGTTGCCGGTAATGGCGATCAGCTTGCCGCCCAGGCGCTTGACCAGGGGCACGATGGTCAGCAGTTCGTCATTTTCGCCCGAGTTCGAAATCGCGATCAGCACGTCGTCGCGGGTGATCATGCCCAGGTCGCCATGCACGGCCTCCGCCGCATGCACGAAGTAGGCCGGAGTGCCGGTGCTGGCGAAGGTGGCGGCGAGCTTGCGCGCGATGTGCCCGGACTTGCCAATGCCGCTGACCACGACCCGGCCGCGGCTGTCGAGGATCATCGCCACGGCGGCGCTGAAGGCGCGGTCCAGTCGGCGCCCGAGCGCGGCCACGGCGGTCGCCTCGATCTCCAGGACCTGGCGACCCATGGCCACGGCGCGATCCCCATCCGGCAGGGTGGCGACACTCGGCGGAATGGCTTGGTTCATCTCGGGGTGGCGTTTATGATGGAGCCAAATTATAGCAACCGCCAACGCGGCCCTTCTATTGTCTTGCCTTCGCCGATGACCGCCGGATGACCGACACCCTGCCGCTGATCCTGTTGTTGCTGGCCGCCGCGGTGGTGGTCGTGGTCATCTTCCGCATGCTCGGTCTGCCGCCGATCCTGGGCTACCTGCTGGTCGGCGCGGTGCTCGGGCCGCATGCCGCCGGCTGGGTGCCGGATACCGATCAGACGCGCCACCTTGCCGAGTTCGGCGTGGTCTTCCTGATGTTCAGCATCGGGCTGGAGTTCTCGCTGGCGCGGCTGTATTCGATGAAGCGCATCGTCTTCGGCCTGGGCGCCGCGCAGGTCGTCGCCAGCACCCTGATCGCCACGCTGCTGGCGGGTTTGGCGGGCATCCCCTGGCTGGCCGGGTTGGCGCTGGGTGGCGCCCTGGCGATGTCATCGACCGCGATGCTGTCGAAGTTGCTGACCGAGCGCGGCGAACTCGATGCGCCGCACGGCCGTGAGGTGATCGGCGTGCTGCTGTTCCAGGACATCGCCGTGGTGCCGCTGCTGGTGATGATTCCGGCGTTTTCACAGCCGGTGGAGGCAATGGCCGAGGCGCTGCTGCTGGCGGCGATCAAGGCCGCCGTGCTGCTGACCCTGGTGCTGGTGGTCGGCCAGCGCGCGCTCTCCGCCTGGTTCTACATGGTGGCGCGGCGCAAATCGGCGGAGTTGTTCATGCTCAACGTGCTGCTGATCACGCTGGGCCTGGCCTGGCTGACCGAGATGGCCGGGCTGTCGCTGGCGCTGGGCGCCTTCACCGCCGGCATGCTGATCGGCGAAACCGAGTTCCGCTATCAGGTGGAAGAGGACATCAAGCCCTTCCGCGACGTGCTCCTTGGCCTCTTCTTCGTCGCCATTGGCATGCGCCTGGACGTGCCGCATATCCTTGCGCAGTGGTGGCTGGTCGCGGCCATCCTCGCCACGCTGCTGCTGCTCAAGCTGGCCGTGGTCGGCATCGCCTCGCGCCTGCTTGGCGCATCTCCGGGGACGGCGCTGCGCAGCGGCCTGTGGCTTTGCGCCGGCGGCGAATTCGGCTTCGTCATCCTGGCGCGGGGCGGTGATGTGAACCTGCTCGCTCCGGCGACGCTGCAACCCGTGTTGGCGGCCATGGTGCTGTCGCTGATGCTGGCGCCGCTGATCGTGCATTTTTCCGAACGCGTGGTGTTCCGCTTTGTCGCCTCGGAATGGCTGCTGCGTTCGATGCAACTGACCCAGTTGGCGGCGCAATCGCTGGCCAGCGACAAGCACGCCATCCTCTGCGGCTACGGCCGTACCGGCCAGCACCTGGCGCGCTTCCTCGAAGCCGAGGGCATCACCTTCATGGCGCTTGACCTCGACCCGGAGCGCGTGCGCGAGGCCAGTGTCGCCGCCGAGGCGGTTTCCTATGGCGACGCCGCGCGCAAGGAAACCCTGCTCGCCGCCGGCTTGCCGCGTGCCCGTGTCGTGGTGATCACCTTCGCCGACATCGACGCCGCGCTGCGCGTGATCCATCGCGTGCGCGAACTGCGTCCCGATGTCGCCATCGTGGCGCGGGCGCGCGAACAGGATGACGTCGAGAAGCTGTACGCAGCCGGCGCCGCCGAGGTCGTCCCCGAGGCGCTCGAATCGAGTGTCATGCTGGCGACACACGCCCTGGCGCTGTCGGGGATTCCGATGCACAAGGTGATCAAGCGCCTGCGTGAAATGCGCGAACAGCACTATGCGCTGCTGCGCGGCTTTTTCCACGGTGCGACCGACGCCGGCGCGCACCTCGCCGACGCCGAGCAGCCGCGCCTGCACGCGGTGACTCTGACCCCGGGCGCCTGGGCGATCGGCCGCGCGATCGGCGGAATCGACCTGGCGGGAGTCGGCGCCGGCTCGCCCTGCGTACCTGGGATTCCGCTTCGCGGGCAGGTAACGGCGATTCGGCGCCGCAGCCAGCGCGGGCTGCGCCTGGAGCCCGACACGACACTGCTCGAAGGCGATGTCGTGGTGCTGATCGGCGACGCGGCCGCGGTGACGGCCGGCGAGGAAATGCTGCTGCGCGGCCGGTAGCGGTATCGGCTTCAGCGGCGCAACAGCGGTGCCAGCCAGTTGCGCTTTTCCGCGACGAAGTAGTGCGGCGGGAAGCCGTTCAGCGCCTGCGGTGCGCTGATGCGGGTATCCGCGGGCCAGCGATTGCCGGACAGCGCGCGCTGGATTTCGAGCAAGGGAGTCACCGCGCCAAGCGCAAACAGAATCACCAGCGTCAGGCGCCATGCCCTGCCGCCCAGGTCGGCTCCCGGCGCCGTCAAGGTTTCCGCCAGTATCAGCCAGAGCATCGCCAGCGCGGGGATGGACGCGCGCATCAACAGGTCGTTGTTCGGCCCCCACTGGGTCCAGGGCATGGCCAGCAACAGGGCGACCGCGGCGAACGCCAATGCGGATCGATCGCGCCAAAGCAGAAAGGCGCAGAACACTCCGACCTCCAGCAGCACGAAGGCCAGCCTGTCGCCGCGTGGCGCGGGATGGTTGAGGACCGCGGCGGTCGGTGTCAATGCGTTCGGTCCGGCCTCGGCACCGAAGAATCCGAGCAACAGGTAGGCGGCAATCAGCGCCGCCGGCGGCGCGGCCAGCGCGACCGAGGCCAGCAGGCCGCGACCGTCCGCGCGTGCGTCGAACAGCGCGCGCCAATGGCGCAGGGCCGCGACGACGGCCAGCGGCAGCAGCCCGACGGCGACCAGCGGCGACCAGAGCATGACGGGCAAAAAGAGTAGCGGCAGGCGCGCGAGAAAGCGCGGATCATCGCGCAGACGCCACAGCCAGGCGCCCGCGATCCAGCCGGGCAGGCCGTGATTGGGCACCCAGAACAGCAGGGTCGAATTCGACGAATACTGCATGCCGCCGGCCCACCATTCGATGTGCTGCGTCGGCCAGGGCAGGCTGCCCTCGCGCCAGAGCAGGCCCAGCACATCCAGGCCGCTGGCGAAGGCGAACACCAGCGCCGCGGCAAGCCCGCGCGTCGGCCTGCCGCCGAAGTTCGCGCAGAAGAACAGGGCCACGCCCAGCCAGGTCCACACCAGCAACAGCCGGTCGAGCCAGGCGAGGCCGGCGAGCTTGCCAAGCAGGGCCGCCGGCAGGTAGTAGCCCGGTGGCGCGCGCAGCAGCATGGCTTCGGCGCCGGCGCCATAGCGTGGCGGCCAGGGCGCGACTACGAGGTCGCGCAGCACCGCGAAGCGTGGCACCCAATCGATGCCATTGGCGTGGAACAGATGGCCGGCACCGCCCAGCGCGGTCCAGGCGGCGGCGAGCAGCGCCAGCAGGATCCAACTCGCGAACGGCGGGCGATCCATGCGCCGGCCGTTCGGCGGCAGGAAGCGCCATGCGCCCCAAAGCGCCAGCCCGGCGAGGGGCAGGCCGAGCCAGGGGATGAAGAATCCGCCAAGGAAGATCGGCACCGGCAGGACCAGGAAGGCCCACAAGGCGCTGTCGGCCACCGTCCAATCCCGTGGCAGGAGGGGTTCAGCGCGACCCGGCGCCATCTTCGTGGTAGTCGTCATCGACATTCACCGCCCAGATCGGCGCCTTGTCGGAGCGGCCGGCGAGTATCGCTTCGACCGCCAGCTTCGCGGTCAACATCGAGTGGTCCTGGTTGTTGTAGCGGTGCATGCCGTTGCGCCCGACCAGGAACAGGTTCTCGATGCCATCAAGCCAGGCGCGCAGGCGTGGAAATTCGGCATAGGCGCCGAAGTAGCCCGGATAGGTCTTGGGCACGCGCAGCACCGTGCCATCGAGCACGTCGGCGCGGTTGATCATGCCTATCCTTTCCAGCTCTTCGGCGGCGAAGGCGATCATTGCCGTTTCGTCGAGCCGCCACAGGTCGTCGTCTTCCTTGCAGAAATACTCCAGGCCGAGCCAGATGCGATTTGCATCGGCGACGAGATCGGGGCTCCAGTTGTTGAAGATCTGCAAGCGGCCGACCTTGACGTGCGGCTCCTGAATGTAGATCCAGTTGTCGGGCGGCATGTGATTGGCGTGCTGGCTGTCCGCCTGCGAATTGGCGCGCATCCCTTTCAGCAGCAGGCCGACGCTGATGAAGTCGCGGTAGGGCAGGGCCGCGGCGATCGCGGCGATCTCCGGCGGTGGCGGTGGATCGAGGGCGGCGGCAAGGTCCTTGATCGGCATCGTGGAGATCACCTGCGCCGCGTCGAAGTCGTACACGCGGCCCCCGGCGTCGCGGGCCTGCACGCCGAGCACGCGTTGTCCGGCACGCCGGATCCCGGTCACGCGCAGGCCGAGGTGCAGCTCGCCGCCGCCGGCGACCATGCGGCGCGCGACTTCCCGCCACATCTGGCCCGGCCCGAGCCGCGGATAGAGGAATTGCTCGACCAGGCTGGTGTTGCGTGCGGGCGCCCCGCTCTTTTTTCCGAGCATCCGCGCCACCGCATGGCGCAGGGCCGCGCGCACCGACAGCCCCTTGATCCGCTGGGCACCCCATTCCGCCGTGATCTCGCGGCAGGGAACGCCCCAGACTTTTTCCGTGTAGTCCTTGAAAAAGGTTCGATACAGCTCGGCGCCGAAGCGGTTGACCAGGAAGTCCTCCAGCGTGCGCTCGGGCCGTCGCGGGTGAGCCAGGGCCAGCAGGTAGCTGGCGCCGATGCGCGCCAGCCGCCGGGGGCCGAGGCTGCCCAGCGTCGATGCGTTGAGCGTGATCGGGTAGTCGAAATAGCGGCCGAGGAAATAGATGCGCGAGAGGCGTTTGCGCACCAGCAGGGCGCGGCCATCGGCCGGAATCGCCGTGTCGTCGGCGCCGACTGTTCGATCCCGGCCGCGATAGGTAATGCGCGCCTCGGGCTGGTCGGCGGCGATCGGCAGAATCTCGCGCCACCAGTCCATCACCCAGTCGGACTTGGAAAAGAAGCGGTGGCCGCCGATGTCCATGCGGCAGCCCTTGTACTCGACCGTGCGCGAGAGACCGCCGACATCGTCGCCGGCTTCGAGGACGATGGGCTGCATGCGGCCGTCGCGCACCAGTTCCAGCGCGGCGGTGAGGCCGGCCGGACCGGCGCCGATGATGATGACCTTGGGTTTCACTAAAACAGGGCCAGTTTGCGCGCAGTGTAGTTGAACAGGAAGCTCGCGCCGGCGGCGACCGCCTTGGCCGCGAGCAGGGCAAGCCCGAGATGATCCACCGCGAGGTAGATGACGAAGTCGTTGAGCGCCAGCCCGGCCAGACCGATGGCGACGAAGGCGGAGAACTCGACCGGCGTTTTGCCGGCCAGTTTGCGCCGGCGGAATACCCAGCGCGTGGACAGCAGGTAGATCGCGCCGGCGCCGACGCCGAAGCCGAGCGAGGCTGCCAGCAGGTAGTGCATCCACGCGGCGGCGAGATGCAGCACCGCGACATCGAGCGCGAGGGCGGCAAGGCTGGCGAGGAAGTAGCGGCCGAACTCGCTTTGCATGGGCGCCGCCCGGGCCGGCGTGCCTGGGGTCGTCATGTTCTGTCCCGGTGGGGTGTCGCCTTGTCCGCGCGCCAGGCGGCGCAGCGATAGAGGTGCCAGGGCGCCTGACGCAAGGGGTCGAACCAGGTGGCCGCCGCCAGGCCATCGATCGCCTGGGCAAGGATCACGACATCCAGCGCCGGGTCGCGGCACAGCTCGCGCAGACCGGCCGCGCGATGCGCCGCATCGGGCGCGGCATTGGCCTTGTCGAATGCCGAAAGGACATCCTGGCGCCGCGCCGATTCCATTGCCGCCCGACGCGAAAACAGCGCGCTGGCGGCTTGTTCCCGCGAGGCATAGCTGCTTTGGCGCAGCACGAACCAGGTGTAAAGGAGGCCGCCTTGCCAGTGCACCGTTTCATTGCGGCCGATGGTTTCACCGAAGGGCCGTGCTTGAGGCGTGGAGTAGACATACTCTTGCAGGGCATCGTCGGCGCGGTTCCAGCCGGTCGCCGCCACGCCCGCCGCGAGCACGGCGATGGCAAGGGCCAGGCGTGGCCGGCGTCCGTGCATCCATAGAAGCAAGGCAAAGCCGGCCGGCAAGGACAAGGCCAGCGGGCCCTGGAAAAACGCGGCGAGGTCGCCCCTGGGCATCTGACTGGCGCCGCCCAGCAATTCGCCGATGCGCTGCGCGAGGAAGCCGAGTTGCTGCAGGATCGCCAGCAGGGTTTCCATCAGCGTGACGGTGAGCGCCAGGTATCCGGCGGCCGGCAGCCAGCGCGGCAGATCGGGTGCCTGGCCGTCACGCCAGGCGCGGTGTGCGAGCACCGCGAGGACCAGGGCCACCAGACCACCGAGGGTCTGTGCCGTCAGCGCCGCCGCCGCCAGCGCAGCGAGCAGCCAGCGGTCAGCCGGCGAGCTTCGCCATCGTTGCGCGAACATCGCCACCAGGGCCAGCAGGGCCGTGACTTTCAGCAGCCACAGGCAGCGCCAGGGTTGCGCCTGGATCAGCAAGGCGGCATGGCTGGCCGTGCCGAGCACGGCAAGGTAGAAGCCGGCGGCACCCGCCAGGGCAAGGCTGCGCAAGGCGGCGCGCTGCCGGTCGCTCGCCTTTGCCGATGCGGCGAGCAGGATGCCGATCCAGGCCAGCGGCTCCAGCAGTTCGCCCCAGGTCCAGGTATCGAGCATGACGAAGCGCGCCCGACGGCGGACTTCGGCCAGCCAGAGCGCATCCATTTCCGGCAGCAGGAGGAAGGCAGCGGCGGTGGCAAGCACGGCCAGTGCGACCAGGGTTGGGAACCCGGGCCGCAGGTAGTAGGCAGCGAGGAAAATTAGGCCGGGAAGCGCCATGATCGGATGGCACAGGGTCGCCAGGGTGATCATCGCGACGGCCAGGTTTTGGCGCCGGGCCAGCGCGGCGGCAACCGCGGCCAGCACCAGGGGCTCGGCCCAACTGCGGGCGGTCAGAAAAGTTTCCGCATAACGCAGCACGTCATGCGCGATTTCGGCTTGCGAGCCGTAGTGGCCGGGCAGGGCGAAGATCAGGGCGAGGCCGAGCCAGAAGGCCCGGCCCTCCAGCCACTGGCGGGCCACTGCCGCAGCGGCAATGGCCCAGGCCAACTGCGCCGCGACCAGCAGGATCAAGGCCGCGCCGGCGAGGCCAAGGCTGCGTATCAGCGTGGCGTAAAGCCGGCTGAACAGGCTGTAGTCGTCCTGTGAGCCGAAGGCAAAGAAGACATCGCCGGCGTAGGCCTCGGGCGTGATCCGCGCCAGCGCCTGCACGGCGTAGAACAGTCCGTCGTGCTGGATGCCGAAGTAGCGGTGGGTCCACAGCCAGATCGCAGCCAAGCCAAGGACGGCGGTGATGCGGGCGGATTGGGAAGTCATCCCTTCGACCAGAAAAAAAGCCCGCCGAAGCGGGCTTTCAGTCCGGTTTGTTCTGTCCTGCTTAGAGACCCATGCAGACGGTGAAGGACGTTGAGTCATCCACCGCGCTGGTCGCCAAGGCGGCGCTAGTGCGGAGATGGTTAGCTGCGACAACACGCATCGAGCCGGTGGCTGTATTGCCATCGTCAATCGTCGTATCGAGTTGTTTTGCATATTTTCCAAGAATGCCAGCAGAGCAAACCAGGTAGGTGGGAGTCATTCCACTGATATAGGCACCCCCGGCGGCTGCGGAACCAGACTCGATACCCATCAGGCCGCCGTCGGCGTTGCGAGGCAGATACGTGGTGTCGGCCGTGCTTGTTGGCCCGGCAGCAAACCCGGCGAGCCGGATGTGTTGCCAAAAAGTAAAGGTCTCATCGGTCACGCTGGACGAGGTCCACACACCATCGATGACGCCGTTTCCTTTGGCGCAGTGGCTTGACGCGTCAGGTGTGCAACTTGTCCCAGTGGTACCGAATCTTCCTGTGGCTCCGCCGCTAACCTGTGCGTCGTCACCCGGCAGCGCCTTGAACTTGTCCTGGTAGCCGTAGATGAACAGCGGGATGTTGCGGAAGTCCGTGGCGAAGTTCTTCACCTTGGCGCTGTTGATGAGTTCCTGGCCCTTGAGCACGCCACCCAGCAGCAGGCCGATGATGACCAGCACGATGGCGATTTCGACGAGGGTGAAACCTGCTTGTCTGGATTTCATGATGTTCTCCGTCTTTGGTGTTTTGGTGGTGAAACTAAAGCACCTGTCGTGCCAGCTTGTAAAATAACTAAAAAACAATAGGTTACGGATTTGACATGAGTTTTAGGAAATTGTATCTGTCGAAGATTGGACAGTATCGTCAGCTATTTGGCAGATAGCCTGAAAAATCAAACACTAGAATTCTTGCATTTTCCCCTTTCTCGTCCTGCCGGCCCACTCGCTTCCTTGGCGACTTCCCCGCTCTCCGTCAGTTTGCCGGCCCGCCTGATCGCCTTGCGGCGCGTGCTTTTGCTGGCGCTCCTGGCCGCGCTTTACGTGGTTCTCTGGCAGGGGCCGGATACCCTTTTCGGGCGCACCTTGTTCATCGCCCATCTCGGGCTCTTCATCCTCTGGCAGCCCTTCGTGCACACCGGGCAACGGCTCTCGCTGCCATCCTTGCTCGCGGTGCTTGCGGCGGCCCTGCTCGCCGGAATCTATTTGCAGGGTTGGATCGTTGCCCTGTGGATCATGATGCTGGCCGGTATCGTCGGTGGCAAGGTCTTGCTGTATGACGCGCGGTCGGCCCGGCTGTTCTATTTGCTGGCGCTGTCCTTCCTCGTCATGGCCCTGATGCTGTTGGCGGCGCCGCTGGCGGTACCCCAGGCCAAGCCGCCGCGCGAGATCGTCTGGCTGGGCCATGCCTGCCTGGTGGCCTTGTGGCTGGTGATGGCCCTGCTACCCGAGGGGCAGGAAGTCGACAGCACGCGCGAAGTGGTCGACTTTGTCTACAGCCTGTTCATATTCCTTTTGCTTACGGTGCTGATGCTGGGCAGCCTCGCGGCCATGCTGCTGCTGGGCAGCAGCTATGTCGAGGCCTTGCTGCAAACCCTGCTGGTGACCGGCGTGGTGCTGATGTTGCTGGGCCTGGTGGCCAATCCGCGCTCGGGTTTTGCCGGGATCGGCAGCGTGATTTCGCGCTATCTGATGTCGATCGGCCTGCCGGTCGAGCAATGGCTGCAAGCGCTGTCCAACCTCGCCCTGCGCGAAGACGATCCTCACGCCTTCCTCGAGCAGGCCTGCGTTGAAATTGCCCAGCGCCTGCCCTGGGTCAAGGGCGGCGAATGGATCGCCGGCGGAAATCGTGGCGCCTTCGGCGCCTGCGAGGGGCGGCGCTGGGAGTTCAGCCACGGCGGCATGGTGCTGGTGTTGTATACCTTGCATGCGCCGTCGCCGACCCTGATCTGGCACTACAACCTGCTGGCGCAGTTGCTGGCGCAATTCCATGCCGACAAGCAGCGTGCCCTGGCCCTCAAACAATTGTCCTACATGCGCGCGATCCACGAAACCGGGGCGCGGCTGACGCACGACGTCAAGAACCTGTTGCAGTCGCTGAACACGCTGTGCTCGGCGGGTCTGGAGCCCGGGGCCGAGACCTCGGCCGCCTACCAGTCCCTGCTGCGGCGTCAGTTGCCGGCCATCACCGATCGCCTCGCCGAAACCCTGGGCAAGCTCAATGCCCCCCAGGGGGTGGCATCCGTGCGGCGCATTGACGCGGCGGAATGGTGGCGCGAGCTTGGCCAGCGCCTGTCGGCGCTGGAGTGGATCAATCTGGAAAGCGAAGGGTCATTGAGTGGCGAAATTCCGCTGGAGGTATTCGCCGGAGTGTCCGACAACCTCGTCCGCAATGCCGCCGAAAAACACCTGCGCGAGCCGGGAATCAGCTTGTCGATACGCCTGATGCGGTCTGGTGCCGGTTTTGAACTGGTGGTGTGTGATGACGGGTCGGCCATGCCCGACAGATTGGCGGCTGCCTTGTTCCTCGGTCCGGTGTCATCGGAGAGCGGCTACGGCATCGGGCTCTACCAGGCCGCGCGTCATGCCCAGGTGGCCGGCTATTGCCTCGAACTTGCCGAGAACCGCGCGGGACGGGTCTGTTTTCGCCTGGGCTTGGCGGCCGCGGCGGGCGGCGCCGAGCGCCTGCCCGGATCAGGTTAAGGCCGCCGGGGCGTTCGGGTCCGCCGCGCCCTGGGCTTCGGCATCGCCTGCGACGCCCTTGCGACCGATCAGGCGATACACGGTCATGTTGCCCTTGCCCTTGAGGTAGATGGTCTGTGGTTCGTGAAAGTCGAAATTGACCGCCAGGCGATGGTAGGTCATGGTGTCGCACTGGATCATTCCCGGCACGCCTTCCGACGTGATGCGGCTGGCGATATTGACCGTGTCGCCCCACAAGTCGTAGATGAATTTCTTCTTGCCGAGCACGCCGGCGACGATCGGCCCGGTGCCGATGCCGATGCGTACTTCAAGGTGCGAGGCGTTGATCGCGAAATCCTTGCGCAGCAGTTCGCGCATGGCGATCGCCATGTCGGCAACCGCCGCCGAGTAGTCGGACAGGTCCTCATTGAGGCCGCCGGCCACCATGTAGGCGTCGCCGATGGTCTTGATCTTCTCGAGGCCGTAGTGTTCGGCGAGTTCGTCGAAGGCGGAGAAGATGCGGTTGAGCATCGCGAACACCTGCGAGGGCGACATGTTTGCCGCCACCTGGGTGAAGTTAACGATGTCGGCGAACATCACCGTGACGTCGGCGAAGCCGTCGGCGATGGTCTTGTCGGAGTTCCTCAGGCGGTCGGCGATCGAGCCGGGGAGGATGTTGAGCAACAGCTTTTCCGAACGCTCCTGTTCGATCTTGATCTGCTGGTGGGCGACTTGCA
Organism: Sulfuritalea sp.; assembly: GCA_016710465.1. Lineage (GTDB taxonomy): Bacteria > Pseudomonadota > Gammaproteobacteria > Burkholderiales > Rhodocyclaceae > Sulfuritalea. Next base: position 1,253,827 of record JADJVS010000014.1, read on the forward strand.
GGCTCTGGTGCATCTTGCGGTTCATGCCGATGGAAAGGCGCAGCAGGGCAAAGATGATTATCGAAAAGGCAATGAAATTGAGGGCGAAGAAGACGATGGTGGTGCGCGTTGGCACGATCGGCTTCGGCGTGAACATCGGATCGGCGATGTACCAGTCGGCGAGGCCGGAGATCGCGGTCAGGATTGCCCAGGCGGCGAACCAGCCGATGCTCTTGCGCACGCCTATGCACAGGATCGCGCCGATCGGGGCAAGCATGGCCCAGATCAGGACGCCGCTGCTGGAAATGATGTCGCTGCTCCACTGCGCGACGAAGGGCAGGAACAGGAACAGGCCAAGCTGGCTGACGCGGAAATACTCGAAATTGCGCGTTCGCAGGTAGAGCAGCATGTTGCCCGCCAGCAGCAACTGGAAGGCCAGCGGCAGGGTGGCCGAGATGACCGGCCCCAGTGTCCAGTACAGCGCCACCCAGACCATGATGGCGACGCTGGCGAGGCCGGTGGCGAGCATCAACAGCGATTTGCTGAGCCGGACTTCCTCGCTGTCGCCCGGCTCGATGCCGGCGTTGCGCAGCCTCTCCATGAAACTGGAGTCCGTTGTGCCGGGTTTGCTGATACTCATAGGAGGGTTTCGCGCCGGGGCGCCGACAGCAAGTTGATGCGCATGACGGAAGTGTCGCGGAATCGCCCCCGTTGGTCAAGAATCGCGACCCGGAATCGCAAGTCCGGCCGCGAAGCTCGGCGCGGCGCGGCGTTTCTTGCCGAGCGAGGTGAATTGGTGTTGAATGCGGCCCTTATGGCCGAGGCAAAAAAATACGAGATCAAGGTGATGGTGACGACCCATTACGTGGCCGAGCAGTCCGATCCGGCAATCAATCGGCATGTTTTCGCCTACACCATCGGCATCCAGAACACCGGCAATGTCAGCGCGCAACTGATCTCGCGCCACTGGCTCATCACCGATGCGGAAGGCCAGGTGCAGGAGGTGCGCGGCCTTGGCGTGGTCGGCCACCAGCCCTTGCTGGCTCCCGGCCAGGGCTTCGAATACACCAGCGGCTGCCAGTTGGCGACGCCGGTCGGCACCATGAAGGGCAGCTACCAGATGACGGCCGAGGACGGCGTGCAGTTCGAGGCGCCGATCGCCGAGTTCGTGTTGTCGATGCCGCGCATCCTGCACTGAGCGCCATGCCCGCGCCACGCGCGGAGTAGCGAGCCGGAAAAATCGGCGTGTCGCCGGCGCCGACTCTTGCATGTCGCGACCCCGCTTGACCAACTCCGCCGCGAGCCGCTAGAATATCTCGACTTTTTTACTCAACTATTCTTGGATAGCGCCATGGACATCAAGCAGAAGATTCACGAGACCGTGACCGGCAGCCCGGTGGTTCTCTTCATGAAGGGCAACAAGCAGTTTCCTCAATGCGGTTTTTCCGCTCGCGCGGTGCAGATCCTGCAGGCCTGCGGCGTCAAGGACTTCGTTACTGTCGATGTGCTGGCGGACCCCGAGGTACGCCAGGGCATCAAGGAATACGCCAACTGGCCGACCATTCCCCAGCTCTACGTCAATGGTGAGTTCGTCGGTGGCAGCGACATCATGACGGAGATGTACCAGGCCGGCGAATTGCAGAAGCAGCTTGAGCCGCTCAAGTCTGCTTAACGCCTGAGTTCCGCCAGCAGCCGTTCGATCATGCGCCGCGCCTGGCCGAGGTAGGCCTCGCCGAACAGGTTGTAGTGGTTGAGGATGTGATACAGGTTGTATAGCGGCTTGCGCCGCTCATGGTCGCGGTCGAGCGGCCATGTTTCCCGGTAGGCGGCAAAGAAGCTGGTGGGAAAGCCGCCGAAAAGTTCCGCCATGGCAATGTCGGTTTCACGGTCGCCCCGGTAGCAGGCGGGATCGAAGACAACGGGCGTGCCGTCGGCAAGGGCCCCGGCGTTCCCTGACCAGAGGTCGCCGTGCAGCAGGCTCGGCAGTGGCCGGTAATCGAGGAACATCCCGCCGAGCCGCTCGACAATGCCCATGCCTTTGGCGACCAATGCCTTGTCCATTCCATTCGCCAGCGCCTGCCGCAACTGCGGCCGCAACCGGCGTTCGCCGAAGAAATGCGGCCAGCCGGGATGGGGTGTGTTGATTTGCGGCGTGGCACCGATGTAGTTGTCCTCGTCCCAGCCATGGTCCGCTCCGACGCGGCGATGCAGGCGCGCCAGGGCCTGACCAAGCCGGGCGCCCGATTCGCGATCGAGCGGCGCCAGGTCTAGCGCCTCCATCACGAGGAAAGCTCCCTCATTGCCAGTACCCGCGGCGATGACCGCCGGGACGCGGATTTCGCCGGTTGCGGACAGCGCCGACAGCCCCCCGGCTTCGGCCTCGAACATCGGCAGGGCCGAGCGGGCGTTGGTCTTGACGAAGAACTTGCGTCGTCCGTCGCCGACGCGCCAGGACAAGTGAATGGAGCCGCCGCCGACCGGTTCGGCCGAAGTCATGGCGAATTCCCCCCCGGTCGCCGTGCCGATCGCGGCGGCGATTGTTTCCCAGTCGGGGCTCACAATGAGGCCAGGCGCGCGTTGGCGTCGGCCAGGCGGCCGGCAATCACGTCGAGGAAACCCTGGTAGAAGTGCATGCGGCAGGCATCGGAGGCGTGCTGCAAGGCCTGCGCGGAGATGGTCACGACGCGGGCTGCGGTTTGCGCTACCACGTCGGCGCCGCGGGTGTGCTCTCCGCGGCGGATGATCGCCATCTCGCCGAAGCATTCGCCGGCTGCAAGCATGCGCAGCGCGTGGTTGTTCTTGGACACCATCAGTTCGCCATCGAGCAGAACGGCGAAGAAATCACCGCGCTCGCCGTCGCGCATGATCATGGTGCCGGCGGCGACTTCGTCCCAGCGCGAGAAGCGCACGACCTCCCAAAGGTTGACATCGGAGAATTCGCCGAAGAAGGACAGGGCGCGCAGCGACTCGAACTTTTCGCTGTCGGGGAAGGCCTGGCGCTGTGCCGAAAGCTGCTTGTTGCGGAAGGACTGGGCCAGGTCGTGGGAAAACTCCTCCCAGCCCTGATAGCGCGCCTCGGTTTCCTTCTGCATGGCGCGGGCGACGACGGCATCGAGGCTCGCCGGCAGATCGGTGCGGAAGGTTGATGGCGGCGGCGGATCGGTATTGCAGATCTGGTAGATCATGCCGTAGTTGGAAGTCGACTGGAAAGGCAGCCGCCCGGTCAGCAACTGGTACATCACCACGCCCAGCGAGTAGATGTCCGTTTGGTGGTTGAGCGGCAGGTCGCGCACCTGCTGCGGCGACATGTAGGCCGGCGAGCCGACACCGGAAACCTGGGTGCGTGTCTGTTCGCCGCTGGACAACATCGCCGCGCCGAAGTCGGAAATCTTGATGTCGCCGCCAACATCCTCGGGGCTGATGGCGACATCGGCCAGCAGGATGTTGGCCGGCTTGATGTCGCGGTGGGTTATGCCGGCACGGAAGGCATAGTCGAGCGCCCGCGTGCATTTGAAGATCATCTCGACCAGGCGGTCGACCGGCAACAGGGTGCTCGGCGAACAAAAAGGTTCCAGCGTGCCGCCCCGTATGTATTCCATGACGATGTAGCTCTGGTCTTCGGCGAGCACGGCATCGTAGATTTGCACGATGTGCGGGTGGTTGAGCTTGCCGGCCAGCGATGCTTCGGTCATCAACAGGTTGCGGTAGAGCTTGCCGCGCTCCTTGTCGCGCAGCACTTCGGGGAATATTGCCTTGACCGCGACCTCGCGCTTGGCGAAGGAGTCGTAACCCAGATAAACGATGGATGTCGCGCCTTCGCCCAGCTTGGAGCGTATGTCGTACTTGCCAATGCGCTCCGGCATGGCCATGGTTCAGAGGTGCTTGCGGGCCCGGTCGATCGCGGCACGCACCTGGGATGGCGCCGTGCCGCCGACGTGGTCGCGCGCGGCGAGGGAGCCGGCGACGGTCAGTACCGCGAACACATCTTCGCCGATCAGCGCGGAGAATGCCCGCAACTCCGCCAGCGGCAAGTCGGCCAGATCACAGGCCTTGTCCTCGCAGGCGCGCACGGCGCGAGCCACGGCTTCGTGGGCATCGCGGAAGGGCAGGCCCTTCTTGACCAGATAGTCGGCCAAATCGGTGGCCGTGGCGTGGCCCTGGCGCAGCGCGGCCGCCATGGCTTCCGGTTTGACACGAATGCCGGGCACCATGTCGGCGAAGATGCGCAAGCTATCAACCAGGGTATCCGCCGTGTCGAACAGGGGCTCCTTGTCTTCCTGGTTATCCTTGTTGTAGGCCAGCGGCTGGCCCTTCATCAGCGTCAGCAATCCCATAAGGTGCCCGAACACCCTGCCGGTCTTGCCGCGCGCCAGTTCGGGTACGTCGGGATTCTTCTTCTGCGGCATGATCGAGGAGCCGGTGCAAAAGCGGTCGGCCAGGTCGATGAAGCCGACGCGCGGACTCATCCAGAGTATGAGTTCCTCGGAGAAGCGCGAGAGGTGGGTCATAGCCAAGGCGCCGGCGGAGCAGAACTCGATGGCGAAGTCGCGATCGGAGACCGCGTCCAGCGAATTTTCGCAAATGCCGTCGAAACCGAGTTCGCGGGCAACGAATTCACGGTCGATCGGAAAGGTCGTTCCCGCCAGCGCGGCGGCGCCGAGAGGCAGCCGATTGAGTCGGACGCGGCAGTCGGCGAATCGGCCGCGGTCACGGCCCAGCATTTCGACATAGGCCAGCAGATGGTGGCCGAAGGTCACTGGCTGCGCGACCTGAAGGTGGGTGAAGCCGGGCATGGGCGTGTCCGCCTGTGTCTCCGCCGCCGTGAGCAGGGCCTCCTGGAGATTGCGCAGCAACGGATCGATGACGTCGATGGTGTCGCGCAACCAGAGGCGGATATCGGTGGCGACCTGGTCGTTGCGCGAGCGGCCGGTATGCAGGCGCTTGCCGGCGTCGCCGACCAGGGCAGTAAGCCGCTTCTCGATGTTGAGATGAACATCCTCGTCGTCGAGATTCCAGTTGAACGTGCCGCCTTCGATTTCGCCGACGATGGTCGCCATTCCGCGTTCGATTGCCGCGAGGTCGGCGGCGGCAATGATGCCCTGGCGCGCCAGCATGCGCGCGTGCGCCAGCGAGCCGCGTATGTCCTGGCGCCACATCCGCTGATCGAAGAACACCGACGCCGTGTAGCGTTTGACGAGATCGGAAACCGGTTCGGCGAAACGGCCGGACCAGGCGGTTTGCACCTCGGGAGACGGGAAGGATTGCGGGTCGGTCATTGGAGTGTGGCGCGCACGCAGGGCGCGGCAAGAGTAGTGTGCTGGAGCAATCGCAAGTGGGGAAATCACTGGAAAATCAAAGTCAAGTGGCTTCCGGACTGACCCCGCAGTATACGGGAAAACAACTGGCCCACCCTCGGTCGAACGATGCGACGGGTGAGTATCCGTGTCGCCATTCGAACATTGACAAATTCGAATACCGCTACCGGCCCCGCGTTGACGGCGCTTGACGTGCCGCCTAACATCGCCCCTTTGCCTCGCCGACAACGCGCCGTGAATATTGCCAGCCTGTACGCCCCGATTGCCAACGACATGAATGCCGTGGACGCGGTCGTTCGCGAACGCCTGCATTCCGAGGTGGTATTGGTGCGCCAGGTTGCGGAATACATAATTTCCGCCGGGGGCAAGCGCATGCGCCCGGCACTGGTGCTGCTTTCCGCCGGAGCTTGCGGGTATTCCGGGACGCGACATCACGAACTCGCGGCGGTGGTCGAGTTCATCCATACCGCGACGCTGTTGCATGACGACGTGGTCGACGAGTCTTCGTTGCGGCGCGGGCGAGATACCGCCAATGCCGTGTTCGGCAATCCGGCAAGCGTGCTGGTGGGGGATTTCCTCTACTCGCGCGCCTTCCAGATCATGGTCGGGGTTGGCAGCATGCGCGTGATGCAGGTGCTGGCCGATGTCACCAACATCATCGCCGAGGGCGAGGTGCTGCAACTTATGAACTGCCGCAACGCCGACATCGGCGTTGACGCCTACCTGCAGGTGATCCGTTACAAGACCGCCAAGCTGTTCGAGGCGGCGGGCCGCCTGGGGGCGATCCTCGGCGATGCCAGTGCCGAGGCCGAGGAGGCGCTTGCCGCCTACGGTACCCACATCGGCACCGCGTTCCAGTTGATCGACGATGTTCTCGACTATTCGGGCAAGGAAGCGGAGACCGGCAAGCACCTGGGTGACGATCTCGCCGAGGGCAAGCCGACCTTGCCACTGATCCACGTGATCCAGCATGGCACGGCGGAACAGGCGGCATTGGTGCGCGGCGCGATCGAACAGGCCAGCGGCGACCGCTTTGCCGAAGTGCTGGCCGCCGTGCGTTCCAGCGGCGCCCTCGACGCCGCGCGCGCACATGGCGAGGCCGAGGCGGTGGTCGCCAAGTCGGCTCTGGCGGTGCTGCCGGATTCAAAGTTCCGCGAAACGCTGCTACAATTGGCGGACTTTGCCGTGCAACGGAGTTTTTGATTGCCGCAATGTTTGCAAGGATGACCCTTCGGGCCAAATTCACCGGCCTGTTCCCGCAATGTCAATCCTTGCCACCAGCCTGCCATCGGGGCGTAGCTCAGCCTGGTAGAGTACTGCGTTCGGGACGCAGGAGTCGGAGGTTCGAATCCTCTCGCCCCGACCAGCTTTCCAACGGGAGCTGAGCGCATGGCCAAGTTCCTCCTGTTTCTCGTGGTCATCGCGGTGATTTATTTTGTCGTCCGCGCCTCCAATCGCCGCAACAAGCCGCCTGCCGCGACGGCGACCGAGTCCATGGTGCGTTGCGCCCATTGTGGTGTTCATTTCCCCGGTGCGGAAGCCGTGAGCGGGGATGGCGGCGACTATTGCTGCGAGGCACATCGGCGCCTGGGGCCCGGGCCTTGAGCCCTGATCTCGACGCGGCGTGGGAGCAGGACGCGACCGACTCGTTCTGGCGCTCGCTCTGGTACTTCTCGATCTATCGATTTGCCATCGCGATACTTTTCTTCGCCGCGGCCATGATTTTCGGCGACACGATCAGTCTTGGCGCGCAGGACGCGCGCCTGTTCGGACGGACGGCGGCTGTCTACCTGCTGGCGGCGACGGGCCTTCTGGTGAGCCTGCTGTTGCGTCCGCGCTATTTCAATCTGCAGCTCTCGATTCAGGTCGCCATCGATATCCTGGCGCTTACCGTGATGATGTTCGCCAGCGGCGGACAGAAGAGCGGCATCGCCGTGTTGCTGCTCGTCGTCGTTGCCGGGGCCGGCCTGGTCGGGCAAGGCCGCATGACTTTGTTTTATGCTGCCCTGGCGTCGGTGGCGATGCTGCTGGAGGAGAGCTGGCGTGCGTTGACCCGCGAAGCGGACCCGGCGGACTTCGTGCGTACCGGGATGATTTGCATCGCCTTCTTCGGCACCGCGATCGTTGCCCGCCTGCTGGCCCGGCGCGTCGTTGCCAACGAAAAGTTGGCGAGCGAGCGAGGCCGGCAGCTTGCGGACCAGTTGCGCGTCAGCGAGCGGATCATCCGCGACATGGATGACGGCGTTCTGGTGGTGGACAGCGAAGGCCAGGTCCGGTTGCGGAACCCGCGCGCCGCGCGGATGCTGGATTCCAGGGTGGAGGCGGATGGCGGGCTTGGCGTGCTCTCCGAGGCGCTGCTGGAACGCTTCCGGCAATGGCGACAGCAATCCGCCGAGGTCGTCGAGATGCTGCGCCAGCCGGGACGCCCTCCGTTACGCGTGCGTTACCTGCCGTCCGCCGAGGCCGGTGGGCATTCGCTGATCTATCTAGAGGACATGGAGCGTGTGCAAGCCCAGGCGCAACAGATGAAACTTGCCGCATTGGGGCGCCTGACGGCCAACATGGCGCACGAAATCCGGAATCCCCTGGCGGCGATCAGCCATGCCGCCGAACTGCTGGCGGAAGAGGAGCGCGATCCCTTGCACCAGCGGCTCGGCCGCATCATTCACGACAATACCCAGCGACTCAACCGCCTGGTCACCGAGGTACTCGAACTTGGCCGTCGCGATCGCGCGCACCCTGAAACCTTGCACTGGTCCACCTTCCTCGCCGGATTCCTTGACGAGCTTGCCCTGCACGATCCTTCGGCGGCGCGAAGGATAGTTGTCGGTGGCGACGATGTCGAATTGCAGTTTGATCGCGGGCACCTGTACCGCGTGCTGTGGAACCTTCTGGCCAACGCCTTGCGTCATGCCGGCGCGGACGACGGCGCGGTCCGCCTCGAGGCGAGGGCGGCGGCCGACGAACGCATGGTCGAGTTGTTTGTCATCGATGACGGTCCGGGCGTCGATGAAGTCTCGCGCGGGCAGGTGTTCGAGCCCTTTTTCACCACCCATGGCGCCGGCACCGGCCTCGGGTTGTATATTGCGCGCGAGCTTTGCGAGGCCAGCGGCGCCAGCCTCGAATTGCTCGACGCGGGCCCCGGAGCCCATTTCCGCATTCGCGCCGAGGGCCGGATATGTCGCTGAAGACCGAGAAACGATCGCGCGTGCGCGGCGAAGCCACCCGTGTGCTGGTGGTTGATGACGAAGCCGACATTCGCGAGCTGCTCGATCTGACGCTGGCGCGAATGGGCCTGCAGACGGCGTGCGCGGGATCGCTGGCGGAGGCGCGCGCACTACTCGCCGGGCAACGCTTCCAGCTTTGCCTGACCGACATGCGCCTGCCCGACGGGCTTGGTCTGGAGCTGGTGCGTCACATCGCCGAGAGCGTCCCCGATCTTCCCGTGGCGGTGATCACCGCCCATGGCAGCGCCGAGAACGCCGTGTCGGCACTCAAGGCCGGAGCGTTCGACTACATTGCCAAGCCGGTGTCGCTGGACCAGTTGCGCGGCATCGTCAAGTCGGCATTGGACCTGCCGGGTTCGGATCCCGCGGCCGAGCGCAATGTCGATTCCGGCTTGCTGGGCGAGTCGCCGGCGATTGCCCTGGTCCGCGGCTTGATCGATCGTGTTTCGCGCAGCCAGGCCCCGGTACACATTACCGGCGAGTCGGGCAGCGGCAAGGAACTCGCGGCCAGGTTGATCCATCGGCTGGGTCCAAGGCGGGATAAAGCGTTCGTTGCGGTGAACTGCGGCGCAATTCCCGAAAACCTGATGGAAAGCGAATTCTTCGGCTACCGCAAGGGCGCATTCACCGGTGCGGGCGACGACCGGCACGGCTTCTTCCAGGCCGCCGACGGCGGCACGCTGTTCCTTGACGAAGTGGCCGAACTTCCCTTGCTGATGCAGGTGAAGCTCCTGCGCGCGATCCAGGAAAAGCGTGTGCGCCAGGTCGGCGCCACTTCCGAGGAAGCCGTGGATGTGCGACTGATTTGCGCCACCCACCAGAATCTGAAGCTTTTGGTGGAGCAAGGGCGCTTTCGCCAGGATCTGTTCTACCGCCTGAACGTGATCGAGCTCCGGATGCCTGCCTTGCGCGAGTGTCGCGAGGACATCCCGGCACTGGCCCGCCACATACTGAACCGCTTGTCCCTTTCGGCTGGCCGTCCCCCGCCGCCGCTTGCCATCGAGGCGCTCGCCGCCTTGCAGGACTATTCCTTCCCCGGCAATGTGCGCGAGTTGGAGAACGTCCTGGAGCGGGCTCTGGCCCTGATGGGGGGGGAGTGCATCGAGGCCGAGGATCTGAACCTGGTTCCCGCGCCGACGGCCGGAAGCGCATCCGTCGCGGCGGGATCGCTGCAGGACCTGCTCGACCAGGTGGAGCGGCAGGCGATCCTCGATGCGCTCAAGCAGGCCAATGGCAACAGGACGGCGGCGGCTCGCCTGTTGGGTGTGACCTTCCGCTCGATGCGGTATCGCATGGCGCGGCTCAATCTGAACGATTGACCCGGACGGTGGCGACGGACGACGATACGGGCTGGCTAGCCACCGCAAGGCGCGAACCATCGCCCAACCGCGACGCACGGCCGCCCGGCGCCGCGGTTGATCTGATTGTCATCCACGCCATTTCCCTGCCGCCGAATGAGTTTGGCGGCCCGGGGATCATCGAGTTGTTTACCAACCGGCTTGATCCCGGAGCGCATCCCTACTATGCCTCGATCCATGGATTGAAGGTCTCCGCGCATTTTCTGATCCGGCGCGACGGCGAGCTGATCCAGTTCGTCTCCTGCGCGGATCGGGCGTGGCATGCCGGTGTCTCGTCGTGGCGAGGGCGGGCGGCATGCAACGATTTTTCGCTCGGAATAGAACTCGAAGGCTGCGACAGCGCGGCATTCACCGATGCCCAGTACCGGGCGCTGATCGCGCTGCTTGACGAATTGCGCGGCCGCCATCCCATCGTGGACGTCGTCGGGCATGACGATGTCGCGCCGGGGCGCAAGACCGATCCCGGGCCGTGCTTCGACTGGAAGCGCCTGCGCGACTCGCGAAGCTGAGTGTTGCCCGCGCCCGTCGTTTTTTTGCACAGGCGAAAGAAAATGCTTGCAGTCAAAAAAATGACCTACTACAATTAGTTCAAATTAGCAGGTGACCCACTAGATATAGTAGGTCGCATCGCAAACGGATGACACCGGCTCCTGGAACGAAGTCTTGCCGGGCGTCATGCGGATACGACAAAACAGGAGATCAGGATGCAGGAGGACTCGGGCAGCCGCATGATCGATTCAGCCGGTTTGGCCCTTTCCGCTTTGACGGATCCATGTCCCCTGCACTGCCCTTCGTCGAATTGTTCAAGTGCTTCGTATCGCGGGCGGGTTGCCGGCGAGGTGACGCGCGCGGCGCGCCGTGAATCGATTGGTCCGGTGTGGTGGGGCGCAAGCCTTGTCGGTGGCTGGGTTGCGCGCGCCGCTTGATGATATTTGCATTCGTTTGCGTTTGTCATTGCGTGTTTTAAAACGAAGTGATGGACGGTTAAACGCGAGGAATTCGTCGCTTCGATCTTGTCGGGGCGTTGGATAATCCGTGCTAACCCAGACGGGTTGCAGTAAATGTAGTGGTGGTTCTTTCCTGTTAATTTGTCAAGGAGGTTCAACATGGCTGAAGAAGCTAAAGCCAAGAAGCCGGTCGCAAAGAAGGCTGCGGCCAAGCCCGCCGCTAAGAAAGCTGCGGCCCCGAAGAAGCCTGCTGCCAAGAAGCCGGCTGTGAAGAAGGCTGCTGCCAAGCCGGCGGCGAAGAAGCCTGCTGCCAAGAAACCGGCGGCGAAGAAGGCTGCTGCCAAGCCGGCGGCGAAGAAGCCTGCTGCCAAGAAGCCGGCGGCTAAGAAGGCTGCACCGAAGAAGCCTGCTGCAAAGAAGGCTGCACCGAAGAAGGCTGCCGCGAAGAAGCCGGCGGCGAAGAAGGCCGCACCGAAGAAGGCTGCTGCGAAAAAGCCCGCTGCCAAGAAGCCCGCTGCCAAGAAGCCTGCCGCGAAGAAGCCCGCTGCCAAGAAGCCTGCCGCGAAGAAGCCCGCTGCCAAGAAGCCCGCCGCGAAGAAGCCTGCGGCGAAGAAGCCTGCTGCGAAGCCGGCCGCCAAGCCGGCAGCGAAAAAGGCCGCACCGAAGAAGGCCGCTGCCAAGCCCGCTGCCGCTCCTTCGACCGCTGCCGCTCCTGGCATCAAGTCCTCGCTGAACCCGGCTGCCGCCTGGCCGTTCCCCACCGGCTCCCGTCCCTGACGGAAGCGGAGCCCCGCCTTCAGTCCTCCGGGATTGAACGCGGGGTTCGGTGGTCTGCAAACGCGTGCCGCATCTTGGGTACGCGTTTTCTTTTTTCCGAACGGCGAATGTCGCCGGACTTGCAGATCGGCATTCGGCGAAATGGCTGCCGCTGAATTTGAATCGATTCAGGCGAGCAGCTTTTCCATCCGCGCCAGTCCTTCGGCGATCCTGGCCTGCTCCACCGTATATGCAAATCGCATGTGGCGGCGAGGCTCGTTGCTACCGAAGTCCAGCCCCGGCGTGGCCGCAACACCTGCGTCGGCGAGCAATCTCTCCGCCAGGATCCTGCTGTCCGGGCCAAGTTGGCTGCTGTCGGTGTAAATATAGAAGGCGCCCCGAGGTTGCGCCGCGACGCCAAAGCCAAGCCGTTCGAGCCCCGGCAGCATAAGGTCGCGGCGGGCCTGGAATTCGCGGCGCCGGTGTTCGAAAATGGCGATCGTCGCGGGATGGAAGGCCGCCAGCGCCGCATGCTGGGCCAGGGTCGACGGAGCGATGTAAAGGTTCTGCGCAAGCTTTTCGATTTCCCGCACATGGCGCTCGGGGGCGACCAGCCAGCCCAGGCGCCAGCCGGTCATGCCGAAGTACTTGGAGAAGCTGTTGATGACGAATACCTCGTTGTCCAGCGCCAGCGCCGTATCGGCTTCAAAGCCGTAGGTCAGGCCGTGATAGATCTCGTCGACCACCAGGTTGCCACCGCGGTCGGCAATGGCGGCGGACAATTCGGCCAGCCTCAATTGGGGAACCACGGCGCCTGTCGGATTCGCCGGAGACGCAACCAGCAGGCCCCGGGTGTTCCGGCCCCAGGCGGACGCCAGCGCATCCGCGGTTGGCTGAAAGTCTGAGTCCGCATTCACCGGCAGCGAGACCGGCGTCCCCTCGAGCAAGCGCAGGAAGTGCCGGTTGCAGGGGTAGCCCGGATCGGGCAGCAGCCACTCATCGCCGGGATTGACCAGCACGCCCAAGGCCAGCAGCAGCGCGCCCGATGCGCCGGCCGTGACAACGATGCGTGACGACGGTACATCGAGGCCGTAGCGCTGCCGGTAAAAGCCGCTGATGGCTTCGCGCAGTTGCGGCAGCCCCAAGGCGGCGGTGTAGTGCACGTGGCCGCCGCGCAGGAACTCCTGTCCCGCCACGAGTATCGGCTCGGCGGTAGCGAAGTCCGGTTCGCCAACCTCGAAATGGATGACCGAGCGTCCGGCCGCCTCCAGGGCCGCCGCCTTGGCCATCAGTTCCATGACATGGAAGGGGGCGATGTCCTTCATCCGCGAGGCAAGCTTCATTTACCGCTCCAAAATGACAACGGCCGCCGTGCGCGAGGCAGGGCGGCCGCAAATCGGCGTGTCGTCTGCGCCGACTCTTAATCCACCATCGCCAGCTCGAACAGCTCCCGCTTCAGGGTCAGCGAGCGCGGCATGCGACTCTTGAGCTTGTCGAACCACTCGGCGTGCAGCTTGAGCTCCTCGCGCCAGGCATCGGTATCGATCGTCGTCAGTTGTTCGAACTGCTCCTTGGTGACGTCCTCGCTGCCGCTCCAGTCAAGATCCTCGAAGCGCGGCATCCAGCCCAGCGCGGACTGGCGGGCATCCGCCTTGCCATCGCAACGCCCGACGATCCACTTCAGGACGCGCATGTTCTCGCCAAACCCCGGCCACATGAAATTGCCATCGGCGTCCTGGCGGAACCAGTTGACGGTGAAGATGCGCGGCGCGTGCTCCACCTGATGGCCGATGCGCAGCCAGTGGTTGAAGTAGTCGCCCATGTGGTAACCGCAGAAGGGCAGCATGGCAAAGGGATCGCGGCGTACCACGCCTTGCGCGCCGACGGCCGCGGCCGTGGTCTCGGAGCCGAGTGTGGCGGCCATGTAGACGCCGTAGTTCCAGTTGAAGGCCTCGAACACCAGCGGCACAGTAGTGGAGCGGCGGCCGCCGAAGATGAAGGCCGAGATCGGCACGCCGGCGGGACTTTCCCAATCCGTGTCGATCGACGGACACTGGGCCGCCGGCGCGGTGAAGCGGGAATTAGGGTGTGCCGCCTTGCGTCCGGTTTCCTTGGCGATTGCCGGGGTCCAGTCCTGGCCCTGCCAGTCGATGCAGTGGGCGGGTGGTTCCTTGCTCATGCCTTCCCACCAGACATCGCCGTCGTCGGTCAGCGCGACATTGGTGAAGATGATGTTCTCCTTCAGCGTCGCCATGGCATTGAAATTGGTCTTCTCGCTGGTGCCCGGAGCGACGCCGAAGAAGCCGGCCTCCGGGTTGATCGCGTAAAGACGCCCGTCCGCGCCGGGCTTGATCCAGGCGATGTCGTCGCCGACCGTGGTGACCTTCCAGCCGCCGAGACTTTGCGGCGGAATCAGCATGGCGAAGTTGGTCTTGCCGCAGGCCGAGGGGAAGGCCGCGGCGACGTAGGATTTCTTGCCCTCGGGCGATTCGACGCCGAGGATCAGCATGTGCTCGGCCAACCAGCCTTCATCACGCGCCATGGTCGACGCGATGCGCAGGGCGAAGCACTTCTTGCCCAGCAGGGCGTTGCCGCCGTAGCCGGAACCGAAGGACCAGATCTCGCGCGTCGCGGGGAAATGGCAGATGTACTTGGTCTTGTTGCAGGGCCACTTGACGTCCTTCTGACCGGCTTCGAGCGGATGGCCGACGCTGTGCAGGCAGGGCACGAATACGCCGTCGCTGCCGAGCTGGTCGAGCACGGCGCGACCCATGCGCGTCATGATGCGCATGTTGATCACGACGTAGGGGCTGTCCGAAAGCTCCACGCCGATGTGGGCGATCGGCGAGCCGATGGGTCCCATGGAGAAGGGCACGACATACATCGTGCGTCCGCGCATGCAGCCCTTGAACAGGCCCCGCAGGGTCTCCTTCATTTTGTCCGGGTGTTCCCAATTGTTGTTCGGGCCGGCCTCGTCGGCGTCGGGCGTGCAGACAAAAGTGCGATCCTCGACCCGGGCCACGTCGGACGGATCCGACTGCACCAGATAGGAATTTTTGCGTTTGGCCGGATTGAGCTTGACCATGCTGCCGCCGGCGATCATTTGCTCGCACAGCTTGTCCGACTCTTCCTGGGTGCCGTCACACCAGACGATGGCATCCGGTTCGGTAAGCGCCGCAACTTCAGCGACCCACGCGCTCAGCCGGGCGTGTTTGACATAGGCGGGGGCGGCATGGCTTTTGGACTGGTTCATGGCGAAAAAATCTCCGGGCTGATTGTGAATTCGTGCCGCCCAGGCGGCCGATCGAGCGATTGGGATCGGCTGACCTGGCGGCTGTCCGGGGCCCACGGACGGGTGGTCCGCCCACGGAAGCGACGAAGGCCGGATTATCCCACATTCGCCCAGCCACCGTCCCGCTTCGGCCCGGCGCAAGCCCGTGCGGGCGAAGCTGGGGGTTTCGCGGTGTTGTTCTGGAGTCGCAGCGGAAATTGACGGATCGCCGAAAGTCGGCGCTGGCGCCACGGCGCTACAATCGGCGCCACGACATTGAAAACCAACGAATCCAAGAGGAGCAAGCATGGACGAACGTCTCCGCGCCGCGGCGCTGGAATATCACCTTTACCCCCAGCCCGGCAAGATCGCCGTCACGCCGACCAAGGCGCTGACCAACCAGGCCGACCTGTCGCTCGCCTATTCCCCCGGTGTCGCCGCCGCCTGCGACGAAATCGTGCGCGACCCGTCCACCGCCGCGCTCTATACCTCGCGCGGCAACCTGGTCGCGGTGATCAGCAACGGCACTGCCGTGCTCGGCCTGGGCAACATCGGGCCGCTGGCCGGCAAGCCGGTGATGGAAGGCAAGGGCGTGCTGTTCAAGAAGTTCGCCGGCATCGATGTGTTCGACATCGAGGTGGCGGAGAACGATCCGGACAAGCTGGTGGACATCATCGCCTCGCTGGAGCCGACCTTCGGCGGCATCAATCTCGAAGACATCAAGGCGCCGGAGTGCTTCTACGTCGAATCCAAACTGCGCGAGCGCATGAAGATCCCGGTCTTCCACGACGACCAGCACGGCACGGCCATCATCGCCGCCGCCGCGGTGCTCAACGGCCTGCGCGTGGTGAACAAGGACATCGCCAAGGTCAAGCTGGTCTGTTCCGGCGCCGGCGCCGCCGCGATCGCCTGCCTCGACCTGCTGGTCAGCCTGGGCCTCGATCCGAAGAATGTCTACGCCGTCGACAGCAAGGGCGTGATCCACACCGGGCGCCTCAGTGAGCAAGGCGGCCTCGATCCGTCCAAGGCGCGCTACGCGCAGAAGACCGACGCGCGCAGCCTGGGCGACGCCATGCCCGATGCCGATGTGTTCATGGGCCTGTCCACCGCCGACGTGCTGAAGCCCGAGATGGTCAAGACCATGGCGCGCGACCCGATCATCCTCGCCATGGCCAATCCCGACCCCGAGATCCGGCCGGAACAGGCCAAGGCCGTGCGGCCGGACGCGATCATCGGCACCGGCCGCTCGGACTACCCGAACCAGGTCAACAATGTGCTCTGCTTCCCCTTCATGTTTCGCGGTGCGCTCGACGTCGGCGCCACCACCATCAACGAGGCCATGAAGGTCGCGGCGGTGCGCGCCATCGCCGAACTGGCGCACGCCGAGCAGTCCGAGGTGGTCACCGCCGCCTATGGCACCGAGGATCTCGCCTTCGGCCCCGAATACCTGATCCCCAAGCCTTTCGATCCGCGCCTGATCATCAAGGTCGCGCCGGCCGTGGCCAAGGCGGCGATGGATTCCGGCGTTGCCACGCGTCCGATCGAGGACATGGAGCGCTACCGCGACAAGCTAAACGATTTTGTCTACCACACCGGTCTCCTGATGCGCCCGGTGTTCGCCACGGCCAAGAAGGCGCCGGCGCGCATCGTCTTCTGCGAAGGCGAGGACGAGCGCGTGCTGCGCGCCGCCCAGACCGTGGTCGACGAAGGGCTGGCGAAGCCGATCCTGATCGGGCGCCCCGAGGTGGTCGGCCAGCGCATCACGCGTTATGGCCTGCGCATCCGCGCCGGCGAGCATTTCGAGCTGGTCAATCCGGATTCCGACCCGCGCTACAAGGAGCTCTGGCAGGACTACTACGAGCTGACCTGCCGCAAGGGCGTCGGCATCGAATACGCCAAGCGCGAAATGCGTCGCCGCACCACGCTGATCGGCGCCATGCTGTTGCGCCACAACTACGCCGACGGCATCCTCTGCGGCACCTTCGGCAAGCACTCGCAGCACTTGCGCTACATCGAGGACGTGATCGGCCGCAAGCCCGGTATCGAGCATTTCTACGCCATGAACATGCTGGTGCTGCCCAAGCGCACGCTGTTCATCGGCGACACTTACATCAACTACGACCCGACCGCCGAGCAACTGGCGGAACTGACGCGCCTGGGCGCCGAGGAAGTGCGCCGCTTCGGCCTGACGCCGCGCGCCGCGCTGCTGTCGCATTCCAACTTCGGCGCCGAGGACACGCCGACCGCGATCAAGATGCGGCGCGCGCTGGAAATCCTGCGCAAGACAGCGCCGGACCTCGAAGTCGATGGTGAGATGCACGGCGACACCGCGCTCTCGGCCGAGATCCGGCGCCAGGTCTTCCCCAACTCGACGCTGACGGGGCAGGCCAACCTGCTGATCATGCCGACGCTGGATGCCGCCAACATCGCCTTCAACCTGCTCAAGACCTCGGCCGGCGATGGCCTCACCGTCGGCCCGATGCTGCTCGGCGCGGCGCGCCCGGTGCATGTCCTGACGCCGACCGCGACGGTCCGCCGCATCGTCAACGTCACCGCCCTGCTCTCGGTGGAGGCGCAGACCCGGAGTTCGGCCTGAACATGTCGCGCTCCCGGCACCCGCGCGTCGGCGTCGGCGCCTGAAGGCGCGTGCCGGATGGACCAATCGCGCACCGCCCTGATCCTCACCGGGGGCGGTGCGCGGGCCGGTTACCAGGCCGGCGTGCTGAAGGCGATCCGCGAACTGCTGCCGGCGCCGCGGGAGAACCCGTTTCCCATCCTCTGCGGCACCTCGGCAGGCGCCATCAATGCCGCCTCCCTGGCGGTTTTCGCCGAGGATTTCGATGGCGGTGTCGACAACCTGCTGCGGGTCTGGGAGAACTTCACCGCCGATCAGGTCTATCGCGCCGACCCGGCGGGCATCGGCATCGCCGGCGCGCGCTGGCTGTCCGCGCTGGCGATCGGCTGGCTGACCCGCCGCGCGCCCCGCTCGCTGCTCGACAACGCGCCACTGCGGCATCTGCTTCACGAGGGCCTCGACTTCAGCCGCATCGCATGCGCGATCGAAAATGGCGCCCTACATTCCATCAGCATCACGTGCTCCGGATACTCGAGCGGGCAGAGCGTGAGTTTTTTCCAGTCCCGCCCCGGCCAGGAAGGCTGGCGCCGCAGCCAGCGCGTCGGCGCCGCGGCGGAAATCACGCTCGACCACCTGATGGCCTCGAGCGCGATTCCCTTCGTGTTCCCCGCGGTGCATATCAACCGCGAATGGTTCGGCGACGGTTCGATGCGCCAGGTCGCCCCGGTATCGCCGGCGATACACCTTGGCGCCGACCGGATTCTTGTCATCGGCGCCGGGCGCATGGCGGACGAGAACGCGCGTCCCGGCGGCGGCGGCTATCCTTCCCTGGCGCAGATCGCCGGCCACGCCTTGTCGAGCATTTTTCTTGACAGCATGTCGGTTGACCTCGAACGCATGAGCCGCATCAACCGCACGCTGAGCCTGATTCCGGAATCGTCCCGGGCCGAAAACGCCACGACGCTGCGCCCGATCGAGGTGCTGGTGATCGCACCATCGCAGCGCCTGGACCACCTGGCGGCCCGCCACGCCCAGGCACTGCCCTGGCCGGTGCGGACGCTGTTGCGCGGCATCGGCGCGATGAACGCCAACGGTGGTGCGCTGACCAGCTACCTGTTGTTCGAGCGGGCCTATACCCGCGCGCTGATCGAGCTCGGCCATGCCGACACGCTGGCGCGAAGCGATGAAGTGCGCCGCTTTCTCCGTGCAAATTGATGTAGTCAATGAGGGTCCGACGCCAAGTCCTTTATTGGCAAGGCAAATGGCGCCAATAACACCTTGCGCGGTAGGCTTCCTCTGCTAGAATCGAACGATAGTCGAATAGGCGTCCCGATGAAAAAAGCACTCATGATGCTGTTGGCTTTGGCGATTGTTGCCGCCGGAGGAATGCCCTCCGATGCCCTGGCGAACGCCAAGAAAAAGCCTGTTGCAGCGAAGAAGACGCATCCGCGCGTGGCCGGCAAGGCCAAGGGGCCGCAGGCGGGCAAATCGATCCAGCGTGGCGCGACGATGGATGATGCGCAGCGGCTTGCGCTGCAATCCTCGGCGGTACTGGTGCAGGATCAGGCGACCGGCGCGATCCTGCTGGAAAAGAACCCCAACGCCGTGCTGCCGATCGCTTCGATCACCAAACTCATGACGGCGATGGTCGCGCTCGACGCCAGGCCCGACCTGAACGAACTGCTGTCGATCGGCGACGACGATGTGGACAATCTCAAGGGCACCCGCTCGCGACTGAAGGTTGGCACCCACCTGTCGCGCGAGGAAATGCTGCGCCTGGCGCTGATGTCCTCCGAGAATCGCGCCGCGTCGGCCTTGTCCCGTCACTACCCCGGCGGCCGTGAGGCCTTCATTGCGGCGATGAACCAGAAGGCGCAGGCGCTGGGCTTGGGTGATACCCGTTTCGAGGATCCCACCGGGCTCACCGCCGCGAATGTTTCCAGCCCCCGCGATCTGGCGAAAATGGTCGATGCCGCCCATCGCTATCCCCTGATCCGCGAGTTCTCCACCACGTCGGAAGGCGAATTCAGCATCGCCGGGCGTGCCCAGCAATTCCGCAATACCAACACCCTGGTCAAGAGCCCGACCTGGGAAATCGGCCTGTCGAAGACGGGTTACATCAGCGAAGCCGGCAAGTGCCTGGTGATGCAGGCCTGGCTCAACAACAAGCCGACCATCATCGTGCTGCTCGATTCCTGGGGCAAGCTAACCCGCATCGGTGATGCCAACCGCATCAAGCGCTGGGTTGAAAGCGCCTCGCTGAGTCGGCCCGCCGCCGGCTGAAGCCCCTGCATTGGCCAATTCGCCGCCTCCGGGCGGCGTTGGCTTTTCCGGGCGGCCGTTGCGGGTTCCCCCGAGGCCTGTCGGCTGCTAGAATCTCCCGCAAAATCATGCGGCTGCAAGGTCGCACGCAGCGGCCGGACGCGCTCTGCCGGCCAGTTTCGATACCCTCCCGATAGCCGCCAATGGTCCTCGCCGTGAATCCAGCTTCCAGCATCTCTAGTCCCGCACGCATCGTCATCGCCACGCGCGAATCGCGCCTCGCCCTCTGGCAGGCGGAACACGTGCGCAGTCTTCTGCAGCGGCTCTATCCGGCCTGCAGCGTCGAGCTGCTGGGCATGACCACTCGCGGCGACCAGATTCTCGATCGGCCGCTGGCCAAGGTCGGCGGCAAGGGCCTGTTCGTCAAGGAGCTGGAGACGGCCCTGCTCGACGGCGCGGCCGACCTCGCCGTGCATTCCATGAAGGACGTGCCGATGACCATGGAGCCCGAGTTCTCGCTGGTCGCCATCGGCCCGCGCGAAGTGCCGCTCGATGCCTTCGTCTCCTCGAAATACGCCAGCCTCGAAGACCTGCCGCCGGGCGCCGTGGTTGGCACGTCCAGCCTGCGCCGCGAAGCCCAACTGCATGCGCGCTATCCTTACCTGGCGGTGACGCCCTTGCGCGGCAATCTCGACACGCGCCTGCGCAAGCTCGACGAAGGCCAGTTCGACGCCATCATCCTCGCCGCCGCCGGGCTCAAGCGCCTGGGCCTGGGCGAGCGCATCCGGTCGGTGCTGGCGGCGGCCGATTCGCTGCCGGCGGCGGGGCAGGGCGCGCTGGGCATCGAGGCGCTGGCCTCCCGTCCCGAAGTCGCTGCCTGGGTGGCGCCGCTCAACGATCCGACCACCGCCGCCTGCGTGCGCGCCGAGAGGGCCGTGTCGCGGGCGCTGGCGGGCAGTTGCGAAGTGCCGCTTGGCGCCTATGCCGAAATGCAATCCGGAAAACTGCATCTGCGCGGCTTCGTCGCCTCGCCCGACGGCACCCGCATGGCGCACGCCGAGCTGACCGGTGTCGCCGATGATCCGGAGGCGCTCGGCCTGCGCCTGGCCGAAGACCTGCGTCGCCAGGGCGCGACCGAAATTCTGGCGGCGCTCGGCTCCTGAGCGTGAGCCTCGCCGGCCGCCATGTGGTGGTGACGCGCCCGGCCGGGCAGGCCGCGCACTTCGCCACGGCCTTGAGCGAGGCCGGCGCGATCCCGGTGCTGTATCCCGTGCTTGAAATCCGCGACATCGAGGATCCGACGCCGCTGCTCGATGCCGCGATACGCCTCGACAGCTTCGATCTGGCCGTCTTCGTCAGCCCCAACGCGATCCAGAAAGCCCTTGCGGTGGTGCTGGCGCGCCGTACCTGGCCGTCCGGCCTGCGCGTGGCAACCATCGGCAAGAGCAGCGAGCGGGAACTGGCACGCCACGGCATCCACGACGTCATATCGCCGCCGCTGCGCTTCGACTCCGAAGCCCTGCTCGAGCTTCCCGAACTGATCGACGTTGCCGGCAAGCGGGTGATCATTTTCCGCGGCGACGGCGGGCGCGAGCTGCTGGGCGATACCCTGAAGGCGCGCGGCGCCAGCGTCGAATACCTGAGCTGCTATCGGCGCGGCAAGCCGGCGCTCGACCCCGCGCCGCTGCTCAAGCTCTGGGAAGAGGGCCGGCTCGATGCCGTGACCCTTACCAGCAGCGAGGGACTGCGCAATTTCTTCGACATGGTCGGCCGCCTCGGCCAGGCCTGGCTGCGCAAAACGCCGGCCTTCGTGCCGCATGCGCGCATCGCCGAACAGGCGCTGGCCCTGGGCCTGGCCCGGGTGGTGCCCACCGGCCCCGGCGACGACGGCCTGATGGCCAGTCTCGTGCAATACTTCGCATCCCATGGAAACGGCCCCGCAAACTGAAATCACCCCGGAAACCAGCGGCTGGCGCGCGGCCCTGCGCCGCCCGGCGGTGCGCGTCGGCCTTGTCGCGCTGGTGATCATCGTCGCGCAATGGGTGGATACCCGCATGCAGGTGGCAAGCCTGCAACAGGAACTGGCGCGACGCCTGGCCGACAGTGAATCCATGGCCAGGGAAGGGCGAGGCCAGACACGGCAAATGCAGGAGTCGCTGGCGGCGCAGTTGGCCAAGATCAGTGTCCTCGAAGCCCGGCTCGCCGAAACGCAGAGCCAGGCCGTGGCGCTCGAAGCCATGTATCACGAGCTTTCCAGCAGCCGTGACGAGCGCCTGCTGGCCGAGGTCGAGCAGGCCGTTGTCATTGCCATGCAGCAGTTGCAGTTTTCCGGCAATGTCGAGGCGGCGCTGATCGCCCTGCAAGGCGCCGAGGGCCGCCTTGCGCGTTCGCTGCAGCCGCAGTTTCTTCCGGTGCGCAAACTGATCGCGCGTGACATCGAGCGCCTCAAGGGCATCCCGGGCGCCAACATCAGCGGCCTGTCGCTGAAGATAGAAAGCGTCGTCACCGCGGTCGATGGCCTGCCGCTGGCCTACGAGCAGCGACCCAAACCCGTGGCGCCCAAGGCCGGTGCCGACGCCAGGCCGGTGAACCTGGACTTCTGGCGGGAGCTGGGCGCGGAGCTGTGGCGCGAACTCCGCCAATTGGTGCGCATCGAGCGCATCGATCATGGCGATCCGGCCCTGCTGGCGCCGCAACAGAGTTATTTTCTGCGCGAAAACCTCAAGCTGCGGCTGCTCAACGCGCGCCTCGCGCTGTTGCAGCGCGACGGCCGTGTCTATCGAGAGGAAATTCGCCAGGCGCGCGAGCAGCTCGATCGCTATTTCGACGGCCGGGCCAAGCCGGTGCAGGCCGCGCAATCGACACTGGCCACCTTGGCGGGTACCGACGTCAGCTTCGATCTGCCTGGCCTGGCCGAATCGCTGACCGTGCTGCGAAATCTCAAGCTGGCGCGCGAACGTCGCGTCGCCACCGCGAAGTAGCAAGGGCATGCGCGCCCTGTTCTGGTTGCTGGTGCTGGCCGTGGTGGCGGTCGGCCTGTCGCTTGCCGCGCGCTACAACGAAGGTTACGTGCTGCTGGTGTTGCCGCCCTGGCGCGCGGAGGTTTCGCTCAACCTGTTCCTGGTGCTGTGGGCTGGCGGAGTTTTCGTAATCTACCTGCTGGCGCGGGCCGTCAGCCATACCCTGGCCTTGCCGCGCGCCGTGGCCGAGTTCCGTCGGCGCCGACAGCAGGACAAGTCGGCCCGCGCCCTGCGCGATGCCTGGCGCCTGCTTCAGGAAGGGCGTTACGGACATGCGCTGCGCACGGCGGAGAAGATTCCCGCCGACGATCCGGCGGCGGGCCTGCTGGCCCTGGCCGGATGGCGCGCCGCCCACGCCATGCGCGACGGCGCGCGTATCGCGGAGTGGTCGGCACGGTTGCGGGATCATGCCGACAAGGGCCTGGAGGCGGCGCGCCTGATGACCGAGGCCGAGTTCGCCATCGAGGATCGCCGCTTCGATGACGCGCGCGTCGCCCTTCAGGATTTTGCCGCGCGCGAAGGGCGTCATATCGCCGCGCTACGCCTGAGCCTGCGCGCCGAGCAGGGCGCCGGCAACTGGCGCGAAGTGGCGCGCCTGGTGCGCCAGCTCGAAAAGCACCAGGCCCTGACGCCGGAGCAGGCAGCGCCGATTCGCAGCCGCGCGCTGCGCGAGGCCTTGCGCGCCCAGCGCGACGATCCTTCGGGCTTGATGCGCTACTGGCGCCAGCTCGACGAGGCCGATCGCGCCCAGCCTTCCCTGGCGCTGGAAACGGCGCGCGCATTGATGGCGGCCGGCGATTGTCGCGAGGCGCAACGCGTGCTCGAGGATTCGCTCGAAGAGCATTGGGACGGAGCCCTGGTGCTGGCCTACGGCGAATGCGGCAAGCCCGGCGAGCCGGCCGGCGACGTGCTCGGACGCATCGCCCAGGCCGAGAAATGGCTGCAGCGCCTGCCGCGCGACGGCGACCTGCTGTTTACGCTGGGACGCCTGTGCTGCCAGCAACAACTCTGGGGCAAGGCGCGCAGCTATCTCGAAGCGGCGCTGGCGATCGCGCCGACGCGCGCGGCGCATGTCGAGTTGGCGCAGTTGCTGGAACAGCTTGGAGAGTCGGCGCTGGCGGTACGCCACTTTCGCGCCGCGGCGCTGCTCTGACATAGCGGCATCACAGGAGTCGGCGCTGGCGGGACGGCGACTGATGCTGCGGCGGGAATCAATTCAAACCCTCAACCCCGTTGAATGGCTCACGCCGCTTCGATTGAATTTCGGCGCCGTACGGCTGACTATACGGCCCTGACCAAGCCACCGTAGGCCGCGACCTTTGGGTCGGCAGTGAGCATGACAAGAGGTTCGACAATCGACTGAGCCACCAGCAATCTGTCGAATGGATCCCCGTGGTCACCGGGAAGCGGCAAGCGGGCGACTTGCGCCGCGTGAGTGGCGACAATCGGCAGTTCAACGAAACCGCTGGCGACGATGGCGCGCGCCATTTCTTCCGGATCGGCCTTGATCTTGCCGATGGCCGACTTGATTGCAATTTCCCAGATCGAGGCCGCCGAGACGAAGACTTCAGTCGCATCGGAAATGGTGTTTCGTGCTTCCTAGCTCAGAAGCCGCCTGTCGGTTACGGCCCAGATGAAGACGTGGGTATCGAGCAATATCCTCACGTCAACGGCCTTCGAACCCGGCCAGGACTTCGTCCGGCAACGGGGCGTCGAAATCCGCCGCGACGCGAACCTTGCCCTTCAGTATGCCGAAGCGTATCGGATGCTTTACCGGCTTAATGGCTGTCAGCCGCGCGACCTGCTTGCCGCCACGCGCGATGATGACGTCCTGGCCTGATTCGGCCATTTCGACGTATTTCGAAAGCTGGGTTTTTGCTTCATAGATATTGACCGGTTCCATGTTCCGCTCCTAGCCACCTAACCAGATCTGGTCTAGTCTGGTATCGGTCTCTGTCAAGCGCCTGTTTCGGCCGGCTGGGCAGGAGGCTCCAGCCACTGCGGCGTGATGCCGCGCGTCGTCAGCCAGTCGGCCAGCGCGTAGCCCGTGCCGGCGCGCCAGCAGCGCAGGTCTTCGGGGCGGAACAGCTTGTATTCGGCAAGCTCCGGCGAAAGCCTGATCTCGCCGCGCGCGGCGACATGGTAGGCGACGATCAACTGGTTCATGCGCTGGAAGTCGTAGACGCCGACCAGCGACGGGGCGTCGACGCGCAGCCCGGTTTCTTCCAGCACTTCGCGCGCGATGCCTTGTTCGGCGCTCTCGCCGGCTTCCATGAAGCCGGTGATCAGGGCGAACATGCGCCCATGCCAGGCGGCGTTGCGCGCCAGCAGCACCTGACCCTCGCGGTCGGTCATCTCGATGATCGCGGCCAGCACCGGCGTCGGGTTGTTCCAGTGGGTCCAGGCGCAGGCCGGGCAGCGCAGGCGTTCCCTGGGGCCGCCATCCTCGAGCTGCGTCAGCAGGCGCAGCGGCGCGGCGCAGTGGGGGCAGTAGTTGTAGCTAGGCGTCATTGGCGTGGCAAGAGTCGGCGCTGGTCATACGGCGAATCAGAGCCAGTCGCGCGGCGGCAGGAAGTCGCTGTAGAGCTTCGCTTCGGCGCTACCGGGTTCGGGCTGCCAGTCGTAGCGCCATTTCACGATCGGCGGCAACGACATCAGGATGGCCTCGGTGCGCCCGCCCGATTGCAGGCCGAACAGCGTGCCCCGATCCCACACCAGGTTGAATTCGACATAGCGGCCGCGACGGTAGGCCTGGAAGTCGCGTTCGCGTTCGCCATGGGGCGTGTCGCGACGCCGCGCGATGATGGGCAGATAGGCGGCGGTGAAGCTGTTGCCGACGGCTTGCGTCAGGCCGAAGCACCTGTCGAAGCCGCCTTCATTCAGGTCATCGTAGAAGATGCCGCCGACGCCACGCGCCTCGTTACGATGCTTGAGGAAAAAATAGTCGTCACACCATTTTTTGTAGCGGCCATGAACGTCGGCGCCGAAGGGGGCGAGCGTGTCGCGGCAGGTGGCGTGGAAGTGGCGCGCATCCTCCGCGAAGCCGTAATAGGGCGTCAGGTCCATGCCGCCGCCGAACCACCACACCGGCGCTTCCGCTTCCTTTTCCGCAACGAAGCAGCGCACGTTCATGTGTGCCGTCGGGCAATAAGGATTGCGCGGATGCAGCACCAGCGAGACGCCCATCGCCTGCCAGCGGCGACCGGCAAGCTCGGGCCGGTGGGCGGTGGCCGAGGCCGGCAACTGCTCGCCCATGACGTGCGAGAAATTGACCCCGCCGCGTTCGAACAGATTGCCTTCCTCGATCAGGCGCGAGATGCCGCCGCCACCCTGGGGTCGGTCCCAGGCGTCGCGCAGGAAGGGCAGGCCGTCAGCGGCTTCGAGTTCGGCAACGATGCGGCCCTGCAAGCCGGTGAAGAAGTCGCGGATGGCCGCGATGTCGATCGGTGCCTCAGGCATCGGGCAGCTTCATCGCCATCACTTTTTCGCTCTGGCGGCTGCGGAATTGTTCCAGCTTCAGCGTCAGCGCGCGGCCGTAGTCGTCGTTGGCCGTGGCGATGATGGCGATCGCAGTCAGCGCCGCGTTGGCCGCGCCGGCTTCGCCGATGGCGAAGGTGGCGACCGGCACACCCTTGGGCATCTGCACGATGGAGAGCAGGGAGTCGAGGCCGTTGAGGTGCTTCGACGGAACGGGTACGCCAAGCACCGGGACGATGGTCTTCGCCGCCAGCATGCCGGGCAGGTGGGCGGCGCCGCCGGCACCGGCGATGATCGCCCGCAGGTCGCGTTCCTGCGCCATGGCTGCGTAATCGAACAGCAGGTCGGGCGTGCGATGCGCCGAGACCACGCGCGCCTCGAAGGGCACGCCGAATTCCTTGAGCATGTCGGCGGCGGCCTGCATTACCGGCCAGTCCGAATCCGAGCCCATGACGATACCGACCAGGGGTTTCATTTGGCTGTCCTCTCGGCGGCTTCCAGGGTATTTGCCAGCAGCATGGTGATGGTCATCGGGCCGACGCCGCCGGGCACCGGGGTGATGGCACCGGCCACTTCCTTCGCGGTTTCGAAATCGACGTCGCCGCAGAGCTTGCCCGCATTGGGACCATCGGCGATGCGGTTGATGCCGACGTCGATCACCGTGGCACCGGGCTTGATCATGTCGCCGGTGATCATCTTCGCCCGGCCGACGGCGGCCACCAGGATGTCGGCGCGGCGGGTATGGAAAGCCAGGTCCTTCGACTGCGAATGGCAGATCGTGACGGTGCAGCTCTGTGCCAGCAGCAACATGGCCATCGGTTTGCCGACGATGTTGCTGCGGCCGACGATGACGACTTCGGCGCCCTTCAGCGGCACCTTGGCCGATTCGAGCATTTTCATCACGCCGTAGGGCGTGCAGGGGATGAAGCGCGGGTTGCCCTGCATCAGCGCGCCGACGTTCTCGGCATGGAAACCGTCGACGTCCTTTTCCGGCGCAATGGCTTCGAGCACGGCTTCGGCATCGAAATGCTTCGGCAGCGGCAGTTGCACCAGGATGCCATGCACCGTGGGATCGGCATTGAGCTCGGCGATGCGCTTGAACACCACCGCCGGATCGACGTCGGGCGCATACACGTCCTTCAGCGACCGCATGCCGGCCTTTTCGCAGGCAGCGACCTTGTTGCGCACATATACCGCGGAGGCGGGGTCCTCGCCGACCAGGATTACGGCGAGGCAGGGGGTGACACCCTTGGCGATGAGTGCGGCGGCGCGTTCGGCGAGTTGCCCGCGCACCTCGGAGGAAAGGGCGTTGCCGTCGATGATTCGTGCTGTCATGGGGACTTGCTTTCAGTTCACGCGGGGGTGGCGGCGAGTTGCTTCGCCACGGCCTCGCGGCCGGCGGCAAAGGCCTGGCGGTTGGCGTCGACGACCTTTTCGCCCTTGCGCGCGAAGCGCTTGTCGATGCAGGCCATCAGGACGTCGGGAGGGAAAGGCAGGTAGTCGGCGATGGCGCCGAGCATCACGGTGTTGCCGAGCCGTATTTCACCCAGGTCTCGGGCGATGGTCATGGCATCGAAAGCCACAACCTTGTGGCCGGCGTCGCGCATCTTGCCGGTCGGGTCGTCCGGATACTCGAAGAGGCCGAGCTCGACCACCGGCGGCACCAGGCGCGCCGTGTTCACCAGGGCGAGGCCGTCGGGGCGCAGGTAATGCGACCAGCGCAGCGCTTCCGCGCCCTCGAAGCCGAGCAGCACCTGCACCGTGCCCGGCTCGATCTGCGGCGAGAGCACCTTGCGCCCGAAGCGCAGGTGCGAGGTCACCACGCCGCCACGCTGGGCCATGCCGGCGACCTCGGTCTTCTTTACATCGTGCCCCTGGGCGATGGCCGCTTCGGCGAGGATCTCGGTCGCCGTCATGACGCCCTGGCCGCCGATGCCGCAGACCAGGATGTTGGTGATGTCGTTCTGGCTCATGAACTGCTCGTGGTCTTGACGATGTGGATCGGGATGTCGCGGCGCGAGACGTGCTGGATCGCGTCCGGCGCGCAGGGCTGGACGCAGAGGCCGCAGCCGGTGCAGGCCTGGCTGTCGATCTCGACGAAGGCCAGCTCGACTTCCTTGCCCGAGGGCTTGATCACCTTGTCGCGGCGCGTGACGTGGATCGCCGGGCAGCCGACTTCGACGCAGTTGCCGCAGCCGGTGCATTTGTCATCATCGACCAGATAGGGCCGCGTCGCCTTGAAGTCGTCGATCAGCACGCAGGGGCGGCGGGCGATGATCACCGAAGGGCCTTCGATCTTGATTTCCTCGCGCACCGTCTTGAACAGCACCGGCAGTTCGTAGGGGTCGACCACCTTGATGCGCTCGTTGGGCACGCCCAGCGCTTCGACGATCTTGAACAGGTCGACCTTGGGCGCTTCCTTGCCGTGGATGTCGCGGCCGGAGGCCGGCGTGGCCTGGCCGCCGGTCATGCCGGTGGTGTTGTTGTCGAGCAGCAGCACGGTGACGTTGCCATGGTTGTAGGTGATATCGAGCAGGCCCTGCATGCCCATGTGCATGAAGGTCGAATCGCCGATCACGGCGAGGATGCGCTTGTTCTTGTCGACCGCGCCGCGCCCCTTGTCGATGCCCAGCGCCACGCCCATCGTTGCGCCCATGCAGATCGTGGTGTCCAGCGCGTTCCAGGGGTGTCCCGCGCCGAGGGTGTAGCAGCCGATGTCGCCGGAGATGATCAGGTTCTTGATCTGCGACAGCGTGTAGTACATGCCCATGTGCGGGCAGGAGGCGCACAGCGTCGGCGGCCGCGGGAAGAGCTTGGGCGGCGCGGCGGCAGGCAAAGGCGGCGGCACCGGCTTGCCCAGCAGGCGGTCGATGGCGGGGGTCAGCACCTGCGGCGAGAGTTCGCCCAGGCTGGGCAGGATGTCCTTGCCGTGGCAGGCGATGCCGGCCGCCTTGATTTCGGTTTCGAGGATCTTTTCGGTTTCTTCAACGACTACCAGCTTGTCGCACAGTGCCGCAAGTTCGCGCAGTTTGTTCGGCGGCCAGGGGTAGGAAAGGCCCAGCTTCAGCACCGGCGCGTCGGGGAAGGCTTCCTTGACGTGCATGTAGGCCGGGCCCGAGGTGACGAAGCCGACGCTGCGGTCCGTGCCGGTTTCCAGGATGTTGAGCGGCGTGGTTTCCGACACCTCGCGCAGCGTCTCGTCGCGCTTGAACAGGCTGGGGATGCGTACCTTGGCATGCGCCGGCACCATCACCCAGCGCTGCGGGTTCTTGACGAAGCCGGCCGGCTCATGAACCTCGCGCTCGCCGACCGCGACCAGGCCCTTGACGTGGCAGATGCGCGTGGTCAGGCGCAGCAGCACCGGGGTTTCGTAGGTCTCGGAAAGTACGAAAGCCTGCTTGGTCATTTCGTAGGCTTCCTGCGAGTCGGCCGGCTCCAGCACCGGGATGTGCGCGAAGCGGCCCCAGAGGCGCGAGTCCTGCTCGTTCTGCGAGGAGGACATGCCGACATCGTCGGCCACGGCGATCACCAGGCCGCCATAGGCGCCGGTGATGGTCATGGTCATCAGGCAGTCGCTGGCAACGTTGAGGCCGACGTGCTTCATGGCGCAGAAGGCACGGGCGCCGGTCATCGAGGCGCCGAGCGCGACTTCCATCGAGACCTTTTCGTTCACCGACCATTCGGCATGCAGGTCGGGAAAGCGCGACAGGGTTTCCAGGATCTCGGTGGCCGGCGTGCCCGGGTAGGCGGCGGCGACGCGGGTGCCGGCCTCCCAGACGCCGCGCGCGACGGCTTCGTTGCCGGAAAGTAGAAGCCGCTGGGCGGCTGGATTGGGCATGACTGCGGCCATAAAGGAAACTCCAGAGAAAAAAATTGACCCGCGCGGGGATGCCCCCTGCGCAGGCCATCGTCCGGGATTATCCGGATTTGGAACAGGGACGTCCATAGCGCAGGGGCTAACGGCCGGGGTTTACAGCCGAAGCGCGCCACGTCTATAATCCGACAAAAATACTCAAGTAATATCCCCCAATCCCAACGGAGAACCCAAATGATCAATGTCAATGGTCGTGAAATCGAAACCGACGCCGAAGGCTATTTGCAGACCCTCGACGACTGGAGCGAGGACGTCGCGCAAACCCTGGCCGAGCGCGATGAGCTGAAGCTCGGTGACGAGCACTGGCAGGTGCTGCGCTGGATCCGCGATTACTACGCCGAGAACGGCACCGCGCCCAACCTGCGCGTGATGTCGAAAACTATAGGCGGCGACCTCGGTGAGCAGTTCTCCGACAAGAAGTACCTGTTCGACCTCTTCCCCTACGGCCCGGCCAAGCAGGCCGCGCGCTACGCCGGCATGCCCAAGCCCACCGGCTGCGTCTGAGAGTCGGCGCTGGCGGCACGGCGGCGGTGCTAGCATCGCCGCCCATGCGCATCGCCGACATACGCCGGCGCCTGGCCGCGGCCGGCGCCAGACCCATCCATGCCGAACGCATGCTGCGGGCGTGGACCCGCGGCCTGCCGCTGGATCACGGTCCCGTGCCGGCGGCGGACTGCCTTCCCGCTGCCTTGCGCGCCGCCTTGCCGGCACTGGGCGCCGAGCTCGATGGCCTGGCGCGGGTGCGTGCCGAACATTCCGGCGACGATGGGTCGGCGCGCCTGCTTCTCGATCTTGCCGATGGCCAGACCGTTGAAAGCGTTTTGCTTCCGCGCGACGGTGTCTGCGTGTCGACCCAGGTCGGTTGCGCGGTCGGCTGCCGTTTTTGCATGACCGGACGCTCCGGCCTGTTGCGCCAGCTCGGCAGTGCCGAGATCGTCGCCCAGGTGGTGCTGGCGCGCCGCCGGCGCAAGGTGGGCAAGGTGGTGTTCATGGGCATGGGCGAGCCGGCGCACAACATGGACAATGTGCTCGATGCCATCGACCTGCTCGGCACCGCCGGCGGCATCGGCCACAAGAACCTGGTGTTTTCCACCGTCGGCGACCGCCGCGTTTTCGAACGCCTGCCGCAGGGCAAGGTCAAGCCGGCACTGGCGCTGTCGCTGCACACGACGTGCGCCGAGCTGCGCGCGCAGTTGCTGCCCAAGGCGCAGCTTCTCGATCCGGCGGAACTGGTCGAACTCGCCGACGCCTACTCGCGCGCCACCGGCTATCCAGTGCAATACCAATGGACACTGCTCGAAGGCATCAACGACGGCGACGACGAACTGGATGCCATCGTCCGCCTGCTCAAGGGCAAGTACGCGGTGATGAATTTCATCCCGTTCAACGACGTCGAAGGCGAGGGCTTCCGCAGGCCGTCGCTCGAGCGCTGCGAGGCAATGAGCTTGCATCTCTATCGCCATGGCATCCTCGCCAAGCTGCGCCAGTCGGCGGGGCAGGACATCGCCGGCGGCTGCGGCCAGTTGCGGGCGCGCCACATGCCGGACGCTTGATGGCCGGGCGCCCAGCCCCGCTAGGCGACGCTGACTCGCAACTGTCGCGCCAACCGCGAAACCAGCCCGCTTGCCGCCAGCAGCCAGGCCAGCAGCGCGAGGCCGAGAAATGTCGGCGGCACGGCGTCGAGGAATCCCAGTTCGAACGCATGGGCCATCTGCCAGGTGCTCGCCGCATACATGCCGAGGGGAAAGACAACACCCCAGCAGAGCGGTTCGTAGCGGATGCGGGACCCCCGCCAGGCATAGCGCCAGACGGAAAGGATCAGTTGCAATGGAATCCACCAGGTGCCGGCTGCCCAGCAAAACAGCGTGAAGCCCTTGATGAAGGGGGTCATCGATTCCAGCAGCGGCGTCCCCGGGGCGTTGGCCAACAATAGCGAACCGGCGAGCGTGGAAATCGCCATGGCGCCCATGTTGATCCAGTAGGACGGTGAAAGGTCTTCCGGGGCCAGGGGAAAAAAGCAGTAGCGGTAGAAGATCAGTGCCGCGATCCAGATGTAGAGCATGCCGCCCCACAGCCAGACGGCGAGCGCCAGGAAGTGCATCACCTGCCGCGTCGCCGCGTCGGCGCTCGGGGCGAGCAGGGCGGCAATGACCGCCAGCGATTGCGTCGCCACCACCGCCAGCAGCCAGGCGCCGCTGATGCCGTCCTGCAGCGCCGGCTTGCGCGCACTGATCGTCAGCCCGGCGAACACCGCGTAAGTGAGCAGCAGCCACAGCGCCAGCGCCAGCAAGGCGAGGGCCGTCGCGGTCGCGACATCGGCATTCAGGACGAGGAACTGCCCCGCCAGCAGGCTGGTCCCCGCCACTGCCGTGAAATACCCCGGGGCCGCGCGGTGGTCGACCATGTCGCCAAAGAACCGGTGCGGATGGCGCGCGGCGCGCGTGACCGTCAAGGCGCAGAGCACAAGGTAGAAGCCGAGATTCAGGTGGAAGAGGGCACGGGCCAGCGGACCCAGCCCCAGGTCCTGCGCGGCAAGCGAAATTATGCCCGTTGCCATCACCATGCCAAAATTCGATGGGGATAATTCAGCCAGGCCGCCGGCGGGTCGAGGGATCATGCCGGGCATGGTAGCAAATCCACCACCTGATCGACGCCCATGGCGTGATGGTTGCCGGGGGAATCATCACGGCCAGGCCGGATCCCGGTTGCGCGGGACACCGGACGCCTGTTCCAGCGAGGGTTTGCCGGACCGGCCGGCGTGGCCTAACATCGGGGCATCACAACCCCTTGTTGCGCCGCCGGGCAACGGGCTGCAGGCCCGGCGCGCGCCGCCCTTGCCATGACGATCGATTTGCTTGCCCGCCGCCGTGCGTGTATTGCCGTGCTGCTTCTGTCTCTTGCAGCGCTTGCGGGATGCGCCGCGCCGGTCGCCGTGCCGACCGTCGCCGTCCTGCCCGAGCCCGCCGTGTCGGCACCCCGATTGACAGTACCCCAGGCGGACCGCCTGCCGCCCGCCCCGGGCGATTTCGCCAGGGGCTGGAAGCCGCTGAAGGCCGGTGAACGCCTGATTACCGGCGTCGAACTCACGCCACAACTGGCCGAGGTGTTCGCCCTGCAGGACCAGGGGCGGCTGGATGACGCCCTCCGGCGCCTGACGGCGGCCCCCCCGCCTGCCGGCGATCCCCTGCTCGCCTGGTACGCCGCGGTGTTGCGCACCCATTTGATGAATCTTGGCGGCCGCGCCTCGGAAGCCGAACTTTCCGCCGCCGATGTGGCGCGCCTGGAGATCGCTCTGCGCGGCAGCGACATCGTCGCCCGCGCGCTGCGTGGCGACGCGCGGGCGCGCCTTGGCGATTACGCGGCCGCCACCCGCGACTATGAATCCGTGCTTGCGGCGCTTGACGGCTGGCGCTTTCCGACCAGTTACGGCGGCCCGCCGAGCAACCTCACCGACCTGTCGTTGACCACCGAGGCACGTAGCCGGGCCCTGATCGGTCTGGCTTTCGTACACACCATGGCCGGCGACCACGGCCCGGCGCTGCGTTGGGCCGTCGAGAGCGAGCGCCACTTCGCCGATGTTTTTTCCGTGTCGACGCATCCGCTGTATGGGCCCTTCCTCGGCCGCATGCTGCAGGAGGCCTACCTGGCGCGCGCGGTCAACCTGGCCTTCATCGGCACCGCGCGCCTTGCCCTGCGCGGCCGCGACGAGGAGGCCGAGGCCTATTTCGCCGCCGCGCGGGCCGGCTTTGCCGGCATCGGCTTCGCTCATGGTGAGGTCTATGTCGACGCCCTGAAGGCATTGGCCTACCTGCGCAGCGGGCGGATCGACGAAGCGGACCGTGTCGCTGGCGTGGCGGGAAGGCTGGCTGCCGAACGCGGCCTGGTCGATTTCGTCTGGCGCATCGAGGCGCTGCGCGGCGAGGCCCTGTTCGCCGGCGGGCGCGTCGAGGAGGCCGAGCGTGCCTTGCGCCGCGCCCAGGCCGCGGTTGATGCGCTCACCGGTGCCATCCGCGGTGACCAGGAAAAGCGCCGCTTCGGCGTCGGCAAGGACGACATCACCTATCGCCTGGCGCAGATCGGCGTGGCGCGCCAGCAGCCCGAGGCCTTGTTCCGTGACCTGGAAAAGGGCCGTGCGCGCGCCTTCGTCGACCTGCTTGCCAGTGTCGCCATCGATAGCGCAACCGGGGGCTGGGCGGAGCTCCGCGCGCTCGATGCGCGCATTTCCGGCATCGTGCGCGAGATCGAGGCGGGCGGCACGCAGGCGGCGCCGCGTGTCGATGCGCCGCGGTTCGACGCCTTGATGGCTCGGCGCGCCACGCTGTTGCAGCGCATCCGCGCCGCCAGCCCCGACCTCGCCGACACCCGCTCGGTGGCCGAACCGGACCTGCGGCGCCTGCGTGCGGCGCTCGGCGCCGGCGAGGCCATGCTGTACTTCCTCCCGGCGCGCGACGACGACCCGTTGCGCGCCCTGCTGGTCACCCGTGACGCCATCGAACTGCAGACCCTGCCGGTGACGGCCAGGGGGCTGCGCGTGCAGATCACCGAGCTGGCGCGCGCCATCGATTTGAAGATCGAATTGACGCAGCAGGCGCAGGCCCGACAGTTGTCGGACTCGCTGGCGGTCGCGCGCTGGCAGCGCTTCAGCCTGCTGCACGTGGTGCCCAGCGGCATCGTGCATGCCGTGCCCTGGGGCATCCTCGACCTCAATGTGCCGGTGGTGCTCGCGCCCACCGGCGCCTGGCCGTTGCGCGCCCGCCCGCCGCCCAACGCGACGCCCAGCGCGGTGATCGTCGGCGACCCCGAGTTCGCCGGCAAGCTGCCGCAACTGCCGGGAGCGCGCGACGAAGCCGCCAGCATTGCGCGCCACTACCGCGCCGAACTCCTGATCGGCGCCGACGCCACCGAGGCCAGGCTGCGCAAGGCCATCGGCGGCGGCACCGACGTCATCCACTTCGCCACCCACGGCCAGTTCGACGCCCAGCGTCCGCTGCGCTCGGCGATCTACCTTGCCGGCGCCGAGCCGCTCACCGCCGAGCGCCTGTTCGCCTCGCCGCTGCACGGACGCCTGGTGATCCTCTCCGCTTGCGAGACCGGCATCGGCAAGGTCGACGCCGGCGACGACTACCTTGGCCTGCCGCGCAGCTTTTTCCTCGGCGGCGCCGATGCCGTGCTCTCCAGCCTGTGGCCGGTCGACGACGAGGGCACGCGCCAGTTCATGGAGCGCTTCCACGCCGATCGCGCCAAGGGCTCGCTGGCGCGGGCCTGGCTCGCCGCGCGCAACCAGTTGCGCGCCGCCGGCCAGCCGCCGTGGGTGTACGGCGCCTTCATGCTGAGCGGCACGCCCTGAGGCGTGCCGGGCGGCAAGCCGGGTGCGAAGAGTCGGCGCTGGCGGTACGGCGATCCGCGCGGCCGGCGTCATCGGCCCGCCGTGCCGGGATATGATGGCCGCCCACGCGGTCCGGCATCGGGGCGCGAACCAGCGGAGATGTGCATGAGAAATATCCTGTCCCTTGCCACGAGCCTGTTGCTGACGCTCGCACCGTTTCTGCCGCAGCCGGTGCGCGCCGCGCCCGCGGCACAGGAGATCGGCATCGTCGTCATGCACGGCAAGGGCGGCAGCCCCGGACGCCATGTCGTTGCGCTGGCCGACGCGCTGGAGAAGGAAGGCTTCCTGGTGGCCAACATCGAGATGCCCTGGTCGTTCAAGCGGCACTATGACATCGAGCTGGATGCCGCCGTTGGCGAGGTCACCCGGGCGCTCGACGCCATGCGCGCCAAGGGCGCGAAAAAGCTCTTTGTTTCCGGCCACAGCCAGGGCGGCATCTTCGCCCTGCTCTATGGCGGGCGGCACAAGGTCGATGGCGTGGCGGTGATCGTACCCGGCGGAGCCGTCGATTCCATGGTCTACCTCAACGCCGTCGGTGGTCATGTCGCGCGGGCACGGCAGATGATCGCCGAGGGGCGCGGCGGCGAGAAGGCCGAGTTCGCCGACTACGAAGGCTCGCGCGGCACCAGCCCGCTGACGACGATGGCATCGTCCTACCTGAGCTGGTTCGACCCGAACGGCGCGCACACCGCCCTCGTATTCGCCAGGGTCATGCCCGGCGTGCCGGTGCTTTACGTCACCGCAACACGTGACTACCCCGGGCTGCTCAAGTTCCGCCAGCAGCACTTCGGCGCGATCCCGCCGCATCCGCTGAAGCGCATGCCCGAGGTCGATTCCGATCACCTCAATGCACCGGCCGCCGCCGCGCCGGAAGTAGTGCGCTGGGTGCGCGAGGTGGCGGCGCAGTAGCGGCGGAGATTCCGTGCCGCGATGGCCGCCGACGGCAGCCACGCGGCCATTTCGGGTTGCCATCGGCGCGAGGCCGGTGTGGGCGTCAATGCATCGGCGCCACAAGCCGCCAGGACGCACGGCTTTCCAACCGGGAAGCCCGATAATGGCGGCCATTGCGTTGTGAACGCACTTCTGGAATGCCGGCATGGAAATCAAGGTTAACTTCCTCGACAAGCTTCGTCTCGAAGCCAGGTTCGATGACTTCACGGTCATCGCCGATCAGCCCATCCGCTACAAGGGCGATGGCTCGGCGCCGGGACCGTTCGATTACTTTCTGGCTTCGTCCGCCCTGTGCGCAGCCTACTTCGTCAAGTTGTACTGCGAAACCCGCAACATCCCCACCGACGGCATCCGCCTGTCGCAGAACAACATCGTCGATCCGGAAAATCGCTACCGGCAGATTTTCAGGATACAGGTCGAACTGCCGGCGGATATTTCCGCCAGGGACCGCCAGGGCATTCTGCGTTCCATCGACCGGTGCACGGTAAAGAAGGTGGTGCAAACCGGGCCCGAGTTCGTGATCGAGGAAGTGGAAAGCCTCGATGCCAATGCGCAGGCTTTGCTGACCCTGAAGCCGGATTCCGGAGCGGGCACCTTCATTGCGGGCAAGGATCTGCCGCTGGAGCAAACCATCGCCAACATGTCGGGCGTTCTGGCGGGCCTGGGCATCAGGATCGAGATCGCCTCCTGGCGCAATCTGGTTCCCAATGTGTGGTCGCTGCACATCCGCGACGCGCACTCGCCGATGTGCTTCACCAACGGCAAGGGCGCAAGCAAGGAAAGCGCGTTGGCGTCGGCGCTGGGCGAGTTCATCGAGCGGATGAACTGCAATCATTTCTACAACGACCAGTTCTGGGGCGAGGACATCGCCGACGCGGCCTTCGTGCATTACCCGGACGAGCGCTGGTTCAAGCCCGGCCGCAAGGATGCGCTGCCGAAGGAAATCCTCGATGAATACTGTCGCCATATCTACGACCCCGATGGCGAGTTGCGTGCCTCGCATCTATACGACACCAATTCCGGCAACGTGAAGCGCGGCATTTGTTCGCTGCCGTTTGTGCGCCAGTCGGACGGCGCGGTGGTGTATTTCCCGTCCAACCTGATCGACAACCTCTACCTCAGCAATGGCATGAGTGCAGGCAATACCCTGGCCGAAGCGCAGGTGCAGTGCCTGTCGGAGATTTTCGAAAGGGCGGTCAAACGCGAGATTCTGGAAAGTGAAATCGCGCTGCCCGATGTGCCGCCCGAGGTGCTGGCGAAATATCCCGACATCCTGGCCGGAATTCAGGGCCTGGAAGCGCAGGGTTTCCCGGTGCTGGTCAAGGATGCCTCGCTGGGCGGCATGTTTCCGGTGATGTGCGTGTGCCTGATGAACCCCCGCACCGGCGGCGTGTTTGCCTCTTTCGGGGCGCACCCCAGCCTTGAAGTGGCGCTGGAACGCAGCCTGACCGAGTTGTTGCAGGGCCGCAGCCTGGAAGGCCTGAACGATCTGCCGCGGCCCACCTTCGAAAGCAACGCGGTGACCGAGCCGAACAACTTCGTCGAACATTTCATCGATTCCAGCGGCGTGGTGTCGTGGCGCTTTTTCAGCGCCAGGGCCGCGCACGATTTTGTCGAGTGGGACTTTTCCGGCCAGGGTGAGAACTCGAATGTCGACGAAGCCGCGACGCTGCTCGGCATTCTCGAAGGCATGGGCAGGGAAGTGTACATGGCCGTTTACGACAAGCTCGGCGCAACGGCTTGCCGCATCCTGGTGCCGGGCTATTCGGAAATCTATCCGGTGGAGGACCTGGTCTGGGACAACACCAACAAGGCACTGTCGTTCCGTGCCGATATATTGAATCTGCATCGCCTCGACGATGCCGGGCTGGAAGCGCTGCTCGAACGCCTGGAAGACAGCGAGCTGGATGACTACACCGACATCATCACCCTGATCGGCATCGAGTTCGACGAGAACACGGACTGGGGGCAACTGACCATCCTGGAGTTGAAGCTGCTGATCAATCTCGCCTTGCGGCGATTTGAAGCGGCGCACGAGCTGGTGGGCCGCTTCCTGCAATACAACGAAAACACGGTCGAGCGCGGCTTGTTCCATCAGGCCTTGAATGTGGTGCTGGAAGTGCTGCTGGACGATGAACTGG
Source organism: Sulfuritalea sp. (assembly GCA_016710465.1). Taxonomy (GTDB): domain Bacteria; phylum Pseudomonadota; class Gammaproteobacteria; order Burkholderiales; family Rhodocyclaceae; genus Sulfuritalea. Next base: position 1,292,366 of record JADJVS010000014.1, read on the forward strand.
AGCTGGCGGATTACGAGGCCAATTTCCGCCGCATGTTCGGCAATCCGCGCATGGATGCGGTGCTGGGATCGGTGGATGGCAGCGTGCGCTTTCATGGCCTGACGCCGACGAGCATGAAGCTGGAAGGCCTCGACCGGCACCAGCGCCTGATCGACAGCTACAGGAAACTGCACACGGCGCGGGCCAGGGCGGCGGCGGAATCCGTTTAGGGCCACTCAGGCCGATTCGCCGGCCCGGCGACATCACCGCCGCGGATGGCGGGACGCCGATGGTTGCTTCCGTCAGGCGGCCTGCGGCTCGAAGCGGTGAATGCGAGCCAGTGTATCCGCCAGTTCCGCAGCGGCTTCCTCGGTATCGTAATCCGCCTGCAACCCGAGCCAGAATGCGCTGCTGGTGCCGAAGAAGGCCGCCAGGCGCAAGGCCGTGTCCGCCGTGATCCCCCGCTTGCCGGAACAGATCGCAGAGATCCGTGCCTCGGTGACGCCGAGCTCCTTCGCCAGCCGGTATTGTGAAATGCCCAGCGGGACGAGGAACTCTTCGCGCAGCACCTCGCCGGGATGAATGTTTGCGAGCCGCTTTGCCTTCGTCTTTGCCATGTGCCGTGCTCCTCAGTGATAGTCACAGATCTCGACGCGACCCGCCTGCCCGTCGATCCACGTAAAGCAGACCCGCCACTGGTCGTTGATGCGGATGCTCCATTGTCCGGCGCGTTTGCCCTTCAGCGCTTCGAGCCGGTTGTTCGGCGGAATCCGCAAATCCTCGATCCGCTGCGCGTTGTTCAGCATGCGCAGCTTGCGTCGCGCCACCTGCTGGATCTGGCTCGGCAAGCGACGCGAGAACTCGCCGGACCAAATCCTTCGCGTTTCCTCATCGTGGAAGTCCGTGATCATTGTGTTGGATACTATCGCATAGCGAAAGTATCGTCAAACGTCCCTGATAGTAAGAGTCGGCGCTGGCGGGACGGCGGTCTTTGCTCCATGGCGCCGCAGGCCGGCCACATCAAGCCATTCCACCTTCTCGCCGTCTCGCCAGCGCCGACTTTTCATCTGAACCTGTCGATTGACACGGTGTAATCGAACGACTACGATAGCCCAATGTTCTCGATCAAGCGCACCGACGAATTCTCGCTGTGGCTCGACGGCCTGAAAGATCGGGTGACCCGGCAGCGCCTGAACGTGCGATTGCGCAAGGCACTTCTGGGCAATCTGGGTGACGTGAAGCCGGTCGGCAGCGGTGTCTTCGAGATGCGCGAGCATTTCGGTCCCGGCTGGCGCATGTACTACGTACAGCGCGGCGCCGTGCTGGTCGTGATGCTGGGCGGCGGCGACAAGTCGTCACAAGCCGCCGATATCGCCAAGGCTATCGCTCTGGCCGCAATTCTGGAGGATTGAACCATGCGCAAGAAGATCAAGGTTTCCGAGTTGCCCGACTTCGATCCGGCGGAATACCTCAAGGACGAAAACGACATCGCCGCCTACCTGACGGCGATACTCGAAGGGAACGACGCCGCCTTGCTTGCAGCGGCCTTGGGCGACATCGCGCGGGCACGCGGCATGACGGAAATCGCCAAGGCGTCCGGCATCACCCGCGAGGCGCTGTACAAGGCTCTGCGGCCGGACGCCCAGCCGCGCTTCGACACCGTGTCCCGCGTATGTGCCGCGCTTGGCGTCAAGCTGGTAGCGCAGCCTGTGGACGTTTGATTGGTTGGATATCGGCAGGCGGGCCGGAGGCCTCAAGTTGCGAGTGTCTGGATTTCTGCAATTCACTCCGACTGACCTCAACAGCACTGGAAGTCGGCGCTGGCCGTACGGCGGTCCTTGTTCCGTGGTGACGCAGGCCGGCCACAAGCCGTCGCCTCATGGGCTCCCGCCCTTCGGGTTCCCTTGCTGCGGGACCGCGCCAGGCCGCTGGCGAAACTAGCCGCTGCCGGTGAAGCTGGCAGCGTCGTCGGACATCGCCAGCGGAAACCTCCTGTCACGGCTCCTCGCGGCGGCGTTCGCCAAATCGGCAGCGACCTGTGACCGGCCTACTCTGTGAGCGATGTGGGGCCGCATACGGCCAGAGGCAGACATAGCTAATGTTTCCCAAAAGGAGTTTTTCATCATGCATAATTCGTTGAAACAATGACAATCCAATCACACTTTACATTTTGTCTCGCGTTTTTCGTTGCGGGTTGCGCCAACACGAGTACGTCATGGCGCGAATCCGTAATGACTTCGGATCGGCGTCTGATTGAATTGGAGCGTGCGGAAACAAGGTCGGCGTACGCACATCCTTCTTTACCCGGCTCAGGTTATCCGGAGTCGCAGCGTCTTAGCGCTTCAATCCCGGGCCTGGGCGACTTGGTTTGGGAAGAAGGCTCGGGCTACTCATTACCCATCGGCTTCGACATAATTGACGGTATTCCGTGGTTGATCCAGGAGAACGATGGGCCTTGTGAGCGCAATCCGACACGGGAATCGATGCGGATTTTTCGTTACTACAAAGAGCATTGGGAACAGGTCCGTATAGCTGATGCGCCGAAGCAACTAAAGAGTAACCTTACCTTCTATAGCGGTTCCAAGTCTGAAGGTAGACTTGGCAGTCGGCCTTTTAGGGGATTGTGTGACAAAGGCCTACGCCAGGAGGGTTCAGAGAGATTTGATGAAAAGTCGAACTTCGGGTACTCGCCTAGATTTCCTGAACATTGCGGGCAAGTGGTAGAGGAACTTCAAGACAGTCTGCTAACAAGCAGAAATTGCGCGAGAAATGGGTACCCCCTTTCGCCGTCGTTTCCTGAAAAGTGGGAAGTCTACAACCGCGAAGAGCCGAAGAAATTCAAAGCGTCTGTAATTAAGGATGGTGTGACACCTACGCCCTTGCCGGAAATTGCAAGTGACTACAAAAACCGGTTTTACGTTCCGCCATCAATGTTTAGTTGCATCATCGGTTGCCGAAAGAACTCGCTTGCGCAAATAGCAACGTACGTCCCACCGCACAAAGTGGATCAGAAAGGTTACACAACGTGGGATGGCAACTCAATCTATGAATTTTTACTTTCAGGCCCGGAGAAGAAGCGCTTTTACGCGAACGTAAGAAATGGGCAGAACTTTCAACTCTGGTGCGATGGTCAAGGCTACAAGATCATCGACTACAGAAAGGAATACAACAAGCCGGTAACGATTCACGCGACTATTTTCGACCGTGATGGAACGCTTACTGGGAAATGGGATATCGGGTTGCCGGACAAGGCAACTGCTCCTGAACTCTATCGGCCGGAGAAACTCTATACATTTTTCCGAGGGCTTGAGCTGGAGCGAGATGGCTCTCTACGCATTGTCGTCGGTCAATCCAAAGAATGGGCGGACTCTTGCAGACTCTCGGAAAAGTTCATAACGAGCAATCAAATAAACTTCATTGAGTTGCGCACAACTCAATGACTTTGGCAAACCGTTTTACGGCCTTCGCTATTTGCCATCGGGGATGAGCGGTGCGCGCGAGCGTCCGCTATTTTGCGGCGCATCCGACAGCATTGGGCACTATGCCGCCGTCCCGCCAGCGCCGACTCTTGCGGCATCCTCAGATTTCCTCCGCCTCCATCTTGATCGCGCCGCAGGGGCATTCGGCGACGCACATGCCGCAGCCCTTGCAGTAGTCGTAGTTGAACTGGAAGCGCTTGCCGGGGCCGAGCTTGATCACGGCGTTGTCGGGGCAGACGCCGTAGCAGTTGTCGCACTCGAAGCAGTTGCCGCAACTCAGGCAGCGCCGCGCCTCGAATAGTGCATTGCCTTCGTCCAGCCCGCCCTGCACTTCCTCGAAGGTCGATTGGCGGCGGATGATGTCGAGCATCGGGCGCACGGTCTTCGGCGCGTCGGCGTAGTACCAGGGGTTGAGCTTCTCGAACTGCGCGACTTCGTGTTTCGGCGGCGGGGCGTAGGTCGTGCGGGAGAGCCAGGCGTCGATGTGCTTCGCCGCCTTCTTGCCGTGGCCGACGGCGACCGTGACATTGCGTTCGGCCGGCACCATGTCGCCGCCGGCGAAGATGCCGGGGTGGCCGGTCATCAGATCGGCGCCGACCTTGACCACGCCGTCCTTGGTTACTTCGAGACCAGGCACGCCGTTGAGCAGGCCGAGGTCGACGTCCTGGCCCAGGGCCAGCACCACCGAGTCGGCTTCCAGCGTTTCGAATTCGCCGGTGGGCTGCGGGAAACCCTTGTCGTCGAGCGCCATCTTCTCAATGGTGATCTGATGGTCGCCGGCCTGCTTGATGGTCGACAGCCACTTGACCATAACGCCTTCCTGCAGCGCCTCCTCGATCTCGAAATCGTGGGCCGGCGCCTTGTCGCGGGTGCGGCGATAGACGATGATCGGTTCGGCGCCCATGCGCTTGACCGAGCGCGCGACGTCGATCGCCGTGTTGCCGCCGCCATAGACCACCACGCGGCGGCCAAGCATGGGCTTGTCTTCGCCTTCCATGCTGCGCAGCACGGAGATCGCGTCGACGATCTTGGCGGCGTCGCCGGACGGGATCATGGCGCGTTTGCCGATGTGGGCGCCGACGGCGAGGAAGGCGGCGTCGAACGGGCCTCCCAAACTCGCCGATTTCATCTGTTCGAGGATGTTGTCCACCTTGCTGTTGAGCTTGACCGTGACGCCCAGATCGACGATGCGCTGCATCTCGGCGTCGAGCACTTCGCGCGGCAGGCGGTACTTGGGGATGCCGAAGCGCATCATGCCGCCCATGAATGGGCCGGCGTCCATCACCGTGACGGCGTGGCCCAGCTTGCGCAGGTGGTAGGCGGCCGACATGCCCGAGGGGCCGGCGCCGACGATCAGCACTTTCTTGCCGGATTCCTGGGCGGGCGCGGCGAACTTCCAGCCGCGCTTGATGGCTTCGTCGCCGAGGAAGCGCTCCACCGAATTGATGCCCACGGCCTCGTCGATCTTGCCGCGGTTGCAGGCCGACTCACAGGTGTGGTAACAGACGCGGCCCATGATCGCGGCGAAGGGGTTGTCGCGCGTCAGGTGGCGCCAGGCCGCTTCGTAGCTGCCCGACTCGGCGTGGAACAGCCAGCCCTGGATGTCCTCGCCGGCCGGGCACTGGTTGTTGCAGGGCGGCAGGCGGTCAAGGTACACCGGGCGCGCGGTGCGCCAGGAGCCGGTGTGGTTGGCCAGCGAGGAGCCGGGGTTCAGGGTGATGGCGAATGGCTTTTGCATCACGCAGCCTCCTTGGACAGCAGGCCGTAGCGGCGGATGTTCTTGTCCGCCTGGGCCTGGATGCGGGCGATGGTGGCCACCGCCGGGTTCTTGCCGAACAGGTGGGCGAAGCGCTTCTGCGGCCGCAGGTAGTCCTCCACCGGCAGCGGTCGCCGTATCGCCAGCGCCGACTTTACTTCTCCGAACTCGGCTTCGAACACCGGGAAGATGCCGGTCTCCTTGGCCAGGCGAGCCATCTTGATGGTGTCCTGCGAGGCCGTGCCCCAGCCCAGCGGGCAGGGCACCAGGATGTGGATGTAGCGCGCGCCGCGCAGGCTCATTGCTTTCGTCACCTTGTTTTCCAGGTCGCGCAGGTCGGCGACGGTGGCGGTGGCGACGTAGGGAATCTCGTGCGCCATGGCGATCGCCGGCACGAACTTGCCCTGGCCGAAGGGATTGCCCGGCTCGGGGCCGAGCGGCATCGTCGTCGCCGTGCGTGCCGCCGAAGGCGTGGCGGAACTGCGCTGCACGCCGGTGTTCATGTAGCCGCCGTTGTCGTAGCAGATGTAGAGCACGTCGTCGTTGCGCTCGAACATGCCGGACAGGCAGCCGAAGCCGATGTCGGTGGTGCCGCCGTCGCCGCCCTGGGCAACCACGCGCACGTCCTGGCCCTGGCCCTTCTGCTTCTTGACCTTGATCGCCGCGGCGATGCCGGTGGCGACCGCCGCCGTGTTGCCGAACAGCGAGTGGATCCAGGGAATCTGCCAGGAGGTCTCGGGGTAGGGCGTGGAAAACACTTCGAGGCAGCCGGTGGCGTTGGCGGCGATCAATTGCCGGTTGGTGGCGTTCATCGCCGCATCGATGGCGTAGCGCGCACCGAGCGCCTCGCCGCAGCCCTGGCAGGCGCGGTGGCCGGAATTCAGCGAGTTGGTGCGCTGCATGTTGGCCTGCACGCTGCGATCTTCTTGCGCCAGCAGACGGTTGCCGACGGTGAAGGTGCCGGTCTGGTAGAACTTGACGGTCTGGAGTGCGGACATGGATCCTCCCGATCAATAGTTGCGTGCAGCGACAGCGCCGACATCGCGCAGCATGGCTTCCGCCGCCGGGCCCGTGCGCCGCTTCTCGCGTTCGCGTTCGAGCTGCTTGTTCACCACTTTCCAGTCGAGGTCGAGGAAGTTGACCAGGTCGAGCTCGTCGCGCCCGGCCTTCTCGAACAGCCCGGTCAGCGACTTCATGGTGATGGCGCGGCCGCCGAGGCCGGCAACCACGGTGTAGCCCCTGAGGCCCATGCCGGTGACGGCCATGCGTACGTTGGTGGCGACGATGCCGCCGATGCCGACGGCGAGGCTCTTTTCCAGCACCACGAAGCGCTTGCAGTTCTTCAGCGCAGCGGCGACTTCGACCAGTGGGAAGGGGCGGAAGCTCGTGATGCCGAGCACGCCGATCTTGTGCCCTGCCTCGCGCATCTCGTCAACGGTGTCCTTGATGGTGCCGAGCACCGAACCCATGGCGATGACGATGGTCTCGGCATCCTCAGTGCGGTAGGTGCGGATCAGGCCGCCGCTCTCGCGGCCGAAGACGGCCTTGAACTCCTGCGCCAGCTGCGGGATCAGGTCGAGCGCCTGCATCTGCTTGGCGTGGGCGAGGTAGCGCACCTCCATGAAGGCTTCGGGGCCGACCATGGCACCAATCGACACCGGTTCATTGACATCCAGCACCTGGCGGGGCTCGTAGGGCGGCAGGAAGGCATCGACCTGCTCCTGGGTTGGCATGTCCACGCGCTCGTAGGCGTGGGTCAGGATGAAGCCGTCCATGCACACCATCACCGGCAGCGAGAGTTCCTCGGCCAGCTTGAAGGCCTGGATGTGCAGATCGAGTGCTTCCTGGTTGGTCTCGGCGAACAACTGGATCCAGCCGCAGTCGCGCTGCGAGAGCGAATCCGAGTGGTCGTTCCAGATGTTGATCGGGGCGCCGATGGCACGGTTGGCCACGGTCATGACGATGGGCAGGCCCAGGCCGGAAGCGTTATAGACCGCCTCGACCATGTAGAGCAGGCCCTGCGAGGCGGTGGCGGTGTAGGTGCGGGCGCCGGTGGCGGAGGAGCCGATGGCCACCGACATGGCGGCGAATTCGGATTCGACGTTGATGAACTCGCAGTCCTTCAACTCGCCGGATTTGACCATCTCGCCGATGCCTTCGACGATGTGGGTCTGCGGCGAGATCGGGTAGGCGCAGATCACTTCCGGCCGGCACAGGGCGACGGCCTCGGCCACCGCATGGGAACCTTCGCATTGCTTAAGCATGGTTCAGCGCCTCCTTCATTTCGGCGACCACGATGTTGTAGGCTTCGGTGGCGGCGGCGATGTTGCCGTCGGCTACCTTGCCGGAGAACTTGTCGCGGATCGCCATGGCCACGGACTCCAGCTTGATGATGCTGGACACGGCCGCAAAGCCGCCGAGTAGCGGCACATTCGGTACCGGACGGCCGACATGCTTGATGCTCAGTTCGGTGGCCGACACCGTGCACAGGCGCTCCGGGTGCCAGTCGCGGACGAAGTCGCCGAGGCCCAGTTGCTCGAAGGTCTTGGTGGTGTTGATCAGGATGTAGCCGTCCTTCTTCAGGCCGGCGAAGACATCGACCTGGTGCAGCAGGGTCGGGTCCTGAATGATGATCGCGTCGGGCTCCATGATCGGCTCGCGCAGGCGGATCTCCTTGTCGGCGATGCGGCAGAAGGCCACCACCGGCGCGCCGGTGCGCTCGGAACCGAAACTGGGGAAGGCCTGCGCGTGGCGGCCCTCCTCGAAGGCCGCGATGGACAGCATCTCGGCCGCCGTGACGACGCCCTGACCGCCCCGGCCGTGAATTCGAACCTGGAACATGATTCCCCCTTGGTTTTTGCTTGCGCGATGACTTTACCCCCAGCGCGGCCGGATGGGAACTGCGGAAAACCGCAGGGCCGGCAGGGGCGGGGGCCGTTCGGCCCGCCGGCGCCGGTAGAATCACGCTTTTGACCGCTTCCAGGCATCCGCATGAAACACATTACCGACGACGTCCGTATTCGGGAAATCAAGGAACTCTCGCCCCCGGGTCACATCCTGCGCGAGTTTCCCACCACCGACGCGGCGGCGGAAACCACGTATCAGGCCCGCCAGGCCCTGCACCGGGTGCTGCATGGCGCCGACGACCGCCTGGTGGTGGTGATCGGCCCCTGCTCGATCCACGATTACGACGCGGCCATGGACTACGCCCGCCGCCTGAATGAGGTCGCGCCGCGCTTCGCCGACGACCTGCTGATCGTGATGCGCGTCTATTTCGAGAAGCCGCGCACCACGGTGGGCTGGAAGGGCCTGATCAACGATCCGCGCATGGACGGCAGCTTCAGGATCAACGAGGGCCTGCGCCTGGCGCGCAAGCTCTTGTGGGAGATCAACGAGCTCGGCCTGCCCTGCGGCACCGAGTTCCTCGACACCATCACGCCGCAATATACCGCCGACCTCATCAGCTGGGGCGCCATCGGCGCGCGCACCACCGAGTCGCAGGTGCATCGCGAGCTGGCCTCGGGCCTGTCCTGCCCGGTCGGCTTCAAGAACGGCACCGACGGCAATATCCGCATCGCGGTCGATGCGATCAAGGCGGCGGCCAGCCCGCACCACTTTCTCTCGGTGACCAAGGCGGGCCACTCGGCCATCGTCTCGACCAACGGCAATGAAGACTGCCACGTCATCCTGCGTGGCGGCAAGGCGCCCAACTACGATGCGGCCGCGGTCGAGGCGGCCTGCGCCGAGCTGGCCAAATCCGGCCTTGCCTCGCGCGTGATGATCGATTTCTCGCATGCCAACAGCAGCAAGCAGTTCAAGAAGCAGCTCGACGTGGCGCGCGACGTCGGCGCGCAACTGGCGGCGGGCGAGGACCGCATCTTCGGCGTCATGATCGAGTCCCATCTCAAGGAAGGCCGCCAGGACCTGAAACCGGGCAAGGCGCTCGACCATGGCGTCTCGGTCACTGACGCGTGCATTGGCTGGGAAGACACACTGGTGGCGCTGGACATCCTCGCCGAAGCGGCGAAGGCGCGGCGCGTGGCACTGGCCGAGCGTTAAGCACCTCGCATGACCAGCCGCCTCTTCGCCGCGCTGCTGGTTCTCACCCTGGCCTTCCGCTTCTGGCTGGGGGCGGCTTTCCCCATCACCGGCGACGAGGCCTATTTCATCTGGTGGGGCTGGATGCCCGACTGGGGCTTTTACGACCACCCGCCGATGATTGGCTGGTGGCTTGCCGCCCTCTCGCTCGTCAGCAAGGTCGAGTGGTGGTTGCGCCTGCCGGTGATCGTGCAGCCGGCATTGCTGGCGTTGATCGTGTATTGGGCGCTGCCGAAACTGGTGCCTGGCGTGGGCGAACAGCGCCGCCTGTGGGCCGCCACCCTGGTGCTGCTGGCGCCGGTGAACGTGTGGAACGTGTTCGTCACTACCGACACGCCACTGATCTTTTTCAGCGTGCTCTCCGGGCTGGCCTGGGTCCGCGCGACGCAGGACGACAGTCGGCGCTGGTACCTCGCCGCCGGCCTGCTGCTGGCCGGTGCGGTACTCTCGAAGTACTTCGCCGCGATCCTCGGTTTCGCTTACCTGGTCGATGTGCTGCGCCGGCGCAAGTCGGGCGCCGTCACCGGGCTGGCCATCGCCTACGCCTGCACCCTGCCGGCCCTGGCGCTGATGGCCTGGTGGAACAGCGCCAACTGCTGGCCGAACTACATGTTCAACTTCGTCAATCGCCACGGCGATGCCGGCTGGTCGCTAAAGACCCCGCTGCTCTACGCCGTGACGCTGATCTACGTGCTGGGGCCGCCGGTACTGTGGCTGGCGTGGAAAAATCGCCGTAGCGCCAGCGCCGACTCTTCATCCGCGCGTGCCTTGCCAGGCGCGCTCGGCACGCTGGCCTGGCTGCCCTTCCTGCTCTTCGCCCTGCTCGCCGGCGTCAAGCAGATCGGCCTGCACTGGCTGCTCTCCTTCGTGCCCTTCACCCTGATCTGGCTGACCCTGCGCCTGCCGCCAGCGACATTGCAGAAGCTCGGCCTGTTTTTTGCCGCCTTTGCCACACTGCATATCGCCGCCATCCTGATGGTCTCGCGCCTGCCGCTGGAAACCTGGCAGAAGGTGCGCCAGTACGATGGCATCGTGTTGACTTTCGAACATGAGGCCCTGGCGCGCGAACTGGAGCCCTACCGGAAAGACCGGGTACTGGCGATGGACGGCTATTCCAATGCCGTCACTCTCGGCTACAACCTGCGCCAGTATGTCGCCGTGTTCGGCGAGGCGTCGAGCCACGCGCGGCATGACGACCTGGTGACCGATTTCCGCGCCCTGGCTGGCCGCAACTTCCTCATCCTGAGGAAGTCGGAACCCAATCCCGACGACTACCGCAGGTATTTCCGCGAGGTCACGGTCGACAGTTTCGAGGTTCGCGGTGCGCGCTTCTGGCGCGTGAAGGGCGAAGGTTTCGACTATGCCGCCTATCGCGATGGCGTGCTCGCCGGCGTGCGACGCAAGTACTATGCGATACCGACCTGGTTGCCGCAGAGGGCCTGCTACATGTGCGATCGCTATTTCCCGGGTGAGGCATGCCGCCGCTGATCAGCTTGCTCCGGCCCCACCAGTGGCTGAAAAACGGCTTCGTTTTTCTGGGCCTGCTGTTTGGACATGCCTGGTCCGATCCGGTCAAGCTCGGGCAGGGACTGGCGGCCTTTGCCGCCTTCTGCCTGCTGGCCTCGGCGGTGTATGTGATGAACGACCTCGTCGACCGCGAGCAGGATCGGCTGCATCCGAAGAAGAAGCATCGGCCGCTGGCGGCAGGCACGGTCGGCGCCTTCCCGGCGCAGGCCCTGGCCCTGGCCTGCCTGGTCGGCGGCAGCGTGATCGCCTGGCTCTGGGCCGGCTCGGCGCCCTGGGTGTTTGCCACCTACGTGCTGCTCAACCTCGGCTACAGCTTCGGCCTCAAGCATGTGGTGATCCTCGATGTTTTCATCATCGCCGCCGGCTTCATGCTGCGCATTCTCGCCGGCACGCTGGGCATCGGCATCGCGCCCTCGCAGTGGCTGCTGCTGTGCGGCCTGATGCTGACGCTGTTCCTCGGCTTCGCCAAGCGGCGCGCCGAGCTTGCCGCCTTGCAGGAGGACAGCGTCGGCCACCGGCGCGTACTCGAGCACTACTCCGCGCCCATGCTCGACCAGTTCATTGGCGTCACCGCGGCCGGCACGGTGATTTCCTACGCGCTGTATACCGTCAGTGCCGAGACCGTGGCCATGCACGGCACCCGTGCGCTGATCGCCACCGTGCCCTTCGTGCTCTACGGCATGCTGCGCTACCTGTGGAAGCTCCACGCCCGCGGCGGCGGCGGCGATCCGGCGCAGGAACTGTTGCGCGATCCGCATCTGCTGGCGGCGACGGCGGGCTGGTTGTTATTGGTATTTCTGCTGCTTGGCGGCCTTGGGCTACAATGAAGCGACCATGAACCTTATCGAGAAGGTCCCTGACATCAAGATACTTGGCGATGCCGTCCCCTTTGTAGATCGCATCCGCGAGATCATCGAGGTGATCCAGTTGTTCGAGGACTTCGAACCTCGCGAGCTGGAAATCCTGGCGCGCTACATGCGCGCTTATCGTGCCCCGCTGGGCGCCGAGGTGATCCGCGAGGGCGATGACGGCGATTTCATGCTGCTGGTTCTCGAAGGCAGCGTCGAAATCGTCAAGAAGGATGTTCGCGGCCAGGCCCAGATCATGGGAACGGCGGGGCCGGGCAAGACCCTGGGCGAGATGTCGCTGATCGACGGCGAGCCGCGCTTCGCCAGTTGCGTCGCGCTGGAGCCGGTGACCTTCGCCGTGCTCGACCGCGAAAGCCTTTCGCGCATCCTCGCCGAGGAGCCGCGCATCGGCGTCAAGCTGATGATGGAGTTGCTGATGCTGCTGAATCAACGCCTGCGCGGCGTCAGCGCCCAGCTCCTGGAGTGCATGGAAGCGCGTCGCTCGCGCATCCGCTAGGCCGGCATCGGCTTGCGCGCCACGGCGCGCACCACGAATACCTCCGGATCGTCACCGTGCTCGAGCAGCAGCGCTTGCACGCGCGCCTGCCAGCATTCGCGAAATTCCGCCGTCTCGCCCGGGGTGGCGCTGCCGTCCAGGCACTTCTGCAACAGGGCCGGCGTGCGCGGCGCGAATGGAACATTCCCCAGCTCGGCGCGGACGTCGACGGCGGCGCCAGTGTCGGTGCGCGTGAAGCGAATCTCGTCGCCGATATCGGCAAGAAAATACATCAGCTTGCGCCGGTCGAACTGCCCGGCAAGGCCCTTGAATCCGGTGTCGTGCGTCGCCCCGGTGAGCAGGGTGACCACGCTGGCGATGACGCCGGTCACACCGGACAGGCGGTCGGCGCGAAAATCGGCGCGGATCGCGCCGCGCTCGGGCGGACAGTCGGGATACAGCGCCATCAGCGCCCGCCGTGTCATGCTCCAGGCGGCGGCGACCGTCGGGCAGGAATGCCCCGCCAGGCGCACCGCGTCGGCATAGCGGTATTCGATCAGCCCGCCTTCCGCCGCGCCGAGGAATTCAGCCAGCGGATCGTGCAGGACGATCCCGGGAACTGCATCGAAGAACGCCGGGAATTTGATGATCGGACCTACTGCTTCTTGACGAAGTCGATGACGATGTTGCCCGGCTCGCGCTGGCGGTAGCCGATCTCGACGGCGGCGCCGTAGCGTTGCGCCAGTTGGTCGAGCAGCGGCAGCGGGTCGTGGTCGTTCACGAAGCGCATGGTCTCGCCGGCGCGCAGCGCATCCAGCGCGCCGAAGATCGCGGCGTGGCGAAAGCGCTTGGCGATGCCGCGCGCGTCGAATGGATAGATTGAATCGGGAGAGAGATGAACGTGCATGGCTGAGTATCCGAGCGGTCAAAAGAACGATTATGGATCTTCGGCATGATCCGGAAATTGATGTAAATCATTTGTAAATCATTAACTTGAAACATTACTGAAAAAGTAGGCTTTAGTGCTTTCGCTAGCCGCTTTCCGTGGCACAGACACGGTTGCGTCCGCCGCGTTTGGCGGCATACACCGCGCCATCGGCGCGCTCGATGAGGGCTTCGAGCGGAATGTTCTCTGATGGCAACAGCGTGGAGACGCCGAAGCTGGCGGTTATTTGCAGTGTCGGCTGCGCGGCGAGGCCGGTGTCGATCGATTTGCTTTCCAGCGCACGACGCAGCTTCTCCGCGACCATCGTGCCTTCGGCGGCATTGGCATCGGAGAGCAGGACAAGAAATTCCTCGCCACCGAAACGCGCAACCATGTCGATTGGCCGCAGATGGCTGGCGAGCAGGTTGGCTACCGCTTTCAGGCAGATGTCGCCGACGATGTGACCCCAAACGTCATTCACCTGCTTGAAGTGGTCGACATCCGCCAGTATCAGCGTCAGCGGCAGTCCGAGGCGCGCCTGGCGCAGGCGCTCGAGTTCGTAGCGATCCTGGAACTTGCGGCGGTTGGCGAGGCCGGTCAGCGGGTCGTGCAGGGCGATCTGTTCCAGCTCCTGGCGTGCCAGGGTGATCTCGGTGACATCCACATCGACGCCGCGATAGCCCCTGTAGCGCCCGTCCGGATCGAAGACGGGCCGCGCACTGGTGGAAAGCCAGACCGTGGCGCCGGAAAGGTGCCGTGTTTCCACCACCAGGCGCTCGATTGGTTCGTGCGCCTTCATGCGCCGCGCCACGTCGTCGCGGGTGTCGCTGTCGGCATGGAGCGTGGCGGCACGTGGCAGGCCGAGCAGACTCTTCTCGGTGAAGCCGAGGATGTGCTCCACGCCCTGCAAATGGGTGTACTTGCCTTCGGCGTCGGCTTCCCAGATGAAGGTTGGCGAGAAATTGATGGCGTCGCTCATCATGTTCTTGACGCGCCGCAGGGCTTCCTCGTTGCGGATGCGCTCGGTGATGTCGGTGTAGGTGGTGACGAAGCCGGCCACCTTGCCGTCGATGCGCATGTCGCGGCCCTCGATTTCGAGGGTCCCGCCGTCGGCGCGGGTGCGTTCAAGCCGGTGCGGCTCGAACTTCATCGCCATCGCCGCCATGTCGCGGGCCTTTTGCACCGGATCGACATCGCCGTACTCGCCACGTTCGGCGAGTTTTCGGATCGCTTCCTCAAACGGGATGCCGGCGTAGAACATGCCCTCGGGCAGATTCAGCAGATTCTCGAAACGCTTGTTCCACAACTCGACGCCGAGCTTCTCGTTGACCACCGTGACGCCCTGCGGCAGCGAGTTGAGCACCGTGTCAAGGTAGGTGGAATAGCGCTGCGCTTCGCGCTCGGCGTGCTTGCGGTCGGTGATGTCGGTGTAGATGCTGACCCAGCCGCCGTTGGGCATGGGATTGCCGCGAATTTCGAGGATGGTTCCATTGGGCCGTTGCCGCTCGAATACGTGCGGCTGCATGCCGCGCGCCCTTTCGCAGATCTGGTCGGCGAGTACTTGCGAATCGCCTTCGCCGTATTCGCCGCGCCCGGCATTGAACAAGGCGAGTTCGCGCAACGAGGGCAATCCCTCGGCAAAAAGCGAGTCCGGGAATTCGAGCATGGTGCGGAAGTTCTGGTTGCACACCACCATTTCCTGATCCGCGTTGAACATGGTGATTCCACTCGGCAGAAAATCGATGATGGTCTGCAGCGTATCCAGATAGCCGGCGCCTGGCTGGTTCATTCTCCCCCCATTGTTGTTGTGCAGCCCGTGGTCGGGCTTGTTGCGCAGCCTGTGATCAGGCATTCCGGCCTTTTTGCCAGAGCACGTCGCCGCCGCCGGCTGCCTTGTTGAGCCAGCGGCCGAGAACGAAGAGCAGGTCCGAGAGGCGGTTCAGGTATTGGCGCCCGGCATCGGACACGGCTTCTTCGGCGGCCAGCGCCACGGCCATGCGTTCGGCGCGGCGACAGACCGTGCGGGCAAGGTGGGTCAGGGCGGCGGAACGTGTCCCGCCGGGCAATATGAATTCCTTGAGCGGTCCGAGATCGGCGTTGTACTTGTCGATGGCGGCTTCCAGCCGCGCCGGCTGGGTGGCCTTGAGCAGGGTCGCGCCGGGGATGGACATTTCGCCGCCGAGATCGAAGAGATCGTGCTGGATGCCGGTGAGCAATTCGCGTACCTCGGCAGGCAGGTCTTCGCAGAGGATTACGCCGAGCAGGGAGTTGAGCTCATCGACATCGCCCATGGCGGCGACGCGCGCCGAGTTCTTGGCGGTGCGCGTTCCGTCACCCAGGCCGGTGGTGCCGGCATCGCCGGTGCGCGTGTAGATTTTCGAGAGGCGGTGTCCCATGGCTATGCCTCCGGCAGGGCCGTCCGAAGGGCGGCATGCGCCTTCGTGGTTGGCTGCGAATGAGTGGTGCCGGCCCGCGAAGCGGAATGCCAGGCATGCAGAGCAGCGTGGGGGTCCATAGTTACTTTTCCTAGGTGGCGGTGCCCCGATTATGGCGCAGACCCGTGGTCAGGCGCCCTGACTTGCCGTTTCCGCCGCAGGCTGGGACGTGTACTCGTTCAGGCAGCGCAGCTCGCCGACGGGTTGAGAGCACACCCTAGCCGGTATCGCTGCCGATCTGCCTTTCGCCGCCACAGAGCAGTACGGGGATCGCGGCGCGATCCAGCACCTCGTTGCTGACGCTGCCGGTGAGGGTGCGACCGAGGCGGCTGCGGGCATGGCGATAGAGCACGATCAGGTCGGCGTCGCGCTCGGCGGCGACGGCAAGGATGGAGTCGGCGATGCGTCCATGGCGGACGAGGTGTTCTGCGGCAACCCCCTCCAGCCTGGCGGCAGCCAGCGCCAGTTCGGCTTCCCCGGCAATCGCGGCGGGCAGGCCGGACGCGCTGTCGGCGGCCGAGAACAGCGTCAGCGGCAGGCGCATCGGCTTGGCGATCTGCAAGGCAAAGCCGACCGCATCGTGTGCCGCCGGGCTGCCATCGAAGGCAACCAGGATGCGGCGCGACCAGAGTTCGCCGCGTTCCGGAATCAGCAGCACGTTGCAGGGCGCGCCGGCAACGATGCGTCGGGTTTCGGCCGCCCCCGCACCCGAGGTTCCCGCCAGCGAGCGGCGTCCCACCACCAGCAACTGCGCGTCGGTGTCGATCGCCGCCCGGTGAATCTCGCTTGGGAGATCCTTGCCCTGGCGGCGATGAAATTCGGTGGGCACGTCGGCGGCAATTGCCTTGCGCTGCACCGCGGACAAGCGCTCGCCGAAGTGATCCTCGTCCTCATTGCTGCCGCGCATGGCAACAACGTCGAGTGCGACGCCGAGTCGGCGCGCCAGTCCTGTCGCCACCGTGGTCGGAATGCCATCCGTATCGGCGTCGGCGGCGAAAAGAAGGCGCAGGCGGCGGTCGCCGTCTGGCAGCCGGCCTCCATGGCAGGCGGCAAAGATGCGGGACTTGCAATGGCGGCAGACCTCGGGATCGAGGGTCCAGTAGAGCGCCTCGGTGGGCTTCGACTTCAATGGGAAAAAGGCGCCTTCGCCAATTTCATGGACGTAATTGCCCTGGCGCAACAGGCGCCAGGCTTCGTCCTTCATGCGGTAGAAATAGAGGCCGCCACCGAGTCGCTTGCGCCGCCGCGCCTCCTGGGCGAACATTTCGGCACCGGCGACATCGATGAAGTTCATGCCCAGCGAGACGACCAGCACCGACTTTTGCCGCGGGTTATCGACGTCGATTTGCTGCAGCGCGCTTTGAATGTGGTCGACGGCGCCGAAATAGGCAGAGCCGTTGATGCGCACGACGCGCAGTTGCGGGCACTCCGCTTTGCCGCGCGCCGCGATGAAGTGGTAGCCGCCAGAGTCCTCTACCGGCACCATGGGCTCGATGCCCGGTTTCGAGGTTCGGTTCAGGTAGAGCAGCAGCGACAGCAGTACGCCTGCGACGATGCCGGCTTCGAGGTTGAGCAGGGTGCCGATGATGGTGACCCAGAGCACGGCGGCCTCGGGCTTGCTGGTCTGCCAGATGGCACGGATGTGGTGAAAATCGATCAGGCCCCAGGCGACCATGAACAGGATGCCGCCCATAGCCGCATGGGGCAGGTAGGCGGCCAGCGGCGCGACCACCAGCAGGATCAACAGCAGGAAGACCGAAGCGAAAATCGTTGCCAGGGGCGTGCGTGCGCCGGCCTCGTAGTTGACACCCGAGCGATTGAAGGAGCCCGATGAGGCGTAACCGGAAAAGAAGGCGCCGGCGATGTTGGACAGGCCCTGGCCGATGAATTCCTGGTTGCCGTCGATGCGCTGTTCCGAGCGCACGGCGACGGCCCGCGCGATAGACAGCGCCTCGGTCAGCGCCAGCATGGTGATCACAAGCGCCGGGCCGAAGGTCTTTTTCAGCGCCGCCCAGGAGATGTCCGGCATGGAGAGCGGGGGCAGCCCGGCCGGCAGCGCGCCGACGGTGCGGATACCGGTCTCGGTCTGACCGACGAACTGGTTGATGGCAAAGGCGACGAGGCTGCCGGCCAGCATGGCGGCGATCATGTAGGGAAACTTTCTCCACCAGCGACGCGCGGCGACGCCGGCCGCCAGCGTGGCGACGCCGACCCCGGTGACCCAGGGATTGACGTGATCAATCCGCATCGCGAACTGGTGCAGCACCTCGTAGAAGGGCAGGCCGCGCGGCAGGTCAACGCCAAAGAAGTTGCGGATCTGGCTGGCCGCGATCAGCACGGCGGCGCCCGTGGTGAATCCGATCACCACGGTATGCGAGATGAAGTTCACCAGCGCGCCCATGCGCGCCAGTCCCAGCGCCACCTGGAAGATGCCCACCTGCAGGGTCAGGGTAAGGATCAGCCCGACGTACTGCGGTGTGCCCGGCTCGGCGAGGTGGTGCACGGCGCCGTAGATGGCGATCGAAATCGCCGTGGTGGGGCCCGAGACGAGGTGCCAAGACGAGCCGAACAGGGCGGCGACGATGGCCGGCAGCATCGCTGCATAGAGCCCGTACTCGGGCGGCAGGCCGGCGATGGTGGCGAAGGCAACGCCCTGGGGGAGGACGATCAACGCGCCGGTAAGGCCAGCTACCAGGTCATCGCGAAGGCTCGCCCGGGTGACCAGCGGCCACCAGAGCAGAAAGGGGAACAAGCGGGCCAGGCGGCCGGCGGGCATTTTCATGGGGGGTGGCGGCAGGACGTCGGCATCGTGCCGCGACGGGGGGGGAAGCCATGAATATTAGCAGACAGCGATGTTCGCCCGGACCAGTGTCGAGCGTGGTCGTCGATGTTAGCGGGTGCTGCGTGAAGCCTGCGTCAAGATTGCGCGAAGCGCAGCACGGCGGTGGTGCCGCGGGATGGGACGCTGTCCAGTTCGACGGACCAGCCAAGCCGGTCGCCAATTCGCCGGACGAGGGACAGGCCGATGCCTGCGCCGGTGCTCTCCGGCCCGCGATAGTGGTGCTCGAAGACCCGACCGAGGTCGGCGGCATCGATGCCGCTGCCGTTGTCCGTGACGCAAAGCTGCCGCGCGTCGAGGGTGATGCGGATTTCGCCGTCGCGGGTATGGGCGACGGCGTTGTGCAGCAGGTTGGTCAGCACCATGGCGAACAAGGCCGCCGGGGCCTGGAGCTCCAGCGCTGGCGGCAGTTCGCTCACCAGGCGGGTGCCGCGCGCGGCGGCCAGCGGGCGATAGCGTTCGGTGCAGTCGAGCGCCAGGCGTCGAGCATCGCAGCGCTCGTCGTCCCGTGCGTCCGGTTCGCGGGCCAGCAACAGCAGCGCGGCGGTCAGCTCGGCCATTTCCGTCGCCGCGCGCTGGATTCGGGCCACCCGCTCGCGTTGCGCCGGTTGCAGCGCCGGATCCTCGGCGAGGACGTCGGCCGCGCCGCGGATCACGGCCAGCGGTGTGCGCAGTTCATGGCTGGCATCGTTGGCGAAGCGGCGTTCGCGCTCGACGAATTTCGCCAGCCGGGCCAGGTAGCGGTCGAACGCATGTGCCAGCTCATCGATCTCGTCGCCCTTGGCGCCGTCGCCGCCGGCCAGTTGCGGCGGGCGTTCGGGGGCGGCGGCGGTCACCGCCCGCGCCAGTTCGGTGACTGGCGCAATAACGCGGGCGGCCAGCCACATGCCGCCCAGCGTGGCCAGCAGGGTCACCAGCGCCGCCGCGGCCAACAGGTAGCCGAGGAAGCGGCGTTCGCGCCGTTGCTGGCGCTGTTCGTCGAACAGGATGACGTAACGCGTGGAGCCATCGTCCGCCACCGCGGCGCGCCAGGGAATGCCGTCGAGTTCGATGGCGTGCTGGCCGGGTGCAAGCTCGCGCAAGCGGGCCGGCATCGTGTCGCTGCCGGCGCCGGGGCCGCTGTGATAGCCGCGCAAGCCGGCGCTTGCCGGCGGCAGCGAATT
This sequence comes from Sulfuritalea sp., assembly GCA_016710465.1. Taxonomy (GTDB): domain Bacteria; phylum Pseudomonadota; class Gammaproteobacteria; order Burkholderiales; family Rhodocyclaceae; genus Sulfuritalea. The sequence continues at coordinate 1,311,911 of JADJVS010000014.1, forward strand.
CGGATTGCGCGCGCGACGCGCCATGTAGTCGTCGAGCTCAGCCTTCAGGGTCTGGTCGAGCAGGCGCCGCGAAACATCGTGCGCGGCGAACCAGATGCCGACGATCAAGAGCAAGCCGAGCGCGGCGCCCAATCCGGCAAAGGCGATCGCGACGCGGAAGCGCAGGCTATGTCGGCGCGTCATGGTCGTCGTGGTGCGCCGACGCCGCAATTTGCCAGCCGATCCCGCGCAGTGTCTGCAGCAGCGGGACGGCAAAGGGCTTGTCGATGGCACTGCGCAACAGGTGCAAGTGGCTGCGCAAAGCGTCGGAATCCGGCGGCGCGTCGTGCCAGACCACGCGCTCCAGTTCCTCGCGCGTCAGCACGCGGGGCGAGGCGCGCATCAGCGCTTCGAGCAGGCGCAGGGGAGTCGGCGGCAGCGAAATGTCGCGCCCGCCGCGGCTGGCCCGCAGAGTGGCGGTGTCCAGGCAGAGATCGGCGACGCGCAGTTCTCCGCGCACCATGGTGGCGCGGGCACGACGCACCAGAGCCTGGATGCGGGCGGCGACCTCGCGCATGGCGAAGGGTTTCACCAGGTAGTCGTCGGCGCCGGCGCCGAGGCCGAGGACCTTGTCGTCGAGCGTGTCGCGCGCGGTGAGCATCATGATCGGCGTCGACTTGCAGGCCTCCTCGCGCAGGCGGCGGCACAGCGTGATGCCGTCGATGCCCGGCAGCATCAGGTCGAGCAGGATCACGTCGAATTCCTGCTCGCATGCGAGGCGCAGGCCGACGATCCCGTCGCCCGCGGCATCGACCAGATGGCCCTGTCCGGCCAGGTAATCGACGATGTTGGCGGCGAGGTCGGGATTGTCCTCGACGACCAGGATGTTGAGCGGGGCTTCCATGTCTGGATTATCGGTCAGTCGTGGCAAGAGTCGGCGCTGGTGACACGGCGATGCCGACAACCTCCGCGTTACCAACTGACAGCGGGCCGGGCGCGAATATGCGCTGCTGATTTACGAATAAAAACCTTGTTGCCGTCCGCGTATTCGCGGCTGTTACTATTTCCCCTTGCGTGAAGAGAGCGTGAAGTCCGGGTGCCCGGCGGCTCTCCGCGTCACCCGAGACCAACCGATTTCACCGGACATGAGCTTTCCGCCGTCGCTGATGCGCTTTTTTCCCTTCCTGCGCTGGTTTCCGTACCAAAGTGCGAGCTTGCGCGCGGATTTCCTTGCCGGCCTCACGGTGGCGCTGGTGCTGGTGCCGCAGTCCATGGCCTATGCACAACTGGCCGGCATGCCGGCCTACTACGGTTTGTATGCCGCTTTCCTGCCGGTGGCGGTGGCGGCGCTCTGGGGATCGTCCAACCAGTTGGGCACCGGCCCGGTGGCCGTGGCCTCGCTATTGACGGCTTCTTCGCTGACGCCGCTGGCGGCCCCGGGGTCGGAGAGCTTCATCGCGCTGGCAATCATGCTGGCCTTGCTGGTCGGCCTGATCCAGTTGGTGCTGGGCGTGTTCAAGCTCGGGGTGGTGGTTAATTTTCTTTCTCATCCGGTGATCGTCGGTTTTACCAATGCCGCGGCAATCATCATCGCCCTGTCACAGGTGAACAAGCTGCTGGGCGTCCCCATGGGGCGATCGGAATCCTTCCTGGCCGACATCTGGGGTGTCGCCAAGCTCGTCGGTGAAACCCACATGCCCACGCTGGTGATGGGCCTCACCGCGATCTTCCTGATCTGGGTGATCCGCAAACGGGCGCCGAAACTTCCCGGCGTGCTTATCGCTGTGGCGCTGACCACGGTGGCTTCCTGGCAGATCGGCTTCGAGCGCAATGCCACGGCGACGCTGGAACAGATCGCCGACGCCGAAGCGCAAAGCCTGCTCGGCGAGTTCATCCGTACCGAAGCGCGCATTCGCGAGATCAACGGGCAGATCGTCGACAAGAGCGGAGAAATGAAGGCGTTGCAGAAGGGCAGCGGTGAGCAGGCACACGAGATCGCCACGCTGAATTACGAGATCGAGCTGCTCAAGCTTCAGCTCAAGGACCGCGAGGACGAGAATCGCCGGCGCAACCGGGCCGTACGCAGCATGGTGTTCGAACAGGTGGCGGGCGCCCCGGGTGAGGCGGCCAAATACTTCGCGACCGGCCGTCTGCCGGCCGGCGCGCAAGCGGACGGCCGGCATTGGCACATTGCCCGCGCCGCCAGCGGCAGCCTGACACTCACCGGTGGCGGCGAAGTGGTCGGCAAGGTCCCGGAAGGCCTGCCGTCGGTCGGTCTGCCGAGGTTCTCCTGGGACATGCTCGGCAGCCTGCTGGCGGCGGCGATCGTGATCTCGCTGGTCGGCTTCATGGAGGCGATCTCGATTGCGAAGGCCATCGCCGCGAAAACCAAGCAGAAGATCGATCCCAACCAGGAACTGATCGGCCAGGGCCTGGCCAACCTGGTCGGCGCGGCGACGCAGTCCTTTCCCGTCTCGGGTTCCTTTTCCCGCTCGGCGGTGAACATCAATGCCGGCGCGAAAACCGGAATGTCCTCGGTGATCACGGCGGCCTTCGTGTTGCTGACGCTGCTTTTCCTCACGCCGCTGCTCTACCACCTGCCGCAGGCGGTGCTGGCGGCGGTGATCATCATGGCGGTGATCGGACTGGTGAATTTCGGCGCCGTCAAGCATGCCTGGCAGGCCAACCGCCACGACGGCATCGCCGCCGTGGTGACTTTCGTCGCTACGCTGGCGTTCGCGCCGCATCTGGACAAGGGCATCGTCGTCGGCGCCGGCCTGGCGATCGGCCTCTACCTGTTTCGCACCATGACGCCGCGCGTCGCCATCCTCGGCCGTCATGCCGACGGTACCTTGCGCGACGCTGCCGTGCATAGCCTGCCGCCGTCAAAGGTGGTGACTGCAGTGCGCTTCGACGGCCGGCTGTATTTTGCCAACGTGGCTTACTTCGAAGACGCGATCCTCGAAGCGGTGGCCGCCAATCCCGAGGCGCGGGCGCTACTGGTGGTGGGCGAGGGCATCAACGAGATCGACGCCTCGGGCGAGGAAGTCATGCACCATGTGGTGCAGCACCTGCGCGACGCCGGCATCGAGGTGGCCTTCTCGGGCCTGAAGAAGCAGGTGGTCGACGTCATGCGCGCCACCGGGCTGCTGGCTTTCATCGGCGAGGCGCGGCTGTTTCCCACGGCGGATGCGGCACTGGATGCGATCCACGCCGAGGCGGCGGCGCGCGGTGAAGACCATGCCGCCAGTCCGCTGCGTCCGCTGCCGCAGAAGCGATTCGCCTGAAACCGCGCGCCCGGCAGGGCCTACGAACGTTAAAATATCAACGATGAATCCACCTTCGCCGCAACCGGCAAACCGGCGCCAGAACCGGAAACCACCGCGCGGAAGCTGCTGACCCGATGCCCGGCCTTCTGTCCCTCGACTTGCTGATTTCCGCTGCCTGCGCCTGGCTGGCAATAGGCCTGGCGGGTCTGGTGGCGCCCGGCAACACGCGCTTCATCGCGCGCTTCCTGTTTCCGCTCGGCGCCGTGATCGGAATCGCGGTGGGTGTCGTTGCCCTGGCCAGTCTTGGCGGCGAGGCTCAGGTGGCGGTACTGGCGATCGGTCTGCCCGACCTGCCCTTCCATTTGCGCCTGGACAATCTCTCGGCGGTATTCGCCCTGCTGCTCGGTTTTGTTTCGGCCGGCATTTCGGTCTATGCCGCGGGCTACTTCCGTGATGGCAAGGGCACGGCGCCGGGCCTGTTGTGCATCGAGTATCACGTGTTTCTCGCCAGCATGCTGATGGTTGTCCTGGCCGACGATGCCTATGCCTTCATGGTCGCCTGGGAGTGCATGGCGCTGTCATCCTTCTTCCTGGTCACCACGGATCACCGGCACGAAGAGATTCGCCGCGCCGGCTTCATCTACCTGTTGATAGCCCACATCGGCGCGATCGCGATCCTGCTTTGCTTCGGCGTCATGACCGGAGGCAGCGGCGACTACAGTTTTGCCGCGATGCGCCAGCAGGAGCTGGCCCCGTTCTGGACTTCCGCCGCCTTCCTGCTGGCGCTTGCCGGCTTCGGCGCCAAGGCCGGACTGGTGCCGCTCCACGTCTGGCTGCCCGAGGCGCACCCGGCGGCGCCTTCGCCGGTGTCGGCGATGATGTCCGGGGTGATGCTGAAGACGGCGATCTACGGCCTGTTGCGCGTCAGCTTCGACCTGCTGCACTCGACCATCTGGTGGTGGGGGGTGGTCGCATTGGCGGTCGGCCTGCTCACGGCGATCTTCGGCGTGCTCTACAGCACGGTGCAAAGCGACATGAAGCGCCTGCTGGCCTATTCCTCGATCGAGAACATCGGCCTGATCGCGGTGGCCATCGGCCTGACCCTGATCTTCCACGCCTATGGCATGGATGCGCTGGCGGCGCTGGCGATGACCGCCGTGCTCTACCACTGCCTGGCGCACGCCGGCTTCAAGAGCCTGCTCTTCCTGTGCACCGGCTCGGTGCTGCACGCCACGCACGAACGCAGCCTGGGCAAGCTCGGCGGCCTGATCCATCCCATGCCCTGGGTGGCCTGGCTGGCGCTGGCCGGCGTGATCGCCGGCGCTGGTTTGCCGCCGCTCTCGGGCTTCGTTTCCGAGTGGCTGCTGCTGCAGGGCTTCCTGTTTTCGCCCGGCCTGCCCCACCCCTGGCTCAACATGGTGGTGCCGGTGGCGGCCGCGCTGGTGGTGCTGGTGGCGGCGCTGGCCGGCTTCGCCATGGTCAAGTTCTACGGCATCATTTTCCTCGGCCAGATGCGCGAACCGGCGCTCAAGGATGCCCACGATGCCGGTCCGTGGGAAAAGGCCGGGCTGGTCTGGCTCGCCCTGATCACGCTGTTCCTTGGCGTCATGCCGTCGACGGTGATCCTGCGCCTGGACGCGGCGACGCGCCAGTTGCTTGGCGCCGGGCTGGCTGACACCTTGAACCAGCAAGGCTGGTGGATGTTGGCGCCGATCTCGGCCGAGCGCGCCAGTTACGAGCCACTGATCGTGCTGGTGACCATCGCCGCGACGCTGCTGCTGGCGCGCTGGCTGGTGCGTAGCCTGTTCCATGGTCGTGTGCGGCGCGGTTCGCCCTGGGACTGCGGTTACCACTTCGAGGGCCCGCGTGCCCAGGACACGGCCGAGGGCTTCAGCCAGCCGATCCGCCGCATCTTCGAGCCGGTATTCCGCATGCAGCGGCAATTCCCCGCCGCGCGCGACGCGCAGCCGGTTTATAACGTCAAGGTCGAGGACCACTTCTGGTACTGGTGCTACCTGCCGATAGCGCGCCTGGCCAACTGGATTTCGGCCCTGATCGTGACGCTGCAGGGCGGGCGCATCGCCGTGTATCTCATGTACAGCTTCATCACCCTGCTGCTTTTGCTTCTGGTGGCGCGGCCGTGATAAGTATCTCCGGCCTGTTGGGACAGGCTTTCGCCATCCTCCTCGCGTTGCTGCTGGCGCCGCTGCTCTCGGGCTGGGTCGGGCAATGCCGCGCCTGGTTCCAGAGCCGCACCGCGCCGCCCTTGCTGCTGCCGTATTTCATGCTGCAAAAACTGTTCAACAAGGACGTGGTGCTGGCGCACAACGCCTCGTCGCTGTTCCGCGCCGCGCCCTTCGTCATCTTCGGCTGCATGGTGCTGGCCTGCGCCATCGTACCGACGCTGTCGACCGACCTGCCCTTCGCGCCGGCGGCCGACGCGCTGGCCCTGGTCGGCGTGTTCGGCCTGGCGCGCATCTTCATCGCGCTGGCCGGCATGGACGTCGGTACCGCCTTCGGCAGCCTTGGCGGGCGCCGCGAAATGCTGGTCGGCTTCCTCGCCGAGCCGGCGCTGCTGATGGTCTTTTTCACCCTGGCGATGATCGCCCAGTCGACCTCCCTGGTAACCATCGTCGAGACCCTGGCCTACCGCGAACTGGTGATCTACCCGAGCCTGGCCTTCGCCGGCATCGCCTTTACCTTTGTTTCGCTGGCCGAGAACGCGCGCGTGCCGGTGGATAACCCAGCGACCCACCTCGAACTGACCATGATCCACGAGGCCATGATCCTCGAATACTCGGGCCGCCACCTGGCGCTGATCGAATGGGCCGCCAGCCTCAAGCTCTACGCCTATTCCTGCCTCGGCCTGGCGCTGTTCTTCCCCTGGGGCATCGCCCCTGGCGACAACTTCTTCGCCCTCGTCGCGGCCATCCCGCTGTTGATGTTCAAGCTCGCCATCGGTGGCTTCCTGCTGGCCGGCATCGAGACGGTGAATGCCAAGCTGCGCATTTTCCGCGCCCCCGAGTTCCTCGGCACCGCCTTCATGCTGGCCGTGCTCGGCCTGCTGGTGCGCCTGCTGCTGGAGGTGAGGGTATGACGTCTTCCATTCCCTTGTCCGCGCAGTTGATCAACCTGTTCGCGGCGGTGATCCTGTTGCTGGGGTTCGCCATGCTGGCGCAGCGGCGCATGCTGTCGCTGATCAACCTGTTCGCGCTGCAGGGTTTCTGCCTTTTCCTGGCAACGCTGGTGGCCGCCGTCACCACCGGGCAGGTCCATCTGTTCTACTCCGCCGGCCTGACGCTGGCGCTCAAGGTTTTGCTGCTGCCCTGGATTCTGCATCGCCTGGTGCGCCAGCTCAAGGTCAAGCGCGAGGTTGAGGCGCTGATCAACATTCCCACCACCATGCTGGTCGGCATAGTGCTGGTGATGGTGGCCTTCAACGTCGCGCTGCCGATTTCCGAGCTCTCGCACACCATCACGCGCGGCACGCTGGGCATTGCGCTGGCGGTGGTGATGCTGGCCTTCCTGATGATGATCACGCGGCAAAAGGCGATCAGCCAGGTGGTCGGTTTCCTGTCGATGGAAAACGGCCTGTTCCTTGCCGCCACCAGCGCCACCTATGGCATGCCGATGGTGGTGGAACTCGGCATCGCGCTCGACGTGCTGGTTGGCGTGATCATCCTCGGTGTGTTTTTCTTCCAGATCCGCGACCAGTTCGACAGCCTGGATATTCGCCACATGGAAAAACTGAAGGACAACTGAGGCCATGGATTTCTTCGTCCTCATGCTTGCCATCCCCCTCGTCAGCGGCGCGTTGCTGACGGTGGTGGGTGAACGCGACTGGGCGCCCAACCTCAACATCGTCGCCAGCCTCGGCACCTTCCTCGCCGCCGTCGGCCTGACCGGCGAGATCATCGCCAACGGCCCACGCTTTGCCTTCGGCGAGCAGTTCTTTATCGACTCGCTGAACGTGTTCTTCGTCAGCCTGACCGCCTTTGTCGGCTTGACCACCAGCATCTTTTCCGGTCCCTACATGAAGAACGAACGCGAGCACGGCAGGCTCAGCGTGCCGCGCCTGCGCCTCTACAAGGGCATGTACCAGCTCTTCATGTTCACCATGCTGGCGGCCCTGACCACCAACAACCTCGGCATCCTCTGGGTGGCGATGGAGGCGGCGACGTTGACCACCGTGCTGCTGGTCTCGCTCTACCGCACCTCGGCCAGCCTCGAAGCGGCGTGGAAGTACTTCATCCTCTGCGGCGTCGGCATCGCCCAGGCACTGTTCGGCACCATCCTGCTCTATTTCGCCGCCGAGCGCGTGCTGGGCGAAAGCGGCAATGCGCTGTTGTGGACCCATCTGATCGACGTCAAGGGCAGCCTTGAACCAACCATCATGGCGCTGTCCTTCATATTCCTGCTGGTCGGCTATGGCACCAAGGTGGGCTTGGCGCCCCTGCACAACTGGCTGCCCGACGCCCACGCCGAAGGCCCGACGCCGGTCTCGGCGGTGCTCTCCGGCCTGCTGCTGAATGTCGCGCTCTACGCCATCCTGCGCTGCAAGGTGCTGGCCGACGGCGCCCTGCCGAATGGCTATGCCGGCAACTTGATGATCGGCTTTGGCTTGTTCACGCTGCTGGTCGCGGCCTTCTTCCTGTCGCGGCAAAAGGATGTCAAGCGCATGTTCGCCTACTCGTCGATCGAGCACATGGGCCTGATCACCTTCGCCTTCGGCATGGGCGGGCCGATCGCCAATTTCGCCGGCCTGCTGCACATGACCATGCACTCGCTGACCAAGTCGGCGATATTCTTCGCCGTCGGCCACGCCACGCAGAAGACCGGCACCCAGTTGATGGAGCACATCCGCGGCCTGATCAAGATCAATCCCTTGATCGGCTGGGGCCTGATGCTGGGCACCCTGGCGATACTGGGCATGCCGCCCTTCGGCGTCTTCGCCAGCGAGTTCATGATCCTGACCCACGCCATGAAGCATTTTCCCTGGGCCACGCCGATCCTGCTGCTGGCGCTGGGCGTGGCCTTTGCCGCCATTTTTGGCAAGGTCCAGCCGATGGTCTTTGGCGAAACCACCGCCAAGCGTCTGCCGCATGCGCCGGCGATGACGCCGGTGTTCCTCCACCTCGGCATCGTGCTGATGCTGGGGCTTTACATCCCGCCTTACCTGACGCGCTGGTTTCATGAAGCCGCGCGCATGCTGGGCTGACCATGCAACTCTGCTCCTTCCCCGCGATCGACTTCAGCCGCCAGCAGGGTGTCGGCGCGCCGGTGTGGCATGGGCGCGCGGCAAGCGGTGGCGAGCTGCACGAGTTCGCACTGGCGGCAAAGGAAGTCGGTGCCCGCATCACGGCGATTTGGGGTGCCGACCGCCGTGCGCGGGGCGAGGGTTTCCGCCTGCATTGCGTGTTCGGCATCGAGGCCGGCCATGCCTGGGTGAGTCTCGACTTGCCCGCCGAGGCGCCGTGTTACCCGGACCTTGCCGACGTGTTCACCGCCGCCAACCGCATGCAGCGCGCTACGCGCGACATGGTCGGTATTGCCAACGCCGGCGGCGACCAGCGACCCTGGCTGCGCCACGGCGGCTGGCCGGCGGACTGGTATCCGCTGCGCCACGATGCCGGCGATGCACCGGAGTTTGCCAACCGGCCGACCGACTACGACTTCGTCAAGGTCGGCGGTGAAGGCGCGCACGAAATCCCGGTCGGTCCCATCCATGCCGGCATCATCGAGCCGGGGCACTTCCGCTTCTCGGTCGTGGGCGAACGCGTGCTGCGCCTCGAACAGCGCCTCGGCTACCAGCACAAGGGCGTGGAAAAACTGTTCATCGGCGCCGACATTGCGCGCGGCGCGCAACTGGTCGGCCGGGTTTCCGGCGATTCCGCTTGCGCCTACGCCTGGGCCTATGCCGATGCCGTCGAGGCCGCCTGCGGCGCCGCCGCGCCGCCGCGCGGCCTGGCCCTGCGGGCGCTGATGCTGGAGCGTGAGCGCGTCGCCAATCACCTCGGCGATCTCGGCGCACTGGGCAACGACGCGGCCTTTGCCTTCGGCCTGACCCAGTTCCTGCGCCTCAAGGAAGATTGGGTGCGGCTCAATGCCACGCTGTTCGGCCATCGATTCCTCTTCGATCGCATCGTTCCCGGTGGCGTGGCCTGCGATATCGACGCGGCGGGTCTGGCCGCCATCGTCGAGCAATGCGGCACCATTGAAATCGCGGTGAAGGAGCTGCGCGAGCTTTACGACGAGCATTCCGGCCTGCAGGATCGCTTCGTCACCACCGGCATCATCGACAGCGACCTGGCGCGCGAACTCTCGCTTTCGGGCATGGCGGCGCGTGCCACCGGCATGCTGCTCGACGGCCGTGCCCACCGGCAGGGCTACACCCCGCCGGCGCCCTACACTGCGCTGGGCGTGCGCCCCGCCACCGACGAGCGCGGCGACGTCGCCGCCCGTGTCGCGGTGCGCTTCGACGAAATCTTCGAGTCGCTGCGCCTGCTGCGCCTGCTGGCGGTCGGCATGCCCGTCGGCGAGTTTCTCACCGATGTCGCGCCGGTGGCCAACGGCGCCGGGCTCGGCGTGGTCGAGGGCTGGCGCGGCGAGGTCGTGGTCGGCGTCGAGCTCGATGCCGAGGGGCGCCTGGCCCGCGTTCATCCGCACGATCCTTCGTGGCAGGCGTGGCCGGCGCTGGAATTCGCCGTGCTGCGCGACATCGTTCCCGACTTCCCGCTGATCAACAAGTCCTTCAACCTGTCGTATTCGGGAGTTGATCTGTGATCCCGCTGCTCAGGCACATCTTCCGCACCGGCATCCTTACCGAGCCGGAGTTGCCCGTCGCGGACGGAGCGCAACGTGAGGTCGAGCGCCTGCACGACGAACTGCTCGGCATCCTCGGCCGTGCGCTGACCATCCGCGAAGTCGACGCCGGATCGTGCAATGCCTGCGAGCTGGAAGTGCATGCGATGAACAACCCCTACTACAACCTGGAAGGCCACGGCATCAAGTTCGTTGCCAGCCCGCGCCATGCCGACATGTTGCTGGTCAGCGGCCCGGTAACCAAGAACATGGAGAACGCGCTGCTGCGGGCGTATGAATGCACGCCCGATCCCAAGCTGGTGGTGGCGATCGGCGACTGCGGCTGCGATGCCGGCGTCTTCGGCAAGAGCTACGCCAGTTGCGGCGCGGTGAGCGACGTGGTGCCGGTCGATGTGCGCGTGCCGGGTTGCCCGCCGACGCCGCTGGCGATGATGCAGGGCATTCTCGCAGCGGTGCGCAAGGCGAAGTAGGGCGCCAGGTCAGGAGTCGGCGCTAGCGGGACGGCGATTCCTGGTTCAGCAGGGCGTTCCGGTCGAGCGCGGCCACGTCGGTAACGCCGGTCAGCGCCAGCGCGACTTCCATTTCCTTTCTCATTGTCGCCAGCACATGGGCGATGCCGGCCTCGCCGCGCGCGGTGACGGCATAGGCCCAGGCGCGGCCGATCAGGCAGGCCTTGGCGCCCAGCGCCATGGCCTTGACCACGTCGAGGCCGCTGCGCACGCCGCCGTCCATCAGCACATCGAGGCGGTCGCCAACGGCATCGGCGATGCGCGGCATGGCGGCGATGGCGGCTTCGACGCCATCGAGCTGGCGCCCGCCGTGGTTCGAAACGACGATGCCGTCGGCGCCGACGCTGGCGGCCTGGCGCGCGTCCTCGACATCGAGAACGCCCTTGAGCACGATCTTGCCGGGCCAGTTCTCGCGTACCCAGGCGATGTCCTTCCAGGTGACGGCCGGATCGAACTGGCTGTCTACCCAGGCCTTGAATTCGGGCAGGCTGCGCGCGTCGGGCACCGCCGTGGTGAGGTTGCCGAAGGTCAGCGGCTGGCCCTTGATGGCGACGTCGAACAGCCAGCCGGGATGGGAGAGGATGTCCCAGGCCTTGCACAGCTTGCCGCCGGGCGAAAGGCCGCCGGCCATGCCGTTGCGGATGTCGCGGTAGCGCGCGCCCATCACCGCGAGGTCGACCGTCAGTACCAGCACCGGGCAGCCGGCGGCCTGTGCGCGCTGCATCAGCTCGCGGGCGAAGCCGCGGTCGCGCATGACGTAGAGCTGGTACCAGAAGGGCGCCGTGGTCGCAGCGCCGACTTCTTCGATCGAGCAGATCGACACCGTCGATTCGCAGAAGGGGATGCCGGCCGCTTCCGCCGCGCGCGCCGCCTGTGCCTCGGCGCGGCGGGCGAAGGCGCCGGCGATGCCGATCGGCGCCAGCACTACCGGCATGGCGATGTCCTGGCCCAGCACCCGGGTCGACAGCTTGAGCGCGGACACATCGCGCAGCACGCGCTGGCGCAGGGTCAGGCGCTGCAAGCCGCGCAGGTTCTCGCCGGCCGTGACTTCGTCGTAGGCCGCACCGTCGATGTAGTCGAACAAGTGGCGCGGCAGGCGGCGGCGAGCCAGCTCGCGGTAATCGGCGGCGGTGGCGGGGGCCAGGCCCAGGCCGCGGGTTTCGTCATTCATCGGGTTCCTCCGTTGCGGCGGGCGGCAGCCTACTCGGCAAGCTTGTGTTCGACGGCAAAGCGGATCAGGTCGGCATTGTTGGCGATGCCGAGCTTGGACATCAGGTGTGCCTTGTGCGTGGTGACGGTCTTCGGGCTCAGGTGCAACTGCTCGGCGATCTGCGCCAGCGGCAGGCCCTGGGTGATCAGGCGCAGCACCTGCCATTCGCGCGGGCTCAGGACATCCCGGGGATCATCGCCGGCCAGCGCGTTGCTGGCGAGCGTCAGCGCCTCGCTCAGCGTGGGATCGACGTAGCGTTCGCCGGCAGCGACGCGGCTCACGGCGAGGAACAGCACGTCCGGGCTGGACCCCTTGGTGATGTAGCCCGAGGCGCCTGCCTGCAGCGCGCGCCGCGCCGTTGCGGCCTCGTCGTGCATGCTCAGCACAAGAATCGGCAGGGCCGGGCAGGCGGCGCGAATCTGTTCGATCAGGCTGGTGCCGCTGGCCCCCGGCATGGTCAGGTCGAGGATGATCAGGTCGGCCTCGGCGCGCCTCGCGGCGGCGAGGGCCTCGGTGGCGTCGGTGGCTTCCCTGACCACGGAGAGGCCGGCGAAAGAGTGGAGCATCTGGCGCAAGCCAACGCGAAACAGCGTGTGGTCGTCGGCGATGATGATGCGGATCATGGCCTTCCATCCCCGCCGGGTAGTGGTGCGCCGGCCGTGGCGGGAATCGGCAGGTTGACCGAGAGGCGGGCGCCGGCGCCGGGGCTGCTGTCGATCTCCAGGCTGCCGCCGAGCGCCGTGACGCGCTCCGCGATGCCGAGCAGGCCAAAGTGGGCCGTGTGGTCCACCGCCTGCGCATCGAAGCCCCTGCCGTCATCCTCGACCAGCAGGTGCAGTTCCCGATCGAGGCTGCCCAGCGTGATGTGCACGTGGCGCGCCCCGGCATGGCGCACGATGTTGCTGAGCGATTCCTGGACGATGCGGAACAGCGCGATGGCGTGATTGTCGTCGAGCCCGTCGGCGACCGGCGCAATCGACACCGTGTAAGCGATGCCCGGCTTTCCCAGCACACGTCCCGCGATCCATTCGACTGCCGCGCTGAGCCCGAGGTTGAGCGCCGCCGGGCGCAGGTCGGAGGCGATTTCCTTGACGCTGCGGCCGGCCTCGCCGATCATCGCCTCGATGTCCTGCGCGGCGGCGCGGGCCTTGGTCGCCTCGGCGGGCAACTGGCGTTCGAGGAGTTGCAGGTGCATGCGCGCCGTGGTCAGCACCTGCCCCAGTTCGTCGTGGAATTCGCGCGCCAGGCGGGCGCGCTCCTGCTCCACGCGTTCTTCGCGGTGGCTGGCGAGGCGGCGCAGTTCTTCGCGCGAACGTTCGAGGTCCTGCTGGGCGCGCTTGAGCGCCGTGACGTCGAGCATGGCGCCGTGGATCGCCCGTTCGCCGCTTGCGGTCACCCCGGTTGTGGCGCGGATCTGCAGCCAGCGCGGGGTGGCAGCGGGTGTGCGGCTGCGGCCGATCCACTCGAAGTCGAGCAGCGGCGGCGCGGCGGGGTCGCGCCAGCCCAGCCCGCTGACATCCTCCGGATCGATGCCGCGAAAGAAGACTTCAGGATCCGCCAGTATTTCTTCGGCGCTACCTGGCAGCAGGCGCGCCACGCCCTCGCTGATCGACTGGAAACGCGGCACAGGCGCCGGCAGGTATTCGAATATGGCCAGGGGCAGTTGCCGCGTCACCTGGCGCAGGCGGTCCTCCGAGGCGCGCAAGGCCGTTTCCGCCTCGCGTCGGCGCGAGGCCAGGCCCTGGCGCCGACGCCAGGACCAGAACGCAAAGCCGGTCATCAGCGCCAGCGTTACCGCGATCAACACCATGGCCGACAGCGTCAACTGCCGCGACGAGGCGACCGTGATTTGCTCCGCAGCGTGGGCTGGCGACAAGGCGATCGGCTCCCCGGTAAGGTGGTGAGCCGATTATAGACAGGGCGGTCCGGGCATCCCTGCCGCAATCTGTCGTCCCCGTGCCCGGCGACAGCGTGAAAAAAGTCACACCGCCGAGAAGGCCGGCCGCTTGCATCAGGCATCCCCTATGGCAGCCGGTGGCGGCACTTCCTATACTCCGCTGCGTAACCGGAGCATTCCGGGTGCCAATTCGGGAGCAATTCCGTTGTCAATTCAGCGCGGGGAATCTGAACATGGAAATCGGGAAAGCAAAAAGTCAAGGATTCACCGTGATCGAAATCCTGGTAGCGGTGTTGATCATTGGAATTCTCGCGGCGATTGCAATGCCGCAATACTCCGAGTATGTCTTGAAGGGCAAGCTGGCCGAGGGAATGTCTTTGCTGTCCGACCTGCAAATTCGGCAGGAGCAGTATTACCAGGACAATCGTACCTACGCCAATGGGATGACGCCTCGGGCGGCCGGCCAAATATTCACCAACACGAGTTGCGCCTATCGTGGCGGTGATACCCAAACCTACACTTGCACGGCGATAGCGTCCTCCATCGGCTATACCTATACAGTCACGGAGTCCGGTGCAAAAACCACGACTCCGCCATCGGGACCCGCAGTTAACTGTTGGCTTCGGAGCGGTGGCGGTAGTTGCTGACATGCGCGAGAGCGGATTCAATTTGATCGAAATCCTGATCGTCGTGGCGATCGCGGGGATTGCTCTGGGAATTGCCGTGCCTAACCTTCAGGAAATGATCGTTACCGCTCGGACCCGCGGCGTCAGCGAGTCGATTCAGTCCGGATTGTTGCTTGCGCGCTCCGAGGCGATCAAGCGCAACGCGCTGATGCGGTTTCAGCTCGTCTCGACCATGACGTCTACCTGCGCGGCCAGTGCCACGTCGCGGCTATGGGTGGTTACGCAATATACCGGCGCGACGACGCCGTCAAATACGCGCGGCGAGCCTTGGGCGCGTTGCCATATCGCGGGCTACTCCCCCCCCGATCAGGAAGAACCTTGTCCGACGTCTCCGGCCTACACGGTGGATCTTGCGGCGAACCCGCCGACGGCGGCGAGTTGCAGCGCCGACCCCTTCATCGCCTATAAGAGCAGTACCGAATCCGTTCCCAATGTTGACGTGTCGGCGACACCAGCCACTGTCGGCGCGCTCGCTGGCTTTGTAATCACGTTCGGACCCTTGGGTCAGGTGGTGCCAAGTTTCGACGGGACCACCACGCAGCCCGCGACTACCGCGACCGTTGCCGTTGGCCCCAGCTCCGGAACTGGGCGCCGCTATCGGGTGACCGTCAGTGCCAATGGCAGCGTACGTCTGTGCAGCCCCGATTTGCCGGTCGGCAATTCAATGGCCTGCTAGGAGAATCGAATGGCCGAGTCAATTTCGCCGCAAATCCGTCGCCAATCGGGATCATTCATTATCGAGGCCTTGATCAGCCTGGTTCTTTTTGGCGTTGGCTTGATGGGACTACTTGCGCTTACAGCGCAGGGCCTGAACCAGGTCGGACAGTCCAAGGCCAGAAATGATGCCAGTTACATGGTTGGCGAGTTGCTGTCCGAAATGTGGGTCAGCAGCAACGTCAACCTGACCACATGGGCGGCGCGTCTACAGGCGGCGATTCCAGGGGCCACCGGTCTGGTGTATCTGTCGTCCTGCAACTGCTCAGCCACCGTGACAAATGTTTGTTCTAGCCCTGCAAGCGGAACCATTGCCGTTGCCAATCCGCAAGCCGTGACGGTATGCGTCAGTTGGACGGATCACAAGGATTCGGCCAATCCGCACCGCTATCAAGCCAGCAGCATGATCACGCGCAACTAACCGATATGCGGAAAGGCAGAGCGATCATGCGTCGTCAACGTGGTTTCAACCTGATAGAACTAATGATCGGGCTTGCAATCAGCCTAATGGGTCTGGCGGCGGTTTCCGGCGTGATGATGACGTTTTCTAAGAAGCGCACGGCGATCACGCAGTCCATGGCCACCCAGGACAATGGTGTTATGGCATTGTATCGACTGGAACGAGACATCAGCCAAGCTGGCTATGGGCTAGCCCCCTTGCAGTCCTGCACAACCGTGGTCGATGGATCCAATTCGTTCGTGCCCTATGGCGTGATTATCGGCGATGGTGGCGCGGGTGTATCCGACACGATCACCGTGCAAGGAACAAACCCTGCTTCGGGAATTCCAGGAACGGAATTGACAGTCAGTGGTGGTAACACGATGTCCTCGAGTGCATACAATGTGCGCTCGGCGGTTGGTTTTAGCGTAAATGATCGCGTGGTTGCGACCAATTTTCTGCCAACCTGCACCATGACGACGGTGACGGCGGTCAACACCGGCGCCACGCCGAACACGATCAGTTATACACCGTCTCTGACCGGCAACAGCAACGCGGGTTATCTCGTATATTTCGGCGCCGCGGGAGAGTTTTTCAGCAGGCGCTACTCGGTTTCGACCTCGACGATGACCGTTGGCGATTATCCGCTATACACCGCCGCCCCGCTTGTTGATGACATTGTATTTCTCAAGGCGCAATATGGTCTCGCCGATACGACGTCCAGTACCACGGTTACCCGCTGGGTCAGCGGTGCGACAGCGCTGACCAGCGCCAACGTCGGGCGGGTCGTTGCGATCCGCGTCGGAGTCGTCGCGCGCAGCGCGGCGCGCGAAAACGAAACCATCGAGCAGCCTAGTTCGATCGTTGTTTTCCAGGAGCTGTCCGATAGTTCGGCAACGGTCGACGCGGTGAGCTACACGCTGCCCGACATGCGGTCGCGGTACCGTGCCTACTCCACAATCATTCCCCTGAAGAACGTCATATGGACTCGCTAGCAGCCCTGCACAGGCCCGCGCGCCAACAAGGATTCGTCCTGATCTTGGCCTTGGTGATCATGGTCATCATCACGCTGTCTTCGGTCGCGATGATCGCGAGCTTGCGCGGCGGGATTTCGGCATCCGGGAACATTGCCTTTCGCCAGGCAGCCACCCGTGCCGCCGATGTCGCGGTTGACGGGGCATTTCAGTGGGTGCAAACCAATATGGCCACGGCCGGCGGTCTGGATAACAACCTCGCCGCGTCCGCCGCGCCGCGCTATTACGCCACCATGAACGCCGCCGATTCCGACTGCAAAAAGGATGGTGTTGCCGGAAGCTTTAGTCCGCAGATGTATCGGTTCAGTGATTCCGTGGTTGGAACGGATACGTTTCCCTGTGCCGCCTTGGTGTCGAGCAGCCCGGCCGGGTACTCGCTGTATTACGTCGTCCATCGCATGGCCAATGCGACGGGTGCTTGCCCGACGCCAGCGGGTTGCCTGGCTCCCGCGATCGCGGCTTCGTCGTCAAGTGGCGCGGGTTGTTCGATGGACCCCACCAGCGCCAGTTTTTGTGGCGCCAGCGCCACCACGACCAATACGCTCGTCTATTACCGAATCACGATCAAAGTGGTCGGCCCACGCCAGAACAATCGTTACATCCAGGCCTTTGTCTATTGACATTGCCTGCCAGCAATCGAAGAGGTGACTCCATGAACCACTTTCAAATTCGAAAAGCCATCGCCTGGGTCCTCATTCTGGCGTTGTGCATGGGCAATGTTTCCCAGGCCGTGGCGATTACACTGACCCTGGCTTCGACACCGCTTGCGGCAAGCACGACATCCGTGGTGCGTCCCAACCTGATGTACGTGCTCGACGATTCCGGATCGATGGCTTGGGATTACAC
This sequence comes from Sulfuritalea sp., assembly GCA_016710465.1. Classification (GTDB taxonomy): domain Bacteria; phylum Pseudomonadota; class Gammaproteobacteria; order Burkholderiales; family Rhodocyclaceae; genus Sulfuritalea. Next base: position 1,329,316 of record JADJVS010000014.1, read on the forward strand.
ACCCGACTACATCAACGATGCGACCATTACCGATCCGACCAATGCCGGCGTCGGACCTCCCGGGTCCTCCGGCGATACCGGTTCGGTCACCATCTCTGGCGGCGTCATCACGGGAATAACCGCGGTAGGCGGCAACACCTACGGCAACGGGACGCCAACCGCCGTGATCATGGGCGCCGGAACCGGCGCCTCGGCTTCGGTCACGATGAACACGACAACCAACAAGATCCAATCGGTAACCGTCACCAATGGCGGATCTGGCTACGTCGCTGGGACCACCTTCGTTACGTTCGTTGGTGGTTTGAGCAGTTCCGGCTGGGGCATGTGCTGGGGCACGACCGGTGCCAGCAACCAAGGTGGCGCACCGAAGGATACATCGTCTTCTCCGAACTGCACCACGCGGTCTCAGATGCCCTACGCAACCAGTGCCATCAACTATCAATATTATGATCCGGCGATCCGTTATTTGCCACCGATCAAGGCCGATGGAACCTCCTATTCCGCCGCCAGCACGACTTCGCCGGCGTCAGACGGGTTCACCGGCGGTGCGGGCACGGCCAACCTGCTGACCACGGGGTGGGAGCACGAAATATGGTGCAGCACCGCCAGTCCGAGTCCGACTCCCACCAAGGACAATATCGCCACCCATGCGCAGTGCAAGGAAAACACGGACACATCGAGCGACAACCTGTACCCGAACGTAACCTATACCTTTCGCAAGACGTACAACGGTCCCGCTTTCTACTTCACCATGGATCCCTCGGAGTACTGTACAAGCACTACATATACCAGTTGCGTGACGCGGGCCGACGCGTTGGCTTCGGCGACCCCGTTCCAGATTGGCGGCATCAACTACAACGTTCCCTCCAAGTATCGTTGGTGCAGTTACTACAACCCTTATTCGAAAAGCTTCAGCACCGATTGCCAGGGCAGACGCGACCTCGACCATTACGTGCCCAACTATCTTGGTGGCTGGGTCAGTTCGTCAGGCGCCACTGGGCTGCATTCCACGGCGATTCTGCGTATCGGCGAGACCAATCCTTCCAACACGCCGGGAACCACTACCGGGCAACAGATCACCGGGCTCACCGTCGGCGGTGTCGACGTAGTTGGCGGCACTACGTTCACTGCTGCCTCCAACGGTGACCAGAACACCGTGGCGACCAACGTTTGCAATGCGATCAAGGCCAACACGGCCAGCAGCGGCTATACCTGCTCCACCACGAACAACCGGGTTACGATCGAAGCTTCGGCGGTGGGTACCGCAGCCAATGGCAGTTCAGTACTGGTCAGTGGGCCGAACGTTGCAGGCGCCAATTCCGTCGGCTCGATTTCAGTGCGCCCCGACGGCGTGACGTCCGGCCTGCAGATGTCCTCGATCACCATTCCCAATACCAATACGGGTACCAACGATCAGCTCCTGAATTCCACTGTAACCGCGGACGGTACCCAGAACAACACCGCGAAGATGATCTGTGACGCGATCAACGCGAATTCCTCCAGCGGATATTCGGCGCGCGCCAATACAATCGCCAACCTTGGCAGCGGTTCGCCATCCGCCTGGGGAACCTGTGTCGCCAACGCCGACGGATATCTGCAAATCAAGCGCAATGCGACCGATACCTACGTTAATGGCGCGGCCATCAGCTCGGCGGGACCGGCGGCTGGGGTGATCTCCAGCGGCGCGATCACCATCACCGCCACCACCGGTGCATCAAGCATCACGGATGTGACGCTGGACACCGACGGCGCGGCCGGGCCAACTGCCCCAGTCTCGATTCTGACCGGAGGCACACTCAGCATCGCCGATGGCACCGCCACCACGGCCATCGCCACCGCGCTGGCGGCCAAGATTGGCGGCAGCGGTTGCACCGGAACTGCATCGGGCGGTACCGTCACGATTTCCGGTTGTACCTGTACCGCCGCCTCCTGCCCGATCGTGGTGACGTCGCCCAGTTCGGCCTCGACGGGGACGCTGAAGGTGACCAGTACGACGCACAGCTATGCCGCCAGGCTGGGTGGCATCCAGGTGAATTCCGTGGATATTGCCAGTGCAATATCGGAGACAACGCTGACCAATGGCCAGTCCGTCTCGGCGAACGCCACGTCGGTGAAGAACGCCATCACCGGCAACGGGTTCACGGCCGCGGTGCCGGTGTGTACCGGCTCGGGCGACGCCATGACCTGCAACATCGTGGTTACCGCCCCGGCCGGTACCGCCTACAACGGCAAGTCCTTCAGCTTTCTCGCCGGCGCGGCATCCAGCGGTGCCGCCACCAGCCCGACCTGGTCCTTCAGGATCGATCGCGCCACGGCCGACAATGCGCTTCTCGATTACATACGCTGCGACGCGTCGAACAGCAACAGCACAAAAATCTACGCGCTGTCTTCCGATGCGAGTACGGGTACTGCCACTGTTGACACCCTGCAACGCACCACCAACCTGGCCAATGACCTGAACGCCGCCGGCACCAACGGCTATACCTACAGTTGTGTTCGGCAAGGCGGCACGATCGACAATTACATTTGTGACGTCACCGGTCCGACCGGCGCGAGCAACTGTACGGCGGATCTTGGCTACAACGCCGACAAGGACGCCACCATCACCCTGGATACCTATAGCAAGACCAGCACGGGCGGCATGGTATGCAGTGCCGCCACCTGGGAGTTTCAAATCACCACGACCAATGACTGGGATTCCGTCACCGACATAAAGTGCGATACCACCAAGACCATTACCGAAACCGCGTGGACCGGCGACGGCAATAGCGACGACCGCCGGGACTGGTTGGAATGGTATTTTGAGAACAAGGATGGCAACGGCTATTCCTACTCCTGCAACAGCAACCATGGCGCCAACACGCTGACATGTACCGTGACGGGTCCGACCACTCCGGCGGCCTGTACCACCCTTGCATTCACCAAATCGGGCACGATCAATTTGACCTACAACAACAATGTTTCGCAGAGTTGCGTGGCCGATACCTCGGCAAGCTGGCGTTTCACCATCAATACCGCCACCGCCGACAGCAAATACATCAATTCGATCAAGTGCGGCACCACCGACACCATTGCTGTCGGCACCGTCAGCACCGGCACCAGCTCCAGCGCGGAAGTGACGCGCATCAACAACCTCGCCGCCAGCATCGAGGCGAATGACGCCAATGGCTATGTGATCACCTGCGGCCGGGCAAACACCACGGATGCCTTTGCCGACTGCACCATCACTGGCCCGGCCGGCGTCAACGCTTGTCTCGGCGCGGATAGCGACGATGGACACAACTGCGCCGCAGGCAACATGTCGTTCAGGTACAACGGCAACGACGACAGCTCCGGCATCGCCTTCAGCGGAACCGGATTCAGCAGCAACGACACGAGCGGCAACTGGCGTTCCTGTCTGCCCGCGACGGGTAACGGTAGCGCCACCGGGACGGCGATCGACAATTTCGCCCCCTACCTGTTTACGGTCAGCCCGTTTTCCGGTGGTACGCCGTCCCAGGGAACAACTCCGACAGCGGTCACATCGACCAATGTCGGTCCGATCCTCGTCAATACAGTTGCCATGAGCAGCCAGGGCGCGCCGGCGGTCACAGCGATTCCGACAAATGCCAGCGGCTCTGGTCTTGATGTCCTGGCGATGGCCGGGGGCCAGGCGCCCGACGGCTCGACCAATAATTGGAACAAGGTTGGCATCTTCAAGCGACATGATCTCGTGACCGGCCAAACCTATAGCCGCGAGTCCGGGCGTACCGACTGCGTTGGCGCGACATGTACCTACACCGAGGAATTGCAGAATTTCGCCAACTGGTACAGCTACTACCGCACCCGCATGTTGATGATGAAATCGGCCACGACGCAGGCTTTCAGTCAGCTCGATGGCAACTATCGCGTCGGCTATGACAATATCTGCAACGCCACCGGCTCATCGGTAATCCGAGGCGTGGCTCCCTTTACCGGGACCGCGCGAGCCAACTGGTGGACTTCGCTAACCACCGAAGCCCCAAATTGCGCCACGCCCTTGCGCGCGGAAACCGCCAAGATCGGACGTTATTTCGCCGGCAAGGTGGGTACGCCAGACCCCCTGGAATACTCGTGCCAGCAGAACTACATGATCCTGGTGACCGACGGCTATTGGAACGAACCCGAGAGCTCCAGCATCAAGGGGGTAAATGACGCGGACATTGGCAACACGGACAATTCATTGACCACCGCGGCGCGGCCATACTTTGACGGCCAGATGAGTTCCACAACGTGCCCCTCGGTCGGCGCCGGCAATCGTTCCGCCGCCAGTTCCTGCCGCACACTGGCGGACGTTGCCTGGTATTTCTACAGCACCGACCTGCGCACCGTGGCGTTCGGCAACCACACCAATGGCACGACGGACGTGTCCACCAATAATGTACTGACCACCGCGGACGACAAGAATCAGGCGCAACACATGAATTTTTTCGCCATGGGTCTCGGTATTGACGGCAAACTGGCCTATCAGTCGGACTATCAGACGGCCAGCACGGGTGACTACGCCGCGATTGTCGCCGGTTCGAAAAACTGGCCGGCGGCGGCGAATCTCGATCCGACGGGGGTCGATGATCTCTGGCATGCGACCGTAAGCGGGCACGGCAAATACTTCAGCGCGCGCAACGTACCCAACGTCGTTGCGGGTCTGCGCGAGGCGCTGAACAAGATCGGCGCACGTGTGGGTTCGGCTGCCGCGGCGGCAACCTCCAACCTTGAGCCGGTGGCAGGCGACAACTTTGCCTACGTGGCAAGCTATGCCACCGTAGACTGGACGGGTGACCTTCAATCGCGGTCGATCGACGTGAATACCGGTGATGTGTCGTCGTCCACCGACTGCAGTAGTGCCGGAATCAGCACCACGATTAGCGGCCTTAGCGGCGCAAGCACGATTACCGTGGGCAGTTCCGCCGGCTTGGTGGTGGGCGCCACTGCAACGGGTACGGGCATTGCCCCCGGTGCCGTGGTGACGATCATCGCCGGTACCACCCTGACACTTTCCCTCGCCAACACCGGAGCGGTTTCCGGTGACGGCAGCTTCAACTACGGGTGCCAGTGGTCGGCTCAGGCGAAACTGGACAGTTTGTCCTGGTCGGCGCGCGATATCTACATTGCACCCAGTACGCCAGCCACTGGTGCGGCCCTGAGGCTATTCACCCATGGCAATCTGAGCGGCAGCGAAGCGGCCTATTTCGATCCGAGCAGCCTGAGTCAGTACGGGGCATTGTCGGTGAGCAATGCGTCCGATATCACGGCCAGCAACCTGGTTGACTTCCTGCGTGGCAATCGTGGCCTGGAGCAGGATGGCGATATTTCTCACGCCCAGATATGGCGTCGTCGTCAGCACGTTTTTGGCGACATCGTAAATACGCAACCTGTCTACATGAAGGCACCGAGCGCGTCCTACGCCGATTCCGGGTATTCCACCTTCAAGACCAGCGGAACCGCCGCCAGCCGCAAGCCTGTGGTCTTCGTTTCGTCGCAGGATGGGATGCTTCATGTAATCAATGCTCACACCTCTTCGGTGACCATGGGCAGCCGTTCGGTGGCGCCCGGCGAGGAAGTCTGGGCATTTGTTCCGTCGCAGGTCTTGACGAGCATGAAAGTTCTCGCCGACGTCAACTACGGCCACCGCTACTTCGTGGATGGACAGATCACCATTGCCGACGTCGATTTTGGCGGGGGGGATTGGCACACAATACTGGTTGGTGGTCAGGGTGCGGGCGGGACCTCCTACTACGCCCTGGACGTGACGGATCCCCTGAGTCCGAAGTATCTCTGGGAGTTCACCCATACCGATCTCGGATACACCATCTCTAACGTGATTGTGAGCAAGCTGCCCAACGGCGAATGGGCGGTATTGTTCAGCTCTGGTTACAACAACGATAGTTCGGGCGGAAATGGTGACGGCTACCTGTTTGCCCTGAATCCAAAAACTGGCGTGCTGAAGACCGGCTATCCGATTCCAACAGCGGCGGCATTGGTGCCGAGCCATCTTGGAAAGATCGCGGTCTGGGCGGACAACCCCTCAACCGACAACACTGCCCAGTACGTTTATTCGGGCGACCTGAACGGAGATTTATGGCGTTTCGATCTCGATCACACCAATACGGGCGCCGGCCACACCAACACGCAAGTGTTCAAGTTGGCGCATCTGGAGGTGGGCGGAGCCGCGCAGCCGATCACGACCAAGCCGGAACTGACGGCAAACGCGGACGGTGTCCGGATTGTTTTCGTCGGTACCGGCAAGTATCTGGAGACCGCCGACTTGACGAATACCGCGAGTCAGGCCTTCTATGCGATCAAGGATACGCTGGGTGCCGCCAACCTAGGTGGCGCATCCCAGGCCACATGGAATCCGCTTACCGATACGACCACGGTTAATGTTCTCGGGGTTCCGACGACGGTGCCCATGTTCCTTGCCCGCAGACTGATCTCCCAGAACGAAGCGTCGACCCCCATTACCGTGACGGTGGATGGTACTACCCGTGCGGTGCGCATGATTTGCCCTGGGGCTTCTTCCACGGTTACCGTCGCGGGTGCCTGCAACAACGTCGACTCGACCACGATGGACTGGAGCGTGTACGGTGGCTGGTATGTTCCCCTACCGGATGCCGGAGAGCGCATGAACGTCGATCCGAAGCTGGTGCGCGGCACTCTGGTGTTTGCCACCAACATCCCGGCAGCCGACAGTTGCACGGTTGGCGGAAGTTCCTGGGCGAACTTCCTCGACTACTCGACTGGTCTGCCCGTTGATGGCGAAACCACGGTGTCGGTCAAGATTTCCGACTCGCTGGTGGTCGGTATCACGGTTGTCAAGCTGCAGTCTGGCGACTACAAGGCAATTGCCACCAAATCAAACTATCAACAGGAAACAATCTCCGTGCCGGTGTCGTCCTCTACTGGAGGTGGCGGTGGAGGCGGGTCGAGCGCAATATTCAGCGGCAAACGGGGATTGTGGCGGGAGTTTGAGGCGTATTGATGCATGCTCTGGGGCATTGGAGCCATGCGGAATGGAAGCATGATGACAGGAGGAGGTTGCAGAGTACTCTAGGGATTTCAATCATGCTCCATGTCGCAGTGCTGCTTGCGTGGAAGTTGCCGCCCGAGTTGCGTAAAACGTCCGAGCATCGGGTGCTGACGGTGGTTCTACGCGGCGTAACGATGGCCGAGTCTGCAAGTGAAAAATTTCTGGCGCAGGATCGAGAGGCCGCAGTTCTAGTGCGCAAGGATGCGGCCCCTGCGAGCTTTTCGGTACAAGCGAAGCCCGTGGTGCCGACACCTGCAGCCACGGTCAAGAACCAACCACAAAATGCGGCTCCTGGACGGCAGGGGCAGTTCGCTACCCAAGCCAATTCGGGACGAGCATCCAATTCGCGCTTGACCCCTGTCGGCGTGGCCGTGTTACTGGTGATAGGCGTTGATGGACATGTAAGTCAGATTTTTTGGGACAAGCTCCCGGCGCTGACCAATGAGCAATTTCGCCGCGTGGAAGCGGCTATCCTGGCAAAGACCTATGCGCCTGGGCAGACGATTTCAGAAGTGTTCGATGTCCGCGAATTCCTAAAGCTACCCCCGGTTCCGACCAGCGATTCGGACATGGTAGTGACACCCGCCAAGACAGAGTAGCAAGGGTGGCACGGGGGAGCGCCGATTCCTTCCCTCGCGACGCCATAAAAATATTGAAACCGCCCGACGGTCGCCTTGGCTATATTGGCAGGATGACCCAATGGCTGACCCTCTCCCGCGCCGCGCATCTCCTTGGCATTTCGCGCGTGAGCCTGCAGAAGCGGATCCGGGAAGGTGAATTGCCCTCCTTCGATGGCATGGTCGATGCCGAGGACCTGCAGCGCGCCTGGCCGCAACTCGACCTTGACGCGTCCGGCAGTTTCGAGAAGACCCGCGCGATCCGCGAGGACGCTTTCGCCAAGCGCCTGCGCGAGCGCGTGCTGCCCTCGCAGGAGGCGCTTGCCCAGCGCCTGTTCGCGCAGGGCCAGGAACTCGCCGAACTGCAGCGCACGCTGACGCGCTACCACCGCCTGGTCGGGGACTTGCGCTCGCGCCTGGCCAGCCTGCCGCAGCCGCTGGCGGCCGATCTCGGGCATCTGCTCGACGAAGGTCTGGCGCGGGCGATTTCGGCGCCGGCGCCGCGCGACGACGTCCGCGCGCTCGATGCTATGCTCAGGGTCATGTCGGCCCACGTCACGGTCAAACCTTCCGGCCACGAGTTCTTCGTCGAGGGTTCGGAAACCCTGCTCAAGGCGGCGCTGCGCGCCGGGCTGGCGCCCAACTACGGTTGCGGCAACGGCAACTGCGGGCTGTGCAAGGCGCGCGTGGTCTCGGGCGAGGCACGCCCCGTGGCGCCGTCCGACTATGGTTTTTCCGAAGCCGAGAAGGCGCAGAACCATATCCTGATGTGCACTTGTACGGCGCACAGTTCCGACCTGGTGCTCGAGGTGCTGGAAGCCGGCCTGCCCGAGGATATCCCCGAGCAGCGCATCGTCACCAAGGTGCGTGCCGTCGATGCCCTCGGCGAAGACATGATCCGCTTGCACCTGCAGACGCCGCGCAGCAACCGGCTGCGCTTCCTCGCCGGGCAGCGGGCCACGCTGGGGCTTTCCGCCGGCGTGGCAAGCGGCGACGACCTGCATGCCGAACTGCCGGTGGCGAGCTGCCCCTGCGATGACCGCAACCTGATCTTCCATGTTCGCCGTCCCGCCAGCGCCGACTTTCACGGTGATCGGGCCAGCGACTTCGCCGCCTGCGTTTCTGCCGGCCTGGTCAAGCCGGGCATGGAAGTTTCGGTCTGGGGCCCTTGGGGCCGTTTTGTGCTGGAACGCGAATCGACGCGGCCGTTGACCTTGGTCGCCATCGACGAAGGCTTTGCGCCGATCAACAGCCTGATCGAGCATGCGATCGCCGTCGATGCTGCCGAGTCGATCACGCTCTACTGGGCGGCGACGCGGCCGGGCGGGCAGTACCTGCCCAACCAGTGCCGCGCCTGGGCCTCCGCGCTCGACGAATTCCATTACCGGCCCCTCGATCTGGCCGGGCTGCCGGCGGCCCTCGCGGCGGACGGCGCGTTGGCCGGCAGCGATGTCTTCCTGGCCGGGCCGGCCGCGCTGGTGGCGCCGGCCGAAGCGGCCTTGCGCGCCGTTGGCGTGCCGGCCGCGCAACTGCACACCGAGCCCCTGTAGCGCCATGTCCGAAGCCCGCCGCCACATCCCCATCCTGCCGCAGACCGCCGATCCCGCCCTGGAAGCCTGCGCCGCCGCCGAACCCTTCGCGCTGATGGTGCTGGGCGACAGCATGGAACCGGAATTCCGCGAAGGCGAAGTCATCCTGATTGAGCCCGAAGGCCTGGCCACCGACGGTTCCTTTGTGCTTGCGCAACTGGCGGGCGAGTGGATTTTCCGCCAGTTGGCGAAGCAGGGCGAGGCATGGCAATTGCGGGCCTTGAATCCGGCCTACCCGCCGGCAGATATCGCGGATCTGGCCGCCGTCAAGGGCGTTGTCATCCAGAAATCCCAGCCCGGCCGCCGCAAGGCCAGCAAACGATACGTGGAATAGGAGCCTATGTCAGTGGGAATCATGCCCCGCGTTGAAGCCAGGATCGGATGGATGCAAGGCGCAGTGCGCGGCCAATGGTTATTCCATTGGCAAGCGCTGCAACGCCGCAGGCGCCGATCCAGGTCTCAACCCGAAGGGCCCCCCGGCATTGGGCGCGCTGCCACGTTGTCGGTCGCTAACATGGATACACCATGCTTCACTCCCTCCGCCTCGCATCGCATCCCGATGCCGGGCGGCGCGGGGCATGATTCCCACTGACATAGGCTCCCGCCATGCCTTACTACATCTACCGCGTTACCCAGACCGGACCGATCCGCCATCTGAACAAGATTGCCGAGTTCGACGTTTTCAAAGAGGCGTCGAACGAAGCCAAGCGCCTGCGCCGCGAAACCGATCTGGCGCCCGGCGAGGCATTCAAGACGATGTTCGCCGCCAACGAGCTAGAGGCGGAAGACCTGCTCAACCAGCCCCCCAGGGAAGACCTCACCACGGGGGAGGACTACTAACGCCCATGCCTTCGGTATTGCCGTTCCACCGATTGAATCTCCTGGCCTTCGTTTTCTTGCGGGCGGGTAAATTGTGCCCGCCCCCCCTGCCCCCCTCGCGGGGGGCTTACTGTCTGGCTCGCTTTGCTCGATGATTGCCATGCGTGCAAGGCGGTACGTTTTACTGTAGCCCGGTGGACGAGACCGCCTACCGCAATGCGCAAGGCGAAATCAACCGTCTGCCCTGCGTGTTCGAACGCGCCCTGCTGGCGCGCCATGCGGTGTGCGAACTGGCCGCCAGCCACCAGATCGCCGAACGCGAGACCATCGCCTGCTCCCAGGGCGCCGCGCATGCCGAGTGTGCCCGGCTGGCGGAACTGCTGCGCGAGAAATCCGCTTTTGCGCTGGGTGTTACCGATACCCGGCGCATCCTGCCCCACGCAATGCTGATGAAGATCCAGTGCGGCGGGTTGGCTGGCATGCGCCAGGTGTTCGATCCGGAGGCGCTGGCACCCAATGTGCGCCGCCTGGTGCGGCTGGCGCGCGAGCGCACTGGCGACATCGAGGCGTTGCCGTTTTCCGAGATCGTCAAGGGGATAGCGGCCTGGAAATCGCGGCGGCGCCACGGCGGGGGCGGGCAATGATTGCCGGCATGGGCGAGCTGATCGGCGCGGTGCAGACCAACTGCGACATCGCCGACGCGCGCCATGCGCGCGACGTCAGCCTGTGCACCTATTTGCTGGGCATGCGTGAGTTCTATCGCTGGGAGCACCAGTTGCCATTCGGCGTGACGCCGCCGCGCGAGGCGGTGGGTCGCTGGATCGCCGAGCGCGAGGCGCGCTGGGAAGGCATCAGCGAGCGTGATTTCATTCCGCTGCCAGTGGCCGGATGCGAATTCGACCCCTTCGCCGCCGATGCCGTAAACGAGGCGCTGGCCGGCAGCGGTCTGGTCTATGGCGCCGGCATCGGCCGTTTCCATAAGCCGCATTTTTTCCTCGGCGAACTGGACCGCGACGAGCGACGCGGCGAGACCCGCCTGCTAGTCTGCGGCTGCGAATATGCGCGCGACGTGGCGGCGATTCCCGCCGCCTCGCAGGGCGGCACCGTGATCGTGCGCCGCGAAGCCTTGCGCCAGTGGCTGTGGGAGAAGGCCGACGGCTGGAACGTGAAGCAGCAGGACGGCGCGCTGAAGGCCGCCTTGCTGGCGCATGGCTTCGATCTTGATCCGCGGGCGGCGATCGAGCGCATGACCGAGGGCGAGATCGAGACCCTGATCCTGCACGAGGAGGGCGAACTCGTGGCGGGCCGGATGCTGGGCGGCGAGTGGGCGGACATGCTGTCTGGGCTGCAGGGCAAGCGCGCCGAGATTTTCGCCCGCGCGGTCAAGGACAATCTCGCCGATTGCCTGGTGACGCTGCCCGGCCTGCTGGCGCGTGGCGGCGACTCGCTGCACTTCTGGTTCGCGACCTTCGACGGTCTGCGCCGGGAGATGTTTCCGCGGCTGGTTTCGGGCTACGGAACGGGAGTTGTGCGAAACGGTATCGCCTCGGGAGTCGGCGCTGACGGGACGGCGATTGGCGCCGCCGCGCTGGCGGGCCGCGAACATTTCGCCGCGCTGGCAAGACGCCTGCTCGACATGGACGAGAGCGCCATCGAGGCGCTCTCGCACGAGGTCGGCACGATCGCCCTGTAGTCCGGGCGTCAGGTGCGGTTTACTCCTTCACCGCCTCGACGGCGATCGAGAGCGTGATTTCGTCGCTGACGTAGGGCACGTTCTTCGGCATGTTGAACTCCGAACGCTTGAGCTTGGCCACGGCGTTGGCGCCGATGGCGTCCTTCTTCAGCATCGGGTGGGGCATGGCGTGGAAGTGGGTCACCGTCAGCGTCACCAGCCTGGTCACGCCCTTGATGGTCAGGTTGCCGTCGATCGCGACGGGCTTGTCGCCGTCGAACCTGACGGCGGTCGACTTGAAGCTGATGGTGGGATATTTCTCGGTGTGGAAGAAGTCTTCGGCCTGGATGTGCTGGTTGAACAGCGTCAAGCCGGTATTCACCGATTTGGCGTCGATGGTGACGTCGACCGACCCGGTCTTCGCGGCGCGGTCGAGTACGATCCGGCCGCTGGTCTTGTCGAAGCGGTGCTGCTGGAAGGAATAACCGAGGTGGTTGTACTCGAAGCGCGGCAGGGTGTGCCCGGCATCGATGGCGAAGCTTTCCGGGGCGGCCAGGGCGGCGGCGGAAACGGCGGACAGGACGGCGACGAACAGGGCTTTTTTCATGGGTTTCTCCTGGGTAGGCTGGGGATTATTTCGCGGCGCTGGCCACGATGCGGAACTTGATCTGGACTTCATTGGCGACGGTGCCGAAATCGGCCCAGATGCCATCGCCGATGCCATGGTCGGCACGTTTGAACACCAGCGCGCCGTCAAAAATGGCACTGTTTCCTTCCTGCGTCACCGTCAGCGGGGTGACGAGGTCGCGGGTCTTGCCCTTGATGCTCATCTTGCCGGTGAGTTCGTAGCGGTTGCCGTCCAGCGGCTTGACGGTGGTCGCGACGAACCTCGCGAGCGGATATTCCCGGGTGTTGAACCAGGCCTTGGTCGCCACCTCGTCATTGGCGTCCTTCGAGCCGGCGTCGATGCTGGCAAGGTCGATTTCAAGTTCCGCCCTGGCCGCGGCGGGTTTCGCCGGGTCGAAGGCGAGCTTGCCGCGAAAGCTGGTGAAGCGGCCCTCGACCGGCACGTTCATCTGCTTCGAGATGAAGGACAGCGAGCTTTTCGCCGGCTGGAACTGGGTGAATTCGATCGCCTGCGCCGCAGGGGCGGCGAGTAGCAGCGCAAGCAGTGCAAGGGGGCGTGGCGCGTGGTTCATTGATTCACTCCGGAGCGGGGTTTGCCGAGGAAGGGCAGCATGCGGGCGAGCACGTCGTCGCGGTCGGAAAAATGGTGCTTGATGGCCGCGCCGGCGTGAGCGAAGACCAAACCCGCCAAGCAGAAGTTCAACAGCATGTGGATTTGCTGCAACAGGTCGCCGAGTTCCTTGTTCTTCTCCAGCAGGTCGGGCAGGGGCAGCACGCCGAACCAGACCGTCTGGAAGCCCTTGGCCGAACTCATCAGCCAGCCGGACAGCGGCACCGCGAACATCAGCACATAGAGCAGGACATGGGTGGCTGCCGCAGCCTGGCGCTGCCAGGCGGGCATCGCTATCGGCAACGCGGGCGGGCGATGGCCGAGGCGCCAGGCCAAGCGCAGGGTGACGAACAGGAAGATCGTCACGCCGGCCCATTTGTGCCAGGAATAGAGCTTGAGCTTTTGCGGCGACAGCGGCAGTTCGTGCATGTAAAGGCCGAGCGCGAAGCTGCCGGCGAGCGCCACGGCGATCAGCCAGTGCAGGGCAATGGCCGTGCGGGTGTAGCCGGAAGCTTGCGTGGAAGTGGAAAGGCCCATGGGTCAATGAAAGGGGTGCGTTAGGCGAGGGCCAGACTTTACGCGGGTGACATGACACAGGGAATACTTTCGACTTCAATTGATTGCTGCGCGATCGGCAACAATAAGGCCGGGTCCGCCAGGAAGCATTTGCGTCGCACCCATTCCGTCGGCGACCAGGGTGTTGACGACCGTCCACAATTGACCCACCTGCTGGCGTAATTTCCATCGAAATTTGACCCACCTTGATTGGCTACCCTGCGAGATTTTGAGCAGGGGCAACAGGAGTGATCAACGTGGGCATGTTGGCCAAGATCAGGCGGATGCACATCCGCGACGGAGTACCGCTGAGAGAGATTGCACGGCGCACCGGATTATCGAGAAACACCATACGGCACTGGCTGCGGCAGGTCGATGTGACCGAGCCGAAGTATCCCGAGAAACAGGTCAAGAGCATCGTCGATCCGTGGGCGGATCAACTGCGGCAATGGTTGCAGGGCGACAGCCATCGCCTCAAACGGGAGCGACGGACCGCGAAAGTGCTCTATCAGGCGATTCGCGCCCAAGGCTACCCCGGCAGCTACAACCGGGTCAGCCACTTCGTCCGGCGCTGGAAGGAAGAAGCCGCCGCCAGCCCGAAGCGAAGTGCCTACGTCCCCTGACCTTCGCGCTGGGTGAAGCCTTTCAGTTCGACTGGAGCGTCGAGTACGTCTTCGTCGGCGGACTGCGGCGGCGGCTGGAAGTCGCCCATACCAAGCTGTGCGCCAGCCGTGCCTTCTGGATGACCGCCTACCCCGGGCAAAGCCACGAAATGCTGTTCGACGCCCATGCCCGGGCCTTTGCCGCCTTCAATGGCATTCCGCGCCGCGCATCTACGACAATATGAAGACCGCCGTCGACAAGGTGGGCGCGGCAAGGAACGCGACGTCAATCCGCGCTTCTTCGCCATGTGTGGCCATTACCTGTTCGACCCGGAATTCTGCAACCGGGCCGCCGGTTGGGAGAAAGGCATCGTCGAGAAGAACGTCCAGGATCGGCGTCGGCAGATCTGGCAGGCCGCCGGCGAGCGACGCTGGGCCAACCTGGAGGAACTCAACGACTGGGTCGGCCAGGAATGCAGGACGGCCTGGGAGGCGATGGCGCATCCCGAATGGCCGGAACTGACCCTTGCCGACCTGCTCCAGGACGAGCAATTGCAGATGATGCCCAACCCGCGACCCTTTGACGGCTACGTCGAGAAGCCGATCCGGGTATCGAGCACCGCCCTGATTCATTTCCAGCGCAACCGCTACAGCGTTCCCAGCGACTGCGCCCACCGCGTCATCAGTCTGCGCATCTATCCGGCCGAACTCCGCCTGGTGGCCGACGGCGTCGAGGTCGCCCGGCATGAACGCAGTTTCGAGCGGCACCAGACCTATTACGACTTCCGGCATTACATCGGCGTGATCGAGCGCAAACCCGGCGCGCTCAGGAACGGCGCGCCCTTTGCCGACATGCCCGAACCCTTGCTGGTCTTGCAGCGGCATCTGCTCAAACAGACGGGCGGCGACCGGGTGATGGCCGACGTCCTGGCTGCCATCCCGCGGCATGGCCTGGACGGCGTGGTGGTTGCCGCCGAACTGGCACTCGAATCCGGACGTCCGAGCGGCGAGCATGTGTTGAACGTGCTGGCGCGGCTCAAGGGACAGGCCATGACGCCACCGGCTATCGAGACGCCACTGTCGGTCAGCGAAGAGCCGGTGGCCAATGTCCATCGCTATGACCATCTGCGCATGGAGGCCGGTGATGTCCGTTGAACTCATGGCGCGCCTGAAGGCGCTCAAGCTGCACGGCATGGCGCAGTGCTGGCCGGAACTGATGGCCAAGGCACGGCACAGCGATCTGCCCCCGGAAGCCTGGATGAACGAGTTGCTGGCGGCAGAATCGGCGGAGCGTGAGGTCCGCTCGATTGCCTACCAGATGACGGCGGCCAAGTTTCCGGCACATCGGGATCTGGCCGGCTTTGACTTCACCCAGTCGCGTGTGGACGCAGCACTGATCCAGCGCCTGCATGGCGGCGAATTCATCGAAGCCGCGCACAATATCGTCTTCATCGGCGGCCCCGGGACCGGGAAGACGCATCTGGCCACCGCCATCGGCATCGAGGCGATCCAGAAGCAGGGGCGCCGTGTCCGCTTCTTCTCGACGGTGGAACTCGTCAATGCGCTGGAACATGAGAAAGCCAGCGGCCGGCAGGGGCAGCTCGCCTATCGCATGATGTACGTCGATCTGGTCGTTCTTGACGAGTTGGGCTATCTGCCCTTCAGTCAGGCGGGTGGCGCCTTGCTGTTCCATCTGCTCTCAAAGCTCTACGAGCACACCAGCGTGGCGATCACGACCAATCTGTCCTTCACCGAATGGGCCAGTGTGTTTGGCGATGCCAAGATGACGACGGCGCTACTGGACCGGCTGACCCATCATTGCCATATCGTCGAGACCGGCAATGAGTCCTGGCGCTTCAAAACGAGTTCGGCCAGGCTGCAGCCTGGCCGAACTCGTTCTTCCAAACCGAAAGGAGAGAAATCCCCGGAAACCGAACCTGCAAACGACCGCGCATAGCTATACTGTGCGCATAAACCCGTGGGTCAGTTTTAGATGGAAACCCTGGGTCACATTTAGACGGTTACCAACAACCAGGGCGCCCGCCGTCAATGGATTGCATCCCCGCTACGGACGCGGACAGATAGAATCGCCCGATGCCCCGTTTTGCCGCGAACCTGTCCTTCCTGTTCACGGAGCGCCCTTTCCTGGAGCGTTTCGGCGCCGCACGGAGCGCGGGCTTTGCCGGCGTCGAATTCCACTTTCCCTACGCCTTCGATCGCGCCGCGCTGGCCGAGGTGGTACTGACCTCGGGCCTGGACGTGGTGCTGTTCAACCTGCCTGCCGGCGATTGGGCGGCGGGCGAACGCGGCATTGCCTGCCATCCGCGACGCATCGCCGAATTCCAGGACGGGGTCGGCCTCGCCATCGACTACGCGAAGCTGCTGGGTTGCCCGCGCCTCAACTGCCTGGCCGGGATCGCGCCGCCGCAGGTGGATGCGGACAGGGCGCGCGAAACCCTGGTCGAAAACCTGCGTTTCGCCGCTGCCGTGACGCAGCGCGCCGGCATCGAATTGCTGGTCGAGCCGCTCAACACGCGCGACACGCCGGGCTTCCTGGTGGCCACCAGCCATGCCGCACTAGCCGTGATCGAGCAGGCAGGCCTCGCTAACCTGAAGCTGCAGTACGACATCTACCACGCCCAGGTCATGGAAGGCGATCTGGCGCGCAGCCTGCGCGAGAAGCTGCCGCGCATCGGCCACGTCCAACTCGCCGACAACCCGGGGCGCAACGAGCCTGGCACCGGCGAGATCAATTTTCCTTTCCTGCTTGACGATCTCGACCGCATTGGTTATGCCGGATGGGTAGGCTGCGAATACAAGCCGAGCGGACGCAGCGAAGACAGTTTCGCCTGGATGGCCCGCTGGAGATGAGCTACCTGCACCAGCGCGCCCTGCTGCGCGACCTCTTCGATGCCGCCGTCGGCGCCGCCGACCCCGCGCACTGCCTTGCGCCCTGGCTGCCCGATCCGCCCAAGGGGCGCACGGTGGTGGTCGGCGCGGGCAAGGGAGCCGCCGCCATGGCGCGCGCCGTCGAGACGCATTGGCGCGGCGATGTCGGGCAACTGTCCGGCATCGTCGTCACGCGCTATGGCCATGGCGTGCCGACCAGTCGCATCGAGGTCGTCGAGGCCGCGCATCCGACACCGGATGCCGCCGGGCAGAAGGCAGCGCAACGCCTGCTGCAGGCGGTGCAGGGGCTGGGCGCGGATGACCTGGTGCTGGTGCTGCTGTCAGGTGGCGGCTCGGCCTTGCTGGCGGCGCCGATCGACGCCATCACCCTGGACGAAAAGCGCGCGCTGACCAAGGCGCTGCTGGCCTGCGGCGCCAACATTGCCGAGATCAACTGCGTGCGCAAGCACCTCTCGACCATCAAGGGCGGTCGCTTGGCGCTGGCGGCGGCGCCGGCGCGCGTGGTCACCCTGGCGATTTCCGATGTGCCGGGGGATGACTTGTCGACCATCGCTTCGGGGCCGACGGTGCCCGATTCGACCACCTGCGCTGATGCGTTGGAGGTTGTCGATCGTTATGGCATTGCCCTGCCGGCAGCGGCGCGCGCGGCGCTGGAAAGCGGTGCCACGGAATCGCCCAAACCGGGCGATCCCGGCTTTGCGCGCTGCGAGTCGCACATCGTCGCCACGGCTCAGGGTTCGCTCGCGGCAGCGGCCGAGCTGGCGCGCCGCCAGGGGCTTACGCCGCTGGTGCTGGGCGACGCCATCGAAGGCGAAGCGCGCGAAGTGGCCCGGGTGCTGGGCGGTATCGCCGTCTCCTGCGCGGATCATGGCGTGCCCCTGCGCGGACCCTGCGTGCTGCTTTCAGGCGGGGAAACCACGGTGACGGTGAAGGGCAGGGGGCGTGGAGGGCGCAACCTCGAGTTCCTGCTTGGGCTGGCGCTGGCGCTGAACGGTCATCCACGCGTCCATGCCATTGCCGCCGACACCGACGGCATCGACGGCTCGGAAGACAACGCCGGCGCGCTGCTGCTGCCGGATACGCCGACGCGAGCCGCGGCCGCCGGAATTGATTTGCGCGCCCGCCTCGCCGACAATGACGGCCACGGCGTGTTCTCCGCGCTTGGCGACCTCGTCGTCACCGGGCCGACGCGCACCAACGTCAATGATTTCAGGGCCATCCTGATCGAAGCGGAAGACCAGCCATGAACCAGCGAGAACACTCTGCCGATGTCGCCCAGGACTTTTCCGGCATCGATCGCGCCGCATTGGTCGCCGAACTGTCGCGCCTCCTGCCGGCCTCCTCGCTGCTCCACGTCGAGGAGGACCTCAAGCCCTACGAGTGCGACGGGCTGTCCGCCTACCACCAGTTGCCGGTGGCCGTTGCCCTGCCCGAGACCGAGGCGCAGGTCGTTGCCGTGCTCAAGGCCTGCGCCTCCGCCGGCGTGCCGATCGTGCCGCGCGGCGCCGGCACCGGGCTGTCGGCCGGCGCGCTGCCGCATCCGCAGGGCGTGGTGCTGAGCCTGGCGAAGATGAAACGCATCCTCCATGTCGATCCCGTGGCGCGCGTCGCCGTGGTCCAACCCGGCGTGCGCAACCAGGCCATCTCCGAGGCGGCGGCACCGCTCGGGCTCTATTACGCCCCCGATCCGAGCTCGCAGATCGCCTGCTCCATCGGCGGCAACGTCGCCGAGAATTCCGGCGGCGTGCATTGCCTGAAGTACGGCCTGACGCTGCACAACGTGTTGCGCGTGCGCGCCGTGATGATGAGCGGAGATGTGGTCGAATTCGGTAACCATGCGCTGGATGCGCCGGGCTACGACCTGCTGGCGCTGGCCATCGGTTCCGAGGGCATGCTGGCCGTGGTTACCGAAGTCACGGTCAAGCTGGTGCCCAAGCCGGAGATGGCCCAGGTGATCATGGCCAGCTTTGACGATGTCATGAAGGCGGGCGAGGCCGTGGCGGCGGTGATCGCCGCCGGCATCATTCCGGCCGGGCTGGAGATGATGGACAAGCCGGCCACCGCCGCCGTCGAACCTTACGTCAAGGCGGGTTACGACCTGAATGCCGCAGCCATCCTGCTCTGCGAATCCGACGGCACGGCGGAAGAAGTCGCCGAGGAAATCAGCCGCATGAAGGCGGTGCTGGAAACCAGCGGCGCCACCGAAGTCCGCGTATCGCAGTCGGAAGCCGAGCGCCTGCGCTTCTGGGCCGGGCGCAAAGCGGCATTTCCCGCCGCCGGGCGCATTTCGCCCGACTATTACTGCATGGACGGCACCATCCCGAGGAAGCGCCTCGGCGAAATGCTGATGGCGATTGCGGCGATGGAAAAGAAATACGGCCTGCGCTGCATCAACGTCTTCCATGCCGGCGACGGCAACCTGCATCCGCTGATCCTTTACGACGCGAATGTGCCCGGCGAGCTTGAACGCACCGAGGCCTTCGGCGCCGAGATTCTCAAGCTGTCGGTGGACCTCGGCGGCACCATCACCGGCGAGCACGGCGTCGGCTATGAAAAGATCAATTCCATGTGCGACCAGTTCGGCAGCGACGAGCTGCGCCTGTTCCATGCAGTCAAGCGCGCCTTCGACCCGCAGGGCCTGCTGAACCCGGAAAAGGGCGTGCCGACGCTGCATCGCTGCGCCGAGTTCGGCCGCATGCATGTGCATGGCGGCAACCTCAAGTTCCCCGAACTGGAGCGGCTGTGAGCCACGGCGACCCGATCGAGGCCTTCCGCGCGCGCATCCTCGAGCGCAAGCCGCTGCGCATTCGTGGGGGCGGCAGCAAGGATTTCTACGGCGGCATGGCTGCGGGCGAACTGCTCGATACCCGCGGCCACGCCGGCATCGTCAATTACGAGCCGACCGAACTGGTGGTCACGGCGCGCTGCGGCACGCCCTTGGCGGAACTGGAGTCGGCGCTGGCGGCACGGCGACAGTGCCTCGCCTGCGAGCCGCCGCACTTCGGCGTCGCGACGGTCGGCGGCGCTGTGGCTGCCGGCCTGTCCGGGCCGCGCCGCGCGGCGGTGGGCAGCCTGCGCGATTTCGTCCTCGGCGTGAAGCTGATGGACGGCGAGGGGCGCGTCCATCGCTTCGGCGGCGAGGTGATGAAAAACGTCGCCGGCTTCGACGTCTCGCGCCTGGTTACGGGCAGCCTGGGTACGCTGGGCCTGATCCTCGAAGTTTCGCTCAAGGTCTTGCCGGTGACGCCCGGCGATGCCAGTCTGCGCTTCGAGATGCCGCAGGACAAGGCGCTCGAGGCCATGAATCGCTGGGCCGGCCAACCTTTGCCGCTGGTGGCCAGTTGCTGGCAGGACGGCGTCCTCACGCTGCGCCTGGCCGGCGCCCGGGCGGCGGTCGAGGCGGCCTGCGTCCGGCTGGGCGGGGCCGTCGTCGCCGATGCCGAGGCGCTTGTTTTTTGGCAGGGACTGCGCGAGCAGAGCGCGGATTTCTTTGGCGGCGAGGCTCCGTTGTGGCGGCTCTCGCTGCCATCGGTGGCGCCGCCGCTCGACCTGCCTGCGGCGATGCTGATCGAATGGGGCGGCGCGCAGCGCTGGATGCGCGGCGATGCCGATGCGGCACGCATGCGCGAAGTCGCCGTGCGTGCCGGCGGCCATGCCACGCTGTTCCGCGGTGGCGACAAGTCGGCCGGTGTGTTCGCGCTGCTGCCGCCGTCGTTGATGGAAGTCCACCGCCGGCTCAAGCAGAGCTTCGATCCCTACGGCGTGTTCAATCCAGGCCGGCTTTATCCGGAACTCTGATGGAAACGCATCTCGCCGACTTCATCCGCAACACCAGTGCCGGCCGCGAGGCCGAGGAGATCCTGCGCCGCTGCGTGCACTGCGGGTTTTGCACCGCCACCTGTCCGACCTACCAGTTGCTGGGCGACGAACTCGACGGTCCGCGCGGGCGCATCTACCTGATCAAGCAGGTGCTCGAAGGCGCCGACGCCGACCGAGAAGACGCGGCTGCACCTCGACCGCTGCCTGACCTGCCGTTCCTGCGAGAGCACTTGTCCGTCCGGAGTGCATTACTCGCGCCTGCTCGACATCGGCCGCGAAGTGGTCGAGCACAAGGTGCCGCGCGGCGGGGTCGATGCCGTGATGCGCGGCGCGCTGAAGACCTTGCTGCCCCGCCCGACGCTGTTCGGCGCGGCAATGAAGCTGGGCCAGTCGGTGCGTTTGATGCTGCCGGGCGCGCTGCGCGCCAAGGTGCCGCCGCTTTCATCCGCCGGGCCGCGGCCGCGGCGCACGCATGCGCGGAAGGTGATCGCCCTGGCCGGCTGCGTGCAGCCCTCGATGTATCCCAACATCAACGGCGCGACGGCCCGCGTGCTCGACAGACTGGGCATAGAAATGATCGAAGCCAGGGGTGCCGGCTGCTGCGGCGCGGTGCGCTTGCACCTCAACGAGGCCGAAGGCGCGCGCGAGGACGCGCGGCGCAATATCGACGCCTGGTGGCCGCTGCTCGAGGCCGGCGCCGAGCATGTGGTGATCACGGCCTCGGGTTGCGGTACCCAGGTGGTCGACTACGCCCACCTGCTGCAGGAGGACCCGGACTACGCGACCAAGTCGGCGCGCGTGGTGCTGGCGACGCGCGATGTCAGCGAAGTTCTCATTGCCGAAGTCGATGCGCTGAAAAGCTTGCTGCAGGCCTGCCCGCCCTTGCCGGAGGGCGAGCGCCTGTTGGCGTTTCACTCCCCCTGCAGCCTGCAGCACGGACTCAAGATTCGCGGCACGATCGAGACCCTGCTGACCGCTGCGGGCTACACGCTGACGCCGGTGGCGGATTCGCATCTGTGCTGCGGCTCGGCGGGCACCTACTCGGTGCTGCAGCCGGAAATTTCCCAACGCCTGCAGGCGAACAAGTTGCACGCACTGACCGCAGGGCGTCCGGCGGCCATCGCCAGTGCCAACGTCGGCTGCATCGGCCACCTTGGCGGCGTGGCCGAGATACCCGTGCGACACTGGATCGAGCTGATCGACGCGCGACTTTCGGCATGAGCGAGATGCATCTCGACGCCACGGCGCGCGACTGGAACACGCTGCATTCGACGTTCCGCTGGAATGTCCCCGAACGCTACAACATTGCCCGCGCCTGCTGCGGGCGCTGGGCCGAGGATCGCTCGCGCTTCGCTTTGTACTACGAGGATGAGGCCGGCCACACGGAGGCCTGGAGCTTCTGGGACGTGCAGCAGGCCGCCAACCGGCTCTCCAACGTGCTCGGCGCGATGGGCGTGCTGGCGGGCGATCGCGTCGCCATCATCCTGCCGCAGCGCCCCGAAACCGGCATCGCCCACATGGCCTGCTACCAGATGGGCGCCATTGCACTGCCGATCTCGCACCTGTTCGGCGCCGACGCGCTGGAATACCGGCTTTCGCATGCCGAGGTACGCGTCGCGATCATCGACGAGAACGGGCTGGAGAAGCTCGGCGCGGTGCGCGACAAACTGCCCGACCTCAAGCATGTAATCGGCGTCGATGGCGCGCGCGAATCCTGGTTGCGCGAGTGGAATACGCTGCTGCCGCTGGCATCCTCGCGCTACACCGCGCGCGATACCTCCGCCGACGATCCGGCGCTGATCATCTACACCAGCGGCACCACGGGCAACCCCAAGGGTGCGCTGATCGCCCAGCGCAGCCTGATCGGCAACCTCTCCGGCTTTGTCTGCTCGCATGATTTTTACCCGCAGCGCGGCGACATGTTCTGGTCCCCGGCAGACTGGGCCTGGACCGGCGGCCTGTTCGACGCCCTGCTGCCGAGCTGGAACTTCGGCCAGCCGATACTTGGCTACCGCGGCCGCTTCGACCCGGAAAAGGCCTTCTGGCTGATGGAGAAGTACGGTGTTCGCAACAGCTTCCTTTTCCCGACGGCGCTCAAGATGATGATGAAGGCGGTGCCGAAGCCGGCCGAGAAGTACGACCTCGCGCTGCGCTCGATCATGAGCGCCGGCGAGACCGTGGGCGAAGCCGTTTGCGGCTGGGCGCGGGAAGCGCTGGGCGTCACCGTGAACGAGATGTACGGGCAGACCGAGATCAACTACATCGTCGGCAATTGCGCGGCGGTGACGCCGCCCAAGTTCGGCGCCATGGGGCGAGGCTATCCGGGCCATCAACTGGGCGTGCTCGATGACGAAGGCAATCCGGTGGCGCCCGGCGAGATGGGCGAGGTCTGCGTCCGGCGGGCTTGCAACGGCGAGGCGGACCCGGTGTTCATGCTTGGCTACTGGAAGAATCCGGAAGCCACGGCAGAGAAATTCTTCGGCGGCGGCATCGATGATGCGATGGCCTGGGGCCGCACCGGCGACCTGGCGAAAATCGACGAGGACGGCGTGCTCTGGTACCAGGGTCGCTCGGACGACATGTTCAAGAGCGCCGGCTACCGCATCGGCCCCGGCGAGATCGAGAACTGCCTGGTCAAGCACCCTGCCGTCGCCAACGCCGCGGTGATCGGCGTGCCGGACGAGACGCGCGGCACGGTGGTCAAGGCCTTCATCGTGCTGCAGCCGGGGCAGGCGCCCGCGGCGGCGCTCGAAGCCTCGTTGCAGGACCACGTGCGCAAGTATCTGGCGCCCTACGAGTATCCAAAAATCATCGAATTCATCGATGCCCTGCCCATGACCACCACCGGCAAGGTGCAGCGCCGTCTGCTGCGCCAGCGCGGCAAGCAATGAACCGGAAAGCGAAACCATGACCGATCCCGTCAGCGGCGAGGAGCGCCGCGGCAATACGCACCTGCGCAAGATTTTTGTCGAAGCCTACGAGGTGCTCAAGCCCTTCTTCGATCCCGCCAACGACTGGGGTGGGCAGACCCACGAGCACCTGGCCTACCGGGCCTTGCACGAGCAGTTCCCTGGTCTGACGGCGCAGGAAGTATTCGTCCTGGTGGCGGCGGCCCGGCGCGTGTTCCACGATTCGGGCAAGCCGGCCGCACCCTGAACCGCCGTCGGACGGCGCGGCCTATTTCAGCCAGCGCCGGCGCCAGAAAATGATCGACAGGGTGGTGGCCACGGTGGCCATCAGGCCGATGGCGACGAGGAATCCGTTTGGCCAGTCGAGCAGCGGCATGGACTTGAAGTTCATGCCGAATATGCCGGAGATCAATGTCGCCGGCATGAAGATGATGGCAACCACGGTGAGTGCCCGGACTTCCTGGTTGACCCGATTGCTCGCCGCCGAAAGATAAACGTCGAGCAGGCCGGCGATGATGTCGCGGTTGGCTTCCAGCGATTCGATCGCATGTACCGTGTGGTCATAGACGTCGCGCAGGTAGGGGCGGGTCTCGGGGCGGAAAAATCGCTCGTCGGCGCGGGTCAGGGCATTGATCACCTCGCGCAGCGGCCAGATCGAACGGCGCAGGGTGAGGGTCTCGCGCTTGAGCTGGTGCACCGTCTGCAGCGCGTTGGGTCGCGGCCGTTGCAGCATGATGTCCTCGAGTTCCTCGGTGCGTTCGCCGATCTGTTCGAGGATAGTGAAGTAGCGGTCGACCACGGTGTCGAGCAGGGAATAGGCGAGGTAGTCGGCGCCGAGCTTGCGAATCTGCCCGCGATCCTGGCGCAGGCGCTCGCGCACGGGATCGAAACGGCCGCTGGGCCGTTCCTGGAAGCTCAGCACGAAGTTGGCGCCGAGGATGATGCTGACCTGGTCGGAGCCTATCTGCCCCGCCTCGCCGTCGACCTCGAACAGGCGGGCGACGATGAACAGGTAGTCGCCATAATCGTCAACCTTGGGTCGCTGGTCGGTGTTGAGGATGTCTTCCAGCACCAGTGGGTGCAGCTTGAAGCGGCGGCCGATTTCGGCCATGACCTCGGGTTCGTGCAAGCCATGCACGTTGAGCCAGAGCACCGGCAGGCGCGGCTGGTAGGCTTGCGCATCGGTCAGGGACTCGAATTGGTGCTCGAGTATTTCGCCCTCTCCGTATTCGATCAGCGCGATAGCCGCCTGTTCCGTCTTGCGTTCGCCGAGGTGGATCAGCGCCCCCGGCGCCATGCCAACCTTGGCGGCGTTGGAGAGTCGTTTGGCGGCGCGGGCGCGGGCGCGATTCGGCTTGGGATTCGGCATGATGGCGGGTGAAAGGCGCTATCATAACGCCGGCGGGTCGTGGTGCCTTCAAGGCGCCGGCAGGCCTCGGACGGCGGCAGCCCGAGACCGTCCTTCCAACAATTTTAACGACATGTCGAATGGGAGAATCATGGCGCTGACAATTGGAGTACCCCGCGAAACGCTGGCGGGCGAAAAACGCGTTGCTACGGTACCCGAGGTCGTCGAGAAACTCATCAAGCTGGGCTTCTCGGTGGCGGTCGAGTCCGGTGCCGGCGATGCCGCGAATTGCAGCGACGACAGCTACCGCGCATCGGGAGCACAAGTCATCGCGGGCGCCGCCAACTTGTTTGCCGCATCCGACATCGTGTTCAAGGTCGGCGTGCCGACGACGGACGAAGTCGGCCTGCTGCGTGAAGGCGGTACCCTGATCGGCTTCGTCTGGCCGGCGCAGAATCCGGAACTGATGCAGCAGCTCGCTGCCAAGAAAGCCACCGTGCTGGCCATCGATTCGCTGCCGCGCATGCTCTCCCGCGCGCAGAAGATGGACGCGCTGACTTCCCAGGCCGGCGTCGCCGGCTACCGCGCGGTGATCGAGGCGGCCAACGCCTTCGGCCGTTTCTTCAACGGCCAGATAACCGCCGCCGGCAAGGTTCCGCCGGCCAAGGTCTTCATCGCCGGCGCCGGCGTTGCCGGCCTGGCGGCGATTGGCACGGCAGCCGGCCTTGGCGCCATCGTGCGCGCCAACGACACCCGCGCCGAAGTGGCCGACCAGGTGGTCTCGCTGGGCGGCGAATTCGTCAAGGTCGATTTTGAGGAAGAGGGTGGCGGTGGCGGCGGCTACGCCAAGGTCATGAGCGAGGGCTTCCAGCAAGCCCAGCGCGAGATGTACGCCAAGCAGGCCCGCGAGGTGGACATCATCATCACCACCGCACTGATTCCCGGCAAGCCCGCGCCCCGGCTGATCACCGCCGAGATGGTGCAGAGCATGAAGCCGGGCAGCGTGATCGTCGACATGGCCGCCGAGCGCGGCGGCAACTGCGAGCTGACCGAACCCGGCAAGGCCGTGGTCAAGCACGGCGTCACCATCATCGGTTACAGCGACCTGAACTCGCGCCTGGCCAAGCAGTCGTCGACGCTGTATGCCACCAACCTGTTCCGCCTCGCCGAGGAACTGTGCAAGACCAAGGACGGTGTCATCGACGTCAACATGGAGGACGACGCCATCCGCGGCCTGACCGTGATCAAGAACGGCGAAGTCACCTGGCCGCCCCCGGCGCCGAAGCTGCCGCCGGCAGCGACCGCGCCCAAACCCGCCGCCGCGGCAACCGCCGCCAAGAAGGGCCACGGTCATGGCGCCGCCAGCGAACCGATGGCCGCCGGCACCCTGACCATCATGTTCGCCGTCGCCGCCGCGCTGTTCTGGTTTGTCGGCGCCAACGCGCCGGCGGCCTTCCTCGCCCACTTCACGGTCTTCGTGCTGGCGTGCTTCGTCGGCTACATGGTGGTGTGGAACGTGACGCCGGCCCTGCACACGCCGCTGATGAGCGTGACCAACGCCATCTCCAGCATCATCTGCATCGGCGCCCTGGTGCAGATCGCGCCACCCCTTGCGGGCGGAGCGCCGCCGGACACATGGATACGCTGGCTGGCCGTGGGTGGAATCGCGCTGACCGCGGTCAACATGTTCGGCGGCTTCGCCGTGACCCAGCGCATGCTGGACATGTTCCGCAAATAGGAGACACATAGAAATGTCTGCAGTCTTGTCAAGTGAGCTGGCAACCGTCTCCTACATCGGAGCAACCATTCTTTTCATCCTCAGCCTCGGCGGGCTGTCCAACCCGGAGACCTCGCGTCGCGGCAATCTCTACGGCATGATCGGCATGACGATCGCCGTGCTGGCCACGGTGTTCGGGCCGCGCGTGACGGCGGCCGGCATCCCGTGGATCATCGCGTCCATGGTAGTCGGCGGCGCCATCGGCCTGTATGCGGCCAAGGTCGTCAAGATGACGCAGATGCCCGAACTGGTGGCGCTGATGCACAGCCTGGTCGGCCTCGCCGCCTGCCTGGTCGGCTTCGCCAGCTACATCGATACCTCGGCTCCGCTTGCCGGGGCCGAAAAGACCATCCACGAGCTGGAAATCTACATCGGCATCCTGATTGGCGCGGTGACTTTCTCCGGTTCGCTGATCGCCTTCGGCAAACTCAACGGCAAGATCGGCGGCGCACCGCTGTTGCTGCCGGCGCGCCATTGGCTCAACCTGGCCGGCCTGTTGGTGGTGATCTGGTTTGGCGGCAAGTTCATCAGCAGCCATTCGATTGCCGACGGCATGACGCCGCTGATCGTGATGACGGTGATTGCCCTGCTGTTCGGCATCCACATGGTGATGGCGATCGGTGGCGCCGACATGCCGGTGGTGGTCTCGATGCTCAACAGCTACTCGGGATGGGCGGCGGCGGCCACCGGCTTCATGCTCTCCAACGACCTGCTGATCGTGGTCGGTGCGCTGGTCGGCTCAAGCGGCGCGATCCTGTCCTACATCATGTGCCGGGCGATGAACCGCAACTTTATCAGCGTCATCGCCGGAGGCTTCGGCACCGGCGGCGGCACGCCGGCGCCCAAGGGCGATGCGGCTGCGCCTGCCGGTGAAGTGGTGCCAATCAGCGCCCTTGAAACCGCGGAACTGCTGAAGGATGCCAAGAGCGTGATCATCGTTCCCGGCTACGGCATGGCGGTGGCGCAGGCCCAGCACACGGTGTACGAAATCACCAAGCACCTGCGCGAGAAGGGCGTCAACATCCGCTTCGGCATCCACCCGGTGGCGGGGCGCATGCCCGGCCACATGAACGTGCTGTTGGCCGAAGCCAAGGTGCCCTACGACATCGTGATGGAAATGGACGAGTTGAACGACGACTTTCCGACCACCGACGTCGCCATGGTCATTGGCGCCAACGACATCGTGAATCCCGCAGCCCAGGACGACCCGGCCAGCCCGATTGCCGGCATGCCGGTGCTCGAAGTGTGGAAGGCCAAGACCTCGATCGTGATGAAGCGGTCGATGGCCTCCGGCTACGCCGGCGTCGACAATCCGCTCTTCTACAAGGAGAACAACCGCATGTTGTTCGGCGACGCGAAGAAGATGCTGGACGAGGTGCTGGTGGCGCTCAAGGCAGCGTGATCGGCGCGAGAGCGGGCGCCTTGGACGCATTGCCTGCAGACAACGCCACGGCCCGCCGTGGCGTTGTCGTTTGTCGGTCCCGGGAGTTTCCACGGGGACGCGCCGCGCTGGTGTTGATGGTACGGTGCCGCGACATGGCGTCGGCAGCATCCGCATGAGCGACGATGCGGAAGACCCGCGGCGCGCCGTCGAGCGCACACTCACGCACTACCAGAACCGCGCCGATGCCTTCTGGGAGGGTACGCGCGACCATGACGTCAGCCAGAACATCGAGGCCCTGCTGCGCCATATTCGGGCCGAGGCGCCCTTCGCGATACTCGATTTCGGCTGCGGGCCGGGGCGCGACCTTGCCGATTTCACGCGGCGCGGCCATCGCGTCATCGGACTGGAAGGCGCGGCGGCGCTGGCTCAAATGGCGCGTGAACATAGCGGATGCGAGGTTTGGGAACAGGATTTCCTCAAGCTTGATCTGCCCGTCGGCCGCTTCGATGGCGTCTTCGCCAATGCTTCGTTATTCCATGTGCCTGTAAGGGAATTGCCGCGCGTCCTCCGGCAGATTCACGCGGTGCTCAAGCCGGCGGGGGTGTTGTTCAGCTCGAATCCCCGCGGCGACAACCAGGAGAGCTTCAACGGCGAGCGCTACGGCGCTTACCATGACCTCGATGCCTGGCGTGGATACCTGCGGGCAGCGGGCTTTGAGGAACTCGAGCACTACTATCGTCCGACGGGCTTGCCGCGAGAGCAACAGCCCTGGCTGGCAAGCGTTTGGCGCAAAATGCCCTGAACTGAATTGCGGTTGTTGCCATGTCGGGAATTCCGCGTCGTGTCGCCAAAAAAAACGGCGGGCCAAGCCCGCCGCTTTTCCTGAAGAAGCCGAATTACTTCTTGGCGTCCTTCTTCTCTTCCTTCTTCATTTCCTTCTTTTCTTCCTTCTTTTCTTCCTTCTTCATCTCCTTCTTCTCTTCCTTCTTTTCCATCTTCTTGTCGTCCTTCATGGCGCCGCCATGGGAGGCAGCGAAGGAACCGGCGGAAACGGTGGCGAAAAGGGCGGCGACGAGGATCGAAAGCAGCTTGCTCATGTAAACTCCTTTGACTATCTGTGGGTCGCATCGGCCGAAATGGCGTGCGTGCCTGCAATAACGCGTGGGGCGAATGACAGGTTGACCGGCTTTTCACGATTTCGGTGCTTTTTTGCCGCCTTGGCGGCGCTCGGGCTGGCGATGCCCGCTGCCGCCTCACCCCGCAAACCCCATGACGTTGATGAGGTCTTGGCCGTGCTGCCGCAGCGGGCGCAAGACCCTGCGGTTCGCGAGCTGGGCCGCTTGCGCGCCGCGGCGGCCGCCGGTAATACCGACCCGGAACCTGCGGCGCGCCTGATCCGCGCCTATTTCGACCTGTCGCTGGCGCGCGGGGATCCCCGTTATATCGGTTACGCCGAGGCGGTGCTGGCGCGCTTCAAGGCGCCACTGGCACCGATACTTCGGGTCGAGCGCGGCCTGTTGCGGCAGTACCGCCACGACTTCACGGGCGCCCTCGACGATTTCGCCGGTGCGCTGGCGCTGGCGCCCGGCCTTGCGGAAGCCCACGCGTGGCGCGCCGCGATCTTCCTTGTCCAGGCGAATTACCCTGCCGCCGAAATGGAATGTGCGGCTTTGGCGCGGCTCGGCCGAGATAGCCTGGCCGACGGCTGCATGGGCCTGTCCATGGCCTATGGTGGCAAGCTGGACAGCGCGGCGCGCCATTTGCAGAAGGCCCTGGCGGCGACCGCCGATCCCGGCAACCGCGCGTGGTTGCTTACGCGCCTGGGCGAAGTTGCTGCCTGGCGAGGCCATCCTGCCGTAGCCGAGCGTCACTTTCGGGACGCCTTGCGCCTGGGGCGGGACGACGTTTACCTGCTTGCCGCGTGGGGCGACTATCTGCTCGACGTCGGACGCCATGACGATCTGCTGGAGGCGCTGGCCGGCTGGGACGCCTCCGACAGCTTGCTGCTGCGGCTCGCGGAGGCCGAAGCCAGGTTGGGCCGCGCGGTGGCGTCGCGCCGGATACAGGTGCTGGAAGACCGCTTTGCCGCGGCCCGTGCGCGCGGCGACGAGACCCACATGGCCGAAGAAGCACGTTTCCGCTTGCGTTTGCGGGGCGACGCCAAGGGGGCGCTGGCGCTCGCCCTCGCCAACTACCGCGTGCAACGCGAGCCCAGGGACGCGCGCATCCTGCTCGAAGCCGCGATCGCCGCCGGCGATGCGGCGGCCGCCGGGCCGGTGCGTGACTGGTTGCAGTCCAGCGGCTTCGAGGATGCGCTGCTGCGAAGGCTCGGCGAGGAGTCGGCGCTGGTGATACGGCGATGAGGCTGCGTCACTGGCTCTGCGCGCTGGTGTTGCTGATCGCACAGCCGGCCCAGGCGCACAAGGCCAGCGACAGTTATTTGATGCTCGACATACAGGGCCGGGAAGTCGCCGGCCAATGGGACATTGCCCTGCGCGACATCGATTTCGCCCTCGGCCTCGATGCCGATGGCAATGGCAAGATCACCTGGGGCGAGCTGCGCGCCCGTCACGCCGCGATCGATGCCTGGGCGCTTGGCCGCCTGGCGTTGGACCGCGGCGGCGCCTGCGAAATCCAGGTTGCCGACCACCTGGTCGACGACCATACCGACGGCGCCTATGCGGTGCTCAGGCTGGCCGGGCGCTGCCCTACCAGCATGGGCGAGTTGAAGCTCGACTATCGCCTGCTGTTCGACCTCGATGCTTTGCATCGCGGCCTCCTTCGCCTGGGTCTCGATGGCGCCACGCAGACGGCGGTGTTCGCGCCGGAGCGGTCGGCGCAGCGCTTTGCCGCCGGCGAAGCCTCGCGCCTGGCGCAATTCGGCCAGTACCTCGTCGAAGGCATCTGGCATATCTGGATCGGCTTCGACCACATCCTGTTCCTGCTTTCGCTGCTGTTGCCCGCCGTGCTGGTGCACGAAGCGCGGCGCTGGCGCGGCGTGGCCAGCTTCCATGCGGCGCTGGTCGAGGTGCTTTGGGTGGTCACCGCCTTCACCGTGGCGCATTCGATCACGCTTTCGCTGGCGGCGCTCGGGCTCATCGATCTGCCCTCGCGCCTGGTCGAATCGGCGATTGCCGCGTCAGTGGTGCTGGCGGCGGCGAACAACCTCAAACCGCTGGTGGAACGCCGGCGCTGGCTGGTGGCCTTCTGCTTCGGCCTGATCCATGGCTTCGGCTTCGCCAGCGTGCTCGCCGAACTCGGCCTGCCGCAAGAGACGCTGGTGCTGTCGCTGCTGGGCTTCAACCTCGGCGTCGAGGTCGGCCAGTTGGCGATCGTCGCCGTGTTCCTCCCCTTCGCCTGGTTCCTGCGCGATACGCCCCTCTATCGGCGCGGCATTTTCGTTGGCGGCTCGCTGCTGACGCTGGCCATCGCCCTGGTCTGGTTTGTCGAGCGCGCCTTCGACCTCAAGCTGATCAGCGCCTGAGGCGGCGTCTTCAGCCGTCTTTGCGCAGGTCGTGCTCCGCCCAAAGGGCGCGAGCGAGGGTTTTCCACAGCGGGCCGCCGTGGGTGTGGATCTGGTCGTCGGCGCTTTCCTTCATCACCGTCAGCATCAACTGGATCAAGCCGAAGAGTTCAAGCCGCGCGCGGTCGGCGGGATCGTCGGGTTCGCAATCGATGGCGCCGATGCGGCAATCCAGCGCCTGGCGCGCCAACTCGCGGACCTGAACGGGGTCGTTCCAGTCAATGCCGAGGATGATGCCCTTGGTGGCGATCTCGTGTTCCAGACGCTGCGCCTCGCGCGCATAGTTCTCGAACGCGCTCATCCGGCGGCCTTTCTCCTGCGCGGCGGCTTCGCCGGCGGCGTCGAGCTGGCATGCGCCGCGAGGAAGCGCGCCAGGTAACGCCCGGTATGGCTGCCCTTGGCGCGCGCCACGTCTTCCGGCGTGCCCGTGACGATGATGCGGCCGCCGCCGTCGCCGCCTTCCGGACCGAGATCGACGATCCAGTCGGCGGTCTTGATGACATCCAGGTTGTGCTCGATGACCACCACCGTGTTTCCGTGGTCGCGCAGGCGGTGCAGCACCGAAAGCAGCATCTCGATGTCCTGGAAATGCAGGCCGGTGGTCGGCTCGTCGAGGAAGTAGAGCGTGCGCCCGGTGTCGCGCTTGGAGAGTTCCAGCGCCAGCTTGACGCGCTGCGCCTCGCCGCCCGACAGCGTGGTCGCCGACTGGCCGAGCTGGATGTAGGACAGGCCGACATCGACCAGCGTCTGCAGCTTGCGGGCCACCGCCGGCACCGCGTCGAAGAATTCGCGCGCCTGCTCCACGGTCATCTGCAGCACTTCGTGGATGGTCTTGCCCTTGTAACGGATTTCCAGGGTTTCGCGGTTGTAGCGCTTGCCGTGGCAGACATCGCAGGGCACGAAGATGTCGGGCAGGAAATGCATCTCGACCTTGATCATGCCGTCGCCCTGGCAGGCCTCGCAGCGCCCACCCTTGACGTTGAATGAAAAGCGCCCCGGGCTGTAGCCGCGCTCGCGCGAGCCCGGCACGCCGGCGAACAGTTCGCGGATCGGCGTCAGCAGGCCGGTATAGGTGGCCGGGTTGGAGCGCGGCGTGCGGCCGATTGGCGACTGGTCGACATTGATCACCTTGTCGAAGAATTCCAGACCCTCGATCTCGCGGTGCGGCGCCGGCTCCACGGCCGAGCCATAGAGGTGGCGCGCGGCGGCGGCATACAGCGTGTCGTTGATCAGCGTGCTCTTGCCGGAACCCGAAACCCCGGTGACGCAGGTCAGCAGGCCGACCGGTATCGCCAGGTCGACGTGCTTGAGGTTGTTGCCGCTGGCCTCGCGAATCTTCAGTTCGCGCAGGGCATTGGGCGGCGTGCGTTTGGCCGGGATGGCGATCTCGCGCCGGCCGGCGAGGAAGGCGCCGGTGACCGAGGCCGTATTGGCCGCCACCTGTTTTGGCGTGCCCTCGGCGACCACGCGGCCGCCGTGTTCGCCGGCTCCCGGGCCCATGTCCACGACGTAGTCCGCCGACTCGATGGCCTCCAGGTCATGCTCGACGACGATCACCGTGTTGCCAAGGTCGCGCAGGTGGAACAGGGTTTCCAGCAGGCGGGAGTTGTCGCGCTGGTGCAGGCCGATCGATGGTTCGTCGAGCACGTACATGACGCCGGTGAGGCCGGAGCCGATTTGCGATGCCAGGCGGATGCGCTGCGCCTCGCCGCCGGAAAGCGTCTCGGCGGAACGATCGAGCGAAAGATAATCGAGGCCGACATTGATCAGGAAGGACAGCCGCGCGGTGATTTCCTTGAGGATCTTTTCGCCGACCTGGGCTTTGTGCCCGGTGAGTTGCAGCAGGTTGAAGAAGTCGCGGCAGTGGATCAGCGACAGCCGGCTGAGCTCGGTGATGGTCTTGCCGCCGACGAAGACGTGGCGCGCCTCGCGCCGCAGGCGGGCGCCGGCGCATTCGGGGCAGGGTTTGTTGTTGAGGTACTTGGCCAGTTCCTCGCGCACCGCCATGGAATCGGTCTCGCGGTAGCGGCGTTCGAGATTGGGGATGATGCCCTCGAAGGCGTGGGTGCGATCGAAGCGCGTGCCCTTTTCGTTGAGGTACTTGAACTTGATCTGGTCGCGGCCCGAGCCGTAGAGCACGATGTTGGCCGTGGCCGCCGGCAGCTTTTCGAAGGGCTGCTCGGTGTTGAACCTGTAATGCGCCGCCAGCGATTCGAGCATCTGGAAGTAGAACTGGTTGCGCTTGTCCCAGCCCTTGATGGCGCCGGCGGACAGGCTCAGGTGCGGGTAGGCGACGATGCGTGCCGGGTCGAAGAACTGGATCTGGCCGAGGCCATCGCACTTCGAGCAGGCGCCCATCGGGTTGTTGAAGGAGAACAGGCGCGGTTCCAGTTCCTGTAGTGCGTAGTTGCATACCGGGCAGGCGAACTTGGAGGAGAACAGGTGCTCCGCGCTGGAATCCATCTCCACCGCCAGGGCGCGGCCCTCGGCATGCCGCAGCGCCGTCTCGAAGCTCTCCGCCAGGCGCTGGCGCATGTCCTCGCGCACCTTGAGCCGGTCGACCACGATGTCGATGCTGTGCTTCTGGGTCTTTGCCAGCTTGGGCAGGGCGTCGATGTCATGCACCTTGCCATCGACGCGCAGGCGCACGAAGCCCTGGGCCTTGAGTTCGGCGAAGAGGTCGAGCTGCTCGCCCTTGCGGTTGGCCACTACCGGGGCGAGGATCATCAGCTTGGTTTCTTGCGGCAGGGCCAGCACGTGGTCGACCATCTGCGAGACGCTTTGCGCTTCCAGCGGCAGGTCGTGGTCGGGGCAGTGCGGCGTGCCGGCGCGGGCATAGAGCAGGCGCAGGTAGTCGTGGATCTCGGTGACGGTGCCGACGGTCGAGCGCGGGTTGTGGCTGGTGGCTTTCTGCTCGATGGAAATCGCCGGCGAGAGGCCCTCGATCAGGTCGACGTCCGGCTTTTCCATGAGCTGCAGGAACTGCCGCGCGTAGGCCGAGAGCGACTCGACATAGCGGCGCTGGCCCTCGGCGTACAGGGTGTCAAAGGCGAGTGAGGACTTACCCGAGCCGGACAGGCCGGTGATCACCGTCAGCTTGTTCCTCGGCAGGTCGAGGTTGATGTTTTTGAGGTTATGGGTTCGCGCGCCGCGAATCTTGAGGTTTTCCATGATGCGGATTCGGATTGGGGAACCGGTAAATATACGCCGCCGCGCGCGGCAGAGCGAAGCCGCTGTTCAGGCGGGATTTGTCGCCGTGTCGCCGGTGCCGACTCCTGGTCAGGCTAGCGGCTGCGGTAAGCGGCGTGGCAGCCGACGCAACTCGCGGTCAGGTTGGGCAGCAGGGCCAGGGCGCGCTCGCGATTGCCGCTGGCGGCCGCGGCGGCAAACTCGCTGGCGGCGAAATGGCCGCCGCGCCCGATGTCATGCATGGCGGGCGGCATCTGCGGGCCGGGGCGGTGCGCAAAGGGCAGGCGGGCGTTCTTGCCCATGGCGCTGCGCCCGAGAGAATTCTCGGCGACTTCCCCGGCGTCCTTGATCTTGTTGGCCGCCACCAGGCTGAGGATTTCGTTCAGCGCGATCAGGTTGTCGAGCATTTCCTGGCGCAAGGTGGCCTGAGCTTCGGAGCTCAGTGCAGCCAATTGGCGATGGTCTTCCGCGGCAACGGGAAGCGCCAGGAAGAGTGCGAGCAGCAATGGATATCGAGAGCACATGGACAGGGATTTTCGGGTCACGGTGCGAGCATTATGCAATGCCGTAACGGACCCGCCGACGGGTGGCGGGGCCCGCCCATTCGTGGTCTAATGCTCCGCTTTCCGCGGCTTTGACGGTGGCCGTCCGCCGCGAGGTTTGCCGCGGAAGAACCGAAGCCCGGCGCCAACGACCCAATCCATGCTTTCCCCCACACCCGATGCCATGAGCCGCGAAGAAATTCGCGCCGGCGCCTCGCTGGCGTCGATTTTCGCGCTGCGCATGCTGGGCCTGTTCCTGATCCTGCCGGTGTTCGCGGTCCACGCCCAGGGCATTCCCGGGGGCGACAACCTGACCCTGGTCGGCATTGCGCTGGGCGCCTACGGCCTGACCCAGGCGATGTTCCAGATCCCCTTCGGCATGGCGGCGGACAACTTCGGGCGCAAGAAGGTGATCGTCATCGGCCTGCTGATCTTTGCCTTCGGCTCGGCCGTGGCGGCGCTGTCCACGGACATCTGGTGGGCCATCGCCGGCCGCGTGCTGCAAGGCGCGGGCGCCATCTCGGCGGCGGTGACGGCGCTGGCGGCGGACCTGACGCGCGAACAGCACCGCACCAAGGTGATGGCCATGATCGGCTCGTCGATCGGCCTGATGTTCGCCTTCTCGCTGGTGGCGGCGCCTGCCCTTTACGCGGTGATCGGCATGGCCGGCATCTTCTGGTTGACCGCCATCCTGGCGCTGGCCGCGATCGGCCTGGTGACCCATGTGGTACCGCCGGCGCCGCCGCTGCCGCCGGGCCCCAGGCCGGCCTTCCGCGAAGTCGTGTTCAATCCCAGCCTGCTGCGCCTGAATCTCGGCATCTTCACCCTGCATACCGTGCAGATGGCGATGTTCGTGGTGGTCCCTGGCCTGCTGGTGCGTTACGGCGACATGCCGGTGGCGACGCACTGGAAGATCTACCTGCCGACCGTGCTGGCCTCGTTCGTGCTGATGGTGCCGGCGATCATCGTCGCCGAGAAGCGCAACAAGGTGCAGCCGGTGTTTGTCGGCGCGGTGGTCCTGCTGCTGGCGACGCTGATTGCGATGTGGGCCGGCAGCACAAGTTTCGCGGTGGTTGCCGGTGGCCTGCTGAGCTTCTTCGTCGCTTTCAACATCCTCGAGGCCATGCTGCCCTCGCTGATCTCGCGCATCGCCCCGGCGCGCGCCAAGGGCGCGGCGCTGGGCGTCTACAACACCACGCAGGCGCTGGGCCTTTTTGTCGGCGGCGCGCTGGGTGGCTGGCTGGTCGAGCATCACGATGCCGCCGCGGTCTTCCTGTGCGACGTGGTCCTGGTCGCGGTCTGGCTGGCGGCGGCGCTGACCATGCCACCGGTGCCGATGCGGCAGAGCGCATCGCCACCGCCATCCCCGTCGCATGGCATACTTGAAACAAAATCCTGAGGAGAAATCGACCATGGCATCGGTAAACAAGGTAATTCTGGTGGGCAATCTCGGCGCGGACCCGGAAATCCGTTACCTGCCGAGCGGCGAGGCGGTGGCCAATCTGCGCCTGGCGACCACCGATACCTGGAAGGACAAGGACGGCAACAAGCAGGAGGCCACCGAGTGGCATCGCATCAGCTTCTTCGGACGCCTGGCCGAGGTCTGCGGCCAGTACCTGAAAAAGGGATCGCCGATCTACGTCGAGGGTTCCATCCGCACCCGCAAGTGGCAGGACAAGGAAGGCCAGGACCGCTATTCGACCGAGATCAAGGGCGAGCGCATGCAGATGCTGGGCGGCCGCCAGGGCATGGGCGATGCGCCGCCTCGTGAAGGTGGCGCCGCATCGGGCGGCGGCAGCCGTCCGGCGCCGGCGTCGACACAACAGCCCGCTGGTGCCGGTTTCAACGATTTCGAGGACGACATTCCGTTCTGACGCCGCCGAGCGCGGCACGCCGGCCAAGGCATCGATGATCCGCTCCGCGTAATCCGTATGCCCGAGAAGCTGAAACTGCTTTCCTGGCGCGATGTCCTCGGCATCGCGCTGCCATCGCTGCTGCTGGCGGCGGGCGCGTTCTGGCTGGCCGCGCAGTTCGTCAAGCCGGCGCCGCCGGACACCCTGGTGATCAGCACCGGCGGCGAGGGCGGCGCCTACCAGAGCTTTGCCGCGCGCTATCGCGACGTGCTCGGGCGCTACGGCATCAAGCTGGTCGAAAAGCCCTCCGGGGGTTCGACGGAAAACCTTGCGCGCCTGCGCGACCCGGACATCGAAGTCGATGCGGCCTTCATCCAGGGCGGTACCGGGCGCGTCGCCGAGGATGACAGTCTTTACACGCTCGGCGATTTTTACCATGAGCCGCTGTGGGTGTTCTACCGCGAGGCCTCGCTGCGCGGCGCCGACAAATTGCTCGATCTCAAGGGCAAGCGCGTCGCCGTGGGCGGCATGGGTAGCGGAACCCACCACCTGGCGATGGCCATGCTGGGTGCCAACGAAATCGACGAAAAGAACACCCGCCTGCTCAAGATCGGCGGCATGGCCGTCCTGGAGCGCTTCGAAAAAGGCGAGATCGACGCCGCGTTCGCCGTCGGTCCCACCCAGTCATCGCTGGTCTGGTCCCTGCTTTACACGCCCGGCATCAAGCTGATGAACATCGGGCATGCCGAGGCCTATACCCGTCGCTTTCCTTACCTCGCGCATCTGGTGCTGCCGCGCGGGGCGATCGACCTGATCCAGAACATTCCGGAGCACGACACGCACCTCGTTTCGCCGATGGCGACCCTGCTGGTGCGCGAGGAAACCCATCCGGCCCTGATCGACCTCTTGATGCAGGCGGCGGCGGAAGTGCATGGCGAGCCCGGCGTGTTTCAGAAGCCGCGCGAGTTTCCGCGCGCCGGACACAACGAATTCCCGCTGTCGAAGGAGGCCGAGCGCTACTACAAATCGGGCAAGCCCTTCCTGCAGCGCTATTTGCCGTTCTGGGCGGCCACCCTGATCGACCGGATGGTGGTGATGATCGTGCCGCTGCTGGCGGTGCTGATCCCGCTGTTCAAGTTCGCGCCGGTGATCTACGGCTGGCGCGTGCGCTCGCGCATCTACCGGCGTTACGGCGAGTTGAAGTTCCTCGAAAACCAGGTCAATGAGAATCCCGCGCAGTTCAGCCGCGCCGAATGGATCTCGCGCCTGGAAATCATCGAGGCCGATGCCAGCCGGATACGCACGCCGCTGACGTTTTCCGACATGCTCTACACCTTGCGCGCCCACATCGACCTGGTGCGCGACGTGATCCTGCGCAAGACGGCTGCCTGAGGCGTCTGGAGGCGGGGTTGGGCAGGTCCGCGCGGCGAAATCGGCGTGCGGCCAGCGCCGACTCTCCAACTCAAAGCCGGCGGATCTTCTCCAGCAGTGCCGTGGTCGAGCGTTCGTGAAGGAAGTGGATGGAATGCACGCTGCCGCCCCAACCCATCACCTCCCGGTAGCCGACGATGTTCTCCACCGGCCAGTCGCCGCCCTTGACCAGCACGTCCGGGTGGGCGTCGCGGATGCGCGCTATCGGCGTGTCCTCGTCGAACCAGGTCACCAGTGAAACGCACTCCAGGGATGCCAGCAGCGCCATGCGATCGGCCAGCCCATTGACCGGGCGGTCCTCACCCTTGCCCAGGCGGCGCACCGAGGCATCGGAGTTGACGGCGACGATCAGCGATGCGCCGAGCGCGCGGGCCTGCGCCAGATAGGTGACATGGCCGCGATGCAGGATGTCGAAGCAGCCGTTGGTGAATACCAGCGGGCGGGCCAACGCGGCGACGCGGTCCGCCAGGGCGGCGGGATCGGCGATCTTGGCCTCGAAGGCCGGGGCCGCGAGCGTCAAGTCCCGGCCTCTACTTGGCGGTGGCCGGCTTGGGTTCCGGGGCGGGTGCCGGCTTGTTGTCGAGGGCCTTGGCTTGCTCGGCGCCGATGATCTCGAACACGCGCACCACCTTCTGCACGCCGCCCGTGGTGCGGGCGATATCCACCGCGTCGTTGGCCTCGCCCTGGGTCACGATGCCGAGCAGGAACACCACCCCGGCTTCGGTCACCACCTTGACATGGTTGGGGGCGAACTTGTTGGCATCGACGAAGCGGGCCTTGACCTTGGATGTGATGTAAACGTCATTACTTCGGCCGCCGAGGCTGGAGGGCCCGGCGATCGCCAGCTCGTTGCTGATCGACTTGACGCCGGGCACGGTGGACGCCAGCTTCTCGATGTCGGCCTTGATTTCGGCGCTGGGCGCCTCGCCGGTCAGCAGCAGCATGCGGTTGTAGCTGGTGACATTGACATGGACCTTGTCGCGATATTTCTCCTCGACCCGGTTGCCCGCGCGCAGTTCGATGCCCTGGTCGGTGATGTAGGTTTCCGGCGGCCTGCGATCCGTCAGCACCAGCGCGCCGGCGCCGACGCCGACCGCCGCGGCGCCGAAGCAGCCAGCCAGTACCGGGAGGCACAGCGCGAGCAGCAGCAGCTTGCGCCGCGGGGCGTCAATCAAGGATTCGAGTTTCATGTGGTTTCTCCCAGGATCAGGGCGTCGATGCCGTCGCACAGGCAATGGATGGTAAGCAGATGCACTTCCTGGATGCGCGCCGTGCGTTCGGCGGGCACGCAGAGGTGGATGTCGCCCGGCGCCAGCAGGGCCGTCATCTTGCCGCCCTGCTTGCCGGTCAGCGCCACCACGGTGATGCCCAGGGCATGGGCCTGGTGCATGGCCTCGATGACGTTGGGCGAATTGCCGGAGGTGGAGATCGCCAGTAGCACGTCGCCCTTGCGACCCAGCGCCCGCACCTGCTTGGCAAAGACATCTTCGTAGCGATAGTCGTTGGCGATCGAGGTCAGGGTCGAGGTGTCGGTGGTCAGGGCGATCCCGGCCAGCGGCGGACGCTCCTTCTCGAAGCGGTTGAGCAGTTCGGCGGCGAAGTGCTGCGAATCGGCGGCCGAGCCGCCGTTGCCGCAGGCCATGACCTTGCCGCCGGCCTTGAGGCTGGTGACCATGGCGCGCACGGCGGTTTCGATCGGGCCGGCCATGGCGGCCAGCGCCTGTTGCTTGGCCTGGGCGCTGTCGGTGAATTGTTGCTGGATGCGTGAGGCGAGAGTCATGGATCGTCCTGAAAAGGATTGCGGAAAAGAGGATAGCCCTGCGGACCAGCCGGGGAGCGCTGAATAAGCGGCCTAGAGCACGACAAATACTTCGATCAGCATTCTCTGCCAAGGGTTCTTGTGCTGGCGCAATTTCGCGATCCGGGCGTCAACTTTGTCACCATTATCCATCGCCGCCGCCACGGCCCGGTTCTCGGCGCGCGGCAGGTAACCCAGCTTCTGCCCGCGCCATTCGACGCGGATGGCCTTGGCGTCGTGCTCGTTGTCGGCCTCGCGCACCAGGCTCAGGCGGTCGCCTTCGCGCATTTCGTGCCACAGCGCCTCGCCGGAATGGTATTTGAAGCCCGCCAGCGGCGAGCTTTGCACCAGGATGCGCACCTCGCCGGCCTGGGCGGCGCCGAGCAACAGCGCGCCGGCCAGCAGCAGCGCCTCAGTCAGCCGGAAACGCATCGCGCAGCCATTCGATTCTTTCGGCCCCTTCCGCGCCCTCGATCAGCACGCAATCGAAGCGGCAGGGGCGCTCGCCGTGGCGCTGCAGCCAGTGGCGCGCGGCGAGGACCAGGCGCGCGCGCTTGGCGGCGGTGATGCTGGCCGCGGCGCCGCCGTAGTCGGAACGACTGCGCCGGCGCACCTCGACGAAGACCGTGCTGGCGCCGTCGCGGCAGATCAGGTCGATCTCGCCGCCGCGCACACGGAAGTTGCGCTCGATCAGTTTGAGGCCCTGGCGCTGCAGGTAATCGGCGGCGAGCTGCTCGCCGGCGGCGCCGCGGGACTGTGCAAGAATGCCGGACATGGAAAGCGCATTGTATGTCGTCGGCACACCGATCGGAAACCTCGGCGACATCACGCTGCGCGCCCTGGAAACCCTGCGCGGCGTCGATCTGGTGGCCTGCGAGGACACGCGCCACGCGCGCCAGTTGCTCGACCACCATGGCATCAAGGCGCAGACCCTGGCGCTGCACCAGCACAACGAGAACGAGGCTGCTGAAAAGCTGGTCGCACAACTGGGCGCCGGCAAGCGTGTCGCACTGATCACCGATGCCGGCACGCCGGGCGTTTCCGATCCCGGCGCGCGCGCCGTGGCGGCGGTGCGCGCCGCCGGTTTCAAGGTGATCCCCATCCCCGGCCCGAATGCCGCGGTCACGGCGCTCTCGGCGGCGGGCCTCAGCGATCCGCGCTTCCTCTTCGTCGGCTTCCTGCCGGCAAAAGTCGGCGCCCGCAGGACGGCGATTTCGGACCTGGCGACGGTGGCGGCCACGCTGGTGTTCTACGAGGCGCCGCACCGCGTGCGCGAAACCGTCGCCGACCTGGTCGAGCTGCTCGACGGCGCGCGCCACATCGTCTTCGCCCGCGAGCTGACCAAGCTCTTCGAGCAGGTCGCCGCCATGCCGCTGGTCGAGGCACCAGCCTGGCTGGCGGCCGATGCCAACCGCGAGCGCGGCGAATTCGTGCTGCTGGTCTCGGCGCCGCCGCCGCGCGAGGGCATGGATGCCGAGTCCGAGCGCGTGCTGGCGGCGCTGCTGGCCGAACTGCCGGTGAAGCAGGCGGCGAAACTCGCCGCCGAGATCACCGGACAGCCGAAGAACGCGCTGTATGCCAGGGCGCTGGAACTCAAAGGCAAATGAAGGGCGGCTGAAGGGCAAAGCGGGGCGCCTCGTATAATCCGCCCATGAACTCGATTACCCTCACCCGGCCCGACGACTGGCACCTGCACCTGCGCGACGGCGCCGCCATGGCCGCCGTCCTGCCCGACACGGCGCGGCGCTTCGCCCGTGCCATCGTCATGCCCAACCTGAAGCCGCCGGTGACCACCGTGGCGCTGGCCGCCGCCTACCGCGAGCGCATCCTTGCCGCGCTGCCCGTCGGCATGGATTTCTCACCGCTGATGACGCTGTATCTCACCGACAACATGGCGCCGAGCGAAATCGATGCCGCGCGGGCCAGCGGCTTTGTTCATGCGGTGAAGCTCTACCCGGCTGGCGCGACCACCAATTCCGATGCCGGCGTCACCGATTTGAAGAAATGCGCGGCGACGCTGGCGCGCATGGAAAAGCTCGGCCTGCCGCTGCTGGTGCATGGCGAAGTCACCGATCCGGCGGTCGATGTCTTCGACCGCGAAGCGGTGTTCATCGACACCGTGCTGGTGCCGCTGCTGCGCGACTTCCCCGGCCTGAAGCTGGTGCTCGAGCACATCACCACCAGCAACGGCATAGCCTTCGTCACGGCCGGTGGCGCCAATGTCGCCGGCACGCTGACGGCGCATCACCTGCTGCTCAACCGCAACGCGATCTTCGCCGGCGGCATCCGCCCGCACCACTACTGCCTGCCGGTGCTGAAGCGCGAGACCCATCGGCGGGCGCTGGTGGCGGCGGCGATCTCGGGCAGCCCCAAGTTCTTCCTCGGCACCGATTCGGCGCCCCACGCGCAGAGCACCAAGGAGGCGGCCTGCGGTTGCGCCGGCTGCTACACGGCCAACGCCGGCATCGAACTGTATGCCGAAGTCTTCGACGCCGAGAACGCGCTGGATAAACTCGAAGCCTTCGCCAGCTTCCACGGCGCGGATTTCTACGGCCTGCCGCGCAATGCCGGCACCATCGCGCTGAAGCGCGAGGCGCAGGCGGTGCCGGCCAGCCTCGACTACCTGCCGGGTGACCGGCTGGTGCCGCTGCGCGCGGGGGAGAGCATCGCCTGGCGGCTGGTTTGATCGCCGTGGCGTGAGCGCCGACTCCTGCGCATTGCATCGACTGTCGGCCTTCCTCGCGCCCTGGCTGAAGGACGGCATTCCCGATCTCGCGGCGCTGAATCACGCCGCCGCCGCGCGCGGCATACGCACCGGAAATGGCGCGCCGCTGCGCTTCATTCCGCCGCGCGACGATGGGGAAGGCTATGAAGAGCGCGCCTGGCGCAGCGGTGAAGTCGCCACGCGTGCCGACAACCGCCACGACCTGTTCAACGCCCTGATCTGGCTGGCCTTCCCGCGCAGCAAGGCGGCGATGAATCGACGGCATTGCGAAGCGCTCCTGGCGGCCCGTGCGGCGGGCAATGCGGCGCGGGGTGCCCTGCGTGACGCCCTGACGCAGTTCGACGAATGCGGCGTAATCGTCGCCGGCACGGCGCCCGACCTGTGGCAGGGACTGTGCGCCCATCGCTGGCGCGACGTCTTCGTCGAGCGCCGTGCCGAACTGCTGCGCAGCACGCGCTTCATTGTCTTCGGCCACGCCAGCCACGATGCGCTGGGCGCGCCCTTCGTCGGCCTCTGCGGCAAGGCGCTGTTCATCGAGGTCGATGCGGCGTGGCTGGCATTGCCGCCGACGGAATCGATTGATCAGCTCGATGCCCGGCTGGCGAAGGTTTTCGGGACGGCCATCTTCGCGCCGCGCGACTGGCAGCCGCTGCCGCTGCTCGGCATTCCCGGCGCCACGGTGGAAAACGAGGACGGCGCCTACTACGACGACGAGCGGCAGTTCCGCCCGCCGCGTAGAATGCGCGCGGGAAGTTCGCCAGGCAACCGCTGATCACG
Source organism: Sulfuritalea sp. (assembly GCA_016710465.1). GTDB lineage: Bacteria > Pseudomonadota > Gammaproteobacteria > Burkholderiales > Rhodocyclaceae > Sulfuritalea. Next base: position 1,373,437 of record JADJVS010000014.1, read on the forward strand.
AAAGTGGTTGGAGGAAAGTCCGGGCTCCACAGGGCAGGATGCCGGCTAACGGCCGGGCGCTATAAGTCGGAAGACGCAAGTCGGACGATGAAGGCGACGGAAAGTGCAACAGAAAGATACCGCCCAAGTCCGCAAGGACCGGCAAGGGTGAAATGGCGAGGTAAGAGCTCACCGCGGACGTGGCAACACGGACGGCATGGCAAACCCCATCCGGAGCAAGGCCAAATAGGGGAGCATAGGCGCGGCCCGCGTCGCTCCCGGGTAGGCTGCTAGAGGCCGTCGGTAACGGCGGTCCCAGAGGAATGGTTGCCCACGACAGAACCCGGCTTATCGGCGGACTTCCCACCCACGAGGAAAAAGGGGCCAGGCTCGAATTACGAGTCGGCGCTGACGGTACGGCGATATGGCCCCGTTGCCTTGCCCCTGGCCGAGGGCCAGCCCCGTCGGCCCGGGTTCGCCGGCCTGCGGCTGCCCTCACTGCGGGGCCGCGCCAGGCCGCTGGCTGAACTAGTCCATTGAAACATTGAAAGCGCACCCCATATAGGGTGCATGGGAAAAATGAACTTGAGCAAGGCCGAACGGGAGGAACTGACCAGCTTGCAGCGCAAGCGTGCGGCGCCAGTGGCGCAGGTGCGGCGCGCGAAGCTGATCCTTCTGCTCGATGACGGGGTGTCGCGGGACGCGATCATGAATACGCTGGGCTGCGACTCGCGTTTCATTGCGACGTGGAGAGCGCGCTTTAGCGAGGAGCGGCTGGCGGGTTTGTACGGTCGTCACTCGGGACGTGCGCCGCGCCGCAACCTGCCACGCCTGGAAGCCCGTGTGCTCGACTACACGCTCAAGCGCAAGCCGAAGGACGGGGCGACCCACTGGAGCAGCCGCAAGCTAGCCACCGAGTTGGGCATTTCGTTCATGGACGTGCAGCGCATCTGGCGCCGCCATGACCTGAAGCCCCATCGGGTGGATCGGCACATGGTTTCCAACGATCCGGACTTCGAGTCCAAAGCCGCCGATGTGATTGGCCTGTATCTGAACCCGCCGGCCCATGCCGCCGTGTTCTGCGTGGATGAGAAAACGGCGATTCAGGCGCTCGACCGCAAGGATCGGATGCTGCCGCTGTCGCCGGGACGTGCCGAGAGCCACGGCTTTGAATACAAGCGCAATGGCACGCTCAGCCTGTTTGCCGCATTGAATACCGCCACCGGCGAGGTGGTGGGCAAGACGGCGGCACGGCACACCAGCGCGCAATTCGTTGCCTTCCTCTCCGACGTGGTCGCCAGCCAGTCCGTGGGCCGCGAGATTCATGTGATTTGCGACAACGTCAGCAGCCACAAGACGGTCGCCGTTCAAGACTTCCTCGCCGATCATCCCAACGTCTCGATGCATTTCACGCCCACCTACAGTTCCTGGTTGAACCAAGTCGAGAACTGGTTCGGCCGCATCCAGCGTGATGTCATCGCTCGCGGCATCTTCACCAGCACCACCGACTTGCACAAGAAGCTCATGCGCTATATCCGTCAGTACAACAAGAATGCCAAGCCCCTGAAGTGGAAGTACGCCGATCCCTCTCGCCGCATACGGTGCAATTCTTCTGTTTCATCGGACTAGCCGATGCCGATAAGGCCGGCATCGTCGTCGGACAACGCCAGCGGACGGCACCTGGCACGGCTCCTCGCTTCGGCGGCTCTCACGGGCCGCCGTGGCTGGCCCTCGGCCGGCGCTTGTCTCTGTCATGCACGGCGTATAGGATGCCGTCGTGCTAGGTCGCGTACCATGGTCCATGGCGTGCCCGGGAGTGGGGAGGGCTGGAAAACAATGGTCAAGATGTCCGGAATGGGAACTGCCGGCGCCCTGCTGGTGATGAAGAACGACGGCTTCACCGTCGGCATGCTGGTGGCCTTCCAGATGTTCGCCAGCCGCATGAGCCAGCCGCTGCTGCGCCTGGTCGGCCTGTGGCAGGAATTCCAGCAGGCCAACATCGCCGTCAAGCGCCTCGGCGACGTGCTCGACATGCCCACCGAGCCGCATGCCCTGGCCCCCGCGCGCGAAAGCCAGCAGCGCGGCGCCGGGCACGGCCGCATCGAGCTGGCCGACGTCGCCTTTCGCTACTCGGAGCAGCACCCCTGGCTGTATCGCGGCCTCAACCTCGAATTCAAGCCCGGCCACCTGACGGTGATCATGGGCCCCTCGGGCAGCGGCAAGAGCACCCTGGCGAAGCTGCTGCAGGCCTTCTATCAACCCGCCGAAGGCTGCATCCGCCTCGACGGCCGCGACATCCGGCATCTGGCCGCCAACGAACTGCGCCAGGCCTTCGGCGTGGTGCCGCAGGAGACCGTGCTGTTCGCCGGCACGCTTTACGAAAGCGAGCCATCGGGCGAGCTTCAGTGGAGGCTCACATGAGCGCAGCGAATGTTATGCCGTAACTACAACCTGTTCATGGCCCACCCCCATGCCCGCTTCGAGGATGTCATGGACGCCTGCAAGATGGCCGAGATCCACGAGGTCATCGCCGCCCTGCCCGAAGGCTACCGCACCGAGATCGGCGAGCGCGGCATCGGACTATCCGGCGGCCAGCGCCAGCGCATCGCCATCGCCCGCGCCCTGATCAAGCAGCCGCGCGTGCTGGTGTTCGACGAGGCCGCCTCCAATCTTGACCAGCACACTGCCGAACACTTCGCCAAGACCATCAACAAGCTGCGCGGCAAGGCGACCATTCTCTTCATCACCCACCACGTGCCGAGAGGCTTGCAGGTGGATGAGGTGTACCGGCTGCGCGGGGCCGAGGGGGCGATGCGCATGGAGTTGGTGGAGGAGGGCGTGATGGGAGGGAAGGAATGAGCGGATATATGGCGCACTTGTGCAGACGAGTGAAATGCGAAAGTCGGCGGTGGCGGGACGGCGATGTGTCGCTTCAACCGCGAGAGAAATATGTCCTGTCCCCAATTGCGTTGGTTGCCCCGGTCCCGGTTGCTTAGTACCGGGCGAAGATCGCCGAGGTCAATCACATCCTCCATGCGACCGAAGCCTTCAATGGCAAATACTGAACTTTTCTAGACTTTCATGAGGAAACGGAGCATGGCGCAAGTGATCCGCAGTTTGATTTCATTCGGCATCCTATTGTATGCAGCGTCGATCTGGGCCGGTACCGAGTCCATCTATGGCGATTGGGAGGCTGGGGGGCGAGCAACGGAAGCCATCTTCGGCACCATGACGATCACCAAGACTCATCTTTCATGGCAAGGGAAAAGCCATGACAAGCCACGTTGCACTGTGCGTTACCAGCAGGTTCAAGAGGGCTACGGCGTGCGATTCAAGGATCAGGTTGGGACAGAGTATGTCAGCGCTTCCGACAGCCCATTTACTCATTAGTCGAAAAATAAGTCGACAAATATGGAACTCTCGGCGCCCATGACAGTCTCATGTTGCATGAAAAGAGACGGACGAACATTGGATCGCAAGACGCTGGAGGAAATTCGGCTCATGGCGATCGAGCGGGTGCGCGAAGGCGAGCCGGCGGCGAAGGTGATTGAGGCATATGGCTTCAATCGCACGACGATCTACAAGTGGTTGAAGGCGGCGTTGCAGCCAGGGCTTGGTATTCGGGCACTGCGCTCGACGAAGGCGACTGGACGGCCGCGCACCCTGACGCCGAGACAGGAAAGTCAGGTTTTCAGATGGATCAACGGGAGAGACCCTCGCCAGTACGGCTTGGACTTTGGCCTGTGGACGCGTGCGGTCGTTGTCGAGTTGATTGAAGAGAAGTTCGGCGTGAAGCTGGGACTGACCGCCGTTGGCGAGATGCTGGCCAGATTGGGCCTCACGCCGCAGAAGCCGTTGCAGCGAGCCTATCAACGGGATCCCGATGCCATTGAGAAGTGGCAGCGCGAAACCTTTCCGGCCATTGCCAAGCAGGCAAAGGCGGATGGCGCTGAAATCTTCTTCTGGGATGAATCCGGATTCCGCGCCGATACGGTGCATGGCAAGACCTGGGGCGTCCGCGGACAGACGCCGGTCGTGCAGCGCCCCGGACAGCGTCAAGCCATCAGCGCGGCATCGGCGGTGAACGCCAACGGTGCGTTCTGGTTCTGCACCTACGAAGGCGGTCTCAACGCGGAATTGTTCGTCGAACTGCTGCAACAGATGATGAAGTACCGCAGGAAGCCGATCCATCTCGTGCTCGACAGCCTGCCTGCACACAAGACCGCGCTCGTAAAGAAGTACGTCACCTCCACCGAGGGCCGCCTGACCTTGCATTTCCTGCCTGGCTATGCGCCCGATTTGAATCCGGACGAACTGGTTTGGAGTCATGTCAAGCGCACCGGCACGGCAAGACGCCCCTTGCAGAAAGGGGAAAAACTGCGCGACAAAATCGAGGAGCAGCTTGCGGCGCTCCAGAAATTGCCCAGCCTCGTGCGTTCACTTTTCCAAGCTCCTTCTGTCGCCTATATTGGCGACTGCTGAGTAAGACTTTCCTGGTAAGGATCGATGATCGCAAGCGCTGTGCCCTTGGTATCACCCACTTTCGCCTAACGCTGCACGAGAATCGTCCAGTGAGCATGGACTATGTTGAATATCGCGGCCTTACCGATCCAGCGGTGGCACGGGGGCATTTCTTTCGGATGCCGCAGGACTGAATCAACAGTTACGGAGACTGTAATGACTATTGCAATTACGGGTTAAAGGGGTTAAAGAGGGGTTAAAGGAGAGGGTTAAAGGGGCCAGGCTCGAATTGATTTCGAATTGATTTCCACCGCCCGAACCGGTCCGACCCCCAGCATCGTCGCAAGTCCGGTGCAACATCGCCGCCATCCTGATCTGCCCATTTCATCTCCCCTGCGCCGTCTTGCGAGCGCCGACGTTCAGCATACCATGAGCATGACGCGTCCCTTGGGTTCGCGATCGGGGTTTCGATCGGACCAGGCCGGTGGGTGCTAGATCTTCATCTCCAACTGCTCCTGCGGCCCGGTATCTCCGGCCGCCGGCTTTCTCGGTCGCCCGCGCGGCTTGACTTCGCGGCGCTGGCCGGTGGCCTGTTCGATCCTGGCGAGGAAGCGCGAATTGCCCAGGGGTTGACCCTGGTTCAGGGCCAGGCGGATGTCGGCGATGGCCTCGGTATCGAGTTCGGGGCTGAACAGCGCCCGATAGGCGGCCAGTCTGTCGGCTTGCCTGGCGCCAAGCCCGGCATACACCGGATGGGGAGTCAGCAGCGGGTCGGCCTGGCCGAGTCCATTCGCCCGGTAGCTGCTCCAGCGGTAGTGGGCCGGATCATCGACCATCGCGGCGCGTACCGGGTTGAGTTCGATGTAGCGCTGGCACAGCAGCAGGTAGGTGTCCGCCTGGACCAGCGATGACTTGTAGCGGCTGTCCCACAGGGTGCCGGTGCGGCGGTAGCTCTTGTTGATGTACTGGACATAGCGGCGGCCCAGGGAGATCACCAGTTGCGACACCGCGTCGGGCGCGGGCGGCGTCAGCAGCAGATGCACGTGGTTGGTCATCTGCACATAGGCGTGCAGCAGGCAGCCGCTGGCCGCCATCGCTTCGCCCAGCCAGTGGCGATAGGCGTGGTAGTCGTCTTCGGTGAAGAAGCAGGCTTCGCGGTTATGGCCGCGCTGGACGATGTGCAGCGGGAGGCCGGGCAGATGGACGCGGGGGCGGCGGGGCATGACGGAAGTGTAGCAGGCAAATAAATCGAGCCTGGCCCCTTATTCCACTTATTCTCATGGCCGGCCGCGACGGCGCAGGCAAAGAGTCGGCGCTGGCGGAACGGCGATTCAGCGCACCAGCAGCACGGGGACCTTGGCGTGATGGACCAGTTTCATCGCCACGGAACCCAGCAGGGTGCCGGTGAGGCCGCTGTGGCCGCGGGTGCCGATCACGATCTGGGTGCAGCCGTGGCTGGTGGCGAAATCGGCGATGGCACTGGCCGGCTCGCCGATCAGCACATGCTGGGTGGGTGCGAGACCGGCGGCGGCGAGTTCGTCGCGCGCGGCGGCGAGCGCCTGCATGCCGTTTTCGAGGTGGAATTCCCGGATCGTATCGGCGTCGATGAAGCGGCCGATGTCGCTGGGCAGCACGGCCTGGACGTTGATCAGGTGGATCTCGGGGGCATCGCGCAGGGCTTGTGCATTGCCGGTGACCCAGCGCACGGCGTAGAGCGAGGGGTCCGAGCCGTCGATCGGCAGCAGCCATTTTTGCGTCATGTTCAGCCTTTCGATGAATCCGTCAGTTCGATGGCGGCCGGCGGCGTGGCGCGCGCGGCGAGCCACTTGCCGATGGCTACTACCAGCACCGCGCCAAGCACGGCGGCGATGGTCTTGGCATAGGGGATGCCGCTCAGCAGATTGGGCGGCAATGCCGGGTCGGTGACGATCATGCCGCCGCCGATCCAGCCGAGCAGGGCGCCGCCGGCGGTGATCACGATCGGATAGCGGTCCATCAGTTTCAGCACCAACTGGCTGCCCCAGACCACGATGGGGATCGAGACCAGGATGCCGAACACCACCAGCAGCATGCTGCCATTGGCGGCGCCGGCCACGGCGATGACGTTGTCCAGGCTCATCACGGCGTCGGCGACGATGATGGTCTTGATCGCGCCGGCCAGCGTGGTCGAGGCCGCGACATCGCCGTGGGCGTCGTCTTCCGGTAGCAGCAGCTTGACGCCGATCCAGAACAGCAGCAGGGCGCCGACCACCTTGAGCCAGGGCACGGCCAGCAGTTGCAGGGCGAAGAAGATCAGCACGATGCGCAAGCCGATGGCGCCGACCACGCCCCAGAAGATGCCCTTCTTGCGTTGCTCGTCGGGCAGCTTGCGGCAGGCCAGGGCGATGACCACGGCATTGTCGCCGCCGAGCAGGATGTCGATCAGGATGATCTGGGCAACGGCGATCCAGAAGGCGGCGGTGGAGATGTCGAGCATGGCGGCGTGGAGGGTTTCGGGCGGCGCAGTTTAACGCTTGCGCGGCTTGCCGGCGGTGAGCGGCGCGCCGTCGAGGTCCAGCGCCAGCTTGATGCCGAGGCGGCCGGCGGTGCCGCGCAGGTGCTCCCGGGCGCAATGCCGGGACGCTTCGGCGTCGCCGCGGGAGATGGCGTCGAACAAGGCGAGGTGCTCGCGCTGGGCTTCCTCGGGATGGGCCAGTTGGCGGCGCATGCCGTGCCAGGCCAGCTTGCGCGAATCCGAGAAGTGGCGACCGAGGAATTCGACCAGGCGGCCGACGTAGGCGTTGCGCGTGGCCCGCGCCATGGCGATGTGGAAGTCGTCGTCCGCTTCGGCGCCGTCCGCGCCGGATTGAATCGCGGCATCCATCGCCGCGAGGTGGCCGGCCATGGCCTTGAGGTCCGCGGTCTTGCGTCGCTGCGCGGCCAGGGCGGCTACCGCACTTTCGACCATCACCCGCAGCTCGAAAATGTCGCGCAGTTCCGACAGCTCGGGCCCGGCGCCCTTCCAGAAGCGCAGGTTGATTGCCTTGGGCGCGTCGACGACGAAAGCGCCCGAGCCCTGGCGGGTTTCGATCAGGCCGTCGGCCTTGAGCCGGGCGATGGCTTCGCGCACCACCGCGCGGCTGACGCCGAAGGCTTCGCCCAGCGCCTTTTCGGTCGGCAGGCGGTCTCCCGGGCGCAAGTCGCCGCGCCCGATGCGGCGCTGCAGGTCGCCCGAAACCTCCTCGGAAAGCCGCAGGGGGCGCGCGATGCGGGCGAGTTCGCTGCCGGGATCGGCAAGGGCTTGAGTGTTGGCGGGCATGGCGGCGGAAAGTTGTTGTCCTATTGTCAGACAAATTCCCTTTCTGGTAAAGTGACCCGGCCAATCGCCGTGTCCGGCAACGGGCACCCAGACTGCACCCGCACGGCACAGTTCAGAAGTTGCCGGCTATCAAACATTCCCACTGGAGGAGACCATGTCCGATACCAAGCAGCCGCAGCCTTCCCGTCGCAAATTCCTTGCCGCCGCCGCGACCGGCACCGCCGGTGCCGTGACCGCCGGCTTCCCGATGATTTCGGTGGCGCAATCGCCGATCACCATGCGCTGGCAGTCCACCTGGCCGGCCAAGGACATCTTCCACGAGTACGCACTCGACTTCGCCAAGAAGGTGAATGACATGTCCGGCGGCCGCCTCAAGATCGAGGTGCTGCCGGCCGGCGCCGTGGTCAAGGCCTTCGAACTGCTCGACGCCGTATCCAAGGGCACGCTCGATGGCGGCCACGGCGTGGTCGCCTACTGGTACGGCAAGAATTCCGCCGTGGCGCTGTGGGGTTCCGGCCCGGCCTTCGGCATGGACCCGAACATGGTCCTGGCCTGGCACAACTACGGCGGCGGCAAGCAGATGCTCGACGATATCTACAAGAGCCTCAACCTCGACGTCCAGTCCTTCATCTACGGGCCGATGCCGACGCAGCCCTTTGGCTGGTTCAAGAAGCCGGTCACCAAGGTGGCCGACATCAAGGGCATGAAGTTCCGCACCGTCGGCCTCGCCGTCGACATGTACAAGGACATGGGCCTGGCGGTGAATCCGCTGCCCGGCGGCGAGATCGTGCCGGCGCTGGACCGCGGCCTGATCGACGCCGCCGAGTTCAACAACGCATCCAGCGACCGCCTGCTCGGTTTCCCCGATGTGGCCAAGCACTGCATGCTGCAAAGCTTCCACCAGTGCTCGGAAAACTTCGAGATCCTGTTCAACAAGAAGCGCTACGACGCACTGCCGGCGGACATGAAATCGATCATCGACTATGCCGTGCAGGCCGCCTCGGCCGACATGAGCTGGAAGGCGATCGACCGCTACTCGAAAGACTACATCGAGATGCAGGAGAAGCAGGGGGTCAAGTTCTGGAAGACGCCGGACGCCATCCTCAAGGCTCAGCTCGCCTCCTGGGACAAGATCATCGCCGCCAAGAGCGCCGACAACCCGGCCTTCAAGAAGGTGCTCGAATCGATGCGCGGCTTTGCGCAGCGCGCCTGCCGCTGGCAGAACGACACCAATGTCGATTACAAGATGGCCTATAACCACTTCTTCGCCGCCAAGAAGGCGCCCGCCAAGAAGGCCTGAGCACGGTAGCATGGGCGGCCGGCCGGTTGTTCGCCGGCCGGCCGTTTTTCATGGAGGGGAGGGCGCGCATGCAAAAGACCTTGCTCTGGGTGGACAGGGCGTCCACGCTGGCCGGCCAGGTGTTTTCCTGGTCCATCGTCGTGCTGACCGCGCTGATTTCCTGGGAGGTCTTCTCACGCTACGTGCTGAACGTGCCGCACGCCTGGGTGCAGGATGCCCAGATCATGCTGTACGGCGTGTTGTTCATGATGGCCGGCGCCTATACGCTCTCCAAGGAAGGCCACGTGCGCGGCGACGTGCTCTACAGCTTTTTCGAGCCACGCACCCAGGCGATCTGGGACCTGGTCCTCTACATCGTCTTCTTCCTGCCCGGCATCTTCGCGCTGTCCTACGCCGGATGGATCTACGCCAACGAATCGCTGGCGATCCGCGAGCAGACCTTCTCGCCGGACCCGCTGCCGCTGTATCCCTTCAAGTTCGTGATCCCCGCCGCCGGCTTCGGCCTGCTGCTGCAGGGCATGGTCGAGATTGTCCGCTGCGTGATCTGCATCCGCGATGGCGAGTGGCCCTCGCGCGAGCATGACGTCGAGGAAGTCGACGTCGAGAAACTGAAGGAGATGGTGCACGTCAGGGACGAGGACATCGCCGCGCTGGACCAGTTCGTCGTCGCCCAGGAAACCGCCCATCGGGAAATCGACGGGACGGCGAAATGAAGATCAAGAAGGACCTGTGGTTCGGCTTCAGCCTGATGGCGGCAATCCTGCTCGTCACCGCGATCTTCATGCCCTGGGGCAATCTCTCCAATGGACACCTCGGCCTGCTGATGCTCTCGCTGGTGGTGGTGGCGATCATGCTCGGCTTTCCCACGGCCTTCACCCTGATGGGCATGGGCGTGATCTTCGCCTGGTTCGCCTACCGCAGCGGCAACCCGGAGATCGCCGTGCGCCAGACGCTGGACCTCATGGTGCAGCGCGCCTACGCGGTGATGAGCAACGACGTGCTGATCTCGATCCCGCTGTTCGTCTTCATGGGCTACCTGGTCGAGCGCGCCAACCTGATCGCCAAGCTGTTCCGCTCGCTGGAGCTCTCGCTGGCGCGGGTGCCCGGCTCGCTGGCGGTGGCAACCCTGGTTACCTGCGCCATCTTTGCCACCGCCACCGGCATCGTCGGCGCCGTGGTCACGCTGATGGGCCTGCTGGCCTTCCCGGCGATGCTGAAGTCGGGCTATGACATAAGGTTGTCGGCAGGCGTGATCACCGCCGGCGGCTGCCTCGGCATCCTGATCCCGCCCTCGGTGATGCTGATCGTGTATGGCGCAACGGCGGGTGTTTCGGTGGTGCAGCTTTACGCCGGGGCCTTTTTCCCCGGCCTCATGCTGGCCGGCCTCTACATCCTTTACGTGGTCATCCTCGCCAAGCTCAAGCCGGAGCTGGCGCCGCCCCTGTCGATGGAAGAACGCCATATCGATTTGCCGCCGGCCAACGAGAAAATGCGCAACCAGATCAGCCACCGGGTGGTGCCCGGCCTGATCGGTGCGCTCAAGGGCTCGCGCAACCTGGGCATCGGTGGTGGCGAGATCGCCCGGCAGGGCTTCATCGCCCTGCTGCCGGCGATTACCCTGGTGCTGTTCCTCGGTTTCATGTGGCATGTTTCGACCAAGCCCGAAGTGAAGGTGGAAACCGCCGGGCTGGTGGAAATGGGCGGTGGCGGCGCCGACCAGGCGGCGGCCGGGGAAGGCGGTGTGGAGGAACCCAAGGCCGAGGGCGTGGCCGAACCGGAGGAGGAGGCCGAGGGGGTCAAGGAGCCACCGGCCGAGGACGCAGGCGACGGCGTCAAGGAACCGCCGGCGGAGGGTGTCAAGGAGCCTCCCGCCGACGGTGGCAAGGAGCCCGCGGTGGCCAGGGAAGCCGTTCCTGCGCAAGCGGTCGCCGTATCGCCGGCGCCGACTGCCGGGGATGCCACCCCCGGGTCTGCCGGAGGAATAACAGCCGAGGAGCAGGAGCGCCTGCCGGTGCCGACCTGGTACTGGGTGATGCTCGGCGTCAGCGTGATTGCCGCGATCGGTTTTTACGCCATCTTCACCTTCGTCCGCCTGGAAATATTCAAGATGCTGCTGTCCTCGTTTTTCCCGCTGGCGATCATGATCCTCGCCGTGCTGGGCAGCATCGTCTTCGGCCTGGCGACGCCGACCGAGGCGGCGGCGATCGGCTCGGCCGGCGGCTTCATCCTTGCCGCCGCCTACAAGCAGCTCAATTTCGGCGTGATCAAGGAATCGGTGTTCCTCACGGCGAAAACCTCGGCCATGGTGTGCTGGCTGTTCGTCGGCTCCTCGATTTTTTCGGCGGCTTTCGCCCTGCTCGGCGGCCAGGACCTGGTCGAGAAATGGGTGCTGTCGATGAACCTGACACCGCTGCAATTCATGCTGCTCAGCCAGTTCATCATCTTCATCCTCGGCTGGCCGCTGGAATGGACCGAGATCATCGTCATCTTCATGCCGATCTTCATCCCGCTGCTGGCGCACTTCCACATCGATCCGCTGTTCTTCGGCCTGCTGGTGGCGCTCAACCTGCAGACGGCCTTCCTCTCGCCGCCGGTGGCGATGGCGGCCTTCTACCTCAAGGGCGTGTCGCCGCCGCATGTGACGCTGAACCAGATATTTGCCGGCATGCTGCCCTTCATGGGCATCCAGGTGGTGGCGCTGGCGCTGCTCTACATCTTCCCCGACATCGGCATGTGGCTGCCGCGGGTGCTTTACGGTAACTGAGCAATGCCCATGAAGCCGAGAATCCTGGTGGCCCGTGAAGTCTTCCCCGAGGTGCTCGAGCACCTGCGGCCGCATTTCGAGGTGGACGACAACCAGGCCGATGTCATTCTCGGCGTCGACGGCCTGAAGCGGCGGCTGGCCGACAAGGCGGGCGTGATGACGGCGGTCAGCGATCCGGTGAACGCCGAGGTGATCGCCGCCGCGCCGCACTTGAAGGCGGTGTGCAATTTCGCCGTCGGCTACAACAACATCGACCTCGCCGCCTGCACCCGCGCCGGCATCATGGCGACCAACACGCCGGGCGTGCTCGACGACACCACGGCGGACCTCGCCTGGGCCCTGCTGATGGCCACCGCGCGCCACATCCAGACCTCGGAGCACTGGCTGCGCGCCGGGCACTGGAAGGGCTTTCGCATGATGGATTGGCTGGGCACGGACGTGCACCACGCCACGCTGGGCATCCTCGGCATGGGGCGCATCGGCCAGGCGGTGGCGCGGCGCGCACTGGGCTTCGACATGCGGGTGATTTACCACAACCGTTCGCGCCTGCCGGCCGAAAAGGAGGCCGCCTGCCGCGCCACCTGGGTGGACAAGGAGACGCTGCTGCGCGAGGCGGATTTCCTGGTGCTGCTGCTGCCCTATTCGCCCGCGAGCCACCACATCATCGGCGCCGCCGAACTGGCGCTGATGAAGCCGACGGCGCACCTGATAAATGTCGCCCGCGGCGGCATCGTCGACGACGCCGCGCTGATCTCGGCGTTGCGCCAGCGCCGACTCTCGGGTGCCGCGCTCGATGTGTTCGAGGGCGAGCCGGCGCTGAATCCGGGCTTCCTCGAACTCGACAATGTCACGCTGACGCCGCACATCGGCTCCAGCTCGCGCGCCACGCGCCTGGCCATGGCGATGACGGCGGCGAACAACCTGATTGCCGCGCTCTCCGGGCAGCGCCCGCCGAACCTGGTCAATACCGAAGTCTGGAAATGACGGCCACTCGCCAGCATGTGCTGCTCGGCCTCGGCGTGGCCGTCGCGGCCTATTTGCTGTCCTTCTTCCATCGCGTGGCGCCGGCGGCGATTTCGGGCGACCTGCAAGCCACCTTCACCATCGGCGGCGCCCAGCTCGGCAGCCTGGCGGCGACCTATTTCTACGTCTATACGCTGATGCAGATCCCCACCGGGGTGCTTTCCGACACCCTGGGGCCGCGCCGCATCCTGTTCTGGGGCGGGCTGGTGGCGGGCATCGGCGCGCTCCTGTTTGGCCTGGCGCCGAGCTTCGAACTGGCCTTTGCCGGCCGCACCCTGGTCGGCCTCGGTGTCAGCGTCGCCTTCATCGCCATGCTCAAGCTGATCGCGCTGGGCTACGACGAGCGCCGCTTTGCCTCCATCACCGGCCTGTGCATGCTGATCGGCAACGCCGGTTCGATACTCGCCGGCGCGCCGCTGGCCTGGGCCACCCAGGCCGCGGGCTGGCGCCCGGTGTTCGTCGTGGTGGGGATACTCTCGGTGCTGATGGCATTTGCCGCCCGCGCCTGGGTGCTCGACACCCCTGCCGGCAAGGTCGATCGCACGGCCTGGCTCACCGGCCTGCTGACAGTGATGAAGAACCGCGCCACCTGGCCCGGCTTTTTCGCCAACGCCGGGCTCGCCGGCGCCTTTTTTGCCTTCGCCGGGCTGTGGGCCGTGCCTTACCTCACCCAGATCCATGGCATCAACCGCGCCGAGGCGTCGAACCATGTGAGCATTTACTTCGTCGGCTTCGCCATCGGCTCGATGCTCTGGGGCAATGTCTCCGACCGCATCGGACGCCGCAAGCCGGTGATGCTGGTCGTGTCCGGCGTCCACGCGCTGGGTTGGGGCCTGTGGCTGTCCGGTGCAATGCAGGCTGGCTGGATGACCTATTCGCTATGCACGGCGATGGGGCTGGCGACGGCCGGACTGACCCTGTCCTGGGCGGCGGCCAAGGAAGTCAATCCGCCGCTGCTGTCAGGCATGGCCACCAGCGTGGTGAATGTCGGCGTGTTCTTCGGCCCGGCGATCCTGCAGCCGGCGGTCGGCTGGCTCATGGAACGTACCTGGGACGGCCGCGTCGAGGCCGGCGTACGCATCTATTCGGCGGCGGACTGGCACAATGGGCTGCTGTTGATGACGGCATCCGCCGTCGCCGGCTGGATCGCGGTGCTCTTCGTGCGCGAAACCGGCTGTCGCAACATTTACTCTCAGGTCAAGAAATGAAAGCCATCCTGCTTTACGGTCACGGCGCGCGCAACCCGGAGTGGGCCCAGCCCTTCCAGCGCATACGCGATGCGATCAAGCTGCGCGACCCTCGGGCGCTGGTCGAGCCCGGCTTCCTTGAACTGATGCGGCCGAGTTTCGAGGAAGGCGTGGCCTGCCTCGTCGATCAGGGTGCCACGCACATCGTCGTTGTGCCCATTTTCATGGCCGCCGGCAGCCACGTGAAAAAGGACCTGCCGCGCCTGGCGGCCGATGCCATGGATCGCCATGCCGGACTGCATATCGATCTGGCTGCGCCGGTGGGCGAGGTGGACTCGGTGCTTGCGGCGATGGCCGACTACGCGATGAATGCGCAGCCGGCGACGCCATAGCGGGGGTTCAGGCGGGCTGGAGCTCCACCAATGCCGGGCCGTCGTTGACTTCCGGCAAGCCGACGCAGAGTTCGACCATCGCGTCCGTCCGGTTCAGCAGGTCTTCACTGATTCGGAACACCTTGCGTGCCACTTGGGGAAACTCCGCCGGATCGCGTATTTCCATCGACTCCCGGTACAGCGTCCACAGGTTGGTCGAGGATTCGAGTCGGGCCATCAATCCGGGTGAGTCGGTGGCGGCGGCCCTGATCTGGCCGAGTACCTTGGAGAATTCCTCGCTCGCTTCGTCCAGGCGCGACCCGCAATTGGCGGTGCGGATCCCGAGGTGGCGAAACATGAAGAACTTTGCCGCGCGCTGCGACTGCATGCGCCCGCGGCCGGCGAGGTTGATCAACTGGCCCTTGCGCGTGCCCTCGCTGCGGGCGAGGGTTCCCGCCAGCACGTCGGCGGCATTGAGGACGTCCTCGTTGATGGCGAACAGTTCGTGCGCGTCGGCGGAACTGGGTGGGCCATCCAGCAGCTCGCGATAACGCGGCCAGAGCTTCGCCAGTTCGGTCCAGCTTGCATGGCTCTCGGTGCCGGCGGTCTGCGCTTCGAGCTCACCCAGGCGGCTGTCGAACAGCTTTACCGACTGTCCGAGTATCTGCCGCGACTGGCGCGCCAGCAGGCCTTGCTCAAGCATCAGCCATGATTTGGCCATGCGCTGCGACAGGGCGCGCTGGCGTCCGGCGCCGTTGATCCAGCCGCACTGCGACCACGAAGCCCCGCCGCGCCCAGAATCGTCGGGCTGGCTTCGGGGATGGGGCGTGTTGCAGACGCGACGCACGCTGTCCATGTCCATCAGGCGCGGGTCCGGGTGGGTCAGGAAATGGCGCTCGATTTCGCCGTTGCGCAGGGTGACGCGGTTGCGTTCGACCACGATCAAGCCGGCCTCGCTGAGGTCGCGCAGGTTGCGCGAGAGCGTTTCGGGCTGCATGTCGAAGCGGGAGGCAAGCACCTTCTTGCTCGTCTCCAGAGTGACGGTGGTTTCGCCGGTGGTGTCGCGTCGTGGTCCGGCGAGTTCCAGCAGGTAGCCCAGCAGGCGTTGCCCGGGCGTCCAGGAATTCTGCGCGATGAGGTCCGCCTCGGTTTCAAGTTGGCGCCGCGCCAGAATTTCGATGACCCGCCGCGCTACCCGCGGGTCGCTGCCCATGACGCGGAACAGCGCGTCGCGTCGGATCGCCAGGACATGCGAGGTCTTTGCCGCGTGGGCGGATACCACGTAGGGTCCAGGTACGAACAGCTCGGCCTGGCCGAAGATCTGTCCGGGGTCGATCAGTTCCAGGACGCGCTCGTTGCCGCGCCGGCAACCGAGGGACAGTTTGGCCTGACCGGACACGACCGCGTACAGTTGGTTTGCCGTATCGCCGGAGCGGAAGATCGGCTGGCCTTTCTGGTAGATGACGTTGCAGGTGCCGTGTGCCAACTCGTCGAGGAGTTCGGGCGCAAGGCCGGCGAACAGCGGCAGTTCGCCGAGGAACTTGCGGAAGTTGCGTGTGATCCGTGACGACAATGGGTCTTTCATGTGCCTTCGCGATCCAGGGGTGGGTGGCAACCGGTATCCCGTGCCGGGATACCGGTTGTCGATCCCGTCAATACACGTCGTGTTGCGTATTGTGCACGTTGAACTTGCCCGTGGGGGTAATCAATTTCGGATCCTTGATCACGGCCTTGAGCTTGCGTGTCTTGTCATCGACCACAACCAGGGCCGAGGTCTTGTCCTTGGCGCTCCACACCGAGAACCATACCTCGTCGCCGGCCTTGTTGTACTCGGGCTGAACGATGCGGCGCGCGCCGTCGTCCTTGATGCCGGCCCAGTCGCCGATCGGCAGGGCTTCAAAGCCCTTTTCCAGGTTGTTGATGTCGAATACGGCGATTGACTGGCTGACCTTGGCTTCGGGGTTCAGCGGCGTATCGACCCACAGGTTCTTCGACTTCGGATGGGTCTTGATGAACAGCGAGCCGCCACCCTGGGCCTTGATCGTCTGCACCACCTTCCAGGCGTTTTCCTTGTGCTTCTTGGGATCGGTGCCGATCAGGCTCACGGTCTCGTCGCCGAGGTGGCTGGTGGCCCAGACCGGACCGAACTTCGGATGCACGAAGTTGGCGCCGCGACCGGGGTGCGGGATTTTGCCGACATCGACCAGCGCGGCCAGCTTGTCTTCCTTGGTGTCGACCACGCCAATCTTGTTCGAGGCGTTGGCGGCAACCATGAAGTAGCGGCCGGTGGAATCGAAGCCGCCGTCATGCAGGAAGCGGGCGGCGTTGATGCTGGTGATTTTCAGGTTGTTCAGGTCCTTGTAATTGACCACCAGGATCTTGCCGGTTTCCTTGGCGTTGACGATGAACTCCGGGTTGAAGTGCGAGCCGACGATGGCGGCCACGCGCGGTTCCGGATGGTATTCCTGCGTATCCACCGTCATGCCGCGGGTCGATTCGATCTTGAGCGGCTTCAGCGTGTCGCCTTCCATGATCACGAACTGCGGCGGCCAGTAGGTGCCGGCGATCGCATACTTGTCCTCGTAGCCCTTGTACTTGGAGGTCTCCACCGAGCGCGCTTCGAGGCCGACCTTGATTTCGGCGACGTTGGTCGGCTCCGTCATCCACAGGTCGATCAGGTTGATGCGGGCATCGCGGCCGATCACGTAAAGGTAGCGGCCGGACTTCGACATGCGCGAGATATGCACCGCGTAGCCGGTCTTGAGGATCTTGACGATCTTCTTGGTGGCGCCATCGATCAGCGCGATCTCGCCCGCGTCGCGCAGCGTGACGGAGAACAGGTTGTCGAGATCAAGATTGTTCATCTTCTTCGTCGGGCGCTGGCTCGGCGGAACGCTGACCTTGAGCGAGGCCATCATTTCCTTCATGCCCCATTCCGGCGGCGTCGGCGGCTCCTGCTGGACGTAGCGCGCCATCAGGTCGACCTGGGCGTCGGTCAGTTCGCCCGAGGTGCCCCAGTTGGGCATGCCGGCCGGCGAGCCGTACTTGATGAAGACCTTGAGGTATTCGGTGCCCGATTCCAGCGTCTTGTCCGTGGTCAGCGGCTTGCCGGTGGCGCCCTTGCGCAGCACGCCGTGGCAGCCGGCGCAGCGCTGGAAGTAGATTTCCTTGGCCTGGTCGAATTCGACCTTGGTCATCGGCGGCGCCTTGGGATTGACGTTCTGGTGCATCTCGACCTTGCCCAGGGGCGAATCGCCCGCCTGGTACTGCATTTCGGTCGCGGTCACGCCCGGCTTGGCACGATCCTGTGCCACGGCAATGCCCAGGCTCAGCGGCAAGGCCAAGGCCAAGGCAAAGCCTGCGCGACGAAACGGTATAAGCTTGCTATTCATCATCTCCCCTATATATGGTTGATATTTAAACGAAACACGAATATTTCCGAGGGCGCACGATGCCGTGTCGCAGACGGGTGAGTCGTTGACTCCGGTCAATTGGCAATAATCGGATTGTGGAATTGGCGCCGGGTTGCCGACTCTTGAAAGAGGCAGGGTAACCGAAATTAAACTTGAAATTCTCATATATAAGCATATACTGATATTCATGAACGAAGCTATCCGCCTTCCCCGCAAGGGCACTCTCCTCCTCTCCGCCCTTGCCTTTCTCGCCGGCGCATTGCCGGCGAGTTTTTCTTCCGCCGCCGAGCCAAATCAGGCCGGTGCGCCGGCGAGCGTCGTGGTGCAGGCGCGCGAGGTCGATCTTGCCTTTCCCGTCGAAGCCACGGTCGAGGCCGTGCGCCAGGCCACGGTGGCCGCGCAGGTGGCGGGACGGGTGCTGGAAGTGCGCGCCGATGCCGGCCAGCGGGTCAAGTCGGGCGAACTCCTGATGCGCATCGATGCGCGCGAGGCTGCTGGCTCGGACGCGGCGGCCAAGGCCGCGCTGGCCCAGGCGCGAGCCGCCTTCGAGCGGACCAGAAACCTGCACGCGCAGAAGTTCGTCAGCCAGGCCGCGCTGGACCAGGCGGCGGCGGCCTACAAGGCGGCCGAGGGCGCTGCGTCGAGTTCGGGTGCCGGGCTGTCTCACGGCACGGTCACTGCGCCCATCGCCGGCATCGTCGCCCAGCGCCACACCGAGGCCGGCGAGATGGCGACGCCGGGCAAGCCGCTGATCACGATCTACGACCCCAAGGGGCTGCGCGTGATCGCCAGCCTGCCGCAATACAAGCTTGCGGAAATCAGGAAATCCGCCAAGGCGCGGATCGAACTGCCCGAGAGCGGCCGCTGGATCGACGTGCAGCGCATCGAGATCCTGCCGACCGTGGACCCGCGCAGCCACACGGCGACCGCACGCCTATACCTGGCGGACAACGTCGAGGGCGTGGTGCCCGGCGCCTACGCCCGGGCACATTTCACCATCGGCCAGGCGAAGAAGCTCACCGTGCCGCCGGCCGCCGTGTTGCGCCGTGGCGAAGTCACCGCCGTCTATGTGATCGACGATAAGGGCGCGGCCAAGCTGCGCCAGGTGCGCCTGGGCGAAGCCGTGGCCGGTGGCGAACTGGAGGTGTTGGCGGGACTCAGTTCCGGTGAGCGCGTCAGCCTGACACCCTTGAAGGCCGGCATCGAACTCAAGGCGGCTTCCGCCGCCGCGCGATAAGCCGGGGCAGCCCATGGGCACGGGTTTGGGTATCTCCGGCCGCATCGCCGACTACTTCCTGCGCAACTCGCTGACGCCGCTGATCGCGCTGATCGCGCTGCTGTTGGGCATAGGCGCGACGCTGGTCACGCCGCGCGAGGAAGAGCCGCAGATCAATGTCACCATGGCCAACGTTTTCGTGCCCTTCCCGGGTGCCGCGGCGCGCGATGTCGAGGCGCTGGTGGCGCGGCCGGCCGAGCAGGTGCTGTCGCGCATCGCCGGCATCGAACATGTGTATTCGGTGTCGCGCCCCGGCATGGCGGTGATCACCGTGCAGTACGAAGTCGGCGAGGACCCGATCCAGGCGCTGGTGCGGCTCTACGACACCATCAATTCGCACAAGGACTGGCTCTCGCCGAATCTCGGCGTGCTTGACCCCATCGTCAAGCCCAAGGGCATCGACGACGTGCCGATCGTGACGCTAAGCTTCCACAGTGCCGATCCCATGAAGTCGGCTTTCGAGATGCAGCAGGTGGCGCGCGCCGCCGAGATCGACCTGAAGCGCATTCCCGGCACGCGCGACGTCGCCACCATCGGCGGCCCCGGTCACGTGATCCGAGTCGTCATGGATGCCGACCGAATGAACGCCCACGGCATCACGGCGCAGGACCTCAAGGCCGCCTTGCAGGTGTCGAATGCCTCGCAGCCGGCCGGCGCCCTGGTTTCCGGCAACAAGGAGCTGCTGGTGCAGACCGGCACCTACATCGAATCCGCCGCCGACGTGAAGCGCCTGGTGGTCGGTGTCCATGAACGCAAGCCGGTGTACCTGGCCGACGTCGCGCAGGTGATCGACGGTCCCGACCAGCCCTCGCGCTATGTCTGGCACGGCACGAAACAGGGTGAATCGCCGGCGGTGACGCTCTCGGTGTCGAAGAAGCCGGGCGTCAATGCCGCCGATGTCGCCGAATCGGTGATCGCGCGCGCCGAGGCCCTGCGCGGCACGGTGATCCCCGAGGGTGTCGAGTTCTCGGTGACGCGCAACTATGGCGCCACCGCCACCGACAAGGCGCAGAAGCTGATCGGCAAGCTGGTCTTCGCCACCGCTTTCGTCGTGCTGCTGGTGCTGTTCGCCCTTGGCAAACGCGAGGCGGTGATCGTCGGCGCGGCGGTGACCCTGACCCTGGCGGCCACCTTGTTTGCTTCCTGGGCCTGGGGCTTCACGCTGAACCGCGTCTCGCTGTTCGCGCTGATCTTCTCCATCGGCATCCTGGTGGACGACGCCATTGTGGTGGTGGAAAACATCCATCGCTGGAGCCTGCTGCATCCGGACAAGCCGCTTTGGGAAATCATCCCCCCCGCAGTCGATGAAGTCGGCGGCCCGACGATCCTGGCCACCTTTACCGTGATCGCGGCGCTGCTGCCGATGGCCTTCGTCAGCGGCCTGATGGGGCCCTACATGAGCCCTATCCCGATCAATGCCTCGATGGGCATGTTCATCTCGCTGGCGATTGCCTTCGTCATCACGCCCTGGCTGGCCTTGAAGCTAATGAAGCCGGCCGCGCACCACGAAAAAGGGGCCAGGCTCGATTTTTCAGATACACAAAAATCGAACCAGGCCCCTTTTTCGGATCGCCTGTTCCGCCGCATCATGACGCCATTGCTGGATCCGCATACCGGCAAGGCCGCGCGGCGCAAGTTGTGGATAGGCGTGCTGGTGGCGATCCTGGCCTCGGTCAGCCTAGGCTTCTTCAAGCTGGTGGTGCTGAAGATGCTGCCCTTCGACAACAAGAGCGAATTCCAGATCGTGCTCGACATGCCGGTCGGCACGCCGCTGGAGGAAACCGCCAAGGTATTGCGCGAAATCTCCGCCGAGATCGCCCAGGTGCCCGAGGTTGCCGATTACCAGGCCTATGCCGGCACCGCCGCGCCGATCAACTTCAACGGCCTTGTGCGCCAGTACTACTTGCGCAGCGCGCCGGAAATGGGCGATATCCAGGTGAACCTTGTGGACAAGAAGCACCGCGACCGGCAGAGCCACGAGATTGCCGTCTGGGTGCGCGAGCGCGTGGTCGCCGTGGCCAAGAAGCATGGCGGCAATGCCAAGATCGTCGAAGTGCCGCCCGGCCCGCCGGTGATGTCGCCCATCGTCGCGGAGGTTTATGGTCCCGATTACCCGGGCCAGATCGCGGTGGCGAAGCAGGTGCGCGCTGCCTTTGAGGGCACGGCCGACATCATCGGCGTCGACGACACGGTGGACGAGGACGCGGAAAAGCTGGTGCTGCGCGTGAATCAGGCCAAGGCGGCGCTGCTCGGCGTGGCGCAGAAGGACGTGGTCGAGGTGGTGCGCATGGGTCTCTCCGGCGAGGACGTGACGCCGGTGCACGACGGTGACGCCAAGTACGAAATCCCGGTGCGCATCGTGCTGCCGGCCGAACGCCAGAACAACATCGACCAGTTGCTCAAGCTCAAGCTGCGCAGCCGGGAAGGCCAGTTGGTGCCGGTGTCCGAAGTGGTCGAAATCAAGCGCCTGCTGCGCGAGAAGGTGATCTACCACAAGGACCTGCTGCCGGTGGTCTTCGTCACCGGCGACATGGGCGGCAAGCTCGATTCGCCGCTCTACGGCATGTTCGACATCCGCAACAAGCTGGCCGACATGAAACTGCCGCAGGGCGGCACGCTGGGCGAATACTTCTTCAAGCAGCCGAAGGACCCCTACGCGCAGTACTCGATCAAGTGGGACGGCGAATGGCAGGTGACCTACGAGACCTTCCGCGACATGGGCGCGGCCTATGCCGTCGGCCTGATCCTGATCTACCTGCTGGTGGTTGCGCAGTTCAAGAGCTACCTGGTGCCGCTGATCATCATGGCGCCGATCCCGCTCACCATCATCGGCGTGATGCCCGGGCATGCGATTTTCGGCGCGCAATACACAGCCACGTCGATGATCGGCATGATCGCCCTGGCCGGCATCATCGTGCGCAATTCCATCCTGCTGGTGGATTTCATCAACGAACAGGTGGCCGGCGGCATGGACTTCGCCGAAGCCGTGATCCAGGCCGCCGCGGTGCGCGCCAAGCCCATCGTGCTGACCGGGCTGGCGGCCATGCTCGGCGCGCTGTTCATCGTCGATGACCCGATCTTCGCCGGGCTCGCGCTATCGCTGATCTTCGGCATCTTCGTCTCCACCCTGCTGACGCTGGTGGTGATTCCGGTTCTGTATTACGCGGTGATGCAAGACCGCATCGCCAAACCCCAATAGAGGAGCTTCACATGACCGTCAATCAATTCGTTCGCATCATCGCCGGATTTTTCATCCTGACCTCGCTGGTCCTCGCCCACGTCATGGGACAAGTGGACATGAGCAAGCTGTCCTGGCTGTGGTTCACCGCCTTCGTCGGCGCCAACCTGTTCCAGAGCGGCTTCACCAAATTCTGTCCGCTGGACTCGATTCTGAAGAAGCTGGGTGTCAAGGAATCCACTGGCAATAGCTGCGCCTGAACAGCGGCGTCGCGGAAGGGCCTATGCCATTCGGCGTACTTCCGGGAAAGAAGTCGCGCCTGGGTATTGAAATTCGCGATGTTTCGAGGCAGGATGCCGCGCTGCGATTGGTTTCACCACGGTCGCCTCCCCTTGATGGTTTTCGCGAATGGGCCCCTCCATGAGAAACAGGTATTTTTCCCCGCTGGCATTGCTTGCCCCCTTGGTTTTTGGCGGTTGCGTCGCCATGCAAAGCCACAACGAAACGGCAACCATGGTCAAGGCCAGCGGCGCGGCCGGAGACTTCAAGGCGGCCCTGGCCCAACTCGATCAGCGCAACCCGTCGGCGGACAATAAAAAGGAACTTCTGTACAACATGGAGCGCGGCGAGTTGCTGCGCCTTGATCGCCAATATGCTTCGAGTACCGATGCTTTCCTGCTGGCCGACGTCAAGGTCAATGAATGGGAAGAGGCCGCCAAGACCGATCCGCAGCGACTCCTCGGATACGTCGGCGCGGCACTCATCAGCGAGCGCCTGAAGGAATACGAAGGGCAGGATTACGAGAAGGTCTGGCTGACCACGCGCATCGCAATGAACCGGATCGGGCTGTCCGATTTCGACAAGGCGCGGGTTGACGTCAAGCGTACCCACGAGCGCGAGGCCGTCATTTCCGAGTTTCGTTCCAAGGAGACTTCGACGGCCGAGGAGGAAGCCAAGTCCAAGGGCGCCAAAACCACCAGCACCGAACTGAACGGCTATCCGGTCGAGACCCTCAACGATCCGGAAGTGCTGGCACTCAAGAATGGCTACCAGAACGCGCTCAGCCATTATTTCGCCGGCTTTCTGTACGAGGCGCTCAACGAAGGCGGTCTTGCCGCGCCGGGTTACCGCAAAGCCATCGAGCTGCGTCCCGGCGTCGCCGTGCTTGAAGAAGGCCTGCGCGGGCTCGACGACCGCACCGGTGTGACCTGGAAGCGGAAGCAGCGCCAGAGCGACGTGTTGTTCCTCGTCGAGTTCGGCACCGCCCCGGCCAGGGTACCCAAGGGATTCACGATTCCGATCCCGGTCAGCAGCGGATTCCGCACCGTGAGCATTTCCTATCCGGTGATCGATCCTTCCAAATCGCCCCAGCTTTCGACGCTCAAGGTCGGCGACAGGGAGCTGCCGCTGGGCAACGTGGTGGACCTCAATGTCATGGCGCGGCGGGCGCTGAAGGATGAAATGCCGGGGATCGTCCTGCGCGGCGTGACGCGCGCGATCGCCAAGGGTCTGATACAGGACGAGCTGGCAAAGAACGCCGGGATGTTTGGTTCCATACTCGGCAGCGTTGCCTCGGCGGTCACTGAAAACGCCGACGATCGCTTGTGGCGCATGTTGCCGGAGCGGGTTTATGTCGCCCGTGCCCATTTGCCGCCCGGCGAGCACAAGATCAGCGTCGACGGACGTGACTTCGGCACGGTCAAGATCGATGGCCAGTACGCGGTCGTGCCCCTGCGGTTCTACGAGTCCGTGGCCCTGGTCGGCGAAGTCGGCAGCCTCGGAAAACTGCCTGCGCAGGAGCCGCCTCCGCCGCCGCCGGCAGCGGAACCCGTGAAGTCCAAGGCGGTTTCGGTGAAGAAGAAGACCCAAACCAGTGCCAAGAAGCCCGAAGCGCAGACCAAGACCAAATGAGACTGGAGCAAACGATGAAACTCAGGCACTTCCTGTTGTGCGGCGCGTTGGCGATGATTGGGGCGGGCGCGATGGCGCAATCGGGCACGCCGACCGGCACGCCCGCGGCCGTGGCGGCGAAGGTCCAGTTGCGCGGCGAAGCCAACGACATTGTGATTCCGGAAATGCGTATCGTCCGCCGCAACGACGTGATGGTGGTGCAGGCGGACATGAAGAACACCACGGATTCGAATCGCACCGTGTTCTACCGCTTCCGCTGGCTCGACTCCAGCGGCAGCCAGGTCGGTGACGGCGAGTCCTGGAAGCAGATCACGGTGCTGGGCCACCAGATCCAGACCTTGAAGAGCGTCGCCCTGCATTCGTCGGCCGTCGATTTTCGGCTGGAAATGAACGTGGAAACACAATAAGCGGAGATTCCCCATGAGCAAGTTGCCTCTGATCCTCGTCCTCCTGGCGTCACTCGCGGCGTCCGCGTGCGCGACCGGCGTCCAGTCGCCCGTGGTCCGTTTTGAGCGGCAGGTCGCCTACCATGCCGAAAACCTCGCCCAGCCATCCTCGGTCGTTGATTTCCGCCAGGAAATGAACGCCCGGTCACAGTAAAGGGAGCCCCGACATGATCAAAGCGTCCATCCTTGCGCTAGCGGCGACACTGCTGCTGTCGGCGTGTGCCACCGGCGTCCAGTCGCCCGTCGTGCGTTTCGACCGCCAGGTCAACTACGGCGATGCCAAGTCCGTCGAACTGGTGACCAACGAGTTCGGTTCGTCCGACCTGCAGATGATCGCGGAAAAAATGGTCGGCAGCCTGCTTGAAACCGGCATCTTCCAGGGGCGGCCGACCGTGACCATTTCGACGGTCAAGAACAAGACCAGCGAATATGTCGATACCACCAATGTCATGAACTCGATCCAGACCGCGCTGGTCAAGTCGGGCAAGGTCAGGTTCACGCGGTCCATCAACGAGATGCAGGCCGGGGTCGACGAGCTGCAACGGCAGAACCAGAGCGGGCTCTACAAGAGCAAGACCACCGCCAAGGTCGGTCAGATGACGGCGGCCAAGTACAGCATGGAAGGCGAACTGACCAGCATCGTCAAGCAGAACAACACCACCAAGGATGTTTTCTACAAATTCACCCTGAAGCTGTTCGATGTCGAAGAGGGCACGATCGAGTGGCAGGACGAAAAGGAAATCCGCAAGACCAGCAAGCGCTGATCGGAGGCAATCATGAAATTTTCTGGACTATTCCGCATCCTGCCGATCATCGGCGCAATCGCGATTGCTTCGCCGGTGCTGGCCCAGCCCGTGCCGAAAATTGCGGTGACTGACCTCGCCTATTCGCAAACCGTCGCCGAATATTTCGAGGCGGTGACCGTCAAGGCAACATCCAATGTCCATGCCAACAAGGCAACCCTGACCACCGACAGCCAGACCACCGGCAGCTACGTGGCGGGAACCCATACCTATATCGATCACCGCGAACTGGGTTCCTTCTCCAACGACATCAAGGGCGCGCTGCTTCGCGGCACCACCTTTCGCCTGGTCCAGGGCAAGCGCTTCGATGGCGGGGACCCGCAGCCGACCAAGGCGGAGCAGGCCTTGAACCAGCTCAACACCGGCAAGATCGCGAAGCCGGTCAGGCAGCCCGATGTCAAGGACATCATTGCCCGGATCAAGAAGGGAGAGTTCCCGGGCACCGACTATGTTCTGTTCGGCGTGTTGTCGAACGTCGAATTCCGTAATGAGGTTTCCCCGCTACAGGGCACCAGCAGCGCCACCCGGCAATTCAGCCTTGACCTGCTGGCGGATTTCTCGCTGATCAACACCAAGACTTACGAGATCAAGGCGGCCTTCTCGGCCCAGGGCGCGGGCAGCGAAACCAAGATATTCTCGGGTCGTGGGGATGTCATTCCGCCGAACCGTTCGAAGGTGATGCGCGAAACGTCCCAGGCCCTGGCCAAGAACGTCTTCGAACAGTTGGTCGATCAGCTTGCCCTGTCCGATCCGGCGATGGGCGGCCGGGTTCGTCCGCAGATGAGCGGCGGCGGGCATGCGGCCCCCCAGGCTGTCCAACCCGCGGGTGAGCAGGTGCAAGTCCTGAAGTAGTCGTCGCGCTTGGCGCTACTTGCTGTCAGGCAAGCATGCTTGGCGCTTGGACTCCTCGCGACCGCTTGCAGTGCCTGGGAGCCGGCTTCCGGCGGGGTAGTCCCGACTGCAATGCCGCCGGGCTGGCGTGCAGAGGCAGTCAGCGGCGCTTCGCCGGAGCGCCCCATCATTGCCTTGCGTCGCGAACCGGCCGATGGTCCCCCACTGTTCCGTCTGATCGTCATTCCCGGTTCGGGATGTACGGGTTTCGCGCCGATTGCGGGCAGGTATTTCAACGGGCTGACAAAGGCGCAGATCATTGTGCTGCACAAGCCGTATTCGAACGTGCATGCCGGGCCGGCGCCCGCCGAATGTTCAGCGGAGTTTGTCGGTCATGACGCGCTTGGCAACTGGCGCGACGATGTGCTGGCCGCCTTGAGGCAACTGGATTCCGGCGCCGCAAAGAGCTTGCCGACCATCGTGCTCGGTATATCCGAGGGAGCTGAGATCCTGCCCTACCTCCTGCTTGCGGTAGCCAATCCCATGGGCATGGTGCTGCTCTCGGCAACGGGGCTCGATCCGGCTGTCGCCGGCGAAATGCAAGCCGAAAGACTGGGCCAGGGCGCGGCCTGGATGCGCCTCAAGGAAACATCGGCATCGAGTCAGCCGGATCACACCGTTGTCGAAGGCCGCAGCCTGCGCTATTGGCGCGACCTGTTCGGCTGGAGGCTTACCGATGTGCTTGCCGCGTCCGGCATTCCGGTGCTGCGGGTCTGGGGAAGCGACGACGCCTTGGTGCCTCGTGAGGCCTATGCTGCCCTGCGCTCGATGCCGGCCGCGCGGCACCTGCGTTTATGCAATTGGCGCCTGCCGGACGCCGATCACGGTTTGCAGGGGCCCCATGGCGATGGCATTCAGATGCTCTGGCCGCGCCTGGAGCGCTGGGCCGTGTCGGGGCGGTTGGAATGCCCGGACGATCCGTTCCAGAGACCGTGAAATGCCTCCAGGCAGCGGCAGACCCTGCGTGCGCCGGGCTGGTGCCACCCTGGCCTAGCCCGAATATTTCACGAAAGTAGGTCGGCGGAATCGCCGTGAGGCGCGTTAATACTGGTGTCGAGACAGGATTAACGGAGTATTCCGCCGATGCCAAATTGTACGCGTGGGGACATGGAGTTTGGGCGCCTGGGTCGTTGCACGATTGAGGCGAATTTTGAGGGTGGCGCGCTCAGTTCCGATGGTGGCCTGATGCTGCTGCGGCAAGTCGACCGGCGCATTGGATTGTCACGTGCGGTAGCGGAAGCACTGCACGACCCACGGGATCAGGATCGCATCACGCATGAAATGCGCGACCTGGTCGCCCAACGACTGTATGCCCTGTGCTGCGGGTACGAAGACCTGAACGACCATGCCGCCCTGCGCAACGATCCGCTGATGCAAACCGCCGTGGGCCGGCCGGATGAACTGGGCAGCAGCCCGACCCTGTGTCGGTTGGAACAGCGGACCACGCGATCGGACATCGTGGCCTTGAACCGGGTGCTGATCGACCAGTTCATTGCCAGCCAGGCGACCTGTCCGGAGGAACTGGTGCTGGACATCGACGCCTCCGACATCCCGCTGCACGGGGAACAGGAACAGACCGAGTTCCACGCCTACTACGACCACTACTGCTACCTGCCCCTGTATGTGTTCGCTGGCAAGGCCATGCTCGCCTGCGTCCTGCGCCGCAGCCGGATCGACGGTGCCAAGCATGCGGCCGCCGTAATCAAGCTGATCGTGACCCGGCTGCGCCAGACCTGGCCGGCCCTGCGGATCATTGTGCGCGGGGATTCCGGCTTCTGCCGGCAACGCCTGATTCGCTGGTGCGAACGCCGTGCCGTGGGCTACGTCATCGGGATGGCGAGGAATGCCCGTCTGCATCGCCACGTAGCTGACTGGGAGCAGACGATGGCGCAGGCTTTCCACGACACCGGGGTCAAGCAGCGACTGATCCGGCAGTTCTCTTACGCCGCCAAGAGCTGGGATCGCGAGCGGCGCTTGATCACCCGCCTGGAGTTTGGTACCCAAGGCACCAATCCGCGCTTCATCGTGACCAACCTCGACCGTCCTGCCGAGGAGCTGTATGACGACCTCTACTGCCAGCGGGGCGAGGCCGAGAACCGGATCAAGGAAACCCAACTGGATCTGTTCGGCACGCGCGCCAGTTGCCACAAGTTCCTGGCCAACTGGCTGCGCATCTTGTTCTCGGCATTGGCTTACACGCTGATGCAACGCCTGCGCGAGATCGCGCTCCGGCACACCGATCTGGCGAAGGCCACGGCGGCCACAATCCGCGTAAAACTGCTCAAGATCGGGGCGGCGGTGATTCGCAATACGCGGCGCATTCGCATCCTGCTGGCGTCGCACCATCCGTTGCGCGATATCTACTTCATCGCCGCCAACGCCTTGGCGTCCCCATAGCCACATCCGAGTGCGTCCCCGACATGCTGATCTTCGGGGGTTGGGGGAAGTCCGTCTGAAATTCGCTTATTTGATCAAGATTTGATCAAATGCCTCCACACGCATCACGATCAACCCGTCCAGCATATCTACCCACCCAAATCATAGGGGCTGGTGAAATATCCGGGTTAGGCAAATAGTCGCGCCAGCTCTTCGCCTGGCGACGGCGCGCGCATGAAGGCCTCGCCGACGAGGAAGGCGCGTACGCCGCGCGCGGTCATCAATGCGACGTCAGTAGGCGCTAGGATGCCCGACTCGGTGACCACGATGCGGTCGGCCGGGATGCGGCCGAGCTGCGCCAACGTGGTGTCGAGATCGACCTCAAAGGTCCGCAGGTTGCGGTTGTTGATGCCCACCAGCGGCGTCTTGAGCTGCAGCGCGATATCCAGTTCGGCGGCGTCGTGGCATTCCACCAGCACCGACATGCCCAGCGCGAAGGCGATGGCTTCCATCTCCTGCATCTGTGCCAGCGAGAGCGCATCGACGATCAGCAGGATGGCGTCGGCGCCCATGGCGCGGGCTTCAAACACCTGCCAGGGATCGACCAGGAAATCCTTGCGCAGCACCGGCAGCGCGCAGGCGGCGCGCGCCGCGCGCAGGTAGTCGGCCGAGCCCTGGAAGAAGGCCTGGTCGGTCAGCACCGAAAGACAGGCGGCGCCATGCTTCGCGTAGTCCGCGGCAATCTCCGCCGGGCGGAAATCGGCACGGATTACGCCTTTGGACGGGCTGGCCTTTTTGATTTCGGCGATTACCGCCGCGCATTTCGCCGTAGTACCAGCGCCGACTCTTGAAAGTATTGCGCCAGCAAAGCCTCTTGCCGGCGCCTGTGCTTCGGCTTCGGCGCGCAACGCGGCCAGTGGCCTGGCAGACTTGCCCGCAGCGACCTCCTCGCGTTTTACGGCAAGGATTTTTTCGAGGATGTCGGCGGCCATCAGCCGAACTTCTTGGTGAAGGCGACGAAGTCGTCGAGCTTCTTGCGCGCCGCGCCGCTGGCGATGGCCTCGCGGGCCCTGGCGATGCCGTTGCCTACCGAGTCGGCGAGGTTGGCCGTGTACAGCGCGGCACCGGCATTCAGGGTGACGATCTCGCGCGGCGTGCCCGGCTTGTTTTCCAGCGCCTCGAACATCATGGCTTTCGATTCCGCCGCATCGGCGACGCGCAGGCCGCGGTTGGAAACCATGGCCAGACCGTAGTCCTCGGGGTGGATTTCGTACTCGGTGATCTTGCCGTTCTTCAATTCGCCGACCAGGGTGGCGGCGCCGAGCGAGATCTCGTCCATGCCGTCCTTGCCCCAGACCACCATGACGTGGTCGGCGCCAAGCTGCTGCATGACGCGCACCTGGATGCCGACGAGGTCGGGATGGAATACGCCCATCAGCGTGTTCGGCGCCCCGGCCGGGTTGGTCAGCGGGCCGAGGATGTTGAAGATGGTGCGCACGCCCATTTCGCGCCGCACTGGGGCGACGTTCTTCATCGCCGGATGGTGGTTGGGCGCGAACATGAAGCCGCAGCCGATGGCCTCGATGCATTCGCCGACCTGCGCCGGCGTCAGCATGATATTGGCGCCCAGCGCTTCGAGCACGTCGGCGGCACCGGACTTCGACGACACGCTGCGGTTGCCGTGCTTGGCCACCGTGGCGCCGGCGGCGGCGGCGACGAACATCGAAGCGGTGGAGATGTTGAAGGTATGCGCGCCGTCGCCGCCGGTGCCGACGATGTCCACGAATTGGGCGCGGTTGGCAAACCCCTGCGGCGTGTCGACCTTGGTCGACAGCTCGCGCATCACCATCGCCGCGGCGGAGATTTCGCCTATGGTCTCCTTCTTCACGCGCAGGCCGGTGAGGATGGCGGCGACCATCAGCGGCGAGATCTCGCCTTGCATGATCTGCCGCATCAGGTGCAGCATCTCGTCGTGGAAGATTTCTCGATGTTCGATGGTGCGCTGTAGCGCTTCTTGCGGCGTGATCATGATGCCTCCGATGGGCCGCCCCGAGGAGGCAGCAAGTCAAGATCCGGAAGCCGCGAATGCGGCTGAACCAGCGTCACCCCCGTCCTCGGGAAGGGGGCTGGGGGGAAGGCCCTCACGCGGAAGCTTCCTTCAAGAAATTTTTCAGCAAGTCGTGGCCGGCTTCGGTGGCAATCGATTCGGGGTGGAACTGCACGCCTTCGAGCGCGAATTCCCGGTGGCGCACGCCCATGATCTCGCCGTCGTCAGTCCAGGCCGTGACTTCTAGGCAGTCGGGCAGGGTCTCGCGGCGGATCGCCAGCGAGTGGTAGCGCACCACTGTCAGCGGATTGGGCAGGCCGGCGAAGATGCCCTTGCCCTCGTGATGCACGGGCGAGGTCTTGCCGTGCATCAGTTGCTGGGCATGGACGATCTCGCCGCCGAAGGCCGCACCGATGCTCTGGTGGCCGAGGCAGACGCCGAGCAGCGGGACCTTACCGGCGAATTCGCGGATCGTCGCCACCGAGATGCCGGCCTCGGCCGGCGAGCAGGGGCCGGGCGAGATCACGATGCGCGCCGGCTGCATGGCGGCGATCTCCTTCAGCGTGATGGCGTCATTGCGAAAGACCTTGACCTCCTCGCCGAGTTCGCCGAAGTACTGCACCAGGTTGTAGGTGAAGCTGTCGTAGTTGTCGATCATGAGAAGCATGTTGTTCTCCTCACTCAAAACGCGTATCGAGGCCGGACTCGGCCATCTCTGCGGCGCGCAACTGGGCGCGCGCCTTGTTCAGCGTTTCCTGCCATTCGCTGTCGGGGTCGGAGTCGGCAACGATGCCGGCGCCGGCTTGGACGAAGATGTGGCCGTCCTTGAGCACGGCGGTGCGGATGGCGATGCACAGGTCCATGTCACCGTTGAAGCCCAGATACCCCGCCGCGCCGGCGTAGATGCCCCGCTTGGAGGGTTCCAGTTCGTCGATGATCTCCATGGCCCGCACCTTGGGCGCGCCGGAGACGGTGCCGGCGGGGAAGGTGGCCTTGAGCACGCTGGTGGCGCCCTCGTCGTCCTTCAGCGTGGCCTCGACATTGGAGACGATGTGCATCACGTGCGAATAGCGCTCGATGCTGAACTGGTCGGTGACGCGCACCGTTCCGGTCTTGGCCACGCGCCCGGCGTCGTTGCGGCCGAGGTCGAGCAGCATCAGGTGCTCGGCGCGCTCCTTGGGGTCGGCCAGCAGGTCGGCGGCGAGCGCC
Source organism: Sulfuritalea sp. (assembly GCA_016710465.1). Lineage (GTDB taxonomy): Bacteria > Pseudomonadota > Gammaproteobacteria > Burkholderiales > Rhodocyclaceae > Sulfuritalea. The sequence goes on from JADJVS010000014.1 coordinate 1,405,370, forward strand.
TCGTCTTCTGCCGCCGTGGCGCCGCGCTTGCGCGTGCCGGCGATCGGGCGCACGGTGACGGTCCGCTCCTCGCCGGCGTCTTCGAGGCGCACCAGGATTTCGGGCGAGGCGCCGACGACGTGAAAATCCTGGAAGTTGAAATAGAACATGTAGGGCGAGGGATTCAGGGTGCGCAGCGCGCGGTAGAGTGCCATCGGGCTGGCGGCGAAAGGCTTCTTCATGCGCTGCGAGAGCACCACCTGCATGATGTCGCCATCGACGATGTACTGCTTGGCGCGGCGCACCGCGGCCTTGAATTCCTCTTCGCCAAATTCGGATACCGCCGGTGCCGACGGCACGCGCACGTCCTCTGGGATCGCCACGGGCGAGCGCAGCCGGCCGAGCAGTTCCTTGAGCCGCGCCTGCGCCTGTTTCCAGGCACCGGGGAAGCCCGGCTCGGCATAGACGACGAGGCTCAGCTTGCCGGAGAGGTTGTCGACGATGGCGATCTCTTCGGAGAGCAGCAGCAGGATGTCGGGCACACCTTCCATGCCGGCGGCTTCCGGCTTGTGTGTTTTGGCCAGCCTGGGTTCGACGAAGCGCACCGTGTCGTAGCCGAAGACGCCCACCAGGCCGCCGCAGAAGCGCGGCAGGCCGGGCAGGTCGGGTACCTTGAAGCGCGCCATGAATTCCGAGATGAAGCTCATCGGGTTGGTGTGGTCGCGGCGCTCGGCGACGCGGTTGCCGCTGAGCACCATGATGGCGCCATCGACCACCGCGATGCGCGTGCCGGCGGCGAGGCCGATGAAGGAATAGCGGCCGAAGCGCTCGCCGCCCTGCACCGATTCGAGCAGGTAGGAGTAGGGGTCGTTGGCCAGCTTGAGGTAGATCGACAGCGGTGTATCGAGGTCGGCAAAGGTTTCGAGCGTCACAGGAATGCGGTTGTAGCCCTCCGCCGCAAGGCGGTTGAATTCGATTTCGGTCATGGGAAAAGCTCCGGAATAACGGTAAGCAACGACGGGCGCGGGCCGTGGGCCGGCGCGGGGAAGGATCAGCGGCGCGTAAGCGCGAAGGCGAGCCAGGGCCGCCAGGGCCAGGCCTCCGCCCCGAGGGCGTGTTTCCTTGTCGTATGCAGGTTGCGGTGGAGCATGGGGATCAAGCGGTCTTTCGGGTTTGGTTGCCGAGGACGCGTTGCGCGGCTTCGGCCAGCGACGCGACTATAGCATCGCAGTCGATTCCCTGCACGTCCTCGCCCTCGTTGTAGCCGTAGGGGACAATGAACACCGGGCAGCCGGCGGCGCGCGCGGCGACGGCATCGTGGCGCGAATCGCCGATATGCAGGTTTTCTTCCGGTCGCGTGCCCATGCGCTGGCAGGCATGCAGCAGCGGCATCGGATGGGGCTTCTTCTCGGGCAGGCTGTCACCCGAAACGGCGAAATTGAACCAGACGCCGAGCTGCGTCGCGGCGAGCAGCGGTTCGGTGAAGGCGGCAGCCTTGTTGGTGATAACCGCCAGCGGCAGGCCGGCCTCGCGGAAGGCCCGCAGGCCGTCGAGCACCCCGGGAAAAATCGTCGAGCAACGCCCATTCTCGATCGCGTAATGGCGGCGGAAGATGGCCTGGGCGGCCTCCACGGCGGCCTCGTCGAGATCGGGCAGGCAGCGCGCCACGAGCTTCGGGATGCCGCGGCCGACGAAGCTGGCCACGGTTTCCAGCGGATATTCGGGCCGGCCCAGTTCGCGCATCATGGCGTTGGCGGCGGCGGCAAGGTCCGGGATGGTGTCGAGCAGGGTGCCGTCGAGATCGACGGTGACGGAGCGGATGGGGTTCATGGTGGCGACGATAGCATGGCCGCTTCCCATGGGCGGCGAGCGCCGTCGATACCCGCATATCCATGCTTTATCGGCAGTGGTGACGCGGGTTTTGGCGCCCGGGTCGGCACCGCATCCGCCACAGCCGACTCCTGGCTCAGGCGCGGCGGTGGGCGTGCACCGCCCAGAGCAGCAGTCCGAACAACACCATGGCCCCGGCCTGGTGGGAAGCGCCCAGCGCCACGGGCACCTGCAGCAGCAGCGTGGCGATGCCGAGCGTGACCTGCACCGCCAGCCAGAGCACCAGCACCACCGCCGGGGTCCGTGCCGCCGGCACCTCGTTCGATATGCGCCAGGCCAGCCACGGGATCAGGCCCATCAGCGCCCAGGCGATCAGGCGATGGTCGAACTGCACCAGTGCCATGTTGGTGAACAGGTTCAGCCACCAGGGCTCGATCACGAAGCTCTCCGGCGGCAGGAAGTGCCCGTCCATCAGCGGGAAGGTGTTGTAGGCCAGGCCGGCGCGGATGCCGGCGACCAGCGCGCCGCTTAGTACCATGACGAAGACCAGCGCCACCAGCCCATTGCCCAGGCGGCGGGTGAGAAGAGTCGGCGCTGGCGAGGCGGCGAATCCGCTGCGGCGCGGTTGCAGAATGCCGAGTCCGGTCCACAGCATCAGGCCGAAGAGGATGAAGGCAAGGCCGAGGTGGGCGGCGAGGCGGTATTGGGAGACGCGCGGATCATCCACCAGCCCGCTCTTGACCATGTACCAGCCCATGGCGCCCTGCAGGCCGCCGAGGATAAAGAAGCCGAACACCTTGGCCGCCAATGCACCCTTGAGGTAGCCGCGGGCGAGGAAGAACAGATAGGGCAGCAGGAACACCACGCCGATCAGGCGGCCCGACAGCCGGTGCGCCCATTCCCACCAGAAGATGAACTTGAAGCCGTCCAGCGTCATGTCGTGATTCACCTTCTGGAACTCGGGCGTCTGCTGGTACTTGGCGAACAGCTCCAGCCAGTGAGCTTCCGACAGCGGCGGCAGGGCGCCGATCAGCGGCTTCCACTCGACGATGGAAAGTCCCGAGTGCGTCAGGCGCGTCACGCCGCCGACCACCATGGTCAGGAAAACCATCGCGCAGCAGGCAAACAGCCACCAGGCCACGGTGCGTGGCGATTTGCTCATGTTCATTTTGCGGTCCAGTGTCCGGATTTGCCGCCGGCCTTTTCCAGCAGCCTGATGTCTTCGATGACCATGCCGCGGTCGGCGGCTTTGCACATGTCGTAGATGGTCAGCAGGCCCACCGAAACGGCGGTCAGGGCCTCCATTTCGACACCGGTGCGGCCGCGGGTTTCTGCGGTCACTTCGAGTGTCACGCGATGCTTCTTCGGGTCCAGCGCGAATTCGGCGGCGACGCGGGTCAGCGCCAGCGGATGGCAAAGCGGGATCAATTCGGACGTGCGCTTGGCTCCCTGGATCGCGGCAATGCGCGCGATGCCGAGGACGTCGCCCTTCTTCGCCGTGCCGCCGACGATGAGTTCAAACGTGGCCGGGGCCATGCGGATGGCGCCCTGGGCTCGCGCCACGCGGGCGGTTTCGGCCTTGGCGCCGACGTCGACCATGTGCGCCTGGCCGGCGCCGTCAAAGTGGGTCAGCGGCGAGGCCTTGCTCGGGGTTTTGCGGGTGGATTTCATGAAATACGCTGTCACAACCGGTTTTTCGCGAGCCGCTATCATAGCGATATGAAACCGCATCTGCTTGCCGGCGCCCTGCTTGTTGCCATTGGCATGCTCGCGGCGCCGCCCTGGTCGGTCGCCGAGGGCTTGCCGGATTTGGGCGAGTCGGCGCAGACCGAGTTTTCACCGGCTACCGAGAGGCGCATCGGCGAAGCGATCATGCACGACATCCGGCGCGACCCGGCCTGGCTCGACGACCCGGAAGTCAGCGCCTACCTCAATCGCCTGGGCAACCGGCTGGCCGCGCAAAGCACCGAATCGCGGCAGGAATTCGAGTTCTTCGCGCTCAAGGATTCCACGCTCAACGCCTTCGCCATGCCCGGCGGCTACATCGGCGTGCACACCGGGCTGATGCTCGCCGCGGCCTCGGAATCCGAGCTGGCCTCGGTGCTGGCCCACGAAATTTCGCACGTCACGCAGCGCCACCTGGCGCGCCTGGTGAACAAGGCGGGGCAGGGGCAGATCAGCAGCATGCTGGCGCTGGCCGTCGCCATCCTCGCCGCGCGCAGCAGTCCGGACCTGGCGGTGGGCGCGGCCATGGCCGGGCAGGGTGCCGCAATCCAGAACCAGCTCAACTACTCGCGCGATTTCGAGCGCGAGGCCGACCGCATCGGCCTGGGGCTGCTGGAGCGCTCGGGATTCGATATTCGCGGCATGAGCGGGTTTTTCGAGCGCCTGCAGAAGTTCGGCCGGCTTTACGAGAACAACGCGCCCGGCTACCTGCGCACCCACCCGCTGACCACCGAGCGCCTGGCCGACATGGGCAACCGCATCCAGTCGCGGCCGTATCGTCAGGCGGCCGATTCGCTTGAGTTCCAGTTGGTGCGCGCCAAGCTGCGCGCGCAACTAGGCACGCCGCGCGATGCCGTCGTCGAATTCGAAACGCGCCTGCGCGAGCGCAGCTTTCCCGGCGCCGAATCCGCCGAGCGTTACGGTTTGACGCAGGCGCGTCTGCGCGACGGCAACATCGCCGGCGCGGAAAGGGAACTGGCGGAATTGCGCCGGCTCAAGGCACAATCGCCGATGATCGAGACGCTGGCCGCGCAACTGCGGCTGAAGCAGGGCGATGTCGCCGGCGCGGTGAAGATACTGCGCGAGGCGCAGCCGCGCTATCCGCAGGAACGTGCCATCGCCTACGGCCTGGTCGAGGCCCTGCTGGAGGGGCGCCAGGCCCAGGACGCGCTGAAGTTCAGCGAGGACGACCTGCTGAGCTACCCGTCGGACCCGAAGGCGCATGCCTTGCAGGCCAGGACCTACGCCATGCTCGGCAATCGCCTGCAGCAGCACCGTGCGCAGGCGGAGTCCTACCTGTTGCTCGGGCAACTGCCGCTGGCGGTGGAGCAGATGGAGCTGGCGCAGAAATCCGGCGACGGCAATTTCTACGAGCAGTCGCGGGTCGATGCCCGGCTGCGTGAAATGAAGCTGCGCCTGGCCGAAGAGACCCGGCAGGGCAAACAGAAATAGGTCGCCGATGAAGCCAGCCAGGGACACCGCTGTTGCCGCGCTTTCCACACCGCTGGCCCGCGCCGGCGAAGAGCCCTACTACCATCTGGTCGGCGACGAGGCCGAGGTCTTCGCCGCCGCCGCGCAAAGCCGACTGCCGGTGATGCTGAAGGGCCCCACCGGTTGCGGCAAGACGCGCTTCGTCGAGCACATGGCCTGGAAGCTGGGGCGGCCCCTGGTCACCGTCGCCTGCCACGACGACCTGACCACCGCGGATCTGGTCGGGCGCTACCTGATCATCGGCGACGAAACCGTCTGGCTGGACGGCCCGCTCACCGCCGCCGTGCGCGCCGGCGCCATCTGCTACCTCGACGAGATCGTCGAGGCGCGCAAGGACACCACGGTGGTAATCCATCCGCTGACCGATTCGCGGCGCGCCCTGGCCGTTGAAAAGCACGGCGAATACCTTGCCGCCCATGCCGACTTCATGCTCGTGGTTTCCTACAACCCCGGCTACCAGAGCGTGCTCAAGGAAATGAAGCCGAGCACGCGGCAGCGTTTCGTCGCCCTCGATTTCGACTACCCGGCGCCCGAGGTCGAGGCGCGGATCGTCGCCCACGAGGGCGGCGTCGATGTGGCGACGGCGCAGAGGCTGGTCAAACTCGGCGGCCTCACGCGCAAGCTCAGGGGTGCCGGCCTCGACGAAGGCGCCGGCACGCGCCTGCTGGTGCATGCCGCGCAGCTCATCGCCCGCGGCATGGCGCCCGTGGCCGCCTGCACCGCCGCCATCGCCCGCCCGCTGGCCGACGAACCCGATACGCGCGCCGCGCTTGACGACCTGATCGCCGCTGTTTTTTGATGGGCCAGCGCAAGCTCTTCGCCCACGAAATCGAGGAGCGGCTCGACGAAATCCTCTTGCTCAAGCTGCGCCAGCGCTCGCCGAGGGCTGTCGCTATGCAGCTCGAAGCCGCGCCGCGCGAGCATCAGGAAAGCCTGCTGCGCTGGGTCGGGATCGCCGCGCAAAGCGCCAACGAGTTGGGCTGGCTGATCGCCTCGCACGGCGCGGCGCAGGCCGCCGAGCTGGGAGATCGCCTGGATGACTGGGTGCGCGCCGGGCTCGCCGCGCATGATTGCGAAGGCATCGCGGCGGTGCCCGACGCGCTACGCCGCGCGGCCGCCGCCCAGCGGGAAACGGCGCTGCGGCCGGCCCGGGGTGTGGCCTTCGGCGAGATCGAAGGACGACTCGCACGCTTTCTGCAGGCGCTTGACGGGCGTCCGCTGCGCCTGGCTACGGCCGCCCAGGCCTGGACCGACGGCGAAACCCTGTGGCTGCCCGAGCGCCTGGAACGCGCCGCCGATGCCAATGGCAACCGGCGGCTGTACACCGTGCTTGCCGTGCAGCTCTGGGCACAGACGCGCTTCGGCAGCTTCAATGTCGATCCCGAGCCGGAGTTGTCGCAGTGGGCCGACCGCGAGGCGGCGCTGGCCTGGTTCGCGCTGTTCGAGGCCATGCGTCTTGAGGCGCGACTGGCGCAGGAACTGCCCGGTCTGGCGCGCGACATTCGCCTGCTGCGCGGCCCCTGGCCGGCGGACCTGGCCGCCGCCGACGACGATTTGGCAAGGCCCGCCGCCACCGCGGCCGACAGCTTGCGCTGGGTCGCCGAGCGACGAAGAGTCGGCGCTGGCGGGACGCCGATTCTTGCCCACCTCACCGGTTTTGATCCGCTCGCCGCGCGGCGCCTGCGCGCCGCACGCATCGCGCGCGATGCGGCGACCCTGCGGCGGGCGCTCAACATCCTGCGCGCCAACGATCCGCATGCGCGCGGCGGGGCCGGCGACGATTCCCATCCGCCGCTGGCCGCCGAGGGCGATGCGGTGCCGGCCGATCTGCTGTCCGGCGACATCCAAGCCCTGCCGCCGGACGCCCAGGCGGCGGCGCAGTCGCTGGCCCAGGACCTCGACGGCATGCCGCCGGAAATTCTCAAGCCGGCGGGCCCCGGCGCCTGGCAGCCCGAGGAGCGCGACGCCGGCGAAACCATCGTTGCCACCGTCGCCGGCAAGCCCGATGCGATCTATGACGAGTGGGACTACCGGCGTGCCGCCTGGCGTCGTGACTGGTGCCAGCTTTACGAAACTGAAGGTCCGGCCGGCGAAGACGCCTGGGTCGATGAGGTGCGCCGCCGCCACGCCCACCTGATCCGCAGCATCCGCCGCCGCTTCGAGGCGCTGCGCGGCGAGGACAAGGCCGAGCGGCGCCAGCTCGATGGCGAGGAGATCGACCTCGATGCCCAGGTCGAGGCCCGCGCCGACCGCCAGAGCGGCAGCGAACCCTCGCCGCGCCTGTTCGTCCATCGCCGCCGGATCGAACGTTCGCTGGCGGTGATGTTCATGGTGGATATGAGCGGCTCGACCAAGGGCTGGGTCAATGACGCCGAGCGCGAATCGCTGGTGCTGCTGTGCGAGGCGATCGAGGCGCTCGGCGACCGTTACGCGATCTACGGCTTCTCGGGCTGGACGCGCACGCGCTGCGACATCTACCACATCAAGACCTTCGGTGAACGCTACGACGCGGCGACGCGGCGGCGCATCGCCGGCATCGAGGCGCGCGACTACACGCGCATGGGCGTTGCCGTGCGCCACCTGTCGGGCCTGTTGCAGCGGCAGAGCACGCGCCACAAGCTGCTGGTGACGCTCTCCGACGGCCGGCCCGACGATCACGGCGACGAGTATCGCGGCCGCTACGGCATCGAGGACACCCGCCGCGCCCTGCTCGAAGCGCGCGAGAAAGGCATCCGCAGTTACTGCGTGACCATCGACCGCCACGGCGCCGATTACCTGCCGCAGCTCTACGGGCCGGCGCATTATTCGGTGATCGACGATGCGCGGAAGCTGCCGCAAAAGATCGCGGAAATCTACCGCAAGCTGACGGGCTGAATCGCTTCCCGCCGCTTCGAGTCGCCGTCTCGCCAGCGCCGTCCCCAGGGATACCGCTTTGCATAACTCTTCGCGGCGCAATGACAGCGGAAATCAATCCGTGGGCGGCCCTGGCAGTTCCACGGGGTGAGAGTGCTGAATTGCGTCGGATCAGGCGGCGGCCATGAGGCTTTGCGCCGCCTCGAACAGTTCACGCTCCTCGAAGCGGACGTGTGAGGCGAGCAGGTCGCCGAAGCGCGACAGCATGACAGCCTCAGCGGACTCAGCGGCCTCGGCGGTCGAGAAGGCGCTGGCGAGCGCGCGCAGTTCCGCATGCTCCTTCAGCGTTCGCCGCACCAGCGCCGTTTCGCCGGCTCGCGCCAGCGCCACCAGAATGCCGCTTTCCTCGACGCGGAAATGCGGATCGAGCTCGGCGGCGAAGCGCTGGACGACGCGTCGTGCCAGCGCCGCCACATCCTCGGCATTGCCCGATTCGGCGGCCTGCCGGGCCGCGCGGGCCAGCTTCAGAGCACCGTGGTGCTCGCGGGACAGGCCCTGCAATTGCGGGTGGCGTTTCATCGGCGCTCGTTTCCCGCCTACCAGTACTTCTCGAACGCCATCTGCCCCGGCACGCCGCGCCGGTTGGTGGCGTAGCCGCGCGCACCGAGGTGCTCGCGCAGGCTGCGCGCCAGCTCCGGGTTGCCGCAAACCATCAGGCGTGAATCGGCGAGGCTGAGCGTGCATCCCGCCACCGCTTCCAGGCGACCGTCGGCAAGCAGCAGGGGAATGCGGTCGCTCAGGGCCGTGGCCCCCGGTTCGCGGGTGACGATGGGCAGGTAGTCGAGACTCGCCCTGGCTCCCTCGAACGTGGCGGGCATGGTGGTGCCCAATGCGGTGATTTCCTCGCGCCAGGCAAGTTCCGCGGCCTCGCGCACGCTATGCACCAGAATCAGGCGCTCGAAATCGCGCCACACCGCAGGGTCGCGCAAGATGGACATGAAGGGGCCGAGGCCGGTGCCGCTGGAAAGCATCCAGAGCTGTTTGCCCGGCGCCAATTGGTTCACGGTGAGGAAGCCGTAGGCGGCCTTGTCCACGCCAATCGCATCGCCGACCTTGAGCTCGCCGAGGCGCTGCGAGAATTCACCGCCGGGAACGCGGATCGCGATGAATTCGAGGAAGTCATCGTCCGGCGCGGAAGTCAGCGAGTAGGGCCGCCAGACCCGCTTGTCAGCTTCGCCCAGACCGAGCCGTGTGTAGTGCCCGGGCGTGAAGCGGAAAGCGGCGGAGCGCGTACAGCGGAACGAGAGCAGTTGCTGCGTCCAGTGGCGGATCGTCAGCACGGTTTCCTCGGTCGCCTTGACGGCGGGTTGCGCGGGAGCAGGGGCGGGGGCGTCCATCAGTTTGCCGTTGGCATGTCGCGCCGCCCGCGCAGCACGCTGCCGAGCATCACCAGGATGAAGACCAACAGGGCGACGGCATTGGCCATGCCGCCCTGGCGGGTCAGCGAAAAGCTGTCGATGAGGCTGCCGGCCACGCGCCAGGCGAGCGAGACGTGCAACAGCACCAGCGGCAGGTAGACCAGCGGATGCCAGGGAATCTTCACCCGCAGCACGGCGGGAAAGATGATCGGTGCATGGCCGAAGATCATCGAAAAAACGAAGCCCAGCGCCACGGCGTGCAGCGTCGCATCGCGCCAGGGGTGGCCGGGCAAAAAGCCGCCCATCAGGCCGAGCAGGCCGGCGAAGCCCAGCCAGGCGTAGCCGGCGAGCAGGCAGTGGGCGATGAAGCCGGTGAGGCCCGGGCGCTTCATGTTGCGCTGGGCGATGTCGTAACGCAGCAGCCAGGCCGCCAGCGCCAGCAGGCCGGCGGAGAACAGCGCCAGCCCCGCCTCTTCGTCACGGATCGTGGCGGCGGCGCCGGCCAGCAGCAGGCCGACGATGAGCAGGAACATGCGTTGCGAATCGCGTGCGATTGGCAGGAAGCGGTTGAGTTCGAGGCGCTCGCCGGCAATGGTCAACACCAAGAAGGCCAGCCACCAGGGCACGGCGAGATGCAGCTCGGCGCCGGCATACCAAAGCCCGTTGCCCACCAGCCAGCACAGCGCGGCCAGCGCCAGCAGCACGGTGAAGGGCGCCACCAGCCGTTGCATCACCACGCCGCTGGCGGCGACGAGGATGCTTGCGGCAGCCAGGCCGAAGCCCTGCACCACCGGCAGGGGTGCGCCGCCCAGCAGTGCGACCCCGCCGATGCCGGCGCAGGCCGGCGCCAGGTAGGCCCAGATACGGCCGATGGCCACGGCGCGTTCGAGGCTGATGACGGTGCCGAGGAAGGCCGAGATCATCAGCGCACCGTGCCAGCCCGCGGCACCAGCCGCCACGGCCGGCATGCTCCAATCCAGCCGCGCCAGGCCTGCGAGCACGCCGCCGACGAGGGACAGCATGCCCAGCACCAGCAGGGGCACGCGTGCGGCGGGGGGCAGGTCAGCCATTGCTGGAAAGCCCGTATCGGACTGACACAGCTCGTTCGGAGCGCCGACTGATAGTCGAGCGAAGCGAGCCGTATGGAAGCCTCCCCGGGAGGGGAGGATGGGAGGGGCGGGCCATCAATTTGTCTTTCGCGTTTTGCATCTGTTGCGAGTGCGCTACAGTGAGCGTGAGCGTCAGTGGTTGCAGCCGCAGCCGCCGACGGGTGCGGCGGCGCCCTCCGGGGTCGGCTTGCCGATGCGGACCTGCCAGACATCGGGGCCGTTCTCCAGGTAATCCCAGGTGAATTCGCCTTTCGACTCGGCCTGGAACTGGTAGAAGAGCGGCTTCGGGTCGTGGTCGTTCACCAGCAGCAGGGCCTCGCCCGCGCCGAGATGATCGAAGGTGCTGAAAATCAGCGGATGCCGCTCGCGCGGAATGATGTGGCGCACATCGATGGTGGCCTTGAAGTTCTGGGTCGTTGTCATGGTCTTGTTCCTTCGTGGTTGGGGTGAAAAGCGGAGTGGGGTCGGGGGTGAGGTTTTTATTCGGGGGTCCAGCCGAAATGCTGCTTGGTGGCGTCATCCATCATCGAGGGGTTCCAGGGTGGCTCCCACACCAGGCGGATGTCGGGCTCGACGGTATCGGGCAGAGCCTTGGCCAGCGCGGCGCGGACGTCGCCGACGATCATGTCTCCCATCGGGCAGGCCGGCGAGGTCATGGTCATCTCGATCACCAGGCGATCGGCGGAGATATCGACGCGATAGACGAGGCCGAGGGAAACAATGTCGCGGCCGACTTCGGGGTCGATGACCTGGCGCAGGATTTCGCGCACCCGTGCTTCGTCGAGATCGGCTGCGGCGGCGGGCGTGGGGCGGTTTGTGGTCATGGCGTTTTAAAGCGGTAAATTAAATACAGCTTCATCCTAGCACCCCTCTTTTCTAAAAGCAATATATTTGCTACTGCTTATCGGTGTAGACTGGTCGCCATGAAGCTGACCACCTTTTCCGACTACAGTTTGCGCGTGCTGATGTACCTGGCGTTGAACCGCGAGCGTCTGGCGACGATTCCCGAAATCGCCGCCGCCTACGACATTTCGGAAAACCACCTGATGAAGGTGGTGCACCAGTTGGCGCGCTCGGGCGTGATCGAGTCGGTGCGCGGCAAGGGTGGCGGCGTGCGCCTGGCGCAGGCGCCGGAGGACATCCGCCTGGGCGGCATCGTGCGCGCCAGCGAGGGCAGCGCGCCGATCGTCGAATGCCTGTCCGACGAGGTGTCGAGCTGTCGCATCGCGCCGGCCTGCCGCCTCACCGCGGTGCTCTCGCGCGCCTTCGATGCGCTGTATGCGACACTGGACGAATACACCTTGGCCGATCTGGTGCAATCGCCGCGCGGCCTCAGGGTCTTATTGGCGCCGCGTTAGCGCGGCGACGCCGGAGAAAATGCCATGGGTGGCGCCTGGGGTTGTCCGCATGAAGAAGACGATCGCTGCGGCAAGGTCAACAACCTGCCTTGCGATCCCGGCATGAAGGGCTGCGTGCTGCACGGCCGTTTCGTTTTCGCCAACGACGACAAAAATCAGCGCCTCAGGCAGAAGCAGGGCCAGAGGGAGGCGTCCGCTCCTCCGCCGGCGGATGAAGAATCGGCCTGAGGTCGAGCATGCGCATCGCATCGACCGCGCATTCCCAGGCGCCCTCCTGGCACAGGCCGGCGATCTGCGCGCGTTCGTAACCGTCCAGCGCCGCCGCGATGCAGGCGCCGCGCACGGCCAGGGCGAGTTCCAGTTCCTTGTCGTTCATCCCGATATCCCCCTTCCGGTTCGTCGATCCGGCGCCGGGTTTCATTTCAGTCTCGGCCCGGGCGCGTCAATTCCGGCGCCAGTGAGCCGATTTCCGGGTTCAGCAATTCGTCGCGGTGCAGGCGCGCCATGCGGGCGAGGATGCGCTCGCCGTCGGCGGTAAGATGTATCGCCACCTCGCGGCGGTCGGCTTGTCCCTGGCGCCGTTCGACCCAGCCCAGGCCCTCGCAGCGCGAGATCAGCGCCACGGTGCCGTGATGCGCCGCCTGCAGGCGCTCGGCCAGCTCGCCGACGGTGGCCCAGTCGCGGCCGGGGAAGCCCTTGAGGTGCAGCAGGAGCAGGTATTGCAGCGGGGTGATGCCGTTCCTGCGCGTCACCTGTTCGGAAAATCGCAGGAAGCGGCGCAGCCGATAGCGGAATTCGGAGAGCGCTTCGAAGTCCTTCTTGTCCAGCTTCCTGGAGGGCATGGCGCGGATTCCGGCGATTGATGCCGATTTATATCATGCAGCGCTTCTATCACGCCATGATGTATTATCACCGGCACCAGATTCTCACCATGGAGCGAGGACGCGAATGGAGGCGATGACGAAACCGCCGGCGATCGACGATCAGGGTTACCTGCTCGATCCGGCGGAATGGAGCGAAAGCCTGGCGCATGAGCTGGCGCGCCAGGAAAACATCGAGCTCACCGAACAGCACTGGACGGTGATCCATTTCATGCGCGATTTTTTCGCCGAGCATCAGGTGATTCCCGACGTGCGCTTCGTCATCCGCCACCTCGGCGAACGCCACGGCGGATCGCGCAATCGGGTGTTCGAACTTTTCCCCTTCGGCTACGTCAAGCAGGCCTGCCGCATCGCCGGCATGCGCAAGCCCAGGAGCTGGTCTACCGGCTAGCCCAAGAGTCGGCGCCGGCGGCACGGCGCTGGGATGCCGTCACCCTCCCGGGCGAACGGCCAGCCCCGTCGGCCCTGGGTCGCCGGCCTGCGGCGGAGGACTCGCCAGAGTCTCGCCCGTTCGCGCGGCGCAAGGCCAAACCATCGGCCTTGCGAAACCCCGCGCTCACCCCTTGCTGCGGGGCCGGGCCAGGCCGCTGGCTGAACTAGCCGACGCCCCGAAGGAAGTCCCCCTGGGGGATGCCGATAAGGCCGGCATCGTCGTCGGACAACGCCAGCGGACGGCCCCTGGCACGGCGCCTCGCGGCGGCGGCTCTCAAGGGCCGCCGTGGCTCGCCGTCCGCCTTCGCCCGCACCCGCGCTCTGCCGCGAGCCAGCGGCTTGCCGCCCGCATCATCCACCGCAACCGGCGCATCGTTCACCGGGGTAACGGTCAGGCTGACGGTGGCGAGATTGGAATCGACATGACCGTCGCTGAGCATGTCCCCCAAGGGGACTTCCTTCGGGGCGTAGGTGAAGTGGTCGTCGCCGTTCCAATCCTGATCGGGCGTGAAGCTGAAGGTGCCGTCGGCGTTGATCGTGACCTGACCATGGGCGGGGGCGTCGACAATGACGGGGACGAAGCCCGGTTGCTGGGCGCTCATTTGTAAACCCCGGTCGTTGGCCAGCGCGGCAATGGAAATGGTGCTGTCTTCCGCCAGCGTGGCACTGTCGTCCTTGGCTTGCTGCACGCCGATGCGCAGGTCGCGGATGGTGAGATGGCTGCTGACAGCCGCCGCCCCCTTGCCGAAGCCGATCAGATCAAAAGCCAGATTGACGGCAGTGCCAGCCGGGATGCCGGCCAGGTCGACGAGGTAGGTGCGGCTGCCGTCCCACGGGGATTTCCGTCGGTCATCGGCATTGCGAATGGTGGTGACGGCCTGGGATTTGTGCTCGTTGCCGTCGGCTTGCAGGTTGAGGAAGGCGTCGTTGCGGGTCAGGCCCGTGCCGCCGAGCAGCGATGCGCCACTGTTGGCATCGAGCAGGGCGACCTCGAAGGCATCGTCCGGGGCCTGATCGGCTTCGTCCAGCGCCGTATCGGCGACGGTGAAGGACAGGAAGCGGTCGTTCTCGCCAACGATGAAGACCTGGTTGAGCCGGGTCTGGCTGGCGGCGGCTTCGGTGAGCGTGGCGGCGCCGTCCTGGAAGCGGACGTCGCCCGTGGATGACCAGCCCTGCCCGCCGGCGAACTCGGTGTTGCTGAGCTTGGGGTTGGCGGCGACGGCGTATTGCGGCGCGGATGGCAACAGTGGGCTGACGCTATCGACGGCGACGTTCCAGCCGCCGAAGCGATTGCCACGCAGGCGACCAAGGAGCGCAAGGCCAAGGCTGCCGCCCAGCGGGGCGGTGGGCAGCGGCGAGGACGGCGCATCCCCCAAGGGGACTTCCTTCGGGGCGTCGGGCGATGGCGTGCTTTCACCGGCCAGTTCAAGCCGCAGTTCGCCAGCGAGCTTTGCCATGAGGGCAAGTTCGTCGGCCGAGGGCAGGCGGCGCACGCCGGGAGCGAGTGTGGTGGCCATGTAGTCGTGGGCGCTGGCGCTGTGCTTGATGCCGAGGGCGTGGCCGTATTCGTGCAGGAGGACGGAGAGCATGTCCATCTTGCCGGCGGCTTCGGAATCGGCCTTGGCGACCCACTCGTTGGGGTTGGCGGTGGGGAGGTACTCGTCGTTTAGATAAGGGGTGTAATCGATGTACCAGCCGTGGCCAGCGGCGTTATCGTCTAGGGTGATGGCCTGGCCTGTCGTTTTGCCGACGGTCGCTGCGGTGAGCTCTGCGACTAAGACGCTGACAGACCTATCGATGCCCGCCTGATCAACAAAAAACTGGAGAGATGTAGGATCAACCGTCGTCGTGGGGAAGGATATCTTCCATTGGCTGCCCTTCGAACCACAATGCTTCAAGATTGATGCTTGATCGTCACCGACGTTCTCATCATTGACCACCTGTATGAAATAGACCACTTTGACTCGGTAAGCGCCAAGTTCCACTAGAGCCACCACTTTGTCCTGACCGTAGTAGCCGCGGTCCGGGCGGTAGGTGAACTCCCCCCCCCCGTGGTCTTCCAACTGTCCATGTTTTGGAGGTTGTAGCACTGTAGTCTTTGCTGGACTACCAAACCGCGTCTGCTTCTCGAACAAATTGAAATAATTTGCGGCGGTATCAGGAACGAAGAACGTGAGGTGCCGAAGTTCCTCACTGAACCCTGGGAAGTTCTGTACGATTCGGCACACGCCAAGGGTTCGTTGCATGTTAGCGGACACAATCGCTTGATTGCTTTGGGCCAGCATCAAGGTAGGCGGTAGGGTAATAGGGGACAGACCACGTTTTCCTTCTTCACGCGTATCGGCCGTTGCCGTGACCAGTGTCAGTGCCAATCCTGTTCCGCATAAGCCAAGAATCGCTGTCTTCATCGTCCAACCCCCGCTTGGTTGTATTCCGCCTGCCCCGCGTAATTCCATCCGCATGACGCAAGCTACCGGGCTTTGGCGTAGCCGTCAATGCGGTCTGCGGTCAGGAGGGGGTCGGCTCAGTGTGGGTCGAACAAATCGCCGGACTCGGCCTCGACCAACTTTGCGGGTCGCCCCGGCGTACCACGGCTGGCGCGCCGTCCCAGAGCCGCCGTGACCTGATCGC
The DNA here is from genome assembly GCA_016710465.1 of Sulfuritalea sp. Taxonomy (GTDB): domain Bacteria; phylum Pseudomonadota; class Gammaproteobacteria; order Burkholderiales; family Rhodocyclaceae; genus Sulfuritalea. The sequence continues at coordinate 1,421,077 of JADJVS010000014.1, forward strand.
GGAAGGCCGGGCTGCCAAGCGCGAAGTTGCCGTTGGTGGCAGCGCGGATTTCGTCGATCAGGCCCGGCTCCAGCTCGTGGCGGAATAGTTCCCGGTAGGCGGCGCGGCGTGCGGCATCGTCGCGGCCGAGCGCAAGGTAGAGCGGGTGCGGCGTCAGCGGCACCCGACCGGCTTCGCCGCGAGCATTGGCGCGATGGCTGGACCACGGGTACTCGGCGGGATGCTCGACCATCGCCGCGCGCACCGGGTTGAGTTCGATATAGCGGTAACAGCCAAGGACGTAAGCTTCTTCGGTGGCGATGCAGGAACGGAAGCGACCTTCCCATAAGGTTCCCGATCGGCGGTAAGTGCGATTCACGTACTGGACATAGCGCTGCCCCAGGGCTTTCATCAGTGCCCCGGCGCCGTCGGCGGCGTTGGGGGTGAGCAGCAAGTGGACATGGTTGCTCATCAACACCCAGGCGTGCAGGCGACAGCCGCAACGCGGCGCCAGATCGGTCAGCCAGTCGAGATAGTAGTGGCAGTCGTCTGCGGCGAAGAAGCAGGCCTGCCGGTTGTTGCCGCGCTGGATCAGGTGCAGGGGGACATCGGGCAGGGCGATGCGGGCGCGGCGGGGCATGGCGGACTCATCCGGAAAGACCGTGCCAGGAAGGTAGCAGAAAACGTGGTCTGTCCCTAATTAGGAAAGAGTCGGCGCCAGCGGCACGGCGACCGCGCATCCCCATCCCCTTGAAACGGGCTTTGCCGGCCCCATATCGCGTCGGTACGTCTTGTCTTTCAGGGGAACCCAATGACCACCGCCACCGCCACCAAGGAAACCCTCGGCTTCCAGACCGAGGTCAAGCAGCTCCTGCAGTTGATGATCCACTCGCTGTATTCCAACCGCGAGATCTTCCTGCGCGAGCTGATTTCCAACGCTTCCGACGCCTGCGACAAGCTGCGCTTCGAAGCCCTGCACAACGCCGCCCTGTTCGAGGGTGATTCCGACTTCAAGATACGCATCGCCTTCGACCCGGAAGCGAAGACGCTGACCATCGCCGATAATGGCGTGGGAATGTCCCGCGAGGAAGTGATCGCTAACCTCGGGACCATCGCCAAGTCCGGCACGCGCGAATTCTTCTCCCAGCTTTCCGGCGACCAGCAGAAGGATGCCAGCCTGATCGGCCAGTTCGGCGTCGGTTTCTACTCCAGCTTCATCGTCGCCGACAAGGTCACGGTGCGCACCCGGCGCGCCGGTGTCGAGCCCTCGCAGGGCGTGCTGTGGGAATCCGAAGGCGCGGGCGAATTCAGCATCGAAATGGCCGAGCGCCCGGCGCGCGGCACCGAGATCACCCTGCACCTGCGCGAAGGACAGGACGACCTGCTCTCGGCCTGGAAGCTGAAGTCCATCATCCGCAAGTACTCCGACCACATCGTCCAGCCCATCGTGATGAAGGGCGAGAAGTGGGACGAGGAAGCCAAGAAGCAGGTGCCGACCGACGAGGACGAGACCGTCAACCAGGCCTCCGCCTTGTGGGCACGCTCGAAGAACGACATCAGCGAAGAACAGTACAAGGAGTTCTACAAGCACGTCGGCCATGACTTCGAAGACCCGCTGGCCTGGACGCATGCCCGCGTCGAGGGCAAGACCGAATACACGCAACTGCTCTACGTGCCGGCGCGCGCGCCCTTCGACCTCTGGGACCGCAACGCCAAGCACGGCATCAAGCTCTACGTGCGCCGTGTCTTCATCATGGACGACGCCGAGCAACTGATGCCGACCTACCTGCGCTTCGTGCGCGGCATCGTCGATTCCGCCGACCTGCCGCTCAACGTCTCGCGCGAGATCCTGCAGGAATCCAAGGACATCGAGGCCATCCGCAAGGGCTGCACGGCCAAGGTGCTGGGCCTGCTCGACGCCATGGCCGGCAGCGACGAAGCTGCCGAGAAGGAAAAATACGCCAAGTTCTGGGGCGAGTTCGGCAAGGTGCTGAAAGAGGGCATGGGCGAGGACTTCGCCAACAAGGACAAGATCGCCGGCCTGCTGCGCTTCGCCTCCACCCTGGCCGATACGCCGGACGAAACCGTCTCGCTCAAGGACTACATCGGCCGCATGAAGCCGGAGCAGGAAAAGATCTACTACGTCACCGCCGAAACCTTCAACGCGGCGAAAAACAGCCCGCACCTGGAAGTCTTCCGCAAGAAGGGCATCGAGGTCATCCTGCTCTCCGACCGCGTCGACGAATGGGTGGTTTCGCACCTGACCGAGTTCGAAGGCAAGGCGATGGTGTCGGTGGCCAAGGGCGGCCTCGACCTGGGCAAGCTGGAAGACGAGGCCGAGAAGAAGGAACAGGAATCCGCCGCCGACGAGTTCAAGGACCTCACCGGCAAGATCGCCAAGAGCCTGGGCGAAAAGGTCAAGGAAGTGCGCGTCACGCATCGCCTGACCGACAGCCCGGCCTGCCTGGTGGCGGACGAGCACGACGTTTCCGGCAACCTGGCGCGCATCCTCAAGGCGGCCGGGCAGAAGGCGCCCAACGCCCAGCCCATCCTCGAAATCAACCCCAAGCACCCGGTGGTGCTGCGTCTCAAGTACGAAGAGAAGAAGTTCGACGACTGGGCGGCGGTGCTGTTCGACCAGGCCCTGCTCGCCGAGGGCGGCCAGCTCGACGACCCGGCCACCTTCGTCAAGCGCATGAACCAGTTGATGCTGGAGATGAGCGGCGCTTAGGATGCCACCAACCGTGTCGTCTCACCGGCGCAAGCCGGTGTCCAGTGCTTTGATCGTTCTGGATTCCGGCTTACGCCGGAATGACGGGCCGATTTCCGGGCGGCTGTGATTCTCCACGGCCTGCCGCCCGCCATCGACGCACGAGCCCGGGTGTTGATCCTGGGCTCGTTTCCTTCCGCCGCCTCGCTCGCCGCGCAGGCTTACTACGCCCATCCGCAGAACCAGTTCTGGCGCGTGCTGGGCGCCGTGATCGGCCAGCCGCTGAAGGAGATGGACTACCCGGCGCGCATCGCGGCGGTGCAGGCCGCCGGCATCGCCATCTGGGATATCTACGCCTCCTGCGAACGCGCAGGCAGCCTCGATTCGGCGATCCGTGACGCCAGGACCAATGACTTTGTCGTGCTCAAAGAGTCGGCGCCCGCGCTACGGCGAATCTGCTTCAACGGCCGCACCGCGGCCAAGCGCCTGCGCGAGATCGAAGCCCTGGGTTATGAAGCCCTGGTTCTGCCTTCCACCAGTCCGGCACATGCCGGCATGAGCTTCGAGGAAAAGCTGGCGCGCTGGAGGGCGGCCTTGCAAAGCTAGGGCCGCGAGTATGATGGCCTTGTTGCCGCCAACGGGAGCCCGCCATGCAGAAGCCCGCCGCCCTGCCCGAACTCGACCATCCGGCGCTCGACGCCGACTCAATCCGGCGCTCGCTCTACAACCGCCTGATCTACACCATCGGCAAGGACCCGATCACCGCCACCGACCGCGACTGGTTCCATGCCGCCGCCGCCGTGGTGCGCGAGCGCATGATCGAGCGCTGGATGGAGACCATGCGCAGCTACTACGTCGAGGATCGCAAGCGCATCTACTACCTGTCGATGGAGTTCCTCATGGGCCGCACCATGACCAACTCCATGCTCAACATGTGCGCCGAGAAGGAATTCCGCGACGCGCTGACCGCGCTGGCCGAGATGGGCCTGCGCCCGGAGAAGATCGCCGAGGTCGAGCCCGACGCGGCGCTGGGCAACGGCGGCCTCGGCCGCCTGGCCGCCTGCTTCCTCGATTCGATGGCGACCATGGGCGTCGCCGGCTATGGCTATGGCATTCGCTACGAGTACGGCATGTTCCACCAGGGCATCGAGGAAGGCCAGCAGGTCGAGCATCCGGACAACTGGCTGCGCTACGGCAACCCCTGGGAGTTCCCGCGCCCCGAGGTGCTGTATCAGGTCAAGTTCCACGGCCGCGTGGTCGAGTTTGCCGACGAGCACGGCAAGAAAAGCCACCAGTGGGTCGAGACCGACGACGTCATGGCCATGGCCTACGATTACCCGATTCCCGGCTACGACACCGGCACGGTGAACAACATGCGCCTGTGGGCGGCCAAGGCCAGCCGCGATTTCGACCTCAAGTATTTCAACGAGGGCAATTACATCCGCGCCGTGGAGGACAAGAACGATTCGGAAAACCTTTCCAAGGTGCTCTATCCCGACGACACCACCGAGATGGGGCGCGAGCTGCGCCTGAAGCAGCAGTACTTCTTCGTCAGCGCCTCGCTGCAGGACATGCTCTACCGCTTCGACAAATCCGGCGTGGGCCTGGACAGCCTGCCGGACAAGGTGGCGATCCAGCTCAACGACACCCACCCCTCGATCGCCGTCGCCGAGCTGATGCGCATCCTGATCGATCAGCACCACTACGAATGGCCGCGCGCCTGGGACATCGTCACCCGCAGCTTCAGCTACACCAACCACACGTTGATGCCCGAGGCGCTGGAAACCTGGCCAGTCGGCCTGTTCGAGCGCGTGCTGCCGCGCCACCTGCAGATCATCTACGAGATCAACCACCGCTTCCTCAAGGACGTGATGCACCACTATCCGGCCGACCCGGCGATCTGGTCGCGCATGTCGCTGATCGATGAAAGCGCAGGCCGCCGCATCCGCATGGCCCACCTGGCCATCGTCGGCAGCCAAAAGGTGAATGGCGTGGCGGCGATCCACACGCAGTTGATGAAGCAGACCATCTTTGCCGACTTTGACCGCCTGTGGCCGGACAAGATCGTGAACATGACCAATGGTGTGACGCCCCGGCGCTGGCTGAACCAGGCCAACCCGGCGCTGGCCCACCTGATCACGCGCCACGTCGGCCGCGGCTGGCTGAAGGACCTCGACCAGTTGCGCAGGCTAACGCCGCTGGCGGAGGATGCCGCCTTCCGCGAACACTTCGCCCGCGTAAAGCGCGACAACAAGGCGCGCCTGGCCCAGGTGATCAAGCAGCGGCTGAACATCGCGGTCGACCCCGGTTCGATCTTCGACGTGCAGATCAAGCGCATCCACGAATACAAGCGCCAGTTGCTCAACGTGCTGCATGTCGTCACGCTCTACAACCGGCTGCGCGCCGGGGCCGAGGCGACGCCGCGCACCGTGGTCTTCGGCGGCAAGGCCGCCCCCGGCTACCGCATGGCCAAGCTGATTATCCGCCTGATCAACGACGTCGCCGACGTGGTGAACAACGATCCCTTGATGCGCGACCGCCTCAAGGTGGCCTTCATCCCCAACTACGATGTATCGAATGCCGAGATCATCATCCCGGCCGCCGATCTCTCGGAGCAGATATCCACCGCCGGCACAGAGGCCTCGGGCACCGGCAACATGAAGCTGGCGCTGAATGGTGCGCTGACCATGGGCACCATGGACGGCGCCAACGTCGAAATCCACAACGAGGTCGGCGCGGAGAACATCTTCATCTTCGGCCTTACCACCGACGGCGTGGCCGAGCTGCGCGCCAGGGGCTACAACCCCTGGCGGTATTACGAAGGCAACCACGAGCTGAAGCAGGCGCTGGACATGATCCGCGACGGCTTCTTCTGCCCCGAAGAACGCGAGCGCTACCGCCCGGTGTTCGACAACCTCACGGCCAACGGCGACCACTACCTGCTGCTCGCCGACTATGCCTCCTACATCGCCGCGCAGGATTCCGCCGGCGGTCTTTACCGCGACCAGGAGGCCTGGGTGCGCAAGGCGATCCTCAACGTCGCCGGTATGGGCAAGTTCTCGTCCGACCGCACCATCGGTGAGTACGCGCGGACGATCTGGAACGTCGAGGCGCGGCCGAGGCAGGCCTGACAGTCTGCGCTGGCGGCGACCCGAAGGTAGTGCAGAGCAAGGCGATTTAAGTGTTGACTCTTCCAGCCACTATCAAAGTGCTACCATTTACTCATGATTGACTGGTCTTCCTGCCTTGATGTCGAGCGCGACCCTGACCGCGTGAGCGGTGCTTGGGTATTTCGCGGCACGCGGGTGCCCGTGGCGGCGCTGTTCGAAAATCTGGAAGAGGATGCGTCCCTTCACCAGTTCATCGAGTGGTTTCCAGGCGTCACTTTGTCGCAGGCGAGGAACGTGCTGGAGCACGCGGCCAAGTCAACCCTCCGGGCCGCCTAGGTGCGCGTGTTGTTCGACCAGGGAACCCCGGTTCCCCTGCGCAATGCCTTGCCCGGTCACGAAGTTTCCACCGCCTACGAGCTCGGCTGGTCCACGCTCAAGAACGGTGAGCTTCTGCGCATGGCCGAAGAGCGGGGATTCGAAGTACTCGTCACGACCGATACCAATCTGCGTTACCAGCAGGACCTTACGCACCGGCGCATCGCCATCGTTGTACTTCTGACCACAAGCTGGCCGAGAATTCGTGGCGTGGTCGAGCGTGTTGCTGCGGCAGTGGATGCCGCTTCGGCCGGAACTTACGCCGAGATCACGATTCCGTGATTTAGCTTTCGGTATGGGGCCCGGCGGGCCAGTCGCGTCGTCGGCCCGGGTTCGCCGGCCTGCGGTATTCCCGCCCACACATCAGGAGTGTAGTCATGCATCTCGATGGGTCTTGCCACTGTGGAAAGGTTCGTTTCTCCGTCGAAGCGGATTCCCCCGTTCCATTCATGCGGTGCTACTGCTCGATCTGCCGCAAGACGGCCGGCGCGGGCGGCTTTGCCATCAACCTTGGCGGGCTGACCGCCTCGATGAAGGTCAAAGGCAAGCGCTTCCTGAAAATCTATCGCGCTCTAGTGCCGCACGGGTCAGGCAAGGGCAAGCACAGGAGTTCTGCTCGACGCTACTTCTGCGGCCACTGCGGGAGTGCCCTGTGGGTCTGGGATCCGACCTGGCCCGAGCTCGTTCATCCCCACGCCGGTGCCATCGATACCCCATTGCCGACCCCGCCGGACCACGTTCACTGCCTTGTGGGCTCGCGGGCTCCCTGGGTCGACGTTGAAGGCAAGCCGGGTGATCCATGCTTCGATCACTATCCGGACATGTCGCTTGCGCAGTGGCATGAGCGGAAAGGACTCCGTTCGTCGTCCTCCGGCTGACTCGGGGTCGGGCGCCACTAGCGCCGTTGGCGGCATTTTCAAGGCGTGTCATCAAGCACCATGCTGTGCGATGACGCAGCGGAATATGGTCCTTCGTCCGCAAGGATGGAACACCCCGCTGAACCCCGGGCCGGCAGGTAAGATGGGCGGATGCCTGCGCTTCCTTCACTGCTGCTGGCCGCCAGTGCGGCGATCATCCTGTGCCTGGGCACGGCCCACCTGTGGCTGACGTTTCGCGGCACGGCACTGCATCCGCGTGACGAGTCGCTGACGGCGCGGATGCGCGAAGTGACGCCGCGGCTGACGCGGCAGACCACGATGTGGCGCGCCTGGGTGGGCTTCAATGCCAGCCACAGCTTTGGTGCGATGCTGTTTGGCCTGACATGGGGCTATCTGGCGTTGGCGCAGCCCGGCGTGCTCTTCGCCTCGGTTTTCCTGCGGGGGTTGGGGCTGGTACTGCTGGCGGGCTATGCGGTGCTGGGCTGGCGCTACTGGTTCAGCATACCGTTTCGCGGCATTGCCTTGGCCGCCGCGCTGTACGTCGCGGCGCTGATCGCCGCCGCGGCCTAGCGCCGCCCCGGGTAGCCGGTGATCTCGCGTATCTCGCGGTAGAGCGGCTGCAACCGCTGGTACATGCGGCAATACACCTTGCGGTAGAGCGCGTCGTAAGTGCGCGCGTGGGTCGGGTCGGGGGTGAAGGTCCGACCGACGCGGGTCATTTCGCGCACGGCGGTCGCGTGGTCGGGATGCAGGCCGAGGCCGACGGCGGCGATCATCGCCGCGCCGAGGCCACTGGTTTCATAGAGGTGGGGGCGCTCGGCGGGCAGGTTGAAGACGTCGGCGGTGATCTGCATCGCGGCATCGCTTTGCGAGCCGCCGCCGGCGACGCGCACGCGCTCGATGCGGGTACCGCCGCGACGCTCGATGCGCTCCCTGCCTTCGCGCAGCGCATAGGCCAGGCCTTCGAGGATGGCGCGGTAGAGGTGGGCGCGGGTATGCACTTCGCCGAAGCCGATCACCGCGCCCTTGGCTTCGGGGCCGGGCAGCTTGATGCCGGGGTTCCAGTAGGGTTGCAGCATCAGGCCCAGCGCCCCGGGCGGCACGGCCTTGACCAGATCATCGAAGAGGGTTTCTGTGGCGATGCCGAGTGCGTAGGCCTGCTGCTGTTCATGCAGGCCGAACTGTTCCTTGAACCAGTTCACCATCCAGAAGCCGCGCGTGATCTGGATCTCGGCGTTGTAGCGGCCGGGCACGGCGGCGGGGTAGGGCGGGATGAAGCGCGTGGCTTCCAGGTAGCGTGGCGTGCTGACATTGATGGTGGCGGCGGTGCCGTAGGACAGGCAGGCGCTCTCCGGCGTCAGGCAGCCGGCGCCGAGCACCTCGCAGGCCTTGTCGGCGGCGCCGGCGATCAGTGGCAGGCCCTCGGGGATGCCCGTGTCCTGCGCGGCGGCGGCGCTCACCGTGCCCAGGCGCGCGCCGGCGGGGATGAGCTCCGGCAGCATGTCGCGCCTGACCGGCAGCACCTGCCATTTCCAGTTCCAGGCATGGGCCCAGCGCCCGCGCCGGTAGTCGAAGGGAATGTAGCCGACCTGGCTGGCGATCGAGTCGGCAAAACGCCCGCTGAAGCGCCAGTTGAGGTAGCCCGAGAGCAGCAGGTATTTGTCGGTGCGCGCCCAGAGCTCGGGCTGATGCTGCGCGATCCAGTTGGCCTCGGCTTCACGCGCGAAGTAGCGGATGGTGTCGCGCATGTTGACCGCGCGCAGCGCGATTTCCCACCACGGCGCCAGCTTCGGATCGGCATCGCTGCGCCGCTGGTCGAGCCAGACGATGGCCGGGCGCAATGGCCGGCCATGGGCGTCGAGGTTGACCACGGTGGCGCGCTGGGTGGTGAGCACCACGCCGCGGATGGCCGACTTGGGCACGCTGGTGTTGGCCCACAGGTGCTGGCAGGCCTGGCACAGGGCGCGCCAGAAGTCTTCGGGATCGCTTTCCACCCAACCCGGCTCGGGTGTGGCGTAGCTGTCGAGCGCCACCTGCGCCTTGTCGACCAGATGACCGCCGAGGTCGAACACCAGCGCACGCACGCTTTGCGTGCCGCAGTCGATGGCGAGGAGGTAGTTGCTGCTCATGCGGCCTTCGATGGTACCGAAAGCCGGCGGTCAGGTGTCAGGCGGCGAGGATGGTCTGGTTCTGTTCGCCGAGGCCGTCGACGGCGAGGCGCAGCGCGTCGCCGACCTGCAGGTACCTGCCGCGACCCATGCCGACGCCTTGTGGCGTGCCGGTGCAGATCACGTCGCCGGGCAGCAGGGTCATGAAGCGAGAGACATAGCTGACGATGTGGGCGCAGCCGAAGATCATGTCGGCGGTGGAGGAATCCTGCACCCGCTCGCCGTTCAGCTCCAGCCACAGGCGCAGCGCCTGCGGGTCGGGGACTTCGTCGCGCGTGACCAGCCAGGGGCCGAGCGGGCCGAAGCTGTCGTAGCCCTTGCCCTTGTCCCATTGGCCGCCGCGCTCGATCTGGAAGGCGCGCTCGGAGACATCGTTGAAGCTGCAATAGCCGGCGACGTGATCCAGCGCCCTGGCCTCGTCGACGTGACGCGTTTCGCGGCCGATGACAATGGCGAGTTCGACCTCGTAGTCGAGCTTGCTGCTGCCGATCGGCTGGATGACGCCGTCGTTCGGGCCGGTGAGGCAGGTGGTGGCCTTTATGAACATCACCGGTTCGGCGGGGATGGGCATGCCGGCTTCAAGGGCGTGGGCGCGGTAGTTGAGGCCGATGCCGACGATCTTGGAAATGCCGGTGAAGGGCACGCCCAGGCGCGGCTTGCCTTTGACTTTCGGCAGGGTGGCGGGGTCGATGGCGCGCAGGCGCTTCTGGCCGGCGTCGGAGATTTCGTTCCAGCCGATGTCGGCGACATGGGCGGAAAGGTCGCGCAGGCTGCCGTCGGGCGCAAGCAGGCCCGGCTTTTCGCGGCCCCTGGCGCCGTAGCGGACCAGCTTCACGCCTTCTTTCCCAAGCCTCCGAGAAGGGCGGCGACGGGGCGTTGCGGACGGTTGGGCGCGGGCTTTTCGGCGGCCGGCTCGCCACCGGCGGCAGGCTTGTTGACGTAGGGCTTGTTGGGGTCGAAGTCGAGCTTGGGCAGGCGCGGGTCGAACCTCGGCACGTGAGCGACGGGGGTGGGCAGTTCGCGGCCGGCGGGAGCAGGCAGTTCCCGGCCAGCCGGGCGGCTGCCGTCGAGGGTTTGTGCGCGGTCGCGTTCGCGCGCTTTCTCGCGGGCGCGCTCGAGGTGTTCGCGGCGATGGCCGCGGTTGCTCGGTGGCGCGCTTTCGTGCACCGGCGCCAGCTCGGCAAAACCGCTGATCTCGACGCGCTCGATCTTGCGCTTGATCAGTTTTTCGATGTCGGCCAGGCGCTGGGTTTCCTCGGGCGCGAACAGCGAGGTGGCGTCGCCATGCTTGCCGGCACGGCCGGTGCGGCCGATGCGATGCACGTAGTCCTCGGCGGTGTGCGGCAGTTCGTAGTTGATCACGTGCGGCAGGTCGTCGATGTCCAGCCCGCGCGCGGCGACGTCGGTGGCGACGAGCACGCGCACCTTGCCGGACTTGAAGCCTTCCAGCGCCTCGGTGCGCTGCTGCTGGTTCTTGTCGCCGTGGATGGCGTCGGCGGCGATGCCCTGGCGTTCGAGATAGACCGCCAGGCGGCTGGTGCCGAACTTGGTGCCGACGAACACCAGTACCTGCTGGTTGGCATCGTCGTGGGTCAGCAGGTGCACCAGCAGGCTGCGCTTGAGGTCGGCGGCCACCGGATAGACGCGGTGGGTGATGGTCTCCGACACCGCGTTGCGCCGCGCCACCTCGATCAGTTGCGGCGCCTTAAGCATGTTGTCGGCAAGGTTCTTGATCTCGTTGGAGAAGGTGGCCGAGAACAACAGGCTCTGGCGCTCCTTGGGCAGCATGCCGAGGATGCGCTTGATGTCGGGGATGAAGCCCATGTCGAGCATGCGGTCGGCTTCGTCGAGCACCAGCACCTCGACCTGGGCGAAGGACACGCTCTTCTGTTCGACGTGGTCGAGCAGGCGGCCGGGGGTGGCGACCACGATTTCGCGGCCCTCGCGCAACTGGGCGATCTGTGGCCGGATGTCCACCCCGCCGTAGATGCATACCGAGCGCAGCGGCAAATGCTTGCTGTAGGTGACGACGCTTTCATGCACCTGCATCGCCAGTTCGCGGGTCGGCGCGAGGATCAGGGCGCGCACCGGGTGGCGTGCCGGGGAAGGCGAGGAGCTGGCGTACTTGGCCAGGCGCTGCAGCAGCGGCAGGGTGAAGCCGGCGGTCTTGCCGGTGCCGGTTTGCGCCCCGCCCATGACGTCCTTGCCGGACATGATGATGGGAATTGCCTGGCTCTGGATCGGTGTCGGGTGGGTGTAGCCGTTGTCCTTGACGGCACGCAGCAGCTCGGGCAGCAGGCCGAGGTCGTCAAAGCTGACCCGGGGGACTTCGGGAGTCGGCGCTGGCGGCACGGCGGCCGCCGCGTCGACGGGAATGGCGGGGGTGGTACTGTTGGTGATGGCGTCCAATGGAACTCCTGAATCGGCCTGCCCTTTGCGGGGAACCGGTTCAGGCGGCGAAGCGCTTGAGGGAAACGCGGCGAAATGCCGGATCGGGCGCCAACCGGCAGGGCGCGCAGGGACCGTATTGTATTACAGCCACGCGGCGTCCCCGCCGGTCTATTTCACCAGGTCCTTGATTGCATTGCCGGCCTTGTCCAGGGTTTCTCCGGCGGATTTCCTGAGGCGCTCAAAATTGCCGGCGACGCTCAATTTGGCCTTCAGCGCCCGGGATATCTCCTGGCCGAGCTCGCCCGGCGTGACGCCGCCCCTGGCCTTGCCGACGTTCTTCAGTGCGATGTCGGGCAGCGGAATGCTGACCGTCTTGCCGCCCATGAAATCGGCGCTGGCCTGGGCATTGGCGTTGCAGATGGTCAGTTCCTCGACGATCAGCCGGGTGCCGCCGCGCTGGTGCGCGTTGCCCTTGGGGCCGAGGTAGGCGGCGATGTTCTTCTGGATGGCATCGAAGTTGGTGCCCGTCTCGCCCCTTTCGTAGATGATGTCGGGCTTGTCGATGATCAGCATGCGAATCACCGTGACATCCTTGGTTACCGAGGACAGATCGACGTCGATTTCGATGCGTTCCACACGCAAGGCGAAGGGGGTCTTGAAGCCCTTGGGATTGCCCAGCAGCAGGCCGCTGATGACGCCCTTGCCGTTTTTCGGCGCGATTTCCACCTTTTCGACGCCGACCCGCGCCTGTGTCATGGCGCTACCGTGCTGGGCGATCGCGTCGGCGACGATTTCGTCCAGGTTGTCGGCCAGCCAGTACAGGGCGCCGACCCCCAGAAGGGTAATGATCAGCAGGGGGAAAAGGATTTTCTTCACGAGCGGCTCGCAGGCTTACGCTCTTTAGCATAGCCCCATTGAAGAAAAAATGGGCGGTGTTGCCGCCCATGGTACTTAAGGAATAGGCGCCCGGATTTCAGTGTTTCGCGGCGACTTTTGCGGCGCTGGTCTTGAGCGACGCGAGCAGGTCGTAAAGTTCGTCGCGCTGCCGCTCTTCCATCCCCGAGAACAGCGCAACCATCCAGCCTTCATGCGCCTCGGCCATGCGGCGAAAGCTCTTGCGGCCCTCGGCGGTGAGCTTGACGATGTAGGCGCGGCGGTCCTTGGGGCTGTCCTCGCGGACCACCAGGCCTTCGCGCACCAGTTGGTCGGTGATGCCCGTGACATTGCCGCCGGTGACCATCATGCGCTTGGACAACTCCCCCATCTTGAGGCCCTGGGGCGAGCGTTCGAGCTGGGACATCAGGTCGAAGCGCGGCAGCGTGATGTCGAAATCGCTGCGCAGCCTGGCGCGAACGTGGTTCTCGATCAGGTTGGTGCAGGCCAGCATGCGCAGCCAGAGGCGCAAGTCCTTGGCATGTTCCGCGGTGGCGCGGGTTTCGCTGTCGGGAATGATGTTTTTCGGCATGGCGGTTGGGCCCGTGTGAGGTAATGCGCCGGAGGAAAATATTTCGAGCCTTAAAATATCAAAAGCGGAGATTTCGCGCAACGATCCGGATCAAGTCAATCCAGATCAGGTAGTTGGCGAGGTTTCGGCCCTGTTCCGCCACGCCAGGCGCCTGTCTCGCCGGTCAAACCAGTTCGGGGTCGATCACGGTGCGCAGGAGGGGTAAAACGCGATCCGGCCGCTCGCGGCTCGAAAACCACCAGACGGCGCCCTTGCGCACGGAAAGCTCAATCTCGCCGCCGAGCAGCAAGCCGGCGGCCTCGCCCAGGCTGGGCTGGTGGCCGACCAGCAGCACCGTGCCGGTGCGCGAAGGCCAGCCGGCGGCCTTGAGGAGTTGTCGCGCCGGCGCGCCCGGGGCGATTCGCGGTTCGATTTCGTAGGCCGCGCCCAGCGCATCGGCGGTCTGCCGGGTCCGACGTGCCGGGCTGACCAGGATGCGGCGGGTGTCGGGCAGGTATTCCAGCAACCAACGCGCGACGCGTTTCGCCTGTTTCTCGCCGCGCCGCGTGAGGCAGCGGTCGAGATCGGAAATTTCGCCGTCCGCGTCTTCGGCTTCGGCGTGACGCCAAAGGATCAGGTCCATTCATCGAGCTCCAGGGTTCACGGGAGGGTGGGCCGGTTTGCCGCGCGGCGCCGGGGCGCGAAAGCCGGGCCGGGGAGCCGGGTCCGGGCGAGCCGGGGCAGGGCGTCGGCGATTTCCGCCAGCAGTCGCGCGTGGCGCGTGCCATGCCAGCCGCCGATCAGGGCCACGGCTTCGCGCAGGCCAGGGTCGCTGCCGGCGCATTTCGACAGCAGCACGCCGGCATTGGCCAGGTCATTGAGCCGGCCGAGGGTGTCCTGGGCGGTGGCGAGCCGCGCCTGCAGGCGACGCAAGGGCGGGTCGGCGGCGAGGGCGGCGAAGAACTCCAGTGCATAGCGCAGGCGCTTGATGCCGATGCGCAGCGCATGCAGCGTCGACGGATCGGCGATGCGGGCCGCGGCGGCCAGGCGGCGCAGGCGGCGACACAGGTGGCGCAGGCGCACGATGGCGAATTCCTCCAGCGTGGCGCTGGTCAGCGTCGGCGGCGCGAGCGGGTGCAGGGCCTCGACGGCGCCCAGCAGCATGCGGCCGTAGGCGGGCGCGGCGAGCACCGCCAGCACGCCGGCGCGCACGCCGTAGCGCAGATTGGTGATCTCGCCGGCCAGGGCCGACAGGCGCGGTTCCTCGGGCAGGGCGGTTTGCACGGGGTCGACAATGTCCCCCAGCAGCACGTCGAGGTCGCGTACCTGGCCGAGTTGCGTGGCCAGCGTGGTCATCGGCTCGCGCAGTTGCTCGCGCAGCGGTCCGGGCAACGCGGGGCCGAACAGGCGCAGCGCAGCCCGCAGTCGGCGCGCGGCGACGCGCATCTGGTGGATGTACTCGACATTGTCGGCGTGCTGCGCACCGTGGTGGTTCCGTTGCAGGTGCTCCAGGCAGGAAAGCGCGATGTGGCGAAAGGCATCGAAGGGGCTCATCCGCGGCAACAGCATGACGGCAGAGGCCTTTACCGGCGTCGGGGACATGCCGCCGTGCAACCGATAGCCGCGCTCGGCCTTGGAGAGCACCGCCGGCGTCAGCGCCACGCGGTCCGCCAATTGGGCGGCGATACGGAACAGGGCCTGTACCGGCGCACCATCCAGTTCCAGTTCGACTTCCGAGATGGCCTCGCGCTTGCCGTCGGCGATCACCCAGCCGCGATCCAGGGTGAGCAGCACGGCGCCGGTCTCCGCCGGCAGCGTCCAGGTGATGCGCCGAAACCGCGTTTCGCAGACGGGCAGGATGCGCGCCAGCAATCGGGGGCGCCGCAGCCACTCGCGCAGCTCGGCCGGTTCGATGGCCGAAAAATCAAAGTGGCCGGCATAGGGCTGTTCCCACTCCGGGCGACTGGAAAGCCCGGCCGCCGCGCTGCCGGCCAGCTTCACCGTCTGCAGCCAGAGCGTGCCCTTGCGGCGCAGTCGCAGGGCGATGCCACGTCGGCGCAGCGCCAGACTGGCGGTGTCGTAGTAGATGTTGTCGAGCATTGCGACATGGCGCTCGCTCGCCTGCCGCAGCAGCGGGTGGCGCATGAAGCGGGCCTGGTGGGCCTCGTCCAGCGCCAGCTTGAGTTCGACTTCTTCGGCCAATGGACTACCCTCCCCCCGCCCCCTGCCCGCGGCAGGGGGTGACGTTGGTTCGCCGGCCATGCCTGCTCCATGTATTGGACTGCGCCGTCCTTGGGACGGCCCGGCGAACGGCGCTCATTCGTAGCGCAGGGCTTCGATCGGCAGCAGGCGCGAGGCCTTGCGCGCCGGGTAGTAGCCGAAGAAAACGCCGACTGCGCCGGCGAAGCCGGCGGCCAGCACGATGGAGGCGCCGGAC
This sequence comes from Sulfuritalea sp., assembly GCA_016710465.1. Classification (GTDB taxonomy): domain Bacteria; phylum Pseudomonadota; class Gammaproteobacteria; order Burkholderiales; family Rhodocyclaceae; genus Sulfuritalea. Next base: position 1,436,569 of record JADJVS010000014.1, read on the forward strand.
AATTCGGTGCGCCAGCCGGCCAGTTCGGCCACCGCCATGGCGCCGCCGACGCCGAGCAGGATGCCGATGGCGCCGCCGATCAGCGACAGCGTCACGGCCTCGACCAGAAACTGCGTGAGGATGTCGCGCGCGCGCGCGCCGACCGCCATGCGCAGGCCGATCTCTCGCGTGCGTTCGGTGACGGAGACCAGCATGATGTTCATGATGCCGATGCCGCCGACCAGCAGGGACACCGAAGCCACGGCGGCGAGCAGCAGCGACATCACGCGCGACGAGGCTTCCTGCGCCTGCAGAATCTCGGACAGGTTGCGGACGAAGAAGTCGTCATCCTGTCCGGCTTGCAGGCGATGCCGCTGGCGCAGCAGCTCGCGCATGCGCTGGTCGGCGGCGCCCATGTCCACGCCATCGCGGACCTTGACCATGATCGAGGAAACACTGCGCGACTTCGCCATCGCCGCGCCCAGCACGCGCTTCCTGGCGGTGCTGATCGGCATCAGCAGGATGTCGTCCTGATCCTGGCCGGTCATGCTCTGGCCCTTGCGGTCGAGCACGCCGACGATGGTCAGCGGCACCTTGCGCACCCGGATGACCTGATCGATGGGGCTGGCATCGCCGAACAGGTTCTTGGCCACGGTCTGTCCGATCAGGGCGACCTTGCCGGCGCCGTTCATTTCCGTCGGTTCGAAGCCGCGGCCTTCGACGATGGCCCATTCGCGCACTTCGAGGTAGTCGGGCGTGATGCCGTAGAACACCGTCGACCAGTTGGTATTGCCGAACACCACCTGGCCGTTGCCGCGCAGGGTGGGCGCGGCGGCGTGGATTTCCTCGATCTCGCGGCCGATGGCATAGGCATCGTCCTCGAAGATGGTCGGCTGGGAGCCGATGCCGCCGCGCGCGCCGCCCGAGGTCATCGAGCCCGAGAGCACCATGATGATGTTGGAGCCGAGGCTGCGGATCTGTTCCTCGACGCGTGCCTGGGCGCCGCCGCCCACCGCGATCATGACGATCACGGCGGCGACGCCGATGATGATGCCGAGCATGGTCAATGCCGAGCGCATCATGTTGACGCGCAGGGCGAGCAGGGCGATGCGCAGGGTGGCGGCGAAATTCATTGCAGCATTGCGACCGCATCCGCCGGGGTATTGGCGTGGTCCTGCACCACGCGGCCGTCGCGAAAGTTGATGATGCGTCCGGCGAAAGCGGCGACGTCGTGTTCGTGGGTCACCAGGACGATGGTGATGCCCTCGCGGTTGAGCTGTTGCAGCAGGGCCATGATCTCGATGCTGGTGCGCGAATCCAGCGCGCCGGTAGGTTCGTCGGCGAGCACCAGTTGCGGGTCGTTGACCAGGGCGCGGGCGATCGCCACGCGCTGCTGCTGGCCGCCGGAAAGCTGCGCCGGGTGGTGGTCCATGCGATCCGCCAGGCCGACCTGGACCAGCCGCCCCTCGGCGCGCTGCACGCGCTCGCCATTGGGGAGGTGGCCGTAAAGCAGGGGCAGGCCGACGTTGTCCAGCGCCGAGGTGCGCGCGAGCAGGTTGAAGTGCTGGAAGACGAAGCCCAGCTTGCGGTTGCGCAAATGGGCCAGTTCGTCTCCGGATAGCCGCGAGACTTCCTGGCCATCCAGCCAGTAATCGCCGCCGCTGGGGTGGTCGAGACAGCCGAGCAGATTCATGAAGGTGGACTTGCCCGAGCCCGACGGCCCCATCACGGCAACGAACTCGCCGGCCTTGATCGCCAGGCTGACGCCTTGCAGCGCCGGCACCACATTGTTGCCCATGCGGTACTCCTTGGCGAGCTGCTCGACGCGGATCAGCGCCTCGGCCATGGGGTGTTGCTCAGAACAGGCGCGGCCCCGGCATGCCGCCGGACTTGGCCGCCGGCGCCGCCGACTGCATGCCGACGATGACCTCGCCGCCTTCCTTGACTTCGCCGGAGAGAATCTCGGTCATGCTGCCGTCGGTGAGGCCTAGGCGGACGCTGACGGATTTGGGGGCGCCGTCGTCGCCGAGTATCCAGACGCGTCCGCTGCCACCACCACCGGCGCTGGCGGCCTGGCCCTCGGCGGCGATTTCTTCATAGCGCGCCTTCTGTTCCGGCGTCAGGAGGACCGAAACCTGCGCGCGGATTTCGGCGCGGTTTCGTTCGAAGGCCTTGGCGCGTTCGGTCTCGGGAAGCTCGCGGGCGGCACGGAACCTGTCGCGCATGCCGTCGAAAATCGCATTGACCTTGGCCTGCTGGTCGGCATCGAGCTTGAGCTCGGCGACCAAGCGGTCGCGCGCGGCAGTCAGCCCTGCGCCACCCGCGGCCTGGCCGCCGGCCGCGCCAGGAGTCGGCGCTGGCGCCACGGCGGCCGCGGACTTCTTTTCGTCGGCGGTGCCCGGCGGACGGAAGCGCAATGCCGCGTTTGGCAGCTTCAGCGCCTTATCTTTCCGGGCCGTGACGATGCGCACGTTGGCCGTCATGCCCGGCAACAGCTTGAGGTCCGGATTGCTGGCGGAGACGACGACGGTGTAGGTGACGACGTTGGAGACCACGGTGGCCGCCTTGCGCACCTGCTTGACCTCGCCGCTGAAGGTACGCCCGGCAAAGGCGTCGACCGTGAAGCTGGCCTGTTGCCCGGTCTGGATGCGGCCGACATCGGCTTCGTCGATCGAGGTCTCGACCTGCATGTCGGTGAGATTGCGCGCGATGACGAATAGCTCGGGCGCCTGCAGGCTGGCGGCGACGGTCTGCCCCGGTTCGATGCTGCGCTTGACCACGACGCCATCTACCGGCGCCTTGATCGCCGTGCGCTCCAGGTCGATGCGCGCCTGCGAGAGCTGGGCTTGACGCTGGCGCACCTGGGCCTCGCCATTTTTTGCCTGGGATTCGGCGACCTGGAGTCCGGCGCGGCCCGCTTCGTAAACGCTGTGCGCCTTGTCGCGCTCGGCGGAGGAAATGAAATTCTTCTCCACCAGCAGTTTCTTGCGTTCGAAATCGCGCTGGAATTCGGCGAGGTTGGCCTTGGCGCGCAGCACTTCCGCCTGCTGCACGCCGACCGCGGCGCGTGTCGCTTCGAGGTCGGCCTCGGCCTGGCGCACGCGGTACTGGAAGGTTTCCGGGTCGATGCGGGCGATCAACTGGTTTTCCTTCACCGGCGAGTTGAAGTCGACCAGGATCTCCTTGATCTGGCCGGAGACCTGCGAGCCGACCTGGACCGAGACCACCGGGTTCAGCGTGCCGGTGGCCGACACCACGGCGACGAGCGGGCCGGATTCGGCTTTCGCCAGTTTGTACCTGGGGGCATCGCCGCCATTGCCGTTGGCGCGCCAGACGGCGTAGCCGCCGCCGAGGACAACGAGGGCCAGCGCGGCCAGGCCCAGGCGCGAGGAGGTTTTCATGCCGGCGATTCTAGACGATCCATTCGCGGCCACCCCGGCCAGGCTTGTAACGCCGTGTTACGCGATCCCCGCGTTGCCCTTCATGCCGATGAGCTTGGGCTGGTTGAGCTTGCGCGGCGCGATGGTCTTCTTGTCGCGCAGGTAGCGCGCCACCACGTCCCACACCGGCTCGCCCTTGGCGCCTTCGGCCACCGGCGCCCAACCGGCAACCTTGTAGGTCTTGGCGGCTTCGATCGATTTGCCTTTGAGGCGCATATCCTGGATGCGGCTGCCGATCTTCGCGTTCGGGTCGCAGGTGTATTCGAGGCCGCCGACGCGCACCATGTCGCCGCCTTGCTGGTAATACGGATCGGGATTGAACAGATTGTCGCCGACGTCTTCGAGAATGGTCTTGATCTGCTCGCCGCTCATCTCGGTCAGTGTCGCCTGCGGGTAGGTGATCGCGGTCTGGTCCATCAGGTGCTCAAAGGTGATGGCCTGGCCGGGCAGGATGGTGGTGCCCCAGCGGAAGCCGGGCGAAAAGCCGATGTCCGCGCCCTGCACCTCCATGATGGCGTCGAGGATCAACTGGTCCCAGGAGCCGTTGAAATTGCCGCGACGGTAGAGCAGGCCCTCAGAAACGGCGAGCTTCTCCTCCAGCTTGGCTTTGTACGGCGCGCGGACCTTGTCGATCAGCGCATTCATTTCGCCGTCAGCCGGCAGCAGCTTGGAGAACACCGGCAGCAGCTTGTAGCGGAAATCCGAGATGCGGCCGCCCTTGACGTCGAAATCGAGCACGCCGAGGAACTTGCCGTTGGAGCCGGCATTGGTTACCAGGGTCTTGCCGTTGGCATTGGCGACTACCACTGGCTGCGGGATGCCGTCATGCGTGTGGCCGCCGAGGATGGCGTCGATGCCGGTGACGCGCGATGCCATCTTGAGGTCGACGTCCATGCCGTTGTGCGAGAGCAGGACAACGACCTGGGCACCCTTGGCGCGCGCCTCGTCGACCGTCTTCTGCATGTTGTCGTCCTGGATGCCAAAGGTCCATTCCGGGATCATCCAGCGCGGGTTGGCGATCGGCGTGTAGGGGAAGGCCTGGCCGACCACCGCCACCTTGACGCCGTTCATTTCGCGCATCGCGTAGGGCTCGAAAACCTTGTCGCCGAAGTCCGCGGTTTTCACGTTCTGGGCGAGGAATTCGGTGCGGCCTTTCAGGTCTTTCTCGACGATTTCGAGCACGCGCTTGTCGCCGAGAGTGAATTCCCAGTGTGCCGACATCATGTCCACGCCCAGCAGCTTGCAGGCATCGACCATGTCCTGACCCTTGCTCCACAAGGCGGTGGCCGAGCCTTGCCAGGTGTCGCCGCCGTCGAGCAGCAGCGCGTTGGGGCGCCCGGTGCGCAGGCGCTTGACCAGGGTCGCCAGATGCGCGAAGCCGCCGACCTTGCCGTAGGTCTGTGCCGCTTTTTCGAAGTTCAGGTAGGTGAAGGCATGGGCTTCGATGCTGCCCGGCTTGATGCCAAAGGCCTTGAGCAGATGTTCGCCGATCAGGTGCGGGGCCTTGCCGGTGGCGCCGCCGATGCCGAGGTTCACGCTGGGCTCGCGGAAATACAGCGGCAGTAACTGGGCGTGGCAATCGGTGAAGTGCATCAGGTGCACGTTGCCGAAACGCGGCAAATCGTAGAACGCCTCGCCCTTGCCGGCAGCCCAGGCCAGGCGCGAGTCAAGGGCGAAGCCGGCGGCCGAGGCGGCGGCAAGGATCTGCAGGAATTCGCGGCGGTTCATCGAAGACATGGGGGCTCCAGGGAAATCGCAGTTTCATTTCAGGCAAGCGCCTGCTCTATCGGCGTCAAGCACAGCGGCTGAAACCAAAACGGGCCTGGCGGATCTGCCAGGCCCGTTGCGTGGCGGGACTTACTTGTTGACTGGCGAGGCCGGGTCGAGCAGCAGCGCGACCAGATGCTTGATCTGCTGCTCGTTCAAGGCGCCGGCATGGCCGAAACGCGGCATTTCCGAGCAGACGTTGAACGCCTTGGAGTTGTAGATTTTCGAGTACACGTACTCCTGCATCCCCGCCGAGTCGCCGCGTGTCTTGCCGTAGCCCAACAGGCTGGGCCCGACGGTGCCGTATGAGCTTTCGTTGGGCCCGATCTGGTGACAGTTGTAGCAGTTGCCGCCGGCCGGATTTGTGGCCTTGTCCGACCAGGTGAAGCCGCGCCCACTCTGCGCGATCTTCTCGCCTTGCTTCCAGTCACCCATGAACTTGCCGTCCGCGGGCCGCTTGATGGTCGCGTACTGGGCCTCCGAAAGTTTCTTGGCGATGGCCTCGGGCGGGTTGTTGCCGTGGGCATTGCAGGCCTGCTGCAACTCGTCGGCGGTGAGCCGTTCGTAATTGGCCTGGCCCTTGGTCTGGAAATCGCGTTTGAAGGTCTCCATTGCCAGTTGGCGATACTCGGCTTCGCTACGGCTCGGGCCGCCGGCACAGCCGGCGAGGAGGGCGATGGTGGCGGTGACGCCGGAAATCATGGCTAGTGTTTTCATCGATGTCTCCTTAGCGCTTGATGCCGGGGCCTTTGTACATCTGGCCGTTGGCATTGCCGGTCATGTAGGCGATCAGGTTGGTGACCGCCTGCGAGGCGTACTTGGGTTCGGGGAAGCGCTGCTGGCGGAAGCAGTCGTTCATGCGCCATTGCGAGGTCAGCATCACGCCGCCGGTCATGCGGTAGCCGGGCCAGCCTTGCACGCCGCGCAAGCCGCCTTCGGGCGTGGACAGGTTGGGCAGGTTCTGCATGCGGATGCGCTTGCCGTCCGCGCCATGGCAGGTATTGCAGGAAAAGTCGTAGGGTCCGGCGCGGTAGGCCGCCATCGCCTTGCCGGTTTCAAAGGCGTCGCGCACCTTTGGATCGTGCAGCGGCATGTCGAACTTCGTATTGCGCGAGCCTGTCGCGACGTAGGTCACAAGATTGGTGATGTCCGGAGCCTTGTTGTCATTGGCGCCGTGGAAGGGCTTCTTGGCGATGTCCTCGAACTTGATGCCCTGCTTCTCGACCATGCACCAGACAATGCGCCGTTCGCCATCCATTACCGCGTCAGCGTCGGCGAAGTACCGTGGCATTTTTGTCCAGGCGCCCTCGACCTTGCCGATGCCCTGGCCAAGATCACAAGTATCCGCGAGGGAAACGTTTTTCGGTCCGCGTTTTGCCTTCCACAATTCCTCACCTTTGATCTCGAACAACTCGGCGGGATTGCTTTCCTCCATCTCGGCACGGAACTTCTCGAACTCCGCGTTGGCATCCTTGGTTTGGGCGGATGCCGATCCGGTCCATGCGACGGCAACGGCCGCCAGAAGCACGATACGCTTTTTCATTTTCTCTCCTACAGGGTGCTTGCCGCCGGTCTTGGTGCCGGCTGCGGCGAAATGGTTGCTACGGCGTCAGGCGACGGTGGCTTCGTCGGTGCGCTTGTCCCCCTTGTTGTCGACCCAGTTCACCACGACCTTGTCGCCGACCTTGGCGCCTTTCATCTTGAAGCCGAAGACCGGGTTGCGCGAGATCGAGGTGCCGGTCTGGCCGTCAATGACACGCTTGCCGCCGACGTCGATGGTGATGGTCTGGATGAAATGGGCGGGCACGGTGGTGCCGGCGGCGTCCTTGCGCTGGCCGGTCTCCATTGCGTGGCTCATCAGGATGCGGATTTCCGCAACGTCGCCCTTCATCTGGGCGCGAATCTTCATCGGATCTGCCATGGTGTTTTCCTTTTCGTTCTCGATGGGTCAGCCGCCGCAGCCGCCGACGGTTACCTTGACTTCCTTTTGCGCGACGTAGAACTTGTCGCCCACCTTTGCCACGGCCTTGACCAGGGAGGTCTGGCCCATCTTGACGCGCGCCGATACTTCGGGCAGCGCGCCGTTGGCAAACATGAACTGGGCACTGAGTGCGGTCGGGTTCTTGTCGATCAATATGGCGATCGAACTGGTGTTGGGGATGTTGCTGACCACATCCACCGGCACCACGGCGCCGTTTTCGGCGATGTCCGGCACTTTCAGGATGAGATCCTTGTTTTCGGCGGGGGCACCGGCGCCCAGGCCCTTGAGGGCGGCGGGCGTGTCCTTGGCCTCGAACGCGGCCTTGTTCCAGTCGCTGGCAAAAACCTGCGTCGGGCGCAGCGCGCCGGCCGCGATCAGGCCGGCCAGCACGGTGCTGGCGGTGGCGCCCTTGAGTACGGTTCTACGGGTGGTGTTCATCGGTGGGATTCCTCCTCGGGAAATGCGACAAGAACTTCAGGCGTGAATATACCAAGCGGAAAGCGCGCATTGTTCCGCGCGGCGGCGAAAACTGCAAATCACTGAAGGTGATCTGTGAATAAGCGGTCTGATTGGGGGATGCCCGGGTCCCCTCGGTGGCGGCGGTCGCCCGTAGGGCAAGCATTGTGGGAAGGCCTGGATTGTCGGATAATGCGCGCCGCACGCAAGCGGCATCCCTGCGTGTTGGCATCCCGTGCCGGGGTGACGGAATCGGTAGACGTAGCGGTCTCAAACACCGCCGCCGCAAGGCATGGGGATTCGACTTCCCCCCCCGGCACCAGTATCCTGCCAACGCGAGGTGGATAAGCGGGTATTCTGTCCGCTGGCGGCGAGATCGGCGCGGGGCCGGTCCGGAGCCTTGGAAACACAGACTGGGGGAATCGATGCCGCCGAAGCCTGGAGTTGCGATGACCGTGCTGCGGGCATTGCCGATTTTCGAGACGCTGGACGACGAATGTCTCAGGCCCTTGATGCAAGTGGCCATGTTGCGCTCGATTCCGCGCCATACCGTGGTCCTGAACGCCGGTGATTCGACGGACAACATCTATTTTGTTTTGTCCGGTGCGCTCAAGGTCCAGGTGAGCGACGAGGATGGCCGTGAAGTGATCCTCTCCAAACTGGGACCGGGCGAACTGTTCGGCGAGATGGGCGTGCTCGATGACCATCCGCGGTCCGCCACCGTGCTGGCCGTGGAACCGAGCCAGGTGGTGGTCATGGGCAAGGCGGACTTCAAGCAGTGCCTGGTGGACAATCCCGACGTTTCGCTGTTCATCATGCGCAACCTGACCAAGCGCCTGCGCATGGCCGACCGCAACATCGAAAGCCTGGCGCTGCTCGATGTCTATGGCCGGGTGGCGCGGCTGCTGCTCGAGTCGGCGGACGACGTCGACGGGCGCAAGGTGGTGACCCAGAAGCTGACCAAGCAGGATATCGGCAAGATGATCGGCGCCTCGCGTGAGATGGTCAGCCGGGTCATGCGCGATCTCTCGGCGCAAGGCTTGATAGAAGAGCGTGACGGGCAGTTGATCCTGCTCGATCCGGAGGCCTTCCGGCGTCACGGTGACGTGGACCCGGCGAACTGAGTGCTGCCGACCTGACACTGGCGGATTTTGATTACTTCCTGCCGCCGGAACTGATTGCCCAGACTCCGCTGCCGCAACGCTCCGCCAGTCGCCTGCTGGAGCTTGACGGCGGGCGCGTCTCCGACCGGAGCTTTGCGGACCTGCCGCGACTCTTGCGCCGCGGCGACCTGCTGGTGATGAACGACAGCCGCGTGCTCCATGCCCGCCTGCTGGGGCGCAAGGACAGCGGCGGCCAGGTCGAAGTGCTGGTGGAGAGGCTGGCCGGCGACGCGGAGGCGATCGCCCAGATCAGGGCCAGCAAGCCGCCCAAACCCGGTTCCCGGCTACATCTCGAAGATGCCCTGGAGGTCGAGGTCGTCGACCGCGAGGGCGAGTTCTACCGCCTGCGTTTTTTCGGTGACGCCATCGAGCAGATCGAGCGCCACGGGCGCATGCCGCTGCCGCCCTACATCGAGCGCAGCCCCGAGTCCGCCGACGAGACTCGTTACCAGACGGTGTTCGCCCGCGAGCGGGGCTCGGTCGCGGCGCCGACGGCGGGCCTGCACTTCGATCACTCGCTGCTGGCGGAACTGCGCGCGGCGGGCGTCGGCACGGCCTTCGTCACCCTGCATGTCGGCGCCGGAACCTTCCAGCCGGTGCGGACGGAAAAGCTGGCGGACCACCGCATGCACACCGAGCGCTATGTCGTGCCGCAGGCCACCGTCGAGGCCATCGCGGCGACCCGCGCGGCCGGCGGTCGCGTCATCGCCGTGGGCACGACCACCCTGCGCACGCTGGAAGGCGCGACTGTCGACGGTGAGTTGAAAGTCGGCGCTGGCGAGACGGCGATTTTCATCACACCGGGCTACCGCTTCGCGCTGGTAGACCTGCTGATCAGCAATTTTCACTTGCCGAAAACCACGCTGTTGATGCTGGTCTCGGCGTTCGCCGGGCTTGATGAGGTGCGCCGGGCCTACCAGCATGCGATCGATGCGCGCTACCGGTTTTTCAGTTATGGCGATGCCATGCTGCTGCACAGGATGGCATTGCCATGAATTTCGAACTTCTGGCCACCGATGGCGCCGCGCGGCGCGGCAATCTGGTCCTCGCCCACGGCGATATGCCGACACCCGCGTTCATGCCGGTAGGGACCTACGGCACGGTCAAGGCCATGGCGCCAGACGAGTTGGTGGCGCTGGGGGCATCGATGGTGCTGGGCAATACTTTCCACCTCTGGCTGCGGCCGGGGCTGGAGGTGATCGCCGCCCACGGCGGCCTGCACCGCTTCATGGGCTGGGCAGGGCCGATCCTGACCGACTCGGGCGGATTCCAGGTGTTCTCGCTGGGTGACTTGCGCAAGATCAGCGAGGAGGGCGTGCGCTTTGCCTCGCCGATCAACGGCGATCGACTGTTCCTGACGCCGGAGGAGTCGATGCGCATCCAGCATGTGCTGAATTCCGACGTGGTGATGATCTTCGATGAATGCACACCGTATCCGGCTGATCTGGGCACGGCGGGCGAGTCGATGCGGCTTTCGCTGCGCTGGGCGCGGCGCTCGCGCGACGAGCACGATCGCCTGCGCAATGCAAACGCCCTGTTCGGCATCGTGCAGGGCGGAATGCACGAGGGCCTGCGCGATGAGTCGCTTGCCGGGCTGGCGGACATCGGCTTCGACGGCTTCGCCATCGGCGGTCTTTCCGTTGGCGAGCCCAAGGAGGACTTTGCGCGCATCCTGGCGCACATGGCGCCACGGCTGCCGACGCACAAGCCGCGTTACCTGATGGGCGTCGGCACCCCGGAAGACCTGGTGTATGCGGTCGGCCAGGGCATCGACATGTTCGACTGCGTGATGCCGACGCGCAATGCGCGCAACGGCTGGCTCTTCACCCGCCACGGCGACATCAAGATCAAGAACGCGCGTTACAAATCGGATACCGGCCCGCTTGATCCGACCTGTGGCTGTCATACCTGCCGCAATTTCAGCCGCGCCTATCTGCACCACCTGCACCGCACCGGCGAAATCCTCGGCGCGCGACTCAACACCCTGCACAACCTGTTCTATTACCAGACGCTGATGGCTGAAATGCGCGCTGCCATCGAAGCCCGCCGTTTCGCCGATTTTGCCGCCGCTTTCCGCGCCGCGCGCGGGGGAAGCGCCGCCGACGAACGGGTATAATTCCGCGCTTTCCACGTTTCGCAACGGGAGTTTCCAGTGCTGATTTCAAATGCTTACGCCCAGGCGGCGGGCGCCGCCGGCGATCCGACGGGCGGCCTGATGGGCATGCTGCCGATCATCCTGATGTTTGTCGTGCTCTGGTTCATCATGATCCGGCCGCAGATGAAGAAGGCCAAGGAGCACCAGAAGATGGTCGGCGAACTGGCCAAGGGCGACGAGATCGTGACCCAGGGCGGCATGACCGGGCGCATCGCCAAGGTGGGCGAGAACTACCTCAGCGTCGAAGTCGCCGAAGGCAAGGACGGCCCCATCGTCATCACGCTGCAGAAGACCGCCGTGGGTGCCTTGCTGCCCAAGGGCACCCTGAAGAATCTGTAAAGAGGGAAGGGTGAAGGGGGAAGGGTAAGCCCTTCCTCGGCACCACCCTTCACCCCTTTCCCTTATCCCTTCCCCGAGACATGAACCGCTACCCGCTCTGGAAAAACCTCACCGTGCTTATTGCATTGGTGCTTGGCCTGCTTTACACCCTGCCCAACTTTTTCGGCGAGGCGCCGGCGGTCCAGGTGGCGAGCGTCAAGGCGACGCACAAGGTCGACCTCAAGCTGATGAACCAGGTCGAGGCGGCGCTCAAGGCGGCGTCGGTGGCGCCGCAGGGCATTTACCTCGACCTCAACAGCATCCGGGTGCGCCTGGCCGATACCGACACTCAACTCAAGGCCAAGGATGCAATCGAAAAAGCGCTGAATCCGGTGCCCGCGGATGCGGCCTACAGCGTGGCGCTGAACCTGGTGTCGAACTCGCCCAACTGGCTCACGGGCATTCACGCCCTGCCGATGTACCTCGGGCTCGATTTGCGCGGCGGCGTGCATTTCCTGCTGCAGGTGGACATGAAAGGCGCCTTGACCAAGCGCCTGGATTCGACGGCGGCTGACCTGCGCACCCTGTTGCGCGACAAGAACCTGCGCCACGGCGGAATTTCCCGCAGCGGTGAATTCGTGAATGTGCTGTTTCGCGATACCGAGACGCGCGACAAGGCGAAGCAGGCCATCGCCGCCAGCCAGCCCGACCTGGCTCTAGCCGAGACCCAGACCGGCGCCGATTACAGCCTTGCCGTCAGCCTCAAGCCCCAGGCGGTCAAGACCTTCCAGGAGGAAGCGCTCAAGCAGAACATCGCCACCCTCAACAAGCGCATCAACGAACTGGCGGTTGCCGAACCGGTCATCCAGCAGCAGGGGGCCGACCGCATCGTGGTCCAGTTGCCGGGCGTGCAGGACGTGGCGCGGGCGAAGGACCTGATCGGCCGCACCGCGACCCTGGAAGTGCGAATGGTCGAGCAGCCCTCCGTTTTGGGCAACGAGGCGCCGGCAGGCACCGACCTGGTGCCCGAGCGCCGCCGCGACGGCAGCACCACCATGGTGGCGGTGAAGAAGCTGGTGGTGCTCACCGGCGACCGCTTCAATGGCGCCCAGGCCACGTTTGACGAGAACCAGCGCCCAGCGGTGGCGGTGCAGCTCGATGCCGCAGGCGGGCGCATCATGCGCGACGTGACCCGGGAATACCTGAAGAAGATGATGGCCATCATCCTCATCGAGAAAGGCAAGCCCGAGGCGATTTCGGTGGCCACCATCCAGGGCGAGTTCGGCAACCGCTTCCAGATCACCGGCATGTTCTCGCCGGAGGAGACCAATACGCTGGCCATCCTGATCCGCTCCGGGGCCGTGGCGGCGCCGATGGACATCATCGAAGAGCGCGTGATCGGTCCCAGCCTGGGCGCCGACAACATCGCCAAGGGATTCAATTCAACGCTTTGGGGCTTCGTCGCGATTTCGCTGTTCATGGCCACCTACTACCTGCTGTTCGGCGCCGTGTCGGTGTTCGCGCTGTCGGCCAACCTGCTGTTCCTGGTGGCGCTGCTCTCGCTGCTGCAAGCCACCCTGACCTTGCCGGGCATCGCGGCCATCGCGCTGACCCTGGGCATGGCGATCGACGCCAACGTGCTGATCAACGAGCGCGTGCGGGAAGAATTGCGCAACGGCAGCACGCCGCAGGCGGCGATCACCGCCGGTTACGAGCGCGCCTGGGCGACGATTCTCGATTCCAACGTCACCACCCTGATCGCGGGCATCGCGCTGCTGATCTTCGGCTCCGGGCCGGTGCGCGGGTTCGCGGTGGTGCATTGCCTTGGCATCATGACCTCGATCTTCAGTTCGGTGGTGGTTTCGCGCGCGGCGATCAACCTGATCTACGGCAGCCGGCGCAAGCTCGACGCAGTGTCGATTGGCCAGATCTGGAAAGCCGCGCCATAAGGGAGCTGCATCATGGAATTTTTCCGCATCCGCAAAGACATTCCCTTCATGCGCCACGCGCTGGTGTTCAACGTCATCTCGTTGATCACCTTCCTGCTGGCCGTGTTCTTTCTCGCCACCAAGGGCTTGCACTTCTCGATCGAATTCACCGGCGGCACGCTGATGGAAGTCAGCTACGTCCAGGCGCCCGACCTGCAACAGATACGCAAGCAACTCGAGAGCGACGGCTTTGCCGATCCGCAGGTGCAGAATTTCGGCTCCTCGCGCGATGTGCTGATCCGCGTGCCCTTGGCCAAGGATTCCGAAACCTCGAAGGTCGGCGATCGCGTCATGGCCTCACTGGCAAAAGTCTCCGACGGGACGCAAAGCGCTGGTGCGGGCGCCACGGCACCGGTGCTCAAGCGGGTCGAGTTCGTCGGTCCGCAGGTGGGCAAGGAACTTGCCGAAGACGGCGCGCTGGCGCTGCTGCTGGTGATCGTCGGCATCATGCTCTACCTCGCGATGCGCTTCGAGTGGCGTTTCGCGGTGTCCGCGATCATCGCCAACATGCATGACGTGGTGATCATTCTTGGGTTTTTCGCGTTGTTCCAGTGGGAGTTTTCGCTGCCGGTATTGGCGGCGGTGCTGGCGGTGCTGGGCTATTCGGTCAATGAATCCGTGGTGGTCTTCGACCGGGTGCGCGAGACCTTCAAGAAGAAGCGCGGCCTGGGCACTCCGCAGGTTCTCGACCACGCCATCACCAGCACCATTTCGCGCACCATCATCACCCACGGCTGCACCCAGATGATGGTGACCTCGATGCTGATCTTCGGCGGCGCGGCCCTGCATTACTTCGCGCTGGCGCTGACCATCGGCATCTGCTTCGGCATCTATTCCTCGGTGCTGGTGGCCAGCCCGCTGGTGATGTGGCTGGGCGTGTCGCGGGAACAGTTCATCAAGCCCAAGGTGGAGAAGCAGGAGGCCGTGGTCTGATGACCCGGATACGCGTCTGGGATCTGCCGACGCGATTGTTTCACTGGCTGCTAGCGGTTTGCGTGTTCGGTGCCTTCATCAGCGCCCAGATCGGTGGCAATGCCATGGTCTGGCACGGCAGGTTCGGCCTGACCGTGACGGGGCTGCTGGTATTTCGCCTGGTCTGGGGCTTCGTTGGCTCGACCTATGCCCGCTTTTTCCAGTTCGTGAAGGGGCCGAGCGCCATCCTTGCCTACCTGCGTGGCCAATGGCGGGGCGAGGGCCACAATCCCTTGGGGGCGCTGTCGGTCATCGGTCTGCTCGGGACGCTGCTCCTGCTTGTCGCCACGGGTTTGTTCGCCAACGACGACATTGCCTTCGAGGGACCGCTCTACCCGTTGGTCGGCAAGGAGTTATCCGACCGGGTGGTAGGCGTGCATCGCCTGCTTGAGCCCTTGATCATCCTGCTGGTCCTGGCACACCTGGTGGCCATTGCCTATCACGTGCGCTTCAAGAAGGAAGTTTTGATCATGCCGATGATCACCGGCATGAAGGAGTCGGCAAGTGCGGCGGCGACAGGCGGCGGGGTCGCTGCTTTCTGTCTGGCCCTGGCGATTGCGCTGGGGGCCATCTACGGCGCCAGCGGAATCTGGCAGCCCGAATCCGTGGTGGTGCCGACACCGGCGGGAAGCGCGCCGGCCTGGTAAACCACGGCGGCACGGCCGCCCGTCGAGCGGCCTTTCTGCTTCAGGCCCGGCCGCCGCGCGCTCAGTCTTCCTTGCGGAACTTGTCGTGGCAGGCCTTGCAGGCTTCACCAAGCTTGCCAAACTGAGCCTTGACGGCAGCGGCGTTGCCGGTAGCCGCGACTTTCGCCATCTCGTTGGCTTCCTTGCTGAAGCCACCGGCGACCTTGCCGAGTTCGTCCCGGCTTTCCGGTTTGAAGAACTCCGGCTTGACGCGCGTTTCCTTCCAACCCTTGCCGGTGCCGGTGTTGGTCTGGAAAAGGGCGCCCATCTTGGAATTGGCGATGGCCTGGATCAGGTTGGCGGCCTCGATCACCTGGTCCTTGTTGTAGCTGCCCTCGACGTTGGTCTTGATGCGTCCCATGCTCCAGGCCATCGTGTGGTAAGCCGACTGGCGCCAGCGGATCTGATCTTCCGGTTTGCCGATGACCTGACCCAGCGCCAGGGAGGTGATTCCGAACGCGAGGGCGCCAGCGATGATGTTCCTGGTATTCATGGAAGCTCCTTGTTTGGATGTTGGGGACCAGCCGCTACCTGCTTGGGATAAGGCGAATGCCTGCGAGGATTATTCCACAGTTCCCTGTGGTTCCCCGGGGTGCCGCTCAGTCCGTGGCCGTGGCAAAGACGTGCTTCAGCCGCAGCATGCCCATGCCGGCGTTGGCAAGCTCCAGCAGCCGGTCGATGTTTGGGTGTTTGCCGGGATTTTGCCTGGCATCCTCGACATGCTCGGCATAAAGGTCCAGGCCCTTGCGCGCCGCCTCCGCGGTGATGGCACCGTAGATCTGACCAAGGTGGTTGTAGACCGCCAAGGACCCGGTCTGGCCAGGTTTGTTCTCGATCGTTCCCGCGATGTTGCCTTCGGCGTCGAGCAGGTGGATGGCCGCCAGGTGGGAAACACGCGGCAATTGTTTGAGGTTGTCGGCGAAGGCCATCTCAGATCCGCTTCGCCAGTTCGGCGGCCATGCCGATGTAGCTGGCCGGCGTCATTTCGAGCAACCGCGTGCGGTCGGCTTCCGGAATCGGCAAGGTGGTGATGAAGCGGCGCAGGTCGTCGCGGCTGATGCCCTTGCCGCGGGTGAGGTCCTTGAGCTGCTCATAGGGATTGGGCACGCCGAAACGTCGCATCACCGTCTGCACCGGCTCGGCCAGGACTTCCCAGGCCGCGTCGAGGTCTTCGGCAAGGCGCTCCGGGTTGGCTTCGAGCTTGTTCAGCCCGCGCAGTGTCGAGTCATAGGCCAGCAGGCTGTAACCGAAGGCCACGCCCATGTTGCGCAATACCGTCGAGTCGGTGAGGTCGCGCTGCAGGCGGGATATCGGAAGCTTTTCGGCAAGGTGGTGCAACACAGCGTTGGCGAGGCCGAGGTTGCCCTCGGAATTCTCGAAATCGATGGGATTGACCTTGTGCGGCATGGTGGACGACCCGATCTCGCCCGGCTTGAGTTTCTGTTTGAAATAGCCTAGCGAGATGTATTGCCAGATGTCACGGTCGGCGTCGACGAGTATGGTGTTGATGCGGGCGATGGCATCGAACAGCTCGGCCATGGCGTCGTGTGGCTCGATCTGGATCGTGTAGGCATTGAACTCCAGGCCCAGCGATTCGATGAACCGGCGATTGAACGCCTCCCAGTCCAGCGCCGGATAGGCTGAAAGATGAGCGTTGTAATTGCCCACCGCGCCGTTGAACTTGGCGGTGAGCGCGATGGTGGCAAGCCGGGCGCGGGCGCGCATCAGGCGCGCGGCGATGTTGGCCATCTCCTTGCCCAGCGTGGTCGGCGTCGCCGGCTGGCCGTGGGTGCGGGCCAGCATCGGCAATTCGGCGAGTTGGTGCGCGAGTTCGCGCAAGCGCGCAATCACCTGATCAAGCATCGGGAGATAACCGTCGCCGACGGCATCCTTGAGCATCAGCGCGTGGGAAACGTTGTTGATGTCCTCGGAAGTACAGCCGAAATGGATGAACTCGCTGACGCGCATGACTTCGTTGTTGTCCGCCAGGCGCTGCTTGAGCCAGTATTCCATGGCCTTGACGTCGTGGTTGGTGCGCGCTTCGATGTCCTTGATGGCCTGGGCATCGGCCACGGAAAACTCGGCGAGGACGCGGTTCAGTTCGGCAATCGTGGGCGCGGAAAACGCGGGGCACTCCGCTATTTCGCCGCAATCGGCCAGGGCCAGCAGCCAGCCGATCTCGACCCGAACGCGATTGTGGATCAGGCCGAATTCGGAAAAATGCCGGCGCAGGATGTCGACTTTCGCGGCATAGCGGCCGTCGAGCGGAGAGAGTGCGGTGAGCGCGTCGTGTGTCATGGATATGGATAAGAGCAGCCAGCGCGGACATTCCGCGCGAGGAAAAATTTTAGCATGGTGCCCCGTGCCGGATTCCCGGCGCATCGGTGTTCGCGTGCTATAGTTTTTCGGCCGCCGTCGCTCGCTCATATGCCATGAAACTGATCGGTTCGCTCACCAGTCCCTACGTTCGCAAGATCCGCATCGTGCTTGCGGAAAAGAAGATCGATTGCGAGTTCGTGATTGACTCGCCTTGGGTCGCGGGCAACCAGATTTCCCGGCTCAATCCGCTGGGAAAAGTCCCGGTATTGGTGCTCGACGACGCCAGCACGGTTTACGACTCGCGCGTGATCGCTGAGTATCTCGATGCCGTGGCGCCGAACAACAGGTTGATTCCGGCTTCCGGACGCGAACGGATTAGCGTCAAGCGCTGGGAGGCCTTGGCCGACGGCGTGCTCGATGCCGCGGTTGCCGCGTTTCTCGAGGCCCGCCGGCGGGATGGCGAACGTAGCCAAGGCTGGCTTGATCGGCAACTGGGCAAGGTTGGCGACGGCCTGCAGGCGATGTCGCAGGAACTCGGCGAGCAGGCGTGGTGCCATGGCAGCGTGATTTCGCTGGCCGATATTTCCGTCGCGTGCGCGCTGGGCTATGTCTCCTTCCGGTTGCCTGATGTCCGCTGGGGCCAGCAGTATCCGAATCTGCGCACGCTGCACGACAAGCTGATGCAGAGGCCGGCGTTTGCGGAGACAGTACCCGTCGAATAGCTCAGCCCGGTTCGCGCCCGGTGCCGTCGAGGCGGGCGATCAGGCGCGGCAGCAGGTTTCTTTCGGCCTGATCGGTAAGTTCCCCCATCAATTGGTCAGCCAGGCCGTCCGTTACCTTGAGCACGGCGTGAGGCAGCTCCTGCTCGAGCCAGCGCGCAAGTTCCTCGCGCAGCGCGTCGAGGTGCTGCTGCATGTGCGGTGGCGCGGTGGCAAAAGCCGCGTCGCCTTCGGCGACCTTTTCCGTCAGTACCGGAATATCGTCGTCGGTCGCGGGATTGTCGATGACGGGCGAGGCGGCTTCCGCAACGGGAGATTGCGGCACCGTCGGCACGCTGGCGACATAGCTGCGGCCGCGACGCATGAACGCATCCGCCTTGAGCAACAGGTCCGAAGTGTCGTCGTCCATTTAAATCGGGTCTCCGGAAATGTCTCGCGTTTCCAGCGGATAGCCGCGTTCGCGATAAAAGCGGAAACGCTCGCGCCCGGCAATCCTGTCGCCGTCGGCGGTGCTGATGATTTCGACCAGGTGATCGAAGCTGCCGAAGCCCGGTGGAATCTCGTCGGACAGATTGACCAGGCATCCGTCGTGGATCGGTTTGTCGAGCCGGCTCGCCAGCACGATCGGTGTTTCCGCCGCAAGCATCGAACCGGCATCGCAATGCGGAGTGAAGCCGGTCGACGGCTGTGCCCAAAGCAACCGATCGAGCCTTTCCAGGTCGGCTTCCACCGGCGCATAGACCAGCACGCGCTGTCCATCACGACCTGCCTTGCCCAACCACGCGGCAGCGGCTTGTAGCCGATCGCCGGCACCGTGCAGGAAGGAAACGCGTGTCATGCCGCCTTGCGCCTTGCGCCGGGTTTCGCCCTGTCCCGCGCGCGCTCGATAAGAAAATGGCTGAGCAGGGGAACGGGGCGCCCGGTGGCGCCCTTTTCCTTGCCCGAACGCCACGCGGTGCCAGCGATGTCCAAGTGTGCCCAGCAGAGCTTCTCGGCAAATCTGGCAAGGAAGCAGGCGGCGGTAATGGTTCCGGCAGGGCGGCCGCCAATGTTTGCCATGTCGGCGAAATTGCTCTTCAATTGCTCCTGATAGTCGTCCCACAAGGGGAGCTGCCAGGCGCGGTCGTGCGCTTCATGCCCGGCGTCGAGCAGTTCGCGGGCGATGCCGTCGTTGTTGGCGAGGAGGCCGGAGCTTACGTGCCCGAGGGCGATCACACACGCCCCGGTAAGGGTCGCGATATCGACCACGCATTCCGGGTCGAAGCGCTCGACATAGGTCAAGGCATCGCACAGGATCAGGCGCCCCTCCGCGTCGGTATTGAGAATCTCGACTGTCTGGCCGGACATCGAGGTGATCACGTCGCCGGGTTTGGTGGCGCTGCCTCCGGGCATGTTTTCGGTGGACGGGATGACGCCGATGACGTTCAGCGGAAGCTTCATCAGGGCGGCTGCCTTCAGTGTGCCCAGCACGCTCGCTGCGCCACACATGTCGTACTTCATTTCATCCATTTCCGGCCCCGGCTTGAGCGAAATGCCCCCCGAGTCGAAGGTGATGCCCTTGCCGACCAGCACGATGGGCTTGATTCCGACGTCGGCGCCGGCATAGCGCAGGACGATGAACTTCGGCGGCTCGTGCGAACCCCGCGCTACCGAGAGCAGGGTGTTCATGCCCAGTTTCTCCATGTCGGCACGGTCCAGCACATCCACCGCGAGGCCATGTTCCTTGGCGAGTTGCCGGGCTTGATCGGCAAGATGGCCGGGGGTGCAGATGTTGCCGGGCAAGTTGCCAAGATCCTTGGCGAGCTCGACCCCGGTGGCAATCGCCTGCCCCTGCGCCAGTGCTTGCTCGGCAAGGGCCAGTTCGTTGCGGCGACTGACGCAGAAGGTCAGTTTGCGCAGCGGACGGCGTACCTCGTCCTTTTTTGATTTCAGGCGATCGAAGCGGTACAGGGCTTCCTCGGCAATCATCGCGGCTTGCCGGACCCTCCAGGCGGCATCCCGCTTTCTTACCGGAAGCTCGGTCAGGTAGATGGTGCCATCGAAGCCGCCGGTTTCGTTGAGCTGGCGCACCGCCGTGGTCAGGGCGGCGCGATACCCCTTTTCGCGGAACTCGCGCTCCTTGCCCAGGCCAATCAGCAGAACGCGATCCGCTTCGACACCGGGCACGGCGTGGAGCAGCAGGCTGGACCCTGATTTGCCCTCCATGTCGCCACGGCGGAGAATGTCGCTGAGATAGTGACTTGCCGCCGCATCAACCACTTCCGCCGCCGAGGAAAGCTTTCTCGGTTCGAAGACACCGACCACGACACAGGCCGTGCGCTGCTTCTCCGGGCTGCCGCTTTTTATGCTAAATTCCAAATTGCTCTCCTTGCCGGACGCGGGGATTCAGAAGATATTGTTCTGTTTTGAACGGATTTTCTCGGTTCCGTGATTATTCCCCAAGTTTTTGCCAAAAGTCAAAGCCGTCCCGCATTTAAATGATTCATCAGCGAGCAGCCATCCGGGAATTCACCCAAACCGCGGCCGGGGTTTTTGTCGCGCTGTTCGCGATCCTGATGACGACGCAGTTGATTCGCCTGCTTGGCGACGCGGCGGGCGGCAGGCTTGCATCCGAGGCGGTGGTGGCCCTTCTCGGATTCCGTGCAATCAGCTATTTGCCGGTATTGTTGTCGCTGACAGTGTTTGTTGCGATTCTGATGACCTTGTCGCGTTGGTATCGCGATTCGGAGATGGTGGTCTGGTTGTCATCGGGCATTCCGCTGACCGCATGGATCAAGCCGGTAATGAAGTTTGCGCTGCCTCCAGTTGCGGTGATCGCGATGCTATCGCTCTTGCTGGCGCCGTGGGCAACCCAGCAGAGCGAAACCTACCGCCAGTCGATGGACCAGCGCGACGACGTGGCACGCGTTTCCCCCGGAGCATTTAACGAATCGAGCGGCGCGGACCGGGTGTTCTTCGTCGAAAGCATTGCCGGGCAGGATGGCAAGGTGAGGAATATCTTCATCAGCTCGATCCAGAATGGCCGCCTTGGCGTCATGGCGACCGCCGAGGGGCATACCGAAACGCAAGCCAACGGTGACCGCTTCCTCGTGCTGGACCGCGGTCGCCGCTATGAAGGTACCGCCGGAACCGCCGAGTATCGCGTCATGGAGTTTGATCGCTACGCCTTGCGCGTTGAGACCAAGGAAGCCCGCGGGCTCGAGGATTCGCCGCGAACAAAGCCCGTCTGGGAGCTGGTGCGCGATCCGCGGGCCATCAACCTCGCGGAGTTGCTCTGGCGCCTGGGATTGCCGCTGGCGGCACTGAATCTTGCCGTTCTGGCGATTCCGCTGGCCTTTGTCAATCCGCGCGCGGGAAGAGCCAACAACCTCGTTTTTGCCTTGCTGACCTATATGATCTACAGTAATTTGCTCAGCGTGAGCCAGGCATGGGTCGCGCAGGAGAAGCTGCGGTTCGGCGTCGGCGTGTGGGCGGTTCATGTGGGGATGTTCCTGCTGCTCCTGATCCTGTTTCACCGCCGGCAGAATCCCTTGGCCTGGGGGCGGTTGAAATGGCGCTGAAGATCTATGAACGCCATTTGGCGAGGGAGATCTACGCGACAACCGGCCTAGTATTGTTGGCGTTCCTGATGCTCTTCGCCTTTTTTGACCTGATTCATCAGCTCGAAAGCATAGGCAAGGGGGGCTACCAGATACAGCATGCGCTCGCCTATGTGAGCTTGACGCTGCCCGGCAGGCTGTATGAGCTTTTCCCTATCGGGGTTCTGATCGGCGGTTTGTACGCGCTGACCGTGTTGGCCAGGCATTCGGAGATCACGGTGCTTCGCGCGGCGGGATTGTCGACGCGCGATTTGCTGACCAGCCTGGCGAAGATCGGGCTGGTGTTCTCCGCGATTACGCTCATAGTCGGTGAGTTCGTCGCGCCACCGGCGGAGCGCGCGGCACAGCAGTTGCGCCTGAAGGCCATGGGATCGCTGGTGGCGCAGGAGTTTCGCTCCGGCCTGTGGGTGCGAGACGAGAAGTCCTTTGTAAACGTCCGCGAGGTATTGCCGGACACGTCCCTGCGCAATGTTCGAGTATTCGAGTTCGACGAGCGTTTCCAGTTGCTATCGATCAGCGAAGCCGAGCGTGGCCGCTATATCAAGGATGGAGACTGGATACTGGACGGGGTCGTGCGCACTGTATTCACGGGTGAGGCGGCACGGGTCGAACGATTCGCCGAGATGTCATGGAAATCAGCCCTCAATCCCGACTTGCTTGCCGTGCTGCTGGTGGTTCCGGAGCGCATGTCACTGATCAACCTGTACCTTTTCATTCGGCACCTGAGCGGCAACCAGCAGAAAACCGAACGCTATGACATCGCCATGTGGAAGAAGCTGATTTATCCGCTGGCAGCGCTGGTCATGCTTGCCTTGGCGCTGCCTTTCGCCTACATGCAGGACCGCATGGGCGCCGTGAGCATCCGGGTGTTCGCCGGGATCATGCTCGGTATCGGGTTTCACATGCTCAATGGCTTGTTTTCCAGCCTTGGGGTGATCAACAGTTGGGCCCCTTTCTTTTCGGCGATCACGCCCAGCGTGCTTTTCCTGTTCGCGGCCGCCGGCCTGCTTTGGTGGGTTGAACGACGCTGAGTGTTATGTTGACTTGAACACCAGTCGCGTTCCCGCCAGGCGATCATGCAGAAACTGGCGGTCGCGGTCGAACACGGCCCACATCAGCCCAACTCCGAAATAGATTGTGCTGGGCCAGGCGAGGACATAGCGCAGAATCAGCCGCATCATGGAAGGCGGATTTCCGTCTGGCGTCGTAAGCTGGATTTTCCATGTCTGCATGGCCAAGGTTTGTCCGCCATGGCTCCAATACCAGATGAAGTAGGCGCCAAGTACCAGAAAGACATGGGCGACGAGCATCCATCCTGGAAGCGCGATTCGGAATCCCATCCCCAGGAGCAGATGGGGCACCATGAAGGTGATCGACAGTACGCCGAGCAAGAGAAGGCTTTCGTAGAGCATGCAGGCAACGCGTCGAACGATGCCGGGGAGTCTCCCGGTCATAGAGGCCAGTTCTTGTGCTAGCGAGCGATGGCCGGGCCCGGCGCCGGGGCAGCTTGCGGTTCCCGAATCGTCGGTGGTGCGGATGGCTTGCCTTGGGGTGCCGCCGACGGGGTGGTTTTCGATGGCGCCGGGCGCTGAGCCGACTTTCGCGCCGCTTCGGCCTTCAAGCGCGCCTTTTCAGCTTCGGGAAGCTCCTTGTACTGTTCCCACTTCTGTTTGACCGATTCCTTCTTCTCGGGAGACGCCTTTTGCAGGGAAAGGTACCGGTCCCGGGCGTGTTTGCGTTCTTCGGGGGTCAGTTTTGCCCATGACGTCATGCGACGCTGCATGCGCGCCTGCTCTTCCGGCGACAGGGACTGGTAGCGCTGGGCAATGCCCAACCACTTCTTGCGCCGAAATCCTTCCATCATGTCCCACTCTCCGGACAGTGGCGCCAGAATGCGTTGCTGCTCTGTGCTGAGTTGCTTCCAGGACGGTTGCGGGAGCGGGGGAACGATCGCGGCTTGGCTAGCCTGGGCAAGCAGCCAAAGCGCTACTGCGAAGCCGAATCCGAGTCGCGTTCTAGCCATGCGTGAAAGCCCTTGTCGAGATAGGCGGACGGTGACAACTCATCGGCGAGCAAGGCGCTGTCAATTTCTTCGTATTCCTGCGCTTGGGCAAAGGCATTCCAGTAATAAGTCCCCGTGGCGCCTATGCCGAGGGCCAGAATGGCCAGAATGGTACGGGCGTGAAGGCCAAAATTGAAGTCGAGGCCGTGGCCGAGAACAGCAAGGCGCAGGATACCCACCGATTGCCGTTGATTCGCCAGCGCCGCCTGACGTGATTCGTGAAGGCGCTGGGCGATCTTGCCGTCGAGGCGATCCAGTCCCTCGTTGAGGATCTGGCGGGTCTTGTAGCCGAATTCCGTGTCCTTTTTCATAGTTCAATACCTTTTGCCTTGAGAGCGGCGGCCAGTGTGTGGCTTGCCCGCGAGCAGTGCGTCTTGACGCTGCCTTCGGTGCAGCCCATCGCCGTCGCGGTTTCAGCAATATCCATATCCTCCCAGTAACGCATCAAAAAGGCTTCGCGTTGACGTGGGGGTAGTCTGGAAATTTCTTTTTCAATGATTCCAAGGAGTTGCATCCTTTCTGCGTTTCTGTGCGGCGTTGTCGAATCATCTGACCCTACGTCGGTCGCCAAAGTTTCAAGTGGATCTTCATCGTCGTCATCCGTCGGGGTCAGCGAGGAAAACAGGACAGTCCAGAGTGATCTGACCTTGGATCGCCTATAGAAATCACGGATCGCATTCTGCAGTATCCGCTGAAAAAGCAAGGGCCATTCATTGGCCTCACGGTCGCCGTACTTTTCGGCCAGGCGCATCATTGCATCCTGAACGATATCCAATGCCGAATCCTCGTTGCGAACGGCAAACATGGCCTGCTTGAACGCCCGACGCTCTGCGCCCGCCAGAAAGTTGGAGAGATCCAAGCGCGAACTCAGGGCGCGCTCCAAGCGCCGGCAGCGCAAAATCGACGGCTAGGCTGAGACATAAATCTTGACCATTTGCGGATCAGACAGTAAGGTTATACGTTTCACTAAAATAGTGTAACAGGTGCATTCAATGCAGCTTACCGGCGCGGAAATTGTAATCAGGTGCTTGCAGGAAGAGAAAGTCGAATATGTGTTCGGCTATCCCGGCGGCTCTGTGCTATTCATCTACGACGAACTCTTCAAACAGGACAAGTTCAAACACGTCCTGGTTCGTCACGAGCAGGCGGCGGTCCATGCGGCCGATGCCTACTCGCGTTCCTCAAACAAGATTGGCGTCTGCATGGTCACCTCCGGCCCCGGGGTGACCAATGCGGTCACCGGAATCGCCACGGCCTACATGGATTCCGTGCCGATAGTGATCATCAGCGGCCAGGTGCCAACGGCCTACATCGGACAGGACGCATTCCAGGAGTGCGACACGGTCGGCATCACCCGCCCCTGTGTCAAGCACAATTTCCTGGTCAAGGATGTTCGCGACTTGGCGCTGACGCTGAAGAAGGCGTTCTACATCGCCAAGACGGGCCGTCCAGGTCCCGTGCTGGTCGATATTCCCAAGGACATCACCAATCAAAAGTGTGACTTCGAATACCCGAAGACGCTGAGCATGAGGTCCTACAATCCAGTGGTCAAGGGGCACGGCGGCCAGATCAAGAAAGCCGTGCAGATGTTGCTCGAAGCCAAGCGGCCGATGATATATGCGGGCGGCGGGGTGATTCTTTCGGATGCCGCCGACCGCCTGACCAAACTGGCGCGTACGCTTGGCTATCCGGTGACGAATACCCTGATGGGTTTGGGCGGCTACCCGGCGACCGACAAGCAGTCACTGGGCATGCTCGGCATGCACGGGACTTACGAAGCCAACATGGCGATGCAGAACTGCGACGTGCTGATCGCAGTCGGTGCACGCTTCGACGACCGCGTTATCGGCAATCCGTCGCACTTCGGCAGCGTGGCGCGCAGGATCATTCACATCGACATCGACCCATCGTCGATTTCGAAGCGGGTCAAGGTCGATGTGCCCATCGTCGGTAACCTGCCCGATGTGCTCGATGAACTGCAGAAGCTTCTCGAAAGCTCTGATGGTGTGCCGGACCAGAAGGCTCTCGCGGCCTGGTGGAAACAAATCGACGAATGGCGTGGCAAGAAATCCCTCAAGTACAAGCAGGGCAAGGAAATCATCATGCCCCAGTACGTGGTCGAGAAGCTCTATGAAGTCACCGGCGGCGATGCCTTCGTTACCTCCGACGTCGGCCAGCATCAGATGTGGGCTGCGCAGTACTATAAGTTCGACAAGCCGCGACGCTGGATAAATTCCGGCGGTCTGGGAACCATGGGCGTCGGCCTTCCCTACGCCATGGGCGTGCGCTTCGCCAACCCGAAGGCCACGGTGGCCTGTATTACCGGCGAGGCCTCGATCCAGATGAACATACAGGAGTTGTCGACCGCCAAGCAGTTTCGATTGCCGATCAAGATCATCAACCTGAACAACCGCTACCTGGGCATGGTGCGACAGTGGCAGCAGATGTTCCACGGCAACCGCTACGCGGAATCCTATGTCGACGCGCTGCCCGACTTCGTCAAGCTGGCCGAGTCCTACGGCCATGTCGGCATGAAGATCGAGCGTCCGGCCGATGTTGAGCCGGCCTTGCGTGAAGCTTTCACCAAGCACAAGAACGATCTGGTATTCATGGACTTCCTGACTGACCAGACGGCGAATGTCTATCCGATGGTGGCGGCCGGCAAGGGCTTGTCGGAGATGATCCTGGCCGAGGAACTGTAAGCATGCGACACATCATTTCCATACTCATCGAAAACGAAGCCGGCGCTCTGTCGCGGGTCTCGGGGCTGTTCTCGGCACGGGCCTTCAACATCGAATCGCTGACCGTGGCGCCAACGGAGGATGCCTCGCTGTCGCGCATGACCATCGTCAGTACCGGGTCGGACGACGTCATCGAGCAGATCACCAAGCAGTTGAACAAGCTGATCGACGTGGTCAAGGTTGTCGACCTTTCGGAGGCCGCGCACATCGAGCGCGAGCTGATGCTGGTCAAAGTCCGGGCCGCCGGCAAGGATCGCGAGGAAATGAAGCGCATCGCCGATATCTTTCGCGGCCGCATCATCGACGTCACCGATTCCACCTATGTCATCGAGTTGACCGGCAACGGTTCCAAGCTCGATGCCTTCCTCGAAGCCATCGATCGCGCGCTGATCCTGGAAACCGTGCGCACCGGGGTGTCCGGAATCGGCCGCGGCGATCGAATCCTCAAAGTCTGAACTCTGAAATCAAGGAAAACGAATGAAAGTCTATTACGACAAGGATGCGGATCTTTCCCTCATCAAGGGCAAGAAAGTGACCATCGTCGGCTATGGCTCGCAAGGCCATGCCCATGCCCAGAATCTCAAGGACTCCGGCGTGAAAGTCACGGTCGGCCTGCGCAAGGGCGGTGCTTCGTGGGACAAGGCCAAAAAGGCCGGTCTCAAGGTTGAGGAAGTCGCCAAGGCGGTCAAGGACGCCGACGTGGTCATGATGCTGTTGCCAGATGAGAATATTCCCGCCGTCTATTACGGCGATGTCGAGCCCAACATCAAGAAGGGCGCTGCGCTGGCGTTCGCGCATGGGTTCAATGTGCATTATAACCAGGTGATACCTCGTGCCGATGTAGATGTCATTATGGTTGCGCCTAAGGGTCCCGGCCATACCGTGCGTTCCGAATACTTGCGGGGTGGCGGTGTCCCCTCGCTGATTGCCGTGCATCAAGACACGTCCGGCAAGGCCAAGGACATTGCCCTTTCCTATGCCGCCGCCAATGGAGGCACCAAGGGTGGCGTGATCGAGACCAATTTCCGCGAGGAAACCGAAACCGACCTTTTCGGCGAACAGGCCGTGCTCTGTGGCGGTCTGGTCGAGCTGATCAAGGCCGGCTACGAAACCCTGACCGATGCCGGATATGCTCCGGAGATGGCCTACTTCGAGTGTCTGCACGAAGTCAAGCTGATCGTCGACCTGATCTTCGAAGGTGGCATTGCCAACATGAACTACTCGATCTCCAACAACGCGGAGTTCGGTGAGTACGTGACCGGCCCGCGGGTGATCGGCGATGAAGCCCGCGCCGCGATGAAGCAGGCTTTGCTTGACATTCAGACGGGCGAGTACGCCAAGAAATTCATCCTCGAAGGGCGTACCAATTATCCGTCGATGACAGCGCGCCGTCGCCTGACCGCCGCGCATCCGATCGAACAGGTCGGTGAGCAGTTGCGCGCGATGATGCCGTGGATCAAGAAGAACAAGCTGGTCGATCAGACCAAAAACTGAATCCGCCTAGGCGTGGAAAGAGGGCGCGGCTTGGCCGCGCCCTTTGTTTTTCCATCGAGCGGGAATAGCGGACGATTGATCGGTGGCCGCGATTCCCGCGGGTGCCGCTACAATATCGATTATTGGGTAGGCTTCCACGCACATGCCAGAGATTCCACCGCGCAAATCCTTGATGAACCCCGAGCTGAGGCGGCGCGGCATTTATTTGCTGCCCAACCTGCTGACCACGGCGGCTTTGTTCGCTGGTTTCTATGCCATAGTCCAAGCGATGACGGGGCGCTTTGAACATGCCGCCGTGGCAATCTTTGTCGCCATGGTATTCGACGGCCTTGATGGTCGAGTGGCGCGCCTGACGCGGACCCAAAGCGCATTTGGTGCCGAGTACGATTCGCTTTCGGATATGGTGTCATTTGGCGCCGCCCCGGCATTGATTGTCTTCGAATGGGCAATGAAAGGCATGGGCAAATGGGGCTGGATCGCCGCGTTCGTGTATTGCGCCGGCGCGGCGCTGCGCCTTGCCCGTTTCAACACCAATATCGGTGTTGTCGACAAGCGCTATTTCCAGGGCTTGCCCAGTCCTGCCGCGGCGGCGCTGGTCGCCGGGTTCGTCTGGATCGTAAATGACCTCAATATTCCTGGCGCGGAGGTGCGTTGGTACGCCTTTGCCCTGGCATTGTTTTGCGGCATTACCATGGTCAGCACCTTGCGTTACTGGAGCGGCAAGGACATCAACCTGCGCCGCAGCGTGCCATTCATGGTGCTGCCGGTGATCGTCCTCGGCTATGTGCTGGTCTCGTCGTATCCGCCGGGGGTGCTGTTTGGCTTGTTCCTCTGTTATGCCCTGTCCGGCTACATCATGGCTGCCGTGCAATGGCGCCGTCGCGGGAAACCAGTTGCGCGGACGGATTAATCGTTCTATAGTTGCCGTATGTCTGCGACGTTTATTTTTTCCGCTTTGTTTCTCGCATTGACTGGCGCGCTGCTTGCGCGCCGGCAGCTACGCGCGAATTCGCGTCTGCTGCTGCGCCGCGCGCGCTAATACACCCACCCCACAATCCGGTTGTAGACAGTGCCCGCTCTTGATGGAGCGGATGATCCCTTTTCCAGTTCTGGCTTTGGCCGCCACGTGAAACATTGAAAAGCCGGTGTTGGCCTTCACCGACATTTCTTCCCAAGGAGACAAGCATGTCCAAGGAACATTTGATCATTTTCGATACCACCTTGCGGGATGGAGAGCAAAGTCCCGGCGCCTCCATGACCAAGGAAGAGAAACTACGCATCGCGCGCCAACTCGAGCGCATGCGCGTCGATGTCATCGAGGCTGGATTCCCGGCGGCATCGAACGGTGATTTCGACGCCGTGCGAGCCGTCGCGGAGACCATCAAGGATTCGACCGTCGCTGGCCTCTGCCGGGCCTTCGACAAGGACATCGCGCGCGCGCTGGACGCGGTGAGGCCGGCGAAGTCGGGCCGTATCCATACCTTCATCGCCACCAGTCCGATCCATATGGAAAAGAAGCTGCGCATGGCGCCGGAGGACGTGATTATCGCCGCGACCAAGGCCGTGCGCTTTGCCCGCAATGGCATCGCCGACGTTGAATTCTCCTGCGAGGATGCCGGCCGTTCCGAACTCGACTTCCTTTGCCGCATCATCGAAGCGGTGATCAAGGAGGGTGCGTCGACCATCAACATTCCCGATACGGTGGGCTACAACGTGCCCGAGCAGTATGCGGATCGGATCAGACTGCTGCGCGAGCGGATTCCGAATTCCGACAAGGTGGTCTGGTCGGTGCATTGCCACAATGACCTCGGGCTGGCCGTGGCCAACAGCCTGGCTGCGGTGATGGCCGGTGCGCGCCAGGTCGAATGCACGATCAATGGCTTGGGAGAGCGCGCCGGAAATGCCGCCCTCGAAGAAATAGTCATGGCGGTGCAGACTCGACAGGATGTGTTTCCCTGCAACACCCGCGTCGACACGACACAGATCGTCTCCGCTTCGAAAATGGTGTCGGGAATCACGGGTTTTCCGGTGCAGCCGAACAAGGCCATCGTCGGCGCCAATGCCTTTGCCCATGAGTCGGGCATCCATCAGGATGGTGTTCTCAAGCATCGCGAAACCTACGAGATCATGCGCGCCGAGGATGTCGGCTGGAACACCAACAAGCTGGTGCTAGGCAAGCACTCCGGCCGAACTGCCTTCAAGGCCCGCCTCACCGAGCTTGGAATTTCGGTCGATAGCGAACAGGTGTTGAATTCTGCTTTCACGCGATTCAAGGAACTTGCCGACAAGAAGCATGAAATTTTCGACGAGGACCTGTATGCACTCATGAGCGACGAAGTGGTCACGCCCGATGACGAGCATTACAAGCTGCTGTCGTCGATGTTCCACTCGGAAACCGGCGAATCGCCCCAGGCGCGGCTGACGCTGTCGGCCGGCGGCACTGAATGCCGGGCCGAATCGACTGGCAGTGGCCCGGTCGATGCTACCTTCAAGGCCATCGAGGGCGTCGCCGGCAGCGGCTCGGAACTGCTACTCTATTCGGTGAACGCGATTACCACCGGGACTGACGCGCAGGGCGAAGTGACGGTGCGCTTGGCCAAGGACGGGCGCATCGTCAATGGTCAGGGTGCGGATACCGACATCGTGGTGGCTTCGGCCAAGGCATATATCAATGCCTTGAACAAGCTGCGTTCCGGAGCGGAAAAGCTCAATCCCCAGCTTTGAGCACGCGCGAGGGCGCGGTCGATCGGGCATGGCCGAGGCAACCGGCGAATAACAGCGTCGCCAACGCTGTCTCGGCCATCGCCAGCCACCGGCTGGCGCCTTGGTCGGACAGGCTTCTTACCAAGCCTTCGGCAAGGTACAAGAGCACCAGCAGGGACATCCACTGGTAGGTATAGCGTCGCCCGTGCAGGATGCCGCGCAGCGCGGGAAGCAGTGGCAGAACTTTCAGCATCAGCATCGATCCGCCAGGCCTGAGCGGCGCGAGCCATAGCTCCCAGGCGAGGCAAAGCGCAATCAGCGCGATCAGGCTGAACGACGCCAATTTGCCGAAGCCCGTGCTCACGCCGCAAGTTTCAGGGCTGTTTCCGCTAGCCGGCGCCCCAGTGCGATCGCCAACCGCTTTTCATCTTCGCCTGCCACGGTGATACCGTCGCTGCCGCTGACATGACTTGCACCATACGGCGTACCGCCTTCGCGCGTCGTCGTAAGCGCTGCTTCGCTGTAGGGAATGCCGACGATCAGCATGCCGTGATGGAGCAGTGGCAGCATCATCGAAAGCAGCGTCGATTCCTGGCCCCCATGCATTGACGACGTGGATGTGAATACGGCTCCGGGCTTCCCGGCAAGCGCGCCGTTGAGCCAGAGGCCGCTGGTCGAATCGAGGAAGTATTTGAGCGGTGCCGCCATGTTGCCGAATCGCGTCGGGCTGCCCAGCGCGAGGCCGATGCACTCCTCGATGTCCCGCGCTTCGGCATAGGGCGCGCCGTCGTCCGGAATCGCGGCGGCGGTCGCTTCGCAAACCGTCGATACCCTGGGCACGGTTCTCAATCGCGCCGTGACTCCGCCAACCTGCTCCACGCCGCGGGCAATATGCCGGGCAAGTTCTCGTACCGAACCATGATGGCTGTAGTAGAGAATCAGTATGTCGCGCGTGGCGCTTGCCTTCTGCATGGTCCGGCCTCCGGTAAGATTCGATTATATGTGGCTACTGGCACCCTTCCGGCTGGTCTTGCGAACGGCGCAGCGCTTTCAGGCGGAGCAATGCGCGCAAACGGCGGCCGCGCTTTCCTTTGCCACTCTCATCGGCTTGGTGCCGATGATCGCCGCGGCTGTTGTGCTGATATCCAGTCTGCCGCTGGGCATGGGGCTGGGGGCCGCGCTGGAGAAGTTCCTGCTGGCCAATCTGCTGCCGGACAAGGCCGGTGTGATCATCGCCAAATACGTCGGGCAGTTTGCGGTGCGTGCCGAACGGCTGACTTTTTTCGGGGGCATCGTGCTGGCAGCGACGGCACTGATCCAGATGCTGACCATCGAGCGCGCCTTCAACCAGATCTGGCGCGTGAAGGCCAGTCGTCCCTTGCTGCGGCGCCTCGCGATGCACGCCTTGGCTTTGCTGCTGGGTCCGGTTGCCTTTGGCGCCAGCCTCGCGGCAATTTCGTTCGTCGCCGGCGTTTCGCTCGGCTTTCTCGACGAACCGAGATGGGTGAATGCCTTTGTGATCCGGGGCCTGCTGCCTTTCGGCTTTATGACGATCCTGTTTGGCCTGCTCTATTGGGCAGTGCCGAACAAGCCGGTCAAACCTTGGCACGCCGCCTTCGGCGGGGCCATGGCGGCACTGGGTTTTGTCGGACTGCAGAAGCTATTTACCCTGTATATCGCGGCCGGGTTCAACGTGAACGCCGTGATCTATGGCACGTTTTCCGCCATTCCGGTATTTCTGGCATGGCTGTATGTTTCGTGGAGCGTGATTCTGGTCGGCGCGTTGCTGGTGGCGGAGTTGCCCGGCTCGGCCAAGCCTTAGGCGGCATCCTGGTTGCGGGTGAATTCGAAGACCTCGACGCTCGATGTTTCGATCAGATTGCGATGGGGCATGCATTCGGCAACCTGAAGGTGGCCGTCCGTCTCCTGCAGCAGGGTGAAGGGCCGCGCATTGTAGTCGCCGCGCCCGGCAAGGATGGATTCCGCGCGATTGATATTCGGTAGTGCGGGCAGGAGCAGGGCCGGTACCGGTGGCTCGGAATTGCGGTGGTTCAGGGCCTGAATGCGGACCGGAGTTGCCGAAGGCGACATGACCTCCAGTCCCATTTCAACGTGCATGCTGTTTCTGCTGCGCGCCCAGCGCACCAGGCAGATCTGCCACGCGGCGCCCGGGCCGGTGCGCAAACCGACGGCACAGCCGGGCACGATTCCGCTGGCTGCTCCGATGACGTGGACCAGGGCGTAGCCGGCGGGGCTGTCATTGAGCACCGTCCAGTCACTGTAGGTCAGTTCGCAGACGGTGGCGTCGGGCTCGGTTCCCGGCTCGCTGGTCAGGGCGCTCCACAGCGAACTGAGTTGCGTGCAGATTTCCACCTCCAGCGATTGCGGTCGCCGGTTGAAATTGCGCCGACGAGGCGCGGTCCAGTGCTGGCGCGCCCGTTCCAGGGCATTGCGATAGTCGGCTCCGGCTGCCTGCAGTGGCAGGCCCAGCGAGCGCGGTGGCGCGCCTTCATGCAATTGGTCGAGATCACGCGCGGCCTGCCGGGCCAGATCGCCAAAGCGGATATACAGGCATTCCTCTTCCTGCGGCTGCATGCGTTCGAGCGGGACCGGGGGCTGGTCAAGGCCGCGCGACAACCAATACCAGTCGCCCGGCGCCTCCGGGGCGATGGGATCGAGACGTACCTCGGCGCCGTGGGTTTCGAGATACTCGGCCAGGAACACGATCTCGCGCGGCGTCAAGCCTTCCGGGTGCGCAGCCGTCAATGCCAGCATGGCCTTGAGGCGGTTGTCGATCGCCGTGATCTCGACGGGCAAGGTGGCCGTAGGGTCAGTCGACTCGTGTGCGTAGTGGTACAGCGCCTGCGCATTGCGCCAAAGCCCCATCGGCGTGGGGATTGCGATCACCAGGAGGGCGAGGAACTGCCGCGAAAGATTGCTCATGCCATTCAGGCAGATTTGGGCACGGCTGCGATTGACGCGGGACAAGGTTTCAGGATCTGACTCTCTCGCCAGCGCAAGCCAGGCTTCGCCAAGCTCGCCGCGCAGGCCGATCAGGCTCTGAGCCACCGTGCCGAGGGCGAGCGGGACCGGCAGTTTCACGTCAAGGAGCAGCGGAATCAGCGCCTGATCGATCCGTTCGGCACGTTCCTGCAACAACTCGTCGATCTTCAGGCGATGCAAGAGCGGCAAACCGAGACCGCCGATCGTGGCGACGTGATGGCGCAAGGGCACCAGATCCAGCAGCGGATCGTCCGGTTTGGGTTCGGCGAGCCAGTCCAGGGCCAACTGCAGTTGCGGGGTGGGCTGGGTAGTCGTCGGTCTGCGGCGCATGAGGGCTTGGGGATGGCCGGTGGTGATGGATGATTCTAGTGGAATCCGGCGGCAAAATCGCCCGCTTTGAAGTCGGTCGGTTGATCCCCGCCGGATCGTCAACGGCCTTGTTTTATCCGGGCTTTTCAAATAAAATCGCCGGCTTTCCCGCATTTCAAGAGAACACCATGGTCGTTATCCGTCTTGCACGCAGCGGTGCCAAGAAGCGCCCCTTCTTCAACATGGTGGTTGCCGATTCGCGCAACCGCCGCGATGGTCGCTTCATCGAGCGCATTGGTTACTACAACCCGGTGGCTGCCGCCAACGAGCAGGGGCTCGTGATCAATACCGAACGCCTGAGCTACTGGCAGCAGAACGGCGCCCAGTTGTCGCCGACCGCCGCTCGCCTGGTGAAGCAGGCCGCGACCAAGGCCGCTTGATCGCATGATCGTTCTGGGGCGCGTCGTCGCCCCGTTCGGTGTTCATGGCTGGCTGCGGGTCCACGCTTTCGGCGACGACCCCGAGGCTTGGAAGCAAATGCGCCAGATCTGGATTTCGGACGACGCCGAGGCGCCAGCCGAGCGATGGGTGGTGCATGAACTGGCGGGGCTGCGCCGACATGGTGACGGAGTCGTCGCGAAGCTTGCCGGCATCGATGATCGTGACGCATCCGAAGCATTGGGCAGTTGTTTCATCGGCGCACCGCGCGACGCATTGCCGGCACCGAAGCAGGATGAATATTATTGGGCGGACCTGGTCGGCCTGGACGTCGTGAATCTGCTGGATCAATCCTTGGGGCGCGTCGAGTCCCTGATCGAAACCGGCGCGAATCAGGTGCTGGTGGCAAGGGATGGCGAGCGGGAAAGATTGTTGCCTTTCATTGCCTCGGTAGTGAAGCAAGTGGATGTGCCGGGGCGGCGGATCCGCGTGGACTGGGGCAGCGACTGGTGAGCCTGCGCTTCGACGTGATCACGCTGTTTCCCGAGATGTTTGCCGCGCTGACGGCCTCGGGTATTACGCGCCGGGCATTGGAGCGGGGCTTGTGGCAATTGACGTGCTGGAATCCGCGGCAATGGACCGAGGATGCGCACCGCACGGTGGACGATCGGCCTTACGGCGGCGGTCCGGGCATGGTGATGATGGCCTCGCCGCTGGAGCAGGCGATAGCGGCGGCGAAAGTCGGCGCTGGTGGTACGGCGAAAGTGATCTACCTTTCGCCGCAGGGTGCGCGGATCGGGCAGGAGCGGGTTGCGCAACTGGCGGCGGGAGACGGGGCGATCCTGTTGTGCGGTCGCTATGAAGGCATCGACGAGCGGGTGATCGAGCGTTGCGTGGATGAAGAATTATCGCTGGGCGATTTTGTCTTGTCCGGTGGTGAGTTGGCGGCAATGGCGCTGATGGATGCCTGCATCCGGCAACTGCCGGGGGCGCTGAACGACGATTTGTCGGCGGTCGAAGATTCCTTCGTCGCCGGCCTGCTGGACTGTCCGCATTTCACGCGGCCGGAGTTGTATGAAGGAATGAGGGTGCCGGAGGTGTTGTTGTCCGGCAACCATGAGGCAATCCGCCGCTGGCGTTTGAAACAGGCGCTCGGACGGACATGGCAACGGCGCCCGGATCTGATCAAGGCGCGGGTATTGAGCAGTGAAGAGGCCAAGCTGCTGGCGGAATTCCAGCGCGAGGCAAATTAGAAACTGCGCGCATCAGGATCGCGATCCTGCTCTGCGCGCACGGTTGGCGGGACGTTTCCGCAGCCATCAACAATGGAGTGCAGCATGGATCTGATCAAGCAGTTGGAAAAAGAAGAAATCGAACGTCTCGGCAAGAACGTGCCCGAGTTCGCGCCTGGCGACACCGTGATCGTCAACGTGAATGTCGTCGAAGGCGACCGCAAGCGTGTCCAGGCCTTCGAAGGCGTGGTCATCGCCAAGCGCAATCGCGGCCTCAATTCCAATTTCATCGTGCGCAAGATTTCCTCGGGCGAGGGCGTCGAGCGTACCTTCCAGACCTACTCGCCGCTGATCGCCAGCATCGAGATCAAGCGTCGCGGTGACGTGCGCCGCGCCAAGCTCTACTACCTGCGCGATCGCTCCGGCAAGTCGGCGCGGATCAAGGAGAAGCTCACCCGCAAGGCCTGATCAACGATCTTCAAAGCAAAACGGGCCGCCCGGTGGAAACCGGGCGGCCCGTTTGCTTTGGCGTTCAACCGTTCAGTAGCGCTTCTTGTTGCACTCGATCAGCGCGTAGGCCGAGTGGTTGTGGATGGATTCGAAGTTTTCGCTTTCCACCACGTAGGCATCGATGCGCGGATCGGCATTGAGGGCGCCGGCGACATCGCGCACCAGGTCCTCGACGAACTTCGGATTGTCGTAGGCGCGCTCGGTGACGTATTTCTCGTCGGGGCGCTTGAGCAGGCCGTAGAGCTCGCAGGAGGCCTGGGTCTCCGCCATGCGCACGATGTCCTCGATCCAGACCAGTTGATTGGTGGTGGCGCTGATGGTGACGTGGGAGCGCTGGTTGTGCGCGCCGCGATCGGAGATCTTCTTCGAACAGGGGCACAGGCTGGTGACCGGGACCACAACCTTGATGGTTTGCCGGTAGTGGCCGCCGGCGACGATTTCGCCGATGAAGGTGACCTCGTAATCCATCAGGCTCCGCACGCCGGACACCGGGGCGACCTTGTTGATGAAG
Organism: Sulfuritalea sp.; assembly: GCA_016710465.1. Lineage (GTDB taxonomy): Bacteria > Pseudomonadota > Gammaproteobacteria > Burkholderiales > Rhodocyclaceae > Sulfuritalea. The sequence continues at coordinate 1,473,114 of JADJVS010000014.1, forward strand.
TAGGGAAAATTCATCTCCAGGTGGCCGGTTTCGGCCTCCAGGCGAGCGACCATTTCACGCAGCATGGTCTCGAAGCTTTCGACCGAGATTTCCTCGTCGTGCGAATTGAGGATCTCGACGAAGCGCGACATGTGCGTGCCCTTGAAGTTGTGCGGCAGGCCGACATACATGTTGAAGGTGGCAATGGTGTGGCGCACGCCGCCGCTCTTGTCCAACACCTTGAAGGGATGGCGGATGTCCTTGATGCCGACCTTGTTGATCGGCAACTGGCGTGAATCTTCGCTGGCCTGGACGTCGGCGATGGGTTTCTGCTGGGTGGTGGTGGCCATGGGGTCTGCTTTGCGTGATCGGGTCGAGCGTGGAGAATGAACTATACCATTAGCCGACGAATTTACTCAACTATTGACCATGGCAGCCAGCCGGGCATTGACGCTGCGTTCGATGCCGCTGGCGTCGAGGCCAAGTTCGCCCAGCAGCAAGGCCGTGTCGCCGTGGTCGACAAAGTGGTCAGGTAAGCCCAGTCTTTGCAGCGGGACGCCGAGCCCAGCGTTTTCCAGCGCCCGAGCCACTTCGGCGCCGGCGCCGCCGATCAGCGCATTTTCCTCGATGGTGACCAGAAGCTCGTGTTCTGCCGCCAATTGAGCGACCAGGGCGGCATCGATGGGTTTGACGAAGCGCATGTTGGCCACCGTGGCATCCAGCGCTTCGGCGGCCTTCAAGGCTGGCGCCAGCATGGCGCCGAAGGCGAGCAAGGCGACACGCTTGCCGTGGCGCCGGATTTCGCCCTTGCCGACCGGCAGCGTCGACAGATCGGGGGCGACCGTGGCGCCGGGGCCGCTGCCGCGCGGGTAGCGGACCGCGCTGGGGCAGTCCAGCGAGTAAGCGGTCGACAGCATGCGCCGGCATTCGCTTTCATCGCTGGGTGTCATCACCACCATGTTGGGAATGCAGGTGAGGTATGACAGATCGAAGGCACCGTTGTGGGTCGCACCGTCGGCGCCGACCAGGCCGCCGCGATCGATGGCGAACACCACGGGCAGGTTTTGCAGCGCGATGTCGTGGATCAACTGGTCGTAGGCCCGCTGCAGGAAGGTCGAGTAGATCGCCACCACCGGCTTCATGCCTTCGCAGGCCAGGCCGCCGGCGAAGGTCACGGCATGCTGTTCGGCAATGCCAACATCGAAATAGCGCCGAGGAAACTCGCTGGCATAGCGCACCATGCCGGAGCCTTCGCGCATCGCCGGGGTAATGCCGACCAGACGAGCATCCGCCTTGGCCTGATCGCATAGCCAGTCGCCGAAGATCTGGGTATAGGTGGGTTTGCCGCCGCCCTTGCCCTGCTCGATGCCATTGGCGGCGTCGAACTTGCTGACACCGTGGTAGAGGATCGGATCGGCCTCCGCCAGCTTGTAGCCCTGGCCTTTTTTGGTTATCACATGGAGGAACTGCGGACCATTCAGCTTGCGCAGGTTCTGCAGCGTGGGGATCAGGGCATCGAGGTCGTGGCCGTCGATCGGCCCGATGTAGTTGAAGCCGAATTCCTCGAACAGGGTACCCGGCGAAATCATCCCTTTGACATGCTCCTCGACGCGGTTGGCGAACTCCAGCGCATTCGGGATCGCGGCCAGCATCTTTTCACCGGCGCGCCGCGCGGCGTTGAAGGTGCCGCCGGAAAGCAGGCGTGCCAGGTACTTGTTCAGCGCGCCCACCGGCGGCGAGATCGACATGTCATTGTCGTTAAGGATGACCAGCAGGTTGGCGTCGATCACGCCGGCATTGTTGAGCGCCTCGAAGGCCTGCCCGGCGGACATCGCGCCGTCGCCGATGATGGCGACGACGCGCCTGTCCTCGCCCTTGTTGCGCGCCGCCACCGCCATGCCCAGCGCGGCCGAAATCGAAGTCGACGAGTGGCCGACGCCGAAGGTGTCGTATTCGCTCTCGCCGCGGCGCGGAAAGCCGGAAACGCCATCCTTCATGCGCAGGCGGTCCATGCCCGGGCGGCGCCCGGTCAGCGCCTTGTGCGGATAGGTCTGGTGGCCGACATCCCAGACCAGGCGGTCGGCCGGGGTGTCGAAGACATAGTGCAAGGCCACGGTGAGTTCAACCGTGCCGAGATTCGAGGACAAATGGCCCCCGGTCCTGGATACCGATTCAACGATGAAGGCGCGCAGTTCCTCGGCCAGTTGTGGCAGGGCCTCGCGGTCCATGCGGCGCAGGTCGGCCGGCGATAGGACTCGGTCAAGCAGCAGGAAGGTCATCAGAAGGTCCGGTCGACGATGAAGTCGGCGAGTTCGTGCAGGCGTGACGCGGAAGCGCCGAACGACGACAGCGCGTCATGTGCTTCCTGGCGCAGGTTGCCGGCGAGGAATTTGGCTTCCTTGACGCCTAGGATGTTGACATAGGTCGGCTTGTTCTGGGCCGCATCCTTGCCCGCCGTCTTGCCCAGGGTTTCACTGCTGGCTTCGGCGTCGAGGATGTCGTCCACGACCTGGAACAGCAGGCCGATGCGATTGGCGTAATGCCCGAGGCGCTCCAGCGCCTCGGGCGGCGCCTTGCCGCAATGCGCGCCGAGCAAGGCCGCCGCGCGAATCAGCGCACCGGTCTTGTGGATGTGCATGAATTCAAGCGCGCCGATGTCGAGCTGCAGCCCGACCGAGGCCAGATCGATGGCCTGTCCGCCGGCCATCCCGCGCGAGCCCGATGCCGTGGCAAGCAGCGCCAGCATTTCCAGTTGGCGCGCCGCCGAGACGCCCGGAAGGCGCGCGGCAAGCTTCTGGAACGCCAGGGTTTGCAGGGCGTCACCGACCAGCAGGGCGGTCGCCTCGTCGTATGCGACATGACAACTGGGCTTGCCGCGGCGCATGTCGTCATCGTCCATGCAAGGCATGTCGTCATGGACCAGGGAATAGGCGTGGATCAGCTCGACGGCCGCCGCCGGGGCGTCAAGGTCTTCGGCGGGCGCGCCGAATATCGATCCGGCAGCGTGACAAAGCAGCGGACGTATGCGCTTGCCGCCGCCAAGGACGGCGTAACGCATGGCCTGGTGCAGGCGCGCCGGCGCAATGTCGGCGCCGGGCAGGGTGGCTTCGAGAGCCGATTCCGCGCGCTGCTGGATGCTCGCCATCCAGGAAGGGAAATCCATCGCCGTTCAGCCTTCCGGGTTGTCCGTCGCCGCGCCGCGTGCCGGATCAAAATCGCGCAGCTCGCCACCTTCGAGGACGCGGATCTGCTGTTCCGCGGCGTCGAGCGTGGCGCGGCACTGGCACAGCAGTTCCATGCCGCGCCTGTAGGCGTCGAGCGACTCCTGAAGTGGCATCTGCCCGGCCTCCATGGCCGCGACGATGCCCTCCAGTTCCGCGAGCGCGCGTTCGAAGGAAGGAGCGGCCGGATCAGTCGTGGCGGCGTTTGCAACAGTGTCTGGCGAATTGGCCATGAGTGAAGCCCAGGCCGGAAAGTGTGACCAGCGACCAGGCCGGAAAGCGTAACCAGCGGCGTGAAAAACCATAAAAATAGCCTAAGGTGCGCCTTCCGGTCAAATTGGATAAAATGATCGCCTCGCTAAAAGCGTTGTTTTACGGGCTTTCAGCCCCATTCCTTTCATTTCCGGTTTCCGGGTAAAACTTCTTGGAGGTTGGGAATCATGTCCGATGTCGGCGCCCGCGCACTGCTCCAGCCGGGCAAGTCGCAATTACCGGTTGAGTGGTATTTCGACGAAAAGCTTTTTGAGCAGGAGAAAAAGCTGATCTTCGATGCCGGACCGGGCTATGTCGGGCACGAATTGATGGCACCGGAGGTGCATGACTACCGTTCCCAGGAATGGAACGACCATGCCCGGCTGCTGACGCGCCAGCCGGACGGCTTTTTCGAGATGTCCAATGTCTGCCGCCATCGCCAGGCGATCATGCTGCAGGGCTCGGGCAACGCGAAGAACATCGTCTGTCCGATCCACCGCTGGACCTACGATTCCGCCGGTGAACTGATCGGCGCGCCGCATTTTCCGGCCAACCCCTGCCTCAATCTGGCCAAGCAAAAGCTGGAATACTGGCAGGGCCTGCTATTCAAGGGACCACGGTCGGCCAATGCGGATCTTGCCGGAATGAAAGTGGCGGGCGAGCTGAAGTTCGACGGCTACAAGCTGGACCACGTCGAACTGCATCCCTGCAACTACAACTGGAAGACTTTCATCGAGGTCTACCTCGAGGACTACCACGTCGTGCCCTATCACCCGGGACTGGGCAGCTTCGTCACCTGCGACGACCTGACGTGGCAGTTCGGCGACTGGTACTCGGTGCAGCGCGTCGGCATCACCTCGCTGGCCAAGCCCGGTTCGGCTACTTACCAGCAGTGGCACCGGGCAGTGCTCGACTACTACAACGGCCAGTTGCCGCCGCACGGCGCGATCTGGCTCACCTATTACCCGAACATCATGGTCGAGTGGTATCCCCATGTGCTGGTGGTGTCCACCCTGATTCCGCAGGATGTCGATCGCACCATGAACGTGGTCGAGTTCTACTACCCGGAGGACATCGCGCTGTTCGAGCCCGAATTCATCAAGGCCGAGCAGGCGGCGTACATGGAAACCGCCATCGAGGACGACGACATCGGCGAGCGCATGGATCGCGGCCGTCGCGCGCTGATGAAGCAGGGACGCAGCGAAGTCGGGCCCTACCAGTCGCCGATGGAAGACGGCATGCAGCACTTCCACGAGTTTTATCGGCGCGTCATGGCCGGACATCTTTGACCCTGTAAGGGATGCCAACAGGCGCCGGCCGCTGGCCGGCGTTTTTGTGCCCGTCCGCAGGGACGGACGGTATCCTCGCGATTCGAGCTCCGACAACGTTTCCCATGCAATCACTCTGGATGGTCGCGGCGAGCCTGCTCTTCGCCTGCATGGGCGTCTGCGTCAAGCTCGCCGCCGAACAGTTCTCCGCCGCCGAACTGGTGTTCTGGCGCGGCTTCGTCGCCACCGTGCTGCTCGGCGGCTACATCCTGGCCCGCCGTCTGCCGCTGGCCACGCCTCACGCGCGCACCCACATCGTGCGCGGGGTCTCCGGCTTCGTTTCGCTGGTCATGTACTTCTACGCCATTGCCATGATTCCGCTGGCGGCGGCGGTGACGCTCAACTACACCTCGCCGCTCTTCCTTGCCCTGTTGCTGGTGCTGTGGGTCGGCGAACCGGTGCGGCGCGGATTTCATCTTGTGCTGGCGGCCGGCTTCATCGGCGTGATGCTGTTGCTGCAGCCGACGCTGGAGCGTGGGCAGTGGCTGGGGGCGCTGTTCGGCCTCGGCTCGGGGATCATTTCCAGCGTGGCTTATCTCAATGTACGGCGCCTGGGCGAGCTTGGTGAGCCCGAGTGGCGAACGGTGTTCTACTTTTCAGCGCTGTCGGCCGTCGGCGGCCTGCCCTGGCTGCTTTCGGCCGGTCCATTCCATGCCATCGATTCGCGCGGCTGGCTGCTGCTGCTGGGCATCGGCGCCTTCGGCGTGCTGGCCCAACTTTGCATGACGGCCGCCTACAAGCGCGGCAAGACGCTGACCTCGGCCAGCCTGGCCTACAGCACCGTGGTTTTTTCCAGCATCTTCGGCATGCTGCTGTGGGCGGAAAGCCTGTCCTGGCTGAGTTGGGCCGGAGTGGCGCTGATCATCGCCAGCGGCGTCGCCGCAACGGCCATGTCGCGGCGCACGGATATGCACGCGGTGACCGACTGAAGCGACAAGGGCCGTCGCCCTCGCGGGAGACAGCCCTTGCGTTTTGAGCCTGACGGTCGCGTCAGCCGATGGTCAGCGAGGTGCTGGGCTTTTTCGGCGTGGATTGCTTGCCGTCATCCTTGGCTTTGTCGCCCGGGCAGGCCCAGGCCGAGGCAGCGCCAAACGAGAACAGAACGGCGACGAGTGCGGCGATTTTCTTCATGCTTGCTCTCCGTGGGGTTGCGGAACTCGCACCATAGACCCCAAGCGCCGTCTTGGCAAGCCTGCGCTCAGCCGGTGATCTTGCGCTTCACCGCCCGCCCGACCATGCGCAGACGCTGGGCCAGCGGGAAGCGCTTGAAGTTGGTCTTTACCGCGCCCTGGGTGAAGGCGGTGCGCTTCGAGTAATCCATGATCAGGTCGACGATCACGCAACGTCCGGCGGCGGTGCTTTCCCGCGCCCGGGCGATCGCCGCGACGACGCCCTCGTTGTTCTCCACCTTGATGTACTCGGCGCCTGTGGCGATCGCCACGCCGCCGAAATCGATGGCGCCGAGCGCGGTGCAGGGCTTGCGGTTGAAAGGGATCTCCTGCGCCTGGGCGATTTGCGACAGTTCGCCGTCGTGGAACACGTAGCAGGCGATGCCCAGGCCCAGCCGGGTGGCGGAGACAATCTCCATGCAGGTCATCGTGAACGCGCCGTCGCCGACGATGGCGAAAACCTCGCGTTGCGGATTGGCCAGCTTGGCGCCGATCGATGCGGGAACGGCATAGCCCATGGCATTGAAATCGGTCGGCACGATCAGCGCCTTCGACTGGTGCACGGGAAACAACTCGGCAGTCAGGTAGGTGTGGTTGCCGTCGTCAACCACGGCGATCGCGTCGTCTGCCACGGCGGTGCGCAGGGCCTTGAAGAACACTGCCGGATTGACCTTGCCCTGGCTGTCGTGGCGCAGCCATTCGTCCATATAGGCCTGCTTGTCGCGCGCGATGCGGGACTGCAGTTCGGCATTCGCCGTGGCGCCGGCGCCGACTCTTCGCAATTCCTCCAGCAGTGCGCCCAACACCGCCACGGCATCGCCTTCGAGCGTCACCGCCGCCGGGTAGTTGGCGTTGAACACCTGCGGGTTGATGTCCACATGGACCAGGTTCGGCGGCACGGTGACGCCGAAGCTGCCGGTGGCGATCTCGGCGAAACGCGTGCCGACCGCCAGCAGGCAGTCGCAATCGGCGAAGGCATTGCGCGCGGCCGGCACCGCCGCCGCGCCGAAGCCGAAGCCGGTGTGCAGCGGATGGTTCGCCGGAAAGACGGAGAGCCCCTGCAGCGTGGTCGCCACCGGCGCCTGCAGATGCTCGGCAATCGCGCGCGTCAGATCAAAGGCATGGCGCGCGCCCCAGCCGAGGAACAGCGCCGGCTTCTTCGCCGCCATCAGCATCTGCGCCGCGCGTTGAAAGTCGGCGCCGGCGACACGGTGATTGCGCGCGATCACCGGCACGGGCGGCAGCGGCGCCACCTCGCCGGGGAATATTTGCAGATTCACCGGAATCTCGACGAAGACCGGGCCGGGCTCGTCGGAATGCGCGATCTCCCAGGCCTTGAACAGCGTGGGCACGATTTCTTCATGTGTGCGCACCAGGAAGCTGGCCTTGGTCAGGGCCTTGAGGAAGGCATGCTGGTCAAGCTCATGGAGCTGGTACTTCTTGTCGAGGTCGGTACGGATGCCGCCGCAGATCACCAGCATCGGGATGCCGTCGAGGAAGGCTTCGCCGATGCCGCTGGCGGCGTGAGTGGCGCCGGCGGCGGGGACGATCACCAGCGTGCCGGTCTGGTCCGACGTGCGGCTGACGCCGTCGGCCATGAAGGAAGCGCCGCCCTCGTGGGTGACGAGTATCGGCGTGATCTGCTCCGAGCTGTTGAGCTCGTCGTAGATCTCGGTGTTATGCACCCCGGGGATGCCGAAGGTGTAGCGGATGCCGAGGGCTTCGAGGGCCCGGACTGCCATCCACGCGCCGGTCTTTTTCATCGCCATCTCCCGTCGATTCAGTTTGCAGCGGCGGCTTGCCCGGCCAGCCGCCCGCTGAGGATGCAACCGCCGAGGAAGCTGCCTTCCAGCGCACGCAGCCCGTGCATGCCGCCGCCGCCGAAGCCGGCGGCTTCGCCCGCCGCGTAGAGGCCGGGAATCGGCTTGCCGCCCGCGTCGAGCACGCGGCACTGCAGGTCGGTCTGCATCCCGCCCAGGCTCTTGCGGCTGATGATGAATTCGCGGATCGCCATGAGCGGTCCCGCCTTGGGGTCGAGAATCTTCTGGAACTTGCAGGTGCGCAGGCGGTCGCCCTTCCAGTGGCGCACGTAGGCGATGCGCCGCAACTGTTCATCGTTGTGGAAGGTCTGGCCACGGTCTATCTGCGCGTCGTAGGCCTCGGCGGCCGCGCGCAGGTGATCCAGCTTCACCGCGTCGTCGCCCTGCAGTGCGTTCATCTTCGCCACCAGCTCGGGCAGGTCGCGCCCGGTGATGACGTCCTCGTAGCCATGGGTCAGTTCCTCGTACAGCCATTTGTTGCCGAACAGCAGGTCGCGCAGGAAGGCGAGCTTCTTCTTGTCGCGAATCGACGGATTGTGCTCGGCGCCGGAAACGGCAAGTTCCTTGATCGCGATGGCCTTGTTCATCACCTGCCAGGAGTACTGGCGCTCGGTGGCGCAGACTTGGGCCACCAGGTCGCGCGTGTCGAAGCCGGTCACCAGCGGCATCGGGCCGATGCGGCGCCCGCTCCAGTCCAGCCACAGCGCCGAGCGCGGCGGCACGATCGACAGCCCATGGTTGGGTTTGCGCGGCTGGGGGTGGCGGATCCCGGCGGCGTAGTTCCACATCTTGTCGAGATGGGTGAGCTGTCCGCCGGTCGCCACGACCGCATCGTGCAGATGCCCGTCGGCGTAGCGGTGCGAACCGTTGAGGATCACCGGCGGCGGCGATTTCCAGTCGCGGTGCCAATGCTGGCGCACGCGCTCGATGTTGCCGTTGAAACCGCCGGCGGCAACGATCACGCCGCCGGCCGTCAGTTCGAAATCCTTGCCATCCTCTTCGCCGACGCCGCGGCAGCCGATGACGGCGCCGTCGCGGGTCACGAGTTCATCGACCCGCTGGCCGAAGCGGATCTCAAGATTGGCGCGACGCGGGTGCGCTTCCAGCGTGGCGATCAGGCGCCGTGCAAGTTCGCGACCGGTGCCCCAGACGATGTGGAAGCGCGGCACCGAATTGCCAGGGGTGAACAGCCCACGCTCGACCCAGTGCGGCGCCGGCAGGAAGCCGATGCCACGCGCGCGCAGCCAGAGCCCGACGTCATCGTGGCAGCGCTGGGTGTAGGCCTCGGCCCAGGCATTCGGCCAGCGGTCGGCGGAATCGAGCTCGCCGAAGGCGCGCCAGTCGGCCAGTGCCAGCTCGGGGGTGTCGCGGATGCCGGCGCGGCGCTGCTCGGGCGTGCCGACCAGGAAGATGCCGCCGAAGCTCTCCTTCGCCAGGCCGCCGAAATTCTCCGCCTTGTCGCGGTCGAGCAGCAGGACGTGGCGATCGGCTTCAAGGAGTTCCAGTGCGGCGCATATGCCGGCAATGCCGCCGCCGATGACGATGACCTCGCTCACTGTTGCTTTTCCTCTCCGGTGTGTATCGTGCCCGTCGGCATCGATCCGGCGGCTGCCGGGCTCCTCCTGTTTATCATTAAGTTTAGCCTGAAATCCAGGTGCGGCCGGCATGGCAATGACGGCGCGAACCGGCTAAGCTGGCGACCGTCATGATATTGCCGCGCCGATCCGTACTGTGCCTGCTGTGCCTGCTGTTGGGGCCGTCCCTGACGTTGGCGGGGGAAGGGCCGTCGCCGGCGATCACGGCGGACAACGCGCCGGCGGCGAAGGCGCGCGCCAAGGAGATCCGTGCCGCCGCGCAGGCACGCTTCAACGCGGACAAAGCCGATTGCAGCACCCGCATGCTTGCCATCGGTTGCATCAGCGCGGCGCAGGATCGCCTGGCCGAGTCGGCGCGTGAGGCCGATGCGATTCAGCAGGAGGCCAATCGCGTCGAGCGGGAAGCCCGGCAGGCAAAGCTTGCGGAAAAGGAAGCACGGCGCGTCGAAAGGGACAAGGACGATGAAGCCGGACGTCCCGCCGCCGAGGCCAACTATCGCGAGCAGGAGGCGCAACGCGCCGCCGAGCGCGAGACGCGCCGGGAAGCCGAGCAGGCCAGGCTCGAAAGCCAGCGCGGCAAAGTCGCGGCTGAGCGCGAGGCCAAGCTGCGCAAGATCGAAGAACGCCGTCGTGAAGATGCCAGGCGCGCCACTGCCGCGCCGGAAAATGCGCGCAAGCGCGCCGAGCGCGAACGCAAGCATGCCGAAAAAGTGAAGAAGATCGAGCAACGCCAGCGCGATTACGCCGAGAAGCTCAAGGTCCGCGAGGCCGAGAAAGCCGCCGAGGAAGCACGTCGGGCGAAAGCGGCGGCGAAATGATCTCGCGCAAATACCTCTACCTGATCGCCCTGGCGCGGGAGAAGCACTTTGGCCGCGCTGCTGCCGCTTGCCATGTCTCGCCCTCGACCCTGTCGGCGGCGATTCGCGACCTGGAAACCGAGCTCGGCGTTGCCGTGGTCGAGCGCGGCAAGCAGTTCGCCGGCCTCACGCCCGAGGGGCGCAGCGTGGTCGAGTACGCCCAGCGCATGGCCGCCAGCGCCGAGGGACTCAAGCAGGAACTCGCCAGCCTGCGCGACGGCCTCATCGGCCGTCTGCGCCTCGGTGTGATCCCGACTGCGCTGACCGTGGTGGCGGCGCTGACCTCGTCCTTTTCCCGGCGCCATGCCCATGTCACGGCCGAGGTGTTGTCGCTGGCGACTGACGAGATCCTCGCCCGCCTGCGTCGCTTCGAGCTCGATGCCGGCATTGTCTATGTCGAATCGGCCCAGGTGGCTGGCTTCGACGTGGTGCCGATCTGGCATGAACGCCATGTGCTGCTGACCGGCGCCAGCGGACGCTTCGCCGGGCGCGAGGCCGTGAGCTGGGCCGAGGCGGCGACCGCGCCGCTGGCCCTCCTGACCCCCGACATGCAGAACCGCAAGACCATCGATGCGGTGTTTGCAAGAGTCGGCGCTGAGGTAACGGCGATGCTGGAGACCAATTCCATTGTCAGCATCCTCGCCCACGTCGGTTCGGGCCATTGGTCCTCGATCGTGCCGCGCGCGGTGCTGGAGCAGGTGGGCACGCCGCCCGGCGTGATCGCCATCGAGCTGGTCGAACCGGCTGTCGATTGGGCCACGGGGCTCGTCACGCTGCCGCGCGAGCCGCAGCCGCCGATGGTGGCGGCGCTGGTGGCCGAAGCCAGGGCGCTGGCGGAGACGTTCGAGAAACCTGCATAGGCCTTCGGCTTTTCCCGCTTTCCCTTTGGCCCATAGCGGGGTACAAAGCAGGATGGACGTTCCCGCCACCCTCGGCCGCATCCTCGACACCCATCGTGATCAACCCGGCGCGCTGCTGCCGGTGCTGCACGAAGTCCAGGAGGCTCTCGGCTTCATCCCGCCGGAAACCGTGCCGGAGATCGCTGCCGCGCTGAACCTGTCGCGTGCCGAAGTCCATGGCGTGATCAGCTATTACCACCACTTCCGCCAGGAGTCGCCGGGCCGCAACGTCATCCGCGTCTGCTGCGCCGAGGCCTGCCAGGCCGTCGGCGGCGAGGCGCTGGCCGAACACGCGCGGGCGCGGTTGGCGGGCAGCGAGCTGACGCTGGAGCCGGTGTATTGCCTGGGTCTGTGCGCCTGTGGGCCGGCGGTGCAGGTTGATGAAACGGAATTGCATGCCGCGATGACGCCGGTGAAGTTCGACGCGCTGGTGGCGCGGCTGGAGTTGGAGAAGTGAAAATCACGGTCTACGTACCGGGCGATGCCGCGGCGCTGGCTCTCGGCGCCGACGCGGTGGCCGAGGCAATCGCTACCGGGGCGGCCGCGCGCGGCGTCGATCTGCGCCTGGTGCGCAACGGCTCACGCGGCATGGTCTGGCTGGAGCCGCTGGTCGAGGTGGCGACGCCGCAGGGACGCATCGCCTACGGCCCGGTGACGGTGGATGCGGTCGTGGCCCTGTTTGACGCCGGTTTCCTCGCGGGTGGCGCGCACCCGCTGTGTCTCGGCCCGACCGGGGAGATTCCCTGGCTGGCGCGGCAGACGCGACGCGTGACGCCGCGTCTGGGCGTGGTCGATCCGAAGTCGCTCACCGATTACGTCGCGCGCGGCGGTGGCGAAGGCCTGCGGCGCGCGCGCGCCATGGCGCCGGGCGCGATCGTGCAGGCGATCACCGATTCCGGTCTGCGCGGGCGCGGCGGCGCGGCCTTTCCCGCTGGCATCAAGTGGCGCACCGTGCATGACGCCACGGCGACACAGAAATACATTGTCTGCAATGCCGACGAAGGCGATTCCGGCACCTTCTCCGATCGCATGTTGATGGAGGGCGACCCCTACTGCCTGCTCGAAGGCATGGCGATTGCCGGTCGCGCGGTCGGCGCCGATCGCGGCTACATCTACGTGCGTTCCGAATATCCGCATGCGATTGCCGTGCTGCAGGCGGCGCTGGCGGCGGCGGGCGATTTCCTCGGCGGCTTCCGTGTTGAAGTGCGCAAGGGCGCCGGATCCTACGTTTGCGGCGAAGAAACCGCGCTGCTGGAAAGCCTTGAGGGCAAGCGCGGCATCGTCCGCTCCAAGCCGCCGCTGCCGGCGATCGAAGGCCTGTTCGGCCGGCCGACGCTGATCCACAACGTGATCACCCTGGCCAGCGTGCCCGACATCGTCGCCGGCGGCGCGGCGGCCTACCGCGAGCAAGGTGTCGGTCGCTCGCGCGGCACGCTGCCTTTCCAGTTGGCCGGCAACATCCTTCGCGGCGGCCTGGTGGAAGTCCCATTCGGCATGAGCTTGCGCGAGCTGCTCTACGACTTCGGCGGCGGCTCGCGTTCGGGGCGGCCGCTGCGCGCGGTACAGGTGGGCGGTCCGCTGGGCGCCTACCTGCCGGAGTCGCAGTTCGACGCGCCGCTCGACTACGAGGCCTTCGCCGCGATCGGCGCCGGGCTGGGCCACGGCGGCATCGTCGCCTTCGACGATACGGTGGACATGGCGAAGCAGGCGCGTTACGCGATGAAGTTCTGCGCCATCGAATCCTGCGGCAAATGCACGCCCTGCCGCATCGGCTCCACGCGCGGCGTTGAAGTCATCGACCGCATCCGCGCCGGCGATCGCACGCAGATCGGACTGCTGGAAGATCTCTGCGAGACCATGGTGCAGGGCTCGGCCTGTGCCATGGGCAGCATGACGCCGATCCCGGTGATGTCGGCGCTGAATCACTTTCCGGAGGATTTCTCATGAACGCTCCCCAGGAAATCCAGCTTGCAAGAGTTCCCAACGGGACGCAGAGCGCTGGCGCTGGCGATACGGTGACTCTGGAAATCGACGGCATCGCCGTCAGCGTTCCGGCCGGCACGCCGCTGCTGCGCGCTGCCGTCGCCGCCGGCGTGATGATCCCCAAGCTGTGCGACAGCCAGGAGCTCAAGCCCTTCGGCTCCTGCCGCCTGTGCCTGGTCGAGGTCGAGGGGCGCAAGGGCTACCCGTCCTCCTGCACCACGCCGGCCGAAGCCGGCATGAAGGTGCGCACGCAATCGCCGCAACTCGCCAAACTGCGGCGCAACGTCATGGAGCTCTACATCTCCGACCATCCGCTGGACTGCCTGACCTGTGCCGCCAACGGCGACTGCGAGTTGCAGGACATGGCCGGCGTGGTCGGGCTGCGCGAAGTGCGCTACGGCACCAGTGACGCAAACCCGGGAGAGAACCATTTCACCGAAACGGCGAAAGACGAATCCAACCCCTACTTCAGCTACGACCCGGGCAAGTGCATCGTCTGCAACCGTTGCGTGCGCGCCTGCGAGGAGATCCAGGGCAGCTTCGCCATCACCATCACCGGCCGCGGCTTCGGCTCGCGCGTCACGGCGGGACAGGACGAGTCCTTCATGGACTCCGACTGCGTGTCCTGCGGCGCCTGCGTCAAGGCCTGCCCGACGGCGACGCTGGTCGAAAGGACCGTCATTGACATGGGCCAGGCAGAACGTAGCGTGGCCACCACCTGCGCCTACTGCGGCGTCGGCTGCGGCTTTCGTGCCGAGGTGAAGGGAAATCAGGTGGTGCGCATGGTGCCGGCTGACGAGGGCCGCGCCAACGAGGGCCACGCCTGCGTCAAGGGCCGCTTCGCCTGGGGCTACGCCACCCACCCCGACCGCGTCACCAAGCCGATGATCCGGGAGAAGATCAGCGACCCCTGGCGCGAGGTGTCGTGGGAGGAGGCGCTGACCTACACCGCGAGCGAATTCCGCCGCATCCAGGCGAAGTACGGCCGCAATTCGATCGGCGCCATCGTCTCCAGCCGCTGCACCAACGAAGAGGATTACCTGGTACAGAAGCTGGTGCGCGCCGCCTTCGGCAACAACAACGTCGATACCTGCGCCCGCGTCTGCCATTCGCCGACCGGCTACGGGCTCAAGCAGACCCTGGGCGAGTCTGCGGGCACGCAGACCTTCAAGTCCATCGAGCAGGCCGATGTCATCGTCGTGATCGGCGCCAATCCGAGCGATGCCCACCCGGTGTTCGCCTCGCGGCTCAAGCGCCGCGTGCGCGAGGGGGCGCAGCTGATCGTGATCGATCCGCGCGCCATCGACCTGGTCAGCTCGCCCCACGTGCGCGCCGCCCACCACCTGCAGCTGCGGCCCGGCACCAACGTCGCCGTGCTCTCCGCCATGGCCCATGTCATCGTCAGCGAGGGCCTGGTCGACGAGGCCTTCGTCGCCGAACGCTGCGAGGCGAAGGCTTTTGCCGACTGGCGCGAGTTCGTCGCGCGGCCGGAGAATTCCCCCGAGGCGCTCGAAGCTGCCAGTGGCGTGCCGGCCACCGCCGTGCGCGCCGCCGCGCGGCTGTACGCCACGGGCGGCAATGCTGCGATCTACTACGGCCTCGGCGTCACTGAACATTCGCAGGGCTCGACGGCCGTGATCGCCATCGCCAACCTCGCCATGGCCACCGGCAACGTCGGCCGCGAGGGCGTCGGCGTCAATCCGCTGCGCGGGCAGAACAACGTGCAGGGCTCCTGCGACATGGGCAGCTTCCCGCACGAGCTGCCGGGCTATCGCCACGTTTCCGACACCGTTACCCGCGAGATGTTCGAGCGCGACTGGGGCGTCAGCATCCAGTCCGAGCCCGGCCTGCGCATCCCCAACATGCTCGACGCCGCGCTTGACGGCTCCTTCCTCGGGCTCTACTGCCAGGGCGAGGACCCGGCGCAGTCCGATCCCGACACCCGCCACGTCACGGCGGCGTTGTCGGCCATGGAATGCGTGGTGGTGCAGGACCTGTTCCTCAACGAAACCGCGAAGTACGCCCACGTCTTCCTGCCCGGCGCTTCATTCCTCGAAAAGGACGGAACGTTTACCAACGCCGAGCGCCGCATCTCGCGCGTGCGCCGCGTCATGCCGCCGCTGGCGGGTAAGGCCGACTGGGAAACGACCCTGTGCGCTGGCCCAGGCCCTGGGCTACGAGATGCACTACGAACACCCGAGCCAGATCATGGACGAGATCGCGCGCCTGACGCCGACTTTCGCCGGCGTCAGCTACGACAGGCTCGATCGCCTGGGCTCGATCCAATGGCCCTGCAACGACGCCGCGCCTGAGGGCACGCCGACCATGCACGTGGATGCGTTCGTGCGCGGCAAGGGCCGCTTCCTGATCACCCAGTACGTGCCGACCGATGAGAAGATCACGCGCCGCTTCCCGCTGCTGCTCACCACCGGCCGCGTTCTCTCGCAGTACAACGTCGGCGCGCAGACACGGCGTACCGCCAACACCGACTTCTACGCCGCCGACCTGCTGGAGATCCACCCGCATGACGCCGAGGAGCGCGGCATTCGCGAAGGCGATCGTGTCGCCGTCGAGTCCCGCGTCGGCACCACCCTGCTGCCGGCTACCGTGACCGAGCGCGTGGCGCCGGGCGTGGTCTACACCACCTTCCACTTTCCCGAATCCGGCGCCAACGTCATCACCACCGAGAACTCCGACTGGGCCACCAACTGCCCCGAGTACAAGGTCACGGCGGTGCAGGTATCGCGGTCCGGCGGCGCATGAAGCCGGTCGAACAAGGCCGCGTCTGGCGCGAGGGCGTTGCGCGTTCCGACCAGTTGGCGGTCGAGACACCGGTCGCCTTCGAATACAAAGGCATTAGCCACGCGGTGATGCTGGCGACTCCATCCGACCTTGAAGACTTCGCCGTCGGCTTCAGCCTGTCGGAGGGCATCGTGGCGCGGCGCGGCGACATCTACAGCATCGAGGTCGAGGAATCCGCGGCCGGCTTCACCTTGAAAATCGAAATTGCCGCTGGCGATTTCATGCGCCTCAAGCAACGTCGCCGCAGCCTTGCCGGGCGCACCGGCTGCGGCCTGTGCGGTACCGAGAGCCTGGACCAGGTGCTGCGCGAACTGGCGCCGCTGCCTGCCGGCGAGGCGTTTCCGCTGGACGCGCTTTACGCCGGGATGCGCGCGCTGCCGGCGCAGCAGCGCCTGCAGCAGGCCACCGGCGCCACCCACGCCGCCTGCCGCGTCGGCCGCGATGGCGCGATCAGCCACGTGCGCGAAGACGTTGGCCGCCACAACGCGCTGGACAAGACCCTGGGCGCGCTGGCGCGCGACGGCGTCGATGCCTCCGGCGATGCGCTGATCATTACCAGCCGTGCCAGCCTGGAGATGGTGCAGAAGGCCGTTGCGCTGCGTGTCGGCACGCTGGCGGCGGTGTCGGCGCCAACCGCCACGGCGGTTCGGCTGGCGGAGAAATTCAATCTCGCCGTGTTCGGCTTTCTGCGTGGCGATACCTGCGTGGCCTACACGCGGGCTTGCCGTGTCACCGAGCTGACAGCATGAAGCTGGAAAAGCTGATCGCCATGGCCAACCAGATCGGCAGCTTCTTCGAGGCCATGCCGGATCGCGAGCAGGCGGTGGCCGATGTCGCCAGCCACCTCAAGCGCAGTTGGGAGCCGCGCATGCGCCAGCAGATCCTCGCCAGCCTGGGCACGGCCGACGAGGCGCGGCTAAAGCCGCTGGTGCACGAAGCGCTGCTGCTGCTGCGCGACGCGCAAGCCTGAGTCGCTGGAGTTAAAGAGTCGGCGCTGGCGTTACGGCGATTCAGCGTGGTCGATGGCTGCCATGCGCTGCCGCAGCCAGGCGCCGATGTCGATGATCTCCTCGATGCACACCGAATGCGGCATCGGGTACTCGCGCCATTCCACGGCATGGCCCAGGCTTTGCACCAGATCGCGCGCCCGGGTGCCCAGTTCGGGTGACACCACGTCGTCCTCGTTGCCGTGCGCGGCAAAGATCGGCAGCCCGGCATTGACGGCCGTGGCTTCCGCTTCGAGCAGTTCCGGCGTCGGGATATAGGTCGACAAAGCGACGATGCCGGCCAGCCGCTGCGGATGGGTCAGCGCGGTTGAGTAGGCAATCGCACCGCCTTGCGAGAAGCCGGCGACGAAAATGCGCTCGCCGGGCACGCCGCGCTGGTTCTCGCGCTCGATCAGGCGACGGATCGCCTCGCGGCTGCGCCGCACGCCGGCCGCGTCGACCTCGCGTGCGTTGGGCGCCAGGCTGATGATGTCGTACCAGGCCGGCATGACATAGCCGCCGTTGCAGCTCACCGGGATTTGCGGTGCATTGGGGAAAACGAAGCGTATCGACGGCGCGTCGTCGAGGCCCAGGTGCGGCACCACCGGCACGAAATCCGAGCCATCGGCGCCCAGGCCGTGCATCCAGATCACGGCAAAGCGCGGCGTGTCGCCGGTTTGCAATTCGATGCCGTCGAGCAGTGCATCCATGCGCGGATGATACCTGCGCTGCCGCGCTCAGGCCGCCGGCGGGCCTTCCAGGCAGTCCCGATGCTCTCCGGCGGTGCCGGCGACATGCCCGGCCCACCAGAGGCTGAGGAAGGTTTGCAGTTCCTGCCGGTCGAAGTTCGCGGGCGTGACGATTTCGGCGGCGAGAAAGTTGAACTCCTCGACTTCGTTGCGCAGCGAATCGAGCCCGGCAAATCCCCGGGCGGCCAACAGCGCCTCTTCGGCGGCGAAGTGCGCGCGGGCGAGCGCCATCAGTTCCTCGAAGGCGAGGTCGAAACGGCGGTCGGCTTCGGGGTCGGTGTCGGGGCCGCCCGCCGCGAGGCAGTCGCCCAGCGCATTGCAGCGCGCCAGGAGATCCCGATGCTGGGCATCAAGGATTTCATTGCCCACGGCGTGGCGCGGGTTCCAGTCGACACGGTTTGCCATGTTCAGAAGCCCAGGGATTCGACCACCGCCACCAGGTCGGCGAAGCTCGCCGCTTCCAGCTTTTTGGTCAGCGCGGTCTTGTCCAGGCCCTCGCACTCGAAGCGCGTCAGGCTGACTTCGAAGGGCAGCTCGCGGATTTCCAGCGGCGACATGAAGCCGATATTGCAGATGTGGGCGATGCAGCGGCGTTCCGGCTCGGTGAGCTCGACGCCGTGGCGGCCGAGCAGCTCCATGTAGCGTTCGGCGGTGCGATTGAGGCGGCCGCTGATCTCCATCGCGTTCTTCAGGCCGTCGGTGTGGATCGCCAGCGGCGGCCCGAAGAACACCGGCGTCTTGCCGACGTGGCGCGTCTTTTCGTCGCGCGTCAGGGCCGGGGCGACCCAGGTCGGGTCGCCGCGGACTGGCTTCTCCGGTGTATCGGACATCGGCACCGGATCAGTGCGGGATGGGGTGCAGCTTTTCGTGGTCGGCGTTGGCCATGCCGCGCGGCAACTGCGGCGAAGGCTCCGGTTGCACCTGGATGAAGCCCTTGTTGCGCGCGCCGTCCTGGACGTTGTGCGGGTTGTGGCACTCGGTGCAGGTGAACCAGCGCTTCTTGCCGGTGCTGACGAATTCGCCGATGCGCTTGCCGTGGATGCCGTCACGCCAGTCGCGCAGCTTGTCGCCGTGGCACTTGCCGCACAAGAGCTGGGGCTGGTCGAAGCTGACCGGATCGCCGAAGTGGTCGACCAGCATGTTGCGCTTGGTCGTGTGGTGGCAGTCCATGCACCAGATGCGACCGCGGCCGTGCTGGAAGTTCGCCAGGTCGGGCACCATTGCTTCCATGGTCGGTACCGGTGCCGGCTTCTTGTCCTTCGGCAGCTTGGGCGGATTGAAGGCCGGGCCGACGCCGTTATGGCAGGAGACGCCGCACATCGGCATCAGCGCCAGCTTTTCCGTGCGCGGCTTGACCACCGCCTTGCCTTCGGCGATGTCCAGCCCCGGCATCTTGCCCATCGGCACCGTGCCGTCATAGGGGTCGCCGTACCAGAGCGCGGCGCCGGTGGTCGGCGAACACTTGACGTTGGGCCAGTCGGGTTTGACGTCGCGCTGGGTGAGCTCGGAGGCGCCCTTGCGGCTTTCGAAACATTCGAGCGGCGTTTTCGCCGCCGCCGCTTCCTTGGCGGGTTCCGCCGCCTTTTCGGCGGCGGAGACGGCATAGAACGCGCCGCCGCACAGGGCCAGGATCACGGATAGGGATGCAAGCTTTCTCATGATGGCAGCCTCACTTGACGGCGGCCGCCGGGCCGCCGTGTTTGATCTCGCCCAGCAGGATGCCGATGGCGCCCTTGAGCAGGATGGTCAGGATGAAGAAGCCGAAGGCCCAGATGCCCAGCACCATCAGCCACTCGACGAAGCTCGGGTGGTATTCGGTGACTTCGCCGATCGGCGAGGGGATGTAGCCGGGGACGATCAGGCCCATGCCCTTCTCGATCCAGATGCCGGCGAAGGCCATCGCGCACGGGATCCGCAATTTGTCGAAGTCATTGCGGAACGACGGCATGAAGAACATCACGAAGGCGCCGATCATCAGCACCACCGAACTCCAGAACCACGGTACCAGGGCGGTGAGGCCGTGCAGGCCGAACATCAGGTAGTAGAGCCCGTTGGCATGCTCGGTGCGGGCATAGAGCTCGATCACGACTTCCGACAGGGTGAGGAAGATGGCGATGCCCAGGCAGAACTGGACGATGGTGGTGAGCAGCTTGATCGCGCTGTCATCGACCCAGAACTTCGTGTTCTTGCGGATGATCAGGAAGATCAGGATGATCAGCGCCGGGCCGGCGGCAAAAGCCGTGGCGATGAAGCGGATCGGCATCATGCTGTGGAACCACATCGGACGCGCCGGGTTGTTGGCCATCAGGAAGGCCGTCACGGTATGGATCGACAGCGCCCAGGCGATCGCGACATACACCAGCGGGATGAACCATTTCTGGTTGACCGGGTTGCCGGTGTATTTGCACCACAGGTAGTAGAAGCCGCAGACGAAGTTGAGGATCAGGTAGCCGTTCAGCACCATCACGTCCCATCCCAGCATCGACGAGAAGCTGTAGATGCCGCGTGGCGGAATCATGTGCCACAGGCGGTCGGGCCGGCCCATGTGGGCGAAGACGAACACCATCACCATGATCACGGCGGTGATTGCCAGCATCTCGCCCAGCACGGCCACCTTGTGCATGCCCTCGTGGTGATAGACATAGGCCGGGAAGACGATGGTCACCGCCCCGGCCGCCACGCCGACCAGGAACACCAGGTTGGCGAGGTAGAGCCCGTCACTGATCTGGCTGGTCATGCCGGTGACGATCAGGCCGTCGGTGTTCTGCAGGTAGAAGACAAAAAGCATGGCGAGGATGAAGGCGGAAAGCACGCCCATCCAGGTGTAGAACTGCTTGCCGCCCTTGAGGACGTAGCGCGCGTAATCGGTCAGGAAGCTGGTCAGCACGGTCCGCTCCTCAATCGTAGAAGTAGAAGAATTTCGGGAAGGTGTTGAGCTCGGCCTTGAGGCGGAACACGTTCTTGCGCTCGAGGATCTTGCTCACTTCGCTTTCCGGATCGAGCAGGTTGCCGAACTTGCGCGCGCCGACCGGGCAGACCTCGACGCAGGCCGGGTAGCGGTTGTGGCGGGTGCGCTGCAGGCACCAGTGGCATTTCTCGACCACGCCGCGCATGCGCGGCCGGTTGCCGAGATAGTGGGTCACCGGGTTCATCTCTTCCTTCGGCAGCACCGGCGTGGTGAGGTTGAAACGGCGTGCCCAGTACGGACAGGCGTTCATGCACATCTTGCAGCCGATGCACCAGTTGTAGTCGATCACCACCGGGCCGTCGCCCTCGCGGTAGGTGGTGCGCACCGGGCAGACCTTGACGCAGGGCGGCTTCTCGCACTGCATGCAGGCGATCGGCATGTAGGTGGCGTCGGCTTCGGGCACCGCCTTGGGGTTGTAGTGGTACTGGCCTTCGAGCACCTGGCCGGCCGGGGTGTAGGCGTTGCCGCCGACCTGGATGCCGAGGCCCTCCGGATAGCCGTGGTTCATCTTCTCCTGCTCGAACTTGCCGCGCTCCATGCGCAGCACCTGGATCCATTCGATCTTTTCGCCGGGGCGCGGGCCGCGCGACTGGTTGTTCTCGGCCACGCAGGCATGCACGCAGCGGCGGCAGCCGATGCACTTGCGGATGTTGAGCGCGTAGCCCATCAACATGCCGGGTTGCGCCTCCGTGGTATCGACGGCGACCTTCTTGCCATATTCGTCCGAATAGCGCCTTTCCAGCCGCAGGCGCGCCTCGTTCTTCTCTTCGGTGGTCATCAGCCGGTAGTTCTTCTGGAAATGCTCGCCCCACTCGACCGCGGCGTTGGCATCGTCCGACTGGGTCATCAGCGCCGCCGTGCCCATCAGCGAGGACAGGCTGAGCATGCCGCCGGCGCGGAGGAAGTCGCGACGCGTGGTCTTCAGTTCGTTCGCCGCGGGGTCGGCGGATGCGGGCTGCACCGGGCAGTCGGATGGTCGGTCCTGGGCCGTGCCGGCGCAAGGCGTATCGTTGTTGGCCACTATGTCCTCCAAAGGGAATGGATCGCGAAGCCGCAGGCTTCGCGGCAGACTCAGCGGCGCATCCTGCAACGAAATCGGAAAGTTTCCTTTGATCGCCATCAACAGTATCGGCTTATGTTTCTTCCGAACGACGAAATTCCCGGCGGTGGCGATATCCCTGCCGGTGGCGGCGCGCCTGGTCCGCGTGGCGGTGCTTCGGCGGCGAAGACCTTGCCTTGCTCCACCAAAGCCATGGCATTTCAAGGCAATGCAGGGTTTTCGGGACGGAAAAGTCTTTGTCTTCGAGCCGTCGCCGGAACATATCAGCGTCATCGCGCTCGACATCGATCAGAACCTGCTCGAAGACCGGGTCTTCATCGTTCCGAACGGCCTGGGCGAGTTCACCAACCCGATGCAGGGTATCGATTCGTCGCTGAGTGCGATCGCGGATACGGGCAACTCGGTTGCCAACGTCGAAGACGCGGCGCCGATCCTGGCGCTCGAAGATTTTCTCGCCGTGCAGGGCATCGACCGCAGGGACTGTATCAAGCTGGACGTCGAAGGCCTCGAACTCAAGGCCTTGAAGGGGGCCGCCGCCGCCCTGAAGCTGTATCGGCCCAGGCTGGCGGTTTCGCTGTACCACAAGCCCGAGGACTTCTTCGAAATCCCGATCTATCTCAAGACCCATTTCCCGTTTTACCGGCTGTACCTGGATCACTACACGATCGCCCGCGACGAGACCGTGCTCTACGCCATTGCAGACCCGTTGGGCGACCCGTAGTTACGTGTTACACTTAATTATGTGTTAAACCCGGAGAGCAAGATGGCAACTGTCAATTTCACCGGGGCGGTGGATCGCGATCTGCTCAAGCGGGCAAAGGTCATTGCCGCTAAAGCCGATACGTCCGTGAATGCCCTGTTCAATGCCGAACTCCGACATCTGGTGGAGACTTTCGAGGCCGCCGAGGCCGGTGGCAACCAGAATTTCAGGGTTCTGCTCGATTTCTCGCTTGGGCGGCTCGCCGATGATGAAGTCATGCGCGCGCTGGGCATCGACAGCGCGGAGGACTTGTTTCTGCTGATGGCGCAAGCTCGCTTGCCAATGCCGAGGCTGGCAGAGGCCGATACTCGGAGCATGGTCGATAGCCTGCACGCGCTGCCGTCCTGAGCAGGAGAACCGATGTCGTCGAGGCTTGTTCTGCTGCCCGACGCCGGGCCGCTGATTACGCTGGCCTACGCGGACGCGCTCGACTTGCTGTTCAAGCCCCGCTGGTCAGTCATGTTGGTCGACATGGTCCTGCACGAAGTTACGCGTAACCAGACGCCTACCAGCAAGAAACTCGCAAAGTGGGCCAAGTCAAAGAAGTTGCCGCTGGTTGCAACGAGGACATTCCAACACTACCAGCAGGTACAGGGGGAAAAGGCTGCACGCAAGGCGAACCTTGGAGAACTGGCGATTCAGGAGGCCATGAATGCCTTCGCCATCGAACAACCGCCAAAGACCGGTGTGTTCCTGTTCGAGGACCACAAGATTGCCCGCGCCAGTTTTCTGGTTCCAGACAATTGCCGCAAGGTCAGCACCCGAGCGTTCCTGATCTTCCTCGAACAGAAGGGATGGCTTGAGTCGGCGGCGGAAGTCGAGCGCCGCGCCTTGCTGGCCGGACGCACTTTTTCCAGTCTGCGCTTTCCGCCGTAGTTCAGCCTGCCTTGCGGAAACAGGCGGCGGAAAAGCAGAACGCCCCGAGCGGGGCGTTCTGTCTGATTCACTGGCGGAGACGCAGGGATTCGAACCCTGGATCCAGGTTTTGCCCAGATGCACCCTTAGCAGGGGTGTGCCTTCGACCACTCGGCCACGTCTCCGGAAACAGCCTTGAACACGTGGCTCACGGCGTTTGCAGGGGGCGGAGTATACCCGATTAGGCGCGCAGGCTGATGCGCAGCCAGTCGCGCTCCTCGGCGGTACGGGCCAGGGTGTCGTCGGCATCGACGGCAACCGGATGGGTGACCCGCTCCAGCAGCGGCAGGTCATTCAGCGAATCGCTGTAGAACCAGCTTTGCTCGAAGCCTCCCAGCCACAGGCCGAGCGATTCCAGCCAGGCTTCGACGCGGGTGATCTTGCCATCGCGGAAGGCGGGCAGGCCGCGCGGCTTGCCGGTGAAGCGGCCGCCTTCCTGCGCCGGGATGGTGGCGATCAGGTGCGGGATGCCGAATTCGCGGGCGATCGGTCCGGTGACGAAGCTGTTGGTCGCCGTGACGATGGCCATCAGGTCGCCGGCCTCGGCATGGCTTGCCACCAGCGAGCGGGCCGCGGGGCCGATCAGCGGGAGGATGCGCGTGGCGAGGAACTCGGCACGCCAGGCATCGAGCTCCGCGCGCGGATGGCGCGCCAGCGGTGCCAACTGGAAATCGAGGAAGGCGTGGATGTCCAGGGTGCCGGCCTTGTAGTGCTCGAAGAACTCGATGTTGCGGGCTTCATGCACTTCGCGGTCGAGCACGCCCTTGCCGATCAGGAATTGCGCCCACTCGAAATCGGAATCGCCATTGAGCAGGGTGTTGTCGAGGTCGAATAGC
Organism: Sulfuritalea sp.; assembly: GCA_016710465.1. Classification (GTDB taxonomy): domain Bacteria; phylum Pseudomonadota; class Gammaproteobacteria; order Burkholderiales; family Rhodocyclaceae; genus Sulfuritalea. The sequence continues at coordinate 1,497,293 of JADJVS010000014.1, forward strand.
GCCAGATTCATTCTTTTTCCAGGTCAAAGGATGTTTGCATCAGCTCGCGCAGCAGCGGCAGCGTCGGCGGGCGCTTCTGTTCCAGCGAGGCGCGGTCCAGGCTGTTGAGCACGGCCATCAGCGAGGGCAGGTCGCGGCGGCCGTGGCGCAACAGGTAATGCACCACGGCGGGGTCCATCAGCATGCCGCGCTCGATGGCGTGGCGGCGCAGGGCGGCGGCCTTCTCCTCGTCGGAGAGGGCCTGGATTTCATAGATCAGCGTTTGCCCGACGCGGGTGCGCAGGTCTTCGCGCAAGCCCAGGCGCAGCGGCGGTTCCTGGCCGGCCAGCAGCAGGGCCAGGCCGGTGAAGCGCGCGGCGTTGAAGGCGCGGAACAGTGCGACCTGCGCCTCCGCTTTCAGGGCCTCGATGTCGTCGATGACCAGCAGGCTGCCCGGGGTCAGCGGCAGGTCGCCGCCGGCGTCGGCGGCACTCAGCAAAGCCACCGGTCGCCTTGGCGTCGCGGCGTCGGCCGTGGCCGCCAGCAAATGGCTTTTGCCGCTGCCGCGAGCGCCCCAGACGTAAAGCGCCTCGAAGCTGTGGCTGTCGCACAGGTCGCGCAGGCGCTGCAGCAATTCGCCGTTGGCGCCGACGACGAAGTTGTCCAGCGTCGGGGCTTGCTCGGGCTTGAGGTCGAGCAACATCTGCTGCCGCGGCACGCCCATCGTCATCCGCGATAAAACCGGCTGTCGAGGTAGAGCAGGCGCAGTTCGCGCAGGCCGACCAGCAGCGCCGCCGAGGCCGGCAGCGCGGCGAGGACGCCGAAGAAGCCGAACAACTGGCCGAAGGCCATCAGGGCGAAGATCACCGCCAGCGGGTGCAGGCCGATGCGCTCGCCGACCAGGAAGGGCGTCAGCACGAAGCTTTCCAGCACCTGGCCGATGCCATACACGATCAGCACGGCGACGATCGGCCCCCAGCCGGCGAACTGCAGCACCGCGACCAGCAGCGCCAGGATCAGGCCCGTGGCATAGCCGAGGTAGGGTATGAAAATCAGCAGCCCGGTGACCACGCCGATCGACAATGCCGAGGGAATGTCGGCGATCCACAGTGCCATGCTGTAGTAGACGGCAAGGATGGCCATGACCAGTATCTGGCCGCGAAGGTACTGGGAGAGCACGCCGTCGATGTCGCCGGCGATCTGGCGCAGCTTGGCGTGCCAGGGGCGCGGCACGATGCCGCCGAGGCGCGCCAGCATGCCGTGCCAGTCGAGCAGCAGGTAGAACATCACCACCGGCGCCAGCAGCAGGTTGACCATCAGCCCGACCAGGGCCACGCCGCCGATCTTGAGCGAACTGTAGATGCGTTCGAGCACGACCTGCACCGTGTCCCAGTTGCCTGCCGCCAGCTTCTGCAGCGAGGCGGCGTCCAGCTTGAGCTTGATGCCGAAATTCTGGCGCAGCCAGGGGGCCAGCTTTTCGTTGATCAGGGCCATTGCCTCCGGCATGCGCGCCGCCAGCAGCATCGCCTCTTCGTAAAGCAGCGGCAGGATGATCAGCACCAGGCCGGCCGTCATCGCCGCCAGGGCCAGGATCACCAGGACAACCGCCGCCATGCGCGGCAGGCCCCAGCCGGCGAGGCGGTCGGTTACGGGATTGCAGATGTAGGCAAGGATTCCCGCCAGCAGGAAAGGCGTCAGGATCGGCGACAGGGCGTAGAGCAGGGCGAGAGCCGCCAGCCCGACCGCGATCCACAGGGCGGTTTGCAGCCGATCGGCTTTGCTGGCATCTGGCAAGGGGGTCATTTCCGGTAAAATTCGCCGATTCGCGTTGCTTCCAGCCGCCGATTATCGCCTATCCGGCGCGGGGCCGCGCGCTCCTCCGTGTTTCCACCAGCATTTGCGGAACCCATCTTGAACGCCAATACGCCCGCCGACGCCCCGCTCACCTATCGCGATGCCGGTGTCGATATCGACGCCGGCGACGCCCTTGTCGAACGCATCAAGCCGGCGGCGAAGCGCACCATGCGCCCCGAAGTGCTGGCCGGCATCGGCGGCTTCGGCGCCCTGTTCGAGATCTCGAAGAAATATCGCGAGCCGGTGCTGGTCTCCGGCACCGACGGCGTCGGCACCAAGCTCAAGCTGGCCTTCCACTGGAACCGCCACGACACCGTCGGCCAGGACCTTGTCGCCATGAGCGTCAATGACATCCTGGTGCAGGGCGCCGAACCGCTGTTCTTCCTCGACTACTTCGCCTGCGGCCGGCTTGACGTGAATACCGCCGCCACCGTGGTCGAAGGCATCGCCAAAGGCTGCGAGCTCGCCGGCTGCGCCCTGATCGGCGGCGAAACCGCCGAGATGCCCAGCATGTATCCGGACGGCGAATACGACCTCGCCGGCTTCGCCGTCGGCGCCGTCGAGAAATCGAAAATCATCGACGGCAAATCCATCCATGCCGGCGACGTGGTGTTGGGCCTCGCCTCGTCGGGCGCGCATTCCAACGGCTATTCGCTGATCCGCAAGATCATCGAGCGCGCCAATCCCGACCCGCAACTGAAGCTGGGCGGCGTGGCGCTGGCCGACGCCGTGATGGCGCCGACGCGCATTTACGTCAAGTCGCTGCTGGCGCTGATGCAGGCGGTCAGGGTCAAGGGCATGGCCCACATCACCGGCGGCGGCCTCACCGAAAACATCCCGCGCGTGCTGCCCGAACACCTCACCGCCGTGGTCGAGCGCGGTGAATGGACGCTGCCGCCGCTGTTCCAGTGGCTGCAGGAACAAGGCCAGGTGGCCGATGCCGAAATGCACCGCGTCTTCAACTGCGGCATCGGCATGGTGGTCATCGTCGCCGAAGCCGAGGCCGGCGTCGCCATGCAGTTGCTGGCCGCCGCCGGCGAGCAGGTCTTCCACATCGGCATCATCGAAGACCGCAAGGGCCGGGCGCAGACCATCGTGGTCTGAGTTTCACGGCGGAATCGGCGTGTCGTCGGCGCCGACTCTTGAGCGTCGCCGCCGGTATCCTGCAAATTGAAGATAATTTCTTCAATTTGCAGGATCTCGCGCCCGGCGCGCGGGCCGGTCACGCCCCCGGCCCTGGGTCGCCGCCCTTCGGGTTTCCTTGCTGCGGGGCCGCGCCAGGCCGCTGGCTGAACTAGCCCGAATATTTCACGAAAGTAGGTCGGCGGAATCGCCGTGAGGCGCGTTAATACTGGTGTCGAGACAGGATTAACGGAGTATTCCGCCGATGCCAAATTGTACGCGTGGGGACATGGAGTTTGGGCGCCTGGGTCGTTGCACGATCGAGGCGAATTTTGAGGGTGGCGCGCTCAGTTCCGATGGTGGCCTGATGCTGCTGCGGCAAGTCGACCGGCGCATTGGATTGTCACGTGCGGTAGCGGAAGCACTGCACGACCCACGGGATCAGGATCGCATCACGCATGGGATGCGCGACCTGGTCGCCCAGCGCCTGTATGCCCTGTGCTGCGGGTACGAGGATCTGAACGACCACGCCGCCCTGCGCAACGACCCGCTGATGCAAACCGCCGTCGGCACGGGTGATGAATTGGGCAGCAGCCCGACCCTGTGTCGGCTGGAGCAGCGGGCCACGCGATCGGACATCGTGGCCTTGAACCGGGTGCTGATCGACCAGTTCATTGCCAGCCAGGCGACCTGTCCGGAGGAACTGGTGCTGGACATCGACGCCTCCGACATCCCGCTGCACGGGGAACAGGAACAGACCGAGTTCCACGCCTACTACGACCACTACTGCTACCTGCCCCTGTATGTGTTCGCTGGCAAGGCCATGCTCGCCTGCGTCCTGCGCCGCAGCCGGATCGACGGTGCCAAGCATGCGGCCGCCGTAATCAAGCTGATCGTGACCCGGCTGCGCCAGACCTGGCCGGCCCTGCGGATCATTGTGCGCGGGGATTCCGGCTTCTGCCGGCAGCGGCTGATTCGCTGGTGCGAACGCCATGCCGTGGGCTACGTCATCGGGATGGCGAGGAATGCCCGTCTGCATCGCCACGTAGCTGACTGGGAGCAGACGATGGCGCAGGCTTTCCACGACACCGGGGTCAAGCAGCGACTGATCCGGCAGTTCTCTTACGCCGCCAAGAGCTGGGATCGCGAGCGGCGCTTGATCACCCGCCTGGAGTTTGGTACCCAAGGCACCAATCCGCGCTTCATCGTGACCAACCTCGACCGTCCTGCCGAGGAGCTGTATGACGACCTCTACTGCCAGCGGGGCGAGGCCGAGAACCGGATCAAGGAAACCCAGTTGGATCTGTTCGGTACGCGCGCCAGTTGCCACAAGTTCCTGGCCAACTGGCTGCGCATCTTGTTCTCGGCATTGGCTTACACGCTGATGCAACGCCTGCGCGAGATCGCGCTCCGGCACACCGATCTGGCGAAGGCCACGGCGGCCACAATCCGCGTAAAACTGCTCAAGATCGGGGCGGCGGTGATTCGCAATACGCGGCGCATTCGCATCCTGCTGGCGTCGCACCATCCGCTACGCGATATCTACTTCATCGCCGCCAACGCCTTGGCGTCCCCATAGCCACATCCGAGTGCGTCCCCGACATGCTGATCTTCGGGGGTTGGGGGAAGTCCGTCTGAAATTCGCTTATTTGATCAAGATTTGATCAAATGCCTCCACACGCATCACGATCAACCCGTCCAGCATATCTACGCGCCCAAATCATAGGGCTGGTGAAATATCCGGGCTAGCCGCCGCCTATGAAGCCGGCAGCGTCGTCGGACAACGCCAGCGGAAAACCCCTGGCACGGCTCCTCGCGACTTCGGCAACGCTGCTGCGATCAGCCTCGCGCAGCATGGCGACGATTTGCTCGTCGGTGAATCGGCTCATTTTCATCGGCTCTTCGTTTCTCTTGAAGAGCCATCTTTCCAGAAATTATTAGTCCGAAAAAGTTGGGCAGGTCAGGTAGTTGCGCTTTTTGGGGAAGCCCTTGTAGTCGAGCTAACCGGTGCTGCGCAGCTTCATCGCGAAGCGTCCCCTGGAACGATGAGTTTCGGGCCAGTTTGATTGGAGGCAACGCTAGGTTTCCACCGCTTGTATAAAAGGACAAGTAAGCCGCCAACACCGCTAATTCCTACGAGCTTGAGCAACGCATCAAATTCTTGAAGCCATTCGTACACTATTTTCCACCAGGGCCTCGGAGCAGTCTTGACAATGACAGACTCGTGGTAGCTATCGATCAGGCGCTTACCGGGGCCTGGGTCAATCCATATATCTAGGTCAAGCAGTAATCCATCGTTGGAAACACGTCTTGGTGTGACCCGCCAATTCCACATGGCTCGATCAACGTCTTGCAATGGTTGTTGTACTGGGTCTTTCGGTTCTATCGCGAAGTCATCGCCGCCCCGAAGTTGGGCGATCATAGATCCTCCAATTGGAATCGTGGCTCCATCCAACTGCGCCATCACAGGCGTGCCCGCCTCCATTTCCGTGTGGTGCACGCGCCGCATATGTATTTTGTCAGCCGTGATCTGCAGCTTTATCGCGAGTTCCTGCTTGAGTTGCGCAACTGTAGTCGTTCGATCAATCCAAAGGTCAACGTGCGAAGCTTCATTTGCGACCATTTGTTTAGGTATGTAATACACAGCACTTCCTGATTTTGTGATCGTTACATGTGGCGCGATTTCAGGAAGTGGGTTTTTCGCCTTGGGGGAAATCGGTCGGGGTTCGTGACGGTGCTGTAGAACTTCAGCACTGGGCGTTGTTGCCGCTTCATGTTTAACATCGCCATTTGAAAGCGTTGTAGTGCTGACCGGCGGTGATGCTTGAGTTGATGCAGCTAAACTTGGCGCAATGGGCGCCTCAGCGGTAACACTTTCACCGTGAGTGGGAAACACAACGTGCGTGCTTGGGACACTGCCGCACGCAGTCACCGAAAATACCGATGCCAGTAACAATAGTCTCCCATAAGCGGGTTTGTATGAATGCAGAAAGCGATAACGATTGATCACGAGCACACCTGCCTTCGCGGAAGATTCAATTGATGATATTTGATTGCGAGAAAATATCCTTGTAGATGCTCCGAAACAGATACAGGCGTAGAGTGGTCGCCCTCGAACGACGCTGTGGAAAAACCCCTTCAGGGGTTGGTCTGGGCGAAATCCGAGGGTCCTTCGACAATTCCCCGACTGGCGATCGGCCCGCATAGTGCGCTTTGAGCGGTAGAGCTATTGAAATGGCATTCGTAAATTTCGCGAGAGGGTTTTTCTACAGCTTCAACCTGAAGGTGACCGGCGCTGCGCTGCTTCATCGCGCAGCGTCCGTGTTGATTGATGGGTTGGGCGTCTTAGAACGGTATGTCATTTTCCGTGTCGCTATTCCAATGGCCGCAAAGGCGACATGCACCTGTCGTTGGATTAACCGCAAGAGCATGACAGTAGTCACAGAGGTAATTTACTTCTCCCTTGGCATTCGCAGCCCTTTCATATCTTCCTCGGAACGCCTCTGCAAAATGGGGATTTGACTCGAGTAAGACTTCAAATGTATCGTCCCTGTGAGAGCCGTAGCCGAAAAAGTCATAGCTCAACTCGTCTCTCGCAAAGTGAAGCGCGAAGCCAAGTGCTTGACCCACGATTCGGTCTGCTTCCGCTTTTGTGGTTGTCCATGCGTAGTGCTCGATAGCGTTTCGAGTGTCCCGTAGCGAGGTGACTAGAGCTGAATCGTCCTGGTGGAATTGCAGTCCGCCAATCCGGGAAAGGCGGTTCAGCGCAACATCGACAGTTACAGTTCGTGCACTCAAGCTAGGGAACTTGTCGACGTTTTCCCAGATAAGTACTGGATGGACGCGACGCAGGCGTTCCTTGAGCAGAAGTTCAATACCGTGAGCGACTGCCCGGACTGCCTGCTTCAAACGCCTGGCCTCGTTAGGTTCTTCCTTCCATGCCAGCAACTCAATTGCCTGAGTTATTGAGTCAGTAGCATTGGCAAGAAGGTCAAACTCAATCTTCACAGTTCACCACGCGAGATGAAGACGCCCAACGTGATGTGTGGCTAACAATCAGAGGAAAGCAATCCATCCCGACGGATAGTGTTTCGTCAATAGTGCCGGAAATAAATGGGGCCATGGGGTGGTTTCCTCAACGACTCCGCGAGTTGGTTGGGATTGGTGAAGCCCAATAGGCCGCGAAAGCCGCCGAGAAGAAGTTCCGTTTTCAATAGGGCGGAGATTACGCCTTTGGCAATTTCCCGTCCAGCATAGGCAGGACCGAGGCGGGCGGGGTGGTTGCGGCGCTGGCCCTTGAGAGCCGCCGCGGCGAGGAGCCGTGCCAGGGGGTGTCCGCTGGCGTTGTCCGACGACGCTGCCGGCTTCATCGGCAGCGGCTAGTTCAGCCAGCGGCCTGGCGCGGCACCGCAGCAAGGGGACCCTCTGGGCGGCGACCCAGGGCCGGGGGCGCAACCGCCCCGTCCGCCGTGTTGCCAGCGCCGACTCTCAGGCCAGATGCTTTTCGACGGTGGTGATTACGGTCGACACGGCGGACGCCGCGAGTGGGTCGACCACCGCCAGCCCGTCCATCGAGCGCAGCCAGGTCAGTTGCCGCTTGGCGAACTGACGCGTGGCGTAGATGCCGCGCTCGCGCAACTCCTTCGCCGGCAGCGATCCTTCGAGCATCTCCCACACCTGGCGATAGCCGACGCAGCGCATCGAGGGCAGGCCGGCGTCGAGTGCGTATTTGTTGCGCAGCGATTTCACCTCGTCGACCAGCCCGGCCGCCAGCATGGCGGCGAAGCGCTCGCCGATGCGCGTGTGCAGGACGCTGCGGTCCGCTGGCACCAGCGCGATGGTGAGCATGTTGTAGGGCAGGGCGCTGGCAGCCTGCGCGGCGAAGAAGCTGCCCAGCGGGCGGCCGGTGAGGCGCAGCACTTCCAGTGCGCGCTGGATGCGTTGGGCATCGGTGGGCTTGAGGCGCGCCGCTGTCTGGGCGTCGTGGCGTGCGAGTTCGGCGTGCAGCGCGGGCCAGCCCTGGGCGGCGGCTTCGGCGTCGATCCGCGCGCGTAGTGCCGGGTCGGCCTGCGGCAGTTCGGCCAGGCCTTCGCGCAGAGCCTTGACATAGAGCATGGTGCCGCCGACCAGCAGGGGAATGCGGCCGGCGGCGGCGATGCTTTCCATTTCGCGCAGCGCATCGGCGCGAAAAGCGGCCGCCGAGTAGCGCTCCTCGGGCGTGATCAGGTCGATCAGGCGGTGCGGGAAGCGCGCCAGCGTTGCGGCGTCGGGCTTGGCGGTGCCGATGTCCATGTCGCGGAACACCTGGGCCGAATCGACGCTGACGATGTCGCAGGGAAAGCGCGTGGCGAGTTCGAAGGCCAGAGCCGTCTTGCCGCTCGCCGTCGGTCCGACGAGCAGGATTGCCGGGGGCAGCACCCGATGCCTAGGCCTTGCGGCCGAGGATGCCGCGCAGGGTTTCCTGGATGTCGGCCGGGATCAGCACGGTCTTGGCGTTGTCCGAGCGGGCGAGGTTGCTGATCGCCGTGATGTATTTCTCGCCGAGCATGTAGCGCATCGGCGCTTCCTCGGTGCCGATGGCCTGCGTCACGCGCTTGATCGCCTCGGCGGAGGCTTCGGCCAGCGTCACCTGGGCCTCGGCATTGAGCCGCGCGGCTTCGAGTTGCGCCTCGGCGTTGAGGATGGTGGCCTGCTTGTTGCCTTCGGCCTTGGTCACCATGGCCTTGCGCTCGCGCTCGGCGCTGGCCTGGGCCTCCATCGCGCGCTGCATCGACTCGGACGGCTTGATGTCCTGGATCTCCACCGACTTCACGGTGAGGCCCCAGTCGATGGCTTCGTCGGCAATGCTCTCGCGCAGCCGCGCCTTGATCTTGTCGCGGTTGGAAAGCGCCTCGTCGAGTTGCATCTCGCCGATGATCGAACGCAGCGTGGTCATGATCATGTTGCGGATCGCCTCGGAGAAATCCGTCACGCCGTACACCGCCTTGATCGGGTCGGTGACCTTGATGAAGGCGATGGCGTTGGTCAGGATCACCGCGTTGTCCTTGGTGATGACTTCCTGCTCCTGCACGTCGAGGATGATGTCCTTGGTGATGAGCTTGTAGCGCACCTGGTCGAGGTAGGGGACGATCACGTTGAGGCCGGGATGCAGCGTGCCGTGGTACTTGCCGAGGCGCTCGACGATCCACTCCTCGCCCTGCGGCACGATGCGTACGCCCTTGGCAATGGTGACCGCGACGAAGACGAAGATCGCGATGACGAAGAACATGAACTCGCCCATGACGGCTCCTTATGATTTGACGACTTTCAGCAACTGCCCGTCCACCGCCTGCACCCGCACCCGCTCGCCGGCGGCAAGGGCTTCGTCGGAGAGGCAGGGCCAGACTTCGGAACCCATCAGCGGTTTCTGGAAGCGAACCTCACCCTTGCCGAAGGGCTCGACGGCGCGCACCAGCACGCCGATCTCGCCGAGCGCCTCGTCGGCCTGGCCCGAGCGCGTCTTGCTCGCCTGGCGGAAGACCTTGAACCACAGCGCGGTGAGCAGGGCCGAGGCAATGGTCCACAACAGGATTTGCGCTGCCAGCGACATGTCCGGAGCGGCCAGCAGCACCAGTCCGACCAGCAAGGCGCCCAGGCCGAACCAGATCAGGAAGAAGCTCGGGATCGCCAGTTCGGCGAGGCCGAGGGCAAGGCCCAGTACCATCCAGTGCCACCAGTCGGGGTTCATGGCTGTCGTCGGCTATCCGATCGTCGTGCGAGCTGCCGAGTCTATCCGTCGGCAATGCCAAGTCAACTCGGTGGCCACTTAGCGCCCGCGCATGAACAGCCGGTCCAGCTCGGCCATCGAGAGTTGCACCCAGGTCGGGCGGCCGTGGTTGCACTGGTCGGCGCGCTCGGTGGCTTCCATCTGGCGCAGCAGGGCATTCATTTCCATCAGGCCCAGCGCGCGATGGGCGCGCACCGCGCCGTGGCAGGCCATGGTCGCCAGCAGCTCGTTGCGCCGCGCTTCGACCACGCGGCTGGCGGGATGATCGGCCAGGTCCTGCAGCAGCTTGCGCACCAGTTCGTTCACGTTGCCGCCGGCCAGCAGGGCCGGCAGGCGGCGCACCGCGATTTCGCGCGGGCCGGCGGCGGCCATGTCGAATCCCAGCCCGGCCAGTGTGCTGGCCTGTTCCTCGACCACCGCCAGTTCCGCCGGGCTGGCGGAGATCACCAGCGGCACCAGCAAGGCCTGGGTGGCCGGCGGCCCGGCATCGAGCCCGGCCTTGAGCTTTTCGTAGAGGATGCGTTCGTGCGCTGCGTGCATATCCACCAGCACCAGGCCGGCGGCGTTCTGCGCGAGGATGTAGATGCCATGCAGTTGGGCAATGGCGTAGCCGAGCAGGGGTGCGGCTGCATCCTCGGTCGGGGCACTAGTCGGCGCCGGCGATACGGCGTTTGCGTCGCCGGCAAACGCGGCGCGGGCGAACTCCATGTAGGCGCGCGCGGCCGGCTCCGCCACGCCAAGGCCGGCCTGGCGCGATGCCGCGTAGGCGGCCGGGACGAAGACGCGGCCGGCGGGTGCCTCATTGCCAGCGGCGGCCAGCGGCGTGGCCAGGGTGCGCTGCAGGGCGTGGAAGACGAACTGGTGGATGCCACGTGCATCGCGGAAGCGCACTTCGGTCTTGGCCGGGTGCACGTTGACGTCGACGCCGGCGGGGTCGAGTTCGAGAAACAGTACATAGGCCGGGTGGCGCGCGCCGTGCAGGATGTCGGCCCAGGCCTGGCGCGCGGCGTGGGCCAGCAGCTTGTCGCGCACGAAGCGGCCATTGACGAAGAAATACTGCTCGTCGCGCCCGGCGCGCGAATAGGCCGGCAGCGCGGCGAGGCCCGACAGGCGCAGCGGGCCGGCGGCTTCATCCAGCGCCCGCGCCTGGGGGAAGAAGTCGTCGCCGATGATGTCGCGGGCGCGATGCGGAAAATCGGCGCTGGCGAGACGGCGTTTCTGGCTGCCGTTGTGGCCGAGGCTGAAGGCGACGTCGGGCCGCGCCAGCGCCATGCGCCGCAGCACCTCGTCGCAATGGGCGTACTCGGTAGCGTCGGACTTGAGAAACTTGCGCCGTGCCGGGGTGTTGAAGTAGAGGTCGGCGACCTCGATCACCGTGCCGCCGTTGAGCGCGGCGGGTTCGACGCCGCCGCCCTCGCCGCGCAGGCGATAGGCGTGGGCTTGCGCGGACTGCCGGCTGGTGACCGCAACGCGGGCCACGGCGGCGATCGAGGCCAGGGCCTCGCCGCGAAAGCCGAAGCTGGCGACGCGTTCCAGGTCGTCAAGGCTGGCGATCTTGCTCGTGGCGTGGCGCGCCAGGGCCAGCGGCAGGTCGTCGGCGGCAATGCCGCCGCCGTCATCGGTGACACGGATCAGGCGTACGCCGCCTTCTTCGAGCTGCACGTCGATCTTCGTGGCGCCGGCGTCGAGGCTGTTTTCCAGCAGTTCCTTGAGCACCGAGGCCGGGCGCTCCACCACCTCGCCGGCGGCGATCTGGCTGATCAGCAGGTCGGGCAGTGGTTTGATAATTCCCATCGGTGGGATTATCGCCGGGATATGGGGCCGTAGCATCGGCTCGGGGATAGGGGGCTTCCGGTAAAATCGCCGCTTTCCGTCGCCACCGTCGCCCCGTGGAACTTCTTGCCCAGTTCATCGACATCATCCTGCATGTGGACAAGTACCTCGCGGCGCTGCTTGCGGAGTATGGCACCTGGATTTACGCCATCCTCTTCCTCATCGTCTTTTGCGAAACCGGCCTGGTGGTGACGCCCTTCCTGCCGGGCGATTCGCTGCTCTTCGTCGCCGGTGCCCTGGCCGCCACCAGCGGCGGCAGCTTCCAGATCGAGATCGTCATCGGCGTGCTGCTGGCGGCGGCGATCCTCGGCGACAACACCAACTACTGGATCGGGCGCTGGGCCGGCAAGCGCATCCTGGCCTGGGGCGAGACGCATGCCCGCTTCTTCAACCGCAAGGCCTTCGACATGACCCACGCCTACTACGAGGCACATGGCGGCAAGACCATGCTGGTGGCGCGCTTCATGCCTTTCGTGCGCACCTTCGCGCCCTTCGTCGCCGGCGTCGGCAACATGAGCTATCCGCGCTATTTCGCCTTCGACCTGGCCGGCGCCTTCCTCTGGGTATTCTCGCTGTGCCTGGCCGGCTACTGGTTCGGCAACATTCCCTGGGTCAAGTCCAATCTTTCGCTGATCGTCTTCGGCACCATCGGGCTTTCGCTGTTGCCCCTGTTCCTCGCATGGCTGCGTCACCGCTTGTCGCCCAAGGCGTCCTGAGCTTGCGCGGCGCGGCGGTGGCCGGCCTGTCCCTGCTGCTCGGCGCCTGCGCGCAGACCGGCGAACGGCCGCGCGGCGGCGGCGACAGCCTGGGCAACACGGTCGCCAGCTTCGACCCGAGGCAGATTGGCAAGGCCGACATCGACCGCGTCGCCGACCTGCATCGGCGCGAGATTTTCGCCAGCGTGCGGGTGCTGGCCGAGAAGCTCTACCGGCGCAATCCGCGCGAATGGAAGAAGGGCGGCCACGCCAGCGTCGAGGCCGTGCTGGATCGCCTGCTTGATCCGCGAACCGGCTGGCGCCCGGTGGATGCCGCCGGCCGGCGCGGCACCGATGCCATCCTGCTGGCGCTCTCCGCCGATTTCGCCGGCGATCGCGTCGCGGTATTCATCGGCGGCCTGGGCGGCATGCTGAATGCCGCCTTTGAAGAGAAGACCGAGTTCTACCTGCCCGATGAACTCGATCCGCAGAAGATCCACAACAGCGCGCGCAACCTCGAAATCGCCGCCTGGAAGCTGGCCAACGCCCGCGACACCAGCGGGGCGCTGCTGCTGGCGAGCAACGAGCTGGCCCAGGCCGGCCAGCCGGCGAACCTCAGCTTCGAGCGCGAGTTCGGCAAGATGATAGGCAACCTCGACTTGCTCGCGGCCCTGCTCGCCGACAAGGGCCACCGTACCATCGCCCGCGTCGCGCAAGGCGTGGCGACGGCCGTGTTCCTGCCGGTGCCCTCGCTGCGATGAAGCGCTATGTGATCCTCATCTCCGGGCGCGGCAGCAACATGGAATCGCTGCTCGACGCCGGCCTGCCCGGCGAATGCGCCGCCGTGATCAGCAACCGGCCGGATGCCGCCGGCCTGGAGAGTGCCGCCGCGCGCGGCGTGGCCACCGTCGCCATCGACCATCGCGGCTTCGCCAGCCGCGAGGACTTCGATGCCGCGCTGGCCGCCGAGATCGATCGCCGCGCGCCCGACCTGGTGCTGCTGGCCGGTTTCATGCGCATCCTCGGCGACGACTTCGTGCGCCGCTTCGAAGGCCGCCTGCTCAACATCCATCCCTCGCTGCTGCCGCTGTTTCCCGGCGTGAAGACCCACGCCCAGGCGCTGGCCGCCGGCGTGCGCGTGCATGGCTGCACGGTGCATTTCGTTACGCCGGCCCTCGATGGCGGGCCGATCATCGCCCAGGCGGCGGTGCCGGTGCAAGCCGGCGACGACGCGGCGACGCTGGCGGCGCGCGTGCTGGCCGAGGAACACAGGCTGTATCCGCGCGTGGCGCGCTGGTTCCTCGACGGCCGCCTGCAACTGCTGGATGGACGGGCCTGTTTGCTGCACGAACCGGCCGCCACGGGCGCCCTGCATGTTCCGGCCGCCGATTGAAGGCAGTCGGGAAGACGCGCCCCATGCCCTTGTTGATCGCTTTCGCCGCTTCGGCGCTGCTGCACGCGGCGGCGCTGGTCGGCTCGGGCTGGGCGCTGCCGGGCAGCGACGAGGCGGAGCCGCCGACGACCACCATCGAGGCGGTGATCGCGCGGCCGGCGCCGCGCGCCGAGACGCCGCCGAAAGCCGCGCCGCGGCCGCCCGCCGCCAGGCCGCGCAATTCGCCGGTGAGTCTTGCCGGGGCGCCGGGTCCGGCTATGACGGTGCCGAGTCCCGAGCCATCGAGCACGGTCGCGCCTGCCGCGCCCCTGCCCGTGCCGCCGCCTGCCGCGCCACCGGCCGCCATGCCCGAGCCGGTAACGCCGGCGCCGCCAACTACGGCCCTGGCGGGACGCGGCCAGGTGCGCTATGCCATCACCCGTGGCGAGGGCGGCTTCGTCGTCGGCCAGGCCATCCACACCTGGGAACACGACGGCTTCCGCTACCGCCTGCGCAGCGTCACCGAAACCACCGGTCTGGCTGCTCTGTTCAAGCCCGCGCGGGTGGTGCAAAGCAGCGAGGGCGAGCTGGCCGGCGAGGGCTTGCAGCCGCGCGAATTCCGCCACGAAAGAGTCGGCGGCGTGGACACGGCGAGTTTCGACTGGCCGGGCCGGGCCGTGGCCTTTGCCGGACGCCGCGAGGCCATCGTGGGCGGCACCCAGGACATGCTCTCGATGTATTACCAGTTGGTGCTGCTGGCGCCAACGCAAGGCGCGCTCGACATGCCGATCGCCACCGGACGCAAGCTGGAGAACTACCGCTTCGAGGTGCTGGGCGAGGAAACGCTGGCCTTGCCGGCGGGCCAACGTCGTGCCCTGCGCGTGCGCACCCGCAGCGGCGGCGATACCATCGAACTCTGGCTGCATGCCGGCGAAGGCGCCGCATCCCGCGGCCTGCCGCTGAAAATCCGCTTCATCGATCGCAAGGGCGAAATCTTCGACCAGATCGCCGATGAAGCCGGGGAGACCCAATGAAGAAACCCATGCCTTCCACCCCTCGTGCGCCGGCGCCACAAGCGCAAGATGCTGTCGGCATCTCGGTGGAGCAATTGAACGCCGCCGTCGCGGCGACCGCCCTGCTGCTCGATTTCAACCAGCCGGCCGATGTCGCCCTGTCGGGATTCTTCCGTGCCCATCGCAGCGGCGCGCGCGACCGCGCCTTCATCGCCGAGACGGCGTATGCCGTGCTGCGCCGCAAGCGCCTGCTGGAGCGCCTCGCGGGGCCGCGCCCGACGCCGCGCCAACTGGTGTTGCTGTCGCTGTCGCGGGTGCGCGGCATGTCGCAACGCCAGCTCGACCCGGCCTTGCAGGAAGGCGAGGCGGAATGGCTGGCGGGCATCCGCCGCGGCGCGGAGCCGGATTTGACGGCGGCCGAGCAGGCGGACCTGCCCGACTGGCTGGTCGAGCGCTTGCTGTCGCGGATGACGCCGCAGGCCCTGCAGGCGATGGCGCGGGCCTTGAACACGCCGGCGCCGCTCGATCTGCGGGTCAATTCGCTGAAGGCCGAGCGCGGCGCGGTGGCGGCGCGGCTGGCCGCCGACGGCATCGTCGCGGAACCCTGCGCCTTCGCGCCGCTGGGCCTGCGCCTGAAGGGCAAGCCGGCGCTGCAGAAGCACCCGGCCTTTCTCGACGGCAGCTTCGAGGTGCAGGACGAGGGCTCGCAGTTGCTTGGCTACCTGCTGGCGCCGCGACGCGGCGAGATGGTGGTCGATTTCTGTGCCGGGGCCGGCGGCAAGACCCTGGCACTGGGCGCGATGATGCGTTCGACCGGGCGCCTGTACGCACTGGATGTTTCCGACAAGCGCCTGGCCAAGCTCAAGCCGCGCGCGGCGCGCGCCGGGCTGTCGAACGTGCATCCGATCCGCATCGCCGGCGAAAACGACATCCGCGTCAAGCGCCTGGCCGGCAAGGCCGATCGCGTGCTGGTGGACGCGCCGTGCTCGGGGCTGGGCACGCTGCGCCGCAATCCCGACCTGAAATGGCGCCAGTCGCCGCAAAGCGTGGCCGAGCTCAGCCTCAAGCAGGCGGCGATCCTGGCCGCGGCGGCGAAGCTGGTGCGGCCGGGCGGCCGCCTGGTATATGCCACCTGCAGCATCCTCGCCGAGGAGAACGAGGCCATCGTCGACGCCTTCCTCGCCGCCCATCCTGGGTTCCGCCGCCTGTCGGCGCGCGAGCTGCTGTCGGCCCAGGGCATCGCCGTCGACTGCGGCGAGGACATGTGCCTGGCGCCGCAGCTCCATGGTACCGACGGCTTCTATGCCGCCGTGCTGGAGCGGGAAAAGTGAAACGGTTTGTCGTCGCGCTGTTCTGCGCCTGCGCAACAGTCGGCGCTGGCGCCACGGCGATTCCAGCGACCGGCAGTGTTCAGGTTCTATTCACGCCCTGGGACGACGCCGAGGGCGCGATCGTGCGCACGCTCGGCGAGGCGCGGCACAGCGTCCATGTCCAGGCCTACCTGCTGACCAGTCGCTCGATCGCCCGCGCCCTGCTGCAGGCGCGCCAGCGCGGCGTCCGGGTCGAGGTGCTGGCCGACCGCGAGATGCTGCAGAAAGGCGACAACTCGCAACTGCCGGCGCTGGCCGCCGAAGGCATTCCGGTCTGGCTGGAAACGCGCTACGCCGCGGCACACAACAAGGTGATCCTGATCGACGCCGGGGAGGCGCAGGGCATCGTCATCACCGGCAGCTACAATTTCACCTGGTCGGCGCAGGCGCGCAATGCCGAGAACCTGCTGATCCTCTCCGGCAACCCGGCGTTGACGCGGCGCTATCTTGACAACTGGAAACGGCACCGCGACGAGGCGGAGAAATACCAGGGAGCTGGCAATGAACGGTAGTGACTTCAGCAGCGTCTGGCAGGCCGTGCTGTCCGACCTGCGGCAGCCGGACCTGGTCTGGCAACTTGCCGCGCTGGCAGCCTGCCTGCTGCTGGCCAAGCTCGGCGAACGCCTGCTGCGCGGGCGGCAACTGCCGGTGGCCGGGCGTTGGGAGATCGACCGGGGCTGGCTGAACCGCATCGCTTTCCCGCTGCTGGCGCTGCTGCTGGTCTGGCTGGCGCGCGGCCTGCTTCACTCCCACATCCACGTCAACCTGTTTACCCTGGCGCTGCCGCTGCTGGCCTCGCTCGCCGTGATCCGCCTGGTGTTCTATGTGCTCCGCTTCAGCTTGCTCGGCGCCACCTGGCTGGCACAGTTCGAGCGCGTGTTTTCGCTGCTGGTGTGGGGCGTCGTCGCGCTGCACATCACCGGGCTGCTGCCGGAGTTGATCGATCTCCTGGAGTCGGTGAAGTTTTCCGCCGGCAAGCAGAAGCTGACCTTGTGGACCGTGCTGCAGGGCATCGTCGCCCTGCTCGTCACGGTGCTGGGCGCGCTCTGGCTGGCCGGCATGATCGAGGCGCGCCTGAATGCCGCCGTTGGACTGGACGGCAACCTGCGCGCCGTGCTGGCGCGGCTGTCGAAGGCCTTGCTGATCCTGCTCGGCATCCTGGTCGGCCTGCCGATGGTCGGCATCGACCTCACCACGCTGTCCGTTTTCGGCGGCGCGCTGGGCGTCGGCCTGGGCATGGGCCTGCAAAAGATCGCCAGCAACTATGTCTCCGGCTTCATCATCCTGCTCGACAACTCGATCCGCCTGGGCAACGTGATTTCGGTCGGCAACGATCGCGGCGAGGTGACCCGCATCACCACGCGCTACACGGTGCTGAAAGACGTCACCGGCGTCGAATCCTTGGTGCCCAACGAGCTGCTGGTCGGCTCGGTGGTGAGGAACGAGTCCTACAGCAATCCGCGGGTGCGGCTGATGCTGCCGGTGCAGATCGGCTACGGCAGCGATCTGGAACAGGCCATGGCGATCCTGGTCGCGGCCGCCGTGGCGCAGCCGCGTGTGCTCCCCGATCCGGCGCCGATGGCGCTGGTCGCGGGCTTCGCCGATTCCGGCATCAACCTCGAAGTGGCCTTCTGGGTGGCCGATCCGGAGAATGGCGCCGGCCCCCTGCGTTCCGCCATCAACCTCGCGATCTGGCACGGCTTCAAGCAGGCCGGCATCGAGATTCCCTTCCCGCAGCGTGAAGTGCGCGTCCTGAAAGACACCGGCCATGAGTGAGACCCGACTGATCCACGGCTTCCACGCCGTCACCGCCAAGCTGCGCCACGCCGCTGACGACATCCGCGAAATCACCGTCGCCGAGGGTCGCCAGGACGGGCGCATGCGCGAGCTGCTGAAGCAGGCCGAGCTTCGCGGCGTGCGCGTGATCGCCACCGATGCCAAACGCCTCGACGGCATGGCCGGCGGCAGCCAGCATCAGGGTGTGGTGGCGAAGGTGGCGGCGCAGGCCAGACACCTGACGCTGGACGACGTGCTCGACGGCCTGGCCGAACCGGCGTTGCTGCTGGTGCTGGACGGCGTCACCGATCCGCACAACCTCGGCGCCTGCCTGCGCGTGGCCGATGCCGCCGGCGCGCATGCCGTGGTTGCGCCCAAGGACCGCGCCTGCGGCCTCAATGCCACGGCGATCAAGGTGGCCAGCGGCGCCGCCGACAGCGTGCCCTACCTCGTCGTCACCAACCTCGCGCGCAGCCTGCGCGAAATGCAGGAAAGCGGCATCTGGGTCATCGGCGCCGATGGCGCGGCCGAGAAGGAGTTGTATGCCATCGACCAGAAGGGTTCATGCGCCTGGGTGCTTGGCGCCGAGGGCGACGGCATGCGTCGCCTGACCCGGGAAACCTGCGACGAGCTGGCGCGGATCCCGATGCTGGGCAGCGTCGAAAGCCTCAATGTGTCGGTGTCTGCGGGCATCTGCCTGTTCGAGACCAGGCGTCAACGCAGCGTATAAGCCACAAAAGTCATGCGGGTATAGAATGCCGCCTTTGCCGCCCGCGGCCGTCATCGAAAGCTCATCTTGGAACGCAGAGGAATGCCCCGGCACCCCGCGACTGAATTCTCGCTTCGGGTCGGCGTGTCGTCGATCGACCGCGAGCATCTGGACCTGGTGGCCCACCTCGATCGGCTTCATGCCAATCTCGATGCGAACCCGGGAACGGATGCGTTTTCGGAGGTTCTAAGTCGCCTGGGCCAGCAGATCAACGCGCATTTCGACAGCGAGGAAGCGATCCTCCGCGACTGCGGCATGCCCGCGCAGACCGTGCTCGACCATATACGGGCACATACCGAAATCCTCGATCAATATGCCCGGCTCAACCTGGAGTTGATGCACGGCAAGGCGGTGTCGCGCGACGAGGCGCTCGTCATGATCCGCGAGTGGATCGTGGAGCATGTCCTGAACCACGACATGAAGATCGCCGAGTATGCGTCGGCGTTCGCGAGCAACCCAGACCCGGCCTGAACGACGCCGGGTTTCCCCCGGCGGCGGCGTTGCCCGCTTCAGCTTTCTTCCGTCAGCAGGGATACGCCGAGCAAGGCGCGGCGGCGCAGCCAGGGGCTGGGCCGGTAGCGCGGATCGCCCAGGCAATCCTGCATGGTTTCGAGCACCTGCAGCACATTGCGCGCTCCGAGGGCGTCGCCGAAGGCCAGCGGGCCCTTGGGGTAGCCCAAGCCGAGGGTTACCGCGCGGTCGATGTCGGCGGCGCCGGCGACACGCTGCTGGGCAATGTCGCAACCGATGTTGACAATGCAGGCGACGATGCGCTGGGCGACGAAGCCGGCGCTGTCGCGAATCATGCTCACCGCGCTGCCGTCGGCGGCGAACAGGGCATGGGCCGCGTCGCGCATCGCCGCCGTGGTCAGCGGCGTGGTCATCAGTGTGCGCCGCCGGCCGCCGCCGGCGTGGATACCGAATAGGCAATCGATGGCCACCGTGCGCAGCGGATCGAGACCCTGCTCGACGCAGGCCGTGGTGGCATCGCCGCCCAACGGCGTGACGATGCAAAGCGCGTCATCGCTCGGCAGGTAGTCGGTTTCCACCTCGACGCCGGCCTTGGCGGCGATCTCGCGCAACACGTCGGCCCATTCCGGATGGGTCTGGCCGACCCAGACGCGGGCCGGCAGCGTGGTCGGCACAGGGGTGTCGGGCGGAGTCGCCGCGTCCTTGGCGTAGTTATAGAAGCCGCGGCCGGTCTTGCGACCGAGGAGGCCGCCGGCCAGCCGCTGCGCCGCCAGCGGCGAGGGCCGGTAGCGAGGCTCCTGGTAATACTGGTGGTAGATCGATTCCATCACCGGCTGCGAAACGTCGAGCCCGGTGAGGTCGAGCAACTCGAATGGCCCCATGCGGAAACCGGCGACGTCGCGCATGATGCGGTCCACTTCGCGGAAATCCGCCACGCCTTCGCCCAGCACGCGCAGGGCTTCGGTGACAAAGCCGCGTCCGGCGTGGTTGACGATGAAGCCGGGGGTGTCTTTTGCGCGGACCGCCGTGTGGCCCATGCGCCGGCCGAGTTCCAGCAGCGCTTCGGACACCCAGGGCGCGGTGAGCAGGCCGTCGATGACCTCGACGATTTTCATCAGCGGCACGGGATTGAAGAAATGGAAGCCGCCGACGCGCTCGGGCCGTTTGCAGGTCGCGGCGATTGAGGTCACCGAAAGCGAGGACGTATTGGTCGCCAGGATGCAGTCGGCGCCGATGATGTCCTCGAGCTGCTGGAACAGGGCCTTCTTGACCTCGATGTTTTCGACGATGGCCTCGACGATCACCTTGGCCGAGGCGAGGTCTTCGAGCCGGGTGACGACTTCGAGCTTGGCGCCGGCGGCGGCCAGGGCCTCGGCGGAAATCTTGCCCTTCTCGGCGAGTTTGGCGAGCGTGCCGATCACGGTTTCGCGGGCATTGGCGGCGGCGCCGTGCAGGGCGTCGAACATCAGCACGCGAATGCCGGCCTGGGCGGCGATCTGGGCGATGCCCCGACCCATGGCGCCGGTGCCGACGATGCCGACGCAAAGATCCGGCGCCTGGATGGCGGACGGCATCGATTCGCCCCGGTTCACCAGAGCTTCCACCAGGGTTCGGCGCGGTTCAGGCCGCGCACGTAGTACTCGCTATTGGGAAAGTTCCTGCGCATCACGCGCTCGATGTCGTCGCGCAGGTCGTTCATGCCCAGCAGGTCGTAGGCCTTGACCATGATGAACAGGGCTTCCTCGTTGGCCGGTGCGTCGACGTAAGTCTTGACGGCGGTCTGCGCGCGATTGACGGCGGCAACGTAGGCGCCGCGCTTCATGTAGTAGCGGGCGACATGCACCTCGTGCGAGGCCAGGGCGTTGACCAGGTATTTCATGCGCGCCGTGGCGTCCGGCGTGTACTTGCTCTCTGGATATTTCGCCACCAGCACCTTGAAGGCGTCGAAGGAGTCGCGCGCCGCCTTCGGATCGCGCTCGGTGAGGTCCTGCAGGCTGACATAGCCCAGAAAGCCCAGGTCCTCGTTGAAATTGGCGAGGCCCTTCAGGTAGTACGCGTAGTCGACGTTGGGGTGATTGGGATGCAGGCGGATAAAGCGATCGCAGGCGGCGATGGCGGACGCCGGTTCGGCCTGGCGGTAGTAGGCATAGGCGACTTCGAGCTGGGCCTGCTGGGCATAGCGGCCATAGGGGTAGCGCGCTTCCAGCTTCTCGAAATACTTGATCGCCTTGTCGTAGCCGCCGTCGGCCATGGCTTCCTTGGCTTCGGCATACAGCCGGTTGGCGGACCAGCCGGCGGTCTCGTCGCTCGCCTCCGGCAACAGCCCGCAGCCGCCGATCGACAGCGCGGCAATGACGGTGATCGCCGTCGCCGCCGGGACGAGCCGGCGCAGGAATGCCGCTAAACTGGACATGATGAAAACCTCGCTTGAAATTGCGGCCGATTATAGCCGAAGCCCCTGTCCCGCCGAGCCCGCCACGGTGCCGGCGGAGTGCGCCGGCTGGCGGCTCGACGCCGCGCTGGCGAGGCTGTTTCCCGAGCATTCGCGCAGCCGCCTGCAGTCCTGGCTGAAGGATGGCCTGATCCGCGTTGATGGCGCCGCGCTCCCCGCGAAATGCAAGGTGCATGGCGGCGAGCGGGTCGAGTTCGCCGTCGATCAGCCCGTGGCGGCGGGACCGACGGGTGCCGCCGAGGACATCCCGCTGGACGTGATCTACGAGGACGATCAGCTCATCGTCATCGACAAGCCCGCCGGGCTGGTGGTGCATCCGGGCAACGGCCAGCCGTCCGGCACGCTGCTCAATGCCCTGCTGCATCACGCGCCGGGGCTTGCGGAAATCCCGCGCGCCGGCATCGTGCATCGCCTGGACAAGGACACCAGCGGGCTGCTGGTGGTGGCCAAGACCCTGACCGCGCAGACCGACCTGGTGCGCCAGTTGCAGGCGCGCACGGTGAAGCGCCACTATCTGGCGCTGGCGCTGGGCATCGTCGCCGGAGACGGCACAGTGGACGCGCCGATGGGACGCCATGCCGTGCAGCGCACCAAAATGGCCGTGGTCAGGAGCGGCGGCAAGGAGGCGCGCACGCATTACGCGGTGCGCGAGCGCTTCGCGAAATGCACGCTGCTCGAATGCCGGTTGGAGACCGGCCGCACCCACCAGATCCGCGTGCATCTCGCCTCGATCAAGCATCCGCTGGCCGGCGACCCGACCTATGGCCGGGCAAAGAGCGGCGATGCCCGCCTCGACGCCTTTCCCCGCCAGGCCCTGCATGCATGGCGCCTGGCGCTGCGCCATCCCGTGGGCGGCGCAGAGATGCACTGGGAGTCGCCATTGCCGGACGACTTTGCGCGACTGCTGGAGTCCCTGCGTGAGTGAGTTCATCGTTCCCGACTGGCCGGCGCCGCCCGGTGTTTGCGCGCTGTCGACGACCCGCGTCGGCGGTGTCAGCCGCGCGCCCTGGGCGGGATTCAATCTCGGCGACCACGTTGGTGACGATCCGGCGGCGGTAGGCGCCAACCGGCAGCGCTTGCGTCAGGCCCTGCCGGAAGAGCCGCGCTGGCTGAGCCAGGTGCACGGCACGCGCTGCGTCGATGCGGCTGAGACGAGCGGCGGCGAACAGGCCGATGCCAGTTTCACGCGGCAGCGCGGCGCGGTCTGCGCCGTCCTCACGGCGGATTGCCTGCCGCTGATTTTTTGCGACGATGACGCGACGGTGGTCGGCGCCGTCCATGCGGGCTGGCGCGGTCTGGCGGCCGGCGTGATCGAATCCACCGTGGCGGCGATGGGCGAGCCAGGTGAACGCCTGATGGCCTGGCTGGGACCGGCAATCGGCCCGCGGGCCTTCGAAGTCGGCAACGAGGTCCGCGAGGCCTTTGTCGCCACCGATGCGGCGGCGGCCATGGCCTTCGTTGCGGCGCCCGGCGGCAAATGGCTGTGCGACATCTACCTGCTGGCGCGCCAGCGTCTGGCCGCGCTGGGAATTCGCCGTACCTCCGGCGCCGACTCTTGCACCGTGAGCGAGGCCGGGCGCTTCTTTTCCTACCGTCGCGATGGCGTCACCGGCCGCATGGCGACCCTGGTCTGGCTGGAATGACGCAGGCTATCGCGGTGGCTTTTCCGCCGCCGCGTCGCTGGCGGCACTGGCGTCTGCGGCCTCCCTGGCCCGAGTTTGTCGCCGCCGCTGCGGCGCGCCGAAAAGCCAAAGCAGCAGGGACAGCGGCAGCAGTCCGTAACAGACGAAAGTGAGCACGCCGGCGGTAAGATTCGGCTCTGTCGCCGCCATCAGCACGGTGACGTAAAGCCAGGCGATCGCGATCACGTACATGGCTTGATTTTACGGCGAGCCCCTTGCTTGACAGCGTTTATTGTGCAGTGCAAAATCACCCTCTCGCCAGGAGCCACGGATGTCGTCTTCCCCCGATCAAAATGCCGCGATGCAAGCCATGATGCAGGCAGGCAACGCGATGGCACAAGGATTCAGCCAGTTCTTCGCCGCGCAGCAAAAGCTCGCCGCACCCAGCCCCGGCGCACCGGCATGGCTTGCCGAATCGGAGGCGCTGAAAGCACTGCAGCAGGAATGGATGAGCCAGCACGCCAGGCTGTGGCAGGGCATGCTGGGCAGGGCGCCGGACCAGCCGGCGACGCCGGTGGCGAGTCCCGCGCCAGGCGACAAGCGTTTCGACGATCCGGCCTGGGCGGAAAGCCCGATGTATGACTACCTGCGCCAGGCCTATCTGATCAACGCCGACTATGTGAAACGCATGGTCGAGGCGGCGCCGATGGCCGATGGCCAGGCCAAGGACCGCATGCGCTTCATGGCGCGGCAGATGGTCGACGCGATGGCGCCGTCCAACTTCCTCGCCACCAATCCCGAATTCGTCAAGACGGCGATGGAGACCAAGGGTCTGAGCATCCAGCAGGGCATCCAGAACCTGATCGCCGACCTGGAAAAAGGTCGCATCTCGATGACCGACGACAGCGCCTTCGAGGTCGGCCGCAACCTCGCGGTGACGCCCGGCGCCGTGGTCTATGAAAACGAGCTGATGCAGCTCCTGCAGTATTCGCCGCAGACCGAGACGGTCGCGGTACGGCCTTTCCTGATGGTGCCGCCCTGCATCAACAAGTATTACATTCTCGACCTGCAGCCCGAGAACTCGGTTGTGCGCTATGCCGTGGAACAGGGCAACACCGTGTTCCTGATTTCATGGAAGAACGTGCAGGCCGATCAGGGGCACCTGAGCTGGGACGATTACATCGAACAGGGTGCGCTGCAGGCCATCAAGGTGGTGCAGGAGATCTGCGGCATCGACCAGATCAACGCGCTGGGCTTCTGCGTCGGCGGCACCATCCTCGGTTCGGCCTTGTCGGTGGCGGCCCTGCGCGGCGAAAATCCGGTGGCATCGCTCACCCTGCTCACCACGCTGCTTGACTTCGCCGATTCCGGCGAGATCGGCTGCCTGGTCGACGAAACCGCCGTGCAGGCGCGCGAGACCACCATTGGCAAGGGCGGCCTGCTCAAGGGCAGCGAGCTGGCCAGCGTGTTCTCCTCGCTTCGCGCCAACGACCTGATCTGGCAATACGTGGTCGGCAATTATCTGAAGGGCAAGAAGCCGCCCGCCTTCGACCTGCTGTTCTGGAACGCCGACGCCACCAATCTGCCCGGCCCCTTCCTCGCCTGGTACCTGCGCAACATGTACCTGGAGAATAACCTGCGCGTGCCGGGCAAGCTGGAGATGTGCGGCGTCAAGGCCGACCTCGGCCGTGTGGACATGCCGGCCTTCATTTACGCCAGCCGCGAAGACCACATCGTGCCGTGGAAATCCGCTTACCAGAGCCGCAGCCTGCTCGGCGGCGAGACCGCCTTTGTGCTCGGCGCCTCGGGACATATTGCCGGCGTCATCAATCCGGCGGCGAAGAACAAGCGCAGCCACTGGATCAACGACAGCGCCACGGCGAACGCCGACGAGTGGTTCGACACCGCGACCGAGGTCAAGGGCAGTTGGTGGCCGGTGTGGGCCAACTGGCTGAAGCAGCACGCCGGAGGCGAGCTTCCCGCCCGCGCCAAACTGGGCAGCAAGGCCTACCCGCCGGGTGAGCCGGCGCCGGGCAGCTACGTCAAGCAGAAGGCATGAAGCAAACGTCGATTCCGGCCTGGGGCACGGGTTTCGGCGGGACTTTCAAAGCCCCGACCCAACAAAAATCGAGAGGAGAAACAAAATGCTGCGAGTTGCACTGGTAACGGGAGGCATGGGCGGTCTGGGCGAGGCGATCTGTATCAAACTCGCGGCCCTGGGTTACAAGGTCGTCACCACCTACAGCCCCAGCAACACCAAGGCGGCCGAGTGGCTGCGCACCATGAACGACATGGGCTACGGCTTCAAGGCCTATCCCTGCGACGTTGCCGATTTCGATTCCTGCAAGGCTTGCGTGGCGCAGGTAAGCAGCGAAATCGGTCCGGTCGAGGTGCTGGTGAACAACGCCGGCATCACCCGTGACATGACGTTCAAGAAGATGACCAAGGCCGACTGGGACGCGGTGATCCACACCAACCTCGACTCGACCTTCAACATGACCAAGCAGGTGATGGACGGCATGATGGAGCGCAACTGGGGCCGCGTCATCAACATCTCCTCGGTCAACGGCCAGAAGGGCGCCTTCGGCCAGACCAACTATTCCGCCGCCAAGGCCGGCATGCACGGTTTCACCAAGGCCCTGGCGCTGGAAGTGGCGAAGAAGGGGGTGACGGTCAACACCATCTCCCCGGGCTACATCGGCACCAAGATGGTCATGGCGATCCCCCAGGAAGTGCTCGACAGCAAGATCCTGCCGCTGATCGCCCAGGGCCGTCTGGGCAAGCCGGAAGAAGTCGCCGGCCTGGTGGCCTACCTGGCTTCGGAAGAGGCGGCCTTCGTCACCGGCGCCAACATCTCCATCAACGGCGGTCAGCACATGTATTGATCGCCCCGGGTCGAAGGCTTCGCTTGCAGGACGCTTTCGGCCCGAAAGATTTCATTGGACGTATAGGAAGCAGCAATCATGGCAAAGAAAATTGCATTGGTAACGGGAGCAATGGGTGGCCTGGGCACGGCGATCTGCAAGTCGCTTGCCCAGAGCGGGTTCACCGTGGTGGCGAACTGCCTGCCGAATTTCCCCCCCAAGGACGAATGGCTGGCCAAGATGAAGTCGGAAGGTTTTGACTTCGCGGTGGCCGAGGCCGACGTGACGGACTTCGACGGCTGTGCCGCGATGGTGAAGAAGATCGAGGCCGACTTCGGCCCGGTCGACGTGCTGGTGAACAACGCCGGCATCACCCGCGACGCGATGTTCAAGAAGATGGAAAAGGGCCAGTGGGACGCGGTGCTATCCACCAACCTCGACTCCGTGTTCAACGTCACCCATCAGGTGCTGCCCGGCATGGCCGATCGCGGCTGGGGACGCGTCATCAACATCTCGTCGGTCAACGGCGTCAAGGGCCAGTTCGGCCAGGCCAACTACTCGGCAGCCAAGGCCGGCATCCTCGGCTTCACCAAGGCGATCGCCGCGGAAGTGGCGCGCAAGGGCGTCACGGTCAACGCCATCGCCCCGGGCTACATCGGCACCGACATGGTCATGGCCATCAAGCAGGAAGTGCGCGACTCCATCGTCGCCACGATCCCGATGGGACGTCTGGGCAAGCCGGAAGAAATCGGCGCCCTGTGCTCGTATCTGGTGTCGGACCTCGCCGGCTACATGACGGGCGCGACGCTGAACATCAACGGCGGCCTGCATTTCTGCTGAGCCGACGGCACCATCCCCATGCCGCTTCCCGCCCTGGCGGGAGCCGGAATGGGGCGGTAGCACCATGGTAGTAGAATGTTTCGCATGAGGGAGGAGCATCACATGGCCACACAGAGCCGACTCATCAAGAAATATCCGAATCGCCGACTGTATGACACCCGCACCAGCACCTACATCACGCTGGCCGATGTCAAGGAGCTCGTCCTCGCGCATGAGCCCTTCCAGGTGGTCGACGCCAAGACCGGCGACGACCTGACGCGGTCCATCCTGTTGCAGATCATCCTCGAAGAGGAAGCCGGCGGCGCGCCGATGTTCTCCTCCGACCTGCTATCGCAGATGATCCGTTTCTACGGCAATGCCATGCAGGGCATGATGGGCAACTACATCGAGAACAACATCCGCTCCTTTACCGAGGTGCAGGCCAAGCTCAAGGAGCAGGCCAAGTCGCTCTACGGCGAGACCGGTGGCGACAGCGGCGACCTCTGGGCGCAGTTCCTCAAGTTCCAGGGCCCGGCCATGCAGCACATGATGGGCGCCTACGTCGAGCAGAGCCAGAAGATGTTCCAGCAGATGCAGGACACCATGCAGGAACAGACGCGCAAGATTTTCCCCGGCATCTACCCGAAGGCCGAGGAAAAAGTCGACAAGAAGTGACCAAGCGCAAGGCCCGCGCACCGACGGTCGGTTTCGTTTCGCTGGGCTGCCCCAAGGCGGCCTCGGACGCCGAACAGATCCTCACCCGGCTGCGCGCCGAGGGCTATGCGATCTCCGGCACCTACGACGGTGCCGACCTCGTGGTGGTGAATACCTGCGGCTTCATCGACGCCGCGGTCGAGGAATCGCTCGACGCCATCGGCGAGGCGCTGGCGGAGAACGGCAAGGTCATCGTCACTGGCTGCCTCGGTGCGAAGAAGGATGCCGCCGGCAAGGACATCGTGCGCGGCGTGCATCCGAAGGTGCTGGCTGTCACCGGCCCGCACTCAATGCCCGAGGTCATGGAGGCGGTGCATGCCCACCTGCCACCCGCGCATGATCCCTTCGTCGATCTGGTGCCGCCGCAGGGCATCCGCCTGACGCCCGACCACTACGCTTACCTGAAGATATCCGAAGGCTGCAACCATCGGTGTAGCTTCTGCATCATTCCCTCGCTGCGCGGCGACCTGGTGTCGCGGCCGATCGGCGAGGTGCTGCACGAGGCCGAAGTGTTGGCCGCGGCCGGGGTAAAGGAGTTGCTGGTGATTTCGCAGGACACCAGCGCCTACGGCGTGGATGTCAAATACCGCACCGGCTTCCATGGCGGTCGGCCGGTGAAGACGCGTTTGCTCGAACTGTGCCGCGAACTCGGCAAGCTCGGCCTCTGGGTGCGCCTGCACTACGTCTATCCCTATCCCAGCGTCGACGACCTGATCCCGCTGATGGCCGACGGGAAAATCCTGCCTTACCTCGACGTGCCCTTCCAGCACGCCAGCCCGCGCATCCTCAAGCTGATGAAGCGCCCGGCGTCCGCGGAGAAGGTGCTCGACCGCATCGTCGCCTGGCGCCGCGAAGTGCCGGACCTGGCGATCCGCTCCACCTTCATCACCGGCTTCCCCGGCGAAACCGAGGCCGAGTTCAACGAACTGCTGGATTTCCTCGACGAGGCGCAGCTCGATCGCGTCGGCGCCTTCTCCTATTCGCCGGTGGCGGGGGCCAGCGCCAACGACCTGCCGGGCGCGCTGCCCGATGAGGTGCGCGAGGAGCGCAAGGCGCGCCTGCTGCGCCACCAGGAAGACATTTCCACCCAGCGTCTGGAACGCATGATCGGGCGTCGCATCCGGGTGCTGGTCGACGACATCGACGAGGAGGGCGCCATCGCCCGCTCGCAGGGCGACGCGCCCGATGTCGATGGCCTGGTGTACATCGCCGACGGCCATGACCTGGAGATCGGTGAATTTGCCGAGGTGAGCGTGATCGATTGCGACGTGCACGATCTCTACGCGCAACCGGGCCCGACCATCGCCGTACCGTGAGCGCCGACTTTCAGGATCGTTTGCGCGGCATCGTCGGTGTGTCGCGCGTGCTGACGCAGGCGGACGACGTGGCCCCCTTCTGCACCGACTGGCGCGGCCGCTACACCGGCAACGCGCGTTGCGTGGTGCTGCCCGGCAGCACCGAGGAAGTTGCCGCGGTGGTCGGCGCCTGCGCAGACGCCGGGGCGAGCGTTGTGCCGCAGGGCGGCAATACCGGGCTGTGCGGCGGCGCCACGCCGATCGGCGGCGAGGTGGTGATCGTGCTGACGCGCCTCAACCGCATCCGCAACGTCGACCCGGACAACAATTCCATCACCGTCGAGGCCGGTTGCACCCTGCATGCCGTGCAGGAAGCGGCGCGCGAGGTCGACCGCCTGTTCCCGCTCTCGCTCGCCGCCGAAGGCAGCGCCACCATCGGCGGCAACCTGTCGACCAATGCCGGCGGCGTGCAGG
The DNA here is from genome assembly GCA_016710465.1 of Sulfuritalea sp. Classification (GTDB taxonomy): domain Bacteria; phylum Pseudomonadota; class Gammaproteobacteria; order Burkholderiales; family Rhodocyclaceae; genus Sulfuritalea. Next base: position 1,526,553 of record JADJVS010000014.1, read on the forward strand.
TGCTGCGCTACGGCAACACCCGCGAACTCTGCCTGGGCCTGGAAGTGGTGCTGGCCGACGGACGCGTCTGGAACGGACTGCGCGGCCTGCGCAAGGACAACACAGGCTACGACCTCAAGCAGCTTTTCATCGGCGCCGAAGGCAGCCTGGGCCTGATCACGGCGGCGACGCTGAAGCTGTTTCCGCGTCCGCGCGCGCGGGCCACGGCCTGGGTGGCGGTGCCCGATCCGGCCGCCGCCGTCGCCCTGCTCGGACGCCTGCGCGATGTCGCGGGCGACAACGTCACGGCTTTCGAGATCGTCGGGCGGCCGGCGCTGGAACTGGTGCTCAAGCACATTCCGGGCGCGCGCGATCCGCTCGCGGACAAGCCCGAATGGCAAGTCCTGATCGAGCTTTCCGGCGCCCGCGCCGACCTCGCGGCGACGCTGGAGTCGGCGCTCGAAGCGGCGGCCGAAGCCGCCGTGATCGCGGATGCCGTGGTCGCCGCCAGCGAAGCCCAGGCCGCGGCGCTCTGGGCCTTGCGCGAGAACGTCTCCGAGGCGCAGAAGATCGAGGGCGTCTCGATCAAGCACGACATCGCGGTGCCGGTGTCGCGCATCGCCGAATTCATCGCCCGCGCCGATGCCGCCCTGCGGGCGGCCTTCCCGGCGGTGCGCATCGTCTGCTTCGGCCACATCGGCGACGGCAACCTGCACTACAACCAGTCGAAGGCGGACGCTGAATCCAACGCCGAATTCATCGCCCGTACCGGGGCCGTGAATCGCATCGTGCACGACCTGGTGCATGAACTGGGCGGCTCGATATCGGCCGAGCACGGGCTGGGCCAGCTCAAGCGCGAAGAAATCCTGCGTTACAAGAGCGACACCGAAATGGAACTGATGCGCGCGGTCAAGCAGGCGCTCGATCCGCGCGGCCGGATGAACCCCGGCAAGCTGCTCTGAGACCGTGCTGCATAGTCCCGAAAAACGCTTTACAGGCTGGGTCCGCCTCCCTATAATGCGCGCTCTCTTGTGGGGGTATAGCTCAGCTGGGAGAGCGCTTGCATGGCATGCAAGAGGTCCGCGGTTCGATCCCGCGTACCTCCACCAAACGATAAGTCCCTATCGTCTAGAGGCCTAGGACAATACCCTTTCACGGTATGAACCGGGGTTCGAATCCCCGTGGGGACGCCAGCAAATCGAAAACGCCACCTTCGCGGGTGGCGTTTTCGTATCGCCGGCCGGGGCGCCGGATCATCGCGGCGCGCTGCTACGCCGGCTTTTCCGGGTCCCGAGGCACGCCGCCGCCGTTCGTTCCGCGCGAGGCAACGATTTCCATGCACGCGCGATAGCGCTCGCTGATTCCGTAGCGGACGGGACTGAAGCCGCAACTCTCCAGCAAGCGATGGATCGAGGCGCGACTGAAATTGTGGAAGTGCTCCATCTCCGACCAGTAGGGATTGATTCCGTCGCGGTCCAGCATCTTCCAGAGCGGGCTGTCGAGATTGGGCATTGACAGCAGCAGCGCGCCGCCGGGTAGCAGATTGCGGTGGGCCGCCTGCAATACCGGTATCGGAAACCGCGTATGTTCGAGCACATCGCACATGCTGATCACGGATGCCTTTGGATTCAGCGTGGCCTCGGTGATGTCGGCCTTGAGCGCCTGGATGCCGAGGGCCCGCAATGCGTCGACATTCCGCTGTCGCAGGTCGAAGCCGACCGGCGCGAATCCGAATTCGGCCGCGGTCAGCAGCAGGGAGGCATTGCCGAACCCGACATCGAGCCAGATTCCCGTCTTGCGCAAGGGCAGAATGCGTTCGATCATGGCGGCGGCGATGTTGCGTTGGCGCTCGTAATCCTCTCCGACACGCTGTCCGGCCAGCGACGAGCGGAACAGTATCTCGAAGGCCTCCGGTGTGTAGAAACCGTTCCGGAGCACGTGGCCGCAGTCCGCGCAGCGCATCCACTCCATCGTCCTCGAAAGGGGTTCCGCAAAGGCCGGATGAGCCGAGCAGTCGGCCCTGACCGTGGGTTCGATGCGGCTGCCCCCGCAGAGCGGGCAGGACTCGTAGGGAATCAGTTCGCGAAATTCCGTCATGTTCCGCTCAGGGCATCGGCGTTCGCCGGGGCCTTGCCGCCGTCGCCCGGCCCGTCCATCGAGATGTGCCGAGGAGCATGGCCGGCATCGTGCTCCCGGATGATGAGAACATAAGCTTCCTCAAGGTGACGGGCGAAGCCTTCGCAGTCGAACAACGGGCAGGTCGCCCGGTTGTCGGCGAGGCGCTGCTTGATCGCCGCGAGGCGGTCCGGGTGCGTCGCCAGGGCTACTGCCTGCTGCTCGTAATCCTCGCGCGAGCCTGTGGTGAGCTCGGGCAGGCCAACGGCCCGGTTCAGGCTGGCGGCGACGCGCGCCGCAAACGATCGGCCCTTCAACGTCAGCACCGGCAGGCCGGCCCACAGGGCATCGCTCGCGGTCGTGTGGGCGTTGCAGGGCAGCGTGTCGAGGAACAGGTCCGCGAGCCCGTGGCGGGCCAGGTGTTCCGGCAAGGGAAGACGCGATGCGAAGACCAGGCGTTCCGCCGCAATGCCCCTCTTTTCCGCCTCCCGCCTGAGGTTTCTTGCCGCCGTCGGGTTGTCCTCGAACAGCCACAACACGCTGTGTGGAACCCTGCCGAGAATGCGCATCCAACTGTCGAAGGTTTCGGGCGAGATCTTGTAGTTGTTGTTGAAGCAGCAATAGACCATGGCCTCCTCGGGCAGGCCACACTCCGGTCGAGTGAACTTCCGCTCGGAAATCCGTCGCCGTCGATCGTTGGCCTGGTAGCTGCCCGGAAGCCGGATGATCTTTTCCGAGTAGCCATCGAGGTCGGCGTCGTCGATCAGTACCCGGTCGGCAATCAGGTAGTCGATGAACCCGGCGCCCATCGTGCCCGGATAGCCGAGGTAATTGACCTGGATGGGCGCGCAGCGCGCGGCGAGTATGCCCGGACGGCTGTCGGTGGTGTAGCCCTTGAGATCGATCGCGATATCGACACCTATTTCGTTGCACAGGCGGGCGACCTCCGCGTCGCCCATTCCGCGGACTTCGATGAATCGGTCAAACGCGGAGCGCAATCGCTGCCGCATCACGTCACTGGAATCGGGGCCAAAGGATATGGCGGTCAGTTCGAACCTGCCGCGATCATGGCGTTCGAACAATTCCGCCATCAGGAAGGCCGTGGCGTGGTCATGGAAGTCCGCCGAGAGGTAGGCGAGGTGGATTCTTTCCCGGCGCGCCGCGACCGCTGCGGGGGCGGACCTTGCCAGGCCCGCGGTCTTTTTCCGCGCAAACAATTCCGCCGCCTGCCTTTGGAGGAGCGGGTCGTCGGCAAGGGCTAGCAAGGGGAATGGGGTGGAAACCAAGGCACCCGATGCCACTCCGGCGCGCAATCGGGCAATGGACTGATCGCGCGAAGTCCAGTCGCACAGGTAGCACTGCAGATGGGCAATGTTGCCCGGCAGGTACTCGCAATCCGGATCCAGCGCCAAGGCGCGTTCGCAGGCGGAGAGCGCGTCGTCGAGGCGACCCATGGCCTTGAGGACATTGCCCCGGTTGTTGTGCGCCTTGGCATGGTTCGGCATCAGGGCGATCGACCTGTCGTAACTCGCCAGCGCTGCGTCGAGGTCCCCGAGATCGAGCAGGGCGTTGCCGCGATTGCTGAGCGCGTCGGCAAAATCGGGCTGGATCGCGATCGCGGCATCGTAACTGCCCACGGCATCCACCAGCCGCCCGAGATCGCGGAGCACATTGCCCCGATTGTTGTGGGCGCCGGCATGGTCGGGGCGTAGGCCGATCGCCTTTTCGTGGCTCGCCAGCGCCTCGGCCAGGCGGCCCATTTCCCGGAGCACGGTACCTCGACTGTTGTGGGCTTCGGCCCGGTCCGGCCGCAGGGTGATAGCCGTGTCATAGCTTGCCAACGCGGCCTCAAGGCGTTTCAGCGCCAACAGGACGTTACCGCGATTGCCATGGGCATCGGCCAGGTCGGGCTGCAGCGAGATCGCGAGATCGTAGCTTTTCAGCGAGTCGTCAAGGCGCCCCATATCCTTCAGGACGTTTCCCCGATTGTTGTGGGCGCTGGCATGGTCGGGCCGAAGGTCAATAGCCGTTTCATAGCTCGCCAGCGCGTCATTCAGGCGCCCCATGTTCCTGAGAACGTTGCCGCGGTTGTTGTGTGCGTCGGCGTGGTCCGGTCGCAGCGCGATTGCCCTGTCGTAGATGGTCAGGGCCTCCTCGAAGCGCTTCAACGCGGCGAGGACGCTGGCCTTGTTGGTCAGGGCGTCGGCGAAATCCGGCACCAGTGCGATCGCCCGTTCGTAGCTTGCCAGGGCATCGTCGAGCCGGCCGAGTTCCTTGAGCACGTTGCCGCGGTTGTTGTGCGCCTCGGCGAAACGCGGGTTGAGCGCAATCGCGCGGTCATGGCTGGCGAGAGCGTCATCGAGGCGCATCAGGGATTTCAGCACGTTGCCGCGGTTGCTGAAATACGCGGCGCTGTTGGGATTACGGGCGATCGCACGGTCGATATGATCGAGCGCCCGCTGGGAGTCTCCGCATTGCCAATGGACAAGACCCAGCAGGTGAAGTGAATCCGCATGGCCGGGATCACCGGCCAGAATTTTTTCGTAGATCGCCCTCGCGGCGGCGAGCTCACCCTGGCGGTGAAAGGCGATTGCTTCCTGAAGCCTTTGCTGCAAAGAGGCGTCCTGGGTCGGCCGCGCAGGGTGTCGAGGCGGGCCGGGTTGACGCTGTGGAATACGGGGCGGGCGCGGCATTTCGCTGGAGCTGGATTTCTGCATCGAATATGGTGAAGGGATGAACTCACGATAACACAGGCTGCCGGCCGGGGAACGTCACCGCCGAACCGGTCGGCGTCGGCGGATGGCGCCAATACCGATATGGTTAGAATTGCGGCTACTCCTCCCTCGGCCGCGGAAATGCGCATTCCGCGCCACTGATCGCCATGGCATGCATCAGGCACCAATTTCTCCAACGAACAGCTCGGATCCGTGCAAGCCGCGCATGATCGATCTTGACCACCTGCGCGAATGGGTTGGACACACCGAGTCGGCGGAGGACATCGTCGCACCGTCGAAAGTCGCGGCCCTGGCCGCCACGCTGGACCGCGACGATGCCTGGCCGATCTCTGGCGATCCGCTGCCGCCGCCATGGCACTGGACTCTGTGCCTGCCGGCGGCGCGCCAGTCGGTGATCGGGCCCGACGGCCATCCGGCGCGCGGCGGCTTCCTGCCGCCGGTGCCCCTGCCGCGCCGCCTATGGGCCGGCGGCCGGCTGAGCTTCCCGCAGGCGCTGCGGGTGGGCGAGCGCGTGGAGCGTCGCTCGCGCGTGATGTCGGTCGAGCACAAGAGCGGACGCAGCGGCGACCTGGTGTTCGTCATGGTGCGCCACGAGTTCCATGGGCCGGCGGGGCTGTGCGTCACCGAGGAACACGACATCGTCTATCGCGACCTGCCGGTAGCCGATGCGGCACCGCCGGCCTGCCAGCCGGCGCCCGCCGGTGCGGCCTGGGAACGGGAGATCGTCCCCGACGACGTGCTGCTGTTCCGCTACTCGGCGCTGAGCTTCAACGGCCACCGCATCCACTATGACCGCCGCTACGTCACCGAGGTCGAGGGCTATCCCGGCCTGATCGTGCACGGGCCGCTGATCGCCACGCTGCTGGTCGACCTGCTGCGCCGGAACCTGCCCGGGGCGACGATCGCCGCCTTCGCGTTCCGCGCCCTCAAGCCGGTGTTCGACATCGCGCCCTTCTTCGTCTGCGGCCGGCCCGAGGCCGACGGCAGGGCCGTCAGGCTGTGGGCCCGCGACAGCGAGAACCACCTGGCCATGGACATGCAGGTGACTCTCGCCTGAGAATCGGGAATATGGAAATGATCCAGAAGGACGATGCGGCCTGCCGAGCGATCCGCGCAGCGGTGGGCCAAGCTTGCGCGCATCGCCGCGACGACGGGATCGGCGGGTTCGTGCCTATCGTCATGCGATGGCCATGAAGATCGACCGCCTCGACCACCTGGTGCTGACGGTGCGCGACGTCGACGCCACCGTCGATTTCTACCAGCGCGTGCTCGGCATGGAGCCGGTGAGCTTCGGCGCTGGCCGGCGCGCCTTGTCCTTCGGCCGGCAGAAAATCAACCTGCATCCCGCCGCCGCGCCGCTGAAGCCGCACGCGGCGCAGCCCGGGCCGGGAACGGCCGACCTCTGCCTGATCGCGGCGACGCCGCTGGCCGAGGTGATCGCCGAACTCGCGGCGCGGGGCATCGCCATCGAGGAAGGCCCGGTGCCGCGCACCGGTGCCACCGGCCCCATCCATTCGGTGTATTTCCGCGACCCGGATGGCAACCTGATCGAAGTCTCCAACTATCCATGACCAACAGAAAATCGCCGTACCGCCAGCGCCGACTCTTGAAATCGAGCCAGCGATGAGCGAAGCCGTCACTCCGCAAATCAAGCGCAACGTCGGCCTGCTCGCCGGTTGCCAGGCGCTGCTGCTGTGCAATGGCGTGACCCTGATCGCGGTCAATGGCCTGGCCGGCGCCAAGCTGGCGCCGACGCCGACGCTGGCGACGCTGACCGTCACCGGCTATGTCATCGGCACGGCGTTGATGACGCTGCCGGCGTCCTGGTTCATGAAGCACTACGGCCGCCGCGCCGGCTTCATCGTCGGCGCCCTGCTCGGCATCCTCGGCGGCCTCACCTGCGCCTTGGCGGTGAGCATCGGCAGCTTCTGGCTGCTGTGCCTGGGCACGCTGTGTGCCGGCACCTACAACGCCTTCGGCCTGCAATACCGCTTCGCCGCCGCCGACATGGCGCCGGCCGACTGGAAGCCGAAGGCGATCTCCTGGACGCTGGCCGGCGGCATCCTCGGCGGCTTCATCGGCCCCTGGGCGGGCAAGATCACGCGCGACATTTGGGCCGTCGAGTTCGCCGCCACCTATGCCTCGCTTTCGGTCTTCGCGGTCGTCGCCCTGCTGATCGCCAGCCGCCTGCGGGTGCCCGAGATGGCTGATGCCGGGCAGCAGGGCTCGGGCCGGCCACTGGCCGAGATCGCCCGCCAGCCGGCTTTCGTCGTCGCCGTGCTGGCCGCCGCGCTGGGCTACGGCACGATGAACCTGCTGATGGCGGCGACCCCTCTGGCGATGGACATCTGCGGCCTGCCCTTCGGCGATGCCGCCTTCGTCCTGCAATGGCATGTGCTGGGCATGTACGGGCCGTCCTTCTTCACCGGCAGCCTGATCAAGCGCTTCGGTGTGCTCAGCATCCTGATGGCCGGCGTGGTGCTGATGTTCGCCTGCATCGCGCTGGCGCTGTCTGGCGTCACGCTGATGCATTTCTGGTGGGCGCTGTTCCTGCTCGGTGTCGGCTGGAACTTTCTTTACATCGGCGGCACCACGCTGCTGACTGAAACCTACAAACCGGCCGAGCGCGCCAAGGTGCAGGGCGGCAACGACTTCCTGGTTTTCGGCGTGCAGGCCGTGTCCTCGCTCTCGGCCGGCGCGCTGGTGCTCGGCGGCGGCTGGTACACCCTGAACCTGTATGCCATTCCGGCGGTGATCGTGATCGCGCTCGGCGTCGGCGCGCTGATGCTGCACCGCCGGCGCCTGGCCGCCGCGCATCCCTGAACCGGAGCCTGTCATGTCGTCACTGTTTTCAGCCTTCTCCATTGGCCGCGTCGCGCTGCCCAACCGCATTGTCATCGCACCGATGTGCCAGTACTCGGCCGAGGAGGGCAATGCCAACGACTGGCACCTGATGCACTACGGCAAGCTGGCGCTGTCGGGCGCCGGCCTGCTGATCGTCGAGGCCACCGGCGTCGAGCGGGAAGGACGCATCACGCCGGGCTGCCTGGGCCTGTGGAACGACGCCAACGAAGCGGCGCTGCAGCGCGTGGTCAACGCGGCGCGCAAGATCAGCGGCATGCCGCTGGCCATCCAGCTTGCCCATGCCGGGCGCAAGGCGTCCAGCCACAAGCCCTGGGACGGCGGCCAACTGATTCCGCCGACCGAGGGCGGCTGGTCGCCCGTGGCGCCCTCGGCGATTCCGCATGCGCCGCAGGAGGCGCCGCCGCAGGCACTTGACGCGGCCGGCCTGGAGCGCATCAAGCACGCCTTCGTCGCGTCAGCGGAGCGGGCCCTGCGCCTCGGGTTCGATGCCATCGAACTGCATGCGGCGCACGGCTACCTGCTGCACCAGTTCCTTTCGCCGCTGGCCAACCGGCGCGACGATGCCTACGGCGGTTCGCTCGACAAGCGCATGCGCTATCCGCTGGAAGTGATCGATGCCGTGCGCGCGGTGGTGGCGGGGCGCTGCGAACTGGGCGTTCGCGTCTCGGCCACCGACTGGGTCGAAGGCGGCTGGGACATCGAGGAATGCATGGTGTTTGCCGCCGCCCTGCGCGAGCGCGGGCTGGGCTTCATCCACGTGTCCAGCGGCGGCGTTTCACCCCTGCAGAAGATCGCGCTGGGGCCGGGTTACCAGGTGCATCTGGCCGAGCGCATCAAGCGCGAGACCGGCCTGCCGACCATCGCCGTCGGCCTCATCACCGATCCGAAGCAGGCCGAAGGCATCATCGCCTCTGGCCAGGCGGACATGGTCGCCCTGGCGCGCGGCATCCTCTACGATCCGCACTGGCCCTGGCATGCCGCCGCCGAACTCGGCGCCACGGTGAGTGCGCCACCGCAATATTGGCGCTGTCCGCCGCGCGGTCTGGAGAAGTTGTTCGGCGAGATCCGTACCGCGCAGCGCTGACAGGGGGCGGGCCGCCGCCGCGGCCTGAATCAGCTCGACATCAGCACCGGCACGGTCATGTGTTGCAGGATGTAGCGCGTGCCCGCGCCGCGGCTGACGAAGGGGAAGCCGATCTGGCCGTGGGCGCCCATCACCAGCAGGTCGGCGCTGCGGTCGCTGACGCGGTTGAGCAGCAGGTCCATGATGCCGAAGTCCTCGACCACCAGCACTTCCGGCCTGGCCTTGATGCCATGGTCGGCGAGGTGGCGCACGACATGGGCGCAGGAGGCGTCGCCGTCCTCGTGACGGCTGGCGAAGCTGAGCACCCAGGCATCCTCGCAGGCAGCCAGCAGCGGCAGCGCGTCGTTGAGCGCATGCGCGGCCTCGCGGGCGTCGTTCCAGGCAATCATCGGCCGCTTGCCGACGGCAGGGAACTCGCCGGCATAGGGCACCACCAGCACCGGGCGCCCGCAGTCGACGATCACCTCCATGACAAAATCCTCGGGCAGCAGGGTGTTGCCGCCATGCTCGCGCTGGCCGAGGATGACCAGATCGGCATGACGGGCCAGGTTGGTGACCTGGCGCAGCACCTCGGCATCGCTGCCGCGATTGACGTCGATCCATTCGGCGCGGGTCAGGCCGGCGGTGGCCTTGGCGAAGGCCGCCTGGCTGGCATCGCGGGCCTCGACATACTCCGCGCTGGGCCAGGTGGCGACGACGCCGACGCGCTGCGCGGCGGCGCGTTGACCGAAGACACCGATCAGCCGGGCACCATGCTGCCCGGCGAGGCGGACCGCGAGTTCAAGGCGAACGCTGGCGCGTTCGCCGGCATCGAGGTGGACCATCAGGTTCTTCAGCGACATGGTGTGCAACTCCGTTCGATAGCATGGGAAGGCAGGCGTCGCAGCGAGGCTGGCGACCTAAGCGGCCTCAAGTATAGGGCCCCAGCGCAAGCCCGGTTTGCGACACGTCAACCCGCGGCGTCCGTCGCCGTGTCACCGGCGCCGACTCTTGGCGTGCTTGGGGTCCCGCGTCGCAGCCATGCCAGCAGGCAGCGATGGAACGCGTCGGGCGTCACGGGTTTGGCGATGTGGTCGGTCATGCCGGCCTCCAGGCACAGGGCGCGCTCCTCGTCGAAGGCGCTGGCGGTCATGGCGATGATCGGGAGCGTTGCCTTGCCGGGCAGCTTGCGTATCGCGCGCGTGGCGTCGAGCCCGTTCATCCCCGGCATGTGCACGTCCATCAGCACCGCATCGCAATCGCCGCGCGCGACGAGCGCGACCGCCTCGGCGCCGGTCCCTGCAAGTAGCGGAACCAGCCCGGCGCTCTCCAGCAGGGAGGTGGCCACTTCCCGGTTGAGCGGATCATCTTCCGCCACCAGCACGTGGCGGCCGGCAAAGTCGCGACGCAGGGCGAGCACCGGCTCCTCGTCCGGCGCGGCGGCAACGGCCGCCACGTTCGCCGCGGTGCCCAGTCGGAAGGTGGCCCAGAAGCGGCTGCCTTGTCCGGGCTGGCTGACCACCCCGACGCTACCGCCCATCAGCTCGGCGATGTGCCGGGAAATCACCAGGCCGAGCCCGGTGCCGCCGAAGCGGCGGGTGGACGACTCGTCAACCTGGGTAAAGGCGCGGAACAGGAGCGCCTGCTCTTCGACGCCGATGCCGATGCCCTGGTCGCTCACTTCCAGCCGCAGCACCATCGTTTCCGCGTCGTGGTCGACCGCGCTGGCGCGCACCTCGATGCGGCCCTGCGCGGAAAACTTGATGGCATTGCCGAGAAAATTGAGCAGCACCTGCCGCAAGCGCATGGCATCGCCGCGCAGCGCGCGCGGCAGCGCCGGATCGATCACGCAGTCAAGCTGGAGCCCCTTGTCGCCTGCCGCGGCCTCGTGCATGCCGACGGATTCCTCGATCAGGTCGGCCACCACGAAGTCCGCGTTGGCCAGCACCAGCCGGTCGGCCTCGATTTTCGACAAGTCGAGGATGTCGTTGATGACGTCCGCGAGGTGTCGCGAGGCGGCAAGGCTCTTGTGCAACTGGTCGAGCTGTCGCGGGTTCGTTGCCAGGCGCAGAGCGAGGCTGGTCATGCCCATGATGCCGTTCATCGGGGTGCGCAACTCGTGGCTCATGTTGGCGAGGAAGGCGCTCTTGGCGCGGTTGGCCGACTCGGCGGCATCCCGCGCGGCCGACAGCTCGGCGGTGCGCCCCCGCACCATGTCCTCGAGATGGTCCCGATGCTGGGCAAGCTCCATGGCCGCGCGCTTGCGCTCGGTGATGTCGGCATGGGTGCCAATCAGGCGGTTCGGCCTGCCGGTGGCGTCGCAACTGACGGCGATGCCGCGGGCCAGGATCCATTTGTAATCGCCATCTTTGCAGCGCATGCGAAATTCGGCGACATACTGCGCGGCACGCCCATTCAGGTAGTCGTCGATCGCCTGCTGCCTGGCGCCGACATCCTCGGGGTGGACCCGCTCGGTGCATTCCTCCGGCGTGGTGCCGATTTCCGTGTCCTCCCAGCCCAGCATCTGCTTCCAGCGCGGGCTGTAATACACCGTGCCGGTGCCCATGTTCCAGTCCCAGACGCCATCTCCCGCGCCCTCCAGCGCGAACTTCCAGCGGAACTCGGTTTCCTCGAGCTGCTGGCCGCGAATTCGCAACTCCTGGGTCAATTTTTCCGCAATCGATCTGGCATGCTCGCGCGTGTTGAGCAGCGAGAGCATCAGGGCGAACAGCAGCACGCTGATCACGGCGCCGCGCGCGAGCGTGATGGTGGCGGGGGAAAGGGCAGCTCCCCCGGCCGCGTCACCGCGCTCGATGCGCAAGCGCCAGTGCCTGCCATGCACCACCACCGCGCGCTGCAATCGCGTCGGCGATTCCGCCCAATCCCGATCCGGCGTGCGCTGGGAATACAGAAGCTGGGCGGCATTCTCCTCGGTGCCGTCGTGAATGCTGATCGACAGCGCCTTGTCCTCGAAGCGGCCCTGCGTGCGCAGGACGCTTTGCACCAGTTCGCTCATCCGGTAGGGACTGGAGGTCCAGCCGATCAACGCCGCGCGCCGCTGGGCGATCGTTTCCAGGGGCGTGCCCAGGCGATAGACCGGCACATACATGATTACCCCGGGCTCGACGCTCTCCGCGATTTCCTGGATCAGGTGCAGCTTGCCCGACAGCGTGGGACGCCCGGTGTCCCGCGCCTGCTCCATGGCCGCGCGACGCACGGGGTCGGCATAGGTGTCGTAGCCGAGGGCACGCCGGTTGCCTTCGTGCTCCGGGCCGATATGGCGGACCGGGCCGTAAAGCGGGCGTTGCCCGGGAGGAAACACCGTGTAACCGGGAATGCCGTCACGGTGCGCCTCGGCGATGTGCTGTCGCAGGTCGCCGGCATTGATCAGGGGATTGAAGGCGACGCCATGCATGCCGGGCGCGAGCGCGTCCGCCTGGACGACATCGACAAAGGCGTGCCACTGCTCGCGCGTGACGCGACCCGATGACACGAGGAAGGCGGCCGCGCCGCGCAGGATAAGCGCATGCGCGGCCAGCTTTTCCTCGAAACGCTGGCTCAGCCCGTCGGCGACTTCGGCGAACTCCGCAATCGCCTGACGATCGGCGTCGCGTCCGACTTGGCGGCTGATGGTCACGCTCAGCACGAGGCCCAGCGCCAGCATGATCCAGGCGGGCGCACCGCGCTTGGAAAGCAGCTTCATGGCAGGCAAGGCGCGCCGGAGCGTTGCGAGAGGCGCGAATCGGTTCGAGCGGATCCCATGGTTTCGGCCTGATGCGTGCATCGTCCGATTCGAGGGGCTCGGGCGATGCCAAGGTAATTGCACTAGGTTACACCCCTGGCGTCCGATGCGCCATATCCGGCGAAACCTCGATCCGAACCACGCATTCATAGTCGAATGCCAGGGACATCCACCGGCGCGCCGGCAGGTTGCCTTCCAGACCGGCCAGCACCTTGATGACGCCGGCGTGGGTCACCAGCGCGGCCTGGGCAATGCCCGACTCGCCAAGGCCGGCGACGAACTCGCATACCCGCCGCCGCAGATCGCCGACGGATTCGCCCCCCGGCGGGGCATAGCCCAGCGGATCGGCCGCCCAGCCATCCAGGGCCGCGCGCTGTATGGCGGCCCACGGCTGCATTTCCCAATCGCCGAAATCCATTTCCCGCAGCCGGTCGTCATGCCGCGGCGCGGGGTGCAGGGCGGCGGCGAGTTCGCGACAGCGCCGCAGGGGGCTGCTGTAGATGGCCAGGCCGGCCGGAAGTTGCTCGCGGATTCGCGCCGCCGCCGCCGCCACATCGCCGGCCAGCGCCAGGTCGCTGCGCCCGTAGCAGATGCCGGGCGCGACCTTGGGCAGGGGATGGCGGATCAGGAAAAGTTGCACAGCAAGCCCAGGTAGAAGGCGAGCTCCGCGACTTGCTGCGTGGCGCCCAGGCAGTCGCCGGTGTAGCCGCCGATGCGGCGCAGGAAGTAACGCGCGGCGAACAGCGTGACCAGTGCCGTCGCCGCCAGGGCGGCCAGCAAGTCGGCCGGGGGCAGCAAGAGGCAGGGCGCCAGGCCGCACAGCGCGGCGATCGCCAGCTCGCCACCGGTCATGCGCCGGGCCAGCGGCTTGGATTTGCTGCTGTCATCGTCGCGCACATAGTCAAGAAAGCGGATCAGCACGGTCGAGGCCAGGCGCGACACGGCGTGGCCGGCGACCAGCGTCATCGCCAGCAGCGGCGGCCCGAAGGTGGCATCGATTTCCACCAGCACATTCCACTTCGTCAGCAGCAGCAGGCCAAGGCCGATCGCGGCATGGCTGCCGATGCGGGAGTCCTTCATGATGGCCAGCACGCGGCCCTTGTCCCAGCCGCCGCCGAAGCCGTCGCAGGAGTCGGCGAAACCGTCCTCGTGGAAGCCGCCGGTGGTCAGCACCGTCGCCGCCATGCCGAGCAGCACGGCGACGCCGATCGGCAGCGCCAGTGCCGCGAGTTCCGTCACCAGCGCGCCGATCGCTCCGACCAGGATGCCGACCAGGGGGAAGTAGCGCGCGGCGTGGTTCAACTGTTCCGCGTCATGTCCAACCCAGGCCGGTACCGGCAGGCGCGTGAAGAAGCGCAGCGCGGCGAAGACGTATTCGAGCTCCCGCTTCATGCCGTGGTCTTGTCGCTGACGCCGGCCGACTCGAAGCTCGCCATTTCGTTCATGAAGGCGCAGGCCGCCTTGATCAGGGGCAGGGCGAGGGCCGCGCCGGTGCCCTCGCCGAGGCGCAGCCCCAGGTCGAGCAGCGGCTGGCCGCCCAGCCAGTCCAGTTGCAGGCGATGCCCGGCTTCGTTGGAGCAGTGGGCATACACGCAATGGTCGAGAATCGCCGGTGCCACGCGCGAGGCCACCAGCAGCGCGGATGTGACGATGAAGCCGTCGATCAGCAGTGTCATGCGCGCTTCGGCGGCGGCAAGCATGGCGCCGGCCAGCATGGCGATTTCAAACCCACCGTAGCGCGCCAGGATGCGCAGCGCATCGTCCGCGCCGGGCTCGCCGGCGCAAGGCCGTTCCGGCCAATTGGCAAGGGCCTGCGCCAGCAGCGCCTGCTTGCGCGCCAGCCCGGCATCGTCGAGCCCGGTGCCGCGGCCGACGCATTGCGCCAGCGGCAGGCCGGTGACGCAATGCGTCAGCAGCGAGGCGGCCGCCGTGTTGCCGATGCCCATTTCGCCGAAGCCCAGCACGTTGCAGCCGGTCGTGGCGAATTCGCGCGCGAGCATGGCGCCGCGGCTTATCGCCAGCGCGCACTCGGCATCGGTCATGGCCGGCCCTTCGAGATAGTTCGCCGTGCCGCCGGCGCCGACTTTCATGTTGCGCAAGCCATCGCGTGGACCAAACTCGTGGGCCACGCCGGCATCCGCCACCACCAACTGCATGCCGGCCTGGCCCGCCAGGGCGTTGATCGCGGCACCGCCGGCGAGAAAGTTCTCCACCATCTGCCAGGTGACATCCTGCGGGTAGGCCGAAACGCCGGCCCGCGCCGCGCCGTGGTCGCCGGCGCAGACCAGTACGTGCGGATGGGTGAGGGACGGGTCGAGGCGTTGCTGGATCTGGCCGAGCTGCATGGCCAGCGCTTCCAGGCGGCCGAGCGAGCCGGGCGGCTTGGTCTTGCCGTCGATTTTTGTTTGCAGGTTCGCGGCGAGCGAACGATCCAGCGGGGCCACGGCAAAGCGCGGCCAGATGGCGGGGGAATGCATCCGATTCATCCTTTCAACAAGCGGCACGGCCAGGCATCGCGCGTCCAAACGCGACGCCGGCCCGCGCCACGGGCTTGACGAAAATGACCGGTCGGTCTTCTGGCTTCCGGATCGTCCTTTGCCCGCGCCTTCCCGAACCTGCGTTCAGTGGCATTGTGCAAGCATCGTCCCCGGTTACAGCGGCGGGCCCGCCACGGAATCTCACCGTGTTCCCGGAGGGTTCCGTTGCCGGGCCCCTCCACCGAATCAGCGTGGATTATCGCCGCGCGAGGCGATTGGCGCAATTCGGGTCGATACGCCGGCCGCGGCGACGCCCAGGCCGCTCAGCCGAACCACTCCTTCATCATCGCCGTCTCGCGTGTGGTGACGATGGCGAGGAACTCCTCGGCACCGTGCATTTCGCTGAAGGCATCGAAACCGCGTTGCAGGAAGGAGTGCAGCGCCGACAACCCGGCCAGGTAGGCCGGGCCTTCCATGATGCGCAACGAGACGCGGATCAGCGGAATGTGGGTCAGGCGGTCCAGCGTCGTGCCGATCTTGTCCACCAGCGCGATCTGCTGTTCGCGGTCGGCGCGCCGGCCGCAGGCGCGATAGGCGGCGGCATAGGCCTCCCCGTCGATGTCGTGGCTGCGCCCGGCGGCGCGCAGCGCGTTGACCATGTCGGTATCGAGCGACTCGGAGAGCGTGTCCATCTTCACCGCTTCGAGCAGGGTGAACAGCGCCCGCGCCGGCAGCACCCGCACCATCACCGGCACCACCCGCGCCAGCTCGTCGTCGCGCCCGCGAAAGTCCTTGGGGCCATACAGGTCGCTGAGGAAGAACTCCGCCGCCGGGGCGTAGCGTTCGCTGGCCAGCAAGTCGGCATAGGTTCGCGCCAGGCGATCCGCCTGCCATTGCTTGAGCAGCGGGTAATCGGCCGCCTCGGGGTCGGATGCACGCGCCGCGCGCAACTCGCGCGCCTCGGCGATGCACTCGGCGAGATCCTTGCCGATCACGTCCTTGTCCAAGTCCTCGTCCATTTGGGCGAATTATCCCGCCGCGGGCGCGGTCCGTTAGAGTAGCCTGCCTAATCCGGCGCCGTACCGGCGAATACACTTCAAAATATCCGGTGCCCATCCAGGAGGAGACTTGGAATGAACGCGATCGACCCGGCAATCCAGCAGGCCGCGACGACGGCCGACCAGAGCAGCGACTTCCGCCAGCAGTTCGACGCCATGCACGCCGCCACCCGGCGCACGGCCGCCGTGGCGCGTGCCGTCCGTCAGGCGCGGCTCGATGCCCTGTTCGATCTGGTGCATGACAACGGCGACCGCTTTGTCGAGGCCATTGCCGCCGACTTCGGCCACCGTTCGGCGCAAGAAACCCGCCTGCTGGAGCTGTTTCCCAGCCTGGAGGCGATACGCCACACCCGTTCGCACTTTGGCGGCTGGATGAAGCCGCAAGGCAAGGCGCCCTCGCTCTGGTTCCGCCCCGGCCGCGCGCGCATCCTGATGCAGCCGCTGGGCGTGGTCGGCATCATCGTACCCTGGAATTACCCGCTGTTCCTCGCCATTTCGCCCATGGCCGCGGCGCTCGCCGCCGGCAACCGGGTGATGGTCAAGATGTCGGAGTTCACGCCGCGCACCGGCGAGCTGCTGGCCAGCCTGGCGACGCGCTACTTCGCTCCGGAGGATGTCAGCGTGGTGCTGGGCGACGCCAGCGTCGGCGCCGATTTCGCCCGACTGCCTTTCGACCACCTGCTGTTCACCGGCTCGACCAAGGTCGGCCACGACATCATGCGCATGGCCGCCGACAATCTGACGCCGGTGACCCTGGAGCTCGGCGGGAAGTCGCCGGCCATCATCGGCCCCGACTACCCCCTGGAAAAAGCCGCCGAACGCATCGTCGTCGGCAAGCTGCTGAATGCCGGGCAGACCTGTATCGCTCCCGACTACGTGCTGGTCCCGGCCGGCCGCGAGCAGGCCTTTGTCGACGCGGCGCGCGCCGTGGTGGCGAAATGCTGGCCCGACCTCGCCAACACGCCGGATTACTCCGCCATCGTCAATGACCGCCACTACCAGCGCTTGCAATCCTATGTGGACGATGCCCGCGAACGCGGTGCCCGCATCGAGCCGCTGTCGGGTGCGCCGGCCGATGCAGTAAGCCGCCGGCTGCCGCCGCTGGCGCTGCTTGGCGTGGGCGAAGATATGCGGGTGATGCAGGACGAGATCTTTGGTCCGCTGCTGCCGGTGCTGCCCTATGCCGAACTTGACGCGGCAATCGCCTACGTGAATTCGCATCCGCGCCCCTTGGCCCTGTATTACTTCGGCAACGACAGCGGGAATCGCGACCGGGTGCTGGAGGAGACCGTCGCCGGCGGCGTCACGGTCAATGACACCATCCTGCATATCGCCCAGGAGAACCTGCCCTTCGGCGGCGTCGGCCCAAGCGGCATGGGCCACTACCACGGCATCGAGGGCTTCCGGACATTCAGCAAGCAGAAGGCCGTGTTTTACCAATCGAGGCTCAACGGCATGTCGCTGTTCAATCCGCCATATGGCGCCTTGTTCGAGCGCCTCGCCAAATTCCTGATCCGCTGAGAGTCGGCGATGGCGGCACGCCAATTCCGCTGGCTCTTGTTCTGCGAATTGCTGGCTTACGCGGTGCTTGGCCATTGGCTGACATCCCGCGCCGGCTGGACGCTGCCACAGGCAGCCGGCCTTGCCCTGGCTGGCTTCCTTGGCCTGCGCCTGTTCGTGGTCGGGCTGACCTTTGCCCTGATGCGACAGGGAAACGGCGAGGTTCCGGCAGAACTGCGCGTCGGCCCTGTCGGGGCCTTGCGCATGGTGCTCGAGGAATGCGCGGCAATGATCCTGCTGTTTGCCGTCATCCAGCCCTTCGAGGCCTTCTGGCTGGGTCCGGATCGCCTGGGAAAGCCCGCCGCCGGGCACCTGCCGGTGCTGCTGATACATGGCTACCAGTGCAATCGGGGCTTCTGGTTCTGGTTGCGGCCGCGGCTCGAGGCCGCCGGCTGGACCGTGGCGACGCACAGCCTGGAGCCGGTGTTCTCGGACATCGATGCCTATGCGGACGATATCGCGCGACGGATCGACGAGGTGCTGGCGGCAACGGGAACGAGCCAGTTGATCCTCGTCGGCCACAGCATGGGCGGTTTGGCCTTGCGCGCCTACCTGCGACGTCATGGCGCGGGGAAGGTGGCGCGCCTGATCACCCTCGGCTCGCCGCACCAGGGTACCGAGCTGGCGCGCCTGGGCCTGGGGCCCAATGCCCGCCAGATGCGCGTGAACAGCCCGTGGCTGCGCGGCTTGGCGGCACCGTTGCCGGCGACGTCGGTGTCGATCTACAGTTGCCACGACAACTACGTATTTCCGCAGCAAGCCTGTTCGACGCTGCAGGGGGCGGCCAACGTCGCCATCGGCGGCGTCAGTCACCTCGGCATGGCGTTTTCGGCAAGCTTGCGCGGCAAGTTGCTGCAGGCGCTGGAGGCGCCCACGCCTTGAGGTTGGTAGGGAATGCGCTTGCGCCATCGGTTTGAATTGGAATGATCGGGAAAGTCATGAAAGAGTTCGATTACATCGTGGTGGGTGGCGGAGCCGGTGGCTGCGCCGTGGCGGGTCGGCTGTCGGAAGACCCGGCGGTCAGCGTATGCCTGCTGGAAGCCGGCAAGGATGATGACCAGTTGCTGATCAAGGTGCCCTTCTGCACCGCGCTGATGCTGCCAACCCCGATCAACAACTGGGCCTTCGAAACCGTGCCGCAACCGGGCCTCAACGGCCGGCGCGGCTATATGCCGCGCGGCAAGGCCATGGGCGGCTCGACCTCGATCAACGCCATGGTCTATACGCGGGGCCATCCCTGGGATTACGACCACTGGGGGGCGCTGGGCAATGACGGCTGGTCATGGCGCGAGGTATTGCCGTATTTCAGGAAGTCCGAGCACAACGAAAAATTCAACGGGGAATACCACGGGCAGGGCGGGCCCCTGAACGTCGCCGACCTGCGCTCGATGAACCCTTTCCAGGAAATCTATCTCGAGGCCGCACGCCAGACCGGATTCAAGCTGATCGACGACTTCAACGGTGCCGACCAGGAAGGAATCGGCATCTATCAGGTGATGCAGAAGAACGGCGAGCGCTGGAACGCGGCGCGCGCTTATCTGACCCCGCACCTGGCCAACCGCCCCAACCTGACGGTGATCACCCGGGCGCGGGCTCGGCGCGTGCTTTTCGCCGGCAGGCGGGCCAGCGGGATCGAGTTCGAGCAGGGCGGCGAGGTGCGGACCTTCCATGCGAAACGTGAAGTGATTCTGGCGGCCGGCGCGATCCAGTCGCCCCAGTTGTTGATGCTGTCGGGCGTCGGCGCCGGCGCCGAGCTGCGGCAATTCGGCATCCCGGTGGTCCACGACCTGCCCGGGGTCGGCAAGAACCTGCAGGACCACCCCGACTATGTCTTCAACTACCGCGCCAAATCGCTGGACCTGCTCGGCATTTCCCTGGGCGGTGGGCTGCAGATGATGAAGGAGATCGGCCGCTATCGGCGCGAACGCACCGGCATGATGACTTCGAATGGCGCCGAAGGCGGCGGCTTCCTGCGCCGCTTCCCGGATTCGCCAGCGCCGGATTTCCAGTTGCATTTCGTGGTCGGCATGATCGATAGCCATGCGCGCAAGCTGCATCTGGGACACGGTTACTCCTGCCATATTTGCCTGCTGCGGCCAAAGAGCGTAGGCACGCTCGCGCTGGCAAGCGCCGACTCCCTGGCGGCACCGCGCATCGATCCGAATTTCCTCGGCCATGCCGACGACCTCGAGGCCATGGTCGATGGCTTCAAGCTGACGCGGAAACTGATGGATGCGCCGATCCTGGCGGGCATCCGTACCGGCGAGGTCTACACCGAAGGGATACATTCCGACGACGCCATCCGCGAGGAACTGCGGAAGCGCTCCGACACCATCTATCACCCGGTCGGCACCTGCAAAATGGGCAGCGATGCGATGGCGGTGGTCGATACGCGCCTGCGGGTGCATGGACTCGAAGGCCTGCGCGTGGTGGATGCCTCGATCATGCCGACCCTGGTCGGCGGCAATACGACCGCGCCAACCCTGATGATCGCGGAGAAGGCCGCCGACATGATACGTGGCGATGCCGCAGTCTGATTTTGGATGATAGAGTTCCAGCTTCGGGAAGGGCAATGCCCGGCGCAAACACGGGAAAGAACCCGGCGGGCGGTCGTTTTGGAGGAGAGATTCCTTGATTTCGGATTTCATCAGCGATTCGCTTCGCACCACGGCACTGGGTGCCGCCATGAAGGGCGCCGGCCTGGCCGTGCGCTTCCTGCCCATACCGCAGCCGACGATCCTGGTCGGGCCGGGAGCCAGCGGCCGGCTGGGTCAGACCATCGCCGGCTTCGGCCACAAGAAGATCCTCATCGTCACCGACAGCATCATCTCCAAACTGGGCCTGCTCGATGACCTGACCCGGGCCCTGACGGAGGGAGGCGCGCAGTACGTGGTGTTCGATGCCATCACACCCGACGCGCCGATCCCGCTGATCGAAGAAGGTATCGACTTCTACACCGCCCACGACTGCGATGCCATCGTCGCCTTCGGCGGCGGGTCCTCGATGGATGCGTCGAAAGCCATTGCCGCGGCCGTATCCAATCCCGGCAAGTCGCTGCGGGATCTGGCCGGTTATTTCAAGGGCCTGAGTACGCCGGTCAAGATCTACGCCGTGCCCACCACCGCCGGCACCGGCTCGGAAGTCACTGTCGCTGCCGTGATATCGGACCCGGAAAGGCAGGCCAAGCTGGTGATCGTCGATACCCGCCTGGTGCCGAAGATGGCGGCGCTCGATCCCTGCCTGATGACCGGGTTGCCGCCGCATATCACAGCGGCGACCGGCATCGATGCCCTGACACATGCCATCGAGTCCTTCATCGGCAAATGGGCCAACCCCTATACGGATGACATGGCCCTGTCGGCGGTCGGCCTGATTTTCGACAACCTGCGCGTGGCCTACAGCGACGGCAAGAACCTCGCCGCGCGGGAGAAGATGGCCCTGGCCGCCACCTATGCCGGACTGGCCTTCACGCGGGCCAATGTCGGCTACGTGCATGCCATTGCCCACCAGTTCGGCGGCAGGTACCACACCCCGCATGGCCTGGCCAACGCCATCATGCTGCCCCTGGTGCTCAGGTATTCGCTGCCGGCCGTTACCGACCGACTGGCCCTGCTCGCGGTGCGCGCCAAACTCGGCAAGGAAAGCGAAGGCGAAGACGCCCTGGCGCAGAAGTTCCTCGATGCCGTGGTGCAACTCAATCGCGACCTTGCCATACCGACCTTCCTCGCCGCGTTGAAGAAGGCGGACATCCCGCAACTGGCGGAAGCCGCCTGCCGCGAGGCGCATACCGGTTACCCGGTGCCGCGTTACATGACGCAGGCGCAGTGCGAGGAGCTGATTCGCCAGGTGCTGCCGCCCCAGGCTGCACCCGAGGCGGCGCCAAGTAAAGCGGCAACGGCAAGGAAGCCCACTGCGGCGACAAGGAAACCGGCTCCGCGCGCAAAGAAGCCGGCCTGATGCTCCGGATCGCCATGCCTTGATGATGGCGGCCAATCCAACAGACGAGGAATGAAGTGATGAAAAAAGTCGTTACCGTGACCCTGGGCTCTTCCAAGAAGGATTTCGAGTTCAAGACGAAGTTTCTCGGCCAGGAATTCCAGGTGCGGCGCTTCGGTGCCGACAAGGACAGCAGCAAGGCCTGGGAGCTGATGCGGCGGCAGCAGGCGTATGCGGATGCCATTGCCCTGAGCGACATGCCCGACCACTACCACGTTGGCCTGCGCACGGTGATCAACAAGAAATCGCAGCACCTGATGCAGGTCGTCACGCGCGTGCCGGTGACCACAGGCGCCAGCCTGCGCCGGCTGCTGCAGGTGCGTGCCGTCCGTTACGTGCAGAAGGAGCTGGGCCACTACTTCAACAACAACCTGGTGCTGTTCCTTTCCGGCATGCGCAACTACGACATGGCGGTCGCGCTGTCCGATTACACCAGGAACCTGAGTTTCGCCGATCCGGTGTTTCACGCCGCTTCTCCGGTGCTGCTGGGTTCGCTGGACCAGCTCGAGCTCTTCGCCAAGGGCAAGGAACTCCTGCCCGACGGCGTGCCCGGAGAGTTCCTGAAATCCGTCCTCGGCACCCTGAAGAACAAGATCGTGGCCAATGCCGTGGCCAAGTCGCATGTCATCGTCGGTACCTTCCGCGAGATCCAGGCGGTGGCTTCCGGCGGCAACCTGGAAGGCAAGACCCTGATCACTTCGGCCGTCGATGACGAGGCTCTTGCCTTTTTCGCCAAACAGAAAGTCAATCTCGCGGTGGACGTCACGCCCAAGCTCTTCGACCAAGTGGTGGGCATCAGCACCATCACCGCCATGATCCTCGCCGCGACCGGCAAGGCGGAGTCCGAGCTTACCGATCACGATTTTGAGGAGATCCTCCACGAGCTCGACATCAAGCCGCGCCTGCTGCATCCCACCGGGCATTTCCGCAACATCCGCCGCTTCGCCTTCGTCGTCCATCCGTTGAGCCAGGAGTACATCAAGAAGGGCTTCCCGCTGCCCAAGGGCACGCCCAAGTTCATCATGGACAAGGTGGAAACACTCGCCGCCTACATGCCGCCGATGGTGTATTGCAAGATGAGCAACATCGTCTCGCCGACCGGCGCCGAGGCCGAGGGCTGGCTGATCTCGGTGGGCGGCACGCCCAAGGAGATGCTCTCGCACAGCCCCGAGTTCACCTATCGGCGCCTGCTCCACGCGGCGAAGATCGCCGAGGGGCTGGGCGCCCAGATCATGGGCCTCGGCGCCTTCACCAAGGTGGTCGGCGATGCCGGCATCACCGTGGCGCGCCGCGCCAGCATTCCGATCACCACCGGCAACAGCTATTCGGCATCGGGAGCGCTGTGGGCGGCGGCCGACGCCATGCGCCGCATGGGGCTGATCAAGCCGGGCAAGGATTCGAAGCGGGTGCCCGCCAAGACCATGGTGATTGGCGCCACGGGCTCCATCGGCTCGGTCAGCGCCCGCCTGCTGGCCATGGCCTTTGACGAGGTCGTGATCGCCGGGCGCGACATGAAGAAGCTCAATGAGCTGCGCGATTCGATCCTCGAGGATACGCCCGACGCCAAGGTCACCTCGTCGACCGACTATGACAGCCTGCTGGGCGACATGGACATGATCGTCACCTCGACCTCGGGCGCCGGCAAGAAGATCCTCGACATCACCAAGGTCAAGCCGGGTTGCGTCATCACCGATGTCGCCCGTCCGCTCGACCTGCCGCCATCGGAAGTCGCCAAGCGCCCCGATGTGCTGGTGATCGAATCGGGCGAGATCGAACTGCCGACGCCGGTCAAGGGCATGAAGTCGATCGGCCTGCCGAAGAACGTGATCTACGCCTGCCTGGCGGAGACCATCGTGCTGGCGCTGGAGGGCCGCTTCGAGGTGTTCACCATCGGCCGTGACACCGAGTGGGAAAAGGTCAAGGAAATCTACAAGCTCGGCATCAAGCACGGCATGAAGCTGGCGGCGATATCGGGCGTCAAGGGCGTGTACAGCGACGACGACATTGCCAAAGTCGTGGCCCTCGCAAAGAAGGCGCGATTGAGCTGGAAGGGGTCCGGCGGTACGGCATCTGCAGCACCGGGGGCAAAAAAGGCGGCGGCAAGGAAAGCCGTGGCGAAACCTGCGGCAGCGAAGAAGACCGTGCCGGCGACATCCGTGGCACCAAAGGTCGTCGGGAAAAAGGCCGCACCAACGAAGGCAGCGGTAAAAAAATCCCCAGCCAAGGGAGCGGCCGCGCCGAAGAAAGCCGCGTCAAGCCCGGCGCCGACCAAAAATTCCGCGCCGAAGCCGGCCGCGAAGAGGAAGACAAGTTCATAGATTTCTCCCCGCGCCTCGCTGCCGCAACGCGGTATGGCGTGGGAATCCCCCCCGGGACATTAGTGTGATTTCTCTAATCCTGGCCGCTACACTTTCTGCGTGACAGACTAGGGTTCGCCGGGGACTAGCGCGGCGAAGCAGCAGGGATACGTCAATTTTGGAGATTGTTATGGTCAAGAAGCTCGTGGTTAAGAAACTCAAGTCCGTTGGCATCGACAGCCAGCTTTCCGCCACCATCCGCGATTCGGCGGAGCAGATTTGGCTGGCGGGCCTCGGCGCTTTCGCCAAGGCCCAGGAAGAAGGCACCCGTGTATATGACGCGCTGATTCGCGAAGGCGAGGCGATCCAGAAGAAGACCCGCAAGGTGACCGAGGACAAGGTGACCGAAATGGCTGCCAAGGCCACCGGTACCTGGGACAAGCTGGAGCAGGTATTCGAGAATCGCGTGGCCCGCTCGCTCAACAGCCTCGGCGTGCCGACCAAGGCCGACGTCGAGCAACTGGCCAAGCGCGTGGCGGAACTCAAGGCCGAAGTCGAAAAGCTGAATCGTGGTGCCGCCAAGGCCGCGAAGCCGGCGAGCGCCGCCAAGCCGGTGCGTCGCGCGCCCAAGGTCGTGGCGAAGGCTGCGCCCAAGGCCGCACCCAAGGCGGCTGCCTGAGCGTCGATTTGCCTGACGCGAGCCTGATGGCTGCCGGCGGAGTGCTCTGAAATGAGCCCGAAAGGCCGTCGGCGGAAAGCGGCCCTTGCCTTGGCCGGCGGCGGTCCGCTCGGCGCCGTCTATGAAATCGGAGTTCTGATGGCGCTGTCCGAAGCGTTGGACGGCTTCGATTTCAACGAGCTCGATGCCTACGTCGGGGTCAGTGCCGGCAGCTTCATCGCCGCCGGTCTGGCCAATGGACTCAGCCCGGCCTACCTGTACCGGATGTTCATCGACAGCGACTCGGCCGAGGTTCCCTTCGAACCGGAGATGCTGCTGAAGCCGGCCACCGGAGAATACGCTCACCGCGCCGCGCGGTTTCCATCGTTGCTGCTCGAATCCCTGGGCGACTATTTCCGCAGTCCCTTGCAGCGGGATTTCCTGGCATCGTTCCAGCGGTTGTCACGGGCAATTCCGACCGGGGTGTTCGACAACGCCGGGATCGACCATTTCCTGGGCCGGCTGTTCTCCCTGCCCGGCCTGAGCAACGATTTTCGCCGGGTCAGGAAGCCGCTGTACCTGGTCGCGACGGACCTCGATTCGGGAACTTCGGTCGCCTTCGGCGCGAAGGGCTTCGAGCATGTGCCGATCGCCACCGCGATCAAGGCCAGTGCTGCCTTGCCGGGCCTGTACCCGCCGGTCGAGATCGATGGTCGCTGGTATGTCGATGGCGCGCTGAAAAAGACGCTGCATGCGTCCGTCGCCCTCAAGGCCGGGGCGCGTCTGGTGTTTTGCATCAACCCCCTGGTGCCCTTCGACGCCAGGCATGCCGCACACGAACGGCATAGCCGGGAGCGCAAGCTGGTCGACGGCGGCTTGCCCGTGGTCCTGGCGCAGACCTTCCGCGCCATCATCCATTCGCGCATGAAGACCGGCCTGGCCAAGTACGACATCGAGTACAAGGACGCCGACGTCATCCTGTTCGAGCCCGGTCGCGACGATGCCGACATGTTTTTCACCAACATCTTCAGTTATGCCGACCGCAAGCGGCTCTCGGAACAGGCCTATCGCAAGACGCGCGAGGAACTGCTGCGTCGCCACGGGGAACTGGCGCCCAAGCTGGCCCGCCATGGGGTGAGTATCAACCTCGATGTCCTCGCCGATCCGCACCGTTCCCTGGCGCGGCGCATGGGGCAACTGAAGCGGCACCGTGCCAGAAACATGGGGCTTACCGCGCTGCGCCTTTCCGACACGCTCGACGACCTCGCCCGGGCGGTGCGGCGCATGCAGGCCAGGCCCCGTGCGGCATGAGGCGGTCCGGCTGACGGCCCTGCCCATGCTTTCTGCTATTCTCGGTTCATTGCTTGAGATTGGTGATTGATGGAAAGAAAGCCCAAGCGCCGCACGCGCGAGCGCATCCTCGAAACCTCGCTGGTGCTGTTCAACGACTTCGGCGAGCCGAACGTCACGACGCAGTTGATCTCCGACGAGATGGGCATCAGTCCGGGCAACCTCTACTACCATTTCCACAACAAGGACGAGATCATCGAGTCGCTGTTCGCCGACTTCGAGCGTGACATTGAGGACACCCTGGCCGCGCCGACACGGCGGGCGCCGAACGTCGAGGACATCTGGCTTTTCCTGCACCTGATTTTCGAGTCTATCTGGAAGTTCCGCTTCCTGTACCGCGACATCAACGAACTGTTATCACGAAACCGCGTCATCGAAACCCACTTCAAGCGCATCGTGGCGCGCAAGGTCAGCACCGCGACGGCGATCTGCAAGGGGCTCGTCGCCACCGGCGACATGCGGGCGACGCCGGCGGAGATCCAGGCGCTGGCGACCAACATGACCGTGGTCGCGACCTATTGGCTGTCCTTCGAGTTCGTCAGCGATCCGCGCAAGAAGATCGACGGTAACAGCCTGTCGCGCGGCGCCTTCCAGGTCATGGCGCTGGCCGCGCCTTACCTCGTGGGGCGTTCGCGCAAGCTGTTCGAGGAAGTGTCGAAGACCTACCTGACCGACTGAGAAAACGATGAGGACCAAAACCGCAAGTCCAGCCTGGAAGAAGTTTCCGCACGCCGACAAGTCCTTCGTCTACGCCGGAGCCGCGCTGAAAAACAACTGGGAACGCCTGCATCGCGGCGATCGTGAGCCCTTCCCCGCCGATCCCGCCGTGCAGGAGGCCTGGCGGCTGTATCACCAGGGCGAGTTCCAGACCGCGTTCGAAGCGGGGCTCGCCGCCGGTCTCGATGGCTACACCGCCGCCAACAAGGCCGCGATGATTTACGCCACCTACCTGGAGGATGATGACAGGCGCAAGCTGGAGCTGTTTCAGGCTATTTCCGCGCGTAGCGACGAACTGCAGCGCGCACAGCCGAAAAACGTCAACGGGCATTACTTCCAGGCCTACGCGCTGGGCCGTTACAGCCAGGGCATCTCGGTGCTCAAGGCGCTGACCGACGGCCTGGGTGGCCGGATCAAGTCGGCGCTGGAGGCAAGCCTACGGCTCGATCCGAAGCATGCCGAGGCGCATATCGCGCTGGGTGCCTACCATGCCGAGGTGGTGGACAAGATGGGCGCCATGGTCGGCAAGCTCACCTACGGCGCGAGCAGGGAAGTCGCAATCAAGCACTTCGATACGGCATTGAAAATATTGCCGGATTCGGCGATCGCCCGGATCGAGTATGCCAATGCGCTGGTCCTGCTGTTCGGCGACAAGCGCATGGACGACGCGGTCGGTTTCTACGAAAAGGCCGCCGCGGCGACCCCGGTCGAGGCCATGGAAAAGCTCGACGTCGAGCTGGCGAAGGCGGAGCTGGAAGAAGAGTAGGGCTTACTTGCGGAAGCGCTTCGGTATCCGTCGGCCGGCCGCTGGTTCAGGAGTCGGCGCTGGCAATACGGCGGCTGTGGCTGCGGATTCCGGCGCCGCCTTGCGCCGCGCCGGTTTGCGCGTCGCGGGAACCCCGGTGATGCGCCGGCCGAAGAGCTTTTCCTCGGCCAGGATCGGGTCGAGCGGCTGGTCCCATTCCAGCATCAGCAGCGCCAGCAGCATCTTCTCGAACTCGGCGGCGAACAGCGGCGTGATGCTGTCCGGATCGGGGATGAAATGGCGATCGCTGATCAGGCTGAACTGCACCGCGTCGTTGTAGCTGAGGATCGAGACGCCCACGCCGATGTCACCCGACTGCGGCACCCAGAACATGCACTGGTCGAGCCGGTTGCCGGCGAGGTAGAGCGGCTCTTTTGGTCCCGGCACGTTGGTCATCACCGCGCTGGCCTTGGCCGCCAGCATGTCGAGGAAAGCCTGTTGCACCAGCTTCGGCGCCAGGCCGACGGCGGCCAGCACGCCCAGTGTCAGCGGCGGCTGGAAGGAGTGCTTGAGTTCGTTCATGCGTTCGCGCACCAGGAACAGCCGCGCGAAGGGATTGCCCTCCCAGATCGGCAGTGCCAGCGTGACCAGGCCGAAGCGGTTGCCCAGCGTGCCTTCGTCGCGCGCCGAGCGCAGGTTGACCGGCACCATCGCCCGTACCTCGACGCCGGCTACGCTTTCGCCCTTCTGCTGCAGATAGGCACGGATCGCGCCGGCCACGGCCGAGAGCAGCACGTCATTGACCGAGCAGCCGAGCGCCTTGCCCAGCGCCTTGACTTCGGTGAGCGGCATCGGCTCGGCCCAGGCCACGCACTTCACGGTGCCGGTGTGGCCCTTGAGGCTGGTCGGCGAATCGGGCGGCATGGCGAGCAGCTTGGCGAGTTCGGCCAGCAAGCCGATGCCGTATTGGCCGTAGGTCTGCAGGCGATCCGTATCCTGCGCCAGGCTCAGCGCCTTTGCCCCAAGGTCGCTGCCGGCATGGAAGGCCGTGCCGAGGGACTCGGCCAGGGTTTCGAGCAGGCCGCGTGAGGGTTCGTCGACCTCGCCTTCGTCGTCGCGCAATGCCTGCGGTGCCATTTGCGGCGGCGCCTCGGGCGACGGGTCGGTGAGCGACAGCACCACGCCGACCAGGGCGATGCCGTCGGCGATGCTGTGATGGATGCGCACCACCATCGCCGAGCCGCCTTCGTAGTCCTCGATCAGGTCGAAGCGCCACAGCGGCTTGCCCGCGTTCAGCGGCTGCACCGCGAGTTCGCCGGCAAGCGCCTGCAGCGCGGCCTTGCCCGAGCCCTTGGGCAGGGCGCGGCGGCGCAGGTGGGCATCGATGTCGAAATCGGGGTCGTCTTCCCAGAAGGCGCCGCCGACTTCCTGCACCGCGCACTGGCGAAAGCGCCGGTAGCGAGCCACCAGGCGCGCGGCGACGGTGTCGCGCAGGCGGTCGAAGTCCATGCGCCGGGCGAAGACCATGACGCCGAGGATCATCATCAGGTTGGTCGGCCGGTCCATGCGCAGCCAGGCCGTATCAACCGCGGACATCTTTTCGCGTCGTGGCATGCAGGTATTCCCGAAATAGTGAAGCCAAATCCCTCAAGGGGATACCGTCTCCGGTCCTTTGCCCGGAGACATATAATAATCCAGCCGAATCCCGGCGACCATTCCTTGACGGTGACGACGACATGAGCAATCTCAAGAAGAAGTTCGAAGCGGCAGCGGCCGATTCCAAGAAGCTTCCCGAGCGGCCCTCCAACGACGTGCTGTTGCAGCTCTATGCGCTCTACAAGCAGGGCAGCGAGGGCGATGTCGAAGGCAAGCGCCCCGGCTTCACCGACATGGTCGGCCGCGCCAAGTATGACGCCTGGGCAGCGGTCAAGGGCACCGACGCCGAGGACGCGATGCAGCAATACATCGACCTGGTGAAATCGCTCAAGGGCTGAGGCAGTCATCGATGGCCGGCGCGTCCCTGGTGACGCGTCGCGCCCGGCTGTCGTCCGTCGGCATCGGGATCGGGAGGCCTTCCGCGATCTCGCCTTCGCGAGCCATGGGCTCGGGAGAAAATCAGTAGCCCTTGAGAAGAATCAAGTATTTGTCGTGCCCACGGTGCGAGACTCCACCGCTGTGTTGCATGTCTAAACTATTTGAGTGTGGAGGATGGCGCCATGTCGAGGATGGCCGCGTTGGTCGCTTGGTCGGATGAGTTTGCGTTGGGAATGCAGGAAATCGACGAGCAGCATCAGGTGCTCATCGAGCTGATCAATCAGGTCTGGGTCGCGGTGGTGAAGCGGGTCTCGGTCGAACAGGCACTGCCGATCATCGAAGAGCTCGAGAAATACACGATCACTCATTTCACCGCCGAGGAAATCTTCATGCGCGAACTCGGTTACGCGGGTTTTGCCGAGCACAAGGTGGAACATGACAACTTCGTTTCCCGCGTGGCCGAAGAAAAGGCGAAGATCATCGGCGGCAAGCCGGTTGCGCTGGAAATGGTGCACTTCCTCAAGGACTGGCTGATCAACCACATCCTGGTGTCCGACAAGGCCTACACCCAAACCTACGCCAAGCGAGCCCAGGCGGGCTCCGGGCTGGGGCGCTTCTTCCGTCGTTTCTGGGGATAGGGCGGCGCCTGTCGCCACCATCGGCGCCGTGTCGTCGGCGCCGACTCCTGCCGGTCCGGGTCCTAAGCCGGGCCGAAGTTCTCGTCGCAGAAGCGGTTGATCTCGTGCTCGATGCGCGGGCCCAGCGCCATCAGCAGGAAGCCCAGCTTGACGTAAACCTCGATCTCCTTCTTGCCGACCTCGATGTGGCCGGAAACGCCCATGCGCTGGAAGCGCAGGGTGTGGCCGTCCCATTCGTGGTCGAGCGAGAACTCCTCGCCGAGCTCCTCGGCGATGTGTTCGGCGCCCTTGAGTGCCTTTTTCAGCGTGGTGTGGTGGGGGCGGACGACCCGGATCTCGCTCATTTGACTACCCTCCTCCCAACCCCTCCGCAGGGGATGGGGTGACTGTGGTTCGCGGGCTCGGCCCGCTCCAGGTTGATGGCTGAGCCGCCCTTGGGGCGGCCCTGCGGGCGGCGTGGCTCAGGCCTTCTCGTCGCGCAACTGGCGGCGCAGGATCTTGCCGACGTTGGTCTTCGGCAGTTCGGTGCGAAACGCGATGTGGCGCGGAATCTTGTAGCCGGTCAGGTGGGCGCGACAGTGCTCGATGATCGAGGCCTCCGTCAAGTTGGGATCCTTCTTGACGACGAATATCTTGATGGCCTCGCCCGTCTTCTCGTCCGGCACGCCCACCGCCGCCGATTCCAGCACGCCCGGATGCATGGCCAGGACGTCCTCGATTTCGTTGGGATAGACGTTGAAGCCCGACACCAGGATCATGTCCTTCTTGCGGTCGACGATCTTGAAATAGCCATTGGCATCCATGATCGCCACGTCGCCGGTGCGCAGGAAACCGTCGGCCATGATCACCTTGTCGGTTTCGTCGGGGCGGTTCCAGTAGCCCTTCATCACCTGCGGGCCGCGGATGCAGAGTTCGCCGGGTTCTCCCATGGGCAGGTCCTTGCCGTCGTCGTCGCGAATCGTCACTTCGGTCGATGAGATCGGCAGGCCGATGCAGCCGTTGTACTCGGGCATGTCGAGCGGATTCATGGTGGCCGCGGGGGAGGTCTCGGTCAGGCCATAGGCCTCGATCAGCGTGACGCCGGTGATCTGCTTCCAGCGCTCGGCCACCGCGCGTTGCACCGCCATGCCGCCGCCCAGGGTCAAGCGCAGCCTGGACAAGTCGATCCTGGCGAAGTCGGGATTGTTGATCATGGCATTGAACAGCGTATTGACCCCGGTGATGGTCGTGAACGGGTACTTGGATATTTCCTTGACGAAGCCGGGGATGTCGCGCGGGTTGGTGATCAGGATGTTGGTGGCGCCGATCTTGAAGAAGGTCAGGCAGTTCGCCGTCAGGGCAAAGATGTGATACAGCGGCAGCGCGGTGATGATGATCTCGTTGTCCTGCACGGCGTCCCTGATCCAGGCATGGGCCTGCTGCAGGTTGGCGATGATGTTGCGGTGGGTCAGCATCGCGCCCTTGGAGACGCCCGTGGTGCCGCCGGTGTATTGCAGGAAGGCGAGATCGTCGTGGCCGACCTCGACCGGCTTCAGCGGGTGGCGGCCGCCCTCGATCAGCGCGTCGCGCAACTCGATGGCATTGGCGATGTGCCAGGCCGGCACCATCTTCTTGACGTGCTTGACCACCAGGTTGACGATCATGCGCTTGGGAAAGTCGAGCATGTCGCCCAACTGCGTCACGATCACATGCTTGACTGGCGTTTTGGCGACCACGTTCTCCAGCACCTTGGCGAAGTTCTCGACGATGACGATGGCCTCGGCGCCGGAATCCTTGAGCTGGTGCTCGAGTTCGCGCTCGGTGTACAGCGGGTTGCAGTTCACCACGGTGTAGCCGGCACGCAGCGCGCCGTAGAGGCAGACCGGGTACTGCAGCAGGTTGGGCATCATCAGCGCGATGCGGCTGCCGCGCGGCAGCTTCAGCACCGACTGGCAATAGGCGCCGAAATTCGCCGAAAGCTTGTCCAGCTCGGCGTAGGTCAGCGCCTTGTCCATGTTGATGTAGGCCTTGCGCGAGCCGTACTGCGCGACGCTCTTCGCGAACAGATCGCCGATCGACATGAACTCGTTCAGGTCGACTTCGGCGGGCACGCCTGCCTGATAACTCTTGAGCCAGATCCGTTCCATGGTTTTCTCCTCCTTGTGGTTTTCCCTATTCTAATCATCATTGGATTGCGTGGTCGGGGCGTGGATAATGGGCCGAATTCCAACCCGGCCGGAGCCGCGCATGACTGCCTTCCACTACGCTTTTCCGATCACCGACATCGGCACCGCGCGCGACTTCTATGTCGGCCGCCTTGGCTGTGCCGAGGGACGCAGCACAAACCACTGGATCGACTTCGAGCTGTTCGGCCACCAGCTCTCGGCCCACCTCGGCAAGCCGGCGGGCCCGGCCTGCGAGGGCAGTGTCGATGGCCACGCGGTACCGATACCGCATTTCGGCGCGATCCTGCCGCCCGAGGAGTTCTGGCGCTTTGCCGATCGACTGCGGCAGGCCGGCATCCGCTTCCTCATGGAGCCGACGCTGCGCTTCGCCGGCAAGCCCGGCGAACAGGCCACCATGTTCTTTCTCGACCCGGACGGCAATGCCCTGGAATTCAAGGCCTTCACGCGGGCCGACGAAGTTTTTGCGCGACAGGCCTGAGAGTCATGTCTCCGGCAAAGCCGGGGACGGTATTTCTTGCGGACGGCGCTGATGCCACAGCGCCCTGGCGCTAGGTTTTCGCCGTGGCGCGGCGGGTGCCGCCGGGCTTGCGGCCGCGAAATGCCATGGCCATTTCGAAGGCGGCGCGGGTGAAGGTCAGCACCTCGGCGAATTCCTCGTCGCTCAGCTTGCGGGCCTCGTCGTCGGCACGGTAAATGTTGGCAAACTCGCGCTCGCGCGCCGACTGGATCAGCAGCTTGCCGACGCCGAGATTCTCAAGTGCGCGCCAGACATCCGGATTCGAGGCGCGGGTGAATTTCATGACGAAGCCGATCGGGTCGTTGCGGCCGAGCACGGCGGCCAGGCGCAGGATCAGCTCGAAGGGCACGGCAATGCGCCCGGTTTCCCAGGCCTCGATCAGCGAGGGGTCCTTGAGGTTGATCGCCGTGCCGACCTCGGTGACGGTGAGGCCGGCGGCGGTGCGCAGGCGCTTCAGCGCGGCGCCGGTGCGCGCCCAGACGCCAGGCTCGGAAAGGCCCGGCATCACCGCCTTGAGCACGTCGGCGGCGGCCTCCATCGGCTTGCCCCGGCTCAAGGCGCGCGCCACGCCGGCGGCGGCCTTCAGGCTGGAGGCGGCGCCCACCGTGGCCGCGCCGGCGTCGAGGACCTTGCCGGCCATGGCCCGCATCTGGTCCACCAGCCCGTTTTCCGCCGGTTCGACAGTGGCCGGCGCCGACGTGGAGTGGACGCGGCGTGGGCGTGCGGGGGCTTTGCGAGCGGGCTTGGCGGAGGCGACCATGGCATTCCTTTTCCGGTGTGTGGCTGGCCCTACTTTAGCGAAAGATCGCTTTCCCCGTGCTAGGCTTTCCGCCATGAGCATCGAACTCATCGTCGGCGGAGCGCGCTCGGGCAAGAGCAGCCTGGCGGAGAGGCGCGCCGCGGAATCCGGGCTGGCCGTCGCCTACATCGCCACGGCCACCATCGGCGACGGTGAAATGGCGCAACGCATCGCGCATCACCGCGAGCGCCGCCCGGCGCACTGGCGCACGGTCGAGGAGCCCCTGCACCTGGCCGACGCGCTACGGAGCGAGGTGGCGCCGGGCCGCCTGTTGCTGGTCGATTGCCTGACGCTGTGGCTTTCCAACCTGCTGCTCGGGCCCGGCCTCGAACCCGAGCGCCGCCGCTTGCTCGAAGCCCTGGGCGATTTGCCGGGGCGGGTGATCCTGGTCAGCAACGAGGTCGGCTGGGGCGTAGTGCCGATCAACGAACTCGCGCGCCAGTTTGCCGACGAACAGGGACGGCTCAATCAGGCCGTGGCGGCGCTTTGCGATCGTGTCACGCTGGTCGTGGCTGGGCTGCCACTGGAGTTGAAGGCTGGTGGCGGCTAAGCCGTGCTGCCTGGCTGGCCCATTGCCGCGCGTGGCTCGGTGCCGGGTCGGGGCCGGGAGTCGGCGCTGGTGGGACGGCGATTTCACATGGCCGGCCGAACCGGGCCTACCGAATACGGCGAATACCCGGCGCGGGAGCATCGCACCAGCGACGATCGTCATGAGCCTGATGCAAAAGTGGATGAACTCCTTCAACTCGCTGTCCGGGCGCATCGGCGATAGTCCACACAAGAACGCGAGCGCCCCGAACAAGTGGCTGGAGTAGTCCTTTTCATGCAGGGTACGCACAGATTCCAATTTGCCGGCAGTACCATCAGGAGACTGAACCATGCGCAATGTGGCGCGATGCAACCGAAAAGTACGCTGGCCGTTGGGGCTGGCATTCGCTGGAGGTGGTGGAAAAGCGCCGAAGAAGACCGAAGCTTGCACCCCTTTGAATGTCCTGTTGCCCGCATCCTTCGATGGCTTCCGTTGACCGTTGCCGTGCCGCCAGCGCGGAGGCCGGCGTGAAGGAGGTCGGGCTGCTTTGCGATGAAGCGCGCCTTTTGCGAGAACAGGGGCGTTTTCCGGAGGCGGAGCGTCTGCTGCGTCGAGCTGTCGCGCTTGAACCAACAGCATTGGCTCCGCGGCTGGCGCTTGGCGAGATCCTTTATGTCATGGGGCGCGATGCCGAGGCCGATGCAATCCTTGTACACGCCCTGTCTTTGCATCCGGAGTCGGCCGATGCTTTTCGCGCGCGTGGCCGGATTGCCACTGCACGGCACGTGTTCGACGTCGGCGAGCGGATGGTCAGGCATGCACTGACACTCGATCCGTCGCTTGCGGAGGCCTATTGCGACCTCGGCTGGATTTGTCACTGTACGGGGCGCTATGTCGATGCGGAACTCGCTTTCCGGAAGGCCCTGCAACTGCAACCGGATCACGCCCGAAGTCGCTGCAACCTTGGCTTTCTGCAACTTTTGCTCGGGAACTATGCGGAGGGCTGGATCAATCACGAAGCCCGGTGGCTGACCGAGAGCGGTCGCCGCCGAGTGGAATTCAATGCGCCCGCCTGGGACGGCGGTGATCTTGCCGGGAGGACCTTGCTGATCCAGCACGAGCAGGGATTCGGGGATGCCTTGCAGTTTGTCCGCTACGCCCGCCTTGCTGCCGCCACCGCGGCCAAGGTCATCGTCGTCGTTCCGAAGCCTTTGAGAAGGCTCCTCGAGGAAATCCCGGAAATCACGGTCGTGTGCAGAATGCCGATGCACTATGACCTGTACTGTCATATGGCGTCCCTGCCCTACCGGTTCGGCACGACCCCGGACAACATCCCTGCCGAGATTCCCTATCTTTTCGTGCCGGTGGTGGCGCGCAAACGCTGGTCAGCGCTCTTTGTCGATCCGGTTGACAGCGAGCGACGTCCTTTGCGTGTCGGCATTGTCTGGGCGGGCCAGGCACTTCACGTCAATGACAGCCTGCGCTCGATCAGCTTTGAGCTTCTTGCGCCACTGTTTTCGGTGCCGGGGATTCAGTGGGTTTCCCTGCAGAAGGATGGACGCCCGGACGAGATGGACGACCTGGTCGCGGGACGAGGCTGGATCGATCCGATGGGCGATGTGGACGATTTCGAAGACACGGCGGCGATCATTGATCAACTCGACCTGGTGATCACCGTCTGCACCTCGGTTACGCACCTGGCCGGCGGGCTGGGCAAGAAAGTTTGGACATTGCTGTCGGCTTATCCCGACTGGCGCTGGCTGATCACTCGTGCCGAGGATAGTCCCTGGTATCCGACGATGCGCTTGTTTCGTCAGTCTGTTCTTGGTGACTGGGAGCCTGTCATCGCCGCGGTTCGGCAGGCTCTTTTCGAGGCCGCTCACGCGGCCGGGGCCTGCGATGCACCGGAGACGTGGATCGATGCCAACCCTGCGCCACCGAAGGACTTTCAGGTGACTTTGGCGCAGACCACCCCGCCGATTCAGACGCGTCTGGCGGAGCCAACCGGAAACCGCCAGACCACCGACGATGGTCCATGGCTGGAAAAGCTCGAGCAGCGTTTTATCGCGAGTCCGTTCTGGTATCACCGGATTCCGCTGCGCAGCAATATCGAGACGCCGGGGTGGGCGCCTCTGAATCCGGAAGCCTATGATCTGCCCGAGCGAATGGACGGGTTGCGTGTGCTGGACGTCGGCGCCTGGGATGGCTATTGGACCTTCGAAGCGCTCCGGCGAGGCGCCCGGGAGGTGGTCGCGATTGACGACCTGTCGGACGGACTCGGGGTTGCAGCCGACATTCCATGGCGGAATTGGGAGAACTTTGATGTCTGTCGCGAGGCACTCGGGTTCGACGAGTCCGTCTGCAAGCGCTACACGATGTCTGTTTACGACGTTGCCGAGGCGACTCTCGGGCGCTTTGATGTCATCTTCCTGTTCGGGGTTTTCAACCAGTTGCGGCATCCCTTGCTGGGACTGGAAAGGCTGGCCGCCGTGTGCGACCGCAGCTTGCATGTTGAGGCGGCGATTGTCGACAATTTCAGCCCGTATCGTGGCGGGATCGGCTGCGGCTATCCGAATGGCCAAATGCTGCTCGAGTATTACGCGAATGCGGAGCTTGGCAACGCGGTGGAAAATCGCTGGGCGCCGACCTTGCACGCCTTGGGCGCGATGCTTCAAACGGTGGGCTTCAACCGGATTGAAGGCTGGAAGTTATCGGATGCACCCTCGCGGCAATACCTATGCAGAGGCGTGGTACGCGGCGATCGGGTGGTCTGAGAACTGGCGCTGGGTGAGTCGGCGCCAAGTCCGCTGTCCAGGTTTCCATAGCCTGCTGCCGTCAGCGAGTATCCAACGACGGCGTTGGGCAGAAGCCCACCCTCAGCCCATGCCCAGTCGCTCCAGCTTCATCGCCCCTTCCACCGCATCCGCCAGCCGCTCCAGATCGGACTCCCGCCGCGCCGCGAAATCCACGGTTTGCGGCCCGGCCAGGCCGGCCCAGGCGAGCAGGGCGGAGAGCGCCTCGGGTGTGTCGAAGAGGCCGTGGCAATAGCTGGCGAGGATGGCCTTGTCCTCGCTGATGGCGCCGTCCGGCTTGCCGTCGAGCGTCGCGGCAGGGCGGGCCAGGGCGGGGCCGCGCGTCACGCCCATGTGGATCTCGTAGCCGGCGACCACCGGGGTGCCCGGTAGCGACAAGGCGCCCGCGACATTGCGCAGTTGCTTTTCCGGTTCCAGCTCGGTTTCGCAATCCAGCAGGCCGAGGCCGGCAATGCTCACGGCATCACCTTCGATGCCGCGCGGATCGTGCAGTTGCCGCCCGAGCATCTGGAAGCCGCCGCAGATGCCGATCAGCTTGCCGCCGTAGCGCAGGTGGCGCTGGATTGCGGCTTCATGGCCCTGTTCGCGCAGCCACGTGAGGTCGGCCTGCACCGCCTTGGAGCCCGGCAGCACCACCAGGTCGCAGGCGGGCAGCGCGTCGCCGGGGCCGATCCAGCGGAAATCCACCTCCGGGTGCAGGCGCAATGGGTCGAGGTCGTTGTGGTTGGAGCAGCGCGGGTAGGCGATGGCCACGGCCTTGAGGCGGGTGTCGGGCTTGGCCGCGCTGTGGGTGGCGATCGCATCTTCGGCGTCGAGCATCAGGCCGTGCAGGTAGGGCAGCACGCCGAGCACCGGCTTGCCGGTGCGGTGCTCCAGCCAGTCGAGGCCGGATTGCAGCAGGCCGATGTCGCCGCGAAAGCGGTTGATGACGAAGCCCATGACACGGTTTTGTTCGGACTCGGAGAGCAGGTCGAGGGTGCCGACCAGGTGGGCGAAGACGCCGCCGCGATCGATGTCGGCGATGAGTATCACCGGCACGTCGGCGGCCTCGGCGAAGCCCATGTTGGCGATGTCGCGGTCGCGCAGGTTGATCTCGGCCGGGCTGCCGGCGCCCTCGACGATCACCCAGTCGAACTCGGCCGTCAGGCGCGCCCAGCTTTCCATCACCGCGCCCATGGCGATGGTCTTGTAGGCGTGGTAGTCGCGGGCGTCGAGCGTATCGATAGCGTGGCCGTGGACGATCACCTGGGCGCGGCGGTCGGTGGTCGGCTTGAGCAGCACCGGGTTGAAATCGACGCGCGGCGCGATGTTCGCCGCCAGCGCCTGCAGCGCCTGGGCGCGCCCGATCTCGCCGCCGTCGGCGGTGACGGCGGAGTTGAGCGCCATGTTCTGCGGCTTGAAGGGCGCGACCTTGAGGCCGCGCCGCGCGAGGATGCGGCACAGCGCGGCAACCAGTACCGTCTTGCCGGCATCCGAGGTCGTGCCTTGCACCATGAGGGCGCGCGCGCTCACGGCAGCCACTCCGCGCTGTCGCCGAAGCCGCGCCGGCGTACCGCCGGATTGAGGGCGCCGGGCGGCGCCGTGTCCTGGTCGACGATCCAGCCTTCGGTGGCGGCGGCATCGGCCAGCATGTCGCCGAGATGCCGTGCCTGGCGCGGGCTGGCGTGCCCGGCCTTGATCTCGATGGCATGGCGGCTGGCGCCGCGCTCGATCAGCAGGTCGATCTCGCCGCCGGCGGCGGTACGCCAGAAATGGAAGCGGCTCTGCGGGTGTGCCAGTTGTTCGCGCCGCAGCAGGTCCTCGAGGACGAATCCTTCCCAGCTCGCGCCGCGGATCGGGTGGGCGGCGAGCTGGTCGGGATCGCCGATGTCAAGCAGGTGGTGGAGCATGCCGCTGTCGCGCAGGTAAAGCTTGGGTGCCTTGGTCAGGCGCTTGCCGACGTTGCGGAACCAGGGTGTCAGGCGGCGCAGGATGAAGGTGGCCTCGAAGGCATCGATCAGGCGCGCGACCTTGGCGTGGCCGACGCCGAGCGCCGCGGCCAGGTTGCTGACGTTGAGCAGCCCGCCTTGTTGGTGGGCCAGCATGGTCAGCAGGCGGCGCGCCAGCAGCGGCTCGGCGGCGACGCCGAGCTGGGGCAGGTCGCGCTCGATGTAGGCGCGCAGGTAGGCTTCCTGCCAGTCGCGAAAATCGGGCCCGGCGGCGTAGGCGTCGGGAAAGCCGCCGCACAGCCAGTGCCGGTGCCAGCGCCGCGCCACGTCGGCATCGGCGGCGGCGGTCTCCATCACCACCAGCGGGTCGAGTTCCAGCACGCCGACGCGGCCGGCCAGGGACTCGGCCGCGCCGCGCACCAGCGCCGGCTGCGCCGAGCCGAGCACGATGAAGCGGCCTCGCACATCGCGCCGGGCGTCGATGGCTCCGCGCAGCGCGGCGAAGATCTCGGGCACCGCCTGAGCTTCGTCGAGGATCAGGCCGCGCCCGGCATGGCTGTCGAGCTGGAAGCGCGGGTCCTCGGTCCAGGCCTCGCGTGTGCGCGGGTCTTCGAGGTCGACGTAAGCATGGCCGGCGAAGGCCTGCCGTGCCAGCGTGGTCTTGCCCACCTGGCGCGCGCCGAGGATCAGCAGCGCGGGGAAGCGCGCGGCCAGGGCGTGCAGGCGGTCGATGGAGAGGCGGCGATACATGCGGGGGTGGGGAAAGAAGAATATACTTGCATTTTCACTTTTAGACAGAAAAAAAGCAAG
Organism: Sulfuritalea sp.; assembly: GCA_016710465.1. GTDB lineage: Bacteria > Pseudomonadota > Gammaproteobacteria > Burkholderiales > Rhodocyclaceae > Sulfuritalea. Next base: position 1,566,143 of record JADJVS010000014.1, read on the forward strand.
GATAATGTCCGAGGCGACGGGGGGCGGTGCGTGGCGCCGGTAGAATCCGCTATCTCCTTCCTGGCCTTGTTGCGGACTATCCCGCCACCCATCCGTGACCGCCCCGACGTTATTGCTCATCCTGCCCATTGGCCTCCTGCTCGACCGCCTGCTCGGCGAGCCGCGCCGCTGGCATCCGCTGGTCGGCTTCGGCCGCCTGGCCGGTGCGCTGGAGCGCGGGCTGCGGCGCGGGGCGCCGGGCGCTGCCGTGGGCAACCGCCTGCGCGGTTCGCTGGCCTGGGCCCTGCTGGTGCTGCCCTTGCCGCTAGCCTGCGCATGGTTGCTGTCCCAGCTCGCCTGGCCGGCGGCGCTGGCCGGGCACGCGCTGCTGCTGTGGTTCGCGCTCGGCGGCCGCAGCCTGGAGGAACACGCGCAGGCCGTGGCGCAGCCGCTGGCCGCGGGCGACCTCGGCGCGGCGCGCGAGCGCCTATCGTGGATGGTTTCGCGCGAGACGGCGCGGCTCGATGCCGGCGACATTTCGCGCGCCACGGTGGAGACCGCGCTCGAAAACGGCAACGACGCCGTCTTCGGCGCCCTGTTCTGGGCGGCCCTGCTGGGCGGGCCGGGGGCGCTGGCCTTCCGCTTCGCCAACACCCTGGATGCGATGTGGGGCTACAAGGATGAGCGGCGCATCTATTTTGGCTGGTGCGCGGCACGTGCCGATGACCTGCTCGGCTACGTCCCGGCGCGGCTGACGGCGCTGACCTACGCGCTGCTGGGGCAGGGCGGTGCGGCCCTGCGCTGCTGGCGTACCCAGGCCCCGGCATGGTCGAGCCCGAACGCCGGGCCGGTGATGGCGGCCGGCGCCGGTGCGCTGGGCGTCAGCCTGGGCGGTGCGGCGATCTATCACGGTCGCGTCGAGCCACGTCCCTTGCTCGGCAGCGGCCCGGCGCCGGTGGCGGCCGACATCGAGCGGGCGCTGGCACTGGTGCGGCACGGTTCGCTGGCCTGGGCCGCGCTGGCACTGGCCGCCGGCGTGGTGGCGAGCGTCCATGCTTGAGCACGGCGGACGCCTGCGCTCGGCGGCGGCGCACTGGGACATTCCGCTGGCCGAGTGGCTTGACCTGTCCACCGGCATCGCTCCCTGGTCCTATCCCGTTCGCATCGACGAGTCCGCCTGGCGGCGCCTGCCCGAAGATGATGACGAGCTGGTCGCGGCGGCGGCAGACTATTACGGCCACCCGCAGCCGCTGCCCTTGCCCGGCTCGCAGGCGGCGATCCGCGAGCTGCCGCGCCTGCTGGGGCCCGGCGTCGCCGTGCTGCCAGCGCCGACTTATGGCGAGTACGCGCCGGCCTGGCGCGCTGCCGGCCACGAGGTTCGCGAGCTGGATGCGGAGGCGCTGATGGAAGTCGGCGATGCCGGCGTCGTGATGCTGGCCAATCCCAACAACCCGGACGGCGCCTGCTTTGCGCCGGATGCCCTGTGCGCGCTGGCCGCGCGCCAGGCCGCGCGCGGCGGCTGGCTGGTGGTGGACGAGGCCTTTGCCGATTGCACGCCGGACAACAGTGTCGCCGCCCTCGCCGGGAGCGAACTGCCAAACCTCGTTGTGCTGCGCTCGCTGGGCAAGTTCTTTGGTCTCGCCGGCGCCCGCGTCGGCTTCCTGTGCGCCGCGCCGGCCCTGCGCGCGCGCCTGGCCGAGGCGCTGGGGCCGTGGGCGCTGGCCCATCCCAGCCGCATCGCGGCGACCCAGGCGCTGCGCGATACGGCCTGGCAGCAGGCGCAGCGCGCACGGCTGGTCGCGGCCAGCGAGCGCCTCGGCCGCCTGCTGGCCGGGCACGGCCTGGCCTCGCGCGCCGGCGGCGAGCTCTTCCATTACGTCGCCACGCCGCTGGCGCCGGCGCTGGCCGAGCACTGCGCGCGGCGCGGCATCCTGCTGCGCGAGTTTCAACAGCCGCCGGCGTTGCGCTTCGGCCTGCCCGGCAGTGATGCCGAATGGTTGCGCCTGGCGCAGGCCCTCGATGAATTCGATTGGACCCGCTCATGAAAATCCTCCTTCCCATCCTGCTCTGCCTGCTGCTCGGCGGCGCCCGCGCCGAGATCGTGGTCAAGGACGATCGCGGCGTCGCCGTGCGCCTTGCCGCCCCTGCGCAGCGCATCGTCAGCCTGGCGCCGCACATCACCGAGGTGCTGTACGCCGCCGGCGCCGGCAGCCGCATCGTCGGCACCGTCGAGTACAGCGACTATCCCGAGGCGGCGCAGAAGATCCGCCGCGTCGGCGGCTACTCGCGGCTCGACCTCGAAGCCATCGCCGCGCTCAAGCCCGACCTCGTCATCGGCTGGCAGAGCGGCAATGCGGCGACCCATATGGACAAGCTGGAGAAGCTCGGCCTGACGACCTTCGTCTCCCAGCCCGACCGCATCGAGGACATCGCCGCCACGCTGGAAAGCTACGGACGTCTCGCCGGCACCGGGGCCGTGGCGCAGCCGGCGGCGCAGGCCTTCCGCGAACGCCTGGCCGCCTTGCGCGCGCGCTATGCCAAGCGCGAGCCGCTGCGCGTCTTCTACCAAGTCTGGAAGCAGCCGCTGACCACGGTCAATGGCCGCCAGATCATCAGCGACGCGATCCGCCTTTGCGGCGGCGGCAATGTCTTCGACGGGCTGCAAAGCCTGGCGCCCAAGGTCAGCGTCGAGGCCGTGCTGGCCGCCAACCCGGAGGTGATCCTCGCCAGCGGCATGGGCGAGGAACGCCCGGAATGGCTGGACGACTGGCGGCGCTGGAAGCAACTGACAGCGGTGGCCCGCGACAACCTCTACTTCGTGCCGCCGGCGCTGATCCAGCGCCACACGCCGCGTTTCCTCGAAGGCACCGAGATCATCTGCCAGCACCTGGAGACGGCGCGCGCCAAGCGGCCGCGCTGAGCATGGCCCGCCTGCCGCAGCGCATCGTCTGCCTGACGACGGAAACCGTCGAGGTCCTGTATGCCCTCGGCGAGGAACATCGCATCGCCGGCATCAGCGGCTACACGGTACGCCCGCCCCGGGCGCGCAAGGAAAAGCCCAAGGTCTTCGCCTTCACCAGCGGCGACCTGAACAAGATCCTCGCCGTCGGGCCGGACCTCGTCTTCAGCTTTTCCAACCTGCAGGCCGACATCGCGCGCGAGCTGATCCAGGCCGGCGTCGCCGTGCATGCCTTCAACCAGCGCAGCGTCGAGGACATCCTCGCCATGGTCGAGACGGTGGGCCGCCTGGTCGGCGCCGAGGCCCGCGCCGTGGAACTGGTGGCCGCACTGGAAGCGCAGATCGACGCCGCACGTGACGCCGGCGCCCGCATCGTCGAACGCGCCGGGCGGCGGCCGCGGGTCTTCTTCGAGGAATGGGACGAGCCGCTGATCAGCGGTATCCGCTGGGTCTCGGAACTGATCGCCATCGCCGGCGGTGAAGACGTGTTTGCCGAGCGCGCCACGCAGCAGTCGGCGCGTGAGCGCATCATCGCCGACCCGGGCGAGGTGCTCGCGCGGCAGCCGGACATCGTCATCGGCTCCTGGTGCGGCAAGCACTTCCGCCCCGAACGCGTCGCCGCGCGCGCCGGCTGGGACGCGATGCCCGCGGTGCGCGGCGGCTGCGTGCATGAGATCAAGTCGGCGGTAATCCTGACGCCGGGCCCGGTGGCGATCGAGGAAGGCCTGCCGGCGCTGCTGAAGATTTTCGAGGCGTGGGCAGCGTCGAACTGAACGCCGCGCCGTATCCCCAGCGCCGACTCTTGCGCGGCCTTACATTTGGCTCAGGCTCTTCAGCACCCGGATGCCGGCACTGGTGGTGAACAGCGACAGGTCTGTGCCCTAAGCGGAAGCTGCTGATCTTAGAAAGCAGCCTTTCAATATCTGAATTCACTGGCCTGCGCGGCTTTTCGCGCAGGCCAGTGGAATGATGAATTAGACCTTAGAACCAATTTAAGCCCCCTACCAACTGCAGGTACTCTGTTGCCACCTTGTCAAAGCGCTCGAAATCTCCGCCAAACATTCCAGCCCTAAACGGTGGCCATGATTCTTTCCGCGATCTTGCGTCCTTGATGATCCTGGCAAGTGGGCCGTTATCCCTGTTTCGATTCTTCCAGCCAAAGCGACCGATCGGCCCCCAAACTCTCCCGTTCTTCGCCATTTCGATATCGGCTATTGCGAGGGCAAGAAGACCTCAAACTCATCGAAGGCAGTTTCCTAGTTCTTGCCAAGAAAGAAAGTGTCATCCAATCTTGGCTGAAGGATTTTGAACAAGTATTCGCTGTGTGGCGCGTAATGTCGCTCGTGTCCTGGGATTTGCTTGAAGGCGTTCATGCGAGTTAGTTCGAGGAGTCCGTTGGAAATGGCTTCGACGAAGGTGTCATTCTTGTCGCGATATTCGCTACTAGGTAGTTGAGTGTAAAAAAGGGCCGCAAGATTGTCGTAGCGCTGTGCATCTATCGCGGCGATACCTGCTGTATAGAGTTCCAAAATCAAGGGATACCAGCGAAGCTCTAACCAAATTGTGAGCCCACCGCGGGACTCAAGGCGATCACTAGAGCGAGCAATGCATTTCTGCATAGTGCTGGTATGAGTCGTCTTTCCCCAATGCGCGATGCACGCAAGTAACAAAGATAAGTCAGCCGCCGAATCTTCGTACCTGCTGATCCGATCAAGCATTTCTTCCTTTGTGAATTGTCCTGATGTAGGAAAGCTATCTTCGGACGTGATTGAGAGAAAGCGACGAACTTCGTTAGCAAGCAAGTCATGTAGTTCAATTGCACTCGAATCGTTCGAAAGCAGTTTCTTCGCTCGCTTTACCTTTTCGAGGATTCCCTCTTCCGTCGGTTCATCCATTGCAAAGGGGATACTTATTAAGCGGTCGTCGTCTCGCTCTTCAGAAGCTTCTAATGCTGAGAGACCAGGCGCAATTAGAACAAGGTCACCATCACCATCGAAGTGACCGTAGTGCGGCGTCTGATTTGAATTCTTGTCGGTGGCAACTCGGTTGTACACATAGGCCATCAGTCCCGCCGCCGTAATTACGCCGTCTTCGGTGGCAGCCTTGCCTCTCATTCCTTCAAGTAGATGGCCCGTGAAAACCGAGTGATTTGGAAGTGGGCCGCCAGAGTCTGCAACGACTTCATCGGCTTTCCCAGCCGTTAGCACCTGCCGGGAGTGCCGAAGCATCATGTCTTTCAAGAACCGAACACCGCCAGGTCCGATGCTTCTAGTCAATGCCAAGCCACCGTAGCATGCATCCATGATGAATAGGATGTGCTTGGCGCGGACAAGCTCGGAGTTTCTAGTGAATTCGTCCCAACGAATAAATGTCGAAAAATCAGCCATATCCGCGTCGTGGGGAACCAAGTATCCAATTTCACCACGCGATCCGGTTCGTGTATGTCCGTGGCCTGCGTAGAAGACAATTAGGCGCTCATCTACATCGATGTCTTCGCGTGAGAACCGAAGAAATGCCCTCAGGATTGATTGTCGAGTTGCCGCCTCGTTGACTAGGTATGTGATCTCGTCAGTCTCAAACCCAAGGGAGTCAACAAGCGTTTGGCGAAACTCGTCGGCATCACTTACTGCGTATTCAAGCGGAGGGGCTTGCGTATATTGATCAATCCCAATTACGAGCGCCCGGCTACGGGTGTAGTGGGTCTTCAGAAGAAATCGTGGGTCGCGCATAGATCGAGGGGTCTAAGGTCCAGCAGTTATTCAGCCGCAGAAACGGCCAAGCAATTGGAAACAATACGGACACGGTCCAATTGCTCTTAAGGTATTGAATGACGTGGAGATTATCCGATCCCGGTCTCCTTATCAATCGAAAATCATATGGACAGAGTCACCCCGGTGGAGCCATCACGTCGGCTGCTCGATATGGCTGAACGACTGCTATTGGGGAAATCTCTGACGGACCGCTTTTGGCCGATTGCCGGCGATCATCATCGTTCCGCCAGCGCTCTGCGTCCCAAGGGGACTTTTCAATCAGGCGGCAGCGAACTGGATATTCACTTTTCTGCCTAGGGCAGCGGCGGCGCTGGCCAGCGTGGTCAGGGTCAAGCTGGGGTCCGTCTCGTCGAGCAGTCGGTTAAGGGCAGCCCGGCTGGTATGCATCCTTTTGGCCAGTTCGGTTTTGGTGATCTGCTGCGCTTTCATTTCCTCGGCGATTTGCCAGGCGATGACACGCTTCAAGGCAACCGCCGTCGCATCCTCAAGGATCGCTTCCTCCTGCAGGAAATCATCGAAGCGGCTACCAATATTCTTCTTGCCCATGTCTATCTCCTTTTCAACAGTTTCAATCTGGCCCTGGCAAGATCAAGCTCCGGTCCTGGCGTTTTCTGCTGTTTCTTGATGAAGCCATGCAAAAGCACCATGGTTTGCCCGTCGATGGCGAAGAGAATGCGGGCGATGCGATTGTCCAGCCTGATTCTCACTTCCCGGATATCCCCGCCCAGATGATCGACCAGGGGCATGCCCAAGGGCCAGCCAAACTGGACCGTCTTGACGTCCTCGCCGATGGTCTTCCGGTCAATGGCCGGCAAATCCTTCAGCCACTCGCGAACCGGCTCAGCACCGGCATCGGTGCGGAAGAAGCGAACGTCCAGCACAGGTTTCATGTGTCGCATCGTATCAATATTGATACGCTCACGCAAGCACGGCCACTCCTCCGATTCCGCCTGTGGCCGGCCTGCGGCGTCACTTCAGCAATATCGCCGGAATTGTTTTTTGGTCTATCCCTGCCGGCGACAGATCCGCCCTCAGGCCCGAAGCAGCGCCGCCGTCGCCCCCGGATTCGAGGGGAAGTAGAAGTGCATGTAGCTGGCAGTAAGGCGTTGCTGGCGATAGACCGCCTCGCTTTCCCGGCCGTCGGCTCGCGTCGCATGACACAGCGGCGTCAGCGGCGTTTCGCTGCGCGAGTAGTGAAAGGTGTGGCCGGCGATGCGGCCTTCGGGCAGGTCGACGGCGATCATGCCCAGGCCGGCCAGCTTCTTCTGCATGTGCGAACTGCCCGGTAGCAGGCCGAAGCCGGCATGGCGCTCGCCATCGACGGTGTGCAGGCTGTCGAAGCAGGCCATCATGCCGCCGCATTCCGCGAGCAGCGGCTTGCCCGCCTCGACATGGGCGCGCAGCGCCGCCGCAATGCCGGTGTTCGCCGCCAGCGCAGGGCCGTGCAGCTCCGGATAGCCGCCGGGCAGCCAGACGGCATCGCAGGTCGGCAATTGCGCGTCGGCCAGCGGCGAGAAGAAGGCGAGGCGCGCGCCCAGCGCTTCCAGGCATTCGAGGTTGGCCGGGTAGTGGAAGCAGAACGCGGCGTCGCGCGCCACGGCGATGGTCTTGCCCGCCAGGAGCGGTTCAAGAGTCGGCGCTGAGGCTACGGCGAATTCGACGGCGGGCGGCAGCTCGGCAGCGGGGGTGGCGGCGAGGGCGTCGGCCATGCGCTCGATGCGCTGGGCTAGGTCGGCGATCTCGGCGGCGGGCAGCAGGCCGAGGTGGCGTTCCGGCATGGCGGCGTCGGCGTCGCGCGGCAGCGCGCCGCACCAGGCGATATCCGGCGACAGGCTGTCGCGGCAGAGCTGCGCGTGGTAATCGCTGCCGACGCGATTGGCCAGCGCCATGGTGATCGGCGCGCCGCCGCCCTGCTCGGCGCGATAGTGCTTGAGGCCCCAGGCCACGGCGCCGAAGCTGCCGGCCATGGCGCTGGCATCGAGCACCAGCAGCACCGGCAGGCCGAGGCGGCGCGCGAGTTCGGCGGCGGAGGGTTCGCCGTCGTGCAGGCCCATCACGCCCTCGACCAGGATCAGGTCGGCGTTTTGCGCCGCGCGTGCCAGACGCCAGTGCGCGTCGGCCTCGCCGCACATGCGGAAGTCGATGTTCTCGCAAGGGCTGCCGGCGGCCATGGCGTGGATCTGCGGATCGAGAAAGTCGGGCCCGCACTTGAACACGCGCACGCGCCGCCCCTGGCGTGCGTGCAGGCGCGCCAGGGCGGCAACCACGGTGGTCTTGCCCTGGCCGGAGGCGGGAGCGGCGACCAGCAGCGCGGGGCAGGCTTGAATCACGGCTCAGTAGGCCGGCGGCGTGACGCCGGCGCCGGGCTTCCAGCCGTTTTCGAACAGCACCTCGGCCAGCGGCAGGCGTTTTCCCCAGCCGGCATCCTCGAACATCGGGCGGGGGTAGAAGGCCGCGACCTGGCCGATGCAGAGGATGGCCAGCGGCCGGGCGCCCGCCGGCATGCCCAGCAGATCGGCCAGCGCCAGCGGATCGAAGAAGGAGACCCAGCCCAGGCCGATGCCCTCCGCCCGCGCCAGCAGCCACATGTTCTGGATGGCGCAGCCGACCGAGGCCACGTCCATCTCGGGCAGCGTGCGGCGGCCGACGATATGCCGTTCGCGTTCAGGCATCAGCGCCACCACCAGCAGTTCAGCGCATTCGCGAATGCCATCGATCTTCACCTTGCGGAACTCTTCATTGCGGCTGGGCAGGGCGTCGGCGGTCGCCAGGCGCTCGCTTTCGACCAGCTCGTGGATGCGCTCGCGCAGGCCGCGCTCGGTGACGCGGATGAATCGCCAGGGCTGCATGTAACCCACCGAGGGTGCCAGATGCGCGGCCTCGATCAGGCGTTCGAGCAGGCCATCGGGCAAGGGCTCGGACAGAAAATGGCGCATGTCGCGGCGTTCGCGGATGCTGCGGTCGAGGGCGGCGATGGCGTCGATGGAATAACGGTGCGGGTTCATGGGGTGTCGGCTCCTGGAAGGGACGTGGGGCGGGGAAATTGGAACGGCAGGGATTCGGGTTAGCGGGGCGGTTCGATCAGGATCAGCTTGCCGCTTTTCGGATCGCGGAAGACCTCGCCGACCCGCGCATAGCCGGCGCCACCGGCCACGCCTTCGGTCGCCGGGCGGGATATTTCACGTCCCTTCTCGACCGCCTGCGGCACCACCAGACTGGTCTTGGCGCCGGCGCTGATCGCGGCGAGCAGGCCGCAGGCGAACACCAGCATGACATCGACCAGGTTGACCAGGCTGGCGCGCGGGTCCTCGTCGCTGTCGTCGAAGCGGGCGTCGAGCCGGGAATACAGCCGCAGTTTGTGGCGCGGCAGGGATGCATCCTTCATTCCATGGCCTCCAGCAGTTCGTCGTACCAGCGCCGGCGCAGCTTGCCGACCACCAGGCCGGCGATGCCGGCGAGCAGGCCCAGCACGGTGGCATCGAAAGCGACGGTGACGGCGCTGGCGAGTTGCGCCGGATCGCCCTGGCCGAGCGCGGCCAGCCCCGGCCCGAGCGGAATGATGGTGGCCATCAGGCCGAGCATGGGCGGAATGCGCGCCAGCAGGTCGGCGCGTTCCAGTCGATGGCGGGCGATCAGTTGCACGCGCCGGGCGTCGCCGCCCGCACGCAGCCGCGCCAGGCCCCAAAAGCGCTCGCCGACGGCGATGCCGGCCTCGGCGGCGGCCACGGCGCAGCCGAAAACGAGCGCGGCCAGCGCCGGCGCCAGCAGCCAGGTGACGGCCTGGTGCAGCCAGGCCAGATTCAGTGTTTCAGTCATGGCTTCTCCTTGTGGAATTGGAAACAGGGGCAAGTCGACCTCGCGCCAGGCCGGCGAGGAACAGCAGCAGTAGCGCCGGCAGCAGCGCCGGGTGCGCCGTGGGCGTGTCGGCCGGCAGCTTGTTCAGCTCGTAGGCGCGCGGGGGTGGTGCGGGCGGCGCGGGCGCGGCGGGCGGTGTCGCCGGGCCCGGACTGGCAGGCGCGGCGGCTGCCAGCTTGCCGGCGCCGGAGGCCCGGGCGCCGGACCGTTCGCTGAAACCCCGGGCACGCGCCAGCGTGGCATCCAGTGCTTGCCGGTCGGCGGCATCGAGCCGCGGCCGCAGCCAGTCCCACATCGGATTGTCGGGCGCGGTGTGGCCGCTGCCGGGCAGGCCGTTCTTCGCCACCAGCCGAGTCAGTTCGCCGCCCATGGACTTGAGCGTGGCGGCGTCGGTCTGCCAGAAGCCTTTTTCGGCGGCGACCATGAAGATCGCCAGCATGTGCGCCTTGACATGGGCATTGTGCCCGTCATTGAGAAAGGCCGGCAGGCCGAGCCGGTGGCGATCGTCGAAATACACCTGCTTGACCTCGTCCCAGGCCCAGTTCCGGATCAGGTCCGGACGGGTCACCTGCCAGCCCCAGAGGTTTTCGAGGAACTCCTGGCCGAATGTGCGCGCGCCGGAATAGCCCTGCGCCATCAGCGGCTTGAGCCAGGCCGGGTTGAGAAAGCGTCCGCGCAGTTCGCCCAGCAGCGCGGCTGCCAGCGGTTCGACCTCGGCGCGGCCGGGCTCGGCGTGTTGCAGGATCACGGCCTCGGGCGGCGCGCCGGAGAGCTTCTCCACCGCCAGCGACAGGCCGCCGAGATAATCGAAGGCATCATTGTTGTCGAGCAGGCCATACAGGTGGCTGGCGCGGCCGTGGTAACTGCGGCGCACGTCGGCCAGCGCCAGCGACAGCGGCGCGTGGGCGGCGTCGCCGCGATTGTCCAGGGCGTAGGCGTGCCCCATGCGATTCAGATAGGCGCGGGCGATCTCGCCACGATCGCGCCAGGCGCCGGAACGCTCGGTGAGCCGATTGACGCCGGCGCCGTAGGCTCCGGGCGCGTCGCCGAATATGCGCCAGGCGGCTTCGCGGCCGGCTTCCGCCGCGCCCAGGCCGCTGGCCTGCAAGGCCAGCGCGCGCGCCTGCCAGCGCTCGGCGAGGCGATTGGCGGCGATCGGCTGCCTGCCCCAGGGGACATCGGGCAGGGGCGCCAGCGCGGCGCGCAGGGATTCCGCGAGCGACGGATCACGATCCACCAGGCTTTGCGCCGAGGCCGCCAGCGCCAGGCGTCCGGCGCGGTCGATCAGGTTCAGCAGGTTGGGATATAGGTCGCGGAACAGGCCCGAGGTGGTGACGATCACGTCGCGCCGCTCGGCGTCCGCCACCAGGCGCACGTCGGTGACGATGCCGCGCGGGTTCCACACCGGCTCGGCGCCCATCAGCGCCAGCGAAAAGCCGACCATCACGCCTTCGTCGCGCACCGCATCCGAGGCCCAGAGGATGACTGCCTCGCTGCCCTGGGCGGACGCCTTGCCGTTCGCCTTGGCGGCGAGATCGCGGCCGAGCGCATGGCCGATGCGTGTCGGCAGCAGGTCGCCGTCGACGGCGTGAAAGTTGCGGCCGGTGGGCAGGGCGTCGGGCGAGCGCAGCGGGTCGTTGCCCTTGCCGGGCGCGATGTAGGCGCCATTCAGGCCGGCCAGCAGCGCCGTCATTTCCGCCTTCGGCGAGGCGGCGAGTTTTTCCGCCGCCTGCGTGAAGGCGACTGAAGAGTTGGCGCTGGCGCCACGCCGCATCGAGCCCAGCATCAGCTCCAGGTTGTCGGCCGACCAGTCGCGGCCGAAGACGTGCAGGCCGTAGGGCATGAACTTCTCTTGCAACTTGGTCAGGTAGTGGCCGATTTCATGGGCCATCAGGTCGTCGTCGACCTGGTCGAAGCCGATACCACGCACTTTCAACTCGCCCTCCATCGAGGCCTCCAGTTCGGAGCGCAGGTGCAGCGCCTCGACCTGCTCGCGCATGGCGCGCGCGGCCTTGGCCTTGAGCGCTTCCGAATTGGTGGACTCGTAGCTTTCGACCACCTGGCGCAGCACCAGCAACCGGTCGTAGAGCGGCGTGGTGGCGATCGGCGGGGTCAGGTGGTCGATGATCACCGCCAGGCCCCGGCGCTTGGCCTGGATGCCCTCGCCGACGCCGTCGACGATGTAGGGGTAAAGCCCGGGAATGTCGCCGGCAATGATGCTCGGATAGTCGTCGGCGGCCAGCCCGACGGCCTTGCCCGGGAGGAATTCGTAGGTCGAGTGGCGCCCGAGGTGCACCAGGGCGTCGGCGCGGAAGCCGTCCCGCAGCCAGTGGTAGAAGGCCAGGTACTGGTGCGGCGGCGGCACGCTGGTGTTGGCGTGCAGCAGCTCTTCGTTCACCTCCCAGCCGCGCGGCGGCTGCGGCCCGACAAAAATGTTGCCGAAGCGCAGGCCGGGCACCAGCAGGCGGTCGCCGCTGACCATCACCTTGCCCGGCGGCGCGCCCCAGCCGCGCAGGCCTTCGATGCCGAGCCGGGTCAGCCGCGACTTCGGCGCTTCCGCGGCGGCGCAGCGCGGCCGGGCTTTTCGCGGCGCATCGGTCAGGCAGCGCGCATAGTGCCCTTCCAGTCGGGCGATCAACTTCAGTGCCAGTTCGCGTTGGGGATGCTCGGCGCCCGAGAGCAGGTGATGCAGTTCCTTCAGCGACGCGGCGGCGCGCTCGCGGCCCAGCGCCCATTCGCCCTGGCGCTCGGCTTCCAGCACGTCGGCATGAAGACGCCCGAGCGGGCCGTCGCTCATTTCGCCCCGCACCCGTGCCGGCAGCGTGGCGAACCAGCGCGCGTAGCCGTCGCGGCTCACGCCCTCGATGTCCTGCGCCATCTGGCGCAGGCCGGCATCGTCCTCGGGCAGATTCACGCCATGCCACATGAGTCGGTCGAGCAGCGCCTCGGGCGTGGCCGGCAGGTCGCCGGTGCGATAGCCGGCGGCCTTCAGCGCCTGCAGCATGTCGAACAGCGAGGCCGGAACGTTGAGGTTGTCGGCGCCGATGTTCTGCCGGCCCGGCGGGTGGTTGTAATAAATCAGGGCGACGCGCTTGTCCCGGTTCGGCAGTTGCGCCAGCTTCTGCCAGCGCAGCGCCCGCGCGATCAGACGACCGGCCTCGGCGGCGACGATTTGCGGCCGCTTGATCTCCAGACCGGTGGCGCGGTCGATCTCGGCCTTGCCGGCCACCGCCACCACGACGGGCTGGCCGGTGCCCTGCAGTTCGGGCAGGGCGACGCGGTACTGCACGCTTTCCGGCGGCAGGCCGTCGGGCGACAGATGCCATTGCGTGACATTGCGCTCGGTGATGCGCAGCGCCTTCAGGACCGGCACGCCAAGTTTTTGCAAGGCCCGGTTGACCGCCTCGCGGCCTTCCGCCGCGCCGATGACGAAGTCCTGGAGGACGATCAGCGCCGACGGCCGGGCCGGGGCGAGGATGTCGGGCAGATTCTCCAGGGCCTTCTTCGACTGCTCGCTCCAGCGCGCCATCAGCACCGCGCAGGCCGCGCCACGCCGACGGCTTTCCGCGCACAGCGCATCGGCCGGTGCCGGGTCGCTGTTGGCGAGATCGAGCACCACCAGCGTCGGTCCCGCTTCGAGGCCCGGCTTGGTGGCGTAAGCCGCCGCGTCGAGCAGTTCGACATGGCCCAGGCGCAGGCGCAAGCCGGCCTCGGGAGTCGGCGCTGGCGGCACGGCGACGGGATGGCTGAGGTAGGCCAGCAGCCCGGCCAGGTTGGCGCTGCCGCCGGCCTGCCAGATGCGGCGCAGGGCCAGCCATTCGCCGGCCGCGGGGTGGGCGCGGGCCTTTTCCAGTGCCGCCGGTGGCGGGGTTTCCTGCGCCAGATCGCGCAGCGTCTCGCCCGCCAGGCCGTGCAGGCGACCGGATGCCGAACGCGACAGCAGCGACAGGCTTTGCTCGCCGTTGAAGGCCAGGACGCGCAAGGCGCGCTGGTCGTGGGCCTGCAACAGCGCCTTCAGGCGCCGCGCGGGATCGCCGAACACGGCCACCGCCAGCACCGCATCGGCCTCGGCCAGCCAGCGTTTGGCTTCGCGATCCGGGGCGGCCAGGAACTGGCTCGGCGTGCGCAGGACCAGGCGGTCGCGCGGATGGGCGGCCAGATGCCGGCGCGCCGCCTCGGCCACCACCGGCGCGGCGCGGTCGCTGACGATGCCGAACAGCGTCGCCGCGGCCGCCGATTGCGCGACCAGCAGGGCGGCGGCAAGGGCCAGGCAGCGGCGCATGCCTTAGAACTCAATTCCCGGCATGGCCTTGACGCCGGTGGCGAAGGCGTGCTTGACCAGGTTCATTTCGGTGACCGTGTCGGCGGCGGCGATCAGGTCCTCGGGCGCGGCGCGGCCGGTGACGATCACGTGCTGCATCGCCGGGCGCGCGGCGAAGGCCGCCAGCACTTCGGCCAGCGGCAGCCACTGGTACTTGAAGGCATAGGTCATTTCGTCGAGCACCACGAGGCCGATGGCCGGATCGCGCAGGTAGCCCAGCGCCACTTCCCAAGCGGCGCGGGCGGCGGCGGCATCGCGCCCCGGGTCCTGGGTTTCCCAGGTGAAGCCTTCGCCCATCACGTGCCAGCGGACCCCGGGCACGCGCCCGAGCACGGCCTCTTCGCCGGTGTCGCTGCGGCTCTTGACGAACTGCACCACGGCGACCTGCAGGCCGTGGCCCAGCGCCCGCGCGGCGACGCCGAAGGCGGCCGAGGACTTGCCCTTGCCGTTGCCGGTGTTGACCAGCAGCACGCCGCGCTCCTGGTCGGCGGCGGCCACCTTCTGGTCGACGATTTCCTTTTTGCGCTGCATGCGTGCGACGTGGCGTTCTTCCTTGCCCTGGGTATCGGTAGTCATGGTCACTCCGGGATGAAATAGTCGCTGCCGCCGGCATCGATGCGGCGCAGAGGATGGCCGTAAAGGCGCGACAGCGTCGGCGCGTCGAGCACCTCGGCGACCGGCCCGCACTGTGCGCTGCCGTCACCGAACAACAGGAGTGCCCGGTCGGCGTAACGGCGCGCTAGATTGACGTCGTGCATCACCATCACCATGCCCATGCCGGATTCGCGGGCGCGGCTGGCCAGCAGTTCCAGCACCGCAATCTGGTGGTTGAGGTCGAGGTGCGAAAGCGGTTCGTCGAGCAGCGCCAGGCGCGGCGCCTGGGTCAGCAGCGTGGCCACGGCGAGGCGCTGGCGTTCGCCGCCGGAAAGCGTATGCACGTCGCGCTGTTCCAGTTCCGCGAGGCCCACAGCCGCCAGCGCCTGGCGCGCCGTGCGTGCGTCGGCCGTGCTTTCCCAGGCCCAGCGCTCCATCCACGGATGGCGGCCGATAAGGGCGGTTTCCAGCACGCTGGCGGGGAAGGCGTCGATCTGCTGTTGCAGCAGCACGCCGCGCAGTTGCGCGACGCGCCGTGGCGCCAGCGCCGACAGTTGCTCGCCGCAGAGGCTCACGTCGCCGGCCAGCGGCGCGCGCAGGCCGGCCAGAGTGTGCAGCAGCGTGGTCTTGCCGGCGCCGTTGCGGCCAAGTATCGCCAGGCGTTCGCCGGCGTCGAGCTTGAGGTCGAGGCAACTGACGAGGGTGCGACCGCCGATGGCGGCGGCGAGGTCGCGCGCTTCGAGCAAGGTGCTCACTCTCGTCCCCCCTTCGGCTGGCGCGAGAGCAAATAGAGGAAGACCGGCACGCCGAGCAGGGCGGTGAGCACGCCGACCGGCAGTTGCTGCGGGGCGATCACGGTGCGCGCCAGGGTGTCGGCGACCACCAGCAGGGCGCCGCCGGCCAGCGTGGCGGCGGGCAGCAGCACGCGCTGGTCGTTGCCGATTGCCAGGCGCACCAGGTGCGGCACGACGAGGCCGATGAAGCCGACGCTGCCGGTGGTGGTCACCGCCACGGCGGTGAGTAGCGAGCCCAGGGCATACACGGCGGCACGCAGGCTGCGCACCTTGACGCCCAGCGTGCTCGCCACCAGGTCGCCGCGCGCGAGCAGGTTGAGGTCGCGCGCGATGGGCATCACCAGGGCCAGGCCGATCGCCGCCACGGCCAGCGCCGGCCAGGGCGAGCCGGCGTGCGAGAGGTCGCCCATCAGCCAGAACAGCATGCTGTGCAGCTTCTGTTCCGGCGCCAGCGAGAGGATCAGGGCGACACCGGCGCCGCAGCCGGCGGCGACGATGACGCCGGTCAGCAGCAGGCGGCTCTGCGTCCAACTGCCGTCGCCGCGCGCCAGGCCGAAGACCGTGAGCATGGCCGCCAGCGCACCGGCGAAGGCGCCGCCGTGCACAAAAATCAGCGGCAAACTGAACAGCATCGCCGAGAGCGCGCCGACCGCGGCGCCGCCGGAAACACCGAGCACATAAGGGTCGGCCAGCGGGTTGCGCAGCAGCACCTGCATCAGGGCGCCGGCCAGTGCCAGCAGGGCGCCGCAGGCGAAGGCGGCCAGCGCGCGCGGCAGGCGCAGGCCGAGCACGATGTCGGCGCCGGTGCCGCTGCCGCCGTTGCCGACAAGTCGCGCCAAGACTTCGCCCGGCGCGATCGAATACGAGCCGACCAGCAGCGCACCCGCCAGGCTCAGCAGGCCCGCTGCGAGCAGCACGGCAATGACGAGGAGGGCGCGGCGGCGGGTCGGCATGCGGGCTATTGTGGGGCGTAGCGCAGGCCGACGAAAAGTTGCCGGTCGGGTACGGCATAGGACCAGGCGTTTTCATAGACCCTGTCGAAAAGGTTGTTGATGCGGCCCTCCAAGGTCCAGTCGCGGCCCAGTTCGCAGGCGGCGTGGAGGTTGCTTACCGAATAGCCGCCCATGATCCTGCCCTGCGTGGTGGTGTCGTAGCGCCGGCCAATGGCGCTCAGCTCTACGCCGCCGCGCCAGCGCGCGCCGGCGTAGGCGATGGCCAGCTTGAGCATTTCGGCGGGACGGCGTTGCAGGCGGTTGCCATTGCTGGCGTCGACCGGCTTCATCAGGTCGAGGCCGGCATTGGCGGTCCAGGCGCCGGCGGCCAGGCTGCCGGCGAGGCTGGCGCCGGTGATGCGCGCCTTGCCGATGTTCACCGCCGGGCTGCCGGCGATCAGGTTGTCGATGCGATTGTCGAAATGGGTCAGCGAGGCGCTGCGCGTGCCTTCCTCCCAGTGCAGGGCGAACTCGCGGTTGCGCGCCTTTTCCGGTTGCAGGCCGGCATTGCCGAAGCCGGGGAAATAAAGCTGGTTGAAGCTGGGCGCCTTGAAGGCCGTGCCCTCGGCGACCCTCGCCTGCCAGCGCTCGGCGAAACGGTAGCCGTAAGCCAGCGAGCCGGTGCGGTGGCCGCCGAACTGCGAGTTGTCGTCGTGGCGCAGGGCGGCCTGCCAACTGTGCCGGCCGACGCTGCCCTGGTAGCCGGCGATCAGCGAGCGCACGGTGCGGTCCTTGATGCCATAGTTGGTGGTGCTGGTGACGCTCTGGTCGAGGTTTTCCAGCGCCAGCATCAGGCTGCCGGCCCCGACGCGGATGTCATGCTGCCAGGTGAGCTGCTTCTGCTGGGTGGCGAACTGGGTTCGTGCCGGCGCGAAGTTGCTGCTGTTGTCCTCGCCCAGCCCGAGGCGCAGGGTCGAGTTCCAGCCCGTGCCGAGGCGGTTGCGCAATTGCAGGCCGAACACGCGGCTTTTGTCGCGGTTGTAGGCGTCGACATTCACGCCGCCGCTATCGACGGAGTTGTTGCTGGTGGCTTCGAGCAGGTGGGCCTGGAGCTCATGACCGGGGGCGAACCGGTAACCGAGGCGGCCGACCAGCGAATTGTTTCGGTAGCCGTCGGCGTCGTCGCGCGGCACCGCGCCGTTGGCGATGCGATAACGCACCGGGTCGGCGGCGATGTTGAAGCCGCCGCTGCGATAGGCGCTGGCGGCGACGCTGTAGGACCAGGGGCCGCCGCCGCCGGAAATTCCGCTGCCTGCCTCCACGGTGTTGCGCGAGCCGATTCCCGCGTAGGCATCGATGCGCGGCGGGCCCTCGCCACGCCGGGTGAACACCTGGACCACGCCGCCGATGGCGTCCGATCCGTAGAGGCTGGAGGCCGGTCCGCGCAGGATTTCGATGCGCTCGATCTGCGACAAGGGCAGGTTGTGCAGCGACGGCGTGCCGGTGGTGGCCGAGCCGAAGGGGATGCCGTCGATCAACAGCAGGGTGTGGCCCGCGCTGGTGCCGCGCATGAAAATGCTGGCCGACTTGCCCGGCCCGCCGTTGTCGGTGACGTGCAGGCCGGGTTGCCGCGACAGAAGGGCCGGCAGGGTGGTCGGGCCGGCTTGTTCGATCGCCGTCCGGTCGATTACCGTGACGTCGGCGATCACTTCGTTGGCGCGGGTCGCCTGCCGGGTAGCGGTGACGACGACCGCCGCGAGGTCGATGGCGGGTTCGGCGGCAACCGCGCCGATGGCATGAAGCAGGCAAATTGCAAGGGCCAGGCGGGATGGCCTGGCACCGGACGTGACAAAACGAGACATGAGCGCTCCTGGCGGCCTGCGTCCCCGCGGGCCAGATTGGGTGCCTGAACGAACGTGCGGCGAGGAGTCGGGACGGAAGCTGCCGGATGGCCGGCGGCCGACGCACACTGCCTCCCCGCAGCGCATTCAACCTTGTCCCTGGCCGGTCTCCGGGCTTGGAAGTCTTGATTCGTCGCCTTCC
Source organism: Sulfuritalea sp. (assembly GCA_016710465.1). GTDB lineage: Bacteria > Pseudomonadota > Gammaproteobacteria > Burkholderiales > Rhodocyclaceae > Sulfuritalea. Next base: position 1,584,391 of record JADJVS010000014.1, read on the forward strand.
CGGGGATGACCCAGTGGCCTTGTGACGAACCCGCGCTTCCTTACCGTTGCGGGGGCAGCGCCGGAATCGAACCCTTTGGAGGTTCCCACCGGCTTCCCGTTTCACCCATTCACGAACAGCGTGCCTGGGCACCACGAACGGCGCGAAGTGTAGCAAACTAGCCGCCGCAAGGGGCGGGCAGGCAGGTTTCAGCAGAATTTCACATTCCGGGTCCGATCGTGCGCGCCGCGCCCGTATCGGGCTGCAACTTGATGCCGGTCAAGGTTTTAGATCATGTTGCGGCGCAATCTTTCACCATTGCGCCAGGGAGGTTTTTACAGGGCGCTGCCACGAGTCACCAAATACTCACTCACAAGGAGAGAAGGATGAAAGGGAAGCTACTGGGATTTTTTGCCTTGTCGGCCGTTGCCGGAGCCATGGGCAGCGCCTTTGCGCAGGAAGGCGCGCCGGCGATGACGGCGGCCGAAAAGGCGCAGGGCGCGAAGATTTATTTTGAGCGTTGCGCGGGTTGCCACGGCGTGCTGCGCAAGGGCGCCACCGGCAAGAACCTCGAGCCGGCCTGGAAAAAGACGGACAAGGACGGCAAGGTCAGCGAGGGCGGTACGCTCAAGCTCGGGACCACGCGCCTTGAAAAGGTCATTGCCTTCGGCACCGACGGCGGCATGGTTAACTATGACGACATCCTGACCAAGGAAGAGATCAACCTGATGGCCCGCTACATCCAGAACACGCCGGATGTGCCGCCCGAGTTCAGCCTCAAGGACATGAGGGATTCCTGGAAGTTGGTGGTCCCGGTCAAGGACCGTCCGACCAAGCAGATGAACAAGATCAACTTGAGCAATGTCTTCGCCACCACCCTGCGCGACACCGGCGAGCTGGCGCTGATCGATGGCGACACCAAGCAGATCTGGCACATCCTGAAGACGGGCTATGCCGTGCATATCTCCCGCATGTCCGCCTCGGGTCGCTACGTCTATACCGTGGGCCGCGACGGCCTGGTAACGATGATCGACCTGTGGTTCGAGAAGCCGACGACGGTGGCGTCGATCCGCCTGGGTTCCGATGCCCGTTCGGTGGATGTGTCGAAGTTCAAGGGTTACGAAGACAAGTACCTGGTCGGCGGTGGCTACTGGCCGCCCCAGTACTCGATCATGGACGGCGGCACGCTCGAGCCGTTGAAGATCGTTTCGACCCGTGGCGCCACGGTTGACGGCGAGTATCACCCCGAGCCGCGCGTGGCCTCCATCGTCGCGTCGCACATCAAGCCGGAGTGGGTTATCAACGTCAAGGAAACCGGCATGATCAAGCTGGTTGACTACTCGGATATCAACAACCTCAAGGAAACCACGATCAACTCCGCCAAGTTCCTGCATGACGGCGGTTGGGATTACACCAAGCGTTACTTCCTGGTGGCGGCCAACGCCTCCCACAAGGTTGCCGCGGTTGACACCAAGACCGGCAAGCTGGCGGCGCTGGTTGACACCAAGAAGATCCCGCACCCGGGTCGTGGCGCCAACTTCATCCATCCGCAGTTCGGTCCCGTCTGGGCAACCGGGCACCTGGGCGATGCCGTGATCACGCTGATCTCGACCCCGACCGACGATCCCAAGTACGCAAAGTACAAGCAGCACAACTGGAAGGTCGTCCAGGAGTTGAAGACCGCCGGCGCGGGCAACCTGTTCGTCAAGACGCATCCGAAGTCCTCGCACCTGTGGGCTGACATGCCGATGAACCCCGAACGTGAGAACGCCGAGGTGAACTACGTGTATGACATCAAGGATCTCTCCAAGCCGCCGGTCAGGATCGATGTGGCCAAGGATTCCGGCCTGCCGGTGACCAAGGCGCTGCGTCGCGCGGTGCATCAGGAGTTCAGCAAGGACGGTTCCGAAGTCTGGATCTCGCTGTGGGGCGGCAAGACCGACCAGTCCGCCATCGTCGTGTATGACGACAAGACCTTGAAGCTCAAGAAGGTGATCACCGATCCGAAGATGATCACCCCGACCGGCAAGTTCAACGTCTACAACACCATGAAGGACATCTTCTAAGCGATCGAAACTTGATCGACAGCAAGGATAAGGGGGCGTAAGCCCCCTTATCATGTAGGCCTTTAGAAACCACTGGCGCATAGGGGAAGTTTCATGGCTGACAATGAGAAATCGGGGCTCCTGGCAATGCTGCGGCGGCCGAGCGCAAAATATTCGCTGCTAAGCCTTCTGGTCGTGGGCTTTTTCTCCGGCATCTTCTTCTGGGGCGGCTTCAACACCGCGATGGAAGCCACCAATACCCTGGAGTTCTGCATCGGCTGTCATGAGATGCGCGACAACGTGTACCAGGAATACAAAAAAACCATCCACTATGCCAACCGCACCGGCGTGCGCGCGATCTGTTCCGACTGCCATGTGCCCAAGGACTGGACGCACAAGATGATCCGCAAGATCCAGGCAAGCAAGGAGGTCTGGGGCAAGATCACCGGCGTCATCGATACCCCGGAAAAATTCGAGGCTCACCGCCTGCAACTGGCGGAGAACGAGTGGGCGCGCATGAAGGCCAACGACTCGCGCGAATGCCGCAACTGCCACAGCTTCGACGGCATGGATGTAGAAAAGCAGAAGCTGCGCGGCGCCAAGATGCACAAGATCGGCATCGCCGAGAAAAAGACCTGTATCGACTGCCACAAGGGCATCGCCCACAACAAGCCGAAAGGCATGAAGGAGGACGATGACGAGTAAGCTTCGGCTTCCCTCGGATCGTCACAATCCCACCACGCATTCGTTCGAAAGGAGCATTCCATGAGCAAGTCCATCGTTTCCACCGCTGTTGCCGGCGTTCTGCTCGCCCTCGGTTCCCACGCGGCGATCGCGGCTCCGGACTGGGGCAAGGTGCCCAAGCGCGACATTCAGGTCTTCCACCCCGGCGTGGCGACCATCGAATGGATCACCAAGAAGTCCGACCACAGCGGTACCGCCGGCTTGCGCAAGGGTGAGTCCTGCGTCGGCTGCCACGAAGAGAAGGGCGGACTGAACTTCAACATGAAGCGTCTTGCCGATGCCAAGGAACTGGAGCCCAAGGGCGCGCCGAAGACCCTGAACTTCCCGGTCGCCGTGCAGGCAGCCTATGACGCCGGCAATCTCTACGTCCGCCTCAGCTTCAAGGCGCCGGCCGGTGGCGCGGACAAGGGTGACAAGGACAACGACGTCAAGGCCACGCTCCTCTTCGGCGACGCCAAGGTGCCGCAGGGCGCCCAGGTCGGTTGCTGGGCCACCTGCCACACCGACGCCCGCACCATGCCCGGCGCCGACGAAAAGAAGACCAAGTACACCAAGGAAGGCGCCTACGAACTGGTGCAGTGGGCATCCAAGGGCAACAAGGTCTCCGACGGCAGCGTCACCACCGAGCGCAAGATGAGCGGCGGCTCGACCGGTGCCAAGGTCGAGGGCGGCAAGAGCGGCGACACTTACACGCTGACGTTCACGCGCAAGAATCCGGGCGAAGGCAAGACCGTGCCTTTCGGCTTCGCGATCCACTCCGACCATGCCAGCGGTCGCTTCCACCATGTGTCCATGGGCTATTCCCTGGGCATTGGCGCCGACGGCGACATCAAGGTGACCAAGCAGTAATTCGGGTTGCTCCCCGCCGTGAGCGGCTTGGCTTGGTCGATTCGAGGAGTGCCGGCACTGCCGGCACTCTTTTCCGTTTTTGCCGCCGCCCGGCAGTCGGTGCTGTTTCCGGCGGAAAGCGGGCTTGAGTCGACGCACATGTTTCCCGGTGAAGTTTGGGAGCGTCGCTTTCCGGCCTCCGGCCGATGCGAATATGCCTGCGGACCGCACCCGGAAATGAATGGGGTGGTCCATGTCGAATAGCGGCATCGCCGGGCCTGCCGCCGCCGTGCTGCTGGCCGGCGCAACGCTGGCGGCGGCCGAGCCGTCGCCGATGCGCCAGAAGGAACTGATCCACATGGTGCGCCAGGATTGCGGCTCCTGCCATGGCATGACGCTGCGGGGCGGGCTGGGTCCGGCGCTGCTGCCGGCGACTCTCGCCGACAAGCCGGTGGACGGCCTGGTCGCCACCATCATTGGCGGCCGCGCGGGCACGGCGATGCCGCCTTGGCACCGCTTTCTGGCCGAGGACGAAGCGCGGTGGATCGTCGCCCGCCTGATGGAAGGCTTTCCCCAGTGAGTTCGGCCGCGCGCCTGGTCTGGCTGGTCGCCGCCACCCTGTTGCTGGCGGCCTGCGCCGGCGCACCCTTGCGCGGCACCGGCGACCTTGGCCTGGTCATCGAGCGCGCCAGCGGCCATGTCACCCTGGTCAGTACCACCAGTCGCTCCGCCTATGCTCGCATCGGCGGCCTGGGCGACCTCTCGCATGCCTCGGTGGTGTATTCGCGCGACGCGCGTTATGCCTACGTCTTCGGCCGAGACGGCGGCCTCTCCAAGATCGACCTGCTTGAAGCGCGCTTGGTCAAGCGCGTGATCCAGTCGGGCAACGCGATCGGCGGCTCGATTTCACAGGACGGGCGCATCGTCGTGGCGCAGAACTACACGCCGGGTGGCATCAAGGCCTTCGACGCCGAGACCCTCGAACTGCTGGCCGAGGTGCCGGCGGAATATGCGCCCGGCCAGTTTTCCAAGGTCGTCGGCCTGGCCGACGTGCCGGGCAACAAGTTCGCCTATGCCTTGTTCGACGGTGGCGAGATCCGCGTCACCGATTTTTCCGATCCGAAGCATCCGACGACGCAACGTTATCCCGCCGGTCGTCAGCCCTATGACGGTCTGGTGACGCCCGACGGGCGCCACTACCTTGCCGGCTTGTTCGGCGAGGATGGTGTCGCCCTGCTCGACCTCTGGCAGCCGGAAAAAGGTTCGCGGCGCATCCTCGACAAGTACGGCAAGGGCGAGGAAAAACTGCCGGTGTTCAAGATGCCGCACCTGCGTGGCTGGTCGCTGGCCGCCGGGCGTGCCTGGCTGCCGGCGATCGGCCGCAACGAGGTGTTGGTGGTCGATGCCTCGACCTGGAAGGAAACCGCGCGCGTCGCGGTCAAGGGCCAACCGGTGTTCGTCATGGCGAGCCCGGACGGCCGCCAGGTCTGGGTTAACTTCGCCTTCCCCGACAACGGCTGGGTGCAGGTGATCGACACGCTCAGCGGTCAGGTGGTGCAGACCCTGCAACCGGGCAAGGCCGTGCTGCACATGGAATTCACCCCGCGCGGCGAGGCCGTCTGGATTTCCGCGCGCGACGACAATCGCGTGCTGATCTACGACACACGCAATTTCCGCGAACTCGGCAGCCTGCCGGCCGAGGCGCCCTCCGGCATCTTCTTCACCAGTCGCGCCGCACGCATCGGGTTTTGATCATGGACTGCCCATACACGCCACTCGAATACGCGCTGCTCAACAACTGGCAGCGTGACTTTCCTGTCGTCACCCATCCGTTTGCCGAGGTCGGGCTGAAAGTCGGCGCTGACGAGACGGCGATTCTCGCCACCCTGCAACGCCTGCGGGAGCGCGGCGCCATCAGCCGCGTCGGCGCCGTGTTCGCACCGCGCCGCATCGGCGCCTCGACTCTCGCCGCGCTGGCCGCGCCGCCGCAACGCATCGAGGAAATCGCCGCCCTGGTCAGCGCGCGTCCGGAGGTGAACCATAACTACCAGCGCGAGCATCGCTACAACCTCTGGTTCGTCGTCACCGCGGCGGACCAGGCGACGCTCGATGGCGTGCTGGCGGCGATCGAGCGCGATACCGGATGCCGGGTGATCTCCCTGGCGCTGGAGAACGAGTTTCACATCGACCTCGGTTTCGATCTTGCATCCGCTCACAAGTCGGTCGCGAGTGCCGTCTCGGGTCCGTTGCGCCAGCCCGATGCCGAAGACATACGATTGATCGCCGCGCTGCAGCCCGGCCTGGAACTCATGCCGCGGCCATTCCGGCAGTTGGGCGAAACCCTGTACATGCCCGAGGACGAGGTGCTGGCCCGCGTCGCCAGCATGCTCGACGAGGGCATGATCAAGCGCTTTGGCGTCGTCGTGCGCCACCATGAACTCGGCTACCGCGCGAATGCCATGGTGGTGTTCGATCTGCCGGATGGCGTGGTCGATGGCATCGGCGCACGCCTGGCCGAGGAACCCGGGGTAACCCTTTGCTATCGCCGCCGGCGCAGCCCGCCGGATTGGCCCTACAACCTCTACTGCATGGTGCACGGCCGTTCGCGCGAGGAGGCCCGGCCCGTGATTGAGCGGCTTGCCGAGCTCGCCGGAATTCCGGCGACGGTGCTGTTTTCCACCCGCCGCTTCAAGCAGTGCGGCGCGCGCTATTTCGACGATGCCGTGGCCCGGCGGCGGGTCGACGCCCGTGGTTGAAGCCGCCGCGGCGGTGCCGGACGAGACCGACCGCCGCATCATCAATGCCCTGCAGGGCGACTTTCCGCTGGTGCCAGAACCCTACCGCGAAGTGGCCGCAAGGCTCGGGCTCGACGAAGCGGAACTGTTGCGCCGACTCGACGCCATGCTCGAACGCAAGGTGCTGACGCGCTTTGGTCCCATGTTCCAGATCGAGCGTGCCGGTGGCGCCTTCGTCCTCGCCGCGATGCGCGTGACGGAGGCGGAGTTCGAGCGCGTCACGGACCAGGTCAATGCCTTCCCCGAGGTCGCTCACAACTACCGCCGTGAGCATGCGCTCAACATGTGGTTCGTGCTGGCCACGGCCACGCCGGAGGGCATTGCCGAGACCACAACGGCGATCGAGGCGGTGACCGGTCTGCCGGTATTCGCCTTTCCCAAGGAACGCGAGTATTTCGTGGAGATGAAGCTCCATGCCTGAGGCCGTCGCCAGGTCCGATCTCGACGCCCTCGATCGGCGCCTGATCGTCGCCACCCAGGCCGGCCTGCCGCGCGTCTCCCGGCCCTACGACGCCATTGGCGAGGCGCTCGGCATTGCCGGCGAGGATGTCATTGCGCGGCTGCGGCGCATGCTCGATGCCGGTGTGATCCGGCGCATCGGCGCGGTGCCCAACCATTACGCGATCGGCTACACGGCCAACGGCATGTCCGTGTGGGATGTCGCCGACGAGCGCATCGACGAACTCGGTGCCCGGGTCGGCGCGCTGGACTTCGTCACCCACTGCTATCGCCGACCGCGCCGCCTGCCGGACTGGCCCTACAACCTGTTCGCCATGGTGCATTCGCGGAGCCGCGAGGAGGTTGCTGTCCGCGTCGCGGAAATCGCCGTTTTGCTGGGCGATGCCTGCCGTGGCCACGACATCCTTTACAGCACGGCGATCCTCAAGAAGACAGGCTTGCGCATCGCCGGTTGAAGCCTCGCGGCCGGACGGGCGGCGCGGCTTGCGCTGTCAGCGGGGCGCTTTCGCCATGGCGAATTTTGCATACTCGCCGTCGTGGCCGCTGATGTGCTCAAACAGCCACACCTGGGTGAACAAGCGCAGGCTCAAGGCGATCCTGGCGCCCTTGGTGGCGCCTTCGGCGGCAAGCGCCGCCAGCGCCTCGATGATCTTGCCGTGCTGGACCTTGTGCCCGGCCAGGCCGGGATAGCCGATGCTCGCCATGTAGGCTTCTTCACGCGCGAAATGCTCGATCGTGTAGGCCTTCAATTCCCGGAGTTCGGCGGCGAAATCCTTGGCCCTGAAGTCGGGACGCTCGACAAGCGCGGAAATCCTGTTGGCAATCGCCACGAGCCGCTCGTGGTCCCTGTCCATTTCGGGAATATCCAGGTAAAGCAGGCGCGGATCTATCGCCGCCATGAATCATCCTTTGGTATTGGTCGAACGATCTTAGGGTTGCTCTTGTATCGAGGTCAAGTAGGCGAGCACGTCCTGCACATCGTCTTCCTTCAGCGTGGTGAGAATGCCGCCGACCTCGGTGTCGTCATGCGGACGTTCGTTCTTCAGGTATTTCTCGATCTGGCGCTTGAGGTAGCTGGTGTATTGCCCGACCAGCATCGGGAACATGCCGCGCCCGCTACCGTTCTTGGCATGGCAGGTGGCGCATTTCTTCTGGTAGACCGCTTCGCCGTTGGCAATATTGCCGGGCGCGCGCGGAATGATCATCACCCGTTCGGTCAGGGTCAGCCGCGTCAGGGCGTCGTCGGTATCCTTGAACACGGGCCATTTGGTCGGCAGCTCGATCGAGGCCAGGTAGGCGGCGACATCCTTGATGTCCTCGTCGGGCAACTCGCGCTCCTGGGTATAGGGATACATCGGGATATTCACCCGGGTCCTGGCGCGGAAGGACTTCAACTGATCGATGAGGTAGCCGACGCGCTGCCCAGCGATGCGCGGATATTCGCCCTTCGATCCACCCTGGCCGGCTTCGCCGTGGCAACCCGCGCAGGTCGTGTTGATTTCCTTGCCCTTCTCCAGGTTCTGCGCTTGTACGGCGCTGGCAAAGCCCAAGGCCAGCAAAATAAATAACAGGGGGCGCTGCATATTTTGTTCCCATCCATGGTTGATGCGGCCAATTGTCGCAGGGGCAGGGCGCGCCTTTCCTTGATCCGTGTCGGATAATCGCACGATGTCCGCGTTTGCCACCGCCGGTCCCGGCGAAAACCTCTACCCTGCCCAGCGCCGCAGCGTATTACTGCGCTGGTGGCTGCTGCTGGCGGCGACCATCGCCGTGTTGTCGGCGCCGACTGTTCTTGGTCTGGCGTTGCCGCTGCCGCCCATGCTGGCCGTGTTGGGCGCGTTGGCCGGTTTCAACGCCTGGCTGCAGTGGCGCGCATCCGAGGCGGCGTCGGTGCCGCCCGGCGAGTTGTTCGGCCAACTATGCGTCGACCTCGCGGCGCTTGCGGTGCTGCTGTATCTGTCGGGTGGCGGCGCCAACCCGCTGATCTCGCTGCTTCTGGTTCCCGTCGCGGTGGCCGCGCTGTCATTGCCAGGGCGGCTGACGGCTGTCGTGACCATTCTGGCGATACTCGCTTATTCCTTGCTGACCTGGCTCTACCTGCCGCTGTCGGTGGGCGACGCGGAGCGCGCGGCAAGTCTTCACCTGGCCGGGATGTGGCTTACCTTCGTGGTCTCGGCGACGATGATCGCCTGGTTCGTGGCGCGCATGACCGCCTCGATCCGCGACCGCGACCACCGCCTTGCCGCCGCGCGCGAACAGGCCCTGCGCGACGAACGCGTCGTTGCGCTGGGGGCCCTGGCGGCCGGCGCGGCGCATGAACTGGGCACACCGCTGGCGACCATCGCCGTGCTGGTGGGCGAACTGGAGCGCGACCCCTCGTTTGACGCCGATGTGCGTGCCGACCTGGCGCTGGTGCGCGAACAGGTCGCGCTTTGCAAGGGCATCATCAGCGGCATGGCGGAGCGCGGCGGCGTCGTTCGCGCCGAGGACATCCAGGCCCAGGATGCGGCCGATTGGCTGCGCGGGGTGGTGACGCGCTGGCAGGCGATGCGGCCGCGGGCGAGCGCCGCGATCCATGTCGCCGGCAGCGGCACGGCAGCCCGCCTGGTGCCCGATCCGGCGCTGGAGCAGGCCCTGGCCAGCCTGCTCAACAACGCGGCGGATGCCGACGATGGCGAGATTCGCGTCGAGCTTGGCTGGGACAGCGGCTGGATCATGCTCGCGGTTCGCGACCGAGGCGCCGGCTACGGCACCGAGGTACTTCGCCGCGGCGGTCGCGAGGCGCTTCCGGCAAGCCGGGGTGGCGCAGGCATTGGCCTGTTGCTGGCCTTCTCGGCCGTGGAGCGCGGCGGCGGGCGCATCGAACTCGACAATCCGCCGGAAGGCGGCGCGCGGGCGCGCATCCAATTGCCGCGCGCGGATACTCAGGAGGCAGCGGGGACATGAACCAAGCAATATTGCTGATCGAGGACGACGCAACCTTCAGCGGCGCCTTGACGCGGGCGCTCAAGCGGCGTGGCCACGAGGTTTTCGTCGCGCCAACGCCCGAGCTCGCCCTGGACAAGGCCCGGCAGGAGGAACCGGACTGGATCGTGCTCGATCTCAATCTCGCCGGCGCCTCGGGGATCGCCCTGATACCTCGGCTACGCGAGATGCTGCCGGCGTGCCGCATCGTGGTGCTGACGGGCTACGCCAGCATCAGCACGGCAGTTGATGCGATCAAGCTGGGCGCCGTGCAATACCTGGCCAAGCCGGTGGATGTCGAAACCCTGCTGCGGGCCTTCAGCCACCACCCCGGCGGCGCGGCGGAGGCGGCGGTGGGCATCGTGCCGCCCCCCGCCGTGCCCATGTCCGTCGACCGCATGGAGTGGGAGCACATCCAGCGCGTGTTGCGCGAACACCAAGGCAACATTTCCGCTACGGCGCGGGCGCTCAACATGCACCGCCGCACGCTGCAGCGCAAGCTTCTGAAACGGCCGACGAAACAGTAGCTCTCAGTAGCCAACAGCGACGCGGTAGGGTACCGCGATCCGATGGCGATCGGTTTCGATCAGCACCGTCACGATCCAGTTCATTCCGCCGGAAACGCAGACCGGCAGCGAAGCGCCGCCGGCATGGCGGTCCGTGTCCACCGCGGTCAGTTCGACACGGTTGTAGCCCATGTTCATGGTCTCGCCGACAAAATCAAGCTCGATACGGTTCGCCTTGAGGCCGCTGTGGGCCACTTCGACTTGCAGCGGCGTCAGTATCGGGATCGGCCGCGGCGCGATCGACAGCACGATGCGGCCACCCTCGGGCAGGATGGCGGCGCAGGCCTGGCGTTGCAGGTCACAGCCCGGCTCCGGGCTGGCCTTGATGTCGGACTTGGGCAGCAGCAGCGGTGAGGCATGGTGGCCGGCGATGCCGATGGCGATCAACAGGGCGAGCATGGCCAGTGTGCCTGCCGTGGATTTATCGAACTTCACGATCGGAATTAGCCTGGGCTATGGGCATATGCAGAAAATCATTGGTCCGGGCTCGGCAACGTTGACGCACATCAAGAATAATCCTGTCATGGCAGCCTTAGAATGTGCGGCAAATTGTCGCAGGCAACAAGCTTGCGGCACAAGGAAGTTGGATGCAGACAAGGCAGTGATTCGAAGTATCAACCGGAATGGGAGCAACAAAATGAAACAGTTTAGCAAGCAAGCCACCACGCTGCTGCTCGCGGCGGGCATGGGCCTTGCGGCCACGGCCAGTTGGTCGGCTGAAAGCCTGCAGGACGTGCTGAAACGGCGCAATCTGAGCCAGCAGGATCTCCTGGCGGCGGCCAAGACCTATGTGCCGACCGGCAAGCGTGACGAGTTCGTCGCCTTCAGCTCGGGCGGCCAGTCGGGCCAGATCATCGTCTACAGTGTTCCGTCGATGCGCATCCTCAAGTACATCGGCGTGTTCACTCCGGAACCCTGGCAGGGCTACGGTTTTGATGAGAGCTCGAAGGCGGTGCTGAAACAGGGCCGCATCGACGGCAAGGACATCACCTGGGGCGACACCCACCATCCGGCGATTTCGGAAACCAACGGCGAATACGACGGCCAGTTCCTGTTCATCAACGACAAGGCCAACCCGCGCCTGGCGGTGATCGACCTGCGCGACTTCGAGACCAAGCAGATCGTGGTCAACCCGATCTTCAAGTCCGAGCACGGCGGCGCCTTCGTCACCTCCAACACCGAATACATTATTGAGGCCGCCCAGTATGCCTCGCCGCTCGAGAACAAGAAGTTCTATCCGCTGGAAGAGTTCAACGAGAAGTATCGCGGCGGCGTGACCTACTGGAAGTTCGATCGCAAGGAAGGCCGCATCGACACCGCGAAGTCGTTCTCGCTCGAACTGCCGCCCTACTCGCAGGATCTTTCCGATGCCGGCAAGGGCCCATCCGACGGTTGGTCCTTCACCAATTCCTTCTGCTCCGAGCGTTACGTCGGCGGCATCGAGAAGGGCCGTCCGCCGTATGAAGCCGGCTGCTCCGCCAAGGACACCGACTACCTGCACGTGATCAACTGGAAGAAGGCCGCGGAACTGGTTGCCGCCGGCAAAGCCAAGAAGATCAACGGCCACGACGTGCTGATGATGGAAACGTCGATCAAGGAAGGCATCCTGTTCCTGGTTCCCGAACCCAAGTCGCCGCACGGTGTCGACGTGACTCCGGATGGCAAGCTCCTGACCGTCGCCGGCAAGCTCGACACGCACGTCTCGGTGTATAGCTTCGAGAAGATCATGGCCGCCATCAAGGCCGGCAAGTTCGAATCCAAGGATCCCTACGGCATTCCGGTGATCGGCATGAAGGATGCGCTGCATACGCAGGTATCGCTGGGCCTCGGCCCGTTGCATACCCAGTATGACAGCAAGCCCTGTGTCGCCTACACCTCGCTGTATGTGGACTCGCAGGTCGCCAAGTGGAACTACTGCGAAGGCAAGGTGCTGGACAAGATCAGCGTGCACTACAACATCGGCCACCTGATGACCATGGAAGGCGATTCGACCAAGCCGGCCGGCAAGTACCTCGTCGCGCTGAACAAGCTGTCGATCGACCGCTTCGTCCCCGTCGGCCCGCTGCAACCGCAGAACCACCAGCTCATCGACATCAGCAACGACAAGATGCAGTTGCTGTATGACATGCCGCTGCCGCTGGGCGAGCCGCACTACGTCGTCGCCATCGATGCCAAGAAGCTGAAGCCCGCCGTGCGTTACAAGGTGGGTACAGACAGCCGCACCGACAAGCCGCATCCGGGCGCCGTGCGTGCCGGCGAGGAGAAGACGGTCAAGAAGGGCAACAAGGTTGAAGTGTTCGCCACGCTGATCCGTTCGCACATCACGCCGGAAACCATCGAAGTCGATGTCGGCGACGAGGTGACGATCAACCTGACCAACCTTGAACGGGCACAGGACGAGACCCACGGCTTCACGGTGTCGACCTACAACGTGCATGCGTCGGTCGAGCCGGGCAAGACGGTCGCGGTCAAGTTCAAGGCCGACAAGGAAGGCGTCTATCCCTACTATTGCACGGAGTTCTGTTCCGCGCTGCACCTTGAGATGCAGGGCTACCTGCTGGTCAAGCCGAAGGGCTGGAAGCCGACCAAGACGACGCTGGCCAAGGGCAGCTACACGGAAGCCGACTACAAGGCGACCGTGAAGAAAGTGGCCGATACCCAGGCGATCATCGACTCCGTCGTGGCCTACATCACCAGCGTCAATTACAAGGACTTCCCGGACGTCGTGGCGATGGTGGAAGACGCCTTCGACCAGCTCGGCAAAACCAAGGGCCTGAAGGAAAAGCACGAAGGTTTCGCCGCCAAGAAGGACTGGGAGAACGCCAACCTGTGGGCCGAGCAGATCTGGCAATACCAGGTCAAGACCGCCGACCTTGGGCTGCGTGCCAAAACCTATCTTGAGCAGAATGGAGCCAAGAAGGTCAAGTAATTCATTTCCCACCTGTCGGGGATGGCATCCCCTTGCGGGATGACGTAAATCAAGGCAGCAACCGGGGGGCAGAGTTAGTCTGCCCCCCGTTTTTCTTATGAGGAGTTATACCCATGAACATGAAATTGATTCTGGCCGCTGCGGCCGCCGCCGGTTTTGCCGCTCCCGTGCTGGCCGACGGCAAGGCGCTTTACCTGGAAAAGACCTGCATCGCCTGCCATGGCAAGGATGCCAAGAAGCCGCTGACGCCGGAATACCCCAAGCTCGCCGGACAGAACGCCAAGTACGCCGAAAAGCAGATGCAGGACATCAAGAGCGGCGCGCGCGCCAACGGGAACTCCGCAGCCATGAAGGGGGTCATGCATCTGGTGTCGGACGAGGAAATCAAGCAACTTGCAAAATATTTGTCGGAAATCAAGTAGGTCCGGTCTCCGCGCCTGGCGGCTTGATGTCTATCAATGAATGCTTATATGCCTGAGCGGACAATTGTTTCAGGCTAACCAACACAGAGGAAACGAAATGCACAAGATACTTACCGTGGCGCTCTCGCTGGCCTTGGTTCCCGCCTTCGCGCTGGCCGCGCCGCCCGCGCCCAAGGCCGCCGGCATCGAGTCCAAGGATTACCAATGGGCGAAGATGGAAGGCGAACTCAAGGAAGCGCTGGAAAAGAAGGGCGACCTCAAGCGCGGCAAGGAAACCTATGAAATCTGCGGCGCCTGCCACCTGCCTTCCGGCGCCGGGCGCTCCGACGGCACCTTCCCGCAGCTCGCCGGCCAGCACAGTACGGTGCTGATCAAGCAGATGGCCGACATTCGCATGGGCCTGCGCGACAACCCGACGATGTATCCCTTCGCCAAGGAAATGACCGACCATCAGGACCTGGCCGACACCTCGGCCTACATCCAGAGCCTGTGCATCCCGGTCGATCACGGCAAGTACGAGGGTCCCGATGCCGCCAAGCAGGTCGCCGCCGGCAAGGAGCTCTACGAGAAGCAGTGCATCGAGTGCCACAAGGCCAACGGCGAGGGCGTCAAGGAAAAGTTCTATCCCGTGCTCGCCGGCCAGCACTACAAGTACCTGCTGCGCCAGATGACCGAGATCCGTGACGGGCACCGGCGTAATGCCAACCCGGACATGGTCAAGGTGATCAAGCCCTACACCAACGATCAACTGGTGGCGATTTCGGCCTACCAGGCCAGCCTTTCCATGCCGGGCTCGATGTGCAAGCCCAAGGCCGGCGCGGCGGCAAAAAAGAAGAAGTAAGTCCTGTGGCAACCCGCGCCGTGCTCGCGGCGCGGGACATATAACGACATAGGTTCCACTCCCCTACCATGCAAGCCAACAAGAACCGACTGGTCACCATCCTGACCCTGATCGGCATGGCGGCCCTGATGGCCGCCTATTTCGCCCCGATCTGGTGGGTATCGCTCACCGCCCCGAATTACCCCAAGGATGCTTTCCCGGATGGCATCCGCATCCACTTCCACTTCGATGGCGTTTATAACGGCTGCAGTGCCGCGGGCAAGGGCACGCGCATGGCCGACGAGATCCTGCAGAAGGACCTCGACCATACCGTCGAGCGCTACAACCCGGTGCTGGACCAGAAGAAGAACGTCAACAAGGACGCCGAGGGACTCGACTGCGTCCATGAAATGAACACCATCAACCACTATGTTGGCATGTTTCCGATCTCGACCGGAGCGCCGGTCGAGAAGCCGATGGCCAAATTCTTCTTCGGCTTCTTCGCCGTCATGCTGTTGGGATTCATCGCACCCGAGGGACGCAAGCGTCTGATGGTCCTGGCCGCGGGATTTGCCGCCGTAGCCGCATGGATGGTGGTACACCAGTTTGTGCTGGGCCATATGGAGACGCACATCGCGACCTATGTCGATGAAGCCGGCACCTTCTTCAAGGAGCCCGACAAGATCAAGGCCTGGGGTGACAACGTGCGCCTCATCACCACGGCCGTCATCGCCGGCCTGATCGTGGCCATGGCGATAGTCGTCGCCGGCGTCGCCAAATTTCGCGGCTTCTCGCTGCTGCTGGTACTCGTGCCGGCGCTGATGCCGGTGTTCTTCGTCCTCGAATACGCCGGCTGGCTCTGGTTCTTCGGCCACAACATGCATCCCTGGGGCGCCTTCACGGTCAAGCCCTTCATGCCCACCGTGTTTGGCGAGGGCAAGGTGGCGCAGTTCTCCACTTATTCCTATCCCTACTGGGGCTATGCCCTTCTGCTGATCGCCTCCGCCAGCCTGATTCCCGCGGCGCTGCTGCGTCGGCAGCAGTTGCGCGAGGGCGGCGGAAGCTGAGACGACCATGAAACGCTGGCGCGCGCTGTTGCCAGCCGTGTTGCTTGGGGTATCGACGCTGCTGGTGGCGCGGCCGGCCGATACCGAGCCGGAAAAGCCGGGCGGTTTCGGTGCCGGCGCCGACCTCACGACCGCGCCCCGTGTCGGCGTCGATCGCCCCAAACCCACCTTCATGCTGCGCGAACGCGACAAGCGGGTGCACGGCCTCAAGCCCTTCCAGGAGCTGGTCGATGCGGCGCCGGCCGGTTCGACTTTGCGTCCGCCGCCGGGAAACTACGCCGGCCCGGTGGTGCTGCGCAAGCCGCTGACGATCGAGGGCGACGGCAAGATCACCATCGATGCCGGCGACAGGGGCACGGTGTTTTCGCTCGAAGCCGACGGCGTCGTGCTGCGCGGCCTGCGCCTCACCGGCTCGGGCGATTCCCACGATACCGACGATTCCTGCCTTGATGTGCGCGGCCACCGCAACACCATCGAAAAGCTGGTGATCGACAACTGCCTGTTCGGCATCGACCTCAAACAGGCCAGTGACAACGCCTTGCGCGGCAACCGCATCAGTTCCAAGCCGCGCGACCTTGGCGTGCGCGGCGACGGCCTGCGCCTGTGGTACAGCGATCGCAACCTGATCGAGGACAACGAGGTGGTCGATTCGCGCGACATGGTGGCCTGGTATTCGCACGACAACGTCTATCGACGCAATGTCGGCAAGCGCAGCCGCTATTCGATCCATTTCATGTTTGCCAACAATAATGTGGTCGAGGACAACAAGTTCTACGACAACGCGGTCGGCGTGTATTTCATGTACACCGAGGGCGGCGTGCTGCGCAACAACCTGATTTCCCACGCCACCGGTGCGGCCGGCATGGCCGTCGGTTTCAAGGAGGCGAGCAACGCGGTGGTCGAGGGCAACGAGATCATCTATTGCGCCGTGGGCATCGGCTCCGACCTCTCGCCCTTCCAGCCCGACAGCAAGATCTGGGTGCGCAACAATCGCTTCGCCTACAATGGCATCGCGATCAAACTCACCAGCGAATTGGGCGGCAACGTGGTCACCGACAACGTCTTCGAAGGCAACCTGAATCATGTCGTGCAAGTTGGGCGCAACACGGGCGAGCTCAATGAATGGCGTGGCAACTACTGGGACGATTACCAGGGCTTCGATCGCGATGGCGACGGGGTCGGCGACACGCCCTACGAACTGTATGCCTTCGCCGACCAGATCTGGATCGAACTGCCGCCGGCGCGATTCTTCAAGACCGCGCCGGTGATGGAACTGCTGGATTTTCTTGAACGCCTGGCGCCGTTTTCTTCGCCTGAACTGACGCTGAAGGACGCCAAGCCGCGCTTTCTCAAGCCAGAAACGCAGAAGGGCAGGGTACAGGGATGAAGCAGAACGAAACGCCTGAGGATGTGCCGGACGCGGTGCCGCCCGCCAGTGAAAACGGGTCCGGCGCCGATGGCGGCAGCGCATCCGCCAAGCCGCCGGCCCGGCCGGGCGGCAAACCGCCGCTTTCCCGCGAGCGCCTGCAGCAGGCGCGGCGCAAGTGGTTGCGTACCATCCTGCTTACCGGCGGGGTGACAGGCGCCGCGCTGTCGGGCTTCCTGCCGCTGGTCTATGCCCGCACCAAACGCCTGCGGCCGCCCGGCGCGCTCGACGAAAAAGATTTCCTCTCCTCCTGCATCAAGTGCGGGCAATGTGTTCAGGTCTGCCCCGTGCAGGCGATCAAGCTGGCCGACCTGATTGACGGCTTCGGCGTCGGCGCGCCCTACATCGATGCGCGCGAACAGGCCTGCGATTTTTCCTGCGATGCCGTGCAGTGCATCCTCGCCTGCCCGACCGGCTCGCTGGTCTACAAGAAGCCGGCTTTCCTCGGCGTGCGCAAGGGCGCCAAGCTGGCGGGGGCACCCATCCTCAAGGCCAAGGAGAAGGACGCCGAGCCGACGCTGAACCTTGCCGAACGCATCGGCGTTGCCCGTCTGGCGCGCCCGGAGGCTTGCCTGGCGATCCAGGGCAAGGGTTTCAAGGGCCAGGTGCGCGGCGCCGGCTTCAATGCGCGCATGCGTTACATGGAGGTCGATCGCTGGAAACCGATCAAGATCGCCGACCATCCCTACGACCTCGCCGAATGCGATCTTTGCGTGCGCGAATGCCCGGTCAAGGGCGCGATCAGCATCGAGACTGTCTATGCGCCCGACGGCAGTCTGCGCAAGTCACCGGTGGTGCATGAGCCCTGCGTTGGCTGTGGCGTCTGCGAGATGATCTGCCCGGTCGAGCCGACCTGCATCGTCGTCGAGGCGCGGGAGGTGTGGAACACATGAATTCTTTCCTCAAACGCCGCTTCTTCGACCAGATCGCCGTGATGTTCGGGCGCGAGTCGAGAAAGCCGACAGCGATCGCTCCGCAAGCGCAGACAATCCATTTGTACAAACGCGGCAACCGCGACCTGATTGCGGAGAAGCTGCATGCCCGTGCCCACGCCCTTCATACCCACAAATGGCGCAACCGGCGCTGGGCGACCCTGTTGTTCGTCAACCTGTTCTTCACCGTGTCCTTCTGGCTCGACATCCAGATCCTCGAAGGCGCGCTGACCGCGTCGCGCTTCATCGGCTTCCACCTGATCGACCTGAACTCGGCCTTGCAGGTGATGCTGGCGCACAAGCACATCATCGTCAATCTGGTGATCGGTACCGGCACCGTGCTTGTTCTCTGGCTGCTGCTGGGCGGGCGGACCTTCTGTTCCTGGGTCTGCCCCTACCACCTGTTGGCGGAATGGGCGGAGAGCATCCACCTCTGGCTGGTGAAGAAGAAGCTGGTGACCGACCAGGCCATCGATCGGCGCCTGCGCACCGGCTCCTGGCTGGTTTTCGCGACGCTCGCTGTCGCGACCGGCTACACGGTGTTCGAGTCGATTTCGCCCACCGGCATCGTCTCGCGCGCGCTGATTTACGGGCCCGGTCTGGCCTTGCTCTGGGTGCTGGCGCTGCTGGTGTTCGAGGTCTTCTTCTCGCGCCGCGCCTGGTGCCGCTATGCCTGCCCGATCGGCCTCACCTATGGCGTGGTCGGCATATTTTCGCCGGTGCGTATCAAGTACACGCTGGAGGGTTGCTTCCACGAAGGCGACTGCCGCAAGGTCTGCCTGGTGCCGCATGTGCTGGACACCGTGATCAAGGGCCGCGCCGTCGATACCCAGATTCCCATCGGCCCCGACTGCACGCGCTGCGGACTGTGCGTCGACACCTGCCCGACCGGCTCGCTCAAGTTCGAGGTCAAGGGCCTCTCCAAGCTGTTATGAACACACCATGATCCGATTCGACAACGTCGCGAAAAGCTTTCGCAAGTCCCGCGTGCTCGACGCCATCAACCTGGAAATCGGGCTGGCCGAGCGCGTCGCCCTGATCGGTTCCAACGGTGCCGGCAAGACCACGCTGATCCGCTGCCTGCTCGGCGAATATGCCTTCTCCGGCCGTGTCACCATCAATGGCCGTGATCCGCGCCTGGAGCGCACGGCGGTGCTGGGCAACATCGGTTTCGTGCCGCAACTGCCGCCGCCGCTGAAAATGCCGGTGTCGCAGTTGATCGAGTTTTCCGCCGCGCTGTGCGGCACCGATCCGGCGAAGATCCATGAACTGGCCGCGCGCCTGGGCCTCGATCTCGCCCCGATACTGTCGCGGCCTTTCGTCAAGCTTTCCGGCGGCATGAAGCAGAAGCTGCTGATCGCCATCGCCCTGGGCCGCGAGGCCAAGCTGCTGATCATGGACGAACCGGCGGCCAACCTCGACCCGGAGGCGCGCAAGATATTCTTCGAACTCCTGGCCGAACGTCAGGATGACACCACCATGCTGATTTCCAGCCATCGCCTGAACGAGGTCTCGGCGCTGGTGAATCGCGTGATCGAGATGGACATGGGCAAGGTGGTGCTCGACGACCGCGTCGCCGACGATGTGTCGCTCTCCGGTCAGTTCGCCTGCCGCATCGTCATCAAGCGCGGCGAGGCGGCATTCGCCAAGGCCATGCAGGCCTGGAACTTCCGCGACCTGGGCGATGGCCTGAAATGGGAAGGCGTGGTGCCCGGTCCCGATCGCCTGCGTTTCATGGGCATGACCTCGCGCTACGTGGCCTTGATCAGCGACTACTCGCTGGAGGAAACCGGCAGCGGACGCAGCCAGTGATGGATCGCCGCCGCTTCCTCGCCGCCGCCACGACGCAGGCCCTGGCACTGACGCCGATCGCGGCCGCGCTTTCCGCCTGCGGCGGCAAGGGCGAGTGGCCCGAGGGCATGGCCGAGATCAAGTGGGACCGCGACACCTGCGTGCGCTGCTCGATGGCGATTTCGGACCGCCGCTTCGCCGCCGAAATGCGCGGTGGCGAGAAGAACATCGTGTTCAAGTTCGACGACATCGGCTGCGTCGTGTTCTGGATGCGCGACAAGGCCGGGAACTTCCCGTGGATGGCGGAAGCCGCAACGCGTATCTGGGTGGCCGATGCCACGGGCAAGGGCGACAAGTGGCTGGATGCGCGCAAGGCCCACTACAGCGGCGGCGCGATGTCGCCGATGGGCTACAACCAGTCGGCGCGGGCCTATGCCGAGGCCGGCAGTTTCGACTTTCGCGAGATGAGCGCTCATGTGCTCGCCAAAGGAAAATAGCAAAATGAAACAACTCTGGCTCACCGCCAAACTCGATATTGTCGAATCCCTGCGCGCGCGCTGGTTCCAGGTTTATAGCCTGGTCTTCGGCGGTATCGTCGCGCTGCTCTTCCTCTTCGGCCTGACCGAATCGCGCGTGCTCGGCTTCATCGGCCTGTCGCGCCTGCTGGTGACCTACATCCAGCTCACCATGGCGATCCTGCCGATCTTCGTCCTGATCACCACGGTGCGTTCCGTGGCCGGGGATCGCGAGGCCGGCGTCTACGAATACCTGCTCTCGCTGCCGGTGTCGCTGGCGGCCTGGTTCTGGGGCAAGATCCTCGGCCGCTACATCGTCATCTTCCTGCCGGTGTTCGCCGCCATGGTGCTGGCCGTGCTGATCGCGCTGGTGCGCGGCATCGAGGTGCCCTGGGGCATGTTCGGCTACTACACGGCCCTGCTGGCGGTGATGTGCGCCTGCTTCCTCGGCCTCGGCATGCTGATCTCGGCGCTGGCGCGCAGCACCGACATGGCGCAGGGCGCCGCATTCGTGGTCTGGCTGACGCTGCTCCTGTTCCTCGACCTGATCCTGCTCGGGGTCATGATCCAGGGCAAGGTTTCGCCCGAGGTCGCCGTCACCGTGGCGCTGGCCAATCCGCTGCAGGTGTTCCGCACCGCCGCCCTGGCGCTATTCGATCCGCAACTGATCGTGCTCGGGCCTTCCGCCTATGTGATCCTCGACTTGTTCGGCGCCACCGGCTACAAGGTGTTCGCCGTGATTTATCCGACCGTGGTCGGCGTCGCCGCAGCAACGCTGGGCTACCAGTTGTTCAAGCGGGGCGATTTGCCGTGACGACGCAAGAGTCGGCGCTCACACTACGGCGTTTTTTTGTCGTCGCGCTGCTGCTCTGGGGCACGGCCAATGCCGCGAGCACCGACGCCCTGTTCGCGGCGAAGCTTGTGACCAGCGATGACAAACCGATCGCACTTGAAAGCCTTCGCGGCAAACCGCTGATCGTGAATTTCTGGGCGCGCTGGTGTGCCCCCTGCCGCGTCGAGATTCCCGAGCTGATCAAGACCCAGGAAAAGTATGGCAAGCGCGGGCTTACGGTGATCGGCATCGGCCTCGAAGACAAGGCGGAATCGGTGCGCGATTTCATGAAGGCCTACGAGATGAGCTATACCGTGCTGCTGGCCAGGACCGGCGGCATCGAGCTGATGCAGGCGCTGGGCAACACGCGCGCCGGTCTGCCCTTCACCGTGGCGATCGGAGCGAAGGGCAATATCGTCGCCAGCAAGCTGGGCGCGATGAACCGCGCCGAGCTTGACGCCGCCGCCGAGGTGGCGCTGAAATAGCGCAATGCCGATCCCCGGAAACCCGATGCAGCGGAAAGCCACTCTCGACGACAGCTTCGGCAGGCAATCGGTAAGCAATCAGGAGCGCCGGCAGCGGATCAAGCGCGTGTTCCAGGCGGTGGCGCCACGCTACGACCTGATGAACGACCTGATGAGTTTCGGCATCCACCGGCTCTGGAAGCGCAGGCTCGCCGCGCGCGTCGCCGTGTGTCAGGGCGTCGCCGTCGATCTGGCCGGCGGTACCGGCGATGTCGCGCGCCTGCTGGCCGATGGGTCGCGACAGGTGGTGATCGTCGATCCGAGCCTGGCGATGATGTCCGCCGGCCGCGCGCGCGACGGCACCGGGTTGCGCTGGCTGGCCGGTGAAGCCGAGCGCATGCCCCTGGCCGACGCCAGCGTCGATCTCCTCACGGTCGCATTCGGCCTGCGCAATGCGACGCGATTGACCGCCGCGCTGGTCGAGATCCACCGCGTGCTGAAGCCCGGCGGTCGCTTCGTCTGCCTCGAGTTTTCCCGTCCGGCGGCCTGGCTGGCGCCGTTCTACGACTTGTATTCCTTCCTCGTGATCCCGCGCCTCGGCGCTCTGGTGGCCCGCGAACCCGAGGCCTACCAGTACCTGGTCGAATCGATACGCCGGTTTCCGGACCAGGCCGAGTTCGCCCGGCTGATGGAGGAGGCCGGCTTCGACGGCGTGCGCTGGGAAAACCTTTCCTTCGGCATTGCCTGCCTGCACTTCGGCCTGAAGCCGGAATCGCAGGCAGGCGACGGGAGTCGGGCTCTTCCCCCATCCCCCTCTCCGGATGCAACTTCCCGATGAGGCCTGAACTGCCTGTCGCCGTGGTCGCCGCGCCGCCGACCGGCTGGCGCGTCTGGTGGACCGCGACACGGCCGCGCACGCTGAGCATTGCCGCGACCCCGGTGCTGCTGGGCAGCGCCCTGGCGCTGGCGGAAGGCGCCGCCCTGGCCTGGCTGCCGATGCTGGCGGCGCTGTGCTGCGCGGTGCTGATCCAGGTCGGCACCAACCTGCACAACGATGCCGCCGATTTTGAGCGCGGCACCGATAGGCCCGACCGCGCCGGGCCCTTGCGCGTCACCGCCGCCGGCTGGGCGCAGCCGTCCGAGGTGCGCCGCGCCGCGCTGATCAGCTTTGCGCTGGCTTTCCTTCTCGGCGGCTACCTGGTGGCGGTCGGCGGCTGGCCTATCCTCGCCGCCGGGGTTGCCTCGCTGCTCGCCGGCTGGGCCTATTCGGGCGGTCGCCATCCGATCTCGCACACGCCGTTCGGCGAACTCTTCGTGCTGGCCTTCTTCGGCCTGGTCGCCGTCGCCGGCAGCCATTGGCTGCAGGCCGGTCATGCCTCCTGGAATGCGTGGCTGGCCGGGCTGGCGACCGGGCTGCCGGCCGCGGCGGTGCTGCTGGTGAACAACTATCGCGACATCGAGGATGACCTGCGTGGCGGGCGTCGCACCCTTGCCGCGCGCATCGGCCGTCCCGCCTCGCGCCGGGTGTATGCCGTATTGATGCTCCTGCCCTACGCGATCCTGCCCTTGCTTGCCGCGTCGGGCACGCGCGGTGCGCTGCTGGGCTGGCTGGCCCTGCCCTTCAGCCTGGCGCTGATCCGCCGCCTGCACCGCACCGAGCCGGGCCCCGCGCTCAACCTGCTGCTGGCCGGCACGGCGCAGGCCGGTTTCGCGATCGGCATGTTGCTCGCCATCGGGGTACTGCTGTGAAGTTGCCGGTGGTCGAGCTGTTGCTGCCGCTGGCCTTGGGTTTCATCATGTTCTCCCTCGGCCTGACGCTGGTGGTCGATGATTTCCGACGCCTGCTGACCCGGCCCAAGGCCGTTCTGGCCGGACTGGTCGGCCAGGTGCTGGTGGTTCCGGCGGCGGCCTGGGGCATCGCGCTGGCCTGGGGCCTGCCGGCCGAGATGGCGGTCGGGCTGATGATCCTGGCGGCCTGTCCGGGCGGCGTCAGTTCCGGGTTATTGACCCATCTGGCGCGCGGCGACACCGCGCTGTCGATCACCCTGACCGCGATCACCAGCGTCGCCGCCGTGGCCACCGTGCCCTTCATCGTCGACCTGTCCCTGCGCCACTTCATGAACTCGGGCGCGGGCATCGAATTTCCGCTGGCCTCGATGGTGCGCGGCGTGTTCCTCCTGACCACCGTGCCGGTGGTGCTGGGCATGGGCCTGCGCGCCTGGCGGCCGGCCTTCACCACGCGCGTCGAGGTCGCCGCCGGCAGGATCGCCACGGCCCTGTTCGTGCTCATCGTGCTCGCCACCTTCTTCAGCCAGCGTCAGGTGCTGGCCGAGAACCTCGGCAGCCTTGGTCCGGCGACGGTGCTGCTCAACCTGCTGGTGATCGGCGCCGGATTCGGGCTCGCCACGGGGGCCGGGCTGGATCGTCGCGACCGCATCGCGGTCGCCACCGAATGCGGCCTGCAGAACGCCGGTCTCGGCATATTCATCGCCTCGGCCCTGCTGCAATCGCCGGCGATGACCGTGCCCAGCGTGGTCTACGCCCTGGTCATGAATTTCGGCGCCATCGCCTTCGTGGCGCTGATGCGCCATCGGGCGTCCGGCGCGGGCGGCGGTCCGCTCACCATCGGCGGTACATGATCCGTCGGGTCGGCATTTTCCTGGCTTGCCTGCTGCCGGCGCTGGCGGCGTCCGCCGCCGGCCTGCAGGCACTGATCGATGCCACGCCGGCCGGCGGCACGTTGCGGCTGGCGCCCGGCAGCCATGCCGGCCCTGTCACCATCACCAGGGCGCTGACGCTGGATGGCGGCGGCAAGGCCAGCATCGTCGGCAGCGGACGCGGCACCGTGCTCTCGGTTGCCGCCAGCGGCGTCACCCTGCGCGGCCTGCGCATCGCCGGCAGTGGCGAATCGCATGACAGCGTCGATGCCGGCATCCTGCTTGAAGGCGACGACCATCGCGTCGAGGATAACGTCATCGAAGACGTGCTGTTCGGCATCCACCTCAAACAGGTGAATCGCTCGCGCATCGCCGGCAACCGCGTCACCGGCAAGCGGCTCGATGTCGGCATGCGCGGCGACGCGATCCGCCTCTGGTACAGCCGGCACAACGCGATCGAGAACAACCGCTTCGAGCGCGCCCGCGACCTGACCTTCGCCAACTCGCCGGACAACCGCATCGCCGGCAACCGCTTCCAGGACGGCCGCTACGGCATGCACGTGATCTTTTCGCCGCGCCTGCTGATCGAGAACAACCGCCTCTCGGACACCGGCACCGGCATCATCGTGCTCTATTCGCCCGACCTGGTGTTGCGCGGCAACCATGTTGCCCATGCCCTGACCGGCGGCGGTGGCGGCATCGTCTTCAAGGAGAGCCACGATGCGCTGGTGGAGAAGAACGAGGTGCTGCACTGCTCGGTCGGGCTGCGTGTCGATGCGCCGCCGGAAGCCGTGGGCAAGCTCACGGTGAGGAACAACCGCTTCGCCCACAACATCATCGGCCTGTTCTTCTATGGCGAGGAGGGCGGCCATCGTTTCACCGACAACCGCATCGAGAACAACCTGACCACGGTCGGCATCAGCGCGCCGGGCGCGGGCAGCGCCAATGTCTGGCGCAACAACACATGGGACGAATACCAGGGCTTCGACCGCGACCACGATGGCATCGGCGACACGCCGCACGAGGTCTACCTGTTCGCCGACCGCATCTGGATGGAGACCCCGATGGCGGCCTTTTTCCGCAACTCGCCGGTGCTGGAAATGCTCGATTTCCTCGAACGCCTGGCGCCTTTCTCCACCCCGCACCGGGTTCTGCGCGACCCCGCGCCGCGCATGAAGTAGCCGTCTACAATCCATCCCTCAGCCAAGGAAGCCCCATGAAAACCATCCGAACCTGCCTTGCCATCGCCGTGTTGTCGGCACCGACTCTCGCCGCAGCCGACAACGCCGAGGCCGGCCTCGCCCTCGTCAAGGACCTCGGCGGCGTGAATGGCCTGGCGCTGGCCTGCGCCGAAGCGCGGGTCGCGGCGCGCGCGCGCGAACTGATGCTGGTCCATGCGCCCAAGACCGCGCGCTTCGGCGCGGCGTACGAGGAATCGACCAACGATGCCTTCAACGCGCAGACGCGCTCGGGCAAGCCCTGTGACGATGCCACCGCACTCACGGCGCGACTCAATCTATTGGCGTTGCGGCTGGCCGACGCCTTGCCGATCGCGCCGAAGCAATGACGCGTTTTCGCGCGGCTGGCCTGGCCCCGCTGCTTCTGGCCGTGCTCCTGGGCTGCGGTGCGCCGGCATTTGCCCAGACGCCGGGCGCCGGCCACGAAGCCGCGCCGGCGGATGTCACGCCTTTGTCGCCGCGTTATCTGCTGATGGACGTGCAGGGCCGGGCCGTGAGCCACGAGGATTTCCGCGGACGCTTCCAGCTTGTCGCCTTCGGTTTCATTTCCTGTCCCGATGTCTGCCCGACCACGCTGCTGGAAGTGAAGCAGGTACTCGAAGCGCTGGGCGACAAGGCGGCGCGCCTGCAGCCCATCTTCATCACCGTCGACCCGGAGCGCGATACGCGCGCCGTGCTGCGCGACTACACCGCCGCCTTCGACAAGCGCATCCTCGGCCTCACCGGCCACCCCGAGTTCATCCGTCGCGCCGCCGACAGCTTTCGCGTGCGCTACGAAATAGTGCGCGAACCGGGCGCCGCCGCCGACAACTACACCATGAACCATACCGCCGGCATGGTGCTGCTCGATACCCGCGGCCGCTTCCTGAGGCGCTTCGGCTATGGCAAGGGCGCGCGCGACATGAGCGAGGCCATCCTCGCCGCGATGGCGGCCGAGGGCCGCTGACCCGCGGTATGCCGACCCGTCGCGGCTTCCTCGCCGGCGGTCTGGCCCTGGCGGCCGGACGAGCACTGGGGCAGAGCGCGGGCGGCGGCAGGCAGCGCGTGTTGATCGTCGGTGGTGGATGGGGTGGGCTCACCGCCGCGGCCCGGTTGCGCCGGATGGCGCCGGAACTTGACGTGAGCTTGATCGAGCGGGATGCGGAGTTCCGCTCGCTGCCGCTGAGCAATGCCTGGCTGGTCGGGCGCGCGGCCGAAGCCCTGCCGCGCCGGGATCATGCGGATCTCGCCGCTGCCCTCGGCTACACCTGTCTGCGGGCAGAGGTGACGGCGATCGATCGCGCGCGCCGCCGCGTGCAGGCCGGTCCGCACGCGCTCGACTACGACTGGTTGATCCTTGCCGCCGGCATACGCTACGACTACGCCCGCTGGCTGGGCGATGACCCGCGCGCCATCGAGGCCGTGCGCCGGCTCTACCCGGCGGGCTATGCCGCCGGCGAACTCGATGCCTTGCGGCGCAAGCTGGCCGATTTCAAGGGCGGTGATCTGCTGATGACCGTGCCGCCGGGGCCGTCGCGTTGCCCGCCGGCGCCCTACGAGCGTGCCATGATGATCGCCTGGTGGCTGAAGACGCACAAGATCGCGGGCCGCCTGCTGCTGGTCGATGCCGGTGGCGGCATGTCGCGCTTCAACCGTGTCTTCGCCGAGCGCTACAAGGACCAGGTGCGACACCTCACGCACGCGGTCGTCAAGGCGATCGATCCCTTTGCCCGCACCCTGAGCACCGAGTTCGACGAGATCCGGTTCGATGATGCGATCATCATTCCGCCGCAGGGCGCGGCCGACATCGTGCGCCAGGC
The DNA here is from genome assembly GCA_016710465.1 of Sulfuritalea sp. Classification (GTDB taxonomy): domain Bacteria; phylum Pseudomonadota; class Gammaproteobacteria; order Burkholderiales; family Rhodocyclaceae; genus Sulfuritalea. The sequence continues at coordinate 1,611,663 of JADJVS010000014.1, forward strand.
CGGGCTGCTCGAAACCGGTGCCGCCGGCACGCCGGGCGCCTGGGCGGCTTTCGATCCGCTGCACCTGCATGCGCCCGGCGACGAGCGCGCATTTCTTGTGGGCGACCTGCTGGGCCGCGCCTCGCCGTTGTTCGGCGCCTATCCCAAGAGCGCGCACATGGCCGCGCGCCAGGGCCGCATCGCCGCTGACGGGATCATCGCCCGCGCGCGCGGCGTAGCGCCGGCGCCGACTCTTCCCGACAGTCAGTGCCATGTGCATACCGATGTCGATCCGCCGGAGATGATGCGCATCGAGGCGGCCTATCGCCGGCGCGGCGATGGCCTCATCGTGCAGAGCCTGCGCCAGGTGGAAGAGCGCCAGCCGCGTGGCGAGGACGAGGCATGGGCGCGTGGGCTTTACGCGGAGATGCTGGCGGCGGAGTAGTCGAGGTTCAGGCTTGGACGCGGCGACAATCCTCCGGCCGGGTTTTCCTCGATCGTTCTAAGTATTCATCCTGATTGTTCCCTGGCGTCGCGCGGTTTATTTTTCGTCTGGCAAGTGGGCGCTTCAGTTTCACTTGCCGCGTTCGGATGAAGCCGCTTTTGGCGCCCCGGCGCAAGGAGGGGGCACCGCCGGTGTTCCCGATTGATGGCACACGACCGCCCCTGGGCTCAGGCCCTTTGGCTGCCGCATCCCTGCAGGGGAGGAGGAAACAGTCCATGAGCAACACCGTAAAGATTCACCCGTCGATAGACGCCGGAATATTGCCGGCACTGCCGGGTTTTGAAGGGGGAGTGCTGCGTTGCAAGTGTGCTTCTGAAAAAGTCGAAGTGACGATCAGTGCGCAGACCGCACACAACCACGCCTGCGGTTGCAGCAAGTGCTGGAAGCCGGAAGGCGCCCTGTTCTCGCAGGTTGCCGTGGTTTCCCGCGACAAGCTCAAGGTCACCGCCCATGAAGAGAAGCTGAAGATCGTCGATCCAGGCGCGGCGATCCAGCGCCATGCCTGTACCGGTTGCGGGGTGCACATGTTCGGTCGCATCGAGAACAAGGCGCACCCGTTCTACGGCCTCGATTTCGTGCACACCGAACTATCGGGAGTGCGCGGCTGGTCACCCCCGGAGTTTGCCGCGTTTGTTTCTTCGATCATCGAGACCGGCACCGATCCGGCGCAGATGCCGGCGATTCGGGCGCGCCTGAAAGAGCTTGGCCTGGAGCCCTATGACTGCCTGTCGCCGCCCTTGATGGACGCCATCTCGACCCACGTCGCCAAGAGCAGGAAGTAGCGAACACGGCCGCCATCGGTGAGGCGGCGGTGTCGGGCCCGATGTCGCGCGCGCGGCGTCGGGCCCATCCTCATCAGGATATCGCGGTGTCCCGGGACGGGTTCAGTCGTCGCGCATCGCCCAGGTGGCGCGCATGGAAGCGCAGGTGTTCCTCGATGAAGCTGGCGATGAAGAAATAGCTGTGGTCGTAGCCCTCGCGCAGGTTCAGCTCCAGCGCCACGCCGGCGCGACGGCAGGCTTCGCTCAGCAGTTCGGGCTTGAGCTGGGTATCGAGAAACGGGTCGGCCATGCCCTGGTCGACCCGCAAGGGCGGGCCGCTCCAGCCGCGCGAGGCGATCAGTTCGGTGGCGTCATGGTCGCGCCAGGTTTCGCGGTTGGCGCCGAGATAGCCGGTGAGGGCCTTCTCGCCCCAGGGACAGCGCATCGGTGAGGCGATCGGCGCGAAGGCCGAGATAGACCTGTAAGCCTGCGGGTTGCGCAGCCCGATGGTCAAGGCCCCATGACCGCCCATCGAATGGCCGCTGATGCCGGAGCGGGTCGGATCGATGGGGAAATGGCATGCGACCAGCCAGCGCAGTTCTTCGGTGACATAGGAATACATGCGGTAGTGCGCGGCCCAGGGAGCTTGCGTGGCATCGACGTAAAAGCCCGCGCCGCGCCCGAAGTCCCAACTGTCGGTTTCGCCCGGCAGGTCGAGTCCGCGCGGGCTGGTGTCGGGGGCGACGATGGCCAGTCCGAGCTCGGCGGCGACGCGCTGGGCACCGGCCTTGACGATGAAGTTCTCTTCCGTGCAGCTCAGGCCGGAAAGCCAGTACAGCACCGGCACCGGCGTTTCCGCGCTGGCCTGTGGCGGCAGAAAGACGCCAAAGCGCATCGGGGTGCCGGTTTCCGGCGAGTCGTGGCTATACACCGCCTGCACGCCGCCGAAGCAGCGATTGCGGGAGATCGTGGTGAGGGGCATGGCGTTCATGGGGTGCGACGGAACCGCGCCGCTCAAAACGTGACCACCGAGCGAATCGACTTGCCCTCGTGCATCAGGTCGAAGGCTTCGTTGATGCGCTCCAGCGGCATCACATGGGTGATCAGGTCGTCGATGTTGATCTTGCCGTCCATGTACCAGTCGACGATGCGCGGCACGTCGGTGCGGCCGCGCGCGCCGCCGAAGGCTGAGCCTTTCCAGACGCGTCCCGTCACCAGTTGGAAGGGCCGTGTCGATATTTCCTGGCCGGCGCCGGCGACACCGATGATGGTGGAAACGCCCCAGCCCTTGTGGCAGCACTCCAGCGCCTGGCGCATCAGCTTGACGTTGCCGACGCACTCGAAGCTGTAGTCGGCGCCGCCCTTGGTCAGGTTCACCAGATAGGCCACCAGGTCACCCTCGACTTCCTTGGGATTGACGAAGTGGGTCATGCCGAATTTTTCCGCCAGCGCGCGGCGCCCCGGATTAAGGTCGACGCCGACGATCATCTCGGCGCCCGCCAGGCGCGCGCCCTGAACCACGTTGAGGCCGATGCCGCCGAGGCCGAAGACGACCACGCGCGAGCCCGGCGTCACCTGGGCCGTATAGATCACCGCGCCGATGCCGGTGGTGACGCCGCAGCCGATGTAGCAGACCTTTTCGAAGGGCGCATCCTCGCGGATCTTCGCCACCGAGATCTCCGGCATCACCGAGTAGTTGGCGAAGGTCGAGGTGCCCATGTAGTGATACAGCGTCTCGCCGCCGAGACTGAAGCGACTGGTGCCGTCGGGCATCAGGCCGCGTCCCTGCGTCGAGCGGATAGCCTGGCAAAGATTGGTCTTCTGCGACAGGCAGTACTCGCACTGCCGGCATTCCGGCGTGTACAGCGGGATTACGTGGTCACCCGGCTTGACGCTGGTGACGCCGGCGCCGACTTCGACCACGATGCCCGCGCCCTCATGGCCGAGGATGGCCGGGAATATGCCCTCCGGATCGTCACCCGATAGCGTGAAGGCATCGGTATGACAGACACCGGTGGCCTTGATCTCGACCAGAACCTCACCGGCGCGCGGACCGTCGAGGTCAACGGTTTCTATCGTGAGCGGGGCTCCGGCTTTGTGGGCGACGGCGGCTTTGACTTTCATGGATTCTCCCTGGTGATGGATTGCCCGTTCGACGTGTTGCACCACCCCGAACCACGGCGTAAGGACGGGCCATTGCCCGTTGCGTGATGGCCGGAATTTACCCAGTCGCGATGGGTGCGGAAATCGGGATCATTCCCGTCGGCGCTAGGGGTTATCCCTGAACCGTGAGGCAATCAATTCGCCCGGCTTGGAGATGCCCGCGACCTGCCCAATCGCCGTGTCGCCGGCGCCGACTGTCATGGCGGGCAGCAGCGCGCGCGTCGAGTTCGCCACGACCAGCAGGCTGCTTGCCGACATGGCTATCGCCGCCACCAGCGGGCTGAGATAGCCGCTCATGGCCAGCGGGATGGCGATCGCGTTGTAGCTCAGCGCCCAGGCCAGGTTCTGGCGGATGCGTCGCCGCGCGACACCGACCAGATCGAAGGCATCCAGCACACGATCCAGACGGTCGCCGGGGATCACCATGTCGGCGGCCTCGGCGGCCAGTTGCGTCGGCGCGCCGAAGGCAATGCCGAAATCGGCCGCCGCCAGCGCCGGGGCATCATTGCTGCCGTCGCCGATCATCGCCACGCGTCCTTCCGTCCTGAGGCGGCGGATCACCGCCGCCTTGGCCTCGGGCGGCACGCCGGCATGGACTTCATCGACGTGCTCGGCATAGCCATCGGAATGCTCGGCGCCGGTGAGCAGCACCACGCGACAGTGGCGACGCAAGGTGGCGACGACGGCGATCCATTCGGGTCGCGGACGGTCGCGCGTGACGATCGCACCCTCGGCGCATCCGTTGCGGCCAATCCATGAGACCACGCTGTCGCCGTCGCGGCGGTCCGCGATCCGTGCCGCGAGCTCCGCCGGAATCTCCCAGCCCAGCGTCGCGAACAGCGCGCGGCTGCCCACCGCGACGCGGTCCCTGCCGACCCGGCCCACGGCGCCCCGGCCGGGATGGAGTTCGACCTCGCTGGCGGTTCGCGTCGCATCGATGTCGGCAAGCGCCTTGGCCACCGGGTGCGTCGAGTGGCGTTCGACCGCCGCCGCACGCGCGATGGCCTCCGGCGACCCGACGACATTCGTCACCGCCATCCTTCCCGAGGACAGCGTGCCCGTCTTGTCCAGCACCACGATGTCGATGCGCGGCGACTTCTCGAAAAGGTCGGCGCTGCTGACAAGGATGCCGCGACGCAGCGCGGTTCCCACCGCCGTTGCCGCCGTCAGCGGAATCGCCAGGCCGAAGGTGCAGGGGCAGGAGACGATCAGGGTCGCCAGGCTGGCCAGCAGTGCTTTCTCCGGCGAGGCGCCGAAGGCCAGCAATCCGAGTCCGACCAGCATCGCCAGCACCATCACTGCCGGCACGAAGCCGCGCGCCAGCCGGTCGACGCGTCCCTGCATGCCGCCGCCGGCGCTCTGCATGTTCCACAGCAGGCGCGACAGATTGGCGATGCGGCTCTCGACACGCTGGCCGACTTCGATTTCCAGGTTGCCTTCGAGCAGGATGCCGCCGCCCAAGGCGCGCTCGCCGACGCCGCGCGACGCGGTGAAGGCTTCCCCGGTCATCAGCGATTCGTCGATGGCGCCCTGACCGGCGACGATTTCGCCATCCACCGGAATCGCCTCGCCCGGGCGCACGAAGACCCGGTCGCCGGGAAGCAGTTCGTCGAGCCGGCACATCAGGTAGCGGCCCTCGCGCAGCACGCAGGCGCGATCGGACCAGGCGCGCAGGATGCCGGAGAGCTCCTGGGTGGCCTTGAGTCGCGCATCGCGTTCGAGGAAGCGGCCGATGGTCACCACGGCGACCAGGGTGCCGGCGACTTCGAAATACAGGTCGAGCGGATCGCGGAACAATTGCACCGTGCTGTAGGCATACGCCGCGAGGATGGAGAGCGCCAACAGCAGGTCCATGTTGGGCAGGCCGACGCGCAAGGCGGTCCATGCGCCGCGCAGGATCGGCCAGCCGACATAGAACACCAGCGGCGTGGCAAGGAAGAACAGCGCCAGCGGCGTCGCCTTGACGGCGAGCCAGCCGATCGCGGCATAGTCTTCGGGCTGGACAAAGCCGCCATGCACCGGATAGATGAAAAGCAGGGTCAGCATCATCACCGGCGAGGCCAGGCAACCGGCGGTCAGCAGGCGCAGCAGCTCCGGGCGCTCGTCGTGCTCGGGCGGGGCTTCATCATGCAGGCGTGCGCGGTAGCCGGCGCGGGAGATGGCCGACGGCAATTGCGCTTCGTCGATCAATGTCGGGTCATAGGTGATCTTTACCGTGCCGCTGGCATAGCTCGACGCCGCGGCGAGGATGCCGGGCGTGCGCGGCGCGAGCTTCTCGATCAGGGTTTCGCAGGACGCGCAGTGCATGCCCTCGACCCACAGGAAGGCCTCGCAGGCCCCCGACGGCGGCGGCGTGGGGGCGACCGGAGCATCCGCGACCAGCACGGTTTCGCCGAAACAGCGAAAAACCTCGCGGCAGCCATGACAGCAGAACTCGTGACCGGCATCGCGCAAGGGCGACTTGGGATTGGGCAGGCCGCAGAGCTTGCAGTGCATGGCGCTCCTTGTGCTGTTTACGCGCATGACGGCGGGGCTTGCGCCACCGCCGTCATCGCTATGTCGCGGACGCGCCGCGCGGCTGTCTCGGGTCAGGTGGCGCCCACCCGCTGGCCCAGCGCCTCGTTGAGATCGCGCGATTGCAGCAGATTGTAGGCATAAACCACGAAGGAGGCGCCGAGGATCACGCCGAAGATCATGATCATGTGGCCATAGACCATCCAGCCTTCCTGGTTCCAGTCGGCAAAGCGCCGCGGCATCCCGGCCGCGCCGCCCGCCAGCATGGCGATCGCCGCGCCGAAGCCGCCGACGGTGAACAGGCGCACGAACCAGGTACCGAGCGCGGGGTCGAGCTTGCGTCCGGTGATCACCGGGTAGTGGTGGTAGAGCACGCCCATCCACATCAGCGACATCGCCAGGATCACTGTCATGGTGTGCCCGCTTTGCCACATCGTGCCGTGCAATACGTAGGCCCAGGCGACGTTGGATGTGACCATGGCGCTGGCGCCGTCGAGGATGTACAGCGCCCAGCCGAGCAGCACCGCGATGATGCCCGGCTCGGCGCGCAGGCCGTGCTGCCAGATGGTCGCCAGCACGGTAAAGATGCTGATCGCGGCGCCGATGCCGGTGCCCCAGCTCATGATGTTGCCCCAGTAGGATAGCGCCGCCGGCTGGGCGGGATATGACGTGATGAAGTGATGGAGGAAGGAGGTGACCGAAGTCAGCAGCAGGATCCACAGCGCGGTGTTGGCCAGCTTGTCGCTGAACAGCTTGCGCGTGCCGTCGGCCAGATACAGCGGCAGCGTCGCGTACATCGCGCTCGACACCATCAGCGCCATGGCTTCCATCAGGTTGTGGGCGAAGATGAAGAAAACATACTGGAACACCACCGGCTCGGCCGCCCAGGCCGCCATCGACATCGGGATCACGCCATACAGCGCGAGCAGCAGGGTGGTGCCGACAACGACCAGCGGCAGGCCGGCGATCAGAAGCGTCAGCGCCGAGAGCGTCATGCCCAGCATGCCCGGATCGTTGAGCGAGCGCTCGGAGAGCACCAGGTCCTGGCGCTTCTTGCCGAAGAACAGCATGGAGAGGCCCAGCAGCGGATAGAGCAGGATCATGCAGGCGAGCACCAGGTAGATACCGGTGAAGCCGAGGATCACGGTGTTCATGCTCCAGATGCCCATCTGCGCGCCGACCAGCGGCAACGGGAACATGACTATCAGGCTGACCTTGAAGCCCATCAGCACGGCCACCGTGAGCAGCGCGGCGCCCAGGTTCATGGTGATGAAGCACATGGCCGGCAGCCAGCCCGTGATCGGCTTGCCGACACAACCGCCGGAACGGTGCAGGCCGACACCGACCATGAGCTGGAAGGAGAAGGGGAAGGCCAGGGCCGCGCCATGCAATGTCAATGTCGTGTAGAAATGCCCGGAGTCGAGGTCGAACATCTGCGTCGCCGGCATCACCAAGCCAAGCAGGCCGGCGACCGCCAGCCAAATGAAGGAGGCCATGATCATCAAGGCCGGCCAGGCATTGATTTCCTCCAGCCCGGTGCTTTTGTCGACGCTGAACATCCGGCCGAAAACCGGGGTGCCCTTTATGATTGCGGTGGCGATGGTCATCTTGTTTCTCCTCGGGTCAGGTGGCGGCTTTGCTCTTGACGACGGTTAGCTCGTCCTTCATGCCATGGTGGGCGATGCCGCAATACTCCAGGCAGCGTATCTTGTAGGTGCCCGGCTCGGTAAAAGTACGCACGACGCTGGTTGCTTTCGACACGCCGGGCATCATGAGCATGGTGAACAGCATGCGGCCATCCGGGTGATACACGGCGAACCCGTGCTGGGTGTCCATTGCTCGGCCGGAAAAGCGCACCGGCTTGCCGGCTTCGACCTCGCGGGTGGACATCTCATACTTCCACGAAGTGGCTGCGAGCTCGACTTCCTGCACTGGCACGCCACCGGTCGCTGCGTGCGCCGTAGCCATGATGGGCATGAACCTGAGGCTGGCGAGATTGATCGTGACGAAAATGACGAAGACCGCTGTGAGCCAGTAGCCCTCAAGGCGGGACATGGCGGCGGGTGGCGTGGTGCCGGGCCCGGAATCGACCACCGACTTGCGGTGGATCACGTACCAGAACATCCCGGCGAAAGGCAGCAGCATCGCCATCGTTACCCAGAACGCGCCCCAACCCGAAAATAGAAAGTCCAGCATCTGACGGCCTCCTCCTGATCCGCTGTTCGGTCGCCGCGCTGCCCGGATCGTGGCGCTCGGCGTCGCGGCGGCCGACCGCGCCCCCACGTTGCCGAAACGATAGGCCTGCGGGAACGAGCCGGCAATTGGGGTGTTTACTTACCGGGTGCAAGGTTAATCCCGATTGTCAGGACCTTGCCCCGGTTCCAGACTTGCATCGAACATCCACAAGGTCCCGGGAGGAGTCATGACAGAAATCGTTCTTGCCAGTCCGCGAATGGGTGCCAAGTTGCGTCGTTACCTGCGCCTGGCCAAGCCGCGTGTCGTTTCGCTGATCGTGTTCTGTGCGGTGATCGGCATGCTGCTGGCGACGCCGGACGGGGTGCCCCTGCCGACCCTGTTGGCGGCAACCCTGGGCATCGCGCTGGTGGCCGGTTCGGCGGCGGCGGTGAATTGCCTGATCGAGCGGCGCATCGATGCCATCATGGCGCGTACAAGGGGGCGTCCGCTGCCGCGCGGCGAAGTCGACGCTGTCGAGACCGCGATTTTCTCGGCGCTGGTCGGGGGCAGCGGGCTGCTGCTGCTGCACGCCTATGTCAATCCATTGACGATGTGGCTGACGCTGGCCACTTTCATCGGCTACGCGCTGATTTACACGGTCATCCTCAAGCCGCTGACACCGCAGAACATTGTCATCGGCGGGGCCTCCGGGGCGATGCCGCCGGTGCTGGGCTGGGCGGCGGCCACCGGGCAGACGCCGGAGCAGGCCTGGCTGCTGTTCCTCATCATCTTCCTGTGGACGCCGCCGCATTTCTGGGCGCTGGCCCTGTACCGGGCCAGGGAGTACGCCGCGGTGAGCATGCCCATGCTGCCGGTGGTCCATGGCCGGGAATACACCCAGCGCAGCATCTTCGCCTACACGCTGGTGCTGGCCTTGGTCAGCTTGCTGCCCTTCGCCATCGGCATGAGCGGAGCCGCCTATCTCGCGGCGGCGCTGGCCCTGAATGCGGGATTCATCGCCCGCGCATGGCGCCTCTGGCGCGACTACAGCGACGCCAGGGCGCAGGGCACATTCCGCTATTCCATCGTCTACCTGTCGCTGCTGTTCGCGGCGCTGCTGGTGGACCATTACCTGCCCTATTGAAACGACAAGGGTTTGGGGCGCAAATAACCGATTGATGTTAACCTAGGCCCACTATAACTTTATGGATAGTGTGGCATGTCTGTCGATCTGGCCTACCGCGCCGTATTCCAGTCCGCTTCCGACGCGATTCTCATCCTGTCGGAAGATGGACGTGCGATCGACTGCAATCCGGCCGCGCTAGCACTGTATCGCTGCTCTCGCGAGGAGATCATCGGCACCACTCCGAACGAGTGGTCACCGGAGTGTCAGCCCGATGGACGCCGCAGCGACGCCGCCGTCGCCGAGATACTCGCTGGAGTGATGCGTGGCGAGGTGATGCGCTTCGAATGGACCAATCGGCGCCGCGACGGCACGCTGATCGAGGTCGCCGTCACGATCTCCTTGTTCATGGCGGGCGAAGCAGCAAGGTTTGTGACCATGGTTCGCGACATTTCGGCGGCGAAGCTCGCCGAGCGGGCGCTTGCGGATTCGGAGCAGCGTTTTCGTGGGCTGTTCGAAAAGGCGCCGCTGGCCTACCAGTCGCTCGACATGGCTGGAAACATCCTGGAAGTCAACGACGCCTGGCTTGAATTGATGGGGGGGCTGCGACGCGACGACGTCACCGGCCGCCCGATCACGGATTTTCTGACCGAAAAGTCCTTGCCGACCCTGGCCGTGAATTTCCCGAAATTCCAGGAACAGGGTCATATCGAAGGGCCTGTTTTCGAGTTGCGGCGACCGGACGGGGGAATCCGCACGGTGAGCATCAACGGCCGCATCGGTCGCGATGCCGCCGGAAATTCGGTCCGCACCCATTGCATGCTGACCGACATTTCCGAACGCAGGCGCGCCGAGGATGAATTGCGCGAACTCAACCGGCACCTTGAAGAGCGGATCGAACAACGCACCCGGGATCTGGAACTGGCCAAGAATGCCGCCGAGGCGGACGAGCACTTCATGCAAAGGCTGATCGACGCGATCCCAGGGCAAGTGGCCTACGTCAATCGCGATCTGCGCTTCGAATTCGCCAACAAGGCCTATCGGGAATGGTTCGGCAGAAGGGCTGAGGAGATGAAGGGCATCCATCTGCGGGATCTGCTGGGCGAGGAACTGTTTCATAAGAGCCTGCCCTTTGTGCAAACGGCCTTGCGTGGCGAGGCGATCAGCTTTCTGAGGACGGGTCCCGAGTCCGACGGAAATGCCACCTACTTGCGCGCCGAATACGTTCCTGACATCGCTGGCGACCAGGTGCTGGGCATTTTCGGGCTGTTTTCGGACATCACGGAACTGAAGGCCGCGCAGATCCAGCTTGAGCAACTGAACCACCAGCTCAATCTGCGGACGCTCCAGGCCGAAGCCGCCAACGTGGCCAAGAGCGCTTTCCTCGCCAACATGAGTCATGAAATCCGCACGCCGATGAACGCCATCCTCGGCATGGCGCATGTCTTGCAACGGGAGGCCCCGACGCCGAGGCAAGTCGAGCACCTGGCAAAGATTGACTCCGCCGCCAGGCACCTGCTGGGCATCATCAACGACATCCTCGACCTGTCCAAGATCGAGGCCGGCAAGTTCACGCTCGAGGAAGCACCGCTCGACTTCCCCTCCCTGCTGCGCAATCTGAGCTCGATCCTGTATGAGCCAGCCAGGGCCAAAGGCCTTCGGCTGCGAGTCCTGGCGGCGCCCATGAATTTCAGCTTGAAAGGTGACCCGACGGCCCTGCAGCAGACGATGCTCAATTACGCCAGCAACGCCGTCAAGTTCACCGACAGCGGCGACGTGACGCTGCGACTCGGCTTTGTGGAAGAGACCGCCGATTCGGCGCTGCTGCGTTTTGCGGTCGAGGACACGGGAATCGGCATCGCGCCCGAGGCACTTTCCAGGCTGTTCGGTGCCTTCGAGCAGGCCGACAACTCGACCACGCGCCGGTATGGTGGAACCGGGCTGGGATTGGCCATCAACCGGCGCCTGGCGGAGCTGATGGGCGGCGAGGTCGGCGCCGAGAGTACGCCGGGTGTCGGCAGCACCTTTTGGTTTACCGCGCGCCTGAAGAAGGGTGATGCGGCCGATGTCGCGACACCGGCGCATGCCCCGGGCGCGGCCGAGGCGGCACTGCGCCAGGATCACGCCGGGAAGCGCGTCCTGGCGGTCGATGACGAACCAATCAACCGGGAGATTGCACGGCTGTACCTGGAAGCGGCCGGACTGGTCGTGGATACCGCAAGCGATGGCGCCGAGGCCGTCGATTCGGCGGGCCGGACGGCCTATGCGGCGATATTGATGGACATGCAGATGCCGAACATCGACGGGCTGGATGCGACGCGGCGGATTCGCCGTCTGGCCGCCTGCGCACAGGTTCCGATCATCGCCATGACGGCGAACGCCTTCTCGGAGGACAAAGCGCGGTGCTTCGAGGCGGGAATGAACGATTTCCTGACCAAGCCGTTTGATCCCGATGCGTTTTTTGCGACGCTGCTGCGCGTGCTGGGTCGGAGCCAGGCCTAGTTCGCGCACATCACCCGCGTCGGCGGGCCGGGTTCGAGAACCCGCGATATGCCGCTGGCGAAATCGCTAGGGCGTGTTCTCATTCAGTCGACGGCTGCGAAGGAGCTTGCCTGGGTGCAGGGCAAGGCGGGAGGAGCGATGTTTGGTTGTTCCAAATGAGCGACGACCAACGCCGCCATGCGGCAAGGCAAGCCCTTCCCGAAGGGTTGCGCAGGAAGGCGCGTCTGCGGCGTTGCGCCGCTTGCCCACAGATGGCTGTGGGCGGCGCGCCGCGCCTTGCATCCATCGCCTTCCTGACGCAACGCAGCTCGCCGACTGAATGAGAACACGCCCTAGCATTCTTCAAGAGTCGGCGCCGGTGGCACGGCGCGCGCCCTAGCCTTGCCTTTGCATCGCCATCTTGACCAGGTCGGACAACGATCGTGCGTGCATTTTCTCCATCACCTTGGCACGGTGGACCTCGACGGTTTTCGCGCTGAGGCCCAGCGCATTGGCTACCGCCTTGTTGGAGAGACCCTCGACGACGAGCTCGAGGACCTCGGTTTCGCGCGGGGTCAGGGTGGCGAACAAGGCGCGTAGTCGTGCCTGCTGCAGGTCGCGGTCCCGCCACTCCGCGTCGCGGGTGATGGCGCGCTGGATGCGATCGAGCAGATCCTGGTCGTTGAAGGGCTTCTCGACGAAGTCAAAGGCGCCCGCCTGCACCGCGCGTACCGCCATCTGCACGTCGCCGTGACCGGTGATGAATATGATCGGGATGTGGATGCGCTGGGCCGCGAGGCGCTCCTGCAATTCGAGTCCGCTCATGCCTGGCATGCGCACGTCCAGCACCAGGCAGCCGGGCCTCGCGGCATCGTAACCGTCGATGAAGGCTTGCGCCGAGCCAAAATTCTCGACCCGCAGGCGCACCGACTCGATCAGCCAGCGCAGGCTGCGCGCCACGGCCTGGTCGTCATCAACTATGAATACTGTCGGCTCGTTCACGGCGATGGGATTGTTGTGCGCTGATCTTGAGGGTGAAGCGCAGGATGGCGCCGCCATCGCGGCTCGACTCGGCCCGTATCTTTCCTCCATGCGACTCGATGATCGAGCGGCTGATGGCGAGGCCCATGCCCACCCCCTCGGGTTTGGTGGTGAAGAACTGGTCGAAAACCTGATCGATCAAGCCGCCTTCGATGCCGGGACCGGTGTCGGCTACCTCGACTTCCACCGAGTCGGATTCAAATAGCCGGGTCTGAATCACGATCTCGCGTCGTGATGGAGTGACCTCGGTCATTGCCTCAATCGCGTTTCGTACAAGATTCACGATCACTTGTTCGATCATGATGGCGTCTGCCGCCACCTTGGGCAGCAGGGGGTCGAGATTCAGGCGCACATGGGTGCACTGGTGGCGTGCCTCATGCTCCGTGAACTTGACCACGGCGCGGACGATCTGGTTGACGTCCAGGGATTTCAGTCGTGGTTCGCGCTTGCGCACGAAGTCGCGCACATGGCGCAGGATGTCGCCGGCACGCTCGGCCTGTTCGCAGACTTCCTCGAGCGGCACGATGAGTTCCTGCGGACTCATGCCGCCGGAGCGCAGGCGGCGGATGCAGCCGCGCGAGAAATTGGCGATCGCGGAAAGCGGCTGGTTGAGCTCGTGGGCGATGCCGGTGGCCATTTCGCCCATGGTGGACAGGCGCGCGACCCGCGCCAGTTCGGTTTGGTGGCGGCGCGCCTGTTCCTCGGCCTGCTTGTGTTCGGTGATGTCGCGCGTGATGCCGAGCAGCGCATAGATGTTGCCTCGTGCGTCGCGCAGGGGCGCGGCGTGGGTTTCCATCCAGGCCACGCGATTCTTCAGCGTGATCGCGCGAAACTCGTAGACCACGGCTTCGCCGGCAAAGACCCGGCGCATGTTCTCGCGATAGATATCGAAATATTCCGGTGCCACCACGGAAAAGATCTTGCGGCCGATGATGTCGGCGGGCTGGTTGGCGTCGACCAGGCGCAGCCCGGCGGGATTGATTTCCAGCACCGTGCCGTCCTCCGCCTGCAGCTTCACGCATTCCGGCTCCGACTCGATGATGGTTCGCAGGCGAAACTCGTTCTCCTGGAGACGGTCGAGCACGGTCTCGTGCCGCGACTCCTTTTCGTCGAGGCGGCGCTCGGTTTCGCGCAACCGACCCAGCAGCACGCCGAGAAAGATCAGGGAGGCCGCCAGGCTCCCGCCGAGGACTACCAGGGCGAGCCACAGCGTGTCACTGGCAGGAAGCATGTCGGCAGCGTTCATTGGAATCCCGAAACCACTCTAACAAGCGTGTTACCCGGGTCAATAGGGAACATTCGCGGGGCGCCTAGGTAATCACCCTAATTGCATGGATCGATGACTTTGATAAATTGCCTGAAGAACAATTCGTCGGGACCAGGGGTGCGGGATCTGGTCGTGCCTGGGATGGCGCCGCAAAAGGCCACTCGGCCGCCGCCGGCGCAGAGTACAACCTCCGATAGGAGGAAAGCAACATCATGGAGTCCACTCCGTTTGTCCGTCGCTTCCGGCAAGTTCATAGGCGTCGATGACCAGGCGCTGGGTTCCTTCGAAACGCGTCAGCCCGGTGTCGGCCGGTACGAAGTCACGCTTGCCGCGTTTCTCCAGGCGCTGACGGGCGACAATGTGCGGCAACTTGCCGTCGAGGCCGGTTCGGCCCAGCTAGGGGAAGCGTTTTCGGCGAGGGACTCCGCCCGCGCCTGCAGGCGATACTTCTCGGCCTGGTTGTCGTGCCCGGACAATGACCATGATTGAAAAACCCGATGCCCCATCCTGTGCCCGTAACCGCGATCCCATCCTCGGCGTGCTGCGGGAGCACTTTGCCGATCGCCAACGGGTTCTGGAAATCGGCAGCGGCACCGGCCAGCATGCCATCTACTTTGCCGCCGCGCTGCCCGGGCTGATCTGGCAGACATCCGAACGAGCGGAGAATCTGGCCGGCATTGGCGCCTGGCTGGATGAGGCGGCCCTGCCGAATACGCCGCCGCCGATCGAACTCGATATCCTGGGTGCATGGCCGACGGAATCCTTCGACGCGGTGTTTAGCGCCAACACATTGCACATCATGAGTTGGCCCGAGGTGAGTCATCTATTCGCCAGCCTGCCGGACATCATGACCGGCGACGCCAGGCTGGTGATCTACGGCGCGTTCAACCACGGAGGCCGATTCGACAGCGAGAGCAATGCCGCGTTCGACGCCTGGCTGAAGCGCAACAACCCGCGCCAGGGCCTGCGCGATGCCGAGGCCGTCGATGCCTTGGCCGCCCAGGCCGGATTGACGCTGATCGAAGACCGCGCCCTGCCGTCGAACAATCGTTGCCTGGTCTGGGGACGCTAGACGGTTTGCGTCCGTCGCGATTGGCGAGGTTCGCCCCCCGGTGTCGCTAATGCCGTGCAAACACGCTGGTCTTGCCGTCCGGCCCAACCAGTAGCGTGTTGTAGGCCTCGCGCCGGACTTCGCGTTCGTTCGAGGCGTTGTCGAGGATGGTGCAGGCGGTTTCGCAGAAGGGGTTCGACTGTTCGCGCCCCGGCGCGCCACGCGGCAGGCCGGGCACGGCAAGGCCGCGCGCCATCGGCTTTTCCTTGAGCAACAGCTTGATGTCCTCGGCGGGAACATGGCCTTCGACGAAGTAGTTGCCCACCTTCGCGGTGTGTACCGATTCCAGTCCGGAGGGCACGTTGAGCCAGCGCTTGAGGCGCGGCATCGTTGCTTCTTCCTTTTCCTCGATCGCCACCTCGAATCCGGCCTTGCGCAAGTGGTCGGCCCAGTCGATGCAGGCGAGGCAGGGTGACGGGGCAAACACGGTGATCGGCGGCAGCGCCTGGTCGTCGGCCAGGGCGCAGGGCACGATCGCCGCCGTCAGCAGCAGCACCAGCAGCGGCTTCAGCACGGCTGTTTGGGCTGGCAGCCCTTGAGTATCCAGAGCGAGACGATGCCGGCCAGTTCGTCGGCGCGCACCTTGCGCGCCATGCTCAGCACATCACGCCCGGAGTCGGTTTTCGCGTTCGGGTCGGCGCCTGCTTCCAGCAGCAACTTCGCGTTCGCCGTGCGCGTCGAGAATGCCGCCATGTGCAGCGCCGTGCGCCCTTCGCCGTCGCGCGCATTGACCGCCGCGCCGGCGGCGATCAGGGCCTTCAAGGGGCCGCTGTCCTCGTTCATCGCCGCATAGTGCAAGGGCGTGATGCCCAGCGGCGTGCGCGCGTCGCGCGCCTGCGGCGTGGCCTTGAGGATTTTTTCCACGTCGGGCCGCTTGCCCAGGCGCGCGGCGTCATGGATGGGCTGTTCGTTCATGCCCAGAGTTGGCTCGGCGGCGCAGGCGATCGTGGATAGGACCAGGCAGGCGAGGGTCGCGAGGATTCGAGGGGCAAGGCTGCCGATGCGGCGCATATGTCGTTCTCCGGTTGGGAGGCAGAATCTTGGGGGGGGGGGGGGGGGGGGGGGGGGGGGGGGGGGGGGGGGGGGGGGGGGGGGGGGGGGGGGGGGGGGGGGGGGCCGGGCCGGGGGGGGGGGGGGGGGGGGGGGGGGGGGGGGGGGGGGGGGGGGGGGGGGGGGGGGGGGGGGGGGGGGGGGGGGGGCGGGGGGGGGGGGGGGGGGGGGGGGGGGGGGGGGGGGGGGGGGGGGGCGGGGGGCGCCCGGCGGGGGGGGGGGGGGGGGGGGGGGGGGGGGGCGGGGGGGCGGGCCCGGCGGGGGGGTGGGGGGGGGGGGGGGGGGGGGGGGGGGGGGGGGGGGGGGGGGGGGGGGGGGGGGGCGGGGGGGGGGGGGGGGGGGGGGGGGGGGGGGGGGGGGGGGGGGGGCGGGGGGGGGGGGGCGGGGGGGGGGGGGGGGGGGGGGGGGGGGGGGGGGGGGGGGGGGGGGGGGGGGGGGGGGGGGGGGGGGGGGGGGGGGGGGGGGGGGGCCGGGGGGGGCGGGCCGCCCCCGGGGCCGCCGGGGGGGGGGGGGGGGGGGGGGGGGGGGGGGGGGGGGGGGGGGGGGGGGGCGGGGGGGGGGCGGCGGGGGGGGGGGGGGCGGGGGGGGGGGGGGGGGGGGGCGGGGGGCGGGGGGGGGGGGGGGGGGGGGGGGGGGGGGGCGGGGGGGCGGGGGGGGGGGGGGGGGGGGGGGGGGGGGGGGGGGGGGGGGGGGGGGGGGGGGGGGGGGGGGGGGGGGGGGGGGGGGGGGGGGGGGGGGGGGGGGGGGGGGGGGGGGGGGGGGGGGGGGGGGGGGGGGGGGGGGGGGGGGGGGGGGGGGGGGGGGGGGGGGGGGGGGGGGGGGGGGGGGGGGGCGGGGGGGGGGGGGGGCGGGGGGGCGGGGGGGGGGGGGGGGGGGCGCGGGGGGCGCCCGGCGGGGGGGGCGGGGGGGGCGGCGGGGGGGGGGGGGGGGGGGGGGGGGGGGGGCGGGGGGGGGGGGGGGGGGGGGGGGGGGGGGGGGCTAGCGCGAGCCGACGCGCCGCGGCGCGCCGAGCTTGAGCAAATACTGGCCCCGATGTGCGAACATTGCGGGGCTGATTTCGGCTGTGGAGACTTGCATGCTCAAGATGCCCTACCTGTTGTGTGTCGCCCTGATCGCGCTTGCGCCCGCCTGGGCCGCCGAACCGGCGCGCAGCTCGCTGCCACCGCCGCCGGAAAAATCACCGAGCCAGGCCGAGGCGGAACGGGCCCTGGCCCTCGCCGAAGGCGGCGATGCCGCCGCCGGCAAGGCCGCCTATGAGGTCTGCAGCGCCTGTCACCTGCCTTCGGGCTTTGGCCGCCGCGATGGCGGCTATCCCAAGCTTGCCGGCCAGCATGCGACGGTGCTGATCAAGCAGATCGCGGATATCCGCGCCCATGTCCGTGAGAATGGGGGCATGCACAGCTTTGCCATGGAATTGCGCGGCCCGCGCGACATCGCCGACGTGGCGGCACATATCGAAAGCCTGTGCATTCCGCCCGGCAACGGCCGCTATGTCATGCCCGACGCCGACACCCGCATCGCCGAGGGCGGGCGGATCTTCGACAGGGATTGCGTCGATTGCCACCAGCCCAGGGGGCAGGGCAGCAAGGAGAAAAGCTATCCGATGCTGGCGGGCCAGCATTACCGCTACCTGCTGCGCCAGATGGCGGACATTCGCGACGGCTATCGGCAAAACGTCGATCCCGATATGGTCAAGACCATCAAGAAACACAAGAACGGCGAGTTGCAAAGCCTTGCCGCCTACCTCGCCGCGCTGGATACACCGGGTACGCCCTGTGAGCCCGTGCAGGCGCAGGCGCGCAAGTAGTGAAGCGCCGGATGCGGTTGATAGCTGTCAAGGCGACCGCCCGGCAAGCCGGGCTAACGCCCATGGCTCCGCAAGCCGGCCGCGAATCATGAAGCGGTCGCGCT
This sequence comes from Sulfuritalea sp., assembly GCA_016710465.1. Taxonomy (GTDB): domain Bacteria; phylum Pseudomonadota; class Gammaproteobacteria; order Burkholderiales; family Rhodocyclaceae; genus Sulfuritalea. The sequence continues at coordinate 1,629,744 of JADJVS010000014.1, forward strand.
CTTGCCTTTCACGGGGCGAGCAAACTCGGCCCACTCCCCTTCCCGCTGCACGGCCCACGGCTGGCTTTGCACAGCCAGCCGGCTGCGGCGGCGCGACGCATGCGTCGCGAATTCCCGCCTCGCCCCCTCACGGGGGGTTCCCTGTTGGCTCGCTGCGCTCGACATTACCAGCGGCCAATTCTGTTGTTCCACGTTAAAGTACCGCCATGTTCCGCATATCCCAGTTCATGCAGGAAATCGCCGCGCCGACCCCGCTCGGGCCGGCGCGCAAGCCCCCGGGCCCGGTGGTCATCTGGAACCTGATCCGCCGCTGCAACCTCACCTGCAAGCATTGCTATTCCATCTCCGCCGACAAGGACTTTGCCGGGGAACTGAGCACCGCCGAGGTGTTCGGCGTGATGGACCAGCTCAAGGCCTTCCGCGTGCCGGCGCTGATCCTCTCCGGCGGCGAGCCGCTGCTGCGCCCTGATATCTTCGAAATCTCGGCGCGCGCCAAGGGCATGGGCTTCTTCACCGCGCTGTCCTCCAACGGCACGTTGATCGACGCCGCGATGTGCGAGAAGGTGAAGGCCATCGGCTACGACTACGTCGGCGTCAGCCTCGACGGCCTGGGCGCCACCCACGACAAGTTCCGCCGCATGGCAGGCGCCTTCGACAAATCGCTGGCCGGCATCCGCCTCTGCCGCGACGCCGGGCTCAAGGTCGGCGTGCGCTACACCATGACCCAGGACAACCACCAGGACCTGCCGGGCTTGCTGAAGCTGGTCGAGGACGAGGGCGTCGACCGCTTTTATTTCTCGCACCTCAACTACGCGGGGCGCGGCAACAAGAACCGCAAGGATGATGCCCTGCACCAGATGACGCGCAACGCCATGGACCTGCTGTTCGACACCTGCTGGAGATATGAAGAAATGCGTCAGCAGCGCGGTATCGTGAAGGAATTCACCACCGGCAACAACGACGCCGATGGCGTGTACCTGCTCTACTGGTTGCAGCGCCGCTTCCCGGAGAAGCTCGAGCACATCCGCCAGAAGTTGCTGCAATGGGGCGGCAATTCCAGCGGCGTGAACGTCGCCAACATCGACAACCTCGGCAACGTGCATCCCGACACCATGTGGTGGCATTACACGATAGGCAATGTGCGCGAGCGCGCCTTCGGCGAGATCTGGAACGATGTTTCCGACCCGCTGATGGCCGGCCTCAAGGCGCAGCCGCGCACGGTGGGCGGGCGTTGCGGTGCCTGCGCGCACTTCGCCATCTGCGGCGGCAACACGCGGGTGCGCGCCCAGCAACTGACCGGCGACGCCTGGGCCGAAGACCCGGGCTGCTACCTCAGCGACGAGGAAATCGGGCTCGTTTGACCTGCGTCAAGCCAATCTTTGAAACCCCGCTGCTGCGACACTTTGTCGCAGCAGCGCGCTCCCCGCGCACCGTATGATCATGCGTAATGACAACGCATCCAGGGAGATCATCGATGACGCCAAACCAGCAGGAAGTACCCGCCGACAACGGCGAAATGACCTCGCTTCTGCTCGGCGCCGGATTCGCCTTGGCTTCGCTGATCATCCTGCCCGCCGTGGCGCAACGCATCGGCCTCGGCTCCAGCCTGACCATCGCCCTGCGCGGCGCCCTGATGCGGGCCGCAAACCGGGTGTAATCGCCGGATTCTTCCGCCGCCGGCAATCCCGGCGGCCTTTCCCCGGCGCGTCCGACAGTGGCGCGCCCCGACCATGAAATCGATGTTCCCGTTGTTGCGCCTCGTCCTTGCGCTGTTCGCTTCCGCGCTGCTCGGCGCCTGTTCCGATCCCGCCACCACCCTCGTGCCGCGACCGCCCGGCGGCGACTTCGTCCTGCAGGCGATAGAAGGGCCGCTCGATACGCGCAGCCTGCGCGGCAAGGTGCTGCTGATCTACTTCGGCTACGTCAATTGCCCGGATGTCTGCCCGGTATCGATCGCCGCCGGCGCCGGGGCGCTCAATGCGCTGTCGCCCGACGAACGCGAACGCACGCGAATGATCATGGTTTCGGTCGATCCCGAGCGCGACACGCCGGCCACCTTGAAAACCTACGTCGCCTATTTCCACCCGCAGATGCTCGGCGCCGTCGGCAGCGCGGCGGAAACGGCGGCCGTGGCGAAGCAGTTCGGCGCCGGCTATGTGCGCCAGCCGACGCGGCCCGACGGCGGCTATGCGGTGGATCATTCCTCGCAGACCTATGTGGTCGATCGCGAGGGGCGGCTGGTGGAGATGCTCTCGCTCGGCACGCCGTCGGAAAAGATCGCGGCGGCGGTGCGCAAGCTGCTATGAGCCGCCCGGCCGATCGCGCGCTGATCTTCCTGGCGCTGGCCGGCATCGCCTTTGCCGGCTGCTTTGTCGATGCCGCGCGGCTACACGCGACGGCGGCCGGTGACGCCAATGGCATGGCGGCGCTGGTGGCGCAACTGCGGCTCACCGACCTCGCGCTGTTCACCGAGGCGCGCTACACGCGCCATCCCTCGCAGGCCGACCTGCACTCGGCCTTCCAGGACCATCCGCTGGCGCAGGAACATTTTCCGACCGGATCGCTGATTTCGCCGCCGGCCGGCCTCCTGCAGGCAACGTCAGGAGTCGGCGCTGGCGACACGGCGATGGGCGAAGCGAAATGAAGCTCTGGCTGGCGAAGCAGCGCTACCTGATCGATTTCACGCTGCTGGCGCTGGCGCGGCGCAAGACGCGCAACCTCGGCCTGCTGCTGGTCTACACGGTGCTGGTGTTCATGCTCGCCTCGGTGACGCTCTACAGCCACGCCTTGCGCCAGGAAGCGGCACGCGTGCTGGCGGCCTCGCCCGAGGTGATCGTGCAGCGCATGGTGGCCGGCCGCCACGACCTGATTCCGCCCGGCTACCTCGAAAGGATCGGTCGCATCCGCGGCGTGCAGATGCGTGAGGCGCGGCTCTGGGGCTATTACTACGACGCCGTGACCAAGGCCAATTACACCTTCATGGTGCCGGCGGAAAACGCGCCCGCCGCCGGCGAGATCGTGGTCGGTCCGGCGCTGGAACGTTCGCGCGGCCTCGCCAAAAACAACGGCATATCCTTCCGTTCGTATTCCGGCAAGCTGCATACCTTCGTCATCGCCGACGTGCTGCCGCAGGCCTCGGAACTGGTCAGCGCCGACCTGGTGCTGATGAGCGAAGAGAGCTTTCGCGCCTTCTTCGACTATCCCGCCGGGCATTACACGGACATCGCGCTGTCGGTGGCCAATCCGCTGGAAGTGCGCAACGTCGCGCTGAAGCTCGCCGCCGCGCTGCCCGACGCGCGGCCCATCCTGCGCGACGAAGTGCTGCGTACCTATGCCTCGATCTTCGACTGGCGCGAGGGCATCGTGCTGGCCCTGCTATCCGCCGCGATACTCGCTTTCGGCATCCTTGCCTGGGACAAGGCCTCGGGCCTTTCGGCCGAGGAAAAGCGCGAGATCGGGATACTGAAAGCGATCGGCTGGGAAACCGGCGACGTGATCAAGATGAAATTCTGGGAAGGCCTGCTGGTCTCGCTGACCGCTTTCCTGCTCGGCTTCGTCGCCGCCTACGTGCATGTCTTCCACTTCGCCGCCTCGCTGTTCGAGCCGGTGCTGAAGGGCTGGGCGGTGCTCTATCCGCGCTTCCAACTCACGCCGCAGATCGACGGCCTGCAGGTCGCGACCCTGTTCTTCTTCACCGTCGTGCCCTACGCCGCGGCGGTGCTGGTGCCGATCTGGAAAGCGGCGATCACCGATCCCGATTCGGTGATGAGGGGATGAGATGAGGCGCGTCGACTGTCACGGGAACGTGCCGGCAAGGTGCTCTGCGCCGCTCATGTCATCCGTCGGTGCCGTTCCGGCACCTCCTCCTTCTTTACTTCGCTTTGCAGAGCACCTTACCGGCCCGTTCAGGACACGCCTCAAGGGTTTAGGGGGTGAAGAACCGGTGGCGTATCCCGCCGGGGATGGCGGGTATCCGATTCCGGTAAGTAAAGGAGGAGGAGCGGGCGCAGCCCGCGACGGGGGACATGGACGGAATCGGATACCCGTCGTCCCCGGCGCCCAACGACAATTAGCCGACTACGCGTTTTGAAATGATCGAACTCCATGCCATCCGCAAGGCCTTCAACCAGGGCCACGAGAACGAGTTCTGGGCGCTCGACGGCATCGACCTGTCGATCGAAGCGCGGAAGGTCACCGCGCTGCGCGGGCCCAGCGGTTCGGGCAAGACCACGCTGCTGACCCTGGTCGGTTGCCTGGCGCGGCCCACCGAGGGGCGCGTGCGGCTCGATGGCGAGGACATCTCGGGCCTGCCCGAACGCTTCCTCACCGAGATCCGTCGCCGCCGCTTCGGCTTCGTGTTTCAGCAGTTCAACCTGATCAAGGGCCTCTCGGCGCTGGACAACATCATCCTGCCGGCCTACCCGACCGGGCAGCCGCGCAAGGAATTGCTGGAGCGCGCCGAGGAACTGCTGGCGCGGCTCAAGCTCGGCCACCGCCGCGCGGCCAAGGTCGAGTGGCTCTCGGGCGGCGAGCAGCAGCGCGTCGCCATCTGCCGCGCCCTGATCAACGACCCCGAACTGCTGATCGCCGACGAGCCCACCGCCAACCTCGACACCCATTTGTCGAAGGAATTCATGGGCATCCTCGAAGGTCTGGCCGGCGAGGGCCGCAGCATCCTGCTGACCAGCCACGACCCGTTGGTCACCGAGTCCGACGTGGTCGATCGCGTCGTCGAAATGCGCGACGGTCGCATCGTCGACGACCGCTGACGCCGTACCGCCAGCGCCGACTTTCATGCTCTTCCAGCCCGCCATCATCGCCCTGCTGCTCGCCTCCGCGCTCTGCGTGCTGGCACTCGTCGCCAGCGCGCCCTTCGCCGTAGAGGTGATCCGCCGCTGGGATATCCGTAGCGGCAGCGAGCGACAGTTGCAACTGGAGCGCCGCACCTATTTGTTCTCGACGCTGCTGGTCTTCGTCCTTGCCCTGCAACTGGCGGCGGTGCTGCTCTTCGTCTTCAACGCCGAGAAGATGTCCGGCATGTTCGTCGGCGCCATGTGCGCGGTGGGCACGCTCAATGTCAATGCCTTCGGCTTCCCCGCGCTTAACGCCAAGATCGCCGTGTTCTTCCTCGCCGCGATGTGGCTGGCGATCAACCACATCGACAGCCGCGCGCGCGACTACCCGCTGGTGCGCACCAAGTACGCCCTGCTGCTGGTGCTGGCGCCGCTGCTGGCGGCGGGCGCCTGGCTGGAGCTGCAATACTTCCTCGGCCTCAAGGCCGATGTCATCACCTCGTGCTGCGGCAGCTTGTTCTCGGAAGGCAGCCCGACGCTGGCGGCCGAGGCTTCCGCCATGAAGCCGCTGCCGGCGATGTGGCTGTTTTATGGCGCATTGGGCACGAGCATCGCGCTGGCCGCCTGGCATGGCTGGCGCGGCGGGCGCGGCGCGGTCCCGGCCTACGCACTGGCGGCAGCCAGCGCCGTGGCCTTCGCCGCGACAGTCGCCGGCATCCTCTCCTTCGTCTCGCTCTACGTCTACGAGCATCCCAACCACCATTGCCCCTTCTGCATCCTCAAGCCCGAGTATGGTTACCAGGGCTACCTGCTTTACCTGCCGCTGTTCGTCGCCACGGCGGCGGGGCTGGCGGTGGGGGCGGTGCAGCCCTTCGCCCGGCGCGAGAGCCTGCGCGAAATCGTTCCCACCTTCTCGCGCAACCTGGCCGCCATCGCTGCCAATGGTTTCGCCTTGACCGCCGTGATTGCCACGGCGATGATCTGGAACTCCCGCCTGATACTCCTGGAGCATTGATGCGCGCCTTGTTGCTGCTTCCGCTGTTCTTGCTGCTCGCTGCCTGCGGCGGCGATTCCTCGCCGGCGAAGCTCAACATCGGCATGGTCGCGCCGGCCTTCGACGCGCGGCAGGCGGACGGCATGCCGGCCCGCGCCGCCACCTGGTCCGGCAAGCCGCTGGTGATCCGCTTCTGGGCCGACTGGTGCAAGTTCTGCGAAGGCGAGATGCAGGCCATCGACAAGGTCTATCGGCGGCTCAAGCCGCGCGGCCTGGAAGTGATCGCCATCAATGCCGGGCAGGACGGCAAGACGGTGGCCGCCTTCATGCAGAAGATCGGCGTCAGCTACCCGGCGCTGCTGGATGAGAACTCCGCCATCGCCAAGTCCTACGGCGTGGTCGGCCTGCCCACCACCTATTTCGTCGATGCGCGCGGCGTGGTCCGCGTCAAGCTGATCGGCGAATCCGACGAGGCCGCCTTCGAGCGCGCGGCGCTGGAGCTGCTCAAGTGAGCGCCGTTGATCCGGCCACGCCCTGCGACCTGTGCAGCCTGCCGGTCGGCGTGCGGCCGTTTTCGCTGGCCATGGCGGAGAAAACCTTCCTCTTCTGCTGCGAAGGCTGCAAGGGGATTTACCAGATGTTGCACCAGATCAAAGAAGCGCCCGGCGCATCGCACGACAATTGAATCATTGTGGGCAAGGAGACAGAAAATGATGAACGACGAAATGATGAAACAGATGTCGCATTCGATGGGCCAGGGCATGGGCATGATGAGCCACCCGGTGGCCAAGGGCGCGATGATCGCCGCCACCGGCTACACGGCGGGGCGTGCCATGCTGCCGGCGATGTTGCGCAACCCCCTGCTGTTGCTGGCGGGCGGCATCGCCGGCGGTGTCGCCGTCGGCTACCTGCTGCACAAGCACGAGAAGGACGTGGTGCGCTTCGTCTCCCGCGCAATGGGCATGGGCAAGGATTTCGTCGCCCAGCAGCGCGAAAACCTCGACGACCTGATCGCCGAGGCGCGTGAGGGCGAACCCGCGGCCGGCGACCCCGCCGCGCCGGCCGAACCCGGCGCGCCGGCCGCGCCCTGAGCGCCATGATGGCTCTGGAGGTCGATGTGCTGGCGCGGCGCATCCAGGTGCGCCACCGCGCGGCGGGTTACCTGCGCCTGGAGCTGCCGGGCGAGATCTGCCATGCCGCCGCCGGCTTGGCGATGGAGGCCGCGTTGCGCCGCGTGGCGGGCGTCTATCGCGTGGCATTCGATGCCGCCGCGCGCCGCCTGGCGGTGGATTTCGACGACAGGCTATGCTCCGCGGCCGACGTGGCGCGTGCGTTGCGCGCCTGCCTGGGTGAATTGCCGGAAGCGGCGGAAAACGTCGCCGCGTCGGCCGCGCCGCTGACGCGGACGGACTCCGTGGCAGCGGCCAGGCAGGCCCTGCGCGTGGCGGCCGCCCGCGCGCGCCACGCCCTGCACACGCTGCGCGCCAGGGTGGAGCGCGTGGCGCGCCCCGGCGCCCCGGCCGGCAGCCTGCAGGCCCGCTTGCAGCCGATGTTGGCGAACGCCCTGACCGAAAAGGCGGTGATCAACTTCCTCAACGACCTGGTGGCCTTCTACCTGGTCAAGGTGCATTGGGAGCTGATCAGCCAGCGCTGGCTGAAGAACCCGGTGAAACACGCCGATGCCTGGCTCACCGTGTTCTACCTGATGTTCCTGCTGGTGCGTTACCGCAAGTCGATCGCGCCCGCCGCGTCGGCTCCGGTGCCGGCGCCGGTGCGCACGGCGGACGCCGCCACGCCATGAAGCACGGCCGCGTCGTCCATCGCCTCTCGCGTCGGCTGCGCCTGGTGGCGCCGGCCCTGGAGAAGCAGCCCGAGCGCTGCTACATCCTCGAAATCCTGCTGCGCAAGCACGGCGCGGTGAAGCATGTGAAGAGCGTGCCCGCGATCGGTTCGGTGACGCTGCATTACGATCCCGTGGCCTTGCCCGAAGCGCGCCTGCTGGCGGTGGTGGATGCCGTGATCGGCAATATCGCCGTTGCGCCAGCGCCGACTCTTGCTCCCGAACCTGCTTCTCCGGCAGTCATCGACGGTCCGGTGCAGGAATGCAACGCCGCCGTCGAAGGCATGACCTGCGCCTCCTGCGCGCTGCTGATCGAGATGAGCCTGCAGCGCGATCCGCGCATCGACGCGGCCTCGGTGAATTTCGCCGCCGGCACCGTCAGCGTCAAGGGGCGGCTGTCGCGCGAGGCCCTGTTCGCGTCGGTCAAGGGCATGGGTTACGAAGCCCGGCCGATGGACACGCTGGCGCAGCGCCGGCTGCTGGTCGAACGCGAAAAGGCGCGATTGGCGGAGGCGAGGGCGCGCCTGGTCCGCTCGGCGCTGATGACCGCGCCGGTGATGGTCTCGGGCATGCTGATGCACCAGTCGCCGCTGCTGCGCCTGCTCGAACTCGGCCTGTCCACCGCCGTGCTGGCCGGCCCCGGCCGCGAGATCTTCCGCAAGGCCTGGGCGCTGGCGCAACGCGGCGAGGCCAACATGGACACGCTGATTGCCATGGGCGCCGGCGCCGCCTGGGCCTACAGCCTGCCCGGCGCCATTCGGCCGCATCACCACGTGTATTTCGAATCGGCGGCGGCCATCGTCGCCTTCGTCCTCGGCGGCCGCTACATGGAAGAGCGCGCCAAGGGCAAGGCCTCCGAGGCGATCCGCAAGCTGATCGAACTGCAGCCGGACACGGCGATCCGCGTGACCGCCGATGGCGACGAAACCGTGGCCATCGACCAGGTCGAGGTCGGTGATCGCCTGCGCGTGCGCCCCGGCGACAAGGTCCCGGCCGACGGCGTGGTCGAAGAGGGCGGTTCCAGCGTCGACGAATCCATGCTCACCGGCGAATCCCTGCCGGTGGCCAAGGGCGCGGGCGACGCCGTGGTCGGCGGCACGCAGAACGGCAACGGCGGCTTCATCCTGCGCGTCACGGCGGTGGGCGCCGACACGGCGCTGGCGGGCATCGTCAAGCTGGTCGACCATGCCCAGGGTTCCAAGCTGCCGGTGCAGAAACTTGCCGACCGCATATCCGCGCGCTTCGTGCCGGCGGTGGCCGGCATCGGCGGCCTGACGCTGGCCGGCTGGATGCTGGCCGGGCATCCGCCGGCAAGGGCGCTGGCGCATGCCGTGGCGGTGCTGCTGATCGCCTGCCCCTGCGCGCTGGGGCTGGCAACGCCGACCGCGATCATGGTCGGCACCGGCCAGGCGGCGCGGCGCGGCATCTACATCCGCAAGGGCGAGGCGCTGGAAACCGCGGCGACGCTCGACACCCTGGTGTTCGACAAGACCGGCACCATCACCGAAGGCAGGCCGGTGGTGACCGATTACATCGCCGTCGAAGGCGTCGATGCGGCACGTGTCCTGGCGCTGGTAGCCGGCGCCGAAGCGCATTCCGAACATTTCCTGGCGCGTGCCATCACCTCCTGGTGCCGTGCGCGCGGCGTTGCCGGCGCCATCCTGCGGGAACTCTTGATTTCGAGGCCATACCCGGCAGCGGCGTACGTGCCGACGTCGACGGCCACGCAGTCCTGGTCGGCAACGCCGCGTTGCTGGAGACCGCCGGCATCGACTTCGGCGCCCAGCGCGAGCAGGCGCAAGCCTGGGCCGAGCAGGGCAAGACACCGGTCTTCGCCGCCGTCGACGGCCGGGTCGTGGCGCTGTTTGCCATCGCCGATGCGGCACGGCTTGGCGCCGCGGAGGCCATCGCGCTGCTGCACCGGCTGGGCCTGAAGACCGTGATGGCCACCGGCGACCTCGACGCGGTGGCCAACCACGTCGCGCGTGAAGTCGGCATCGACCGCGCCGATCAGGTATTTGCGCGCGCCACGCCGGCCGACAAGCTCGAACTGATCCGCAAGCTGCAAGCCGAGGGACATCGCGTCGGCATGATCGGCGACGGCATCAACGACGCCCCGGCGCTGGCGGCGGCGGATGTCGGCTTCGCCATCGGCGGCGGCGCCGACATCGCCGTTGAATCGGCCGACATCACGCTGGTCGGCGGCGGCATCGCACGCGTCGCCGGCGGCATAGCGCTGTCGCGCAGGACCATGAAGATCGTGCGCCAGAACCTGTTCTGGGCGCTGGGCTACAACGTCGTGGCGGTCCCCGTCGCGGCGGCGGGACGGCTCAACCCGATGATCGCCGCGGCGGCGATGGCCATGAGTTCGGTCTCGGTGGTGTCCAACTCGCTGCGGCTGCAACGTTGATGGCCGCTCCCGTGGAGTGGGAGACGGAAGCCTTACTTTGGCGTTACAATCATTCCTATCTAATCTTCCCTTAGGAAATAGGAATGGAAGTCGTGAATGTCAGCGGCCTCAAGAACAACCCCAGCGAAGCCCTGCGCATGGCCCAGCGCGATGTGGTTGTGGTGATGAACCGCGATAAGCCGAATGCGCTGATGGTGGGTGTCGAGGCCTCGGGGGCGCTTGACCTGGAAGGCGTGCGTCCGGCATTGGCGACTGCCTTGTTTCGCGACGGAAACCTGTCCTTGGTGCGTGCGGCGACGTTGGCAAAAATGTCGGTCTCGCGGTTTGCGTCACATGTTTCGCGCCTGGGTATCCCGGTGGTGAATCTGGATGCGGCTGCTGCTCGGCAGGACATGGAAACACTCGACGAATGGCTGGCCGCGTCCTGAGTGATGCCAGCCCGTTGATAGGCTTGGCGCGCGTGGATGGTCTGGGCTGGTTGAATGCGCTGTTTGGTGTGGTCTGGGTACCCCGGGAAGTGCGCGACGAGGTGCTCTCGGGGCGAGAGTTGCCCGATGAGCAAAAAATTCTCGCGGCCTTCGCGCAGGGCGGCTTGCGGGTATGCGAGCGCACTCCCGCCAAGCCGGAGCTTCCTGATCTGGATGAGGGCGAGGTGGCGTGTATTCGCCTTGCCTTGGCTGACACGACACCCGCCTTGCTGTTGATGGACGAGTTGGCCGGCAGGGCCATCGCCCGCGAGCAGGGTTTGCGTGTTGCCGGCACGGCCGCGGTAATCGGCATGGCGCGCACACGGGGTTTGATTCCCTCGGCCCGCGATGTATTTGCGCGCCTGCATGCGTCTGACTTCCGCATTTCGACCAGCGTGATTGCGGAGATACTGCGTCGGGTCAATGAAGGCTGAACGGCGAGTGCGGTTGAGCGGGCGGCGGCGACGCCGATTCGGAGCCGATCCCCAGGCGCCGTATCTCCCGCCCGGTCACGGAGAATAGCCCGCCATGGACCACAGCCAGCACGCCCAAATCGCCGAGTTTTCCGCGCAGTTCTCCTACTGGGCCGCCTTCATGGTCGGCATCCTCGGCAGCGGCCATTGCATCGGCATGTGCGGCGGGCTGGTCTCGGGCTGCTTCATGAAGCTCAAGGCCGCCGGCCCCTGGCCCTACGCCGCCTACCATGCCGCGCGCATTTCGATCTACGCCGTGGTCGGCCTGGTTGCCGCGCTGCTCGGCACGGTGCTGGTGGCCAGCGGCATGACGGGCCTGGCGCAGGGCGTGCTGCAGATCCTTGCCGGTGCCATCGTCATCCTGCTCGGCCTCGACCTGCTCGGCGTCTCGCCGATCCGCAATACCTACGGCTTCGCGCCCGTGGCCTGGCTGCGCCGCCAGTTCGTCACCGCCACGCAAAAGGGGCCGGTGCTCGGTGCCGCCATCAGCGGCGCGATCAACGGCCTGATGCCCTGCTCGATGACCATGGCCATGGCGGTGCAGGCCACCACCGCGCCGAGCCCGCCCGAAGGCATGCTGCTGATGCTGGCCTTCGGTGCCGGCACGCTGCCCTCGATGCTGTTCGCCTCGGTGCTGTTCGGCAAGCTCGGCCCGAAATTGCGCGGCGGCCTGCAGAAGCTCGCCGCGCTGTTCGTCATCGCGCTCGGCGCGGCGACACTGTGGCAGGGGCTGCGTTTCTACCTGGTGATGTACAAGCTGGTCGTCTGAGCGACAATCCGACTCGCGTCGCAAGCCATCGATCGAAGGAGCCTGCCCATGAACTTGCCTCTTGCCGCACTGCCCTGCCTTGCCGGCCTGCTCGCCTTGCCCGCGGCGGCCGCGGAAGCCGCCAATGCCGCCTTCGCCTCGGGCCACCGGCCCGCCGTCACGCTGGAACTCAAGACCCGCCTGGCGCGGGCCGATGCGGCAGCCGGCGCGGCCTTTTTCGAGCGCAAGTGCTCGCAATGCCACGACGGTGAAAAGACCGGCGGCCACGCCAAGGGACCCTTCCTGTGGAACCTGTTCGGGCGCAAGGCGGGTGCGATCGCCGGCTTCGAGTTTTCGCCGGCAATGCTGCGCGCCGGGGTGAGTTGGGACTACGCCACGCTTGATCACTACCTCGCCGACACGGAGCGCGCCGTGCCCGGCAAGGCGATGAATTTCGTCGGCATTCCCGATCCCGCGCTGCGCGCCGCGGTGGTCCTGCACCTGCGCACGCTCAACGACGCAGCGCCTCCGCTGCCCTGAGCGGGTGGCCGGACAGGTGTCCGCTGTTCGTCATCGCACCTGGCGAGACGACGCTGTGGCAGGGGCCCCGCTTCTATCGGCTGATGTACGAGCTGGTGGCCTGTTCGCCGTAGCGCCAGCGCCGACTCTTAACGCGGGTCAGCCAGACCGAGGGATTTGCGCATGCTTGCCCTATCCACCGCGCCGGAGACCGCAATGCGATTGCCACGACCGTCGAAGAACAGGGTACGCGGCAGCTCGCCGCGCCATTTCGGGTCGAGCGCGAAGGCGATCGCTTCAGGAGAATCGGCGCCATAGACATAGCGTTTGCCCGGCGTTTTGATTCGATCGAGCGACGTCGCCACCTCGGCGGACAAGGGCTCCGCGGCGACGGTGATCAGCCGCAGGCCGGCATCGGCTTTGACCATGTCGGCGAACAGCTCGAGGTTCTTCTTGCAATGCGGACAATCGGTGGACCACAGCGCGACGATGGTGGGCCGCGTGTGTGCCTTCGCGTCGGTGAGCATTCGTGCCGATGTCCGGTCAAGGGCAAGGAAGGCCGTGGCGAAGACGGTGCCGCAGGCCAGCAGCATAGCAATCAGGAAGAGGCGTTTCATGGCAGACGGAACACGCGCATGCCTTCGAGTTCGGTGCGCCAGTAGGCGAACAGGTCCTTGCCGAAGGTGATGGCACGCGGATGATCGGAGGCGCCGTTCGCGGCGCCCAGCGTCAGGCGCTTGAAACTGGCGCCGCCGTCCTCCGAGATTTCGGCGTGCAACTGCGTCCGCTCGCCGTCGAATTCCTTCCACAGGATGCCGATGCGCCGGCCGGCGACGGCAATGTCCGCGCGGGCGGCCTGCTCACCGCCGACAAAGCGCTGGCCCTCGATGCCGCCGTTTGCCAGACGCCCATAAAAGGCGCGGCCCTCGCCATTCTTCTGGTTGAACCAGACGGCATGCCGCGTGCCATCGGGCGCCACGGCCAGCGCCGGCCCGTGGTGGGGGCAGCCATCGACTTTCCAGCGGTCGAAGGTGGCGCGCTCGACGCCGGCCGGCGCTCCGTCAGGCTTGAGTTTCGCCAGCGCATGGTCGCGCTCGTTGGGCTCGAATACATGCCGCCAGAGGATCAGCGGGGCGCCGTCGGTATCGACGGCCGCCGCGATCCGGCAGCACTCGCAGGAATGGTCGGCGACCCGGGTTTCCGGCTTGAAGCTTCTGCCGCCGTCGTCCGATACCGCCGCGTAGATGGCGGCGCCGCGATAGGGGGTCTTTGCCGCCCTGGACGATTCGAGGTCGCGCTTGTCGATCCAGGCGAGATAGATTCGTCCGTCGCCGCCGATCACCATCGTCTCGAAACGATGGGTGATTTCCTGTCGATCACGGTGCACGGTGATCGGTGTCGCAAAACTGGCGCCGCCGTCGTCGGAACGGGCCAGCCGCACTTCGCCGGTGTTGGGTTTGCCCAGCGGCTTGGTCCAGGAAACCAGCACGCCGCCATCCTGCGCGAAAGCGATTTTCGGCCGGTTCTCGCCGTCGCCGGCTATGGCTTCGGGCCGGGCGTTGACGATCGTCGGTGGCGACCAGTTGGCGCCCTGGTCCCCGCTGCGATACAGCAGCAGATGATCGCCCTGCTTGGCGACTGCCAGCAACTGGCCGTCCCTGGCGAATGCCGCCGAACTGGCCAGTTCGACGCGGGCCTTTCTCGTCATGCCGGTCATTCCCGCCATCGTTGCCTTGTCCTTCGCGTCGGCGGCGGAGGCAAAATGCGGCTGCATCGATACGACGATCACCAGCGCCGCAATGGCGCCCAGTCTGTGCAAGGACGTCATCGATTCGACCCTCAGTAGTTGAATTTCAGGCTGGCGAAATAAGTCCGCTGCTGATACGGATACAGGGTGAAGTACTTGACGTCGCCGATATTGTCGATGCCGACGGAGGCCGACCACTGCTTGGCCAACTTGTAGAGCAGCTTGGCGTCAAAGATGCCGAAACTGCTGCGCCCGCCATAGACGTTCGGGTTGGGGTCCGGGTATTGCCCGGTGGCCGTGTTGAGCAGACCGCTGTGCTGGCGTCCGCTGTAGCGATAGCCGAGGCTGGCGGAAAGCGCGTCGGAGACACGATAGGTCGCCAGCATGGAGGCGCGCCAGACCGGGATCAAGGGCAGTTCCGTTCCCACCAGTCCAGGATTGGCGATATTTTGCGTGATCCGCGAATGGATGTAGGCGAGGCTGCCGGAGAGATCGAGGCCCCGGATCCACAGATCGCTGGCTTGCAGCGCGGTTTCGATTCCCCAGGTGCGGACCCTGTCGATGTTCTGCACGCTGCTGATGCTGAAGCCGGGCAGGGTGGTGACATCGGTCTGCGATATCAGCGCGCCCTGCTTTTCCTCGCCGAACAGCGAGGTTCGCCACAGGCCGTTGGTCAGGAAGCGTTCCACGGTGAGCTCCCAGGAATCGGCGGTTTCCGGCTTGAGGTTCGGGTTGTTGGTCTTCGCGACGTTGTAGGGCGCCGGGAATCCGGCGATTTGCGCGGGCGTGGCCGCCGTCGAGGTGCCGGTAACGGTTATGCCGACGTTCTTGAATAGTTCGCCGACCGTCGGGAAACGCACGCCCCGGCCAAACGAGGTCCGCAGCGCCAGCATGTCGGATGCCTGCCAGGAGAGCGAGGCCTTGGGCGAGAAGGCATGGACCGTCTTGCTGGCGTAATCCACGTTGGCGCCGCTGGCGAAATTGCTGCCGTTCAGCGCGCTCCATTTCTCCTGGCGGCCTCCCAGCACCAGTTTCAGGTCGGGCGACAACTGCCAGGCATCCTGCAGGTAGATCGCCTGGGTCGTGGTGGTGCCCCTGGAGTTGGTACTCAGCGCGGCGGCATTGCTGGTCCGCCACGGCCCGGCGGCAAGCGTGAATTGGTCCGAGCGGGTTTTGTAGGTATCCGCATGGAAGCCGAAACTCACCTGGTGCCTGCTATTCAGCTTGCCGTCGGGACGCCACTCGCCGCGCAGGTCGAGGTTTGCCCAGCCGGTGCCATCCGTGAAGGTGATGGTTCCCGCCGTGGCATCGCTGCTTGCCGTGGTGCCGAAATTGCCCGAGCTGGCGCGGGTCACGTCCTTGGCTTGATTGAAGTGGCTGGCGGCCAGTTCCCAATCCCAGGTGCCGCCGCTTTGCGATTTCACCGACAGGCCATGCATGCGGTATTCGGCCTCGGCGTGACTGATGCTGGGCGCGGTAACGGAATAGTCCTGGCCGTTGATGCGGACATAGCGGTAGATGCCGGCCACCGTGCTGGTGCCGTAGATCGTGTTGCCAGCGGCATCGCGCAGATAGCTTTCGACGAGCTTGTCCGAGGTGTTCTGCCAGAGGTTCAGGGTGTAGGTGGCGCGTACCGTTGGCGAGAAGTCGTAGGCCAGCTTGATCGTGCCGTCGTCCTTCACGGTATGGTCCATGCTGGTGGCGGCGGTGTTCACCCGCGGACTGTTGGCGATGTTGTTGTCGAAATGTGCGCCGGTGACCACCGTGAATTGTCCTGCCGCGGCGGGCGCTCCCGTTTTTGCCGTGGCGGCGGTGAAGTCGGTCGGATGGCTGTGGTTGTCGAGCCGGTCGACGCTGACGCGGAACGACCAGTCGCCGGCCTTGTTGCCCAGGCTTGCGGCGCCATGCTGGCCGGTGAAATTCTTGTCCGTGCCGTAGAGCCTGAAGTTCTGGCCGAAGGTATCGAACTTGGCGCTGGCCTCGAACCGTGTCGGCATGTGGGTTCTCATCAACACCACGCCGCCCACCGAATTGCCGGGATACAGTGCGGAGAAGGGGCCGTACATGACATCGACGCGATCGATGGCATCCTGCGACACCAGACCCCAGCGCGGGCCGGGACAGCAGCTATTGACCAGGTGGTTCGAAAGCAGCAGGCCATCCGCATAAACGATGGTTTCGGCGCTGGAGTTGACCCCGTACATGCGCATCGCCAGACCGCCATTGACGTCGCCGATGAAGCGTTCGCGAACGTGTACGCTCGGCAGGTACAGGAGCGCGCCGGCCGAGGACACGGAGTTGACGCTTTCCGCGATCTGCTTCCGGGTGATGCTCTCCGTGGTCGATGGCACATTGGCGGGCGCCTCGGGCCTGGCTGACTCCGCCGATACGGAAACCTCCTTGAGCTTGGCGTCGCTTTCCTCTGCCGCGCTGGCGCCCGTGAAAAGAATGCCGAGCGTGGCGGCCACGGCCACGGTGAAGTGGTGGCGCTTGTCGATCGGAGAGGATGCAGTGCGGATCATGAATTGAAGCTCCAGTGTTGTGTTTTGCTGGCTGGTTCCTGCCACCGAGCCAAGGCTATTTCCTGCCTTCGGTGACGAAGGCGATGCGGTTGATGCCGGCCGTCTGCGCGGCGGCGAGGATGTCGGCGACGTTCTCGTAGCGCGTGCCGCGGTCGGCGCGCAGGTGCAGCTCGGGATTGCGCGCGGCCGTGGCGGCGAAATGGGCTTCGAGGTCGGAGCGATGGGCCGGTGCGCCGTCGAGGAAGTAGCGGCCGTCGGCGTCGAGTGCAAGCTGGATCACCACCGGCTGGTCTTCAATTTTTTGGGAACTGACCTGCGGCAGGTCGATCGGTACCGCCTGGTGCATGGCGGGAATGGTGATGATGAAAATGACCAGCAATACCAGCATCACGTCGACCAGCGGCGTGGTGTTGATCTCGCCCATCGGCTGTGGCGTGCCGCCTTCGCTGAAGGATCCGAATGCCATGGTGGCCTCAGGCACCTTGCCGCGCCAGCGTGGGCATCGGCTTGCTGGTCGTGGTGGCCGAAGAGTCGGCGCTGGTGGGACGGCGCGCCCCGGTGGCAAACCAGGCGTGCAGGTCGTGGGCGAAGCCGTCGAGCTGGGCCATCACCAGGCGGTTGGCGCGGGTCAGCGCGTTGTAGGCCAGCACGGCGGGGATGGCGACGAAAAGGCCGGCCGCGGTCATGATCAGGGCTTCGCCCACCGGACCGGCGACCTTGTCGAGCACCACGCTGGTCGAACCCGACAGCGCGATCAGCGCATGGTAGATGCCCCACACGGTGCCGAAGAGGCCGATGAAAGGCGCGGTGGAACCTACCGAGGCGAGGAAGGTGAGTCCGGTTTCCAGGCTGGCCTGCGCCGCCAGCATCCGGTTGCGCAGGCCGCGCGTCAGTGCTTCCGACAGGCTGACGCCGGCGCCGAGGCCGGACTCCGAGTCGTAACTGTCGCGGGCATGTGCACCGGCACGCGCCATCCCGGCGAACAAGCCGGTGCGGTCGGCGGCGTCGATCGCGGCCAGTGCATCGTTCAGGTTGCGCGCTTGCCAGAAGGCTTCCGGGGCACGGTCGCAGGCGAGGTTGATGCGCAGTTGGCGGGCGAAGCGGCCGACGATCAGCGCCCAACTGCCGATTGAGAGCAGCAGCAGGAGTATCGCCGTGGCATGGGTGACGAGGTCGCCCTGCTGCCAGAAGTGAACCAGACCGAGTTGGGTTTGCATGGGGGTCAGCTTTCAAGTTGGAAGGTGATGGGAACCTGGACCCAGGCGGCGATGGCCTGTTCGCCGCGCTTGGCCGGCACGAAGCGCCAGCGGCTGACGGCTTCCTCGGCGGCCTGGTCGAGGCGGGCGAAGCCGCTGCCGAGCTTGATCTCGACTTTTTCGGCCAACCCGGCGGCACTGACGAAGACGCGCAGCAGCACCTTGCCCTGCTCGCCGAGGCGGCGCGAAGCATGCGGATACACCGGCTTCGGGTTGTGCAGGTAATCGGCATCGAAGCGGGCGGCGGTAACGGCGACCGCTACCGTTGCCGGTGCGGGCGCGACGTCGATCGGCACCGCCTTGGGTGGCGCCGGGGGTTGCGGCGGCACGACGAAGGCGGGTGCCGTGTCGCTGACGGTATTCGAGGCCAGCAGCGGCAGTTGCGGCGGTGGCTGGAGCTTCTTTGGCTTGGGCGGCTCGGGTGGCTTGGGCTTGGGCAGGTCCGGCAGAATCTCGACCAGGCGCACCGCCATCGGCTGGATCGCCGCTTTCAGTTGCTCGGCCGGCACCACCACCGCGATCAGCGCGATCAGCAGCGCATGCGCCACCGCCGCGCCGGTGAAGGACGCAAACGGCCGCTCGGGGCGGCCGGCGGATGGCAGGCGAGGCAGCAGAAGTCCCATGGGTTGGGGGGCTATTTCGAAGGGGATAGATTTTGTGGCGCGATGCGCCGGCCGCCCTGCGACAAAGCGCCACGCGCGACCATTTGCCGCGCGACGTGATGTCGCGGTTATCGGGACTCGGGTGCGCGGTTGACGGCGATCAAGGAAGTCTCGGAAAGGCGGCGTACTTCGAGGTGTCTGCGACGAAATGCCGCACGTCCGCTATATGCGGCTCACCTAA
Organism: Sulfuritalea sp.; assembly: GCA_016710465.1. Taxonomy (GTDB): domain Bacteria; phylum Pseudomonadota; class Gammaproteobacteria; order Burkholderiales; family Rhodocyclaceae; genus Sulfuritalea. The sequence goes on from JADJVS010000014.1 coordinate 1,648,356, forward strand.
TATTGCGTCGCACACTCACTTTTCAGGAGATCACCATGGACCGACGCGACGCCCTCAAACTTTCCCTTCTTGCCGGAGTCGGCCTGGCCGCCGGCGGCGCACGGGCACAAGCGGCCTGCGCCACGGACGGCACGCCGGCGCAGTTCACGCCGAAGAAGCCGGCCGATGCCAATCCGCTCGACAGGGAATTCGACAAGTACGCCAAGTGCCCTTACTGCGGCATGGACCGCAAGGAGCATCACCGTGCGCGCATGCTGGTGCAGTACAGCGACGACCTGGCCGACGGTGTCTGCTCGATCCATTGCCTGGGTCTCAGTCTCGGCGTCAACATCGATCGCGAGCCGAAAATGATCTGGGGCCCCGATTACGGCAGCACCGCCGAGCCGCGCCCGCTGGTGCCGGTGGAAAAACTGACCTACCTGATCGGTGCCGACCTCAAGCATGCGATGACCAAGCGCAGCAAGCATTCCTTCGCGGCGAAGGACGTGGCCGAGCAGTTCAAGCTGAAGCACGGCGGGGAATTCGGCGACTTCAACGAGGCGCTCAAGCAGTCCTACCTCGACATGGCCGCCGACGTGGCGCAGATCCGCAAGAACCGCGAAGAGCGGCGCAAGAAGATGATGATGGAGCAGAAGCACGGCTAAACTGCCCGCCATGCGATTCCTGCTTGCCTTCCTGCTGGCGATCTGGGTGGCCGTGGCCGCCGCCCAGGCGCCGCCCAAGCCCGGACCGAAGGACCTTTGCCCGGTGTGCGGCATGCTGGTCTCGAAGTATCCCAACTGGGTGGCGACCATCGTGTACAAGGATGGCCACGCCCATCACTTCGACGGCGCCAAGGATATGTTCAAGTTCTGGCACGATCCGGCGAAGTATGCCGCCGGCCACCGGCGCGAGGACATGGCGGCGATCTGGGTCACGGATTTTTATGGCCTCGCGCGCATCGACGCGAAGAAGGCGTTTTACGTCACGGGCTCCGACGTGCTCGGCCCGATGGGGCACGAATTCCTGCCATTGGCGAATCGCGCCGACGCCGAGGAGTTCCTCAAGGACCACAAGGGCCGCCGCATCCTCGGCTTCGACCAGATTCCGCGCGGCATGGCGGAGCAACTCGACGACGGCAAGTTCTGAGGGGTGGCGGCCGTCGCCGCCGTGCTGTCGGCGCCGACTTCTGGGATAATCCGCCAGCCCTGCGGCGCCCGCCGCCGGGCGCCCGCCGCCGACCCGCCATGACCCGGACCACGCCCCAGATACGCTGCCAGGGACGCAGCAATTGCAATGCCTGCGCGCTGCGGCGCGACATGGTGTGCAGCGACGTCTCGCTCGACGACCTGATCGATTTCCACGCCGGCATCGACGATTTCGATTTCGCGCCGGGGGCGGCGCTGTTCGCGGCGGCTACGCCCGCCGACGCGGTGTATTGCGTTCGCGGCGGCGCGGTGAAGATGGTGCATCTCGAGCCCAGCGGCGTGGCGCGCATCGTCCGCGTGCTCCAGCTCGGCGATGTCGCCGGGCTGGAATCGGTGTTCCGCGAGCGCTACGACTATTCGGCGATCGCGGTGAACAAGGTGCGCGCCTGCCGCATTCCGATGAGCTATTTCCGCAAGTTCATCGGCGACCACGGCAGCCTGCAGATGCGCCTGATCGAAAGCTCGCAGACGGCGCTGGCCGAGGCGCAGAACTGGCTGGCGCAGATCGTCAGCGCCACCATCCCGGCGCGCACGCGCATGGCGCGCCTGCTGCTCAAGCTGCGCAGCGGCGAAGGCGACCGCATCCTGCGCTTTTCGGGCGACGACATGGCCGCGATCCTCGGCGTCACCTTCGAGACCGTCAGCCGCGTGATCACCGAATTCATCCGCCTGGGCATCCTGCAAAAAGTGTATGGCGGACGGGAACACAGCTATTTCCGGGGCGACATCGCGGCCCTGGAGAAGATCGCGGAAGGAGGCTGAAGCCAAGTGACTATTTATCGCATCCTGCGCCGTCTGGCGCCTGCCGTGGCCGCGCTGTTCGCCGCCGCCGTCGCCGCCGCCGATCCGGCGGCCCTCTACCAGCAGCACTGCGCCGCCTGCCATGGTCCGGGGCGGCTCGGCCTGACCGGTCCGGCGCTGCTGCCGGAGAGCCTCGCGCGGCTGCGCAAGCCGGAGGCGGTGAAGGTGATCACCGAAGGGCGCGCGGCGACGCAGATGCTGGGCTTTGCCGACCGGCTGGGCAAGCCCGAGATCGCCGCGCTGGCCGACTACATCTATACCACCGTGTCGCCGGCGCCGACTCTCAGCGAGGCCGAGATCAAGGCCTCGCGCGTCGTCAATTTCGCGCCGGGCAGCCTGCCGGCCAAGTCCGCGGACCTGTTCAAGGGCGTGGACATGATGAACCTGTTCATCGTCGTCGAAACCGGCGACCACCATGTCACGGTGCTCGACGGCGACAGGCTGGAGCCGATCCATCGTTTCCCCAGCCGCTATGCGCTGCACGGCGGGCCGAAGTTCACGCCGGACGGACGCCACGTCTTCTTCGCCTCGCGCGACGGCTGGATCACCAAGTTCGACATCTGGAACCTGAAGGTGGTGGCCGAGATCCGCGCCGGCATCAACACGCGCAACGTTGCTGTTTCGGGCGATGGCAAGTACCTCGCGGTGGCCAATTACCTGCCCCACACGCTGGTGCTGCTCGACGCCGATCTCAATCTGCTCAAGGTGCACCCGGTCGTCAGCAAGGACGGCAAGGAAAGCTCGCGCGTCTCGGCGGTGTATGACGCCGCGCCGCGCCAGAGCTTTGTCGCCGCGCTGAAGGACGTGCCCGAGGTCTGGGAAATCAGCTACAACCCGAACGCCGACGACATCCCGATCGGCATGGTGCACGATTTCAAGTACAAGGAAGGCAGCTTCATTCCCGGCTTCCTCAACCCGCGCCGCAGCTTTCTTTCCGAACCGCTCGACGATTTCTTCTTCACACAGAACTATTCCGAGCTGATGGGTTCCAGCCGTGAAGCGGGCAAGGGCCAGGTGGTCAACCTCGACGTGCGCAAGAAGATCGCCGACCTCAAGCTGCCCGGCATGCCGCACCTGGGTTCCGGCATCACCTGGGACTGGAACGGCCGGCGCGTGATGGCCACGCCCAACCTCAAGGAAGGCCTCATCACGGTGATCGACATGAAGGACTGGAGCACGGTCAAGACCATCCCGACGCTGGGCCCCGGCTTCTTCATGCGCAGCCACGAAAACACGCCCTACGCCTGGACCGATTCGATGATGTCGAAGGGCAAGGACACGCTGCAGGTGATCGACAAGCGCGGGCTGGAAAAGATCGCCGAGGTGAAGACCGATCCGGGCAAGACCCTGGCGCATGTCGAATTTACCCGCGACGGCAAGTACCTGCTGGCCAGCCTGTGGGAGCGCAAGGCCGACGGCGGCGCGCTGATCGTGTTCGACGCGACGACCTTCAAAGAGATCAAGCGCATCCCGATGGACAAGCCGGTCGGCAAGTACAACCTCTACAACAAGATCAACCGTTCCGAAGGCACCAGCCACTGATGCCGCGAGCGACAGGGGCCGGTCTGCACACGGTGCCGAAAAACCAGAAGGCATATCCTGCGCGCGATGAACGGCGATGACATCCGCACCTGAATCCCCTGCGGAATCCGGCGCAATGGGCGGCGATGGGTCACCGCATCGCGAGAAGCGCGACAGCTTTGATTTGCTGGGACTGAACAGCCGGCTTACCCGCCGTCTGTTGTTCTTCACCCTGGCCATGGGCACGGCCGCGGCGCTGCTCGTGTCCGCCGGCGAGACCGCGATCGGATACCAGAAGCGCCTGGCGGCGGTCGAGCACAACCTGGATCTGATCGGCAGGATCACGACGGCAAACCTGGAGCAGAGTGCGGGCTCCCTCGACCGGGCCCATGTCGCCAGTCACCTTGATGCGCTCACGCGGCTGCCCGAGGTCCATGCCGTCTGGCTGGAACAGAACGACCAGCCGACGCTGCGCTTTGGCCAGCCCGACCTGGGGCCCAATCTCCTCAAGCGCCAATTTCCCCTGTTCCGCTTTCACGACCAGCGCCGCCACGACCTCGGGCAGTTGGTGCTGATCTCGGACCTGGACGAGATACGGTCGGCCTATCTCAGGCAGGGATTTGTCTCCTTCGCCGCGGACGCGACTCTGATCCTGCTGGTGGTGTTGCTTGCCGCCGGCACCTACCACGCTGTGGTGCGCCAGCGCTTGAAGGTGCTTGCCGCCGAGTTGAAGGATGTCACGCCGGACGAGCTGCGGCGCATGGCGGCGGCCGGGAATGTCACGAAGCCGACGCCGGCGCGCGATGAAATCGATGACCTGGCTGCCGCCATCGTCAGCCTGAAACAAACCGGTGCCACCGCGCTGCAGGTCGCCGACCTGCGCAATGCCATGCTGCAGGAAAGCGAGGAAACGCTATCGCGGCCTGGCGGAGAACTCGGCCGACTGGGTCTGGGCCATGGATCGCGAAGGCCGCCATACCTACTGCAACCAGGTCGGACTGGATATGCTCGGCACGTCCGCGGAGGAGTTCCTCCTGGTCGATCCGGCAAGCCGGGTACACCCCGACGACCTCAAGCTTCTGCGCTTGACCTTCGAGTGCGCCGTGGCCGCGGCGCAGGGTTGGCGCGGCGTGGTTATCCGTTGGCGCATTGCCGACGGCGGCTACCGGGCCTTCGAGTCGAATGCGTCGCCGATATTCGACGCCGCCGACGAACTGGTCGGCTTTCAGGGGGTGGATCGCGATGTCACCGAGCGCCAGCGCATCGAGCGCGAACTGGAGGAACATCGCGGGCGCCTGGAGGAGCTGGTAGCCGCCCGCACCCTGGAACTGGGCGAAGCGAAGGAGGCCGCCGAAGCCGCCAACGTCGCCAAGAGCGCCTTCCTTGCCAACATGAGCCACGAAATCCGCACGCCGATGAACGGCATCGTCGGCATGGCCCACCTGCTGCGCCGTGGCGGCGTGACGCCGCAGCAGGCGCGGCAACTGGACAACATCGACTCGGCCGCCGAGCACCTGCTGGACGTCATCAACGACATCCTCGACATTTCCAAGATCGAGGCCGGCAAGCTCGAACTGGAGGCGATCGCGCTGGACATTCCCGACCTGCTGCGCAAGGTCGGCTCGCTGCTGGCGGATCGCGCGCGGGCCAAGGGCGTGCGGCTGATGATCGAAGCCGGCTCGCTGCCGGACGGACTGCTTGGCGATCCGACGCGCATCCAGCAGGCCTTGCTCAACTATGCCAACAACGCGCTGAAGTTCACCGACCAGGGTTCGGTGACGCTGCGCGCCGAGCTACTGAAAGCCGATGACGACTTCGTGACCGTGCTGTTCGAAGTCGTCGATACCGGGATCGGCATCGGGGCCGACGCGCTGCGGCGCCTGTTCAGTGCGTTCGAGCAGGCCGACAATTCGACCACGCGCAAATACGGCGGCACGGGACTGGGCCTTGCCATCACCAGCCGCCTGGCCGGCTTGATGGGCGGCGAAGTCGGCGTCGACAGCACGCCGAACGTGGGCAGCCGCTTCTGGTTCAGCGCCCGCCTCCGGCGCGGACAGGGCCTTGCCGAAGCAAGCGATGACACTGGCGTGAATGCCGAGGCGCTGATCCGGCGCGACCATGGCGGCTGCCGCATCCTGGTGGTTGACGACGAGCCGGTAAATCTTGAAGTGGCGAGATACCTGCTCGAGGACGCCGAGTTGCGCGTCGATACCGCCGAGGATGGCGAACAGGCCCTTGCCCTGGCCGCCACGGCGGGTTATGCGGTGATCCTGATGGACATGCAGATGCCGCGGATGGACGGGCTCGATGCCACGCGCGCCATCCGCATGCTGGAGGCCCACGCGCGCACGCCGATCATCGCCATGACCGCGAATGCCTTCGCTGAAGACAAGGCGCGCTGTCTCGCCGCCGGCATGAGCGATTTCCTGGCCAAGCCCTTCGACCCGAGCACGCTGTATCAGGTGCTCCTGCACGGTCTGCGCCAGGGCGAGGAATCGACCGCGTGACGCCACATCGAGTGTGGACTGTATTCGTCGCCAGGCTGAGGCCGCGGGCGGTCACGCGTGAAGTGCGCATGACTCGGGCCGATCACCCAGGGAAGCCTTGATGACTTACGAGGAACATCTCGACGAGGTGGCGACGCTGCTTACCGAATTGTTCGATCTCGAGGACCAGGCCGCAATCGCCATGGTGATGCGCGCCCAGGCCGAGGATTTCTTCAGCGGCCACGATGACGACCCGGCGATTTGCAGCGTGAAACGGGCGCAGCGGGACGCCAGAACGGTTTTCCAGAAGTACCGCTGAGCCGGGGTGCGTTCGGCGCTCAATCCCGCGTCCGCGACGGGTTCAGGGCTTGCGGCTCCAGCTGCCGCTGGCGTCGCGCAGCCACCAGCCCGATTTCCATTGCGCCAGCCAGCGCCGGCGTTGGGCCGTCCAGACCGCCGCTTCGTCCTTGCGCATGCCATTGGCGTCAGCCAGCGCCTGGATCAGCCCCCGGCGCTCATGATTCTCGTTGTCGATCAGCTTCTCCGCGATCTGCCGCTTGCCCAGCGTCATCTTCGTGCTGTCGCGCAGGTACACCAGGCCGTCGGCGCCGAGCCCGATTTCGCCGGCTTCGTAGAAGCGCACCAGCCGCGAGGTGCGCTGGGCCAGGGAATGCTTGACCACCACCACCGTCGGCGCGCCGATGTCGAGGTTGATCGGGGACTGAGCTTGGGCTGGAGCCGGGGCCGGTTCGGCGGGCGTGGTGGCGAGGGCGGGCAGGGCTAGGCAGGACAGCAGGAGCAGAAGCTTGTTCATGGTGGACTTTCGGTGGGGATTCATTTGCCGGCAAGCAGCAGTTTGAGGTCGGCGGCCATGTTGGCCGGCGTCTCGCCGTGACGCAAAAGCAGGCGCAACTTGCCGTTCGGATCGAAGGCATAGCTACCGGTGGAGTGATCGACGCTGTAGGTATCGGGCGTCTTGCCCGGCTGCCTGACGTAGAACACCTTGAAGTCCTTGGCGGTGGCGGCGACGGCCTCGTCGCTGCCGCGCAGGCCGAGGAAGGAGGGATGGAAGCTGGGCACGTACTGCGCGAGCAGGGCCGGCGTGTCGCGCGCCGGATCGACGGTGACAAACAGCACCTGCAAGCGTTTGGCATCGTCGCCAAGCAGGCTCATGGTTTCGCGCAGGGTCGACAGGGTGGTGGGACAGACATCGGGGCATTGGGTATAGCCGAAGAACAGCACCACGGCCTTGCCCTTGAAGTCGCCGAGGCTGCGCGCCTGGCCGTTGTGGTCGGTGAGCTTGAAGTCCTTGCCCCAGTCCACCATCGAAAGATCGGTGGAAACGAACTTCCGCGTCTCGGTGCAGGCGGACAGGAGCAGCGCGAGGCTGAGAAACAGGGCGGAGAACAACTTCATGGGATGCGCGGGAAAATTTTCATGACGGGGACGACAGTGTACCCCTTTGGGCCCGGGTGCTTGCCGTATACTTGCCCTATTTTCGCGGGGTAATAGTGAATTCGCATATCATCGAGGTCACCCCGGGGGCGCCGCAAAAGCTCGCCCGCGCCTGGCTGTGGATGGGTCTCATGGCCCTCATCGGCTCCGGCCTGCTGGCCATCCTGCTGGTGCTGTCGCGCACGCCGGGCATCCAGGATGTATTTCCGCTGAAAGGCTTCTTCCGTGCCGCGCTGGTGGTGCATGTCGACCTCTCGGTGGCGATCTGGTTCATGGCTTTCGCCGCCGTGATCTGGAGCGCGCTGGGGCGCGCCGGCCATGCCTGGCTCGGCTGGGCCGGGTTGGGTCTGGCGGCGCTGGGCACGGCGCTGATGACCGTCTCGCCCTTTCTTCCCGGCGCCGAGCCGGTGCTCAACAACTACATCCCGGTGTTGCAGCAGCCCTTCTTCCACGCCTCGCTGTGGATCTGCGGCGTGGGCTTCGCGCTGGCGGTGCTGCGTGCCCTGCTCACCACCTGGCCGCGGCCCGCCCTCGGCGCGCCGCTGCAGACCGGCGCCTTCCTCGGTGCGGTGGCGGCCTTCCTGGCGCTGGGTGCCTTCCTCTGGTCGTTCCTGATCGTGCCGCGCTCGCCGGAGATCGAGGACAAGCTGTATTTCGAAGTCCTGTTCTGGGGCGGCGGGCATACCCTGCAATTCCAGCACGCGCTGCTGATGGTGGTGGCCTGGCTGTGGATGGGCGCCGCGCTGGGCAAGGGCATGGACGATACGCCGCGCGCGCTCTCGGCGATGTTCTGGATCGCCGCGCTGCCCTTGCTGGTGGTGCCGGCGATCTACCTGACCATCCCCGCCGGCGAGCTGCCGCACATGGAGCTCTTCGCCAAGCTGATGATCTGGGGCCACCCCTACATGGCGCCGTTGATCCTGGCCGGCCTGCTGGCGCTGTGGGCGGTGCGCGGCGCGCCGGCATGCGGGGCGAAATCCGCCTTTGTCGCGTCGTTCGCCCTGTTTGCCACGGGTGGCGTGCTGGGCTACATGATCCAGGGCGCGAACGTGGTGATCCCGGCGCACTACCACGGCTCGACCGTGGGCGTGACGCTGGCCTTCATGGGTCTGGCCTACGTGCTGCTGCCGCGACTGGGTTACGGCGAGGTCAACGGCGCCATGGCGCGCTGGCAGCCTTACGTGTATGGCGGCGGCCAGTTGATCCACATCCTCGGCCTGGCCTGGTCGGGCGGCTACGGCGTACAGCGCAAGGTGGCGGGCGCCGAACAGGCGCTGACCACGCTGCCGCAGAAAATCGGCATGGGCATGATGGGCGCCGGCGGCCTGATCGCCGTGATCGGCGGCATCATGTTCGTGCTGGTGCTGCTCAGGCTGATGCTGAAGAAGCGCGGCTGAGGCAGGTCGTCAGCCTCAGGAGTCGGCGCTGGCGGCACGGCGAACGCCGCCGCCGCGCGGGCACAAGCCGGCTTCAGTGCCGGCGGGGCTGACGGGCCGGCGCGCTGCGGCCTTCGATGTGGCGGAAGTTGATGCGCCCCTTGGACAAATCGTAAGGCGACATCTCCAGCGTCACCTTGTCGCCGGCGAGGATGCGGATGTGGTGCAGGCGCATCTTGCCCGCGGTGTAGGCGACGAGGATGTGTCCGTTGTCGAGCGTGACGCGATAGCGGGAGTCGGGCAGCACTTCGGTGACCACGCCGTTCATTTCGATGAGTTCTTCCTTGGCCATGTGTGCTTCTCCGGGTTGGCGTGGAATGGAAAAGCCCGGCACGGGCCGGGCTTTTCGGGAGGTCTGGCGTGCAGGGGAACGGACATCGAGCCCGTTCGTGCAATCGCTCAGGCCGCGTCGCGAATGTTCGACGCCTGCTTGCCCTTGGGGCCGGCGGTGACGTCGAAGCTGACGCGCTGACCTTCCTTGAGGGTCTTGAAGCCGCTGCCCTGGATCGCCGAGAAGTGGGCGAAAAGATCGTCGCCGCCATCTTCCGGAGTAATGAAGCCGAAGCCCTTGGAATCGTTGAACCACTTGACCGTGCCTGTTGCCATGTCTTGAATTTCCTTGAAAACAATGAAAGGGGCCGCGCCCCTGGAGGGACGAAGATCAAGACGGCGGGGTGGTGAAGGAAGAGAGGCCGCGAACGCGGACCCTGAAAACCTGACAACAACGGCACTGCTTGAAGATCGCTGGCGCGCACTGTGCACTGAATCGGTGAAATAAGCAATCACTTTCGCGCGGCGCGGCCGGATGGCCGCGCCGCTCCGTCTCGCAATCCGCTCAGCCCTTGGGCTGGAAGGCCATCGAACGCGCCGAGACGGTGAAGGCATCCGAGAAGCACATGCCCTCCTCGGCGCCATGGCTTTTCAGCGAGGGGAAGATCGCCTCGACCATCTTCACCGAGCCGCAGGCGTAGATTTCCTTGCCGGCGAGATCGGGGAAGTCGGCCAGTATCGCTTCATGCACCAGGCCCGTGCGCCCGCTCCAGTTGTCTTCCGCCGCCGGTTCGGAAAGCACCGGGATGAAGTGGAAGTTCTCGTGTTCGGCATCCCAGCGGGCCGGCAGGTCGGGCAGGTAAAGATCGGCCAGCCGGCGCACGCCCCAGTACAGGTATATCGGACGCTTGAGGCCGCGATGGAAGGCGTCCTCGACCATGCTCTTGACCGGCGCGAAGCCGGTGGCGCCGGCGACGAAAACGATCGGACGCTCGGATTCGCGCAGCGTGAAATCGCCCAGCGGACCATCGAAACGGACCTCGTCGCCCAGCTTCATGCCCTCGAACACGTGCGTGGTTAAGCGCCCGCCCGGCACCAGGCGAATCTGTAATTCGACGAGATCGGGCTGATGCGGCGGATTGGCGAAGGAGAAGGCGCGCCGCTGACCGTCGTCGAGGATGATGTTGATGTACTGGCCGGCCTTGAACGGGATTTTTTCTCCCTCCGGCAGCTTGAGCATCACCCGCATCACGTCGTGGGTGAGTTTCTCCAGCTTGACCACGCGCGCCTTGCGCTCGCGGATCGCACTGGGTACCGCGGGCGGCACGTAGTCGATCTCGACGTCGCCCAGGGCGGTGGCGCAGCACAGCAATACCTTGCCGGCGGCGCGTTCCTCCTCGGACAGCGCGCCGGGTTGGTATAGGCCAGGATCGACATGCCCGCTCCTGACCGTGCATTTGCACTGGCCGCAGCCGCCGTTGCGGCATTCGTAGGGCAGGTTAATGTCCTGGCGCAGGCCGGCATCGAGCAGGGTTTCATCGAAGCGGATGACGACGCCGCGCCCGTCCGGGTGAAAGGTGACCGTGGCTTCGGCCTTGGCCTCGCCCATGCGCTTGGGCGGCAGCCACGGAGCGAGGAACAGCAGCAGCGTGAGACCGACGACGCTGGCCCAGAGATAGAGCGGATTGACGACATAGACCAGCGCCAGCACCGGCATCTGGAACCAGTCGATCTCGATGTTGGTTGGCACCACCGAGAGGTTGGCTTCACCTCCCTGGCTGAGTACCGGTTTGACCAGGGCGAGGACCACGAACATCAGGGTAAAGGCGATCGCGATTTCGCGCGGCGGGTTGATGTGGGCGCGCGGCACGCGCTGCACGTGTACCCAGGCCAGCACGCCGGCGATCAGCGGCGCGCCGATGTGGATGAATGCCAGCAGCGTGAACAGCCGGCTGTTGACGTTTTCCTGGTAGATGAAGTTGCGGATCAGGGTGCCGTTGAACATCGGCAGCACGTCGAACCACTCGGCGGTGGCGACCACCACGAACTGCGCCAGCTGGTCCCAGACCAGCATGAAGCCGTTGAGGCCGGAGATGTAGATCAGCCAGATCAGGGCCACGCCGATGGCCCAGGAGAACCAGCGGAAACCGCGGTAACGGTCGTAGGCGAAGTGCCGCAGCATGTGCAGCAGCATGGTCAGGATCATGCCGTCGGTGGCGTAGCGATGGACGCTGCGCATGATGCCGCCGGCCCACCATTGCTCGTGAGTGATGCGCTCCACGGATTCGAAGGCGTCATGCACGCCGGTGTCGGCGAAGATGTAGAGATAGACCCCGGTGCCGATCAACAGCCAGAATTGCCAGAAACTGATGGTGCCGAGGTGATAGAAGGGGTTCAGCTTTTCGCCGAAGGCGAGATTGAACAGGTTCTCGAAGCGCATGAAGAACCAGCGCACGAGGGATTGGATGAGTTTTAGCATGGTCGTGGTCGGCGTCAGTTCTTGGCCTGGCGGAAGAACAGACCGCCCTGGTCGGGGTTGAAATCGATCACCAGCACCTGCGCCGGCTTCAATGTGATTTGCTCTTCCTTGACGAAGTTGTAGCCGGGATTGACCAGATTGTCGTTCATCCTGGCGGCGAGCTTGTAGGTGCCGGCTTTCAGTTCGAAGCGCTTGAAGACCGTGCCGACGCCGTCGCGCGAAAGGCCGGTGGGCTTCATGATGACCTCATAGAAGGGCTTGTCGTCGAGTTCCAGGACGATCTTGGTGTCCGAACGGCCGCGCGGACAATCCAGCGGCGCGCGCATGTTGGGTGGCAGCTTGGCGAGTTCATCGGCCGTGCGCTTGCGGCATTCACGTCCGCCGAGATGGCTCATGGACAGCTTGACCAGGGCCACGTCGTCCGGAATCTGCTTGTAGATCGGATTGGTCGAAAAATAACCGATGAAGGCGGCAAAGGCGCCGTAAAGCACTATTTGCCCGATGATCGCAGCGGGTTTAGCCATGGTGTTGGGTTCTCCGGGTAAAGGCGGGGATCTTGCTATGTGTTTCAGGCATGGTTTCGAGTCGGCGGCGGAATTCGGCTACCGCGGTGGCGAGCTTGCGGTCTTCGCCGCGCGCGACGGGGACGATTTCAATGCGATCGAGCGGCACCAACTGGCGCAGATTCGGCTCGCGGCTTCGCCCGAGGCGTTGTCGGGTCCATTCCATGCCGAGGCGGAATTCGCAGCCGCCATCGCGGCAGCCGGCCACCACCACGCCGTCGGCCCCGCCGCGCAGGGCGTATTCGATGAAGGATGGCGGCAGCATGCCGGCGCAGATCAGGCTCATGGCGACCGTGTCGGTGCCGGCCAGCGGTCGCACGTCCGCCGCCTGGTCGCAGCCGAAAACCACCAGCCGGTGGCGCCCGCTCAGCTTCGCCAGACCGGTTTCGAGCTGCTGGCGCATCAGGTCGACGGGCTGCTGAGGCATGTCGATGCCGGTGACCAGGGTCTGCTGGCTGCGGAAAGGCGTCGACGACGGGCAGGAGCCGGCGCAGATCCCGCAGCCGGCGCAAAGGTCGGCGTCGACGATGGCGATCTGATGGCCGCGCTTGTCCGGATGCGGCGCCATGGTGATGGCCTCGTAGGGGCAATCGACGTGGCAGCGGCTACAGCCATTGCAGTTGGGCGCATCGACCACGGCGATACCCTGGCGTGCCGGGTGGGGCAGGAAGGGCAGGGCAAAGAGCAGGACGGTGATACCGAAGATCAGGGTCCACACGGCGGCGGGCGACGTCAGGTCGGTCAGCGGATGGAGGAAGAGGATGAACCAGTCCAGGCGCAGGCCGGTGGCCACCACCGCGAGGTCGGCCGGCGCTTCCGACACGGCGGGCTTGACGGCGGCCAGCAGCAGGAAGGCCGCCAAGGTCGCCAGCATGACGCGGCGCGACGGCAGGTAGTCCACCCGGCTGATGCGATTGACATGGGCCCAGAGGCCGAGCAGCAGCATCAGCGGCACGCCGATGTGGATGAACACCAGCACCGTGAAAAAGCGGTCGTTGATCGAGTCGGGGGCGAGGAAATTGCGCGCTGTTGCGCCGTTGAACAGCGGCAGCCAGTCAAGCAGCTCGGTGGTGGCCACCGCCGAAAACTGCGCCAGCCGGTCCCAGACGATCCAGTAGCCGCCGATGCCGGAAATGAACACCAGCCAGATCAGCGGCACGCCGGTGACCCAGGAGTAGAGGCGGAAGCCGTGGTAGCGTCCATAGGCCCACTCGCGCAGCAGGTGCAGGAACATCACCAGGACGAAGGCATCCGAGGCGTAGCGATGCAGGCTGCGCATCACGCCGCCGAGATACCACTGTTCCCGGGTCAGCCAGCCGATCGAGTTGTAGACGCCGTCGATGCTGGTGTCGAGCACGGTGTAGAGATAGAGACCGCTGACGACGAGGATCCAGAGGAAAAACAGCCCAAGCGCGCCAAGATGGCGCAGGGGATTGTCGGCGCCACCGAAAGCGCCGTCAAAGGCGATCTCGGTGCGCTCGAAAACGCTGCGCATTGCGGCAAGCAAACTCACGTTGGGGATCCCTAATCCGGCATCAATGCCGATTATTAGGGATTAATGATATTCGGCTTGGCGATTTTTTGAATTGACTCGTATCAACCGGATCGAATCCCGCTGGAATCGGACTTGCGGGTGAAGCTCCAGGCGACCCAGCCGAGAAAGCCGAGGAAGCTGATGAAGCCTGCAATCTCGAAATAGAGCGCGTAATTGGTACGGTAGCGCCCGGTCAGCGGGTCATACACCGAACAGATGATGCGCAGACGGTCGGCGAGTTCCTCGATGGTGCCGGTCTGCGGCGGCAGCGGCGCACCGGTGACCATGCGTTTCAGCGGCTCGGCGATGTCCTCGGCGGTGAAGCTCTCCCCATACACCTGGCGCACGATGCGGCCCTCGGCATCGACGAAGCTGACCTGATTGAGATGGTCGAAGCCGGCGGTGGTCGGCACGAAACTGAAACCGAAGTTTTGCGTCAATTCGTCGACGATGGCCGTCGCCGGACTGAGAAATTCCCAGTTGGGCAGATTGATGCCGTGCTGATGGGAAAAGGCCTTCATGGCCTCGGGCGAGTCGAAAGGCTGGTTGAAACCGATACTGACGATATTGAAACGATTCGCGCCCAGCATCGCCACCGTGTTTTCCACGGCCTTCTGCAGGTTGCGCGTGGTGGTCGGGCAGACCTGGAAACAGGCCGTGTAGATGAAATTCACCAGCAGCGGTTTGCCCTTGTAGTCGGCCAGACGCTTGGGCCGCCCCTGGCGGTCAAGCAGGACGTGGTCGCCCAGCGGCTTGCCGATGGCGGCCTGCGAGAGCCGGTATGCCGTCGAGTTGTCCAGCGTGGTGAGCGTCAGCCCGCTGCGGTCGCCCTGGGGAATCTGCGTGGTCCCGGCGGCGGTGGCCGGCGCCGCGGGCGCCGTGGCGCCAGCGCCGACTCCCGGCATGAGGACGAGCCACAACGCCGCGCAGGCGGCAGGCAATGGAATCATTTTGAAGCCCCTAGAATCGGGCGTCGATGATGGCAGCGGTCAGCACCAGCGTCAACTGGGCGAGCGAGGCATGGAAACAGCTCATGGCGGTCTGGCGGTTGGCGTTTCTTGCCAGTTGCCAGGCCTTCTGGATGAACAGGGCGCCCCCAATGGCGGCGCCGGCAAGGTAGATGGCGCCAAGACCGAAGAGCAGCGGGATGAAGGAGGCGGCGACAAGGGCGATGGTGCTGGCGAAAATCACCTTGGCGGCCTGGGCGTCCCCGACGACCACGGGCAGCATGGGCACGCCGGCACGCGCGTAGTCGTCGCGATAGGCGATGGCCAGGCTCCAGAAGTGGGGCGGCGTCCACAGGAACAGCACGAAGGCCAGCGCCAGCGGCACGGCGCCCACCTGCGGATCGGCGGCGGTGGCACCCGCCAGTACGGCCCAGCTGCCGGCCAGCCCGCCAAAGACGATGTTGAGCCAGGTGCGGCGCTTGAGCCAGACGGTGTAGACGATGGCGTAGAAAAAAGCGCCAAGGAAGGTGAACAGCGCGGCCCAGGCATTCAGGGCCATCCAGGCGGCAGCCACGGAGACCGCCATCAGACCGAAGATCACCACCAGCCAGATCGGACCGTGCTTCACTTCGCCGGTGGCGAAGGGGCGATTTCTGGTACGTGACATCAATGGATCGGTGTCGTGTTCGTAGTACTGGTTGAAGGCGCCGGCGCTGGCCGAAGAAACCAGCACGGCGAGGGTCAGGACCACGAGTTGCATCGCGCTCAAGCTGGGACCGGAGCTGACGGCTAGGCCGGCAAGCGCGGTAAAGGTGATGACCACGCCGATGCGCAGCTTGAAGACTCCCGCGATCGTGCGGAAGCCGAGGCCGGAAGGGGGGGGCAGCGTCTTTTCCATGGGTGTATTCGGGTGGGGTTTCGGGTTCAACCTGCTTGAATCGGGCCTGCGTACCAAGCCCGATTCAGGCAGGTCCCGCGCTGACGCGCGGGACCTGTACTAGCGGAGGATCAGCTCAGACCCCAGACTTCGGACAGGTACTTCCAGTTCACGAAGTAGTAGAGGATGAAGCAGACCAGAAGCGTCATGGCCAGCACCACCGTGCCCGGAACCTGGACATGGTCGTGGCTGCCGGTGCCCGAGGCGTGAGCCGCCAGGGACTGGTCGGGGATCGGCGTCGGCTTGTCGGAGACCGGGCCGCCGTCGAGCTTCTTGCCGAACAGCAGGGACCAGACGACGAGGAAGATCCACAGACCGCCGCCGACGACCGCGATCACGCCGAAGATGCCGGTGAGACCCATCATCAGGTAGGCGGCGCCCGGCCACTCATACTGGAAGGGCGCGCCGGAGAAGGCCATGTCCCAATGGCGACGGGAGACGCCCAGGGTGCCGGCACCCATCATCACCAGGCCGAGCACCGACATGCTGATGCCGTAGAGGTAAGGCTGGATCTGGCACAGCTTGGGGAACATCATCTCGCGACGGAACAGGGTCGGCACCAGAAGGTAGGTGATGGCCATGAACGCCAGCGTGGTGCCGGTGACCACCGTGGTGTGGAAGTGACCCGGCACGTAGAAGGTGTTGTGCATCAGCATGTTGATCTGCTCGGTACCGAGCACGACACCGGAGATGCCGCCGAGGAAGCCGAAGCTGACTAGCGAGATGAACATGCCCGAGAACACCGGGTTGCCCCAGGGTGCCTTGCGCAGCCACTCGAACAGGCCGTTGGTCAGACCCTTCTGGCGCTGGGCCGCTTCGATCGCGCCCGGAACCGTGAAGCCGTGGATCATCGAGGCCATCACCGCGAAGTACATGAAGTAGGAGGTGTTCAGCACCTTCCACTCCGCGCTCATGCCCGGGTCGGACAGCAGGTGGTGGGCCGAGGCCAGTTGCAGGAACAGGATGTAGAGCAGGAAGGCGAAGCGCGACACCTTTTCCGACAGCGGCTTGGCGCCGAAGACCACGGCGGCCGTCAGGTACCAGATGGCGACGTGGGCCGAAACGTTGATCTGCTGCGAGGAGTGACCCAGCGCCCACCACACCATGCGATACAGCTGGGCATCGACTTCCTTGATCAGGCCGACCGACCAGAAGAAGGTCGGCAGCAGGATGCCGGCGCCGGCCAGGATCGTGAACACGGCGATGATCGCCGCCGTCAGGGCGCCGAAGGTCACCAGCGGAATCGACCCGGTGTAGGTCTTGTCGCGCTTGGCCACCACCAGGGTACCGAAGAACACGCCACAGGCGACCAGCGCACCCACCGCGAACAGGATGATGCCGAGGTAGAAGTGCGGCGCGGCCATCATTGGCACATAGGAGGTGAACATCACGGAGGACTCGCCCTGGAAGATGGCGACGTTGGCCATGATGCTGCCCACCACCATCAGCCAGAAGGCGGCCCAGGCCACCTTGGGCGTCGCCAATCGGCAGCGCAGCAAGGTCGATGAGGCGAAGTAGAGGACGGCGATCTCGAAGAAGATGATCCAGAAGATCAGCATATCGACGCCATGCACCGTCAGGATCATGTAGAACTGGTCAGCCGGCAGCAGCTTGATTGCCGGCCAGCGGGTAAGAATCACCAGCAGGGCGGTGATGCCGCCCACCAGCAGCCAGAGAACGCCGGCGACGGCGTTCCAGCGCATCAGCTTGTCGGCTTCGAGGTCGAATTGCAGCCCGGTGCGCGGACAGGTACGGTATTGAGCCATCTAGATGCCCCCTTTATTTCACGTAAATACGGCCGAGCATCGTGTGGTGCCCGATGCCGCAGTATTCATTGCAGACGATGGAGTAGGTGCCGGCCTTGGTCGGGGTCATCTTGACCACGTGTTCATAGCCGGGAATGACCTGGATATTGATGTTGGTCGGCTGCAAGGAGAAGCCGTGGTTGTAGTCCACCGACGAGAGGTGGATCTTGTAGGTCTTGCCGGCTTCCAGTTCCAGGATCGGATACCAGGCCCACAGACGCGCCAGCAGGAAGGCCTCGCCCTTGGCATTGGGCTTGGCGACCGGGATTTGCTGGTCGGTTTCGGTGCGGATGGTGTTTTCCTTGACGAAGGCTTCCGTCTTGGCCGTGAACATTTCCGTGGTGGTCTTGTACACCTCGTTGGAAAGGTTCTGTTTGCCATTGACATGCCAGTAAATCATCATGACAAACATGACCATGCCCCAGACGAAGGCAATTCCGATCCAGACCCATTCTTGGCCCGAGATCGGTGTTTTCCACCACAACCTATCCGACGGCGGCAGGATTGCGCTCATATTGAAAATCTCCCTGATTGACGGAACTGCTTATTTGGCGAGCGGAACGCTCATGATGTCTACGATGCCCCAAAGGACGTAAATGGTGCCGGGAGAAACCACCCCAAGGAACAGCAGGAGGAAATGGTTGTCCAGCAGCTTTTGCATGAAAGGAACGTCTTCGTTGTTGTTCGCCATGTTTCTGCCCTCTTTTTTATGGCGCGTGCCGCGCGCGAATGAATCGGAAATACAAAAAAACTCGTGGTAGCGAAGATAGCCGGCGGCGGGTGTCCTGGTAATTGATTCAGGACAAGAAATCACAGCGTCGGCAATGACTTCCGTGCTGCGTTGCGACATATCGTCGCAGCTAAAAGTACCACGAAACAGCGCATTGCGGCACGAAAGGGCGAAAAGAGGTAATGTTGGAACTCCCGCAATTCAGCAACCTACCGGAGTCCGCATGAAACCCGTTCTTGATCCTGTCGTCCTCGACCAGCTTTTCCGCGAAGCCCATACCTTCAACAAATTTGCCGACCGCCCCGTGGCGGAACAGACGGTCCGCGACCTTTACGAGCTTCTGAAATGGGGGCCGACCTCGATGAACGCGCAGCCCGGGCGCTACGTTTTCCTGCACAGCGCGACGGCGCGGGAGCGGCTGGTTCCGGCGATGATCGCCGCCAACGCGGAGAAGACGCGCAAGGCGCCGCTGACCGTGATCGTGGCCTTGGACACGCAGTTTTTCGACCACCTGCCGACCCAGTTCAAGGCCTACGACGCGCGGCCGATGTTTGCCGGCAATGCGCCGCTGGCGGATGCCACGGCCTTCCGCAACAGCTCGCTGCAGGGCGGCTACCTGATGCTGGCGGCGCGCGCATTGGGCCTGGATTGCGGGCCGATGAGCGGCTTCGATGCGGCGAAGGTGGATGCCGAGTTTTTCCCTGACGGGCGCTGGAAATCCAACTTCATCGTCAACATCGGTTATGGCCTGGAAACCGGCGGGCACTATCCGCGCGGCCCGCGCCTTGGCTTCGACGAGGTGGCGCTGCTTCTGTAGCGATTGACGCGGGGAGGCGGCCTCAGGCTGCTTCCTGCGCCTCCACCCAGTAGGCCAGGCCCTGGGCATTGAGTTCCAGGTCGAGGTGCCAGATTTCCAGGATGTTCTGGTCCGAGATGCGCACGCCATGGCGGCGCGCCTCGTCCAGCAGCAGTCGCGTCAGGCCCTCGCGTATCACAGCCGACTTGTCGTCGGCGGCGCTGGCGCCGAGTGCGATGTCCACATAGCGGTCGAGCAGGTGCAGCACCTTGCGCCCCAGTTCGGCGGGCGGCGCGAGCCGGCTGAAGTGGGTCAGATACACCGCGTCCGGTTTGAAGGACAGCATGCGTTCGATCGAGGCGCGCATCTCGTCCGGGTCGAACTGGATCGGCGTCGAAGAGGGCATGATCAGCGGCCGCCCATCGACGTCGAGTTCGCGGTAGGAAATGCCGAAGGTGTCGCCGGTGAAAATGCCGCTCGACTGGCGGTCGACGATGGCGATGTGGTGTTTGGCATGGCCCGGCGCGTCAATGCAGAGCAGCTCGCGCGAGCCGAGCCTGAGCACGGTGTTGTCGTGGGCCTCGATGATGCGCGCGGCGGGAATCGGGATCAGGCTGCCGTACAGGCGCCGCGCGCGCTCCTGGCCATAGACGTCCTCGACGCCGGCCATCAGCTTCGAGGGTTCGATCATGTGGCGCGCGCCGCGCGGATGCACCACCAGCCTGGCCTTGGGAAAGGCTTCCATCATCACGCCAGCGCCGCCGGCATGGTCGAGGTGGATGTGGGTCAGGATCACGTAATCCACGCTCTCCGGCCCCAGGCCGCGCGCCTCCAGCGCCGCCAGCGCCTGCGGCATCACCTCGAAGTTGGCGGTATCGACAAATGCGGCGCGCCCCTCGCTTTCGATCAGGTGGATGGCGGCCAGCAAGGGGCGCACGTAGCCGGCATCGAAGGCGTAGATGCCATTGTTGTAGTCGATGAGTCCTGACACTAGTGGGCTCTCCCCCCGACCCCCTCTCCGCGAGAGGGGGTGATTGTGGTTCGCGAGCTTCGCTCGCTCCATGTGATTGGCTGCGCCGCCCTTGGGGCGGACTGGTGGGCCGCGCTCATTGCTTCCTCGCGGCACGGATCAGCTCGGAGCCCCGTTCGGCGATCATCACCGTCGGCGCATTGGTGTTGCCCGAGGTGATGGTCGGCATGATCGAGGCGTCGACCACGCGGAGGCGGGCGATGCCCCGCACGCGCAGTTCGGAATCGACCACCGCGTTCGGGTCGGTGGCCGAGCCCATGGCGCAGGTGCAGGTCGGGTGGAAGATCGTGGTGCCGATGTCGCCGGCGGCTTTCGCCAGTTCCTCATCGCTTTGCTTTTGCGCGCCGGGCTGGTGCTCCTCGGGCCGGTAGGGCGCCATCGCCGGTTGGGCGACGATGTTGCGCGTCAGGCGCAGGGCGCGCGCGGCGACCAGGCGATCGTTGTTGGTCGACAGGTAGTTCGGCGCGATGACCGGCGCCGTGGCCGGGTTGCGGTCGCGGATATGCACCACGCCGCGCGAAGTCGGCCGCAGGTTGCAGACGCTGGCGGTGAAGGCGGGGAAGGGATGCAGCGGATCGCCGAACTTCTCCAGCGACAGCGGCTGGACGTGGAACTCCAGGTCCGGCGTAGCCACCTCGGGCGAGGAATGGAAGAAGCCGCCCAACTGGCTCGGCGCCATCGACAGGGGGCCGCTGCGGAACAGCGCATATTCGAGGCCCATCATCGCCTTGCCCCATA
This sequence comes from Sulfuritalea sp., assembly GCA_016710465.1. GTDB lineage: Bacteria > Pseudomonadota > Gammaproteobacteria > Burkholderiales > Rhodocyclaceae > Sulfuritalea. The sequence goes on from JADJVS010000014.1 coordinate 1,669,071, forward strand.
GGCTGTTGGCGCGCTGGTTGAGCGTGGTGATGCCATGCACCTTGAAGATCATGCGTAACTGGAGGTGATCCTGCAGGTTGCCGCCGACACCGGGCAGGTCGTGCAGCAGGGGCACGCCCCGGTTCTGCAGCAGCGCCGCCGGGCCGATGCCCGAGCGTTGCAGGATGGTCGGCGAGCCGATGGCGCCGGCCGTGAGCAGGGTCTCGATGCGCGCCGTGACCTTGTGTGGCAAACCGCCGAGGCTGAACTCGACACCGCGCGCCCCCTTGCCTTCCATGATCAGTTTGTCGATCAGCGCGCCGGTCACCACCGTCAGGTTGGGCCGGTGCAGCACCGGGCGCAGCATGGCTTTCGAGGCATTCCAGCGCACGCCTTTCTTCTGGTTCACCTCGAAGTGGCCGATGCCGAAATTGTCACCGCGGTTGTAGTCCTGCTTGAAGGGGATGCCGGCCTGCTGCGCGGCCTCGGTGTAGCGGTCGAGGATGTCCCAGTGCAGCCGCTGCTTCTCGACGCGCCATTCGCCCTGGTTGCCGTGCATTTCGTCGGCGCCGCCCCAGTAGTCCTCGCTGCGCTTGAAGATGGGCAGCACGCTGTCCCAGTTCCAGCGCGAATCACCGGTGATCTTCGCCCACTCCTCGTAGTCGCGCACCTGGCCGCGCAGGTAGAGCATGCCGTTGATCGAGGAGCAGCCGCCCAATACCTTGCCTCGGGCGTAGATGATGGAACGGCCGTTGAGGCCCGGCTCGGCCTCGGTCTTGTAGCACCAGTCGGTGCGCGGGTTGTTGATGCACTTGAGATAGCCGATCGGGATGTGGATCCAGATCCAGTCATCCTTGCCACCGGCTTCGAGCAGCAGCACCGTGACCTCGGGATCGGCCGAGAGGCGGTTGGCCAGCACGCAGCCGGCGGTGCCGCCACCGGCAATGACGTAGTCGAACTCGCCGAAGTCCTTCACCGCCGTCATTTGTTCACCGGCATGACGAACTCGGGACCCTTCGATTCCGACCCCGGCCAGCGCTGCATGATGGCCTTGTAGCGGGTGTAAAAGCGCACCCCTTCCTCGCCGTAGATGTGGTGGTCGCCGAACAGGCTGGCCTTCCAGCCGCCGAAGGAATGCCAGGCCATGGGCACCGGGATCGGCACGTTGATGCCGACCATGCCGACATCGATCTTCTGCACGAAGGCCTGCGCCGTGCCGCCGTCGCGCGTGAAGCAGGCGACGCCGTTGGCGAAGCTGTGGCGGTTGATCAGTTCCACCGCGGCGGCGAAGGTCGGAACGCGCACCACGCACAGCACCGGGCCGAAAATTTCCTCCTGGTAGATGCTCATTGCCGGAGTGACGTGGTCGAACAGCGTCGGGTTGATGAAGAAGCCCTGCGCCAGTTCGCCCGTCAGGCCTTCGCGGCCGTCGAGCACCAGCCTCGCGCCTTCCCGCACGCCCGCCGCGATGTAGCCGGCCACCTTGTCGCGGTGGACGGCGGTCACCAGTGGTCCCATGTCCACATTCGCCGTGTCGCCAGCGCCGACTTTCAGCTTTTTTGCCCGCTCGACGACCTTGTCGATCAGCGCATCAGCGCAGGAACCCACCGCCACCGCCACCGAGATCGCCATGCAGCGTTCGCCGGCCGAGCCGTAGGCGGCGCCGATCAGCGCGTCGGCCGCGCCGTCGAGGTCGGCATCGGGCATCACCACCATGTGGTTCTTCGCCCCGCCCAGTGCCTGCACGCGCTTGCCGTGGGCGATTCCGTGGGCCTGAATGTATTTCGCGATCGGGGTCGAACCGACGAAGGACACGGCCTGCACGTCCGGATGTTCGAGCAGGGCGTCGACTGCCTCCTTGTCGCCCTGCACCACATTGAAGGCACCTGCCGGCAGGCCCGCGTCATGGAGCAGTTCGGCGGCGAACAGCGAGGGCGAGGGATCGCGCTCCGAAGGCTTGAGGATGAAGCTGTTGCCGCAGGCCAGGGCCATCGGCGCCATCCACATCGGCACCATGAAGGGAAAGTTGAAGGGCGTGATGCCGGCCGTGACCCCGAGCGGCATGCGCTGGCTCCAGTGGTCGATGCCGCCGCCGATGCCGTGCGAATGCTGGCCCTTGAGCAGTTGCGGGATGCCGCAGGCGAATTCGATGACTTCAAGACCGCGTTGCACCTCGCCCAGCGCGTCGGGCAGGGTCTTGCCATGCTCGGCGGTGAGCAGGCGGGCGATGTCGGTGTGGTATTTCTCGACCAGTTCGCGGAACTTGAACATGACGCGGGCGCGCCGTTGCGGCGCCGACGCGCCCCAGTCGCCCGCCGCGGCCTTCGCCGCCATCACCGCGCGCTCGACGTCGGCACGGGAGGCCAGCACCACCTGGCGTGCGACGCGCCCCTGGGCCGGATTGAAGACATCGCCGCGACGGGTTCCGTTGCCGGCATCGGGCTGGCCGTTGATCCAGTGGCCGACGAGGTCGGCGGCGTCGATGAAGTGGTAGCCCATGGTGATCTTTCCGTGTGGCGCGAAAGAGCCGCATTGCAGCGTGCCGGGCGTGATTAGTCAAGGCCCGGCGATGCCCGTGTCGCGCGCGTGGAAAGAGCGCAAGTTTTCTTGCACGCGGCGGCGGCCTGTGGCAGAATGCGCGGCTCTTTGCGGGGAGTGGTAGTTCAGTTGGTTAGAATACCGGCCTGTCACGCCGGGGGTCGCGGGTTCGAGTCCCGTCCACTCCGCCACGTTTTGAAGGATAAAAGCGCCTCCACGGCGCTTTTTTCTTTGGTTTGCTTCAGACCGGGGGGGGGCCCCGGGGCCCGGGGGGGGGGGGGGGGGGGGGGCCGGGGGGGGGGGGGGGGGGGGGGGGGGGGGGGGGGGGGGGGGGGGGGGGGGGGGGGGGGGGGGGGGGGGGGGGGGGGGGGGGGGGGGGGGGGGGGGGGGGGGGGGGGGGGGGGGGGGGGGGGGGGGGGGGGGGGGGGGGGGGGGGGGGGGGGGGGGGGGGGGGGGGGGGGGGGGGGGGGGGGGGGGGGGGGGGGGGGGGGGGGGGGGGGGGGGGGGGGGGGGGGGGGGGGGGGGGGGGGGGGGGGGGGGGGGGGGGGGGGGGGGGGGGGGGGGGGGGGGGGGGGGGGGGGGGGGGGGGGGGGGGGGGGGGGGGGGGGGGGGGGGGGGGGGGGGGGGGGGGGGGGGGGGGGGGGGGGGGGGGGGGGGGGGGGGGGGGGGGGGGGGGGGGGGGGGGGGGGGGGGGGGGGGGGGGGGGGGGGGGGGGGGGGGGGGGGGGGGGGGGGGGGGGGGGGGGGGGGGGGGGGGGGGGGGGGGGGGGGGGGGGGGGGGGGGGCCCTTGTTTTTTGGTGCGGACCATCCCAATTGCTAGTCCCTCTCGTTGAACCCGGCACCGTCGGCCCCTGCCCGGTAGCGCCCGACGCCTTGCAGGGCATCGTCCGTCAGCAGACCAATCCCTCGCGCTGGAACGGCACGGGCTGGGATGCCTTCGTCACCGACTTGCGCGCGGTTGGCGTCGATGTCGCGGAAAGCGCCGCCACGCGCGGCATCTTCGCCACCGATGCCGGTGGCACGGCCTACGGCATGCCGCATGGCGTGGTTGTCGCCCGCGGCGCGGCCCAGGTATCGGCGCTGCTGAAGGCCGCGCAGGTGCATCGGGTGCCGGTGACGGTGCGCGGCGGCGGGCTGACCACCGAAGGCGAATCCGTGGCCTATGGCGGCGTGCTGCTGGACATGACGGGCATGAGCCGGGTGCTGGCGATTGACGCGGTGGCGCTGACGGTGCGCTGCGAGGCCGGCATCTACTGGCATTCACTGGCCGAGGAACTGCGCCGCGAAGGCCTCGACTACCTTTCCGCGCCGCTCAACATGACTTCCTCGGTGGGCGGCACGCTGGGTGTCGGCGGCATCGACGTCAATTCGGCGCGCCTCGGCTGTAGCGCCGACCAGGCGCTGGCCTTGCAGGTGGTGACTCCCACCGGCGAGATCGTCGAGTGCTCGGACGGCGAGAACGCCGAGCTGTTCCAGCGCGTGATCCTCGGCTATGGCCAGTTCGGCGTGATCACCGAAGTCACGCTGCGCATCCGGCCCTACACCCCGCTGCGCATGCACTACTACTATTACTCGTCATTGCGCACGGCGATCGAGGATCTGCAACTGCTCGACCGCAACGACGCCAGCGATTACTCCGGCATCCTCACCATCATGGATTGCGCGGTGAATCTGCTGGTGGCCTTCGATTCCGATGCGCGCGAGGCGGCCTTCAAGGCGAACTGGGAACAGCGTCTGCGCGGTTACGGCGAGTTCGGCTTCGCCCTGTGCATGGCACGGCACTATGCGCTGCGGCCGTGGCGGATCGGTGAGGCGCTCTACCTGCTGCGCCGCAAGCAGGCCGTGTTCCCCGAGTTCCGCCGTCCCGAGTTCCACCGCGACGGCCGCATGGAGGACCGCACCGTGGTCTTTTCGCGCGCGGTGTGGAAGCACTGGGGTTCACGCAACATGGTGATCCCCGACCTCGCTACCTCTGCCGGCAGGTTCGTCGAGGCGGTGGAGCGCGGCAATGCCGTGTGCCGCAAGTATTTCCGCCATTACACGCTGTATTGCGTGGGCATCAAGCTGCGCGCCGACCATGCACCGCACTACGAGATGAGCTGCATCCCGCCGGGCGCTGAAGGCTGGGCCTATGGTTGCGAGTTCGAGCCGATGATCGAGGGCGAGGTGTATAGCCGCGACCACTTCCAGTCCTTCAAGAACGCGATATACGACATCGGCGTCGATCTGGGCGCGAGCTATTACCGCTTCGGCGGCATGATGAAGGGCTACATCCGCCGCGTCTTCGGCGATGGGCTGGTGGATCGGCATCTCGCCATGAAGCGTGATGCCGATCCGGCGATGATTCTCAACCGCGACGTGATTTTCTGACGCCCATGGCGTTGAAAGCTACCCGCAAATCATGATACGTGCGCATCCTGATCACGCCTCGGGCGAGCAAACTCGGCCCGCCCCCCTTCGCCCCCCTCGCGGGGGGTTCCTATATCGCTCGCTGTGCTCGAAATCACCAGCGACCCATTTCGCAGTTTCAACCTAATGTATTCAACCGCCCATCCCCGCGAGTATTCCGCCTGCAGCGGCTGCAGCCTGTGCCGCCTGGTCTGTCCGATGTGGCACCAGCGCCGCGATCCGCGTTACAGCCCCGAGGGCCTCGCCAAGGCGCGGCAGAACGGCGCGGCGGCAGCGGAACTGGCCGAGGTGCTCGATGCCTGCGCGCTGTGCGGCGCCTGCGATCCGGTCTGTCCCGAAGGCATAGACCTGACGGGCATGATCATGGAATTGCGCGGCGAACTGGAACTGCCGCCGGAGCTTGATGCCTTGCAGGTCGCCTACGGACAGGCGGCGGCCATGGCGGAGGCCGCACCGCCCGGCGCGCTGCTGCTGCCCGGCGCCGCCCTGCGCGCCGATGCCGCACTGCTGTTCCGGGTGCGGGAGCTGCTCGGCCTGGGGCTTGCTGCCGATGATGGCGCCGACCTGGCCGTGGCACTCGAAATCGGCGGCGACATCGATCCCATCCGCCGCCGCCGCTTCCTCGATGCCATCGATGGGCGCAGCCTGGTGGTCGGCGACGGCCTGTTGCTGGCCGCCCTGCGCCGCTGGCTGCCGGGCGCCCGCCTGCAGGGGCTGGGCGAGGCGCTGGGCAATCTTGCGGTGCTGCGTCGCCGTATCACCAGCGCCGACTTCTATGTCATCGAGCCGCGCGCCTTCCACGCCGACCATGCGCGCCTCGTTGCCCACTACGACGGCCTGCGCCGGGACAGCGGCTGCGCCATGAACCTCGACCTGCAACGCATCGCGCTGCCGACGCGCGCCAGCGGCTATCCCGGCTTGCGCATGGGCTGCGCGGCGGAAGACCTGGCGCAACTGCGCTGGTTGCTGCAGGGCCGCCGGCCGGCGCGCATCGTGGTCGAGGACCCGGCCGACCGCGAACTGTTGCGGCGCGTGACCGGGGCGCCGGTACTGCACCTGGCCGAACTGGCAGCGCTGAACGAGGAAATTCATCATGCGTAATGTCGATGTCGTGATCGTCGGCGCCAGCCTTGCCGCCGCCGCCGCCGCCAAGCGCACGGTCGATGCCGGCCTGGAAACCGTCATCCTCGAACGCAAGGAACTGCCGCGGCACAAGATCTGCAGCGGCATCCTCTCACCGCGCGGGCACCGCTTCCTGCTCGAGAATTTCGGGCCGCTGCCGCGCGAGGTGCTGCATGAGCCCACCTCCTGTCGCGGCGTGACCTTCCATTTTCCCTGCCGCGTCGAAATGCCGATGGATTTCTTCCACGGCACCACGCCCCACCTGCATCGCAAGTATTCCGACCATTGGGCGATCCAGCGCAGCGGCGCCGAGGTGCATGACCAGACCTCGTTTGCCGGCCTGGAGGATCGTGGCGACCACGTCATCGTCCATGCCCGGCGCGGCGGCGAACCCATCGAATACCGCGCGCGCCAGGTGATCGGCGCCGACGGCCCGAGTTCGCTGGTGGTGCGCGCCGTCTATCCGGATTACACCAAGCAGATTCCCTGGTTCTTCGTCGGCCAGAAGTTTCACGAGATCATCGATTGCCCGCTCTCGCCAGACTACTTTCATTTCTGGTTCCATCCGGGGCTGGGCCATTACACCTGGAGCCACGCGCGCGACGGCCGGCAGATCGTCGGCGTCGGCTTCAAGCGCGGCGACAATTTCGCGAAGAAGCACCGGGTGGTCGAGGCTTACCTGCGCGACAAGCACGGCGTGCAGTTGAAGCCGGCCGACGACGACCACGAGGGCTGCGCCGAGAACTTCGGTCCTTCGCTGATCAACCGTTATGTCTTCGGCCAGGGCAATGTGCTGGTCACGGGGCAGGCGGCGGGCTTCCTCAACATGATCGGCGAGGGCATGAGCTGCGCGCTGCATTCGGGTGCGATTTCCGGCGAGGCCATCGTCGAGGCGTCGCGCCGCGACCGTCCGGTGCAGGAGATCTACCGCAAAATGATCGCCTCCGAAGTGCGGCGCTGCACCGACCAGTGGAATCCGCTCAAGATCGCTTTCGACCGCCCGCACGAGGCGGATTTTCCCGAGGCGCTGATGAAGCTGTCGTGGCGCGAGCGCAAGCTGGTGTTGCGCGACATGTGGAACTTCGTCGTGCTGTTCAAGGAATTCAAGTGGGGCCGGCAGATTGCCGCCGCGGCCCTGCAACGCCCGCTGTTCGGCGGCTACCCGATCCAGCGCTGGTTATAGGAAACACGGCATGCCCGCCGCTCGGCTGCTGCGGACGCTGAAGGCCTGGCTGCGGCGCAAGCCCAAGCTGCCGTGCGAGTTGCAGGCCGGCAAGGACGTCATCGAAGCCATCGATGCCGGTGGCCTGCCGCTCGATCCGGGGCGAATCAACCGCATCGCGCGTGCGTTGGGGCTGGAGGTTTCGCCGAAGGCGGCGGTGGAAGACACGGTCGAGCGCCTGCGCGCGGCGGTTGGGCGCGGGTTGGAGAATCTCGCCATGCAGGATGCGGCGAACAAGACTAAGGGAGCAAGAAAATGAACATCCGTAGCGTCGCCACCACGCCCTTCGCCGACCAGAAGCCCGGCACCTCGGGCCTGCGCAAGAAAGTCGCCGTGTTCCGGGCGCCGACTTATCTGGAGAATTTCGTCCAGGCCGTGTTCGATACCATCGCCGTACCTCCCGGCGCCACGCTGGCGCTGGGCGGCGACGGCAGGTATCTCAATCGCGAGGCGATCCAGGTGATCCTGCGCATGGCGGCGGCCAACGGTTTTGGTCGTGTGCTGGTGGGGCAGGGCGGCATCCTGTCGACGCCCGCCGCCTCCTGCGTGATCCGCAAGTACCGGACCTTCGGCGGCCTGATCCTTTCCGCCAGCCACAATCCGGGCGGGCCGGAAGGTGACTTCGGCATCAAATACAACACCCCCAACGGCGGCCCGGCGCCCGAAAAGATCACCGACGCCATCTTCGCCCGCAGCAAGCTGCTGACGAGCTATCGCATCCTCGACGCTGATGACATCGACCTCGATCACCTCGGCACGCGGATGCTGGGCAGCATGGGTGTCGAGGTCATCGACCCGGTGGCCGACTACGCTGAACTCATGGAGTCGCTGTTCGACTTCGCCGCAATCCGCGAGCTCTTCGCCGGCGGCTTCGGCATCTGCTTCGACGCCATGCACGCGGTAACCGGGCCCTATGCGAAGGAAATCATCGAGCGCCGCCTCGGCGCGCCCGCCGGCAGCGTGATCAATGGCGTGCCGCTGGAGGACTTCGGCGAAGGCCACCCCGATCCCAACCTGACCTACGCGCACCAACTGGTCGAGATCATGTACGACGTTGATGCGCCCGATCTCGGTGCCGCCTCCGACGGCGACGGCGACCGCAACATGATCCTCGGTCGCGGCTTCTTCGTCACGCCCTCCGACAGCCTGGCCGTGATCGCCGCCAACGCCACACTGGCGCCGGGATACGCCAGGGGCATTGCCGGCATCGCGCGCTCGATGCCGACCAGCGCGGCGGCCGACCGCGTGGCGAAAAAGCTCGGCGTGCCCTGTTACGAGACGCCGACCGGCTGGAAATTCTTCGGCAACCTGATGGACGCCGGCCAGGTCACGCTCTGCGGCGAGGAGAGCTTTGGCACGGGGTCCGACCACGTGCGCGAAAAGGACGGCCTCTGGGCCGTGCTGTTCTGGCTCAACATCCTGGCCCGGCGGCGGCAGTCCGTCGAGCGCATCCTGCTCGACCACTGGGCCGAGTTCGGCCGCAATGTCTATTCGCGCCACGACTACGAGGCGCTGCCGACGGATGTCGCCAATGGCATCATGGAACAGGTGCGTGGCGCGTATGCCACGCTGCCGGGCCGGGCCTTCGGCAACTACACGGTGAAGGCCTGCGACGATTTCAGCTACACCGATCCGATCGACGGCAGCGTGTCGACCGGGCAGGGCTTGCGCATCCTCTTCGTCGATGGTTCGCGCATCGTCTTTCGGCTTTCTGGCACCGGTACCGAAGGTGCCACCCTGCGCCTCTACCTTGAGTCCTTCGAGGCCGATCCGGCGCGCCAGGGCGGTGACGCGCAACTCCTGCTGGCGGAACTGATCGCCATTGCCGACGAAATTTCCGGGCTGTACACCCGCAGCGGGCGCCAGCGTCCGACGGTTATCACATGATTATTCAATGAGTTGCAATGGGTTCGCGGCCAGCACCAAGAGCGTGGCCGTGGGCTAAAGTTTTCCCGTTGCCTGCCGTTGATCTGGTGTGGCGTCGTGGCCAGTCGGCCCCCGTATCGGGCCTGGCCGCGAACCACGACCACGGCAATGACAGGGTGATGCAAATGGCTGAAACACTGGTGGAAATCGAGACCTGCCGGGTCAGGCCCGGGATGTTCGTCCACCTCGACCTGGGCTGGATGGACCATCCGTTTCCCTGGAACCGATTCAAGGTTCGAAGCGAGGATGAAGTTCGCATCCTTCGCGATCTGGGTCTGAAGACCGTACGCTACTGCCTGAAGCGCAGCGACACCGGGCCGCTGGACGCCGCCGCGCCCGCGCTCGGGACGGACGTTGCCGAAGCGCCGCCGACCGTGAACGCCGAAATGGCCGCCGCGATCGAAGAAAAGCGTCGGCGCCACGAGTATCTGGCGCGCTATCGGGCCATGATGGCAAATTCGCGCAAGACACTGGCCTCGGCTGCGCAGGGGGTGCGCGACATCCATGGCGACCTGTACGGGCGTCCGGCGCAAAGCCTGCTGGCGGCGGGGACGCTGGTCGATGGCTTGACGGCCAAGCTGCCGGAAGCGGCCGATACCGTCCTCTTCGCGATCAACGACAAGTCCGCCGGCGCCGCGATCTACAACCATTCGGTGAATGTCGCGATCCTGGCGCTGCTGCTGGCGAACCGGCTCGCGTTTTCCGCCGCCGAATTGCGCCTGGTTGGGCTCGGGTCCTTGTTTCACGACGTCGGCCTGGCCGAGATTCCCGCCCGCGTGCGCAACAAGGTCGAGGACCTGACGGCAGCGGAACGATCGCTGATCGAGGACCATTGCCTGGCCGGCGAACGGATACTGCAGCCGATGGGGTTGCCGGCCGCGGCCATGGATATCGTCAGGCAGCACCACGAACTCGTCGATGGCAGTGGCTATCCGCGGCGAAAGCGGGGCGAGGCGATCAGCCCGCTGGCGCGCCTGGTTGCCATCATCGAGCTCTACGAGCAGTTCTGCAATTCGCCCAACCCCAACCTCAGCCTCACCCCCCACGAGGCGATGTCGGCGCTGTTCGCCAGGTATCGCACCCGCCTCGACGAAGCCATGCTTCAGTCATTCATCCAACTGATGGGCGTCTACCCGCCGGGCAGCATCGTCGCCTTGTCGAACGACAGTTTCGGCAAGGTGCTCTCGGCACATCCGGAACGGCCGCTGCATCCGGTGTTGATGATCTTCGATCCGGAAGTTCCGCGCGAGCATGCCGTGCCGATCGATCTGGCGGCGGCGCCGGAAATCGTCATCGTCCGCGCCGTGCGTCCCAACCTGTTGCCGTCCGAAGCCTTCAGCTATCTGGCGCCGCAACGGCGCGCCATCTATTACTTTGGCTCCGAGCGGGAGCTGGCATGACGGCCACGCTCGACCTCGCCGAGGACCTTGGCCGATTCCTGGTCGATCAGGCCGCTGACATGCTGTTTCTGGTGGATCCGGCTTCGCTGCGCGTGGTGCTGGCGAATTCCGCCGCCTCGACCCGGCTCGGCTACGCGGCGGACCAATTGACCGGAATGCGCATCGACGAACTGGATTGCGGGCTGGTTGGCAGCGTCTTCTGGCGCGATCTCGCCCGCACGGTGCGCGACGAATGCGAGCACCGCGACACCGAGTTTCACCGCCGCGACGGCAGTTGGCTGCCGGTCGAGCGCCGGGTGGGCCGGGTCGAGCACGACGGCCGGCACTATCTGATCGTGTCGGCACGGGATGCCGGCGTCCTGCGTTCGCTCGAGCGCCGGCTGGACGATGTCACCGGGCAGTTGAACTCGATCCTGGAGTGCACCTCGGACGGCATCCTGGCGCTGGACCTCGCCGGTCGCGTGCTGGTGATGAACCGCGCCTTTGCCGAGATGTGGCGGATCAGTTGGATTCGCCATGACGCCGACCAACGCGCCCTGCTCGGGCGGCTGGCGCGTTCGGCGACGAACGGCCCGGCCGTTACCGCCTTCCTGGATTGCGACGCTTTTGCCGTCGACGCGAGGCAAAGCCTGGTCGTTGAACTCGGTGGTGGCGGCGTCCTGCGCCTGAACTCGACACCGCTGACCATCGCCGGCGTGATCTCCGGGCGCGTCATCTCCTGCAGCGACATCACCGAGCGCGCGCGTTACGAGGCCGAACTGGCGCGGCACAACGAGAGGCTCGAAGCCACCGTCGCCGCGCGCACCGCCGAACTTTGCGCGGCCGAGGCCGGCACGCGCCTGATCCTCGAATCGACCGCCGACGGCCTGATCGGGCTGGACCGTGAGGCGACCATCACCTTCGTCAACCGCGCCGCCTGCGAACTGCTGGGCTGCCTGCCGGAACACCTGATGGGCAGGAACGTGCACGAGGCGATCCATCGCGCTCACGACGACGCTTCATCGACGGCGGGCGGCGAGTGCGATCTGGTGCGCGCCGTGCGCGAGGGCCGCGCGTTGCGTAACGAAGGTGAGGTATTCCGTTGCGCCGATGGTGGCTCCCTGCCGGTGTCGATCGCGGTGCACCCGATGCAACGGGGCGACACCGCCGTCGGCGCGGTGATGAGCTTTTCCGACACGAGCTTGCGCCGCGACACCGAAATCGCGCGCGACGCGGCGCTGGCGGAAGCCAGGCGCCTGGCGCGGATCAAGAGCGAGTTTCTCGCCAACATGAGCCACGAGATCCGCACGCCGCTCAACGGCGTGATCGGCATTGCCCGCATCGGCCATCGCAAGAGCGAAGGGCGCACCGAGGCGCGGGACTACTTCTCCAAGATCATCGATTCGGGCAGCCTGCTGCTGGGAATCATCAATGACATCCTCGACTTCTCCAAGATCGATGCCGGCAAGCTCCAGCTCGAGCCGCGCCTTGCCGATCCGGTCGACTGCTTTGAACGCTGCATCGCCCTGGTCAGGCCGCAGGCGGATGCCGGCATGGTTGACCTGGTGTTCAAGCTCGGCCCGGAAATCCCGCGCGCCTGCATGATCGATTCGCTGCGCCTGGAGCAGATCGTGATCAACCTGTTGTCGAACGCGATCAAGTTCACCGAGCAGGGCAGCGTCACGCTGGGCCTGCGACGGGACGCCGGCGCCATGGTGCTGAGCGTGACCGACACCGGAATCGGCATGGATGCCGCGCAAGTCGCCCGCATCTTCGAACCCTTCGAACAGGCCGATGGCTCGACCACCCGGCGCTTTGGCGGCACCGGGTTGGGCCTCAGCATCACCCGGCGCCTGGTCGAGCTGATGCAAGGGCGCATCAGCGTCGATAGCACGCCGGGCGCGGGCAGCCGATTTGAAGTCCATTTGCCGCTGGTCCTGGGCGAGGGCATGGCGTCTGTCGCCGGCACCCCGCCGGATGCCGTGGCGCGGGGCATGGGCAACGGCGATCGTCTTTCCGGACTGCGCATCCTGGTCGCCGAGGACAACGAGATCAACCAGTTTGTGATCCGGGAGATGCTGCTTGGCGAAGGCTGCGAGGTTGCGCTTGCCGCGGATGGCGAGCAGGCTGTGGCCCTGGCGACGGGACCGGGGCACGGCCGCTTCGACCTTGTCCTGATGGACGTGCAGATGCCGGTGCAGAACGGCTACGAGGCGACGCGCCGCATCCGCGCACACCTGCCGGACTTGCCGATCGTCGCATTGACCGCTCATGCCCTGGCCGAGGAACGCAGGATGTGCCTGGCCGCCGGCATGGTCGACATCGTCAGCAAGCCGATCGATCCCGAGCGCCTGCTGGCGGCGATACGTTGCCACCTTGGCTTGACCGGCCACGCCGATGAATCCGAAGCCGGCAGTGCCGCCGTCGGCGCCCCGGGACAAATCAACATCGAGGAACTGCGGGCCCGCTGGCACAGGTCACCCGACATGCCGGCGCGCCTTCTTGGCCTGTTCCTGGATACGCATGACGATTCCGCGCGGGTGCTGCGGGAAGTCGCCGCCGCCGGCGACCTGGAACGCTTGCGCGCCCTCTGCCACACCCTGAAGGGCGTGCTCGGCAGCATCGATGCGGCGCACGGCGCCATGCTGGCTTCCGATGCCTATCAGGCCGCGACCGCCGGCGAACCCGCGGCGTTCGAGTTGGCGACGCGCCTGGCCGAAGAGATGGAACGCCTGAGGACGCGGGCGGCGGAACTGCTGCCGCGCTGAACCGGCGCCGAGAGCAGCGGCGGCGCAGGTGGTGCCGTCGGACGCCCGGCTTACACCGCCGCCAGCGCCTGCTCCAGGTCGGCCTTGATGTCGTCGATGTGCTCGATGCCGATCGACAGGCGCACCATGTCTTCCGAGACGCCGGCCTTCTTCATCTCTTCGGCCGACAATTGCCGATGCGTGGTCGACGCCGGGTGGCAGGCCAGGCTCTTGGCATCGCCGATGTTCACCAGGCGCGTCACCAGCTTCAATGCATCCTGGAAGCGCGCGCCGCCCGCCGCGCCACCCTTGACGCCAAACGAGAGGATGCCCGAGGCGCGGCCGCCCATGTATTTCTGGATCAGGCCGTGGTCGGCGTGGTCGGGCAGTCCGGCGTAATTGACCCAGCCCACCTTGGCATGGCCCTTGAGAAAATTCGCCACCGCCAGCGTGTTCTTGCAGATGCGGTCCATGCGCAGGGCCAGGGTTTCGATGCCCTGCAGGATGAGGAAGGAGTTGAAGGGCGAGATTGCCGCGCCGGTGTTGCGCAGCGGCACCACGCGGGCGCGGCCGATGTAGGCGGCGGGGCCGAGGGCCTCGGTGTACACCACGCCGTGGTAGGACACGTCCGGCGTGTTGAGCCGCTTGAAGCGCTCCTTGTGGGAAGCCCAGGGGAACTTGCCGGAATCGACGATCACGCCGCCGATGCTGTTGCCATGGCCGCCGAGGTACTTGGTCAGCGCGTGCACCACGATGTCGGCGCCGTGCTCGAAGGGGCGGCAGAGGTAGGGCGTGGGCACGGTGTTGTCCACGATCAGCGGCACGCCGGCGTCATGGGCGACTTTCGCCAGCGCGGCCAGGTCGACCACGTTGCCCAGCGGGTTGCCGATGGATTCGCAGAACAGCGCCTTGGTGCGGCCGTCGATCAGCGGCTTGAAACTCTCGGGATTGCGGTAGTCGGCGAAGCGCACCTCGATGCCGTATTGCGGCAGGGTGTGGGCGAACAGGTTGTAGGTGCCGCCGTAAAGCGTGCCCACCGAGACGATGTTGTCGCCGGCCTCGGCAATGGTCTGTATCGCATAGGTGATCGCGGCCATGCCGGACGCGACGCCCAGCGCCGCGATGCCGCCTTCGAGTTCCGCCATGCGCTTTTCCAGCACGTCGGTGGTCGGGTTCATGATGCGCGTGTAGATGTTGCCGGCGACCTTGAGGTCGAACAGGTCGGCGCCGTGCTGGGTGTTGTCGAAGGCGTAGGATGTCGTCTGGTAGATCGGCACGGCGACGGCCTTGGTGGTGGGGTCGGGGCTGTAGCCGCCGTGTACGGCGATGGTTTCGATTTTCATGGTCTCCTCCCTGTTTTGGCTGGAAAGGCGGCAGTATAGTGGGCCACGGCATGAAACGACTTGTCCTCCTGTTGCTGTTCGCTTCCTCGCTGGCCTGGTCCCAGGGCCTGGAGATCATCACGCTCAGGCATCGCCAGGCCGAGGCCCTGTTGCCGCACCTGCTGCCCTTCGTCGAACCGGGCGGCGCGGTGAATGGCATGAACGACAAGCTTTTCGTCCGCGCCTCGGCGCGCAACCTGGCCGAGATCCGCCAGCTCGTCGCGGCGCTGGATACCCCGCAGCGACGACTGATGATCAGCCTGCGCCAGGACGGCGCGGACAGCGGATCGGATCGTGGCGCTGGCGTCAGCGGCCGGGTGGAAATTGGCGGTGGCGCGCCGGTCGTCACCGGTCGCGGCCATCTTTACCAGTCGGACAGCCGCAGCCGGCGTGACATTTCGCAGCAGGTGCAGACCATCGACGGCGGGCGCGCCGCGATCCTGGTCGGGCAGAGTTATTTCCTGCCCATGCTCCAATTGGTGATCGGGCCCAATGGCGCCATCCTTTCCGAGACCCTGGTGCAGCGCGACCTGGGCTCCGGCTTCGTCGCCGTACCGCGCCTGAGTGGCGAGCGCGTGACGATCGAGATCAGTCCCCGCGACGATACGCCCGGCCCGCTGCCGGGTTCGGTGAATAGCCAGCGCCTGGTCACCACCCTCAGCGGCCGCCTCGGCGAATGGCTGGAACTGGGCGGCCTGGCCGCCAACCAGACGGGCAACAGCGCCGGCATCACCAGTTACGGCACGCAATCGGCGTCCCGCCAGCGCCGACTCTTGCTCAAGGTCGAGGAACTGCAATAAGCTGCCGACGCACGGCGTGTCCGCCATCGGCAAATCCTGGGAGGAAGGCATGAAGGTCTGCATATTGATCGCGGCAGGGTTGCCCTGTTTGGCTGTGGCCCAGGCGGAGGTCCATGAACTGACGACGCGTCCCGAGGTCACGCTGCGCTTCGTCTATTCCAGGGCGCCGAATGCCATCGCCAGCGCGGTGCTGTTTCAGGGCGGGGGCGGGGCCATCGGCATCTTTCCCAATGGCTCCATACGCAACGAAAACTTTCTTTCCGGCGGCGCGCGCCGCTTCAACGACAACGGCATCAGCGTGGCCATCGTTGATGTGCCTTCCGACCGGCGTACGCTGGATGACTTTCGCCATACCCGCGAACATGCGGAGGATGCCGCCGCCGTGATTGCCTTCCTGCGCCAGCGCGAAAAACTGCCGGTATGGACGGTCGGCACCAGCAACGGCTCGCTTTCCGCCGCGACGGCCGCGGCCATGCTCGGCGAGCGCGGCCCCGACGGCATCGTGCTGACCGCGTCGACGACGCGCCAGCCCGTATCGGCGGCACATCCGGTGACGCTGGCGAAGCTGGAGGAGATCAAGCAGCCGGCCCTGTTCGTGCACCACAAGGACGACCCGTGCATGGTGACGCCTTACGAAGCCATCCCCGGCGTGATGGCGACCCTGAAGAAGGCAAAGCGGGTCGAACTGATCAGCGTCGAAGGCGGCGACGGGCAGGGCAATCCCTGTCATACCGGACACCACCAATTCCTGGGCATCGAAGCATCGGTGACGCAGAAGATCGCCAACTGGATCCGGCAGTACCAGGCATCCACGGCGGTGAAGTAGCGGCAGCGCGCTGCCGGCTCCACCAAGGCATCGACTAGGGGCTGGGAATGCCTTCGTTCAGGTTGCGGCGCACGAAGCCGATGTGCCCGCGCAGGCCGTAGAACATGTCGCCGAAGGAGGCCGGAATGACAATGCGATTGACCGCCGCCTCGATGTGGTCGAGCTGGCGCAGCAGTTCCTCGCGCCGCGCCGCATCCACCTCCGGCTTGAGGGCCTCGCGCTCCAGGTCGAGCAGCACCTGGTACCAGCGGTAGATGCGCGACTCGACGCGCCAGCGGTAAATCATCGGCGCGAACTTCAGGGCCGGCAACAGCAGCAGCACGATGGGCACCAGCAAGGCCAGCACCCGCGCGATCAGCGTCGCCACCCAGAAAGGGAAAGTGCGGTAGAGGAAGGTCTTGCCCGTAGCGTAGTAGCGCGTGGCGTCCGGGCTCATGCGGAACTCGCCCTCGCGCGCGGCGGGAAACTCGCCCTGCTTGCGATAGAGTCCGGGCCGGCCATGCACTTCGCGCGCCGCTTCCAGCAGCAGGTCGGACAAGGCCGGGTGCAGCGATTCGCGAGCCACCAGTTGCACCGTCGGCCCGACCAGGTAGACATCCTCCGGCGGCATGTCATTGCCGATGTCGAGGCTGCCGCGCGGCAGGTGCAGCTTGTTCAGCGTATGCAGGCGCCTTACGTAGGCATCGGCCTGGGTGAAGCTGAACAGGCGTACCCCGCCGTCGCGCATCAGCTTGCGGATTACCCTGCGGTCGGTCGAGTCGCCCATCAGGAATATCACGTCGATGCGGCCATCCGCCAGCGCCCCGGAGGGATCGTCAAAGTCCGTTTCGTCGATCGGGGTCTCGCTGCCGAGGACGATGCCGTTGAGCTTGAGCAGCGCCAGCGCGAGATCGTGCGTACCGCTGCCGGCCGGGCCGATGTTGATGCGCCGACCAGCGAACTGCGACAGCAGTTCCCGCTTCTCGCCGCGATAGAACACCGTCAGCGGCTGGTAATTCACCGCGCCGAGTGAGTGCAACTGCGGGTACTCCATTTCGCCGGCGGCGCCGCCGAGCACGAAGCCGATGTCCACACCCTGCTTCGGGTCGACCAGGCGCCTGAGGTTCTCGGCCGAGCCATCGGAAGGGATGATCTTCAGCGTGACGCCGTCGCGTTCGAGAATCTTCTGGTAACGCTCGGCCGTGCGCTGGAAGCTGCTGCCGGTCGGACCGGTGGTGATCGTCAGCACGCGCGGCGCCGCCGTGTTGAGGAAGAGGAAGGCGGTCAGCGCGATGGCCAGGCAGATCAGCATGATCGCACCGACCGAAATCACCAGGCCCTTGCCGAAGAAGTCATTGAGTCGCGTCCAGGAGCGGAGCAGGAAAATTTTTGGCGAGACCATGGGCGGGTGCGATCCTGCGTGGGCGACGTCGTTGATTGTACTGTTGGCCGAGGGCGTTCAAGCGTACAGCGTCGTCACGGCCCGGCGGGTATCATCCGGCGTTGCCGATGCTTCCGGCGCGCTTGGAGCCCCTCATAGGACACCGCTCATGGATACGGCAATATTTCTGCTGAAACGCCAGTTCTTGCTGCTGGTGCTCTGCCTGGGCGGAGCCGCGCAGGCGCAAGTGATCTCCTTGCCAACGAGCTATCAAGGTGTGTTTGCCTCGTCGGACCCGACGCTGAGCTTCCTATTCCGCGCCGCCGAGGCCAGGGCTACGCTGGTGTTCATCCCCGGCGGTGAGGGCCGGGCCGGGCTCTGCCGGAATGGACCGCCGAGCACGGCTATTTTTCCAGGTATTACTTCAACCTGATGCTGCGCAGCCTCACCGACCCCAAGGTCACCTCCGGTAGTTTCAACCTGGTTATCTTCGACAGTCCGGTCGACCTGCCGACCGCCAACCATTGGTCATCCGCCCGGACCACTGCTGAGCACCTGGCGCGGGTCGAGGATGTCGTTCGTCATTTCCGGGAACTGCTTGGCAAGCCCGTATGGGTGATGGGTCACAGCATGGGTTCGATCAGCATCACGGAGTTCTACAAGCGCCTGCAAGAAAAGAAATCTGAGTCTCTCGTCGCCGGCCTGATTTTCAGCGGTGGCGAGAATGCCGCCAGCTTCAATTTCGAATCGACGAAGCTTCCCGTGCTGGTGCTGCACCACGAGAACGATGAATGCCCCGGGAACACGGCCGATCACGCCAGGAGGCTGCATGGAAAGCTGCGCGACGCCGGCAATTCCGCCGCTGAACTGGCGCTGATTACCACCGGCACGCGAACGCCGAACAACAACAATCCCTGCCGGTCCGGCTACCACATGTACTACGGCGCTGGCGCTGACGTTGCCAAGGTTTTGGACAGCTACATGGTCAAGCACTTGCCCTGACGGAACCGGCACGCCACGGTTCCGGCGCCTCAGGCATCGCGTGCTACCATGCCGCGCCCGCCATGCCTGATTCCATGCACGCCATAGAGCGCATCTTCGCCCCCGAGGGGCCGCTGGCCGAGGCCGTGCCGGGCTTTCGTCCGCGTCCGCAGCAGGTGGAGATGGCGCAGCGCATCGCCAGTGCGATCGCCGAAAACGGCGCGCTGGTGGCCGAGGCCGGCACCGGCACCGGCAAGACCTTCGCCTATCTGGTGCCGGCGCTGCTTTCGGGCGGCAAGGTGATCGTTTCCACCGGCACCAAGACCCTGCAGGACCAGCTTTTCAATCGTGACCTGCCGACCGTGCGCGATGCCCTTGGCGTCGGCGCGACGATCGCGCTGCTCAAGGGCCGCGCCAACTACGTCTGCCACTACCACCTGGAGCGCTCGCTTTCCGCCGCACGCCTGGCGTCGCGCGAGGAAGCCGCGCACCTGCGCAAGATCGTGCGTTTCGCCGAGCGCACCAGCACGGGCGACAAGGCCGAATGCATCGACGTGCCCGAGGATTCGGGCGCCTGGGCGGTGGCCACCTCGACGCGCGAGAACTGCCTGGGCCAGGAGTGCCCGCATGCCAAGGGCTGCTTCGTCACTGCGGCGCGCCAGGAAGCGCTGGTCGCCGACGTGGTGGTGGTCAACCATCACCTGTTCTTCGCCGACGTCATGCTCAGGGACGAAGGCATGGGCGAGCTGCTGCCGGCCTGCAATACCATCATCTTCGACGAAGCCCACCAGCTGCCCGAGGTGGCCGGCCTGTTCTTCGGCGAAAGCCTGTCGACCAGCCAGATCATCGAACTGGCGCGCGACACGCGTAACGAGGGCATCGTCGCCGCCAAGGACTATCCGCCGCTGCAGGAGGCGGCCAGCGCGCTGGACAAGGCGGCGCGCGACCTGCGCCTGGCGGTGAAGGGCGAGAACCTGCGCCTGCCGGCGGCGCGCATCGAGGGCGAGGCCGCGTTTTCCGAGGCACAGCAAGGATTGGCGGATGCGATCGCCGAGCTTGGCCGTCATCTCGATACCCAGGCCGAACGCGGTGAGGGCCTCGCCAACTGCCTGCGCCGCACCCAGGAGCTGGCAGCGGCCCTGAAGCGCTGGCGCGGCGGCAGCTCCGACCCGGAAGTGGCAGGCGGAGACGACGTGGTCAAGTGGGTCGAGGTGTATTCGCAGGCGCTGTCGCTGAACCTGACGCCGCTGGACATCGCGCCGATTTTCCAGCGCCAGATGGAGGGCCATCCGCGCGCCTGGATCTTCACCTCGGCGACACTCGCCGTGGGCAGCAATTTCTCGCACTACTGCGGCGAGCTGGGCCTAGGCGAGGCCACCACGGCGGTCTGGGGCAGCCCCTTCGACTACGAGTCGAACGCACTGCTCTACGCGCCGACCCACATGCCCGACCCGAATAGTCCGCTCTACCAGGAGGCGGTGGCCGAGGCGGCCTGGCCGGCGATTCGCGCTGCCGGCGCAACGGGTCGAGGTGCCTTCGTGCTGTGCACCTCCTTGCGCGCCATGCGCCGCATTCGCGAGCTGCTGCAGGAGAAGCTCGCCGCCGAAGGCCTCGACCTGCCGCTGCTGATGCAGGGCGAGGGCTCGCGCAGCGAGCTACTGGAACGCTTCCGCTTCCTCGGCAACGCGATACTCGTCGCCAGCCAGAGCTTCTGGGAGGGCGTGGACGTGCGCGGCGAGGCTCTCTCGCTGGTGGTGATCGACAAGCTGCCTTTCGCCCCGCCCGACGATCCGGTGCTGGCGGCGCGCATCGATCGCTTGCGCGCGGCAGGACGCAATCCCTTCATGGAATACCAGTTGCCACGCGCCGTGATCAGCATGAAGCAGGGCTCGGGCCGCCTGATCCGCGACGAGTCCGATCGCGGCGTGCTGATGATCTGCGACCCGCGCCTGATCGGCAAACCCTACGGCAAGGCGGTCTGGCGCTCGCTGCCGCCGATGCGGCGCACGCGCGAGATCGCCGAGGTCGAGGCCTTCTTCTCCGAGCCGGTAAAATCCGGCACATGAGCGCCCCGCACAGCCGCCCGCAGGGGCGCAAACCACAATCCGGAGCCGCGCAGCGGCGAACCATCGTCACCCCCTCTCTTGGGGACGGGGCGGGGGGGAGGGTACGCCAATGAGCATCCAACTCGCCGAGCGCCTGAATGCCGACTGCCAGTGCGTCTCGCTCGACAGCGGGCGCCTGGAGGCGGAACTGGAGCGCGTCAGTCCCGGCTTCCACGCCGAGGTCATGGCGGGCCGCCCGCACCTGTTCTCGTCGTCGGTGGCCTTCGTCGGCGCCGAGCACGTGGCGCGCATGGCACGGCTGGTTATTGCCGTCGAGCAAGTCGTCGCCTTGCCGGCCTACCGCGAGCACGTCTTGTCTTGGGCGGCCGCAAGCGCTGGACACCAAACCGCGGCACGCGGGGTCTTCCTCGGCTACGACTTCCATCTTGGAGACGCGGGCCCGCAACTGATCGAAATCAACACCAATGCCGGCGGCGGCCTGCTCAACGCCCTGCTGGCGCGCGCGCAGAAGGCCTGTTGCGACGACGTCGAAGCCCTGCTGCCGGGTGACCTCGGCGGCGATACGCCGGAGCACCTTTTCCTCGACATGTTCCGCGCCGAGTGGCGTGCCTTTGCCGATGCCGCCGGAATCTGCGCGCCGCTGCGCAGCGTGGCCATCGTCGACGAGTCGCCGCGCGAGCAATATCTGTATCCCGAGTTCGTGCTGTTCCAGCGCCTCTTCGAGCAGGCCGGCATCCGCGCCGTGATCTGCGATCCCGCCGAGCTGGCCTTGCGCGAGGGCGCATTGTGGTGCAAGGACTTGCGCATCGACCTGGTGTACAACCGGCTCACCGATTTCAGCCTCGACGCGCCGGCCAACGCCGCCCTGCGCGCCGCCTGGCTGGCCGATGCCGCGCTGATCACGCCGCATCCGCGGGCCCACGCACTGTATGCCGACAAGCGCAACCTGGTGGCCTTGTGCGACGAGGACCTGCTGGCCTCCTGGGGCGTGGATGCGGCGACGCGGTCGGTGCTGGCGGCGAAGATTCCGCGCACCGAGCTGGTTCGCCCCGAGATGGCCGACGATCTCTGGGCGCGGCGCAAACAGCTCTTTTTCAAGCCGGCGGCGGGCTATGGCTCGAAGGCCGCCTATCGCGGCGACAAGGTAACCAAACGCGTGTTCGAGGAAGTCCTCGCCGGCAGTTACATCGCCCAGGCGCTGGTGCCGCCGTCCTCGCGCACGCTGCGCGTCCGCGAGGCGCCGGTGGAACTCAAGCTCGACCTGCGCAACTATGTCTATGCCGGCCACGTGCAGCTCATAGCAGCGCGCCTGTGGCAGGGGCAGACGACCAACTTCCGTACGCCGGGTGGCGGCTTTGCGCCAGTATTGACCGTGTCCTCGGCAGAGGCAGCGGCATGAAGGTCTTCGGACTTGCCGGCTGGTCCGGCTCGGGCAAGACCACGCTGCTGGAGGAATTGATTCCGCGCCTGACGGCGGCTGGCTTGCGCGTCTCGCTGATCAAGCATGCCCACCACCGCTTCGACATCGACCATCCGGGCAAGGATTCTTACCGCTTGCGCGAGGCTGGTTGCTCCGAGGTGCTGCTGGTCTCCGACAACCGCTGGGTACTGATGCACGAGCTGCGAGGCGCCCCCGAGCCGTCTTTCGAGTCCCAGATCGCGCGCTTCTCCGAATGCGACCTGGTGCTGGTGGAAGGCTTCAAGCAGACCCCGATCCCCAAGCTGGAAGTGCACCGCCCGTCGCTGGGCAAACCGCTGATCGCCGGCACCGGCGTCGAGACCATCGTCGCCGTGGCCACCGATCAACCGGGCTCGCTGGTCGGGCAGACGACGCTGCCGATACTCGAACTCAACGACCGCGACGCGATAGCGGAATTCATCCTGCGACACATGGGGTTCAAGCATGCTTGATTTTGAAGAGGCGCTGGCGCGCCTGCTGGCGGGTGCCGAGGTACCGGCGCAAACCGAATCCGTGGCGACACACGCCGCTTCCGGCCGCGTACTCGCCGACGGCTTGCGTTCGGCAATAGAAGTGCCGCCCCTCGACAACACCTCGATGGATGGCTATGCCCTGCGCTGCGCCGACGTACCGGCAAGCGGCGCGCGACTGACCGTGGCGCAGCGGATTCCGGCGGGCAGCGTTGGCCATACCCTGGCGCCCGGTACGGCGGCACGCATTTTCACCGGCGCGCCGCTGCCGGCCGGCGCCGATGCGGTGGTGATGCAGGAGCTGTGCGCGGTGGAAGGCGATTCGATCGTCGTGAACCATGTGCCGCACGTTGGTGAATGGATCCGTCGTCGGGGCGAAGACATTGTCGCCGGTGCCGAGGTGCTGACTGCCGGCACGCGTCTTACCGCAGCCCACGTCGGTGTCGCGGCGTCTGTCGGTGCGGCGCAGCTGACGGTGTTCCGCCGCCAGCGCGTGGCGCTGTTTTCCACCGGCGACGAACTGGCCATGCCGGGCGAGCCATTGAAGGCGGGTGGCATCTACAACTCGAACCGGTATACGTTGCGGGCCCTGCTCGAAGGCCTTGGCTGCGAGGTCGCCGACCTCGGCATCGTGCCCGATACGCGCGAGGCGACCCGCGCCGCCTTGCGTGAGGCGGCGGACGGCAATGACCTGATCCTGACCAGCGGCGGCGTCTCGGTCGGTGAGGAAGACCACGTCAAGCCGGCGGTCGAAGCCGAGGGTTCGCTCGACCTGTGGAAGATCGCCATCAAGCCGGGCAAGCCGCTGGCTTTCGGCAGCGTGCGCCGCCCGGCCGGCAACGGGCAGGCCGCTTTCATCGGCCTGCCCGGCAATCCGGTGTCGAGCTTCGTCACCTTCCTGATGCTGGTGCGGCCTTTCATCCTCAAGTGTCAGGGCGCGTCAGACCTGCGGGCGCGGGCGCGGGTGCTGCGGGCTGATTTCGATTTCAAGGGCGATCCGCGCCGCGAGTTCCTGCGCGCCCGGATCAACGACAGCGGCGGCCTCGACCTGTTTCCCAACCAGAGCTCCGGAGTGCTGACCTCCTGTAGCTGGGCCGACGGGCTGATCGATAATCCGCCGCGGCACGCCATCGCATCCGGTGACACCGTGCGCTTCCTGCCTTTTTCCGAGCTGCTATAGTCAAACCATGACCGTCAAAATCCTTTTTTTCGCCGGCTTGCGCGAGGCGCTGGGTACCGGGACCGAAGCCTTGGCGCTGCCTGATGGTGTCGCGACGGCGGGTGGGCTGCGCGACCTGCTGGCCGCACGGGGTGATCCTTGGTCGGCGCTGGCGACGACCAGGAACCTGCGGGTCGCGGTGAACCAGCAAATGGTCGGCCTCGACGCCGCCGTCAAGTCCGGCGACGAGGTGGCCTTCTTCCCGCCGGTGACCGGCGGCTGAAATGAGCGTCAGCGTTCAGCAAGCCGACTTCGACGCAGGCGCGGAAATCGCCGCGCTTTCCGCCGGGCGCGATGACGTCGGCGCAGTAGCGAGCTTCGTCGGTCTGGTGCGCGCCGACAAGGCGGCAAGAGTCGGCGCTGATGGCACGGCGGCGGTACAGGCCATGACCCTGGAGCACTATCCGGGCATGACCGAGAACGCATTGCAGGAAATCGTGACCCAGGCCGAGGCGCGCTGGGAACTGCTCGCAGTCCGCGTCATCCACCGCGTCGGCCGCTTGCTGCCCGGCGATCGCATCGTCTTCGTCGCCGTGGCCTCGTCGCATCGCGGCGACGCCTTCGCCGCCTGCGAATTCATCATGGACTACCTGAAGACCCGCGCGCCCTTCTGGAAGAAGGAAGAAACGCCGGCCGGGGGACGCTGGGTCGATGCCCGCGAAAGCGATGACCATGCCGCCGGGCGCTGGGATGCGGGCAAGTAGGCCGGGAAGCAGAAGACTGACGTGGGAGTCGTTGCGGACAATAGAGCTGGCAAGGAACCTTTCCCGATTTCTGATCGATAGTGCGGTGGTCAGGTTGGAATTCCCGTACGGGAAAGTCGGCGCTGGCGAGACGGCGCGCATCCCGCCAGCGCCCGGCCTTGAACGTCGACGGCGGAAAACTGTGCGACGGTATCGACGCGGAGCGGGTAGTTTCATAGGGCGACTCCTTGGGGCAAAATGTCCGCTGTCGGTTCGTCATAGGGCCGGAACGACGGTAGCCTGGGAGCGAGACGAATGCGTTTGACTGAAAGCGAAAGGCAAGCGATCCGCGCGGCGGGCTTGCACCATTTCGGCGTGACGCCGAAGCTGTTCGGCTCGCGGCTCGACGACGCGACGCGCGGCGGCGATATCGACCTGTTCATTCCGGGTGCATGGCCGGCGACGGAAGCCGTGCCGCGCCGGTTGCGCTTTTGCGCGGAGCTGGCGACACGCCTCGGCGAGCGCAAGATCGACGTCCTGGTGGATGACGGACACTCATCGAGTGCCATCCTGAGCGTGGCACGGGCACAATCGGAGGCAGTGTGAAGCCGCTGACCGACTTGTTCCGCGAATGCGATGCCCATCGCCTTGCATTATCCGAGGCGATGGCGCGCTGTCCGCGTCCCTTGTCCGCCGAACACTTCGCCGTGCGCAATCCCGATCTGGTGGCGGCGCTCGACCAGTTCGCCTACCGCTTCGCCAAATTGCAGGACACCATGAGCACACAGTTGTTCCGGCGTTTCGCTGTCGACGCGCTGGCCGAGCCGGCTGAAGCGGCGCCGGTGGTTGACCTGCTGAATCTGCTGGAGCGTTACGGTTTTCTGCCGTCGGCGATGCGCTGGCAGGAAATCCGCCAAATGCGTAACCAGATCACCCATGAGTACGCGATGACCCCGGCTGAACTGGCGGTAGCGCTGGAACTTGCGTTTGCCATGGTCGGCGAGATGGCTGATCTGCTCGGACGCTTGCGGGAAGCGGCGATTCGCCATCGCGCGATGCCTGGCTGAACGCAAAGTCGGCTTTTCTTCCCAAGCCGCCGCGCGTCGCCGAATACCCTCAACGCCCTATTTCGCGGTCGTCGAGGAGAAAGTCTTCTTGTTGTTGCCCGAGGCCAGTTTGGTGTCGTCGGCGCCCAGCGCGCTCACATAGATCACGTAGTCGTGTCCGAAGCCGTAGAAATCGCCTCCTGGGCAGGGCCCTTTGTACTGCTTAAGGGCGCCGGCAGCAAGGGTCATATTCCCGTTACTGCCGGTGTAATCGACTATGCCGCCGCCATGGTCAAAGTTCCGGAAGTCGAGATCGCGCATGTTGACTTCAAGCTTCTTGGTGCCTTCCGGGATATTGCCGATGGCAAGTTCCGGCGAGGTTATGCTGCAGTTGTGATCCTTTTTCCATGTCCAGTCGACGGTGAGTCCCTGGGCGAACGTGGAGAAGGAAGCAGCGGCAAGAAGAGTGGCAAGGAAAGCTTTCATGATGGCTCCTGACGAATGAGATTGTTGTGAAAACTATTGCGCCGGAAAGTCGGCGCTGGCGAGACGGCGCGTATCTCGCAAGTGCTATTGGTGCGAGCTACTTTTTCAACACTGCGACAAGGTCATTGAGCAAAGTCGCTTGCTCCTCGACCAGGGCCGAAACCGGATGGCCGCTGCCGCCGAGGGCAATCATCTGTTTCGGCTCGGCGGATTTTTCGAAAGCGGACGGCTGCCAGTTGGCCCATTTGTCGTACTTGTTGAAGGCGAACAGCTTCTTGGTTTTTGTCAGCGCCAGGCCTTGATCATCGACGGAGGAAAACTGCACCACGGTATCGAAGCTGCCATCGGATTCCTTGCGCGCATAGTTGGCGGCGAGTTCGCCGCCGCGACTATGGCCCATCAATGAGATCTTCTTGGCACCGGTGGCCTTGGCATGTTCCACGGCCGCTCCGACTTCCCTGAAGCCGCCGCCGGTCTCGCCGGACCAGGTCACGGCGATGACGCGAAAACCGGCCTTGGCCAGGCCCTGGGCGAATTGCGCGCCCCTGTCTTCGAAGAAGAACTTTTTGGTGTTGCCGCCCGCGCCGTGGAGCGCGATCACCGCATGTTCTCCCTCGCCCATGGTCATTGCGGAGACGATGTTGTCTCCGGCCTTGATATCCATTTCGATTTGCGCCGTGGCACCGACGGAAATCAGCAGTGCGGCGATTGCGATCCATTGTTTTTTCATGCTTTGCTTCTCCTGATGGTGAGTTGGAGGGGAAAGTCGGAAGGTGGCGGTGCGTTGCGAGGTAGTGACTGAAAAACTGTGGCCTATCGTTCAAGCTCAGGGGCGCCGCGCGGCTTTATTGCGCAGCGTCCCTTGGGGCGCAGGGTTGGGCGTGAACTCCACCAAGCACAATTTTCGTGCAACTATGCAAAAGTCGGCGCCGGCGGGACGGCACTTGGTAGGGTTGCGACCACTACGGCGCTCAATTCTTGAAAGTGATCCAGGCCGAGCCATCTTCAAGAACCTGGCTGACCGCACCGTTGGATGCTTTCACCAACTGGCCGCACTTACTTTGCCAGCGGCGCGTCCATTTGAGGCAGAGCTTCCCCTCTTCAATAGAGTAGGTGCCGTTGTCGGAGCCAGCGCTCCCGGCGCCGTAGAGAGCACCGTCGTCTTTGAAGTTGAAGCGGGCAGACCACCGGGGGTTAACGCCATCAAGGTCTTTCCCTTTGAGGAAGGCGACGGCCTCGTCTTGAGTCAGCGGCTTCGCTTCTTGCGCCGCAACAGCCCCGGAAAACAACAGTGCAGCAATTGCTGCGGAAACAGCGATTTTCATTGCGAACTTCCTTTCAGTGCCGGATGGTTGATGATGTCAGGCGATTACCGAAAAACCGTGGTCTGTCCCTCATTGCTTTTACTCATTGCTTTTATAGTCCGTCTGCCGCTCTGGAATTCCAGCACGGGAAAGTCGGCGCTGGCGGGACGGCGCTGGCACCTTGCCGTCAATATCACTGGTAGGTCTCCGTGCCCACCACGACCGCCCCGCTGGATAGTCCGCCTGAATCGGTAACCGTCGCTGAAACCGTTTCGGAGAGGGTTCCTCCCGCCAATTGGGCGTTGAGGTCGGCGGGGGCTCGGTAAGTGTAATAGATCGATTTCGCTACGCCTGCGGTCGTCGAAATGGTTGCCGATATCGAAGACGTGCCGTTGCCGGTAGCGGCAAGAATATTTCCTGCGGAATCCGTGACGGTGATTTTTCCACCATGATTCGTGGAAATGGCGACTAGTACGTTGCCACCCTCGGCATCGCTTATGTCGAATGTATTTCCGCTATAGAGCCCGTTTTGCACAACAGTTCCTTGCCAGATATTCGCTACAACCCCCGGCGCCGTATTGTTCAGCGTAGTGAACGTGCCCGATGAAACCGCCGCCGGAAGGTTTCCGAGCGCGTCTTTCGCGACGAAGTAGACGGTGTATGCCGTTCCGGCCGTGAGGCCCGAGAGTGCGACGGCTTGCGCGGAATTCGCCGTAAGGGCGACGGAAGTTCCCGTAGTGGCTACCGTGGCGACGCTTGGAGCGGCTCCGCCGGCCTGGGCGAGGTAGTGCCCCGTTCCGCTTTCGCCGACCGTGAAGGTGGCCGTAGCGGAGGTGAAGCCGATTCCGGAAACCGGCATCGAAACCACCGAAGGCGCCGTGCGGTCCGCAGTAATCGAAACGTTCGTGGCGGTACTCGCGTTTCCGGCGGCGTCTTTCAAGACAATCGCGAAATTCTTCGCGCCGTCGGCACCGGAGGTATCGAGATTGATCGTCACTTTCGCCGTTCCGGCAACGACGGAGCCCGTATCGACGCTGTTTACCCAGACCGCGGCGCCGATTTCGCCATTCACTTCGACGGGGACGGAATTCGCGGCGGTCGTCGTGGCGTATCCGCCCGTCAGTACCGGAGCGACCGGCGCAATGCCGTCGGAAACGGTGAGCGTAATGGCATCGGTATTCGAATTTCCGTCGTTGTCGGTCGCGAGAACGGTGACGTTATAGGTTCCGGCTACCGTCGGCGTACCGGAGATGATTCCGGTCGTAACGTTGAGGCCGAGTCCTGGAGGAAGCGAGCCGGAAGCGAGGGAGTATCCCGCAACCGCGTCGCCGTTGGTCGTGGTGACATAGCCCGAGAGAGCGAGCGAGAACGGTGTTCCGGTAACGGGCGTCTGGTTCGGCACGTCGCCCATGACCGGTGGAACTTCGGCGGCGGTAAGAACGATCTGGAAATTCTGCGAAACGGTCGTGGTTCCGTCGGTAACGGAATACGTGACGTTGAAGGTTCCCGTAACCGTCGGGGTGCCCGAGATCACGCGCGACGCCGGATTGAAGGAAAGTCCTGCCGGAAGCCCGCCCATCGAGTATGTGAGAGCGTCGCCGTCGGCATCGGTCGCGGCCGAAAGGGTGGTTGCAGCAATGGCCGATCCGCTGGTGAAGCTCAGATTTCCTTGGGTGGCCAAGAATACCGGAGCATCCTGCACCGCATTGACCGTGACGTTGAAGGTCTTGGATACGTTCAATCCGCCGCCGTCGGTGGTGACGTAGGTGATGGTCGCGGTTCCCGAGGTATTTGCCGCCGGGGTCAGCGTAATGGTGCGGTTCGCGCCCGCTCCGCCGAGAACGATCGATCCTCCCGGGAATAGAACGGCATTGGAAGACGAAGCCGAGAACACGAGCGATCCGACGGCTGTTTCGGTATCGGCGAGCGTGACGTTCACTGCAATCGAGCCATCTTCGTTCAACGTCTGCGCGAGCACATCGCTTTCCGTTGGCGCGGTGTTGCCCGAGGTGGTGCTGCTGAAGCTGCCGGCCACTCCGCCGATGGTGAGGGTGGTGCTGATCGTCGTGCCAATGGCGCCCGAGGCGGTATGGCGCAGCTTTACGGTCTGACCGTTGCTGACCGTACCAGCCGCGGTTGTCCAGGCGCCGCCGTTGATCTGGTAGTCGCCGCCGACAATACTGATCGCCGCCGCCGCGTTGATTCCGGCAACAGTGATGGCGTTGGACTCGATTACCGCGTTGATCGTCTGTCCCGTTGCGTTGGTAAAGGCAAACGCGTCGGGAATGGTGTCGTTGGCGCTGGTGGTTACGGCCACGCTCTGCACGGCGGCTTGAACATTACCGGCGGCGTCTTTGGCGATGAAATAGATCTTGTAGGCGGTCGAGGCGGCAAGCCCGCTGATGCCCGGCGTGGCGGCCACATTCGCGGCCAGGGCGAAGGCCGTGCCGGTGCCCTGTAGCGTTGCCACGCTTGGCGCGGCGGCGGCCGCCGCCTGCACCAGATAGTAGCCGGTGCCCGCCTCGTTGATGGTGACGGACAAGGTAGCGCCGGTGTTGGTGGTGCCCGAGATGGACGGGCCGGCGCTGGTGACCGGAGGCGTGGTATCGGCTGCCGGCGGTTGGGAATTCTTCTCCTTGACCGCGCCGGCGACGCCGGCCGCAACTGCTACCGCAACCGCCGCTCCGGCACCGATGCCGCCGAGGCCGGCGGTGGCGCCGAGCGCGCCCTCGGTCGTGGTGGCCGTCGTTGCGGCAGAGATTTCGCCGGAGATGGTTTCAGCCTGCGCGACAAGTTCGCCAGCCTCGGCTTGCGCCATGACCAGAGCCTGCCGCGCAGACTGCATGTCAGTGCTGGCGACCTGGATGCCGCGAGCCTGCAATTCGTCGAGCCTGGCGCGGGCCTCGGCGACATGGTCCTCTACCGCCTTGAGCCGCGCGAGGGTGTCGCTCAGTTGTCGTTCCAGTTGATCCAGCCGGACCTGCTCGCCCGGAGCGGCGAGACCTGGCAGCGTCCCGCCTTCAAGGAAGCGGTAGCGCACCCCGCCAAGAGCCATGCCTTCGCCAGGCGCCTTGCGCACAATGCGGTTGTTCGCATCAAACTGCGCGGCGAAGCCAAAGAACACGCCCTGATTCCCCAGTTGGAGACTGGTATCGCCGCCGCCAAGCGTTCCGCCGAGTCCCAGCGCAAAGGAGGCGCGGCCCGCTCGGCCCTGTTCGACATAGGTGCCGCCGGGCAGGTCGTGAAAGCGCATGCCGCCGCTTTGATCTACCGATAGTTCAAGGCGCTGCAGCTGGGCCGGACCAAGGTCTATCCCCTTGGCCACGGCAAGCCCGAGGTTCATCCGGCGACTGGTGACACTGCCGTCCGCGCTGAGGCCGGTCATGCCGCCGAGATAAACATTGCCGCCGGCAAAATCGCGACTGACGCCCATTTGCAGGGCTTTACCACCACGGCTGTAAACGTCGGCACGGCTATCGCCGGCCCCTTGCACGCGCGCATTGAAGACGGTGTCCAGCGTGGCGATGAGGCTGGTGCGCCCACCCAGAATGGCTGGCGCCCACAGCGCGCCGTAGCGCGTACTGCGAATGTCGCCGATATTGAGCGTACCGCTTCGCCCGGCGGAGTCGGTCCAGCTCAGGGCGGCGGGATCGGTGTGGCTGAAATCCAGCTGACGCGATTCACGCGTTCCGGCGAGCAGATGCAGCCGACCGCCGCCGGCGAACGAGGGAAGGCCAGCGGTATAGCCGAAGAAGTTCTGGCGAAAGCCACGCCTGTCGTCGGCTTCGGATTCGAGGCTGAGAACACCGGTTGGGACTCGTCCGGCCATGCCGAGTTTCCAGGTCTTGCTGGCCGGTTGCTGGGTGGCGCCAGTGAAGGAGGCGGCGTCCCGGCGATGCTCAATGCTGCCGTTGACACGGAAGCGGTCGGCGCGGTCGGTGAGGCCAAGGCGAAATGCATTCACTGAAAATCCGAGTCGCGCTTCGGTTGCGAGACGCAGGCCGGAAGCCAGTCCGTCAAGGGATTGTTCCGCGCGAATGTGACCGAGGCCGCTACTGACACCAAGCGCTTCGAGCGCAGCCTGGGGACTGATGCTCGTGCGGGACGGATTGACCTGGGGATTGAACGGATCGCGCGCTGCGTGGTTGTGCAGGCCGGGGCCGTCGGGCATCGAGGCGGGAAAGGATGCAGGTTGGGCCTGGGCGAAAGCTGTAGTGACGGCGAGTGCTACGGCGGTGATGCGCGATTGAAGGTTGGGTGTCATCTTGCTTTTGCCTCTAACGAGCAGGTATCTCTTCGAGATGGGCGGCGTCTTCCACGGCCAAGGACGCGATACCAATTCCAAGAAACGTGGTTGCAAGAGCCTGAACCGGCAATCGTTGCGACATGGACTTTTCTCTTCCTGAACAAGATCATCGAATGATGCCCTGTTGAAAACATGGTTTCTTCCACCAATTGGCTCATTCGTTCGTATCATTCGGATGGCCAATGATCAGGGTCCGAAAAGCGGATAGATTCCGTGTTCTGAGCGTGTTTCATGTTCAAGGGGAGAGTTGCGGTGAAAGTCATCAATTGCATGTGCCGAAAAGGGCATCGGGTGTTTTTGTTTGTCCTGTTCGCCTTGTTGCCGGTCTTGGCGCCGGCCGGGGAGGCGGCGAAACCGCTTCCCGTGGTAGGGGTGCTGGAAGTCGGGGCGGAAGATGGCGACCAGATATTCCCGCGGACCTTGCGCGACGAACTCGCCAAGCGGGGCTTGCGCGAGAACGAGCACTATCGGTTCCTGGTGCGCTATGCGGCGCATCGCGACGACAAGCTGGAGTCGGCAGTGAGGGCACTGGCGGCGGCAAAGCCAACTGTATTGGTTGGCTGGGGGATCAAGCCGGTCAAGATGATGATGGAACTGGCGCCGGAAACACCCGTCGTTACCACGGGCAGCGGCAACATGCTCCAGTTGGGGTTGGTCAAGTCATTTACGGCGCCGGGGGGAATGGTGACCGGCATCACCAACGGCGAACTGCAGCACGGCATGAAACCGCTTGACCTGCTGCATCAGGCGTTTCCGAAAGTGCGCAGGGTCGGAATCGTGTTCAACCAGACCAATCCCGCTCACGTCAAATGGACGGACGAGATTCGCAAGGGATTGCCCCAGGCGCAGGGTCTGGAGCTGATTCCGGCTTACGCCAATACCCCCGAAACATTCGAAAAGGCTGCGGCCGAGTTTGCTCGCCGGGGAGTGCGCATTGTCTATATTGCTCCCGACTGGATCGATCTGACGCCCGCATGGTCGGCCTCGGCACGGCGCCATCGTCTTGCCTTGGTTGGATGGAAGATTCCGCTCGCTGACAACGGAGGTTTGTTCAGCGTGGGATTGGTACCAGGCGCAGGGGCTCGTCTGGCGACGCGCCATATCGAAAAAGTCCTGCAGGGTGCGAAGCCGGCCGACCTGCCGATCGAGAGGAACAATAGCAATGTGCTCGTCGTCAATCTGAAGACGGCAGCGAGGCTGGGTGTCAAGCTGCCGCCTGATCTGATCGCCCGCGCCGACCGGATCATCCAATAGGTTCGGGATGCTGCGCGCCCGGGGTCTCTTCGTCCGCTATTTGACGTGGATCGGTGCCGCGACCGTCCTGCCACTGTTGGGGGTCATCGGGGTGCTGTCCTGGCTGGCGTTGCGGGAGGCCGAGCAGGGATTGGTCCGCCTGCACGAGGCGCGGGCGCAGACCATCGCCGTTCGCGTTGAGACCTTTGTCAGCACGGTGGCCGACGACCTTGGCGCTGGCTTGCGGCTAGCCCACCGGGATGGCGAGCTGCAAGTTCTGCGTCGTTACGACGAGGAGTTGTTTCGGCTACTGCGCCGCCATCCTGCCATCACCGAACTGGCTCTGATCGATGCAAGTGGTCATGAGCGCATGGCGCGTTCTCGCTTCGAGGATGATCGCGTCGAA
This sequence comes from Sulfuritalea sp., assembly GCA_016710465.1. Taxonomy (GTDB): domain Bacteria; phylum Pseudomonadota; class Gammaproteobacteria; order Burkholderiales; family Rhodocyclaceae; genus Sulfuritalea. The sequence continues at coordinate 1,702,420 of JADJVS010000014.1, forward strand.
AGCTGGCGGGACTGGTCTACTCATCCCGCCTTCGTCAGCGTCAATCCAGGCAGCTTCTTTGTCGAGGCGGCCTATTTTTACCAGGATTCGGAGCCGCGCACGCGCATCGCGGTGCGTGGCGGCGGGGCGGAGCCATTTACTCTTGTCGCCGAAGTCAGTTTGCGACTGCTGTGGGATCTTGCCGCCGACAAACGATTCATCGCCGACGGGATTGCCTACGTGACGACGGCGACAGGTACCCTCATCGCCCACCCCGATCGCAATCTGGTGCTGCAGCACCAGCGCCTGGATCAGTTGTTCGAAGCCGGATCATTCGCCGCAAACTCTGTCATCCCGGCCAGCCTCCAATCCCTGCGCCGCGTCGACGGAGTGCGCGTGGTGCACACGCGCCTGTCGCTGCCGGCGATCCAAGCATTTCTGGTGCTGGAGCAGGCGCGCGAGGATGCCTATCGACCGGTGCTGGATCTGGTGAGACCCAGTCTGCTGATCCTTGTACTGGCGCTGCTGTTCGCGCTGGTCGTCAGTGCCCTGCTTGCCCGGCTGATGGTCAGGCCATTGCGTATGTTGCAGGACGGTGCGGCGCGACTCGGTAGTGGCGATCTCGAACATCGAATTCAATTGACGAGCGACGACGAACTTGGCGATCTGTCCAAGGGCTTCAACAACATGGCTGGCCAATTGCGCGAGGAACGCTCGTTGCTCGAAACTCGCGTCGCCGAACGCACCGCTGACCTGGCAAAGCGCAAGGACGAAATTGAGACTCTTGCTCAGGCGCTGCAAGAGAAGAAGGAGGAGGCCGAATCGGCTAGTGCGGCAAAGACCCGATTTCTCGCCGCGGCAAGCCATGACTTGCGCCAGCCGATGCATGCGATCGGTCTTCTGGTGGGGGTGCTGCATCGCCGTCTGGGTTGCGCGGATGCACCGTCGATTTTGCAAAGCATCCAGTCGTCCGTCGAGGCCATGGAGCGACTGTTTTCCGCTTTGCTCGACATATCCCGGCTGGATGCCGGAATCGTCCAGCCGCACTTTAGCGAATTTCCGCTGGAGTCGCTGTTTTTCGCCATTGAGGCGGATCTTGGGGTTCTTGCGCGCGAGAAGGGCATCGAACTGCGTGTGGCGCACACCTCCGCCTGGGTTCGTTCTGATCCTCAGATACTCGAACGCATTGTCCGCAACCTTGTATCGAACGCGATACGCTACACGCCGAAAGGAAAAGTCTTGCTTGGCTGTCGTCGTGTCGAGCAAGGCCGAGGACTTGGGCTGCAAGTTATCGATACGGGTATCGGTATTGCGACGGAAGATGCTTCTCGCATCTTCATGGAGTTCGTTCAGGTCGGCAATCGGGAGCGCGACCGCACCAAGGGCTTGGGCCTTGGCTTGTCCATCGTCAAGCGATCGGCGGAGTTGCTGGGCCATCCGCTTGCGGTGCGGTCGACACCGGGGGTCGGTTCGTGCTTTTCCGTCGAGCTTCCGCGTGCGGCGCGGCATGTTTCAACGAAACCGGGCGCCAATCGGGAAGATGGGTTCGACTTGGCGGGCTGTTTCGTCGCCTTTATTGACGATGACCCGGAAATTCGCCTCGCGATGGCCGCGCTGCTCGAGCTTTGGGAATGCCATGCGGCTATCGCGGGTTCCGCGGACGAGGCGGCGAAAATGCTTTCCGCCCACTTGCGTCAGCCTGACGTCATCATCTGCGACTATCGTCTGGCGGAGACGGATGGCATCGCTACCATCGAGAGCCTGCGAGAAGAGTTCGGCGCGGATATACCGGGGTTGGTGGTTACCGGGAACATCGCGCCGAAGGATTTGGCCCGTATCGACGCGGCGGGTTTGCTGCTGCTGCACAAGCCGATAAATCCGGGCCGCTTGGGGGCGGCCATCGCCATGGCGATAAGCCGCAGTCAGGCCTCCGTTACCGCTTGATCGAAGCGCAGCCCAAGGCGCCCGGCGGCGACAATGGCCTGGGTGCGGGTGGTGACGCGGAGCGCCCGCAACACTGCGCCAACGTGTGTCTTGACCGTGCTCTCGGCAAGATTTACCTGGCGACAGATCGACTTGATCGAGTGGCCTTGCAGAACCAGATACAGCACGTCGGTCTGGCGCGGGGTCAGTCCCAGGTCGAGCGGACGAATTCCACGGGATGGCGCCGGAAGTACAACTTGCCCTTGGTTGGGCGATGCGCCGAGAAAGGCGGCAGGAGGCAGATAGATGCCACGCGCAAGTACTATTTGCAGGGCGCCTATCATTGCGTCGGCCGATGCGGTTTTTGGAATGAAGCCCATGGCACCGGCATCGATGACCTGGCGGATCGTTGCCGAGTCGTCGGCCGACGAAAGCGCGACGATAGGCCGCTCGCCGAAATGCCTCAGCAGCAGGCCAATGCCTTCAAGACCGGAGATGCCCGGCAGACCGATGTCGAGCAGCACGAGATCAGGTGCGGGATTCCTCGGAAGTGCCAAGGCTTCCTCACAGCTACCGGCCTGTATGAGTTCCAAGTCCTCGGTCAAACGGCCCAGCAGCAAGGCAACGCCTTCCCGAAACAGAACATGATCGTCTACCAGAAGAATTCGCATCCAGCCCCCACGTTTTCTTGTCCGCAACTATACCGCAGGCACTTGCTCATTCTTGATCACGGTTTGCGTGCGTGAGTCGGCGCTGGCGGCACGGCAAGCGCAGGAGCGCCGATGCCATTCTTGATATGGTTGCGGCTGAGAAAAAAGGGTCTTGTGCACTGAGTGTGGGTCATTTCCCATGCCAATCAAATAGCCGGGAGCATCGCGGCGAGGCTTTCGCCGCCTGCAAGTTCATCATGGACTACCTGAAGACGCGGGCGCCGTTCTGGACGACGGAAGAAGCGCTGGAAGGCGGGCGCTGGGTCGATGCCCGTGAAAGCGACGATCAGGCAGCGGGCCGGTGGGACGCTAAAAGCAACAACGGCCGACCGCTTGCGCGGCCGGCCGTCCCTGGGGCTCCTCCTCCCTGAGTGTTACTTGCGCTTGGCGCTGGCCTTCTTGACCGAGTCGCCGACGCTGTTCATCGCGGCGGTGGAGGTCTTGGCGATCTGCTCGAAAGCCTGGTTGGCGGTGGCGATCGCCTGCTGGAAGGACTCCATCATGTTCGGTGTCTGGCCCGGCAGGTTCTTCATGAAGGCCTGGAAGGACTCGGCCATGTCCTGACTGCCCGAGGCGAGCTGCTCCGTGATCAGGCGCGCAAATTCGGCGCGGGCGCCATTGCCGATCTCGGCGATCTGCTGGGCGGCGGCGACCATGCGCTGGGTGGTCTCCTGAGCATACTGGGTGCGCAGTTGCATCATCGCCTGCGGGTCGCGGGCGGCGGTCTGGGCCTTGGCGTTCTCGACGCCGGACTGGAACATCTCTTTCGCCAGTTCGGTCTGCAGGGCCATGATGCGCTGCGAGTTCTCGATCGAAAGCTGCGCCAGGCGCATGGCGGCTTCCATGTTCTTGCGCTGCAATTCGCTGAATTGTTCGACTTTGCCTGCCATGATCCTTCTCCTGTGATTGTTTCCAAAGATTCAATGTAACACCAATGGCTTACGAGACCCTGACCTATGTCAAGGGGAAGCCCTTTCCTTGCCGGGTGTTGTTTCCGCGGCGCGAACGGCGGATACTTGCCGGAGTCATTTGACGTGACAAAGGATCAGACATGAAGCTTGTTGGCATCGCGCTGGTGGTCCTGGTGGCCCTGGAGCACCTGTATTTCCTGTACCTGGAGATGTTCCTGTGGACAAAACCCAAGGGTTTGAAAATATTCGGCAATTCCGCGCAAAAGGCGGAGGACTCGAAGGTGCTGGCGGCCAACCAGGGGCTCTATAACGGCTTCCTTTCCGCCGGCCTGTTCTGGGGCCTGGCCTATCCGGGTGCGACCGGCATGCACATCCAGATGTTCTTCCTCGCCTGCGTGATCGTCGCCGGCATCTACGGCGGCATGACGGTCAAGCCGCGCATCATGTACTTGCAGGCCGGACCGGCCCTGCTTGCCTTGCTGGCCATCCTGGCCATTTAGGAGCGCGCCATGGCCGAGCCGAGCACTGCGTGGAAGGAAAGCATTGCCGACGACGAAGCGGCGCGCCATGCTGGCTATGCGCGCGATTTCGCGCTGATCCAGGCGACCAAGTCGGCGAAATACGGCAAGGGCAGGGCTCTGCACCGCAAACAGCAACTGGGGCTCAAGGGTTCGTTCGAGGTGCTGGACAATCTGCCGCGGGCTGCTCGCCATGGCGTGTTTGCAACGCCCGGGACCTTTGACGCCTGGGTACGGCTGTCCAACGGCGGACCGGATCGGCAGGCCGACCACAAGCCCGATGTGCGCGGTTTTGCGTTCAAGCTCAAAGGCGTGAGCGGCCCCGGTGCGCTGGGATCGGGGCCGACCGAGGCCCAGGATTTCCTGCTCATCAACCACCCGGCCTTTGCCTTCGCCGGGGCCGACGAGTTCGTCGGCCTGGCGAAGCACCTGGTGCAAGGTCCGGGCGCCTTGTTGGGCTATCTGATCCGACGCTATGGGGTATTCGGCGCGATGCGCATGATGAAGCGCCTGGGGGCGACCTTCAAGCGCCCGTTTTCAGGTTTCGCCACCGAAGACTTCCATTCCGCCGCGCCCATCGCCTGTGGCCCCTACGCGGCTCGGGTGCGCCTGCTGGCAGCCAGCAGCGAGCCTCGTCCCGGCGCTTCCGGTGACTGGTCGGGCGACTTCATGCATAGGCTGGCGCAGGGGGCCTTGCGCTTCGAACTGCAACTGCAATTCTTCGTCGACGAGCAGCGCACGCCGATCGAGGATGCCTCGGTCGATTGGCCGCAGGATGTGGCGCCCTATGTCACGGTCGGGGTGCTGACCCTGCCGCCGCAGGATCCATCGGTGCCTCGGGGGCGCGAACTGGCGGCGGCGATCGAAGCCGCCGCCTTCGACCCGTGGAATGCGCTGATGGATCACCGCCCGCTGGGTGAGGTGATGCGGGCACGCAAGGTGGTTTATTTCCAGAGCCAGCAGGGGCGCCGCTAGCCGGGGATTGAATTCCTGCGGGGAATCACCATGTTCAGCCCAATGATAATTTCCTGGGGCTGATGCCATGCGTTTGGACAAACTTACCACCCGCTTCCAGCAGGCGCTTTCCGATGCGCAGAGCCTGGCCGTGGGCAACGACCAGCAGTTCATCGAGCCGCAGCACCTGCTGCTGGCCCTGCTCAACCAGGAGGACGGCTCGACCGCCTCGCTGTTGCAACGCGCCGGCGCCAATGTCGGCGGGCTGAAGGCCGCGCTGGGCAAGGCGCTGGAGCGCTTGCCGAAAGTCGAGGGCCACGGTGGGGAAGTCAGTATCGGGCGGGATCTTTCCAACCTGCTCAACATCACCGACAAGGAGGCGCAGAAGGCCGGTGACCAGTTCATCGCCTCGGAGATGTTCCTGCTGGCCCTGACCCAGGACAAGGGGGAATGCGGCCGCCTTCTCAAGGAAGCCGCCTTGAATCGCAAGGCGCTGGAAGACGCGGTAAAGGCCGTGCGCGGCGGTGAGAACGTCGGCTCCCAGGAAGCCGAAGGCCAGCGCGAGGCGCTGAAGAAATACTGCCTCGATCTCACCGATCGTGCCCGCCAGGGCAAGCTCGACCCGGTGATCGGCCGCGACGACGAAATCCGCCGCGCCATCCAGATCCTGCAACGCCGGACCAAGAACAACCCGGTGCTGATCGGCGAGCCGGGCGTGGGCAAGACGGCCATCGTCGAGGGGTTGGCGCAGCGCATCGTCAATGGCGAAGTGCCCGAGACGCTGAAGAACAAGCGCGTGCTGGTGTTGGACATGGCGGGCCTGCTGGCCGGCGCCAAGTACCGCGGCGAGTTCGAGGAGCGGCTCAAGGCCGTACTCAAGGAAGTGGCGCAGGACGAAGGGCGCATCATCCTTTTCATCGACGAGCTCCACACCATGGTCGGCGCCGGCAAGGCCGAGGGCGCGATCGACGCCGGCAACATGCTCAAGCCCGCCCTGGCGCGCGGCGAGCTGCACTGCATCGGCGCCACCACGCTCGACGAATACCGCAAGTACATCGAAAAGGATGCCGCGCTGGAGCGCCGCTTCCAGAAGGTGCAGGTCGACGAGCCGAGCGTCGAGGCGACCATTGCGATACTCCGCGGCTTGCAGGAAAAATACGAACTGCATCACGGCGTGGATATCACCGATCCGGCCATCGTCGCCGCGGCGGAACTGAGCCATCGCTACATCACCGACCGCTTCCTGCCGGACAAGGCCATCGACCTGATCGACGAAGCGGCGGCCAGGATCAAGATGGAAATCGACTCCAAGCCCGAGGTCATGGACAAGCTCGACCGCCGCCTGATCCAGTTGAAAATCGAAAGCGAGGCGGTGAAGAAGGAAAAGGACGAGGCCTCGCAGCGCCGCCTGGTATTGATCAAGGACGAGATCGACAAGCTCGAACGCGAGCTGGCCAACCTCGACGAGATCTGGCGCGCCGAGAAGGCCCAGGTGCAGGGCTCGGCGCACATCAAGGAAGAGATCGACAGGATCCGCAACCAGATGGCCGAGCTGCAGCGCAAGGGCGCTTTCGACAAGCTCGCCGAATTGCAATACGGCACCCTGCCCAAGCTCGAAGCGCAACTCAAGGCCGCCGACTCGGCGGCTTCAGGAGTCGGCGCTGGCGGCACGGCGAAGAACAAGCTGCTGCGCACCCAGGTCGGCACCGAGGAGATCGCCGAGGTCGTTTCGCGCGCCACCGGCATTCCCGTCAGCAAGATGATGCAGGGCGAGCGCGAGAAGCTGCTGAAAATGGAAGACAAGCTGCACGGCCGCGTCGTCGGTCAGGACGAGGCCGTGCGCCTGGTCTCGGATGCCATCCGCCGTTCGCGGGCCGGGCTGTCGGAAGAAAGCCGGCCGTATGGATCGTTCCTGTTCCTCGGTCCCACCGGCGTGGGCAAGACCGAACTGTGCAAGGCCCTGGCCGAATTCCTCTTCGATGCCGAGGATCACCTGATCCGCATCGACATGAGCGAATTCATGGAGAAGCATTCCGTCGCCCGCCTGATCGGCGCGCCGCCGGGCTATGTCGGCTATGAGGAAGGTGGCTACCTGACCGAACAGGTGCGCCGCAAGCCCTATTCGGTGATCCTTTTCGACGAGGTCGAGAAGGCGCACCCTGACGTGTTCAACGTGCTGCTGCAAGTGCTCGATGACGGCCGCATGACCGACGGCCAGGGCCGCACCGTGGACTTCAAGAACACGGTGATCGTGATGACCAGCAATCTCGGTAGCCAGATGATCCAGCAGATGGCCGGCTCGGATTACCAGGTGGTGAAGATGGCCGTGATGGGCGAGGTCAAGACCCACTTCCGCCCCGAGTTCGTGAACCGCATCGACGAGATCGTGGTCTTCCATGCGCTCGACGAGAAGAACATCGCCGGAATCGCTCGCATCCAGCTCAAGTACCTGGAAAAGCGCCTAGCTCGGCTGGAGATGACGATGGAAGTCAGCGACGCCGCGCTGGCGCTGATCGCCGAAGCCGGCTTCGATCCGGTATTCGGCGCGCGGCCGCTGAAGCGCGCGATCCAGGAGCGCATCGAGAACCCGCTCTCAAGGCTGATTCTCGACGGCACCCTGGGCGCGAAGGATCGCGTCAAGGTTGAGGCGAAGAAGGGGCAGGTCAGCTTCACCAAGTCTTGAAACCGGCGTGTGTCTGCCGATACCCGCCCTGGGCCGTTGGTTTGCCCATTCTTTCCTGCGTGAAATTAAAGGAGGAGTCAGGCTGGCGTTTCAAGCATCTTCACCGGAAACAGCATCGTAAATGTGGTTCCACTGCCGAGTTCAGTTTCGGCGAAAACCGCGCCATGATGGTTTTGCGCAATGCCAAACACCGCCGCCAGCCCCATGCCGGTACCTTTCCCTTCATCTTTTGTTGTAAAGAAGGGCTCGAACAGGTGTTTGAATGCCTCCGGTTCGATGCCGGTGCCGGTATCCGCAACGGATACGCTGGCGAATGTCCCGGTCGGACATGTCAATCCGTGTTTGCGGCAATACGCTTCGGTAACGTCCACGGTCTTTGTAGAAATAGTAAGGGCGCCGCCGTTTTTCATCGCATCGCGTGCGTTGAGCCCCAGGTTCAAGAGCGCGCTTTTAATCTGATCGACGCCACCGTAAAACTCGGGAAGCTGCGCATCGGCAACATGCGAAATGGTGATGCTGTGCTTTACCGCACTCGAAAGCAGGGGAATAAGTTCCTCGATCAGCGTGTTGAGGTTGACCGGCCTGACAGGAAATTTCTTTTTGCGTGAAAAGGCCAGAAGCTGCGATGTAAGTTCTGCCGCGGTTGCAGCGGCCTTCTCCACATTGATAGCCCAGTCGCGCGGCGGCGAATTTGGTTCGAGTTTCTTGACGAGGAGGGCACTGTACCCAAGAATGATGTTGAGGTAATTGTTGAAGTCGTGCGCAATGCTGCCGGCAAGATGACCGATCGCTTCCATTTTTCTGGCCTGCGTGAGGAACTCATTGACTTTGTCAAGCTCGCGGGTGCGTGTTTCCACCCGCTGTTCAAGTTCGTTCTGCAGCAGCATGAGTGACGCCTCCGCCATTTTTCGCACTTCGATTTCCTTGCGGAGGTCCGCTGCGAGTCTTCCGAAATACCCCAGCAGAAGTGCAACACCGACGTGCACCAAGATACTGATGATCGCCTCCGGAGGATATGACCTTGTAAATTCAGGGGCGAGTATGAGAAATGCCGTGGATGTCCATAGATGGTTCAAGGCCACCAAGGCGAGGCCGGCGACCGCGCCGTTTCTCCATGCGATATAGCTGACGAATACTATCCCTATGGTCGAAAGCGCCGAAGAGCGGACGAAGTGAAGGGCGACGTAAAGCAGCACAAAATAGACAAGCGAAAATGCAAGAATGACACCGGCAAGGACAAGGGTCTGTTGTCGCGGCCTGTTCCTGCTCTCGGGAATATCCGGTGTTCCAAATCCGGATTGTTCGGGGTTCTTGCCAGATTCCATCAATTGCGGTCCTTGCTATCCGATGGATTTCAAAACTCGATCAGCGGCCAGATCGCGGATTTTATTCGTTCAGTAAGGCGTTGGAAGTCAGTAGTGGATTCAGGACCGGGTACACCGTCGATCCTTATGTCACGAAGGTGAAGCGGCGGCTCGTCGCGCTCAACCGCCGCATCGAGTTCGAGGGCCTGAGGGCCCTTGCCTGGGCACTGCGCATTAGTTCGCCACCATTGCCGGCCACCCCGTCGCCTCAACCGGGCAGCCGACTGCTCAGTCCTCCGGCACGGCGAAGAGTACCGTCTCCTCGTAGTGGATGGTGTAGTGGTCGAGGTGGAAGCGGTAATGCGGATGCCGCTCGCGCAGGTAGAGCGGAATCTCGAAGAAGTCGCCGGGCTTGTGGTAAAGCGAAATGGCCAGCTTGGGCCGCAGCGTGTCCAGCGTGTGGGCCGCCCCCTGCAGGGCCGCCAGCTCGTAACCTTCGACGTCGAGCTTGATGAAGTCCATCTTGCCGATGCCCTGCGAGGCAATGAAATCGTCGATGGTGATCACCGGCACGGCATGCTCGATCGAGGCCAGCGAGAACCCGGGATTGGCGATGCCGCTCAGCGACGGATCGATCTGCGCGACATGGTTGGTCATCGCGCCGAGCCCGTTGGGCACGATGTACACCCGCTCTTCGAGCAGGTTCTGGTCGATGTTGCGGGCGATCACCTCGTGGTGCTGGGGCAACGGCTCGAAGGCGAACACGCGGCCTTCCGGGCCGGCGGCGCAGGCGAACAGCACCGCGGTGTCGCCGAAGCAGGCGCCGCCGTCGATCACATAGTCGCCCGCCGCCGGCGCCACCCGCACGCCGTCGCGGTTGAAGAAGTACTGGCGGTGGTCGCCGTGGCCGAGCGCGTAGGCGACGTTCCCGGTCCAGGCATCGAGGGCGACAGGCTCGCCATCGGTGGGCACGTTCTCATGGTGGCGGATCGGCCCGAACAGGCCCTCAAACTGGATCGGCGAGGGCCCGGTTTCGTAGCCGGCCGCGCGGGCATACATCTCGTCGAGGGTCTTCGCCGTGAAATCCTCGCGCAGGCGCAGATGCAGATGGCCGAGGCAGCGGTAGAGCATCAGCTTGTAGAACAAGGCCTGCGAATGGCCGTCGGCAAAGAGCTGCGAGGCGGCGATGAACTTGTCGAGATGCGTGATCACGAAATCAAGGTAGGCTGCCAGCCGCTTGACGTCCACCATGCGCGAACGATCGACGCCGTCGAAACCGAAGCGGTACTTGTCGAAGTTGTCGGCGACCTCCTGATACCGGTAGCCGTAGAGGTCCTGCAACAGCTCGCCGCGAAACTGCGCCACCATGTCGCGGCCGTTGGCTGGTTCCATCCCTGTTTCCTTTTCTGGTTTCTCGCCGAAGCGATGCGCCCTCCGTGCAGGCATCGTAACCCATCTGGACGATTTCGCCCCGAGGCGATGGTTCCTGTCGCATCGGCGAAGAGCCTGGCCGATCTACCCAGCTTTTCGAACCAACAACCTGAATCCGCGCGCGGAAAAGAAGTTTGCCTGAAGGCCGCGCGGCCACATCAAGCGGCGGTAGTCGAGAGCCTGATCAACCGGCCTCGGCCGCCTTCCATGCCGCCACTCGCGGATCCATGAAGCGCCGCCACAGCGGCGGCAGCAGCGCCAGCAGCACCAGGGAGGCGTAGCCGCAGGGCAGTTGCGGCGCGTCGTCGTGGTGGCGCAGCACCTGGTAGCGTCGACCCGCGTAGGCATGGTGGTCGGAATGGCGCTGCAGGTTGAGCAGCGCAAGGTTCGATAGATAGTGGCTGTCGTTCCAGGAGTGGCGCGGTGTCACGCGTTCGTAGCTGCCGTCGGGTCGCTGCCGGCGCAGCAGGCCGTAATGCTCGATGTAATTGACCAGTTCCAGCAGTGTGATGGCGACGAAGGCCTGCAGGACGAAGAAGGCGAGCCCCATGATGCCCAGCCAGGCAGTAATCCCGGTAGCGAACAGCAGCGTCAGCCCGTGCCACCGATACATTTCATTGCGCCAGTGCCAGGCCGGCAGGCCGCGCGCACGCAGGCGTTCGCCCGCCAGTTGCCAGGCCCGCGGCGGATTCACCAGGAGCGAGCGCAGCAGGAAGGCATAGGCGGACTGCCCCAGGCGCGCGGTCGAGGTGTCGCGCGGCGTGGCGACATCGACGTGGTGGCCGAAGATATGCTCGACCTTGAAGCCGCCGTAGGCCACGAGCGACAGCAGCACGCCGCCGACATTGTGCTCCAGCGAGGTCGGCTTGTGGATCAGTTCGTGGGCGAAGGTGATGCCGATCGCGCCGCCGATGATGCCCACGGAAAGTGCCAGAGCCAGGGCGGCGGTGAGGCTTTCATGGCCCAGCGCGACAAATGCCGGGGCCGACCAGGCCAGCATCGCGCCATGGGCGGGCAGGGCGGCCAGTGGCAACAGCCGGTAGCTCGGCTCGGCGGCAAGCGCGGCCTCGGACTCGGCGGCGGGATTGCGGGTGTCGAGACCGATCCAGGCATCGAGCCGCGGAAACACCATGAACACCCAGAACGGCGTCAGCAGGTTGCACAGCCAGGCGGCGCCAAAGGCAGTCCCCAGCCACCAGCCGATGACGGGCAGGCTGAAGAATTGCAGCAGGATGAACCAGGCGCGGTGGCGATCGAAGGGGGCGACAGGCATGCCATCAATGTATCACCATCGTCGCCACGCACCTGAGTTGCCCACGGCGAATTGGTGGCAATTCGTGATCGCCGGATCTCCGAGCCGAGCGCGTGCCAGTGAGTATTCGGCGCGGGATATCGGTTAGCATCGGCCGATGCCCGATACCCGCCCGATACGCACCGATGCGGCCGTGATTGCGCTGGTCGGCGTTGCCCACGCCACCTCGCATCTGTTTCATCTTTTGTTACCGCCGCTGTTTCCCTTGTTGATGCCCGACTTCGGCTTCAGCTACACCGAGGCCGGATTTCTGATGACCGTGTTCTTCACCATCTCCGGCATCGGCCAGGCCTTGGCCGGCATCGTCGTCGATCGCTATGGCGCGCGCCGGGTGCTGATGGCTGGCGTAAGCATGCTCGCCGCTTCGGGACTGGCGCTGGCGGCGGCAGCCAATTACGGGATGCTGGTGCTGACTGTCGTGCTGGCGGGAATCGGCAACTCGGTGTTCCATCCGGCGGATTTCTCGCTGCTGAACAAGAAGGTGTCGCCAGCACGTCTCGGCTACGCCTTTTCGGTACACGGGTTGTCGGGCAACCTCGGCTGGGCCTTGGGCGCGGCGATCTCAGGTACGGCCCTGGCCTGGGCCGGCTGGCGCGGTGCAGGATTGGCCGCGGCGCTGGTGGCGGCGGCCACCGTAACGGCGCTGCAGTTTGCCCGACCCCTGATTGACGACGACAAACCGAAAGTCGGCGCTGGCGGCACGGCGAGCACGAACGTTTTCGGCTTCATGGGCCTGCCGGCAATCTGGCTGGCCTTCCTGTTTTTCTTCCTGATCACTTCGGCATTCAGCGGCTTGCAGAATTTCTCCGTCCCGGTACTGGGCGGCATCTACGGTATTTCGGCAACAGCGGCGGTGGCCGCCTTGACCGGCTATCTGCTCGGCGCCGCCGCCGGCATGGTGGCCGGTGGCTTCATCGCCGTGCGCGTGCATGCCCACGACCGCACGGTCGGCGCCGCGCTGGTTGGCGCCGCCGTGTTCGCCATCGCTTTGGCGACCGGCCTGCCGCCGGCCTGGGGCGTGGTTCCGCTGATGGTCGGCATCGGCGTTGGTGTCGGCCTCGCCGGCCCGTCGCGCGACCTGCTGGTGCGTCGCGTCGCCACTGAATCGATCGCCGGTGGCAAGGAGTCGCCCGCCTTCGGCCGCGTCTATGGCTTTGTCTATTCGGGGCTCGACGTCGGCCTGGCGCTGGGTCCATTGGTGTTCGGCATCCTGCTCGATGCCGGCGGGCGCGATGGCGTGCTGCCGGGTATCGCGGTGCTTCAAATCCTCGCCGTGGTGACGGTGCTGGCGATGGGGCGGCGGGTGGCGCGGCACGCGTAGGGGCGAACTTGCAACTCGCTTGGCTTGACAGGTATCGCTGAAACATACATCATTAACATACATCACTAGGGAGGCCGCCATGGTCAGGACCCAAATCTACCTCACCGAACAGGAGCAATCCGCGCTGCGGACGATTTCCGACAACACCGGGCGCAGCCAGAGCGAACTGATCCGCATCGCCGTCGATCGCCTGATCGAGGAAACGCAGTCGACTGATCGCGGGGAAATTCTTGGCGCTGCGGCGGGCTTGTGGGCCGACGGTGCCGGACGTGCTGATTTCGCCGTGGTGCGGGCGGAGGCGGACCGGATCGAACCGCGCTGACACCGATGGCTGGTCCCTTGCTGCTCGATACCGATATTCTGATCGACTATCTGCGCGGTCAGGTAAAAGCCGTTGCCTTCCTCAAGAAGACCCGGCGCCACCTGCTGGTTTCGGCGCTGACGGTCGCCGAGCTTCATGTCGGTGTGCGTGAAGGCTCGGAACGCCAGGTGCTGGATGACTTCCTCGGCCTGATGGAAGTGGTCGCCGTCACGCCAGAGATTGCCAGGCTGGGCGGATTGTGGCGGCGCGACCATGGCAAAAGTCATGGCACGGGCCTGATCGACGCACTGATCGCCGCCACCGCCGAAATCAGTGGCTGCACGCTTGCGACACTCAACGAAAAGCACTTCCCGATGTTGGAAGGGGTGCTAGTACCCTACCGCAAGACTTGAGCGCGCCAAGGGTGCCAGGGGCAGGTCACGCACCTCCAAGAGTCGGCGCTGACGGTACGGCGAAGTGGTGTTGGTCCTGCCCCGGCGGACGGCCAGCCCCGACCGCCCGGGGTCGCCGGCCTGCGGCTGCCCTTGCTGCGGGGCCGCGCCAGGCCGCTGGCTGAACTAGCCGATGCCGAGAAGGCCGGCGGCGGCGTCGGACAACGCCAGCGGACAGCCCCTGGCACGACTCCTCGCCGCGGCGATTCTCACGGGCCCTCGCGGCTGGTCGTCCGTATGCGCTTGCGCTTGTCATTCCCGGCGTTCAGAATGCCAAGAAATTGGGCTGAGGATTGAACTCTCCGCTTGGGTGGTCGGGCTCATATCTTCGTCGCCCGCCCCGCCCAATACGGTTCGCGCATTTCGCGCTTGAGGGTCTTGCCTGCGGCGTTGCGCGGGAAGGCGTCGAGGATGATGACTTCGCGCACGCGCTGGAAGCGCGCCGCGACGCGTTCGTTGATCCAGTCGCGCAGTTCGGTCGCCGTGCTGCCAGCGCCGACTTTCAATACGACGGCGGCGAGCGGGGTTTCGCCCCAGGTCTCGTGCGGCACGCCGAACACCGCAACCTCGGCGACCTCGGGGTGGCGGCTGGCGATGTCTTCGATGTCGCGCGGGTAGACCTTGACGCCGCCGGAGTCAATCATGTCCTTCTTGCGGTCGACGAGGTAGAGGTAGCCTTCCTCGTCGAGGTAGCCGATGTCGCCGCTGAAGATCCAGCCCTCGCGCACAGTCTGCGCCGTGAGTTCGGGCTTGCCCCAGTAGCCCTGCATGACGAAGGGGCCGCGGCCGACGATTTCGCCGGCTGCGCCGGGCGGCAGGTCGCGGCCGGCCTCATCGACGATGCGCACGTCGCTGAATACCGGCGGGCAGCCGACCGAGCCGGCCTTGCGCACGGCCTCGGTCTTGTCGAGGATGGTGAGGAAGCCCTCGGTAAGGCCGTAGAGTTCGTGGAAGCGACCGGGCAGCAGGGTGTTGAGCTGGTCCTTGCGCGCCTGGGCCAGCGGCGCGCCCAGTGAAAGGATCATCTGCAGCGATGCGAGTTTCGCCGGGTCGAAGGCCGGCGAATCGAGCAGGGCGATGATCTGCGCCGGTACCACCATGATGTGGGTCACCTTCTCGCGGGCGATAGTCTCGATCATCGTCGCGGCGTCGAACTGGCGCTGCAGGATGTAGGTGGCGCCCAGATGGAACGCCGGCATCAGGGTGACGAAGGCGCCGTTGAAGACGATGGCGCCGGTGTGCAACACCACCGATTCCGGCGTCATGCGCCAGGCCGGGCCCAAGAGCAGCGCGTAGTTGGCGCGGACGCGGTGGCTGTGCATGATTCCCTTGGGCAATCCCGTGGTGCCCGAGGTGTACATGATGTTGAACAAGTCGTCGGCGGCGACGCCGGCATCCGGCGGCGGGCCGTCGGGTGCGGCGGCGGCGAGCGCGGCATAGTCGCCCCAGGGCGGCAGCGCGGCGTTGGTCAGCAGCACACGTTCCGGCGCCAGCGTCGGCAGTTCAGGCAGAACCTCTTCAACCACCGGAAGGAATTCGCGCCGGGTAAGCAGGCAGCGGGCGCCGGCGTCGGCGATCAGGCTCGCGAGCCCCGTGCCGGTGAGCAAAGGCGAGAGCGGCACGGCCACGGCGCCGATGCGGGCACAGGCCCAGTAGAGGTCGAGCAGTTCGAGGCAGTTGGGCAGCAGGCTGGCGACGCGCTCGCCCTTGCCGATGCCGAGGCCAAGCAGGGCATGGGCGACACGGTCGATGCGGGCACTGAATTCGCGGTGGTCGAGGCGCTGTTCCTCGAAAACCACGGCGGTGGCATGTGGCCGGTAGCGCGCATGATGGGCGAGCAGCGAAGAGAGTTGCATGGTTGCGCTCCGGGTTCGCGGGGCGGGCAGGGCTACTTGCCCTTCATTTCCCAGACACCGTCCCAGTCATTGGGTGGCGGGTGCTTGCGGTAGAAGCCGCAGCGTTCAATATAGATTCTGGTCGGACCATCGTTCGGATGTGCCGCCAGCGCTTCGCCGAAATACCTTTCGGCGCCGAACCAGTCGCGCCGCCGGTAGTGCTGCAGGCCGGTGGCGAAGGCTCCCAACGCTTCCTGACGGTTGGGAAAACTGTCCTCCGAGTGGTGACCCAGCGCTTCGTGAATCGCCACCGGGGTGCTGCGGCCGCGCACCCGGATCAGGTCAATCTCGCGCGTCGCCGCATGGTCCTTGACGGCGGCCCAGGTCGCCTCGCAGAGCAGGATCGAGGTGCCGTAGAACTTGTTGGCGCCTTCCAGCCGTTCGGCCAGATTCACGCGGTCGCCGATCACCGTGTATTCCATGCGCTTCAGCGAACCGATGTTGCCGGCGACGACGTTGCCGGTGCTGATGCCGACGCCGATGCGGATCGGCTCTTCGTTGCGGGCGGTGCGGCGGTGGTTGAGCACGTGCAGCGCCGTCATCATCTTGTTGCCGACAGTCACCGCGTTGCTGGCGTCCTCCTCGCTTTGCAGCACCGAGCCGAAAACCGCCATGATCATGTCGCCGATGTACTTGTCGAGCACGCCGTTGTGGGCGAAGACGATGTCCACCATGTCGGTGAAATATTCGTTCAGCAGGGCGACGGTTTCCTTGGCGCCGAGGCGTTCGGAAATCGAGGTGAAGCCGCGGATGTCGGAGAACAGCACGCTGACGTCGCGGCCGATGCCGCCGAGTTCGGCCTCGCCGCTTTCCATCAGCTTGTCCACCACCGACTTGCTCATGTAGCGCGACATGGTGTTGCGCAGCCGCTTCTCGCGCGTGATGTCCTCCATCATCAGCATGTAGCCGATGGGTTCGTCGCGCATGCTGGTCAGCGGCACGGTGACCAGGTTGACCGAGATGGCTTCGCTGCCTTCGACCACCAGGTCGGTGTCGATGGTGATGTCGGTATGGCCGGAGCCGCGCACCTTTTCGAGGCTGTTGACCACCCAGCGGTTGCGTCCGGGAAAGATCTCGTCGAGTTCGCGGCCGACCAGCTCCTCGGCGCCGCGACGCAGGATGCGCACCGCCGAGCCATTGACCTTGCGCACCACGCCGGACACATCGAGCGTCAACACGGCATTGTTCATGCTGTGCAGGATGGCCTCGTTGTAGTTGCGCTCGGCGCGCACTTCCTCGAAGAGCTGGGCGTTCTCGATGGCCACCGCCGCCTGGGCACAGAAGGCGCGCAGGCGGCGCTCTTCAACGGGGCCGAAGGGACCGCCGCGGCGGTTGAGGACTTGCATCACGCCGATCTTGCGTTCGCCACGGGCGACGATGGGCATGCACAACATGCTGTGGGTGCGGTAGCCGGTGTGGCGGTCGACCTCCTGGTTGAAGCGCGGGTCGGCGTAGACGTCGGGCAGGTTGATCACCTGGCCGTTGCTGAAGCACTCGCCGGCCAGCCCGGCATTGGCGGGAAAGCGGATGCCTTCGGTGGTGATGCCGCCGGCCACGCGGGAATAGAGTTCCTCGGCGGGGGCATCAAAAAGGAAGAGCGTGCCACGGTCGGCGCCGAGCAGCGTGGTCGCCGCCGCCATGATCTTTTCCAGCAGCGGATCGAGATGGATTTCCGAGACGATGGAAATGCTGACTTCGAGCAGCATCGCCTCCTCGCGCTGCTGGCGTTCGACTTTCTCGAACAGGCGGGCGTTCTCGAGGGCCGCCGAAGCCTGCAGCGACAGGCCTTCGAGCAGGCGCTGGTCCTCGGCGTCGAAATCGCCGGAGAGCTTGTTCAGCACCTGGGTGACGCCGATCACCTCGCGCTTCTTGTTGCGTATCGGCACGCAGAGGATGTTGCGGGTCTGGTAACCGGTCTTGCGGTCGACCTCCTGGTTGAAACGCGCGTCGGCATAGGCGTCGCCGATGATTTCCGCTTCGCCGCGCGTGAATACCGAGCCGGCGACGCCGAGATGGCTGGGGAAACGGATCTCGCCCATGGTGTCGCCCTGCAGCACGCGCGAGAACAGCTCGCCGGTTTCGGGATCGTGGAGGAAGAGCGTGCTGCGGTCGGCGTTGAGCGCTTCGGTGACGACTTCCATCAGGCGCGGAAACAGCACGTCGAGCGAGAGGCTGTCATTGACCCGGTTGGCAATGTCGGCCAGCGCCGTGGTCCGGCGCAGCATTTCGGTGATGCGGTAGAAGAGTTCGGCCTTGCCGGTCTCGTCCAGGCCATCGAGCAGGCGCTCGATGTCGTCCTGGTGCAGGCGGTGCTCGAGGATCTCGCGGATGGTTTCGAAGCCGATCTGCATGCGCGACGGGAGCGGAAGGCCTATGGATACCGGATACGGCCTATTGTATCCGGATTCCCTTTGCCGCCAAGGGTTTCCGGGTGGCGGTGTTCCGCGTGGCGGACGGCGTGGCGCCGCGCCGCCGGTGCGTCAGCGCATTACTTCGGCGTGGCGCGGGCAACTCGCAAGATGATCATTGACCATGCCGGTGGCCTGCATGTGGGCGTACATCACGGTCGGGCCGATGAACCGGAAGCCGCGACGCTTGAGTTCCTTGGACATGGCCTCGGCCTGCGGCGTGATGGCCGGAATCTCGGACATCGACTTCCAGCGGTTGATGCGCGGCCGGCCGTCGACGAATTGCCAGAGCAGGCTGTCGAGGCTGCCGCCTTGCTCGTAGAGTTCCAGCGTGGCACGCGCATTGTCTATGCTCGCCGCAACCTTGAGCCGGTTGCGCACGATGCCGGCATCGGCCAGCAGGCGGGCGACGTCTTTCTCGCCGTAGCGCGCGATCTTGCGCGGATCGAAGCCGTGGTAGGCGCGGCGGTAGTTTTCGCGCTTCCTGAGTATCGTGATCCAGGACAGGCCGGCCTGCGCGCCTTCGAGGATGAGGAATTCGAACAGGGCGCGCTCGTCATGGCAAGGCACGCCCCATTCCTGGTCGTGGTAGGCGACATACAGCGGATCGTCGCCGCACCAGGGGCATCTGGCGCGGCGCGCCGTGCCGTCAGCGCCGACCTTCGACATCAGTTCAGGGTCAGCACGCCGCGCTTGAGGCCCGGGTCTTCCGGGTGCGCGGAGAGCACGAAGCCGAGGCTGGCGACGAAGGCCAGCATGCGCGAATTCTCGGAAAGGAAGTCGCCATGCATGTAGCGCAGGCCGCGGCTCCTGGCGGTGTCGATGATGACGCCCATCAGGCGTCGCGCCAAGCCCTTGCCCTGCCAATCGTCGGCAACGACGATGGCGAACTCGCAGGATTCACCGTCCGGGTTGGTGGCGTAGCGGGCGACGCCGACCTCCTTCTCGGAGCCGTGGTCGTCGATGATGGCGACGAAGGCCATCTCGCGGTCGTAGTCGATTTGCGTCAGGCGCACCAGTTGTGCCGGCGAGACCTCACGGATGGTGTTCATGAAACGCATGTAGCGCGATTCGGGCGAGAGATTGCGCACGAATTCCTGCTCGATGCGCACGTCTTCGGGGCGTATCGGGCGGATCGTCACCTGCGTACCGTCCTTGGCCTGATAGCCGGTCTGCAGGTGCGAGGGGTAGGGATGGATCGCCATGTGGTCGTAGCGACCGGCGGTGAGCGGCAGATTGCCGATGGTGATGCGGGCATCGACGGCAACCGCGTTGTTCTCGTCCACGATCAGCGGATTGATGTCCATCTCGCTGATCCAGGGCAATTCGCAGACCATGGCCGAGACATTCAGCAGGACGGTTTCGATGGCCTGCATGTTGACCGGCGGCATGTTGCGGAACTCGCCCAGCCGCGCCGTGGTGCGGGTCGAGGCCAGCATGTCGGCGACCAGCACCGGGTTGAGCGGCGGCAGGGCCACGGCACGGTCGCTGATGTGGGTTTCGACGCCGGCGCCGCCGGGGCCGAAGACGATGGTCGGGCCGAAGATCTTGTCGCGCACCATGCCGACGACCAGTTCGCGGCCGTTGGGCTTCTGGATCATGGGCTCGATGGCGATGCCGTTGATGTGCGCATCGGGGCGGTTCTTCTTCACCTCGTCCATGATCTCCAGCCAGGCGTCGCGCACCGCGGCCAGGCTGTTGAGGTTGAGGCGCACGCCGCCGGAATCGGCCTTGTGCACGATCTGCGGCGAGTCGATCTTCATCACCACCGGCAGGCCGAGTTCCTCGGCCAGCACCATGGCCTCGGAGGCCGAGCGGGCCACCACGGTCTGTGCGATCGGGATGCGGAAGGCGGCGAGCACGGCCTTCGACTCCATCTCGTTCAAGACCTTGCGCCCTTCCATCAATGCGGTTTCGATCACCAGGCGCGCCGATTCGAGGCGCGGCGGCGCCTGCTCGGAAATCGAGGGCGGCGACTGCATCAGCAACTGGCGGTTACGGTAGTAGTTCGATATGTGGGAGAACAGGTCCACCGCCGGCTCCGGCGTGCGGAAGGTAGGAATCGCGGCGCCCTGGAACAGCTTGCGCGCTTCGCCGACCTGCTCTTCGCCCATCCAGCAGGTGACCAGGGGTTTGTCGGTCTGGCGGGCGATTTCGATCACCGTGCGGGCCGCCTGGGTCGGGTCGGTCATCGCCTGCGGCGTCAGGATCGCCAGCACGCCGTCGACCCCGTCGTCGTCGACGCAGGCCTGCAAGGCCGCGCCATAGCGCGCCGGATCGGCGTCGCCGAGGATGTCGATGGGGTTGGCGCGCGACGAGGTCGGCGGCAGCAACTCGCCGAGCTTCGCCATGGTGGCGGTCGACAACTGCGCCAGCGGGATGTCGATGTCGGCGGCGTGGTCGGCGGCCATCACGCCGGGCCCGCCGCCGTTGGTGATGATTGCCAGGCGCTTGCCGCGCGGGCGAAAGTGCGAGAACAGCGCCGAGGCGGCGGCATACATCTGGCCGACATTGGCCAGGCGCACCACGCCGGCGCGGCGCAGCGCGGCATCGAAGACGTCGTCGGCGCCGACCAGCGCGCCGGTATGCGACAGCGCCGCCTTTTCGCCCGCCGGATGCTTGCCCACCTTGATCAGCAGCACCGGCTTGCAGCGCGCGGCGGCGCGCAGGGCGCTCATGAAGCGGCGGGCGTTCTTGATGCCTTCGATGTAGAGGAAGATGTTCTCCGTGCGCGGATCGGAGACCATGTAGTCGAGCACTTCGCCGAAGTCGATGTCGCCCTCGGCGCCGAGCGACACCACGTTTGAAAAGCCGACGTTGTTGGGTAGCGCCCAGTCGAGGATCGCCGTGCATAGCGCGCCGGATTGCGAGATCAGGCCGATGGTGCCGGCGTGGGCGAAGCCGTGGCCAAAGGTAAGGTTGAGCTGGCTGCCCGGCCGCATCAAGCCGAGGCAATTGGGGCCGAGCAGGCGCATGCCGTGGCGGCGGGCGTTTTCCAGGGTCGCGCGCTCCAGCGAGGCGCCGCGCGGGCCGGCCTCGGCGAAGCCGCCGGAAATCACGATGGCATTCTTGCAGCCGGCGCGACCGCAGGCATCGACGATTTCGGGAACGATGGCCGCCTTTGTACAGATCACGGCGATGTCGAGGCGCTGCGGGATCGTATCAACCGAGGCATAGGCCTTTTGGCCGAACACCGTCTCGTGTTTGGGATTGACGAAGAACAGCTTGCCCTTGTAACCCGAGTCGAGCATGTTGCGCACCAGGGTCACGCCGATCGAATTGGGGGTTTCCGAGGCGCCGACGATGGCGATCGAGCCGGGCTCGAAAAGTGTGTGCAGGTAATGGCGTTCGTTATGCATGGCGGATGGCGTGGTTCACGCGTATCGGCAGAGTCGGATGGTGCGGCGCAGCATAGCACTTCCGGCGGCCGGTATTCGAGGTCGCCACCTAGAAATTTCCGTGGTGTTGTCTGGTCCCGGTGAAAGCGGACCGGGCGTTCAAGTCGTGCTGCCCGGCGACGTCGGATCGCGCAGGAAATGCCCGAAATGGCGATCGGCGCTGACGATATGGTTGACCAGCCAACCGGACAGGAAACGCTTGACGCGGAAGACGAGATAAATGCGATCTTCCTCTCCGGATTCGATCTCGCCGCGCAGTTCGTCGAAATACTCAAAGAAGCGCTGATGCTGGCGGGCGTGCAGGTCGAAAAACGGGTAGCCCGCCTCGCTCATGAGCGCGTGTTCGATTTCGAAATCCCTGAGCGCGACGTCGCGTATCTGGTCGAGCAGCGTGCCGGTTGATTCGAGGCTGTTGTCATGGAGCAGTCTCGCCAGGGTGTTCATGTCGGCAAGCAGGTTCTGGTGCATGGTGTCGACCGTGGCCACGCCATGCGAATACTCCTCGTGCCAATGCGGCATGGGGTCGCGTCGCGGCGGCACATAGCTGTCGGCAAGCGGGTTGCAACGGTCGAGATACACGTGCACGGCGGTGTCGTCGGGCACCGCGGCGGCGTAATCCACCAGGCGTTGGCGCGCGGCGCCGTGGTCGCCGACGTGGTAGCAGGCGAGGGCGCGTTCGAACAGCTTGAGGGTACGCTTCTTGGCATCGACCAGGGCCGGCGGATCGCTGTTGAAGACCTCATACACCGAATGCGAACCCTGTTTGCCGCGGACCTGGGTGCGATCGAGGAAGCGGATGGCCCACTCGCCGGGATGATCGAGCGAGTACAGCGTGTGGTCGCTGATCAGGATCGAGACGCGGTATTCCTTGGTCAGGCGTTCGAGGCGCGCCGCGAGATTGACCGCGTCGCCGATCACCGTGCCGTCCATGCGCGCGGCGCCGCCGATGGTGCCGAGAATGACGATGCCGGTGTTGATGCCGATGCCGATGCGGATCGGCCGGTAGCCCGCGCGCTGCCTGCCATCGTTGTAGTGTTCGAGCTGACGCAGCATGGACTGGCCGCAGCGCAAGGCCTCGTCCGGAGAGCCGGGAAACAGCGCCATGATGGCGTCGCCAATGTATTTGTCGATGAAGCCGCCATGGGCGGCAATCACCGGCTCCATCTGCACCAGGTAGGAATTCAGGAAATTGAAGTTCTCCTGCGGGCTCATGGTTTCCGACAAGGCGGTAAAGTTGCGTATGTCGCAAAACAGGATCGTCATCTTGCGCTCGACCTGCTGCCCGAGTTCCACCTTGCGGATGTCATCGATGCCCAGCAGGTGCAGGAACTCGCGCGGCACGAAGCGGCTGTAGGCGGCGGTCGTCTTGTTCAGGCGTTCGCGCAGTGAATCCGTGTTCTCCGGGGCGGTGCCTGACGGAAGGCTCGGTGATGCGGACATGTGGCGTTGCGTGGCCCGGAAAGTCGCTGGCGACAAGGATTGAACTCAAAATGATACCCGACAAGGCTTTCGAGATGAACGGAAATCCATCACGCTGGGTGCGGCGATTCGCGCCGCTGATCGCGCCCGGCGGGCGCGTGCTGGACCTCGCCTGCGGCTCCGGCCGGCATTCGCTTTTCCTCGCGGCGGAGGGTTTCCGGGTCGAGGCGGTGGATCGCGATGCCGCCGCCATCGCCGCGCTGGCCCCGCTCGAACCACGGGTTTCCGCACGCGTGGCGGATATCGAGGGCGGGCCGTGGCCCTATTACGGCCATGTCTTCGACGCGGTTGTCGTCACCAACTACCTGTTCCGTCCGCTGCTGCCGCTGATCATGAACGCCCTCGACCTGAACGGGGTGCTGATCTACGAAACCTTCATGGTCGGCAACGAGCGCTTCGGCAAGCCCTCGAATCCCGCCTTCCTGCTGCGTCAGGGCGAATTGCTCGACGTCCTGCGGCCGAAGCTGAATGTCGTCGCCTTCGAGCAAGGTGAGGTCGAACTGCCCCGCCCGGCAGTGGTCCAGCGGATTTGTGCGGTGCGCGGCCTGCCCCGGAGCCTGCCTGAGCCGCCGCCGTTCGTCGCCGCCTAGCGCGGTTCGTCGCGCGGACACCGCAATCCGTCGCAAGCGGCTGGTCGCGGACGACCGGCGGTACCAGACTCTGCTCATCCCGAATCCAGGGTCTTCTTCAGGAGCAAACCATGAGTTGCCGCACACATCACGCAGACAACGCTTCGCAATCCCCAGCCGAGCGCCATGCGCGCCGCCGGATCGCGCGCTTGCGGGCCTTTTATCACCATCTGATGCTGTTCGCCGTGGTCAATGCCGGTCTACTGGCGATC
Source organism: Sulfuritalea sp. (assembly GCA_016710465.1). Classification (GTDB taxonomy): domain Bacteria; phylum Pseudomonadota; class Gammaproteobacteria; order Burkholderiales; family Rhodocyclaceae; genus Sulfuritalea. Next base: position 1,726,240 of record JADJVS010000014.1, read on the forward strand.
AACCTGGTGGCATCGCCGGGCCGCCTCTGGTTCGTTTGGCCGCTGCTGGGATGGGGCATCTGGCTTGCCCTGCACGCAATCGGCACCTTCGGCGCCGGACGCTGGCTGGGCGCCGAATGGGAAGAGCGCAAGCTCAGGCAGTTCATGGCCGGCAAGGGCATGGAATAATCTGCGGATGCGCTCGCTGATCGCCACTGTCGTCTTCAACGCGCTGATCGCGGCGTTTCTCGCCGGGCTGGGCTTTGGCGGGGGCTTCGCCGTCAATCTGGTGTTCTCGCAGTGCATCGGCCTGAGCATCATGCTTCTTTGCCTGGGCGTGTTGCGCCTGCCGCTGAGCGGAATGGCGCGCGGAGTGGCGATTGCCGTCGCGATCGCGGTCGGTGCACTCGGTGGCCATACGCTGGCGCGCTTGCTGACCGGGCTCGGCGCTTCCGCCGACGGCTCGCACGAATTTCAGTCCCTGCTGGTCGGCCTGGTGTTCGGCGGCATCGCCGCCGCTTTCTTCTGGCTGCGCGAGCGCAATGCAAAACTCGAAGCCGAGTTGAGGACGCGGGAACTGGCGCGCCTGGAGGCCGAGAAGCAAAGCCTTGCGGCGCAATTGCGCCTGCTCCAGGCACAGATCGAGCCGCACTTCCTGTTCAATTCGCTGGCCAATGTGGCGGCGCTGATCGAGGCGGAGCCGACACTGGCTGGCCGGCTCCTGGACGCCCTGATCCGCTATCTGCGCGCCAGCCTGCAACGGACGCGCGCCGAGCGCGGCACCCTCGGCGACGAAGTGGCGCTGCTCACGGCGTATCTCGATGTGCTGAAGATCCGCATGGGCGATCGGCTCGACTATGCGTTCGAGATCCCGCCGCCGCTGCTGGATCGCGAGTTCCCGCCCATGCTGCTGCAACCGCTGGTTGAAAACGCTATCCGCCACGGCCTCGAACCCAAGGTCGCGGGCGGCCGCCTGTGCGTCGTGGCGGCGCTCGACGGCGGGGCACTGCGCCTGCGCGTCAGCGACGACGGCGTCGGGTTTTCCGCGACGCCGGGTGAGGGCGTCGGCCTGGGCAACATCCGCGCCCGCCTGGCGGCGCTGTATGGTCCCAGCGCGCGTCTGGCGCTGGAGGCGAAAGTCGGCGCCGGCGTCACGGCGACCCTGGAAATTCCGCCGGTCGGAGTCGCCGCGTGAAGGCCCTGATCGCCGACGACGAGGCCCTGCTGGCGCGGCACCTGCGCGCGCGCCTCGGCGAGCTGTGGCCCGAGCTCGAGGTGGTGGGCATGGCCGCCAACGGCATCGAGGCCCTGGAAATGATCGAAGGCCTCAAGCCCGATGTCGCCTTCCTCGATATCCGCATGCCGGGCCTGAGCGGCCTGGAGGTCGCGCAAGGACTTGCGGCGGACACCCGCGCGGGCTGCCGCATCGTCTTCGTCACGGCCTATGACGAGTTCGCCGTGCAGGCCTTCGAGCGCGAGGCGGTGGATTACCTGCTGAAGCCGGTTTCCGACGAGCGCCTGGGCCGGGCCGTCGAGCGCTTGCGGCGCACGGCGGCGGTGGCGGAACCGGATGATCTCCTGCGGCGCCTGCAAGCGCTGCTGCCCAAGGCGTCCCCGCATCTGGCCTGGGTGCGCGCGTCGGTCGGCAGTGACGTGCGCCTGATTGCCGTGGATGAGGTTTGCTACTTTCAGGCAACGGACAAGTACACGGCGGTGTTCACCCGCGACGCGGAACTGCTCATCCGCACCACCATCAAGGAGCTCGTTGAACAACTCAATCCCGAGCATTTCCGCCAGGTGCATCGCGGCACGCTGGTCAATTTGCGTCAGGTGATTTCGGCGCGCCACGACGCCTTGGGACGGGTGAGCCTGAAGCTGCGCGATCGCGCCGACGCGGTGGCCGTCAGCCGCGGCTACGCCCACTTGTTCAAGCAGATGTAGCGAGGACCTGCGCGGCCATCGAATCGAGCGCGTCGTCGTCGAGGCTATCCGTGACGTAGCGCGCGGCGGCGTCGAAGGATGCGTAGTTGTGCGCCTGCGAACGCTGGTAAAGCGGATCGTAGTGGCGGGTCAGGAGTTCCTCGACCAAACGGTGAAAGTCGCCGGCGAGAATCAGCGTGTGCCAGCTTTCCAGGGTTTCATCGCTTTGCAGGCCCTTGAGATTGGCCAGGCGTGCCAGCAGCCAGCACGGATCGGCGACGGCGTAGTCGTAATCGCGCAGCAGGAACCCGACCCGTGCCGGAAGGCTGGCCTCGATGCGCAGCCCGTTGGCGCCGCGGATGGCTTCGAGCAGGGTTTCGGGCACTTGCAGGCGGCCGATCTTGCGGCTTTCGGCCTCGACGAAAACCGGTCGCGCGGGGTCGAACCGGGACAACTCGGCGAACAGCATCGACTCGAAGCCCTTCTGCGCCGGCTGCCGCTGCTCGGGCAGGTCGCCGAGCACCGAGCCCTTGTGCGCGGCGAGTTGCTCCAGGTGCAGTACCTGGGCGCCACGCGCGGCGAGGGCTTCCAGCAGCCGGCTCTTGCCGCTGCCGGTGGCACCGCTGACCACGCGGAAATCGAAACGCCGCGGCAGCACCGCGAGTTGTTCGATCACATGCCGCCGCCAGGCCTTGTAGCCGCCCTGCAGGCGATGGGCATCCCAGCCGATTTCGCGCAGGATGTGGCTGAAGGCGCCGCTGCGCTGGCCGCCGCGCCAGCAATAGACCAGCGGCCGCCACGACTTCGGCTTGTCCATCAGGTGGCGCTCGACATGGTCGGCGATGTTGCGCGAGACCAGCGCGGCGCCGAGCTTTTTCGCCTCGAACGCGGAGACTTGCTTGTACAGGGTGCCGACCCGCGCCCGCTCCTCATTGTTCAGCACGGGCATGCCGAGCGCGCGCGGCAGGTGGTCCTCCGCGTATTCGGACGGCGAGCGCGCATCGATGATGGCGTCGAAGTCGCCGACCTGGGCGACCGTCACGATGCCGCGTGGGGCTCGTTCCAGCATGGTTCAGCCGACCAGGGGTTTCAACGCGCCCCAGACGTGATCGAGGATTTTTGGCTGCGCGGCGGCGGTCGGATGCAGGCCGTCGGCCTGGTAGGCATCGCGTTCCAGCGCGATCGGTTCAAGCAGGAAGGGCAGCAGGGCGAGCTTTTCCGCTTTCGCGATGTCGCGATACGCCGCGTCGAAATCCCGCGTGTATTGCGGCCCGTAATTCGGCGGCAGGCGCATGCCGACCAGCAGCACGCGCGCGCCGGCCTGCTTCGCCAGGCGCGCCATGGCCTGCAGGTTCTCCCGCATCGCCGGCACCGGCAGGCCGCGCAGGCCGTCGTTGGCGCCAAGCGCAAGTATCACCACCGCCGGCTTGAACTGCCCCAGCGCGGCGGCAAAGCGCGCGCGGCCGCCGGCCGTGGTCTCGCCGCTGATGCTGGCGTTGGCCACGACAAAGACGGAACCCTGGGCCTTCAGCCGCTGTCCGAGCAGGGCCGGCCAGCTTTCCCGGACCGCGATGCCGAAGCCGGCGGAGAGGCTGTCGCCATAGACCAGGATGCGCTTTTCGGCCGCCATGGCCACCTTGGCCGGCAAGACAAGTAAGATCGCCAGCAACAAGCCGACAACAAGCTTTTTGAACATGGACGTGAAATGACGAATACCGTGATTGACGTGGCGCAACTGGGCAAGGTGGTGCCGAGCGGCGAGGGCAGTTTGGCGATTCTGCACGAGATTTCGTTCGCCGTGACCGCCGGCGAGGCGGTGGCCATCGTCGGCGCCTCCGGTTCCGGCAAATCGACCCTGCTCGGCCTGATGGCCGGCCTGGACCTGCCCTCCTCCGGCGCGGTGCTGCTCGGCGGCGAGGACCTCGCGGCGCTCGACGAGGACGCCCGCGCCGATCTGCGCGGGCGCATGCTCGGCTTCGTCTTCCAGTCCTTCCAGTTGCTGCCCGCCCTGACGGCGCTGGAAAACACCATGTTGCCGCTGGAACTCGCCGGGCGCGGCGACGCGCGGGCGACGGCCGAGGCCATGCTCGCCCGCGTCGGCCTCGGCGAACGCCTTGGCCACTATCCCAAGCACCTCTCCGGCGGCGAGCAGCAGCGCGTGGCGCTGGCGCGGGCCTTTGCCATGCACCCGCGACTGCTGCTGGCGGACGAACCCACGGGCAACCTCGATGCCGCCACCGGCGCGCAAATCATCGAGCTGATGTTCGACATGAACGCGGAAAGCGGCACCACCCTGATCCTCGTCACCCACGACGAAGCCCTGGCGCGGCGCTGCGGGCGCACGCTGCGGCTGGCCGGCGGCAGGCTGGTCAGTTGAGAGTCGGCGCTGGGGGGGCGGCGATTCAGCCGCGCAGGACTTCTCGCGCCGCCGCGACGCCGCTTCTCACCGCGCCTTCCAGCGTCGCCGGATAGTCGCCGGCGACGTAATCGCCGGCCAGCCAGAGGCCTGGCAGGGCGGTGCGCGTCGAGGGGCGCTTTAAGTTCGGCACGCAGGCGAAGGTGGCGCGTTTTTCGGTGATGGTCTGTACCTTCAGGGGAAGGGGCAACCCCGGCACGATGCTGGCGATTTCAGCGTGGATCGCCTGTTCCAGTTCTTCGGTCGGCAGATCCATGTGGCGACCGCGCGCGCTGATCACGGCGGCGATCAGACCGTGCTGGTCGCAGAGCAGGCCGCGGTCGAACAGCCACTGCGAAAGGCCGCCATCGACGCCGAGCATGGGCTGGGGGAGGCGCACCGTGGCGGGATAGCTGAAGTAGCTGGTGACAATGGGTTCCCACTCCAGGTGCGCCACGGTGGATGCCAGCTCGGGCCGCAACGCGCCGAGGTGATAGGGCGCCACGGCCAGCACCATCCGGTCGAAGGGCCCGGCGGCATCGATCCGCCAGGCATCGCCTTCGCGACGCAGCTCGGTGATGCGGGTGCCGAAATGTACGCGGCCACCGCGCTGACGGACAAAGTCGGTTGCCGGGCCCGGAAACAGCGCGGTGAGGTCGACCTGCGGCAGCAGCATGTCGCTGGCTTCGCGCGCGCCGCCCAGGCTGTCGCGCAGCACGTTGGCCAGGACCTGCGCCGAGGCGCGGTCCGCCGGGGTGTTGAGCGCGGCGATGCACAGCGGTTCCCAGAGGAGTCGGCGCTGGCGAGACGGCGTTTTCTGTTCATCCAGCCAATGCGTGACGCTGCGGTCGGGCGCCACGCGGTAGGCATTCGCCTGCAGGACGCGCATCAGCCGTATCGCCGCGAGCTTTTCGCGCCAGTCGAGGCCTTGGGCCAGTAGCAGGGCGAATGCGGTGTGCAAGGGCGCCGGCAGCCTTGGCGCCTGCATCAGAAATTCGCCGGGGAACTCGAAGCGCAATGGCGTGCGCCTCAGCACATGGTCGGGATCGACGCCGACGGCGCGCATCAGGCGCAGGGTTTCGGTATAGGCGCCGACCAGGATGTGCTGGCCGTTGTCGACCGTGAGATCGCCAAGTTGCGTCGCCCGCGCGCGGCCGCCGGCGAGGCGCGAGGCCTCGAAGACGTCGACCGCGTGGCCGGCGGCGGCAAGCTCGGTCGCTGCCGCCATGCCGGCATAGCCGGCGCCGACGACGGCGAGCTTCATGCCGAGAACCAGGTTTTGGCGGCCAGCCAGAGCTTGCGCAGCGGCGGCAGTGAGATGCGCTGGTCGAGCACCCGGTAGTTGTCGCGTTCGATCTCGTCCAGTGTGGCCTGGTAGATCGCGGCCATGATCAGCCCGGCGCGCTGCGCCTTGCGATCGGCGGCCGGCAGTTGGGCGAATGCCTGGCGGTACAGCTCGCGCGCGCGTTCGACCTGGAAGGCCATGAGGCGGCTGAAGCTCTCGCCATAGCGGGCGTGCAGCAAGTCGTCTGCGGTGACACCGAAGCGCGTCAGCTCGTCTTGCGGCAGATACACGCGGCCGCGGCGCGCGTCCTCGCCGATATCGCGGATGATGTTGGTGAGCTGGAAGGCCAGCCCCAGGTCATGGGCATATTTCAGGGTCTGGCGGTCGCTGTAGCCGAAGATTTCGGCGGCGAGCAGGCCGACCACGCTGGCGACCCGGTAGCAATACAAGTGCAGGGCCTTGAAGTCGGCGTAGCTCGCCTGTTCCAGGTCCATTTCCATGCCGTCGATGATTTCCTGCAACTGTTCCTGGGGCAGCGAAAACTGTTTCAGCGAGGTGATCAGGGCCTGGGTTACCGGATGCGTCGGACGCCCCTCGTAGAGCGCCTGCACCTCGCCGCGCCACCAGGCGAGCTTGGTCCGCGCCAGGGCCGCATCGGGGCATTCGTCGACCACGTCGTCGACTTCGCGGCAAAAAGCGTAAAGCGCGGTGATGGCCTGGCGCCGCCTGGGTTCGAGGAACAGGAAGCTGTAGTAAAAGCTGGAGCCGCTGGCGGCGGCGCGCTGCTGGCAGTAGTCGTCGGGGCTCATGTGCCGAGCTCCGTCGGGCGCACCAGTGAGCGCCAGATCAGCAGCGGCCAGTCGGGGCCGCTCAGCTTTGGCCGGCGTGTAAAGACCTCATAGTCGATCGTCTCGATCTTGTCGAGAATGCGCAGGCCCCCGGCAACGATGGCGCGAATCTCCAGCCCGATGCGTCCGGGCAGATCCCAGCCTAGCGAGGCGCCGGAGAGCATCAGCGCGCGCGCTCGCTCGACCTGGAAGCGCAGCAGGGCACGAAAGTCGGCGTCGGCGACACGGCGCAGCACCGCTTCCTCGCGCACGCCGAAGCGGGCCATGTCGTCGCGGGGCAGGTAGATGCGGCCATTGGCGTTCTTGGCGGCATCGATGCCGACATCCTGCCAGTGGTTGATCAGTTGCAGCGCGGAGCAGATGGCGTCGGAGCGGACCAGGTTCTCCGTCGTGGCGTGGCCGAACAGGTGCAGCAGCAGGCGGCCCACCGGGTCGGCGGAACGGCGGCAATAGTCCATCAGTTCGTCGAAGTTCTCGTAACGTTCCTTGTCGATGTCCTGGATGAAGGCATCAAGCAGATCGCGGAACAGTTGCAGGGGCAAGCCGTGGGCGGCGATGACCGGGCGCAGGCGCAGGAAGATCGGGTGCTGCGTCGGCCGGCCGGATTCGATGGCGTCGAGTTCCGCCTGGTAGCCGGCGAGCAGCTCGCGGCGCTGCGCGGGGCTGAGGCTGCCCTCGTCGGCGAAATCGTCGGCGCTGCGGGCGAACCAGTAGATCGCCGCCACCGGCTCGCGCAGGCGCGGGGGCAGCAGGAACGAGGCGACGGGAAAGTTCTCGTAGTGGTCTACAGCCATCTCTGGGATCGGGGATCCGGAATCAGGGATCAGAATAGTACCGCCCCAGGCGGCGATCCAAACACTGATCCCTGATTCCTGAGCTCTGATCCCTGATTCCGAAAGCAGGTAAAATTCGCCCTCCACTCGGTGTCGCGACGTGCCGCAACGCGGCCGGCCGTGACCTGCGCCCAGGTGGCGAAATTGGTAGACGCACCAGATTTAGGTTCTGGCGCCGCAAGGCGTGGGGGTTCGAGTCCCTTCCTGGGCACCAGCACGCTGGCGTGGGCGTGAATGTTTTTTTGCCGGTCGCATGGCTGGCGTCTTGATGAACTCTTCGATACGGATACGGAAATGACGGAAACGGCAACGACGGCGGTGGCGACCGAGACGGTAAGTTCGCTGGAGCGGCGCATCGACATGACGGTGATGCTGGCTGACATCGAGAAGGATGTCGATCAGCGCCTGAAGCAGATGTCGCGCACGGTAAAGATGGCTGGCTTCCGTCCGGGCAAGGTGCCGATGAAGATGGTCGCCCAGCAGTATGGGTCGCAGGCGCGTTCCGAAGCGATCGGCGCCGCCGTGGAAAAGACCTACGGCGAAAAGGTGCGCGAGCAGAACCTGCGCGTCGCCGGCTATCCGCGCATCGAGCCGAAGGCCGATGCCGTCGAGGGCCAGCTCGGCTTCACCGCGATCTTCGAGGTCTATCCCGAGATCAGCCTGGGTGACGTGTCCGGCGAGGCAATCGAAAAGCCGACGCTGACGGTGACCGAAGCCGAGGTCGACAAGACCCTGGACGTTCTGCGCAAGCAGCGCACGACCTATAGCGAAACCGAGCGCGCCTCCGAGACTGGCGACCGTCTGGTGATCGATTTCATCGGTCGCAAGAACGGTGAAGAGTTTCAGGGCGGCAAGGCCAGCGACTATACGGTGATGGTTGGCGGCGGCATGATGCTGCCGGATTTCGAGACCCAACTGGTCGGCGTCAAGGCCGGTGACCACAAGAATTTCGATGTCGCCTTTCCCGCCGATTACCAGGCCGCCGAACTGGCCGGCAACACCGTTCAGTTCGAGATGACGGTGAAGAAGGTCGAGGCGCCGCAGCTTCCCGAAATCGACGGCGAGTTTGCCAGGCAACTCGGCGTGGCCGATGGCGACACGACCAAGATGCGCGCCGAAGTGCGTGCCAACCTGGAGCGTGAAGTCAAGAAGCGCCTGCTGGCCAAGGTCAAGGAACAGGTGATGGATGCCCTGCTCAAGGTCAATCCGATTGAGGTGCCCAAGGCACTGGCGATGATGGAAGCCGAGCAGATGGCCGAAGCCGCCCGGCGCGACATGGAGCAGCGCGGCATGATGATGAAGAACATTCCGGTCGAGGCGTCGTGGTTCACCGACCAGGCCGCGCGCCGCGTCAAGCTGGGCCTGCTGCTGGCCGAGCTGGTCAAGGCCGAGGACCTGCACGTCAAGCCCGAGCAGGTGCGCGCCATCGTCGACGAGTTCTCCGAGACCTTCGAGGACCCCAAGGAAGTGGTGCGCTGGTACTATTCCCAACCGCAGCGTCTTGCCGAGGCCGAGGCGCTGGCGCTGGAGAACAACGTGGTCGCTTGGGTTCTCGCCAAAGCCAGGGTATCCGAAGCCCCCATCGCCTTTGATGTACTGATGGGTAACGCCGCTTGATTCTGACGGAGATGTCCATGTACGGTTCGCGACAGTTTGGCGGTGCGCAGGATGCGCCGCGCCCCGAGACGCAGGCCCTGGGCCTCGTGCCCATGGTCATCGAGACCAGCGGCCGCGGCGAGCGTGCCTATGACATCTATTCGCGCCTGTTGCGCGAGCGGGTGATCTTCCTGGTCGGCCCGGTGAATGACGCCACGGCCAACCTGGTGGTCGCCCAGTTGTTGTTCCTCGAATCGGAAAACCCCGACAAGGACATCTTCTTCTACATCAACTCGCCGGGCGGCTCGGTTACCGCCGGCATGGCGATCTACGACACCATGCAGTTCATCAAGCCCAACGTGTCGACGCTGTGCATCGGCCAGGCGGCGAGCATGGGCGCATTCCTCCTGGCGGCCGGCGAGAAAGGAAAGCGCTTCTGCCTGCCCAACTCGCGCGTCATGATCCATCAGCCGATGGGCGGTTTTCAGGGGCAGGCCTCGGATATCGAGATCCACGCCAAGGAAATCCTCTACCTGAAGCAGAAACTCAACGACATGCTGGCCCGGCATACCGGCCAGCCGATCGAGCGCATCGAGCGTGATACCGACCGCGACAATTTCCTCTCGGCCGACGCGGCGGTGGAGTATGGTCTGGTGGACAAGGTGCTGACCCGTCGGGACGAAGCCGCCGAGTCCGCCAAAGCGTAAACTTTCGCGCCAACGGAGACGAAGATGGCGGAAAAGAAAACCGGCGGTAGCGAGAAGCTGTTGTACTGCTCCTTCTGCGGCAAGAGCCAGCACGAGGTCAAGAAACTCATCGCCGGTCCCTCGGTCTTCATCTGCGACGAGTGCATCGAGCTGTGCAACGACATCATCCGCGACGAGATCGCGGCGGAGCCGGCGGCGGGCGGCAAGCGTGAACTGCCGGCACCCAAGGAAATCCGCGACATCCTCGACCAGTACGTGATCGGCCAGGACTCGGCGAAGAAGATCCTTGCCGTCGCGGTCTATAACCATTACAAGCGCATTCGCCACCAGGACAAGGGCAGCGACGGCGTCGAGCTGGCGAAGAGCAACATCCTGCTGATCGGTCCCACCGGTTCGGGCAAGACCCTGCTGGCGCAGACCCTGGCGCGCCTGCTCAACGTGCCCTTCGTGATGGCCGATGCGACGACGCTGACGGAAGCCGGCTATGTCGGCGAGGACGTCGAGAACATCATCCAGAAGCTGCTGCAGAAATGCGACCATGACGTCGACAAGGCGCAGCAGGGCATTGTCTATATCGACGAGATCGACAAGATCTCGCGCAAGTCCGACAATCCGTCGATCACCCGCGATGTTTCCGGCGAGGGCGTGCAGCAGGCGCTGCTCAAGCTCATCGAGGGCACCGTGGCGAGCATTCCGCCGCAGGGCGGGCGCAAGCACCCGAACCAGGACTTCATCCAGATCGACACCACCAACATCCTGTTCGTCTGCGGTGGCGCTTTCGACGGCCTCGACAAGGTGATCCGCAACCGTTCCGAAAAGGGCGGTATCGGCTTCGGCGCCGAAGTGCGCAGCCGTGATGCGGGTGGCGTGGACGAGATGCTGAAGCAGGTGGAGCCCGAGGATCTGATCAAGTTCGGCCTGATTCCCGAACTGATCGGTCGCCTGCCGGTGATCGCCACGCTCAGGGAACTCGACGAGACGGCGCTGATCGAAATCCTCATCGCGCCGAAGAACGCGCTGATCAAGCAGTACCAGAAACTGTTCTCGATGGAAGGCGTCGAGCTTGAAGTGCGTCCATCGGCGCTGCAGGCGATCGCGAGGAAGGCCCTGAAGCGCAAGACCGGCGCCCGTGGCTTGCGCTCCATCCTGGAAAACGTGCTGCTCGATACCATGTACGAGCTGCCGACCATGGAAAGCGTGAGCAAGGTCGTGATCGACGAGAGTACGATAGAAACCGGCGCCCAGCCGCTGATGATCTACGCCGACCAGCCCAAGGTATCGGGTTCGAACTAAACCGACAAAGGGCGGCAGCAAGCCGCCTTGAATCCCCGCCGGCCGCCCCAATCTCCCCGGGGTGACTCATAACCAAAGGACACCATGATGTCTGGCCTGCCTGCCTCCCCCGTCGAGACCCAATCCCTGCCGCTACTGCCCTTGCGCGACGTGGTCGTATTCCCGCACATGGTGATCCCGCTGTTCGTCGGCCGTCCCAAATCGATCAAGGCGCTGGAAATCGCCATGGAATCCGGCAAAAGCATCCTGCTGGTGGCCCAGAAGTCCGCCGCCAAGGACGAGCCGGTGCCCGAGGACATGTACGAAATCGGCTGCCTTGCCAACATCCTGCAGATGCTCAAACTGCCGGATGGCACGGTCAAGGTGCTGGTCGAGGGCGTGCAGCGCGCCCGCCTGTTGCGGATCGAGGATCAGCGCGCCCTGTTCGTCGCCGATATTTCGCTGATCCCGGTCGAGGAACGCACCGACAACGAGATCGAGGCCATGCGTCGCACGGTGCTGGCCCAGTTCGACCAGTACGTCAAGCTGAACAAGAAGATTCCGCCCGAGGTGCTGACCTCGCTGGCCGGCATCGAGGAAGCCGGGCGCCTGGCGGACACCATCGCCGCGCACCTGCCGCTCAAGCTCGAGCAGAAGCAGGAAGTGCTGGAAGTCTTCGGTGTCACCGAGCGCCTGGAAAAGCTCCTCGGCCAGCTCGAAGCCGAACTCGACATCCTGCAGGTCGAAAAGCGCATCCGCGGTCGCGTCAAGCGGCAGATGGAAAAGAGCCAGCGCGAGTATTACCTCAACGAGCAGGTCAAGGCCATCCAGAAGGAACTGGGCGAAGGCGAAGACGGCGCCGACATCGACGAGATGGAAAAGAAGATCAAGGCCGCCGGCATGAGCAAGGAAGCCCTGGTCAAGATCAATGGCGAGGTCAAGAAGCTCAAGCTGATGTCGCCCATGTCGGCCGAGGCCACCGTGGTCCGCAACTACATTGAAACCCTGCTGGCGCTGCCGTGGAAGAAGAAATCGCGCATCAGCAAGGATCTGTCTGCCGCGGAGAAGATCCTCGACAAGGATCACTATGGCCTGGAAAAGGTCAAGGAACGCATCGTCGAGTACCTCGCCGTGCAGCAGCGGGTTGACAAGGTCAAGGCGCCGATCCTGTGCCTGGTCGGGCCTCCCGGCGTCGGCAAGACCTCGCTCGGGCAGTCGATCGCCCGCGCCACCAACCGCAAGTTCATCCGCATGGCGCTGGGCGGCGTGCGCGACGAGGCCGAAATCCGCGGCCACCGCCGCACCTATATCGGTTCCATGCCGGGCAAGATCCTGCAGAACATGAGCAAGGTCGGGGTCAAGAACCCGCTGTTCCTGCTCGACGAGGTCGACAAGCTCGGCCAGGACTTCCGTGGCGATCCGTCCTCGGCCCTGCTCGAGGTGCTGGATCCGGAGCAGAACCACACCTTCCAGGACCACTACATCGAGGTCGATTTCGACCTGTCGGATGTCATGTTCGTGGCCACGGCGAACTCGCTCAACATCCCCGCGGCCCTGCTTGATCGCCTCGAAGTGATCCGCCTGGCCGGCTACACGGAAGACGAGAAGATCAACATCGCCACGCGCTACCTCTGCCCGAAGCAGATGAAGAACAACGGCATCAAGCGCGACGAATTGTCGGTCACCGAGGATGCGCTGCGCGACATCGTTCGCTACTACACCCGCGAGGCCGGCGTGCGCGCGCTGGAGCGCGAGATCTCGAAGATCTGCCGCAAGGTGGTCAAGGCGCTGGTGATGAAGGCGCGCAAGAACAAGATGGTGGTCAACGCGAAGAACCTCGACAAGTTCCTCGGCGTGCGTCGCTACAGCTTCGGCATGGCCGAGAAGGACAACCAGATCGGCCAGGTCACCGGTCTGGCCTGGACCGAGGTCGGCGGCGAACTGCTGACCATCGAAACCGTGGCCCTGCCCGGCAAGGGCAAGACCATGACCACCGGCAAGCTCGGCGAGGTCATGCAGGAGTCGATCCAGGCCGCTTTGTCCGTGGTCAGGAAGCGCAGCAAGTCGCTGGGCATCGCTGACAATTTCTACCAGAACAACGACATCCACATCCACCTGCCCGAAGGCGCGACGCCCAAGGACGGCCCGAGCGCCGGCATCGCCATCTGCACCGCGCTGGTCTCGGTGCTGACCGGCATACCGGTGCGCGCCGACGTGGCGATGACCGGCGAGATCACCCTGCGTGGTGAAGTGCTGCCCATCGGCGGCCTCAAGGAAAAGCTGCTCGCGGCCGTGCGGGGCGGCATTCGCCTGGCGCTGATTCCGGAAGAGAACGTCAAGGATCTGACGGAGATCCCCGACACCATCAAGAACCGCATCGAGATCCAGCCCGTGCGCTGGATCGACAAGGTGCTCGAACTCGCGTTGGAACGCCTGCCCGAGCCCTTGCCGGAAGTCGCGGCGACGCCCGCCGTCGCGGTGGTTGCCGAGGATGCCGCAGTGGCCGGTGTTGTAACCCACTGAGCGAACCGGCTGGTAGAATCTCCGCCCGGTTGCCCGGCCTGGGCAGCCCCCGTTCAACGGGTGCTTAGCTCAGATGGTAGAGCGTCGCCCTTACAAGGCGAATGTCGGCGGTTCGATCCCGTCAGCACCCACCAAGGAACAAAGGCGAACCCGAGTTCGCCTTTGTTGCATTCAGGGTATACGCCGCATGAGCCTGTTCGACATCGTCCGCAACAACAAGAGGATCACCCAGGTCTTTCTTGCCGTGATCACGCTGCCCTTTGCCTTCTGGGGCGTTGAGTCCTATGTCCGCAACGTCGATAGCGGAAGCGAGGTCGCCACTGTCGGCGGCGGCAAGATCAGCCAGCAGGAGTTGCAGGCGGCCATGCGCGAGCAGCAGGATCGCCTGCGCCAGCAACTCGGCGGCAAGCTCGACCCCGTCCTTTTTGAGTCGCCGGCGATGCGCCGCGCGGTGCTCGATTCGCTGATCACCCAACGCTTGCTGGCCGAACAGGCGCGCGCGGCGAAGATGGCGGTGGGCGACCAGCAACTGGCACAGTTCATCGCCACGGTGCCTTCGCTGCAGGAGAACGGCAAGTTCTCCAAGGAGCGCTACGAGGCCGTGGTTGCAGGCCAGGGCATGAGCAAGGAAATGTTCGAGGCGCGCCTGCGCCAGGATCTGGCCATGCAGCAGTTGGCGCTGCCGGTCAGCGAAGGTGGCATCACCGGACAGACCGCCGCAGGACGTTGGCTGGCAACCCAGCTCGAACAGCGCGAGGTCAATGAGGCGGCGCTCTACCCCGAGTTCTATGCCGGCCAGGTGAAGCTGGCCGCCGACGCGGTGCAGAAGCACTACGACGCCAACCGCAAGCAGTTCGAACTTCCGGAGCAGGTCCGCGCCGAGTTCGTGGTGCTTGCGCGTGACGCACTGGCGGCACAGGCGGCGCCCGGCGAGGAGGCGCTCAAGGCGGCGTACAAGGCCAACGAGGCGCGCTTCAAGTCGCCCGAGTCGCGCCGCGCCAGCCACATTCTGCTGCGCCTGGACAAGGCCGCGCCCGAGGCCGAGGTCAAGGCGGCCAGGGAAAAGGCCGCGGGCCTGCTGGCGCAGGTCAGGAAGACTCCGGCCGATTTCGCCAAGCTGGCGAAACAGCACTCCCAGGATCCGGGTTCGGCCGAGAAGGGCGGTGACCTCGACTGGTTCACCCGCGGCGCGATGGTCAAGGTTTTCGAGGACACCGTCTTCGGCATGAAGGAAGGGGAAATTTCCGAGCCGGTGCGTTCCGATTTCGGCTTTCACGTCATCCGCGTCCTTGGCATTCGCCCGGAACGGGTAAAGGCCTATGACGAGGTCAAAGCGGAAATTGCCGCCGAATTGAAGCGTGAGGCCGGCGCCAAGAAATTCAGCGAAGCCGCCGAGGCGTTTGGCAACACCGTCTACGAACAGTCGGATAGCCTCAAGCCGGCGGCCGAGAAATGGAAGCTGGACGTCAAGCAGACGTCATGGCTGGCGAAGGGCGGAAAGCTGGCGCCGCCTTTCGACAATGCCAAGCTCGCCGCGGCGTTGTTCGCCGATGACGCCCTGAGAAACAAGCGCAACACCGAGGCGGTTGAAGTTGCCCCCGGCATGCTGGTGTCGGCACGGGTTCTTGAGCACAAGCCGGCGGCGGTGCAGCCGCTGGAAGCGGTCAAGGCCGAGGTGGAAAAGCTGCTGGTGCGCGAGGAAGCGGCCAAACTGGCGATCAAGGACGGCGAAGCCAAGCTGGCACGGTTGCAAAAAGGCGAGGCGGTCGATCTCAAGTGGACGCCGTCCCATGCGATCCGGCGCAGCGATCCGCAGGGCCTGGCCCCGGAATCCGTGCACTCGATCTTTGGCGCCGATGCCGCCAGGTTGCCGACCTACGTCGGCACGGCCCATGCCGGCAAGGGTTACGCCCTGTATCGCATCAACTCGGTAAAGCCCGGTGATAACGTCAAGGACGATCCGCGCGCGGCCTCCTTGCAGCAGGCTTATGCCCGCGCCGTCGCCGAAGAGGAATTTGCCGCCTGGCTGGCAAGCCTGCGGGACAAGCATCCGGTGAAGATCAACAAGGCACTGCTGGAGGCCAAGGAGAAATAGCCGGTCCCCGGCAAGAAGAAGCCCCGCATCGCGGGGTTTTTTTCGGACTCAATCAGCCCGGCAGAGGGTCCGAGTTGCCCATTGCCGTGGTGTGCGTGCCACCGTCCACGTAAAGAATCTCGCCGGTGACGCCGCTGGCCAGGTCCGAGAGCAGGAAGGCGGCGGCGTTGCCGACTTCCTCGACCGTCACGTTGCGGCGCAGGGGTGCATGGTGCGCGTTGTAGGCCAGCAGCTTGCCGAAGTTGCCGATGCCCGAGGCCGCCAGGGTCTTGATCGGTCCGGCGGACAGCGCATTGGCGCGGATGCCTTGCGGGCCGAGGCAGAACGCCAGATAGCGCGTGGCGGCTTCGAGGCTCGCCTTGGCCAGACCCATGGTGTTGTAGTTGGGCATGGTGCGCTCGGCGCCGAGATAGGAGAGCGCAAGCAGGGCCGGCTTGTTGCCCTTCAGCAGCAGCGGTCGCGCCGCCTTGGCCAGTGCCGGATAGCTGTAGGACGAAATGTCATGGGCGATGCGAAAGCCCTCGCGCGACATGCCGTCGAGGAAATCGCCTTCGATCGCGTCGTTGGGCGCAAAGGCAATCGAGTGCACCAGGCCGTCGAGGCCGTCCCAGCGCTTGGCCAGTTCTGTGAATACCGCCTCGATTTCGGCATCCTGGGCTACGTCGCAGGGGTAGATGGCGGTCGAGCCGAACTCGTCGGCATACTTCGCCATGCGCTCCTTGAAGCGCTCGTTCTGGTAGGTGAAGGCGAGCTCCGCGCCCTCGCGGTGGCAGGCCTTGGCAATGCCGTAGGCGATCGACCGGTTGGAGATCAGGCCGGTGATCAGGATGCGTTTGCCAGCGAGAAATCCCATCGCGTGTTCCTTGGTTGAATCCAGCGGCGGATTATAGCGGATCGGCTAAACTGAACCGCATGCGCGGCCTGCTTTCCAGCCTTCTCGGCCTGCTGCTCGCGGCTTGCGGCAGCGCCTGGAACGACCCCTATCCGGCGGCGGATCGGGGCCGCGATATTCTTTACAGCGCCTTCACCGACCGGCCCAAGCATCTCGATCCGGTGCAGTCCTACAGCGAGGACGAGATCAACTTCACGGCGCAGATTTACGAGCCGCCCTTACAGTACCACTACCTGAAGCGGCCCTATGCGCTGGTTCCGGGCACGGCCGAGGCCGTGCCGCAGGCGCGCTATCTCGACACCCAGGGGCGCACGCTGCCGGACAACGCCGATCCAGCACGCATCGCCTTCACCGACTACGTCATCGACATCAGGCCGGGCATACGCTACCAGCCGCATCCCGCGTTTGCCCGCGCGGCCGGCAGCGAGCATGCCTACCATGCCTTGACCCCCGCGCAGCTCGACGGCATCAACGCGCTGGCGGATTTTCCCGCGCGCGACAGCCGCGAACTGACCGCCGAGGACTATGTCTACGGCATCAAGCGCCTGGCACACCCGCGCCTGCATTCGCCGATCTTCGGCCTGATGGAGGAATACATCGTCGGCCTCGGCGATTATGCCAAACGGCTGCAGGCGGAGAAGGAGAAGCCATGGATCGACCTGCGCGCGCACAAGCTCGACGGCGTTGAGGTGATCGATCGCCATCGCTACCGCATCCGCGTCAAGGGCAAGTACCCGCAGTTCCTCTATTGGCTGGCCATGCCTTTCTTCGCCCCCATGCCGTGGGAGGCCGACCGGTTCCACAGCCAGCCCGGGATGGCGCGGAAAAACCTGACGCTGGACTGGTACCCGATCGGCACCGGCCCCTACATGCTGACCGAGAACAATCCCAACGCGCGCATGGTGCTGGAGCGGAACCCCAACTTTCGCGGCGAGACCTATCCCTGCGAGGGCGAGGCGGGCGACAGGGAGGCCGGCCTGCTCAAGGACTGCGGCCAGGCGATGCCCTTCATCGACAAGGTGGTGTTCACCCGCGAGAAGGAGCAGATCCCTTACTGGAACAAGTTCCTCCAGGGCTACTACGATGCCTCGGGCATTTCCTCGGATTCCTTCGACCAAGCGGTGCAGGTCAATGCCGGCGATGTCACCCTGTCAGACGAAATGAAGGCCCAGGGCATCGTGCTCAGCACCTCGGTGGCGACATCGAGCATGTACATGGGCTTCAACTGGCTCGATCCGCTGGTCGGTGGCGCTGACCCGAAAACCGCCGAGCGGGCGCGCAAGCTGCGCCAGGCGATCTCGATCGCCATCGACCAGGAGGAGTTCATTTCCATCTTCCAGAACGGTCGCGGCATCGCCGCGCAAGGCTTGATCCCGCCGGGCATCTTCGGCCACCGCGAGGGTGCCGCCGGCATCAACCGCCATAGCTACGACTGGGTGGATGGGCAGGCGCGACGCAAGCCCGTGGCCGAGGCCAGGCGTCTGCTGGCCGAGGCCGGTTGGCCGAACGGGCGTGATGCACGGACCGGCGAGCCACTGGTGATCAACCTAGACACCACCGCCACCGGCGTCGGCGGCAAGGCGCGCATCGACTGGCTGAACAAGCAGTTCGCCAAGCTCGACATCCAGCTCGTGGTGCGCAGCACCGACTACAACCGCTTCCAGGAGAAGGTGCGCAAGGGCGCGGTGCAGCTTTTCTACTGGGGCTGGAACGCCGACTACCCCGACCCCGAGAACTTCATGTTCCTGCTGCACGGCAAGCAGAGCAAGGTCAAGCAGAGCGGCGAGAACGCGGCGAACTACCAGAATCCGGAGTATGACAAGCTCTTCGAACGCATGAAGACCATGGAGAACAGCGCCGAGCGCCAGGAGATCATCGACCGCATGACCGAGATCCTGCGCCACGATGCACCCTGGGTATTCGGCTTCCACCCCAAGGATTACAGCCTGCGCCACGCCTGGTTGAAGAACCGCAAGCCAAGCAAGGTCGGCCACAACACGCTGAAGTACCAGCGCGTCGACGCCGCCCTGCGCGCGCAGCGCCGCGCCGAGTGGAACCGCCCCGTGGTTTGGCCGCTGCTGCTGGTGGCGCTGGCGCTTGCCGCAGCGATCTGGCCGGCCTGGCGCGGCTATCGGCGGCGCGAAACGGCGACGGCGCGCTGAACGATTCGCGGCGCAAGGCACACCGCTTCGTCGAAAATCGGCTAAGGTGCGCGGGTTCCGTTCCCCGGCCCGAGGACTGCAACCATGACATCCGTCCGCCTCAACCCGCTCGATTCCGCCTGGCTATTCACCGAATCGCGGACGACGCCGAACCACGTCGGCGGCCTGCTCCAGTTCCGCCTGCCCGAGGGCGCGCCCAGGGACTACATGCGCCGGATGATGGAGGAGTTTCGCGGCCATCGTGAGTTCACCGCGCCCTGGAACCGGCGCCTGAAGTATGCCTTCAACAAGAACCCGATGCCGGTCTGGGTGGAAGACCGCAACATCGACCTCGAATACCACGTGCGCCATGCCGCGCTGCCCTGGCCGGGGGGCGAGCGCGAACTGGGCGAACTGGTCGGCCGCCTGCAGAGCACCCCGCTGGACCTGAGCCGGCCGCCCTGGGAGTGCACCCTGATCGAGGGCCTGGAGGGTGATCGCTTCGCCCTCTTCATCAAGATGCACCACTCGCTGATCGACGGCGTCAGCGGCATGAAGCTGCTGCAGGCAGCCATGGCGCCCGATCGCGAGGCCAGCCGCAAGCTGCCACCCTTCTGGGCCTCGGGCCTGCCGCGGATGCGGGGCTCCGGCGCCGACGCACTCCTGCCGACCGTCGCCAACGCGGCGGCGCTGGCGGTCGAGGCGCTGCGCGGCCAGGTGCAGACGGTGCCGCAACTGGTGGTGGCCTTCGGCCGGATGCTCAAGGGCCTGGGCAGCGGCGAAGGCATGATCGTGCCCTTTACCTCGCCGCAGTCGGCGCTCAATGGCCGAGTGCGCGAGAAGCGCCGCTTCGCCACGCAACAGTTTCCGATGGAGCGACTGCGCAATCTGGCCAAGGCGGCGGAATGCACGCTCAACGACGTCGTCCTGGCGATCTGCGGCGGCGCGCTGCGGCGCTTCCTCGGCGAGCGCGGCGACCTGCCGGAGAAGTCGCTGACCACCGGCATTCCGGTTTCGGTCAGGCCGGCCGACGACGAGGGCAGCGGCAATGCCATCACCTTCATCATCGCCACCCTGGGCACCGACCTTGCCGACGCGCGCGAACGCCTGGCGGCGATCCGCGAATCCGTGCGCCTTGCCAAGCAGCATGTGCAAAGCCTGCCCCGGCAGGCCATGCTGCAATACACTGTGCTGCTCATGGCGCCGACGATACTCACGCTGCTGACGGGCATCGGCGGGCGCACCCGGCCGATGTTCAACATCACCATTTCCAACGTGCCGGGGCCGGACAAGCCGCTTTACTTTCGCGGCGCCGAACTCGTCGCCATCTATCCGGCATCGATCGTGACCCACGGCCAGGCGCTCAACATCACCTGCGAAAGCTATGCCGGCGCGATGAACTTCGGCTTCACCGGCTGCCATTCCTCGCTGCCCAGCATGCAGCGCCTGGCCGTGTATGCCGAAGAGGCGCTGGCGGAACTGGAGGCGGCGATGGCGCCGAAGGCCGGGCCGGCCAAGACGAAGGCCAGGCCGCGGAAGGCGGTGGCGCCGGCAGTGGGGAAAGCCGCAGCGGTGGGAAGTTCGAAACCCAAGTCAACGGGGAGCGCTGTCGTCGTCAGGAAGCCCGCGCGCCGCGCGACAAAAAGCGTTTGAACCGGGCGAAATCGGCGTGGTGCCGGCGCCGACTCTTGCCCGGGGCGTCACTTGCTTACGCCGCCTTGAGCACGAAATCAACGTGGACAGCGTCGTAGGGAAAACAGAAGCCTTCGGTCGTGCGTTCGATCAGGCCCACGGCCAGCAATGCGTGCGCATCGGCATGGACGCCGCGCACGTCGCGCCCTAGTCGGCGAGCTATTTCGCGCAAAGCCAGATGGCCGGCGCCAGTCATGGCCTTCAGCATGTCCCAGCGCGCTGGCGTCAGGGTTTTTCATAGCGCGCGTTCGTCGGGAAAGCCGATGAACGGAGGCGACCGGCGGCCCGTGGACATGGCGCGAATGAAGCGGGCCTTGATTTCCTCGCGCGTGGCGACGCCTATGGTTACAGTTGTCATGTCATGGCCTTCAAGTCTTGCGGTAGGCCGAGAGTGTGCCACGGGTATTTGTGAGTTCAAACTTCTTGAAATCGACAATGGCAACCGAGTGCTCGCCGTAGGGCCAGCACCGACTCTTGCAGACCTTGCGAAGCAAGAACTTCATGGTTGGAGGGGGCGCGGTTCTTTCGCGCCTCCTCCAACCATGAAGTTGTTGTTCCGGCCAGAGCTCAAATCCCAATCGTCTAGAATGCGACCGAGCCGCGCCACATCCTCCGCGTGGTTCCGGCCAGAGCTCAAATCCCAATCGTCTAGAATTTGGCTACGCCGCTATACGTTTGCTGCCAGGTTCCGGCCAGAGCTCAAATCCCAATCGTCTAGAATACGTGTAATCCGGGGCGCTCACGGTTTCCACGTTCCGGCCAGAGCTCAAATCCCAATCGTCTAGAATGACGGCGGAGAGTATGAGGATGGCGGTTTGGTTCCGGCCAGAGCTCAAATCCCAATCGTCTAGAATCTTGTCGGTCGGCACCTTGGTATCGTTCTTGTTCCGGCCAGAGCTCAAATCCCAATCGTCTAGAATTCAATTTGATACGGCATCATCTTCATTTCTGTTCCGGCCAGAGCTCAAATCCCAATCGTCTAGAATCCTGCCTGACCACGCTGAACATGATGGTGAAGTTCCGGCCAGAGCTCAAATCCCAATCGTCTAGAATTCATGATTAGGCGCTTAGCTCTGTCCATGCGTTCCGGCCAGAGCTCAAATCCCAATCGTCTAGAATCGCCCGCAAAGAACCCCTTGATTCATAGAGGGGTTCTTTGTTTTCGACAATCTGAAAATCAGATGCATATTCAAAAAAGGGCGAACTGGTCAGGCGTTTTATTCGGGGGCTGCTTGGCTTGTCCGTGGTAACAAATGATGCGCTCGTACTGCTTATCGGTGAATTGCAGGATATTGACTTTACCACCGGCGGGGAGGGCCGATTCGACGTACTTGCAATATGTATCCACCTGCGCCGGGCTGGTGCACATGCGCATATAGACGCTGAATTGGCTCATCTCGAAGCCCATGTCCAGCAGTGCATTTCGGAAATCGGTTGCGGCCTTCCGCTCTGCCTTGAGTACCACGGGCAAATCGAACATCACTACCATCCACATCAGTCGGTAGCCCGTGAGCATGGCGGCCTTTTCTTCATTCTTCCCTCAAACCCTGCGCCAGCGCCAATGGCAAACCGGGCAAAGGCAGATCGGGTTTGTCGCGCAGTCCCAGATAGACCTGTGCAATGGACGTAGCGAGCTTCTGCATGCAGACCATAACGGGTGTGGCGCCTATGTCGCTCTGCATATCGTCGTAGAGCGTGCCTACCAGAGCGCGCTTGGTTTCGGGTGTCACATGCAGCTCTCCATTGCGCCAGAGCTGCCAAACCTTGAGGTCAACCACGGGACGAAAGGGTTCCATCAGGTCATCGACCAAACGCATGGCGTTGGTGTCATTGCTGTGATGCAGGCCGATGCCGGGATGCAATCCGGCGGCGATGACTGCGCGTGCCATTGCTGACCGTAGAACGGTATAGCCGTAGTTCAGCAAGGCATTGAGCCCGTCGCCATCCTGGTCGCGCCTGAAGTTTTGGCCGAATAGAAGACCCCAGTAGCGCCGGGCGCCTTGGGCTTCCATGTTTTCGGGGTCGCCACTCTTGACCTTGCGCACGAGCGCGGTCAATGGAGCCGTGGGTGAGCCTGCCGCTTCCAGCGCAGCGGCTTGCTGCTCAAGCTTGGCGCGCACCACAGCCGCCCACAGGCGTTTATGCGTGGGTAGGCTGGCCGCAATCTGGGCTTCGATGCGTCGCGACTGTTCGAAATTTCCTTCGATTGGAAGCAACATGCCGACTGCGTTGTGGTTGGCCGCGCAAAGCACGAACGGGGCGCCGCGTACAGCCAGTGCCACCAGCAGGTTATTGGTATAGCTCAGGCCGTGTGCATTGGCGATGACAGCGGCAATGTCGTCCAGCGGTATCTGCCCGAGTTCCTTCCGTTCGCCTACTGTGTCCTGCACCACCATGAAACCGCGGTGCAGGAACAAATGCCGCCGGTCGTCGGCTACTTCGACGATGCGGCCGATCATGTGGGCTATTCCTTGAAGCCGGGGTCGCGCAGTTCGCCGATGGGGGATATCGTGACTCGGCGGGCTTTGGCTGTTTGCAGGGATCCGGCCCTCTTGGACGTGTAATTGAACGGATCGGCTTTGTCGCGATTTCGTGCATCCACATTGGCTTCGTTAACAGGCGCAAACCAGATTTGGCCACTGCCGGCAACTGTGACCATTCGCAGGGTTTGCTCTTGACCATCGATTTCCATGCGAACGATGTCATGAATAGTTAAGCGCATCGCCAAGGGCTTTCCACTGACACTCAGTGACGGATGGCGCAATCGCATCGCCCCATGTTGTTGAACCAGTTGATATGCCTCAAAGGTCGAGACGACTTTACCGTCCCATTTGCCCTTATCTCCGCGTGTGATCTCAATGCAGTAATTGCTACCGCCCACATAGCCAATGTATGGCAGCGGGTTGCCTTCCGTGTCCACGCCGTGGCGAGATGGCTGCTTCGGTTCGCTGATGCGGATCAGATTCTTGATCTCACGTCCTTCACTTCCATCCGCTTTGGACTTTTGCTTGATCGTACCGTCTTTGCGAATTCCGTAAGCCGTCGCTTCCATAAGCGCGCCTTCATAGCCATGATCCGGCTTATGGCTGACCCAGATGTTGCGGACGGCACGTCCCACATGCTCGCGGTAGGTCGGCCAAGGCAAGGGCATGGAGTCGACCAGCTTATCCAGTTGCTTTTCACGGGCACTGGCGCTGGCCTGTGCGAACCGTTGTAACAGGCCTTGATCGGTAACGGCGATCACGCAGGCATCGACGGCGTGATGGCGATGGTCGTTGCGGTTCTTTTCTCCTTGCAGGCCCAGGATGTCGTTCAACCCGAACTTGGCGCGCAGCATGGCTGTCATCCGGCCGGGAATGACCCGGGTGCCATGTGGGCAGATCAAGCTCAGGTACTCACGCGCTACGCGGCTGAGATGCCGGGTGTCGTTGAGGGCACGAGCCAGAAAATCCTTGTCTTCGCGCAGCCACTTTTCATGGCCATCGGGGCCAAAACGGTAACGTTTGTTCCTCGGCATGTGTTCCGCACGTTGCAATATGGCATCGTAAGTCCAGCCTTCTCGTTCAAAGTCCTCGCGGGCTTGAGCAGGGCTACGGTCGCCTTTGACGCGGTTGGCGCGACGGGTGGCTAGTGTCTTGTTGTTGAGACTGTCGTCCAGTGTTTGTGAGAAGGGCAGGATGTGCTCGATTTCCACTTCATCGCTCAAGACCATGCGCGCGCCGATTTGTACGCCGCTGTAGGGGCAGCGACGGTCGGCGATGTCGAAACTCAGTTCTTCCCACAGGATGAGCTTCTGGATGTCGGCATGCTTTACTCGTTCAGGCGAGATTTGCAGAAGTTTTGCGGCGTCGGTCCGGAGCCGTTCGTTGCGCTTCTGATTTTTCGCCTGCTGTTCCTTATCCTCGTTTCGTTGCTCCCAACTCTGTTTCAGGTCACGTGCCACTTCGACGATGACCTCAGAGGGGTGGCCGTAGCGCTTGATAAGCGCATTGACAACTACGCGCGCTTGGTTCAAGCCGATGTGCACCGTAGGGTTTGCGATCTTGCCGAAGCGCTTTTCAGGCGGATCGTCGCGTTTGCCGCTGCCGAAGCCGACGTGCCGTTGCAGGTATTCGCCGTAGTAGGGCAGTGCCGGAAGAATTTCACCAGTTGCGGCATGACTGATGTGGCTGTGGTGCTCGTAGCCCGCTGCCTGTACCGCCTTGTCGTAGGTAATGACTTCGGCTTGCAGTGCAGGGAGGATGCGCGAGAGTGCCTTTGTACTCAGGCTGCCATAGCCTTCGGCCAAGCCTGTGTTCGCAACGATTTCGGCGCGGGTCTCATCGAAGCCGAGTTCTTCTTGTAGCCAAACTATCAATGCCGCTTCGCTTTCCTCGGTCAGCAGCCGCATCACTATCGCGTCCTGCTGATCCAACGGGAAAGTGAACCAATCCGGGCCGAAATGCTCCTTTTTGCTCAGGATGGCGCTGGTACTGCTCCCCTTGAGTTCCTGGCGCTTTACGTCCTCCAGATTGAATTGTGTTGTACCCGCCAGCTTCAGCAATGTTCTAATTTGCGTAAAACTGCGTTTGCTGTGGTGCTCCAGCGCATTGACTAACTCATCTCGCTGCGCCCGCGTCAGCGTTTCATCGTGCAAGTCCTTTTTCAGGATGCGCAGGTTGTTGACCTCCTGATAGATGCGGAAGCGCTGCTGGCTGGGCAAGGCCAGCGGAGCACGCTCTTCGTCAGGCTCCAGCGTGCAGCGGCCCGGCTTGACGGGCTTGAGCGGGCGTTGGTGGAGCAGGCAGTCCTTGAGCTCTGCGCGGGCTGCCTCATTGAAAACAGAAGGGGTAAGCGCGGTCTGCTTTGCCCAGAGCGTATCGAATTCGGCATCGATCATGGCGCGGTCGATGTAGAGGTCGTAGCTCTTGTCGATGCGGGTTTTGCCGTCCTCCTTTTCTATGCGGCGTTCACGGTAGCGGGCGCGCACGAGTCCGGCACGAGGAGGCTTACCCTCTACATCCGGTTTGATGCGTCGCCACAGCAGTTCGCCCACTGTGCGCGCCTTACCATTGGCGCCGTTGGGGTCGAGTTGTTGGCGCAGAGCGCTGATAGCTGCCTTGAGTGCGCCACTGTCGTTGTCCTTCTTGTCTGTCTTGCGGTTACTCTTGAAACCTCGTCGCTGGTTGATGTGAAACAGGGCGCGGGCGAACTCGGCGGGCGTGAGCGCCGTATCGAGACCCTTTGCGCGTAGTTCGTAGGGGTTGAGGAGTTCCAGCGCTTTGCGCTCGATGGTGTCGGCGGGAAAGAAACCATGCTTGAGCAGCAGCGCCATCATGCGGTGCTTGCGTTTGAGCAGGCGGTCGCGGCGGCGGCGCATGGCCCGTGCCGCACGTCGGGTCACTGCCAGTGAAGATCCATCCTTGGGGTTGCGGCCATCGCTGAAGATGCGCACGCCTGCCTTGATGATCGCAACGGGTTCGGCATCCTTCAGGCGTACCATTGCCCATCCGAGCGACGTGCTGCCCAAGTCCAATGCCAACCGGTACCTTAGCGCGCCCATGTTTTCCCCCGCCAAAGATGATGATGAATTCTTAGAACTCTGTGCTAGGATTGTAGCCGCTACACGATTGGGATATGAGCTCTGGACGCTAACAAGCTGAAAGATGCACCAAATGGAAGGCCGCGCATGCGCGGCCTTCGTCTTTTTTGGCTTTGAGTTATGCCATTTTCCGATGACGCCTTCAGGACCGCTTCAACTCGCGATAGAAATTCTCGTGCGAGCCGAGCAGCAACAGGAGTCGGGTGGCGGGATCGTATTCGTAGGCCAGCAGGGCGAGCTGGCCTACGCACTTGAACTTGTAGACGAAGACGCCGGCGAGGTCGCCTTTCTTGGCTTCGCCCACGGTCGGATCGTCGACAATGGTCCGCACGGCGGCGTCCACGTCCGCCTTCTGGTTTGCGTGCAAGCGCTTGTAGGCGCGGCGAAATGAGGCGGACTGTAGTGCCTGGACGGTGGGCACAATCAGTCGCGCTTGCCTTCGGCGACGAAGGGTGTGGCCAGCGCCGGGCCTTCGGCGCGGGCGATCAGCAGATCGCGGACGAAATCGATGGGCAGGTCGGGATTGTCCAGCGCCGCCTTGCCCACCATGGCCCAGAACTCGATCTGGCCGGCGATGGTGCGGCGCTCCGCCTGCGCCTGGGCGCGGGCCTGTTCGTACAGCGTGTCATCAATGCGGACGGGCATGCCCATGGCTTCACCTCGATTCGGTTTGCTACAAAAGTAGCGAGCGATGAAACTATAGCCGCAAAATCGCCGTGGTACCAGCGCCGACTCTTGGTCCGGATAGCTGGAATCCTCCGCGACCCGCCGACTCAGCCTTCCACGCGATTGCGGCCGCCCTGCTTGGCCCGGTAGAGCCCGGCGTCGGCTTCGGCGATCAGGGCTTCGATGTCCGCCGCGTCACCGGTCTTGCCTTGTGCGACGGATACGCCAATGCTTACGGTATAGGCAGGCAGCGCCGGGTCGCGGCGCGTGCCGATTTCCTGGCGGATGCGCTCGGCGACCTGTTTCGCTTCGGTGATGCCGGTATCCGGCAGCAGGATGGTGAACTCCTCGCCGCCGAAGCGGGCCAGGACGTCGGGCACGCGCAGCATCTGCTGCGCCCGCCGGGAGAAGTCCTTGATGACGAGGTCGCCGACATGGTGGCCGTGGGTGTCGTTGACCTTCTTGAAGAAGTCGATGTCCGAGGCCAGCACGGCGAGCGGGCGGCGGGACCGGGTGCAGCGTGCCCATTCCACGGCCGCCTGGGCGAAGAAGGCGCGCCGGTTCAATGCCCCGGTCATGGGATCGCGGGTAGCCATGAATTCCAGTTCGGCGCGCAGGCGTTCGTTGGTGATGAGCAGGAAGCCGATGGACAGCCCCAGCACCCCCAGCGAGAACATGGCGAGGAAGATCTGCTGGATCAGGTTGCGGTCGAAGCTGTCCGCGTTTTCGGTGATTCCGCCGGACAGCGTGGTGATGCGCCAGACCGCGACACCGGCGCCGAGCACGAAAAACAGGAACAGGAAGCGGCTTCCCAGGCCGCTGGGCCTGGCCTGCCAGGCGAGCACGGCCCCGGCCGAAAACAGGACGATGTGGGCCAGTGCCATGAGGAAGATGCGGCCCTGGTAGTGTTGGGTGACATAGGTGAGGAAGATGATCAGGAGCACCACCACGGCGATTCCGTCCAGTGCCGGACGCCACCTCGGAATCTTTCCCGAATAGCGTTGCAGCCCGACGATCAGGAGGAGTTGGCCAAGCAGCAGGGCAGCGCTGGCGATGACGATGGACAGGAAATCGGAAACCAGCCCGCGCATCGACGACAAGCCGGAGGCGATGCCGATCAGAACCACGGCGGCGGCCCAGTCGCCCAAGCCCTTGATGTCGTCGGGGAAGCTGCGCTGCTGCACCCATAGCACCAGGGCGCAGAAGAACCCGAGCAGGTTGGCAACCAGCAGGAAGGTGCGCGGATCGACGAGCTCCGTCATCAGCGATGCGGGGCTCATGGGGCCGGGTGATCAGCTACCGAAGAAATCCCGCACCCGGTCCAGCCAGCTCTGCGCCTTGGGGTTGTGCCGCGAGGCGTTGCCCTGGCTGATCTCCTCGAACTCGCGCAGCAGCTCCCGCTGCCGCTCGGTGAGGCTGACCGGGGTTTCGAGCACGACATGGCAGAGCAGATCACCGGCGGCGATCGAGCGCACGCCCTTGATGCCCTTGCCGCGCAGGCGGAAGACCTTGCCGGTCTGGGTCTCGGCGGGAACCTTGAGCTTGGCCACGCCATCCAGCGTCGGGATTTCGATTTCGCCACCGAGCGCGGCGACGGTGAAGCTCACCGGCATTTCGCAATGCAGGTCGTCGTGGTCGCGCTGGAACACCGCGTGCGGCTTGAGATGGATCTGCACGTAAAGGTCGCCCGGCGGGCCGCCATTGACGCCGGGTTCGCCCTCGCCGGTGAGGCGTATGCGATCGCCTTCGTCGATGCCCGAAGGGATCTTGACCGAGAGCGTTTTGTGCTGCTTGACGCGGCCGGCGCCGTGGCAGGTGCCGCAGGGGTCGGCGACATAGCGGCCGGTGCCGTGGCATTTCGGGCAGGTCTGCTGGATCGAGAAGAAGCCCTGCTGCATGCGCACCTGGCCGTGGCCGGCGCAGGTCGGGCAGGTTTTGGGTTCGGTGCCTTTCTTGGCGCCGCTGCCGCCGCATGCTTCGCAACTGGCCATGGTCGGGATGCGGATGCGGGTTTCGGTGCCGCGCGCGGCGTCTTCCAGGCTGACTTCGAGGTTGTAGCGCAGGTCGGCGCCGCGATAGACATTGGAACGTCCGCCGCCGCGCTGGCCGCCGCCGCCGAAAATGTCGCCGAAGATGTCGGAGAAGGCATCGGCAAAGCCGCCCGCGCCGCCGGGCCCCATGCCGGCCTGCGGGTCGACGCCGGCGTGGCCGTACTGGTCGTAGGCGGGCCGCTTCTGCGCGTCGGAGAGGACTTCGTAGGCTTCCTTGGCTTCCTTGAACTGCTCTTCCGCCTTGGGATTGTCCGGATTGCGGTCGGGATGGTGCTTCATGGCCAGCTTGCGGTAGGCCTTCTTGATCTCGTCGTCAGAAGCGTCGCGATTGACGCCGAGGACTTCGTAGTAGTCGCGCTTTTTTGCCATAAAGATAGGAAGGGAGAAGGGGGAAGGGGGAAGGGTGTCAGAGTTTGCGGCGAATCGACGCCGCGAGGCCCATTACCAGTCCGGAAACTTCGTCGACTTTCCCTTGCAGTTCCTCCGCTTGCTCAAAGTAATTCAGTCGCCCCGCCAACTCGACAAGCGTATCGAGTTCGGAAAGCGACCCACTGGCGATACCCAGAAAATGCAGCAACTCCTTGCTGCCGTTCCTGGCAAAGCCCTCGGCCACATTGGCGGGCACCGACACCGCCGCCCGCCGCATTTGGCTGGTCAGCCCGAATTGTTCATGCGCGGGAAAGGTCGATGTCGCGGCATACACGCTTTCCACCAGATCCATGGCCTGCTGCCAAGCCTTGAGCGTCCGGTGGTTGCGCTTCACACCCTTCTCCCTTCCCCATTCCCCCTTCCCACATCACCCCTTCTTGTCCTTCACCTCGGTGAACTCGGCGTCGACCACGTCGCCATCGTCCTTCTTCGCTTCGGCACCACCGCTACCGCCAGGTGCCGCGCCGGCACCGGCGGCACCCGCCGCGCCCTGGGTTTCGGCATAGACCTTCTCGCCCAGTTTTTGTGAGGCCTTGGCCAGGGTTTCGGTCTTGGCTTCGATGGTCGCCTTGTCGTTGCTCTTCAGCGCTTCCTCGGCGTCCTTGATCGCGGCTTCGATGGCCGATTTTTCGTCGGCGCCGAGCTTGTCGCCATGCTCGCCGAGCGCCTTCTTGATCGAATGCACCATGGCGTCGCACTGGTTGCGCGCATCGACCAGCTCGCGGGCCTTGTGGTCGTCCTCGGCGTGGGCGGCAGCATCTTGCACCATGGCCTGGATCTCGGCTTCGGAAAGCCCGGAGTTGGCCTTGATGGTGATCTTGTTTTCCTTGCCCGTGCCCTTGTCCTTGGCCGAGACATGCAGGATGCCGTTGGCGTCGATGTCGAAAGTGACCTCGATCTGCGGCATGCCGCGCGGTGCCGGCGGGATGTCGGAGAGGTTGAACTGGCCCAGGCTCTTGTTGCCGCTGGACATCTCGCGCTCGCCCTGCAGCACGTGGATGGTCACCGCGCTCTGGTTGTCGTCGGCGGTGGAGAAGGTCTGCGCCGCCTTGGTCGGGATCGTGGTGTTCTTGGTGATCAGCTTGGTCATGACGCCGCCCAGGGTTTCGATGCCCAGGCTCAGCGGGGTGACGTCGAGCAGCAGCACGTCCTTGACTTCGCCCTGCAGCACGCCGCCCTGGATCGAGGCGCCGACGGCCACGGCTTCGTCGGGGTTCACGTCACGACGCGGCTCCTTGCCGAAGAACTCCTTGACCTTGTCCTGCACCTTGGGCATGCGCGTCATGCCGCCGACCAGGATCACGTCGGTGAGGTCGGAGGTCTTGACGCCGGCATCCTTGATGGCGATGCGGCAGGGCGCGATGGTGCGCTCGATCAGGTCCTCGACCAGGGCCTCGTACTTGGCGCGGGTCAGCTTCATGGTCAGGTGCTTAGGCCCCGAGGCGTCGGCGGTGATGTAGGGCAGGTTGAGTTCGGTCTGCTGCGAGGACGACAGCTCGATCTTGGCCTTTTCGGCGGATTCCTTGAGGCGCTGCAGGGCCAGCACGTCGTTCTTCAGGTCGACGCCCTGCTCCTTCTTGAATTCGGTGACGATGTAGTCGATCAGGCGCTGGTCGAAATCCTCGCCGCCAAGGAAGGTGTCGCCGTTGGTGGACAGCACCTCGAACTGGTGCTCGCCGTCGATCGCGGCGATTTCGATGATGGAGATGTCGAAGGTGCCGCCGCCGAGGTCATACACCGCGATCTTGCGGTCGCCTTCCTGCTTGTCCATGCCGAAGGCCAGCGCGGCGGCGGTCGGCTCGTTGATGATGCGCTTGACATCAAGGCCGGCGATGCGGCCGGCGTCCTTGGTGGCCTGGCGCTGGCTGTCGTTGAAGTAGGCAGGGACGGTGATCACGGCCTCGGTGACTTCCTCGCCGAGGTAGTCTTCCGCGGTCTTCTTCATCTTGCGCAGCACTTCGGCGGATACCTGCGGCGGGGCCATCTTGTTGCCGCGCGCCTCGACCCAGGCGTCGCCGTTGTCGGCCTTGACGATCTTGAAGGGCATCAGGTCGATGTCCTTTTGCACTTCCTTCTCTTCGAAGCGACGACCGATCAGGCGCTTGACCGCATAGAGGGTGTTCTTGGCGTTGGTCACGGCCTGGCGCTTGGCCGAGGCGCCGCAGAGGATTTCGCCATCGTCGGCATAGGCGACGATGGACGGCGTGGTGCGCGCGCCTTCCGCGTTTTCGATGACCTTGGGCTTGCCGCCTTCCATGATGGCGACGCAACTGTTGGTGGTGCCGAGGTCGATGCCGATGATCTTGCCCATGATTTTTCCTTTAAAAATATTGCTCGCCGGGAAGGTTCCGCAGCGAATCTCTATGCCTGATATGGGGGTATTGCGGGTGGCTTCAAGCCGCCGGTGCGGCCCTGGCCTTGGAAACGATGACCAGCGCCGGGCGGATCACGCGGCCGTGCAGCGCATAGCCCTTCTGCAGCACGCTGATCACGGTGTTCGGCTCGGTGTTTGCGTCGGGGGCTTCGATCTGGCTGATGGCCTGGTGCTGGTGCGGGTCGAATTTCTGGCCCACGGGGTTGATCTCGGCCAGGTTCGATTTTTCGAAGGCGGCGACCAACTGGCGCAAGGTCAGTTCGACGCCGGCCTTGAGGTTTTCCGCGCTCTGGTTTTCGTTGGAGAGCGCGGCTTCCAGGCTGTCCTTCACCGCCAGCAGTTCGCCGGAGAATCGCTCCACCGCGTACTTGCCGGCCTTGGCGATGTCCTCCTGGGCGCGGCGGCGCACGTTCTCGGTTTCGGCCTTGGCGCGCAGCCAGGCGTCGTGATGCTCGGCGGCCTTGAGTTCGGCGGCCCTGAGCATCTCTTCGAGGCTGGGCATCACCTCGGCGGCGGCTTGGTCAATAGTCGGCGTGCGGACGGCGTTGGAGGGACGGCGATTTCGGCGGCGGTCGCGTCCGGTAGAGCTTCGGGGGTCGGGTTGGCGTTGCTGTCCTGCATGGGTCGGGCTCCTCAAGAAACCCGCCGCAGATGAGGGCGATTTCGGCGGCTTCAAGCCCCGCCGGCAAGAAAAATCAGGCGAGGCTGCGCACCCAGCGCATCAGGCTGGCGGCATCCATGGCCCCGGCCTGGCGGGCCACTTCGCGCCCATTGCGGAACAGCGCCAGGGTGGGAATCGAGCGTATCCCGAAGCGGGCGGCAAGCTGCTGTTCTTCTTCGGTATTCAGCTTGGCGAGGCGAAACTCGGGCGGCGCGCCCAGCGCGCTGGCACGGGCGGCTGCTTCCGGATCGGAGCAAGCAGTCAGCGGCCAGCCCGCCAGATGCCGACTCGCCAGCCCGCCCAGCGCCGCGATCCAGTCCGGGCGCTCGTTCACGGCCGGAATGTAGTGAAACTCGCCGCCGCCCGCGGCAAGGAATTCGCTCTTGCAGTCGAGCGCGATTTCTTCCAGGGTCTCCAGGCAGTCGGCGACGAAGCCGGGGCAGATCACATCGACGCGTCGGGTTTTGCCATGGCCGAGTTCTTCCAGCGTGGCCTGGGTGTAAGGTTTGAGCCATTCGGCCTTGCCGAAGCGCGACTGGAAGGTGATCAGATACTGCTCCGTGCCCAGGCCCAGGGCTTGTGCAATGAGCCGGCCGGTCTTCTGGCATTCGCAGTAGTAGGGGTCGCCGAGGTCGAGCGAGCGCCGCGGCAGGCCGTGGAAGCTCATCAGCAGCTTGTCCGGTTGCCCATTCGCAGCCCAATATTCCCTGACCGTGGCGACGACGCTGGCGATGTAGCCGGGGTCGTCGTGGAAATGTTTGACGAAGCGGATTTCCATCGGGTTGCGCGTGCGCTTGATCCAGTCGGCGACATCGTCCATCACGCTGCCACTGGAGCTTGCAGCGTATTGGGGTACATCGGCACCACCAGCACGCGCTCGGCGCCCGCGGCCTTCAACTGGTCCAGCATCGCGGGAATCGAGGGGCTGCCGTAGCGCATCGCCCAGGCCACGGCGACGTCAGGGGTGCCCGCTTCGCCCAGCCAGCCTTTGAGCAGGGCGGCCTGGCGTTCGGTATGCACTTTCAGCGGCGAGCCTTCGGGCAACCAGATCCTGGCGTACTTGGCGGCCGATTTGGCGGGGCGCAGGTTGAGCACGAAGAGGTTCAGGATCAGCCACCAGATCGGGCGCGGGATCTCGACGATGCGCGGGTCCCAGAGGAACTCGCCGAGATAGCGGCGCAGCGCGGATTTGGTCGGCGCCTCGGGCGTGCCGAGGTTGATCAGGAGCACCGCCGTGCGGCGGGTGGCGCCGTGCCTGGGCGCGGGTTCGGGGGCGTAGCGGGGCATCAGGGAGCAGAAAGGGCGGAGGTCAGCAGCTTGGCGGTGATGTCGACAATCGGGATCACGCGCTCGTAGGCCATGCGCGTCGGCCCGATCACGCCGATGGTGCCGACGATCTGGCCGTCGACCTCGTAGGGCGCGGCGACCACCGAGCATTCGTCCAGCGGCGCAATCCCGGATTCGCCGCCGATGAAGACCTGCACGCCCTCGGCGCGGCTGGACAGTTCCAGCAACTGGGCCAGCCCCGTGCGCTGCTCGAAGAGGTCGAACAGGCGGCGCAGCCGGGTCATGTTGGACGACAGGTCCTCGATGCCAAGCAGGTTTCGCTCACCGCTGATCACGTATTGCGTCGAGGTGTCGGCCACCGCCTGGTTACCGGCTTCCAGCGCCGCGGCCATCAGCTCGGACATGTCCATGCGCAACTGGCGCAGTTCCTCGACGACCCGGGCCCGCACCTGGTCGAAGTCGAGCCCGAGGCAGTTCTGGTTCAGGTAGTTGGCGGCTTCGATGAGTTCGGACGGACCGTAGTTGCGCTGGGTGAACAGGATGCGGTTCTGCACGTCGCCGTCGGCGGTGACGATGATCAGCAGCACGCGCTTTCGGACAAGCCGAGAAATTCGA
Source organism: Sulfuritalea sp. (assembly GCA_016710465.1). Taxonomy (GTDB): domain Bacteria; phylum Pseudomonadota; class Gammaproteobacteria; order Burkholderiales; family Rhodocyclaceae; genus Sulfuritalea. The sequence continues at coordinate 1,760,082 of JADJVS010000014.1, forward strand.
TCTGGCGGATGCGCGGCTGCTGGCGGCGCGGCGCCACCACGATGCCGGCAAAGGCGGTCAGTTGCGAAAGCAGTTGCGAGGCATGGCTGATCACCAGTTGCGGCTGGTCGGGCTGGATCGCCCCCTTGATCTCGGAAAGCTCTTCGCGCTGCAGGGGCTTGACGGTCAGCAGGGAGTCGACGAACAGCCGGTAACCCAGCGGCGTCGGCACGCGTCCGGCCGAGGTGTGCGGGCTGGCGATGAAGCCCATTTCCTCGAGGTCGGACATCACGTTGCGTATCGTCGCCGGCGACAGCTCCAGGCCGGAGTATTTCGACAGGGTGCGCGAGCCCACGGGCTGGCCTTCCGCGATGTAGCGTTCGATCAGGGTCTTGAGCAGGGTTTGGGCGCGGTGGTCGAGCATGGTCCGATTGTATTCATTTCGGCGGATGGATGGCAGATGGCCCCGCCGCGCGCCGCGATCAAGCCGGGGCGGCAAAAAATCCATCGATTCCGGCCCTTGCGCGGGCTCCGGGTATGGTTAAATCAATCCATGAACGACGCATTTCGCCGCATCGCCCTGATCGGAAAATACCGCAGCCCCGAGATTGCGGAATCCCTGCGCGCCCTCGCCGCACAGCTCAGCGCGCTGGGGCGCGAAATCATGATCGAGGAAGCCACCGCCGCCGCCGTCGGCAGCAACGGCTATGCCGTCGCCAACTACGAAGCGCTTGGCGCCGGTGCCGATCTGGCCATCGTGCTGGGCGGCGACGGCACCATGTTGAACGCCGCGCGCCAGCTCGCCCGCTTCGATGTGCCCCTGGTCGGCATCAACCAGGGACGCCTCGGCTTCATGACCGACATCGCGCTGGACGCGATGGAGGGCAGCATCGAGGCCTTGCTGGCGGGCCAATTCGTGCCCGAGCAACGCGTCCTGCTCGACGCCGAAGTGCTGCGCGATGGCCGTCGTGAATTCGCCACGCTGGCGCTGAATGACGTGGTGGTGAACAAGGGCGACACGGGACGCATGATCGAACTCGATGTCAAGGTCGACGGCGAATTGATCCACGTGCTGCGCGCCGACGGCCTGATCATCTCGACGCCGACCGGCTCGACGGCCTATGCCTTGTCCGCCAACGGGCCGATCCTGCACCCTTCGGTGGCCGGCATCGCCATCGTGCCGCTGTGCCCTCACGCGCTGTCGAACCGGCCGATCACGGTCAGCGACGGCAGCCGCATCGATATCGGCCTGTTGCCGACGCACGACGCGCGCGTGCATTTCGACGGCCAGGGACGCTTCGACGCCCGCGCCGGCGATGTCCTGCGCGTGGCGCGCTCGCGCCACAGCATCACCCTTCTGCATCCACCGGGCTACAGCTACTTCGCCATGCTGCGCGAGAAGTTGCACTGGAGCTCGACGCCCCGTCACTAGCCGCAATTCGCAGACCCATGCTCCAACGACTCCTGATCCGCGATTTCGTCATCGTCGACCGGCTTGAACTGGAATTCGACGCCGGTTTCGGCGCGCTGACCGGCGAGACCGGTGCCGGCAAGTCGATCCTGGTCGACGCCCTGTCGCTGGCGCTGGGCGAGCGTGCCGACGCCGCGGTGGTGCGAAATGGCGCCGAGCGTGCCGAAATTTCCGCCGAGTTCGATGTGACACCGGGCGGATCGCTGGAGGCCTGGCTGCGCGCCGGCGATTTCGACGTCGACGCCTGCCTGCTGCGCCGCGTGATCGATGCCGCGGGGCGTTCGCGCGCCTACATCAACGGTGCGGCGGCGACCCTCGGGCAACTCCGCGAGGTGGCCGATTTCCTTGCCGACATCCACGGCCAGAACGCCCATCACTCGCTGTTGCGCGCCGACGCGCAGCGCGATCTGCTCGATGCCCATGCTGGCGCGCAAGCCATCGCCCGCGATGTCGCCGCCGCCTGGGCGGCATGGCGCGCCGCGCGCGAGGCACGCGTGGCGGCGGAAAAGGATGTCGAGGCGACGCAGCGCGAACGCGAGCTGCTCGACTGGCAGGTCAAGGAACTCGATGCCCTGGCCTTCGACGCCGCGGACTGGCAGGAAACCGAACAGGAGCAGCGTCGCCTGGGCAATGCCAATGCGCTGCTCGATGCCGCAAGCCTCGCGCTGGCCGCGCTGGAAGAGGGCGAATCCGGCGGCCTGCCGGCCTTGCGCCATGCCGGGGCCCGCCTTTCCGAACTGGTGGAGGTCGATCCTGCCCTGGGCGAGGCGGCGCAACTTTACGAGGGGGCGCTGATCCAGTTCGAAGAGTCGGCGCTGGCGCTACGGCGCTATCAGGATCGGCTGGAGCTCGATCCCGGGCGCCTGGCCGAACTCGATGCCCGCATCGATGCGGTGACGCAGATGGCGCGCAAGCATCGTGTCGCGGCGGAG